>NZ_CADDWM010000015.1 GCF_902809835.1 Agromyces sp. Marseille-P2726 | reverse complement strand
CACGGATCTCTCGTCTATCCGTTGCGGGGGGGGGGTCAGGTGTGTATAGGGGGGGGGTGGGGGGGGGGGTGGTGGGTGCGTGCACGCTGTTGGGTCCTGAGGGACCGGACGCAACCCTGCGCCGCTTTTCGGAGCGGGTTCGGGGTGGTTTGGCCTTTGCAGGCCTTTGCCGAGATCGACCTGGTGGTTGGTGGGGGTGGGGGTTCTGGCCGTCTGTTGAGAACTACATAGTGGACGCGAGCATCTTCGACCTGATGCCCTTTGGGGTGTTGGGTCATCTAATGGTCGCCATCGTGCCCTTTCGGGGGTGTGGTGGTGTTTCTTTTAGCTCATGTGATTTTCAAGTTTCGAAGAGCAAACGGTGGATGCCTTGGCATCTGGAGCCGAAGAAGGACGTCGTAATCTGCGATAAGCCTCGGGGAGCTGATAAACGAGCTGTGATCCGAGGATTTCCGAATGGGGAAACCCCGCCGGGCCCTTTGGGTGACCTGGTGACTCCCGCCTGAATGTATAGGGCGGGTAGAGGGAACGTGGGGAAGTGAAACATCTCAGTACCCACAGGAAGAGAAAACAACCGTGATTCCGTGAGTAGTGGCGAGCGAAAGCGGAGGAGGCTAAACCTATTGCGTGTGAGACCCGGCAGGGGTTGCGTGGTGGGGGTTGTGGGACCTTTCGGGCTGTTCTGCCGGACAGTCGCGGTGACGTGTCAGGTATAGGCGAACCGGATTGAAAGCCGGACCGGAGTGGGTGTGAGTCCCGTAGCCGAAATGCCTGGCCGGCCGGAGAGGGATCCCAAGTAGCACGGGGCCCGAGAAATCCCGTGTGAATCTGTCAGGACCACCTGATAAGCCTAAATACTCCCAGATGACCGATAGCGGACAAGTACCGTGAGGGAAAGGTGAAAAGTACCCCGGGAGGGGAGTGAAATAGTACCTGAAACCGTTTGCTTACAAACCGTCGGAGCCTCCGTGTTGGGGTGACGGCGTGCCTTTTGAAGAATGAGCCTGCGAGTTAGTGATCTGTGGCGAGGTTAACCCGGGTGGGGTAGCCGGAGCGAAAGCGAGTCTGAACAGGGCGATTCAGTCGCAGGTCCTAGACCCGAAGCGAAGTGATCTATCCATGGCCAGGTTGAAGCGCGTGTAAGAGCGCGTGGAGGACCGAACCCACTTCAGTTGAAAATGGAGGGGATGAGCTGTGGATAGGGGTGAAAGGCCAATCAAACTTCGTGATAGCTGGTTCTCTCCGAAATGCATTTAGGTGCAGCGTTGCGTGTTTCTTGCTGGAGGTAGAGCTACTGGATGGCCGATGGGCCCGACAAGGTTACTGACGTCAGCCAAACTCCGAATGCCGGTAAGTGAGAGCGCAGCAGTGAGACGGTGGGGGATAAGCTTCATCGTCGAGAGGGAAACAACCCAGACCGCCGACTAAGGTCCCTAAGCGCGTGCTAAGTGGGAAAGGATGTGGAGTTGCACAGACAACCAGGAGGTTGGCTTAGAAGCAGCCACCCTTGAAAGAGTGCGTAATAGCTCACTGGTCAAGTGATTCCGCGCCGACAATGTAACGGGGCTCAAGCACGCCACCGAAGTCGTGGCATTACCGCATAGTGATCGGCCTTCGTGGTCCAGTCGTGGTGATGGGTAGGAGAGCGTCGTGTGGCCGGGGAAGCGGTGGTGTGAACCAACCGTGGAGGCCACACGAGTGAGAATGCAGGCATGAGTAGCGAAAGACGGGTGAGAAACCCGTCCTCCGGAAGACCAAGGGTTCCAGGGTCAAGCTAATCTGCCCTGGGTAAGTCGGGACCTAAGGCGAGGCCGACAGGCGTAGTCGATGGACAACGGGTTGATATTCCCGTACCGGCGAAGAACCGCCCACACGAAACCAGGAGTGCTAAGCATCCCTAACCGTGCGGATCCCTTCGGGGTGATGTGCGGGGTGGCATGCGACCCCGTCTGGTGGAGTGAGCGTGATAACAGGTGTGACGCAGGAAGGTAGCCGATCCCGGGCGATGGTTGTCCCGGGGCAAGCGTGTAGACCGAGCGATAGGCAAATCCGTCGCTCACGAGGTTGAGACGCGATGCGGATGAAAAGTCGGTGATCCTATGCTGCCGAGAAAAGCATCGACGCGAGGTTCCAGCCGCCCGTACCCCAAACCGACTCAGGTGGTCAGGTAGAGAATACCGAGGAGATCGAGAGAATCGTGGTTAAGGAACTCGGCAAAATGCCCCCGTAACTTCGGGAGAAGGGGGGCCCGAAACGTGAACCCACTTGCTGGGGGAAGCGTGGAGTGGCCGCAGAGACCAGTGGGAAGCGACTGTTTACTAAAAACACAGGTCCGTGCCAAGTCGCAAGACGATGTATACGGACTGACGCCTGCCCGGTGCTGGAAGGTTAAGAGGACCGGTTAGCCGCAAGGCGAAGCTGAGAATTTAAGCCCCAGTAAACGGCGGTGGTAACTATAACCATCCTAAGGTAGCGAAATTCCTTGTCGGGTAAGTTCCGACCTGCACGAATGGCGTAACGACTTCCCAGCTGTCTCAACCGCGAACTCGGCGAAATTGCATTACGAGTAAAGATGCTCGTTACGCGCAGCAGGACGGAAAGACCCCGTGACCTTTACTACAGCTTGGTATTGGTGTTCGGTGCGGCTTGTGTAGGATAGGTGGGAGACTGTGAAGCTGGCACGCTAGTGTCGGTGGAGTCGTTGTTGAAATACCACTCTGGTCGCTCTGGATATCTAACCTCGGACCGTGATCCGGTTCAGGGACAGTGCCTGGTGGGTAGTTTAACTGGGGCGGTTGCCTCCCAAAGAGTAACGGAGGCGCCCAAAGGTTCCCTCAACCTGGTTGGCAATCAGGTGGCGAGTGTAAGTGCACAAGGGAGCTTGACTGTGAGACTGACAGGTCGAGCAGGGACGAAAGTCGGGACTAGTGATCCGGCAGTGGCTTGTGGAAGCGCTGTCGCTCAACGGATAAAAGGTACCTCGGGGATAACAGGCTGATCTTGCCCAAGAGTCCATATCGACGGCATGGTTTGGCACCTCGATGTCGGCTCGTCGCATCCTGGGGCTGGAGTAGGTCCCAAGGGTTGGGCTGTTCGCCCATTAAAGCGGTACGCGAGCTGGGTTTAGAACGTCGTGAGACAGTTCGGTCCCTATCCGCTGCGCGCGCAGGAAATTTGAGAGGATCTGACCCTAGTACGAGAGGACCGGGTTGGACGAACCTCTGGTGTGCCAGTTGTTCCGCCAGGAGCACCGCTGGTTAGCTACGTTCGGGATGGATAACCGCTGAAAGCATCTAAGCGGGAAGCCGGCCTCAAGATGAGATTTCCATCCCCGCAAGGGGGAGAGGCGCCCAGAAGACGACTGGGCTGATAGGCCGGATGTGGAAGCAAGGACTAACGACTTGTGCAGCTGACCGGTACTAATACGCCGATAACTTGACAATCACCACACACAACCAGGTTCAAGGGCAGGGTTGTGTGGCCCGGATTGCTCGCGTCCACTCTGTGGTTCCCAACAGACGGAACAACACAACACAACAACACGACAACACAACACCGACCCCACACCACCACCCCCAAACCGGTGGCCTGGTGTGCACCGAGACCACCACACCCCCCACACACCGGGGTGCTGGTACAGAGTTACGGCGGCCATAGCGCGAGGGAAACGCCCGGACCCATTCCGAACCCGGAAGCTAAGACTCGCAGCGCCGATGGTACTGCAGGGGCGACCCTGTGGGAGAGTAGGACACCGCCGGACAACCATTCGAAGAGAGCCGCCCAGAGTTGGGCGGCTCTCTTCTGTTTAATCCGCGTTCCCGCACCTCGCAGCGGGCACGGGCCTACGCTGGGTTGATGGTGAACCGCCTTGCTGATGCGCTCAGCCCGTACCTGCGGGCGCACGCCGACAATCCCGTCGACTGGTACCCGTGGGGAGAAGCCGCATTTCGGGCGGCACGGGAACGGGACGTACCGGTGCTCGTCTCCATCGGCTACGCCACGTGCCATTGGTGTCACGTCATGGCTCGCGAGAGCTTCAGCGACCCGACGATCGCGGCGATCCTCAACGACCGTTTCGTCGCCATCAAGGTCGACCGTGAGGAGCATCCCGACGTCGATCAAAGTTATCTGGCCGCGGCATCCGCGTTCACCCGCGAGCTCGGCTGGCCGCTGAACGTCTTCACCACCGCTGACGGGCGAGCGTTCTACGCGGGAACGTACTTCCCGCCGCGGCCGGTGCACGGCATCCCCGCGTTCTCCGAGGTGCTGGCGGCGGTCGACGAGGCCTGGCGCGAGCGTCGGGGCGAGTTGGACGAGACGGCGGCAGCCCTTGCTGAAGCGCTGTCCGCGGCATCCGGAACCCCGACCGGCGGCGACCTGCCCGACCGGGCTGCACTCGACCGAGCGGTTTCGATCCTCGCCGGTGCCGAGGATCGCCTGCACGGCGGATTCGGTCGCGCACCGAAGTTCCCGGTGGCGCCCGTACTCGAGTTCCTCGTGGCGGCGGGCGATTCCGGACGCGAGCTCGCCGCTCGCACGCTGAAGCTCATGGGCGCCTCGCCGCTGCGCGACCCCGTTGAGGGCGGGTTCTTCCGGTACGCCACTCGTGCCGACTGGAGCGAGCCGCATTACGAACGCATGCTCACCGACAACGCGCTGCTCCTCGGCGTGGCGGCCGAGCTCGGCCGAGACGAGCACCCGTCCACGTTCGTCAGGCCGCTCGCAGACGGCATCATCCACTTCCTCACGGAGCGGATGCAGCTGGCCTCGGGCGGCTTCGCCAGCGCGCAGGACTCCGAGAGCACGATCGACGGCGAACGGAGTGAGGGCGGGTACTACCGCCGGGATGCCGCTGAGCGAGCCGAGTTGGAGCCGCCGGCGCTCGACGAGAAGGTGCTCACGGGCTGGAATGGGCTCGCCATCGAGGCGCTGGCCCGGGCCGGATTCGTCTTCGACGATCCGAGGGCGGTCGATGCAGCGCGACGCGCAGCGGACTTCCTGCTCGAGCACCACGTTCGAGCCGACGGCATGCTCGTGCGCGCCTCGCTCGGCGGCGTCGCCTCGAACGCTGCGTCGACGCTGGAGGACACGGGCATGCTCGCGAGCGGACTCGTCGAGCTCGCGGTCGCGACGGGCGAGCCGGCCTACGCGATCGCCGCACGAACCCTCATCGACCGCGCAGCGCAGGCCGACGGCGACGGCATGCCCTTCACGGCGCCCGGAGGCGGCGATCCGGTGCTCGTCGCTCGAGGGCTCGCGATGCCCGCGGACCCGGCGGAGGGGGCGGCGCCCTCGGGCATCACCGCGTGCGCCGAAGCCGCGTGGCGACTGTCGGTGCTGGGCGCCGGCAACCGGTACCTCGAGCTCGCAGAGCGCGCGATGCGATCAGTCGCCGGCATCGCGGTCGAGCGCCCGATCGCGTTCGGTGGAGCGCTTGCGCTCATGGCGCGCATGGCCGCGCCGCTCGTTCAGTTGGTGACGGTCGTTCCCGACGGCGGTGGAGCCGACGACGAGCTCGTCGAGGCCACGCGTCGGCATGCGGCATCCGTCTCGATCGTCGTGACCGAGCGCCAGGCCGACGAGTTCGCAGCGGCCGGCTTCGACCTCTTCGAGGGGCGGACGGCGACGGATGCCTCGGCGACGGCATACCGGTGTCGATCCTTCGTGTGCGCGCTGCCGGTGCACAACAAGCCCGACCTGGAAGCGCTCGTCGATCGCTGAGCGCCGCGGGCGGCGGACCGACCCGATCTACCAGCGGGATGGCACCTTGTCGAGCACCGCCCACACCGCCGAGCTGAGCCCAGGGTGGTCGAGGGCGATCGCCCGCAGCAGCTCGTACTCGAAACGCTCGGCGTCGCCGTCGCGTGCGGTGGGGTGGTACGCGCGCGCTCGTGCGGTGCTCCACTGCTCGGAGTGCATCCGCTCCTCACGGAGCGTCGCGACGACCTGCTCGTCGACCGAGGGAAGCTCTGGCAGGAACACCCACGGATCTTCGCCGAGCCGGCACCGCAGGTCGATGAGCGCGGCGAGTTCGTCTCGCGCGTCTTGTCGCAGACGCTCGAGCGTCGGTGCCTCAGGCATTCGCGACCTCCCCTCGCCCTTTCGATCGTAGTCACTCCCGAATGCGTGCCTAGAACACTACGCGCACCGGGTGACGTCGCGGTGAACTCCGGAGCGATTGAATGGGGTGGTGAGCTCCGACATGCGACCCGTCGACGACCGTACCGCCGACCTGCTGCGGCGGCTGCGCGCCGACCTCGCGGCCGCACGCTTCACGGTCACGGTGCTCGACGGCCTGTGGGGCCCCGATGCCGCGGCGGCGCTCCATCGCGGCGAACGGGTGCCGGCGCGGCGGGCGCTGGAGGCGAAGGCCACGCGTCAGGCGGCATCCGACCCGCTCGCCGCGCTCGCGGCGCTCTTCGTGCTCGGACTCGCGGTTCGCCGAACGGCCGTGGAGGACGCGCTGGCGACGCTCGGTGTCGATGGCGCGGTCGAACTCGGGCTCGTCGCCGTCGAAGCGGGGGCGAGCGACGGCGCCGACGGGGCATCCGTGCGGGCGCTGCTCGACCTGCGACCGTACGCCTTCGCCGACGCCCGGGGCGAGGGGCACTGGTGGATCATCTCCGACCTCGGCGAGCTCGCGCTCGGGCACGCACTCGGTGAGCAGCACGTGCTCGGGGTCGGCGGCGCCTCGATGACCCTGTCTGGCCTGATGCTGCCGACTCCTGCGCGGCGGGTGCTCGACCTCGGCACGGGCTGCGGCATCCAGGCCATGCACGCCCCGCGCTTCGCAGACGAGGTGATCGCGACCGACATCTCAGCGCGAGCGCTTGGGACCGCTGCGCTGAACCTGGCCCTGAACGAGGTGGAGGGTGTCGAGCTGCGGCTGGGCAGCCTGTTCGACCCCGTGGGGGGGGAGCGGTTCGCCCGCATCGTGTCGACCCCGCCGTTCGTCATCACTCCGCGAAGGAGCGGCGTGCCGGAGTACGACTATCGTGACGGCGGCATGGTCGGCGACGGCGTCGTCGAGGCGGTCATGCGGGGCGCCGCGCTCCACCTCGAGCCCGGCGGGGTCG
The DNA here is from genome assembly GCF_902809835.1 of Agromyces sp. Marseille-P2726. Lineage (GTDB taxonomy): Bacteria > Actinomycetota > Actinomycetes > Actinomycetales > Microbacteriaceae > Agromyces. Next base: position 942,161 of record NZ_CADDWM010000015.1, on the reverse strand, counting down.
CGCAGCTGCTCGGCAACTGGGAGACCCGTGCCGGCGAGGACGGACTGGACCGGGTGCGGGAGTGGGCCGAGCCGCTCGAGCACTGGATCGTGGAGCGGGAGGTGCAGCCGGTCACCGAGTACGCCGAGACGTGGATTCGCGACGGCGGCACCCGCTCGGGCACCCCGGAGTTCGACCGACTCTACGATGTGTGGCTCGACGACTTCGAGCGGCGCGGCGTGCGCAGCGTCGGGTTCGGCTACGTGCTGCTGCGGCGGCCGGTCGCGCCGCTCACGCCCCGGCTCGCTCGCGTCGAGCGCCTCCCGGGCCCGCTCGGCGCAGCCGACGGCGCTGCGGTCGGGCTGGGTTCGCACCTTGCCGCCTGCCTGGCGGCGCACGACCGGCAGGCGAGCCTGAGCGACGACCGACTCGCGGCGGTGGCGCTGACCGTCGCGAAGGACGTCACCGTCGAGCACCACTACTGGCCGGGCGACGAGGATCCCACGGCGATGCTGCTGCGACAGGGCGGTGGGTTCGGCCGTCTGGTCCCGATCGACACCGGGCTCGCGGGGTTCGTCGGCGCGTGCGACGGAGAGCTGGCGGCGGGAGCCATCATCGCCGCGATCGCCCAACTCCTCGAGGTCGACGAATCTGCACTCGCCGCCGAGATACTGCACTCGGCTCGAGCGCTCATCGACCACGGGATGCTGCTGCTCCCGCTGGAATGACGGGCACCCTCGGCCGTCGCGGGGCCAGCGGGGGTAGTCTCGTGGTCGCCTATTCGAAAGCGAGCCGATGCCCGAGAGTCCCCTGTCCGCCTCCCCGTACGAGGTGCTCGGCGTCGCATCCGACGCGGATGCCGCCGAGCTGCGCCTCGCCTACCGCCGAGCCCTGCGCACCGCCCACCCCGACACGGGCGGAGACGCGGTCAGGTTCCACGCCGTGCAGGCCGCGTGGGCGCTCGTCGGCACGCCCGAGGCTCGCGCTGCGTTCGACCGCGGCATCCGAACCGTGGCCCCCTCGGACGCACCTCACCAGACCTGGGCTCCTCCTGCGCCGAGACCGCGTCGCGACTCGCGTCCCCTGGCGCGCTCGTACGGGCACCCGGGCGGGCTGACGCGGGAGCTGTACCTCGATCGGATCCGCGAGTGGGTCGGACGGGGCGTCGAGGTTCCCGATCCGTACGATCCCGAGCTCGTGCGGCGCGCGCCCCGTGACATCCGGCACATCCTGGCCGATGCCCTCGCCGAGGAGGCGACGGCGCGAGCGCTGTCGACGCTCGGCATCGCCTACACCGTCTGGCATGACGTCGCGACGGATGCCGCGGGCCCCGGCCTCCCGCCGAAGCTCGACCATCTCGTGCTCGGTCCGACCGGGCTCTTCGCCATCCAGTCCGAGGACTGGGGCGGCCCCGTGTCGCTGAAGCGCAACGAGCTCGTCGGGGAGTCGCTGGCCGGTGAACGTCCGATCCGGGCGCTCGCCGCGCGGGCGAAGGCCATCGGACGGGCGGCCCGGGTGAAGCCGACGGCGCTCGTCGTCGTCGTGCCAGACGAGTATGCGGCCGAGCCGCTCCAGGTCGGCGGACACGTGCGGGGCGCCACGGTGGCGCTCGTGCGCAGCTCGCGGGTCGCGAGCGCGGTGCGGGAGGGCCTGCCGGGCGCGCCGCAGATCGGCGGCACCGAGGTCATGGAGGTCCGCTCGCGGTTGCAGGCGACCGTGCGCTTTGCGTAGGCCCGCCGCGGAGACGGCGTGAGGAGACGGCGCTGCGGCGGACACGGTGTTGAATAGCAGGATGGCCGCTCCCGACACCGACTCGCACATCGCCGACTTCGCCGCCTTCATCGAGGCCTCGCCATCGTCGTACCACGCGGCCGCCGAGGTCGCTCGCCGCCTCGTCGCCGCCGGTTTCGAGCAGCTCCAGGAGCGAGACGAGTGGCCGGCAGGGCCGGGCCGCCGCGTCGTCGTGCGCGACGGTGCCGTCATCGCCTGGGTGCAACCCGAGGCCGCGACCGCGACGACGCCGTTCCGCATCCTCGGCGCGCACACCGACTCGCCCTCGTTCAAGGTCAAGCCCAACCCGGATTCCGAGGCGGCCGGGCTGCTGCGTGCCGGCGTAGAGATCTACGGCGGGCCGCTGCTGAACTCCTGGCTCGACCGCGAGCTCGAGGTCGCCGGGCGAATCGTCACCGATGACGGATCCGAGCACCTCGTGCGGTCAGGCCCGATGCTGCGCATCCCGCAGCTTGCGATCCACCTCGATCGCGCGGTGAACGACGGCCTCAAGCTCGACAAGCAGCTGCACACCCAGCCGATCTGGGGCAGGTCCGAGGAGGGCGTCGGAGCTGAGCTGTTCGAGCAGCTGCTGTCGGACGGCACGATCGCGCCCGGCCAGGTCGCCGGCCACGACCTGGTGCTGGTCGACACGCAGGCTCCCGCGCGGTTCGGACGAGACGACGCGTTCTTCGCCGCCGGTCGCATGGACAACCTCACGTCGGTGCACGCCGGGCTCGTCGCGCTGCTCGGGGCCCCCACCGACGCCGGTCACGTCAGCGTGCTCGCCGCATTCGACCACGAGGAGCTCGGATCGGCGTCGAGGTCGGGCGCGAGCGGGCCGTTCCTCGACGACGTGCTCGGCCGCATCGCGAGCGGCCTCGGTGCCGACGACACCGACCGGCGGCGGGCGTTCGCCGGCTCCTGGCTCGTCTCGTCCGACACGGGCCACGCGGTGCACCCGAACTACCCCGAGCGCCACGATCCGGTGAACCGGCCGTTGCTCGGCGGCGGGCCGCTGCTGAAGCTCAACGCCAACCAGCGCTACGCGAGCGACGCCCACGGCTCCGCTCTGTGGGCGAACCTGTGCGAGCAGGCCGGGGTGCCGATGCAGCCGTTCGTGTCGAACAACGCGATCCCGTGCGGTTCGACCATCGGGCCGCTCAGCGCGACCCGGCTCGGGATCCGCACGGTCGACGTCGGTCCGCCGCTGCTCTCGATGCACTCCGCCCGCGAGCTGGCGCACGTCGACGACCTCGTCGCGCTGGCCGCGGCGGTCACCGCGTTCTTCGCGTCGGTCGAGGGCTGACCGGCTCCCAGGGCCGACAACGTCGGATGACGCTGTCCGGATGTCGCGCTTCGACGGCGCGATCTCACGCGTGATCCCGCGGCCCGCGGTGCGAGGGTCATGACATGGTCATCCAGAACGCCGTCTTCCAGCAGGCCGCTCCGCCGCACGAGGCGATCGCCCACTTCCGCAGTCGTCTCGGCTTCGAGACGGATGTGTCGGATGTCGCGGCCGCCCTGTCCGGCCCCGAGCCCGGTTTCACGCTCATCGACACGCGAAGCGATGCGGCATGGTCGCAGGGCCATGTGCCCGGCGCGATCCACCTGCCGGGCCGCCGAGTCGCACTCGAGGCTCCGGATCTCGTGCGCGCCGGAACTCCGGTCGTCGTCTACTGCTGGGGTCCCGGATGCAACGGCGCCACGCGCGCCGCCCTCGAGTTCGCGCTGCTGGGGTATCCGGTCAAGGAGATGCTGGGCGGATTCGAGTACTGGGCGCGCGAGGGGTTCGCCTACGAGACCTCCGAGGGCCTCGCCCAGCTTCCCCCCGACGCGCTCACGAACGTCGGCCCGTCGGGGCTGTCGGGCGGCGCGGTGACGAACCACGGAATCAGCTGCGCCTGCTGATCGCCATCGACCGACCGACGCCGGTCAGCGCAGCGGCCCTCGGCGTGCCTCGAGCCACATGGTGTGCTCGCGCAGTCCGTTCCGCACGGCGGCCTTGATGATGAGGTAGCCGATCCAGAGCATGAGCGCGAGGACGGCGAGGTAGATCACGAGGCCGATGATCAGGCTGAGGATGCCGAGGCTCGCGAACAGTTCAGGGGAGGTCGGGTCGGGGGTCTCCATCAGCACAGATTGTCAGATGGAACGGCGGCCGCGCGAGAGTCCCGATCGGGGGGTGCCCGAGGGTGGGGGCGCGCCTCAGCACTCGATGACGTTCACCGCGAGGCCACCCTCGCTCGTCTCCTTGTACTTCGTCATCATGTCGAGGCCGGTCTGACGCATGGTCTCGATGACCGTGTCGAGCGAGACGACGTGGGTCCCGTCGCCGTGCAACGCGAGACGGGCGGCCGAGACGGCGGTCGAGGACGCGATCGCGTTGCGCTCGATGCACGGCACCTGCACGAGCCCGGCGACCGGGTCGCAGGTGAGGCCGAGGTGGTGCTCCATCGCGATCTCGGCGGCGTTCTCGATCTGGCGTGGAGTTCCGCCGAGCACGGCGCAGAGCCCGCCGGCCGCCATGGCGCAGGCCGACCCGACTTCGGCCTGGCATCCGCCCTCGGCGCCCGAGATCGAGGCGTTCTTCTTCACCAGCGAGGCGATCGCGGCGGCGGTGAGCAGGTAACGGCCGATGCCCGCGGCATCCGCGCCCGGAACGAACCGCTGGTAGTAGTGTCCGACGGCCGGGATGATGCCGGCGGCGCCGTTCGTGGGCGCCGTGACGACGCGACCGCCCGACGCGTTCTCTTCGTTGACGGCGAGCGCGAACGCGTGCAGCCACTCGGTCGAGGTGTCGCGCAGGCTGCTCGGGTCGGCTGAACGCTCGCGGTCGTACTCCTCGAGCCGACGGCGCACCTCGGGCGCCCGGCGCTTGACTCCGAGGCCACCGGGCAGCGTGCCCTCGGTGGCGAGCCCGTGCTGGACGCACTCGCTCATCGCCGCCCAGATCGCGTCGAGCCCGGCGTCGATGCCCTGCTCGCCGTGCATGGCCACCTCGTTCGAGCGGGCCACATCGCAGAACGACACGCCGTGCTCGTCGCAGAGGGCGAGCAGTTCGGCGGCATTCGAGTAGGGCAGCGGATGCCGCCGCACCTCGGACTGCTCTGGAGCATCTCCGTCGCGGCGGATGAATCCGCCGCCGATCGAGTAGTAGGTCTCCTCGGCGATGGGAAGCGCGTCTGCCTCGCCCCACGCCTGGAACGTCAGTGCGTTCGGATGGCCGGGGAGGCGGGTGCGGGGTTCGAGGCTGATGTCGGCCTGCGTCATGGTGACGGGCTGTCGGCCGGCGATCCGCACCTCGTCGCCGTCGGCTCCGAGGCGGCTCCACGCGCCGCGGACGTCGGCGGGGTCGCACTCGTCGGGCTTCAACCCCGCGAGTCCGGCGACGACGGCGTCGGGCGTGCCGTGGCCGAGCCCGGTCGCGCCGAGCGATCCGTACAGCGAGCAGGTGATGCGGGTGACGCCCTCGAGCAGGCCGTCGGCCCCGAGTCGCTCGGCGAACGCGCGAGCCGCCCGCATGGGTCCCACGGTGTGCGAACTCGATGGACCGATGCCGATCGAGAACAGGTCGAGGGCTGAGACGAACGCTGTCACCCTTCAAGGGTACGTGGCACAGCGCGCACGGATCCGTCGTCACGTCGCAGGAATGTGCGCGATGACGTCGAGCGGGAGCGCCGAACGCCGTTCAGCGCGCGGTCTTGCGACTGGTGATCCGACCGGTGTCGAAGCCGAGCAGGTGCAGGCCGCCGTTGAAGCGCGCGTGCTCGACCTTGATGCAGCGGTCCATCACGACCGTGAGCCCCTGCTCCTCGCCGGAGCGCGCGGCCTCCTCGTTCCAGATGCCGAGCTGCACCCAGATGGTCTTCGCGCCGATGGCGACGACCTCGTCGATCACGCTCGGGATGTCACTGGCGCGCCGGAACACGTCGACGATGTCGGGCACCTCGGGCAGGTCGGCGAGGCTCCTGTACACGGGCTGCCCGAGGATCTCGGTTGCATTCGGGTTCACGAAGTAGAGGCGGAAGTCGCTGGACTGCTGGAGGTAGGTGCTCACGAAGTAGCTCGAGCGCGCCGGGTTCGGCGAGGCGCCGATGATCGCGACCGACTTCGCGTCGCGGAGGATCCGCTGGCGCTGCTTCGCGTCAGGTCCGATCCACGTTCGCTGCGACTTCAGCAGCTTGGCGAGCGGCGAGCTCGCGGGCAGCTCGCACGAGAGTCCGTTGACGAGGCGCACCGTCTCGAGGCTGTCGCTGGTGGAAGCGCCGGATGCCGCGGCATCCGTCACCGTGTCCGTGCTCATCGTGCTCCTTCGGTCGCGGCCGTGAGGGCCTGGTCGAGATCGTCGATGATGTCCTCGACGTCTTCGAGGCCCACGCTGATCCGGACGACGCCGGGCAGCACGCCGGCGTCGACGAGTTGCTGCTCACTCAGCTGCGCGTGCGTGGTCGACGCCGGGTGGATGATCAGCGTCTTCGCGTCGCCGATGTTGGCGACGTGCGAGGCCAGGTTCACCGACTCGATGAGCTGCTGGCCCACGGCGCGCCCGCCCCTCACCTCGAAGCTGAACACCGACCCCGGTCCGTTCGGCAGGTACTTCAGGGCCCGGTCGTGGTGCGGATGGTTCGGCAGGCCCGCCCACCACACGTGCTCGATGCGCGGGTCGGCCTCGAGCCACTCGGCGACGACGCGCGCGTGGTCGACGTGGGCCTGGATGCGATACGGCAGCGTCTCGACGCCCTGCGCGAGCAGGAAGGCCGAGTGCGGCGCGAGCGACGGCCCGATGTCGCGCAGCTGTTCGGCGCGCAGCCGCGTGAGGAACGCGTACTCGCCGAAGTTGCCCGACCACTCGAGGCCGCCGTAGCTCGGCACCGGCTGGCCGAAGAGCGGGAACTTGTCGCTGTGCCAGTCGAACCGGCCCGACTCGACGACGACGCCGCCGAGCGTCGTGCCGTGCCCGCCGAGGAACTTCGTGGCCGAGTGCGTGACGATGTCTGCGCCCCACTCGATGGGGCGGCTGAGGTACGGCGTCGGGATCGTGGAGTCGACGATGAACGGGATGCCGTGCGCGTGCGCGACCTCGGCGAGCCCTTCGAGGTCGGCGATCTCACCCGAGGGGTTCGCGATGGTCTCGACGAACAGCGCCTTCGTCTTCTCGGTGATCGCCGCGGCGTAGTCGGCGGGATCGGCCGAACGCACGAACGTCGTCTCGACCCCGAAGCGGCGCAGCGTGACATCCAGCTGGGTGATCGACCCGCCGTACAGGTTCGCCGACGCAACGATGTGGTCGCCGGTGCCGGCGAGGCTCGCGAAGGGGATGTACTGCGCGCTCAGGCCGCTCGCCGTCGCGACGGCACCGAGTCCGCCCTCGAGGCTGGCGACCCGCTCCTCGAAGCTCGCGGTCGTCGGGTTCGCGAGGCGCGAGTAGATGTTGCCGTACTTCTGCAGGGCGAACCTCGCGGCGGCGTCCGCGGTGTCGTCGAACACGAAGGCGGTCGATTGGTAGATGGGCAGCGCGCGAGCGCCCGTCACGTCGTCGGGGATGTTCCCCGCGTGGATGGCGCGGGTCTTGAAGCCGTATTCGCGGTCTGCCATGCGTTCACGCTACTGCGGGTCGCCGCGGCATCCGTTTCGGGGTGTAATGCGGGGCAATGGATGCCACGGCCGGCGTCGCGTGCCGACGCTCGCTACGCCGACAGCACCTCGTCGGTCGTCACCACGCGGGCGAAGCCCCCGCCCTCGAGGTTCACGGCGGTCGCCCGGGCGAGCTCGGCGGCCGTGAGCCGGATGCCGCCGGGGCCCTCGAGATCGAACGTGTGCGTCGCGTCGAGCGGCAGCATCACGTCGTAGCCGAGGTTGCCGGCCATCCTGGTGGTCGTCTCCACGCACATGTTCGTCTGGATGCCGGTGATCACCAGCTGACGGATGCCGCGGGCCTGCAGCCACGCGTGCAGGTCGGGCTGCCCGTAGAACGCCGAGTTCACGTTCTTCGTGACGAAGAGGTCGTGCGGGGCATCGGCCACCACGTCCTTCAGGGCGTTGCCGGGGGAGCCTGCGGCGAGCGTCGAACCGGGCTCGACGGAGTCGTGTCGTACGAGCACGATCGGGCGTGCGGCATCCGACCACGCCGTGATCAGGCGGCCGATGTTCGCCTCGGCGTCGGGATTGTCGCGTTCGCCCCACCGGGGGTCGTCGAAGCCCTGCTGCACGTCGATCACGATGAGGGCGGCGGTGTCGTCGATCTGCATGCGTCCATCCTCGCCCGTCGCGTGTGCGCTCGGCGCGGGAACAGGAGGATCTGGCACGTTGTGAGGGAAAGCAGGCAGCCCCGGCATGTCTCGGCGAATCGCGCCTGTTTCCGCGACCGGTACGGTGGGCGGATGATCCTGGAGCACGCGATCCTCCCCGTCCGGCCCGGGCGCGAGGAGGAGTTCGAGGCGGCGTTCGCCCTGGCGAAGCCGATCAGCGCGTCGATGCCGGGCTTCATCGACCTCACGCTGTCGCGCTCGATCGAGACGCCGAACGAGTACCTGTTGCTCGTGCACTGGGAGAGCGTCGAGGCGCACCAGCAGGGCTTCCGCGGTTCGCCCGAATACGAGCGCTGGCGCGCGCTGCTGCACGGGTTCTACGAGCCGTTCCCGGTCGTCGAGCACTTCGCCGAGGTCGCGCGAGCCTGAGGGGTGCGCGCGACCGTCGATGCCCCGCGCCATCCGAGCCGCGTCGATCCTCCGTCCTCTTGCTGCTGCGCCACTTCGGCGCTGTCTGCGCCAGTACGGGTGGCGCAACGGGCGTCGAAGTGGCGCAGGCGCCGAGGTCGCGCGAGCGTAGCGCGCGACGAATGGCCGGCGGCATCCGACCCTGCACAGGGAGTGATCACCCTCGCTTGCTAGCCTCGGAACAGGTCGCACGGCGCGACCCCGGACGAGGGAACCCAGTACCCGGATCGCGACAAGACTGGCACTCAGGGAGTGACAGTCATGGCATGGGTCATCCTCATCGCGTCCGGTGTGCTCGAGGCCGTCTGGGCGACGGCGCTCGGCAAGTCCGAGGGCTTCACCAAGCTCTGGCCGTCGGTGGTCTTCTTCGGCGCGCTCGCCCTCTCGATGGGCGGCCTCGCCTGGGCGATGCGCGACATCCCGACCGGCACGGCGTATGCGGTCTGGGTCGGCATCGGCGCGGGTCTCACGGTCATCTGGGCGATGATCACGGGCGACACGGATGTCTCGTGGCTGAAGCTCGCCCTCATCGCCGGGCTCGTCGGCTGCGTCGTCGGCCTGAAGCTCGTCGACGGAACGGCGCAGTGACGCTCGCAGTGTAAAGAACGCTTGACATCATGTCGAACTTCGTTGACACTGTCGATGTCAAGAGTTCTTTACATCTGTTCGGAGGTTCGTGATGGGCTACGAGGAGAAGGGCACCTGGTTGTACCTCGTGGTGGCCGTGGTCGGCTTCGGCGTGTACCTCGCCCTGCTGCTGCCGCGACTCGCGACGTCGGCCGTCGACGAGGTCGACTACGTGCCGCTCATGCTGTGGACGATCGGCGGCGCGATCGTCGTGACGATCATCGCGCGCATCCTGCTCGAGATCGTGTTCCCGAGCGAGCAGACGAAGCCCGACCAGCGCGACAAGGAGATCGAGCGCACCGGCGAGCGGGTCGGCAACTCGTTCGTGGTCATCGGCGCGCTCGCCGCGCTCATCATGAGCTGGTTCGAGCTCGACTGGTTCTGGATCGCGAACACGATCTACCTCTGCTTCGTGCTCTCGGCGATCCTGTCGTCGATCACGCGGCTCGTCGCCTACCGCGCCGGGGGCTTCCAGTCATGGTGAAGCCGACGCGGGTCACGAACGACATCCGTTCGCTGCGGTTCCGTGCCGGCGAGATGACGCAGGCCGAGCTCGCGAAACGGCTCGGCGTCACCCGGCAGACCGTCATCGCCATCGAGCAGGGCCGGTATTCGCCCTCGCTCGAGATGGCCTTCCAGATCGCGCGGGTGTTCGGGGTCCCGCTCGACGACGTGTTCCAGTACCCCGACAGCGAGGAGACGGCATCATGAGGGCGGCAGTGGTCGAGCGGTACGGCGGACCCGAGATGGTGCGCCTGCGGGAGGTCGACGAACCGGTCGTCGGCGACGGCGATGTGCTCGTGCGCGTCGAAGCGACGACCGTCGGCCCGACCGACGGCACGAATCGCAGCGGGCGCCCGGCGTTCGGGCGGCTCTATTTCGGGCTCGCGCGGCCGAAGCATCCGGTGCTCGGATACGACTTCGTCGGCGTGGTCGAGCGGGTCGGACCCGGCGCTCGGCGATTCGCCCTCGGTGACCGCGTGTACGGCACGCTGGCGCCCACGCCGGGTGCGCACGCCGAGCTCGTTCGCGTCGCCGAGGACGGCGTGATCGCGCCGATCCCCGCCGGGCTCGACGCCGCAGGTGCCGTGTCGCTGCTCGACGCCTTCTTCACCGCGATCCCGTTCCTGCGCGACGGCGCCCGGCTGCGTGCCGGCCAGACGGTGCTGGTGAACGGCGCCTCCGGCTCGGTGGGGTCGGCGGCCGTGCAGTACGCGAAGCACCTCGGCGCAACGGTCGTCGGCGTCTGCAGCACCGGCAACGTCGAACTGGTGGGCTCGCTCGGCGCCGACCAGGTGATCGACTACACCCGCGACGACTTCGCCGCGGCATCCGACCGCTACGACGTCATCTTCGACGCGGTGGGCAAACGGTCGTTCCGCGAGTGCCGCAGTGCCCTCACGCCCGACGGGATCTACCTTTCGACGGTGCCGACGCTGCCCGTGCTGCTGCGTTCCAGGCGCGCGAGGTCGGCCGATACCGGGCGACGAGCCGGAATCCTTTTCACCGGGCTCCGCAGCATCGCCGACAAGACGTCCGACCTCGCCGTCATCGGCGAGCTCGCGACCACCGGCGCCATCCGGCCGGTCATCGACCGGATCGTTCCCTTCGATGCGATCGCGGAAGCGCACCGCCGAGTCGATAGCGGCCACAAGGTCGGCAACGTGGTGGTGGCCGTGTCTGAGGCGCCGCGGGGCACGGAGGTCGGGTCGTGAGGGCGATCGCACAGCGTCGATACGGCGGACCCGAGGTGCTCGCCCTCGCCGAAGTCGAGGCTCCGATCCCCTCCGACGACGAGGTGCTGATCCGAGTGGAGGCCGTCGCCGTGAGCGCAGGAGATGCGCTCCTGATGCGGGGCGTGCCGAGGGCGGTGCGCCTGGCGTTCGGCCTGCGGCATCCGAAGCGACCGATCATCGGGCGGGATGTCGCGGGCGTCGTCGAGGCCGTGGGTCCGTCGGTCACGCGATTCGCGGTCGGTGACCCGGTGTACGCGGAGTCCGACCAGGGCGGTTACGCCGAGCTGGTGGCGGTCGCCGAGCGCTTCGTCGCCCGACGGCCCTCGAACATCGATGCGGTTCACGCGGCCGCCGTGCCCGTGTCGGGCACGACCGCGCTGCAGGGTTGGCGCCTCGCCGACGTCCGCCCCGGCCGGCACGTGCTGGTGAACGGCGCGTCGGGAGGAGTGGGCGGATTCGCCGTGCAGCTCGCCAAGGCGATGGGCGCTGAGGTGACCGGCGTGTGCCGTGGCTCGAAGGCAGACCATGTGCGCGCGATCGGCGCCGACCATGTCATCGACTACACCCGCGACGACTTCACCGCGGCCTGGGGCCGCTACGACGCCATCTTCGACCTGGTCGCCGACCACCCGCTCGGCCGCATCCGCCGCGCGCTGACGGAGCGTGGCACGCTCGTGCTCTCGTCGGGCACGGGCGGGGCGGTGTTCGGCCCGTTCGGGCGCATCATCCGGGCATCGTTCGTGAACCCGTTCGTCTCGCAGCGACTCCGCCCGCTCGCCGCCCGCCGCAACGGCGACGATCTCGCCGAGCTGGCGCGCTACATCGAGGCCGGCGACGTGACACCGGTGGTGGATCGCACCTTCGCCCTCGCGGATGCCGCGGAAGCGATCCGTCGGTTCGAGGCGGGCGACGTGCGCGGCAAGCTCGTGCTCACGGTGTGACGGTGCGTGCTTCAGCCCTCACCCCAGCAGCACGGCCCCGTACGCCAGCGCGGCGACGAGCACCCACGACGTGAGCCCGGTGACGAGCGCCCGCCAGCCGGTGACGGCGAGCTCCGCGAACCGGATGGCCGCGCCCAGCGCGAACAGCGCCATCGCGAGCAGCGCGGTCTGCACGAACTCCGCTCCGGTGAGCAGCCACTCGGGCAGCGGCACCAGCGTGTTGAGCAGCACGGCGGCGAGGACCCCGACCACGAACACCGGCACGATCGCGGGGCGCGGGCCCGCGGCATCCGCCGCCCTGCGTCGTTCGACCGCTGTGGTGATCGCGACCATCGGGGCGAGCAGCAGCACGCGAGTGAGCTTCACGACGACCGCCACGGCGAGGGCTGCGGTACCGGCGAGCTGCGCGGTCGCGACGACCTGCCCCACGTCGTGCACGCCGGCGCCGACCCAGTGCCCGAACCCGATGGCCGAGAGGCCGAGCGGATGCCACAGCACGGGCAGCACGGCGATCGCCAGCGTGCCGCACAGCGTGACGAGCGCGACGGGCACCGCCTGCTCCTCGTGCCGCGCCCGCACCGCGGCCCCCATCGCCCCGATCGCCGAGACGCCGCAGATCGAGAACCCGCTCGCGACGAGGAGCGGCTGGTGGCCGGGCAGGCCCATGGCGCGGCCGAGGCCGATCGTGCCCGCGAACGTCACGACGACCACGGCCACCGTGGTCGCGATCGTCAGCCATCCGAGGGCGGCGATGTCGACGAGGCTGAGCTCGAGCCCGAGCAGCACGATGCCGATGCGCAGCAGCCGACGCGCCGCCATCCGGAGGCCGGGCCGCAGCCCCCCGTCGAGTGCCGGTCGCAGCGCCGGGACCTGGCCGACGAGGATGCCGAGCGCCACCGCGGCGGTGAGGAGCGGCACGGCCGGCACGGCGAGGTGCACCGACCAGGACACGGCGGCCGCGATCGCGGCGGCAGTCGCGCCGGGCAGCAGTCGTGCGCTCGGGCGGACCCGGCGCATCACGTCGCCCAACTGGGCGCCCAGAAGTGCAGCTGCCGGAACTCGGGCGTCACCGCAATGCCAGTCCAGATCGGGTAGTAGAAGGCCGAGACGAGCAGCACGAAGACGAGGAAGATCGTCACCGTCGCGATGCCGCGCTCGCGTCGCCACGTGGCGTCGTCGCGTCGGCCGAGGATGAGGGCGATCACCGCCGCGAGCGCGAGCATGGTGTAGGGCTGGAACGCGATCGAGTAGAACTGGAACACCGTGCGGTCGAGGTAGGCGAGCCAGGGCAGGTATCCCGCGGCGAGACCGAGCAGGATCGCGCCGACCTGCCACTCCCGGTAGCGCACCAGCCGGTAGATGAGGTACACGGATGCCGCGGCCGCCGCCCACCAGATGAGCGGGTTGCCGATGCCGATGATGGATTCCCAGCACGTGTCGGCGCCGCATCCGCCCGAGCCGTCCTCGATGGCGTGGAAGTACATGTTCGTCGGCTTGAACATGATGAGCCACGTCAGCGGATTCGCCTCCGACGGGTGCTCGGCGTGGACGCCGACGTGGTACTGGTACGCCGACTGGTGGTAGTGCCAGAGGCTCTGCAGTGCCGTGGGCACCCATGAGAAGAACCCAGTGGCCCGGTTCGCAGCCTCCTCGGCCCACTGCCGGTAGTACCCGCCGGAGGTGGCGAACCAGCCCGTCCAGGAGGCGAGGTAGACCGCCACGGCCACCGGAACGAGCAGCACGAACGTGATGGGACCCTGCTTCAGCACGGCGCCGGTGAACCAGAACGGCACTCCGGCCCGTCGTCGCGCGACCGCATCCACGACGACGAGGTAGACGCCGAACGCCGCCAGGAACCAGAGCCCCGACCACTTCACCGCGCACGCCGCCCCGAACGCCGCTCCCGCCGCGACGACCCATGGTCGAGCCCACAGCGCGGGGCCGTAGTGCGGATCGCGGCCGGCGGCTCGGGCTTCGCCCAGGTGCTGCTCGAGCCGGCGCCGGGCATCGTCGCGATCGAGCAGCACGAACCAGAACCCGAGCAGGGTGAACAGCATGAGCCACGTGTCGAGGAGCGCCACGCGCGACATCACGATCGCGTTGCCGTCGACCGCGAGCAGGAACGCGGCGATCACCGCGACGACCGTCGAAGCCCAGAGCCGCCGGGCGACCAGTGCGACGAGGAACACCGCCGCGGTGCCCGCGAGCGCCGTCGACGCGCGCCACCAGAAGGCATCGCCGGCGCCGAAGGCCGCCATGCCGAGCGAGATCAGCCACTTGCCGAGCGGCGGATGCACGACGTACGTCGGTTCATCCAGGAAGATGCCCGTGTCACCGCGCGCGAAGTCCTCGTCGGCTCCTTCGGGCCAATCGGATTCGTAGCCGTTCTGCAGGAGCGTCCAGGCATCCTTCACGTAGTAGGTCTCGTCGAAGACGATGGCCTGCGGGTGGCCGAGGTTCCAGAATCGCAGCACGGCGGCGAGCAGGGTCACGAGCAGCGGCCCGCCCCAGTACCAGAGCGCACGCCGACGCGGCGTCGAGAGGATGCGCGCCCACCATGCGTCGAGGCGGGTGCCGCGAGCCTCGGTCGGATGGGTGGGTTCGTCGTGTGCCTCGACCTGCTCGCGCTCGTCGGCCACTGCACCCATGCGCCAAGCGTAATCGGGGCCGCGAGACGCCGTGCGGGACACTGGGTGCATGATCATCCTCGCGGCGACGCCCATCGGCAACCTCGGCGACGCATCGGTCCGGCTCCGCGACGCGCTCGAGCACGCCGACGTCGTGGCCTCGGAGGACACGCGCGTCACGCAGCGCCTGCTCGCCGGCCTCGGCATCCGGAATCGGCCGCGACTGATCGCCCTCCACGAGCACAACGAGCGCCAGAAGGCGGACGAGCTCGTGGAGCTCGCCCGTGATCGGGACCTGCTCGTGCTGAGCGACGCCGGCATGCCGACCGTCTCCGACCCCGGCTTCCCGCTCGTGCAGGCAGCCGTTGCCGCCGGCGTCGACGTCACGGCGATCCCGGGCCCGTCGGCGGTGATCACGGCGCTCGCCGTCTCCGGCCTGCCGACCGACCGCTTCGCCTTCGAGGGATTCCTTCCGCGCAAGGCGGGTGATCGCGCCCGCCGCGTCGCCGAACTCGCGATGGACCGGCGCACCCTCGTCTTCTTCGAGGCGCCGTCGCGCCTCGCCGCGAGTCTCGACGCCCTCGCGGACGCCTTCGGGCCCGATCGTCCGGCGGCGGTCTGCCGCGAGCTCACCAAGCTGCACGAGGAGGTGCGCCGTGGTGGCCTCGGCGAGCTCGCCGCGTGGGCATCCGGGGGCGTGCGGGGCGAGATCTGCATCGTCGTCGGTGGTGCGGCAGCCGAGCGGGCGGACGCAGCGGGCGCGCTGGAGCGCGTGCTCGAGCTCGCGGCATCCGGTACCCGGCTGAAGGATGCCGCGACGCTCGTCGCCGCCGAGAGCGGGCTGGGCCGGCGAGACCTGTACGAGGCTGCGCTCGCCGCTCGCCGCTCGCCGCGGGCCGACGCCGATCGACGGCTGAATCCGCCCGTTGTCCCTCGAAATGGGGGATGATGGCAGTACGGCACGACCGTGGAGGTGTCCGATGGCGCACGCAGTCAGGTTCTCCCAGTTCGGCGGCCCCGAGATGCTCGAGGTGGTCGAGGTGTCCACGCCCGATCCCGGTGACGGAGAGGTGCTCGTCGAGGTGTTCGCCACCGGCCTGAACCCCGTCGAGAGCGCGATGCGCCGGGGCGAGCATCCCGAGCGCTGGCCGGTGGCACTCCCGTGGCCGCAGGGGCGCGACCTCGCCGGGGTGGTCATCGCGACCGGTCCTGGTGCCACGAGGTTCTCACGGGGTGACGAGGTCATGGGCTTCGTCGACCACGGCGCCCAGGCCACGCACGTCGTCGTGCCCGAGACGCAGCTGCTCGAGCGACCGCCCGCCCTCTCGTGGGAGGTGGCGGGCTCGCTGTACACGGCGGGCACCACCGCGTGGAACGCCGTCGAGGGGCTGAACCTCGGTCCTGCGGACACGGTCGTCATCACGGCTGCCGCCGGCGGACTCGGATGTCTCGCCGCGCAGTTCGCGCGCATGCGCGGCGCCACCGTCATCGGCACGAGCGCCGAGGAGCGGTTCGACTTCCTGCGCCAGTTCGGCGTGATCCCGACCGCGTACGGGCCCGGCCTTGCCGAGCGGGTTCGCGCGCTCACCGAGCGGCCGATCAGCGCGTTCATCGACTTCCTGGGCGGCCAGGCCCGCGAGGCGAAGGCGCTCGGCGTGCCGGCCGCGCGCATCCTCACCGTGCTCGACTGGGACGCCGTCGACGAGCACGGCGCCGTGCGGCTATCCCCGGGCGACGTCGTCGCGCTCGGCAGGGTGGCCGCGCTCGCCGCAGCCCGGCGCATCCGGCTGCCCATCGCCGACGTGTTCCCGCTCGATCGCGTGGCCGACGCCTACCGAGCCCTCGACAAGCGAGAGGCGCCGGGCAAGATCGTGCTCGGGTTGAGGGTCGTCGACTACCCGGGCCAGCGCGTGCGCGAACCCGAGATCAAGGAGCAGGACGTGACGCTCGGCGTGCCGACGCCCCACGAGCACCTGGAGGTCGAGGAGGCGGTGCCGCCCGCGATCGGCGACGGCAGCGTGCGGCGACGGCATCGGGAGGAACGGGCCCGCAAGGCGTAGCCGGCCCGTCAGCCGCAACCCGCCGCCCGCCCGCCGGCCGTAACCCGGAAGGGGTGGCATCCCCGCGCCCATAGGATTGAGCGCATGGCCGACGCCTCCTCGTTCTACATCACCACGCCCATCTTCTACGTGAACGACGTGCCCCACATCGGGCACGCGTACACCGAGGTGGCGGCCGACGTGCTCGCACGGTGGCACCGCCAGGCGGGCGAGGACACGTGGATGCTCACCGGCACCGACGAGCACGGCCAGAAGATCCTGCGCACCGCCACCGCCAACGGCGTGACCCCGAAGGAGTGGGCCGACAAGCTCGTGGACGAGGCCTGGAAGCCGCTGCTCGAGACGATCGACGTGGCGAACGACGACTTCATCCGCACCACCGACGCACGCCACGAGCTCAACGTCCAGAAGTTCCTGCAGCAGCTCTACGACGACGGCCACATCTACACCGGCGAGTACGAGGGCTACTACTGCGTCGGCTGCGAGGAGTACAAGCAGGAGTCCGAGCTCGTGCCCGGCGTCGGCGAGTACGAGGGTCAGCTCGTGTGCGCCATCCACTCGAAGCCCGTCGAGCGTCTGCACGAGAAGAACTACTTCTTCCGCACGTCGGCGTTCGCCGATCGGCTGCTCGCCCTCTACGAGGAGCGGCCCGACTTCGTGCAGCCCGAGTCGGCGCGCAACGAGGTGCTGGGCTGGGTGCGGTCGGGGCTCGCCGATCTCTCGATCTCCCGGTCGACGTTCGACTGGGGCGTCAAGGTCCCCTGGGACGACACGCACGTCGTCTACGTGTGGTTCGACGCACTGCTGAACTACATCACGGCTGTCGGCTACGGCGAGGATGACGCTGAGTTCGCGCGCCGGTGGCCGGCACAGCACATCGTCGGTAAAGACATCCTGCGGTTCCACGCCGTGATCTGGCCGGCCATGCTCATGGCTGCGGGCCTCGAAGTGCCCCGCGGCGTGTTCGGCCACGGCTGGCTCCTCGTCGGCGGCGAGAAGATGTCGAAGTCCAAGCTCACGGGCATCGCTCCCTCGCAGATCACCGACACGTTCGGGTCGGATGCGTTCCGCTACTACTTCATGCGGGCCATCCACTTCGGCCAGGACGGCTCGTTCTCGTGGGAGGACCTCGCGGCGCGGTATCAGGCCGAACTCGCCAACGGATTCGGCAACCTCGCCTCCCGGGTCATCGCGATGATCACGCGGTACTGCGACGGCGAGGTGCCCCGAGCGGCCGAGCGCTCCGACGCCGACCGTGAGATCGGCGAGCTCGAGACGAGGGCGACGCAGGCCTCCTGGTCGGCCATCCAGCGGCTCGCGATCCACGACGCCATCGCGGCCGCATGGGAGCTCGTCGATGCGCTGAACGGCTACCTGACCGCCGAGGAGCCGTGGTCGCTCGCGAAGCAGCCGCAGCAGCGCGAGCGACTCGAGACCGTCCTCGCCACCGCGTACCACGGCCTCGGCACGCTCGCCGTGCTGCTCTCGCCCGTGCTGCCGCAGGCGACCGCGAAGCTCTGGGCGGCCCTCGGCGCCCCGGGCACCGTGCAGGAGCAGCGCGTCGACCGCGCCCACGAGTGGTCCGTCGGCGATCGGGTGGCGCCCCTCGAGGCGCTCTTCCCGCGCGTCGAGGTCTCGGTGTGACGGGCTCGGGCGCATCGGCGGGCTCGGAGGCCGCTGCGTACCCGGCCTCGCCCGCGCCGCTCGCGGTCGGGGTGTACGACAACCACACGCATCTCGAACCCGGGCACGGCGTACCGTGGCTCGAGGTGCACGAGCACCTCGAACGTGCGGCGTCGGTCGGGGTCCTCGGTGCGGTGCAGGTCGGCACGGATGTCGCGACGAGCCGGTGGTCGGCCGAGGTGGCCGAGCGCGAGCCGCGCCTGCTCGCCGCCGTGGCGCTGCATCCCAACGAGGCCCCCGAGCTCGAGGCATCCCGAACGCTCGACGACTCCCTCGCTGCGATCGATGACCTCGCGGCGCGCCCCCGGGTGCGGGCCATCGGCGAGACCGGGCTCGATTTCTACCGCACGGGCGAGGGCGGGCGCGGCGCGCAGTTCCGATCGTTCGAGGCGCACATCGAGATCGCGAAGCGGCACGGCCTCGCGCTGCAGATCCATGATCGCGACGCACACCACGAGGTGCTCGAGACGCTGCGCCGGGTCGCCGCGCCCGAGCGCACCGTCTTCCACTGCTTCTCGGGCGACGCGCAGCTGGCGCGCACGGTGACCGAGGCCGGCTGGTACGTCTCGTTCGCCGGGAACGTCACGTTCAAGAACGCCGAGAACCTGCGCGACGCCCTGCGGGCGGCCCCGACCGATCGGATCCTGGTCGAGACGGATGCCCCGTACCTCACCCCGGTGCCCCTCCGCGGTCGGCCGAACGCGCCGTACCTGGTGCCCCACACGATTCGGTTCATGGCCGAAACCCTCGAGGCCGATCTCGACGAGTTCTGCTCGCAGATCGCGTCGAACACGGTGGCGGTGTACGGACCGTGGCATGATGAGCCCGTGTCGGGGGCAATGGGGCGACGGGGGTAGCCGGTGAACGCGCACAGGCATGCGGCTGAGGGCGTCGATGCCACGCCCCGCCTCCTGGGTCCCGCAGAGATCCGCGATCTGGCGCACCTGCTCGACGTGACGCCCACGAAGAAGCTCGGGCAGAACTTCGTGCACGACGCCAACACGGTGCGGCGCATCGTCCAGACCGCCGGGGTGCAGCCCGGTGAGACGGTGCTCGAGATCGGGCCGGGCCTCGGCTCGCTCACGCTCGGGCTGCTCGAGGCAGGGGCATCCGTCGTGGCCGTCGAGATCGATGGGCGACTGGCCGAGCAGCTGCCCCACACCGTGCGCGTGATGCAGCCCGGACGCACGCTCTCCGTCGTGCACGCCGATGCGCTTCGGGTGACCGAGCTGCCCGAGGATGCGGTTCGGCTCGTGGCCAATCTGCCGTACAACGTGTCGGTCCCGGTGCTGCTGCACCTGCTCGAGCACTTCCCTTCGCTGCGTTCGGGCATCGTGATGGTGCAGGCCGAGGTCGGCCATCGGCTCGCCGCCGAACCCGGCTCGAAGGTCTACGGCGCACCCAGCGTGAAGGCGGCCTGGTACGGCGACTGGCGGACCGTCGGGCAGGTCTCACGCCTGGTGTTCTGGCCCGTGCCGAACGTCGACTCCGTGCTCGTCGGATTCGAGCGTGGCGAGGAGCCCGGCACCGAGGATGAGCGCCGGGCGACCTTCGCCCTCGTCGACGCGGCGTTCCAGCAGCGCCGCAAGATGCTCCGTCAGTCGCTGGCGGGGGCGCTCGGCGGGTCTTCGGCAGCGGCCGCGACCGCGCTCGAGCGAGCGGGCATCGATCCGCAGTCCCGCGGCGAGCAGTTGCGGGTGCAGGACTTCCTCGCCGTGGTGCGCGCGTCGAACGCGGCCGTCGAGGCTTGAGGCCCGCACCCCGCTTCCACCCTCGGCGGGCGGGCAGTAGCGTGGTGGCATGAGCACGCCGGTGGGGAGCAGCGCGGAGGGCGTGGGCGCCGAAGCGGTTCGCGAGGCGACCGGCAAAGACCGCGCCGAATGGTTCGCCCTCCTCGATCAGGCCGGCGCAGCGACGTGGCCGCACGCCGACATCGCGAAGTGGCTCGTGACCGAGCACGGCGTCGACGGCTGGTGGTCGCAGAACCTCACGGTCGCGTACGAACAGGCACGGGGCATCCGGGAGCCGGGCCAGCGCCAAGACGGACGGTTCGAGGCGAGCGTGAGCCGAACGGTCGCCCTGGGGCCGGCCGATGCGCTCCGAGCACTGGCCGCGGTCGTCACCGAGCAGCTCGAGACGGATCCGCTCGCGCTGAACCTGACGGCGAAGCATCCGACCGCCCGGTTCCCGCTCGACGGCGGCGAGTTCGTGCTCGCGTCGGCCAGCCCCATCGGCGACGGCCGCGCCTCGATCGGACTCACGTGGGGGCGCATGCCCGACGGCTCGCGCTCGGCCGAGGTGAAGGCGCGGATGCGCGAGTGGCTCGAGGCCGTCGGCTAGCGTGAACCCATGACGATCGCGGCGACCGACGAGGCTGTGCACGTTCGGGCGCCGGGCAAGATCAACCTGTTCCTGCGCGTGGGCGCGGTGCAGCCCGACGGCTACCACGACGTCGCCAGCGCGTACCAGGCCGTGTCACTGTACGAGGATGTCCGAGCGTGGCCCGACGACGAGTTCAGCGTCTCGTTCGAAGATGGCTCGGTCGATACCTCGGGTCTGCCGACGGATGCCTCGAACCTCGCGATCAGGGCCGCGAAGCTTCTGGCCCGCACTGCGGGGGTACCCGGCGGGGTGCACCTCGAGATCGCGAAGCACGTTCCCATCGCCGGGGGCATGGGGGGAGGTTCGGCGGATGCCGCGGCGACCCTCCTCGCGTGCGATGCGCTGTGGGGCACGATGCTCGCCAAAGAGGAGCTGCACGCCCTGGCGGCGAAGCTCGGCGCCGACGTACCGTTCGCGCTGTCGGGCGGCACGGCCACCGGTACCGGCAGGGGTGACCGACTGAGCCCGGCGCTTGCGACCGGATCGTTCCACTGGGTGCTCGCCGTGGCCGAGTTCGGGCTCTCGACGCCCGCCGTGTACCGGGAGCTCGACCGGCGCCGCGAGCTCGCGAGCAGCGCGCACGGAGCACACGGCGCCCTCATGGCGGCGCCCACGACGACGCCCACCGTCGACACCGCGGTGCTGCAGGCGCTGCGAGCCGGTGACGCCCGCATGCTCGCCGAGGCCGTGCACAACGACCTGCAGGCCGCGGCGCTCGGTCTGGCGCCCGGGCTCGGAGGCATCCTCGAGCTCGGCGAATCGCACGGCGCGCTCGCCGGGCTCGTGTCGGGCTCTGGTCCGACGGTGGCGTTCCTCGTCGACGACGCCGACTCGGCGCTCGAGCTGCAGATCGCCCTCTCCGCCGCGCGCCTCAACGCCGTGCACGTGCACGGACCCGTGCACGGGGCACGAATCGTGCACGGCTGAGCGCTCGGCCCGCGCGGCTAGGCTCGACAGGACATGGCACACCTCCTGGGCGCCGAGCGCCTCCACCTCGAATTCCCCACGCGCGTCGTCTTCGACGAGGTCACCCTCGGCATCGACGAGGGCGACCGCGTCGGAGTGGTCGGCCGCAACGGCGACGGCAAGTCGACGCTGCTGAAGCTGCTCGCGGGCCGGATGGACCCCGACTCGGGGCGGGTGACGCACCGCCGCGGCATCCGCATCGGCATGCTCGACCAGGCCGATGTCGTCGATCCGGGTCACATGGTGGCCGAGGCCGTCGTCGGGGGCATCGAAGAGCACGTGTGGGCCGGCGACGCGAGGGTCCGCGACGTCATCGGCGGCCTGCTCGCCGATGTGCCGTGGCAGGCACAGGTCTCGAGCCTCTCGGGCGGCCAGCGACGTCGCGTCGGCCTCGCGGCGCTGCTCGTGGGGGACTGGGACGTCGTGTTCCTCGACGAGCCCACCAACCACCTCGACGTCGAGGGCATCGCCTGGCTCGCGCAGCACCTGAAGAACCGCTGGACGACGGACGCGGGCGCACTCGTCGTCGTGACGCACGACCGCTGGTTCCTCGACGAGGTGTGCACCGCGACGTGGGAGGTGCACGACGGCATCGTCGAGCCGTTCGAGGGCGGGTACGCGGCGTACGTACTGCAGCGCGTCGAGCGCGATCGCATGGCCGCGGCATCCGAGGCCAAACGGCAGAACCTCATGCGCAAGGAGCTCGCCTGGCTGCGCCGGGGGGCACCGGCGCGCACCTCGAAGCCGAAGTTCCGCATCGAGGCGGCGAACGCGCTCATCGCGAACGAACCGCCCGTGCGCAACCCCGTCGAGCTCAATCGGCTCGCGGTGTCCCGCCTCGGCAAGGACGTCGTCGACCTGCTCGGCGTGTCGGTGGAGTACCCCGCCTCGGATGCCGCGGCCGGCGGGGGTCTCGAGACGCGTCCGCCTGCGGCGAGCGCTCCTCGACCAGCGGTCAAGACCGTGCTGCACGACATCGAGTGGCGCATCGCGCCGGGGGAGCGCACGGGAATCCTCGGAGTGAACGGCGCGGGCAAGTCGACGCTGCTCGGCCTGGTCACGGGCGCTGTGCAGCCCTCGACCGGGCGCGTGAAGCGCGGCAAGACCGTCAAGATCGCCACGCTGAGCCAGGAGCTCGCCGAGCTCGCCGAGTGGGCCGACGAGCGGGTGAGCGCCGTGGTCGCCGAGCAGCGCACGGCGTACAAGGTGGGTGCAGGCTCCAAGGCGGTCGAGCTCACACCCGGACAGCTGCTGGAGCGGCTCGGCATCTCGAATGCCCACCTCTCGACTCCCGTGAAGAACCTCTCGGGCGGACAGAAGCGGCGGCTGCAGTTGCTGCTGATCCTGCTGCAGGAGCCGAACGTACTGATCCTCGACGAGCCGACGAACGACCTCGACACCGACATGCTCGCGGCGGTCGAGGACCTGCTCGACTCGTGGCCGGGCACCCTGCTCGTCGTGAGTCACGATCGGTACCTCATCGAGCGGGTCACCGACCGGCAGGTCGCGATCCTCGACGGGCACCTTCGCGACCTCCCGCGCGGCGTCGACCAGTACCTCGAGTTGCGTCGCGCCGCTGCGGGTCGAGGAGCCGCCGACAGCGGTGTCTCGACACCGGCGTCCGTTCGCGCGAACGGTCTCGAGACGCCCGCTCCGCGGGCTCCTCGATCCGCAGAGCTCACCGGGGCCGACCGTCGTGCCGCCGAGAAGGAGATCGCGTCGATCGATCGACGACTCGAGAAGCTGCAGGCGCAGATCGCCGACCAGCACGAGCGGCTCGCACGGCACGACCAGAGCGACTACGTGGGTCTCGGGGCGCTCGGCGACGAACTTGCCGCGCTCGAGGCATCCGTCGCCGAGCTCGAGATACGGTGGCTCGAAGTTTCTGAGGCACTCGAAGGTTGAGCCGCAGAATCTGTGACGCACTGTGACTGCGCTGGGTTCGGCGTGAAAAATCCTTCGATAAACTGAGCAGGCGTCCGCGTTCGCGGCAACGAAGCCTCCCAATGACTCCTCCCGGCGGCAGCTGGCCGAGCCAGAGCTCTGCCTGCCTCACGCCACCATCGCCCGATCGCGGCTCGCACTCGTGAAAGGGACACCATGGGAAGCACCAAGAAGAAGTACCTCGCTGCGCTCGCAGCCCTGCCCCTCGTGGTCGGGCTCGCGTCATGCGCCACTCCCGCGGCGAGCGCCGGAGGCGACGGAGACACCGTGAAGATCGGCGTCGTCGGCAAGGGCGACCCCCAGTGGTCGGCATTCGAGGAGGCGGCGGCAGACGAGGGCATCTCGATCGAGATCGTGGACTTCGCGGACTACGCGCAGCCGAACCCGGCCACCAGCGAGGGCGAACTGGACATCAATCAGTTCCAGCACATCGTCTACCTCGCCGACTACAACGTGTCGGCGGGCGAGGATCTCGCGCCGATCGGTTCGACCGCGATCTACCCCCTCGGCCTGTACTCCACGAAGTACGAGTCGGTCGACGACATCCCCGAGGGGGAGACCGTCGCCGTGCCGAACGACGCATCGAACCAGGCCCGTGGCCTGCTCGTGCTGCAGTCGGCCGGGCTCATCGAGCTGAAGAGCGGCGGCACGATCTTCTCCGATCTCGCCGATGTCGACGAAGCGAAGTCGAAAGTGAAGGTCACCGCCCTCGAGGCATCGCTCACGCCGACCTCGCTGCCCGACCTCGCAGCGGCCATCATCAACAACGACTTCGTCGAGGATGCGGGCCTCAGCTTCGAGGACGCCATCGCGCAGGATGACCCGAGCGACCCGAACGCCCTGCCGTACGTGAACATCTTCGCCACGCGCGCCGACGACACGGACAACGAGACCTACCTGAAGCTCGTGGAGATCTTCCAGACCGATCCCGAGGTGCAGGAGGGCCTGCTCGAGGCATCCGGCAACTCGGCGGTCTCGGTGCAGACGCCCGTCGACGACCTGGTCGAGTCGCTGACCAAGGTCGAGGCCGACACCAAGGCCGCCAAGGGCTAGGAGCTCCCGTGCCGCTCGTCGCGCTCCGTGACGTCACCAAGACATATCCGTCGCCCGAGAAGGGCGGCGACCCCATCGTCGCCGTCGACGGCGTCTCGCTCGACATCGAGGCCGGCGATGTCTACGGGATCATCGGATACTCGGGCGCGGGCAAGTCGACCCTCGTCCGCCTCGTCAACGCGTTGGAGCCTGCGACCAGCGGCAGCATCGTCGTCGACGGCCGGGACATCACGGGCATGCCCGAGCGCGAGCTGCGCTCCCTGCGGCTCGGCATCGGCATGATCTTCCAGCAGTTCAACCTCTTCAACTCGAAGACGGTTCGAGCGAACGTGGCCTATCCGCTCAAGGTGGCGGGTCGGCCGAAGGCCGAGATCGATTCCCGCGTCGACGAGCTCCTCGACTTCGTCGGGCTCGCCGACAAGGCGCGCAGCTACCCCGATCAGCTCTCTGGAGGCCAGAAGCAGCGGGTCGGGGTGGCGCGCGCCCTCGCGACCTCCCCGCAGATCCTGCTCGCCGATGAGGCGACGAGTGCGCTCGACCCCGAGACGACGCAGGAGGTGCTGGCCCTGCTCAAGCGCGTGAACCGCGACCTCGGGATCACGATGATCGTCATCACGCACGAGATGGACGTCATCCAGTCCATCGCCACCAAGGTCGCCGTCATGGACTCGGGCCGAGTGGTCGAGAACGGCGACGTGTTCGAGGTGTTCTCCGACCCGCAGCGGCCGTCGTCGCAGCGGTTCGTCTCGACGGTCGTCAAGGGCATCCCGTCACCGGCGGAGCTCGAGGTGCTGCGCGAGCGCCACGAGGGGCGCATCGTGACGATCTCCTTCCGCGACGGCGACGCCTCGCAGTCATCCGTGTTCCTCGATCTCGCGAACGCGGGACTCGAGTTCGAGCTCGTCTACGGCGGGATCAACGACATCCAGGGGCGGGCGTTCGGCCATCTCACGCTGGCGATCAGGGGTGCGGATGCCGCAACCGACGCCGCGCTCCGCCGCATCGCCGAGCGAGTCGACGTGACCGAGGTGGCCTGATGGATCGCCTGTTCGAACTCGGCGGGGAGTTCTGGGTCGCCGCCGCAGAGACGCTGTACATGGTGGCGCTCACGCTGCTCTTCGGCGGCATCCTCGGCCTGCTCATCGGCATCGCGCTCTATACGACCCGGCCCGGAAGCCTGACCGAGAACAAGGTCGTCTTCAATGTCGTCAACGTCGTCATCAACTTCTTCAGGCCGATTCCGTTCATCATCTTCATCCCGGCGGTGCAGCCCCTCGCGCGGCTCGTCGTCGGCACCGGCATCGGCAACAACGCGCTCATCTTCGCCCTCTCGCTCGCGGCATCGTTCGCGATCGGGCGCATCGTCGAGCAGAACCTGCTGACCGTCTCGCCGGGTGTCGTCGAGGCCGCTCGGGCCATGGGCGCGGGGCCGTTCCGAATCCTCCGAACGGTCGTGCTGCCCGAGGCGCTCGGACCACTGATCCTCGGATACACGTTCGTCATCGTCGCCATCATCGACATGACCGCCGTGGCGGGCTACATCGGCGGTGGTGGCCTCGGGAACTTCGCACTCGTCTACGGTTATCGGCAGTTCGAGCCCGTGATCACGTGGGCCGCCGTCATTCTCATCGTGGTCTTCGTGCAGGTCGTGCAGTTCCTCGGCAACTGGCTCGCTCGAAAGGTGCTGCGCCGGTAGACGCCGCTCGTCGCGGCCTGAGTCGCCCCGACGTCAGGCATAGTCGTCGAGGGCGAACCAGCGGGCACCGTCGTCGTGAACGATGAACTGCGCGCGCACCGCGACCGACTCGGCCCGGCATGCCTCGCCGAGCGCCCTGGCCCACGCGCGATCAGCGGTCGTGGACACCGCATCGCCCGGTCGCTCCCAGACGAACACCACCTTCGCGGCGCCGACGTATTCGACGATCTCGGACAGGCGAGAGGCGAGCACCTGGGCGGCAGTCCCCTCCTCGCCGGACGGTTCATCGGGGCGTTCGGGGTAGCCTGCCACCGGCATGATGAGTGGCAGCTGCACGTCGTGCTCATCGAGGTACAGCGTCCACCATTGGCGCCGGATCGCCCCTTGGAGCAGCTCGGAGACGCGCTCGTGGAGCGCGTGGTCGGATACGAGGGGCAGTCGCGTGGCTTCGTCGGCTTCGAGGGTCATACCGTCATCGTTCCGAGGGACGGCGCGTGAAACGGCGACCTCGACGAGGCTGTGGGTCGTCATCGGGTTCGGGGCGATGTGGAGGAGAACTGTGGCTCCCGCAGCCCATCAGAAGGGCGGTGGCGGAGTCGGCGACGTGGTGTGGGGTCGGACCACCGCCGCAGGTACGGCGTCGCGAAGGCGTGGCCCTCCTCCGATCCCTCGCGCGGGGGAAGCGCCGCATCCGCGACTCGGGCACGATGGAGGGGTGAGTTCCTGGCGCGGGTCCACCACCGAGCGACTCCGCACGGCGTGGCGCCGGACGTTGTTCCTGCTCATGGGCGGACTGGTGGCGATCCCCTATGCGCTCCTCATCACCTGGGCGGTGACCGTGCTCGTCGTTCCGCGTCCCGAGGATCCGATGGTCGCGCTGCTCGCCCGCGGTGCAGTGCTCGTCATCCTCGCGCTGCTCGCGCTCCCGGCCTTCCTCACCGTCACGCGCACCCTCGAGCGCACGGCGGCGAACCAACTGCTCGACCTCGATGTGCCCGAGCCCGGCCGTCGAACGACACCGTCCGACCGGCTTCGCGCTGCGCTGTTCTTCGCCGGACACCTCGTCTCGGGCGGCGCACTCGTGTTCGCCCTCGGATTCGGCATCCCGTTCGCGATCACGATCGCGGTCGACACGGCCGCGGGCTCGACCGACGACCAGGTCCTCGAGGCCCTGCTGCCGCTGCCCTGGCTCGCGCCCGATACGGCCGTCATGCTCGCGCTCGTGGTCACGGCACTGGCCATGGCGCTCGTCATCGCGAGCGGCGTCCTCCTGCCGTGGTACGCCCGCATGCTCCTGGGGCCGTCCGCCGAGGAGCAGTTGGATGCCGCGAATCGCGCCACGGCCGAACTCGAGCGCCGCAACGAGCTCGCGCGCGAGCTGCACGACTCGATCGGGCACGCCCTGACGCTCACGACCGTGCAGGCCGCCGCGGCCCGGCGCCTGCTCGCCCGCGACCCCGAGGCCGCGATCGCGGCGATCGCCGAGGTCGAGCGAGCAGGGCGCACCGCGGTCGCCGACCTCGACTACGCGCTCCGCGTGCTGCGCTCTCCGCCCCACGGGGGTCCGGATGCCGGGACCGCCGTGCAGCGCACCTTCGACGATCTCGTCGCCGACGCTCGAGCCGCCGGGCTCGAGGTGCAGTACACCCCGGTCGGAGATGCGGCCGCGCTGCCGGCCAGCATGCGCACCGCGTTGTACCGCGTGCTGCAGGAGGCGCTCACCAACACGCTGCGTCACGCGACCGAACCTCGCGCGGTCGTGTCACTCACCGTCGGTGCGAGTGACGTCGAGCTTCGCGTGTCGAATCCGGCGACCGCCCCGCGGGGCGAGCGCCCGTCGCGGCACCCCGAGTCCGAGCAGCGCGGGCTCCGCGGCATCCGTGAGCGCGTGGCCGTGCTGGGCGGATCGAGCGTCGCCGGCCTCCGCGACGGCGACTGGGTACTCGAGGTCGTGCTGCCCCTCGGAGGAGCCTCGTGAGCGAGCCGATCACGCTGCTGCTCGTCGATGACGAGCCGCTCGTGCGCAAGGGATTCCGTGCGATCCTCGAGGCCGAGCCCGGGCTCGAGGTCGTCGGCGAGGCGTCGGACGGTGACGAGGTCGAGGCCCGGGTCGACCTGCTCCATCCCGACGTCGTGCTCATGGACGTGCGGATGCCGCGCATGAACGGGCTCGAGGCGACGGCGCGGCTCATGGCACGCGGGGAGCCGTCGCCGCGCGTGCTCATCCTGACCACGTTCGAGAGCGACGACTTCGTGTACGAGGCGCTCCGCATCGGCGCCGACGGATTCGTGCTGAAGCGCGTCGAGCCCGAAGAGCTCGTGCGGGCCATCGAGACGGTCGCGCGCAGCGACGTGCTGCTCTACCCGTCGGCCATCCGTCGGCTCGCGACCTCCGCTCGCCCGAGTGGCGCGCCGGCGACCGCGAGGGGCGACGCACTCGCGTCCGCCGGGCTGAGCGAGCGCGAGCAGGACGTGCTCCGTCTCGTCGCACGTGGGCTCTCGAACGGCGAGATCGCCGGCGAACTGGTCGTGAGCGTCGAGACCGTCAAGTCCCACGTCGCGAGCATGCTCGCCAAGCTCGGCGTACGCGACCGCACGCAGGCCGTGATCCGGGCGTACGAATCGGGCTTCATCCCGCGCGGCTGAGGGGGATGCCACGACGTGAGCCGGATCCCGCGGGCCGGCACCGCGCCGAACGCATCGCGACGCGATCACTCGCAGGATTCCCTCGCTCGGGGCAGCCGATTCGCTCGACAGGGCGAGGCGTCGAGAGCGGGGCGCGAGCAGAGTCGAGGCATGCGATCAGACAAGCGAGAATCCACCGCCATGCCACCCCCGAGAGCCCGCGGGGTGACCGTCCTGCTGGTCCCCGTGGTGCTCGCCCTGCTGTGGTCGGCCGCCATGCTCGTCGTGGGCATCGCGTGGTCGCTGGGTGCTCCCGGCTACCCGACGGCACCGCCCGGCTTCGACGTGCAGACGCCCCTGGAGCTCGTCCCGGCCGCGATCGGCGCGCCGATCGTCGCGATCGTGGCGGGCATCGGAGTGCTGGTCGCCGGCTGGCTGCTCGCCGGGGCTCGGGCCGACGCCCGCGGCGAGGCCGCCCTGCTGTCGCCGGTCGTGCCGGCCGTCTATGCCGCCGCCCTGACGGTCACGGCCACGGTCGCCGTGGTGGACGCCCGCCTGATGGCGTGGGTCGGCTACGTGCTCAGCCTCGGCTTCCCGCCCATGCCGCCCGGCACCCTCGAGCAGGTCGTCGCCGTCGTCGGCGCCCTGCTCTGGATCGCGGCCGCCGCATCGTGGGCGCGGCGGAGTCGGCTGCTGCGCGCGTCCGCGTCGGCCGGCGCCGCGCCTCGATCTCGAGTCACGAACGGCCGGCCCGTGAGCGCGTCCGCTCGCATCGCGACCTGGGTCGCGGTGGTCATCCCGCTGCTGTACGCCGCCACCCGCCTGCTGTGGGCGGCCGGCATTCCGCTCGGCATCTCCGAGGAGCTGTTGCGGGAGGGGCAGGAGTCGGGTCTGTGGTGGCGCGGGAGCGGACTCGCCCTCGTCGCGATCGGCGGCGCCGCGCTCACGAGCGGACTCGTGTTCCGGTGGGGCGAGGTGCTGCCGCGTTGGGTGCCGGTGCTCGGGGGACGTTCGGTCCCCGTGCTGCTCGCCGTCGTCCCGGGGCTGGCGGTGTCGCTCATCGTCTTCGGCGCCGGATTCTCGTTCGTGCGGATCGTGGCGGCGGGCGACCTCCCGTTGCCCGAACACCTCGTGACCGTGGGTCCTCAGCTGCTGTGGCCGATCTGGGGCGTCGCCCTCGCCGTCGCCACCGTCGCGTACCACCGGCGGCGGACCGGTCGCGGACCCGCGGACGAGAGCTCGAGCACCGGCCGATCAGCGAAGGAGCAGCCCACGCCGACGCGCCGGTCGTGGCATCCCTCCATGACGGCACGACCTTCAGTCGAAGCCGAGGCTCAGCTTACGCAGCAGCCCCGCTAGCCGCTTCTGCTCGCCGGCCGGGAGACCGGCGAGCAGTTCGGCTTCAGCGTCGACGAGGCGCGTGATCGCGGCATCCACCCGGGTGAGTCCGGCGGGGCTCATCTGCACGAGGATGCCGCGACCGTCGTTCGGGTCGGTCTGCCGGGTGACCAGCTCTCGTTCGACGAGTCGGTCGATGCGATTCGTCATCGTGCCGCTGGAGACCAGTGTCTGCTGCAGCAGCTGCTTCGGCGAGAGCCGGTACGGCGGGCCGGCCCGGCGCAGTGCCGAGAGCACATCGAACTCGGATGCCTCGAGCTCCGAGCGCGCGAACGCCTGACGCCGCGCGCGGTCGAGGTGCTTCGAGAGCCGGGCGACGCGCGAGAGCACCTGCAGCGGCGCGAAGTCGAGGTCGGGGCGTTCGCGCTCCCAGTCCTGCACGATGCGGTCGACCTCGTCAGCATCCCTCATTCCGCCATTATCCCGCCGCGGGGTCCGCCCGCCGTGGGCCTCAACTCGCCGCAGGCAGTCCCTCTCCGGTTTCGAGCAGCGTCTTCAACGAGCTCAGCACGTACATCCATCCGGGGCCGCCCACATCGGCCGCGGTGCGCGGCGACGCTTCGAGCCGGTCGTGCGTGAGGGTCACGAGGCAGAGCCCGTCGCCGCGAGGCTCGATCTCCCAGGTCACGCGGCTCGCGGGCTCGTCGGCGAGGTCGGGGTCGTACGACGATCGCCATTCGTGCACGAGGCGACGAGGAGGGTCGAACTCGGCCACCGTGTCGGTTCCCCAGTCCTCTCCGCCGGGTCCTCGCGAGGTACGCGCCTCGGCCGTCGTCTCGATCGCGGATCCGTAGAAGTACTGCGCGGTGCGCTCCGCGCTCGTGATGGCCCGCCAGATGTCGTCGGCGCTCGCGCGGATGAACACGTGGTAGACCTGCGTTGCTTCGGTCATGGCTCCTTCTCCAGTTCGTGCTTGAGATCGGCGAGGTATGCGGCTGGGCCGGCACGGTACTTGTCGATCCACCGGTCGTGGATGAGTCGGATCGGCACGGCGTTCAGGTAGTGCAGCTTCTCGCGGCCCGAGCGGCGGGTCGTGATGAGACCCGCCTCCTCGAGCACCCTCAGGTGCTTCATGATGCCGAACCTCGTCATGTCGGCAAGCCCCTCGAGGTCGGCGAGCCGGGCTCCGTCGTGCACGAACAGGTGGTCGAGCAGACGGCGCCTCGTCGGGTCGGCGAGCGCCTTGAACACCCCATCGTCATCATCCATCGAGATCGATAATAGGTGACTGATTGGTCACATATCAAGGTGCTGCGCTCAGATCGGGATGACGCGACTGCGCAGGCTCGTCTGGCAGACTGGATGCCGCTCGTGGCACGCGCCTCGCGCAGTCCGCCATGGTGTAACGGCAGCACGACAGCCTTTGGAGCTGTGAGGACCAGGTTCGAATCCTGGTGGCGGAGCATGGATCAGCAACTCGCCATCATCGTTCTCGCTGCCGGCCAGGGCACGCGCATGAAGTCCGCCACCCCGAAGCTCCTGCACCCGCTCGCGGGCTCGCCGATCGTGGCCCACGTGCTGCGTACGGCACAGGCGCTCGACGCCGCTCACGTGATCGCGGTCGTGCGGCACGAGCGCGACCAGGTGGCCGCTGCCGTGCAGTCGGTGTTCCCCGCCTGCATCGTGGTCGACCAAGACGAGGTGCCCGGCACCGGCCGGGCGGTCGAGCAGGCGCTCGAGGCGCTCCCCGGCGACTTCGAGGGCGAGGTGCTCGTGCTGAACGGCGATGTGCCGCTCCTCGATGCCGAGACCCTCGCCGCGTTCCTGGAACGGCACCGCGGCCGGGCCGCGCAGGCATCCGTGCTCTCGGCCCTCTACGACGACCCCACCGGTTACGGCCGCGTGGTCCGCGACGCGGCCGGGCACTTCGACCGCATCGTCGAGCAGAAGGACGCGACCGACGACGAGCGCGCCATCGCCGAGATCAACGCGGGCATCTACGCGTTCGGGGCCGGCGCCCTGCGCGACCAGCTGGCGAACCTCACGACCGACAACGCCCAGGGCGAGAAGTACCTCACCGATGTCATCCAGCTCCTTCGCGAGGCGGGCTCCGAGGTCGAGGCCGTGCCCGTGTCGGAGCCGTGGCTCGTGGCCGGCATCAACGATCGCGCCCAGTTGAGCGAAACCGCCGCTCGCCTGAACGCGCTCATCGTTCGCGGATGGCAGCTGAACGGCGTGACCGTCGAGGACCCCGCCACCACGTGGATCGACCTCGACGTGCGCATCGAGCCCGACGTCACGATCCGTCCGGGTACGCAGCTGAAGGGCGCGACCGTCATCGCGTCGGGTGCCGTCGTGGGTCCCGACACGACGCTCGTCGACTGCGAGATCGGTGCCGAGGCCGAGGTGAAGCGAACGGATGCCACGCTGTCGGTCATCGGCGACGGGGCATCCGTCGGCCCCTTCTCGTACCTCCGTCCGGGCACCGTGCTCGGCGCCGACGGCAAGATCGGCACGTTCGTCGAGACGAAGAACTCGAAGATCGGCGCCGGCAGCAAGGTGCCGCACCTCTCGTACGTGGGCGACGCGACCATCGGCGAGCACACCAACATCGGTGCCGGCTCGATCTTCGCCAACTACGACGGCGTGCGGAAGCACCGCTCCGAGATCGGCTCCCACGTCCGCACCGGGTCGCATGGCGTGTTCGTCGCGCCCATTAGGATTGGCGACGGGGTCTACACGGGCGCCGGCACGGTCGTCCGCAAGGATGTCCCGGCAGGAGCACTCGCCGTGAACGTGGCTCCGCAACGCAACATCGAGGGATGGGTCCAGCAGCATCGGCCCGGCACCGCGGCGGCGCAGGCGGCCGAGGCGGCGGACGGGGCATCCGACCCGGAAGCGATCGACGCGGCTGCCGACTGAACACCGCCGACTGACGCACCGGCTGATCGCAGGTGGAGAGGACAGACCACATGTCGGGCATCGAGACCACCGGATCGAAGCGCCTCGTGCTCATCTCCGGGCGAGCGCATCCCGAGCTCGCCCAGCAGATCGCCGACGAGCTCGGCTCCGAACTCGTTCCGACCGACGCACGCACGTTCGCGAACGGCGAGCTCTACGCCCGCTACGACGAGAGCGTGCGTGGCAGCGATGCCTTCGTGATCCAGTCGCACGCGGCGCCCATCAACGAGTGGCTCATGGAGCAGCTCATCATGGTCGACGCCCTGAAGCGCGCCTCCGCGAAGCGCATCACGGTCGTGTCGCCGTTCTATCCGTACGCGCGCCAAGACAAGAAGGGCCGCGGCCGCGAACCGATCTCGGCACGCCTCGTCGCTGACCTCTACAAGGCCGCGGGCGCCGACCGCATCATGTCGATCGACCTCCACGCCGCCCAGATCCAGGGCTTCTTCGACGGCCCGGTCGACCACCTCTTCGCGATGCCGGTACTGCTCGAGCACTTCCGAGAGAAGCTCGATCCGTCGACGCTCACCGTGGTCTCGCCCGACATGGGCCGCGTGCGCGTCGCCGACATCTGGAGCGACAAGCTCGGTGCGCCGCTCGCGATCATCCACAAGCGCCGCGACCCGCTCGTGCCGAACGAGGTGTCGGTGCATGAGATCGTCGGCACCGTCGAGGGGCGCGTGTGCCTGCTCGTCGACGACCTCATCGACACCGGCCGCACGATCGTGAAGGCCGCCGAGGCGCTGAAGGCGAACGGCGCCACGGGGGTGGTCGTGGCGGCCACCCACGCCGTGTTCTCGCCGCCCGCCGTCGAGATCCTGCAGAACGACTCGATCGACATGGTGGTCGTCACCGACACGCTTCCCGTTCCGCCCGAGAAGCGGTGGGACCGGCTCACCGTGCTGCCGATCGCACCGCTGCTGGCGCGAGCCATCCGCGAAGTCTTCGAAGACGGTTCGGTCACGAGCCTGTTCGACGGGGCGGCCTGAGGTCCGCCATGGCCATCACCACCCCGCGTCCCTGGCTCGGCAGTTACGCCGAGGGGGTGCCGCATGACATCGCACCCGAGACCGGGTCGCTGTACGACCTCCTGAGTGGCTCCGTCGAGCAGTATCCCGACCACGTGGCCCTCGAGTTCTTCGGAGCCACCACCACCTACGCCGAGCTCGGCGACCAGGTCGAGCGCGCGGCCGAGGGCCTGCGGGTGCTCGGCGTGCAGGCGGGCGACCCGGTGGCGATCGTGCTGCCGAACTGCCCCCAGCACATCGTCGCGTTCTACGCCGTGCTGCGACTCGGCGCCATCGTCGTCGAGCACAACCCGCTCTACACTCCCCGAGAGCTTCGCCATCAGTTCGAAGACCACGGCGCCCCGGTCGTGATCGCGTGGGACAAGGTCGTCGACTCCATCCAGGCATTCCCGGCGGATGTCGCAGTGCGCTCCATCGTGTCGGTCGACGTCACCCGCGCCATGCCGCTGCTCACTCGCGTGATGCTGCGGCTGCCGGTGGCGAAGGCGCGCGAGTCGCGCGCCGCGCTCACCACGAAGGTGCGGGGAACCATGCCGTGGCATGTGCTCGTGGCATCCGACCGGATCGACTCGCACATCCATCGCCCGGGGCCCGACGACGTCGCGCTCATCCAGTACACGAGCGGCACGACCGGGAGCCCAAAGGGGGCGACCCTCACGCACGCGAACCTCGGGGCGAACGCCGCGCAGGCTCGAGCCTGGATCCCGGGGATCGAGCGGGGAACGGCGGTCGTGTACGCGGTCCTGCCGATGTTCCACGCCTACGGGCTCACGCTGTGCCTCACCTTCGCGATGAGCATGGGTGCGCGTCTCGTGCTGTTCCCGAAGTTCGATCCCGAGCTCGTGCTGAAGGCGATGAAGCGGCATCCGCCCACGTTCTTCCCGGCCGTGCCGCCGATCTACGGCCGGCTCACGCGGGCCGCGGCCGAGGAGGGCGTGTCGCTGCAGGGCATCCGCATCGCGATCTCGGGTGCCATGCCGCTGTCGGCCGACGTCGTCGAACCCTGGGAGGCGGCGAGCGGCGGCTACCTCGTCGAGGGCTACGGGCTCTCCGAGTGCTCGCCGGTGCTCATGGCCAATCCCGTCGCCCCCAACCGCCGGGCCGGCACGGTCGGGCTGCCGCTGCCGTCGACGGAGGCGAGGGTCGTCGACCCGGAACAGCCGACCGTCGATCGCGCGCCCGGCGAGGAGGGCGAGCTCATCGTGCGCGGCCCTCAGGTGTTCTCGGGGTACTGGCGCAAACCCGAGGAGACCGAGGCCGTGTTCGTGCCGGCCGACGACGGCGGTGCCGACTGGTTCCGCACGGGTGACATCGTGTCGATCGACGCCGACGGCTTCGTGCGCATCGTCGACCGCATCAAGGAGCTCATCATCACGGGCGGCTTCAACGTCGCCCCGAGCGAGGTCGAGGAGGCCCTCCGTGCGCACCCCGACGTCGAGGACTGCGCCGTGGTCGGCCTGCCCGACGAGCACTCGGGCGAGCAGGTCGTGGCCGTGGTCGTGCTGAAGCCGGGTTCGACGTTCGACGAGGGCGCCATCCGCGACCATGCGCGAGGTGCGCTCGCCGCGTACAAGGTGCCCAAGCGCGTCGTGCAGGCCGACGACCTGCCCCGGTCGCTCATCGGCAAGGTGCTCCGGCGCGAGGTCCGCAACGGGCTGCTCACGGATTGACGGCCGGCGCGTGGGTTTCCTCTCGGCCGACACGGCGCGCGAGCTCGCGCGTCTCGGGGCCCTCGAGCACGGCGACGGGCATGCGGCGCCGCTCGAGCGACTCCGCGGCATCCGTTCGCTCGTGGCGGCGCTCGATGCTGACCCCGCGACACTCATCGCGGTTCGCGAGGCGCTCGATGAGGGCGCGACGTGGGACGAGATCGCGGATGCCGCGGGCCTCAGTCCGTCGGCGGCCAAGTACCGGTGGGCCGGCGACGACGAAGCCATCACGAGCCGCCAGGAGGCGAGCCGGCGGCGCAAGCGCGATCGACCGTCGAGCGTGCCGACCGACCTGCCGGGCGAGAGCGTGGCGGAGGCGGCGAAGCGGCTCGGCGTGACGCCGCAGGCGATCTACCAGCGGGTGACCCGCGGCCAGCTCGAGGCGCGCACGGTGGAGCTGCCCGACGGGCGCCGGTACAAGCGCGTCTTCGTGCCCGACGAGACCTGAGCTCGCCAGCCGTCAGGCGTGTCGCTCGGGTCGGGGGTCGTCCTGGGCGGGAAGCCGAGGCATGGCCGGCAGCGGTTCGAGGCGGGCCACGATCGTGCGCGCCCCGCTCGAGGAGATCGCCACGCACTCCCACCCTGGCCCGCCGGGAGCGAAGAGCTCGAACGACGTGCGGAAGCCCGCGGCATCCGTGTCGAAGGCGGCGACGTACACCGCGCAGACTCGGTCGGCTGCGCGTTTGGCCACACTGAAGCCCGACAGCACGAGGGGGAGCACCATCGCACCGAGCGCGACGAGCACCGCGATGCGGACGACGCGACGCCGGCGCGCACCGGGCATCGGCCGACCGTCGTCGTACGGGTCGGGTTCGAGTTCGGGGTGCCGTTCGCTCACGCCGCACCGCCTCGTTCAGGCCCTCGCCTAGTGCGAGGAGGACGTGATCTCGATCTCACTGCGATCGCCCGACCAGAGGGTGTGGAACACACCCGGCTTGTCGACTCGCTGGTACGTGTGCGCGCCGAAGTAGTCGCGCTGCGCCTGGATGAGGGCCGCCGGAAGGCGCTTCGCGCGCAGGCCGTCGTAGTACGCGAGCGAAGACGAGAAGGCCGGCGTCGGAATGCCGGCCTGCGCCGCCGTCGCGACCACGCGCCGCCAGCTCTCCTGCGCGCCCGTCACGGCCTCGCGGAAGTACGGCGCGACGACCAGCGCGACGAGCGACGGATCGTCGGCGTAGGCCTCGGCGATGCGGTTGAGGAAGCGGGCGCGGATGATGCATCCGGCGCGCCAGATCTTCGCGATGTCGCCCTTGCGGATGTCCCACCCGAACTGCTCGGCCCCGGCGACGATCTCGTCGAACCCCTGCGAGTACGCGATGATCTTCGATGCGTAGAGGGCCCGGCGGACGTCCTCGATGAAGGTCTCGGGGTCGTCGACGGTCCATTCGGTCGAGGGGCCGGGCAGGTCGGCGGCCGCCTCGCGCTGTGTGCGCTTCGACGACAGGCTTCGCGCGAACACGGCTTCGGCGATGCCCGACTCGGGCACGCCGAGCTCGAGCGCGTTCTGCACGGTCCAGGCGCCGGTGCCCTTGGCGCCCGCCGAGTCGAGGATGACGTCGACGAGCGGCTTGCCGGTCGCGGCATCCGTCTGGCGGAGCACCTCGGCGGTGATCTCGATGAGGTAGCTCTCGAGTTCGCCCGTGTTCCACTCGGCGAAGACGTCGGCGATCTCGGCGGGGCTCTTGCCGGTGCCCTGCCGGATGAGGTCGTACGCCTCCGCGATCAGCTGCATGTCGGCGTACTCGATGCCGTTGTGCACCATCTTCACGAAGTGGCCGGCGCCGTCGGTGCCGACGTGCGTCACGCAGGGCTCGCCGTCTGGGGCGACGGCGGCGATCTTCTCGAGGATGGGACCGAGCGTCTCGTACGACTCAGCCGTGCCGCCGGGCATGAGCGACGGGCCGTGGAGGGCCCCCTCCTCGCCGCCCGAGACGCCCATGCCGACGAAGTGGATGCCGGTGGGGCTGATCTCGGCCTCGCGGCGGATCGTGTCGTGGAAGTTCGCGTTGCCGCCGTCGACGATGATGTCGCCCGGCTCGAAGCGGGAGACCAGCTCGGAGATCACCGCGTCGGTGCCCGCACCGGCCTGCACCATGATGATCGCGGTGCGGGGCTTGGCGAGGGAGGCGACGAAGTCGTCGTAGCTCTCGGAGGCGGCGAACCCGGCCTCGGGGTGCTCGCTCGTGAGCGTTCGCGTGCGCCCCGGAGAGCGGTTGAACACCGCCACGGTGTTGCCCTCGCGGCTGGCGAGATTGCGGGCGAGATTCGAGCCCATCACCGCGAGGCCGACGACGCCGATGTTTGCTGGTCCGGATTCAGGCACGAGCTGCTCCTCGAGGGTGTCTGGGGTCGACTCCAGCGTACTGTGAGCCCGCGCGTGGAACATCGCAGGGCCCGGTCCCGCGGACTAGCGTTGGGGGTACGTCGACGACCGCACGGAAACGAGCACAGATGGAATCGGATGCCTCGACAGGACGTCCCGGCAGATGAATGACGGTGCGAACCGGCCCGTCATCGTGGTCATGGGCGTCGCGGGCGCCGGGAAGTCGACGATCGGGGCCCTCCTCGCACGGGAACTGCGAGTGCCCTTCACCGACTCCGACGACCTGCACCCCGCCGCGAACGTCGAGAAGATGGCCTCGGGAGTGCCCCTCGACGACGACGATCGCCGGCCGTGGCTCGGGGCCGTCGGGGACGCGCTCGCCGAAGCGACCCGCGAGGGCACCGGCCTCGTCGTCGCGTGCTCCGCGCTGAAGCGGGCGTACCGTGACATCATCGTGGCCAAGGCACCCGAGACGAGGTTCGTGCACCTCCACGGGACCCGGGACGTGCTGGCTACTCGAACGGAGGGGCGCACCGGGCATTTCATGCCGGCCAGCCTGCTCGACTCGCAACTCGAGACCCTGGAGGCGCTCGGCCCCGATGAGCGGGGGTTCGTCGTCGACATCGACCGGCCCGTCCCCGCGATCCTCGCGGACGCGCGGTCCGGCTTGGATGACGGTGCGTCGTCCTGAGCCGGCACGCGCCTCCTGGAACGCGCGCGAACTGAAAGCGTTGTAGACTCGTCCATTGGACTTCGGCGAGGGATGCCGCCGGCTTCGAGTTCGCTCGGGCCGCGACATCCGTGATCGACGCGGTGGAAGCAGGCTTCACGGCTTTTCCTCACGTATGGCGCACCGATGTGCGCGCGTTCGAGTCGAAACAACAGACAGACGATCTGGGCCCAGTGAGCCCGCAAGGAGAACCACCATGGACGAAGACAACAAGGTCATCGCCGACGAGCGTGACACGTTCGGCAAGGGCGCGGCACGCAAGATCCGCGCCGCCGGCAAGATCCCGGCCGTGCTCTACGGGCACGGCACCGACCCGCAGCACCTGACCCTCCCGGGCCACCAGGTCAGCCTGCTCATCCGCAAGGCCAACGCCGTGCTCGACCTGCAGGTGGCCGGCAAGAGCCAGCTCGCCCTCGTGAAGGACGTGCAGAAGGACCCGGTGCGCCAGATCATCGAGCACCTCGACCTCATCGTCGTGAAGCGCGGCGAGAAGGTCCAGGTCGAGGTGCCCGTGCACCTCGAGGGCGAGCCGTTCGCCGGCACGATCGCCGACCTCGACGCGCACACCCTCCTGCTCGAGGTCGAGGCCACGAGCATCCCCGAGCGCGTCGTGCTCTCGGTCGAGGGCCTCGAGGAGGGCACGCAGATCCTCGCCGGTGCCGTCGAACTCCCCGCCGGAGCGACGCTGCTCGACGACGAGGACCTGCTCGTCGTGAACGTGCACGTGCCCCAGAAGGTCGACCTGGGCGAGGAGCCCGAGGAGGCGGCTGAGGGCGAAGAGGCCGCCGAGGGCGCAGAAGCTGCCGCCGAGGGCGAGGAAGCCGCGGCCGAGTCGACCGAGTAACCACGCGATCACGGGGCCTGCGGCGCCGCCTCCGGGTACCCTCGGATTGCGGGCCGCGGGCCCCGCTCGTCTCCACCGTCGTCCATCCCGTCGTCGCATCGCGTCCGCCCATCCGGCGAGAGAGGAGTCGCACCATGGGTCTCCTCGATCGCCTGCGCGCACGCCGAAAGGAACCCGCCGTGGCCGACAACACCTGGCTCGTGGTCGGGCTCGGTAATCCCGGCACCCAGTACGCCGGCAACCGGCACAACGTCGGGCAGATGGTCGCCGATGAGCTCGCCTCGCGCATCGGCGCCACCTTCAAGTCGCACAAGACGCCGTCGCGGGTCGCCGAGGGATTCGTCGGCCCGGGTGGTCCGAAGCTCGTGATCGCCAAGCCGAACGGGTACATGAACACCTCGGGTGGCCCGGTGTCGGCGCTGCTCAAGTACTACTCGCTGCCGGTCGACCGGCTGATCATCCTGCACGACGAGCTCGACATCCCGTTCGACACCGTTCGCCTCAAGCAGGGCGGCGGCCACGGCGGCCACAACGGCGTGCGCGACGTGTCCAAGGCGCTCGACGGTGGCGGCTTCACGCGCGTGCGGGTGGGCATCGGCCGCCCGCCCGGACGACAGGACTCCGCCGACTTCGTGCTGAAGGACTTCAGCGGAGCCGAGAAGCAGGCACTGCCCAACCTGGTGTCGGATGCCGCGGACGCCGTGGAGGCGATCGTCTCGCACGGACTCGTGGCGGCGCAGCAGCGGTTCCACTCGCCGGCGTGACCCGCCGGACGGGGACCGGCGCACTTCTCGGCAACGCAGGACGCTCTCGGAGGCGGCGGCGTGGACGCCGCCGGACGTGTGGACTCGTCGAGCCGACTGCGGCGCGCCGGGCGGGGACCGGCGCGCAAGTCAACTCAAATCAGGCCGCGGAGGAACTCCTCGGGCGACTGTCCTGCTGCTCGGGCGCGCTCGACCAGGCGGGTGTGCTCCTCGGCGGTGAGCTCCAGCGAGAGCGTCAGCCAGTCGGCGGCCGGGTCCTCGAAGTCGAACAGCGCGGCATCCGCCACCTCTCCGGCGTGGAGCTCGCGATCGTCGAGCGATGCCTCATCGGCCGCGTCGCCGGGAGCCGGCGACACCAGCACGTCGACGGCGGGTTCGCAGGCGCCGGTCCAGCCGGGCCCGGTCGGAATGTCGAGGCCCTTCTGGTACGCGACCGCGACCGCCCGGGCCCGCTCGTCGGCCGCCTCGTTCATCGGATGGCCCGCATGCCCGCGCACCCACTCGAACCGGTACCGGCGGCCACGCAGCGCCTCGTCGAGTGCCTGCATGAGGTCGAGGTTCAGCACGGGGGATCCGTCGGCCTTGCGCCATCCCTTGCGCTTCCAGGTCGGCATCCACTTCGTGAGTGCGTTGATCACGTACTGGCTGTCGCACTGCACCAGCAGCTCGTCGTCGAGGTGCGCTGTGGCCTGGAAGAGCTCGAGCACGGCGGTGAGCTCGCCCTGGTTGTTGGTGCCTCGGACCCATCCGCCGGCCGCCCAGCAGGTGTCGTCGACATACCACGCCCATCCGGCGGGGCCGGGGTTGCCGAGCGCGGAACCGTCGGCTGCGGCGATGATCATGCGGGAGTCCTTCCGTCCGGCGCTCATGCTAGCGGGACCGAGCGTCACGGTGTCGATCGCCGTTCGCGGGGAGCGCACGGCGGCGTCCACGTCGGAGGGCGCGCGTAGACTCGGACGGTGATCCTGCAGGGCTTGAACACGGCGCTTTCGCGCGCCTCCACGATCGACGAGGCGCTCGCCGAGGCCCTTCGGAACGCCGATTTCTCGGCGACGCCGGGCATCGACGCGCCCCTGCTCGCCGGTCTCCTGCAGCGTCGTGTCGAGGCCGGGCTGCCGGCCGCGCTGCTCGTCATCACCGCGACCAGCCGTGAGGGCGAGTCGGTTCGATCGTCGCTGGCCCCGTACCTCGACGGTGCAGAGATCCTCGAGTTCCCCGCGTGGGAGACCCTGCCACACGAGCGGCTGAGCCCCTCGGCCGAGACGGTGGGACGACGGCTGCATGCCTTGCGACGCATGCGCGACTGGCAGGCCGAGGGCTCGCGGCATCCGCTCGTCGTCGTGGCATCCGTGCGAGCGGCGCTGCAGCCCCTCGCCGACAACCTGGCCGACCTCGCGCCCATCGAGCTCGTCGCCGGTGGCCGGGGATACGACCTGGCCGACCTGGCGAAACGGCTCGTCGACCTCGCCTACTCGCGGGTCGACATGGTCGCCCGCCGCGGCGAGTTCGCCGTGCGAGGCGGCATCCTCGATGTGTTCCCGCCCACCGCCGACCACCCGGTTCGCGTCGAGTTCTTCGGCGACGAGGTCGAGGAGCTGCGTGCATTCTCGGTCGCCGACCAGCGCTCGCTCCCCGATCCGGTCGACCGCGTGCACCTCGCGCCGAGCCGCGAACTGCTTCTCACGCCCGCGGTACGCCAGCGGGCGCGCGAGATGCTGCACGAGTTCCCGAACCTCGCGGGCCTGCTCGAGAAGGTCGCCGAAGGAATCCCCGTCGAGGGAATGGAGTCCTTGGCACCCGCCCTGCTCGACCGCCTCGTCCCGTTGACGCACTACCTTCCCGAGGGCGCGGCAGTCGCCGTGCTGCAACCCGAGCGTGTGACCGGCCGTGCCGTGAGCCTCGCCGAGACGAATC
This sequence comes from Agromyces sp. Marseille-P2726, assembly GCF_902809835.1. Taxonomy (GTDB): domain Bacteria; phylum Actinomycetota; class Actinomycetes; order Actinomycetales; family Microbacteriaceae; genus Agromyces. The sequence continues at coordinate 899,742 of NZ_CADDWM010000015.1, read as the reverse complement.
GCGAGTTCCTCGACGCGGCGTGGAGCGCCGCGACCGCCGGAGCCCAGGCGCCGATCGATGCGTCGTCGTGGCTCGGCACCGGTCTGGCGGCCGGCGACTTCCTGACGCTCCGGCAGTTCCGTGAGGCGGCGTTGCAGATGACGCCGTCGCCGCGCCGTGTGTGGTGGACGTTCTCGACCTTCGACATCGGGGATGCTGCGGCGGTCGTCGCCGCATCGTCTCCCGCGGCGGGGGCCGGGGCCGCGGCCGATGCGGCATCCGAGTACGTCCGCGTCGCCGCGAACGCGATGCCGGCCTTCGCGGGCAACGTCGCCGGCGCCGTCGATCCCGTCGCGGAACGCCTGCGCGACGGATGGAGCCTCGTCGTGGCATCCGCCGGACACGGCCTGGTCGAGCGCGCCCGCGATGTCCTTGCCGACGCGGGGCTCGCCGCCCGCATCGTCGACGAGGTGCCCGCCGAGCTCGAGCCCGGCGTGGCGTACCTGGTGCAGGCCGACGCCGCACGCGGATTCGAGGTCCCCGAGGTGAAGCTGGGGCTCATCGCCGAGGCCGAGTTCTACGGTCGAGCCGTCGGCTACGACGCCCGCAGGAACACGAAGCTCGCGACGCGGCGCCGCAACGTCGTCGACCCGCTGCAGCTCAAGGCGGGCGACCACGTCGTGCACCAGACGCACGGCATCGGCCGGTTCGTCGAGATGGTGCAGCGCGAGGTCGCGACCGGCAGCCGTCCGACCGGACCGAGCCGTACCGCCGGCATCCAGCAGCAGCCCACCGCCGTGCGCGAATACCTCGTGCTCGAGTACGCGCCGTCCAAGCGCGGGCAGCCGGGCGATCGCCTCTACGTACCCACAGACCAGCTCGACCTGCTCTCGCGCTACGTCGGCGGCGAGGCTCCCGCCCTCTCGAAGATGGGCGGCAGCGACTGGGCGCAGGCGAAGGGCCGCGCGCGCAAGGCCGTGCGCGAGATCGCCGTCGAACTCGTGAAGCTGTACTCGGCACGCATGGCGGCCAAGGGCCACGCGTTCCCACCCGACACGCCGTGGCAGCACGAGCTCGAGGAGGCGTTCCCCTTCACCGAGACGCCCGACCAACTCCAGACGATCGACGAGGTGAAGGCCGACATGCAGCGGCCGATTCCGATGGACCGCCTGCTGGCCGGCGATGTGGGCTTCGGCAAGACCGAGGTCGCGGTGCGCGCCGCGTTCAAGGCCATCCAAGACGGGAAGCAGGTCGCCATGCTCGTGCCCACGACGCTGCTCGTGCGCCAGCACTTCGAGACGTTCAGCGAGCGGTTCGCCGGATTCCCGGTGCACGTGCGTGCCCTCAGCCGCTTCCAGACCGACAAGGAGGTGCGCGAGACGGTCGCCGGGCTCGCCGACGGCACCGTCGACATGGTCATCGGCACCCACCGCATCCTCACCGAGAAGGTGGGGTTCAAAGACCTCGGGCTGCTGATCATCGATGAGGAGCAGCGGTTCGGCGTCGAGCACAAGGACCAGCTCAAGAAGCTCAAGACCAACGTCGACATCCTCGCGATGAGCGCCACGCCGATCCCACGCACCCTCGAGATGGCCGTCACCGGCATCCGCGAGATGTCGACGCTCGCGACCCCGCCCGAAGACCGGCACCCGATCCTCACGTTCGTGGGCCCGTACTCCGAGCAGCAGGTCGCCGCGGCCATCCGTCGCGAGATGCTCCGCGAGGGACAGGTGTTCTTCGTGCACAACCGCGTCTCGTCGATCAACCGGGTCGCGGCGCAGCTGGCCGAGCTCGTGCCCGAGGCGCGCATCGCCGTCGCGCACGGCCAGCTCAACGAGCACGTGCTCGAGCAGATCGTCGTCGACTTCTGGGAACGCAAGTTCGACGTGCTCGTCTCGACGACGATCATCGAGACCGGCCTCGACATCTCGAACGCGAACACCATCATCATCGACCGCGCCGACAAGTACGGGCTCTCGCAGCTCCACCAGCTTCGCGGTCGCGTCGGCCGCGGGCGCGAGCGCGCCTACGCGTACTTCCTGTACGACCCGGCGAAGCCGCTTTCCGAGACCGCGCACGACCGCCTGTCGACCATCGCCGCCAACAACGAGCTCGGCAGCGGCATGCAGGTCGCGCTGAAAGACCTCGAGATCCGCGGCGCCGGCAACCTGCTCGGCGCCGAGCAGGCCGGCCACATCGCCGGCGTCGGCTTCGACCTGTACCTGCGCATGATCGGCGAGGCCGTGTCGGCGTTCCGCGGCGACGTCGCCGAGGGGCAGACCGAGCTGCGACTCGAGCTGCCCGTCGACGCGCACATCCCCGAGGAGTACGTCGACTCCGAGCGCCTGCGCCTCGAGGCCTACCAGAAGCTCTCGGCCGCGAGCGGCCCGGCCGCGAAAGACGGGCAGATCGACGAGGTGCTCGACGAGCTCGTCGATCGCTACGGCGAGCCGCCGGCGGCCGTCGTCAACCTCGTGGCCATCTCGCGCCTGCGTCGCCAGGCGCAGCTCGCGGGTCTGTCCGACGTCATCGCGACCGGTTCGAAGCTGCGCATCGCGCCCGCGAAGATCCCCGACTCGCGTCGCGTGCGGCTCGAGCGCCTCTACCCGGGCGCGAAGCTCTTCGCTCAGAACGACGTGATCCTCGTGCCGTTCCCGACCGCGGGCGGCGAGCTGCCCGACGACGCCGAACTCATCGAGTGGGTCACGAAGCTCGTCACGGCGATCTTCCCCGTGCCCGAGGTGACGCCGGCGGATGCCGCGGCGGCATCACCGGCGGCCGGCTGACGCCCGGACGCGACACCAGCGAAGACCGCGCTCACTGCGGATGCGCGAACGCTCCGCCGACGCCCTCGGCCGCGCCGCGGCGGCGGTACTGCCGCGACCGGATCGACACCACGATCGCCGAGAGCACGATCGACGTGCCCGATCCGAGCAGCACCGCGACCGTCCCCTGGTCGATCACGGCGGGCAACTCCTCGAACGCCAGCTCGTTCATCAGCAGCGCCACGGTGAAGCCGATGCCCCCCAGCGCGCCGACCGTTGCGAGGTCGCCCCACGTCAACGGCGTGATGCCCTTGCGCCGGGAGAAGAGCATGGTCGCGATGCCGCCCACGACGGTGATGCCGACGAGCTTGCCGAGCGGCAGCCCGACGAGGATGCCCCAGAACGCGGGATCGAGCTCGCTGGGCTGCACCTGCGGCACGACCACGAGCGCGGAGGAGAAGGCGAACAGGGGCAGGATGACGCCGTTCGACCACGGTTCGAGCAGGTGCACGGCGCGCCCGGCGGGCCGACGCGACATGACCAGGCCGAGCATCACGCCCGCGATGGTCGCATGCACGCCCGAGAGCAGCACGAAGACCCACGCCGCGATCGCCAGCGCGCACAGGACGACGATGACGGGCCACTGTCGTCGCCGGCCGAGGACGTACGGCGATCGCGGCCGCAGCAGCCGACTCGTGAGGCCGAACGCGGTGACCGCGATCGCGGCGAACCCGAGGAAGGCCAGGTCGACGGAAGCGGTGAAGAAGAACGCGATGACGAGGATCCCGACCAGATCGTCGAGCACCGCGAGCGCGAGCAGGAACACCCGTACACGAGTCGGGATGAACCGCCCGAACATCGCCAGCACCCCGAGCGCGAAGGCGATGTCGGTCGCGGTCGGCACGGGCCACCCGTTCGCGGTGGGCCCACCACCGGCGAACGCGAGGAACACGAGCGCGGGCACCGCCACGCCGCCGAGCGCCGCGATCGCTGGCACGACGGCCTTCGAGAAGCTGTTGAGCTCGCCGATGACGAGCTCGCGGCGCAACTCCACCGCGACGATGAAGAAGAAGATCGCGAGCAGCCCGTCGCTGACCATGTGGCCGACCGACAGGTCGATCGGACCGAGCGGAATCGGGTGCGCCTGCTTCGCGTCGATGAGCGCCGCCCCGATCGGCAGATTCGCGAGCAGGATGCCGATCACGGCGGCGGAGAGGAGCAGGGCGGCGGCCAGGCGCTCCGAGCGGAGGACGTTCATGACATCCCTTCGGGGTCGGGACGGCGGGCGAACCCGCGCGAGACGGCGACGACGCTGACGCGTCGGCCGACCAGACTTCCCGGCACTCCGCGTCCGATCCTATCGGCGGCGCGGGTCCGCGACATCCGTTCGGTCATCCCGGGTTCAGCACGCCGCTGCCGACGTAGGCTGACGGGATGACCGAGGCGCACCGAGTCAGCCGCAGCCGCCGATCCGAGGCCGATCAGCCGACCGCCCTCGAGGAGCTGATCGAGACCGTCGCGCTACTGCGCGCGCCCGGCGGCTGCCCCTGGGATGCCGACCAGACCCACGAGAGCCTCGTGCAGTACCTCGTCGAGGAGTGCTGGGAGCTCATCGATGCGATCGAGGCGGGCACGCGACAGGAGATGATCGAGGAGCTCGGCGACGTGCTCTACCAGGTGCTGTTCCACGCCGACATCGCGGCGCACACCCCCGGCGAGGACTTCGACATCCAGGATGTCGCGGCGCACATGACCGCGAAGATGGTGTCGCGGCATCCTCACGTCTTCGGCGGAGACCGGTCGGCAGAGACTGCCGCCGACGTCGTCGCCTTCTGGGAGGACCTGAAGGCCGACGAGAAGCCGCACCGGACGAGCGTGCTCGACGGCGTGCCGCGCGGCATGCCCGCGCTCGCGCTCGCGCGCAAGGTGCTCGACAAGGCCGAGAAGGCGGGGGTCACGGCCGAGGTCCTCCTCGGCGACACTGCGACGGATGCCGCGGCCACGAGCACGCCGGCGACGGAGGACGAGCTCGGCCGCACGCTGTTCGCGCTCGTGGCATCCGCTCGCTCCCGGGGGCTCGATGCCGAACGGGCCCTTCGGCACGTCGTGCGCGCATTCGAGCATGAGGTGCGCACCGCCGAGGGAGCGCTCGCGGACTGAGCCGGCCGCCCATGGGGCCGGCGATCGGCGAGCGGCGAGCGCAGGGCCGTGTCGGTGATCGCGGATGCCTCGCCGTCGGCGTACCGTCGGGGAGAGGGCATCGAGGAGGCCTCCATGGGGATCACCGAGCAGCGACTCGCCGAGTTCTTCGATGAGTACGCCGCCGCGCTGCGCGAGTTCGACGCCGATGCCACGGCCCGGCTGTGGGGACTCCCGGGGATGATCGTGACCGACGACTTCGCCGGTGCACTCGAGAGCCGCGCAGACATGGCGGCAGGTCTCGCCCAGTCGTATCCGCTGTACCGTCGGCTCGGCCTCGAGTCGGCCGTACCCGAGTTGCGCGCGGTGAGCGCGCTGACCGAACGGATCTCGACCGTGCGCGTGCGGTGGAGCTACCTCGATGCCGCTGACGAGGTGATCGTCACCACCGACTACGAGTACCTGGTGCGCGACGACGCCGATGGACTGCACGTCTACCTCGCGGTCGGCATCGACGAGGCGGAGGCGTTGCAGCGGGCGGCGGACAGCCGCGGGGTGGATCTCGACCTGTTCGGGTGAGGCGTGGGTGGATGGGTCGGTGATCGAGTAGCGCCGCCGGTCCGGTGATCGAGTAGCGCCGCGCGGGGCCGGTGATCGAGTACGCCGCACGGGGCCGGTGATCGAGTAGCGCCGCCGGTGCCGGTGATCGAGTAGCGCCGCCGCAGGCGACGCGTATCGAGATCCGCGGGCCTCGCGTCTGGAGACCGGTCCGGCTCCGCCGAGCACTACTCGTCCACCGTCGGGGCATGCCCGGGCAGGCGTGCCGGTGCTGGAAGAATGGGCGGCATGGCCGCATCCGTCACCCCTCCGCGCGGCATGCGCGACTTCCTGCCCGCCGAGAAGGCCCGCCGTGAGCACGCCCTCGGCGTGATCCGAGGCGTGTATCGGGCGCATGGCTTCGACGAGATCGAGACGCCCGTGATGGAGGACTCGTCGCGACTGCACGCCGGCCTCGGCGGCGACAACGAGAAACTCGCATTCGCGGTGATGAAGCGCGGCCTGACGCCCGAGGACCTCGAGGCGGCCGCGGCATCCGGCGACGCACTCTCACTTGCCGACCTCGGCCTGCGCTACGACCTCACCGTGCCGCTCGCCAGGTTCTACGCGACCCACCGCGCCGCGCTGCCGCCCGTGTTCCGCGCGATCCAGATCGCGCCGGTGTGGCGGGCCGAGCGTCCGCAGAAGGGCCGCTACCGCCAGTTCGTGCAGTGCGACATCGACATCATCGGCGAGCCGGGGCAGCTTGCCGAGCTCGAGCTGCTCACGGCGACCCTCGCGACGCTCGAGGCGCTCGGTCTCGGCGGCTGCGTCATCCGCATCAACGACCGGCGCATCCTCGCGCGGATCCTCTCCTCGTGGGGCGTGCCCGAGCAGCTGCGCGAGCGCGCGCTCATCACGATCGACAAGCTCGACAAGATCGGGGTCACGGGGGTTGCCGCAGAACTGCACGAACTCGGCGTCATCGGCGACGGAGCAGGGACACCCGATGTGGCGGCCGAGCTCGACGCGCTCATGGCGGCCGACTGGCAGCTGCTCGATGGCGAGGCGTCGCCGACCGGGCAGGCGATGCCGCCGCCCGCGTGGCTCGACCAGCAGGCGTACGGCGACCTGCTCGCGCTCCGCGCCGCGATGCCCGACGCGGCGATCGAGTTCGATCCGACGCTCGTGCGCGGCATGGGCTACTACACCGGCACGATCTTCGAGATCGCCCACCCCGACCTCGGCTACTCGCTCGGCGGCGGCGGGCGCTACGACCACATGATCGGACGCTTCCTCGGGCAGGAGGTGCCGGCGTGCGGGTTCTCCATCGGGTTCGAGCGCATCGTCGACCTGCTCGAGATGCGCGACGGGTCGCGTCCGCGCGCCGTCGTGCTCGTCTACGACGCCGACGTCGAGCCCGCGTCGCTGCTCTCGCTGAAGCACGAGCTCGTGGCATCCGGAACCCGCGTGCGCTTCGAGCGTCGCGCGAAGAACCTGCGCGCCCTGCTCGACCGCGTCACCGCCGACGGCTTCGACGCGTTCGCGAACGTGACCACTGAGGTTCCTGCGACTTCGTCCGAATCGAGAAGTCGCGTTCGCAGGGTTGCACTGCGCATCTGCGACTTCTCGATTCGGGTTAGGGCGGCGCCGCGACAGGTCAAGGATCGAGAAGTCGCGTTTGCATGGTCGGACTGCGCATCTGCGACTTCTCGATTCGGCTGTGGACAACGAGCTCACATCGTCGGACGGTCTGGCACGGTGGCCGGATGACCCGACGTGCCGCGCTGCCAGCGCATCTGACGGGAGCCGCATTCCGCGTGCGCGATCGCGAGTTCCACCAGGCGAGCCGGAACAGGCTGGCCGCGTCCGACGTCCAGCGCGCGTTCACCGGCGCCCGCTCGATCGACCTCGACCTCGACGACGTGCTCGGCCGATGCCGCGCGTATGAGCCGTTGCTCAGGGCCGGCGAGGTGTTCAGCCACGGCACGGCCGCGTCCCTCCTCGGGCTGCCTCTCCCCGAGACGCCAGAATCGGTACACGTTCTCGCCGCTCCCGGCACGACTCGCGCGCGCGGTCGTGGCGTCATCGGCCACGTGGCATCCGTCGCCCTACCCTCGATGCTTCATGATGGCTTGCCGGTCGTGGCGCCGGCATACGTGTGGTGCCAGCTCGCGGCCGAGCTGACGCTCTACGACCTCGTTGCGCTCGGCGACGCAATCGTCACGGGTCCGCGCCGCGGCCAGAAGCGCCAGCCTGCGATCGCGACGCTCGGTGAACTTCGAGCTGCAGCCAGGCGTTGGCCGCCGCGACGGGGCGCCGCGAACATCCTCGCGGCGCTCCCGCGGATTCGCGAGGGAGCGGAGTCACCGAAGGAGACGCACCTCAGGCTCACGCTGGTCGATGCGGGGCTGCCCGAGCCCGTCCCGAACGCGCCGGTCAGGCTCCCGTCCGGAGTGGTGGTGCATCCCGATCTCTCATATCCGCAGCGAAAGATCGCATTCGAGTACCTCGGCGACATCCACCGCACGGATCGCCGGCGCTGGCAGGACGACCTGCGTCGACGACGCGTCCTGACCTCGGCCGGATGGCACGTCATCGAGGTCACGGCAGACGATCTCGGCTCGAACCGCGGGGCGTTCATCGACGGAGTGCGGGACCTGCTCGCGCGACCGGTCGGCAGCTGAGCCCAACGACTCCCTGGAGATCGAGAAGTCGCGTTTGCAGGGTCGTACTGCCCATTCGCGACTTCTCGATTGGAGCAAGCGGCGGTGGGGACGGGCAGGGGGGGCGACGGATGCCGCGAGCCCGCGGCATCCGACCAAAACCGTCGGCCCGCCCCCGCCTCAGTAGACTGTGACGCGGATCACGACGGAGTCGTCCGACGCACACACACCCCCATCACAGAGGAGTTCACTGTGGCATTCATCGAAGCTGTAGGCGCCCGCGAGATTCTCGATTCTCGAGGAAACCCGACCGTCGAGGTCGAGGTGCTGCTCGACGACGGAACGCTGGCCCGCGCCGCAGTCCCCTCGGGGGCGTCGACCGGGGCGTTCGAGGCGTACGAGCTGCGCGACGGCGAGAGCGACCGCTACCTCGGCAAGGGCGTGCAGAAGGCCGTCGACGCCGTGCTCGACGACCTTGGCCCGGCGATCGAAGACCTGGATGCCTCCGACCAGCGCGTCATCGACGCAGCCCTCATCGACGCCGACGGCACCGACAACAAGGGCCGGCTCGGCGCGAACGCGATCCTCGGCGTGAGCCTCGCCGTCGCCAAGGCCGCCGCGGACTCGGCCGACCTCCCGCTCTTCCGATACCTCGGCGGCCCGAACGCGCACGTGCTGCCCGTGCCGATGATGAACATCATCAACGGCGGCGCGCACGCCGACACGGGCGTCGACATCCAGGAGTTCATGGTGCTGCCGATCGGTGCCCCGACCTACTCCGAGGGCCTCCGCTGGGGCGTCGAGACCTACCATGCGCTGAAGAGCCTCCTGAAGTCGAAGGGCCTGTCGACCGGCCTGGGCGACGAGGGCGGCTTCGCGCCCGACCTCCCCAACAATCGCGCGGCGCTCGATCTCATCTCCGAGGCGATCGGCAAGGCCGGCTTCACACTCGGCGCCGACATCGCCCTCGGCCTGGATGTCGCATCCACCGAGTTCTTCGAGAACGGCGTGTACCGGTTCGAGGGCCAGGACCGCACCGCTGCCGAGATGAGCGCCTACTACGAGGAGCTCGTCGCCGCCTATCCGCTGGTGTCGATCGAGGACCCGCTCGCCGAAGACGACTGGGAGGGCTGGACCGAGCTCACCGCCACGCTCGGCACGAGGCTGCAGCTGGTCGGCGACGACCTCTTCGTCACGAACCCCGCGCGCCTCGCCGACGGAATCGCCCGACGCGCCGGCAACTCGATCCTCGTCAAGGTCAACCAGATCGGCACCCTCACCGAGACGCTCGACGCCGTGAAGCTGGCACAGCGCGCCGGCTACACGGCCGTGCTCTCGCACCGTTCCGGAGAGACCGAGGACACGACCATCGCCGATCTCGCGGTCGCAACCGACTGCGGTCAGATCAAGACGGGCGCGCCCGCCAGGAGCGAACGCGTCGCGAAGTACAATCAGCTCCTGAGGATCGAAGAAGAACTCGGTGAGGCTGCGGTGTACGCGGGCCGCACGGCGTTCCCGCGATTCACGGCCTGACGGTTCTGGATCGACGACGGGGGAGGCCGCGCGTCGCCCCCGTCGCGGTTCCCGGGTGGTGAGGAGTGGCGATGCGTCCCGATGCCCCGCCGGCCTCCCGAGGGTCGGGCAGCCGATCGACATCGGCCAGCCGCCCGGGGTCGGGCCCGCGTGCGGCGTCGGAGGCTCGCGCGGGGTGGCTCAGCGGCATCCGATTCTCAGGGTTCTCGATCATCATGATGGGTGTGCTCGTACTCGCAGTCGTCGTGTTGGCGCCGACGATCGCGGCGTTCGCACAGCAGCGCCAGCAGATCGCCGAGCTGCGCGCCGCCGTCTCCGCCCAGGAGGAGGAGGTGCAGCGCCTGCGCGACGAGCGTGAGCGATGGAACGACGAGACGTTCATCATGACGCAGGCCCGCGAGCGCCTGTACTACGTGATGCCCGGCGAGGTGAGCTACCTCGTGATCGACGACCGGTCCGAGGCGGCGAAGGCGGATGCCGCGGCCGAGGTCTCGGCTGACGTGACCGAATCGAAGGGCGACTGGATGCGCACCCTCCTGGACTCCGTGATGATCGCGGGGCTCGCGCCCGCGCCCGCGCCCACGACGGCTCCCGCGACCGAGGTCGCGCAATGACCCGACCGCCGTTCGCAGAGGTGAGCGAGCGCGACATCCGCATCGTGTCCGCGCAGTTGGGCCGACCGGCTCGCAACGTCGTCGGCATCCCCGCCCGTTGCGCGTGCGGTGCGCCCACAGTGGTGGCGACCGCCCCGCGACTGTCCGACGGAACCCCGTTCCCGACGTTCTACTACCTGACGCATCCGGTGGCGACGGCCGCCATGTCGTTCCTCGAGGCCGCCCAGCTCATGGTCGAGTGCAGCGAGCTGCTCGCATCCGACCCCGACGTCGCGGCGGCCTACGAACGGGCGCACCGCGACTATCTCGCCGATCGCGAGTCCATCGGTGTCGTCCCCGAGATCGCCGGCATCTCGGCCGGCGGCATGCCGACTCGGGTCAAGTGCCTGCACGCCCTCGCCGCGCAGTCGCTCGCGGCGGGCCCGGGCGCGAACCCCATCGGCGACATCGCGCTGGAGCGATCGAGTTGGTCGCCGAACGTCTGCCAGTGTCCCGACTACGGGGTCGACATCCCCGATCCCGACAACCCCGCCGACGACGACACCGGAGGCCGCCAGTGAGCCGCACCCGACGCAGGCGGCTCGCCGTGGTCGCCAAGGTCGCAGCGGCAACGGCGGCGGCGACCATGATCGCGCTCGCCGGTGCTGCGCCCGCGCGCGCCGACACCGTGCGAGATCTCGAGTACTGGCTGGCCGACTACGGCTTCACGACCGCGTGGAACTCGTCGCGCGGCGAGGGCGTGACCGTCGCGATCATCGACACGGGTGTCGCCGGCGATGTCGCCGAGCTGCGCGGTGCGGGGGTCGGGGGCACGGATGTCTCGGGCCTCGGCACCCCCGACGGGCAGACGCCCGTCGGCGACGATCCGAACCACGGCACCATGGTCGCCTCGCTGCTGGCCGGCCGCGGAAGCAGCCCCGGCAACGGCGTCATCGGGGTCGCGCCCGAGGCAGACCTGCTCACCGCGTCCGTCGCGTTCGGCCTCGACACCGGAGCCGAGATCTCGAACGATGAACAGATCGCCATGGCCGTCCGCTGGGCCGTCGACAGCGGCGCCGATGTCATCAACATGTCGTTGACCCGCAATACGCTCGACTGGCCCGAGAGCGGGGATGACGCGTTCATGTATGCGTTCGAGAACGACGTGGTGGTGGTCGCCGCCGCCGGCAACCGGGGGAGCGGCACCGCCGAGGTGGGCGCTCCGGCGACGATTCCCGGCGTCGTGGCCGTGGCCGGTGTCGATCGCGACAAGAATGCGAGCTTCGATGCCAGTTCGCAGGGCATCACGATCGCCGTGGCCGCACCGAGCGAGGACCTCGTCGGCGTGCTGCCCGACGGGCGATACGTGCAATGGAGCGGAACGAGCGCGGCGGCCCCGATCGTGTCTGGCCTCGTCGCCCTCATCCGCAGCGAGTACCCCGATCTCGACGCCGCGAACGTCATCGAACGGCTCATCCGCACCGCCGATGCCAACGGGCACGATGTGCCGAGTCCGTTGTACGGGTGGGGGATCATCGATCCCGTCGCAGCGCTCACCGCAGACGTACCGAAGGTCGACGCCAGCCCGCTCGGCAGTCTTGCGGAATGGATCACGATCCATCGGAGGGCGGATGCCCCGGTTCCCGCCGAAGGCACGGAGGAACAGGCCATCGTGCCGATCGCCGATCCACCCCTGCCGCGGTCCGACGGTGCGCAGACGCTGCTGCCGACGGCGTGGACGCTCGCCTATATCACCGTCCCGCTCTCGCTGGTAGCCGGGTTTGGTACGCTAGGTGCGCTGTTGGGCATCGGCGCCACTCGGCATTCCAGGCGGACTGTCCGCGCTCGCGAGCAGTGATCGCATGCATCAGCCGGCCTTAATCAATATCTGAGGAGTCCATTCACCGTGCCCAAGATTCTCATCGTCGGCGGTGGCTACGCGGGGTTCTACACGGCGTGGAAGCTCGAGAAGTGGCTGCGTCCGGGCGAGGCCGAGGTCACGATCGTCGACCCGCTCCCGTACATGACGTACCAGCCCTTCCTGCCCGAGGTCGCGGCCGGGTCGATCGAGCCGCGGCACGCCGTGGTGGCACAGCGGCGGCACCTGAAGAAGACGAACGTCATCACCGCGAAGGTCACCCGCATCGACCATGCCTCGAAGATCGCCACGATCACGCCCGAGGTCGGTGAGCCATGGGAGTTCGAGTACGACGTCATCGTGGTCACGGGTGGGGCCGTGTCGCGCACCTTCCCGATTCCGGGCGTCGCAGAGAACGCGATCGGGCTGAAGGCGATCGAAGAGGCCGTCGCCATTCGCGATCGCATCCTCACGAACTTCGACCGCGCGGCGACCCTGCCGCCGGGCCCCGAACGGGAACGCCTGCTCACCTTCGTGGTCGTGGGCGGGGGATTCGCCGGCATCGAGGTGTTCGCCGAGATGCGTTCGTTCGCCAGTGCACTGCTCAAGTACTACCCGCAACTCACGTTCGATGAGACCCACTTCCACCTCATCGAGGCGATGGGCCGGATCATGCCCGAGGTCTCGCTCGAAACGAGCCACTGGGTCATCAAGCACCTCGCCCAGCGTGGTGCCGAGATCCACCTCGACACGCAGCTGACGAGCGCCGTCGATGGAGTGATCGAACTGTCCACCGGTGAGACGTTCGAGTCCGACCTCATCGTCTGGACGGCCGGTGTCATGGCCAACCCGGCGATCGTGCGCTCGAGCGACCTGCCGGTCGAGGAGCGCGGCCGCATCCTCACCCGGGCCGACCTCCGCGTCGGCGACGACGACGACTGGGTGGCCGACGCGTGGGCGGCGGGCGACATCGCTGCGGTGCCCGACCTCACGGGCGGCGGCGTCGGCGGCTACTGCGTGCCGAATGCGCAGCACGCCGTGCGGCAGGGCAAGCTCCTGGCGAAGAACATCGTCGCCGTGCTTCGCGGTGAGGAGCCGAAGGAGTACTTCCACAAGAACCTCGGCGCCGTGGCCGGACTCGGCATCGGCTCGGGGGTCTTCCAGTCGGGCAGGCTCGCGATCAAGGGCCTCCTCGCCTGGTTCGCCCACCGGGGCTACCACGGCCTGGCCATGCCCAGCTGGGAGCGGAAGTTCCGCGTCTTCTGGGACTGGTGGAACAACTTCTGGCTCGGCCGCGACATCGTCGAGCTCTCGGCCGTCCAGCGGCCGCGGGCCGTCTTCGAGCAGTTCGCCGCGCGCCCGAAGCCGCCGGCCGCCGCGACGCCCGCGGTGTCGGCGTCAGGTACGTCTGCGGCATCCGGAACAGCTGCTTCGAAGGCCCTTGGCGCCAAGGCGCCTTCGGCTGCCAAGGCCGCCGGATCGAAGTCGGCCACCAAGGCCGAGGCCGTCGCTGCGAAGTAAGGTGAGAGGCGCCGTCGCGTCGTACGGTGGCGCGCTCCCGTAGCCCAACGGCAGAGGCAGGCGACTTAAAATCGCTTCAGTCTGGGTTCGAATCCCAGCGGGAGCACCGCGGTCAAGGGCCCATCGGATGCGCCCAGTCCTGGCCCATGACGTCGCCGGGCCGTGCGGCCTGTACACCGAACACCGCCGCACGGGAGGATGACCCCATGCGGAAACTGACCTACGGCATGAACGTGAGCCTGGACGGCTACATCGCCGCGCCCGGCGACGACATCGGCTGGAGCGTGCCGAGCGACGAGTTGTTCCAATGGTGGTCGGACCGGGTCGGGGCGACGGGCCTGTCGCTCTACGGGCGCAGACTTTGGGAGACGATGAGCTCGCACTGGCCGACGGCCGACCAGCAGCCTGGCGTCACACCGGCGGAGGTCGAGTTCGCCCGCCGCTGGCGGGACATGCCGAAGGTGGTGTTCTCCTCGACGACCCGCCCGGTCGATTGGAACACCCGCCTGGTCACCGACGACGCGGTCGCGGAGATCACCCGGCTCAAGGCCGAGGACGGCGGCCCCATGGACATCGGGGGTGCCACGCTCGCCGCGGCGGCGATGCGGGCCGGGCTGGTCGACGAGTACGTGCTGGCCACCGCACCGGTCCTGGTGGGTGCCGGCACGCCGTTCTTCACGGCCCTCGACCACTGGGTCGACCTGAACCTGGTCGAGACCCGCACGTTTCCCGATGGCGTGGTCCTGACGAGGTACGAAACCAGGCGCTGACCTTCAACCCGAGGGCCGTGACCGGTGTCGGGACCCATCCGAACGAGTCGATCAAGGGGTTGCGTTCCCGGAACTGCGGCGAGATCGTGAGCCTGTGAGCGAGCAGGCGGCGACGACGGGCGCGTCGGGTGGACAGGATCGGCTGACGGACGTCTGGGGAGCGCGGCGGCCCTTCGCTCGGGGAGCACCGTGGCCTGCTCGCGTGGATCAGCTGCTCGCCGACGGCATCGACGAGGCGGATGTCGACCGCTGGGTGCGCTCGGCGTGCGTGCTGTGCAGCAACGGCTGCGGCTGCGACATCGCCGTGAAGGACGGCCGGATGGTGGGTGTCCGCGGGGTTGCAGACGACCCGATCAACCACGGCCGGCTGGGGCCGAAGGGGCTGCACGCGAGCTGGCAGGGCATGGAGCACCGCGACCGCCTCACCACGCCGCTCGTCCGCCGAGACGGCGAGCTCGTCCCCGCGAGCTGGGACGAGGCGATGACCGTGGTCGTCGAGCGCAGCCGTGCGCTCCTCGACGAGATCGGCCCCTTGAGTCATGGCTTCTACACGAGTGGCCAGCTCTTCCTCGAGGAGTACTACGCGCTCGCGATCATCGGGAAGGCGGGTATCGGCACCCCGCACATGGATGGCAACACCCGGCTGTGCACCGCGACGGCCGCGTTCTCGCTCAAGGAGACGTTCGCTGCCGACGGGCAGCCGGGGTGCTACGAGGACCTCGATGAGTGCGACGCGCTCTTCCTCTACGGGCACAACATGGCGGCGACGCAGACGGTGACCTGGTCGCGCGTGCTGGATCGGCTGGACGGCCCCGAACCGCCTGTGCTCGTCGTGGTCGATCCCCGGGAGACGCCCGTCGCGAGGCGAGCGGCCGTCCACCTCGCGGTGAATCCGGGCACGAATCTCGCGCTCATGCTCGCGCTCGTGCGCGAAGTGCTCGAGAACGGGTGGACGGACGACGCGTTCGTCGACGCGCACACCGTCGGGCTGGAGGAACTGCGTGGCCAGGCCGCACCCTGGACGCCCGAGCACGCCGCCGAGGTCTGCGGCGTCGCACCCGCCGACATCCGCGAGGCCGCACGCATCTTCGGGACATCCCAGCGCGTCGTCTCGACGGTGCTGCAGGGCTTCTACCAGTCGGCGCAGGCGACGGCGGCGTCGTGCCAGGTCAACAACCTGCACCTGCTTCGCGGGATGATCGGACGACCCGGAGCGGGCCTGCTGCAGATGAACGGTCAGCCCACGGCGCAGAACAACCGGGACTGCGGAGCCGACGGCGACCTGCCGGGCTTCCGCAACTGGCAGAATCCCGCGCACGTCGAGGAGCTGGCGCAGCTGTGGGGCGTGGATTCCCTCGTGATCCCGCACTGGGCGCCGCCCACGCACGCGATGCAGCTGTTCCGCTACGTCGAACAGGGATCGATCCGGTTTCTGTGGATCTCCGCCACGAATCCGGCCGTCTCGCTCCCCGAGCTCGCCCGCATCCGGGAGATCATCGCGGAGCCCGAGGCGTTCGTGGTCGTGCAAGACCTCTACCTCACCGAGACGGCCGAGCTCGCCGACGTCGTGCTGCCCGCTGCGGGGTGGGGCGAGAAGACCGGCACCTTCACGAACACGACGCGCACCGTGCACCTCTCCGAACAGACCGTCGACCCGCCGGGCGAGGCCCGCTCCGACCTCGAGATCTTCCTCGACTACGCGCGTCGCATGGACTTCCGGCGGAACGACGGAGCGCCGCTGCTCGACTGGAGCGGTCCCGAAGACGCCTACCGCGCCTGGCAGGAGTGCTCACGCGGTCGACCCTGCGACTACACCGGCATCTCGTACGAGGACCTGCGCCGCGAGGGCGCCATCACCTGGCCGCGCCGCCCGGGCGAGACGAGCGTGCAGCGGCTGTACGCCGATGCCGACTTCGCGACGCGCGCCGAGTACTGCGAGGACTACGGGCACGACCTGCTCACGGGCGCCGACGTGGGAAAGGAGGCGTTCGCCGCGCTGGCCGCGAACGGCCGGGCGATCCTGAAGTCCGCCCCCTACGCGGGCCCCCACGAGCCGCCCGACGACGAGTACCGGCTGCGGTTCACGACCGGTCGCTCGGTCTACCACTTCCACACGCGCACGAAGACGGCCCGTGCACCGGGCCTCGACGCCGCCGCGCCGTCCGTCTGGGTGGAGATGGCAGCGACGGATGTCGCAGAGCACGGCTTCTCCGATGGCGACATCATCGAGGTGCGCTCGCGTCGCGGTCGCATCGTGGCTCCCCTGCGGGTCACCGGCATCCGGCCGGGCGCCGTCTTCGCACCGTTCCACTACGGGTACTGGGATGCGCCCGAGGGAGCGGAGCAGCGGCATCCCACCGCGGCGAACGAACTCACGGTCACCGAGTGGGATGCGGTGTCGAAGCAGCCGGTGTTCAAGACCGCCGCCGTTCGCGTGGCGAGGACGGAGGACGCACGATGAAGCTCCCGGTCTACCTGTCGCTGCTCGCGGAATCCGAGACGACGCTCGCCGACTCCTACCTTCAGGTCGCCGGGGTCCATGGCGACGAACCCGACGTCCACTTCCTGTGCCTGACGATGGCCGCGCAATGCCAGGCGCACCGTCGGATGCTCGACGGGGTCGTCGCGCGCTACGGGGAAGCGCCGGCCGGCCACGAGCCGGAACGGCTGCACGCGGATGGCATGCGGGAATCTCGGACCGGTCCGCTCGGCCTGCTGCGGGACCTGCAGGACCTCTACCTCCTCGCGAGTTTCACCGACGTGACCTGGATGATGGTGAAGCAAGCCGCACAGGCCCTCCGCGACGCCGACCTGCTCGAGGTCGTCGACGCGTGCGAGCACGAGATCGCCGTGCATGTGCGGTGGCTGCAGACCCGGATGAAGCAGGCCGCGCCCCAGGTGCTCATCGCGGCGCGATGAACGCGGCCAGCCCGTTCAGGGGAGCGTGAGGAGCCTTCTGTTGATGCCCTCGGTGGCCGCCGCGAACGTGGAGTACTGCTGGCTCACTCCGGCCCGAGGTCGCATCCACAGCATCTCGTATCCGCCGTTCAGCTGCTGGAGGTAACCGAGGATCTTCCGAGTATCCCCGTCTTCGCACCTGCAGTCGCAGACGCGCCATATGGTCTCACTCAGGCGAACGAGTTCGACCTCGGGACCGGTCGGCGTGGCAATGGGTTGTGACTTCATCGTGCATCCCCCCGGAACTGGTTCGTTCGACCATGATGCGACCGATGCGCAGTTCCGGGTACACGCTTGACTTCCGGGCCCGGAAGTCCTCCGTCCGAGGATGACGGGCGGCTCGACCTGCGCCGGGACGGTGTCAGCCGACCGCCCTGCGAACGAGCTCGGTGATCCGCTGCTCGACGGCGGGCGTCCAATTCCGCACGGCGAAGCCAACGGGCCAGAGGTCGCCGTCGTCGAGCTCGGCCTTGTCTTCGAAGCCGATCGTCGAGTAGCGCGTCTTGAACTTCCCGGCCGGCTGGATGAACAGGACGATCTTGCCGTCGCCATTCGCATAGCCCGGCATGCCGTAGTACGTCTTCGGGACCAGGTCGGGCGCGACCTGGCTCACCACCCTGTGGAGCCCTTCGGCGAGCACCTTGTCGTCGGGGTCGAGCTGGGCGATGGCGTCGAGCACCGCCTTCTCGCCGGCCGCGCGATTCCTGCCGGCCTTCTCCTGCTCGCGAAGCTCCTTGGCGCGCTGCTTGACCGCCTCGCGCTCCTCCTTGCTCAGCCCTCCGGACGTGTCGGTCGCGGCCATCGTGAGGTCTCCTTCCGGGATGTGATTCGGCGCCGCCACCCAGCTGGCAGCGCTTCACCCCTCAGGCTAGGCGGACACGGCCGGCGGAGCTTCTCGAATCCTGATCGATCAGGCGAGCGACGTCACGCGACCGTCGGAGCCGGACGTCCCTCCGGGCACCGGTGCGGCGACCGGCGGGGGCTGGGGGGGTTCGGGCAGGACTCGCAGCACGCCGCCCAGGCCGGCCTCGGCCGACATCAGCTCGAGCCAGTTGTGATTGAGCGCCGGACGCCGGTTGCCGCTGTAGTGGAACGCGAGCGCCGACCGCTGGTTGATCCACACCGTCTGCATGTGGCGATCATCATGGAGGTCGAGGGCGAAGGACTCGTTGCGACGAAGCTTGTCGAGAATTACGACCTGCAGGTGAGCGAGTGTTCGATCGTCGATCGTGAAGGTGGTGTTGCTGTCGTACACGAGTTGGCCCATCAGGCACCTCTGTCCCCTGAATTGGTCACACTACACGGTTTCGGCCGGGGCACACCGTGTCTGCTCCATTCGTCCCCGCACTCGACGTGAACGATGCCGCCGATTCACGCCATCCGGTCGAGCCGACGCAGGATCGCTCCCTCGCGAAGCGCCCACGGCGAGACCTCGAGCTCGCGAACCTCGAATGCGTGCATGGCCTCGGAGAGCACGACCGCGCCCGCCACGATCTGGAACGTCCGGTCGACGGTGATACCGGGAAGGGCCGGCCGGGCGTCGGCGGGGAGCTTCGCGAGGCGCGGGGTCCAGTCGTCGAGGCCGCGACGAGTCAGTATCGCGCGGTCGGTGGACCCCACGCCTTCGGCGACATGGCCGGCCAGGCGCGCGAGCGAGCGGATGGTCTTCGACGATCCGACGACGTGATCGGGAGCCGGGAGGTCGTCGAAGGCGCCGACGGCGTCGGCCAGCACGGCGCGAGCATGCTCCCGCAAACGTGCGACCTGGTCGGTCGACGGCGGATCGTCGGGCAGGAACTCCACGGTCGAGCGCCCGGCGCCGAGGGGCAGCGACAGCGCGACATCCGGAACCTCGTCCCTGCCCTGGGTGAGCTCGAGCGATCCGCCGCCGATGTCGAAGACCAGGAGGTTCTCGGCCGACCAGCCGTACCAGCGCCGTACGGCGAGGAACGTGAGATGCGCCTCGGCCTCGCCCGGGAGCACCTGCAGCTCGACACCGGTCTCGCGAGCGACTCGGGCGAGCACGTCTTCTCCGTTGGCCGCCTCGCGGATCGCCGATGTCGCGATGGGGAGGAACTCGTCGACCGCAGCCTCCTCGGCGGCGGCAGCGGCGCCGGCCACGGCCTCGATGATGGCACGCACGCCCACCTCGCTGATGGCGCCGTCGGGCTCGAGGTAGCGCATGAGCCGCAGTACGGACTTGCGCGAGGTCTCGGGGATGGGCCGGGCACCGCGGTGGGCATCGACCACGAGCAGGTGCACCGTGTTGGAACCGACGTCGAGAACACCGAGGCGCATACGGCGAGCGTAGTCGGCGACGGTGCGCTCACCCCGGGATTCATGCATACTGGTGCGACTGGGTCGACTGGGTCGACTGTCCCACTTCATGCCGACCCAGCTGGTCGGCCAGGCGTCAGGAGGTGTCGAGTGACACGAATCCCCGCCGCCGAGCGCCGCAGCGCGCTCATCGAGGCGGCGCTCCGGGTCGTGTCGCGACACGGCATCGCACAGGCCACCACGAGGGCGATCGTCGCCGAAGCGGGGATGTCGCTGGCGAGCTTCCACTACGCGTTCGACTCGCGCGATGAACTGATCGACGAGCTCATCACCACGGTCGTCGAGCGCGAGCAGCAGGCGGTCATCCCCGACGTCGTGCCGGGCGGAGACCTCCGGGAGATCATCGAGTCGGGACTGCACCGCTACTTCGAGCACCTCAAGGCCGATCCCGAGCACGAACAGGCGATGCTCGAGTTGACGCAGTACGCGCTGCGATCTCCCGAGCGGCATCCGCTCGCCGTCGCCCAGTACGCGCGCTACGCCGCACTCGCCGAGCAGGCCCTCGAGGCGGCAGCCACGAGTGCCGACGCGACCTGGCGTGTGCCGGTGGCCACCGTCGCCCGGGTGCTCGTCGCGTTCACCGACGGGCTCACCCTCACCTGGCTCGTCGATCGTGACGACGACGCCGCCCGAGCGGTCGCACATGCGGCTGCCGACGCCGTCTCGAGAATGGCCGATGCGCGATGACGAGCCTCGAACCCGCCCCGCCCGCGGTTCGGAGCGCGCGATGACCGGGCTCGACCTCCGCGCGACGGGCACGGCGACGGATGCCGCGGTCTGGCGTTGGCCCGATCGATACTGGCCCCGCCTCACCGCCGCGACCGCCGACCTCGATGCCCCGGTCGGGGCGCTGCACCTGGGCGCCCTCCGGCACAACGCCCGGGACATGGTGCGTCGCGCGAACGGAACGCCGATCAGGATCGCGTCGAAGTCGATCCGGGTCCGCGAGGTCGTCCAGGCGCTCCTGCGCATGCCGGGATACCGCGGCGTGCTCGCCTACACGCTCGCGGAGGCGCTCTGGCTCGCCGACACCGTCGACGACGTTGTGGTCGGCTATCCCACGGCGGACCGCGGCAGCATCCGTCGACTCTCCCGTGACCCCGATCTCGCCAGGCGGATCACCCTGATGGTCGACTCGCCCGACCAGCTCGACCTCGTGGACTCGGTGCTGCGGCCGGGCGAACGCGAAGCGATCCGGGTCTGCCTCGAGCTCGATGCGTCGTGGGACGCGCCGGTGCTCGGCCACGTCGGCGTGCGACGCAGCCCCGTGCACGACCCGGCCGAGGCCGGCGCGCTGGCCGCCTACATCGCGAATCGGCCGGGCTTCCGGCTGGTCGGCATGATGTCGTACGAGGCGCAGGTCGCCGGCGTCGCGACCCGGCCGGCCGGTCGGCCGGTGGGCGGCGCGCTGAACCGCTGGATGCAGGCACGCTCGATGCCCGAGCTCGTCGAGCGGCGAGCACGCGCGGTGGCGGCGGTCCGGGAGCACGCCGACCTCGAGTTCGTGAACGGCGGCGGAACCGGTTCCCTCGAGGCCACGGCAGCGGATGCCTCGATCACCGAGATCGCCGCCGGGTCGGGCATCTTCGGCGGCCACCTCTTCGACGGGTACACGCAGTTCACGCCGGCGCCCGCCGCCGCCTTCGCACTCGATGTCGTCCGCCGGCCCGCCGCCGAGCACGTGACCGTCCTCGGCGGCGGCTGGGTCGCCAGCGGGCCACCGGCCGCGGATCGGCTGCCGAGGGCCGTGTGGCCCGAGGGTCTTCGCATGGAGCCACGGGAGATGGCGGGCGAGGTGCAGACGCCGCTTCGCGGCCCCGCGGCGCGACGACTGCGAGCCGGCGACCGCGTCTGGTTCCGGCACACGAAGTCGGGGGAGCTCTCGGAGCATCTCGAGGCGTTCGCCGTGGTCGAGGGCGACGAGGTCGTGGCCTCCGTACCGACGTACCGCGGTGACGGGAAGGCGTTCCTGTGACGGCGACGGGGGCGGTGTGGCGCAACTGGGGCCGCACCGAGTCGGCGAACCCCCTGCGCGTGGAACGACCCGCCACGCCGGGCGCGGTGCAGCGCGCGGTGGCCGCCGCCGCGGCATCCGGACTTCGCGTCAAGCCCGTCGGCGCGAGCCACAGCTTCTCGGGCATCGCCGCCGCCCCGGGCGTGCAGCTCGACCTCACCGACGTCTCGGGAGTGTTCGACGCGGATGTCGCGACTGGCCGAGTCACGCTCGGCGCCGGTACCCGGCTGCATCACCTTCCGCACCTGCTCGCGCCGTACGGACTGGCGATGCCGAACATGGGCGACATCGACCGACAGACCATCGCCGGGGCCACGTCGACCGGCACCCACGGCACCGGACTCCGCTTCGGCGGCCTCGCGACGCAGATCGTCGCGGCGAAACTCGTGACCGGCACCGGGGAGCTCATCACCGTCAGCGAAACCGGGAACGCCCGGCTGCTGCCGGCAGTGCGCATCGGGCTGGGGGCACTCGGCGTGCTCGTCGAGCTGACGCTGCAGCTCGTGCCGCGGTTCGTCCTGCAGGCGGCCGAGCGCTCGGAGCCGCTGGACGCCGTGCTCGAGGATTGGATGACGCGGGTCGCCGGCGCGGATCACTTCGAGTTCTACTGGTTCCCGCACACGCGCACGGCGCTGACCAAGACCAACACGCGGCTGCCCGGCGACGCGCCACGCAACCCGCTCCGACGCGTCTCCCGATGGTTCGGCGACGAGTTGCTCGCCAACGGCGTGTACCGCGGCATCTGCGCAGTCGGCCGGCTCGCACCCCCCACAACGCCGGCGTTCGCCCGCCTCATCGAACGAGTCACCGGTCATCGCGACTTCTCCGACTTCTCGCCATCGGTGTTCACCACGCATCGGGCGGTGAGATTCCGCGAGATGGAGTACGCCCTGCCGCTCGAGGCGGTGCCCGACGCGTTCCGGGAGGTGCGCGCGCTCATCGAGCGGAAGGGATGGCGCATCAGCTTTCCGATCGAGGTGCGGGCCGCGGCATCCGACGACAACTGGCTCTCGACGGCCTCGGGTCGCCGGACCGGCTACATCGCGGTGCACCGCTACTACCGTGAGGATCCTCGCGAGTACTTCTCGGCGGTCGAGCAGGTCATGCGCGGGTACGACGGGCGACCTCACTGGGGGAAGATGCACAGCCGCACGGCGGAGGAGCTGCGGGAGCTCTACCCGCGCTTCGACGATTTCCTGCGGGTGCGCGACGAGCTCGACCCCGAGCGACGCTTTGCGAACCCATACCTCGACCGGGTGCTCGGTGCTTGAGGGGGCCGGCGAGCCAGCTAAGCGGTGCGGCGTCGCAGCGTGATCGAGCCGACCACGATGGAGCCCACGATCCAGGCGCCGATCGCGAGGATGCGCGCCCGGATCCAAGCGGCGTCCTCGGAGCCGTCGGCGACGGCGGTGAGGGCGTCGATCGCGTAGCTCAGCGGCAGCCAATCGCTGATCGCCTCGAGCACGTCGGGGAGCTGGTCGCGCGGAATGAAGATGCCGCCGAGCAGGATCTGCGGGAACACGAGCAGGGGCATGAACTGCACGACCTGGAACTCGGTGCGGGCGAACGCGCTCGCGAGCAGCCCGAGCGCCGTTCCGAGCAGCGCATCGGCGACGGTGACGGCGAACAGCAGCCAGATCGAGCCCTCGATCTCGAGGCCGCAGACGAACACCGCGAACGACACCGCGATCGCGGTCTGGAAGATCGCGAGGAACCCGAACGCGAGCGCGTACCCCAGGATGAAGTCGCCCTTGCCCATCGGCATCGAGAACAGGCGCTCGAGCGTGCCGCTGCGGCGTTCGCGAAGCGTCGCGATGCTCGTCACGAGGAACATCACGATGAACGGGAACAAGGCGATCATCGCGGGGCCGATGGCCTGGAACACGTCGGTGTCGGTGAAGATCCACGCGACGAGGCCGATGAGCAGGCTCGGCACGATGAGCAGGAGGGCGACGGTGCGATGATCGTGCCGGATCTGCGTGAGCACGCGGCCGGCGGTCGAGAAGGTGCGGACGAGCGTCATCGCCGGCCCTCGCTTCCGCCGGCGTCGGCAGGTCGTGCCGACGCGTCGTGCGGCTGGAGGTCGGGCTCGCCCCGATCGATGAGCCGCAGGAACGCCTCCTCGATGTCGTCGGTGCCGGTGAAGGCGAGCACTCCTGGCACGGTGTCGTCGGCGAGCAGCTCGCCGTCGCGCATGAGCAGGAGGCGGTCGCAGCGCTTCGCCTCGTCCATGACGTGGCTCGACACGAGGAGCGTCGCCCCCTCTGCCGCGAGCTCGTGGAAGAGCTGCCACAGCTCGACGCGGAGTACCGGGTCCAGTCCGACCGTGGGTTCGTCGAGCACGAGCACCTCGGGCGAGCCGAGCAGCGCCGCGGCCAGCGACACCCTGCCGCGCTGCCCGCCCGAGAGCGAGCCGGCGAGCCGGTCGGCGACCGAGGCGAGGTCGGTGCGCTCGATGACCCGGTCGATATCGGATGCCGGTACGCCGAGTACGCGGCGGAAGTACGACAGGTTCTGCCGCACCGTGAGATCGTCGTACACGCTCGCCTCCTGGGTGACGTACGCGACGCGATGGCGGAGCGCCCCGGAGCCGGCGGGCAGACCGAGCACCTCGATGGTGCCCGACTGCACGATCTGGACGCCCACGATCGAGCGCATGAGCGACGTCTTGCCGCTGCCGCTCGGGCCGAGGAGCCCGACGATCATGCCGCTCGGCACGGCGAGTGACAGCCCGCGGAGCACGGGCACGCGCGCCCGCTTCACCTGCAGGTCGTGCACGACGATGGCGGGCGCGGCCGTCTCGCCGCGTGGCCCGCCGCGGCGCCGGGCGCGTCCCGACTCGTGCACAAGCCTGAGCCTACGCCCGGAGCGGCCCCCGCCTTCCCTCCGAGTCTCATGGGAAGGCATCGGCGCGCCAGCACCCCCTCGGTAGGATGAAGGAACACCCCCGTACGTCGCGAGAGCGCATTGGAGTCCGTGCCATGGAATGGCTCATCCCCGTCATCATCGTCGTTGCGCTCGTGGTGATCATCGGCATCTACCTGTGGGCGACGTACAACTCCCTGGTGACGCTGAACGTGCGAGTCGACGAAGCGTGGAGCGACATCACGGTGCAGTTGAAGCGCCGTGCCGACCTCATCCCGAACCTCATCGAGGCGGTGAAGGGGTACGCCTCGCACGAGAAGGCGGTCTTCGAGAACGTCACTCGTGCGCGGGCCGAGACGCTCCAGGCACACGGGCCGGCCGAAGCCGGCGTGGCCGAGAACCACATGCAGCAGGCCCTGAAGTCGATCTTCGCGGTGGCCGAGGCGTATCCGCAGCTGCAGGCGAGCCAGAACTTCCTCCAACTGCAGGGCGAGCTCGTCGACACCGAAGACAAGATCCAGGCCTCCCGGCGGTTCTACAACGGCGGCGTGCGCGAGCTCAACACCAAGATCAAGGTGTTCCCGAACACCCTCTTCGTTCGTGGACTCGGCTTCCACGAGCGTGAGTTCTTCGAGGTGACCGAGCCCGCGGCCATCGCAGAGCCGCCACGCGTGCAGTTTTGATGGGCGCCGTCAGGCACCCGTCGAGGTCGAGGGGCGCCACGCGTCCGCGTGACGCGCATCGAGACGCCGCAACGCGCATCCAGACCCCCAGGGGCACTTGATGTACCGCGCGATCGCCAGGAACAAGCGCAACACCGTCTTCATCATCCTGTTCTTCCTCGCCATCATCGGCGGGCTCGGGTGGCTTGCGGCATGGATCTACCAAGACGTCACGATCGTCATCGTGACGGTGGTGATCGCCGCGGGGTACGCCCTCATCCAGTACTTCACCGCCGACCGGCAGGCTCTTGCGATGTCGGGCGCGATCGAGGTGCGCAGCAGAGCCGACCACCCCCGCCCGTGGCGCACCGTCGAGAACCTCTCCATCGCCACGGGCACCCCGATGCCTCGCGTGTACGTCATCTCCGACCCGGCTCCGAACGCGTTCGCCACCGGGCGAGACCCCAAGCGCGCCGTCGTCGCTGCAACCACGGGTCTGCTCGAGATCATGGACGATGCAGAGCTCGAAGGCGTGATGGCGCACGAACTCGGACACGTTCGCAACTACGACATCCGGCTGTCGATGATCGTGTTCGGGCTGGTGGTGGCGGTCGGCTTCATCTCCGACATGCTGGTTCGGCTGACATTCTTCGGGCGCGGCAACAACCAGAACCCGATCGTGCTCGTCTTCGGCCTCATCGCCCTGCTCATCGCCCCGCTCGTGGCCAGCCTCGTGCAATTGGCGGTGTCGCGTCAGCGCGAGTACCTGGCAGATGCCACGGCCGCCATGACCACGCGGCATCCCGACGCGCTTGCGCGTGCCCTCGAGAAGCTGGAAGCCTACGGTCGCCCGATGCGCCGCCAGAACTCGTCGATGGCACACCTCTGGATCGCCGACCCGCTGCGGCCCGGCGTGATCGACCGCCTGTTCGCGACGCACCCTCCGATCGCCGAGCGCGTCAAGCGGCTCGAGAAGATGGGCGGCTCCTTCTAGGCGACTGCCGGCGACCGCCGGTGACCGCCATGCCCCCTCAGCCTGCCGCGGCGACTTCCGCGCGCAGCGCGGGTGCGAGGTCGCCGCGATCCACCACCTCGATCGCCCCGAGACCCTGCCACTCGGCCGCTCGCCGAAGCACGGGGACCAGCCGTTCGGCCACGTCGGCAGGCGCGTCGGCCTCGGCCCAGGCGGACTGCACTCGCAGCACGCCGGCCTTGCGATCGCTCTTCAGGTCGACCCGCCCGACGAGACCGTCGTCGACGAGGACCGGCAACGAGTAGTAGCCGAACTTGCGGTCGGGCTCGGGCGTGTAGATCTCGATGCGATAGTGGAAGCCGAACAGGCGCTCGGTGCGCGGACGGAACCAGACCACGGGATCGAACGGGGAGAGCACGGCCGCGGCCTCGAGATGCCGAGGACGTCGCGCATCGCGGTGCACCCACGTCGGCGTGGGGCGGCCGGCGGTCGTCCACCCGGGGACCTCGACGGGCACGAGTTCTCCGTCTTCCTGCAGCGATCGGGCGGCCTCGCGGACCTGCGGCCGCTTCATGCGCCAGTAGTCGGCGAGGTCGGCCTCGGTGGCGATGCCGAGGGCCGTGGCCGCGCGCCGGACGAGCTCGCGCGCCGCCTCATCGGGCGCGACCTGCGCTGAGAGCAGCTCGGACGGCAGCGCCTGCTCGGGCAGCGCGTACACCCGCTCGAAGCGCTGCCGCTCGACGCACACGACCTCGCCGACGCGGAACATCCACTCGAGCGTGCGCTTGACGTCGGACCAGCCCCACCAGGAACCGCGGCGCTCGTTGGCGTCGTGTTCGATCTCGCTGGCCCGCATCGGGCCGTTCGCCGTCAGTTCGGCAAGCAGCCACTCGGCGAGGGAGCGGTTCTCGACGAGCCATCCGCCCCACTCGCTGCCCGCGCGTCGGTACTCCTCGCGGCGGAACTCGAAGTGCGGCCACAGTTCGCGAGGGATGAATGCAGCCTGGTGCGCCCAGGACTCGACCATGCGACCCCGCCGCCCGGTGGTGACCCGGTCGAGCAGGGCCCGGTCGTATGGGCCCAGCCGGCTGAAGGCGGGAATGTAGTGGCTTCGTTCGAAGACGTTGACCGAGTCGATCTGGAGCACGGCGAGCCGGTCGATGATGCCGCTCACCTGACGGAGCCCGGGCGCGGAAGGTGAGGAGCGCCCGAAGCCCTGGGCGGCGAGGGCGATGCGCCGGGCGAGTGCGGGACGTACGGTGTCGGCCATGGTGCTCCGACCCTATCCGGCCCATCCGACAACCGGTCCACCCATGCCGTGGCGGGCATGCCCCGCGCCTAGACTGGGACGATGGCGGGGTCCAGCGGGAGAGCGCGGGGGAGGATCATCCGCCGACGCGCGCCCGACGACCGGCCCGAGCCCGCTCCGCAGGCGCGGCGCGACGTCACCGAGTCGATCCCCTTCGGCATGCGGCTCGCGGCAGCCTGGTCGTGGCGGCTCCTGCTCGTCGGGGGAGTGCTGGCGGTCGTCATCTTCCTCATCATCCAGCTGCGGCTCATCGTCATCCCGATCCTCGTCGCCGTGCTGCTGGGTGCGCTGCTCGTGCCCTTCTCCCAGTTCCTGCAACGGCATCGCTGGCCTCGGTGGCTGGCCGTCACCGTGGCGATGCTGTCGGCGTTGATCGTCGTCGGCGGACTGCTCACGGTCGGCATCACCTTCATCGCACGCGATCGCGACGAGCTCGTCGCGCAGAGCCTCGTCGCATGGGACGACTTCCGCGCGTGGCTGCTCGAGGGCCCGTTCCACATCACGGAGCAGCAGTTGAACGACTGGATGGAGCAGGTCGTCACCGCCATCCAGGAGGACAGCAGCGTGCTCGTGAGCGGTGCCCTCTCGGTCGGCTCCACCCTCGGGCACTTCCTCGCCGGAATGCTCCTCGCCCTGTTCGCGACCCTCTTCATCCTCATCGACGGGCGTGGCATCTGGCACTGGATCGTCGGAGTCTTCCCGAAGCGTGCCCGTGCCGCGGTCGACGGCGCCGGTCAGGCGGGCTGGGCGACCCTGCAGAACTTCGTGAAGGTGCAGATCCTCGTCGCCACGATCGACGCCATCGGCATCGGGCTGGGAGCGTTCTTCCTGGGAGTGCCCCTCGCGGTGCCGATCGCGATCCGGGTGTTCCTCGGGTCGTTCGTTCCGATCGTCGGCGCCGTCGTGACGGGCGCGCTCGCGGTGTTCGTCGCGCTGATCTACAACGGCTGGGTGATCGCCGTCATCATGCTCGCCATCGTGCTGCTCGTGCAGCAGGTCGAGGGGCATGTGCTGCAGCCGCTCATCATGGGCACGGCCGTGAAGGTGCATCCGCTCGGCGTCGTTGTGGCGGTGGCGACCGGGTCGCTGCTCGCCGGGATTCCGGGTGCGCTGTTCGCCGTGCCGGTCGCCGCGGTGGTGAACGTCATGATCGTCTTCATCGCGCGCGGATCGTGGAAGCGCGACGTGCCGCCCGCCACGATCGAGACCGGGTTGCCGCTCTGGAGCACGGTGCCACAGCGCCCCGGCTTCCAACGAGGAGAATGAGGGAGTGATCACGACCATCCCCGGACCGGGTCTCGCCGAGTTCGAGCGAGCGCGAGAGGTCGTCGCACGGGTCGCCCGCGAGACCCCGATGGAGACGTCGAGGTTCCTCGGGCGTCAGCTCGGAGTGCCGGTGTACCTGAAGTGCGAGAACCTGCAGCGCACCGGTTCGTACAAGCTCCGCGGGGCCTACCATCGCATGGCGGCCCTCAGCGAGTCCGAGCGGGCTCGCGGGGTCGTCGCCGCGTCCGCCGGCAACCACGCCCAGGGCGTCGCCTACGCGGCACGCGAGCTCGGCATCCGCGCGACCATCTTCATGCCCGTCGGCGTTGCCCTCCCGAAGCTGGAGGCGACCCGTTCGTACGGCGCCGGCGTGGTGCTCGAGGGGGGGTCGGTCGGCGAGACGATCGATGCCGCGACGACGTTCGCCGCCCAGTCGGGGGCCGTCGTGATCCCGCCGTTCGACCATCCCGACGTCATCGCAGGCCAGGGCACCCTCGGCCTCGAGATCCTCGACCAGGCCCCCGATGCGACGACCATCGTCGTCCCCATCGGCGGTGGTGGACTGGCCGCGGGAATCGCAAGCGCCGCCAAGCAGCGCGCGGCGGCCGAGGGTCGCCCGCTCCGCGTGATCGGCGTGCAGGCCGAGAACGCGGCACCGTACATCGCGTCGCTCGCGGCGGGCGAGCCGCGTCACGTTCCGGTCGTGCCGACCATCGCCGACGGCATCGCCGTGTACAAGCCGGGCGAGCTCAACTTCGCGATCATCCGCGACGCCGTCGACGAGGTCGTGACCGTGTCGGAGGACGACATCGCCCGGGCGCTGCTCGTGCTGCTCGAACGGGCGAAGCTCGTCGTCGAGCCGGCCGGCGCCGTGGCCGTCGCGGCGATGATGACCGGCGCGGTGACGTCCGACGGTCCCATCGTCGCCGTGCTCTCGGGCGGCAACATCGACCCGCTCCTCATGCAGCGCGTCGTCGCGCACGGGCTCGCGGCATCCGATCGCTACCTCACCATCAGCGTCGGACTGCCCGACCGACCCGGCCAGCTCGCGCGGGTCGCCGAACTGCTCGCCGAGGCGAACGCGAATGTCATCGAGGTGCTGCACACGCGCCACGGGTCGGGACTGCAGATCTCAGAGGTCGAGCTCAAGCTGTCGGTCGAGACGCGCGGGCCCGAGCATCGCGCATCCGTCGTCGAGGTGCTGCGCCGTGCCGGATACGACCCGAAGGTCGAGGCGGAGTGAGCGGTGGCTACTGACCGCTCCAGGTCTCGACGCCAGTGACCTCGACCGAGATCTCGCGGCCGTTGGGGGCGGTGTAGCTCGCGACGTCGCCGACCTTCAGGCCGAGGATCGCGGCACCGAGCGGGGACTGCTCGCTGAAGACGTCGAGTTCGGAGTCGCCGGCGATCTCGCGGCTGCCGATGAGGAAACGCTCTTCGTCGCCGGCGATCACCGCCGTGATCACGGTTCCGGGCTCGACGACACCCGACGACTCGGGAGCCTCGCCGACCTGCGCAGTACGGAGCAGCTCGGTGAGCTGGCGGATGCGCGCCTCCTGCTTGCCCTGCTCGTCTTTGGCGGCGTGGTAGCCGCCGTTCTCCTTCAGGTCGCCCTCATCGCGCGCGGCCTCGATGCGCTTCGCGATCTCGTCGCGACCGCGCGTCGAGAGCTCTTCGAGCTCGGCCGTGAGTCGGTCGAAGGCCTCTTGAGTGAGCCAGGTGACGGTGACGTCCTGCGCCATGGTGCTCTCCTGAATGTGACGTGTCGGTTTCGGCGCGTCTGGTGCGCACGCGTCGGGATGGACCTGTCGTGATAGACATGACGCCCCGGCAGCTGCCAGAGCGAAACCCTAATTTTATTTCAGCCAGCAGCTTGAAATCAAACCGGTGTTCGCTTCCCGCGCAACCCGGACCGTCTCGGTGAAGCTCCGCAGATGCCGTTCGGATGCCGGGATCTCGACGATCTTCCACCCGACGATCGTGAACTCCTCGTCGAGCGCCTGCACTGCACAGGCCGTCTCGTTGCCGGGCGGCACCGAGAGCGTCCAGCTCACCTCGACGGCGCGCTCATCGTTCAGCAACCGGTGGCTCGTGTCGGTGGCCTGGACTGCTGGCTTCTGGCCGTCGAGCCCGGCCCAGACGACCCACGCGACGAGCACGATCGCGAAGGCGACCGCCGCACCGACCAGCAGGATGCGATCACGCGTGCGATGCGAGCGGGTTCGGCCGTATCGTGCGGCGAGCGCATCGGCTTCGGGCTCGGCCACCGCACCGGCTCCCTTCCGCTCGATCGTCTAGGCTTGGATCCAGCCTAACCGCCCCGCGAAGCCCGCATCCGCCGTGAGAGTGAGTCCGATGCTCGTCGTGACCGACCGTTCCGATCGCCGAGCCCACCCGTGATCGGGGCGACGGCGTCCCTCCTGGTCCGAGCCCAGGAAGACGAGTTCGATCCCAACACGGTGACCCCCGGCGTCTGGGGGTTCGTGTTCACGTTCCTCGTGATGCTCGTCGTCGTGCTGCTCATCCTCGACATGGTCCGACGCATCCGGCGGGTCAACTACCGGGCCGAGGTGCGGTCCCAGCTCGAGGCCGAGCGGCTCGAGGCCGACTTCGCGGCCGACGACGACCGATCCGAGACGGATGCCGCGAGCACCGGCGCCGGCTCCGCACCGGCCGAGGGCGCCGCGCCGAGTGCCGGCCCCGAGCCCGATGAGGGCCGCCGGCCGGGCGACGACCCCGACGCGAGTGCCGCGCCATCCGACGACGACCGCACTCCGCGTCGCTGAGCCTGCGCCGCCTGTTCAGCCCGCGTGGTAGGCGGGTGCCAGCGCGATGATGAGGGTCGCGGTCCAGTGGCACATGAACGCCAGCACCGTGCAGGTGTGGAAGATCTCGTGGAATCCGAAGGTGCCCGGCCACGGATTCGGCTTCTTCAGCGCGTAGACGATCGCGCCGGCCGTGTAGAGCACGCCGCCCACGATCACGAGCACCATCATCGCCACGCTGGCCTCGAGCAGGTCGCCGATGTACATGACGGCAGCCCAACCGAGCAACAGGTAGATCGGCACGTACAGCCAGCGCGGCGCCGTGATCCAGAACACCCGGAACCCGATGCCGAGCAGCGCGCCGCCCCACACGATCGAGAGCAGCACCCATCCCTTCTCGGGCGGCAGCGCGAGGATCGACAGCGGCGTGTAGGTGCCCGCGATCAGCAGGAAGATGTTGGCGTGGTCGATGCGCTTCAACAGCA
This sequence comes from Agromyces sp. Marseille-P2726, assembly GCF_902809835.1. Classification (GTDB taxonomy): domain Bacteria; phylum Actinomycetota; class Actinomycetes; order Actinomycetales; family Microbacteriaceae; genus Agromyces. The sequence continues at coordinate 867,747 of NZ_CADDWM010000015.1, read as the reverse complement.
CCTTGGCGCGCGGCTTCCAGTTGAAGCGGTGATACAGCGCCGAGTTGCCGAAGAGCAGCATCGACGTGAGCGTAAAGACGGCTGAGGCCCACTTCGCCGGGGCGCCGTCGGCGAGCACGATGAGCACGATGCCCGCCGCGATGGTCACGGGGGACGTGCCCGCGTGGATCCACCCCCGCCAGGTCGGCTTGACCTCCTCGGGGTGCGCGAGCGAGTCGTCGAGCAGCGGAATGTTGGGCAGGTCGGGTCCGTGCGCGTCGCGGCTGACCGCGACATCCGCCGGGTCTTCGGGCGCGACCGGACGGCTGAGCTCCTCTGCGAGATCGGGGGAGTCGTTGTGGTGCTCGGGGCTCATGATCAAAGCGTAGGGCCTCGTCGGTGGCGTTCTGCTGTGAGTGCGTGAGCGCACGGGAGGGGTAGCGTAGTGCCGTGCAGAAGAGCGATCAGCCATTCGGTCGCGGCATCCTCTATCGCCTCTACCAGAATCGGCTCCGACGCGATCTCGACCCGGCCGGCCTGCCGCGGCACGTTGCGATGATCATCGACGGCAACCGTCGCTGGGCGCGGCAGCTGGGCTACGAGACCGCGGCGCACGGGCATCGGGCGGGTGCCGCGAAGATGCGCGAGTTCCTGGAGTGGTGCGACGACCTGGGCATCGGCGTCGTGACGCTGTACCTGCTCTCGAGCGACAACCTCGGCAATCGTCCGAGCGCCGAGCTCTCCGACCTGTTCGAGATCATCGCCGAGCTCGCCGAGGAGCTCTCGCACTACCGCGACTGGCGCGTGCAGCATGTCGGGTCGGATGCCGGACTGCCCGAGCCGCTCGTCGCCGCCCTCGACGCGGCTGAGCACCGCACCGCCGACAAGCGCGGCCTGCACGTCAACCTCGCGGTCGGCTACGGGGGCCGAAAAGAGATCACCGACGCGATGCGCTCGATCGTGGCATCCCATCACGCCGAGGGCCGCAGCCTGGAGGACCTCGCAGAGCGGTTGACGCCCGACCTCATCGGCGAGCATCTCTACACCGTCGGGCAACCCGACCCCGACCTCGTGATCCGCACCTCGGGTGAGCAGCGGCTCAGCGACTTCATGCTCTGGCAGGCGGCGCACAGCGAGTTCTACTTCGTCGAGGCGCTCGGCCCCGACCTTCGCCAGGTCGACTTCCTCCGGGCCCTGCGCGACTACGCCTCCCGGCATCGTCGGTTCGGCGGCTGATCGCCGCCTCGCCCGCCGCCTCCGGTCTGCCATGATATGGCTCGAAGAGAGGGGTACACGTGACCATCGACGCCTACATCGCCGGGTTCACCGAGGAGCCGGGATACCTCGACTACGGCCGCTTGGGTCCGCTCGCGACCTCCGCCGCCGAGGAGAGCCTGGCGCTCACCCAGGTGCTGGAGCGCGCGCGGTACGGCAGCCTCGACGTGTTCCCCGAGCAGGACCTGCGCGTGCGTCGGGCCGCATCCGACCTGATCGGATTCCCGGTCGACCAGATCGTGTTCCAGCCGAACACCACGCAGGGCATCATGCACGCGATGTTCGGGCTGACCGGCGGTGTGCTGCTCTCGCCCGGCGAGTTCCCCAGCCTGCCGATCGCCGCGGTCCGAGCCCAGGAGGCGCTGCACTCCGTGCAGCCCGCGTGGCTCGAGACCGACCACGGCAAGGTCACGCCCGGGCAGATCCGCCAGCAGCTCGAGTCGAATGTGGCGGCCGTGGCCGTGAGCCTGGTCGACTCGCGCACCGGGTACCTCTGCGACATCGAGGGGATCCGCCAGGTCATCGGCGACCGCCTGCTCATCGTCGACGCGATCCAGGGCTTCGGCGTCGTCGACGCGCCGTGGGATGCCGCCGACGTGATCGTCTCGGGCGGACAGAAATGGGTGCGCGCCGGCTGGGGAACGGGAATCATGGCGTTCTCCGCCCGCGCACTCGAGCGGCTCACGCCCGTCTTCTCCGGCTTCACCGGAACCGAGGAGCCCGAGCCGTGGGATGAGGTGCCGCCGCCGGCACCCGACGCTCGGGCCTACCGCGTGTCGAATCCCGACCCCATCGCCGAGGCCCGTCTCGCGGCGGCACTCGAGGAGATCCACGAGACCGGTGTCGCCGCGATCAACGCCGCCATCACCGAGCACGTGAGCGAGGTGGTCGAGCTGGCCGACGAATTCGCCATCGCGGTCGTCTCGTCGCGCGACGAGCAGGAGCGCGCGGGTCTCGTCGTGCTCGGACCGCCCGCCGAGCAGGTCACGGTGCTCACCGCATCGCTGCACAATCACGGGATCACCGCCACGACGCGCGACGGCCGGGTCCGGCTCAGCGTGCACGCGGCGACGAGCAGCGAGACCCTCGAGATGCTGCGCGGAGCGTTCGTCTCGTACAACACGGCGGCGACGTACTGAGGCCCGCCGTCGTCTGCGGGTTCAGGTGGCACCGACAGGCGCCGTCTCGAAACCGACTCATCGACGTGAACAGCCGGTGACAGGTGCGTGTCGGTCGCACGGATCGGCCGACGCAGTCGTAGCGTCGGAGGCATCGGGCAAGGTGCCCGATCGAGTCGGCTTCGTGAAGCGCTCGTGGAGGGATTCGCCGGCCGGCGCGAGAGCCGAGCGGAATGCTCGGGGCAGGAGCGGTCGTGGCCTCACTTGAAACCTCCAAGTCCGTCGGTCGAATCACAGGGCGTGCCAAGGCACGTCCTGACGCGTCTTCGCCCATCGGGATCGCCCAGTCCGAGCGGACCTACGTGCTCGACACCTCGGTGCTCCTGTCGGATCCCCGGGCGCTGTTCAGGTTCGCCGAGCACGCGGTGGTGCTTCCCGTCGTGGTCATCACGGAGCTGGAGGCGAAGCGCAACGATCCCGAGATCGGGTACTTCGCGCGGCAGTCCCTTCGGATCCTCGATGAGCTCCGTATCGAGCACGAGCGTCTCGACTTCCCGATCCCCGTGGGCGACGGCGGCTCCCTGCGGGTCGAACTCAACCACTCGAGCCCCTCGGTGCTGCCGAGCGGACTGCAGCTGGGCGACAACGACTCGCGCATCCTCGCCTGCGCGGCGAACCTGGCGAACGACGGCGTCGCCGTGACCGTCGTTTCGAAGGATCTGCCGCTGCGCGTGAAGGCCGCATCCATCGGACTCGACGCCCAGGAGTACCGAGCGGAGCTCGCCCTCGACTCGGGCTGGACCGGCATGGCCGAGCTGACCCTCGGGTCGAACGACATGGCGAAGCTCTACGAGCATGACCGCATCTTCACCGCCGAGGTCGAGGGGATGCCGGTGAACACCGGCCTGGTGATCCACTCCGATCGCGGCTCAGCGCTCGGTCGGGTGGTGGGCGACCACGAGGTGAAGCTCGTGCGCGGCGATCGGGAGGTCTTCGGCGTGCACGGCCGTTCGGCCGAGCAGCGGCTCGCGATCGACCTGCTCCTCGACCCCGAGATCGGCATCCTCTCGCTGGGCGGGCGCGCCGGCACCGGCAAGTCGGCCCTCGCGCTCTGCGCGGGCCTCGAGATGGTGCTCGAGCGCCAGCAGCACAAGAAGATCATGGTCTTCCGACCGCTCTACGCCGTCGGCGGGCAGGAGCTCGGCTACCTCCCGGGTGACCAGGGCGAGAAGATGAACCCCTGGGGCCAGGCGGTCTTCGACACGCTGGGCTCGGTTGTCTCCGACAACGTGCTGGAGGAGGTCGTCGATCGCGGCATCCTCGAGGTGCTTCCGCTCACGCACATCCGGGGGCGGTCGCTGCACGACTCGTTCGTGATCGTCGACGAGGCGCAATCGCTCGAACGGAACGTGCTGCTGACGGTGCTCTCGCGCATCGGACAGAACTCGCGGGTCGTGCTGACCCACGACGTCGCCCAGCGCGACAACCTGCGCGTCGGCCGCCATGATGGGGTCGCGAGCGTGATCGAGACGCTGAAGGGCCATCCGCTCTTCGCGCACATCACGTTGACGCGTTCGGAGCGCTCGGCGATCGCGGCGCTCGTGTCGGAGATGCTCGACGGGGCGGAGCTCACCTGAGCGTCGGGTCGGCAGAGTGAGGATTCCGCGCATCGAATCCGAGGCGTTGAACGGCGCATCGTACGACGCCGTTCACCGCGTGCTCACCATCGAGTTCGAGTCGGGCTCGGTGTACCAGTACTTCGACATCGAGCCCGAGCTCTACGCCGAACTCGAGGCCGCGCAGCCCCACCCGTGGCGTGTCGTGGGTGCGCGCGTGAAGGAGCACCGGTACCGGCGCCTTCGCTGAGCAACGCGACGCGGAACGCCGCCGCGTTGGCGGGCGCTCACCTCGCGTGCGCACCCGCTGCGCCACTCTGCGCCACTTCTGCACCCGCAGCGCCAGTTCAGCTGGCGCGCTGGCCGCAGAAGTGGCGCAGCGGCCGCTACCCGGCCCGCAGCGGCCGCTACCCGGCCCGCAGCGGGCGCTACTTCGCCTGCGGCGGCCGCGTCATCGAGAGCAGATCGAGCGCCTCGTCGAGCTGCTGCTCGGTCAGCTCGCCACGCTCGACGTACCCGAGGTCGATGACGGCTTCGCGCACGGTGATGCCCTTCGCGACCGAGTGCTTCGCGATCTTCGCCGCGGCCTCGTAGCCGATGAGCTTGTTGAGTGGCGTCACGATCGAGGGCGACATGCCGGCGAGCGCGGTCGCACGCTCGACGTTCGCCTCGAGTCCTTCGACCGTCTTGTCGGCGAGCGCGCGCATCGAGTTCGAGAGCAGGCGGATCGACTCGAGCACCGCCGTGCCCATGACCGGGATCTGCACGTTGAGCTCGAAGGCGCCGGATGCCCCGCCCCACGCGACCGTCGCATCATTGCCGATGACCCGGGCGGCGACCATGAGGACCGCCTCGGGGATGACGGGGTTCACCTTGCCCGGCATGATCGACGAGCCGGGCTGCAGGTCGGGGATGAACAGCTCGCCGAGGCCCGTGTTCGGCCCCGAGCCCATCCAGCGCAGGTCGTTCGCGATCTTCGTGAGGCTCACGGCGATGGTGCGGAGGGCCCCGGATGCGTCGACGAGACCGTCGCGGTTCGCCTGCGCCTCGAAGTGGTCGACCGCCTCGGTGATGGGCAGCTCGGTCTCCTGCTGGAGGAGCTCGATGACGAGCTGTGGGAAGCCAGCGGGCGTGTTGATCCCCGTGCCGACCGCGGTGCCGCCGAGCGGGACCTCGGCGACGCGCGGGAGCGCCGACTGCACGCGCTCGATGCCGAGGCGCACCTGGCGGGCATACCCGCCGAACTCCTGCCCGAGCGTGACGGGCGTCGCGTCCATGAGGTGGGTGCGGCCGGCCTTGACCACGTCCTTCCAGAGCTCGGCCTTCGCCTCGAGGGCGACGGCGAGGTGGTCGAGCGCGGGGATGAGGTCGTCGATGAGGGCCTGGGTGACCGCGATGTGAACGGAGGTCGGGAATACGTCGTTCGACGACTGCGATGCGTTGACGTGGTCGTTCGGGTGCACGGGCGAGCCGAGCTTCTCAGTCGCGAGCGTCGCGAGCACCTCGTTCATGTTCATGTTCGACGACGTGCCCGAGCCGGTCTGGTACACGTCGACCGGGAAGTGCGCGACCGCGTCGTGCTTGCCCGCGATCACCTCGTCGGCGGCCGCCTCGATCGCCGCGGCGATGGCGGGGTCGAGCACGCCGAGCCGGGCGTTGGCCTGCGCCGCGGCCTTCTTGATGCGGGCGAGCGCCTGCAGTTGCTGCAGCTCGAGGCCGGAGCCCGAGATCGGGAAGTTCTCGACCGCGCGCTGCGTCTGCGCGCGGTACAGCGCCGACGCGGGCACGCGCACCTCGCCCATCGTGTCGTGTTCGATGCGATAGTCGTCGGCGTTGTCGGCCACGGTGTATTCCTTTCGGTTGCGTGCCGGGGCGCCCCGGCGAAGTGCCGCTCGGTCGGCCGTCAGATGCGGCCGACCACGATGTCGGTCTCGGCGCGTCCTTCGAGCAGGCGGTAGTTCGCGCCGACGATAGCCAGCGTACCTGCGGCGATCGCATCGCTGATCATCTCGGAGCTCTCGAGCAGCTCGGCGACCGTGTCGCGCAGGTGCTCGCGGCCGACGTACCCGGCATCGACGTCGTCGGGTTCGATGGGCGCCTCGGTGTCGCCCCCGGCGACCCGCCGGACCGCGGGGACGATGCGGTCGACGACCTGTGCGATGTGCGGCGGCAGGGGCGTGGCATCGACGGCCTGCGAGTCGATGGCCGCGCGCACCGCACCGCACTTGTCGTGCCCCAGCACGAGGATGAGCGGCACGCCGAGGATGCCGACCGCGTACTCGAGCGAGCCCAGCACGGAGTCGGAGATGACCTGCCCGGCGTTGCGCACCACGAAGGCGTCGCCGATGCCGATGTCGAAGATGATCTCGGCCGCGAGGCGGGAGTCGCTGCATCCGAAGATCGCGACCAGTGGTCGCTGCGTGTGCGCGAGTGCCGAGCGGTGCTCGACGTCTTGGCGCGGATGCTGGGGAGTGCCGGCGACGAAGCGCTCGTTGCCGCGGCGCAGCTCGCGCCAGGTGGCAGCCGGTGTCTCTGGACGGGCGGTCGGCTGCTCGCTCACGCGGTTCCCCTCGGTCGGCGTCGGTTGGTGGTGCGTCTAGTCCTGCGCATCGATGGCCGGCACCAGCGCCGCGGCGATCGTCTCGAATTCTTCGGATGTTGCGGTGCCGAGCAGCACGAACGTGCTGCCGCCGGCCTCGGTCGTGAGCCCGTACCGTGCGTTGCCGACGTCGGCGCTGGTGTCGCGGTTGTCGTAGACCGTCCACTCCACCCCGTCGATCGTCGTCGTGCCGGTCGCGGGCGTGCGCGCAAGGAGGTCGGCGACCCAGGTGGGGTTCGCGTCGATGCCCTGGTACATGCCGATGTACTCATCGCTCGGGGTGAGATACCCGGCATACCAGGCGTTGACGCCGTCGACCGACGAGCGGAGGCCGGCCGCGTTCGACCGCCACCCCTCGGAGAGGTCGGGCACCGCCAGCGGGTCGTCGTTCACCGACTGGGCCTGCTCGGCGACGGCGGCGACGTCGACGTCGCGCTCGATGGGCGCGTCGCTGCGGGGCACGATGAGCACGAGCACGAGCACCACGGCGAGACTGGCCCCGAGCGCGAGCAGGAGGTTGACCACGGTCTGCCGCTGCCGTCGAAGTCGCGCGGCCTCGGCCTTTCGCGCGGCCGTCTCTTCGGGCGTCTCGGGCCGGCCGAGCTCGGCGACGACGCGGGGTGCTCGGTTCGCCATCAGCGCTCGCCGGGACCGTCGGATGCCGCGGGGGCGCCCACGCGCGCCTGGCCGCCGCGCGCGGCTCCGGACCGCGCGGCGTCGAGGCGGGCCTTCGCGCCGATCAGCCACTCTTCACACCGTGCAGCCAGGGCCTCACCCCGCTCCCACAACGCGAGCGACTGCTCGAGCGTCGCGGAGCCCTGCTCGAGCTCGGCGACGACGCGCACGAGCTCGTCGCGCGCCTGCTCATAGCTCAGCTCGGCGACATCGGTGGTGGGGGGCATGCAGCCATTCTATTCGGCGGCACCGACGCTCCGGCGCAGCCGGTGGTACCGGCAGACCGAAGTGCTCCCGGTGCCTCGATGCGGGCGAGAAGTGCACAGCGACGTGCCGTGGTTACTCGGCGCCGTCGGATGTCGCAGCGATCGCGCCCTCCGCGAGCGTGATGCGCAGACGGGCGGCGGCGGGAGCGTCGACCGCGCGGCGCAGCACGTGCCCGTCATCGCCCTGGACGATGGCGTAGCCGCGGTCGAGCGTCGACTGGGGCGAGAGCCCGCGGAGGTGCCCGCGGAGCTCGGCGACCTTGGCCGACTGCCGCTCGATGCAGCGCTCGACGAGTTCGGTGCCGCGCGCGACCCAGCGCGTGAGCTCTTCGGCGCGGCGGTCGATGATCCAGTTCGGGTCGGCAAGTGCCGGGCGCGTGCGCAGGTGGCCGATGCGGTCGATCTCGTGCGTCAGCATCGAGGCCAGGCGCATGCCGAGCCGCGCGCGGGCCTGCTCGACCCGCCCGAGCTCCTCGGACACGTCGGGAATCACGCGCTTCGCGGCATCCGTCGGCGTTGAAGCCCTGAGATCTGCGACCTCGTCGAGCAACGGACGGTCGGCCTCGTGGCCGATCGCCGAGACGATGGGGGTGGATGCCGCGGCCGCCGCCCGCACGACGCGTTCGTCGCTGAACCCCAAGAGGTTCTGGAAGTCGCCGCCGCCGCGAGCGACGATGATGACATCGACCTCGGGGTCGGCGTCGAGCCGCCGGATCGCCCCGACGACCTCGGGCGCGGTGCGATCGCCCTGCACCGTCGCGTAGGCGATGCGGAACTCGACCGCGGGCCAGCGGAGGCGAGCGTTGCGCAGCACGTCTTGCTCGGCGTCGCTGTCGCGCCCGGTGACGAGTCCGACGACTCTGGGCAGGAACGGCAGGCGCTTCTTGCGCGACGCATCGAACAGCCCCTCGGCCGCGAGTTGCGTGCGCAGCCGCTCGAGTCGTTCGAGTAGGTCGCCGAGGCCGACGTGGCGCATGTCGTAGACCTGCATCGAGAGGGTGCCGCCCTTGACCCACCAGTTCACCTTCGCGAGCACGACGACGTGGTCGCCCTGCTTGAACTGCTCGGAGAGCCTCGCCCGCACCGACGACCACATGGTGAACGAGAGCGTCGCGTCGACCTCGAGGTCTTTCAGCTTGCCGTAGACGTTGCCGCCCGAGAGGCCCCACTGCGTGATCTCACCCTCGACCCAGACCGTGCCGAGCCGGTCGAGATAGTCCTTCAGCTTGCCCGAGAGCAGCGCCACCGGCCACGGTGCCTCACGCGTCGCCGGTGCATCCGCCATCGAGTGCCTCTCCCGCCTGTCGCTCAGCTGGCCCCACGTAGGATGGAACATATGACCAGCACCACGGACGCTTCGCCCATCGGCCTCGGCATGCCCCGGGTTCCGGGCGTGCGCGGCCGGCTCAAGGATAACCCCGCCCCCCGACAGAAGCGGGTGCTGCTGGCCGCTCCCCGCGGCTACTGCGCCGGCGTCGATCGCGCGGTGATCGCGGTCGAGAAGGCGCTCGAGCATTACGGGGCACCGGTCTACGTGCGCAAGCAGATCGTGCACAACATCCACGTCGTCACCGAACTCGAGAAGCAGGGTGCGATCTTCGTCGACGAGGTCGACGAGGTGCCCGAGGGTGCCCACGTGGTGTTCAGCGCGCACGGCGTGTCGCCCGCCGTCGTGAACGCGGCCGCCGACCGCGGGCTGCGCGCCATCGACGCCACGTGCCCCCTCGTCACCAAGGTGCACCGCGAGGCCGTGCGGTTCGCGCGCGACGACTACGAGATCCTGCTCATCGGCCACGAGGGCCACGAAGAGGTCGAGGGCACCGCGGGCGAGGCGCCCGACCACGTCACCCTCGTCAACAGCCCCGACGACGTCGCGAACATCGAGGTGCGCGACCCCGACAAGGTCGTCTGGCTCTCGCAGACCACGCTCTCGGTCGACGAGACGATGGAGACCGTTCGCCGCCTGCGCGAGAAGTTCCCGAAGCTGGCCGACCCGCCCAGCGACGACATCTGCTACGCCACCCAGAACCGCCAGGTCGCGATCAAGAAGGTCGCGCAAGAGGCCGAGCTCGTGATCGTCGTCGGCTCGGCCAACTCGTCGAACAGTGTCCGGCTCGTCGAGGTCGCGCTCGAGAACGGGGCGAAGGCCGCGTACCGGGTCGACTACTCGACCGAGATCAAGCAGGAGTGGCTCGACGGTGTCTCGACGATCGGCGTCACGAGCGGGGCATCCGTGCCCGAAGGCCTCGTGAAAGAGGTGCTCCTCGAGCTGGAGGACGCCGGGTACGGCGAGGTCTCCGAGGTGAAGACGGCCGAGGAGGACCTGATGTTCTCACTGCCGAAGGAGTTGCGCCGCGACCTCGCGGGCAACCGCGATGCACGCGCCCTCGGCGGGCGAACCCGCGCGACCTCGGGCTGAGGTCAGGCCTTGCGAACGCTGAGCACCACGGCGGCCATCAGCCTCCGCTGAGGCTCGAAACGAGCTCGGGGTCCATCGCGATGACGACGAACATCACCGCGTAGAGCAGCACGAACGAGACGAATCCGCCGACGAGCGGGACCCAAAACGCGAGCTTGCGCGCACGAAGCCGCGCCACCGACCACCACGCGGTCAGCAGCCACAGCACGACCTGCGCGATCGAGCCCGCGAGGAGGATGCCGGGCACCTCGGGCCCGGGCGTGTAGTCGACCGCCGCCGCCGGCGTGCCGAGCAGTTCGCCCGCCTGCCGGATCGCCTGCGGGAGCTGATCGGGGATCGCCTGGATCGTGCCGACCGCCGTCCATGCGCCGAAGATCCCGATCACCAGCAGCAGCACGGTGATGATGCGGTCGGCTGCGCGGTCGGGGCGATCGGTGACGGATGCCGCGGCCGCGGGCGGCGCGACGGACGCGCGCTCGGGCGTGGTGGCCGGTGCGTACCGGTCGTCTTGCGGCGGCTCCCACGTCCAACCCTCGGGCGCGTACTCGCCGTACTGCGGCCGGGGACGCTCGTCGCGCGGCGCGGGCGGCACCGCCGGGGAAGCGCCCTCGCGAGCCGACAGGGCGGCCGGCTGGTCGGGAGTTCCCCCGGCGTGCTGCTGCGACATCCGGAACCTACGCGGAGATCGACTTGCCGGCCGACCCGAGCTGACGCGTCGACTCGACTACGCGCGCGGCCATGGCCGACTCGGCCACCTTGCCCCACGTGCGCGGGTCGTACTGCTTCTTGACGCCGACCTCGCCGTCGACCTTCAGTACCCCGTCGTAGTTCTGGAACATGTAGCCGGCCACCGCTCGAGTGAATGCGTACTGCGTGTCGGTGTCGACGTTCATCTTGACGACGCCGTTCGCCACCGCCGTCGCGATCTCTTCATCGCTCGAGCCGGAGCCGCCGTGGAAGACGAGGTCGAGCGGCTTGGGACCGGTGCCGTACTTCGCGGCCAGGCCGTCTTGGATCTCTTTCAGCAGCTCGGGACGCAGCTTGACGTTGCCGGGCTTGTAGACGCCGTGCACGTTGCCGAACGTGAGCGCCGCGAGGTAGCGGCCGTTCTCACCGAGGCCGAGCGCCTCGACGGTCTGGATGGCGTCGTCGAGGGTGGTGTACAGGTGCTCGTTGATCTCGTGGCTGACCCCGTCTTCCTCGCCGCCGACGACGCCGATCTCGACCTCGAGGATGGCGTTGATGTTCTTCATGCGCGGAAGGATCTGCTTGGCGATCTCGAGGTTCTCGTCGAGCGGCACCGCCGAGCCGTCCCACATGTGCGACTGGAAGATCGGGTTGCGGCCCGCCTTGACCTCCTCCTCGGAGGCGGCGATGAGGGGGTGGACGAAGCCGTCGAGCGCATCCTTGGGGCAGTGGTCGGTGTGCAGCGCGACCGTCACCGGGTACGCCTTCGCGACCTCGTGCGCGTACTTCGCGAATGCGAGCGCGCCCGCCGCCCGGGCCTTCACGGTGTGCCCCGCGAAGTAGTCGGCGCCACCCGTGCTGACCTGGATGATGCCGTCGGAGCCCGCCTCGGCGAAGCCCTGCAACGCCGCGTTGAGGGTCTGCGACGACGACACGTTGATGGCCGGGAACGCGAAGCCGCTCGCCTTGGCGGTGTCGAGCATCTGGGCGTACTGCTCGGGGGTTGCGATGGGCATGCTGCTCCTTTACAGATGACAGTGGGGTCCGAGTCGAGTCTATCCAGTCACGAGCAGCGCTCAGATGTGGCGGATGCCGCGGATGGCCGGGCCTTGGCGCCGGGTTAAGAATCGTGGTTCTTACCGTGCCGTTGTGAGCCGAACATCGGCCGCAATCGCCGGTCGATGCCTAGGCTGGGTGCGTGAGCCCCGATTCCTCAAGTCAACTCCTCCACCCCGACCGCAACATCGCCCTCGAACTGGTGCGTGCCACCGAGGCCGCAGCGATCCGCGCCTATCCGTGGATCGGCCGCGGCGACAAGATCGGCGCCGACGGCGCCGCGGTCGACGCCATGCGGGCGTTCCTCGGCACGGTCAACTTCGACGGTGTCGTCGTCATCGGCGAGGGCGAGAAGGACGAGGCGCCCATGCTCTTCAACGGCGAGAACGTCGGCAACGGTCGCGGACCGGCGTGCGACATCGCCGTCGACCCGATCGACGGCACCTCGCTGACCGCCGCCGGCCGGCAGAACGCGCTCTCGGTCATCGCGGTCTCCGATCGCGGCACGATGCTCGATGCCTCGACCGTCTTCTACATGGACAAGATCGTGACGGATGCCTCGGGGCACGGTGTCGTCGACATCCGCAAGCCCATCGGCGAGAACCTGCGCGCGCTGGCCGCGGCCAAGGGCAAGGACGTCGGCGAACTGCGGGTCGCCGTGCTGAACCGTGAGCGGCACGAGCAGCTCATCGCCGACATCCGGGCGGCCGGAGCGGGCACGCGCCTCATCAGCGACGGCGACGTGGCCGGTGGCATCAACGCCGCGCGGTACGAGTCGCGCATCGACATGTGCGTCGGCATCGGCGGGAGCCCCGAGGGCATCACGACGGCGTGCGCGATCAAGGCGCTCGGCGGGTTCATGCAGGGCCGGCTCGCCCCGCTCGACGACGCCGAGCGCGAGCGCGGCGAGGCGGCGGGACTCGACTGCGACCGGGTGTACGAGCTCGACGACCTCGTGCAGGGCGACAACACGTTCTTCGTCGCGACCGGCGTCACCGACGGCGAGCTCGTCGACGGGGTGCTCCGCAAAGGGCCGATCATCCGCACCGAGAGCATCATCCTCCGCGGGCGCTCGGGCACGATCCGCCGGGTCATCGCCGATCATCACATCGAGAAGTGGCTCGACGAAGGCGATCGCTGAGCGATCGGTGACCGGATGCCGCGGGCGGAGGTCCGCGGCATCCGCGACAATGGAGCGGTGACCGAGGCGACTCGACTGCCGCGTGCCCTTCGACCGTTCACATCGGGGCAGTACCGCCTGCTCGTCGCCGCCCTCGCGGCATCGCTGCTCTCGGCGGGAGCCTGGCTGGTGGCCGCGGTCTGGCAGGTGGTCGAACTCGGGGGCACTCCGGTCGACCTCTCCTCTGTCGCCGTGGGCGCGAGCCTCGGCCTCGTCGTCGCGGTGCTCTTCGGCGGCGTGGCTGCCGATCGCATCCCGCAGCGACGCATCCTCATCGGCGTCGAGATCGTGCGCGGGCTCACCTTCGCGGTCGCCGCGGTGCTCGGCGCGACCGGGCTCATCGAGGTGTGGCACCTCGCCGCGCTCTCGTTCGTGCTGGGGCTCGCCGACGGATTCTTCTACCCGGCCTACTCGGCGTGGCTGCCCGCCATCCTCCCGGCCGAGCAGCTGCTCGCCGCCAACGGCGTCGAAGGCGTGCTGCGGCCCGCCGTGATGCAGGCGGCCGGGCCGGCGCTCGCGAGCCTGCTCATCGCCGTGCAGGCGCCCTGGCTGGCGTTCGCGGTCGTCGCCGTGATGCAGGCGGTCGCGGTCGTGGTGCTCGGCCTCATGCGAACGACCGCCGTGCGCCGCGACCCCGACGAGATCGTCGTCCATCCCGTGCGGCAGTCGTTCATCGACCTGCGCGACGGTTTCGTCTACCTGCTGCGCGCGCGCTGGCTGTTCGCCACGCTCGTCTTCTCGATCATCCTGGTGTTCCTCATCATGGGGCCCATCGAGGTGCTGCTGCCGTTCGCGGTGAAAGACCAGACCGGCGGAGGAGCGGGAGCGTTCGCCCTGGCGCTCGCCGCGTTCGGCGTCGGCGGCGCGGTCGGCTCGCTGACCGTCGCTTCGCTCCCGATCCCTCGGCGATACCTCACCCTGATGATTCTGGCCTGGGGTGTCGGCTGCGTTCCGCTCGCGATCATCGGCCTGACGTCGTGGCTCTGGGTCATGGTGATCGCGCTCTTCATCGTGGGCGTGCTGTTCGACGGGGCGCAGGTGGTGTGGGGCACGCTGCTGCAACGGCGGGTGCCGCCGTCGATGCTCGGGCGTGTCTCGAGTCTCGACTTCTTCGTCTCGCTCGCCCTGATGCCGATCTCGATGGCCGTGGCCGGACCGGTGGGCGAGGCGATCGGCATTGCGCCCGCATTCCTCATCGCGGGTCTCGTGCCCCCGGTGCTGGCGCTGGTCACGCTCGCCCTTGCCCGGCTCGGTGAAGACGAACTCGCGCATCCGCTCGACGGTCATCCTGACCCGTCGATCGTGACGGGCCCCGAAGCAGCGGCCGGGTTCGAGTTGCCGGCCGACGAGCGACATTCGTGACAGCGCCCGCGACATCGAGGAGACCCGCCTTCGCGAGGATGACCGCGCGCTGACCGCCCTCGACATCCCGGATGTGCCAGGCGGCGACGGGCGTTGGCTCAGTCGGTCGAGTTCTCGCCGATCTCGAGCTGCCGGCGGATCTCTGGATCGAGCTCGAGCAGGGTTTCGCCCTCGGCCTCGCGGGTGTCGAACTCGTCGACCACGACCGCCTCGGTGACCTCGGGCGCGGTGAGCCGCTTCGGCTGCTGGTGCACGGCGGCCGGCGCCGCGAGGAGCGCGACCTTCGTTTCGTCGATACCCGGGAACTGACGCGCGGTCACGAGCACGCGCGACTCGAGCGAGTTCGCGAACTTGTTGTAGCTGTCGACCGTGCGCTCGATGGCCTTGCGCAGCCCGTCGGCGTGGCCCGCCAAGGTGCCGATGCGCTGATAGAGCGTGTTGCCGAGATCGAAGAGCTTCTTGGCTTCATCAGACACAGCCTGCTGCTGCCACGTGAAGGCCACGGTCTTCAGCACCGCCCAGAGGTTCACCGGCGAGGCGAGGGCCACTCGCTTGCCGAAGGCGTAGTCGAGCAGTGCCGGGTCGGCCTCGAGCGCCGACGACAGCAGCGACTCGCTCGGAATGAAGGCGATCACGAACTCGGGGCTCGCGTCGAGGCCCTCCCAGTACGTCTTCTTCGCGAGGGAGTCGATGTGGCTGCGCACCGCCCGCACGTGCCGGGTGATGAGCTCCTTGCGCCGCGCACCCTCGTCTCCGGTGGCCGTGAACGGGATCTGGCTCGCCTCGAGGTAATGCTCGAGCGGCACCTTGGCATCGAGCGGGATCGACTTGCTGCCGGGGAGGCGCACGACCATGTCGGGGCGGCCCGACCCGGCGTCGGTCACGATGCTCTGCTGCGTGAAGAAGTCGACGTACTGGGTGAGCCCGGCCGCCTCGACCACACGCCGCAGCTGCGTCTCGCCCCAGACGCCGCGAGTGCTGTTGGATCGCAGCGCCGAGGCGAGCGACTCGGTCGTGGCACGGAGCTCGGCGTCGGAGAGCTGGGCCTGCTTCAGCTGTTCGGCGATCGAACCGTACTGCTCGCTGCGCTGCCGCTCGAGCTCGGCGACCTTCGTGTGCATGGTCTGCAGCGTCTCGCGCACCGGGCTCAGCGCCTCGAGGACGGCGCTCTCGCGCTTCGCCCGCGCTTCGCGCTCGGCCTGGTCGCTTCGCTGCTGCTCGACGAGGTCGCGGTAGCGTGCCCGGTGCTCCTCGATCTGCTGCTCGAGGCCCTCGACGGTCGACATGGCGGATGCGAGGTCGGCCTGGAGACGGGCCCGGGCCTCCTGCTCGTGCGCACGGAGCTCGGACATCGCGGCCGCCTCGGCCGCCCGCACCTCGGCCAGCTGCGCCTGGTGCCGCGCCTCGATGAGGGCAGGATCTTCGGCCGCCGGAGCGCCGGCGCGGCGCCGTGACGACCAGACGGCGACGGCCAGGCCGCCGACGACGGCGCCGATGACGAGGCCCAGGAGAAGTGCGATCAGGTCCATGCCTGCAGTGTCGCAGCGGCCGCCGACATCGGGCGGGAGCCGGCGCGCGGGTCTCGATACGCGTCGCGCTGCGCGCGGCGCTACTCGACCACCGGGGGTCGCGCTGCGCGCGGCGCTACTCGACCAGCAGGGCGCCTACTGCAGCGCCATGGGGCCGTGCGCCGCACGGTCGTCGCGCACGGCGACCCGCCCGATCGCGCCGAAGCGCACGCGGGTCACCTGGGCGAGCCGTTCGAGGTCGTCGACCTCGTGGCGCTTCGCCGCGTGCACGATGATCGCGGCGCACGCCTCGGAGTCGGCGAGCGCGTCGTGGTGCGAGAACCCCTCGAATCCGGCGGCCATGGCCGCGACCGGCAGTCGGTACGACTCCAGGTGGTAGGTGTTGCGCGCGACCTGCAGGCTGCACAGCGAGCGGAAGTCGGGAACCGGCAGGCCGAACGCCTCGGAGGTCTTGGCGATGACCGCCATGTCGAACCCCGCGTTGTGCGCGACGAGCACATCGTCGCCGGCGAACTCGCACAGTGCGGGCAGGTGGCCGGCCCAGCCGGGGGCATCCGCCACCATCTCGGGCGTGATGCCGTGGATGCGGATGTTCCACTCCGAGAACTCGTTGTGCGGGAACGGCGGCCGGATGTACCAATGCGCCCGATCGACCACACGACCGTCGCGCACCTTCACCAGCCCGACCGAGCAGGCCGACGCACTCGACGAGTTGGCGGTTTCGAAGTCGATCGCGGTGAAGTCCACTGGCACGTGTGCATCGTGGCACGGCGGTCCGACACGGCGGGGGCGGTCGCCGGGCGCGTCGACGATCGGTCGCCGAACCCGTGTCGTGCCGACGCGGGGACGGTTGACGGATGCCGCGGGGCGGGGTCCAATGGCAACGTGAGCGACATCGCCGACCGCACCGCGACCCACGACGGCCTCGTCGCCGATCCCGCCGACCCTCAGACCCTGAGTTCGGCGCGTTCGTTCGGCGCCGCGGCATCCGTCTACCGTCAGGCGAGGCCCGGCTATCCGGTCGAGGCGATCGCCTGGCTCATCGGCGACGCCGAGCGCGTGCTCGACCTCGGTGCCGGCACCGGCAAGCTCACCGAGGCGCTCGTCGCACTCGATCGCGACGCGATCGCGGTCGATCCGGTCGAGGAGATGCTCGAGGAGCTCGAGGTGGCAGTGCCGGGGGTTCCTCGCATCCTGGGCACCGCGGAGGACATCCCCCTCGAGGACGCGTCCGTCGACGCCGTCGTCGCAGGCCAGGCGTGGCACTGGTTCGTCCCAGAGCGGGCGGTGCCCGAGATCGCTCGAGTGCTGCGCCCCGGCGGCGTGCTCGGGCTGGTCTGGAACAGCCGCGACAACCGCGCCGACTGGCTGCGCCAGGCCGGCGAGATCATGCACGAGCGCCACGATGCGAGCACGACGTTCGAGGACTACGTGAGGATCGGCAGGCCGTTCGGCCCCATCGAGGAGCACACGGTCGAGTGGTCCGAGCGGATGTCGCGCACGAGGTTCCTCGACCTCGTGCGATCACGCAGCCACTTCATCACCGCTTCCGAGGCGGATCAGGCGGCCACGATCGCCGCACTCGAGACGCTGCTCGAGACGCACCCCGACATCGAAGGCGCCGGGGAGCTCGCGGTGCCGTCCGTGACCCGGTGCTCCCGCGCCCGCCGGGGCTGACGCGCCCCGCCGACGACTCGACCGGCATTCACGCGCCCCGCGCAGAACCCGACCCATCACGGCTCCAAGAGGTCTGCGGTCGCGCGCAGGATGGCGGCGATCGCCGCCATCCGACGGTCGGATGCCGCACCGCCGCGATCGGGCGCGGTGCCCGTGACCGGCGGGGTGCCCGTGAACGGCGCGGTGATCGCGGCCGCCGCCGTCGCGGCATCCGGTGCCGTCGCGCTCACCGAGCCGAGCAGGACGCGACCCCCGAGCACCTCCTCGCCGTGGAACTCGGGCGTCTGCCGCCGGTTGTCGCCGAACGCCGCGACGACCGAATTCAGGAACTCGAGGTTCGACACCGTGCCGACGCCGCGCCCGAGGTGCGGCAGCGCGTTGCGGGTGAAGTCGCCCTGTCCGCGCGACTCCCACGCGACCTCGCTCGCCTTGCAGGCGCTGAACAGGATCTCGCGGCGCACGCCGGCGGCGCGCGGAGCCGGGGGCGAGACCCGCTCCGCGGCGAGCACGCTCGCGACCGCCGCGGCACGCACTGGGTCGGGCTCGTCGCCGTCGCGCGTGCCGACCCCGACACCGCGGTCGGCGCGGTAGGCCTCCTCGTCGTCGCGGGTCAGCTCCACGGCGCGCGGAAGCGCATCGCCGATCGGCGCGAGGTCGACGTCGGGCTGCCGGTTGGCCGAGCCCGAGTGGCAGCTGTCGAAGAATGCCGTCAGGCTCACGCCCTCGGGAATGACGTCCCAGATCCGTGCAAGATCGTCGTCGATGATGAGGCGACCGTTCTGCCGGAAGTCGACGGGGCAGAGGGCTTCGTCTTTCGCATCGGGCTCCTCGGAGTCGAGATCGGGCGCGAACGTGCCGTGGCCCGAGTACTGCACGGCGAGCACGTCGCCGGGCACCGACTGGCTCACGAGTTCGAGGATGCCTCGGAGGATCTCGTCGCGGGTGGTCTTCGCAGGCTCCGTCAGTTCGGTGACCTCGAACCCCGCCGTCCGCAACGCCCCGGCCCACGCCTTCGCGTCGGGCACGCAGCCCTGCAGGCGGTCGCCGACATCGGGGTACTCGTTGATGCCGATGCAGAGGGCGCGGCGGGCGCTCGGAGTCCCGCCGGGCGCCGCCCCATCGGGCGGGGTACCGCCCGTCGATCGGGAACCCATCGCGCCGGACACGTTCGCCGCGTCCGCGGGCACGTCGACATACTGGGGCCACGGGGCCGCTGCACGCCCACGACCCTTCGGGAACGGCGTCACGTCGACGATGCCGGCCACACGTCGCGCGACGCTCTCCATGGTGGCGGGGTCGTTGTCGAAGTCCCCGTGCGCCGTGGCCGCGCTTCCAGTGCGGACACCGACCGCGGACGGCGCGAGGACGAGGTCGCCGGCGGCCGAGTCACCGCTGAAGAACGCTGCCAGCTCGGCGTCTCGCGTGAGGTACTTCGCCATGCCCAGGATGGGCGTGGCCTTCTGCGGCTCGAACGACGCCGAGACGAGATAGAGCAGCGACTTGTTGTAGATGCGCAGGCACGTGTCGTCCCGCTCGGCCTTGTCGGTCATCGTGAAGATGGCGACACGGCGGATCTTGCGGCTCTTCGCATGGGGGAGCAGCAGCTTCGAGAAGGTGTCGATGCGCACCGCGGGCGCGAGGAGGTTCAGCGACTCGATCTCGGGAACGTGCTCCTCGAGTGCCGCCGAGAGCAGGTGCGAGTGGAAGATCGAACCGGCGCTGTGCCCGACCGCGTGCACGACGATCTCACCCGGGTGCTCGGTCATCCACTTTCCGAGGGCCTTCACGAAGTAGCGTCCGCCACCACCGTCGACGGATGCCGCGGCGGCATCGATCTTCATGTCGCTCCAGATCCCGCCACCACCGAGCAGCCGAGCGGCGACCTCGAGGAACGTGTCCTTGGCCTCGTCGACCCAGCCGCGGCGACCGCCCGACGCCCAGCGCCGCAGGGCATCCCAGAGCGCGGGGCCGAGGCCGGTCTCCCAGACGAAGTGGATCGGATAGACGCCGTTCTCCTTCCACCAGTCGATCTGCTGCGCGGCGATCGCGAATCCCGCCTCCTTGTCGACGAGTCCGCCGTGCGCATACAGCACCACTGGGAGGGGACCGGGCTCATGGTCGGCCGCGAAGGCGGGGAGGTGCTCGTCGAAGATCGCGTCGATGTCGGCCGCAGTGGTGCGGAAGTCCGCGACCGAACGCGGTTCGGTGCGGCCGCCGTCGGCGAGCTTGCCGTCTTCGAGGGTGATCACATGCGGGCGGAGCGCCGCGAGTTCGTCGGCCGTGAGCTTCGGACCGCCTCGAGGCGCCTCGGGTGCGGCCGCGGTCGGCGGCGCCGGGGGAGCGGATGGGCTCGGCGGACGTGTGGTGGTCATGATCCTGGTCCTTCCGGTGTCGGTCGATCGACGAAGACGTGCGCGTGCGGATGCGCGTACACGGCGTAGGCGTGCTCCGAGAGATCGGCCTCCTTGCGGGCCGCGAGGCGGGCGATCCGGGTGGCGTCGGCGATCGTCGTGCCCGGCGCGGCGAGCGCGCGGTAGAACCCCTCGACGAAGGCGGAGGCGGGGTCGTCGCCGACCGCCCAGGAGCATCCGACGAAGGCGGCGGCGCCGCCGCGCAGGAATGCCTCGGGGAATCCGCCGAGCGCGGCCGGGCCGGAGGGCAGGCGGCCGATGTCGCATGCGTTCAGGAAGACGAACGGACCAGTGGCCGCGGCATCCGCTGCACCGACGTCGGGGAGGTCGTTGCGGAGCTCCCCGTCGGAGTAGCGGGCGCCTGGGACATCCACCGCCTCTCGGAAGCCGGCCAGCAGGAGCTCCTGGGCGGGCGGGATGACGGCGCTCCAGCGCCCGTGGCCAGCGAAGTGCAGCAGGTCGAAGCCGCTGTGCATGAGGGCTGCGATGCCTCCGGCGTCGTCGGGGTCGACGGTCGTCGCCTGGAACTCGTCCTCCATGAAGCGCCGTTCCTCCACCGCGTGGGTGAGGTGCAGTCGCCGCTCGACGTACATGGGGCAGACGTAGCGCGCCCGCGCTGGCTCGATGTGCAGCTCGGTCGGATGGGCGGTGTCGTACACCCACCGGGTGAGGCCGAAGCCGCTGAGGAAGCGCTCCTGGCCGTCGTCGGCGCCGGACGGCGGCACGAGGTGCACGATCTCCCAGGGGATGTCGAGCTCGCCGGTGGTCTGCACGATGAGCCCCTCGAGTTCGCCGGGCGCAGCCTCCCAGAGCAGGTCGAGCACGTCGGTGCTGAACAGGGCGCGAGCAAGTCCCATGCCGAGGTCGCGGAGTCGGCGGACGCCGTGTCGGCGGCGTTCGGCGACATCCCGGATGTCCCGGAGTTCAGCTCGGATCCCGGCGACCACCCGATACGTGCGGGCGATGAACGCCGCCTTGTCGGGCAGGGCCTTCGTGCACTCCCGCGTGATGCCCGCGACGGTGACGCGGATGCGGAGGGTGGAGTCGTTGCCCACGATCGACTCGTCGATGCGGATGCTCGGCAGTCGCACGAGCTCGGGGTCGGGGTCGACGACCTCGGCGTCGACCTCGTTGGCTTCGATCTCGTCGTCGCGGGCCCCCGCCGCCACGATGTCCGACGTGATCCGCAACGTCGCGATCGGCAGGTCCGCGTTCTGCCGCACTGCCAGCGACACCTCGCCCTTTCCGGTTCGCGGCGCGACGATCGTGAAGCGGTGCTCGGCGACCGCGTCGGCCGAGTCCGGCAGTCGCACTGCGACCGTGTCGGCCTCGCCGTCGGCCAGGCGGAATCCGCGCAGTGCGATGGTCACCGTGACGTCACGATCGGTATCGACCCGAATCGACTGCTCGGTGTGGCTGCTTCCTTCGGATGCCGCGAGCCGGCGCCTGCTGAGACGGAATCGCACCTCGACCGGCGTCTCGACGACGACGCGCTTCGGCATCTCGGCGTGCACGTGTGCGAGCGCTTCGTGGCCGTTGGCGGGCATCGCCTCCACCGGCGCCGCCTCGAGGGGTGGTGGTGCCATGGAAGGAGGGATGGATCGCGTCCTGGACGGCACCCGTCGCGGCTCGGGTTCCGCCGCGGCCTCCTCGGGCGGCGGCTCGGCTCCGGTCTCGGCGCGCTCCTCCTCGTCGAGGCGCACTCGGCTCGCGTCGTAGCGCTTCACCAGCTCCGTGGCATCCGCCTCGCTTCGGCACTCGAGCACGACGACGAGTGCCGTGCGCGACCCGAGGTTGAACGGCAGCTCGACCTCGTAGCGATCGCCCGCCCGCGTCGGTGCGAGCGAGCAGAGCAGGGTGCCGACACGCACGAACACGACCACCCGCCGCGGGTCGACGTCATCGGGCATGAAGAACATGAGCACCGGCGTGCCCTCTCCCGTGCCGACGACGCTCGCGCGCGCGAGTTCGGCGCCGCCGACCGGCGGAATCCATGCCTCATCGGGCAATCCGGGCTCCACGCGCAGCGGGCCCCGTGCCTCGATCCGGTCATCGCGAGCCGTCATCGTCGGGCCCCCGAATGCCCCATCCGCGTCTGCTGCAGCGCGCGATCATGGGTGATCCCCCTTGACTGCTTCGCCGACCGAACGACGCCCGGGCGGCGCTCACTTCCGTCAGCCGCAGCCTACGACCGCCGAGCACGGCGCCACCAGCGTTTCGGGCGGCGTTCAGGGCTGCCCCGGAGGGTCTGCCCTGAGAAGATGCGCCGCTCGCGGCATCCGGATTCGCGATTCGTCGCCCGCCGAGGGGCGACGTAGGCTGTATCGGTGAACCACCGCGGCCGGATGTACCTCTTCCTGGCCCTCGCCAACCTCTTCTGGGCCGGCAACTACGTCTTCGGCGAGATGGTCACGCGCGAGATCTCGCCGATCTCGTTGACGTTCTTCCGGTGGGCGTTCGCGGTGCTGCCCCTCATCGCGCTCGCGTGGCTGATCGAGCGGCCCGACTGGCGTGAGGCATGGCGGGAGTGGAGGCTGCACCTGCTGCAGTCGCTGCTCGGCCTGACCGGGTACACGCTGCTGCTCTATGCGGCGCTCGGACTCACCGGTGCGGTGAACGCGGCGGTCATCAGCGCGATCAATCCGGCCACGATCGCCCTCGGTGCGGCCATCTTCCTGCACGAGCGGCTGAACCGGCTGCAGGCGCTCGGCATCGCCGTGGCGTTCGTCGGCGTCTCGATCGTGCTCACCGGCGGCGACCTCGGACAGCTCGTCGAGCAGGGCTTCGGCGTCGGCGACCTGCTCGTCATCGGCTCGGTGCTCGCCTGGACCGTGTACTCGCTCATCTCGCGACGCCTCGTGACGCCGCCGATCACCGCGACCTCGGTGCAGGCGGTGTTCGCGGTCGTCACGATGCTGCCGCTCATCGCGTTCACCGGCGTCTCGCTGCCCTCGTCGGCCGCTGGCGTGGTCGGGCTCGCCTACATCGTGGTGTTCCCGTCGATGGCCGGCTACGCGCTCTGGAACATCGGCGCATCACGGGTGGGCCCGGCACGTGCCGGCATCTTCCTGAACCTGCTGCCCGTGTTCACGGTGCTCATCGCCATCGCGTTCGGCGCCACGGTCGACCCGCCCGCCGCCATCGGCGGCGCGATCGTCATCGCGGGCGTCTACTTGACGCTGCACCAGCCGCGATCGAAGGTCGGCCCGACGGATGCCGCCGCGGGCCTGGCGGTACGATAGACGCCCGTGGCACTCACCATCGGAATCGTCGGACTCCCGAACGTCGGCAAGTCGACCCTCTTCAACGCCCTGACCAAGAACCAGGTGCTCGCGGCGAACTACCCGTTCGCGACGATCGAGCCGAACATCGGCGTGGTGAACCTTCCCGACCCGCGGCTCGAGAAGCTGGCCGAGATCTTCGGGTCCGAGCGCATCCTGCCCGCGGCGGTGTCCTTCGTCGATATCGCGGGCATCGTGCGCGGTGCGTCGGAGGGTGAGGGGCTCGGCAACAAGTTCCTCGCGAACATCCGCGAGGCCGACGCGATCGCTCAGGTCGTGCGCGGATTCGAGGACTCCGACGTCGCGCACGTCGAAGGCAGGATCGACCCGAAGGCCGACATGGAGACGATCAACGCCGAGCTGATCCTCGCCGACCTCGAGACCCTCGAGCGCGCCATCGCGCGGTACGAGAAGGAGGTCAAGGGCAGGAAGCTCGACCCCTCGGTGCTGGCCGCTGCGGTGGAGGCGCAGGACGTGCTGCAGCGGGCGACTCCGCTCAGTGCGTCATCCGTCGATCTCACGCCCATCCGCGAACTCGGCCTGCTCACCGCGAAGCCGTTCATCTACGTCTTCAACGTCGACGAGGCGACGCTGACGGATGCCGCGCGCAGGGCGGAGCTCGCAGCGCTCGTCGCGCCGGCAGAGGCCGTCTTCCTCGACGCCAAGATCGAGTCGGAGCTCATCGACCTCGACGCCGCGGATGCCGCGGAGCTCCTCGCGTCGACCGGACAGGACGAGTCGGGTCTCGACCAGCTCGCCCGCGTGGGCTTCGACACGCTCGGCCTGCAGACCTACCTGACCGCCGGGCCCAAGGAGTCGCGCGCCTGGACGATCCACAAGGGGTGGAAGGCACCTCAGGCGGCCGGCGTGATCCACACCGACTTCGAGAAGGGGTTCATCAAGGCGGAGGTCATCTCGTTCGACGACCTCGTGGCCGCCGGATCGGTCGCGGAGGCCCGGGCGAAGGGCAAGGCCCGCATGGAAGGCAAGGACTACGTCATGCAGGACGGCGACGTGGTCGAGTTCCGCTTCAACGTGTAGCAGGGCACCCTGCCGCGCGACGCCGGCTCAGTCGACCGGCGTGTCGGGCGTGCCCTCCGAGCGCAGGCGGGGTTCGATGCGCAGGTGCGGTCGCACACCGGCTTTGTCGGCGTAGAAGGCGCGGATGCGGTCCATGTCGGCGGCCACGTCGCCGGTCAGCTCGAAAGTCGGGCCGAGGCCGGTGGTCATCGTGGTCCGGTCGACGTAGCCGAGCGTGACCGGCATTCCGGCCTCCTGGGCGATGCGATAGAAGCCCGACTTCCAGTACTGGTGCGCACCGCGCGTGCCGTCGGGCGTCACGACGAGACCGAACACCTCGCCGGCCCGGACGCGCTCGACGACCTCTGCGACGACTCGGCCCGCATCGGAACGGTCGACCGGAATACCTCCCAGTGCCCGCATGATCGGCTCGCGCCATCCGGCGAACAGGCTCTTCTTGCCGAGCCAGCGCACGTCGACGTCGAGCCGCCAGGCGATGGCGAGCATGAGCACGAAGTCCCAGTTGGACGTGTGCGGCGCACCGACGAGGACGGTGGGACGGTCGGGCGCCGGTTCGCTGACGAGGCGCCAACGACTGCAGGCCCAGTAGACGCGGGAAACGAGTCGTCGGAGCATCCGGCAACCGTACGTCATGTCGCATGTCCGCAGCCGTATGCGCCTACCGGAGCTCGGGGGCTCTCCATCGCACGACGTTCCGATCCGAGGGGGGATGCCGCAGCAGCGACGCGGTGCGCGCGAATTCCGCTCCACCGCGGACCTGTTCCCCTACACTGCGAAGAGCGGACCGCGGGGAGGCGTTCGCGAGCGGAGGGGGGCCCGCTGTGCATCCAAGGACGCGAATGCATGCCGTCGCCATCGGGGCGGTCGCCGTCTTCGTCTTCGGCACGACCAGTCCTGCCCTGGCAGCGGAGGTCGTCCCGGAGCCCTCGACGGTGTCCGTGTCGGGCCGGAGTCCCGAGCCCCTGCGCGCGAGCGAGCCCGAGGGGCAGCCGGAATCAGGTCCGTACTCCGAGCCGGAACCGGTGCCCGAGCCGGCACCTGCGACTGAGTCGTTGCCCGGGCCGGAGCCGTCTGCCGAACCCGAGACGGCAGAACCTGAGCCGGCGCCGCTCGACCGCACCGTGGACCGCGCCAAGGCTCTCGCGCCGACGGCGCTCATGGCCGCGGAAAGCGTCATCACTCCGTTCGAACCGGGCGTGCATCGCCTCGCCGGAGCCGACCGCTTCGAGACGGCGGTCGCGATCTCGCAACGGTTCTCCCCCGGAGTCCCGGTGCTGTATGTCGCAACGGGCGCCGACTTCCCCGACGCGCTGTCCGCGGCGGCTGCGGCGGCGCATCACGGTGGGCCGCTGCTCCTGACGCAGGCTGAGGCCCTTCCCGCCGTGGTGCGGACCGAGATCACGCGGCTCGCGCCGCAGCGCGTCATCATCGCCGGCGGCGAAGGCGTCGTCGGCGCCGGAGTTCAGGCGGAACTCGCGGCGTTGCTGCCCGGCATCAGCATCGACCGCCTCGGGGGAGCCGACCGTTTCGAGACGGCTCGACTCCTGGTGGACGAGGCCTTCTCCACGGTCACCGAGGCCTTCATCGCAACCGGCCGGGACTTCCCCGACGCGCTCGCGGCGTCGGCCGCAGCCGGCCGGCTGGGTGCGCCGGTGTACCTCGTCGACGGGCTCTCACCATCGCTTCGACCAGGGACGGTCGAAGCCTTAGCTGCACTGGGTGCCTGGACCGTGCGGATCGCGGGAGGCAGCGGCGCCGTCAGCGCGGCCATCGAGCAGGAGCTCGCCGCCAACGGGTTCGCGGTCCTCCGCCACGAGGGGCTCGATCGCTTCCAGACGGCGGCGGCGATCAATGCCGCCGTGTTCGGCGGGACGAAGCCGACGAGTGCGTTCCTCGCGACCGGTGGCGATTTCGCCGATGCGCTCGCCGGCGCGGCCCTGGCCGGCGGGTTGCTCGCACCGTTGTACCTCACCCGAACCGCGTGCATTCCGCATCCCGTGTCGCTCGCGCTCAATGAACTGGCTCCGCCGGCGCGGGTCATTCTGGGCGGATCCGCCGTGGTCGGCGAAGAGGTCGCCGCCGGCACGGCGTGCGCGATCGGGTGGGCGAAGCCGGCGACGGGTCGGATCACCGGCGCGTTCGGTCCGCGAGACCCGATCTGCACGCCGGGCGGCTGCTCGCAGTCGTTCCACCGGGGTGTCGACATCGGAACCGGGTGCTGGGCGCCGATCTACGCTGCTTCCGCAGGACGCGTCAGCACGGCCGGTCCGGTCGGAACGTACGGGAACTTCATCAAGATCGCCCACGGTTCGGGCATCGACACCGGATACGCCCACCTGGTCGACGGCGGCATCCTCGTGAGCGTCGGCCGACAGGTCGCAGCCGGGGAGCAGATCGGATGGTCGGGGGCGACCGGTGCCGCGACCGGGTGCCATCTTCACTTCGAGGTCTACGAGGGCGGGACGCAGATCGACCCAGTGCCGTTCATGTCCGCGCGGGGGGTCACGCTCGGCTGAGCCGGTCGGACGCCGCAGGAGCGCGAGGCGGCCCCGTCTTGCGACGCAACCTCCTGCTCCGTGCAAGACTCGCGGCAGCGGCGACACATTCTCGATGTGAGGACTCCGAGCGCCGCAGTTGACGTCGACCCGAACCAGGAGGTGGCGATGGCCGACGGCGCCGACGCGGCATCCGGCAATGCCGACGACCTGGCGTGGTTCACCGAGGTCGTGCGCGAGCACTCGACCGCCCTCGTGCGGTACTTCGCCCGCCGCGGCCCGCGGCAGGATGCCGAGGACCTCGCCGCCGACGTCTTCGCGACCGCCTGGCGCCGTCGAGACGACGTCCCGCGCCACGCCGTGCTGCCGTGGCTCTACCGCACGGCGGGCTTCACGCTCGCCAACCATCGACGCAAGCTCGTCGACCTTCCCGTCGGCGAGGTGCCCGATGCGGGCACGGTGCGCGTGGCCGACGACCCCGAACTGAGCGCGCTCTTCGATGCCGAGCTCCGGGGGGCACTCGCCAGCGTCGGGGAGCGCGACCGTCGCATCCTCCTGCTCCACGCGTGGGAAGGCCTCGACGGCGACGAACTCGCGGTGGTCCTCGGCATCTCCAGGTCGGGGGCGGATGCCGCGCTGTCGCGAGCGCGCAAGCGCCTCCGTGACGCGTGGGGCGAGCGACTCTCGTTCTGACGCAATCGGTCGCCGCGGGGATGCAAGGTCTGCGGCGGATGACACACATCCATGAGTGAACGGATGTCACGGAGGGTGATCGACATGACCGACCGGAACGACGACGAGCTCGACCCCGTCGAGCGCCTTCGCGCCGCCGACCCCGCCGCCGGGCTGGAACCACGCGCGGGCTTCACCGACGACGTCGTGGCGAGGGTCACCACCGAGGCCGCCGACGCGCCGGCCGTGGCATCCGCCGCCGTCACCGACCTCGCCGCAGAGCGTGCCCGCCGCCGCAACCGCTGGCTGACGGTCGCCGCCGTCGCGGCATCCATGCTGGTCGTCGGCGGTGCCGGCTACGCGGTCGGCGCGACGAACACCGGCTCGACGACCGTCGCAGGCGGTGCGGCGCCGCCCATCTCGCTCGAGTCCGGCGTCGGCACGGCTCCGACCGAGATGGGCGTGCCCGAGACGGACGCGTCCGCCGTGGCTCCGCAGAGCAGGGCGACCCCGGGGTTCGGCAGCGACCGCATTTTGCCGTACGCCTGGGGACGCAACGTCTTCCACGCGTCCGGACTCTCGACCGAGGATGGCACCGCGCCCGCCTACGCGTACGATGCGCGATCCGCATCTAACGCCGAGAACGTCGGTGCGCTCGCCGCAGCGCTCGGTCTTACGGGTACGCCCGAGTTGAAGGACGGCGGCTGGGCCGTGGGCCCGCAGGACGGCACCGCGGCATCCCTCTGGGTCACGCTCGACGGCACGCTCGGATTCTCCTATTGGGATCCGCAGCACGATCCGTGGCGGTGCGCGCCCGACGCGACCGCCTGCGAGCCGACCGGCACGGCACCGACCGAGGTTGCGGCCATCGACGCCATGCGCTCGCTCGTCTCGGCCTCCGGACGCGACGCGGACGCCTTCGAGTACACTTCCGAGGTCTACGAGGGCTCGCTGACGCGCACCGTGCAGGCCTGGCCGCTGATCGACGGGCAGCGCACCGATCAGGGCTGGTACCTCGAACTCGCGGAGGGCGGCGTGCTCAACGCCTCGGGCTCGCTCGCCGCCACCGTGTCGCTCGGCGACTACCCGATCGTGAGCGAGCAGGAGGCGTTCGAGCGCCTGTCCGATCCCCGCTTCGGACCCCAGGTGACCGCCATGCCGTTCTCGGCGCAGCAGGCGCCCATGGAGTTCGGCACCGCCGGTGAGCCGCCGGCCGCACCGACGGGTGGCACGGCGCTCTCGTGGCCGGTGAACGAGGTCGAGATCGTCGAGGCACGACTCGGGCTGGCGACCCACTGGCAGGTCACCGGAGGCGTGCTGCTCGTGCCGGCCTACGAGTTCACGGATGCCGCGGGCGGCACCTGGTCGGTCATCGCCCTCGCCGACTCCATGCTCGACTTCGGCACCCAGTAGCGGCGCGGCCTCGCGCTCGGCGGGCTGGTGGCGCGGCTCGCCCCGTGGAAGGCTGGCGCCATGCCGGAATCACCAGAGGTCGAGGCGCTCGCCGAGGAACTCGGTGACCGCTTGACCGGCCGCAGCCTCACGGGGGTCGACGTCGTCGAGTTCAGGACGACGAAGACCCGTGCCCGTCCTCCCGAGAGCCTCCTTGCGGCATCCGTCGCCGGAGCCACGCGGCACGGCAAGCTCGTCGACGTGGCGTTCGGCCCCGACACCCATCTGGTGATCTCGCTCGGCCGGCACGGATGGGCGCGATGGGGAGGCGCTGACGACGCCGGCCGCGAGGAGGACCAACCGCCGGCGCTGGTGATCCTCGAGTTCGACGACGGATCATCGCTGGAACTCACTGACGCGGGCGATTGGGTGTCGTTGGGCCTCTGGGTCGTCGATGATCCCGGGGAAGTGCCGGCCGTCGCCAAGCTCGGTCCCGATCCGGCAAGGCCTGCGTTCTCCCGTGCGGAATTCGACCGTGCGGTGGCCGGGCGACGCAAGCAGGTGAAGGCCGTTCTGCAAGACCAGGAATCGCTCGCCGGCATCGGGAACGCCTATTCCGACGAGATCCTCCACACGGCGAAGATCTCACCCGTGCGTCGTGCAGCCGATCTGGCGCCGGAAGAACTCGACCGGCTCTTCGAGGCCACGGTCGACGTCATCACCGGGGCGGTTGCGGCTCAGCGGGGCGTGACCCTCGCTGAGCTCAAGGACGCCAAGGTCGCGGCCATGCGCGTGCACGGTCGTGCGGGGGAGGCCTGCCCGGTCTGCGGTGACACGATCCGCGACTTCTCGTTCGCGAGCACGACGGCGCAGTACTGTCCGACCTGCCAGACCCACGGCGAGGAGCTTCCGCTGAAGTCGTGAGCCATTCCATCTCGTGGGTCGCGACCCTCAGGACTCGTAGTGCGCGAGCCAGCTCGTGAGCACGCGCTCGAGCGTCGCGGCATCCATCGGTGAGATCGCCTCGTCGATGAGACGGCGCTCATTCGCGAGATGCGCCGTGACCGCGTCGTCGATCAGTGCACGCCCCTTGGTGGTCAGTGCGATGACGCGTCCGCGTCCGTCGACGTCGCTCTGACGACGGCTCACCAGCCCGCGCGTCTCGAGGCGGTCGATGCGCTTCGTCATCGCGCCGGTCGTCACCATCGTGGAGTCGGCGAGGTCGCTCGGGGTGCGCTCGAACGGGTCACCACCGCGGCGGAGGGTCGCGAGCACGTCGAAGTCGCCCTCGGAGAGGTCGAAGGTGCGGTAGACGGCGACGAGGTCCTCGGTGAGGTGGTTCGCCAGGCGGTGGAGGCGCCCGATGACGCCCTGTGGAGCGAGGTCGAGATCTGGGCGTTCGCGTGCCCATTCGGCCATGATCTGGGCGACGCGGTCGGTCGGGGCATCCATGGCTGTACTCTATCTTCCACGGAAGCTACAATGTCTTCCGTGGAAGCTACATTGAGATGGAGTCTCATCGTCGCGATCGCGCCGATCGCGTGGGGCAGCACCTACTTCGTGACGAGGGAGTTCCTGCCCCCCGACGCGCCGCTGTGGGGCGCGGTGATTCGCGCACTGCCGGCGGGCCTGCTCCTGCTCGCCGTCCGGCGAGAACGGCCGAGGGGCGCGTGGTGGTGGCGCTCACTCGTCCTCGGTGCGCTGAACATGGGGGCGTTCTTCGCCCTCGTCTACGTGGCGGCGCAACTGCTGCCGACGAGCATCGCGTCGACGATCATGGCCACCTCGCCGATCGTCATGATGGTGTTCGCCTGGCTGCTGGTCTCGGAGCGGCTCCGTGCGCTGTCGCTCACCGGAGCGGTCATCGGCCTCGCCGGGGTCGTGCTGATGCTCGTGACGGGCGAGGCATCCATCGACGTCTGGGGCGTGGTCGCGTCGCTGGGCGCGATGTCGATGTCGTCGCTCGGCTACATCCTCGCGAAGCGGTGGAGCGGGGTCGACGTGCTGTCCCTCACCTCGTGGCAGCTCATCGCGGGCGGTGCGATGCTCGTGCCCGCCGCGATCGTCTGGGAGGGTGGGCCGCCACTGCTCGACGCGCCGGCCGTCGTGGCGTTCGCGTACATCAGCATCGTCGCCACGGCGCTCGCGTTCGTCGCCTGGTTCAGCGGGCTCCGTCACCTCGACGCGGGCACCGTCGGACTCATCGGACTGTTGAATCCCGTGACGGGGGTGCTGCTCGGCGTCTTCATCGGCGGCGAAGTGCTCGCACCGCAGCAGCTCGTCGGCCTGGCACTGGTGTTCACCGGAATCCTCTTGGGCCAGCCCCTGATCGGGCGCGCCCTCGCGACCCGGCGCCCGGGTCGCGCCGCCGTCGGAGCGGGCACGCTCGTGCGGGCGGATCAGCCGATGGTGCCCATGCGCGCCGGCCGCCCGGCCAACTTGTCGTGAAGCGCCGCCTCATCGGACACGAACCACACCTGGGTACCGCGATTCGATTCCCAGACGTAGTCGCGGAGGGCGTCGCTCTCGGCGACGTACGCGCTGATGTCGCCCACGATCGCGACGCGCAGCCGGTAGTTCACGAACTTCTGGGTCATCTCGCCGGCGACCCCTGAACTGAGGTCGAAGAAGGCGGGGTCGAGCCGTGCGGCGGGGATGGCGATGAGCTCGGCCCGGTTGGCCCACGCACTGCCGATCAGGTCTGACGTGTCGTCCGACGTGACGATGGCGGGTCCGTGCGGGGGCACGTGGAGGATTCGGGTCGCGTGCTCGTCGGTCTGCATGGCACGACCATACCCTGCCGGCATGACGCCGGCCGCGGCCGGCAGGAGCGGGGTGGCGAACCCCGGCGGAGGTCGAAGCGCACATCGTCGTGCCCCTCATTCGAACGCTGTGTGCGCCGGGGTTCGCAGCCGGGATCATGGGGTCGACAGGGCGCCAACGTCTTCGTCAACACCTCGGGCCCTCATGCGCGGCCGACGCCAGCCTACCCTCATCCGGGGGGCCGATGGCTGAGAAGTTGCTCACATGTGGGCAGGGGGTGAGAGCATGGCAGCGTGCCCGAGTTGCCCGAGGTCGATGCGCTCGTGGGGTTCCTCCGCGAACGAGCGGTGGGTCGTGCCGTCTCGTCGGCCACCGTCGCGGCGATCTCGGCCCTGAAGACGTTCGACCCCCCGTTGCAGGCGCTCGTCGGCAACACGATCGATGCGGCATCGCGCCATGGCAAGTTCGTCGACCTCGAGGTCGGAGGCCTGCACCTCGTGTTCCACCTCGCCCGTGCCGGGTGGCTCCGCTGGTACGACGAGCTTCCGAAGACGGTGGTCAAGCCCGGCAAGTCGCCGATCGCGCTGCGTGTACGTCTCGATGACGGCTCGGGGTTCGACCTCACCGAGGCCGGCACCAAGAAGTCGCTGGCGGTCTACGTCGTGCGCGACGTCTCCGAGGTGCCGGGCATCGCCCGCCTCGGGCCCGATCCGACGGCGCCCGACTTCAGCCTCGACGACTTCGCCGCCATACTCGCCGGTCGTCGCACGCAGATCAAGGGACTCCTGCGCGACCAGTCGGTGTTCGCCGGTGTCGGAAACGCCTACTCCGACGAGATCCTGCACAACGCACGGATGTCGCCGTATATCCTCGCCGCGAAGCTCACGCCCGACCAGGTCGAGCGGCTCTACCATGCGATGCGCGACACCCTCGCCGACGCGGTCGACGCCGCGGCGGGGCGACCGCCCGACGAGCTGAAAGACGGCAAGCGCAGCCGCATGCAGGTGCACGGCCGCACCGGCGAGGCATGCCCGGTGTGCGGCGACACGGTGCGCGAGGTCATCTTCGCCGACTCCACCTTCCAGTACTGCCCCACGTGTCAGACGGGCGGCAAGCCGCTGGCCGATCGCGTGCTGTCGCGGTTGCTGAAGTAACGACCCAGACGGCCGGTGTCGGATGCCGTCGACCGCGTGGCCTCGCCCCGCACCGCCGCCCGCGTGTTCGATCGATCAGATTCGCCGGCCCGTTCCGGTATCGCCGCGCGTCGGGTCGACCGGAGGATTGGGGTTGCCATCGGTCCTGGCGTCGCCGTCGTCACGCACGCCGTCGCGGTCGTGGTCGCGAGTGGGCTCGCGGTCGTCACGCATGCCGTCACCATCGCGATCTCGCGCGACCTCGCGGTCGTCGCGCACGCCGTTCCGATCGGCGTCGTAGCCCGTCGTGGAGGCCGCCGTCGTGGCACGGTCGTCGCGGTCGTTCCTGTTCCCGTTCAGATCGGGGTCGACCTCGTCGGCCTTGCGCATGCGCTCGGCCGCCTCATCTCGAAGCTGCTGTGCGCTGGACTGGTGGGTGGCGGCTTCCTGCGCCAGTCGCTCGGACTCGAGCCGGGCCTGCATGGCATCGGCCTCCGCCTGCTTCGCGCCGGCCTGAGCCTGCTGCGCTGCCGCCGCGACGCGTGCCGCCTCGGCCTCGCGCTCCCGCCGGGCGACATCCGACTCGTAGGCGTTCTGCCGGAGCTCGGCGGCCTTCTGCCGCTCGGACTCGAGATGCGCCTCCTGGCGCCGCCGGCGGGTCGTGAGCCACACGACGACCGCGATGATCGCGATGACGACGATGATGCCGACGATGATCCAGATGATGGTGCTGGTATCCACAGGGAATCCGCCTCCTCGGTCGAGTCGGCACCAGCAAACTCCCATGAGACGAATGTCCGCAACGGCTTGCCAAACGTCTTGGAGTGCGGAATCATCCGGCATCCATCCGAGCTGCTGCGAGCGGTTGCGCTGCGCTGCGCCGCTGATTGTCGATACGATGCCCTGATGCCCGTCGGCCCACCTCGGCAGCTCGTCGCCCGCCTTCGTGCCGCGGGTTGCGTCTTCGCCGAGGAGGAGGCGGCGCTGCTCATGGCAGCCGCCCGGGGCTCCGCTGCGAGCCTCGAGGCCCTCGTCGTGCGTCGCGTGGCCGGCGAACCGCTCGAGCAGGTCCTCGGCTGGGCCGATTTCGCGGGACATCGCATCCTGCTGGAGCCCGGCGTGTTCGTGCCGCGGCGCCGCACCGAGGCACTGGCGAAAGAGACGGTGCGCCTCACTCGCGAGGCGGCGCGGCCGGATCACGTACCCGTCGTCGTGGATCTCTGCTGCGGATCCGGTGCCATCGGAGTCGTCGTCGCGGCCGCCATGCCGTGCGAGCTCGTTGCCGCCGACATCGACCCCGCCGCGGTCCGCGCGGCCAGCCGCAACCTCGGGCGATACGGCGCCCGCGTCGTGCAGGGCGACCTCTACGGCGCGCTCCCCGGCGACCTGCGTGGCCGCATCGACGTGCTCGCCGCCAACGCCCCGTACGTTCCGACCGACGAGATCTCGATGATGCCGGCGGAGGCGCGCGACCACGAGTCCCGGATCGCCCTCGACGGTGGCACCGACGGCCTCGACATGCATCGCCGCATCGCTGCATCGGCTCGCTCCTGGCTGGCTCCCGGCGGCCGGCTCCTCATCGAGACGAGCGTGAGCCAGGCTCCGGCGACCGCCGCATTCATGGCCGACAGCGGCCTCGAGCCGCGTGTGCTGCGTGATGACGACGTCGACGGCACCGTCGTCATCGGCACCGGCTGAGCACCCCGTGGCGGGGCGCGCTCGGATTCAGTCGTCGGCGTCCAGATCGCCGTCATCGGCCTTGGCACGCGCCATCTCGAGGATCGCCTGCACCTCGGCATCCGTCGTCTGGGTGAAATCGACGTAGTGCATGCCCACCGCCATGAAGCCCGACGGCACCGACAGGCAGATCACCTCGTCGACCTCGGGCATCGCCTCGAGCTCCGCCAAGCTCTCGGGTGAGCTCACCGGCATCGCGAGCACCACGGATGCCGCGCCCAGCTCACGCGCGACCATGGCGGCGACCCGAGCCGTCGCTCCTGTCGCCACGCCGTCGTCGACGACCACGGCGGTGCGGTCGCGCAGGTCGACGGGAGCTGCATCCCCGCGGAAGCGTGCCGATCTGGCGTCGAGTTCCGATCGCTCGCGCGCCTCGACGCGCGCGAGGTCGCGTTTCGATACTCCGCCCGACCGGAGCACGTCGTCATTGAGTACGCGCGCGCCGTGCTCGCCGATCGCGCCCATCGCGACCTCGGGTTGCCGAGGGAGACCGAGCTTGCGCACCACGAGCACGTCGAGCGGAGCGCCCAGCGCGCGAGCGACCTCGGCGGCGACGGGGACGCCCCCGCGCGGGAGGCCGAGTACCACCGGGTCGTCGAACTCGCGCCCCTCGAGCGCCCGTGCGAGCTGGCGTCCGGCGTCGCGTCGATCCCTGAACCGTTCCATGTCACCGGTCGGATGACGCCGGCCCAGGCATCACCGCGGCGTCCGCTGCCGTCGTCTCGTCGACGGGATTCGTGTGGATGATCGTCATGGCGGCACCTCGATCTCGTGCTCCGAGTCGTCTCATGCTCCCACCGCACCCACGCGGGCACCACCCCCGCGGGACGTAGCGTGCGGTTCCCAGGCAGTCAACCCCTATGCACCGAGTTCGAGCGCCGCATACCGTGGTGTTCACACGACGCGACGCCGAGTCTGCGGCTCCGTCGAACGGGCGCCTGTGCGACGACTGAGGGGTCGACGCCAGGGCGGGGGAGCGGGTCGGATGGCTGGGGGCCATCCGACCCGCATCACGCATCCACTCCATATACCGAGCGAAATTCGCGTATCGCGACCCGTCGCCTAGGATTGAGGACATCCTTCCCCCTCTGACCGGGGGAACCCGTTCAGACAGGGAATCGGCGGCGCCACGGCGACTGCCGGGCATTGGAGTGTCCGTGGGGCGTCACAGTATCAAGGCTCCGGCAAGGCTGCCGAGCCGTGCACTCGTCTTGTCGATCATCGCGGCCGTCGCGGTGGTCGGCGTCGTCGCATCCGGAGTCTTCCTCTGGGTCGGCGGCCACCTCAACCCGCTCTTCGCGGCTGCGGAGTCGGGCTGCGCCGACGAGCAGCGGATCGTCGTCATCGCCGACACCTCGATCGCCCCCGCCCTCACCGACATCGCCGAGGAGTTCGACGCCGAATCCGAGGCGTGCGTCAGCACCGAGATCAAGTCGCAGGACTCGGCCGACACCGCTGCCGTCCTCGCATCCGGCGGTGTCGACGCCGACGCCTGGATCCCCGAGTCGAGCGTGTGGACCGACCGGATGGCGGCCACCGCGGCCTCGCTCGGCCAGAACACCCCCGAGCTCGAGGTCGGCGAGCCGATCGCCACGAGCCCGGTCGTGTTCGCCGCTGCGGCCACCAACGCTGCCGCGATCGCGTCGGAGCCGGTCACCTGGACGCGCGTGCTCGGCGGCGCACTGCCCACGATCCTGCCCAACCCCGAGGCTTCGTCGGCGAGCCTTGCGGGCCTCCTCGCGCTGCGAGGGCACTCATCGCCAGATGACCCGCGACAATTCGCTGGTGCGATGATCGAGCTCGGCAAGTCGATTCCCGCATCCACGAGTGCGGCGTTCGGGGCGCTGGGCGCGTCAGCCCAGCCCAGCGTCGTCATCACGACCGAGGCCCAGGTCGCCGCGTACAACCTCGACGAGCCCGCCGAGACCCTCGTCGCCGCCTATCCCGCCGACGGCACCGTGCTGCTGGATTACCCGTTCGTGCGGCTTCCGGTGCGTGCCGATGCCGACGCGGAGGGCGAGCAAGCCTCCGATGAGGCCGAGGGCGCCGACCCCGCGCAGACTCGAGCCGACCTGCTTGCTGCGTTCGAGGAGGCCGCCCGCGCCAGCACCGAGCGACTCGCCGCCGCCGGATTCCGCGGAGCCGATGGCACCGGGACCGTGGAGGTGCCCGGGCTCGCGACGAACGCCCCGGCCGGCGCCGCGGCCGAGCTCGACAGCGCCGCGCAGCTCGAGATCCTGCGAGCGTGGGCGGTGCTCACACTGCGATCCCGCATGCTCGCCGTGGTCGACGTGTCGGGGTCGATGGAGGAGCCCAGCGAGAGCGGCCTCCGTCGTATCGACATCTTCCAGCAGGCGGCCGTCGGCGCCATGCAGAAGTTCTCGGGCGAGGTGGAGCTCGGCATGTGGGTCTTCTCCACCGCGCGAAACGGCGACCTCGACTACGAGGAACTGGTGCCGATCGCGCCGCTCGCCGATCAGACGCACACCCAGCACCTCGTCGGAGCCATCCAGTCGCTGCCCGACCGCCTGGGCGGTGCCACGGGCCTGTACGACACGACGTTGGCCGCCGTGCAGCGCGTGCGTGAGACCTACGACCCCGACATGGTGAACTCGGTGCTGCTCATCACCGACGGCCGCAACGAGGATGAGAACGGCATCGATCTCGAGACGCTCCTGGCCGAACTCGCGAAGATGGACGACCCCGCGAAGCCGGTGCCCGTGATCATGATCGGGTTCGGCCCCGACACCGACCTCGACGCGATGCAGCGCATCGCACACGCCACGAAGGGTGGCGCGTACTCGGCGTCGAAGCCCGAGGACCTCGGCAACGTGCTGGTCGACGCGCTCTCGCAGCGCACCTGTCGACCGAACTGCGGCTGAGCCGAGGGCGGTGCCCGCAGATCTCTCCGCAGGCACCGCCCGATCGTCGACTCAGTGGCCCGCTGGTGCGCCCGCGGCCATGTCGGCGGGCTTGCGAACCAGGAACGCGCCGACGATCGCCACGAGCGAGAGGATCGCGCCGACGAGGAATGCGTTGCGGATGCCGGCCGCCGCGGCGAACTCGGCTGAGGCGCCCGTCGCGGCGGCCGTCGTCGCCCGCGAGGTCATCACGGTGATGAACAGCGCCGTGCCCGCGGCACCGGCCACCTGCTGCACGGTGCCCACGGTCGCCGAGCCGTGCGAGTAGAAGCGCGGCTCGAGCGACCCGAGCGCCGAGGTGAACAGCGGCGTGAACATGAACGCAAGGCCGGTCGACAGCGCCATGTGCGCTGCGAGCACCATCCACGGGGAGGTGTTCACGTTCACGAGCGTCAGCGACCACAGCACACCACTGACGACGATGGAACCCGGCACGAGCAGGGGAGTCGGCCCGACTCGGTCGTAGAGCCGGCCCACGGTCGGACCGAGCAGACCCATGAGCAGGCCGCCGGGCAGGAGCAGCAGGCCGGTGAACAGCGGCTCGAGATGCAGCACGTCTTGCATGTAGACGGGCAGCAGGATGATCGTGCCGAAGAGTGCGGCCATCATCACGACCATGAGCGCGACCGAGACCGCGAAGTTGCGCGTCAGGAACGTGCGGAGGTCGAGCAGGGCCCGATCTCGACGCTGCAGGTACAGCTGGCGGACGATGAACGAGGCGATGCCGGCGGCGCCGACCGCAAGCGAGATCCACATCTGCGACGCCGAGCCGGTGTCGGTGCCGCTCACCACTCCGCCGACGAGGCTGAGCCCGTAGACGAGCCCGCCGAAGCCGAGGGCCGACAGCACGATCGAGAGCACGTCGATCGGGATCACCCGCGTCTCGCTGACGTTCTCGACGCGGCGGATGCCGATGACGAGCATCACGAGGGCGAACGGCAGCACCAACCAGAACATGTACCGCCACGAGAGGTAGTTCAGGATGAGCCCGGAGATGGTGGGCCCGATCGCCGGCGCGACCGACATGACGATGGAGACGCGCCCCATGAGTCGACCGCGATCGGACGGCGCCACGAGCGTCATCAGGGTGGTCATGAGCAGCGGCATCATGATCGCGGTACCCGTGGCCTGAACCACGCGGGCGAGGAGCAGCACCTCGAACCCGGGCGCCAGCGCGGCGATCAGCGTGCCGGTCGAGAACAGGCTCATGGCCGTGATGAACATCGGCCGGGTCGCGAAGCGCTGGAGCAGGAAGCCGGTGATGGGGATGACCACGGCCATGGTGAGCATGAAGGCCGTGGTGAGCCACTGCGCCGCGGAGAGGGTGATGTCGAGGTCGTCGACGAGATGGGGGATCGCAACGCCCATGATCGTCTCGTTGAGGAAGACGACGAAGGTGGCGGACAGGAGGAGCCAGATCACCCTGTTGTTGCGCGCTCCGCGCAACGCCTCGGCGTCGCTGTGCTCGCGGGAGGCGTCGGTGGCCGGCGCATCGTCGTGCCCCGGCACGACGGCGTCATCGAGGTCGGTCATGGCGCGTTCGGTCAAGACGGGTCCAATCAGGATCGGCGCACGACGGCGCCGGAGGCGCAGAAGGCGTCGGGCGCCTTCGTTCAGTCGGAGGATTCAGTCGGTCGAGGGTGGCGGTCGAAGGAAGGGTGGCGGCGAAGCGTGGCGGTCGAACAGTGAGGTCGACCGGAGCGTGTCAACGCGCTATTCCCATTTCGCGAGATGGATCGGAATGCATGGAATCGAGTCTGGCCGCGAGCGTCGCGGCAGCACCGCGGATCAGCGGGTGCCGGCTCGGCGCGTGCGCGCGCCCGGCTCGTCGTCGTCGACTGGGATCGTGGGATCGGTCATGCGATGACGATACCGCGCACCACCGACACTGCTCGGGCCACGGATGCTGCGGCATCCGTGACGTCGTCTGCCGTCGTCTCGGCGCCCAATGTGAATCGCACGGCCGTCTGGGCGACGTCGGCCGGCACGCCCATGGCCGTCAGCACGTGCGACGGCTGGTCGCTTCCGGCGGCGCACGCCGATCCGCTCGAGCAGATGACGTCGTCACGCTCGAGTTCGAGCAGCACGGCCTCCCCGCTCGTGCCCGGGAAGACGAATGACACGGTGCCGGGCAGCCGTGACTCGGGGTGACCGGTCAGCATGGCGCCCGGCACGTCGGCGAGGACGCGCCGCGCGAGGAGCTCGCCCAGCGCTTCGACGCGAGCCGCGGCATCCGCCCGCCCTTCGTCGGCGAGCCTCAGCGCGGTCGCGAATGCGACGGACCCCGCCACGTTCTCGGTGCCCGAGCGGCGACCGCGCTCCTGTCCGCCGCCGTGGAGCACGGGCTCGAGCGGGATCCGGCCGCGCACGATGAGCGCCCCCGTGCCCTTCGGCGCCCCGACTTTGTGGCCGGCGAGTGACAGCGCGTCGACACCGAGCCCGTCGATGCCGAGGGGCAGCCATCCGGCGGCCTGCACCGCATCCGTGTGCATGATGGCGCCGGCGTCGTGGGCGACACGGGCGAGCTCGCCGACGGGCTGCACCGTGCCCACCTCGTTGTTCGCGAGCTGCACCGAGACGAGGGCGGTATCGGGTCGGATGACGCGGGCGAGCGCCTCGGGATGCACGACGCCATACCGGTCCACGGGCACCTCCTCGATGTCGAAGCCGTGCACACGGGCGAGGTGGTGGGCCGACTCGAGCACCGCCTCGTGCTCGATCGGGGAGACGATGACGTGGCGTCCGCGCGGGTTGGCCAGCGCGATGCCCTTGATCGCGAGGTTGTCGGCCTCGGTGCCGCCGCTCGTGAACACGACGTCGCCGGCGCGGCATCCGATGACCGCCGCGACCTGTGCGCGAGCGTCGTCGAGTGCTCGCGCCGCCGCGTCGCCGAGGCCGTGGTGACTCGACGGGTTGCCGAACGTGCCAGTGAGGAACGGCCACATGGCCTCGAGGGCCTCGCGGCGAACGGGCGTGGTCGCGGCGTGGTCGAGGAAGATCACGGGATCGCCTCCGCAGTCGTCTGCAGGGCCGGCCGGGCGGGCTCGGGCCGGCCCGCGTCGATCACGACGTCCAGCCCGAGATCGAGCGCGCGCGCGGAGTGCGTGAGCGCGCCCACCGAGATCACGTCGACGCCGGTCGATGCGATCTCGCCGACGGTGTCGAGTGAGACGCCGCCGGATGCCTCGACGACGGCTCGGCCCGCGATGCGCGAGACCCCCTCGCGCAGGTCGTCGGTGCTGAAGTTGTCGAGCATGATCGTGTCCGCACCGCCGGCGAGCACGGCGTCGATCTGGTCGAGCCGGTCGACCTCGACCTCGAGGTGGGCCGTGTGCGGCATCCGATCGCGTGCCACGCGCAATGCCTCGGTGAGGTCGCGCCCGTCGGCGGTGAGCACGGCGAGATGGTTGTCCTTCGCCATGACGGCGTCGGAGAGCGAGCGACGGTGATTGCTCCCTCCACCGTCGCGGACCGCCTGCCGTTCGAGGCTGCGAAGGCCCGGCGTGGTCTTGCGCGTGTCGACGATGCGCGCTCGGGTGCCCGCGACGGCGGCCACGTAGCCGGCCGTCAGCGTGGCGACCCCCGACATCCGCTGCAGGAGATTCAGTGCGACCCGCTCGGCGGTCAGGATGCCGCGAGCCGGTCCCTGCACCCTCGCGAGCACGGCGCCCGCATCGAACGGGTCGCCGTCGGCGGCGAGGCGCTCGACGACGATGCGCGGATCGGTGAGCCGGAACGCCGCCGCGAACACCTCGACGCCGCTCAGAACGCCCGGCTCCCGCGCGACGAGCTCGGCCGTCGCGGTTGCGGTCCTCGGGATGAGCGTCTCGGACGTCAGGTCGCCCCAGGGTGCGTCCTCGTCGAGGGCTTCGGCGACGATGCGGTCGATCTCGCGGGTGCGGGTCATCAGGCGGCCTCCTCGAGTGCGGGTGTCGTGACGGCGGACGGCCCGAGCGGGCGGGTGACCGCGTCATGGGGATCGTCGATGCGG
Organism: Agromyces sp. Marseille-P2726; assembly: GCF_902809835.1. GTDB lineage: Bacteria > Actinomycetota > Actinomycetes > Actinomycetales > Microbacteriaceae > Agromyces. The sequence continues at coordinate 826,472 of NZ_CADDWM010000015.1, read as the reverse complement.
TAGTGCGCGCCGACGCTGCTTCGACGAGCGATGGCGGCTGCGACGGTGAGTCGGGCGAGGTCGAGGAGGTTGCGGTCCTCGGCGTTCCGGCGGTCGACGACCGCAGGTGCGCGCCAGCCCGCGAGGCGATCGGATGCCGCGGCCAACCCCTCGGCCGAGCGCTCGAGCCCGGCGTGCTCCCACATCAGCGTCTGCAGTTCGCCCCGGTCGACGAACGAGACGTTCGGTGGTCGAGTGGCGCCCGGCAACGCAGGACGGGTATCGAGATCGGTCGACCGGTGCTCGAGAACGCTCCCGACATCTCGATGCGCGTCGACTGCGGCGGCGCCACTCGACGAACGGACGGGGTCGCCCAGGGCGCGTGCGGCGCGGTCCGCGAAGACGGCGGCCTCGAGCAGCGAGTTCGAGGCCAGCCGATTCGCCCCGTGGACGCCGGTGCGGGCGGCCTCGCCGACCGCGAAGAGTCCGGGAAGCGTCGTGCGCCCATCCAGGTCGGTCACCACCCCGCCCATCGCGTAGTGCGCAGCCGGGGTGATCGGCACGGGCGCGGACGACCAGTCGTACCCGGCCGCGCGGCACGCGGCATCCAGGGTGGGGAACCGCTCGGAGAGGAAGTCCGCCCCGAGAGCGGTCGCGTCGAGGCGCACGGGTCGTCCCCCCTGTTCGGCCATGCGCCGCCAGACCGCCCGGGCGACGATGTCGCGCGGCGCGAGCTCGGCGCGCGCGTCGACCTCGAGCATGAACCGCTCGCCGCGCTCGTCGACGAGCACGGCGCCCTCGCCGCGCACGGCCTCGGAGATCAGGGGCGTGCCCGGTGCGGCGAGGGCCGTCGGATGGAACTGGATGAACTCGAGGTCTGCGACGGCTGCGCCGGCACGCCAGGCCGCGGCCACGCCGTCGCCCGTCGCGACGTCGGGATTCGTCGTATGCCGGTAGAGGCATCCGCTGCCGCCGGTGGCGAGCACGACCGCGTCCGCCGGCATCTCGACCGGTCCGGATGGCGCAAGGAGTCGGGCCCCGACGACACGACCGGCCTCGATCACGAGGTCGAGGAGCATCGTGTGCTCCTGCACGCCGACCGCGCGGTTCCGCACCGTGGCGACGAGCGCGGCCTCGATCGCCGCGCCGGTGGAATCGCCGCCGGCGTGCAGGATGCGCGCCCGGGAATGCGCCGCCTCGAGCCCGCGCTCGAGACCCGATTCGCCACGGTCGAACGCGACGCCGAAGCGGATGAGGTCGCGCACTCGCGCCGGACCCTCCTCGCAGAGCACCCGGACCGCGGCGGGGTCGCAGAGACCGGCCCCGGCCGCCAGCGTGTCCGCGAGATGACGGTCGACGGAGTCGCCGGGGAACAAGGCCGCCGCGATGCCGCCCTGCGCGTGACGCGTGCTGCCGTCGACGAGCTCGGTCTTCGTGACGACCTCGACCTCGTGGCCGGCGCCGGCTGCCCTCACCGCGGTCCAGAGCCCGGCGATACCGCCGCCCACCACCAGCACGCGTGCCATGATCAGGCCCCGGCCGGAACCGAGGTCTCGAGACGCGTCGCCTGCGGCGGCGCTCCTCGACCACCGGAAGGAGCGGCGGGCGGCGTCGCTCCTCGACCACCGGAAGGAGCGGCGGGCGGCTTCGCCGCGAGCATCCGCTCGAGCGCGAGCCGGGCGGGATCGGCGACCGCGTCGGGCACCGTGATGCGGTTCACGACCCGGCCTGCGACCAGCTCCTCGAGCACCCACGCCAGGTAGCCCGGGTGGATGCGGTACATCGTCGAGCACGGGCAGACGACCGGGTCCAGGCAGAAGATCGCGTGCTCGGGATGCTCCGCAGCGAGCCGCTGCACGAGGTTGATCTCGGTGCCGATCGCGAAGGTCGAGCCGGCGGGGGCCGCCTCGATCTGCTTCACGATGAAGTCCGTCGAGCCGGAGGCATCCGCCGCATCCACGACCGGCATCGGGCACTCGGGGTGCACGATGACTCGCACGTCGGGGTGCGCCTCGCGAGCGGCGGCGATCTGGTCGACGGTGAACCGTCGGTGCACCGAGCAGAAGCCGTGCCACAGGATGACGCGGGCGTCGGCGAGCTCGCGGGCCGAGTTGCCGCCGAGCGGCCGGCGCGGGTTCCACATCGGCATCCGCTCGAGCGGGACCCCCATGGCCTTCGCCGTGTTGCGGCCGAGGTGCTGGTCTGGGAAGAACAGCACGCGCTGCCCGCGCTCGAACGCCCACTCGAGCACCGTGCGGGCGTTCGAGGAGGTGCACACGATGCCCCCGTGGCGTCCGACGAAGCCCTTCAGCGCCGCTGACGAGTTCATGTACGTGACCGGGATGACCGGAACGCGGCCCTCGGCGTCACGGGCCGTCAGGTCGCCATAGACCTCCTCGAGCTGCTCCCAGCACTCCTCGACGCTCGACTCGTCGGCCATGTCGGCCATCGAGCATCCCGCGGCGAGGTTGGGCAGGATCACGGCCTGATCGGCCCCCGAGAGGAGGTCGGCGGTCTCGGCCATGAAGTGCACGCCGCAGAAGACGATGGCCTCGGCTTCGGGCCGGGACATGGCGGCGTTGGCGAGCTGGAAGGAGTCGCCGGTGAAGTCGGCGTGCTCGATCACCTCATCGCGCTGGTAGAAGTGCCCGAGCACCACGACCCGGTCTCCAAGGGTCGCCTTGGCGGCGCGGATGCGCTCGCGAAGCTCCTCGTCGGAGGCGGTGCGGTACGTCTCGGGCAGGGTGCCCTGTCGCGGGGCACCGACCGGGATCACATCGCCCATCGACGACCCGGGCCCGTAGCCCGCGGGACCGCCGTCGAACTCCCACGGGCCCTTCGCCAGGTCGGGGGTGCACGTCTCGCCCGATGCCGCGCCGGTCGTGATGCGCCGAATGGTGCGGTCGACGGATGCCGCGACGCGGGCCTTCTCGAGGGTGGGATTCATGATGCGGGCCTCTCTCCCATGAACGGTTCGCGAGATCCCGCGCCTTCGGACGGGGTCTCGTAGCGGTAGAGCTTCGGGGGTCGATGCGGGGCCCCCGCGACGCGCTCGCCCGTCTCGGCGAGCCGCCCGGAGGCGATCATGGTGCGTCGGAAGTTCGCCGGGTCGAGGCGGCGTCGCAGCACCGCCTCGTACACCTCGCGGAGTTCGGCGAGCGTGAACGTGGGACCGAGGAACGCGTGCGCGATCTCGGCGTACTCGACCTTGGTGCGCAGGCGCCACAGGGCGTACTCGACGATCGCGTTGTGGTCGAAGGCCAGCCGGGGCATGGTGTCGGCGGGCACCCAGCGCACATTCGGGCCGGCCGTCGCTTGCGCCGCCTCATCGCTCTGGACGAGGGCCCAGTAGACGACCGAGACGACTCGTGCACCAGGGGAGCGGTCGACGTCGCCGAACGTGTAGAGCTGCTCGAGGTACTTGGGGGTGAGGCCCGTCGTCGAGCGCAGCGTACGGGCCGCTGCGGCCTCGAGCTCCTCGTTCGGCGGCAGCCACCCGCCCGGGAGTGCCCACAGCCCGCGCTGCGGTTCGCGCGTGCGGCGAACCAGCGGCGTCCAGAGCACTGGCTGGCCCGTGTGGTCGGGCCGAAGGGCGAAGATCACGGTGGAGACCGCGAGGCGGACGGCTGCAGCATCCTGCGGCATCGTGACCTCCGATCTACTTCTGGTCGAGATGACTCGAACTCAGGCTGAGTGCAGCTTACAGTCATCCTGACCAGAACACCACCCTGGTCCTCCGGCGGAAGCAGAGGGCGGCCGGGCCGGGAATCGCCTGCGGCGATGATGCCGGGGATCGTGGGCGCCGTGAACCCTGGGGCAGACGCGGTCCGCGCCCGGTGCGCGCCGCTGCTAGGATCAGCCGTACAACCGCATACCGGGCCATCGACGCATCGCGGGAGAGCCGGCAGGCTGTGGGGGCACACCACTCCGACAGCACTGCCCGCACCGAAGGAGCAAGCCTCCCCGCCAATCTCTCAGGTCACACACACCGCGATGACGAGGCCGCTCTGAAAAGTGCTCCCGAGCGGAGTGCGGAGCAGCTCGAAGGGCGACGTCAGCGACGACGCGCATCGAGAACTCCGCGCGATGCCGGAGTCGCCGATGGTGAAAGCGCGTCACGTCGCGTGAAACTCTCAGGCCCATGACAGAGGGGGAGTTCCCACACGGCCGAGCCGTGCGATATGCCGGTCAGACGCCGGCAAGTCTGGAGAACTCGTGACTCAGCAACCCGGTACCACCACCAGCCCCGAGGCATCCGCCGCCACCGAACGGCGCAGCCCGCTCGACGCCGTGCATCGCGAGGCCGGCGCCTCGTTCACCGACTTCGCCGGGTGGCAGATGCCCGTGCGCTACTCGAGCGACCTCGCCGAGCACCACGCCGTGCGCACGCATGCGGGGCTCTTCGACCTCTCGCACATGGGCGAGATCGTCGTCGTGGGGCCCGAGGCCGCGCTCGCACTCGACTACGCGCTCGCCGGCAAGCTCTCGGCGATCGACGAGGGACAGGCGAAGTACTCGCTCCTGCTCGACCGCGACGGCGGCGTCATCGACGACGTGGTCGTGTACCGCACCGGTGCAGACCGATTCATGGTGGTCGCGAACGCGGCCAACCGCGAGGTGGTCGCCGAGGAGCTCCGCGACCGCACCTCGCCGTTCGACACCGAGGTGTTCGACGAGAGCGACGACATCGCGCTCATCGCCCTGCAGGGACCAGACGCGCGCGAGGTGCTCTCGCAGACGCCCGGCTTCGGCGTCCAGGGTCCGGGCAACGATGAGGAGGACTTCGTCACCGCGCTCGAGAACGTCAAGTACTATCGTGCGTTCGCCGCCGAGTACGAGGGCGCACCCGTGCTCGTGGCGCGCACCGGGTACACCGGTGAAGACGGCTTCGAGCTCTACGTCGCGCCCGAGCGTGCCGCGAGCATCTGGGAGGCGCTCCGCGAGACCGGCGGTCCACGCGTCGTTCCGTGCGGGCTCGCAAGCCGCGACACCCTCCGGCTCGAGGCCGGCATGCCGCTCTACGGGCACGAGCTCGGCCGCCACATCCTCCCCGTGCAGGCGGGACTCGAGCGCGTGGTCGCCCTCTCGAAGGAGGGTGACTTCGTCGGCCGCGAGGCCATCGAGCAGGGCCCGGCAGCGGATGCCCCGGTGCTGGTCGGCCTCGCAGGCGAGGGCCGTCGCGCACCGCGCGCCGACTACGAGGTGTACGACGGACCCGGCGAGGACGCCGCGCGCGTCGGTGTCGTCACGAGCGGCGCGCTGTCGCCGACGCTCGGGCATCCCATCGCGATGGCGTTCGTCGCGCCCGACGCGGCGGAGCTCGGCCGCGAGCTCTTCGTCGACGTCCGGGGCACGCGGCTCGCGGCATCCGTCGTCGCCCGTCCGTTCTACCAGCGCACCAACTGACCGAGGAGACCCACATGACCGACCAGGCTTCGCTCCAGTACACCGAAGAGCACGAGTGGCTGCGTGTCGACGGCGACACCGTGACCATCGGCATCACCGACTACGCCGCCGAGAAGCTCGGCGACGTCGTCTACGTCGACCTGCCCGCGGCCGGCACCGCGATCACCTCGGGCAGCGTCGTCGGCGAGATCGAGTCGACCAAGTCCGTCGGCGAGCTGTTCGCCCCCGTCGACGGCGAGATCGTCGAATCGAACCAGGCCGTGATCGACTCGCCCGAGCTCGTGAACAGCGACCCGTTCGGCGAAGGCTGGCTCATCAAGATCACGGCGGGCGAGCTGCCGAAGCTGCTCAGCCACGACGAGTACCGCGCGCTCGTCGCCGAGTGAGGACCCCGACCCAGATGACTTCGAGCTCCACCTTCGACCTCGACGCGTTCGGGCGTCGACACATCGGCACGACCCCCGACGACCACGCGCTCATGCTCACCCAGGTCGGCCACGAGTCGCTCGACGACCTCATGGCCGCGGCTGTTCCGACGGCGATCCGCATGGAGGAGGTGATCGACTCGGTCATCCCGCCCGCCGCGACCGAGCGGCAGGCGATCGCCGAGCTCGCCGGGCTGGCCCAGCAGAACAGCGTCAGGACCTCGCTCATCGGACTCGGCTACTCGGGCACGATCACCCCGGCGGTCATCCAGCGCAATGTGCTCGAGAACCCGAGCTGGTACACGGCCTACACGCCGTACCAGCCCGAGATCTCGCAGGGGCGCCTCGAGGCGCTCATCAACTTCCAGACCGTGGTCGCCGACCTCACCGGCCTCGACGTCGCCAACTCGTCGATGCTCGACGAGGGCACGGCGGTCGTCGAGGGCATGCTCCTCGCGCGCCGCGCGTCGAAGGCGTCGTCGAACCGCTTCGTCGTCGATGCCGACGTGCTGCCGCAGACCCTGGCGCTCCTGCGCTCGCGCGCCGCGGCGGTCGGGATCGAGCTCGTCGTGGTCGACCTCGAGGAGGGCACGGATGTCGCGGCCCTCGGCGAGCACTTCGGCATCCTCGTGCAGTACCCGGGCGCTTCGGGTCGTGTGTGGAACGCGGCATCCGTCATCGCGGCCTCGAAGGAGCAGGGCGCGCTCGCGGTCGTCGCTGCCGACCTGCTCGCGACGGCGGTGCTGACGAGCCCCGGCGAGCTCGGCGCAGATGTCGCCGTCGGCACCACCCAGCGATTCGGCGTCCCGATGGGATTCGGGGGTCCGCACGCCGGATTCATGGCGGTGCGAGCGGGGCTCGAACGCCAACTGCCGGGTCGCCTGGTGGGCGTGTCGCAGGATGCCGCAGGCCACCCCGCGTACCGGCTCAGCCTGCAGGCCCGCGAGCAGCACATCCGCCGGGAGCGGGCGACGTCGAACATCTGCACCGCCCAGGTGCTCCTCGCCGTCATGGCGTCGATGTACGCCGTGTACCACGGGCCCCGCGGCATCCGTCACATCGCCGTGTCGACCGCCGCCAAGGCGAAGGTGCTCGGCGACGCCCTCACGCGGTCTGGGCTGTCTCTCGTGCACGACGCGTACTTCGACACGATCCGCGTGCGGGTGCCGGGAAGCGCTCGCGAGGTGGTGGCGCGGGCCCGCGAGCTCGGCCTGTACCTGTGGGAGGCCGACGAGCGCACCGTGCACATCGCCGTCGACGAGACGACGACCGTCGACGAGCTTTCGCGCGTGGTCGAGTCGTTCGGATTCGAGGCGCTCGCCGAGGATCTCGCACCGCTCCGGCAGCTCGTGCCGCCGAGCACCACCCTGCCCGCCGGCCTCCGCCGCACGTCGTCGTACCTCGAGCACCCGGTGTTCAACACCCACCAGTCCGAGACGCAGATGATGCGATACCTCAAGCTGCTCGCCGACCGCGACTACGCGCTCGACCGCGGAATGATCCCGCTCGGCTCCTGCACGATGAAGCTCAACGCAGCGACCGAGATGCAGTCCATCACGTGGCCCGAGTTCGCGAACCTGCATCCGTTCGCGCCCGAGGCCGACGTCGTCGGAACGCTCGGGCTCATCGAGCAGCTCGAGAACTGGCTGGCCGAGGTCACCGGCTACGACACGGTGTCGCTGCAGCCGAACGCGGGCAGCCAGGGCGAGCTCGCCGGGCTCCTCGCCATTCGCGGCTACCACCGCGCGAACGGGGACGACGAGCGCGATGTGTGCCTCATCCCCTCGAGCGCGCACGGCACGAACGCGGCATCGGCGGTGCTCGCCGGACTGCGCGTCGTCGTCGTGGCGACCGACGACCTCGGCAACGTCGACCTCGACGACCTGCGCGCGAAGATCGCTGCGCACGCCGGCCGGATCGCCGCACTCATGATCACGTATCCGTCGACCCACGGCGTCTACGAGCACGAGGTGAAGCAGGTCACGCAGGCGGTGCACGACGCAGGCGGCCAGGTCTACATCGACGGCGCGAACCTCAACGCACTGCTCGGGCACGCCCGATTCGGCGACTTCGGCGGCGACGTCTCGCACCTCAACCTGCACAAGACGTTCTGCATCCCGCACGGCGGTGGCGGACCCGGCATCGGGCCCGTCGCGGCGAAGGCGCACCCCGCGCCGTTCCTGCCCGGGCACCCGATGGCCCAGCGCACCGAGCACGCGGGTGGCGTGACGCACGACGGCGGCCCCGTCTCGGCCGCGCCGTACGGCAGCGCATCGATCCTGCCCATCTCGTGGGCGTACGTGCGCATGATGGGCTCGGAGGGGCTCAAGCAGTCGGCCGCCGCTGCGGTGCTCGCCGCCAACTACGTCGCCGCCCGCCTGGGCGACCACTTCCCGGTGCTGTACACCGGGAAGGACGGACTCGTCGCTCACGAGTGCATCCTCGACCTGCGCCCGCTCACCGCGGCGACCGGCGTCACCGTCGACGACGTGGCCAAGCGCCTCATCGACTACGGCTTCCACGCCCCGACGATGTCGTTCCCGGTCGCGGGAACGCTCATGGTCGAGCCGACCGAGTCGGAGGACCTGGCCGAGCTCGAGCGCTTCATCGAGGCGATGATCGCGATCAAGTCCGAGGCCGACGCGGTCGGCCGCGGCGAGTGGCCGGCCGACGACAACCCGCTGCGGAACGCGCCGCACACGGCCGAGTCGCTCATCGCGGGCGAGTGGACGCACCCGTACAGCCGCGAGCAGGCCGCGTACCCGGTGCGCTCGCTCGTGCGCAACAAGTACTGGGCGCCGGTGCGACGCATCGACCAGGCGTACGGCGACCGCAACCTCGTGTGCGCCTGCCCGCCGGTGGAAGCCTTCGCGTAAGTGGAGGGTTCCGCCGCGCCGGCAGGCGAAGGCGGTGGCAGGAGAAGGTCGCGGCGCAACGCGCCGCGAAGCGTGTCCGGCAGGTTGTGCAGCCGGCGTCGGCGCCAGCGCGCGGCGTTAGAGTGCGGTGAACCGCGAGGCGCCCCGTCTCGTTGTCACCACAGGAGGTGACGGATGCCGCCCGAGGACGACAGTCGACTCGTCGCGCTCTTCGACGCGCACGGGAGGTCGGTGTGGCGCTACGTCGTGCACCTCACGGGTGATCCGGCGGGCGCCGACGACATCGTGCAGGAGACCCTCCTGCGGGCATGGCGGAGCCCGCGCATCCTCGCCCAGGAGCCCGAGTCGACCCGGTCCTGGATGTTCACGGTGGCCCGGAACCTCGTGATCGACGAGGCGCGAAGCGCACGACGACGCCCTGAGTTCGGGGTCGCCGACCTGCCCGATGCCGGAATCGCCGACGGCACGGATGCGCTCTTCGAGAGCCTGCTCGTCGAGGAGGCGCTCGCCGCGCTGGACTACGAGCACCGCGCGGTGATCGTGCACGCGTACTACGGCGGATGCAGCATCGCCGAGGTTGCGCGGCGGCTCGGCATCCCCGACGGCACGGTCAAGTCCCGGCTGCACTATGGGCTGCGATCGTTGCGTCTCGCACTGCAGGAGAAAGGGGTGACGCGATGAACCCGGATCACTCGCGCTACGCCGATTGGGACTCCGCCTACGTGCTCGGCGCGCTCTCGCCCACCGAGCGCCGCGAGTACGAGGAGCACGTGGAGATGTGCGACGCCTGCCGCCGCTCGGTGGCCGAGCTCACGCCGATGCCCGGTCTCCTGGCCCGTCTCGACACCGATCGCGCCGAGGCGCTCCTCGACGAGGGCGCCGACGAGATGCCCTCGCCCCGCCCCGAGCTGCTCGACGCCGTGCGTCGCGAGGCGCGTCGCCGCAGCGTCCGTCGTTCCCGCACCAGAGTGGCGCTGCTCGCCGCGGCCGCGCTCGTCGTGATCGCCGCCGTGGCCGTGCCGTTGGCACTCTCCCGTCCGGCTGCGGATCGCCAGTCGGTCGCGTTCGAGGCCGTCGTCGACGCTCCCGTGACGGCGACCGCGGTGCTCACGCCCGTCGAGTGGGGCACCCGCATCCAGCTCGATTGCACCTACCAGGCGGATCCCGGGGACGAGGGGCCCCGATCGGGCTGGCCGTACGCGCTCGTCGTCGTCGACAGCGACGGCCGGAGCACCGAGGTCTCGAGCTGGCGCGCGGCACCCGGCGCGACGGCGCGGCTCGAGGCCGGAAGCGCGCTGGGCGTGGACGAGATCGCGTCGCTCGAGATCCGCGCGGTGGCGACGGGTGACGTGCTGCTTCGCGGCGTCGCGGCGGAGTAGCGGCGTCAGGCGCGCGCCGGACGCGCTGCGGCGGGGCGGCCGCGCTCGGGGTAGGTGCGGCGGTCGGATGCCGCGGCGGCCGATCGGCGCTCGATGACGCGCCGCTCGGCTTCGCGGACCTCGGCCTCGGTCGTGCTGGAGAGCCGGTCGGTCGCGAGTGCCGCGAGGCCCGCGGCGGCGATGGCGTGTGCGATGGTCATGATGTTCGTCCTCTTCCGGAGCGGCCGCATCGGCCGCGACCGTTCCATGGTCGAGGCGATCGCGACGCGGCGGATCCGTGCCCTCCCGATCAACGGCCCCGGGAGTACACTGAGGTTCTCTCGTATTGGGGGCGCATCATCGTGGATCTCATCGCAGTACTCGCGAGCGCCGCATTCGTCGGGCTCCTCATCGGAACGTCCGTACTGGCCGGGGCCGGGCTGAGCCTCGAGCAGCGCGCCGGAATCCTCGAGCGGCGGGACCCCGGCACCGCGTCAGCTCTCCGACGGGCGCAGTCGATCTCCGACTTCTCGTACGGGGGTATGTTCGGCGAGGGACTCTCCGCGGTGTGCACGCCGAGCCGCCGCACCTGGCACGAGCTGGCCAGGGTGCGAGGGTCCGACTCCGACCTCCGGGTGGAGCCGCCCGAGGAGGCGCTGCCGCCGATGCCGTCGACGGTCGTCGCCCTGGCTCGGAGCGAGCACGTTCCGCAGACGCCGCGGACGCGGCATCCGTCACCGCCGCCGCCGGCCGAGCGCCTGCCTCAGTCGGCGGGCGGCGCGAAGAGCTCGGGCCACCAGCCGACGGCGAGCGGGTAGCCGACGAACGACACGACGTCGAGGATCCAGTGCGCGATGACGAGCGGCATCGTGCGACCCCAGCGCTGGTAGAACCAGCCGAACAGCACGCCCATCAGTGCGTTGCCGAGGAACGGGCCGAACCCCTGATAGAGGTGGTACGTGCCCCGCAGCAGCGCGCTCGAGACGATCGTCGCCCACGGGCCGACGCCGAGTTCGCGGAAGCGCGTGAACAGGTAGCCGACCACGATGATCTCCTCGGTGAGGGCGGCCTCGAGGGCGCGCAGCACGAGGATCGGCACCGTCCACCAGAACCAGTCGGCCGGTGAGGTCTGCACGGCGACCGTGATGCCGAGCGCCCGCCCGATCGCGTAGAGCGCGATCCCCGGCACCCCGATCACCGCGACGAGCAGCAGGCCGGATGCCGTGTCGCGACCCGGTCTCGTGAAGTCGAACCCGATCCGCCGGAACGGGCTGACTCCCGGTTGCCACAGCAGGTACAGCGCGAGTGCGACCGCGAACAGCCCGAAGAACACGTCGAGGAACTGATAGGTGAAGTCGAGCCACTCCCGGCTCGAGCGCGACGGGTTCAGCGCCACCGTCTGGTCGCCCAGCGCGCGTTCCTCGGTGAGCTTCGCGACGAGCGAGACGATCGAGTACACGGCCGACGCCCCGAGCGAGAGTCCGAGCACGATCACGATCTCGAGTCGCAGTCGTCGTGCAGGCGGCATGCGGTCATCCTCGCACGCGGGATCGCGACGCAAGAATCGTGCGCGGTGAGAGAGCGGTTCCCCCTCGTGTGCCTTCGTCACGTTGCACCTCGATAACGGTTTGGCGTTCGGTTTGCTTCCCCGAAGACCGCTCCTTAGTCTCGATCTACCAGCGATCCAGCGCGGCCAGAAGTCGTGCTGTCGACGCACACTCACCAGGAGGAACATTGAAGATCAAGAGATTTGGCCTGCCCGCCATTGCTCTTGCGGCTGCGGGAGCGCTCGCGCTCTCCGGCTGCACCAGCGGCGGATCTGGGTCCACCGGCGAGGCCGGCAGCTCCGCTGCGATCGTCTCGACCAACAGCACCGAGCCGCAGAACCCGCTGATCCCCACCAATACGAATGAGGTCGGCGGCGGTCTCATCATCGACAACATCTTCGCGGGCCTGGTGTACTACGACGCCCAGGGTGCAGCGCACAACGATGTCGCCGAGTCCATCGAGACCGATGACTCCCAGACCTACACCATCAAGATCCGCGAGGGCCTGAAGTTCACCAACGACGAGCCGGTCACTGCCGATTCGTTCGTCAAGGCGTGGAACTACGGCGCCGCCCTCGACAACGCGCAGCTCTCGAGCTACTTCTTCGAGTCGATCGAGGGCTTCAGCTACGACGAGAACGTCGAGGAGATGTCGGGTCTCACGGTGATCGACGACCTGACGTTCGAGGTGAAGCTGAAGCAGCCCGAGTCCGACTTCCCGTTGCGCCTCGGCTACTCGGCCTTCGTCCCCCTGCCCGAAGCGGCGTGGGAAGACATCGACGCCTTCGGTGAGAACCCGATCGGCAACGGCCCGTACATGCTCGACGGCGAAGGCGCCTGGAAGCACAACGAGCGCATCGACCTCGTCGTGAACCCCGACTACGATGGCCCGCGCACCCCGCAGAACGGTGGGCTCGACGTCATCCTCTACGCCAATGTGGACGCCGCGTATGCCGACCTCCAGGGCGGAAACGTCGACGTGCTGCAGGACATCCCCGAGAGCGCGCTCGGCACGTTCGAGTCGGAGTTCGAGGGTCGGTCGGTGAACGAGCCCGGAGCGGCGAACGCCACGATCACCCTCCCCGAGCGCCTGCCGCACTTCGCCGGCGAGGAGGGCAAGCTCCGCCGCGCCGCGATCTCGCACGCGATCGACCGCGCCGAGATCACCGAGGTGATCTACAGCGGCACGCGCACCCCGGCGAAGGACTTCACGTCGCCGGTCATCGACGGCTACTCCGAGGACATCCCCGGCTCCGAGGTCCTGGAATTCGACGTCGACCTCGCGAAGGAGCTGTGGGCGCAGGCTGACGCGATCAGCCCGTGGAGCGGCTCGTTCCAGCTCGCCTACAACTCCGACGGCCCGAACCAGGGCTGGGTGGACGCGGTGGCGAACCAGCTGAAGAACAACCTCGGCATCGACGCCTCGGGCGCCCCGGTCCCGACGTTCGCCGAGCTGCGTACCTCCGTCACCGACCGTTCGATCCAGACGCCGTTCCGTACCGGATGGCAGTTCGACTACCCGTCGATGGTCAACGCGCTCGGACCGCTGTACGGCACTGGTGCCGGCTCGAACGACGGCGACTACTCGAACCCCGAGTTCGACGCGCTGATCAGCGAAGGCCTCGCGGCGACCGAGGTCGAAGCGGGTATCGAGAAGTTCCAGCAGGCCCAGGAGATCCTCTTCCAGGACCTCCCCGCCATCCCGCTGTGGTACACCAACACCGCTGGCGCGTGGGGCGAGCAGGTCGACAATGTGGAGTTCGGCTGGAACACCGTTCCGCTCTACTACCAGATCACCAAGAGCGAGTAATTCTCGTTCCAGAGCGACTCGGGGTTAGACTCTGAGCCGCCCGTGGGGCGGCAGCCGATCGGCTGCCGCCCCACTCCACGTAATCACCCGGTGCTCGCCCGATCGGCGTAGCATCGTGGAGACGAACTCCCACACGGTGAGGTTTCTTCAGCATGTCAATATCCACGAACAGCGAGGCCTGATACATGGCCGGCTATATCGTGCGCCGAGTACTGCAGGTGATCCCGGTCCTGCTCGGCACCACGTTCCTGATCTACTTCATGGTCTTCGCCATGCCGGGCGACCCGATCATCGCGCTCTTCGGCGAGAAGACCCCACCGCCAGCGGTGGTCGAGCAGTTGCGCGAGAGATATCATCTCGATCAGCCGTTCATCGTCCAGTATCTCTACTTCCTCGGCGGCATCTTCCGAGGCGACCTCGGCACCTCGTTCTCGGGTCAGCCCGTCACGGAGATCCTCGCGCAGACGTTCCCGGTGACCCTTCGCCTCGCGGCCCTCTCGGTGTTCTTCCTGATGGTCGCCGGCGTCTCCGTCGGCCTCGTCTCCGGGCTCCGCAAGGGCGGTATCTTCGACGCGAGCGCACTCGTGGTGAGTCTCATCCTCATCTCGGTTCCGATCTTCGTCGTGGGCTTCGTGGCGCAGCTCATCTTCGGAATCCAACTCGGATGGTTCCGCACCACGGTCGGCACCGGAGCCCCGACACAAGACTTGATACTTCCGGCTCTGGTGCTGGCAACCGGCAGCTTCGCCATGATCGTCCGACTGACGAGGGCGTCGGTCATCGAGACGAGCGGCCTCGACTTCGTTCGCACTGCCGCGAGCAAGGGCCTTTCCCGCAAACGAATCGTCCCGGTCCACATCCTCCGAAACTCACTCATTCCGGTCGTCACCTACCTGGCCGTCGACTTCGGCACGCTCATGGTCGGCGCGGTCGTCACCGAGGGAATCTTCAATGTGCCGGGCGTCGGCCGTACCGTCTACCAGGCGATCATCCGGGGGGAGAACCCCACCGTCGTCGCCTTCGTCACTGTCATGGTGCTGATCTATCTCGTGGTGAACCTGCTGATCGATCTGTTCTATGCCGTTCTCGACCCGAGGATCCGCTATGCCAAGTAACGCCCGCACCAGACCGAACCAGCAGCACTACGTGGCGCCGGTCGACGAGACGCCCCTCCTCGCGGTCGATTCCGTCAAGACCGAAGGCAAGCCCTCCAACCTCTGGACCGATGCCTGGGCCGACGTCCGCCGGCGGCCGATGTTCTGGATCTCGCTTGCGCTCATCCTGATCGTCGTCATCGTCGCTCTGTTCCCGACCTGGTTCACCCAGGTGCCCCCGAACAACGACTGCCAACTCGCCAACAGCAACGGCGCCCCGACCGAGGGGCACCCGCTCGGGTTCACCAAGCAGGGCTGCGACATCTATTCGCGCATCGTTCACGGTGCATCCACGTCGCTCTCGGTCGGTCTCATCGTGACCTTCCTCGTGGCCTTCCTCGGCATCGTGTTCGGAGCCTTCTCGGGCTTCTACGGCGGATGGATCGACTCGGTCCTCTCGCGGATCGGCGACATCTTCTTCTCCATCCCCTACATCCTCGCCGCCGTGGTCGTCATGTCGGTGCTGTCGCGGTACGCGAACGTGTGGGTGATCTCGCTTGCGATCGGCCTCTTCGCCTGGCCGGCCACCGCGCGTGTGCTGAGAGCCGAGATCCTCAGGGTGAAGAACTCCGACTTCGTCATGGCGGCCACCGCCCTCGGCGTCTCACGGTTCCGGATCCTCCTGCGGCACGTACTCCCCAACTCGATCGCACCGGTCATCGTCATCACGACGCTCTCGCTCGCGTCGGCGATCGTTGCCGAAGCGACACTCTCGTTCCTCGGCGTCGGCCTCCCCTCGGACACCATGTCGTGGGGCAATGACATCAGCCAGGCGCAGACCGACCTGCGCACGGCGCCGCAGGTGCTCATCCTGCCTTCGATCGCACTCTCCATCACGGTGCTGAGCTTCATCATGCTCGGCGAAGCCCTCCGCGATGCTCTCGACCCGAAGGCGAGGGCACAGCGATGAGCGAGACCGTGAACCGGAGCGACGTGGAGTCGCGAACGGCGACCGACGTCGGCGAGCGTCCGCTGCTCGAGATCAAGGATCTCCGCGTCGGATTCAACACTCAAGACGGGGTGCTGAACGCCGTCGACGGCGTGAACCTCACGCTGTACCGCGGGCAGAGCCTCGCGATCGTAGGCGAGTCGGGGTCGGGCAAGTCGACGACGGCGCACGCGATCATCAACCTCCTTCCCGGCACCGGGCACATCGCGGGTGGCCAGATCCTCCTCGATGGCCAGGATCTGGCGCAGTCCTCGGAGCAGGAGATGCAGTCGATCCGCGGTCGCAAGATCGGTTTCGTTCCCCAGGACCCGATGTCGAACCTCAATCCGGTGTGGTCGATCGGCTTCCAGGTCGAGGAAGCGATCAAGGCCAACGGCATCGCGACGGGCCGGAAGGAGATCAAGAAGCGCGCGATCGATGTGCTCAAGCAGGCCGGGCTGCAGGATGCCGACCGACGCCTGAAGCAGTTCCCGCATCAGTTCTCGGGCGGCATGCGCCAGCGCGTCCTCATCGGCATGGGGCTGGCGGCCGATCCGCAACTCCTGATCGCCGACGAACCTACGTCCGCCCTCGACGTGACCGTGCAGCGCGTGATCCTCGACCACCTCGAGTCCCTCACCCGCGAGCTCGGCACGACGCTGCTGTTCATCACCCACGATCTCGGGCTCGCCGCCGAGCGTGCGGAGCAGCTCGTGGTGATGTACAAGGGCAAGATCGTGGAGTCGGGTCCCTCGATCGAGATCCTGCAGAATCCGCAGCACCCGTACACGCAGCGGCTCGTGGCCGCCGCGCCCAGCCTTGCTTCGCGGCGAATCCAGTCGGTCGGCAGCATCGCCGCCGCAGAGACCTCCATGCAGGGCGATGCCGCCCACGCAGCCGGCGACGAGATCGACCTTATCGCCACGGCCGAGGCGCACGCCGAAGCCGTCGAGGCAGCCGCCTCCGCTCCACCGGCGATCGTGGTCGAGAACCTGACCAAGGTCTTCAAGATCCGCGGCTCAGGTGAGTTCACGGCGGTCGACGACGTCTCGTTCGAGATCGCCAAGGGGACCACGACCGCCCTCGTCGGCGAGTCGGGCTCGGGCAAGTCGACGGTGGCCAAGATGCTGCTCAAGCTGGAGGACGCGACCAGCGGCCGGATCGTCGTGGGCGGCCAGGATCTCGCGTCCACGAGCGGCAAGGAGCTGTTCCGCCTCCGCAGCCGGATGCAGCCCGTCTTCCAGGACCCGTACGGGTCGTTGAACCCCCTGCGCAACATCGGCAACACCATCGCCGAGCCGCTGTTCACCCACAAGTACGGCACCAAGGCGTCGCGACGTGAGCGGGTGTTCGAGCTGCTCGACCAGGTCTCGCTGCCCCGCTCCCTGGCGGGCCGGTACCCGAACGAGTTGTCGGGCGGTCAGCGACAGCGCATCGCCATCGCCCGTGCGCTGGCACTGAAGCCCGAGATCGTCGTGCTCGACGAGGCCGTCTCGGCTCTCGACGTGCTGGTGCAGGCGCAGATCCTGCGACTGCTCGCCGACCTCCAGGCGGAACTCGGCCTGACCTACCTGTTCATCACGCACGACCTGGCCGTCGTGCGGGTCATCGCCGACAACGTATGCGTGATGCAGCGCGGACGGATCGTCGAGGCCGCGACCACCGACGAGGTGTTCGACAACCCCAAGGAGCAGTACACCCGCGACCTGCTCGCGGCGATCCCCGGGGCGAACATCGAGCTCGGCGCGTAGCGTCATCCACTCCGAACGCCCGGTTCCGTCCATTCGGATGCCGGGCGTTCGGCGTTCGTTCGGCAAGGCACGCTAGGCTGAACAAAGCGCGTACCGTGGTTCACGGTCGTCCGCGCTCCCACAGACTCCCATCCAGCGCATCCGCGCGGCCCCGCCGAGCCCGAAATCGGCAGATGACGGATGCCACATCGCGAGGACCCACCAATGGCCAACGCCACCCGCAACGACCTGCGCAACGTCGCGATCGTCGCCCACGTCGACCACGGCAAGACGACGCTCGTCGACGCCATGCTGAAGCAGACCCACTCCTTCGCCGAGCACGCGCACGTCGACGAGCGCGCCATGGACTCGAACGAGCTCGAGCGCGAGAAGGGCATCACGATCCTCGCGAAGAACACGGCCATCGAGTACGACGGTGTGCACGCGACATCCGGCCCTGTCACCATCAATGTCATCGACACGCCGGGCCACGCCGACTTCGGCGGTGAGGTCGAGCGAGGCCTGTCGATGGTCGACGGCGTCGTGCTGCTCGTGGATGCGAGCGAAGGCCCGCTGCCGCAGACCCGGTTCGTGCTGCGCAAGGCGCTCGAGGCGCGCCTCCCGGTGATCCTGCTCGTCAACAAGACCGACCGACCCGATGCTCGCATCGACGAGGTGGTGGCCGAGAGCCAGGACCTGCTCCTCGGCCTCGCGTCCGACCTCGCCGACGATGCCGCATCCGGCGGCACCGACGGCGAGCTCGACCTCGATGCCATCCTCGACGTGCCCGTCGTGTACGCCTCGGGCAAGGCGGGTCGCGCGTCCACCACGAAGCCCGCGAACGGCAGCCTTCCCGACAGCGAAGACCTCGAGCCGCTCTTCGAGGCGATCCTGCAGCACGTGCCGGCGCCAACCTATGACGACGAGGCGCCGCTGCAGGCGTGGGTCACCAACCTCGACGCGTCGCCATTCCTCGGTCGCCTCGCGCTGCTCCGCGTCTTCAACGGCCGGATCCGGAAGGGCCAGACCGTGGCGTGGGTACGTCACGACGGGTCGCACTCGAACGTGCGCGTCACTGAGCTGCTGAAGACGAAGGCGCTCGACCGATTCCCCGCCGAGGAGGCCGGTCCCGGTGACATCATCGCCGTCGCGGGCATCGAGGACATCACGATCGGCGAGACGCTCGCCGATCCCGAGGATGTGCGTCCGCTGCCGGCGATCCACGTCGACGATCCCGCGATCTCGATGACGATCGGCACCAACACCTCGCCCATCGTCGGCAAGGTCAAGGGGCACAAGCTCACCGCGCGCATGGTGAAGGACCGCCTCGACCGTGAGCTCGTCGGCAACGTATCGCTGAAGGTCGTCGACATCGGCCGCCCCGACGCCTGGGAGGTGCAGGGCCGCGGTGAGCTGGCACTCGCGATCCTCGTCGAGCAGATGCGACGAGAGGGATTCGAGCTCACCGTCGGCAAGCCGCAGGTGGTCACGAAGACGGTCGACGGCAAGGTGCACGAACCGTACGAGCACCTGACGATCGACGCTCCCGAGGAGTACCTCGGCGCGATCACGCAGCTGCTCGCCGCCCGTAAGGGTCGCATGGAGAACATGGCGAACCACGGCACAGGGTGGGTGCGCATGGAGTTCATCGTGCCGAGCCGCGGCCTCATCGGGTTCCGCACCGAGTTCCTCACCATCACGCGTGGCACCGGCATCGCGAACGCGATCTCGCACGGCTACGGCGAGTGGGCAGGCGCGATCACGACGAGAAGCAACGGTTCGATCGTCGCCGACCGGGCAGGCGTCGTGACCCCGTTCGCGATCATCGCCCTGCAGGAGCGGATGACCTTCTTCGTGAACCCCACCGAGGAGGTGTACGAGGGCATGGTCATCGGCGAGAACTCGCGCAGCGACGACATGGACGTGAACATCACCAAGGAGAAGAAGCTCACGAACATGCGCTCCTCCACGGCGGACACCTTCGAGTCGATGACGCCCTCACGGCAGCTCACCCTGGAGGAATGCCTGGAATTCGCGCGTGAAGACGAGTGCGTCGAAGTGACGCCCGAGAAGGTGCGAATCCGCAAGGTCGAGCTCGACCAGACGGCCCGTGCGCGCCTCGCCTCCCGGCTCAAGAAACAGGCCTGACCAGGCCGTTCCGGCGCTGCTCGTGATCGTGCCCCTGCGACAGCGCGACGGGTGCTCGGGCAGCCGGGCGGATATCGATTCGAACGCATCGTTCTCGGGGGTTTCCCAGATTACGGTTCGATAACGGAGGTTCCTCCCAGATTCGGTGCGTAGTTTGTCGGAATTGCCCGAATCCCGGACGTAGGTCGGGATTTTTTCACGCCCCCGAATCAGACACGTAACGCACTCGATGACCTCCCCTCAGCATGGCCGCCGTGCGGCCGCACCAGCACCTGTCCGCTTCAGCCTCCGCCGGACCCGCAAGTCCTCCGGCACCCGGAAAGCTCCTCGCACCTTCGGATCGACGTCGGCGACCCCGTCGACCACCGCTGCGTCGGCCCGGCCCGCGGATCCCCGCCGTCGATCGGGTTCGGCGCGCCCCGCCTTCTCGGTGCTCGCGATGACCTTCGTCGGCGGGATGATGATCTCGACCGGCCTGCCGGCCCTCGCGGTCACCGCGAACGAGGCCGAGCCCCGAGCCTCCGTGTACGCGCCGGTCGAGGACTCGATCTCGTACGAGCCGCAGCACCTCGCCGTCTCGGGTGAGGCGGAGGTGAAGACGCTCTCGGCCGGGGGTTACTCGGTCGAGGCGGCGCCGCCGCCGATCGTCTCGGAGGTTGCCGGCGTCGGCAGCGTCTCGGTCGTCAAGTCGGGCCTCGTCGTCTGGCCCGTCGTCTCGTGGGAGAAGCGGGCATCGGGCTTCGGCCCCAGGGAGGCGCCCTGTGGCGGTTGCTCGACGTTCCACGACGGCATCGACTTCAACCCGGGCAACGGCACGCCGGTCATGTCGATCGCCGACGGCGTCGTCGTGCTCGCCACCGAGAACGGCGGCGGCCTCGGGGTCAACGTCGAGGTGCAGCACAACATCGACGGCGAGCTCATCACGAGCTCCTACGCCCACATGCAGTACGGTTCGCTGGCGGTCTCGGTCGGCGACCAGGTGACCGCCGGTCAGCAGCTCGGCCTCGTCGGCTCGACCGGCCAGTCGACCGGCCCGCACCTCCACCTCGAGATGTTCGGCGCCGACGGTGTGCGGTTCGACGGCTTCGCCTGGCTGTCGGCGCGCGTCGGCTGACGCGAACGCTCGACACGTACGGGCGCCGCTCGGCGCCGAGTGATTCGGCGCGGGCTCAGCTTCTGCTGAACCTGGGCTCCCGCTTCTCGAGGAACGCCGTCACGCCCTCGTGCTTGTCGTCGGTGCTGAACGCGTCTTCGAACCCCTCGATCTCGAGGCGCGACGCGACCTCAGTCGGCTGCCCTGCCGCCGAAACGAGCACCCGCTTGGCGAGGCCCACCGCCGACGGGGAGTTCATGGCGATCGCCTCGATCGTCTCTCGGGCACCCGCGAGCAGCGCATCGCGGTCATCGAATCGCCGCGCGACCAGCCCCCACGCGACGGCCTCGTCGATTTCGATGCGCCGGCCGGAGTAGATCAGCTCCTTCGCCCGGGCTGCGCCGATGGCGCGGGGGAGCCTCACGGTACCCCCGAACCCGGGGATCAGACCCAGCTTCACCTCGGGCTGGCCGAAGCTCGAGGCATCCGTCGCGTAGATGAGGTCGCACGCCAGCGCCATCTCGAGCCCGCCCCCGAGTGCGAAGCCGTCGACGCATGCGATCACCGGCGCCGGCAGCGCCTCGATCGCCGCAGCCACCCGATGCCCGAGCTCGGCCACCTCGGTCGCCTCGTCGGAGGTGCGCGAGGCCAGGCCCCGGATGTCGGCCCCGGCGATGAACGCCCTGCCGCCCGCGCCCACGAGCAGGACGCCGCGCGCGCCCTGCAGGTCGTCGGCCAACCGCGCGAACGAACGCTCGAGCTCGGTGAGCACCCCCACCGAGAGGGCGTTCAGCGATGCCGGGCGATCGATGGTGACGATCGCGACCCGGCCGTCGCGCTCCACGCGAACGGCGGCGTCCTCGTGCTGGTCAGCGGTCTCGGCATCCGACATCCTCATCGATCCCTTCCGTTCGGCCCTCGCGGTCGGCTCCACGCTACGGCATGTCCGTCGCCGGCACCGCCGAGTAGACTCCGAGCGGGCGGATGCCGCAGACGCTCGTGTCGCCCCGCCTCCTGCCGATCCACCGAGGAGCCTTCCCATGCCCACCATCACCGGTCGCGCCGCCGCTGCCGCTGCCATCGCCGGGCTCGCGACCCTGCTGCTCTCGGGCTGCAATCCCTTCGACGCCGTGAACCGAGAGGTGGAGGAGGCCATCGAGAGCCAGACGGGTGGCGAGGTGAACCTCGACGGCGAGCTGCCGAGCAACTTCCCCGAGTCGGTGCCGCTCATCGACGGCGACGTCACCTTCGCGGCCGGAGCGGGTGGCGAAGAGGGGTGGGTGGTCATCATCTCCTCGTCCGCCGCCGACGGCGTGGCCGACGCCGTGACCGCCCTCGAGGGCGCCGGCTTCTCGGAGGATCGGAGCGCGACCGGCCCGGTCGGGACGGTCGCCGCCTACTCCGACAGCGAATACGTCGTCTTCCTCGCGGGCGACGGCAACGCGGTCACCTACACCGTGGCCCCGAAGTCGTGAGCAGTCCGACCGCCGCGTTCTCGCCCGGCCGTCTCGGCACCTACGCGGTCGCCCTCGTCATCGGCGTGCTCTACGGCGTGGTCGCCACGGTCGGTCACCGTCACGTCATCCGCATCGGCGACGTGGTCATCCCGTGGGGACTCGTCGCGGCGCTCGGGGGCGTGCTCGCCCTCCTGCTGGGCATCCGCCTCGTCGCAGGAGGACGGGCGGTCGCGGCCGCGGCGGCCGTCGGAGTCGTCGGCGCGGTCGCCCTCCTCACCCTTCCCGGCTTCGGCGCATCGGTGCTCATCGCCGGCGACACCATCGGAACGATCTGGTCGATCGGACCGGCCCTCATCGCCGTGCTCGTCGTCGCCTGGCCCAACCTTCCGGTCTCCTCCCGCGACGAAGCATAGACTGGAGGCTCAGCCTCCGAAGGGACAGCGAGTCACCGTGACCTATGTCATCGCCCTGCCGTGTGTCGACGTCAAAGATCGGGCCTGCATCGACGAATGCCCGGTCGACTGCATCTACGAGGGTGAACGCATGCTGTACATCCACCCCGACGAGTGCGTCGACTGCGGCGCGTGCGAACCCGTCTGCCCCGTCGAAGCCATCTACTACGAAGACGACCTGCCCGAGGTCTGGGCCGACTACTACAAGGCGAATGTCGAGTTCTTCGACGACATCGGCTCCCCGGGCGGTGCGGCGAAAGTCGGCGTGATCCCGAAGGACCACCCGATCGTCGCCGACCTGCCGCCCCAGGTGCACTGAGCATGGCGCTCGGCGCGCTGCCCGACTACCCGTGGGACCTCATGGCGCCGTACCGCCAGCAGGCCGCGGCGCACCCCGGCGGCCTCGTCGACCTGTCGGTGGGTTCCCCGGTCGACGCCACGCCCGAGATCGTGCGGGCCGCCCTCGCCGCGGCGAGCGACGCCCATGCGTATCCGCAGACGATCGGCACGCCCGCGCTGCGTGATGCGATCGTCGAGTGGTTCGCGCGCCGTCGAGGGGTCACGGGGCTCGACGAGGCATCCGTGCTGCCGACCATCGGCTCGAAGGAACTCGTCGCCATGCTGCCGTTCATGCTGGGGCTCGGCGCCGGCGATGTCGTCGTCCATCCTCGTGCGGCCTACCCGACCTACGAGATGGGGGCGCTGTTCGCCGGAGCCAGAGCCTTCCCGTCCGACGACCCGAGCGAGTGGCCCGGCGAGACGCGCCTGATCTGGCTCAACACCCCTGGAAACCCCGATGGACGCGTGCTCGACCTCGACGAGCTCCGGGCGGCCCGCGAGCAGGCCCGCGCGATCGGTGCGGTCATCGTGAGCGACGAGTGCTACGCCGAACTCGGCTGGGATGCTCCGTGGGACACCGAGCGGGTGCCGAGCCTGCTCGACCCGAGGGTCACCGACGGCGATTTCGATGACACGCTCGTCATCTCCTCGCTGTCGAAGCAGTCGAACATGGCGGGCTATCGCACGGCATTCATCGCCGGATGCCGCACCTCGATCGCGCGGCTGACGAACGTGCGCAAGCACGCCGGCCTCATGCTCCCGGCACCGCTGCAGGCGGCCATGGTCGCGGCCCTGCGCGACGACGACCATGTGGAGGAGCAGCGCGGGCGGTACCGCGCTCGTCGCGACGTGCTGCGTCCAGCCGTCGAGGCGGCCGGTTTCCGCATCGACCGCAGCGAAGGCGGCCTGTACCTCTGGGCCACCGAGGGGCGCGACGCATGGGAGTCGATCGGTCGCCTCGCCGAGCTCGGGATCCTCGCCGGTCCCGGCCACTTCTACGGCGAGTACCACCCCCATCACGTCCGGCTCTCGCTCACCGCCACCGACGAGCGGATACAGGCGGCCGCATCGCGGCTGTCGGGCGCTGGCTCCTGAGTTCGCCAAGATTGTGACCGCCGACAACGGACGTCCGGATGTCTTGGCGGATGCAACAGTGTGCCGACTCCACGTCTAGGCTGTATTCGGGCCGCGGCCACGACAGGCCCCTGACTGGAGAGCAGGTGACCGCACAAGTGACCATCACAGGAGGCGCCGTGAGCGACGTCGTGAACGAGGCGGACGGGCATCGACCCGCGGTCGCGACCCTGAGCTTTCCCGGCGGCAGCGCCGAATTCCCCATCCGTCCAGCGGTCGACGGCTCCTCGAGCATCGACATCTCGACGCTCACCCGCCAGACCGGCCTGACCGCACTCGACTACGGCTTCGTCAACACGGCGTCGACACGCTCCGAGATCACCTACATCGACGGTGCGCAGGGGATCCTGCGCTACCGCGGGTACCCCATCGAGGCGCTCGCCGAGAACTCCACCTTCCTCGAGGTTGCCTGGCTGCTCATCTACGGCGACCTCCCGACGGCCGACCAGCTCTCGGACTTCGACGAGCGCATCCGGCACCACACGCTCCTCCACGAGGACCTCAAGCGGTTCTTCTCGGCGCTGCCGCACACGGCGCACCCGATGGCGGTGCTGTCGAGCGCGGTCTCGGCGCTCTCGACCTACTACGAGGACTCATCCGACCCGCACGACCTGCACCACGTCGAACTCACCATGATCCGGCTGCTCGCGAAGCTCCCCGTGATCGCCGCGTACGCGCACAAGAAGAGCCTCGGGCAGGCGTTCCTCTACCCCGACAACTCGCTGAACTTCGTCGACAACTTCCTCCGCCTGAACTTCGGCAACATGGCCGAGCCGTACGTCATCGATCCGACGCTCTCGAAGGCGCTCGACCGGCTGCTCATCCTCCACGAGGACCACGAGCAGAATGCGTCGACCTCGACGGTGCGCCTCGTCGGCTCGACCGGGGCCAACCTGTACGCATCGATCTCGGCCGGCATCCAGGCACTTTCGGGTCCCCTGCACGGCGGCGCCAACGAGGCGGTCCTGCAGATGCTCGCCCGCATCCGCGACTCCGGCGAGGGCGTGGCGAGGTTCGTCGAGCGCGTGAAGCGCAAGGAGGACGGCGTGAAGCTCATGGGCTTCGGCCACCGCGTGTACAAGAACTACGACCCGCGCGCCAGGCTCGTGAAGGAGTCGGCCGATGCCGTGCTGGCCGGGCTCGGCGTGAACGATCCGCTGCTCGATCTCGCCAAGGAACTCGAGCAGATCGCCCTCGAGGACGACTACTTCAAGGAGCGGCGCCTCTACCCGAACGTCGACTTCTACACGGGGGTCATCTACAAGGCGATGGGATTCCCGACCCGCATGTTCACGGTGCTCTTCGCGATCGGGCGACTGCCCGGGTGGATGGCGCACTGGCGCGAGATGAACCTCGACCCGCAGACCAAGATCGGGCGTCCCCAGCAGCTGTACGTCGGAGAGTCGGAGCGCTCGTACCCGACCGCCTGATCTCGAGACGCGTTCGGCTGCGCCGAGCGCTCCTCGATCAGCGGAGCACCGGTCGTCAGCCGCCCGCAGGGCGGAGGTGCAACGTCTCGCTCGCGGCATCCTGAACCGCGTCGATCGTGTGCGGCCATGAGCGGAGCTCGCCGCGCTGCCAGATCGGCGTCTGGTCGGCGTAGTGTCGGTGGAACGCGTGACCCGACGCGCCCGTGAGGTTCACCCATCGCGAGGAGTCGAGGTCGTCGAGATCGACGATCATGCGCATGGACGGGACCCAGTCGGCCTCGTAGCCGAGGCTCGCGTCCCAGCCGATCGCATTCACGATGCTCGATCCGCCGCCGACCTCGTACGGGCCACGGTTGAAGAGCCACTCGATCGGTCCGATGCCGGATTCGCCGAAGCTCGCATTCCTGAGCGTGAGGGTGTGCAGTCGACCCCATCGCCACGAATCGGGGTCGCTGCCCATGCGCCGGGACGATTCGCGCCAGGCCGCGTCGAGCGCATACTCGATCATCTCGTCGCGCCCGGCGAGGCCGTGTTGCTCGTTCGACCACCAGGACGCGTCGGGATCGTCGAGCAGGGAGCCGACGACCCGGAACCACCGGTCGCCGCCCTCGGGCCGCGTCTCCGTCGGCAGGGTCGCGAACATGAGTTCGAGCAGGTTGCGCCAGAACACCGCGAAGTACGCCGCCTCGGCGCTGTCGACGTCGGCCCGTGCGTCCCATCCCTGCAGGAGGTCGGCGCCACGGGCCGCGTCGCCCTCGAAGTCGAGCTGGCCGATGACGGGAAGGAAGGCCTCGGCATTGGGGTCGGCGGTGTCGAGCTGCATCTCGGCGAGCTCATCGGCGGTGAGAAGATCGCCCTCGGTGATGTGCTGCTGCAGCATCCGCTCGATCTCAGCCGCTCGATACCCGAGGTCCCAGTCCTGGGTCAGCATGGGGCCGTCGGTACTCACCGGGTTGTTCGCGGTCACGATGTAGCCCCGCGCCGGATTCAGCATCGACGGGAGTTGGTCGAACGGCATGGTGCCCGCCCAGCCGGTCTCGCTCGTCCAGCCGGGGAGTGGAACGGTGCCGTCGCCCGACTTGCGGATGGGGATCGAACCGGGAGCCTGATAGCCGATGTTGCCGTCGACGTCCGCGTAGAGGAGGTTCTGTGCCGGCACGGCGAACATCGCCGCCGCCGCACGGAACTCGTCCCAGTCCTGCGCGCGATTGAGCGCGAAGACGGCCTGCGCGGTCGTTCCCGGCGTGAGTGCCGTCCATTGCAGCGAGACGTCTTCGACGTCGTCGGGCTGGTCGGAGGTCGCCGTATACTCGCCGGCGACTGTGGCGAAGTCGTTGCGGATGTCGGTGACGATCGGACCGCGCGCCGTCGAGCGCACCGTGATCGTGACGGGGTCGCCACCCGCCACCTCGATCGTCTCCTCGCGGAGGGTGAGCGGCAGCATCACGCCGTCGTACTCGTAGGTGTCTCCGACGACGCGCTCGAGGTAGAGGTCGGCGACGTCGGGCCCGAGATTCGTGAAGCCCCACGCGATGCGTTCGTTGTGCCCGATGATGACGCCCGGCAGGCCCGAGAAGGTGTAGCCGCTCACGTCGAACCCGCATGCCTCCGAGAGCTGCGCGCAATGCAGCCCCATCTGGGCCCAGATCGACGGCATCGCCGGCCCCAGGTGCGGATCGTTGGCGAGCAGCGGCATCCCGGATTCGGTGTGGGCACCCGAGACGACCCACGAGTTCGAACCCAGGTCGCCGCCCTCGGGTCCGAGGAGCGCCGGCACCTCGTCGAGCAGCGCCCGCAGGTCCAAGGGCGCTGCGGCCGCCGCGTCGGGGGGTCTCGAGACGCCGACGGCGTCGGCTCCTCGACCCGCAGCAGGGGCGGCGGGTTCGACGGTGGTCGATGCCGGCGCTGCGCCGACCGCGCCCTCCATGATCGTGGGCATCGAGCCCCACGGGAAGTCGGGATGGAGGCGCTCGACCTCTTCGGGCGGCAGGGCAGTCGCGAGCAGAGCCCGGTCGATCTCGTCGCCGAGGTTCGACCGGAGGTCCCAGGCCATGGCCTTCAGCCAGGCGATCGAGTCGACCGGAGACCATGGCTCGGGGGAGTAGTCGGGGTTCTGCAGCCCGAGCACCGCGTATTCGAGCGACAGGTCGGCGCCACTGCGTTCGTCGAGGTACGCGTTGACACCCTCGGCGTAGGCGTCGTAGCGGGCGCGCGACGCGTCGTCGAGCATGTCGTACTCCGCTTCGGCCACGCCACGCCAATCGAGGGTTCGGATGAACGCGTCGGTGGCGACCTGCGCTTCGCCGAAGAGCTCCGCCACCCGTCCGGCGGTGACGTGCCGGCGGAAGTCCATCTCCCAGAAGCGATCCTGGGCGTGCACGTAACCCTGTGCCAAGAACAGGTCATGATCGGTCTCGGCGACGAGCTGGGGGATGCCGAGGTCGTCCCGGTAGACGGTGACGGCGGCGGCGAGCCCCGGCACCTCGATCCGACCGCTCGTCGTCGGGAACGACCGTTGCACCGTCCACCAGCCGAACCCCGCCGCGGCGAGGCCGAGTACGAGCACCGTCACGAGCATGCCCGTGAGGAACGCGAGGCCGCGGTGCCTTCGGGTTCGTGGTGCGTCAGTACCCACGTCACTCCTTCGTGATGCGCATGACGACGGCCGCCACGAGGCGGCCTGGATCCACTGTAGTCGACGGTGCGGGCGTCACCCTCAGCCGTGCAGGGCGGCGTTCAGGGCGACGCCCTCGCCCCTGCGTGAGAGCGCCTCGACCTGACCGTTCAGCGAGTTGCGTCGGAACAGCAGGTTCGGAACGCCCGACAGCTCGAGCGCCTTCACGGTGCGGGGCTCGTCGTCGCCGGCGCCCAGTACGACGACCTTCGTGCCCGCGGTGACGTAGAGTCCGGCCTCGACGACGGAGTCGTCGCCGATCGAGATGCCGATGCCGGAGTTCGCGCCGAGCAGCGATCGTGCGCCGATCGAGACCCGCTCGGTGCCGCCTCCGGACAGCGTGCCCATGATCGAGGCGCCGCCGCCGATGTCGGATCCGTCGCCGACGACGACGCCCTGCGAGATGCGGCCCTCGACCATCGATGCGCCGAGCGTGCCGGCGTTGAAGTTCACGAACCCCTCGTGCATCACGGTGGTGCCGGGCGCGAGGTGGGCGCCCAAGCGGACTCGCGCGGCATCCGCGATGCGCACCCGGTCGGGTGTCACGTAGTCGAGGAGCCTCGGGAACTTGTCGAGCCCGATCGCATGGATGCCCGCCCGCTGCAGCGCGGGTCGCAGCCGGGCGAAGTCCGCCGGATGCACCGGCCCCGCGTTGGTCCACACGACCGCGGGGAGATGACCGAAGATCCCATCGAGGTTCAGCTCGTTGGGTCGCACGAGCAGATGCGACAGCAGGTGCAGCCGGAGGTACGCGTCGGCCGTGCCCGATGGCGCCGCGTCGAGGTCGACCGTGACGGTGACGGCTTCGACGGTGACGGCCCGGCGTTCGTCGCCGCCCGCGAGCGTTTCGAGCTCGACCGGCACGGCGGAGGCGTCGGGCCGGCCGAGTGCGGGTGCGGGATACCACGCGTCGAGCACCGTGCCGTCGGCGGAGACGGTCGCGAGCCCGTGACCCCACGCGACGCGGTCGGCACGGTCGGAAGCGGTGTCGTCAGCAGGCATGGATCCAGCGTACGTTCCCCGAGCCCGTCGGCGGCGACGCGCTCGGCGCGCGAGCGCGTCGAGGGGTGCGCCGATCCACCGGCCTAGACTCGGTCCATGCCCGCACTCGACCTCACCGCCGACTCGGTCTCGATCGCGCAGGCGATCTGCGATGTGCCGAGCGTCTCGGGCGACGAGACCCGGCTCGCCGACCTCATCGTCGAAGCGCTCGCCGGGGCGACGCACCTCGACGTGATCCGCGACGGCGACACCGTGGTGGCGCGCACGAACCTCGGCCGGGATCGCCGGGTCGTGATCGCGGGGCACCTCGACACCGTGCCGATCAACGGCAACCTTCCCACCCGCATCGAGACGCTCGACGGTCAGCCATACCTCTGGGGTCGCGGCACCGTCGACATGAAGTCGGGCGTCGCCGTGCAGCTGAAACTCGCGGTCGAGCTCACCGAACCCATCGTCGACATCACCTGGATGTGGTACGACCACGAGGAGGTCTCGGCGGAGCTGAACGGGCTGGGCCGCCTCGCCCGCCGCCGCCCCGACCTCTTCACAGGCGACTTCGCGATCCTGGGCGAGCCGTCGAACGGCCACGTCGAGGGTGGATGCAACGGCAACCTGCGCGTCGAGCTCCGAGCGTACGGCCTCCGGGCACACTCGGCGCGGAGCTGGGTCGGCGAGAATGCGGTGCACAAGCTGGCGCCGGCGCTCGAGCGACTCGCGGCATACGAGGCGCCCACCGTCGAGGTCGAGGGCCTAGCCTATCGCGAGGGCCTGAATGCCGTGGGCATCTCCGGCGGCATCGCCGGCAACGTGATCCCCGACGAGGCGATGCTCCACGTCAACTACCGGTTCGCACCGAATCGCACGGTCGCGCAGGCCATCGAGCACGTCCGGGGCATCTTCCCCGAGTACGAGCTCACCGTCGTCGACGAGGCCGAAGGCGCCCGGCCCGGACTCGATGACCCGCTCGCGCAGCACTTCGTGCGCGCAGTGGGGGCCGAGGCGCGCCCGAAGTACGGCTGGACGGATGTCGCGCGGTTCAGTGCCCTGGGCATCCCCGCGGTGAACTTCGGGCCGGGCGACCCGCTGAAGGCGCACGCCGACGACGAACGCGTCGCCTGCGACCAGATCCTCTCGTGCGAGCGCGCCCTGCGCGCGTGGCTCACCGGAGCGGCCTGAGGCGGCGATGACGAGCACCCCGCTCGAACGCGAGCGCGATCCGTTCCGAGCGACGAGGCGGTCGCCGAGGGTACGGTGGCGCCTGCTGCCGTGGTGGGCGAAGGTCGCACTCGTCTACGTGGGGGCGCGCGCCGTGACGACGATGATCGTGCTCGTGCTCGCGAGCGTGCAGGGTCCCAACGCGTGGACCGGTGCCCGGCCGGGCTACTTCGAGTACGCGAACCTGTGGGATGCCCGCTGGTACCAGATCATCCTCGCCAACGGATACCCGACCGAGCTGCCGCTCACGGACTCGGGGCATGTCGCCGAGAACGCCTGGGCGTTCCTGCCGGTGTATCCGGCGATCGTCGGGGGACTCACCTGGCTCGGCGTGCCGTGGAACGTCGCGTCCGTCGTCATCGCGTTCGCCGCCGGACTCGGCGCCGCACTGGTCTTCCACCGTCTCATGTCCCGCTTCCTGGAGTCCGACCGGGCGCTCTTCGCCGTGGTGCTGTTCTGCGTCGCGCCGGTCGCTCCGATCATGCAGTTCGGCTACGCGGAGTCGCTCGGCTTCCTCTGGCTCGCGCTCGCGCTGCTCCTGCTCGTCGATCGGCGGTACGAGTGGCTCTTCCCGGTGATCGCGGTGTGGTCGTTCACGCGGCCCGGGGCGCTGGCGTTCGCGTTGACGCTCGCGTTGCACTGGGCGTGGCGCTGGTTCCGGCGGCACCGGGAGGCGTTCCCGATGCGAGAGCGCGTGCTCGCGGCATCCGCCGCCGTCTTCTCCGGGCTCGCGGGGCTGGCGTGGCCCGGCGTCGCGTGGGCGGCCACGGGCGACCTGCAGGCCTACACCGAGACCGAGCTCGCGTGGCGGTCGGCCTACATCGGCTACCGGGAGCTCGTGCCGTTCACCCCGTGGTTCCAGTCGGGCGACTGGTGGCTCGGACAACCGCTCGGCACCATCGTCGTCGTCGCGCTCGTGATCGGGTTCGCGCTTGCGCTCCTGTCGCCGGCGGTGCGCCGCCTCGGCGTCGACATCCGCCTGTGGTCGGCGAGCTACGCGCTCTACCTGCTCGCGGTGTTCTTCCCGCAGTCGAGCACGTTCCGCATCGTCGCTCCGCTGTTCCCGCTCCTCGGTGCCCTGGCACTGCCTCGGCGCAGGTGGTATCGCTGGGCGGTCGTGGTCGCGTTCCTCGCGCTGCAGGTGGGCTGGCTGCTCATCTGCTGGGGCATCGACGGGCGGGACTGGACTCCGCCCTGATCCGTGCCGGCGACGCCCGCGATTCGGGGCGAGTCGTGCACAAGGCTCACCGCGATTTCCCAGCACCGCTCGGGATGCCCGATAATGGAAGGGAAGCCACGAAAGGGGTAGCTCAATGGCGGCCATGAAGCCACGCACCGGAGACGGACCTATGGAGGCTGTGAAGGAGGGTCGCCTCATCATCGTGCGGGTGCCGCTCGAAGGCGGTGGTCGTCTGGTCGTGTCGGTGAACGACGCCGAGGCCAAGGAGCTGTACGACGTCCTCGGCGGCGTCGTGAACGCCGCCTGATCGACGCTCAGGCGTCGAGCTTCACGATCTGGAGCAGGCCGTCTCCGGCAGGCGAGACGGCCGTCGCCACGGCCGATGACGCCGCGAGTTCGGCGATGAGCTCCCGGAATGCGGTCGCGGTGTCATCACGGCGCGCGGGATCGGCGACGCGGCCCTTCCACAGCGACCGGGCGACCAGCACCGACCCGCCGGGCTTGGCCATGCGCAGGCCGTGCTCGACGTACTCGATCACCGACGCAGCGTCGGCGTCGATGACGACCACGTCGTACGACATCTCGTTCATGCGGGGGAGCACCTCGCTCGCCCGGCCGGCGATGAGGCGCACCCGGGCAGGTGCGATTCCGGCGTCGGCGAAGTGCTCGCGGGCGTGCTGCAGGTACTCGTTCTCGGTGTCGATGGACGTCAACATCGCGCCCCGCACAGCCTGGAGCATCCAGAGCCCTGACACGCCCACCCCGGTGCCGACTTCGATGATGGACTCGGCGCGCGCCGCCGCCGCGATGACCGCGAGCTGGGCGCCCACGGCCGGTGACACGGGGTCGATGCCGAGCTCGAGCGATTGCTGACGGGCTCTCGCGATGGCGTCGCTCTCGACGACGGCCTCGTCGACGTACTTCCAGTTCAGGTCTCGATCGGACACGTGGCGACTCCAGGGATTCATCTCGACCCCCAAGCCTAGGCCCCGGCCTCTCGGCGTTCGCACGCCTCGCCGCCGACTATCCTGTAGTGGTGTTCGGTCTGACGTTCGAGAAGCTCCTCATCATCGGGGTGATCGCCGTCTTCCTGCTCGGACCGGAACGACTGCCGTACTACGCCTCGCAGCTCGGGCGGTTCGTGCGCTCCCTGCGCGACATGGCGAACGGGGCGAAGTCGAGGATGCGCGAGGAGATGGGTCCCGATTTCGACGACGTCGACTGGCGCAAGCTCGACCCTCGCCAGTACGACCCCCGTCGCATCATCCGCGAGGCCCTCTCCGACGTCGACCCGTTCGCCGAGCCCGTGAAGCCCGTCGTGGCGCGGGCGGCCGTGAACGAGAACTCGGCCTACCTGCAGCGCAAGCGCAAGCGCGAGGCCCTCGGGTCGGGTGAGCCGGCGCCGTTCGACTCCGAGGCGACCTGAGCTGCACGCCGTCCGCTCGACCTCGGTTCAGCGTCGACGGATGGCTCGGAGCACGCGCGCCAGGAGCACGAACGGGCCCGCGAGCGCCGAGAACTCGCGTGCCGTGCGAGGCAACCGCAGCAGTCCGGTCGACGTCGAGACGGTGACGGGGTCGACGAACCGCAGGAGGCCTTCGGGTCCGTTCCGACGACCGAGCCCCGACGCCTTCACGCCCCCCATGGGTGCATCGACCGAGCTGAAGCTGCCGCGGTACCCCTCGTTGATGTTGACGCTGCCGGCCTCGAGCGCTTCGGCGGCACGGCGCGCGCGTCGCGGCGATCGGGTGAGCACCGAGGCGTTGAGCCCGTACTCGCTGGCGTTCGCCGCCAGGATCGCCTCCTCGTCGGAATCGACCAGGTAGAGCGACGCGATGGCGCCGAAGGTCTCCTCGGCGTGCACTCGCATCTCGGATGTGACGCCCGTGAGCACGGTGGGCTCGAAGAACCACGGGCCGACGTCGGGACGGGGGCGCCCGCCGACGAGCACCGTGGCGCCGTTTGCGAGCGCGTCGTCGAGGTGCTCTTCGACGCGCTCGAGCTGTGCGGCGGTCGCGAGCGATCCGAAGTCGCTCGTGTACTCCAGCGATGAGCCGAGCCGCGCCGCGCCGAGGTGCTCGACGAGCGCGCGGGTGAACGGTGCCGCGATCCTGCGGTGGACGTAGATGCGCTCCATCGACACGCACAGCTGACCCATCGCCGAGAAGCATCCATACGCGGCATCCGCCGCCGCCTGGACGGGATCGACGTCGTCGAGCACGATCATCGCGTTCTTGCCGCCGAGCTCGAGCGATGCGCCGACCAGTCGGCGCCCGGCCTTCTCGGCGATGGCCCGCCCTGTTGCGGTCGAGCCCGTGAAGCAGATGTAGTCGACCCGGTCGGTGAGCGCCTCGCCGACGACGGTGCCGGAACCGGTCACCACCGCCCAGGCCGCCTCGGGCACGCCCGCCTCGATGAAGGCCCTGCGGAGCGCGAGGATCGAGAGGGCGCCCTGATCGTCGGCCTTCTGCACCACGGCGCAGCCGGCGGCGAGGGCGGGCACGACGTCCATGGCGGCGAGGCTCAACGCGTAGTTCCACGGCGTGATGACGCCGACGACGCCCTTCGCGCGGTACCGGACTCGCGTGGTCACGGCCAGCGGCACCCCTGCCCGCCGCGACCGGCCGCGCAGCACTCGCCTGGCGGCGAGGGCGTTGTACCTCGTGACGGATGCCGCTTCGAACACCTCCTCGACCGCCTGTCCGCGCGTCTTGCCGCTCTCCAGCTGCACGAGGTCGAGGAGCAGGGCGTTCCGGTCGAGCAGGCGATCGTGGGCGCGCAGCAGGATGCGGCGACGCTCCGCGAATCCCGCTCGGGCCCAGGCGAGCTGGGCGAGGCGCGCACGGGCAACCGCCTCCCCGACGTCATCGGCGCTCGAGTGCGGCAGCTCGTGCAACGGCTCGCCGGTCGAGGGGGTCGGCACCGTCACGGTCACGGACCCGGATGCGACGACATCGTCGGTGAGGCTTGCGAAGAGCTCGGGAGTCGCCATCGAGCGATCGGGAGCCGTGGGGGCACGCATGGGCACAGTCTAGGTCAGTTGTCCCACTTCGCCTCCGCACGGCTACACTGCCCCCATGACCGCACCGGAGCGATCCCTCTCCCGCGGCGTCGTCACCCGGTATGCGATCGGCTCGATCGGCACGGGCGGGTTCGCGACGCTGCCGGGCCTCGTCCTCGTCTATTACCTCACCGACACGCTCGGCGTCGCCGCACTCATCGCGGGGCTCGTCGTCACCGCTGCGAAGGTGTGGGACGTGGTGGTCGATCCCTGGATCGGCGAGCGCAGCGACCGGGCCCTCGCCCGCACCGGGACGCGGCGCATGTGGATGGTGGTCGGTGCACTAGCGCTGCCCGTCGGATTCGTGCTGACGTTCGCGGTTCCGGCCGGGCTCGCCCCCGCGGCATCCGGGATCTGGGTCTTCCTGGCGTTCCTCGCGACGGCCACGGCCTTCAGCTTCTTCCAGGTGCCCTACATCGCGCTGCCCGCCGAGCTGACACCCGACTACGACGCGAGGACTCGGCTGCTCACGTGGCGGGTCGTGGTGCTCACGATCGCGATCCTGCTCTTCGGCGCGGGCGGCCCCGAGATCCGCTCCGCGTTCGCCGATGAGCACGTGGGGTACCTCGTGATGGCGCTCGTCGCGGGTCTCGTGATCGGGGTCGGCATGCTGATCGCGTCGACGACCGCTGCGCGCGGGGTCACGGCGACGAAGGCAGCGCCCGGGCGGAGCCTGCGTGCCGGCTACGCCGAGGGGCTCGCGGCGCTTCGCCGAAGCGCCGCCTTCCGGGTTCTGCTGGCCGCGTTCGTGCTGCAGGGGCTCGCGACCGGCGCGATGCTCGCCGGCGCGCAATTCGTCGCCACCTGGGTGCTCGGCGACCAGCGGCTCGTCACGGTGCTCTTCGTCGCGCTGATCGCGCCCGCCGTACTGTGCGCCCCGATCTGGCAGGCCGTCGCGGGCAGGGTCGGCAAGGAACGTGGGTTCCGCATGGCGAGCGTGCTCTTCGCGGTCGCGGCCGCCTCGCTCGTGGGCATGCTGTGGGCCCCCGGGTCGTGGGTGTACGCCCCGGTCGCGCTCGCGGGTGCGGCCTACGCCGGCATGCAGTCGCTGCCGATGGCCATGCTGCCCGACGTCATCTCGCATGACGCACGGGAGCACGGCGACGGCCGCGCCGGGAGCTTCGGCGGAGTCTGGACGGCGGGCGAGACGGCCGGCATGGCCCTTGGTGCGACCCTGCTCACGCTCGTGCTCGCGGTCACCGGCTACGTCGAGTCGCGCGGCGCGACCGAGGTCGCGCAGCCCGACGCCGCGATCGCCGCGATCACCGTCGCGTTCAGCCTCCTCCCCGCGGCACTCGTGCTGCTGAGCCTCGTGCCCCTCGGTCGGTACCCGCTTCGCAAGGGCGACATCGAGGCCGATGCCGGCGCCGAGGCGGTCCTCCGATGATGCGGTTCCGACGGGAGCCGGCCGATGTGCTCGACGAACTCGCCGAGCTGCGCCGGCGCGATGCGCCGACCCATGGCGGTCGGGTGCTCTCGTACGTCTACGACTCGGGCGTCCCCGAGCTCGACGAGCTGGCGGCCGATGCGGCTCGCCTCGTGCAGCCGGTGAACGGACTCGACCCGACCACGTTCGGGTCGGTCGCCGCGATGGAAGCGGGCGTCGTCGGGTTCGCGCGGCGCATCTTCCATGGGGCGGATGCCGCGCCCGAACCAGTCGTCGGATCCGTGACCTCGGGCGGCACGGAGAGCTGCCTGCTCGCGGTGAAGACCGCGCGCGACGCGTGGCGTTCCGCACGCGCGGGCACTCCTCGAACCCCACGGATCGTCGCCCCCGTGACCGTGCACGCGGCGTTCCACAAGGCGGCCGAGTTGCTCGGCGTCGTGCTCGATCTCGTGCCGGTCGAACCGACAACCGGTGCGCCGGATGTCGGGGACATCGAGTCCCGACTCGGCGATGATGTCGCGCTCGTGGTCGTGAGCGCACCGTCGTATCCGTTTGCGACGCTCGACCCCGTCGGTGACGTGGCGGCGATCACCGCCCCTCGCGGCATCGCCCTGCACGTCGATGCCTGCATCGGAGGATTCGCGCTCGCCTTCTGGCCCGACGAGCTGCCCGCCTGGGACTTCCGGGTCGCCGGCGTCACGAGCCTCTCGGCCGACCTGCACAAGTACGGCTACGCGCCGAAGGGGACATCGGTCCTGCTCACCCGCGGACGCGACCGCCAGCGGCATCAGTACTTCGCCACGACGGCGTGGCCGGGGTATCCGGTCGTCAATCCGACCCTCGCCGGCTCGAAGCCGGCCGGTCCGCTCGCCGCAGCCTGGTCGATCATCGAGGCGATCGGCGTGGAGGGGTTCACGGAGCTCACGGCCCGAGCCGCGCGCGCCACCGCCGCCCTGCGCACCGTGGTCGACGGCATCGAGGGCCTCCGCGTGGTGGGCGCGCCGACCGGTCCGTTGCTGGCCGTCGCCGCCGACGAGGAGGTCGACGCAGCTCGCCGGGTCGATCCCCACCACTGGGCGGATGCCGCACGCCGAGCGGGCTGGCAGCTGCAGCTGCAGCCCGGGATGGTCCAGCCCGACGGGACGCTGCTGCCGCACACCACGCATCTCACCGTCACGCCGGTCACGGAATCGCTGCTTCCCGACCTCACGTCTGCGCTCGTCGCCGCCGCGGATTCCGTGCGAGGCATTCCGCGTGTCCGGGGAGACGAGCTGCTCGACGGCCTCGCCGCACACCTGCCTGCGGGCGCCGAGGGCCTGGCCGCGGCATCCTCGAGTCTCGATTCCGATGGCGCCGCCGCGCTGCTCCGGGCGTTCGGCCTGCTCGGCGGTGGAGGCGATGGCGGAGCACTGCCCGATCAGCTCGCGCCGGTGCTCACCCTCGTCGAGGCGCTGCCCGGTCCGCTGACCGAGCGGTTGCTCATCGAGCTGTTGGCGCGGGTGGTCGAACCGCGCGACGCTCCCGTCGGCGAAGAGGCCGAGATGTAGGAGGCCAGGACGTTGTCGACGCGCAACGGCGTCGCCGAGGCCGGCGGCTCTCCGCCGTGCGCGCCGTAGGGCCGGTGGTAGTTGTAGTGCCGGTTCCAGGTCGTGAGCGCACCGGAGCGTTCGGTCTCTGAGCTCCACATCCCGGCGAACAGGAACTCGTCGGCCAGGATGCGGTTGTAGCGCTCGACTTCACCGTTGTGTTCGGGCGTGTACGGCCTCGTGAGGCGGTGCTCTGCGCCGTCGAGCATCCGTGAATGCCTGGGCGCGGTGGCAGGCGGCGTTGTCAGTGACGATTCGCTCGATCTTCGTGATGCCGTGCCGGGGGAACCACTCGCGCGCTCGGTCGAGGAAAGCGACCGCGGTCGCTGCCTGCTCGTTCTCGAGGGCCTCGGTATGAGCCAGGCGTGTGTGCCGTCGATCGCGGTGCAGATAGACGTATCCGGTGCGCGTACCTCGCTCCTTCGTTCGGGCGACGGCTCTGGCCTGAGCGCTGTCTCTTCCGTGCGCGCCAGCCGCCGCCGTCAGGGATGCGGCCCGCCTTCTTCACGTCGAGATGAACCATGTGCCCCGGCCGTGCCGCGACGATCTTCTGCGGCTGCCGATTTGTCTCGCCGTTCGGGTCGATGAACTTGCGCCGATTCAAGCCGAGCTCGGCGAGGAGCCTCGTGATCGTGCGACGGCTGACTGTTGTTCCCGCTTGTTCGAGTTCGAAGGCGATGCGGGATGCCGGCCATTTGCGGTCACGCCGCATCGACTCGGTCCTGGCGACGATGTGGCCTTGCGTGGCAGTCGGCTGCCGTAGGGGTGTCGACGGGCGTTCGAGGAGACCGAGCTCCCCGTACTGGCGATACCGGTCCACCCACATCGATGCGGTTGCGCGGGAGATGCCCATCTCGGCAGCGACATGCGCGATCGGTCAGGTGCGGCAGCGTTCGATGAGCCGGCGGCGTGCTTCGGGGGTGAGCGGTGCGTTGCGGTGCGCCGTGCAGCTCCTCATGATTCGCGCGGATGGAGACGCGCGTTGGTGTGGAGGTATCGGGCGCGCCCGTCGCGGAAGCCGAAGATCGCGGCCGTCTGCATGTCCTCGAGCGGCGTGTTCGGCGGCAGGAGGAAGTGTGTGTCGTCGACGGGTAGCAGGTCGCGGGTGATGCGGTCGGACGTGCCCATGATCGCGGCCTGCATTGGGTCGACGTCGAGGTGAACCTGGAGGCCGCCGTGTTCGCAGGTGACCTCGAAACGGGTACCGGGTCGTTCGTAGACGCCGATGTAGCGTGCCGGGTCCAGGGTCAGTGCAAGGTCGGGGATCGGCAGGGGTGGGATGGTGACGGTACCCAACTGCGCGAGGATGAGATTGAAGATCTCGCTGTGGCGGCCTTCACGTGGGTCCCCGTTGCTGAGCAGCACGAGGGCGAGTTCGTCGTCGGGCAGGATGCGCACACGCGCGTTCTGCCCGATCG
This sequence comes from Agromyces sp. Marseille-P2726, assembly GCF_902809835.1. Classification (GTDB taxonomy): domain Bacteria; phylum Actinomycetota; class Actinomycetes; order Actinomycetales; family Microbacteriaceae; genus Agromyces. Next base: position 787,683 of record NZ_CADDWM010000015.1, on the reverse strand, counting down.
TGCTCCCGTCGTGCCCGTAGACGGTGTGCCCGTGCCAGTTGTCCACGACCAGGCCGAGCGCCCACTCCGTGCCGAGGGTGTAGGGATCGGGGATCGGCACACGTGAGGTCATCATCTCTCGTATCGCGGCTGGCGAGACGAGGCGGTGTCCGTTCGGGGCGAGGCCAGCGTGCAGGTAGACGTGGGCGAGGGCGAGCACGTCGCTGGCGGTGGAGGTGATGCCGCCGCCGGCCCCGAACGCACGAGGCAGGTCGTCCACCGGCGTAGGGATCGGGCCCTCCTCGAGCGACCGGATCAGATGACCGCGGGCCGCACGGGCCGGGTCGACCTCTTCGCGCCACGCGTGCGTGCTGGTGGCACCCATCGGGGTGAAGATCCGGTCGGTCATGATCAGATGCCAAGGCCTCCCGTCGATGACCTCCATGATCCGAGCGAGGATCGCGTAGCCCAGCGCGGCACTGTATCCGTGCACGGAGCCGAGCGGGCTGACCTGGGGCGCATCCAGGATCGCTGCGACCATCCGCTCATACACGTCGTCGTCCTCGCCGGGGTCCCCGTAGGACTCCTCGATCCCGCTCGTGTGATCGAGCAACTGCCGTGGCGTCACCTGGGCGCTCACGGCCGGGTCCGCCACCTGAAAGCGCGGCAGATAGCTCCGCACCGGTTCATCTAGGGCGGCTTTGCCTTCGTCGACGAGTTGCAGGAAAGCCAGCGCCGTCCACGACTTCGTCAACGACCCGCACTGGAACACCGTGTCGGATTTCACCGGCTTCCCGGTACTGATGTCTTTCACGCCGTAGGCGAGCTCGGTCACCTCGCCCCGGTGCAGGACGCCGATCACGGCGCCGGGGGTCTGGTACCTGTCCAGAATCAGTCCGATCCGAGATTCCAGCTCTGCCAGCGGGCTCACGCGCGAGCCCTACTTGCCGAGTCCGATGGCGTTCGCTGCGTCGGCTTCGGCGTACTCGGTCACCGCCGCGGATCCGGCATACCCATCGAGCAGATCGCGCACCGCGTCGATCGAGTCGTGTCGGATCACGTTCACCGCCTTCGTCCCGTCCGTGCTCGCGACGGCGAACACCCACGCCGCGCCCTTGGGCAGGCGCGCATGCGCCTTCTTCAAGCCGCTCCAGAACCGGTCGCTATCGTTCACGGTCGAGATTGCCAAGACATACACGACACCCTCCTTCATGTTTCGGATCTCCGAAACGCTACGTTGCGTTTCTTCAGGCGTCAACGTAATGTTCCAGAAATTAGGGAATCGTTGCGAGATGATGTTGGTGAACGCAATCGGTGCGTTGCAGTGTGATCGGAGGACGGAATGGCGGTGGGCCGGCTCAGTCTCGAGGACCGGCAGACGATCGCGGCCGGGCTCGCCGAAGGACGGTCCTACGCGCAGATCGCGCGACAGATCGGACGCCCCACGTCGACTGTCAGCCGCGAGGTAGCCCGCAATGGGCATCGCGACTACGACGCCGCCGCAGCGCAACAGGCGCGACGGCGCGGCCCCCGCAAACGAGTCTCCGAAACACCGGCGAACACCGCCGAGGACGTCCAGCACGCATTCATCACGGAACTTGCCTCCACACTCGCCGCGACGGGAATGCCCCGAATGGCCTCGCGCGTCTTCGCCAGCCTGGCCACCTCCACAGCCGACACCATGACGGCTGCCAACCTTGTGCGCGCCCTGGGCGTGAGCCCTGCATCGGTGTCGAAAGCGATCGGGTATCTCGAGGGCATGGAGCTCGTCGAACGCCACGTCGAGCCCGGGAGTCGCAAAGAGCGGTACGGGGTCGGCGACGACGTGTGGACACGAGCAGTCCGCGCTGATTCCAGCGGCCACGCGAGCGTCGCCGAGGTGGCCGATCGCGGCATCACCCTCTTCGGCGACGACAGCCCGGTCGGTGTCCGGCTCGCCCACATGGGCCGATTCTTCGCGACCCTGACCGAGCAACTCCGCGGCAGCGACCTCGCGGACCCGACGGTCGACGACGCCATGACCATCGTCGCCGCGCTCGGCCACATGCGGCACCGGATGACCCGCGCACAACTGGCCATCGCACTCGAATGGAATCTTCACCGACTCGACGACGCACTACAGCAGCTACGGCAACATCCAGTGCTCGCCGATCCGTTCACAGTCCACGAGAACAACGCAGGCTACTGCCTACAAGCCCGACCCGACCGTCTCTCCGCTGGGCAACGTGCGGCACTCCAGAAGTCGGAGGCATCAACCGACGATCAATGACCCGACCGTCAACAACCTCATGGCCAGCAACACCTAGAGGCCGCAGCGTTCCGTGTAGTAGCCGTACAGCTCGTTCTTCAGCGTGTCGCCGGCGGGCATGTCGAGACGGCCCGCGCGACCATCGCCCGTCTCGATCTCGAACGGCAGGATCGTGCCGCGCTTGTCGTCGGCGATGCCATGCGCGTCGCATCGCGCCGGGCGAACCGCGAGGCTGACGACGAACGGGTCGGCGCCCGCGACGATGTCGAGCCCGAGGGGCCAGTCGGTGCCGTCCTCGGCGTTCAGCAGCGTCGTACCCCAGACTCGCTCGAGGTGCATCGACGCGCTCCCGTCGTCGTCATCGTCCTGAGATCGAGCGGATGCCGCGGGCTCGATCGCGACGTCGATGAAGGCGCGCCGATCGACGCCCGCCCCGGTGGAGCGCAGGTGTTCGGGCATCACGATCGTCGCGACATCCGCCACCGATTCGGCGAGGCAGTCGGCCGAGCTCACATACTCGACCACCTCGAACGGATCGTCGGCGACGAGCTCGGCGGTGCGGGAGCCCGCGTCGGTCGGGTACTCGACCGTGACGACCACCGGAGCAGGTTCGGCGTCGCAGTCGCTGGCCGGCAGGTCGAGGCGCACGTCGAGGGCGTCGTGGGCAGCGAGCTCGACCGGGTTGGTGCGCTCGAGCGGTTCGGCGAAGGTGGGCGTCCGCACGTCGAACCGGGTGACGGTCACGGGCCCGTCGCCCGAGTTCTCGAATCGCACCACCAGCCGCCGGTTGACGACATCGAGTCGGCCCTGCTTGATGGAGACGGTGAGCCTATCGGGCGACGCCTCCGAGTCGCCCGGCGACGCCGAGCACGCCGCGAGCACCGCTCCGGCGACCGTGAGGCCGATGGCGAGCGCGAGTGTGCGGGCGAGGCGGGCACCAGGCATGCGACGCATCGTCACCTCAGCGCACCGAGAAGTCGAGTCGTCGGCCGTCGAGCGAGCGGGGGAGCGCTGCGAGCCGGGCCGCGACATCCTCGATCGCGCGAGCCGCCGGGTCGTCGGGCGCCGCCACGACCACCGGAAGGCCCTCGTCGCCGCCCTGGCGGAGGGTGATGCTGAGCGGCACGCTCGCGAGCAGGGGCACCGGCCCGGGCTCCCCCTCGGACAGGCGCTCGGCGACGATGGCGCCGCCCCCTGATCCGAACAACTCCACCGTCGAGCCGTCGGGTGCGGCGAAGCCGGCCATGTTCTCGACGACGCCGACGATCTGCTGGCCCGTCTGGCGGGCCACGAGGCCCGAGCGCTCCGCGACATCCGCCGCCGCCGGCTGGGGAGTGGTGACCACGACCACCTCGGCGTTCGGCAGCAGTTGGCCGAGCGAGATCGCGACATCGCCCGTGCCGGGCGGGAGGTCGACGAGCAGGAGGTCGAGGTCGCCGAAGTACACATCGGTGAGGAACTGGTTCAGGGTGCGATGGAGCATCGGCCCGCGCCAGGCCACGGCGACGGATGACGCCCGCCCGCCGGGTTCGGACGGCTCGACGAACATCCCGATCGAGATCACCTTCACGCCGTGCGCGACAGGCGGGAGGATCATGTCGTCGACCCGCGTCGGCCGCGCCGCGACGCCCGCAGCGTCGACGAGACCGACCAGGCCAGGGATGGAGAAGCCGTGCACGTCGGCGTCGATCAGCCCCACCGAGAGGCCCCGGGCCGCGAGCGCCACGGCGAGGTTCGCCGTGATCGTCGACTTGCCGACGCCGCCCTTGCCGCTGGTGATCGCGATGACGCGAGTGAGACTGCCCGGACCGAAGGGGTTGCCGCGGGCGGCCCGGCCCCCGCGCAGCCGCTCGGTGAGCGCCGCGCGCTGCTCGGGGGTCATCACCGAGAGGGTCACGTCGGCGTTGCCTGGGCCGGCAATGCTCTCGGCCGCCTGGAGCACGTCGCGTTCGATGCGGTCGCTGGCGGGGCATCCGACGATCGTGAGGCGGATGCCGACGTGCACGCGGCCGTTCTCGGCCACCGAGACGGAATCCACCATGTCGAGCTCGGTGATCGGCTTGCGGATCTCCGGATCGATGACGCCGTTCAGGGCGTCGAGAACCGCGCGTTCGAGGGCCGCGGAATCAGCTCGCGGCATGCTCTGGCTCTTCTTCGTCTCGGCGCTCGAGCTCGTCGAGGATGGCGCGCAGTTCGGCCCGGATGAACTCCTTCGACGCCAGGTCGCGCACTGCCAGCCGGAGGGCGACGACCTCGCGCGCGAGGTACTCGGTGTCGGCGAGGTTGCGTTCGGCGCGCTGCCGGTCCTGCTCGATCTGCACGCGGTCGCGGTCGTCCTGCCGGTTCTGCGCGAGCAGGATGAGCGGTGCGGCGTACGAGGCCTGCAGTGAGAGCACGAGCGTCAGTGCGATGAATCCGTAGTCGGCGCGGTCGAACTGCAGGTGCGATGGGGCGAACGTGTTCCACAGCATCCACGCCACGACGAACATCGAGAGGGCGAGCAGGAACCACGGCGTGCCCATGCCGCGTGCGACCCACTCGGTGAAGCGGCCGAAGCGGTCGCTGTCACCGGTGCCGCGGAAGGAGGGCGATCGGCGGATGCCCTTCGGGGTGTCGAACCGGCGGTCTTCGACGTCAACGCGTGCCATCTCCTGCCCTCCTTCCATGCGCGATCGGGATGCTTCCCGTCGTCAGCTGGGCCCGCGCCGCAGCGCGGCGCCCCACCTCGGTCTCGTCGGGATGACTTCGCCAGTCATCGGGCAGGAGGTAGTCGAGCACGTCGTCAATCGTCACCACCCCGACGAGTCGATGCTTCTCGTCGACGACGGGGACCGACACGAGGTCGTAGCTCGCGAGGATGCGGCTGACCTCGGCGGCCGACGTGTCGGCACGCACGGGCTCGAGGCCCTGGTCGATGAGCGTACCGAGCCGTTCGTGCGGCGGGTAGCGGAGCATCCGCTGGAAGTGCACGACACCGAGGAACCGTCCGGTGGGAGGTTCGTACGGGGGCAGCGTCACGCAGACCGCCGCGCCGAGTGCAGGGGGGAGGTCGTGCCGCCGGATGAGCGCGAGCCCTTCGGCGACCGTCGAATCGGCCGACACGATGATGGGCTCGGTGGTCATGAGTCCGCCCGCGGTGTCGGGGCCGTAGGAGAGGAGGAACCGCACGTCGTCGGCCTCTTCGGGCTCCATCAGTTCGAGGAGATGCTCGCCGCGCTCCTCGGGGAGCTGCGCGATGAGGTCGGCCGCATCATCGGGCTGCATGTGGTCGAGCACGTCGGCTGCGCGGTCGTCGCCGAGACCGGCGAGGATCTCGATCTGGTCGGACTCCACCATCTCCTCGAGCACGTCGGCGAGCCGGTCGTCGGGGAGCTCTGCGGCGACCTCGCGCCGTCGCTGGATCGGAAGGTCGAGCAGCGTGTTCGCGAGGTCGGCCGGCTTCAGCTCCGAATACGTGGCGATGAGCTGCTCGGCCGACTGCGCCTCGCCGGCCTGCGACGCCTCGCGTACCTCGCGCCACGTGACGTACGCCGACTGACCCTTCGAGAACGGCGAGGCGCCCTTGGGTCGACGCACGAACAGCTGGTCGACCTCCCATTCGCCCGGCTCGCGCTCCTGGATCGCGACGTCTTCGATCGTCGCCTCGCCGGATCCGTCGTTGAAGATGACCTTGCGGCCGAGCATCTCGGCGATCACGCGCACCTCGCCGCCGCGCTGTTCGAAGCGACGCAGGTTGATGAGTCCGGTGGTGATGATCTGGCCGCCGCCGATCGAGGTCACCCGCCCGATCGACACGAACACCCGGCGTTTGCCGGGGATCTCGACGATGAGCCCCACGACGCGCGGCGGGTCGTTCTTGCGGTACACGACGAGGACGTCGCGCACCTTGCCGACCCGATCCCCGGCGGGATCGAACACGGGACGCCCGGCGAGGCGGGCGACGAACACTCTCGTGGCGCTCACTCTTCCAACTTAGCCCCCGGAGCCCGTTCCGGGCCCTCGCCGCGGCGCGACGGGGATGCGTGGGACAATGGCCCGGTGAGCACCCAATCTCCGTTCGGCGGCCGCATGGCACGCCAGTTCCCGACCCTGCCGAAGGGCGAGACCGTCGCGTCGTTCGAGACCTACGCCGAGGCGCAGTCGGCGGTCGACAAGCTCGCCAAGGCGGAGTTCCCCGTGAAGGAGCTGGCGATCGTCGGCACCGATCTCACGAGCGTCGAACGCATCACGGGCAAGCTCAGCTGGGGACGCGCCGCCGGTGCGGGGGCGCTCTCGGGCGCGTGGTTCGGCACGTTCCTGGGTCTGCTGTTCTTCATCTTCGCGCCGACCGGCGCCTCGCTCGGCATCCTCATCTCGGCGGTGCTCATCGGTGCCGGGTTCGGCATGATCTTCAGCGTGGTGTCGTACTCGGTGAATCGCCGCCGGCGCGACTTCACCTCGGTGATGCAGGTGCTCGCCACGAGGTACGCCATCATCGCCGACGCCGCGCACATCGCCCGTGCGCGACTCCCAGCCGATGAGCTACGGCGAGGCGCAGGATGCCGCGAAGCGGGCCCGTGCCGCGGCCGCGGGCCGCGCCCAGCCGGCACGGCCGCGCTACGGCGAGCTCGCCACCGAGCAGGCCGACGATGCGGCATCCGCTGCCCAGGCCGACGACGGCGGCAGCCCCGAGCGGCCTGCCGACCGCTGACTCCGCAGCGGCCGGCGTCGTCTCAGCTCACCAGGTGGTCGGCTTGCTGGGCGTGGAGAGCCACACCTTGAACAGCGTGTCGAGTTGCTGTCCTGACACTTCCTCCGCGAGCGCCATGAAGTCCTCGGTGCTCGCGGTGCCGCCGCCGTAGCGCTCGACCCAGGTCTTCGCCAGCTCGAAGAACGCGGCGTCGCCGATCTCGACCCGCAGCGCGTGCAGCGTCGCCGCGCCCCGATCGTAGACCGGATCGGTGAAGAGTCCCAGCGGGCCGGGGTCTGCGACCTCCGAGGCCCAGAACTCGTCGTCGGCCGGGATCGCCAGGATCTCGTCGAAGGATTCCTGCGCGGTCGCGCGGTCGCGGTGTTCGTTCCACATCCACGTCGAGTAGGTCGCCCACCCCTCGTTGAGCCAGATGTCGGCCCACCGCTCGGGGCTGACGTGGTCGCCCATCCACTGGTGGGCGAGCTCGTGCGCCACCGTGCCCTCGCCCGCGGTGCGCGAGAAGAACGAGCGCGTCTGCGTCTCGAGGGCATACCCGACGGAGTCGTCGTCGACGATGGCACCGTAGGAGTTGAACGGGTAGGAGCCGTACCGCTCCTCGAAGAACACCAGCATGTCGCTCGTCAGCGCGAGCGCGGCGGACGGCGCTCCCAGCCGTGCGGGGTCGACCGCGTCGAAGATCGGCGTTCCGTTCGCCGCGACGTACTCGTTCACGACGTAGTCGCCGACGCTCGCCGTCGCCAGGTATGCGGCCATCGGGTCGGGTGCGTCCCAGTACCAGGTGGTGAAGCCGCCGGCGGTGGTCGGATCGGCCGAGGGGAGCCCGTTCGCCACGGCCACGAGACCTTGGGGAACCGTGATCTCGAACGTGTACGTGGACTTGTCGGTCGGGTGGTCGTTGACGGGGAACCAGGTGGCCGAACCGTCGGGCTCCGATACCACCATCGCGCCGTCGCGGGTGGTGACCCAGCCGTACAGGGCACCCTCGATGTCGGTCGGCCGGGTCGTCGTGCCGCCGTAGGTCACGATCACCTGGGCGTGCGATCCCGTCTTGAGCTTCGGCCGGGGTGTGATGACCAGCTCGTTCTCGACCTGGTCGAACGACATCGGCTTGCCATTGACGACGACCTCGGTCGCGGTGAGCCCGCGCAGGTCGAGGTTGAACCGATCGAGGTCCTGCGTCGCCACGAGGTCGATCGTCGCGATGCCCTGGAGCTCGCCTTCCAGCGGTGCCGGTGCGGGCTCGGGGGGTGTGTAGTCGAGATCGAGGTCGTAGTGCAGCACGTCGATGCCGCCGTTGCCGGCGAGCGGGAAGTACGGGTCGCCAGCGCCGTCGGCGCCGGCGCTGTAACGGGGCGAGCCGGGATTGCCCGGCGCGGCGACCGCCAGCGACGGACCGGCCAGGATGGCGAGCGCGACGGCCCCGGTGGCTGTGGCGACGAGAGCGGGACGGCGACGGAACGGCATTGGTCCTCCAGCGATCGGCAGTGCAGCCAATGTAGACGCCCGGAGAAGCCGACCGCCAGCCCCAGTCAGCTCATCGTGCGGCGTCGCCTCGCACCCAGGCCTCGACCTCGTCGGCCGTGCGAGGGATGCCCGCCGACAGGTTCTCGGCGCCGTCGGGCGTGACCAGGATGTCGTCTTCGATCCGCACGCCGATGCCGCGGAACTCGACGGGGACGGTGAGGTCGTCGGGCTGGAAGTACAGTCCGGGCTCGATCGTGAACACCATGCCGGGCTGGAGCTCGCCGTCGAGGTACATCTCGCGACGGGCCTGGGCGCAGTCGTGCACGTCGAGACCCAGGTGGTGACTCGTGCCGTGCACCATGTACCGCCGGTGGAACTGGTTCTCGGGCCGGAGCGACTCCTCGGCCGAGACGGGGAGGAAGCCCCACTCGGCCGTCTTCTTCGCGATGACCTCCATGGCGGCGGCGTGCACCTCGCGGAAGATCGCGCCGGGCCGCACGACCGCGAACGCGGCATCCGCGGCCTCGAGCACGGCGTCGTAGACCTGGCGCTGCACCTCGGAGAAGGTGCCGTTGACCGGGAACGTGCGGGTGATGTCTGCGGTGTAGTAGCTGTCGCGTTCGACGCCCGCGTCGAGCAGCACGAGATCGCCCGGCACGACCGGGCCGTCGTTGCGCGTCCAGTGCAGGATCGTCGCGTGGGGGCCGGCCGCGGCGATCGAGCCGTAGCCGACGTCGTTGCCGTCGAGGCGGGCCCGGGTGGCGAAGACGCCCTCGATGACGCGCTCGCCGCGCACCTCGGAGGTGATGCGCGGCAGTTCCTCGATGACCTCGGTGAACCCGCGCTGGGTGGCGTCGATCGCGGCGCGGAGCTCGGCGATCTCGAACTTGTCTTTCACGAGGCGGAGCTCGGAGAGCACGCGGGCGAGCTCGCCGTCGGGCTCGTGCTCGGCGCCCACCTCGATCGAGAAGGGGGCATCCGATGCATTCGTCGACAGGGCCGCCTCGGCGGCGAAGCGGATGCGGGCGTGGTCGACGCGCTCGGTGATCGCGGGGTCGGCCTCGCGCAGCACCAGCGTCGACGTGTCGACCGCGTCGATGACCCGGTCGAACTCCTCGATGCCCCGAGTGTCGATCGCGAGGTCGGCGGCGACGTGCGCGAGCGACGGTCGAGCCCCGATCCAGAACTCGCCGATCGCGGGATTCGCGTAGAACTCCTCGGAGTCTCGGCCTGCCCGCTCCCGGAAGTAGACGGTCGTGTCGTGCCCGTCGTCGCTCGGCTCGAAGACGAGCACCGCACCGGGCTCGGAGTCGGCGCCCCATCCGGTGAGGTGGGCGAACGCCGAGTGCGCACGGAACGGGTACTCCGTGTCGTTCGCCCGCTGCTTCATGTCGCCGGCCGGAATGATCAGGCGGATGCCGGTGAACGCCGCCGAGACCCTGGCGCGTCGTTCGGCGGCGTACGGGGCCTGCTCACGCGCGGCGGGAAGCGACTCATCGCGCTCGGCCCAGTTGCTGCCGATGAACCGCTTGAAGCCCTCGGATCCGGGGGTCGTCGAGCGATTGGCGTTCCGGGCCGGCTCCTCGGTGCTCCTCGTGGCCTGTGCCGCCGTCTCGGTCGTGGAGGTGTCGCTCGTGTTCGCCATGCCTGACATTCTCTCAAACCGCCGGCGAGAGCGTCGCCACGATCGGGCGGTGGTCGCTGCCCGCGTCGTCGTAGCCGTCGAGCACGCGGAACGCGTCGACCCGCCATCCGGGGGTCGCGAGCACGTGGTCGATCGGGCTGCCGAGGACCTGCGGAACCGCAGTGGGCCAGGTGCCGAGCGCACCGGCGTTCGCCTGCACCGCGGCATCCCGGCAACGGCCGAGGTCGCCGCCGTCGGTGCCGCGCCCGGCGAAGTGGTCGACCGTCGCATTGAAGTCACCGGCCATGATCACGTCGTCGCCGCCGCATTGCTCGGCCAGCCAGTCGAGATCGCTCCGCCAGTTGCGGAACTCCCAGCGGATGGGTGCGACCGCGTGCACCGCGACGATGCGCGGTCCGTCGCCGTCGACGGGTTCGGCCACGACGGACGGGAGCGTGTTGGTGTTCCCGGGCGGTCCGGGCACGAGCTCGGACGCGACGGCGTAGTCGCCGAGGTCTGGCGAGATGAGCAGGGTCGTCGAACGCGCCTTCGCGATGTCGTCGAACGCGACCGTGTGCACCCACATCGGTCGCCCGCCCTCGCGCATCTCGACGGCCACCGCTTCACCGAGCGGCACCGTGGTCTCGGGGAGCACCACCACGTCAGCGTCCTGATCGAGGGCGAGGCCCGCGATCGTGGATGCGTCGGGAACCTCGCCGAGGGTGTTCCAGGACAGGACGGTGACGGATGCCTCGTGGCTCGCGGCATCCGACCCGCCGGCGCCGCGGGCCCAGAGGATCGCCGCGTTGGCCGCGGCGAAGAGGAGCAGCACGATCGTCATCGCGATGCCGAGCGATCGCGTGGCCCGGGGAATGGCGGCGAGCGCGATGGCGGCCGCGGCGATGAGTGCGCACAACGCGGCGGTACCTCGTAGGGCGACGACGTGCGCGGCCACCCACTGGTTCTGCAACCCGAAGGCCTGCGGCCACACGAGGATGGCGGCGACGGCGGTGCAGCCGAGCACGAGGGCCCAGCCCAGGAAGCGGGGGAGCATCCCATCCAGCGTACGGGCAGCGTCCGCGGTCGACCCTCGACTCGCCCGCGGATCAGCCGGGAGTCGGCAGGGCCGGGGCCGCGGCTAGCATGATGGGATGCCACGAGCCGAAGTCGCTGGTGCCGCCGATCTGCATGCGCACACGACCGTCTCCGACGGCACGGATTCGCCGTCGCGGCTCGTGGCGCAGGCCGCAGCCGTCGGGCTCTGGGGTGTCGCGCTGACCGATCACGATGCGACGAGCGGGTGGGCCGAGGCCGCCGCGGCCGTGCCCGAGGCGGGCGTTGCGCTCATTCCCGGCATGGAGCTGTCGACCCGCGAGGGCTTCATGAGCGTGCACGTGCTCGGCTACCTCATCGACCCGCTCGACGAGCCGCTCCTCGCCGAGACGTCGCGCATCCGGGAGTCGCGGCTCACTCGCGCCGAGGCGATCGTGCGGCGCATCGGGAAGGACTACGACCTCAGTTGGGACGACGTGCTCGCCCAGACCACCGAGGGCGCCACGATCGGGCGACCGCACATCGCCGATGCCCTGGTCGCGCGCGGACACGTGGCGACGCGATCGGCGGCGGTCGAGGGGATCCTGCACCCGCGCGCGGGCTACGCGCAGCCGCACTACGCGCCCGATCCGCTCACCGGGGTGCGGCTCATCCGCGCCGCCGGCGGGGTTCCCGTGCTCGCGCACCCCGGCACGCGAGGCGCCGAGCAGGTGATCCCGCCGCGACGGCTGGCCCAGCTCGTGGAGGCGGGGCTGTTCGGCCTCGAGATCGATCATCCCGAGAACCGTCGCGACGCGAAGGCGAGGCTGCGCACGCTCGCCGACGATTTCGGGCTCGCCGTGACGGGATCGAGCGACTACCACGGCACCGGCAAGCCGAACCGGCTCGGTCAGTGCCGCACCGCGCCCGAGGTGGTCGAGCGCATCATCGAGGAGGGCCGAGGCTCCTCACCCGTGCTGCCCTGAACACCGGGACGCTCCCGTTCAGGTGGGCGGGGGACCTGCAAGCCCCCCTGTCACCGTTCAGGCCTGCGGTGCTGCGCCGCCCGTGCGAGGACGCCGACGCCGACGCCGGCGCTGCGGGGCCGGCCTCCCGTCGTGGTGCTCGCGGCCACCGCCGTCGTGCGTGCCGGTTCCGGGCTCCTTGGCGGCGGCGACCGCCGCGTCGGACTTGGGGGCCGGCTCGGCGGCCTCGCCCGTCGGCTGACCGCCGCGCGTGCGACGGCGCGACCGCGACCGGGGCGCCCGCTCGGCGTCGCCCTCGGCACGGCCCTCGCTGCGACCTGCGGTGCTCGAGCGGGCGGGCGCGGCCGTGGCGGCGGGCTTCAGTCGCCCCTTCGTGCCCTCGGGGATGTCGAGGTCGGTGTAGAGGTGGGGGCTCGACGAGTACGTCTCGGTCGGCTCGGGCTGGCCGAACTCGAGTGCGCGATTGATGAGCGCCCACTTGTGGAGGTCGTCCCAGTCGACGAACGTCACGGCGATCCCGGTCTTGCCGGCACGGCCGGTGCGTCCGGCGCGATGCAGGTAGGTCTTCTCGTCGTCGGGGATGGTGTGGTTGATGACGTGGGTCACGTCGTCGACGTCGATGCCTCGGGCTGCGACATCCGTGGCGATCAGCACGTCCTTCTTGCCGGCCTTGAACGCGGCCATGGCACGCTCGCGCTGGTCCTGGTTGAGGTCGCCGTGCACGGCGGCGGCGTTGAAGCCGCGATCGTTCAGCTCCTCGACGAGCTTGGCGGCGGCGCGCTTCGTGCGCGTGAAGATGACGGTCCTGCCCCGTCCCTCGGCCTGCAGGATCCGAGCGATCACCTCGTCTTTGTCGAGCGAGTGCGCCCGGTACACGAGGTGCTTGATGTTCGCCTGCGTGAGGCCCTCGTCGGGATCGTTCGCCCGGATGTGGATGGGTCGCGACATGAACCGGCGCGCCAGGGCGACGATCGGTCCGGGCATGGTCGCCGAGAACAGCATGGTGTGGCGCGTCGCGGGAACCTTCGAGAAGATCTTCTCGATGTCGGCGAGGAACCCGAGGTCGAGCATCTTGTCGGCCTCGTCGAGCACGACCTCGTGCGCGTCGGCGAGATCGAGGATGCGCTGGTTGGCGAGGTCGATGAGCCGACCGGGGGTTCCGACCACGATCTGCGCACCGGCCTTCAGCTGCGCGATCTGGCCCTCGTAGGCCTTGCCGCCGTAGATCGACACCACGGTGGTGGGGCGGTTCGAAGCGGCGAGCTCGAGATCCTCGGTCACCTGCACGCAGAGCTCGCGCGTGGGCACCACGATGAGCGCCTTCACCCCGGGCGCGGGGGCGTCGCCCAGGCGCTGGATGAGCGGCAGGCCGAAGCCGAAGGTCTTGCCCGTGCCGGTCTTGGCCTGGCCGATGATGTCCTGGCCGGAGAGGGCGAGGGGGATGGTCTGTTCCTGGATGGGGAAGGCATCGACGATGCCCTTCCCGGCGAGGGCATCGACGATGTCGGATGCGACGCCGAGCTCACTGAAAGAAGTCAAGAGGGATCTGCCTGTCGAAGGTTGATGATGAGGTGCGCCCCGTCTCAACTCCAGGCGCACGGCCGCGGGTCCAACGCCCACATGCCCCTCCAGCCTAACCGAGACTGCCTGAGAGCCTCCGTTAGGCTGAGTGCCGTGGTGTTCTGGACGAATCGGCGTGGGCCGCGAGCCGACGCGCCGCGCTTCCGACCGCGCGTCCCGCCCACCGACTTCGCCAAGGTCGACTTCGCCGAGCTCGTGCCCGAACCGGTGCCGTTCCTCGGGCAGGCCGCCTACATCCAGCTCGAGTTCTTCGAGAGCCTCGCCAGGGCGGTCGCGTCGGCGCCGACGCTGCCGTCGAAGGAGGGGCTGAGTGCCGCCGCGGGCGTCGCGCTGCGCAAGCACCATGCCCTCATCGCCGAGCTGCGCCGGCTCGACGTCGAACCGAACGACGTCATGGCGCCGTTCGCCCCCGCCACCGACCGCTTCCGCCAGGTGAGCGCCGGAGGTGACTGGTACGAGCTCCTGCTCGGGATCCATGTCACCGCGGGCATGCTCGACTCCTACTTCTCTCGCCTCGCGGAAGGGCTGCCTGCCGAGCTCGGGGCGCGCGTTCGGGCGATCCTCGACGAGGAGGGAGCGGCGGTGGTGCTCGAGTCCGAGCTGCGATCGGCCCTCGACGCCGATCCCGAGCTGGCCGATCGGCTGGCGCTGTGGGGGAGGAGCCTCGTCGGCGACACGTTGCTCATCGCGCGCTCGGCGCTCCGTGCGTCGGAGTCGCCGGTGCGCGACGGCGAGCAGGTCGAACCCGTCTTCACCGACCTCATCGCCGACCACACGCGTCGCATGGACGCGCTCGGCCTGACCGCCTGACGCTCCTAAGCGCCGCGGCCGCCGGCCCCCGGACGTGCCAGACGCTCGAACAGCGCTGCGTCGCCGCGTTCACGGCGGGGCCCGATGAGCAGGGCGGATGCCGCAGACGCGAGACCCGCGGCCACCAGGGAAACGACCCAGATCCAGCCGCCGTCCCACGGCCAGCCGAGCCACGTCAGGGCGACCCACACGATCGCAGCGACGGCCGCGCCGACGGCGGGAACGAGGACGGTGCCGTAGGTGTGCCGGCGGGGCAGCGAGTACCTTGCCACGAGGCCGAGGATCGCGCCGCCGAGCACGACGAACATGAGCTCCATCGTCAGGCGACGAATCCGACGCGGCGGGACTCCTCCGAGCCGATCTCGACGTAGGCGAGCGCGGCGGCCGGAACGACGTACATCGTGCCCTTCTCGTCGGTGAGCTCGAGCAGCGCGGACTGGCCCGCGAGCGCCGTCGCCACGGCCTTCTGCACCTCCGCCGCCGTCTGCGAGGTCTCGAACGAGAGTTCACGGGGGGAGTTCTGGATGCCGATACGAACGTCCACAGTGCGCCTTTCTGCTCTTGCTGAAACCCTACGACACGGGCCACGCCGAGCCCGACGCGTTCACTGTCGGCGGAACCCGTTACCGTTCAGGCATGCCCGCCATCAGGACCGCCCCGGACCCCGTCGCGGTCCTGCCCGACTCCGCGCACGCGGCCGTGTTCGGTGCGCCGGGCAGCGGCAAGACGCGACTCGCGATCGAGCTGGTCGCAGAGCGCGTCGAGGCCCGCGGCTACACCACCGACGAGGTGCTCGTGCTCTGCGCGACTCGGGCCACTGCCACCGCCCTCCGCGACGAACTCGCCGTGCGTCTGGGCGTCACCACCCGCGGTCCGCTCGCCCGCACGGCGAACTCGGTGGCCTTCCAGCTGGTGCGCGCCTACACCGGTGCACCCGTCACGCTGCTCACCGGGGCGGAGCACGACCAGATCGTCGCCGAGCTGATCGAGGGCGGCATCCGAGACGGGTTCGGGCCCGCGTGGCCCGAACCGCTGACCGCCGAGGTGCGCGGGCTCCGCGGATTCCGCTCCGAGCTGCGAGACCTGATGATGCGAGCGGTCGAGCACGGGGTCGACGCACCGGCGCTGGCTCGGCTCGCCGAAGGCGCGGCACGGCCCGAGTGGGGCGCGGCGGCCGAGTTCCTGGCCGAGTACGCCGAGGTGAAGGAACAGCTGCGTCCGACGCAGTTCGACTCGGCGGAGCTCGGCGCGTTCGCCGCCGCGATCGTGCGACGGAGCGGAACCGATCCCGCGGCCGCCGCCGCGCTCGGCACGCTGGGGCAGCTCCGGCTCATCGTCGTCGACGACGCGCACGAGGCGACCGAGGCGACGGCGGCGCTGCTCGGCGCGTTCGCCGCACGAGGGGCCGCGGTGGTCGCGCTCGGCGACCCCGATGTGGCGAGCAACGGATTCCGCGGGGGCCGGCCCGAGTTGCTGGGCGCGCTCGAGAGCGTGCTCGGTGCGCCGGTGCACCGCCTCGACCTGCCCCACGTGCACCGCGGTACTCCCGCGATCCGCGACGTGGTGCGTTCGGTGACGGCCCACATCGGCACCGCCCTCCGCGGCACCCACCGACGCGCGCCGCTCGCCGGCGGCGGTCATGAGACGAGCGCGGTGCTCGGCATCGAGGCAGCCTCGCACGCCGCCGAGTGCCAGGCTGTCGCGGCGGTCCTCCGTGAGCGACACCTGCTCGACGGCGTGCCGTGGTCGTCGATGGCGGTCGTGCTCCGTTCCGGCGCCGACGTTCCCGCGTTCGAACGGGGGCTGGCGCTCGCCGACGTCCCGACCGCGGGCGACGCCGTTCGAGCGCCGCTGCGCGATGCCCCAGCCGCAGCGGCGCTGCTGGCCGCCGCCGCGACCGCGCTCGATCGCGAACCGCTCTCGGCCGACCGCGCCGTCGAAATGCTGACCGGTCCGATCGGCGGGTTCGACGGGGTGGCACTTCGACGCCTTCGGTTGGCGCTTCGGCACCAGGAGCTGGCTGCCGGCGGCATCCGCACGGCCGATGAATTGCTGGTCGAGGCGTTGTCTGCTCCTGGCGGCTTCGAGACGATCGACGCGGCGGTGGGCCGCCGCGCCGCACGTCTGGCGAAACTGCTGGCCGAGGCGCGCCGCGTTGCCACCGACGGCACCGTCGAGGAGGTGCTGTGGGCGATCTGGGAGGGCAGTGGACTGGCGGCGGAATGGGGCACGAACGCGCGCGGAACCGGCGTGCTCGCCGAAGAGGCGAACCGGTCTCTCGATGCCGTCGTGGCGCTGTTCGCGGCGGCCACCAGGTTCGTGGAGCGTGAGCCCGAAGCGCCAGCGGCCCGGTTCATCGACGAGATGCTCTCGAGCGAGCTCCCCGAGGACTCGCTCGCCCCGCGGCGCAGCGCCGAGTCGGTGTTGGTCACGACCCCGCCGACCCTGATCGGTCGCGAGTTCGACATCGTGGTCGTCGCGGGCCTGCAAAATGGAGTCTGGCCCAACCTTCGACCCCGGGGGACGCTGCTGCATCCGGCGCTCCTTCCGAGGGTGGTGGCGGCCGCTCGGGCCGGTGCGCCGCTCCCCGGGCCCGAGTCGGTCGCCGAGGCTCGCATGTCCGTTCGCAGCGACGAACTCCGGCTGTTCGCCCTCGCCGTGTCCCGAGCCCGACGGCAGCTGGTGCTGAGCTGCACCGCGAACGACGATGAGCAGCCGTCCGCGCTGATGGGCTACGCCGCTGAACGTGTCCGACCGCGGCGCCGGCCCCTGCACCTGCGCGGGCTCGTCGGCGCCCTCCGTCGCGAGCTGGTGTCCGGTGGCGACGCCGAAGCGGCCTCGGCCCTCGCACTCCTCGCCGAAGAGGGCGTACCCGGAGCTCACCCCGACGACTGGTACGGGCTCCTCGACCCATCGACGACCGCTCCGCTCGTCGACCTCGACGGCGACCCCGACGCGGTCGTCGCCGTGTCACCGTCGCAGATCGACCGCGTCGAGGAATCTCCGCTCGGATGGTTCATCGACCAGGTCGCCTCCCCGCCGTCGGGGATCGCCGCATCGATCGGCACGCTCGTGCACGCGGTCGTCGAGGAGGCCGGCACTCGCGCCGATGGCGACACGAGCATCGAAACGCTGTGGGCGGCGGTCGAGGAGCGTTGGAAGGAGCTCCGCTTCGAGGCTGGGTGGGTCGCCGAGCGCGAACGACGCGGTGCCCGCAGAATGGCCGAGGGGGCAGCGGGCTATCTCGCGAACTTCCATGATGACGCCAAGATGCTGCTCGGCGCTGAGGGCCGATTCACGCTCGTCGTCGACCGGGTGCGGCTCTCCGGAACGATCGACCGTGTCGAGGCGTCGCCCGACGGCACGACGGTGATCGTCGACGTGAAGACGGGCCGCACGCCACCCACCGCCGAGCAGACCTCGACGCATCCTCAGCTGGCGGCCTATCAGCTCGCCGCACGATCCGGCCAGGTGCCGAGCGCCGGGCGCCTCGGAGGCGCGAAGCTGGTCTATCTCGCGAAGCCGTCGCGGGGCCTGCCGTACACCGAGCGGGTGCAGCAGCCGTTCGACGACGAGGCCGAGGCGGGGTTCCGCGATCGGCTCGCGGCGGTGGCGCGCACCATGGCGGCTGCGGAGTTCGAGGGTCCGGGCGAACTCGGCTTCCGCTCCCGGTTCGGCACGTGGCTGTACCGGGTGCACCTCGTGCCGGCGGTGAGCGCGTGAGCACCCCGCCGCCCCGGCTCCGCGCCGTCGATCTCGCAGCTCGCCTGGGCCTGCATGCGCCGACCGACGAGCAGCGTGCCGTGATCGAGGCCGACCCGTTCGGGGCGAGCATCGTCGTCGCGGGTGCCGGCAGCGGCAAGACCGAGACCATGGCGAACCGCGTGGTCTGGCTGCTCGCCAACGGGTACGTCGCGGTGCCCGAGGTGCTCGGGCTGACCTTCACCCGGAAGGCCGCCGGCGAGTTGGCCGACCGTGTGCGCGAGCGCATCGCGCAACTCGTCGCCCAAGGCGTGGCCACGGTCGAACTCGATGCCCTCGAGTCCGCGCAGGTGGGCACGTACAACGCGTTCGCCAGTGGCATCTACCGCGAACACGCGATGCTCATCGGGCGCGAGCCCGCCGCCTCCGTGCTCGGCGAGGCACCCGCCTGGCTGCTGGCGCGCTCGGGGGCGAGCGCTTCCGCCGATTCCCGCCTCGTCGAGCTCGACGCATCACTCGATCGCGTCACCGGAGCGGTGCTCACGCTCAGCCGGGCGCTCGCCGAGAACGTCGTCGACAGTCGCGACGTGCGGGCGTTCGCCCGCGACTTCCTCGCGATGGAAGGGCTGCCCATCGACGCACCCCGCAAGCGCACCGACTTCGCGACCTTCACCGATGCGCTCGGGGTGGTGGGTGCGCTCCCGCCCCTCCTCGACCTGGCCGATGCCTATGCGCAGGCGAAGCGCGAACGCGGCTACGTCGAATTCTCCGACCAGGTGGCGTTGGCCCTCGCCATCTGCGAGCGGCATCCCGACGTCGTCGCGGCGTTCCGCGAGCGCTCCCGAACCGTGCTCCTCGACGAGTACCAAGACACCAGCGTCGTGCAGACCCGCCTGCTCGCCACGTTGTTCCGCGGTCACCCGGTCATGGCCGTCGGTGACCCCGACCAGTCGATCTACGGCTGGCGCGGAGCGAGTTCGGCGAACCTGGCGCGGTTCGCGACCGATTTCTCGCCAGACGGGGTCGCGGGGGTCTTCGACCTCTCCACGAGCTGGCGCAACCCCCGGGTCGTGCTCGACGCCGCGAACGCCCTGATCCGCCCACTCGACCACGGCATCGCCAAGGCGCCGTTGTCGCCCGCGTCCTTCGCCTCCCGGGGCCGCCTCGAGGCCACCTGGGCCGAGACGATCGAGCAGGAGGCCGACCTCGTCGCCCGGTGGTTCGCGCAGCGGCTCCGCTCGGGCGACGGCGACGGCGTCGGGGGCGCTGAACGCAGTGGGGCGCTGCTCTGCCGCACGCTCGCGAACGTCGGTGTCTTCACGTCGGCGCTTCGCGCCCATGGCGTGCCCGTCCACGTCCTCGGCCTCGCCGGCCTCCTCGACCAGCCCGTCATCGCCGATCTCGTGTGCGCGCTGCGGGTCCTGCACGATCCCACCGCCGGATCAGAACTCGTGCGGGTTCTCGGCGGTGCGCGCTGGCGCATCGGGCCCGCCGACCTGGCGGCCCTGCACGGGCTCGCTCGATGGCTCGCCGACCGCGATGTGGCGAACCGCAAGCTCGACGATGGCGTGCGGCAGGGCCTCCGTTCGTCCATCGCGCCCCAGGAGTCGCCCTCGATCGTCGATGCCCTCGACTTCGTCCTCACTGCACCCGACGACCACGCCGCGCTCCGCGGCTTCAGCACGACCGGCCTGGGTCGCATGCGTCGGGCCGGCGCCCAACTGCAGTCGCTGCGCAGGCGCGCCGGACTCGGCCTCGTCGACTTCGTGCACCTGGTCGAGCAGGAGCTCCTGCTCGACATCGAGGTCGCCGCGAACGACGACCAGCCGCTGGGCGCGCCGAGCCTCGAGGCGTTCGACGAGCTTCTCGCGGGCTTCGCGGCGATGGCCGAACGCCCCACCCTCGGCGCATTCCTCGGCTGGCTCACCGAGGCCGAACAGCGAGATCGGCTCGCGCCCCGACAGGACGAGCCCGAGCCGGGTGCGGTGCAGGTGCTGTCGATCCACGGGTCGAAAGGCCTCGAGTGGGACGTCGTCGCCATTCCCCGCATGGTCGACGAGGAACTTCCCTCGAAGCCACGATCAACCAAGGGGTGGCTCACCTTCGGCGAGTTGCCGAACGAGTTCAAGGGCGACGCCGACGAACTCCCCGAGCTGCAGTGGCGGGGTGCGCAGAGCCAGGCGGAGTTCGACGCGGCCGCGATGGCCTTCGCCGCCGAGAACCGTCAACGGCATGCCGAGGAGGAGCGACGGCTCGCGTACGTCGCGTTCACCCGCACGCGGTCCGACCTCCTGCTGACCGGCTCGTGGTGGTCGACGCAGAAGGCGCCGCGCAAGCCCAGCCCGTTCCTCCGAGAACTCGTGCAGGCAGGCATCCTCGACGCAGCCTGCCTCCCTGCCGCCTCCGAACACGATGCCAATCCTCGGGCTGGCGCCACCTCGCGGGAGCGATGGCCGCTCGATCCCCTCGGGGCGCGCCGCAGTGCCGTCCACACCGCTGCCGACGCCGTGCGCGCCGCCGCCGAGCGTCCCACCGGAACCGGCATCGGGCCGCGATTGTCCAGCGAACTGCGCATGCTGATCGAGGAACGGCGACGTCGGCTCGAGGGCCCGGTGACCCCTCCCGTTCCCACGCGGGTTCCCGCATCGCGGTTCAAGGACTACGTCGACGACCCCGCCGCCGTGGCGGCGCAATCACGTCGGCCGATGCCGCAACGCCCGCATCGCGCGACCCGCATCGGCACGCTCTTCCACTCCTGGGTCGAGCACCGCTCCTCGGGCGAGGGTGACGCATCGGCGATCGACGACGGTCTTCCGGGTCTGGGGGCGCAGGTCGTCGACGGTCGCGACGAGCTGCTGAACGATGCCGCACCCGAACGGCTGCGTGCGCTGCAGGCGACCTTCGAGGCGTCCGAATGGGGTGATCGCCGGCCGATCGCGGTTGAGTTGGAGCTCCACCTGCCGATCGACGCCCAGGTCTTCGTCTGCAAGATCGATGCCGTGTACGAGGTGCCCGAATCCAGCGAGCTGGCCGCTCGCGGCATCCGATACCAGGTCGTCGACTGGAAGACGGGGCGAGCGCCCGGCGACGCCCGCGACCTCGAACTCAAGCAGACCCAGCTGGCGCTCTACCGGCTCGCGTACGCGGCCTGGGCGGGCGTGGATCCCGAGGCCGTCGACGCGGCGTTCTACTTCGTCGAGGACGACCGAGTGATCCGACCCGATCGGCTCTACGACGAGGCGGCGTTGCGGCGTTCGTGGGCGGCGGTGGCCGGCGGCCGCGACCCGTCGGCGGCCGTCGACTCGGTGTCGGCCGCGTCGCGCTGAGCAGGCACCGGCGGTGGCGTCGCATCACCCCAATCGCTGAGATCGAGGGGGATCGGTGCCGTCGCGTCGAACGCCGCCGCCGGTCGTTCACCGGCCTCGCGGCGTTCGAGCTCCGAGAAGTCGTAGCTGTCGGTGAGCAGGGTTGCCCCGGCCTCTCGCGGTGCGCGATCGCGAGGGGTGTCGTCGAGCAGGCGCTCGACGTCGCCCACGGTGAGCACCGGTCCGGTCTCGGGTGAGAGCGAGTCGGTGGACTCGTCGTGCACGCTTGCGACGAGCCCGTCGAGCAGCTGCACGGCGTCGTCGATGATCGCTGCGTCGTGCTGCTCGATGCCGTGCAGCAGCCACCTCGCGAGCTCGAGCTCGCCGTAGAGCAGCGCCCGTTGGGGCAGGTGCCCGTCGGCCGTGCCGTTTCGCCCCGAGAGATACGCGTCGAGCGCCGACTCGGCGGCAGCTCCCCGCGAGGTGAGCAGCCAGTGCAGGTCACGCGCAGGGTCGCCCATCGAGAGGCCCGACCAGCCGATGATGGCCGTCACCTCGTCGCCCTCGACGAGGATCGAGTCGGCGGTGAGGGAGCCGTTGATCACGGTCGGCCGGAATCGCCAGAGCGCCTCGTCGTCGGTGGCCTGTTCCCAACGGCGGAGGATGGCGGTCGGCAACCGGCCGGTGTCGACGGCGCGTCCGATCAGGTCGACCACGGCGTCGCGTGACTCGTCGGCGGTCTGGCGGGGCAGCCCGGCCTCGCCCACGAACCCGCTCGGCAACGAGTGCACCGCGGCGATCGCCGCGCCGACACGATGTGCAAGGGCGGCGTGCTCGGTGAGTTCGTCGGCGGTCCTGACGGCGCCGGGCAGCAGCTCGGTGACGATCGCCCGCGTGCCGTCGATCGGCGCCTGCCCGACGAACGCGGGAACCCGGAAGGGGAGGCGGGCACGGATGCCGGGCGTCATCGCGCGGATGGCGACGAGGTCGGCGGACTGCTCGGTCTCGGCGACCTGCGATCGCGGTGTGCGGATGACGAGGCGTCGACCATCCGCCGATTCGAGCGCCACGGCGTCGTACCCCCCGTTGCTCCGGCGGGTGTGCGCCCGGGCGGCGCAGACCTCGAGGCCGGGCACGGCCGCCGTGGCCAACGCGGCTAGAGTGAGAGGGGGTCTGGCCATGGCACACAGCTTAAGCAGGCTTCAAGGCCTGCCGAGCGACCGCCACGCCTTCCGGCCGACTCCGATCGGTGATCGAGCAGGCGGGTGACCGAGAGCGCTGGCGCCCGAGCGAGCCGGTGACCGAGAATGCAGGCTCGAGTACACCCGAGCGCAAGAGAGGGGGCCAGTGCGCGAACCGACCGCTCCTCCGCTGGCACGAGGCGCGATCGATCGCGACGGCGACGCCCGCTCCGACGACGACTTCGCTGCCCACTTCGACGCTGATCCCGCCGCGCGCATCCTCGCCCTGCACCGTGGCCGCGCCCTCCTCGCCCAACAGGTCGACGGCTCGCCGCCCGCCCTCCGCTTCCTCCGCCCCGCGGAGTCGCCTGAGCCGCAGCTGCGCTGCTCCCGGGGGCGTCTCGGCGTCAGCACCGAGGGCGGTCAGGCGGCAGGAACGCCGATCGAGGCCAGGGTGTACGACGCGGATGCGGCGGAACTGATCGAACCCGAACGGGCCCGCTGGATCGCGCTCCGCCCCGCCGTGCCCGTGCTCGGCGATCCCGACGCGGCCTTGTTCACCCAGGCCCTCGCCATCGCGAACTGGCACGAGTCGAGCCCGTTCTGCCCGCGCTGCGGATCGAGCACGTCGGTGGTGCAGGCCGGATGGGCGCGCCAGTGCGACCGGGAGGACACCCTGCTGTTCCCGCGAACCGACCCCGCGGTCATCGTGCTCATCACCGACGACGATGATCGGGTCCTGCTCGGCTCGAACGCCCTCTGGGAGCAGAACCGGTTCTCGCTGCTCGCCGGGTTCGTCGAGCCCGGCGAGTCCCTCGAGGCGGCGGTGGTGCGGGAGATCGGCGAGGAGACGAAGCTTCCCGTCGACCGCGTGGAGTACGCCGCGTCGCAGCCGTGGCCCTTCCCGGCGAGCCTGATGCTCGGGTTCACGGCGCGCGTGGCATCGGGCACGCCGCCCGCGGCCGCGGCACCCGACGGCGTCGAGATCCTCCAGTTGCGCTGGTTCACGAGGGAGGCCCTCACCGAGGCCCTCGCCGAGATCGCACTACCCGGCGAGACTTCCATCGCCCGCTGGATGCTCGAGCGGTGGTACGGCGGTCCGATCGATGATCCGGTTCCGTGGACGACGACGTGAGCGCGGCATCCGACCCGCTTCTCGACCCGCTCGACGATGAGCAGCGCATCGTCGCCGAAGCGCTCCTGGGTCCGGTCTGCGTCCTCGCCGGCGCCGGGACGGGCAAGACCCGGGCCATCACCCATCGCATCGCGTACGGTGTCGCCTCCGGGGCATACGACCCTGCGCGGATCATGGCGCTCACCTTCACGACCCGAGCGGCCGCCGAACTCCGCGCCCGTCTCGCGCAGCTGGGTGCCCGAGGAGTCCACGCGCGCACGTTCCACGCGGCAGCCCTCGCCCAGCTCAACCATTTCTGGCCGCTCGTGGTCGGCGGCTCGGCGCCGCGCGTGCTCGAGTTCAAGGGTCGACTGCTCGGCGAGGCATCCGAGCGCCTGCGGCTCCGCACCGACGTTCCGACGCTCCGCGATGTCGCCGCCGAGATCGAGTGGCGCAAGGTGAGCATTCTCGGCATGGACGAGTACGAACGGCGCCTTGCCAGTCGCGGCGCACCGGGCAACCTGACGGTCGACCAGGTGCTCGCCCTCATCGCCGCGTACGAGCAGCTGAAGGACGAGCGCCGCATGCTCGACTTCGAGGACGTGCTGCTCGTCACCGCCGGGATGATCGAGACCGAGCCGTCCGTCGCGCTGCACGTGCGCGAGACCTACCGGTACTTCGTCGTCGACGAGTACCAGGACGTCTCGCCGGCGCAGCAGCAGTTGCTCGACCTCTGGCTCGGGGGCAGACGCGAGGTGTGCGTCGTCGGGGACGCCAGCCAGACGATCTACACGTTCGCCGGAGCGACGCCCGACTACCTGCTCGGCTTCGAGCGCCGATACGAGGGCGCGACGGTGGTGCGGCTCGAGCGCAACTACCGCTCCACGGCCGCGATCGTCGGTGTCGCCAACCGCCTCATGCGCGGACGGGCCGGCGCGCTGCAGTTGCAGGCCGCCGGGGCCGGGTCGGCCGGTGAGGGCCAGGCCCCGGTCGCTCCGACCGGTGTCGATCCGAAGCGAGCGGATGCCGCATCGGCGACACCCGACGACCAGCCGACGATCGTGGAGTACTCCGACGAGCTCGCCGAGGCACGAGGCGTCGCCGAACGCATCCGCGAGCGCACGGAATCCGGCGTGCCGCCCGAGTCCATCGCCGTGCTCATGCGCGTGAACTCGCAGTCGGCGATACTCGAGCAGGCGCTCGACGAGGTCGGCGTGAGCTCGCGAGTGCGTGGCGCCATCCGGTTCTTCGACCGGCCCGAGGTGCGGGAAGCGGTGCATGCGCTTCGGGCGGCGGCGCTCACGATCTCAGGCGAGCCGCTGTTCAAGTCGGTGAGCGACGTGCTGCGCTCGCTCGGCTGGACTGTGCAGGCCCCCGACGGACCCGGTGCCGTGCGGGCCAGGTGGGAGTCGCTCAACGCGATCGCCCGACTCGTCGACGACGCGCCCGCCGACACGACGTTCCGGGCCTTCGCCGACGATCTTCGGGCCCGCGCAGAGGCGCAGCACGAGCCGACCGTGTCGGCAGTCACGCTCGCCACGCTGCACTCGGCGAAGGGGCTCGAGTGGGACGAGGTGTTCATCATCGGCCTCACCGAGGGGATGCTGCCGATCGCCTATGCGAAGGGATTCGAGGCGATCGACGAGGAACGGCGCCTGCTCTACGTCGGCATCACGCGGGCGCGACGCCGATTGACGCTGAGCTGGTCGCGCTCGGGCGGCGGTCATCGAGGCGAACGGGAGCCCTCGCGATTCCTCCAGGAGCTCGGCACCCGCACTCGGGATGCGAGTCGTGCCGTCGGCGCCGGGGGCGTGCACCGCCGGGCCTGAGGGTGACGGATGCGGCCGCGAAGCCGGTCGCGCCGTGCGCGATACGGTCGTCGACGATGGCCGCCGCGAGGGCGCCGGCGTCGAGTGCGGCACGCAACGTGTACGTCGCAGCAGGGCGCCTCGTCAACTGGGCCGCGATGGCCGGCCACGCGGCGTCGACGTCGCGTCGAGCGAGGTCGAGGCAGCGCAGGCACGGCCCGTCGCCCGGCTCGACGAGCGGCCCGACGCGCACTCCCGTGTCGTCGAAGACCACCGCGAGATGCGGCACGTCGCGCCGAAGCCACGGCAGGTGGCTCGCCGGCGGCACGGCCCACGTCGCCGCCAGCACGGCGAGCACGGCCTGCTCGCCCAATTCGTCGTCGGGAGCGACCACGGCGTGCCCGAGTGTCTCGAGCGTCGCCCGCAGATGGTGGGCGAACGGGTCGCTCGCATCGACGGCCACCACCGGCATCCGATCACCGGCGGGGCGGGCATCGGCGCCCGGCGTCGTAGCCTCGGCAATGAACGCCGGCTCGAGCGTGCCGAGGAAGCGCCGGACGCCGTCGGCCGTCTCACCGAGCGCCGTGCCGATCGTGATGAGCGTCGCGACGCTCGCTCCGTGCCGCAACGCCGACAGCAGGCCGGTCTCGACCCGACCCGCGTTCGGGATGACGACCCGCGGCACCGCCGCGCCGAGCTGGAGGTCGGTCGGCGAACGCCACACCAGGGGCAGGGCGGGGTCGATGCGCGGGACCATGGCCCAGAGCATGCCCGAGCGACGCCGAAGGGTGTGGAATCCCTCCACAGGCCCGGCAGACCGGGGTCAGGCTCCCGAGGGCTCCTCTCCGTCTTCGCTCGGGGCGGCCGGCGTCTCGCCGCGCAGCAACTCCTCGAGGGCCTGGTCGAACTCGTCGTCGGCCTCGGATCTCGCCGTCTCGGTGCCGGTGAGTCGGGCGATCAGGGAACTCGGGTCGTCGAGATCGGCTGCCGTCGGCAGGATGTCGGGATGCGCCCACAGGGCGTCGCGTGCCTCGACACCGACGGCCTCGGTGATCGCCCGCCACATCGCCGCCGCATCGCGGAGGCGACGCGGACGCAGCTCGAGACCGACGAGCGTCGCCAGCGCCGACTCGGCGGGGCCGCCCGACGCCCTGCGCCGCCGGATCGACTCGGCGATCGCGTCGGACCTGGGCAGGCGGGTCGTCGCATCGGCGGTGACGGCATCGACCCACCCCTCGACGAGGGCGAGCGTGGTCTCGAGGCGCCCGAGCGCGGCATCCTGCGACTCGCTCTTGGGGCGGATGAGGGCACCGTTCACCACCGCCTCGCGCAACTCGTCGGTGTTCGTCGGGTCGAACGTCTCGGCCAGCTGCTCGAGTCGATCGGTGTCGATGTCGATGCCGCGGGCGAACGCGGTGATCGCCGAGATGAGGTGCAGGCGCAGCCAGCGGGCGTGCCGGAACAGGCGCGCGTGCGCGATCTCGCGAACCGACAGGTACAGCTCCACCTGGTCGGAGGGGATGTCGAGGCCCTCGCCGAAGGCGGCGACGTTCTGGGGAAGCAGCGCCGCGCGACCGTCTTTGTGGAGCGGAATTCCGATGTCACCGCCCGACACCACCTCGGTGGCGAGCTGCCCGACCACCTGGCCGAGCTGCATGGCGAAGAGGGCGCCGCCGATGCCGCGCACCATCTGGCTCGCGCCCTGGATCATCGAGCGGAGCTCTTCGGGTGCCTGCTCGCTCATCACACGGGTGAGCGAGTCGGAGATGCTGAGAGCCACCGGCTCGGCGAGCTGCGTCCACACCGGCATGGTGGCCGCGACCCACGCCCGCCGGGTGAGGAGCTCGGGGGTGTCGGGCAGTGCCGAGAAGTCGACGGCCTCGTCGAGCCAGAGCGAGGCGACCTGCATCGCCTGGTCGAGCCTCGCGCGTGCCTCGGCGGTGACTTGCTGCTGACCGGATGCCGCCCGCTCCTCGCCCTGGCGCAGGGCGAGGCTCCAGTCGATGCCGTCGCCGCCCCGGCTCATCGCCTGCTGGAGCTGGGAGAAGATCGCGGCCAGGCTGGCCGGGTCGTTCGGCAATCCGGCGGCTCCGGCGAGCTTCGACGGATCGATTCCCCCGGCTCCCGAGAGGAGTTCGCGGAGCATGTCGCGGAACTCGTCTTCAGGGTTCCGGTCGTCGGGCTCGTCGTCGTGATCGGCCACGTGGGCCACCTCCAGTCGCGTCGATTCAACCGTAGCGCCGCACCCCCGGCGGCAGTCTGGGAAATGGCCTAGGCTGGGCCTTCCGGGTGTCCGCCCGTCGCGAACAACGCCGGCTCGGCGCTCGCACGGCGACTCCGGTCACCCGGAAGGAATCCCTCGGATGGCACTCTTCGTCGACGACTCGTCGCCGAGCCCGTCTCGTCGATCGCGCCGCGAGCGCATCGGCTGGGGCGCGCTGACGATCGCCGTGGTCATCGGCGTGATCTTCATGCTGCTGCCGTCGCCGTACGTGATCGAGGAACCCGGACCCGTGTACGACACGCTGGGCGTCGCCGGACAGGACGGCGAGGAGATCCCGCTCATCGAGATCCCCGACGAGCAGACCTTCCCCACCGAGGGTGAGCTCAACCTGCTGACTGTCTCGGTTCGCGGCCGACCCGGCGCCACGCCCGGGTGGCTCGATGTGATCGGCGCCTGGTTCGACCGCACCCGCTCGGTCGTGCCGGTCGAGGCCGTGTTCCCCCCGGGGATCAGCGACGCCGACCGCGACGCCCAGAACGAGGCCGCCATGGTCGACTCCCAGCAGGACGCCACGGCAGCGGCGCTCGTGGAGCTCGGCTACGAGTTCCCCCGCGAGGTCACGGTCGCCGGCGTCCTCGACGATTCACCGGCCGCCGGATCGCTGATCGAGGGCGACATCATCACCGGCGTGAACGGCACCGACGTGAACTCGGTCGATGAGCTGCGAGCCGAGGTGCGCGAGAACGGCACCGAGACGCCGGCCGAGCTCACCGTGGTCCGCGACGGCACCGAGCGGGTCGTCGAGGTCACGCCCGTCGAGACCGACGGCAACGTCGTGCTCGGCGTCGGCGTGCGGATGGCCTACGAGTTCCCGATCGACGTGGAGCTGCAGCTCGACAACGTCGGCGGACCCAGTGCCGGCATGATGTTCGCGCTCGGCATCGTCGACAAGCTGACGCCCGGGCCGATGACGGGCGGCGAGATCATCGCGGGCACCGGCACCATCGACTCCGCAGGCCAGGTCGGCGCGATCGGAGGCATCCGGCAGAAGCTCTGGGGAGCGGAGGATGTCGGCGCCGAGTGGTTCCTGGCGCCCGCGTCGAACTGCGACGAGGTGACCGGTCATGTCCCCGACGGCATGCGCGTCTTCGCGGTCGAGACGCTCGACCAGGCTCGCGAGATCGTCGAGGCGGTCGGCGAGGGTGTCGACACCGAGCGATTCGCCGGCTGCCCGACATCCTGAACAGGTGGTTCCAAGCATCGCGACTCTAGGATGGAGTTTCGATCACACAGCGACCGAACAAGAGGCCGAGAGTGTCAGCACAGACCCAAGAACCGCGGATGCGGCGCCGCCGCGCGCCGATCGCCATCACGATCGGGGTGGTGGCCCTGCTGGTCATCGCGTTCTTCGTCTTCGTCGGACTCTACGCCGACGTGTTGTGGTTCAGCCAGCTCGGGTTCCTCAATGTGCTCACGACCGAGTGGATCGCGCGCCTCGTGCTGTTCTTCATCGGCTTCATCGCGATGGCCGTGCCCGTGTGGGCCTCGATCCAGATCGCGTACCGCACGCGACCCGTCTACGCGAAGCTGAACTCGCAGCTCGATCGCTACCAGGAGGTCTTCGAACCGCTCCGACGGCTGGCGATGTACGGCATCCCGGCGGTGCTCGGCATCTTCGCGGGTGTCTCCGTCTCGACCAGGTGGGAGCTCACCCTCACCTGGCTGAACCGCACGCCCTTCGGCACCACCGATCCCCAGTTCGGGTTCGACATCGGCTTCTTCGTGTTCGAGCTGCCCTTCTACCGGTCGATCGTCGGCTTCGCCTCGGCGGTCGTGCTGCTCTCGCTCCTCCTCGTGATCGCGACGAACTACCTCTACGGCTCCATCCGGGTGAGCGGTCGCGAAGTCGTCATCTCGAAGTCGGCGCGCGTGCAGATCGCGGTCACGGCCGGCATCTACCTGCTCCTGCAGGCCGTGAGCATCTGGTTCGACCAGTACGCCACGGTGACCGAGACGGGTTCGATCATCACCGGTGCGGCATACACCGATGTCAACGCGATCATCCCGGGCCGCGGCATCCTCGCTGCGATCGCCGCCGTGGTCGCCATCCTCTTCTTCGTCACCGCCATCATCGGGCGCTGGCGCCTGCCGCTCGTCGGCACCGCGCTCCTCATCGTGTCGAGCCTGCTCATCGGCTCGCTCTACCCCTGGGTGATCCAGCGCTTCCAGGTCGACCCCGACGCCCGGTCGCTCGAGGCGCCCTACATCGAGCGGGCCATCGATCTCACCCGTGACGCCTACGGCGTCGCCGACATCGAGACGATCCCGTTCTCGGCGGTCACCGATGCAGAGCCGGGCGCACTCCGGGCGGATGCCGCGACGACGGCCAACATCCGTCTGATGGACCCGCTCGTCATCAGCCCCGCCTACCAGCAGCTCCAGCAGTTCCGCCAGTACTACCAGTTCCCCGACCAGCTCGACGTCGACCGGTACGACATCGACGGGACGACGCAGGACACCATCGTCGCCGTGCGCGACCTCGCACTGTCGGGCCTGGGCGATGCCGAAACCTGGTTCAACTCGCACATCGTCTACACCCACGGGTACGGACTCGTGGCGGCGGCCGGCAACCAGCGGTCGGTCGACGGCCAGCCGGTGTTCCTGCAGTCGGGCATCCCGTCGACCGGTGCGCTCGGAGAGTTCGAGCCGCGCGTGTACTTCGGCGAGAGTTCGCCCGAGTACTCGATCGTCGGCGCACCCGAGGGCTCCGACCCGGTCGAGCTCGACTACCCCGCCGGCGGTGACAGCGAGCGCCAGACGCAGACGACGTTCAAGGGCGACGGCGGTCCGAAGCTCGACAACATCTTCACGAAGCTCGTCTACGCACTGAAGTTCCAGTCAGAGCAGATCTTCCTGTCCGAGGCGGTCAACGACGAGTCGCAGATCCTCTACGACCGCGACCCGATCGAGCGCGTGCGAAAGGTGGCGCCCTACCTGACGCTCGATTCCGACACGTATCCGACCGTCGTCGACGGGCGCATCGTGTGGGTCGTCGACGGCTACACCCTCACCGACCAGTACCCGTACTCGAACAAGGTCAGCATGAGCGAGGCCATCGCCGACAGCGAGGGCCTCCCGCAGGCCCTTCCGTTCGACGAGGTCAACTACATCCGCAACTCGGTGAAGGCGACGGTCGACGCCTACGACGGCTCGGTCACGCTGTACGCGTGGGACGATGAGGACCCCATCCTGCAGACGTGGCAGAAGATCTTCCCCAACTCGCTCAGGCCGATGAGCGACATGTCGGGCGAACTCATGAGCCACGTGCGCTACCCGTCCGACCTGTTCAAGATGCAGCGCGCCGTGCTCGGTCGCTACCACGTCACCGACCCGACCTCGTTCTACTCGCGTGAAGACGCGTGGACAACCCCGAACGACCCGACGGCGGGCGCCAACACGACGCTCCTGCAGCCGCCGTACTACCTCACGATGCAGATGCCCGGGCAGGATGCCCCGTCGTACTCGCTCTACTCGACGTTCATTCCCGAGGCCCGTGGCGACCAGAGCCGCAACGTGCTGCGCGGCTACCTGGCGGTGGATGCCGACGCGGGGTCGACCGATGGCGAGCGGGCGGAGGGCTACGGAACCCTGCGGCTGCTGACCCTGCCCGAAGATGACAACGTGCCGGGGCCCGGCCAGGTGCAGGCGCAGTTCAACGGCGATCCCACGGTCTCCCAGTCGCTCAACCTGCTGAAGCAGGGGCAGTCCGAGGTGATCAACGGCAACCTGCTCACGGTGCCGGTCGGCGGCGGCCTGCTCTACGTGCAGCCCGTGTACGTGAAGTCCACGGGCAACACGAGCTACCCGCTGCTGCAGAAGGTGCTCGTGGCATTCGGCGATCAGATCGCATTCCAGGACACGCTGGATGCCGCGCTCGACGTCCTCTTCGGCGGCGACTCGGGTGCCGCAGCCGGTGACGTCACGGTGGAGCCCAACCCAGAGCCGACCGAACCCCCTGAAGAGGGCGGTGAACCCACCGAGCCGACGACCCCGACGGCGCCGAGCGACGAGGTGCAGGCCCTGCTGAACCAGGCCTCGCAGGCGGTGAAGAACAAGCAGGCCGCACTCGCCGAGGGCGACTGGGCCGCGTACGGCGCGGCCGACGCGCAGCTCGCCGAGATCATCGCCCAGCTCCTCGCGATCACCGAGACCACGCCCGCCAGCGGACAGTGACGTTCGGGTGACCCCCGCCGCGCGGGTCACCGCGGCGTGCTGACCCGCGGCGAGCGGGGTCACCGCGGCGCGCCTGCGCGCCATTTCGCGCTTCTGCGCGCCACTTCGGCGGGCGCAGAGGGCGCCGTAGTGGCGCAGCGCCCTCGATTGGACGGGCCATGTCGCTCCTGTTAGTGTTAACTCTCGTGCCGCGGGGTGGAGCAGTTCGGTAGCTCGCTGGGCTCATAACCCAGAGGTCGTAGGTTCAAATCCTGCCCCCGCAACCAATGGGGCCGGTGTCGGAGACATCCGATACCGGCCTCTTCGCTTTCTCTGATGGTGGCTCTCGGGCCTCGTCGGACGTCAGCTGCGCGAGAATCTGGGCCGTGCATCCGCCCCAGGCGCACCTGCAGCTCCCGACTGAGCGGAGTTCACCGCCGACTCCACCGAATTCGATCCGACGGGTGCTCGTGGCTCGGGCGATTCGTCGGGGCGGCCCTGGCCGGTCTCCTCCCGTTCTCACTCCCCGCCGATCTAGAATGACCGAGAGCGGCCTGCCGCTTCCTGGGCCGCCGACGTCGAGGGGGCAGGGATGATGACGAGGCCGGCCATCAATGAGACGACCACCGCATCGCCGAATGACGCTGACGAGCGAGCACGCGCTGTCGAAGCGCAGTTGACGGATGACGAGCGGTTCTCCCTGGTCCTCAGCATCCTGGGCCACACACCAGGCAGTGCTACCGGAGGACGCGATCCGCGCATTCCCGAAGATCTCACCAACATGAGCGCGGGCTACACGCCCGGTATCCCCCGACTCGGCATCCCGGCGATCCAGAGCAGCGATGCCAGCATGGGCATCACCAATCCGGGCTATCGGCCCGACGACGAGGGCGCCACCGCATTCCCTGCACTGATCGCGATGGGATCGAGCTTCGATCCGCAGCTCGTGCGGCAGGTCGGCGAGGCGATCGGCCGCGAGGCGCGGATGCGAGGGTTCAACGTGCAACTCGCCGGCGGATGCAATCTGGCACGCGACCCACGAAACGGCCGGAACTTCGAGTACTTCTCCGAGGACCCCTTGCTGAGTGCCGTGCTGGCCGCCGCGCAGGTGAACGGGATCCAGAGCCAGGGCGTCGTCTCGACGCTCAAGCACTACACGCTCAACTGCAACGAGACGAACCGTCACTGGTTGGACGCCGTCATCGATCCTGATGCGCATCGCGAGTCGGATCTCCTCACCTTCCAGATCGCGATCGAGCGCTCCCAGCCAGGCTCGATCATGAGCGGTTACAACAAGATCAACGGCGAGTACGCCGGCGGGAACGATCATCTCCTGAACGAGGTCCTCAAGGGGGCCTGGGGCTACAAGGGCTACGTGATGTCCGACTGGGGCGCGACGCCGGAGTGGGACTTCGCACTGAAAGGCCTCGATCAGGAGTCCGGTGCCCAGGCCGATACGCTCCTCTGGGGCAAGGAACCCTTCACCGACGAGCTCAGAACCGCGTACGCCAAGGGT
This sequence comes from Agromyces sp. Marseille-P2726, assembly GCF_902809835.1. Lineage (GTDB taxonomy): Bacteria > Actinomycetota > Actinomycetes > Actinomycetales > Microbacteriaceae > Agromyces. Next base: position 754,204 of record NZ_CADDWM010000015.1, on the reverse strand, counting down.
GATCTGCCCAAGGAGCGCCTGGCCGACATGGTTCGGCGCATCCTGCGTGCGCTCTTCGCGGTGGGCGCCGACAGGTGGGGGCCGGCACCTGAGGTCGATATGGCCGAGCACAACAGACTCGCACTCGAGTGCGCCAGACGGGGAATCGTATTGCTCGAGAACGACGACGTCCTCCCGCTCCCCACCGAGCGGCCGCTCAAGATCGCCGTGATCGGCGGATATGCACAGCAAGGAATCATCAGCGGAACCGGCTCGGGGGCGGTCGCCCCCGTTGGCGGCTTCGCCGGTGTGATCAAGATCGGCGGCGCGGGCGTCATGGGCAAGCACCGAAACCTCTTCCTCTTCCCGCCGTCTCCGCTCGACGAGCTGAAGAAGGCGTTCCCGAAGGCGCAGTTCGACTTCGACCCCGGCTACACGCCGGCGGAGGCTGCGTTGACGGCGAAGCGCTGCGACGTGGTGATCGCCTTCGCGATCCGCGTGGAGGGCGAGGGCTTCGACAGCGCCGACCTGTCCCTGCCGTGGGGGCAGGACTCCGTCATCGACGCCGTCGCGGACGCCAACCCGAACACGATCGTCGTTCTGGAGACCGGCAACCCGGTGTCCATGCCCTGGCGGAACAAGGTGAAGGCCATCCTGCAGGCGTGGTATCCGGGGCAGGCCGGAGCGCAGGCGATCGCCGAAGTCCTGAGCGGCAAGGTGAACCCCTCCGGGCGCCTGCCTGTCACGTTCCCCGAGAGCCTCGCGCAGCACCCGCGCCCCGACCTGCCCGGCCTCGGCACCCCGTGGGGCACTCCAGTGACAATCGAGTACAACGAAGGAGCCGAGATCGGCTACCGCTGGTACGCGAAGACCGGGGCCGAACCGATGTACCCGTTCGGTCACGGCCTGAGCTACACGGCGTTCGACTACCGCGACCTCCATGTCGACGGCGGAGACACGATCACCGCGACGTTCACCGTCACGAACGTCGGCGACCGGGCGGGCGCCGACGTGCCCCAGCTGTACCTGACCGACGTCGCCGGCGAGGCGCGGCGGCGGCTGCTCGGGTTCGAACGAGTGGAGCTTCAACCCGGTGAGTCACGCGAACTGTCACTCACCGCCGATCCCCGGCTGCTTGCACGCTTCGACGGCGGTACCGGACGATGGCATATCGTCGCCGGCTCCTCCAAGGTCGCCGTCGGCACGAGCGCGGACGAGCTCGTGCTCGAGGCAGCGGTGCCACTCAGCGGTCGGCACTTCGGACCCTGAGCATCGGGGCCTCGCGGAAGCATCATGAGCCCGTGAGGACGACGAGCCGCTGGGTCGCCCGGGTCATCGCGACATAGCGATCGACGGCTCCCTCGATACCGGTGCCGAAGCTGTCGGGGTCGATGAGCACCACGAGGTCGAACTCGAGGCCCTTCGCCAGTTCGGGAGTCAGCCATCGGACACGGGACGACTCGGGGAGCGACCCGGGTCGAGGCACGGCGCTGCCGATCACGCAGGCGGTCCCCTCGGCGTGTTCGGCGAGCCACTGCTGCACGATCAGCCGCAGGTCCGAGGCGGCTCGGTGCTCGACGGGAAGCCCGGTGCTGCGAACGGACGTCGGCACGTTGGCGTCGGGGAGCACCGCTCGAATGACGGGCTCGGCCTCGACCATGACCTCCTGCGGGGTTCGGTAGTTGATACCCAGGGAGGCGACCTCGACGCGATCCAGACCGATCCGAGCGAGCCGCTCCTGCCACGAGTCCGTGAAGCCGTGCCTGGCCTGGGCGCGGTCGCCGACGATGGTGAAGCTGCGCGACGGGCAGCGAAGCAGGAGCATCTGCCACTCGGCATCCGTCAGCTCCTGCGCCTCGTCGACGACGATGTGGGCGAAGGGTCCGGCGAGCTCGTCGGGGTCGCTTGTGCGGACGCCGGTCTCGTCGACCAGGGCGTTCCGAAGATCCTGCCCGCGCAGCATCGACATCACCATCAGGTCGCTGTCGTCGGCAGCGACGAGGTCGTCGATGACGCTGGCGAAGCGCTCACGGTCGGCCGCGAGCTCCATCTCATGTCGCCGCTGCAGCCGTGGCGACTCGGGGTCGCCGATGCGGTGACGTGCCGCGTCGAGGATCGGAAGGTCGGACACGGTCCAGGCCTCGGCGTCTCGACGCTGCAACGCCATGACCTCTTCCCGACCCAGCCACGGCGCGCTCCAGCGCAGGAATGCGGGGACCGACCAGAGGTCCGCCACCACCTTGGCCGGATCGAGCAGTGGCCAGGCTCGGGTGAACGCCTCCCGCAGCTGTCGGCTACGCTGCAGGGACCTGCGCAGCTGCTCCTCCGCGACGCCGTCCTCCGCGTACTTGTCGACCAGGATGGCCACCAGCGCCGCCCAGACCTCGTCGCGCGCCCCATTGTGCGGCGTGCCGGGTTCGGGCGCGTCGAACGCCTCGGCCCAGCCGTCGGGGTCGAGCGTCACGTCCATCCACTCGGTCTCGACGAGCAGTTCGTCGGTGGGCGGCGCCTCGTAGAAGGCGACGGCTCGCTCGATCGCCTTCACGGGGTCGATGGACGACTTCAGGCGCCCCGCCTCGGGGTCGGCATCGTCGGTCGCTGCCGCCCCCTCGGGAACGAGGTCGCGGAGCGTGCACGTCTGCACGCCCTCCTCGCCGAGCCCGGGCAGCACGTCGGCGACGTAGTCGAGGTACGGCCGGCTCGGGCCGACGAACAGCACCCCGCCGCGACGGTGTCCCAGGCGAGGGTCGGAGTAGAGCAGGTAGGCGGTGCGGTGCAGGGCGACGACGGTCTTGCCCGTTCCCGGGCCGCCGTCGACGACCAGCGCGCCCCGCGATCCGGCACGGATGATGGCGTCCTGGTCGGCCTGGATCGTCGCGAGCACGTCGCGCATCCGGTTCGTGCGGCTGCCGCCCAGGCTGGCGATGAACGTCGACTCGTCGTCGAGCGCGGCGTGTCCCTGGAGCGCGTCGGGCGTGAACACCTCGTCCCAGTAGTCGGTGATGCGGCCTCGGGTCCACCGATACCGGCGTCGGCTCACCAGGCCCATCGGATCGGCGCGAGTCGCCCTGAAGTACGGCTCGGCGGCGGGCGAGCGCCAGTCGACCAGGAGGCGGCGGCCCGCACTGTCGGCGAGGCCGAGGCGCCCGACGTACACCGGCTCGGCGCCCTCGGCAGCGACCATCCGCCCGAGGCAGAGGTCGAGGCCGAAGCGGCGCAGGGTGCGCAGCCGAGTGCCGAGCCTGCGCACCTCCAGGTCGCGCTCCACCGCCTCCTGGCCCAGTCGCGCGGGTGCCCGCTGCGCGGCATCGAGGCGGTCGGATGTCTCGGCGGCGGCCTGCTCCAGGCTCCGGGCGATGGCCGCGAAGTGCTGTTGGTCGGCACCGATCAGCGCCGGATCGGCCTTCGGTGCGAGTCGGTCGGGGAGATTGAAGACTGCCGTGGTCAGGGCTTCTCCTTCGAGTGGCATGCGGTCGGTCGACCATTGTGCGCCGCTGCCGGGGCCTTGCGGCAAGCCCCCGCACCGCCGGTATCCTGGAAGTGAACACAGAAAGATCCCGGCCCCCTCGGAGGCCGGGATCTCCCGTTGTGGCGGGTGCGGGTCAGCCGTTGCCCTTGCCCTTGCCCTTGCCCTTGCCCTTGCCGGTGTTGGTGACCGTCAGGTCGTCCCCGGCATCCAGGTACGTCAGGTCACCGGTCGGCATGTTCGACCCGAGCGTGGCGAAGTCGCGATTCTGGCCGTTCGCGCACTTCGTGTCGAAGCCGCTCTGCGAGATGGCGTCGCCCTCGAGCCGGTACACGTGGTTGCCGGCAGCGTCGATGATCTCGAACGACGAGTCCACGCCGGGTGTGAGGTCGCAGCTCGCGACCACCTGCAGCGTCCAGTTGTTGTCCTGGAGTCCGCTGGTCTCGAACCACTCGCCCTCGGCCGACGACAGCGTCGCCTCGGCCCCGTTCACGAGCACGTCGTCGACGAACCATCCCGTGTCGAGGTATGCCGCGTCGGTCGAGTAGCGGAACCGCACGTCGGTCGTGCCCGAGGGCAGCTGCGCCGTGTAGTGCACGTACTCGGGCTCGTCGACGAAGTACTCGCCGCCCGACGTACCCGTGAGGCCGTTGCCGGTCGGGTTGTTGCCGTGCGGGTCGTCGTCACTGGTGACCACGGTTCCCGAGTCGTCGACGAGCGGCACGGTGACCCACTCGCCGTTCACGAGCGCCTCGACGAAGCCGTAGTCCCAGCCCTCCTCGATGAAGTGCCAGGTCCAGAAGTCGAGCGACGTCGCCTCACCCGCGACATCCACGTCGAGGATGTTGTCGGACTGGCTCTCGTATCCCGCGTACCAGTGCGTGTCGCCGCTGTGCGGGGCCACCTGCGTGGAGTCCTCGCCGTCGAGGGCGATGTTCACGCTCGGGCCCGGGTTGCGGAACCGCTCGATCTGCAGGCCGTATGGGACGGCGATCGGGCTCTGGGCGTTCGTGCGCTTCAGCCACTTCGACTGGGGCTGTGCGCCCTGGCTCGAGCCGCGGCCTTCCCAGAACTGGTCGTCGGCGATGTCGATCGTCCAGCTGGTCGAGGCCGGGTCGCCGAAGTCCACGGCCTTGATGTCGAAGCGGTTGGATGCCTCGTCGTCGAGGTAGACCGCGACGGCCCAGTCCTGGAACAGCTCCTCGGCGGTGCGGAGGTCAGCGCCCGTCTGCGCGTTGAACTCGTCGATGGCGGCCTGGACGCCGTTCATGCCGTCGGCCTGGTTCTCGAAGATGAGCTTGATCAGCAGGTCGCCGCCGGCGCCGTCGTACTCGAGATCGGGGTCGTAGCTGCCGTCACCGTTGCCGCCGGCCTGCTCCCAGACGTACTGGAAGAAGGTGTACGCGGCGCCGTAATTCTGCAGTCCGCCACCCCAGCGCGTGAGCGAGGTGTCCGCGTAGAACACCTGGTGGTACGTCAGGTGCGAGCCGCCCACGTCGTACCCGTTCAGGAACACCGCGAAGTCGGCGAGCCCCTCGTCGACCCACGACAGCTCGCCCGCGTCGCTGTAGTTGTGCAGCAGGTGCTCGAGCTCGTGCGCGATGACGCCCTCGTACAGGGTCGGCTGGTCGTTCGAATCGTCACCGTCGTTCCACGGCGCGTCGGCCTCACCGACTCGGTTCGCCCAGTCGAACGCGTCGATGACGATCGCGTTCATGCCCGAGGACTCGATGAACTCGGGCGCGAAGTAGCCCGCCGTGTAGCTCGTCTCGGCGCAGTCGTAGTAGTTCGCGTCCTGCACGTTGTACACGACCATGACGAGCGAGTCGCTCGCCGGCTCCGAGGGATCGGCCGCACCCATGAGGCCGAAGTGCTCCTCGTCGACCGCGACGATCTGGTTCGCCAGCTGGTCGCCCATGTAGTCGATCTGCGCCTGCGTGAGCACGTAGTCATCGACCGAGGCATCCGCGCAGGGGTCGAACTCATCGTCGGGGTTGTGGTCGAACGCCGGGTCGAGGCTCGCGACGCCCGTCGGCGCCGTGCCGTCGAGCGGTGTGCCCTCGGGCACGTAGATGTAGACCGGCGTGCCGTCGGGGGTCACCCCGGCGTAGACCCGCGTGAAGTCCTGCTCGTAGGTGCCGCCGGCCTCGCTGTCGTTGATCGGCAGCGTGATCGTGGGCTCGCCCGGCAGGTTCAGGTGATCGTCGGCGGATGCCGGCGCGGCGACGGCCGCGACGAGTGTCGCGGCCGCGGCGGCGCCGATGAGGGCGCCGATGGTACTGCGTGCTCTGAGCACAGCGGTGTTCCCTTCTTCCGTGATTCATGCCCCAGCGACGGCGCGAGGGCATGAGGATGCATCGAGCGCGGGCCTGGTGGGCCGCGCGTGAATGCGGTCAGTACACCACGAGCGAGCGCCCAAGAACAGATCTTGTCTTTCGCTCTGCGATCGGCTTGACTACGTGCCCGCCGTAGGCTGGACGCATGCAGACGGATGCCACGGGGTTCGCCATCGCCGTCGCCCAGTTCGCGCCCGGGGCCGATCGCGACGCGAACGTCGCCGAGGTCACGCGTCTCGCCGAGCTCGCCGCCGCTCGAGGAGCGCGGCTCGTCGTGTTCCCCGAGTACTCGAGCTACTTCACGCCCCAGCCCGATGAGAGCTGGCTGACCGCAGCCGAGACCGTCGACGACGGTGCGTTCCCGCGCGCGCTCGCCGCGCTCGCCGATCGCCTCGACCTTCACGTCGTCGCCGGGATGATCGAGCGCCTCGAGGGAGAGGAGCGGCGCGTTTCCAACACGGTCATCGCGCTCGCCCCCGGTCGCGGCGTCGTGGCGCGGTATCGCAAGCAGCACCTGTACGACGCGTTCGGCCAGCGCGAGTCCGAATGGGTGGCGCCCGGTGAACTCGGCGATCCCGAGACGTTCGAGGCCGGCGGCATCCGATTCGGCCTCCAGACCTGCTATGACGCGCGCTTCCCCGAGGTGACGAGGCGCATCGTCGACGCGGGCGCCGACGTGGTCTGCATGCCGGCCGAGTGGGTCCGCGGTCCGCTGAAAGAGGCGCACTGGCGCGTGCTCACCACGGCGCGGGCGCTCGAGAACACCGTGTACGTGGCCGCGGCCGACCACGCGCCGCCGGTCGGCGCCGGGAACAGCATGGTCGTGGATCCGATGGGCGTCGAGATCGCGACCGTCGGTGAGATCACGGATGTCGCGCTCGCCTGGGTCTCGCTCGAGCGCATCGAGGCGGTTCGTCGGCTGAACCCGGCGCTCGCCCTTCGGCGATTCAGCGTCGTACCGCGCTGATCTCGATACGCATCGCGCTTCGCGCGGTGCTCCTCGATCACCGATCGCGCTTCGCGCGGTGCTCCTCGATCACCGATCGCGCTTCGCGCGGTGCTCCTCGATCACCGATCGCGCTTCGCGCGGTGCTCCTCGATCACCGAGGCGAGCCGCCGCGACGCCTCCTCGAGCACCTCGAGCCGCTTGCAGAACGCGAACCGCACGAGGCTGCGATACGTCGCCTGGCGGTCGGGATGCACGAACGCCGACACCGGCACGCCCACCACGCCGGCTCGGTCGGGCAGCTCGCGGCAGAAGGCCGCACCGTCGGCGGCTCCGGGGGGTGCTGCGTCGGCGACGAGGAAGTAGCCCGACTGGGGAAGCGACACCGTGAAGCCCGCTGCTTCGAGCCCGGCCGCGAGCACGTCGCGCCGGTGGCGGAGGGCGGCCGCGGCATCCGTGAACACCGCATCAGGAAGCGCGAGGCCCGCCGCGATCGCCGGCTGGAACGGCGCGCCGTTGACGAAGGTGAGGTACTGCTTGACGGCGAGCACCGCGGTGACCAGCGGCGCCGGCGCCGTCAGCCAGCCGATCTTCCAGCCCGTGGTGCTGAAGGTCTTGCCGCCCGACGAGATGGAGATCGTGCGCTCGCGGGCACCCGGTAGCGTCGCGATGGGAATGTGGGGGGCTCCCCACGAGAGGTGCTCGTACACCTCGTCGGTGACGATGATGGCGTCGTGCCGGTCGGCCAGCTCGACCAGGAGCCGCAGCGTCTCGGTGTCGAGCACGGCCCCCGTGGGGTTGTGCGGCGAGTTCACCAGGATGACGCGGGTGCGATCGGTCACCGCGCGCCGGAGCTCGTCGTGATCGGGTCGCCAGTCGGGCCATCGAAGCGGCACGGTGCGATGTACGCCACCGGCGCGTGCGACGAGCGCAGCGTAGGCGTCGTAGTAGGGCTCGAAGGTCACGACCTCGTCGCCCGTGTCGACGAGCGCCAGCAGGGTCGCGGCGAGGGCCTCGGTCGCACCTGCGGTGACGAGCACCTCGGATGCCGCATCCACCTCGAGCCCGTACCAGCGCCGCTGGTGCTCCGCGATCGCCTGTCGCAGCACGGGCATGCCGAGGCCCGGCGGATACTGGTTCACGCCGTCGGCAATCGCCTTGCGCGCGGCCTCGAGCACCTCGGCCGGTCCGTCCTCGTCGGGGAAGCCCTGGCCGAGGTTGATCGCGCCCGTGGCCAGGGCGAGCGCGCTCATCTCGGCGAAGATGGTGGCCGCGATCGTGCCGTCGGCGGCGAGCAGTCCGGCGCCGGCCGCGGTGCGCTGCCACGGACGGAGGTCGGATGCCGGGGAGAAGTCGCTCACGTTCTCACCGTACGTCAGGGTGCGGGCGTTACGCTGACGAGGCGACGCCCCGCCGCGGCATCCGTGTTCGGATGACTCACTGCTCGGGGATAGCCGGCTCATAGACTCCGCCGATGCTGGCCACAGCTTGCGGCAGGAAGCTGGCATCGCCTTGGAAGGAGCAACCATGACCGACACGACCGACGGCCCCGTGCAGGACCCGCGCGAGAGCGGCCGGGGCGACAACCGCCCCGCGAACGAACCAGCCGCCGCGCCTGCCGCACCGGCCGCGCCCGACGTCGCAGCGCCGGCGGCGCCTGCAGCGCCCGCTGCCTCCCCGAACGCGCCCGCCGCGTCGAGCGCGCCGTCTCCGGCCACCGGGACCGTGTACCACCCGGGCCAGGCACCCCAGCCGTACCACGCCGCGCAGTACCCCCACCCCGACTCGCCGCCCCAGTCCGGTGCGACGTCTCGGATGCAGCCGGTGAACGGCGCCGTGCCGCCCGCCTTCGGCGGGCCCCGCCCGGGTGAGACGCAACCGACGACGCCGCTCGCCGGTGTGCCGCCCTACGGCCCGAACGGCCACGCCGGCCCCGGCGGACCGAATGGACCGAACGGCCCGCACGGACCGAACGGCCCCGGCACCGCCTCGCAGCCGGCCGCCCCGAAGCAGCGCCGCGTCGGTCTGGGCGTGGCCGCCGCGATCGTCGCCGCGGCACTCATCGGCGGCGCCTCGGGCGCAGGCATCACGGCGCTCATCACGAGTGACGATGGACCGGTGCAGACCGACAACGCCGGAACCTCGCAGAGCATCGTCGTCAACGACACCGACTCGGTCAACCAGATCACCGCTGTTGCGGCGAAGGCGAGCCCGAGCGTCGTCACCATCTCGGTGGCGGGCGGCCAGGGTGCCGGCACGGGATCGGGCATCATCCTCTCGGACGACGGCTACGTGCTCACCAACACGCACGTCGTCACGCTCGACGGCGCGACGGGCGACCCCGTCATCCAGGTGAAGACCGACGACGGCCGACTCTACGACGCCGAACTCGTCGGCACCGACCCGCTCTCCGACCTCGCGGTCATCAAGCTGGCGGATGCCTCGGGCCTCACGCCGCTCGAGTTCGCCGACTCCGACGAGCTCAACGTCGGCGACACGGCGATCGCGATCGGGGCTCCCCTCGGGCTGTCCGGCACGGTGACGAACGGCATCATCAGCGCGCTGAACCGGTCGATCGACGTGGCGTCGTCGGCGGCGCCCACGACGCCCGACGAGTCGCAGGGCGACGGGGGCGAGAGCGACAGCCCGTTCGACTTCTTCTTCGACCTGCCGAACCCCGACGGCAGCCAACCGCAGGAGCCGACGAATGCCGGGCAGGTGTCGCTGCCGGTCATCCAGACGGATGCCGCGATCAACCCGGGCAACTCCGGCGGCGCGCTGCTCGACTCCGAGGGCCGGCTCATCGGCGTCAACGTGGCGATCCTGTCGGCCGGTGGCGCGTCGGCGCAGGCGGGCAACATCGGCGTGGGCTTCGCGGTTCCGTCGAACCTCGCCGAGCGCATCGCGAAGGAGATCATCGAGAACGGATCGGCGACCCACGGCCTCCTCGGCGCCACGGTCACGTCGGCCCAGGCCGACGAGGAGAGCACCACCGTCGGCGCCCTCATCACCGAGGTGACGCCCGGTGGAGCGGCCGAGCAGGCGGGCCTGCAGAGCGGTGACATCGTGACCGAGTTCAACGGCGTGCGGATCACCGACCAGACCGACCTCACCGCCCAGGTGCGGGCGCTGCCGGGCGGCGCGGAAGCCGACCTCACCTTCACCCGTGACGGCGATTCGCAGACGATCAGCGTGACGGTCGGCACCTTCGAAGGCTGAGCAGAACGGATGCCGCGGGCCGGGGTCTTCGGACCTCGGCCCGTCGTCGTCCGCCGACGGGTGACTGCTAGGCTCGATCGACCCGAGCGCGAGAGAGGAACATGCCGGAGCAGCACCCAGAGGCGGCATCGTCGCCGCTCGTCGGCGTCTCGTACGTCATGCCGGTGCTGAACGATGTCTCGCACGTCCGTGCAGCGGTCGAATCGATCCTCGAGCAGGACTACGCGGGCCCGGTGGAGGTGCTCATCGCCCTCGGTCCGTCCATCGACGGCACAGCCGAACTCGTCGCCGATCTCGCGTCACGCGACGGGCGGGTGCGCGTGCTCGACAACGAGGTGGGCTCCACGCCCGCCGGCCTCAATGTCGGCATCCGTGCCGCGCGGCATCCGGTCATCGTGCGCGTCGATTCGCACTCGATGCTGCCCCGCGATTACGCGCGCATCGCCGTCGCAACGCTCACGCGCACCGGCGCCGACAACGTCGGCGGCATCATGGACGCACAGGGTGAGACGCCCTTCGAACGCGCGGTGGCACTGGCCTACACCACGAAGGTCGGCCTCGGCGGGTCGGCATTCCACGTCGGCGGGCACGAGGGCCCGGCCGACACCGTGTACCTCGGTGTGTTCCGGCGCGAGGCGCTGCTGCGGGTGGGGCTCTTCGACGAGACGATCAAGCGCGGGCAGGACTGGGAACTGAACAAGCGACTTCGCGAGACCGGCGGCGTCGTGTGGTTCACGCCCGCGCTCGCGGTCACCTACCGTCCGCGCTCGACCATCGAACGCCTCGCCCGCCAGATGATCTCGACCGGTCTCTGGCGTGGCGAGCTCGCGCGCCGGTTCCCGTCGGCCAACGGCATCCGCTACTTCATCCCGCCGCTGATGGTCATCGGAGTGGTGGTCGGCACCCTCCTCGGCATCGGCGGCATCGTGCAGGCCGCTATGGGCGCGCCACCGTGGCTCCTCCTCGGATTCGCCGTGCCCGCCGTCTACGTGCTGTTCGTGGTCGTGGCGACGCTCGTGTTCGCGCGCGGCCAGGGGGCGAGCACGGCCGCATGGTTTCTCGTAGTGTTGCCCTGCATACACGTCACCTGGGGCGTCGGCTTCGTGCTCGGATTCCTCTCGCTGACGAGCAACATCGCCAAGCACACGGGAAGGTGACACCGATGTCACATGCCGGTCCGGCCTCGGCCAGGCCCACCTCGATCGATGAGCTGCGCGCGGTCACCCAACCGCCCGAGGTGCGTGGCCGCCGCAACGCCGAGCACTGGACCGCCTCGCTGTACCTGCGTCGTTTCTCGCCGTATCTCACCTGGCTGCTCCTGAAGACGCCGATCTCGGCGAACGGCGTGACGGGGCTCATGATCCTCGTCGGTTGGACCACGGCGGCGGCCCTGCTCATCCCGGGCATCTGGGGCGCCCTCCTCGCGGTCGTGCTGGGCCAGTTGCAGATGCTCGTCGACTGCTGCGACGGTGAGGTCGCCCGGTGGCGCCGCACCTCGTCGCCCGCGGGCGTGTTCCTCGACAAGGTCGGTCACTACACGACGGAAGCGCTCATCCCGATCGCCCTCGGCATCCGCGCCGCCGCGTACCCGCTCGAGTTCCCCGCGGACTTCCTCTGGACCACGGTCGGCGCCCTGCTCGCGCTCGTCATCGTGCTGAACAAGGCGCTGAACGACATGGTGCACGTCGCACGTGCCAACGCCGGGCTCCCGAAACTCGCCGACACCCACGGCGAGACCGCCCCCCGCGGCGGCCTCATCGCCAAGTTGCGCAAGGCCGCGCGCTTCCTGCCGTTCCACCGCCTCTACCATTCGGTCGAGCTCACGCTCATCGCGTTCGCGGCGGCCGTCGTCGGACTGTTCCTCGGGCAGCCCCTCGTCGACCGCATCGTCGTGTCGGTGCTGCTGCCGCTCGCGGCGCTCTCGCTCATCGGGCACTTCGTGGCGATCATGGCGTCCCGTCGTGTCCGACCCTGACGTGCCGGTCGCCGGGCCCGACCGAGGGCCGGGCGCCTCGATGAGCTCGGCGAGCACGCGCCCGCGAGTCGGGGTCGTGGTGCTCACCATGGGCACCCGGCCCGACGACCTCGCCCGGGGCATCCGGAGCGTGCTCGACCAGCAGGATGTGACGGTCGACGTCGTCTGCGTGGGCAACGGCTGGGACCCGGCGACCGCCGAGCCGGCCTTGCCCAGCGGCGTGAAGACCCTGCACCTGCCCGAGAACCTCGGCATTCCGGCCGGGCGCACCCGCGGAGTGCCCTGCGTCGAGGGTGACGTGCTGTTCTTCCTCGACGATGACGCGTTCCTGCCGAGCCCGCGATTCCTCGCCGATGGATGCCGCATGCTGGCCGATCGGCCCGAGCTCGGCCTCATCCAGCCTCGCGGCGTCGACCCTGCCGGGAAGGTCTCGCCACGCCGGTGGATCCCGCGCATCCGCAAGGGGGACCCGGCGCACTCGAGCACGGTCTTCTCGTGCTGGGAGGGCGCCGTGCTGACGCCGCGCGCCGTGTTCGAGGCGACCGGTGGATGGGCGGATCCGTTCTTCTACGCGCACGAGGGCATCGAACTCGCGTGGCGCGTCTGGGACACGGGTCACGTCGCGTGGTACGCGGGCGACCTCGAGGCGGGTCATCCGGTCATCGACCCGGCCAGGCACGCGTACTACTACCGGTTGAACGCGAGGAACCGGGTGTGGCTCGCGCGTCGGAACCTGCCCGTCGTGCTCGTGCCGTTGTACGTCGGCTCGTGGACGGCGATCCAGGTCCTGCGGTGGGCGCGCCGGCCGAAGGCGCTGCGGGCGTGGTTCGCCGGGTGGCTCGCGGGCTGGCGCGAGAGTCCGGGGGAGCGTCGACCGATCCGCTGGCGCACCGTCTGGCGGATGACGCGCGCCGGCCGGCCGCCGGTGGTCTGATGCGCGCTGCCGCCCGAGAGCGGCCGCGCACTCCCGTCTCGAATCGCTCGCTACCCTTGGACGGTGGGATTCCGACAGGACGCCGATCGTGCCGTGAAGCTCGTCCGCGACATCATGCGGTCGCGGCGCGCACAACGCGAACTCATGGCGCGCCTGGCGGGGCGGCCACCACTCGAACCCCATCGGTTCCGCATCGGCGTGTACTTCGCCGACGGCCGAGTGAACCTGTACCAGGTGCGCCAGTGGTACGCCCCGCTCGCGGAGCTCGCGGAACGGTATCCGGTGCTGATCCTGAGCCGCGCCTCGGGGTCGGCGCTCGACCTGCTCGACGAGTCGCCCTTGCCCGTCGCGTACGTGCGCCGCGTGGCCGACCTCGAGCAGGTGATCCAGGAGCAGGACCTGCACCTCGTGTTCTACGTGAACCAGAACGCGAAGAACTTCCAGATGATGCGCTACGGGCGCCGATGGCACGTGTTCATCAACCACGGCGAGTCCGACAAGATGTACATGACCACCAACCAGTTCAAGGCATACGACTATGCGTTCATCGCCGGTGACGCGGCTCGAGCGCGGCTCGAGCGGGTGCTCTGGGACTACGACTTCGACAAGCGGGCGATCCCGATCGGGCGACCGCAGGCCGACCACTACCTCGACGACGCCCGACTGCCGTACACGCCCGACGAACGCGAAGTGGTGCTCTACGCCCCGACGTGGGAGGGCGACCGAGGCGCGGCGGCCTACGGTTCCATCGCCTCGCACGGCGTGACCCTCGTGCGAGGCCTGCTCGCCACCGGCCGCCACCGCGTCATCTACCGGCCGCACCCGCGATCGGGTGTCGTCGACCCGGTCTATCGGGCGGCGAACCAGGAGATCATCGCCGCGATCGAGGCGGCGAACACGGCCGACGCGTCGGCGCAGCACGTCTACGACGACAGTCCCTCACTCGGCTGGCAGCTCGCGGCTCCCGACGTCGCGGTCGTCGACATCTCGGCGATGGTCTATGATCGCCTCGCGGCGGGCAAGCCGCTCCTGGTGACGCGCCCGACGAACCCCGATGCCGTGATCGACACCGGCGGGTACCTGCAGGCCTGCGAATGGCTCGAGGTCTCGGATGCCGCGTCGATGGTCGCGCGCGTCGACGATGTCGCGCATGACGAGGCTTCCCTCGCACGTCTCGGCGTGTGGGTCGAACGGTACTTCGGCGACGTGACGCCCGGCGTCGCGACGAAACGGTTCACCGACGCGGTCGATCGGCTCATGGCGGAGTGGGAGCGGTTCGCGGCGCTGCACGCGGGCGACGGCGAGGTCGACGAATCCGACGTGCGCGGGCATGCCGCCGATGACGAGGGCGATTCGATCGCGGTGTGAGGGTTGCGGGCGTGCTCACCTCGCTCTGCGGTGCCGTCGCAGCATCTCGTCGCCCGCGTCGACGTAACGCTCGAACAGCTCGGTGACGGAGCGGAGTCGTTCGTTGGTGCGCGCATCGTCGGTGAGCGATTCCCCGGCGCGCAGGGTGCGGATGAAGTTCCTGGTGCGTTCGTGGCTCGCGGCGAGCAGCTGCTCGAATCCGCCGACCGCCTCGACGCGGAGGCGTCGACTCCCGGGTTGCGGGATCGTGCGTGCGAGTCCCCAGGAGACCAGCTCGCGCACGGCCGTGCTGACGCCGCCAGTGCTCATGCCGAGGGCGCGCCCGATGTCGTCGAACGTCATGGGCTCGGCGCTCAGCAGCAGGTGGCCGTACAGTCGACCGGTCGCGCGGGAGAGCCGCCAAGCCGCCAGCGCGTCGCCGACCGACTCGATGAACTCGGCTCGCTCATCGCGTTCAGGCATTCGACACCGCCTCGAGGATCTCGAGAAGTGCTCCCGTCACGGCGTCCGGCGCATCGAGCGTGACGACGTGACCGGCGTTCGCGATCACCTGTTCGTGGACGCCCTCGGCCCTCGCCCACGCGGGCATCGCCGTCGAGATGTTCCCCGTGCGGTCGAGCTCGCCGCGGATGAGTCCGAGCGGAATGGGAACCCGGTAGTCGGGATCAGGGTCGACGAACGCGACGGTGGCACGCCACACGTCGAGGAACGTGCGCTTCGGCATCCGCGCGAACACCGCCTCGGTGGCGGCGATACCGTCCGGCGTCGCGGCCGAGGCTCGGGCGAGCAGGCCCGGAAGGCGCGACGCGGGGACGAGTGCCAGTGCGGGGGCCGCGAGCCGAAGGGCGAGGCGCTCGCCGCGGGAGAGTGGGCCGGTGTTCCAGGTCGAGTCGATGACGATGAGCGCTCCTGCCCGGCGCGGGTCTCGTCGCACGAGCGCTTGCGCGACGTTGCCGCCGAGCGAGTGTCCGATGAGCACGGGCCCTTCGAGCGCGAGGTGGTCGAGGAGTGCGGCGAGGTCGTCGATTGCGGCCGATGCGGTGAAGCGGGTGCCGGAGGCGAGACCGGATGCCCCGTGCCCGCGCTGGTCGTAGATCACGACCTGGTGCCCGGCCTGGCGCAGGCCGCTCGCCTGGGCTTGGAACATCGTGTGGTCCATGCCGGCTCCGTGCACGAGCACGATGGGTTGCGCCGGCCCGTCGAGGACGGCGAAGCGGAGGGTGGCACCGGGACGATCGAGGCTGCGATCAAGATTCAGCATATTCTGAATATAGCGACTGCCATGCCGTGGACAAGTCTGTGGGCGCAGCGGTGACCGTCACCCCGCGGTGGTCGTGCCGTCGTTGTCGGCCCCGTGAGCGCCATCCTTCTCGCTGCGGTCACGACCACGGCCGATGCTCCGCCGGGCGCGCCCCGTGACGGTGCGCAGCCCGCGACTGGTGGCGCCCGCGATCCCGCCGACGACCTCGCCCGTGCGCGTCAGTCGCCTCGTGGTCGTGCGCAAGAGGGTGTCGCGCTCGCGCGGCTCGAGCTCGCTCGGAAGCACCATGGGAGGAGGCCCGAAGGCGAGACGAGACTGCTGCAGCACGCGTCGACCGAGGATGTTGTTGCCCACACCGCCGATGGCGGCGCCGATGCCGAACGGGATCGCCTTGCCGATGATGCCCGCACCGCCGCGCGCGGCGAACTGCTTGATGAAGGCGCGTCGCAGCCGGTCGACGACCGGGCCCACGACCGCCTTCGGCAGGGTGTTCGTGATGACCTCGCCGAAGTACGTGTTCGTCGCGACCCCGGTTCCCTGTGCCTGTCCGGCGAACTGCCGCACGAGATCGATGCCCTCACGGCCGAGCATCAGCGTCATCACGAGTGCCCTCGCGCGTTCGGGGTTCTCGACCGGGATGCCGTGGACTTCGGCGACGGACTGGGCGAACAGCGCGGTGGCCTCGAGGAAGCCGGCGGTCTCCACACCAGAAAGAGCCAGGGTCACGCCCGTTCCGATGCCCGGGATGACGGCGGTCGCCCCGACCGCCGCACCGCCCGTGGTCACCGCGGCGAGATACCGGCGCTCGAGGATGCGGACGATCTGCTCGGGCGTCGCACCGGGGACGCGGCGACGGATGCTTCGCAGGTGCGCGATGACGACCGGCCGCTGGATCGACAGCGCGACGTCGATTCCGCGCTCCACGCCGTGCGCACGCCCCTCGTCGACGCGACCCTGATCGGCGCCGGGCTGAGGCGGCGCGCCGGGCTCGCCTTCGCGCGGTCCGGTGGGCCCCATGGACGTGATCTTGTGCACGCGTTCGCTCATTGTGGGTCGATCCTAGACGGGCAACCCTCGCACTCACCCCGGGTTGCGCCAGGGCGACGGGTTGCGTCAGGACCCGGTGCCGTGGTCGGTGTTGTACCGCTCGAGCACGTCATCGATGGGTGCGTCGAGCACGAGGCGGCCCCGGTCGAGGTACAGGCCGCGGGTGCAGAACCGGCGCAGGTCGCGTTCGTTGTGCGAGACGAAGAACAGCGTGCGTCCGCCCGCGAGGAGCTCGTCGATGCGTCGGTAGCACTTCTCGCGGAACGCCTTGTCGCCGACGGCGAGCACCTCATCGACGAGCAGGATCGGTTCCTCGAGCTGTGCGATCACGGCGAACGCGATGCGCACCTTCATGCCGCTCGACAGGTGCTTGTACGGGGTGTCGAGGACGTCGCCGATATCTGCGAAGTCGATGATCTCGTCGAACTTCGCGTCGATCTGGGTTCGAGTCATGCCGTGCAGCCCGGCGGTGAGGTACACGTTGTCGCGCACGGTGAGGTCGTCGACGAAGCCCCCGGTGATCTCGATGAGCGGAGCGACTCCGCCGGTGACCTCGACGGTGCCCTCGTCGGCGATGAGGACCCCCGCGACGAGCTTGAGCAGCGTCGACTTGCCCTGGCCGTTGCGACCGACGACGCCGATCGCCTCGCCGGGCTTGACCTCGATCGACACGTTCCGCAGCGCCCAGAACTCATCGGGGCGCGTGCGGCGCCGACGGCCCGAGAGGAGGTCCTTGAACGAACGACGACCGCGGCGGTTGCGTCGGAAGCGGATGCCGAGACCCACCGTGCGGATGGCATACGGCTCGGTGATGGCCAGGGTCGCGACCGGGGCATCCGTCATCAGATCTCCTTCAGCACCTGACGCACGCTGCCTCGGAACACGAGAAGCCCGATGAGGAGGAACCCGACCGACATCGCCGCGCCGATGATCACGTTGAACCAGTCGAGCTCGTCGGGGAAGAATCCCGCGCGATAGAGCCCGAAGATGCCGGATAGCGGGTTGAACGCGGCCCAGAAGTGCAGCTCCGACGGAAGGTTCGACACCCCGTAGATGATGGGCGACGCGTAGAAGAGGAAGCGCAGCACGAGCTTCACCGCGCGCTCGAGGTCGCGGAAGAACACCACGAGCGGCGCGACGATCAGCGAGATACCGACAGTGAGGATCGCCTGCAGGAGCATCGCGAGCGGGAAGTACACGAGCTCCCACCCGACCCGGGCGCCGAAGACGATGGCGAACAGCGCGAGCACCGGGAGCGAGAGGACGAACTCGATGCCCTTCGAAAGCACGATGCGATTCACCCAGATCGTGCGGGGGATCATGGTCGAGCGCACGAGCTTCGCATCCTTCAGGAAGGCCCGCGTCGAGTCGGACACCGCCCCGTTGAACCACATCCAGGGCAGCAGCGCCGACAGGAGGAAGACGATGTACGGCTCCGTGCCGGCGATCCGCTGGAACACCTGCGTGAACACGAACCAGTAGATGCCCGCCATCACCAGCGGGTCGAGCACCGACCAGAGGTAGCCGAGCGCCGACGTCGAGTATCGCACCTTCAGGTCGCGGGTGGTGAGGAGCCACAGCGAATGCCGGTACCTGAGCCACGGCGTCCGCTGGAGCGGATGCGCGTCGCCAGAGCCCCCGACGGATACTGCGCTCATCACGCTCCTCATCGTAGAGGCCAGCGGCGACGGCCCAGCCGCGGCGCGGTAGGTTTGGAGGAGGCGGTCGGCGCACGTCGCGACCGGTTCGAGAAGGAGCGTCGTGCACCGCACCAGTACCCGGATCCTCCTCAGTTGCGCTGCGATCGGCGTCGGTGGCGGCATCGTGGCGGGTGCCTCCGGATACCTCGCGGCAGCCTTCGCGGCATTCGGTCCGCTGCTCTACGGCATCACCGTCGGCACGCACTTCCTGCCGAGCGTCGTGGCGCTCGCCCTCCTGAAGCGACCGGGCACGGCGATCCTCGCCGGAGTGCTGGCCGGCCTCGTGGGTGCGGCGTTCGCTCCGTGGTGGATCGGCCGTTTCCTCGGCACCGGGCTGCTCGTCGGCGCGCTCCTCGAGCTGCCGTTCCTCCTCACCCGATATCGCCGGTGGGATCCGTGGATGTATTACCTCTCGGCCGTCTTCTCAGGACTCGTGATCGCCGTGGCCGTGTTCTTCGCGCTCGGCGCCGAGTACTACGTCTGGTGGGCGTGGGCTATCGCACTTCCGCTCTGGGTGATCAGCCCGGTGCTGTTCACCTGGCTCGGCCGGCTCATCGCCGCGAGACTGGCGAAGGCCGGTATCGCGCAATCGGCGTAGACGAGCGTCGGGCTGGCGTCGTCTTCTCGCGGCCGAGAACCTGCTCGACGGCGGCAGGAATGCGAAGAGCGGATGCCCGGGGCATCCGCTCTTCACTGCTGTGGTGCTGAATCACACGAAGTGGTTCGCACGCTCCAGGTCTTCGGCGAAGTCGATCTCGACCGCGTAGAGGTCGGAGATGTCCATGGGCTCGACGAGCATGCCGTTCTTCTCGATCGCGAGTTCGATGCCCCGCTCGAAGTAGTCCTGGTCGCCGACGCGCTGCAGGAACGAGAGCAGGGCCGCCTTGTCACGGCTCGACACGTAGTTGATGCCGACGGCCTCGCCGAGGCCGCCCTTGACGGTCTTCGAGAGCTCCTTGATGTAGCCCTCGGCCGTCGTGGTGTACTTCACCTCTTCGTCGGACACCTTCGCGGTGTTCACGGTGACGAACGACTGGTCGCGGGCGATCAGCGGCAGGGCCCGGTCGAGGATGCGCGGGTCGAACACGACGTCGCCGTTCATCCACAGCACGCCACCCGGCTGCGAGGCAGCAAGGGCGCGCATGAGGCTCTTCGAGGTGTTCGTCTGGTCGTACTCCTCGTTGTAGACGAACGACGCCTGCGGGAACGCCTCGATGATGTGCTCGAGCTTGTACCCGACGACGATGGTGACGTCGGCGTCGGCGCCGAATGCATGCTCGATGTTGTCGAACTGCTGACGCATGATGGTGCGGCCGTCGCTGAGTTCGGTGAGGGGCTTGGGAAGCGATCGCCCGAGCCGGCTCCCCATGCCGGCCGCGAGAATAACGATCTGGGTGGTCACTGCATCTCCTTCGGTGGGTCGGATGCCGCAGGCCCCTCTCGCGAGTATTCGTCTGCTGTGCATCCGGAAGTTCACATATGGACACGCCGTTATGCCGTTCCTCAGGATATCCGGGGAGCAGATGCTTGCACGAGGGGGTTGCGCGGTCGTAGCGGGATCGTGATGCGACGCTCAGCAGATGCACAGGCCCGAAGGATTCCGGAACGGCGTATGAGGGCTTGCGGAAGGTCGGTTGGTAGGTTGGCTTGGTGACTTCCGTTTCGCGCCCAGACAACGACGAGACTCCCGAAGGCACGACCACGAGTACGTCAGCCGATCGGGAGGCGACGATCGCCACCGACCCGTCGACGACGACCGCGTCGGCCTCGAAGTCGTCGTCGTCGGCGCCCGAGGGTTCGTCGAAGACCACGTCCACGTCGACATCGAAGTCGTCGCCGAAGACGACGTCCAAGTCCTCGTCGAAGTCGACGTCGAAGTCGTCGTCCTCCAAGTCCTCGTCGAAGTCGTCGTCTTCCTCGAAGTCCTCGACGACCTCCGCGTCGAAGCGCACGGCAGCCTCTCGCGCGGCCTCGACGAAGGCGGCGTCAGCCCGAGGAGCGGCGGCGAAGTCGGCACGGGCTGCGCGGGACTCGGCCGCATCGACGACCCCGGCTGCCCGGAGCAAGGCCGCCGCCGAGGCCAGCACGAAGCGTCAATCGCAGAGGATCGCGGCGGCGCTGACCGCCGAGACGACCGCCGCCGAGCGCAAGCCGCCGTCGCCGCCCGTGCCGGCTGAGGCGGCCGATGCGCCCGAAGCACCGGGCGAGGCCGAGGCGGCGAACGCGGTCGACGCGATCGATGAGACGACGCGCGAGCGTCCCCTTCGACCCGCCCGCGCCACCGCGGCAGCGGTCGCGGCGGCCGCGATCGCCGACGACGCCATCGTGGAGCGTCCCGAACGAACGGCCGCCGTTCCCGCGGCGGAGCCCGAGCCCACGCCGGCCCCGCCCGACGCCACGCCGATCGAAGAAGTCGCTCCGGTCACGGCGGAGTCGACCGAGACGCCCGTCGATGACGCCGCGCCGACTCCGGCGGAGCCGACCGAGACGCCGGTCGATGAAGCCGCGCCCGCCCCGGCCGGGGAGGAGCTCGACGCCACCAAGGTGATCCCGCTGGGCGACATTCCGGCACCCCGGGAAGACGACGTCACCGAGGTGCTCTCGGTCGACGAGGTGGCGCCTCTTGGCGAGGCCGCCGCCACGATGGTGCTCCCCGTCGACGAGGTGGCGGCGACGTCTGAAGCCGACTCCACGTCGAGTTCGCCCGCCGTCGAGACGCTCGACGCCGCCCCCACCGCGGAGCCCGAGGCATCCGTCGCCGCCAACGCCGACCAGGCCGTCGTCGTCATCCCTGCGCCGGCGAAACCGGCGTCGCGCAGGCCGGCGCCGCGCAAGAAGCGCACGCTCCGTGTCGCTCGCGTGGCACCCCCGGCCGACGCGCCGCGGGTGCTCACCATGCGGGGCCTCGTCAAGCGCTTCGGCGACAACACCGCGGTCGACGGCATCTCCCTCGACGTGCGAGCGGGGTCGTTCTACGGCATCGTCGGACCGAACGGCGCGGGCAAGACCACGACGCTGTCGATGGTCACCGGCCTGCTGCGACCCGATGCAGGCACCGTTCACGTCAACGGGATCGACGTCTGGCAGCATCCGCAGACCGCGAAGCGCATGACCGGTGCCCTGCCCGACCGGCTGCGGTTGTTCGATCGCCTGACGGGTGCGCAACTGCTGTACTACTCGGGTGTGCTCCGCGGCCTCGACGATCGCACGGTCCGCGAGCGCAGCGCCGACCTCATCGGGGCCTTCGGGCTCGAGGACGCGATCGACCGACTCGTCGCCGACTACTCCGCGGGGATGACGAAGAAGATCGCACTCGCGTGCGCGATGATCCACGCGCCGCGGCTGCTCGTGCTCGACGAGCCCTTCGAGTCGGTCGACCCCGTCTCGGCAGCGAATCTGACCGACATCCTCGAACGCTACGTGGAGGGTGGCGGCACCGTGCTCCTGTCGAGCCACGGCATGGACCTCATCGAGCGCGTGTGCGACTCGGCTGCCATCATCATCGGCGGCCGAGTGCTGGCGCAAGGCACCCTCGACGAGGTACGCGTCGGGAAGACCCTCGAGGAACGCTTCGTCGAGCTCGCCGGCGGACGCAAGGCAGCGGAGGGCATGGAATGGTTGCACAGTTTCTCCGACTGAAACTGCGCCTGCTCGGGAACATCTTCCGCCGCAGTCCGTGGCAGGTCGTCGGCATCGTGCTCGGGCTCGTGTACGGGCTCGGTGCGGCCGTCATCCTCTTCGCTGCGCTGGTCGGCCTCCGGTTCACCGATGATGTGCTGCTCCTGCGCGATGTCTTCATCGTCGTCGGGGCGGCGACGGTGCTCGGGTTCATCATCTTCCCGCTCGCGTTCGGCGTCGACGACACCATGGACCCGCGTCGTTTCGCACTCTTCGGGCTGCCCGACCGCACGCTCGCATTGGGGCTCGCGTGCGCCGCGATGATCGGTGTTCCGGCGCTGGTGCTCGCGATCGTGCTGGCCGGCACGGTCGTCACCTGGTCCCGTGGTGCGGGCGAGACGATCATCGCGGTGTTGGCAGCCGCGATCGCCTTCGCGACCTGTCTGCTCGTCGCGCGCGTCACCACGTCGCTTGCGTCGCTGCTGCTGGCGACCCGGCGTGCGCGTGAGGTCAGCAGCGTCCTGGGTGTCCTGCTCATCGTCATGATCTCGCCGGTCATCGCACTGTTCGCCACGCTGGACTGGGCGGACTCGGGGCTCCTGGTGCTCGAAGCGATCGCCGGCGTACTCGGATGGACGCCGATCGGGGCCGCGTTCGCCGCGCCCGGCGACGCCGCGGCAGGCGACTGGGGACCCGCACTGCTGAAGTTCGTCATCGCCGCCGCCACGCTCGCGGGCCTCTGGTACGCCTGGCGGGCGCTCGTGGCGCACATGCTCGTCACTCCCGGACGCGAGGCGTCGGCCAAGAGCTATCGCGGACTCGGATGGTTCGACCGGATGCCGCACAACGCGACGGGCGTTGTCGCGGCGCGCAGCTTCACCTATTGGGTCCGCGACGCACGCTATTGGGTCTCGATCGTGATGGTGCCGATCGTGCCACTGCTCGTCATCGTGCCGCTGGGGCTCGCCGGCATCCCGCTGGGCTACGCCGCGCTCATCCCCGTTCCGCTGATGTGCCTGCTGCTCGGCTGGTCGCTGCACAACGATCTGGCCTACGACCACACGGCGATCTGGCTCCACATCGCCTCGGGGGTGCGGGGCCGTGCCGACCGGGCGGGCCGACTCGTGCCCGTGCTGATCGGCGGCATCGTCGTCATCGGCCTCGGCGGCGCCGTGACGGCGGTCGCGCTCGACGACTGGCGGCTGCTTCCCTCGGTCATCGGGGTGAGCACCGCCCTGCTGCTCGGCGGACTGGGCATCGGTTCCATCACGTCGGCCCGATTCCCGTATCCGGCGGTGAAACCGGGCGACAGCCCGTTCCAGCAGCCCCAGTCGACCGGGGCGGTCACGGCACTCGTGCAGTCCATCACGATGTTCGGCTCGATCCTCGTGGCGCTCCCCGCCCTCGCGTTCGGCGCCGCCGGACTCCTCGTCGACCCCGCATGGCATCTCGCCTCACTGGCCGCGGGCACGGTTGTGGGCGTCCTCGTGCTGGTCGGCGGCGTCCTGCTCGGGGGTCGGGTGTTCGACCGACGGGGCCCCGAGATGCTCGCGGCGGCCCTGCGGGCATGACGGATGCCGCTCAGCGGGCGTGCCCGCGGCATCCGCGCGTAGAATCGACCCCATGATCGAACCCGTCCGCGTGAGCATCGCCGACCCCGATTCCCCCGGCGGGGGCACCTCCGTGCTCGACCGTGAGCTCGAGAAGCTCCTCGAGGACGAGGCGATCGAACCGGGCGATCACGAGCGATTCAGCCACTACGTCAAGAAGGACCAGATCCTCGAGTCGGCCATCACCGGCAAGCCCGTGAAGGCCCTCTGCGGCAAGAAGTGGACTCCGGGCCGCGACCCCGAGAAGTTCCCGGTGTGCCCCACGTGCCGCGAGATCTACGAGCGGATGAAGGCCGAGTAGGGCCGCTCAGCCCGCTTGGAACGCCCCGACGATCGCCCCCATGGCGGTGAACGTCAGCGCGTTGTATCCACCGTTGATGAGGAACAGCGTGACGCCTCGGCGTTCGAAGAGGTAGGTCACGCCGAAGGCCGCGGCGACCCAGGCGATGCCGGCGATGGCCCCGGCGAGCGCACCGAAGGCCGCTCCGCTCGGCCCGATGAACGCCGCCAGTGCCACCGCCATCACGAACGACAGCACGAAGGTGCCGACGAACGCGGGGATCACCCCGCGCCGGAGCGCCTCGTCGGTGACGCCGGCGGCACGCTGCCACGGCTTCGCGAACAGGAGCGAGTACCAGAGCCCGCCCACCACGAACGCCGACAGCGCCGCGAGCACCACACCCCACCAATTGATCTCGACCGCCATGCGCCGCTCCTTCCCGTTGGTGAGGAGGCTAGCGAGGGCGAGTTCGCGTGTGATTGTACGAATTTCACCGGGATCCGCAGGCCTGCTCGCCCGGCTCCCGCGTCACGGGCAGGGGCACCTCGTCGAGGGGTACGAAGTTCGCGGCATCCGGGCCGAACTCGCTCACGCGACGCAGGTAGTCGGCGGGGGAGTATCCGCTGAACCGGCGGAATGCTCGGATGACGTGCGGCTGGTCGTAGTACGGCGACGCCGCGGCGAGCTCAGCCCACGACGGCATGGGGTCGCCGATGGGCAGGTCGGTGACGAACCGGTGGAACCGCAGCACCTCGGCGAAGCGCTTGGGAGTGATCCCGCACGCCGAGACGAAGTGAGTGATGAGCGTCTTGTGCGACACGCCCGCGCGCGGCGCGAGCGCGCCGATCCGCGCATGGGGGTCGCTCGCGAGACCGTCGAGCGCGGTCGTGACGATGGGATCGGCCGGGACGCCCGTTCGACGCCGGTCGCGGAGGACGGCGGCGAGTGCGCCGATGAGATCGTCCGCCTCGGGCGATCGGGATGCGGCATCGACCGCAGCGCGGAGCCGTCGCGCGAGCGCGGCGATGCCTGGCAGCACCTCGTCGGCGGGTCGCACGCGTGCCGTGACCGTGCTGGGCGGTGCCTCGCTGAACGCACGTAGGCCCTGCGGCGTGAACTCGACCCCGACGTGCCGGATCAGGGTCGGGCTCTCGATGACGAGGTACTCCGACTGGATGCCCGAGACGAATGCGTCGTCGACGCGCGACGCCGCCCCTCGCGGATCGAACAGCCGATACGGATCCGAGAGGTTGACGATCACATGCACGAACGGCAGCGGCAGGATCTTCTCGTACGTTCGAATCCGCGCCGCCTCGAGGTACCAGAGTCTGGTGACGAACGGCCGCCATTCGGCGGGAGGCTCGCGCTCCTCGAAGATCACCGGTACGTCGTGGGGATGACCGCTTCGCCCCGACCGAGCCGGAAGGCCTCGATCGGAAGCTCCTGCATCACCTCGGCGCGATGCGCGCGGGCCGCGCGCGTGCCCGCGGCACCGAGAAAGGCCGGGTCGGCCACTCCGTCGGCCATGAGCTGCACCATGAGCGGGCGAAGTCGGCTCCCGGGCTCGAACTCGGCCTCGCCCTCGGGACCATCGCCGATGTACACGATCTCCTCACGTGCGGTGCGAGTCGAGTCGAGCCGCCGGGCCGCGTTCTTGCGGCCGCCGATGCTCAATTTGGACTTCGAGGCCTTGGCGACGGCGATCCACTCGCCGGAGTCGTCGCGCCGGGCGACGAGCTTGTAGACCATGCCGGCCGCTGGAGAACCCGATCCTGTGACGACGGAGGTGCCGACCCCGTACGAGTCCGCCGGTGCGGCGGACAGGCCCGCGATGGTGTACTCGTCGAGGTCGCTCGTGACGGTGATCTTCGTGTCGACCGCGCCCAGTGAGTCGAGCTGCTCGCGCACCGCCGCGACGACGGTCGGGAGGTCGCCCGAATCGATGCGCACCGCACCGAGTCCGGTGCCAGCGACCTTCACGGCCAACTCGACGCCCTGGGCGATGTCGTAGGTGTCCACGAGCAGCGTGGTCGACGGGCCGAGCGCCTCGACCTGCGAGCGGAACGCACGCTCTTCGGTGTCGTGCAGCAGCGTGAACGCGTGGGCGGCGGTGCCCATGGTCGGGATGCCCCAGGTGCGTCCGGCCTCGAGGTTCGACGTCGCGTCGAACCCGGCGATGTATGCGGCACGTGCCGCAGCGACGGCGGCGTGCTCGCTGGTGCGCCGAGAGCCCATCTCGGCGATGGGTCGGCCGAGTGCGACCGACACCATCCTCGCCGCAGCGCTGGCCACCGACGAGTCGTAGTTCAGGGTCGACAGCACGAGCGTCTCGAGCATGACCGCCTCGGCGAAGGTCGCCCGGATGGTGAGCAGCGGCGAACCCGGGAAGTACGCCTCGCCCTCGCGGTAGCCCCAGATGTCACCGCGGAACCGGTAGTCGGCGAGCCAGTCGAGGGTCGACGGCTGCACGACCTCGTGCTCGCGGAGCCACTCGAGTTCGGCGTCCTCGAAGCGGAAGCGGTCGATCAACTCGAGCAGTCGGCCCGTGCCCGCGACGACGCCGTAGCGGCGTCCGTCGGGCAGCCGCCTCGCGAACGCCTCGAAGAGGCTCTCGCGGTGGCCGGTACCGTCGCGGAGCGCGGCATCCACCATCGTGAGCTCGTAGCGGTCGGTGAACAGCGCAGCAGACCCGGTCACACGAGAAGCCTACTGGCGGGACTCACCTAAGCTTGGATGTCGTGACGGATGCACCGATCGGGATCTTCGACTCCGGGGTCGGCGGACTCACGGTCGCCCGGGCGGTGAAAGACCAGCTGCCCCACGAGTCGATCCTGTACATCGGCGACCTCGAGCACTCGCCGTACGGACCCAAGAAGATCGCCGACGTCCGCGGCTACGCGCTCGCGGTGCTGGACGACCTCGTCGCACAGGGCGTGAAGATGCTCGTGATCGCCTGCAACACCGCGTCCGCCGCAATGCTGCGCGACGCGCGCGAGCGGTACGACGTGCCCGTCGTCGAGGTGATCCAGCCCGCCGTGCGCCGTGCGGTCGCCACCACGCGCAACCGGCGAGTCGGGGTCATCGGCACCGCAGGCACGATCCAGTCGCGGGCGTACGACGATGCGTTCGCGGCCGCACCGCAGCTCGAACTGTTCTCGGCGGCCTGCCCGCGCTTCGTCGAGTTCGTCGAGGCCGGCGTCACGAGCGGCGACGAACTGCTCTCGGTGGCCGAGGAGTACCTCGCACCGCTTCGCTCGGCCGCGGTCGACACGCTCGTGCTCGGGTGCACGCACTACCCGTTCCTCAAGGGCGCGATCTCGTACGTCATGGGCGAGGAGGTCACCCTCGTGTCGAGTGATGTCGAGACCGCGAACGATGTCTACCGCGTGCTCGTGTCGAACGGCATGGAGCGTCGCGCCGCGACCGCACCCACGTATCGCTACGAGGCGACGGGCGACTCCACGAGCGCCTTCCTCGACCTCGCCCACCGGTTGATCGCGCCCGAGATCCCGAGCGTCGAGCTCGTGCACACCGGCGCCGTGAACCTTCCGCCTTCGGCGCGCTGAGCATCACCCCTCGACGAGCCCAGGGACCCTACGACAGGAGAACAGATGACCGAGGCATCCGACACCCCTTCGACCGGCTCGGCGACCGGGGCCGACGTGGTCCGGGCCGACGGGCGCAGCCCCGACCAACTGCGCGAGGTCACGATCGAGCGCGGCTGGAGCGCGCATGCCGAGGGCAGCGCGCTGATCTCGTTCGGACGCACGAAGGTGCTCTGCACGGCGTCGTTCACCAACGGCGTGCCGCGCTGGATGACCGGCAAGGGACGCGGCTGGGTCACGGCCGAGTACGCGATGCTTCCCCGCTCGACGAACACGCGCAACGACCGTGAGTCGGTGAAGGGGCGCATCGGCGGACGGACGCACGAGATCAGCCGGCTCATCGGTCGAAGCCTTCGTGCCGTCGTCGACACGAAGGGGCTCGGCGAGAACACCATCCAGATCGACTGCGACGTGCTCCAGGCCGACGGCGGAACCCGCACCGCGGCGATCACCGGTGCCTACGTCGCCCTCGCCGACGCCGTGGAGTGGGCCCGCGCGCAGAAGTTCATCGGGCAGCGCGCGAAGCCGCTCATCGATACCGTCTCGGCGGTCTCGGTCGGCATCATCGATGGCACGCCGATGCTCGACCTGGCCTACACCGAAGACGTGCGTGCCGAGACCGACATGAACGTCGTCGCGACGGGCCGAGGGCTCTTCGTCGAGGTGCAGGGCACGGCCGAGGCGGCGCCGTTCGACCGCCGCGAACTCGATGCACTGCTCGACCTCGCGCTCGCCGGCACCACCGACCTGACGAACCTGCAGCAGGCGGCGCTCGCCCAGACGGAAGCGGCGGTCGGCTCATGAGCCTCGACCTCGTCGTCGCCAGTCATAACCCGAAGAAGCTGCGCGAGTTCCAGCGCATCATCGGTGAGCGGATGCCGCAGGCGGTCGTGCATCCGTACGACGGACCCGAGCCCGTTGAAGACGGCCTCAGCTTCGCCGACAACGCCCTGATCAAGGCACGCACCGCGGCCCAGCACACCGGGCGCATCGCCCTCGCCGATGACTCGGGAATCGTGGTCGATGTGCTCGGCGCGGCGCCCGGCATCTTCTCCGCTCGATGGGCGGGGCACGGCGCTGGAGACCAGGCGAATGTGCGGCTCCTCCTCAACCAGCTCGCCGACATCCGTCGCCCGAATCGCGGTGCGTCCTTCCACTGCACCATCGCACTCGTCGTGCCCGAGGCCGTGATGTCGGGCGGGCACGAGTTCGTGACCGACGGCGTCTGGCGCGGCGCGCTCGCATACGAGCCGCGCGGCTCGCACGGATTCGGCTACGACCCGATCTTCGAGCCCGAGGGGCTCGAGGTGACGTCGGCCGAGCTGCTTCCCGAGGAGAAGGACGCCCGAAGTCACCGGGCGCGCGCGTTCGCCACCCTCCTGCCAGAGCTCGAGTGGGTCGCGGCGCGACTCGGCACGTCGGCGTAGCTCGATCCGCGCAGGAATCCCGATCGCGCTGGAGTCCTGATCCATGGGGATTCCAGTGATCGAGCGGGATTCGGGCGTAGCTCAGCGCTCGCGGGCGACGAGGGCGTTCAGGTCGCCGACCGCGCCGAGATGACGGAGCTTGTCGGGGTTCAACTGGTTCCCGATCACGGCGATGCGTCCGTCGGCGACGTGCACCATGAGCACGCTGAGCGCCTCGCCGGCCGGCGTCGCGACGCGCACGGCCGGTTCGCCGTTCACCCGAGTGGGTTCCATCCGTACCCCCATGGCGGCGCCGCGGCGTACGAGCCCCGCAAGGAATCGTGCCACGGCCACCGCGCCATGGATCGGATGCGCGATGGCGGGCGCCTTGCCGCCGCCGTCGCCGTAGAAGACGACATCGTCGGCGAGGACGCCTGCGAGCGCCTCGACATCGCCGGCGCGGAGCGCGGTGAAGAACACGTCGATGAGGGCGGCGTCGCGTGCGGCGTCCGCCTCGAATCGGGGCCGGCCGGCGGCGATGCGGATCCGCGCACGGTGCATGATCTGGCGGCAGGCTGCCTGGTCGCGTTCGAGGATGTCGGCGATGACCTCGTAGTCGACGTCGAACACTTCGCGGAGGATGAACACAGCGCGCTCGACCGGCCCCAGTCGCTCGAGCACGGCGAGGAAGGCGAACGACAGCGTCTCGTCGCGTTCGATCCGGTGCGCCGGATCGGCGTCGTCGTCGGGCAACGGCTCGGGCAGCCACGTGCCCGTGTAGAGCTCGCGGGTGCGTCGAGCAGAACGCAGTGCATCGATCGCAAGGCGTGTGGCGACCGTCGCCGCGAACGCCTCGGGCCGTTCGATCGGTTCGCTGCCGAGCGAACGCTCGTGCAGGCGCAGGTAGGCCTCCTGCACGACATCTTCGGCCTCGGTGACGCTGCCGAGCATGCGGTAGGCGATGGAGAACATCAGGGGGCGGAGTTCGCCGAGCTCCGCGGTGGAGGCGGGCATGCTCCGAGCCTCGCACAGGTAATGGTCGTCGTGCCTGCCATGGCGGAATCCCGTTCGCGCGCAGGAGTCCTCGCCGGTGGGGATTCACGCGCACGAGCTGGATTCCGCGGCGTGGACGACGCGATTCGTGACCTTCCGCTGTCACAGCGACCGCGGCCCATCCGTCGGAGGGGGTGAGAGAAGGGAAGAACCGACATGCGAGTCTTCATCGCGGGCGCCACGGGCGCCGTGGGATCACGCCTGGTGCCGCTGCTCGTGGCCGAGGGCCACGAGGTGACCGGAACGTCGAGGAGCGAGGAACGCCTCGCCGCGATCGAACGGGCGGGCGCGACCGGCGTGGTCATGGACGGGCTCGATGCGGCATCCGTTCGCCGTGCTGTCGTCGCCGCTCGCCCCGAGGCGATCGTGCACCAACTGACGGCCCTCGCAGGCGGTCTCGAACTCAAGCACTTCGACGGGGGGTTCGCCGTCACGAACGAGCTCCGCACTCGGGGAACCGACCACCTCCTGGCGGCGGCGGCCGAGCTGGACTCGCCTCGGCTCGTGGCGCAGAGCTTCACCGGCTGGCCCAATGAACGCACCGGCGGCCCGGTCAAGACCGAAGAGGATCCGCTCGATTCGTCGCCCACGGGGCCGTCGCGCGAGACCCTGGCCGCGATCCGCTACCTCGAGCGGGCGACCACCGAGGCGGGCGGGCTCGCCCTGCGCTACGGCGGCCTGTACGGACCCGGCAACCTGCTTGGACGAGACGGGTCGCGCGACGGCGAGATCCTCGCCATGGCTCGGGCGCGACGGTTCCCGATCGTCGGCGGCGGCACCGGCGTCTGGTCGCTCGTGCACATCGACGACGCGGCATCCGCCACCGCGCTCGCGTTGACTCGCGGGGCGCCCGGTGTCTACAACATCGTCGACGATGACCCGGCACCGGTGTCGGAGTGGCTGCCCGATCTCGCGCGGGCCATCGGGGCCAAACCGCCTCGGCACCTGCCCGCCTGGGCCGCGCGCCCGCTTATCGGCGAGCACGGTGTCGCCATGATGACGACGGTGCGAGGATCATCGAACGCGAAGGCGAAGCGCGAACTCGGGTGGGAGCTCGCGTACCCGAGCTGGCGGGAGGGATTCCGCACCGGGCTCGGATGAGTGGGCCGCGGCGAGACGGCGAGCGATGAGAACGCGGATCATTCCCAACACGACCGAGCTCCGGTATCCGAGCCTACGCTGGAAGGGACATGACCTGCTCATTCGACGACGCGCACGCCCACGGGGCGACCGCGAACCGAGCCCGCCTCATCGCCGCCACCGCGATCATCGGCGCGTTCCTCGTGGTGCAGGTCGTGGGCGGTGTGCTGAGCGGTTCGCTGGCGCTGCTCGCCGACGCCGGCCACATGGCGAGCGATCTCATCGGCCTCGTCATCGCCCTCATCGCGGCCATGGTCGCGGCCCGCCCGGCGACCGACCGGCAGACGTACGGCTACCGTCGTGCCGAGGTGCTCGGGGCGCTCGTGAACGGCGTCATCCTCGTCGTGGTGGCCGTGTCGGTCGCGGTCGCGGCCGTCGGCCGGCTCGTCACGGGCGGCGAGGGCGAGGCCCACGAGGTGCAGGGCGTGCCGATGCTCGTCGTCGCGCTGCTCGGCATGATCGCGAACCTCGCGGCGCTGCTCGTGCTGCGCGGCGGCGCGAAGGACTCGATCAACATGCGCGGGGCGTACCTCGAGGTGCTCGGCGACCTGATCGGGTCAGCGCTGGTCATCGTCGCGGCCGTGGTCATCGTGACGACCGGTTTCAACGCCGCCGACCCCATCGCGTCGCTCGCGATCGCGGCGCTGATCGTGCCGCGGGCGCTGTCGCTGCTTCGCGACGTGGTGCGCGTGCTGTTCGAGTCGGCGCCGGTCGAAACCGATGTCGCCGAGATCCGGGAGCACCTGCTCGGCACGGTCGGCGTCGTCGCGGTGCACGACGTGCACGTGTGGCAGATCACCTCCGGATCCCCGGTCTTCAGCGCCCACGTGGAGGTCGAGACCGAGGTGTTCGAGTCCGGGCGCACCGGGGAGCTGCTCGATGAGCTCGGCGGATGCCTCTCCGATCACTTCGATGTCGAGCACTCGACATTCCAGCTGGAACCGGCGGGCCGTGCGGGACACGAGCTGCCGTGGCATCCGTGACCGTCGGATGCCGCGTCCACACCGCGCTCACACGGCGAGCAGCCTCGCGAAGTAGGCCCTGATGTCGCCGACGAGTTCGTCGGGCGCCTCCATGGCCGGGAAGTGGCCCCCGCGACGATGCTCGTTCCAGAACGCGAGGCGCCCGTCGGGGTTGAGGATGCGCTGCATGAGCGGCTCCTTGCCGAAAGCCGCCATGCCCTGCGGCCGATCGTGGTGGCGCCCCCAGGCGGCCTGGGCGTGCGCCGCCTCGTAGAGCATGTTCGCGGCGCCGTCACCGGCTCGCCCGAACCACGAGACCGTCACCAGGGTGAGGAGTGCATCGAGGGCGACGGCGTCCTCCGGGAGGTCGGCGTGGGGTCGGTCCACTCCTGGAACTTCTCGAGGATCCACGTCGCCTGCGCCATGGGGGAGTCGGTCAGTCCGTACGCGATACTCAGCGGACGCGTCGTCTGCAGCGCCAAGTAGCCGAAGTCCTCGGTGCGGGCGTCCTTCAGCTGCTCGTGGCGCTCGTGCTCCTCGGGCGTGAGGTGGTCGGTCGGCGGCGTGTACTGGGTGGCGATCGCACCGGGATCGGTGGCGGCGATCGAACCGAGCACGCGGTCGCCCGCGTCGAGGCAGAGCTGCTCACTGACGCCGGCGCCGACGTCCTCACCGAAGACCGCGTAGCGGTCGTAGCCGAGCGCCTGCATGAGCTCGTCGAACGCTCGGGCCGTGCGCACGATGTCCCAGCCGTGGCTTGTGAGCGGGGTCGAGAATCCGAACCCCGGCATCGACGGGGCGACGACGTGGAACGAGGGTGCCGGTCCCACGCCCGACATCGGGCCGGGTCGCTCGGCGAGCATCGGCGCGATTCCTGCGAACTCGACGAAGCACGACGGGTAGCCGTGCAGGAGCAGCAGGGGCACGGCCGCGTCGTCCGCGGCGCGCACGTGCAGGCCGTGGATCGGCTGACCGTCGACCTCGGTGTGGAACTGGGGAAGCCGGTTGAGGCGCGCCTCCTGTGCTCGCCAGTCGTACGCCTCCAACCAGTACCGCGCGAGCCGTCGGGCGTACGGCACGGGCGTGCCTCGCGCCCAGTCGTCGCTCAGCGCGGCGGGCCATCGCGTGCGCTCGAGGCGTTCGCGAAGGTCGGCGAGGTCGGCGTCGGGAATCGCGATCGTGTACGGCCTGATGTCCATGGCGGCATCCTCTCGATGGTTCGACGCGTCGAGTGAAGCGGATGCCGCGGGCGCTGTCTTGAACCGGAACGACACTTTCCACGTGGTGGCGCCGCGGGCCGCGCCCCCTACACCGGCTCGTCGCGGTGCTGCGACTGCGCGGGCGTGTACCCGGTGAGCTGCTTCACGTCGCGGGTGAGGTGCGACTGGTCGGCGTATCCGAGCGCGTAGGCGACGTCGGCGATCGCCTCGCCCGTGCGGAGCCGGGCCGCGGCCTCACGCGCGCGTGTGATCTGGCGAACCTGCCGCAGGCTGCGGCCGGTGACCCGGGTGAAGTGCCGCTCGACCGTGCGCGGCGACACCGGCGGTTCACTTCCCTGCAGCGCGGCATCGATCACGTCGTCGTGCGCGAGCAGGCCGTCGTCTTCGAGTGCGGCGAGCAGTGCGTCGACGGTTTCGTAGTCGGGCATCGTCCAGGTGCGGTCGCCGAGTACGAAGTGGTCGTCGTCGGGCATCGTCAAGGGCACGGTGCGGTCGCACATCGAGCGTGGTTCGACATGGGTGAAGAAGGTGCCCTGCGTGAACCGCACGCCGACGTGTCGGTTGCCGGCACGGTATGGCACGACGGTCGGCCGTGACGACGGCCCGCTGAACAGCACACGCGACCCGACCGGCATGCGGGTGAATATCAGGTCGAAGCACGCGTCGGCCGACGCGAGGTAGGTGCCGTCGCTGACGTCGACGGTACGCCAGACGATGTCGACGAATCGGGACGATGAAGCCTTCTCCTCATAGAGGAAGCCCATGGCGCCGAGTGTAGTCCCGCCCTCCGACACGCCGGAGGCGACGCCTCGAGAGGCGCGGACTCAGCGCTGCTCGGGACCCCGGTCGTCGCCGTCGAGGTGCGGCGGACGCTCGAACACGTCGGGGTCGAGCACGAGCTCCTCGGCCTCGTCGTGGTCGGTGACGACGTCGGCCCCGGCGCGCTCGGCGCGCTTGGCCTTGGCCCGCTCGCGGAAGTAGTGCCACGCGGTCACGGCCGCCGTGCCGCCGACGGCGATGAGCAGGATGACGTCGATGTACTCGCGCACGAGGTACGCGACGGGCGGGATGAACCCGATGAGGTAGCCGAACATCGTGAGGCCGAAGCCCCAGATGACGGCGCCGGTGAAGTTGTAGAGCGTGTACCGGGCGCGCTTCATGTGGCCGACGCCGGCCGCGACCGGAGCGAAGGTGCGCACGATCGGCACGAAGCGGGCGAGGATGATCGTGAGGCCGCCGAACCGCTCGAAGAACGCGTTCGTGCGCTCGACGTTCTTGACGCTGAAGAGCCCGCTCTCTTTTCGTTCGAACACCTTCGGACCGCCGCGATGGCCGATCTCGTAACCGACCTCGCCGCCGATGAAGGCGGAGAGCCCGATGAGCAGGGCGACGATCCAGACGCTCACGCCGAAGACGCCGTTCGGTGCGGCCGGCGTCGAATGCGAGAGCAGGCCCGAGATCACGAGCAGGGTGTCGCCCGGCAGGAGGAACCCGACGAGCAGGCCCGTCTCGGCGAAGACGATGAAGCACACCACCAGGAGCGCCCACGGCCCGGCGCCGGCGATGATGGTCTCGGGGTCGAGCCATGGGATCAGGGCCGTGTTGATCATGCGGAAGAGCTCCAGTGGTGGGACACAGCGGATGCCGGGTCAACGTGCGGCGGGGTGTCGTTGCAGTCTATCGATCGACGCCACCGGCGCGCCGGGCGCGGCTCGGAAATCATCCGCGAGAATGATCGGATGCCGCGGCGCGACCATGCGGCATCCGTCGATCTCAGCGCGCGAGCGCCTCGAAGATCGCACTGTTCATGCGGAAGGACACCCGCACCTCGTCGACGAGCACGTCGACGTCGGCAGGCGAGAGCGCCAGGGCGTTCATCGACTGGCGGTAACGGCGCTTGATGCCGACGACGCCGTCGGCTTCCACGTCGAAACGGTAGAAGGTGAGCTGGTCGGGCGTCGCGCCGTAGTGCCGTGTGACGAGTGCGGCGATCGCCTGCCCGCCCGACAGGTCGCCGAGGTAGCGGGTGTAGTGGTGGGCAAGGTACCGCACGTCGTCGCTCGCGATGGCCCTGAGGTGATCGGCGTAGTCGCGGGTCTCGGGCAACGGTGCGTGCGTCTCGCGCCAGTCAGGCGCACCGAGCGCGCGCAGGTCGGCCTCGATCGCACTCATGCGCGCCAGCGCCGGGTCGAAGACGGCCGGATCGTCGGAGCGGGCCGTGCGCGACTCGAGCGCGTCGTACACCCAGGCGAGCTGTGCGAGGTATCCCGTGTAGTCGTCGAGCGAGAGCTCGCCCCCCATGAGCGCGGTGACGAATCCGCGGCTCTCGGCCGCGCGATGGTCGTCGGCGGACGCGGTGCGAACGAGCGCGGCGACGTCGAGCGGTTCGGTGACCGGGGCTGGCGCATCCAGCGGGGGAGCGATGGGCATGGCGGGCCTTCCATCGAAGTTAGGTAATCCTTACCTCACAAGCTACGGGCTGCGCGGCCCGAAGGGAAGGGCGTCGGCCAGCCGATCATCCAGCCGGTCAGCTGCCTTGCGCGATCGTCAGCACCTCGGCACCTGGAAGATCGGCGAGGAATCCGCCAGTCGCGAGCAGCTTCGACCCACGGATGCCGCTGCCGATGATGAGGCGATCGCGGGTCGCGACGGACGCGTCGACGAGGATCGGCCAGTCGGAGGGGAGGCCGACCGGCGTGATGCCGCCGTACTCCATGCCGGTGAGCTCGACCGCCACGTCCATCGGAGCGAACGAGAGCCTGCGGGCGTCGAGGTGGCGCCGCACGATGCCGTTGACGTCGAGCCGATCGGCGCCCCGCACCAGGCAGGCTGCGTACCAGGTGCGCTCGCCTCGGCGCGCCTGCACGATGACGCAGTTTGCGCCGTCATCCATGGAGATCTCGTAGTGCTCGCAGAACGCCGCGGTGTCGGCGAGGGCCGGGTCGATCGCCGCGACGAGCACGTCGGGCGCCCCGATCGCGCCTGCAGCGCTGAGCGCGGCGGCCGTCGGCGGGGCGAGCAGCTCGGGCGACTGAAGGGCGGGCGTGAAGTCGAGGATTCCGAAGCGCATGGTGTGCTCAGGCTACCGGCGCGCGCGATCCCGGTTCGGCCGGGTGTCGGCGGTGCGCGATAGCGTCGCGCGCATGCAGCACGGGTTCATCTTCACCGGCACAGACCCCGAACTCGCGGTCGAGCTCGCCCCGCTCGCCGAAGCCTCCGGGTGGCACGCGTTCTTCGTGTGGGAGGGCATCTGGGCGACCGATCCCTGGGCGACGCTCGCGGCCGCCGCGATGCTGACCGAGCGCATCCGACTCGGCACCATGCTCACGCCGGTGCCACGGCGGCGGCCGTGGGAGCTCGCCGGGCAGACCATGACCGTCGACCGTCTGTCGAAGGGGCGCGTCATCCTCTCGGCGGGGCTGGGCGTGCCGCAAGACGTCGAACAGCGCTTCTGGATCTTCGAAGACGACCCCGGCCGCAGGGTGCGTGCCGAGTTGCTCGACGAGGGGCTCGAGCTGATGCAGCGGCTCTGGCAGGGCGAGCCGTTCGAGTACGAGGGCGAGCACTTCCGCGCCCACCGCACCGACACGATGCTGCCGCCGGCGATCGTGCAGCGGCCGCGCATCACCACTTGGGTCGTGGGCGTGTGGCCGCGAATGAAATCCATGCGTCGTGTCGCGCGCTACGACGGGTGGATCCCGAACTATGCACCGCCGAGCGCAAGCGGCATCGACCCGCTCGAACAGCAGCGCACGTACACCCCCGAGATCACCGGCGAGGCGATCGCGTGGATCCGCACCGAACGCGAGCGACTCGGCCTCGCCGACCGCGCCTTCGATGTGGTGCAGGAGGGCACGACGGGCGGCACCGATCCGGCTGCGGATGCCGCGGTGGTGCGCCCGTGGGCCGATGCGGGTGTCACGTGGTGGCTCGAGTCCGACTGGCAGGTGCCGGCCGATGAGGTCGCCGCGTACGCACGTGCCCGCATCACGGCCGGGCCGCCGCTGCGGTGATCCGGTGCGGTCCGTGCTGCCGCGGCATCCGAGCCGCTGGGGTCACTCGAGGTTGTCGACCGGGGTTTCCTCGTCCATCGGGTCGCCCTCGCTCGCGCTCGTCACCTTCGTACCTTCTTCGGCCGCCCGGCGATCGGCCTCCGCCGAGTCCAGCTGGTTGTCGTCGGCGTCTGGGTCGAGCGGAGCATCGGGGTCGCGATCGGGGTTCAGCATGCCGCCATTGGAATCGGTCACGATCGGCTCCTCTCAGGGCGCCGGCGCTCTTCGCCGGCATCGGACTGCGACGGTAGCGCGAAGGCCGAGGCACCGGCAGAGGCTTGCGCCGCACACGCCTCGGGGTTCGCCGTCGCGCCGCGATCCCGGTCGATCGAGCCGCGGACGGCCTCGCGTCGACGAGAACGCCCCGCCAAGAAGGGGTCGTGAGATGCGTGCGGAAGGTGGGACTTGAACCCACACGCCCGAAGGCACAGGAACCTAAATCCTGCGTGTCTGCCAGTTTCACCACTCCCGCGAGTGCTCGAACAGTCTAGGCGGTGTGCTCCGAGCGACGCCGTCCGGGCGCTTCGGTCGCGAAGGGTCCCGGGACCTACCGCGAAACGCCGTGACGTGCGACGATGCACGAGAGAACTGGGGGGCGCTCGCATGGCCGACGAATACCCGAACATCGCCGATCACGGGCTGATCGGCGACCTGCAGACCGCAGCACTCGTGGATGTGAACGGCACCATCGACTGGTTCTGTGCGCCGCGCTTCGATTCCCCGAGCATCTTCGCGTCGCTGCTCGACGCCGAACACGGCGGGTACTGCAGTATCCGGCCGACCGACGCGGAGTACGTGACGCGGCAGCTGTACCTGCCGAACACGGCGATCCTCGTCACGCGCTTCATGACCGAAGCGGGTGTGGGCGAGGTCATCGACTTCATGCCGGTGACCGACGGAGAGGCGACCGATCGGCACCGCCTGGTGCGCCTGGTGCGTGTGGTGCGTGGAACGATGAGCTTCGAGGCCGAGATCCAGCCGCGATTCGACTACGGGCGCAGGCCGCACACGATCGAGCCGGTGCCCGATGCCGGCGTGATGTTCAGGGCCGGCGACCTTGCGCTCACGGTGCACCGCGTCGGCGAGCCGGTCATCCACGGCTCGCAGCGCGCGGGGCGTATCGAGGTCGCCGGGCAGGGTCTGCGAGTCACCGGCAGCCTGAACGCCGGTGAGATCAGCGGCGTGATGCTCGAGTCGGGCGGCGTGCCGCCGACGAAGATCTCGGAGGACGAGCTGTTCGAGATGTTCCAGCAGACCCGCCGCTACTGGCGGGACTGGAACAACCGCTCGACGTATCGCGGGCGCTGGCGTGAGATGGTCGCCCGCTCGGCGATGACCCTGAAGCTCATGACCTACGCGCCATCCGGTGCCCTCGTCGCGGCTCCGACGGCCGGGCTGCCCGAGCAGGTGGGCGGTGAACGGAACTGGGACTACCGGTACACCTGGATCCGCGACGCGTCGTTCTCGGTCTACGCCCTGCTCGGCCTCGGCTACACCGAGGAGGCCGAGGCCTTCGTCCAGTGGCTGATGGACCGGATCCACGAGAGCGTCGGCACGGGCTCGGGTCCGCTGAAGATCATGTACCGGGTCGACGGATCGTCGGATCTCGTGGAGGAGACGCTGGACCACCTCACCGGGTATCGCGACTCCGCCCCGGTGCGCATCGGCAACGGCGCGGCCGACCAGCTACAGCTCGATATCTACGGGGAGGCCATGGACTCGATCCATCTCGCCGACACGCACGGGCTCCAGCTGCCGCACATCGGCTGGACCCAGATCGCCGAGATGCTCGACTGGGTCTGCGACAACTGGGACACGCCTGAGGAGGGCATCTGGGAGACGCGCGGGGGTCGACAGCACTTCACGTACGGGCGCTTCATGTGCTGGGTGGCCCTGGATCGCGGCATCCGGATCGCCAGGCTCCGAGGCAGGCCCGCGGCGATCGAGCGCTGGACCGAGACCCGCGACGCGATCTACGAGCAGATCATGGCGACGGGCTGGAACGCCGACCGCGGCGCGTTCGTGCAACACGACCGCACCGAGGTGCTGGATGCCTCGCTGCTCGTGATGCCGCTCATGGGGTTCGTGGCGCCGCGCGATCCGATGTGGC
Organism: Agromyces sp. Marseille-P2726; assembly: GCF_902809835.1. Classification (GTDB taxonomy): domain Bacteria; phylum Actinomycetota; class Actinomycetes; order Actinomycetales; family Microbacteriaceae; genus Agromyces. The sequence goes on along the minus strand of NZ_CADDWM010000015.1, from coordinate 714,917 downwards.
TTTCGACGCTCGACGAGATGGACACCGAGCTCGTCTCCGACAGCCTCGTCTACCGGTACAACCCGAGCGCCTCGCCCGACGGGCTGCGCGGCTCGGAGGGTACGTTCACGCTCTGCTCCTTCTGGTACGTCGACGCCTTGGCGCGCTCGGGACGTCTCGACGAGGCGCAGCTCACGTTCGAGAAGATGCTGACCTACGCCAACCACCTCGGGCTGTACGCCGAGGAGATCGGGCTCACGGGGGAACAGCTCGGTAACTTCCCGCAGGCGTTCAGCCACCTCTCGCTCATCAACGCTGCCGTGAACCTCGATTACCAGCTCGATCACGGGTCGGGTTTCGTCGATCCGGTGCTGACGAGGGGACGGCGGGCCACATGAGCACGGATGCCGCGACCACGACGGATGCCGCAGCCCGGGCGGGTATCGCGGCACAGACGGATGCCGCAGCCGGCGTCGGTGCGAACGCCGACGTGCTGGTGATCTTCGGGATCACCGGCGACCTCGCGCGCGTGATGACGTTCCGATCGCTCTACCGGCTCGAGGCGCGCGGCCTCCTGGCGTGCCCGATCGTCGGCGTGGCGTTCGACGACTGGACGATCGACCAGCTCGTCGAACGAGCGCGCACCTCGATCGTCGGCACCGGTGAATCGCTCGACGAGGCCGTCTTCGGTCGCCTCGCGTCGCGGCTCAGCTACGTGCACGGCGACTTCGCCGACGATGCGACATACGCACGCGTGGCCGCGGCCATCGGTGGGGCCAGTTCGCCGGTGTTCTACCTCGAGATCCCGCCGAGCCTCTTCGCGACGGTCGTGAAGGGCCTGGCCGGGGCGGGCCTCACCGAGCAGGGACGCGTCGTCGTCGAGAAGCCGTTCGGACGCGACCTCGCGTCGGCCCGCGAACTGGCCGCCGAGCTGCACCGGTACATCGACGAGTCGCAGCTGTTCCGCATCGACCACTACCTGGGCAAGATGGGCCTCGAGGAGATCATCTACCTGCGGTTCTCGAACACGATGCTCGAACCGGTGTGGAACCGCAACTTCGTCGACTCGGTGCAGATCACGATGGCCGAGGAGTTCGGCATCCCGGGCCGCGGGCACTTCTACGACCCGGTCGGCGCACTTCGCGACGTGGTCGTGAACCACCTGATGCAGGTGGTGGCGGCGGTGGCGATGGAGGCGCCGGCGCACGGGGATCCGGGCACGATCACCGAGATGCAGACCCTGCTGTTCCGGGCGATGGTCGACGCCGACCCGGCTCACTACGTGCGCGGACAGTTCGACGGCTACCACGACGTCGACGGTGTGGCATGCGACTCGACCACCGAGACGTTCTGCGCGCTGCGGCTCGAGATCGAGAACTGGCGCTGGTCGGGGGTGCCGTTCTTCATCCGCACCGGCAAGCTCCTGCCCGTGACCGCCACCGAGGTGCGACTCGTGTTCAAGGAGCCGCCCAGGCTCGGGTTCGGCCTGCGCGACGCGGCCAGCCGGCCCGACGAGCTCGTCATCCGGCTCGACCCGGCGACGGGCGTGCGCATCGTGCTGAATGCCAAGCGAGCGGATGCCCCGAAGCCGCGTTCCGTCGAGCTCGACATGGAGTTCGCCGCGAAGGGCGGCGAGGGGCCGACCCCGTACGAGGTGCTCCTGCTCGCCGCGGTGCGCGGCATCCGGCCCCGCTTCACCCGGCAGGACACCGTGGAGGCGGCCTGGCGCGTGATGCAGCCGATCATCGACGACCCGGGCCCGGTGCACCCGTATGCTCCCGGCACGTGGGGGCCACCCGAGGCCGACGCGCTCGTCGCCGACCACGGCGGATGGCGCCGACCCTGGCTCTGACGTCAGAAGCTGTGGCTCGTGGCGACGCTCTCGTCGGCTCGATCCGGTCCGCTGGCGCTCATCGGAAAGGTCCCGACACCGAGGACGACGATGACGGCCGTCAGGAATGCCAACAGCAGCCCGGCGGCGGCTCGATCGGTGAGCTGATCGGCGACGTTCGCGACGTGCCCTTCCGTACTCGCACCCACGGTCTTCTCCTTCCGATCGCGTTGACCCCCGGCCGTGCCCACGGTACTGGGTACTCGCCCGCCCAGCGTCGGGGTTGACGCCGCAGATCCCGTCGAGTAGCCGGGAGCAGCCGATACCGGCGCCCGGTCCGGTCGTTCGGCCGGCGATCACCCCGGAGAGCCCCGTGCGCGGCTGTGGATAAGTTCCGGGCTCCGCACCCGGGAGACCGCAGGATGGACCCATGACCGACCCCGTGCGCACGATCGCCGACCGCGTGCGCACGAGGGTTCTGCGCGAGGGCATCGACCTCTCGGGCGACAGCGGCGTCGCAGCGAGATACGCGAACGAGGAGGTGCGTCGGTACAGCGAGCGCGCGCTCGCCGGCGCCCATGCCCAACTCCGAGACGAGCACAGCACCGCGCGCGACGTGGTCGCGGCCATCACCGGGTACGGGCCGCTGCAGCCGTTCTTCGACGATCCGCATGTCGAGGAGATCTGGATCAATGGGCCGACCCGGGTCTTCGTGGCGCGAGACGGTGTGCCCGAGCTCACGACCGTCGTACTCTCCGACCGTGAGGTGCGTGAGCTCGTCGAGCGGATGCTGCAGCACTCGGGTCGGCGCGTCGACCTCTCGTCGCCCTTCGTCGACGCGTCGCTGCCCGACGGGTCGCGCCTGCATGTGGTGATTCCCGATGTCACGCGCGCGCACTGGGCGGTGAACATCCGCAAGTTCCAGCGGCGCATCCGGGCGCTGCCACAGCTCGTCGAACTCGGTTCCCTCACTCATCAGGCATCGGAGTTCCTGCGCATGGCCGTGCTCGCCGGCGCCAACATCCTCGTATCGGGGGCCACCCACACGGGCAAGACCACGATGCTGAATGCCCTGATGTCGGCGGCTCGCGACGAGGATCGCGTCGTCACCGTCGAGGAGACGTTCGAACTCGACCTCGACGTGCGCGATCTCGTGGCGATGCAATGCCGACAGCCGAGCCTCGAGGGCACCGGCGAGATCACGTTGCGGCGGCTCATCAAGGAGGCGCTCCGCATGCGGCCCGACCGGCTGATCGTCGGCGAGGTGCGCGAGGCCGAGAGCCTCGACCTGCTGATCGCGCTCAATTCGGGGCTTCCCGGCATGTGCACCATCCACGCGAACTCCGCCCGCGACGCGCTGGTGAAGCTGTGCACGCTCCCGCTCCTGGCCGGGCGCAACATCGACTCGTCATTCGTAGTGCCGACGGTCGCGAGCTGCGTCGACCTCGTCGTGCATCTCGAGATCGACCGCGCGGGCACCCGCAGGGTCGCCGAGATCGCCGCCACCACCGGTTCGACGACGGATGGCGCGGTCGACCTCGAGGTGATCTTCGTGAGACGCGCAGCCACGCTCGAGCCGACCGGCGTGCGGCCGACGCGCCTCGAGAAGTACGCAGCAGCCGGCCTCGACCCCGAGCTCGTCCTCGCACCGGAGGCCGCATGAGCATCGTCCTCGGTGGCGCCTTCGGGCTCGGCCTGATGCTCGTCGTCTCCCCACTGCTCTGGCCCGGTACACGAGGTGTCCGCACCTCGCCGCCCCTGTTCCAACGGGTTCGCGACGAGCTCGCCCTCGCCGGGCTCGGCAACGTACCGGTGCCCGTCATCGTCGTCGTGAGCGCGGTGCTGGCCGTCCTCGGCGGAGCGCTGGCACAGGCGACGCTCGGAATCGCCGCGCTGACCCTCATCGGTTCGGTACTCGGTGGCGCGGTCGTTCCCGTGCTCGTGAAGGCCCGCTCGACCCGTCGCCGTGCGGCGAATCGTGCGGTCTGGCCCGACGTCGTCGACCACCTCGTGGCGTCGGTCCGCTCCGGAATGGCGCTTCCAGACAGTGTCGGTGCGTTGGCCGAACTCGGCCCGGCCGCGACACGCGGTGCGTTCGCTGCTTTCGACGCGGACTACCGACGCACCGGCAACTTCTCGGTCAGCCTCGACCGATTGAAGGAGGAACTCGCCGACCCCGTGGCCGACCGCATCCTCGAGACGCTCCGCATGGCGCGAGAGGTCGGCGGCAGCGATCTGACGGCGGTACTCCGCGGTCTCGCGGGGTACCTTCGCGAAGACGCAGCGCTCCGCGCGGAGGTGGTCGCCCGCCAGTCCTGGATCCGCAATGCCGCGCGTCTCGGCGTCGCAGCCCCGTGGCTCCTCCTCCTGGTGCTCGCATCCCGTCACGAGACGCTCGCGGCCTATGACTCGGCGGCAGGCACCGTGCTCATCGTGGTCGGCGCCGTCGTGACGGTCGTCGCCTACCGCACCATGATCACCCTCGGCCGACTGCCAGAGGAGCGCCGATGGTTCCGTTGAGCGCCACTGTTCCCGTCGCGGTCATCCTGGGCGTCACGCTCGGGCTGGGGCTGTGGTTGGTTCTCGCCGCGGTTCCCAGGATCGGGCGACCCCGCCTGGTGGAACGCGTCGCGCCGTACGTCGCCGATCTCTCCGCCGAGGCCCGGTCCATGCTCGCGCGCCGCCCGGCCGACCCGTCACCGGTGCTCGGCCTCGCCATGGCACCACTGGCGGGAGCGGTTCGCAAGATGGTCTTCGACTGGCTCGGCGGACACGAGGTGATCGCGAGGCGCCTTCGGCAGGCGGGATCGTCGTCGACCGTCGAACGGTTCCGCGGCGAGCAGCTCGCGTGGGCGGCAGCCGCAGGGGTGATCGCCGCGGCATCAGCACTGACCGTGCCCACGTTCGTCGCCCTTCCGACCATGGTGCGCTTCGCAATGCCGCTCATCGCGGCGGCGATCGGCGCCGCCCTGTGCGACTGGATCCTGCAACGGCGCGCGCGTCGTCGGCTCGCTCGCATCTCGGCCGAGCTCCCGACGGTCCTGGAGTTCCTCACGCTGAGCCTCACCGCCGGCGAGGGAATGCTCGACGCGATCCGCCGGGTGGCGAACGCCGGTTCCGGAGTGCTTCCTCGGGAATTCGCAGGCGTCGTCGCTGCGGTTGGCACCGGTGTGCCGTTCGGCCGTGCCCTCGTGGAGCTCCGCGACGGACTCGACCATCCCGCCCTTTCTCGAGCAATCGACCAGGTGCTCGGTGCGCTCGAGCGTGGAGCACCACTCGCATCCGTACTCAGGGCTCAGGCCGGAGACGCCCGCGAGGAAGCGAAGCGCACGATCATCGAGCTCGCCGGGCGCAAAGAGATCGCCATGCTGGTGCCGTTGATCTTCCTGATCCTGCCGGTCACGGTCGCCTTCGCGCTGTTTCCCGGATACCTGGTGCTGCAGGCGGGATTCTGATGGCCGCACGACGACGGCGATGCACCGAGAGGTGCTCCGACGAGAGGAATGCAAGGGATGCGAGGAGTTCGGGTGCGAACACGATTCGGCCAGCGGCTGCGCGACGAGCGTGGCGACGTTCCGGGCTGGGTGCTCATCACGCTCATGACGGCAGGGTTGGTGATCCTGATCTGGGGGCTGGCCGGCCCGGCGTTGAGCGGCGTGTTCGACCAGGCGATCAGCCGCGTGCTGGGATTCTGAATCTCGTTCCGATCGGGGCGGGTGCGCGGTCGGTCGTAGCCCGGCTTCGCGACGAACGCGGCTCCGCCGTGGCGGAGTTCACGCTCGTCGGCATCCTGCTCACGGTGCTCGCGCTCGCGGTGGTGCAACTCGCCCTCGCCCTTCACGTGCGGAACACGTTGCTCGATGCGGCGGCCGAGGGCGCTCGGCACGCGGCCCTCGCAGGATCGTCGGCCGCCGACGGCGTGGCGCGCACCGTCGATCTGATCGGCGCCGCCGTCTCATCGGAGTACGCACGAGATGTGAGCTCGAGCGTCTCGACCGTCGGCGGCCGCCCGACCATCGAGGTGACCGTGCGCGCGACGCTTCCCGTCATCGGACTGCTCGGCGTCGAACGCGGACTGGAGGTCACGGGCCATGCCGTGGTCGAGACGGTCGGTTGATCGATCATGCGCCGCGTGGCGTAGCGCGGCGACATCCCTCGCTGAGGCCGAACGTGGGTCGGCGTCGCTGGAGTTCCTCACCGTCGGCATCGTGCTGCTCGTGCCCCTCGTCTATCTCGTGCTCGCGGTCGCTGCGATCCAGGCGGGCGCGCTCGGTGTGGAGGGCGCGGCCCGGCACGCTGCGCGGATCGCCGTGCTTGCTGCCGATGACGAGGCGTCGGATGCCGCCATCGACCGGGCGGTGCGCACGACGTTCGCCGACTACGGGATCGACGAGACCACGGCATCCGTGATCGTCGAATGCGACCGTGCCGACTGCCACGCCCGGGGCACCCGCATCGTCGTCACCGTGCGCGCGCAGGTTCAGCTGCCCCTGGTACCCGACTTCCTCGCGCTCACCGCCGCCGGAAGCGTGCCGGTCGAGGCGAAGGCGACCCAGACCGTCTCGCGCTTCGCGGGGAGCGCACCGTGAGTCGGATGACTCGACGACATGCCGCCGACGACGACGGTTCGACGCTCCTGCTGACCATCTTCTACTGCTTCCTCGGACTCTCACTGGTCTTGGTCGTGGTCTCGGCGACGACGCTCTACCTCGAACGGAAGCGCCTGCTCAACGTCGCCGATGGCGCGGCACTCGCCGCCGCCGAGGCGTGGAGCCTCGATTCCGTCCGCGTCGACGGCGACCGGCTCGACATCGCACTCGACGACGGCGAGGTACGCGGCGCAGCCATGGCCTACCTGGCGGCCGCGGTCACCGAGCTCGACGACGTACGACTCGTGGACGCGGCATCCGACGACGGACGAAGTGCCACCGTCACGCTGCGCACGACCTGGGAGGCGCCGATCCACACCGATCTGCTCCCAGTCGTGGTGCCGATCGAGGTCACCGTCACGGCGCGGTCGGTGTTCCACTGACCCCGGCCGAAGGCCGGCCGTGCGGTTCGTCCGGCGTCGGGTAGTGCGGAGCGAGGGTGGCCCGAATGTCGGCCAGCGACCGGTGCCAGTAGACGTAGAGCAGCACGAGCGTCACCAGGAACGCGAGCGAGGCGAGCGACCATGCCACGACGCCTCCGCCTGCCGCACCGGCGAGCCCACCGCAGCCGCCGGCCACCACCGCCGTGACCACGCCGACGATGCCCTGCGTCTGCACGGTGAGGTGCAGCAGCCGGAGCCTCGGCGGTCTTCCTCGCATGCCGGTCCCGATGCTGCGGTAGAGCGCCGTCTCGTCGTCGCTGACGGGCAGCACGAGATACGGGCCGGCGGCGGGCGCCGCCTCCTGCATGAACCGACGGATCCGATTCATGCCGGTCACGTAGACCATCGACTCCCGCTGCACCTCAACGAGCCGAACGAAGGTCGCGATCCCCAGGAACAGCACGAGCAACAGCACCAGGAACGCCACGACGAGTGCCGTGGTCGAGTCGAGGCCGCCGACCGAGGCGAACCCGAACGCCACACCGGCGGCCGAGAGCACTCCGAGGAACAGGCTGGTTCGGGTCAGCGAGGCCGACCAGGCGGCGCTCAGCGCCGACATCAGCACCGTGTACTCCGTCGTGAGCACCTGTCGAGCGCGCTCCAGGTCCTCGGGTGTCGACGCGCTGCGCCGGCGAGGGAGGGGGCGGGGGAGCGGGCGGATTCGTCGCGTCACTCGGTGGTGCGGCATCCGGTTCGGGCGAACTCATGCGCTCACCATACGTCGCGCGGCCACCCCGGGAACGGCGACGGGCGCACGGCCCGCGACGACCTCGGCCGTGCGGTTGACTGGAGGCATGACCTCCGAGCTCACCGACCACTTCCGCCGAATCCTCTCCGCGCCCGTCTTCGGCCACCTCGCCACCATGCGACGCCACGGCGCGATCCAGGTGAATCCGATGTGGTTCGAGTTCGACGAGGCATCCGGCACCATCCGCTTCACCCACACGTCCAAGCGCCGCAAGTTCAAGAACCTGCAGGACGATCCGCGGATGACGCTCGAGGCGCTCGATCCCGAGAACCCGCTGCGCTACGTCGAGGTGCGCGGCCGACTCGTCGAGGTGATCCCCGACCCCGAAGGCGCGTTCTACGTGCATCTCGGGCGCCGGTACGGCAACGCCGAGCAGCAGGCACCCGCCGACAAGGCCGACCGGGTCATCCTCGTGATGCAGATCGAGAAGATCGCGGGGCGTTGACGGTGAGCACCGACCGGTTCGGCAGCGCGTCGCCGCGTCGCACGTCGCTGCTCGCGATCATCGGCCTGATCCTCGCCGTCGGCGCGTTCTTCCTCCCCGCTGTCGGCGCCATCGTGCTCGGTGCTGCCGCGGTCGTGCTCGGCGTGCTCGCGCGGCGCAAGCTGAAGCAGGACCCGAGCACCGGCCCATCGTGGGTGTCGCTCACCGCCATCGTCATCGGCGCGTTCGTCGCCCTGAGTCAGGCGGTGCTGCTCGGAGCGTTCCTCTTCAGGAGGTGAACGAGCCGCGCCATGATGGAACCCATGGCGACCGACGCGCTCACCGCTGTGGCCGACGAGCTCTACGACCTCGTGCCCGACGAGTTCACGGCGGCGCGCAACGCCCGCGCCAAGGCGGCGAAGGACGACGACCGCGAACTGTCCGACCGCATCACGCAGCTGAAGAAGCCCTCCCCGGCCGCCTGGATCGTGAACCGCCTCGTGCGCGAGCACGCCGCGCAGGTCGACGAGCTGTTCGACCTCGGCGCGGAACTGCGGGAGGCGCAGGCGCACGGCGACGGCCGGGCGCTCACGACCCTCGGCTCGCAGCGCCGCAAGCTGGTGTCGGCGCTGCTCGCCCTCGCGACCGAGCTGGCGGATGCCGCCGACCGCTCGCCCTCGCGCGCCGTGCTCGACGAGGTCGAGCAGACCCTGATCGCCGGTACCGTCGACGAGGCCGCCGAGGCCGCGGTGCGTTCCGGCCGCCTCGTTCGGAGCCTCCAGGCCGTCGGGTTCGAGGAGGTCGACCTCGACGGGGCGGTGGCGGGCGAGGCATCCGTTGCGGGCCCCACGAAGCGGCGACCGGCCGCGCGCGGCAAGGCGTCGGGGAAGAAGCCGGCTGCGCGTAAGGGCGAGAGCGACGAAGATCGCGAAGCGGCTGAGCGCGCCGCAGAGAAGGAGCGGGATGCCGCGGCGCGGGCTGCTCGCGAGCAGGCGGAGGCCGACCTGCGCGACGCACGAGACCGTGCCGAGGCGGCCGATCGTGCACTCGCCGAGGCGGAGGACCTGCTGCACGCCGCCGAGTGGAACGCCGACGAGCTTCGCGACGAACGCCACGACCTCGAGGCGCGCCTGAAGGAGCTTCGCACCGAGATCGCCGCCGCCGAGCGCGACGAGCGTGACGCCGAGCGGGTACGCGCGAAGGCGGCCGTCGCCGTCGATCGCGCCCGCGATGACGTCGAGGCCGCCGAAGCCGCCCTCGATCGGCTCGGCTGAGCCGCTGGAATCATGCCGGCGGTGCAGACGCAGGCCCGGGCCGTCGCGGACGCCGCGGCCGCGGCGGCACGAACCGGGGCACGTAGCGCCACAGGATTCCGGCGCCGACGAACGCAAGCACGCCCATCGCACCCGTAGCGACCATGATGGACAGGGCAGAGGTCAGTCCGGCGATGATGAGCGGCGCCGCCGCGCCGCCGGCATCGGCGATCGTGCGGAACGCGCCGAGGAACGGCGCCGGATTCGCCTTCGGTGCGAGGTCGGCGCCGAGCGTGAGGATGACGCCGCTCGTCAGGCCGTTCGCCAGGCCGAACACCACCGCGACCGCCGTGAACCAGATCTCGTTCCCGGGCACGTCGTGCGTGAACGCGAGCACCAGGTGCCCGGCGCCGAGGCCGACCAGTCCCGGAATCGCGCCCCAGAGTCGGCCGAACCGGTCCATGACCTGACCGCTCACGTAGAACAGCGCGAAGTCGATCGCCGCCGACAGGCCGATGACGAGCGCCGCCGCTTCGGGGGCCATCCCGATCGACACCGCCCACAGCGGCAGGATCACGGTGCGGCTCGCGCGGATCGCGGCGAGCACCCCGACTCCGCTGCCGACGCGCAGCAGCACAGCGCGATGGCGCACGATCGCCCGGAACACGCCGTGCGACGCGGCATCCGCCTCGGCCTCACCGACGGTGCGCGCGCCATCGCTGACGGATGCCGCTCGTGCGAGCCGCGCGGCCCCGAACACCCGTTCGGGGTCGGGCAACAGCAGCAGCACGGCGACGACGGCGAAGCACGACGCGACGAGCATCCAGAACACGACCTCGGACGAGCCCGTCCACGCGATCAGCGCCGCGGCGGCGAACGGACCGAGAGCCCAGCCGCCTCGGAACACTCCGCCGAGCGTCGACAGCGCGCGGGCGCGAACGCGCACCGGCACGTAGCTCGTGAGGAACGCGTGGCGAGCGAGCCCGAACACCGCCGTCGCGAGCCCGAGCAGGAGCACGCCGACGCCGAGTGCGAGCAGGGTCACCGACACGAGGGCGATGAGGATGCCCACGACCGCGAGCATGGCCGCGCCGATCATCGCGTTCCGCTCGCCGATGCGCGCGACGAGTGCCCCGGCAGGGAGGTCGCCGATGAGCTGGCCGACCATGAGCATTGCCGCGATGAGACCCGCGATCGCGAGCGACGCGCCCCGGTCGGTCGCGACGATGGGGATGACCGGGATCATGGCCCCTTCGCCGAGTGAGAAGAGGAACGTCGGCAGGTACGCCGGGAGGATGATCGAACGCCAGGTGAATGCAGGCGTCGCGTCGGTCATCACGTCGAAACTACACCGACGTGGCGGTCACCCTGACACCGGGCGCCAGCCGCCGGGTGCTTCACCGGCCCTGCGGCGGATGCTGCGCGACTAGGCTGGGGAGGCCATGTTGGATCTTGATCTCTCGCAGGACATCGCGTCGCTGCGCTCCACCTTCCGCGACATCCGTGCCGTCGTCGACGTCGACGCCCTCGAGGCCGAGATCGCCCGGCTCTCAGAGCTTGCCGGTGCCCCCGACCTGTGGGACGACCCCGAGAACGCGCAGAAGGTGACCAGTGCGCTGAGCCACCGGCAGTCCGAACTCGCCCGGGTCAAGAGCATCGACGCCCGCCTCGACGACCTCGAGGTGCTCGTCGAGCTCGCCCAGGAGGCCGGCGACGAGGAGACCGCCGCCGAGGCACGGAATGAGCTCGCTGCACTGCAGAAGACCATCGGCGACCTCGAGGTGCAGACGCTCCTCGACGGCGAGTGGGACGACCGCCCGGCCGTCGTGACGATCCGCGCAGGCGCGGGCGGTGTCGACGCCGCCGACTTCGCCGAGATGCTCATGCGCATGTACCTGCGTTGGGCCGAGAAGCACGGCCACAGCGCCACGGTCATGGACACGAGCTACGCCGAGGAGGCGGGCATCAAGTCGGCCACCTTCGAGATCGACGCGCCGTACGCGTTCGGAACGCTGAGCGTCGAGGCCGGCACGCATCGCCTGGTACGCATGAGCCCGTTCGGTGCGGCGGGCAAGCGGCAGACGAGCTTCGCGGCCGTCGAGGTCATCCCGCTCATGGAGGAGGCGCAGGAGGTCGACATCCCCGAGAGCGACATCCGGGTCGACGTCTTCCGTTCGTCGGGCCCCGGTGGGCAGTCGGTCAACACGACCGACTCCGCCGTGCGCATCACGCACCTGCCCACCGGCATCGTCGTCTCGATGCAGAACGAGAAGTCGCAGATCCAGAACCGAGCCGCTGCGATGCGTGTGCTGCAGTCACGCCTGCTTCTGCTGCAGAAGGAGCAGGAGGCCGCGCAGAAGAAGGAGCTCGCCGGCAACATCACCGCGAGCTGGGGCGACCAGATGCGCTCCTACGTGCTCGCGCCCTACCAGATGGTGAAAGACCTGCGCACCGAGTACGAGGTCGGCAACCCGAGTCAAGTGTTCGACGGCGACCTCGACGGGTTCATCGCCGCCGGCATCAAGTGGCGCAAGCAGAAGCACGACTAGGTGAGGTCAGCACCGCCGAGACCGGCTTGGGGCTGGCCTCAGTTCCGCCCTACGACACCATCGCGTACTTCGCGCGCGACCGCGTACGCGCGGCCGCGATGAACGCCCGGATGAGTGCGATGCCCTCGGGATCGAGGCGTTCTTCGGGATGCCACTGCACCCCGAGGCAGAACGCGCCATCCGTCGCCTCGATCGCCTCGATGACCCCGTCGGGCGCGTTCGCCGACGCGATGAGGCCCTCGCCGAGCCGGTCGACGCCCTGGTGGTGATGCGAGGAGATGTCGAACTCGAGCTCGTGCGTGATGCCGCTGAGCAGCGTGCCAGGGGCGATCGAGACCGGGTGGGAGGTGTGTGTGCCGTACACGTCGCGGTGCGGGGTGAGGTCGAGCCGGTCGCCGAGGTGTTGCTCGAGCGTGCCCCCGAGGGCGACGTTGATGACCTGCATTCCCCGACACGCGCCGAGCACCGGCATCCCACGGTCGCGTGCGAGCCGGGTGAGGGCGATCTCGAGCTCATCACGCACCCGCAGCGGCGGGTCGTTCGACGGGTGCGCCTCGCTCCCGTAGAGCGCGGCGTCGAGGTCGCGCCCGCCGGGAAGGAACAGTCCGTCGACGAGGTCGAGCAGCCGTGCGAGGTCGTCCAGGTGCACGTCGATGCTGGGAAACAGCAACGGCGCCCCGCCCGCCTCCTCGATCGCCGCGACATACGCGTGCGGAATCCCGTCGGTCGGGATGTCGACCCAGGCGCCCGAACTCGCGGACTTGCGATCGGCCACGATACCGATGAAGGGAACGGTCATCACGCCTCCTCCGGTCGTGGTCGCTCCGAGATCCAACTTACGGATGCCGCGCGCTTCGCGCACGTGTTTCGCGCCGCGTCGCGGGATCCCGCCAGCCAGGGGCGCTCGCCCAACCTGAGAGTTGGGCGAGTCGCAGGCGACGATCGGCGGCAGGCTGCTTAGGCTCGATCCGAAATGATCCGATTCGACTCCGTCACCAAGACCTACCCCGGTCAGTCCCGGCCCGCCCTTCACGACATCGATGTCGAGATCCTCCGCGGCGAGTTCGTGTTCCTGGTGGGCGCCTCCGGATCCGGCAAGTCGAGCTTCCTCCGGCTGATCCTGAAGGAGGAGAAGCCGAGCACGGGCAAGATCCACGTGCTCGGACAGGACCTCGGGCGCATCTCGAGCCGCAAGGTGCCGTACTTCCGGCGCGACCTCGGAGTCGTCTTCCAGGACTTCCGCCTCCTGCCCAACAAGAACGCGTACGAGAACGTGGCGTTCACGCTGCGGGTGATCGGCAAGTCCCGCGGATTCATCCAGTCAGCGGTCCCCGAGACCCTGCGGCTCGTCGGCCTCGACGGCAAGGGCAAGCGGATGCCGCATGAGCTCTCGGGCGGCGAACAGCAGCGGGTCGCCATCGCGCGGGCCATCGTGAACAAGCCGCAGATCCTGCTCGCCGACGAGCCCACCGGCAACCTCGATCCCGTCACGAGTGCCGGCATCATGACCCTCCTCGAACGCATCAACGCCGGTGGCACGACCGTCGTCATGGCCACGCACGAGGCGGGCATCGTCGACGAGATGCAGCGCCGCGTGATCGAGCTCTCTGCCGGCGAGGTGGTGCGTGACGAGCGCGGGTCGGGGTACGGCGCGGCGCTCGACGACGCCGGGGTCGACGAGCCCGAGCCGGGTGAGATGTCCGAGCCGGTCGCGGGGGTGTCCGGCGAGGCCGAACCCGCAGCCGAGGAGATCCCGTCCGATGGTGTCGCGGCCGTGATCGCCGACGCCGCGTCGTCGCCCGCCGGTGCGACCGTCGCGGCCGCGTCGACGACGGCAGCAGCGGCGAAGCGCGGCCCCGAGTCGGGCGGCACCACGCCGGCGAAGCCCCGCAAGAAGCCCGCGGCGGCGCCGAAGGTCGGCAAGAAGTTGATGGAGGAGAAGCAACCGCTGTACGTCGAGCCCGAGGAACGCGACGAGGTGACGGATGCCGCGGCCGCCATCACCGCGGCAGCGACCGCGTCGGTGCCCGTCATGCCCGACGGCGCGGCGGCAGGGCACAGCGGGGACGACGCGACGGCCGCGGGCCGGCACGAGGGTGCGGCATCCGAACACCTCACCCTCGCACAGCGACTGGGACTCCGAGCCCCGAGCGGGCCACGTGAGGGCGACGACGACCAGGAAGTGGGTCCGACGAAATGAGACTCGGGCTGGTGCTCGCCGAGGCGGCGAATGGGCTGCGTCGCAACGCCTCGATGGTCGTGTCCGTCGTGCTGGTGACGTTCATCTCGCTGACGTTCGTCGGCACCGCCGCGCTGATGCAGCTCCAGATCGCCCAGATGAAGAACTACTGGTACGACCGCGCCCAGGTCGCCGTCTACCTCTGCACCACCGTGTCGACCGCGGCCGGCTGCACCGACGGCGAGGCGACCGAGGAGCAGAAGGCCGCCGTCGAGACGCAGCTCTCCTCCGACACGCTGGAGCCGTTCATCGACGAGTTCTACTTCGAGGATCACCAGCAGGCGTACGAGAACTTCCAGGAGCAGTTCGAGGGCACGCCCGCCGCCGAGTACGTCACACCCGAGGTGCTGAACGAGACGTTCTGGGTCAACCTGGTCGATCCGTCGCAGGCCGCGGTGCTCGTCGAGAGCCTCGCCGGGCTCGCCGGCGTCGAACAGGTCGTCGACCAACGCCGGTACCTCGACCAGATCTTCGACGTGCTGAACGCGGCGAGCTACACCGCCATCGCCATCGCCGCCATCATGCTCGTCGCAGCGGCCCTGCTCATCGCGACGACGATCCGCCTGTCGGCATTCTCTCGACGACGCGAGCTCGGCATCATGCGCCTCGTCGGGGCATCCAACCGGTTCATCCAGACGCCGTTCGTGCTCGAGGGCGTGTTCGCCGGATTGCTCGGGTCGCTCCTCGCGGCTGCGGCCGTCGTGGCCATCGTGCAGTTCTTCGTGCAGGGATACCTCGCCGAGAGCCTGTCGTTCACGTTCGTCGACCTCGGCGACGCGCTCATCGTGGCCCCGCTGCTCCTCGCCGTGGGCGTGCTGCTCGCCGCGATCTCCGCGGGCATCGCCATCACCCGCTACCTGAAGGTCTGAGTGCCTGCTGCCCGCTGCCGCTCCCGGGCCACCCGGGCGGGCTCTGTGAGCTAGACTGAACGGCTGCTCCGGATGCCCCGGGGCATCCGTCATCGCCACGAGAACGCAAGGAGCGAGCCGTGCCCAAGGAACGCGGTCAGAAGGTCGTCGCGACCAACCGCAAGGCGCGGCACGACTACCTCATCGAGGACACCTATGAGGCGGGCCTCGTGCTGACGGGCACCGAGGTGAAGTCGCTGCGTGAGGGGCGTGCGTCGCTCGTCGACGGGTACGCGTTCGTCGACGGCGGCGAGATGTGGCTCGATGCCGTGCACATCCCCGAGTACACCGAGGGAACGTGGAACAACCACGCTCCGAGGCGCAAGCGCAAGCTGCTGCTGCACAAGCAGGAGATCGTGAAGATCAGCCACAAGACCAAGGAGGGCGGCTACACCATCGTCCCCCTGCAGATCTACTTCGTCGACGGTCGCGCCAAGGTCGAGATCGCGGTCGCAAAGGGCAAGCGCGAGTACGACAAGCGCCAGGCGCTGCGCGAGCGGCAGGACAAGCGCGAGGCCGATCGCGCGATCGCGAGCCGCCGGCACCTCGGCGAGTGAGCGCATTCAGCTCGGGAAGAGCAGGTCGCGCAAGGACGCCTCGAGCCAGCGTCGGTAGCGGTCGTCATCGACACCGGTGACCACGATCCGGGAATAGGTGTCGGCGAGCGTGAGCAGCCAGACGGTCGTCGCGAGGTCGTCTCGGTCGGCCGATGAGGTGATCCACCCCTGACGGTCGAGCCAGGCGATGAACTCGACCCAGGCGCTGCGCACGGTTCGCTGCTGGGCGGCCCAGCTTTCCGCGATCTCGGGATCGTCTGCCGCCGCGGAGGCGAAGGCACGGAAGATGCCGGCCGCCTGCGCGTTCAGGCGCGCGATGATCGAGCTCATGCCCGTGAGCCAGCTCTCGGCGTCGTGCACGTCGACGCCCATCGCTTCGGAACTGGTCGTGATGTCGCCCAGGTCGAGATGCTCGGTCGTGCCGAAGGTGGCCAGCACGGTCGCCTCCTCGAGCAGCAGGCGCTTCGGGCCGATCGTGCGAACGGTCTCAGTGGAGACGCCCGCGACCTCCGCGATACGGGCGACCGAAGTGGCGCCGTAGCCGTCGCGCGAGAAGAGCTCCAGCGCGGCCTCGATGACCCGCTGTCTCGTCGCGGCGGCTTGTCGGCGGCGGAGGGTGGAGTCGTAGGGGCGAGAGGTCACGAAGAATGCTCACTTCTCTATTGACTGGTGCGCTATACAGGTGAATACTACTCTATACAGATCAAATATTCATCGGGGGTCATCATGCCATCGGCCATCGTCTGCAGTGTTCCGGCATACGGCCACGTACGGCCGATGCTCGCCGTCGCCTCGGCCCTCCGAGATCGAGGATGGCGCGTTCGATTCGTGACCGGCATCCCGTTCGCCGACGACGTCCGCAAGATCGGCGTTGAGTTCGTGCCGCTCACCCCCGAGTACGACACCGTGCTCACCCCGCCCGAGAACGGCCGGGCCAGCCTCAATCACACACGCCACGTGTTCTTCGGTGCGGTGCCGGCGCAGGTGCGGCTGCTTCGCGGGCTGCTCGCCGAAGAGCCGGCCGACGCCGTCGTGAACGAACTCGCCTTCATCGGCACCCGAGTGCTGCTGAGCGACCCGCCTGAGCGTCGCCCGATCGTCGTCTCCTGCTCGGTGTTCCCCCTCATGCTCAGCGGCCCCGACACCGCGCCGTTCGGCCCGGGGCTGCCGCCGGCCACAACCGCCGCCCGTCGAGGCCGGTATCGGTTGCTCACCGCCTTCACGAAGCACGTCGCACTTCGACCCATACACCGATCTGCCGAGAAGCTCCTCGCCTCGATCGGAGCGCCCGGTCTCGACGGGCGGCTGTTCATGGACGCGATCGCCGACGCCGACCTTCTCGCCCAGTTCTCGGTCACGAGCTTCGAGTATCCGAGGCCCGACGCGCCGGCGAGCCTGCGGTTCTTCGGACCGCCGGCACCCTCGCTGCCGTCGCTCGCGCCGTTGCCCGACTGGTGGGATCGGCTCGACGAGCGCCCGGTGGTCCATGTGACCCAGGGCACCAGCTTCAACGACGACTTCGAGCGCCTGGTCGCCCCGACCTTGCGGGCGCTCGCCGACCGTCCCGTGCAGGTGGTCGTCGCGACCGCCGGGCGACCGCTCGACGAGCTTCCGGCGCTCCCGCCGAACGCGTTCGCCGCCGAGTACCTGCCCTACGACCGCCTCTTCGAACGCACAGCGGTGCTCGTGACCAACGGCGGGTTCGGAACGGTCAATGAGGCACTCGGCTACGGCGTGCCGATCGTGGTCGGATCCGGCTTCGGCGATCAGGTCGAAACCGCTGCGAGGGTGGCGTGGTCGGGGGTGGGGATCGACTTGGGCAGGCGGATTCCCGAGGAGCGGCGAATCGCCGTCGCCGTCGATCGCATCCTCGCCGACCCGTCGTACCGCCAAGCAGCGCAGCGCATCGGCCGCGAGATCCGGGCTTCGGAGGGCGCGGCCGGCGTCGCGAGATGGCTCGAGGAACGGATCGCCGAGCGCGAGCCGGCGCCGGCCTGAGGACACCAAGACTCGGTAGCCTCCCAGCCGGGCGGTCGGCGGACGCCGGTAGGCTCGTCGCGATGAAGACCTCGACCCGCATCCCGGTTCCGGGCACGTACAACTTCCGCGACGTCGGCGGTCTTCCGGCGCTCACGGGGCGGGTGCGCGAGGGCGTGCTCTTCCGCTCCGACGGATTGCACCGGCTCGGCGAGGCGGGGCGTGCCGAGCTGCGCCGGCTGGGCGTCGGCCGGGTCATCGACCTTCGCGACGACAACGAGGCGTCCCTCATGCCCGACGACCTCGACGGACTCGATGTCGAGGTGCTGCGCCTTCCGGTGTTCGAGGGGGGCGGTGCGTCGCAGGGTGCCCGCGGCATCTCGCTCGATGCGCTCTACCACCGCATCGTCACGCAGCACACGTCGGTCGTCGTGGGCGCGCTGCGCGAGATCGCCGGCGCCCGCGACCAGTCCGTCGTCGTGCACTGCACCGCGGGGAAAGACCGAACGGGCGTCGTCGTGGCGCTCGCGCTGAGCGCGGTCGGGGTGCACCGCGACGCCGTGGTCGAAGACTATGCGCGCACCGAGGCGAATCTCGCCGGCGAGTGGCTCGAGGGCATGGTCGAGCTCGTGGGCCGCTACGGCGTACCCGATTCCCCCGAGCTCCGCGTGCTCATGGGCGGCAGTCCGCCAGAGGCCATCGAGGGCGTGCTCGACGACGTCGAGCGCACCTACGGATCGACCCGCGACTACCTCTTGGCGGCCGGGCTCGAGCTCTCCGATCTCGCGGCGCTCGAACGCCTGCTGATCGCCGACTGATCCGGCTCAGGCGGCCTCGGCGGTGAAGCGGGCGTCAACGGATGCCTCGATCACGAGCTGCGCGGGCGCGAACTCGGCCGTCGGGGTTCCGCCGCCGCCGACCTCTGCGGCCGTGCGCATCATCAGCATCTTCGGGGCGCCCCCCGGAAGCGGCTGCACGCTCAGCAGGCCGTGGTCGGCGAGCTCGATCGGCGTCGGCACCCCGAGTCCGAGGGCCGATGCGTAGATGCGCGCCTTCGTGAGCGCGTCGGCGACGGCCCCGCGCTGCGCCGCCTCCTGCACCGTTCGCCGCGTGGCATCCGTCAACCGCCAGTCGACCCCGTTGACCGAGAGCTCGGGCACTCCCGCGGCCTCACCGAGCCAGTCACCGAGCCGTGCGAGATCCTTGAAGATCACCTCGACCTCGGCGCTTGCCTGATGCACGAGTGGCAGCTGCCGGCCCTCGCTGTTCCACGGCCGGTACGACCACACGCGCAGCTGCCCGGCCGACCAGGTGTCGAGCGCTCCGGATGCCTCCAGCCCGCGCACCTCGTTGAGGAGTCGCTCGTGCGCGACCGTGGTGCGCGTGAACACCTCATCGCGGGTCGCGCCCTGCGCGCCGACCGAGAGCGTGACGGCTCCGAGCTCGGGATCGATGCGCTCCTCGGCGCGGCCGGTGACGGCGATGGTGGTCGGCATGTGCACAGCATACGGCGTGCCCTCGCGGCATCCGTGTCGGTGCCCACGCGGCATCCGCGTGCAGGGAATGACGGGGGCAGGTCGTATGTTGTAGTCTGTGATGCCGCGCCCACCTTGGTGGTGCGCGGGTTGGAAACTCCACAGCGTGCGACAACGGCCCGCCAGGCTGACTCGATCAGCGCGGCGAATCACGGGGATGATCGGTTTCGACATCGCCTGCGAAACCACGAGAAGCGGGCCGAGGATGCAGGGTTATCTCGTTAACGATCTCTGCGAAACAATAACTGCCAATAAGAAGCAGTCTGACTTCGCCCTCGCTGCCTAAGCGAGCCCGATAGTCCGTCAGCCCGGGTCCGTTCCCGCCCCGGTCGCTGGCGTCATCTAGGGAACTTGCTGCACGTCGTCGCCTGAGCGACGTGCGGGACTTTCTTCAGGCTGGGCCTGTCGACTTGGGTGCCTGTGGCAAAGGTCGGGGCCGAGCAGAACGCTTGCACAGGCTGCGCCCGGAGAAGGCGTGGAATCACAGCGATGGACGGGGGTTCAATTCCCCCCATCTCCACAATGCCGTCGGAGCACCGCCTCCGGCAGTCGAGCCGTTGTCGCACGTCGTGGCCCGAAGGCCCGGAATCATGCGGAAGCTGCTGCGTGATGCCGGGCCTTCGACATTGCGGGTTCTCGCGTGCGGTCGATAGCGTGGCGAGCAGTCTCTCGGTGACGCGTTGCCCGTCGCGTACGACAGAAGGAGTGGGATTGGACGACCTCGCATTCGCCCGTGCCGCGGAACTGCGGCCCATTCAGCAGGTCGCCGAGCAGGTCGGCATCCCTCCCGAAGCGATCGAACCGTACGGCCGGCACATCGCGAAGGTCGACGTCACGAAGTTGACTTCGGGTGGACGTGGCAGGCTCGTGCTCGTCAGCGGGATGAGCCCCACGCCCGCCGGCGAGGGAAAGACGACGATGTCGATCGGACTCGCCGACGCACTCGCCCGGGCCGGACGCCGCACGATCGTCGCGCTCCGCGAGCCCTCGATCGGGCCGATGCTGGGCATGAAGGGCACCGGCGCAGGCGGCGGTCTGTCGCAGGTGCTGCCCATGGAGGACATCAACCTGCACTTCACGGGAGACTTCCACGCGATCACGACCGCGAACAACACGCTCGTCGCGCTCATCGACAACCACCTGCACCACGGCAACCCGCTGGGCATCGACCCGCGCCGCGTGACGTTCCGCCGTGTGCTCGACGTCAATGACCGAGCGCTCCGAAGCATCGTGATCGGGCTCGGTGGGCCGACCGAGGGCGTGCCGCGCGAGGCCGGGTTCGACATCACGGCGGCATCCGAGATCATGGCCGTGCTGTGCCTCGCCACCGATCTGGCCGACCTCAAGCGCCGCCTCGCGGCCATCACGGTCGGGTTCACGTACGACAAGCAGCCCGTCACGGCCGGTGACCTCAACGCCGAGGGCGCGCTCACAGCCCTGTTGGTGCATGCGGTGAAGCCGAACCTCGTGCAGACCGTTGCGGGTACGGCGGCGTTCGTGCACGGCGGCCCCTTCGGCAACATCGCCCATGGCTGCAGTTCGGTGATCGCCACCAGTGCTGCTCGCTCGATCGCCGACGTCGTGGTCACGGAGGCGGGGTTCGGTACCGACCTCGGAATGGAGAAGTACCTCCACATCACGACCCGCGTGGCCGACACGGTGCCCGACGCGGTGGTCGTCGTGGCGACCCTGCGGGCACTCAAGATGCACGGCGGTGTCGCGCTCGCCGACATCGAGCGTCCCGATCCCGACGCGGTCGAGGCCGGTCTGCCCAACCTCGAACGGCACGTCGAGAACGTGCGCGCCTTCGGACTCGAGCCGGTCGTCGCGATCAACACCTTCCCGACTGACACCGACGAGGAGCGTGAGCGCGTGCTCGCCTGGGCTCGCAGCGCCGGTGTTCCGGCGGCGGTGGCCGACATCTGGGCCCGAGGTGGTGGGGGAGACGGCGGTGACGAGCTCGCGGCGGCCGTGCTCGAAGTGATCGACCGGTCGACATCGTCGATGTCGTTCGCGCCCCTCAATGACCACGCGGCGACGATCGAGCAGCAGATCCGCACCATCACGCGCCGGATCTACGGCGCAGAGGACGTCGAATTCACACCGGCGGCATGGCGCAGGATGGCGGAGATCGAACGGAACGGCTGGACCGACCTGCCCGTCTGCATGGCGAAGACGCAGTACTCGTTCTCGGATGACGCGACGAGGCTCGGCGTGCCAGAGGGCTTCACCATCCGAGTCCGTGATCTCGTGCCACGCACGGGTGCCGGATTCGTCGTCGCGCTCACGGGCACCATCATGACGATGCCCGGACTGCCGAGGGTGCCCGCGAGCGAGCGATTCGACGTCGACGACGAGGGGCGCATCGTCGGGCTGTCATAGCCGGCGGGACCAACGACGCGAAGGGTCAGTACCCTGCTCCGGCGAGCGAGCCCGTCACGTCGCCGGCCGGATCGTAGATCGTGCACGACACGATGCGGTCGTCGAGGTGCTCCCAGGAGTCCGCCGTGGGCACGTACCATCCGATGTCGAGGGCTGACGACTCGTAGGCCAGGCCCACGAACGCGTCGAACTCGGCGAGGCACCCGTCTTGCGCGGCTGTCGCGACCGCCTCGTCGCCAGGAAACTCGCCCTCGTCGAGCTGGAAGTCGTGGAAGATCTCGTCGCTGTGCGGTTCGCCGCATGGCACCACCGGAACGGCGTCCACCTCCGTTCCCTCCACCATGGTCAGGCAGTCGCCGACGCGCAGCGCGAACACGTCGGCCTGTCCTTCCTCGACGACCTCCTGGGTGACCTCGTCGCGCTGCGGCTCGGGAGCGGACAGCAGGCTGCCCAGCGCGCTGCATCCGGTGAGGGGCAGTGCTGCGGCCAGTGCGGCAGCAGCGACGAGCAGGCGGGCGTGGGAGCGGAGTGCGGGCATGCGGAACCTTCCGAGAGGGGGTGTCGGGATGCTGCGGATGCCGGAGCGGCATGCGGCGGCGTCAGCCTATCGGCTGCGCGACACGCCGTGCGATGGGGACTGCGCCCCATCGCCGAAGTTGCTCCGGCCAGTGCCCAGGGTCAGCGGATGTGGGGAAGCACCTCGGCCGCGATGAGCTCGAGGTGTTCGAGGTCGCGAAGGTCGATGAGCTGCAGGTAGACCCGGTCTGCGCCGAGCTCACGCAGGCGGAGGATCTTCTCGATCGCGGAATCCGGTGTTCCCGCGATGCTCACTTCGGCGAACGTGTCGGGGTCGGCCCCGATCGCCTCGAGGCGACGCAGATAGGTGGCGTCGTCGGATGCCACGACCGTCGTCAGTGCGACCGAACGACGCAGGTCGGAGGGGTCACGGTCCATTGCGTCGCAGGCTCGCCGGACGCCGTCGAAGGTGCGCGCAACCGTGTCCTCGGAGCGGAAGCCGATGTTGAACTCGGACGCGAAGCGCGCCGCGATCTCGGGCGTGCGCTTCGGGCCGGCGCCGCCGACGATGATCGGCACCTCGGGATGCAACGGTTTGGGGAGGGCTGGGGCGCCGTCGAGCGAGTAGTGCTCGCCGTGGTAGTCGAAGTGCTCCCCGATCGGGGTCGACCAGAGCCCGGTGATGACCTCGAGCTGTTCCTCGAGGATCCCGAACCGCTTCGCAGGGAACGGGATGCCGTAGGCGGCGTGCTCCTCGGCGAACCACCCCGTGCCGAGGCCGAGCTCGACACGGCCCTCCGACATCGCGTCGACCTGCGCGACCTGGATCGCGAGCAGCGAGGGGTGGCGGAACGTGACCGACGAGACCAGCGTGCCGATCCGGATGCGCGATGTCTCGCGTGCGAGCCCCGCGAGGGTGGTCCAGGCATCCGTCGGTCCCGGAAATGGATCGCCGGCGCCCATGCGCAGGAAGTGGTCGGATCGGAACCATCCGTCGAATCCGAGACGTTCGGTGGCGTTGGCCTGGGCGAGCTGGTCGTCGTAGCTCGCACCCTGCTGCGGCTCGGTGAAGATGCAGACCTCCACCTCAGCGCTCCCCGTCGAGGGCGGCGAGCACAGCGTCGTGCAGGCGACCGTTCGTGGCCAGCGAGCTGCCGTGCCAGGGGCCCGGCTCCCCGTCGACCGAGGTGAACCGGCCGCCGGCCTCCTCGACGATCGGGATGAGTGCTGCCAGGTCGTACGGCTTCACGTCGAACTCGGCGGTGATGTCGATGAGGCCCTCAGCGAGCAGCATGTACGACCAGAGGTCGCCGTACGCGCGGTCGCGCCACACACGCTCGGACAGTTGCAGCAGGCGATCCAGGTATCCCGCGCCCCGCCATTGCGCGAGGCTCTGGAAGCTCAGCGAGGCATCCGCGAGGTCGGCGACCTGCGAGACCGAGATACGCCGGGGTTCACCGCTCGCGTCATCCGTCCATGCCCCACCGCCGGCGGCCGCCCACCACCGACGACCCATTGCCGGCGATGATGCGACGCCCACCACCGGGATGCCATCGACCGCGAGCGCGATGAGGGTGCCCCACACGGGGACGCCGCGGAGGAAGTTGGAGGTGCCGTCGATCGGGTCGATGATCCACTGGCGCGTGCTGTCGCCGGCGGTGCCGAATTCCTCACCGAGGATGCCGTCGTCCGGTCGCGACTGCGCCAGACGATCGCGGATCGCCCGCTCGACCGTCAGGTCGGCCTCGGTCACGGGTGTGCGGTCGGGCTTCGTGTGCACCTCGAGGTCGACGGCACGGAAGCGCGCGAGCGACGCGGCATCCGCGAGATCGGCGAGTTCGATGGCGAGGCTGAGGTCTTCGTCGTACGCGGAAGTCACCGATTCAGGCTATCGCCGCACGGTCAGCCGGGCTCGAGGGCGACGATGATCGCGCCACGACCATTTGCGGGCCGACGACCTCATGCACGCGTCCTCCACCGCGCAACCGGTCGTGGCGGCGGACGCATCACCCATGTCCGACTCGATTGGGAATCGATTCGCGCTGGCAGTCGTTCTCCTGCTAACGTGGTCCCTCGGTTCAGGTTGTCGAAGACACCGCGAATCGCGCACCTCTAGCTCAATCGGCAGAGCAACTGACTCTTAATCAGTGGGTTCAGGGTTCAAGTCCCTGGGGGTGCACCCAGTACGAGTGGTCTCCCAGATGGGTTGCATCTCCACGCGTCGTGCATAGTTGGCGCTCCTCCTCGGCGCTGGAGCGCGAAGCGCCGGGCCCCGGGCTCGTCGAGATCCTCGTCGCCTGTCCACCCGGAGGTGAAGGCGTGAGAGGCGGTCGTCGACGAGCTCGAAGATCGCCAATGCTGTCTTGGAGCGCTGGGCAGGGGCTCAGTCTTCAGCACACTGACGCGCTTATCATTCCTCGGGGAAGGAGGGTGGCCGTGCAGGATTGGCTCGTCGTAGTGCTGAGTGTTGTCGGTGGGGTGCTTCTCCTCTGGGTCACTCTCGTCCTGCTGCTATGGATGCAACAGCGAGACCTCGGGGAGAAGATCGAATGGCGTGACATCCTTCGGCTCATGCCTGACGTCGTCCGGCTAGTAAAGCGCCTTGCATCTGACCCGTCCGTGCCGCCAGCCCCTCGCATCTGGCTGTTCGTCCTCCTCGCGTATCTCGTGATACCGGTCGACTTGATCCCTGACTTCATACCGGTGCTCGGGTACGCCGACGACGCGATCATCGTGGCGATCGTTCTGCGATTCGCAGTGAGGCACGCGGGCATGGCAGCAATTGAACGACACTGGCCGGGAACGAACGTCGGTCTGCGTAGCCTTCTGGCCCTCACGGGTGCGAAGTAGCGTCCTCTCGCGCAGTGGGGTTCGGGGCTTTTCGTGCGGTCAGCGGCCGGTGGATGGCCGCCCCGCGGCGAGCAGCTCATCGAGAGAGGCGACGGCGACCACACCCCTCGCCTTGCGGGTGAGCTCGTCATCGAGGGTGATCAGCGCGTCGCCCTGCAGCTTGGTGAGCGCAAGGTACTCAGCGTCGTAGGTCGACGCCCATTCATGCTCGTCGGCCAGCTTCCACGCCGTCCGTCGCTGCACTGAGTCGCCGAGGAGCCGCATCGGGATGCGCGCCACGCGGGCAAGGCGGTCTGTGGCGATCTCGGCCGGCAGCTCGCCGCGATGGACCATCTCGTGCAGCGTGCTGAGCACCTGGGATCGGATGAGCGTCGGCGCGAGCAATTCGTGCTCGCCGGGATCTTCGAAGCCCTCGGCGGCCAGCCGCAGCACGGCGCTGCAATCGACGACGTATCGGGTCATCCGCCGGCCTCGTTGCCCAGCGCCTGGAGCACCCGCTGCGCCGATCCGCCGAGGTTCCACTCGGCTGCGAGGCGCTGCACTTCGGCGACGGATGCCGCGTCGAGCGGCCTGATCTCACCATCGACGTCGCCCAGGTCGAGGTCGCGCACCACCTCCACCACGGTGGGCGCGACGGCGAGGTACTCGGCGGCAGTACGGATCTTCGCCCGCATCGTCGCCGAGAGCGGCGCAGCGGGGTCGTCGGCAGCGGCGATGAGCGAATCGAGGTCGCCGAACTGCTGCAGCAGGCTGGCCGCCGTCTTCTCGCCGATGCCGGCAACCCCCGGAAGGCCGTCGGAGGTGTCGCCGCGCAGCACGGCGAAGTCGGCGTACTGCGATGGCAGCACGCCGTACTTGCCGACGACCGAAACGTCGGTGAGCACCTCGAGCTTGCTCATGCCGCGCGCGGTGTAGATGACCCGCACGTCGCGGGAGTCATCGACGAGCTGGAAGAGGTCGCGGTCGCCGGTGACGACATCGACCGGCATCTGCGCCTGGGTCGCGAGGCTGCCGATCACGTCGTCGGCCTCGTGCTCGGCGGCGCCGACGACCGCGACGTCGAGGAGGGCGAGGATCTCACGGATGAGGGGGACCTGCACCTCGAGCGGGTCGGGCACGACCTCGACATCGGGAGCAGGGCCGGGGACCACCTCGGCGACGCGGTGCGCCTTGTAGCTCGGGATGAGGTCGACACGCCACTGCGGCCGCCAGTCATCGTCCCAACACGCCACCAGATGCGTGGGCTCGAAGTCGGTGACCAGACGCGCGATCATGTCGAGCAGCCCACGAACCGCATTCACGGGTGTGCCGTCGGCGCGCTTCAGCGAATCGGGCACACCGTAGAACGCACGGAAGTAGAGCGAGGCGGTATCGAGTAATAGCAACTTCTCGCGACGGGCGGTAGACATGATGGTCAGCCTACGGCTCGCATAGGGATGGCTGTCTTAACGAACTTGCGGAGTGGTGGCACGCTGGTCCATCTGGTCCATCTGGTCCATCTGGTCCATCTGGCCCGATGGTGGCGAGCGTATGGGCTTCGGCTCGACCGTCGCTCACGGGGCCTATCTCCCATTCGCCAAGTGCTTCGCGCGCTCCTCCGGTGTTTTCAGCAATTCGCCCGTTCTTGAGTCGAGTTGAGGAAGCTCCGGATACAGTCCGGCAGTAGTTGAATACCCGGCTCGCGACTCGCGGACCGCCTTGATCATCCCCGACAGGCTTACAACGATGACGGCGGCGAAGTTGACACCCATGACAACGAAGAGCAAGAAGAGCCACGCGGGGATGCTCTCAGCGGTGGCGCCCGAAAGGAAGTATCCGGCACCGAACGCACTCGCGATTACCACGAGTGACGTGGATAGAAACTTGAGCGGCCGTCCCCACTGCTCGGCAGACAAACCACTCAGAAGTCTTGGTGTCTCAGCGCCCATGGTTCACCGTGCACCGTGGGTCGGACGTAGTCGGCAACGCCACACCGAGCCGGGCGATCCGGCGGGTAGTTGGTGGCTCCAGTACAGCGAGGCGGTGTCGAGGAGCATCAGTCGGTCGGCCACAGGGCGATCCTTCCACGGACTGCCGACGATCAGCGATCGAACTCCTCGAGATCCTTCCGCGAGATCACGAGATCGCAGGCGGTCGCCAGCAGCGGGGCCAATTCGGGGTAGAGCTCGTCGAGTCGGGTCGTCCGCACGTGTCGGTAGCCGATGCGTGCGTACCAGTCGCGGAGGAACACCTTCGACGGATGGCTCCACGTGTTCGGCACGAGGAGTTCGAGTTGCATCTCGGTGCACCCCAGTTCGCGGGCCCGGCGCTCCGCGAAGGCGACGAGTTCGCGGCCGATCCCGACGCCTCGGAGCTGTGGATCGGCGGTGAGCATCCCGAACTCGGCGAGCCGATCGTCGAGCTGCTGCACACGCACGGTACCGACCACTCGGCCTCCCGACCGCGCCGTCACGAGTTCCCGGCGGCGGATCAGCTCGGCGATCTCCTGCGGGCCCGTGCGGCGCGCACCGGCGAACCAGAGGCCCGCTTCCGCATCGTCGTACACCAGGTTGACCAAGTCGGCGATCGCGGCGACGAGCTCCGCGTCGTCGGCGGACGCGACGGGCTCGACGCCGAGCTCGAGCGCGGTGACCGGCGAGGTGTTCACCGTCCCATTCTGACGGTCGCTCGCCTCGGGCCTGCCCACGCCCCAACGCCCGTCAGTCGTCGAAGCCGCGGGCGACGAGCGCCTCGCCCATCGCGTCGGCCGTCTGCAACGACCGCACCACGACGGGCACGGCCACCGCCCGAAGCGACCCTTCGGCGCCGCGCGCTCGCCGGGCGTCGAGCACGGCGCGCACGATCTCGGCCATGAGCGGCACGGCACGGATCGTCATGGCGAGCACGATGCCGACGCGCTCGGAATCGACCCGGCGTCCGAACGGCCGGAGGCCCGCGCGCACGGCGTCGAGGATCGCCGACACCCTCGTCGTGAGCGTCACGAGTGCCGCGAGCGCGACGCACACGGTGATTCGAAGTGACATGACGAGCGCCGACTCCCACCCCGAGAACAGCGCGTTCAGCGGTGCCGCGATGAGCAGGATCCACAGCACCGGCACGAGCTGGACCACGACGGCTCGCGGAGGAATCGCCGCCACCGCGAAGCCGAGCAGCGCGACCCCGAGAGCGATGAGCAGCATCCACCACTCGGGCAGCAGGGCCACCACGATGACGGATGGCGCGAGCCCGACGAGCTTCGCACCGGCACCGAGCCGG
The DNA here is from genome assembly GCF_902809835.1 of Agromyces sp. Marseille-P2726. Classification (GTDB taxonomy): domain Bacteria; phylum Actinomycetota; class Actinomycetes; order Actinomycetales; family Microbacteriaceae; genus Agromyces. The sequence goes on along the minus strand of NZ_CADDWM010000015.1, from coordinate 686,822 downwards.
TGCAGCACCGACGAGCCCGGCCGGTACGCCCCGATCACCGCTCCGACCCGATCATCCGACGAGGCTCCGGTACACGCCGAGCGCCGAGTCGGGCCTGCTGTCGGCGACGATCCGGCCACTCTCGACGACGAGCACGCGGTCGAACGACTCGACCGCCTCGAGCCGATGCGTGACGAGCAGCAGCTGCTCGTCGAGCTCGGCGATATGCCGTTCGACGAGCTGCGTGTTGCGGGCGTCGAGCAGCGTGGTCGGCTCGTCGGCGACGATCACCGCGGGCTCCGCGACGAGCACGGCCGCCAGCGCGAGCAACTGCTTCTGCCCGCCCGAGAGTCGATGCGCGGGCCGGTCGGCGAGCTCGGTGAGTCCGAAGCGGTCGAGCGCGCGCTCGACGCGGGCTGCGGCATCCGCTGCATCGAGGCTGAGCCGGCGGAGGGAGAACGCAACGTCCTCGCGCACCGTGGGCATCACGATCTGGTTGTCGGGGTTCGTGAACACGAACCCCACGCGACGCCGCACTTCTCGCCCACGGCGAGCGACGTCGAGTCCGTCGACGAGGACGCGACCCGAGGTCGGCGTGACCAGCCCGTTCACGAGCCGTGCCAGGGTCGACTTGCCCGAGCCGTTCGCCCCGATCACGCCGATGCGGCGCTCGGTCAGGCGCAGCGAAACGTCGCTGAGCACGTCATCGCCGTCGTAGCGATGCGTGACGTGCTCGAAGACGATCTCGCTCATCAGGATTCGGTCGTCGTCGCCTCGGTCGACAGGGAAGCTGGGCGGTCGGCCGGCGAGGCGGCACGCTCCCGACGCCAGGGCCAGGACTTCTCGGCGATGAGGCCCGGCCAGGAGCGGTGCACCCCTGCGGCCACGAGCGCGGCGACGATGGCCTTGATCGCGTCGCCGATGAGGAAGGGCAGGCTGCCGGCCGCGATCGCCGCCCCCACGGGCATGCCGGTCACCGCGGCGAGCCACGGGATGCCCACGAGGTAGACCGCGAGGATGCCGCCGACCGAGGTCGCCACGAGCAGCGTCCAGAACCTCAGCCGCGGGGTGAGGCGCTCGGCGAGCCACCCGATGACGAAGGCGCCGAGGATGAACCCGAGCAGGTATCCGCCGGTGGGGCCGACGAGCACACCGAGGCCGCCCGCGCCGCTCGAGAGGATCGGCAGCCCTGCGAGCCCGAGCGCCACGTAGACGGTGACCGCGAGCGCGCCCTTGCGCGCCCCGAGGATCGCCCCGGCCAGCATGACGCCGAGCGTCTGCAGGGTGATCGGCACGCCGATGCCGATCGGGATGGCACCGGGCAGCGTGAGCGCCGCGATGAGTGCCGCGAAGACGGCGATCTGCGCGAGGTCGCGGGCGGAGCTGCGCGCTCTCGTGCGCGCGGCCGGAGTCTGGGCGACGGACATCGTTCCCCCTGGTCGTGGCGGTCGGAGCCGGGTGGCTGCCGGAATTCACGCTACGAAAGTCGGGGGGGCGGCCGCTCGGGGGGGGCGTACAAGAAACGCGCCTCGAATTTGGACGACGGGGGCCGCGGCGGGTCGGTTTCGAGACGGCTGCTGGGCGGCCTCCTCAACCCGCAGAGACCGCAGCGCCGGACGTCAGGCGGCGCGGGCCTCAAGCTCCGACGGCGATGCGATCGACGGAACCGCCGCGGCATCCGACTGGGCCTCGTCGACGACCACCGGCTCGGCCCAGACGACGAGCGGCGCGGGCTCCCAACTCAGGGCGAGCGGCTCGTTCTCGGCGGGTACGACGACCGCGACCGCGTCACGCTCGTCGAGCACACTGCGGGTGAGGTCGGCCGCGATCTGGTGGGTCAGCATCGCGTGGAAGATCTGGTCGGTGTCGTCGGGCGTGCGGCGCACGAGCGACCAGGTGCCAGTGGGTCCGATGAACTCCGAGAGCTTCGCGTTGAGCAGGTCGAAGAGGTGTTCGCCACGCAGATCTGCCGCGGTGGGGCGCGGCGACGGGGCGGCGTGGGCAGAGGCTTGCGCTGCGAGCCTTGCTCTGCGCCAGCGGCGGAACATCGGGTGCCCCTCTCGTGGTGTGCGGGCCGTGCGGTTCGGGACGCACGGACGGTCTCAATTCAGTTTCGGGCCTCGAGCTCTCGATCGGGCGTGACACGCCGCGCGCGCCAGCTTGCGCCGGCCGATCGATGCGCAAGGCCGACGGCGGTGAGAACCGCCTATTCGATCAGTTCTGCTCGCTTCGACTCATCGGCGACCGTGCCGATCGCGATCGCGAGACTCGCCGCCCACGCCACCCACATGAGCAGCAGGCGCCAGTCGCGCGGGCCGGCTGCGGTGGCCCGGATGACCCCCACCGCTCCGAAGAGAGAACTGAGCACGGCTCCGCTGAAGAGGTACTTGCGCATGCCGCCACGCTATCGGATCGGCGACCGCCCGCAGAGGGGTTGCGCGGGCGGGTCGAGGTGCAGGATGTCACGGCGGAGGCGCGACCGGGCTGGAAGTCGTCCGTGAATCTGACCGATCGTGCAGGACCTGACCGATCGGTCGAATACCGTCGTAGGCATGCCCACCGATGCCCCGATGCACACGCGCGTGCACGCCAGCGAGGAGTTGCGGCAGGTCGCCCTCGAACAGTTCGCCACCGTCGGCTTCGCCGCGAGCTCCCTGCAGCAGATCGCCGACCACGCCGGCTACTCGAAATCGAGCGTCTTGTACCACTACGCGTCGAAGGAGGCGCTGCTCGAGGCCGCGATCGAGCCGGCGATCGACGCCATGGAGTCGCTGGTCGCCGACTTCGTCGCGGGAGGTCGCTCGGTCGCAGGGCGCACCGTGTTCATCGAGCGCTTCGTCGACTTCCTCCTCGGTCACCGGCTCGCCGTGCACACCTTCGTGAACCAGGGGCAGTCCCTGCGCGGCATCCCGGTCATCGAGCGGGCCATCGTGGCCATCCGCGCGCTCGCCGATTCCATGTGCGAAGCCGATGCCCCGCTCGGGGAGCGACTTCGCTTCGGGATCGCGCTCGGCGGCGCCGTGTACACCCTCGTCGCCGACGCCACCTTCCTCGACGAGGAGCATCGCACCGTCGTCGACGCCGCTGACATCCGCGCCGCCCTGATCGCGGTGCTCTCCGAACTGCTCCTCCCGGCCGACGGCCGCACGACCCGTTAGGCCCGAGATGGCACTCTTCCTCCACCGCATCGGGCGGTTCGCGTTCCGGCGAGCCTGGTACGTCATCGCCGCGTGGGTGCTCGCGCTCGGCGCGCTCCTCGGCGCCGGGATCGGTCTCGGTGGCCAGCTCCAGGAGTCCTACGCCATCCCCGGCACCGAGTCCCAGGCCGCGATCGACCAGCTCGCGGCGGTGTTCCCGCAGACGGCGGGGGCGTCGGCGAAGGCGGTCGTCGAAGCGCCCGACGGGGCATCCGTCGAAACCGACTCCTCCCGCACGGCCATCACGGCCATGGAGCAGGAGCTCGAGAAGGCCGAGGGCGTCGCGAACGTACTCGGCCCGTTCGACGAGTACGCGGGCGACCAGGTCTCGGCCGATGGGCGCACCGCATACATCCAGGTGCAGTTCGACGGTCCCACGACGGAGGTCACGGCCGACTCACTCGACCAGGTGACCGCCACCGGCGAGATCGGCCGCGACGCCGGACTCGCGGTCGCGTTCGGGGGCGAGGTGTTCCAGGACACCACGTTCGGGCTCACGATCACCGAGGTCTTCGGCGTGCTCTTCGCCGGCGTCGTGCTGCTCATCACGTTCGGGTCGCTGCTCTCGGCCGGGATGCCGCTCATCACCGCACTCGTCGGGGTGGGCGCCACCTTCGGCGGCATCTCGCTGGTCGCAGCCTTCGCGCCGGTGTCGAGCACCGCGCCGATGCTCGCGGTCATGATCGGACTCGCCGTCGGCATCGACTACGCGCTGTTCATCCTGTCTCGGCATCGCACGCAGCTCGCCCGCGGGCAGGATCCCGCCGAGAGCGCCGCCGAGGCCGTGGCCACCGCGGGTGGAGCGGTCGTCTTCGCAGGGCTCACGGTGATCATCGCCCTGCTCGGACTGCTCGTCGTGGGCATCCCGTTCCTCAGCGTCATGGGCATCGCGGCGGCCTTCGCAGTGCTGGTCGCCGTCGTCGGGGCGGTGACGCTCCTGCCGGCGCTCCTCGGCGTGCTCCGCGCGCGGCTCACCCCGAAACCGGGCAGCCGTGCGCACCGCCGTGCCAACGCCGACGACGACGCCGGCCCGCGCACCATGGGCCGCAGGTGGGTCGACCTCGTGCTCAAGGCTCCGGTCGTGTTCGTCGTGCTCGTGGTGGGCCTGCTCGGCGCGGCCGCGATCCCGGCCGCCAGCCTCGACCTGAACCTGCCGAGCGGCAAGTCCGAGCCCGCCGGGTCGACCCAGCGCGAGGCCTACGAGATGATCGAGAACGGCTTCGGCCCCGGCTACAACGGACCGCTCATCGTCACGGTCGACATCACGCAGACGACCGACATCTTCGAAGACCTCGACGCCATCGGCGCCCGCATCGCCGAACTCGACGACGTCGCGTTCGTCGGCGAGGGCCTGCCGAACCAGACCGTCGACACCGCGATCATCCAGGTCATCCCCGAGAGCGCGCCCGACTCGCCCGAGACGAAGGACGTGGTCGAACGCATCCGGAGCCTCGGGCCGTCGATCGCAGAGGACTTCGGCACCCCGATCGCGGTGACGGGCTATACGGCCGTGACCATCGACATCTCGAACCGGCTGAACGACGCGCTCGTGCCGTTCGCGCTCATCGTGGTCGGCCTCTCGATCCTCCTGCTGCTCGTCGTGTTCCGCTCGATCTTCGTGCCGGTGAAGGCGGCACTGGGCTTCCTGCTCTCGGCGTTCGCGGCGATCGGCGCCACCGTCGCGATCTTCCAGTGGGGCTGGTTCGCCGACCTGCTGCACATCCAGCCGGGCCCGATCCTGAGCTTCCTCCCGATCCTGCTCCTGGCGGTGCTGTTCGGCCTCGCCATGGACTACGAGGTGTTCCTCGTGTCGGGCATGCGCGAGGAGTTCGTCAAGACCGGCGAGGCGCGCAAGTCGATCGTGCACGGCTTCCAGCACGCCGCCCGCGTCGTGACCGCCGCCGCGCTCATCATGTTCTTCGTCTTCTTCGCGTTCGTGCCCGAGGGGTCGGGGGTCATCAAGGGCATCGCGTTCGCGCTCGCGGTCGGGGTCGCCTTCGATGCGTTCCTCGTGCGGATGACGCTCGTGCCCGCGGCGATGGCGCTCGCCGGACGTGCCGCGTGGTGGCTGCCGGGGTGGCTCGAGAAGCGCCTGCCCGACGTCGACATCGAGGGCGAGGGACTCCGCGGTCACCTGGCCCAGGAGCAGTGGGCCGCCGAAAGCCCGGCTGCGGTGAACGTCGAAGCGGCGCGTTTCGGCCTCGCCGAGCGCCCGATCGGGCCGCTCAGCGTCGAGGTCCCGTTCGGGGGCGTGCTCGCCGTCCGGGGCGAGCCCGTCGACCGCAGGGTCGTGGCGGCGACGCTGGCCGGTCGGCTCGCCCCCGTCTCGGGGCGGGTCGCGGTGCTCGGCGTACCCCTGCCGTCGGGGAGCGGCACCGTCATGCGCGGCGTCGCGATCGCCGAGATCACGAGGGATGCCGCGACCGGCGGCACCGTCGGCGAACTCATCGCCAGGCGGGTCGACGCGACGAGGCCGTGGTACCGCGTCACTCCGCCGAACTCGCTCGTGCGCACCTGGGTCGAGCGCGCGGCGGACGCGGCAGGCACCGGCGCAGACGGGGCGCGCATCACCGCCGACACCCCGCTCTCGTCGCTCGGCCTCGAGGCCCGTGTTCTCGCTGCGGTCGCCGGTGCGTTGGCCGAGCGCCCTCGCGCGGTGGTGCTCGACCTCGACGACGATCCGGGCTCGTCGAGCGTCGATCTGTGGCGGGCCCTGGCCGCCCTGGTTCCGGGGCACGTGACGATCATCGTCGGGCTGGGCGAGTCGGCCGTCAAGCCCGACGCCTCACCCGAACTCGCCGCGCGCGGCATCCGCACCCTCGAAACCCTCTCGCCCCTGAAGGAGGCCCACCGATGAGCACCAAGCTCTCCCGGCTCTTCGGTTCCACCCCCGCCGAGCGCCGCGTGCGCTACGGCGCACTCGTGGCCGCGGTCATCGCCGTGCCGCTCGCCGTGGCGGGACTCGTCTCGGGCGCCTTCGCGGGCGCCACCGACAATGTCGAGGCGATTCCGGCCGTCGTCGTGAACAACGACGAGATGGTCACGATGGCCCTGCCCGACGGCACCGAGCAGCCCGTGCTCGCCGGCCGGCTTCTCGTCACCGAGCTCACCGACCCCGACACGGCCGGATTCGACTGGACCATCTCGAACGACGAGGAGGCGGCGAAGCTCCTCGAGGCGGGCGAGGCCTACGCCGTGCTCACGATTCCGTCGGACTTCTCGGCCTCGGTCAGCTCGATCTCGGGCGACTCGCCGACGAAGGCCAACCTCGACATCCGCACCGACGACGCACACGGGTACCTCGCGGGATCAGTGGCGCAATCCGTCGGCGACGCCATGACCGCCTCGCTGGGCCGCGAACTGACCGCGCAGTACCTCGAGGGCTTCTACGACAACCTCGCGAAGCTCGGCGGCTCGCTCGGCGACGCCGCCGACGGAGCGACGCAGGTCTCGTCGGGCGTCGGCTCGCTCGCCGGCGGTCTCGGTGAACTGTCGAGCGGTGTCGCGTCGGCCGCGTCCGGGGCGACGGATGCCGCGAGTGGCGCATCGGCGTACGCCGACGGCGTGGCCCAGTACACCTCCGGCGTGGATGGCATCGCGGGCGGTCTCGCCGAGCTCGACGCCGGCGCGGCCGGCCTCGACGGGCTCTCGGACGGCTGGGACCAGTACGTCGGAGGCATCAGCGCCGGCGTCTCCACCATCGAGACGCAGGTGGGCCCCATCGCCGACCGTCTCGACGGGTTCATCGCCGAGAATCCCGATCTCGTTGCACAGTACCCGCAGATCGCCGAGGCGGCGGGCGCGATCGCCGGAGTGCGCGGACAGCTCGGCGCACTGGTCACGGGCGGGCAGACGCTCGCGGCGGCCACCCGCTCGGGCATCGACGGCGTGCAGTCGGGCATCTCGGGGCTCGCGGGCGGCGCTGCGGAGCTCTCGGCGGGCTCGGCCGGCATTCGCGACGGCGGGTACGGGATCGCGTCGGGCGTGGGCGAGCTCGCCGGCGGGCTCGATGCGCTGTCGACGGGAGCCGCGGATGCCGCGAGCGGCGCCACGCAACTCGCGGGCGGCGCGGACGCACTCGCCGACGGGCTCACCGCCGGTGCGGAACGGGCGTCGGTGCTCCCCGACATCGATGCCGCCACGACCGCCGATGTCGTCGCCGAACCCGTCACCTCGACCACCGCCCGAAACAACGAGATCGGATCGATCGGGGAGGTGATCGGAATGCTCTTCGTACCCATCGGGCTCTGGCTCGGTGCGATGGCGATGTTCCTCGTGTTCCGGCCGTTCGACCGCGACGCCCTGCGCAGCACCGCCTCGACCGGCGGCCTCGTCGTGCGCTCACTCGGCCGAGCCGGCCTGCTCGCGCTCGCGCAGGCCGTCGCCGTGGTGCTGCTCCTGCACGGCGCGCTCGGCGTGGCATGGACGCTCATCCCGCAGCCCTTCGCGTTCGCCGCGCTGCTCGCGCTCGCGTTCACGGCGATCCACGCGTTCCTCACGGTCGCCTTCGGGCGCGCCGGCCTGCTCGTGTCGCTCGTGCTCGTGGCACTGCAGCTCGCGGCATCCGGTGGCCTCTATCCCGTCGAGGTGCTGAGCGGCCCCTTCCAGGCGATCAGCCCGCTCCTGCCGCTCACCTGGGCGGTGCAGGGCATGCAGCTCATCGTGTCGGGCGCCGGCGGCGCAGCCGCTGCGACGGCGGCGGGCGTGGTGGCGCTGTTCGGCCTCGTCGGCGTCGTCGGCACGCTGATCGCCGTGGGCCGACGGCGCGGCATCCGCTCGATCGGATTCGCCTCCACCGCCCTCGGCTGAGCTGCTCGGCGACGCTATGCCACGCTCGTGGCGATGGCGCAAGGCGCCAGGCGCGGGGAGGGCGGACTGTTAGCCTGATCTGATCGCCAGGAGGGACATCCGCCACTATGACTGCGCCTGAACCTATCCGCGACGACGAGCTCTACGTCGACCATGTCTACGACATGATCGTCGTCTCGAATCGTCTTCCCGTCGACTACGAGAGCGGGTCCGACGGGCAGACGCAATGGAAGAGCTCGCCCGGCGGACTGGTCACGGCACTCGAGCCGGTCATGCGGGCGGCCGACGGCGCGTGGATCGGTTGGGCCGGCGTCGCCGACCGCGAGTTCGACCCGTTCGAGCACGACGGCATCTCGATCATCCCGGTTCCGCTCTCGGAGTCCGAGCTCGAGGAGTACTACGAGGGGTTCTCGAACGACACCCTCTGGCCGCTCTACCACGACGTGATCGCCCCGCCGTCGTTCCACCGCGAATGGTGGGAGGCGTACGTGCGGGTGAACCGCCGCTTCGCTGAGGCGGCCGCTCGCGCGGCATCCGACGGCGCGGTCGTCTGGGTGCACGACTACCAACTGCAGCTCGTGCCTCGAATGCTCCGCGAGAAGCGACCCGACCTCGTGATCGGGTTCTTCAACCACATCCCCTTCCCGGCGTACGGCATCTACTCCCAGCTGCCCTGGCGGCGTCAGGTGCTCGACGGCCTGCTCGGCGCCGACGTGATCGGCTTCCAGCGAGCCGCAGACGCCGGCAACTTCTCGCGGGCGGTACGGCGGCTGTTCGGCCACCCGACGCGGGGCACGGTCATCGAGGTGCCCGGCGACCGCGAGGAGTCGAGGCGCGTGGTCGCGCGGCATTTCCCGATCTCGATCGATGCAGCGGGGTTCGAGGAGATCGCACGGCGGCCCGAGGTGCAGCAGCGTGCACGCGAGATTCGCGAGAGCCTCGGCAATCCCGAGACGATCATGCTCGGCGTCGACCGGCTCGACTACACGAAGGGCATCCGGCACCGGATCAAGGCGTTCGGCGAGCTACTGCACGAGGGGCGGCTCGACGTGGAGAGCACGATCCTGGTGCAGGTGGCGAGCCCGTCGAGGGAGCGTGTCGAGACCTACCGGCAGCTCCGCGACGAGATCGAGCTCGCGGTGGGCCGGATCAACGGCGACTACTCGACGCTCGAGCACCAGGCGATCGCCTACCTGCACCACGGGTACCCCCGCGAGGAGATGGTGGCGCTCTACCTGGCCGCCGACGTCATGCTCGTCACCGCCCTGCGCGACGGCATGAACCTCGTCGCCAAGGAGTACGTCGCGAGCCGGTTCGACGACGACGGCGTGCTGCTGCTCAGCGAGTTCACCGGAGCTTCCGATGAGCTCAGGCAGGCGGTGCTCGTGAACCCCCATGACATCGAGGGCCTGAAGGACGCGTTCGTCGAAGCGGTGCGGATGCCGAAGCGGGAACGGTCCCGTCGTATGCGCGCCCTCCGCAAGCGGGTGCGCGACAACGACGTCGCCAAGTGGTCTGCGACGTTCCTCGAGACGCTCACGGGCGCCGGCATCATCCGGCCCGGGGTACCCGAGTCGCTGCTCAGCGCTCTCAACCGCATCGCCGAGACCGAACGGCTGCTCGTCGCGCTCGACTTCGACGGCACGCTGGCACCCCTCGTCGACCGTCCCGAGGACGCGCGGGCGACGATCAGGGCCCGCGGGGCGATCGAACGGCTGGCCAGCTCCGAAGACACCCGTGTCGCGATCGTGTCGGGCCGAGCGCTCGACAGCCTCAACGAGGTCGCCAGCCCGCCCGACGGAACACTGCTCAGCGGATCGCACGGCGTGGAGCTGCAGCTCGACGCCGGCGTCGCCACCATCGACCTCCGCGACGCCGAGCTCGCCAAGCTCGAGCGGTTGTCCTCGATCCTCGACGACGTCGCGGCGACCGCCGACGGGGCATGGATCGAAGAGAAGCCCGCCGGACGTGCGCTCCACACGCGCAAGCTGAACGCCGAGGCGGGTACCGCCCTCCAGAAGGTGGCGCGCGACAAGGTCGCCGGAGAGCTCGTCGGCATCACGGTCCGCACCGGCAAGGCGGTGCTCGAGTTCGCCGTTCGATCGAGCGACAAGGGCGAGTCCCTCACGCGCCTCCGGCAGCACGTCGGCGCCACCGCGACGATCTACGTCGGCGATGACGTGACCGACGAGGATGCGTTCGCCGCGCTCGACGCCGAGGACATCGGCGTCAAGGTGGGTCAGGGCAAGTCCATCGCGACCTTCCGCGTGCGCAGCCCCGAGGACGTCGCCGAGATGCTCGAACTGCTGGCCGATGCCCGCGACGCCGCGCGGGGAGCCCCCTCGCGCTGGCCATAGACTCGATGCATGCCCGAGTTCGATCCCAAACCGCGTAGCCGTACCGTCACCGACGGCATCGAGGCCATGACCAGCCGTGGAATGCTCCGCGCCGTCGGCATGGGCGATGCCGACTGGGACAAGCCGCAGATCGGCATCGCGAGTTCGTGGAACGAGATCACGCCGTGCAACCTCTCCCTCGGCCGCCTCGCGCAGGCCGCGAAGGAGGGCGTGCATGCCGGTGGCGGCTACCCGCTGCAGTTCGGCACGGTCTCGGTCTCAGACGGCATCTCGATGGGGCACGAGGGCATGCACTTCTCGCTCGTCTCGCGCGAGGTCATCGCCGACTCGGTCGAGGTCGTCATGGAGGCCGAGCGACTCGACGGCTCGGTGCTGCTCGCCGGCTGCGACAAGTCGATCCCTGGCATGCTCATGGCGGCGGCTCGCCTCGACCTGGCCTCGGTCTTCCTCTACGCCGGCTCGATCGCGCCAGGGTGGGTCCGCCTCTCCGACGGCACCGAGAAGGACATCACGATCATCGACTCGTTCGAGGCGGTCGGCGGGGTGAAGGCCGGCACGATGAGCGAGGCCGACGCCAAGACCATCGAGTGCGCGTTCGCCCCGGGCGAGGGCGCCTGCGGCGGCATGTACACCGCGAACACGATGGCCTCGGTCGCCGAGGCGCTCGGTCTCTCGCTGCCCGGGTCCGCGTCGCCGGCCGCTGCCGATCGCCGTCGCGACTACTACGCGCATCGCTCGGGGGAGGCGGTCGTCAACCTCCTCGAGCGGGGCATCACCGCACGTCGAATCCTCACCAAAGAGGCCTTCGAGAACGCCATCGCCGTGGGCATGGCGCTCGGCGGCTCCACGAACATCGTGCTGCACCTCCTGGCCATCGCTCGTGAGGCCGACGTCGACCTCACGCTCGACGACTTCAACCGCATCGGCTCGAAGGTGCCGCACGTCGGCGACCTGAAGCCCTTCGGCAGGTACGTCATGAACGACGTCGACCGTCGTGGCGGCCTGCCCGTGCTCATGAAGGCCCTGCTCGACGCCGGCCTCATGCACGGCGAGTGCCTCACGGTGACCGGCAAGACGCTCGCCGAGAACCTCGCCGAGATGCAGATCCCGCCGCTCGACGGCGACGTGCTCCGTACTCTCGACAACCCGATCCACGAGACCGGTGGGTTGACGATCCTGCACGGATCGCTCGCCCCCGAAGGCGCCGTGGTGAAGACCGCGGGCTTCGATGCGGCCACGTTCGAAGGACCGGCCCGCGTGTTCGAGCGCGAGCGCGCCGCCATGGACGCGCTCACGAACGGGGAGATCAAGCATGGCGACGTCGTCGTCATCCGATATGAAGGTCCGAAAGGCGGGCCCGGCATGCGCGAGATGCTCGCCATCACGGCGGCCATCAAGGGGGCTGGGCTCGGAAAAGATGTACTACTCTTGACGGATGGTCGATTCTCAGGCGGCACAACCGGCCTGTGCATCGGCCACATAGCACCCGAAGCGGTGGACGCAGGTCCCATCGCCTTCGTGCGCGATGGTGATCCGATACGGGTCGATATCGCAGCTCGTTCCATCGACCTACTGGTCGATGATGCCGAGTTGGCTGCTCGCCGTGAAGGCTGGGCTCCGCTTCCTCCGCGCTATACCCGTGGCGTCCTCGCGAAGTACTCGAAGCTCGTGCGTTCCGCCGCCGAAGGCGCCACGACCGGCTGAGTGCTGCGCTCTCCCGCACTCCCACCGTCCATCAGAACAGGAATCGAATGACCACGGAATCGACTCCCGTGCCTTCGCCCGCCCCTGCACCGCCCGGTGCACCCGTGCAGATCACCGGTGCCGAGGCGGTCGTCCGCTCCCTCGAGATGCTCGGCATCACCGACGTCTTCGGGCTGCCCGGCGGTGCGATCCTTCCCGTCTACGACCCGCTGCTCGACAGCCGCAAGCTCCGCCACATCCTCGTGCGCCACGAGCAGGGCGCAGGCCACGCGGCCGAGGGCTACGCCTCGGCGAGCGGCAGGGTCGGCGTCGCGATCGCCACCTCGGGTCCCGGTGCGACCAATCTCGTCACGGCCATCGCCGATGCGCACATGGACTCAGTGCCACTGCTCGCGATCACCGGCCAGGTGTTCTCGAACCTCATGGGCACGGATGCCTTCCAGGAGGCCGACATCGTCGGCATCACCATGCCCATCACGAAGCACTCGTTCCTCGTGAAGCGCGCCGAGGACATCCCCGCCACGATGGCTGCCGCGTACCACATCGCCACGACGGGCCGGCCGGGCCCGGTGCTCGTCGACATCACGAAAGACGCCCAGCAGGCGACGTTCGAGTTCCGGTGGCCGCCGAAGGTCGAGCTTCCGGGCTATCGCCCGATCACGAAGGCGCACGGCAAGCAGGTCGCCGCGGCGGCCCAACTGCTCGCCGAGGCGAAGCGTCCCGTGCTGTACGTGGGCGGTGGAATCATCCGTTCGGGCGCCTCGAAGGAACTCATCGAACTCGCCGATGCGACGAACGCGCCGGTGGTGACGACGCTCATGGCTCGCGGTGCCTTCCCAGACTCGCACCGTCAGCACCTCGGCATGCCCGGCATGCACGGCACCGTCCCGGCGGTGCTCGCCCTGCAGGAGGCCGACCTCCTCGTCTCGCTCGGAGCACGCTTCGACGACCGCGTCACGGGTAAGTCGGCCCTCTTCGCCCCGAACGCGAAGATCGTGCACGTCGACATCGACCCCGCCGAGATCTCCAAGATCCGCACGGCCGACGTGCCCATCGTCGGCGACGTCAAAGACGTGCTCGTCGACCTCGTGGCCGCGTACCGGGCGGCCGCCGCCGATGCGACGCCCGACCTCGACGAGTGGTGGGCGACGCTCGACGGGCTCCGCTCGGAGTTCCCGCTCGGGTACTCGCCGACGTCCGACGGCCTGCTCGCACCGCAGTACGTGATCCAGCGCATCGGCGAACTCACCGGTCCCGAGGGGATCTTCGCAGCGGGTGTCGGCCAGCACCAGATGTGGGCCGCGCAGTTCATCAAGTACGAGCGCCCCAACTCCTGGCTCAACTCGGGCGGCGCAGGCACCATGGGCTACGCGGTCCCGGCCGCCATGGGCGCCAAGGTCGCCGAGCCCGAGCGAGTCGTGTGGGCGATCGACGGTGACGGCTGCTTCCAGATGACGAACCAGGAGCTCGCGACCTGCACGCTGAACGACATCCCGATCAAGGTCGCGGTGATCAACAACTCCTCGCTCGGCATGGTGCGGCAGTGGCAGACGCTGTTCTACGACGGCCGCTACTCGAACACCGACCTGAACACCGGGCACGACACCGTGCGCGTACCCGACTTCGTGACCCTTGCCGAGGCCTACGGGGCGCTCGGCATTCGGGTCACGAAAGAGGAAGAGGTCGACGAGGCGATCAAGCTCGCCCTCGAGACGAACGACCGCCCGGTCGTCATCGACTTCGTCGTCTCGGCCGACGCCATGGTGTGGCCGATGGTGCCGCAGGGCGTATCGAACAGCTACGTGCAGTACGCGCGAGACCATTCGCCGGCGTTCAGCGAGGAGGAGGACTGACATGTCGACCCACGTGCTCTCCCTCCTCGTCGAGGACAAGCCCGGCCTGCTCACCCGCGTCGCCGGACTCTTCGCGCGACGCGGATTCAACATCGAGTCGCTCGCCGTCGGTCACTCCGAGATCGACGGGCTCTCCCGCATCACGGTGGTGGTAGATGTCGAGGACCTTCCGCTCGAGCAGGTGACCAAGCAGCTGAACAAGCTCGTCAACGTCATCAAGATCGTCGAGCTCGACCCCAGTCAGGCCGTGCAGCGCGAGCACATGCTCATCAAGGTGCGGGTCGACAACGCCACCCGCTCGCAGGTGCTCGAGGCGGTCAACCTGTTCCGGGCGCGCGTCGTCGACGTCTCGACCGATGCGCTCGTGATCGAGGTCACCGGCGACTCCGGCAAGACCACCGCGTTCCTCAAGGTGCTCGAACCCTACGGCATCAAGGAGATCGCCCAATCGGGCCTGCTCGCGATCGGCCGCGGCGGCAAGTCCATCACCGAGCGCGTCTTCAAGAACTGACCAGAACCGCGGGTTGAGGAGCGCCCGGCGAAGCCGGACGCGTCTCGAAACCCGGATCCAACCGCATCAAGGAGAAAGAACCGCACATGGCTGAGATCTACTACGACAAGGACGCCGACCTGGAGCTCATCCAGGGCAAGAAGGTCGCCGTCATCGGCTACGGCTCGCAGGGCCATGCGCACGCCCAGAACCTTCGCGACTCCGGCGTCGACGTGGTCGTGGGCCTCAAGGAGGACTCCAAGTCGAAGCCGAAGGCCGAGGAGGCGGGCTTCGAGGTCAAGAGCGTGGCGGATGCCGCGGGCTGGGCCGACGTGATCGTGATCCTCGCGCCCGACCAGTACCAGCGGCACATCTATGCCGAGTCCATCGAGGGTCAGCTCGCCGAGGGCAAGACCCTGGTGTTCGGGCACGGCTTCAACATCCGCTTCGGCTACATCCAGGCCCCCGAGGGCGTGGACGTGATCATGGTCGCCCCGAAGGGCCCCGGCCACACCGTGCGCCGCGAATACGAGGCGGGTCGCGGCGTACCCGTGATCGTCGCGGTCGAGAAGGATGCCTCGGGCAACGCCTGGCCGCTCGCCCTCTCGTACGCGAAGGCCATCGGCGGCCTGCGAGCGGGCGGCATCAAGACCACGTTCACGGAGGAGACCGAGACCGACCTCTTCGGCGAGCAGGCGGTGCTCTGCGGCGGCGTGTCGCAGCTCATCCAGTACGGATTCGAGACGCTGACCGAGGCCGGTTACCAGCCGCAGGTCGCGTACTTCGAGGTACTGCACGAGCTCAAGCTCATCGTCGACCTCATGTGGGAGGGCGGCATCGCCAAGCAGCGCTGGTCGGTCTCCGACACGGCCGAGTACGGCGACTACGTGTCGGGCCCGCGCGTCATCGACCCGCACGTCAAGGAGAACATGCAGGCCGTGCTCGCCGACATCCAGGACGGCACGTTCGCGAAGCGCTTCATCGCCGACCAAGACAATGGGCAGAAGGAGTTCCTGGAGCTCCGCGCGAAGGGCGAGGGGCACCCCATCGAGGCGACCGGTCGCGAAGGGCGCAGGCGCTGGGGGGGGACGGCCGGGGGGGAGGGGTGGTGGGGGGGGGGGGGGGCGGCCGGGGGGGGGGGGGGGGGGGGGGGGGGCGCCGGGGGAGGCGGGGGGGGGGGGGTGGGGGGGCGCCGGGGGAGGCGGGGGGCGTACCGACCCCCCCCGGAGGGGGGGGGCCGCCTGGGGGCGGCCCCGCCGTTCGCGTATCTGCCGAAGCACATACCTGCCGCATACCGGTCGCGATGCGGCTGCATACCACCCCGCGCGACGGTGGAGGCATGAACACCACATCGATCACAACCCGCCTCACCGCCGCCGCGGCCGCTGCCGCGCTCGCGGTGACCATCGGAGCTGCGAACGCCGCCAGCGCCGCCGAAGCAGACTCGAATGTCGCCCAGATCGTTCGACCGGTGACGACGCCCGCGATGCACCGCGTGCTCGTTCGGGAGGGCGCCGACCGTTACCTCCGTGAGCTGCTCGTGCGTGCCCACATGGCCAAGGTCGAGTCGGCCGCCGCACCAGCGGCATCGGTGGTCGACCAGGATCTGAGCCCGCTCAATCCTCGGTGATCCGTTCGGCGGTCCGCTCGTGATCGCTATCCGCTCCACGACGGGGTCGGTGTTGTCCGGCCCCGTTTCCGTGTCGTCGAGCGTCTAGTCGAAGCCGCAGGTGCTCTGCGGATCGCCGAGGTCGCCGAGGTAGGTGTTCCATTCGTCCTCGGTGAGTTCCCGGCCCGCGAGCTGGCAGGCGAACTGGAACTGGTGGTCGGGGTCCAGGTCCCACAGCATGACCCCCGAGGGCATCGACACGGCCATCTCCCGACCGTCGGGGCGCAGGACCGCCACCCCCAGCGTGCGGCTGTCCGTGCGCAGCGGTTCGCCGAGCCGCGTACCGGACGGCGCGTCGTACACCATGGCCGTGCCGTCGGCAGCCATTACCAGGAGCGTGCGGGCGTCGCGGCTCAAGGATGGGGAGAAGGTGCCCCCGGCAGCACCTGCGACCGTTCCGATGCGGGCAAGCGGGTCGGTCTGGTACCGACCGATGCGATTGTCCTCGAGACCGATGAGCTCGCCGTCCTCGAGCAACACGTGTGCGCTGACCTTCATGGGCTCGTCGTAGAGCACTTTCCCCGTCTCGGCGTCCGCGATGGACACGTGGAGCTCCTGGTCCTCGGCTGTGGAGAACCCCACTCCTTCTGCGTACGCCATCTCGTCGCCGCGGTGAGTCACGGCGATACGGCGATCGTCGGGTGAGATCGAGATCCAATCGGCCAATCCCGCAACGGCCCAGGAGGCGCCGGCCGCTGCGACCTTCTGGGGATCGAACGCCTGGATTCGTCCGTCGGTGCGGATCGCCTCCAGGTATTCACCGTCGAGCGACGGGACGAAGCGTTCGACGGTCCAGATCGACCTCCCGACCTGGTCCCAGGTCTGGGTGTCGATGAAGCGGAACATCTGCTCCACCGCGCTCCGGGCGATGAGACGGCCGCGAGCCCACACCACGTCGGTGACCGGTTCGCCGAAGCCGTAGGCGACGTCTCCGGTCGCGGTTTCGAGCACGACGGCGGCGTCCCAGATCGGAGGCGTACTCGTGACGACCGCCTGCGGCGCCACGACGATGGCGCTGCCGTCGATCGAGTACGGACCGACCACCATCTGGCCGGATGCGAGCAGCCGTCGGCCGAGGCCCACGCCGTCGAGTCGCCAGCGCGAGATGAGCGGATGGCTGCCGCTGATCGTCACCAGCGTTGCGCCATCGTCGACGACGTCGATCGGGCCGACTTCTCCGTACAGCGGCCCGAGCTCCTCCTCGGGGAGCAGCGTGCCGTCGACCAGCGAGTACGCGCTGATCCTCCCGAACCGGCTGCCGCAGAACGCGCGCTGCACGGACTCCGCCACGGCGAGCCAGTTGCACGGGAACATGTACGGTCGGCTGATGTCGGTCGACCACCGCACGCGTCCGTCATCGGGATCGAAGGCGATGAGCTGGCGATCACCGGCGGCGACGACGACCCCTGAGCGACTGACAGCCATGGCGACATGCGCTGAGTCCTCAGCCACCAGGAGGCTGTGGGTGATGCTCCCCGATGCGGCGTCGATCACATCCACGCGGTCGTCGAGGCGTCCGACCAGCAGCCGGTCCTGGTCGTCGAAAGCAAGCGCCGCTGCGTACGAGTCCCGATCGAGGGGGACGGTCGTCTCGTCGGCGACCCTCGACATACTGCCGTCCATCGTGTGGAGGAGGGTGACCGCACCGTCGCGGGCGTCGGCGATCGCGATGATCGAACCGTCCGCGTTCGCCGCGAGTGATCCCGTCCCGACGGGGATCAGTTCAGGCCCGACGAGGCGCCGTCCGGTCTCGAGGTCGAAGACCACGACTTTCGACTGCGTCGAGGTCCCGTACCAGGTGGGGCCCTGGAGCTGCGTGCGCGCGGACCAGAGGACCGCCGCCATACGACCGTCGCCACTGACCTCCACGAGCGGTTCGGGTTCGGGCGGGTCCGGCTCGAACCCGAGGTCGAGTTCTCGCACGAGGTCGCCCGTCTCCGCGTCGCGCACCGCAGCGTCACCGGCGGTGCTGACGATCACGACCTGCCCGGTGCCCGGAATCACGCTTCCGTACGTGTTCCCGCCGTCGGCCATGATCGTGTTCCCGAGGAATCCACCCGCTCCCTGGAGCACACCCATGAGCCCGGAACGCGTGCGCGGGTCGTCGGGCCAACGCCGGTAGGCCTCGGCGGCGAGGAGCGCCGAGACGTCGCGCTCCGACGATCGCAACGCGAGGGCGGTTCCGACGAGCGCCTCGATCGCCGCGCTGTCGCGCTGCGCGCCCGCCTCCCGCGATGAGACCACCGCGACGGATCCGGCACCGATGAGCAGGACGATGAGGCCCGCGGCACCGACGAGCAGCGCGCGCAGTCGCCGGTTCTGGCGCCGATCCCGTCGTGCCCGCTCCGCGAGCTGCTCCTGCTCGGCCGTTGCACGGTCGGCCGACGCGTCGAGAAAGGCCGATTCGACGTCGGTGAGATCGCTCGGCGACGCGTCGCGCCACTCCAGCGCCGCTTGCAGTCGCACGCCGCGATAGAGGTCGTCGTCGGGTCGGTCGGCGGCGTTCCATGCTTCCGCCGCCGCCGCGACGGCCGTGAGCATTCGTGCGCTCTCGGCGTCCTCCGCGAGCCAGGACTGGAGCCGTGGCCACGCGGTCGCCAGGGACTCGTGTGCGACCTCGACCGAATCGGCTTCGGCGCTGACGAGCCGCGACCGGGCGAGCATCGTCAGCACTTCGTCTCTCGCGGCATCCGTTCGGAGCGGCTTCGACGACACCCGACGACGTATCGGACTGCCGTCGGGTGCGAGCGCCATCAGCCGGAGCAGGAGGGAGCGGCAGACCTCCCGCTGCTCGGTGCTCATCGACTGGTAGAGCCGATCAGCAGACTGCGCGATCGCGCCTGAGATTCCGCCCGATGCCTCGTATCCGGCGACCGTCATGGTCGCCCCCTCGCGCCGGAGCCAGGTCTCGACGAGCGCGTGGGACAGGTGCGGCAGGGCGCCGGCCTCGCCGACCGCATCCCGCAGGATGAGCTCGACCAGTCCGGGTTCGAGTCGGAGCCCGGCACGGTGCGCCGGCTCCTCGATGGCCTCCCGCAGTGCGTCGGGTGACATCGGGCCGACGAGGTGGACGCCCTCGGCGACGAGGGGGGCGAGGTCGGGGTGCTCAGCGCAGTCATCGAGGAAGTCCGAGCGCACCACGAGCACGATGATGGTGCCCCGCGACACCGTGTCGAAGATCGCGCGTGCGGCGGCGTCGACGTCGGCCTCGCCGGCGTGGAACACCTCCTCGAACTGGTCGACGATCACCACGTCGGCGTGTCCGGCTCCCCATACTGCGTCGCGGATCCGGACATCGAGGTGGAGCTCTGGCGTGAGGATGGTCACGCGATCGCCGAGGCGCTGCAGGGCCGGTACGACGCCCGCGCGCACGAGCGAGGACTTGCCGCTCCCGGACGCGCCCGCGATCGCAAGGAACCGCGACCCCGAGAGCCTCGTCAGCGCCGCCCCGATGTCGGTGCTCCTGCCGAAGAAGATGTCCTCGTCCTCGACGCCGAACGGCTGCAGGCCTCGATAGGGGCAGGCGGAGCTCGGAGTGACCGGCGCGTCGATGAGGTCCAGCGAATCATCGTGCCGGAGGATGCCGAGCTCGAGCTCGGCGAGTTCGGCGCCCGGTTCGGCCCCGAGCTCGTCTGCGAGTCGCTCCCTGGCAGCGCGGACGGCCGCCAACGCGTCGGCCTGACGCCCGCTGCGATACAGGGCGGTAGCGAGCAGGACCCAACGCCGTTCGCGCAGGGGGGCTTCCCGGACCAGTCGTTCCGCGTCGGCGACGGAGGCCGTGTGCTCTCCGAGCTTCAGGTGCGCGTCCACCCGCAGCTCCTCGAGCTCCATCCGCAACTCGTCGAGGCGCTCCGACTCGCCGAGCGCGGGTGGCCAGGACGCAAGGTCGGCATATGGGCTGCCGCGCCAGAGCGCGAGTGCACGCTCTGCGGCATCGAGGGCGCGCGCCGGGTCGTTCTCGAGGTGCAGGCGGGCGGATTCCGCATGCTGCTCGAACCGCTGGACGTCGATGCTGTCAGGGTCGACCCGCAACACGTACGCACCGGGCTCGGTCTCGATCGCGTCGCGACCGATCGCACTGCGGACCCGACCGACGGACGCCTGCAGCTGCTTGGCCCACGTGCCTGGCGGTTCGTCGCCCCAGAGTGCATCGGCGAGCTCATCGGTGGTGACAGGACGCCCGGCGCGAAGCACCAGCGCCGAGAGCACTGAGCGCTCCCGCGGGCTGAGCGTGGCCCCGTCGAGGGTGAGCGGGCCGAAGACAACCAGGCCCATGCTCCGCATTGTTCGCCCCCTGACGCGTCGCGTCAATGATGTGCGAATACCGCGCATACCGGACGCATACCCGGTCAGCGCAGCGTGGGAGGCATGAACACCGCGACCGCAACGATCCGAGTCGTCGCCGCGGCATCCGTCTTCGCTCTCGCCGCATGCACGAACCGGATCGCGCCAGCCGACGAGGCGCCCGTGCTGCCACAGTTCGTGATCATCACCCCGGTGCATCGGGGCTGAGACGAACTCAGGCGGGCGCGTTGCCCCAGAACGGGCCGACGAGCCCGACGCTCGCGAAGTACTCGTGGGCTTCCTTCGGTTCCCGGCGCTTGTAGGGCGTATCGAGCCGGCCCGCGTACCACTGGGAGGCGAGCCGCCACAGCGTCGCGAGGTCGAACACCGCGCCGCGTTCGTTGCCCGTTTCGGCGAGCCAGCGGTCGAGGCATCCGTCGTCGCAGAAGATCCGCTGGTTCTCGCACGTGTGGATGACGTCGTCCCAGACGTGCGCCATCGGCGTCAGGAAGTGGGCGATCTGCGTGCCTTCCGGTGGACCGTCGCGCGTCACAGTCCACGAGTGCGCCGTGCCGCACGACGGGCATGTGGTCGCGACGAGCGCCGACGGCTCATCGGGCACGAGATTCGGGATTGCGAACGCGTCCCATGCGCATCCGCCCCACCACAGGGTGTGGTCGCCCATCACGGAGAACGCGAAGTTGCGCGTTGCGAAGGGGTGCGCCAGCACGATCTCGTGGTCACCGTCGAACACGAGGTGTCGGGATGCTGCGAGCTCGGTCATCGCGTCGTCGAGCTCTGCGATCGACAACCCTGTCTGCTCGGTGAGCTCCTCGGTCGACGGGATTCGGCCGGTTGCGGCGAGGGCGGTGTAGATCGCGAGGCGCACGGTCTCATTGCGGTCGGTCATGACATGAGTGTCCTCCTGAACGTCCGCCCGAGCCAGTGCCCCGCCCTGCCGCCTGCTCGATAGGGTGACGGGGTGGCAGGGTTCCTTCCCGTCGAGATCGCCGTCCAAGACGTCGCCGGGGTGCGCGTCGCACTCGAGGCGGGTGCTGCACGCGTCGAGCTGTGCCAGGCGCTCGGCGTCGGCGGGCTCACGCCGTCGGCGGGACTCATCGAGTCAGCGGTCGAAGCCGCCGCGGCATCCGCCCCTGGCTTCGTGCATGTTCTCGTGCGCCCGCGCGGAGGCGGCTTCGTCTACGACGCCGAGGAACTCGACGCGATCGCGCGCGACATCCGACTCGCACGGACGCTCGGTGCCGATGGCGTCGTCGTTGGGGCGTTGACGGATGCCGGTTCCCTCGACGTCGACGCGATCGCAGGGTTCCGCGACGTTGCCGAGCACCTCGATGTGACGGTGCACCGGGTCGTCGATGCCGCCGCCGACCCGGTCGGTTCCGTCGTGGCGCTCGTCGGGACGGGTGTGCGCCGCGTGCTGACATCCGGCGGCGAACCGGACTGCCGGGCCGGACTCGGAACGCTCGCCCGCATGGCGGAGGAGCTCGCAGGTGCGGTCGAGCTCATGGCCGGTGGCGGGGTGCGGGTCGATGACCTCCCGGCGCTCGCTGCGGCCGGCGTCGACGCGGTGCATCTCTCGGCGCGAAGCACGGCCACGAGGGGTGGGCAGAGCGGCCCGGGTGGTGGCGATGCCGGCTTCGAGATGACGGATGCCGCGACTGTCCATGCCGCCGTCGAAGCCGCCCGCGCGGCGGCCCGCCGGAACCGAGACGCGGATCGCTAGTCTGGTCGCATGACCCGCGACCCCGACGACGACGCACTGCGTTGGGAGGGCGATGACGACCCCACGCTCGCGCCGGGGTGGAAGGCCGTCGGCGAACCGGTTCGATCAGAGCAGCCCGATGCCGCGGCATCCGCTACCGACTCGGAATCCGGTGCGACGGCGGCCGACGGCGATGACGTGACTGACGCGGATGCCGCCGCCGGCCCGGGCTCGGCGGAACTCGTGCTCCTCGGCGTGCTCGGTGGCATCTACCTGCTGTATGCCATCGGCTGGCTCATCACGGCGATCGGGCCGGCGCCGCAGCTCGCCGATCCGGTCGCCCAGTTCATGTACGGGCTCGGGCGCTGGCTCGCCGTGCTCGCACCCGCGTTCTGGCTCGGTGCCGTCCTCTGGCTGCTCGCCGAGCACCGGCGTGCTCGCCTGCTGTGGCTCATCGCCGGGGCCGTCCTGCTCGTTCCCGTTCCGTTCCTGCTGCGAGGGTGAGATGACCGACGCATCCATGCCGCTCGACGGCGACGACCAGGCGGCCGAGCCGGCCGAGGCCACGGATACGCAGTCCCACTCGCGCACGATCACGCCGCTGTGGCTCGCCGTCACGATCGCGGTGATCTTCGGCATCCTCTACGCCTACGACGTGTGGGAAGCGGTGCGAGACCTGGTCGGGATGTCGCTCATCGTCGGTGACCTCGGAGTCTCGTTCGCGGGCGTCGGCCTCGCCCTGCTCATCGCTGCGCTCGTCGTGCCGCTGGTCGTGTACGGCATCGCGTTCTGGCTCGGCTACCGCAGGGGACCGCTCGCGCAGGCGGCGCTCTTCCTCGTCGGATGGGCGCTCGTGCAGGCGCTCACCCTCGATCTCGCGGCGTTCTTCGAGCTCGGCGGCATCGACTTCTCGACGGCCGACGCGTCCTGATCGCCGGCGGCGGGCCAGGTTACGTTGCACGGTCACACGACGGATGCCGCGAGCGCCCTCCAGTAGAGTGGGCGGGTAGCGCCCCGACGGCGTGTGGCGCATTCCCACCCGCAAGTCGCTGCCTCGTGCGCGCCGATCGCCCTGAAGGAATCCGTTCGTGACAAAGCCGGTCGTGCTGATCGCCGAAGAACTCTCGCCCGCCACCGTCGACGCCCTCGGGCCCGACTTCGAGATCCGCAACGTCGACGGAACCGATCGTCCGGCCCTGCTCGAGGCGATCGGTAACGCCAACGCGATCCTCGTCCGATCCGCCACGAAGGTCGATGAAGAGGCGATCGCCGCGGCGCCCCGCCTCAAGGTCATCGCGCGTGCCGGGGTCGGCCTCGACAACGTCGATATCAAGGCGGCCACGACGGCCGGCGTGATGGTCGTGAACGCTCCGACGTCGAACATCATCTCGGCGGCCGAGCTCACGGTCGGTCACATCCTGGCGCTCGCCCGTCACATCCCGGCGGCGCACGCAGCCTTGGCGCAGGGGGAGTGGAAGCGATCGCACTACACCGGCGTCGAGCTGTACGAGAAGACGATCGGCATCATCGGACTCGGTCGCATCGGCGCGCTCATCGCCGCACGCCTGCAGGCGTTCGGCACCGAGGTCATCGCCTACGATCCGTACATCACGGCGGCGCGCGCGCAGCAGCTCGGCGTGCAGACCGTGAGCCTCGACGAACTCCTCGAGCGCAGCGACTTCATCACGATCCACATGCCGAAGACCCCCGAGACCACGGGCATGATCGGCGCCGAACAGCTCGCGAAGATGAAGCCGACGGCGTACATCGTGAACGTCGCCCGTGGCGGGCTCATCGACGAGGAGGCGCTGCACGACGCGCTCGCCGCGCGCAGGATCGCCGGTGCCGGTCTCGACGTCTTCGTCTCGGAGCCGCCGCGAGAGTCGCCGCTGCTGTCGCTGCCCAACGTCATCGTGACACCGCACCTCGGCGCGTCCACCGATGAGGCGCAGGAGAAGGCCGGCGTCTCGGTGGCCAAGTCGGTTCGGCTCGCGCTGGCCGGCGAACTCGTGCCCGACGCCGTGAATGTCGCCGGGGGCGTCATCGACGAGTACGTGCGACCCGGCATCTCGCTCGTCGAGAAGCTCGGCCAACTCTTCGCCGGACTTGCGGATGCCGCGATCACGAGCGTTGACGTCGAGGTGCGCGGCGAGCTCGTCGACTTCGATGTGAGCGTCTACAAGCTGGCGGCGCTCAAGGGCATCTTCACCAACATCGTCAGCGAGACCGTGTCATATGTGAACGCGCCGCTGCTCGCCGAGCAGCGCGGCATCGCCGTCCGTCTCATCACCGATCCCGAGTCACCCGAGTATCGGAACGTCATCACCATCACCGGCGCCCTCGCCGACGGGCGCCAGCTCTCGGTGTCGGGCACCCTCACCGGTCCGAAGCAGGTCGAGAAGCTCGTGGGCATCAACGGCTACGAGATCGAGGTGCCGATCGCGACGACGCACGTGATCATGGAGTACACCGACCGGCCCGGCATCGTCGCGATCTACGGGCGCGAGTTCGGTGAGGCGGGCATCAACATCGCGGGCATGCAGATCGCGCGCCTCGAGGCGGGCGGCGGAGCGCTGAGCGTGCTGACGGTCGATTCGCCGGTGCCGGCCGCGGTGCTGGAGCACGTGCGCGAAGCCATCGACGCCGACATCCTCGTCGAGATCGACATCACCGAGTCGTAGGCATCACCGACGCGTCATCCGCTCGACGCGAAACGGCCGCCCCGGATGCCCCGGAGCGGCCGTTCGCACGATTCCGCGCTCAGAGCGTGGTCGGGTCCTCGGGGGCGGAGTGCTCGTTCCGCACGACCCGGTCGCCGGTCGCGGGGTCGACGCTCGTGTGCGAGGTCGACACGGAACGGCGGCGGCGAGCGAGGAGGACGATGCCCAGGATGATCACGATCGCGCCCGCGACCATCAGGATGTAGCCGACCAGCTGGAGGTCGATCCAGTCGACGGCGAGGTTGAGCGCGAACGCGAGGATCGCGCCGATGACGAAGAGCACGATACCGAGACCGAGACTCATTCGGATTCCCTTCCGGCACGGCACGGTCGGCCGCGTCCAGTGAGTGCGGAGAGCCGCTCTCGGCATCAGGCTACGGCGGGCAGACAGTACGCTGGGAGGGCTGGCGCACGAAGGAGAATCCATGGTAGATACGGTCAGGCTCGCGGTGATTCCGGGCGACGGCATCGGTCCCGAGGTCGTCGCCGAGGCGGTCAAGACGCTCGACGCGGCCGTCGCCGACATCGGCGTCGCCTTCGAGCAGACACCCTTCTCGCTTGGTGCCGCGCGCTACCTCGAGACCGGCGACGTCCTGACCGACGATGACCTGGCCGCCATCAAGCAGCACGATGCGATCCTCCTCGGTGCAGTCGGCGGTGTCCCCGGCGACCCCCGACTGGCGGGCGCGAACATCGAGCGCGGACTGCTCCTGAAACTGCGATTCGAGCTCGACCATTACGTGAACCTCCGCCCCTCGGTGCTGTACCCGGGAGTCCCGAGCCCGCTGTCCGATCCCGGAGAGGTCGACTTCGTCGTGGTGCGCGAGGGAACCGAGGGGCCCTACGTCGGCAACGGCGGCGCCATCCGTGTCGGCACGCCCGCCGAGGTCGCGAACGAGGTCTCCGTGAACACTGCGTACGGGGTCGAGCGCGTCGTGCGATACGCGTTCGCCGCGGCATCCGCTCGACCGAAGAAGAAACTGACCCTCGTGCACAAGACCAACGTGCTCGTCTTCGCCGGTTCGCTCTGGAAGCGCACGGTCGACCTGGTGGCTGCCGAGTACCCCGATGTGACGGTCGATTACCTGCACGTCGACGCAGCGACGATCTTCCTCGTCACCGACCCTGCTAGATTCGATGTCATCGTCACGGACAACCTCTTCGGCGACATCCTCACCGATCTGGCCGGCGCGATCAGCGGCGGCATCGGACTTGCGGCCTCGGGCAACATCAATCCCGAGGGCCGGTTCCCGAGCATGTTCGAGCCGGTCCACGGTTCCGCACCCGACATCGCCGGGAAGGGCATCGCCGACCCGACCGCCGCGATCCTCTCGGTGGCCCTGCTCCTCGACCACCTCGGTCACCGCGAGCAGGCCGAGAACGTGCGTCGGGCGGTCGCGGCCGACATCGCCGAGCGCGGCGACACGACCCGAACGCCCTCCGAGGTCGGCGATGCGATCGTGGCCCGCATCGGGGCACTCGAGACCCAGCGCATCTGACACGCGTGAAGGAAGGCATCATGACCACGACCAACCTGACCCTGCAGACTCCTTCCGAGGCTGGCCTGACCTGGGCCATCACCCGCAACGAGTCGGCGAAGAGCGACGCTGAGCGCGAGGCGATCCTCGCCGATCCGGGCTTCGGCAACCACTTCACCGACCACATGGTCGACCTCTGCTGGTCGCTGAAGGGCGGATGGCACCGACCGCGAGTCTCCCCGTACGGGCCGATCCAGCTCGAGCCGTCGGCTGCGGTGCTGCACTACGCACAAGAGATCTTCGAGGGATTGAAGGCCTACCGGCACGCCGACGGGTCGATCTGGTCGTTCCGCCCCTACGAGAACGCGGCTCGCATGCAGCGTTCGGCCGCTCGCCTGGCGCTGCCCGAGTTGCCGAGCGAGTACTTCATCGACTCGCTGAAGCAGCTCATCGCCGTCGACGGCGCCTGGGTGCCGTCCGCCCCCGAGACGAGCCTCTACCTGCGCCCGTTCATGTTCGCGAAGGAGGCCTTCCTGGGCGTCCGTCCCGCGCACAAGGTCGCGTACTACCTCATCGCGAGCCCTGCGGGCGCCTACTTCCACGGTGGCGTGCAGCCGGTGTCGATCTGGCTGTCGACGAAGTACGCTCGTGCAGGCAAGGGTGGCACCGGTGCGGCCAAGACGGGCGGCAACTACGCGTCGAGCCTGCTTCCGCAGGCCGAGGCGGCCTCGCACGGATGCCAGCAGGTGCTGTTCCTCGATGAGGGGAAGTACCTCGAGGAGCTGGGCGGCATGAACCTCGTGCTCGTCTACGACGACGGAACGCTCGTGACGCCCGAATCCGACTCGATCCTCGAGGGCATCACACGCGACTCGGTCCTGCAGCTCGCGCGCGACCGCGGGCACGCGGTCGAGAGCCGCCGGGCGACCATCGACGAGTGGCGCGAGGGTGCGGCATCCGGTCGCATCGTCGGCGCGTTCGCCTGCGGAACGGCGGCAGTGATCACGCCGATCGGGCGGCTGCTCGCCGAGGACTTCGAGATCGTGCACAATGGTGCGGCTTCGTCGGAGCTGGCCCTCTCGCTTCGCGAGGAGCTCACCGGCATCCAGTACGGCCGCCTCGAGGATCGCCACGGCTGGATGACGCGACTCGACGCCTGAGCTGCCTGCCCCGGCCGCGGCCCCCGCGTCGCAGCGCACGCACCGGTCGCGTCCCTCGTTCCTCGTTCAGCAGGTCGGCACCATCGAGCAGATCTGCTTGACGACGAGCGCCGGATTCTCGTTGCCGACGAAGTGCCCGCTGCTCGTCGCGGTCACGTGCGGCGCACCGAACGACGCCGAGAGCTGGGCCGCCGCGTCGAGCCAATTGGCCCAGTACGCGTCGGCGTCGCCGATCCCGAGGTAGTCGAACGGCCGGTCGGCGCTCAACACGACGACCGGGACGGTCGCCGGAAGCGGGGCGGTGGCGTCGAGCGCGGCGATGCTCTTCGGGTAGTCGGGCGCCTCCCCATCGGGGTTCTGCTCTCCGGCGGCGGCGATGTCGCGCATCCACCGTTCCCAGACGTCGGGCGGCAGCGCGTTCTGCAGGTACTGCGATCCGGCATCGACGAGGACGAGGCCCGCCACCTCGGCGGGGTACGTCCTCGCGAACGTGACGGCGATCATCCCGCCCCACGAGTGACCCACGAGCACATAGGGCCCGGCAACTCCCGCAGCGGTCAGCATGGCGTGGAGGTCGGCGGCGTCGCCCTGGCTCGTCGTCGGTTGCGGCACCGCCGTCGATCGACTGGCGTCGCCCTCCATCTGCTCGGTGCCCGGACGGTCGTAGGCGCAGGCCGTGGTGAACGCCGCCGTCTCGGGGAAGACCGCAGTCTCGGCGGGCGAAGCAGGGTCGGACGCATCGGTCGGGTCTCCGGTGTAGCGCCAGTTGTCGGCGGCGACGCCGGCGCCCGAGATGAACACGACGGTCGGGGCACCGGTTCCGCTGCATTCGAGATACATCTCGCGACCGTCGCCGATGTCGACCAGTCCGGCGCGGTCGCCGTCGCCCTCGGGGAAGTCGGTCGGATCCGCCGCGGGCGCCGTCGTCGTCGTTCGAGGGGGCGCGCTGCCGGCCGTCGGCGTAGCGACGCTGCACGCGGCCAGGAGCAGTGCTGCGGCGGTGCAGAGGCCGATCAACGCGACCCTGACCGCGCCGAGCGAGGCGTTCAGCGGCCACCACCCGCGCTCGCCGCGGTCGGCTGGTGCAGCTGCATCACGCGTCTGGATCGCGTTCACGCGTTCCCCTCGTCGGGACTCGACCGGGCCCGACCTGCTCGACACGGTACTCCTCGTCGGGGCCGACGGACAGGTCGGGGCAGTGAAGCCGCCCTGGTCACGGATGCGTCGCGGTTAGGCTGAGCGCATGAAGATCGCGCGCTTCTCGCACGGCGAGACCATCGCCTTCGGCATCGTCGACGAGGAGGAGCACGACCTCGTCGTCCTCAAGTCCGACCCGATGTTCGCCGGCTATGACCCCACCGGGGAGCGCGTGCCGCTCCGGGAGGCGAAGCTGCTCGCACCCGTGATCCCGCGTTCCAAGGTCGTCGCGGTCGGCAAGAACTATCGCGAGCACGCAGAAGAGATGGGCGGTGAAGCCCCCGCCGAACCCCTGCTGTTCCTGAAGCCCAACACCTCGGTCATCGGGCCGGGCGACGCCATCGTGCTGCCGCCGCAGAGCGAACGCGTCGAGCACGAGGGCGAGGTGGCGGTGGTCATCGGGCGCATCGCGAAGAACGTGGCCGAGACGAGCGCCTCGGATGTGATCTTCGGGTACACGATCGCCAACGACGTGACCGCCCGTGATCTGCAGAAGCGCGACGGGCAGTGGACCCGTGCCAAGGGCTTCGACACGTTCTGCCCCCTCGGTCCGGTGATCGCCACCGACCTCGACCTCGACGGCGGCACCATCGAGACGAGCGTCAACGGCACGCGCCGGCAGGAGGGGCGGCTGGCCGACATGGTGCACACGATCCCCGCGATCATCGCGTATGCGTCGAGCGTGTTCACGCTGTTGCCGGGCGACGTCATCCTCACCGGCACCCCCGCCGGAGTCGGGCCGCTCGTCGACGGCGACACTGTGGAGGTGTCGGTCTCGGGGCTCGGCACCCTCGCGAACCCGGTGCGCGCGGCGAGCTGAACTCACCGGCCGAGCGCGGTCGCCGCGAGCTCGACGTCCTCCTCGTCGTTCCAGAGGTGGAAGGCCACCCGTGCACGCCCCGCACGACCCGAGGCGGTGATACCGGCGGCGGTCAGCGACGCGAGGTCGGCACCGTCGGCGTCGGCCCAGGTGACGATCGCACTGTCGGATGCCGCGTCCCCGAGCCGCGCACGGAACGCGTTCGCCAGGCCGAGTGCATGGTCGCGCACCCCTTCGGCGTCGAGCGACGCGGCGAACGCGAGCGCGGCCTCTGCGCCGGCCCACGCGTGCCAAGCGGGGGAGACGTCGAAGCGGGTCGCGTCATCGGCCAGGTGCAGCTCGGGGCCGTAGCATGAAGCCCAGGGGTCCGCGCCGGCGTACCAGCCGGCGGTCAGCGGCGTGATGTCGGCGAGCGCTCGCTCGGAGAATGCCGCGAATGCCGCTCCTCGCGGTGCCGACAGCCACTTGTAGGCGTGACACACGACGAGGTCGGCCTCGAGGTCGGTGGTCGGCATCCAGCCCGTCGCCTGGGTCGTGTCGACGAGCGTGAGGGCTCCTGCGTCGCGGGCGGCCGAGGTGACGGATGCCGCGTCCGCGACCTCGCCCGTCGCGGATTGCACGAGCGAGTACGCCACCATCCAGGTGTCGCGCCCGACCGAATCGGCGAGGGCGTCGACCGGCACGTGCCGCACCTTCAGGTCGCCGCGTGCGAGGAACGGTGCCACGACCGACGAGAAGTCGCCGTCGACGCACACGATCTCGGCGCCCGTCGCCGCGGCGGCGGCGGCGAGCCCCGCGAACACCGAGACCTGCGAGCCGGTGGCGACGCGCGAGGCATCGACGCCGAGCAATGCCGCCGCGTGCCCCCGAGCGCGCTCGAGAACCTCGGTGTACTCGATCGCGCTCGAGGCCCCGCCCTCCCATGCCTCGAGGTCTCGTCGCAGCGCGTCCACGGTGACGTCGGCGGGGAGGCCGAGCGTGCACGCCGCGAGATATCCACGGCCGGCTGCGAAGCGGTGTCGCACGGAGTTCATGCGCCCAGTCTCGAACGACGGAATCCATTCGACAAGCGCAGGTGTGTGATCACATTCATAACACGTGGTTATGATTGCGTCATGGCCGTCGTGACCGACGCCTCGGTCGAGCGCTTGGCCGTGGCGCTCGACCTGCAGACCGTCCGGGTCGTCCGGCAGATCGCCGAGCACGGTTCGCTCACGGCTGCCGCCGAGGCGCTCGGCTACAGCCAGCCGGCGCTGAGCCAGCAACTCCGGCGCTTCGAGGAGCGTACCGGCATCGCGCTCGTCGAACGGGTGGGCCGCGGCATCCGCCTCACCCAGTCGGGTCGGGTGCTCGCACGGCACGCGCACGGTGTCGCCACTGCGCTCGAAGCGGCCGCCGGCGAGCTCGCCGAGATCCGCGGGCTCCGCTCGGGCCGGGTGCGCCTCGTCGCGTTCCCCTCGGCATCGGCCACGATCGTGCCCCGCCTGATCGCCGAACTCGGCGCGGCGCATCCCGGCATCGCCGTCACGTACATCGAGGCAGAACCGCCCGAGGCCGTCGCCGCCGTTCGCGCCGACCGCGCCGACCTCGCGATCACGTTCAGCTATCCAGGCGACCGCGACGACCCGCACCGCGCCAGCGCACGAGGTCTCGACGTCCGCGCGTTCGGCGAGGAGTCGATGCGGCTCGTACTGCCGATGGGGCATCCGGCCGCGGCATCCGACGTCGTCGACCTCTCCAGCCTCGGAGACGAGCCCTGGATCGCCGGGTGCCCCCGCTGCCGAGGACACCTGCTCGAACTGGCGGATGTCGCAGGCTTCGCGCCGCGCATCGCCTTCGAGACCGACAACTTCGTCGCCGTCGAGGGCATGGTGGCACAGGGCCTCGGAGTCGCGTTGCTGCCGGCCCTCGCACTGGACGCGTCACCGCGTCATCCGGGCGTCGTGACACGGCCCACTGCCCGCGCCGACGTTCGATCACTGCACCTCGTGACCGCCCGGGGCGGCGACCGGGTCCCCGCGATCGCGGCGGCGATCGGAGTGCTCGAATCGCTCGTCGCGGCATCCGTCACGCCTGCAGGCCGCCGGCGCTGAAACAGGGCTGCGGCGCCTGTTTCCGCTGCCTGCCCGGCATGTCACCCTGTTCTCGCATCCGGTCCGTGGCCGCGACCGCCCGCTCGATAGCATTGATGGGATGCCTGACACAGCCCACCCCTTCAGCACCGCCACCGGCAGCGACATCCGCGTGCGCTTCTGTCCCTCGCCGACCGGTACCCCGCACGTCGGGCTGGTGCGCACCGCCCTGTTCAATTGGGCGTACGCCCGGCACACGGGCGGCACGTTCGTGTTCCGGATCGAGGACACGGATGCCGCGCGCGACACCGAAGAGAGCTACGAGCAGATCGTCGACGCGCTCACCTGGCTCGGCCTCGAGTGGGACGAGGGCATCGGCGTGGGAGGCCCGCACGAGCCGTACCGTCAGTCGCAGCGGTCTGAGATCTACGCCGACGTGATCGAGCGGCTCAAGGCTGCCGGTCACGTGTACGAGAGCTTCTCGAACGCCGAGGAGATCGACGCGCGGAACGAGGCGGCCGGGCGCCCGAAGCAGCTCGGCTACGACAACTACGACCGCGACCTCACCGACGAGCAGAAGGCCGCCTTCCGTGCCGACGGTCGCCTGCCCGCGCTGCGCATGCGGGTGCCCGACGTCGACCTCGGCTTCGATGATCTCGTTCGCGGCGAGATCACGTTCCCCGCCGGCTCGAGCACCGATTTCGTCGTCGTGCGGCCCAATGGCGTTCCGCTGTATCCGTTCGTGAACCCGGTCGATGACGCGATCATGGGCATCACGCACGTGCTTCGTGGCGAAGACCTGCTCTCGTCGACCCCTCGCCAGATCGCGCTGTATCACGCGCTCATCGACATCGGGCTGACCACGTTCATCCCGCGGTTCGGGCACCTGCCGTACGTCATGGGGGAGGGGAACAAGAAGCTCTCCAAGCGCGACCCCGAGTCGAACCTCTTCCACCACCGCGATCGGGGCTTCATTCCCGAGGGCCTCGTCAACTACCTGGCGCTGCTCGGCTGGGGGTTCTCCGCCGACCGCGACGTGTTCAGTCGCGACGAGCTGGTCGCCGCGTTCGATGTCACGCACGTCAACCCGAACCCGGCACGCTTCGACCTGAAGAAGGCCGAGGCGATCAACGGCGACCACATCCGCCAGCTCGATGTGGCCGACTTCGCCGCGCGCACAGTGCCATACCTCCAGGCCGCTGGAGCCGTCGAGACGCCGATCACCCCCGCCCAGGAGGCCGTGCTGACCCAGGCGGCACCGCTCGTGCAGGAGCGCATCAATCTGCTCGGCGAGGCGCCCGGAATGCTCGGCTTCCTGTTCACGGATGCCGCCGGCCTCGAGTTCGACGAAGCGGCCCTCGGCGCCCTACCCGCCGACGCCTCCGACGTGCTCAGCGCGGCGCGAGAGGCACTCGACCGGCTGCCCGCTGAGGCGTGGACGCACGAACAGATCGAGGAGGCGCTGCGCGGTGCCCTCGTGGACGGGCTCGGCCTGAAGCCGCGCGTCGCCTTCGGGCCTGTGCGTACGGCGATCTCGGGTCGCCGGGTGTCGCCGCCGTTGTTCGAGTCGATGCAGATCCTCGGCAAGGTCGACTCGCTCGAGCGCATCGACCGGCTGTCGGCGCTCATCGGTTCTGCCGTCGCATAGCGCCGCCGAAGGCGACCCACCCGGTGGTCGAGTAGCGCCGCCGAAGGCGACCCACCCGGTGGTCGAGTAGCGCCGCCGAAGGCGACGCACCCGGTGGTCGAGTAGCGCCGCCGAAGGCGACGCGTATCGAGCCCCCTGGACCGCTGCTCAGTTTGGTCGGGCTGCGCCGCGTAGGCTAGAGTTGCATGTCGGCCCGGGGCTTCGGCTCATGGCCATTGGGGTATGGTGTAATTGGCAACACGGCTGATTCTGGTTCAGTTGTTCTTGGTTCGAGTCCAGGTACCCCAGCCAATCTAGGCGCAGGATTCCGCGGCAAAGTCACCCCTTGCCCATGCTCGTTCTGGTGCCCGTTTCGGGTCGAATTTCCAGAAACGACACCAGAAACCCGATTCCCGGTGCTTCCGGCGTGCTGCTCATCCGGTCGCCACGGACCGATCCCGAGATCGACGGGCTGCTCGCGGGACGGCACGCGCACCTCTCCGGTATGAACGAGATCACACAGCCGGTCCGGGCTTTCTTACCCAGCACGAGCTCGCCGAGCTGCTGCAGCTGCCGAAGCGGGCGCTCGAGGACTGGCGACTTATCGGGTCCGGCTCGCCGTACATGAAGCTCGGGCGCCATGTCCGGTACGACGTCGAGGACGTCCTCGCCTGGGCGAAGGAGCGATGTCGTGGCGAGGCCGCGGATCCCGACGGGCGGGCTTGGCAGGATCGACGTGAGGCGGCACCGGGAGCACAGGCCGGGGCTCCGTCCGTCATGCGAGGCTGCGTCCGTCGTGCTGGGTCGTCTGCAACCGACCGAACTGGCCGAGCTCTGGCAGCGGCGGTCCCTGCTTCGGCCTGCCGCCGGTCGTGTCCCCGGCGCCGACGCGGTTGCTGCGCTCGGTGAGGGCGACGAGCGCGAGGTGCCGGTCCGCGGTCCAGCAGATGAGCCGTCCGCGCTGATCCTTGGTGCGGCCGAGGACGCCGGCCTCGGCCAGTTCGACGAGGGCCTTGTGTGCTGCGGTCTTCGAGACGCCGTGCGTGCGGGCGGCTGACTCGACGGTCAGGACGGGGTCGGTGGCGAGCCCGTCGAGGATGCGGAGGATCACGGCGCCGCGTCGCGGGACGGCCGGGCTGTGGCCCTGTGATCGGCGGTAGGCGACCAGGTCCTCACGGGTGCGTTCATCGAGCACGGCCAGGTCCGCGGAGAGCCGGACGGCGTTGCCGGCCGCGCGCTCGGTCGCCTGAGCGAACGCGATGACCCAGTCATCGAGTTGTGGTGGGTCGGCGCGGAATGCGGTGAGGCCGGCGATGTAGGCGCTGGTGTCGCCGGCGAAGACCGTGCTGATCGGGATGAGGATGTTGCGCAGTGCGTCCGCCCGGTGCAGCACCGTGTGGATGAGTGCACGGCCGGTGCGGCCGTTGCCGTCGATGAATGGGTGGATCGTCTCGAACTGGGCGTGGGCGATCGCGGCCCGGACGACCGGGTTGCCGGTGGTCTCAGTCACGAAACGTGCGAGGTCGGCGACCAGCCGCGGCACTTCGGTTTCGGGCGGTGGGATGAACTCGGCTCGCAGCGGGCTCCAGCCAGGACCACCGACCCAGTTCTGCTCGGTCCGCAACCCGGGCTCGAGCGTCGGCTCGATGGCGTGCTGCAGGCTCTCGATGTCAAGCACTGTGATGGGTCGGGAGCGGTCTGCGAGCGCGGCGATGGCGGCTTCGGTGGCGCGCACGTTGCCGATCACGTCGAGTGCGACCCGAGTGCCCGCGCTGAGCGCCTCGGCGATCGCCAGCCGCTTCGGGCTGATGCGGTTGCCCTCGATCCACGATGACGAGATGCTTTCCGAACGTATCAGCAGGTGATTCAAGTAGGCGCCGCGGGACCCGATCCGCTCGTCGGCGCGCGCCAGCACGGCCAGCGAATCCTCGGCTGCCGACTGTGCGCGCTCACTGAGGTGGGGGAGCGCGGCGCCCAGTTCGTCGGGGACGAAGGCGCGGTAGCGGCCGGGAGTGCGATCCCTGCGTCCGAGCTGGCCGTCGTCATCGGGGGCCCAGACTCGTTCGATGAAGGTCGGCATCGAGGCCTCCTAGCATGCGCGGAATCCGAATCAAATCAACCTTAGCGCATCTAAGGTTGATTTTAGCCTTCATGGGTTCATGAGGCGCTCAAGCGGATCCGTCTGCTCGAGCAGGCTGAAGTGATGCGCCGCGCGGTGCGCACCTGTCGCGGTCGACGCTCCCAAGCATGATGTACCCGCTGGTCCGTGAGTGGTCCCCATTTCCGCGGCAGAGATACCCTTTCCCCGCACTCTTTTGCCGTTGCCCATTGCGGCGCACAGTTCGGACTGCCATCCTGCTCCCAATCGGGGGAGTCGGTGCAACTTCCGCTGAGGACCCTTCTTCCAAGCTGGAGTTGCGCCCAGAACGTTGGGGAGGCCGATCATGGCTGGACATCATCGAGCTCAGTGGGCAACGGCGGCGGTTGCCGCGGCGCTCATATCCGTTGCGGTACCGGGCCCGGCATTCGCCGCTGAATTCGACTTGGTCGTACCGGCTGGCGCGGCTTGCGACTTCGAATTGGGCGTCACAGTCTCCGGCGGATCGTTGATCACGAGGGAATTCACTGATTCCGACGGGAATACCGTCCGGACGCTCGCCGCAGGACGTGGCTCTGATCTCACGTTCACGAACGTCGCCACCGATGCGACGGTCTCCTTGAAGGGCAACGGCTCCGTGACCAGCACGACGTTCCATCCGGACGGGTCCTTGACGGTCAGACTCACGGGACACAATGTGCTGATCCTGTTCCCGACCGACGTCCCGGCCGGCCCTTCGACCACGCTCCATGTCGGCCAAGTGACCTACGACGTCGACGTCGACGAGGTCTTCACGATCACGGGTTCGTCCGGTCGCACGAGGGACATCTGCGATGAGCTGAGTTGAGTTTCCGCTTCATCCGACCTGGGAGTAGTGCCGCACAATGGTATCTCGCTCGACGAGGTATCGATCGTCTTCCGGGTAGAACACGGCACGCTCGATGTCGTCACCGGCGAAGCCCTTGATCGCCTCGAGGCTCTGCCAGCGCGAGACGGTCACGATCTCGGTGATCGCGCCGGGGAGCTCCCTGGTGAGCATCCACGCATCGATGTTGCCCGGGGTCTTCCGGTACTCCTGCATTCCGGTCTGCTCGATGTAGTCGACGTAAGCGTGCCGATCCTCCGAGCGCACAGCGCCACGCCACATCCGCACAACGATGTTCGCATCCATGAGTCCAGCCTCGGCTGTGGACGGGCCGAGAGCACGGCCGGAACTGCCAAGTCCCGTCGGATTCGCGCCACCGCGCGGGACCGAAGTCCTGGGGAGGATGCTCGACCTCGATTCGGTTTCCGTTCGTCGGAACCCCGTTTGAACGGATGGGCGGTGCATGCCTAGCCTGTCTGCCACGTCGTCAGCAGACATGGTGGGGGAGTGGAGTGACAGCGAAGCCGAACGCGCGTGCCGGGGTGCTCGAGCGGGCGTTCGATGTGCTCGATTGCTTCACGGCTGACGAACCCGTCCTCTCCGCGGCCGAGATCGCACAGCGAACCGGACTCGCCGTCTCCTCGGTCCATCGACTCCTGGCGAAGTTGCTCACGGCAGGGTACGTGGAGAAGGTCCCGCCCCAGCGATACGCGGTCGGGCTCAAGCTGTGGAAGGTCGGAGAGCTGAATCCCGCCCTGCTCGAGCTGCGGGAAACTGCGCTGCCGCACATGCTCCGCCTGTACGAGGCGACCGGCGAGAACATCCAGCTGGCGGTGGTCGATGGGTGGACGCCCAGGACTGCGCGCGTGCTCTACATCGCTCGGGTGGTCAGCGTGTCCTCGGCAGCGACACTCACGAGGATCGGGGGCGCCTTCCCCCTGCACACGACCGGGGTGGGCAAGGCGCTGCTCGCGGCGCAGGACCGCGAGTGGCTCTCGGAGTACATCCGTGCAGGACTCGTCAAGGAGACCCAGCACTCCCTGACGAACGGGAGCGACCTCATTCGAGATCTCGAGAGGGCTCGCGCGCGAGGCTACGCGGTCGTCCGCGAGGAGATGACGCTCGGAACGGCGTCGGTCGCCGTCGCGTTCGACCGGGTGGCTCACCTCCCTGCTGCTGCCATCGGCGTCGTGACCGAAGTGACGAGGTTTCGCGAGCGCGAACTCAGCCCGATGGTGCTCGCCACGGCGCAGAAACTCCACGCAGTGCTGAGAGAGCAGTTCGACCGTTGACGCCGCGTGCCGTGCCAGATTCTCACTGGCTGCGAAAGTACGAAATACGGCCGGAAGGCTCCGGATAGGTTGTCGCCAAAGGTGGTGACAATCGCTCGGTCACCTCCGGTACCACTCAATGAGGAGTAGCTATGCGCTTGATGAGATATCCGGCCGCGGCGGCGGTCGTCGCCGCGGCGATGGTCGCGTCGTCGGCGACGGTCGCGACGGCTGCGACAGAAGGAGACGAGTTCGTCTTCTTGAAGCCGCATGTGTTGGACGCGTGGGCGGAGTACGCGGCATCCGACACCTACGACCTGCTCGAGCAGCAGGGCAAGATGGCGACACCGAACGTGTATCTGGCGGATGTGGCGAGAGGCACGGATGACACGGGGGTTGACCCGGCGGATTACTGGTACGTGCGCAACGGGGTGCCCGACGACGGCGTGACCCTTGCGCCCGAGGCGATCCTGTACGCGAACCTGCAGAACCTGAAGGCCGCGAACAAGATCGATGACGTGAACTTCACGCTCGTGATGAACCTTCCCCACTCGGAGAACGTGAGCACCGCCGAGGCCTACGAGTGGATGGATTCGATCCTCGCCGAGGCCGGCCCGTCCGACCCCGTCGACGTTGCGCCCGTGGCCGGAGCGTGGTGGGACGTGACCTCCTACGAGGGTGGAACGTTCACGGAGACCAGCTCCGGAGCCGTCACGGCGTCATCGGACACCGGGAAGCGAACGATCACCGTCACGCTCGACGGCCAGCACTTCTCGTTGACGCACTACTGGGGCTGGTACGCGGCGACGCCCAACAGCCCCAAGCAGAAGATGAGCATCTACGTGCCCGAGAACGTGCGGCCCGACAGCCCCACGTACTTCCGCACCAACAACGGCGGCTGGACCTCGAACAACTTCGCCGCGACCATCGTCGATGGCGGAACGTATGCCACCGGCAACCTGGCGTTCAACACCGTGCAGGGCGGTGGCAACAACAACCCGAACGTCCTCGGCGAGGTGCTCGACCGGGGCATGATCCTGGTGTCGTACGGCGCTCGCAGCATGAACGACGCTCCGGTCAACGGCCAGTACCTGGGTCACTCGCCGGCCACCATGACCGACACGAAGGCCGCGATCCGATTCCTGAAGTACAACCAGGTCTACGGTGGCCTGCCGGGCGACCCCGAGCGGGTCATCATCCACGGCATGAGCGGCGGCGGCGGACTCACCACCACCGTTGCGGCAAGTGGCAACAGCTCCGACTACTTCGACTCCCTCGCGCAGATCGGTGCGCTCGGCCTGACCGAGGCCGACGGCGAATACTCTGACGACCCGGCCGTGGGCGACGACGTCTTCGCCACGTTCTCCAGCGCCCCGATCATCGACTCGTTCAGGGCCGACCATCTGGCCGAGTGGATGTATAACCCGACGCGTCAGAAGATCAAGGACGGTGTCTACGCGGCCGAGACCGGTATCACGAGTGGCCGGAACAACCCGGCAGCGCTTGCGGAGTGGCAGTACCTGAGCGCTGCGGTCCTGGCGCAGAAGGGCGATGACTACACCTACGAGCTCGGACTCACCCCCGACGTCGTGAAGCGCACTCTGCTCGACATGATGGAGACCTCGCTCGAGCTGACGCTGAACGAGAACAAGTCCTACCGGCCCAACTTGGTGGACGTCTCGGCGGTCAGCACCGCAGTCGAAGCGAAGTCCGCGCTCGACACCTTCCTCCGCCAGCAGGATTCGAACCGAGCGGCGAACTGGGCGGGGCTTCCGCTCGACTGGTTCACCGTGACGGGAACGCCGGGAGCGTTCGAGGTGACGATCCCGGATTCCGGCTGGGACGGCCTCACCGAGTACCTGTACTGGGTGTCGCAGTGGACGAAGGGCACTCCGATCTCGACGGCCCAGGGGCTGCCCGCCGGCCTCGGCAAGGGCGGTCCGTTCGCCGGCGGTGAGGGGCTGCTCTTCGGAACGACGGACGCGCCGTACAGTCATCTCAACCAGGTGTCGTGGGCCATGGACCCGCTGAACTGGCACCTGTTCGGCGTGACGGCGAGCACCAACCCGAACACTGCGGAACGGCAGGCGGAGAACCGCGAGATCGCGATCACGTTGTTCGATGTGCTCCAGGGGCCGAGCTTCGAGGTGGTCCGCAGGCACGTCGACGAGGCCGAGCGCGACGGCAGCCTTGCCGGCTCGACCCTCGCCGAGGTGCGCAAGCACGTCGATCAGGCCGAGAAGCTCGCCGGCGGCTCGGCGGCCAGCCGCGCGGTGGTCGCACAGCTCGACAACGCAGCTCGCAAGTCGGGCCTGCCGGCCGACTCGAACGTCGTGCAGGCGCTCGAGGCGCTCGCAGACGCGAGCTGATCAGCTCGGAGCGGTGGGGGGTCGGTCCAGGCCGCCCCCCATCGGCGCGCCCAAGCGAGAGGCCCCGACCCGGAAGAAGGAAGTCGGGGCCACTCGTTCCCTTGGGTGTTGGGATCGGGACCGCGGTTCGGCGGGATGGGCACGAGCCCGCCCGCGGTGCCCCATATGCTAGCGAGCGGTCGGCCACCCCGAAGTCCCCAGAACTGGGCCATGAACGATCGGCACGATTCCACGCCCGTCCGTCACGCTCCCGCTTACCATGTGGCGCGAGCAGCGGCGTCCTGGTGGCCGGGTGCCGCGGCCGGGAGGCAAGGAGAGATGACGCCATGTGCCGCTGGCTCGCCTACTCCGGAGAACCCCTGCAACCCGCGACAGTGGTCCTCGATGCACAGCATTCGATCGTGAAGCAGGCGCTGAACTCGCCTCTCGGGGCGGAGACCGTGAATGGCGACGGGTTCGGATTCGGGTGGTATCCGAGCGGCTCGGTGGCGGGAACGATCCCCGCGGTGTTCCACAGCACGGAGCCCGCGTGGAACGACGAGAACCTTCGCGAGCTGACGCGAGCGATCGAGAGCCCCCTGTTCTTCA
This sequence comes from Agromyces sp. Marseille-P2726, assembly GCF_902809835.1. GTDB lineage: Bacteria > Actinomycetota > Actinomycetes > Actinomycetales > Microbacteriaceae > Agromyces. Next base: position 646,492 of record NZ_CADDWM010000015.1, on the reverse strand, counting down.
GCCACGTGCGTGCCGCCGGCGGCCCGCCCATCCAGCAGACGAACTGCCATCCGTTCCGGTACGAGAACTGGTTGTTCATGCACAACGGCTTCCTCACCGGATTCATGAAGATGAAGCGCGACCTCGTCTTCGCGGTGGACCCGTCGCTGTACCCGCACATCAAGGGCACCACCGACTCCGAGGTCATCTTCCACCTGGCCCTCACGTTCGGCCTGCGAGACGACCCCATCGCCGCGATCAAGAAGTCGGTGAGGCTCATCGAGTCCGTAGGACACGAGCAGGGCATCGCCTTCCCGATGCAGGGCACCATGGCGATCTCCGACGGTGCGACGATCTGGGCGTTCCGCTACTCCACCGAGGGCCGATCGCGGTCGCTGTTCCACTCCGTCGATATCGACACCCTCCGGCAGATGTACCCCGACGAGGATCGACTGAAGCTGTTCGGACGGAAGGCGAGGGTCGTGGTCTCCGAGCCGCTCAACGACCTGCCGGGTGCGTTCGTCGAGGTGCCCGAGTCGACCGTCGCCGTGCTCGACGCGGGCGAGTACCATCACGAGCCGTTCCTCGCCGAGGCGGCGTAGCGACAGCGCGCGGGAGGGCTGGACATCCGGTCCCGGCTGATGTTCCATTGAATTCGACGCAGCAGTCGAGAGCCCGCTGACCCGGGCTCTTTCCATCCGCGGAGGCGCGGGCTCAAGGGGGTGAGTCCATGGTCGGTCGGAACAAGCGGAACCGCGACTTCGCGGAGACGCGGACCGCCATCGGCGTGATCGGCGGTTTCGTGGGCCTGCTCGCCGCCAGCGCAGCCGCCGCGACGCTCGTCACCGTGGGAGTCACGCCCGCACTCGCGACCGTCGGGCTCGCGGCATCCGGAACCATCGGCATGTTCGAGAACCTGCCGGGGTACCTCGAGATCGGGGAACTCTCGGAGAAGAGCAACATCTACGCGACCGCTGCTGACGGCACACCGGTGCTGCTCGCGTCGTTCTACGACCAGAACCGCGTCGAGGTCGGCTGGGAGTCGATCAACCAGTATGTGAAGGATGCCGCGGTCGCGGGGGAGGATCCCCGCTTCTACGATCACGGCGGCATCGACCTGCAGGGCACGATCCGCGCAGCGCTCACCACGGCGACCGGGCGCCAGACGCAGGGCGGGTCGTCGATCGCGCAGCAGTATGTGAAGAACGTGCGCGTGCAGGAATGCGAGCGGGAGGCGAGCGTCACCGCCTTCGAGGGGATGTCGGAGGAGGAGGCGATCGCCCTCACGGGTGATGAGCGGTTCGCGCTCGTCGAGCAGGAGCGGCTCGGCTGCTACGACAAGGTCACCGAGACCACCATCGACCGAAAGCTCAAGGAGATGCGCCTCGCGATCGGCGTCGAGAAGCGCTATACGAAAGACGAGATCCTGCTGGGCTACCTGAACATCGCCGGGTTCGGCGGCACCGTCTACGGCATCGAGGCGGCCGCCAACTACTACTACAGCACCACCGCGGCGAACCTCACGCTGGCGCAGGCGGCCTCACTGATGGCGATCGTGAACAACCCGGCCAAGTTCCAGCTCGACAAGCCCGACAGCGAGACGAACGGCGTGGCGAACGGCTACGCCGAGAACACCGGCCGGCGCAACTACATCCTCACCAGCATGCTGGAGGAGAAGCGCATCACCGAAGCGGAATACCAGGAGGCGATCGACACACCCGTGCAGCCGGTCATCACTGAGCCGAGCACAGGGTGCCAGACCGCGTACGGCAGCGCGTACTTCTGCGACTACGTGAAGAACGTGCTGCAGCACGACCCGGCCTTCGGCGAAGACGCCCAGACCCGCATGATGAACTTCCGCCGCGGCGGGTACGACGTGTACACGACGCTCGACCTCGACCTGCAGGCGGCCGCAGAGCGCGCCATCGCCGAGAACGTGCCGGCGACTTTCCCGGGCTGGGACCTCGGCGCGGTCATCTCGAGCGTGCAGGTGGGCACCGGGCGCGTCCTCGCGATGGCGCAGAACCGCATCTACAGCCAGGATCCGGCCGTGCTCGCGCTCGGGCCCGAATACACGAGCATCAACTACAACACCGACTACGCGTACGGTGGCTCGAGCGGATTCCAGCCTGGATCGTCCTACAAGGTGTTCACGCTGGCGCAGTGGCTGAACGAGGGGCACGGCCTCGGGGAGCGGGTGGACTCCAGGCCGAAGAGCAACTGGGGCGTGTTCCGGGACAGCTGCGAAGGCCCGCACTACGCCGGTGACTGGAACCCGAAGAACGATGCGGGCGAGTCGGGCGCGAACTACAGCGCGATGGAGTCGACCGTCGGATCGATCAACACCGGCTTCATCGGCATGGCCAAGCAGCTCGACCTCTGCGGCATCCGCAAGACGGCCGAGGCGTTCGGGATGCATCGTGCCGACGGGAATCCGCTCGTGCAAGGCCCCTCGTCGGTGATCGGGACGAACGAGGTCGCGCCCCTCAGCATGGCGGTCGCCTTCGCCGGGATCGCCAATGACGGCGTGGCCTGCACGCCCATCGCCATCGACCGCATCATCGGCCGGGACGGCGAGGATATCGAGGTGCCGAAGTCGACCTGCACGCAGGCGGTCTCGCCCGAGGTCGCGGCGGCCATGCACACGGGCCTTCAGGCGGTCATGACGGGCGGCACGGCGACCGCGTCGTGGGGCGCGACGGAGCCGCGGGTGCCCCTGATCGGAAAGACCGGCACGACCGACGGTGCGAAGGACACCTGGATGGTCGGCGCCAGCAAGACCGTCGCCACGGCCGCGGCCGTCGTGAGCGTCAACGGTTCGGCGAACCAGCGCGCGATCTCCTTCGACAGCGGACAGGCGGCGACCGCACGGCACCGGATGTGGCCGATCGTGATGTCGGTCGCCAACGCGAAGTACGGCGGTTGGGAGTTCAGCACCGCCGGCATGGGACCGGTCGCGCCGCGGCAGGGGGAGCCGGCACCGACCCCCGACGACGAGATCGAGGAGAACGGCGACACGGAGCCGGCAGCGATCGCGCCGGAGGAGGCCGTGCCCGACGAGGCGGTACCCGATGAAGCCGTGCCCGGGGTGCCGGGGGATGTGCCCGACGCGGGCGTCCCGGGGACTGACCCCGACGTGCTCGAGCCGCAACCAGATCCCGGTATGCCGCCGTTCCCCGACTTCGCTCCGGGCTGGCCGTTCGCCGACGGGCCACCGGGATAGCGTCAGGCCGGCATCGAGCCCGACTGTCCGGCCGACCGCGAGACCGGCCCGACCTCGTCAGATGTCGAGGGTGTCGCCCGGCTCCAGCGCGACGAACTCGCCTCCGCCCTGCTCGGTCGCCCACGCGAGCCGCGTGTTCGAGAGGGTCTTGCCGGCCTGCGAGAGCAGCATCTCGTGCGTCGGGAACGCTCGTTGCGGCGCAATGGCCTGCACGAAGTCCATCGATTCGCTGAGCTTCATCCACGGCGCCGCCGCCGGCGCCGCGAGTACCTGGACCGCGACGCCGTCGGGCAGTTGGAACGAGTCGCCACCGTAGAAGAGCGCGTCGTTCACGAGCACGCCGACGTTGTCGATGATGGGGATCGACGGGTGGATCTGGGCGTGCGTGCCACCGAAGAAGCGGAGCCGGAACGGGCCGACGGTCACCTCGTCGCCGGGCTCGACGACCTCGATCGGGAAGCCCGATGCCGCCTCGGCGACCCCTGCCGGGCCGAAGAAGCGCACGCCCGGATTCGCGTCGCGGATGCGACCGAGTTGATCGGGCGTCCAGTGGTCGTCGTGCTTGTGCGTGATGACGACCGCGATCGCGCCGGCGGACTCGGTGATGGGGGTCGTGAACTTGCCCGGGTCGACATAGAGCTTGTCGCCGGAGGCGTCGACGACGAACGCGGCGTGCTCGAGCTTGGTGAGTCGCATGGTTCGAGCCAACACCGGGCGGCCGTCGTCGCGCAAGCCCGCCCCCCTGCCAGAATCGCACCATGTCACGTGGTCCGAGGCGCCTGCTCGTCGCCGTGAATCCGGCTGCCTCGTTCGGTCGCAATCGTGCCGTCGGGCCCGCCGTCGTGGAGCGGCTGCTCCAGGAGGGGCATGACGTCGCGATGCTTCGAGAGGCGAACCTCGAGCTGCTCCGGCGCGAGACGGAGTCGGCGTTCGCGCAGGGCACCGACGGGCTCGTGGTGGTGGGCGGCGACGGGATGGTGTCGCTCGGCGTGAACCTCGTCGCCGAGACCGGCGTGCCGCTCGGGATCGTCGCGACCGGCACCGGCAACGATCTCGCACGAGGCCTGGGTCTTCCGTTCGACGACCCCGCCGCCGCCACCGATGCGCTGGTCGATGCGCTGGCGAGGCCGCCCCGGGTGATCGATGCCGGGGTCATCCGACACGGGACGCTTCGCACCTGGTTCGCCTGCGTCGTGTCGACGGGCTTCGACGCGGTCGTGAACGAGCGAGCCAATCGGATGACGCGGCCACGCGGACCGAGCCGATACACGCTCGCCTTGGTGCGCGAACTCGCGACCTTCCGGCCTCGCACGTACACGATCACGATCGACGGTGTGCGCCGCGTGCAGCGCGCGATGCTCGTGTCGGTCGCGAACAACGCGTCACTCGGAGGCGGCATGCGGATCGTCCCGCACGCCGTGCTGGACGACGGCCTGCTCGATGTCTTCATCGTGCATCCGCTGTCGCGCGCGGGACTGGTCGCCGTCTTCCCGAAGGTGTTCTCGGGATCGCACACGGACCACCCGGCCGTGGAGTTCGCGCGTGGGCGCCGCATCCTGATCGAGGCCGAGGACATCGTCGCCTACGCCGATGGCGAGCGCGTCGGCATCCTTCCGATCGAGGTCGAAGTCACGCCGGGGGCGCTTTCGGTGTTCGTGTGAGCGCGCACCCGTCGTGCGCGTCAGGCTGCCGGAATCGGTGGGAACAGCGCGATCATGAGCACGACGACGAGCGCGAAGAGCACCTGTGCCAGGAAGATCACGGCCAGCAGCCCCAGCCGCCGACGTCGATGCTCGACGGTGAATCGCACGACGACCATGGCACCGAAGAGCACCACCGTGACGATCGCCCCGACGAGGGCGGCCGTCGATCCGAGCCTCCACCACAGCGCGACCATCGTGCCCGTGATGAGCACGGTGGCGATACCTCCGACGATCAGCCAACTCCGGCCACTCGACGTCGTCAGCGCCGGCTGATTCCGCATCCGCGTCGGGTCCTGTCGCACCATGACCACAGGATGGGTGACGCACTCCCGCGCCGCCAGGGGCTTGCGGAACACCGCCCGAACAGGGCGGGTTCCGGCAGTACACGGTCGAAGGATGCCCCCTGCGGTACGATTTGGCGGGAGGGCCCTGCCTATGCCATACTCTTCAAGTTGTCGATTCGGCCCCATCGTTTAGCGGCCTAGGACACCGCCCTCTCACGGCGGCAGCGCGGGTTCAAATCCCGCTGGGGTCACTCCGTGACATCCGACAGCACCGAATGCCTTCGCTTCCGCGAGGGCATTCGTCGTTCCGGGGACATTCACCCGTTCGAACGCCAGACGCATCCGTCGGCCAGACGCATCAGTTAGACTCGCCGCAGCGAAGGGGAGTATCCCGCGGAGCGAACGCTCCGGTCCATGATCGTCAATACGAGCGCCGAGTACGTCGCTCCGGTCGTGGCGGCACGTCGGAGGGCGCGGCCGGGAGAGACTTTCGGGCTCCGCACTACCCGCTGCTCACCGGAAGGCCAACCTCTTGCTCGACCTCCCACTCTGGTTCGAAGTCGGATCGCTCGTCGTCCTGTCGCTCATCCTCCTCGCCGACCTGCTGCTCGTCATCAAACGTCCGCACATCCCGTCGTTCCGGGAGTCGACCCTCTGGGTCGTGTTCTACGTCGTGCTCGCGCTCATCTTCGCCGTGCTGATGCTGGTGTTCGCGGGCGGCGAGTACGCGGGCCAGTTCATCGCCGGATGGCTGACCGAGTACAGCCTCTCGATCGACAACCTCTTCGTGTTCGTCATCATCATGGCGCGCTTCGCCGTGCCGAAGAAGATGCAGCAGGAGGTGCTCATGGTGGGCATCCTGCTCGCGCTGCTCTTCAGGGGCATCTTCATCCTGCTCGGCGCGCAGCTCATCGAGAACTTCAGCTGGATCTTCTACATCTTCGGCGCCTGGCTGATCTGGACCGCGATCCAGCAGGCCTTCCTGCACCGCGAGGAGAACGCGGAATCGTCCGAAGGCCTCGTGGTGCGGTTGCTGCGCAAGCGGGTGCGCATCTCCGACGATTACGACGGCATCAAGTTGAGGACCACGGTCGACGGCACCCGCATGTTCACGCCGATCCTGATCGTCTTCATCGCGATCGGCACCACCGACCTGCTCTTCGCACTCGATTCCATCCCCGCGATCTTCGGCATCACGCAGAGTGCCTTCATCGTCTTCACCGCCAACGTGTTCGCGCTCATGGGACTTCGCCAGCTGTACTTCCTCCTCGGCGGCCTGCTCGAGCGACTCGAGTACCTCAAGTACGGCATCGCGTTCATCCTGGCCTTCATCGGCGTGAAGCTCGTGCTGCACGCCCTGCACGTGAACGAGCTGCCGTTCCTCAACGGCGGCGAGCCGATCGAGTGGGCGCCCGAGATCTCGACGTGGACCTCGCTCGGCGTGATCGTCGCCGCGATGGCCGTCGCGACGGTCGCGAGCGTCATCAAGGCGCGGGTCGACTCGAACCGTCGGGGCGTCAAGCTCCTCGAGGAGGTGCCCCACTTCACCGAGGACGCGCCTCGCGATCGCTGACCGGATGCCGCGGGGTGCTCGCTCGGCAGCGGTCCTCGGCGTGGCCCCTGACTTGCTAGCGTGGAACGGCGGCGCCCGCGGTGGCGCGCGCCCCGAGCCCGAGACGAGCTGCAGCGAGGAGAACCGTGTCGATTGATGGCGAAGACGTCGTCGCCCTCCCTCGCGGCTCGGCCGTGATCGCGCACAGCGCCCAGACCGACGTCGGGCGCGCGCGACAGGTGAACGAGGACGCGTTCCTGGCCGAGGCACCGGTGTTCCTCGTGGCAGACGGCATGGGCGGACACGCGCGCGGCGACGCGGCGAGCAACGCGGTCGTCGAGACGTTCCGACGCCACCTCGAGGCCGGCCGGCCGTCGACGCCCGAGCAGGTGCTCGACGCCATTCACACCTCGAACGAGGCCGTGCGGGCATTGAGCGGTGAAGGCGAGGAGGGCACGGCGGTCGCCGGCACCACGCTCGCAGGGGTCGCGCTCGTCGACGCGGGTGATGGTGCCGGATTCCACTGGATGGTGTTCAACATCGGCGACTCCCGCGTGTACTCCTGGGACGGGCGCACGCTCGAGCAGCTGAGTGTCGACCACTCCGCCGTGCAGGAGCTCGTGGATGCCGGGCTCATCCTCCCCGACGAGGCCGAGCGACACCCTGAGCGCAACGTGATCACGCGCGCCATCGGCGCCGATGAGGTCGTCGATCCCGACATCTGGCTCATCCCCGCCACAGGTCGACAGGTCTTCCTCATCTGCTCCGACGGACTCTCGAAGGAGGTCGACGACGTCCGGCTCGCGGCCATCCTGGCCGGTGACACCGGGCACGCCGCAGGACTCGCGGGTGAACTCGTCGACGCCGCCCTCGAACACGGTGGACGCGACAACGTGACGGTCATCGTCGTCGAGTCCGACCTCGGATCGTCCGACGATGACCAAACGACGCGCGACCGCCCCGGCGGGCTGTCGCGGGCGGAGGAGGACACCACACCGCGAGACGGAGGAGGAGCAGAGCATGGCGACCTATCAGCCTGACCACGCGGCACGATGGCTCGCCGCCGTGCGCGGCGGGGTCGTGCTGCTGGCGCCGGCCGCGGCGGCGCCCGAGCTGGCTGCGCTGTGGCCCGAGCTGACGGACGACGACCCCACGTCGCGCGTGCTCGACCGGCTGACCGCAGGCGGACTGGCGGCGACACCGCCGTTCGCCCTGGTCGTGCGCGATGGCGACGACGGCTCGGCGCGGGTGGTCGTGCGCGGCGACCTGGTCGTTCGCGCCGACGGATCCGCGATCTCGGGTTCGGGCATCGCCACGTGGACCGAGCGCCTCGTCGAATCCGGCGAGCTCCGCGTCGAGGCACCCGACGCCGCGGATGACGCGGGGGGCGCGCCGCGATCGGGCGACCTCCCGGTCGCAGAGGCCATCGTGCCGGCGCGCGCGGTGATCTCGACCCGAACCGAAGCGGTGTCGGCCGAAGGGTCCGACCGACGCATGCCGTTGGAGGCATCCGTTCCCGATGGGCCCCTGCCGAGGTCGGCGCCGATCGCGGCACCCGTGCCCGTCGAGGCATCCGCACCGCTGGTGGCGCCGTCGTCGAGGGCCGCCGAGCAGACGATGGTGGCCGTCGAGGACACGATCGCGATCTCGTCGGCCACCGTGCGCCCGGCGACCGACGCCGGGGCGGCGATGTCGCTGCTCGAGGGCGACCACGACGGCCTGACGGTGGCGAGCATCGACCTCCGACGACTCCGCGAAGAGCGAGCGGCCCGCTCCTCCGGTGCATCCCCGTCGATCGGGCTCGCCGCTTCGCCGGCCGCCCTGGCGCCCCGATCGAGCCTCAGGATGCCCGACGGGTCCTTGGAGCCGATCGGCCATGAGATCGTCCTCGGCCGCGCGCCGAGCGTGAGCCAGGTGTCGGGTGGCCGCCTTCCCCGGCTGGTCACCGTCGGCGGCGACGATCCCGACATCTCGCGCAATCACCTGCGGATCACCCTCGAGGGCGACACCGTGGTCGTGACCGACCTGCACTCCCGCAACGGCACCCACGTGGTCGCGCCCGGCAGGGCGCCGGTCAAGCTGCGCGCCGGCGAACCGACGCCGGTGCTCACCGGAACCGTCGTCGACCTCGGCGGTGGTTGCACCCTCCAGGTGGTCGGGGCCTGATGCGCCGAGCTCCTTCGAGTCCTCCCGAGCTGCCCGGGTACACTCCAGTCCGCCTGCTGGGGTCGGGGGGCTTCGCCGACGTGTTCCTCTACGAGCAGCGACTGCCGCGACGCAAGGTCGCCGTGAAGGTGCTGCTCACCGAGGAGCTCGGGCGCGACACGCGGGCCCAGTTCGTCGCCGAGGCGAATCTCATGGCGCAGCTCTCGGCGCACCCGTTCATCGTCACGATCTTCCACGCCGACGTCTCGACCGATGGACGACCGTATTTCGTGATGGAGTACTGCTCCGGGCCCAGCCTCGCCGAGCAGTACAAGCGTGAGCGCTTCGTCGTCGAGGACGCACTTCGTACCGGCATCCGGCTCGCCGGCGCCGTCGCCACGGCGCACGCCGCCGGCATCCTGCACCGCGACATCAAGCCGGCCAACGTGCTCACGAACGACTACGGATGGCCCGCGCTCACCGACTTCGGCATCTCGTCGAACCTCGAGGGCGAGCTGCCGGTGCACACGATGACCGAGCCGCCCGACGCCTCGTCCACCTCGTCGGGGCAGTCGGCGGTGGGCATGAGCGTGCCCTGGTCGCCGCCCGAGATGTTCGAGGACGACCCGAAGCCCGATCAGCGCAGCGATGTGTTCTCGCTCGCGGCGACCGTGCACACGCTGCTCGCCGGGCGGACGCCGTTCGAGATCCCCGGACGACCCAACGGGTCCCTCGACCTGATCGGACGCATCGAGCGTGGCGCGGTCACGCCGATGGATCGCTCCGACGTGCCGCGCAGCCTCGCCGCCGTGCTCGCCAAGGGCATGGCGACGCGACGGGAAGACCGGTATCCCAGTGCGATCGAGTTCGCACGAGCACTCCAGCGGGTCGAACTCGAGCTCGGATACGCCGCCACGACGATCGAGGTCCCGAACCTCGAGACCGGTCGCGACACGTTCGCCGATGACGATGACGATGACGATGACGACGCGACCCGCGCCCGCGCGGTGCGCTCGGTCGACGCCCAGCCGCGAACCGCTCCCGCAGCGAGCGACCAGGACGCGACGCGTGCCCGCACGCCGATGCCGATCGCCGCGCAGCCGATGGCGGCGCCCCGCTCCGTCGACGAGGGCACCGTGCTCCGAGCACCGTCGGCTGCGCACCCGTCGGCGGACCCGGTCGACCAGACCGTGGCACGTGCCGCCGCGCGCACCGCCCCTCCCGCGGCGGAGGCGGGGCTGGCCGATGCGGATGCCGCACGGGCCGCGGTGCCCGCCCGACGCTCCCGGGTCGGCGCGATCGTCGGCGTCGCGGCATCCGTCGTCGTGGTCGCCTCCGTCGGCATCGCCGTCGCGCTCTCCGGGACGCTCCAACAGGGCTCGCCCGAACCGACGCCTGCTCCGGCCGGCGAGGACGCCATCATCGCGGCCACCGTCCCGATGCCGGTGGTCGAGGCGGGCGTGCGGTCGGCCGACGGCACGACCGTCGCCTTCCCCGTTTCACACGACGCCGCCGAGGACGGCGACCGCTACCGGTGGCAGCGTGCCGACGGCTCGGGCTCGATCGAAGTGGCCGAGGGTCCCGAGATCGTCATCCCCGGGGTGACCGCAGGGGAGCGGGTCTGCATCGACGTGCAGGTGCAGCGAGGCAGCAAGACCTCGGAGCCGGTGACGGGGTGCACGCCATGAGGCCGCTGCGCGTCGAGTTCTGCGGCGAGTGGTACACCGTCGAGGCGGGCGAGCCGTTCACGATCGGTCGCGAGTCCGACCTCACGATCGACGACAATCCGTACCTGCACCGCACCTTCCTCACTCTCTCGTCGGAGTTCGGGCTCTGGTGGCTCTCGAACGTCGGGCAACTGCTGTCTGCCACGGTGTCGGATGCCACGGGGAGCGTGCAGGCCTGGGTGGCGCCCGGTGCCAAGCTCCCGCTGGTGTTCCAGACGGTGCATGTCATGTTCAGCGCCGGGTCGACGACCTACGACTTCACGGTGCATGCCGAGGAGGACTTCTACAACACGTCGCTCACCGCTCGGCCCGATGACGGCGGCACCACGATCCTGCCCGTGACACTCACCAAGACCCAGCGTCAGCTCGTCGTCGCGCTTTCCGAGCACCTGCTGCGTGCCCCTGCGGCCGGAAGGGCCACGGTGCCCACTTCAGCCGAAGCGGCGGCACGCCTCGGTTGGAGCATGACGACGTTCAACCGCAAGCTCGACAACGTGTGCGAGAAGCTCGACAAGATCGGCGTCGACGGACTGCGTGGAGGCCGTGGAAAGCTCGCGACCAATCGGCGGGCGAGGCTCGTCGAGTACGCGGTCGCCACCCGTCTCGTGAGCGTCGACGACCTGTCGCTGCTCGACGGTGACGCGGGCGACGAGGGCTGAGGCGCACGGGACGACGCGGCACGGCGACGCATCGTGATGGGGAGATGTGCCCATTTCGAGGGCATCGGATCGCGTGTTAGCGTGAAAGCCGTCCGACCGCCGAGCGGTCGGATTTCCATTGCGTGCGATCGAGCGATTTCGTCCTGGGGAGTTGAGCGTGGGTACCTTCACGTCCTGGGCGCGTGGTCGCAAGCAGGTCGCGTCGGCGACCGCGCTGGCGGTGCTCGTCGGCGTGCCGCTCGGAATCGCGGTGCTGCACCAGGGGTTCCCGGTCACCGATCCCGACCTGCGCGCCCGGGAGGTCTGGGTCACCAACGCCGAGGAGCTGCTGGCCGGGCGCCTCAACCGCCAGATCGAGGAACTGGACGCGGCCGTGGCGACCGCGACGAACGAGATCGACGTCTTCCAGAACGGCGACGACGCGTTCCTGTTCGACCCGAGCGTCGGCTCGCTCGAGCGCATCGATCCGTCGTTCACGACCCTCGTGCAGCGGATCGACGTGCCGCCGGCGTCGAAGGTCGCCTACGGCGGCGACATCCTCGCGGTGCTGTCACCGAAGGGCGAGCTCTGGCGCGTGCCGGCGGGCGGCGAGTTGTCGTTCGACTTCCGCGGCAGCGAACCCGTCGCCGAGCTCGATGACCGGGCGCAGGTGGCCGTCAGCGCCGACGGCACCGTCTTCGCCACGTCGCCCGGCGATGGCGAGCTCATCACCCTGCGGCGCGACGGCGACGACCCCGAGAAATCCGAATTGCCGTCGCTCGGTCGACACCAGCTCGCGGCGGTCGGCGAACGCGCCGTCGTCTTCGATGTCGGGGCCGACGCGATCATCGTCGACGGGCGCGCGATCGAGCTGCCCGAGCCGGCCCTGCGGCTCCAGCAGTCGGGTCCCGAGCGTGACCGCGTCGTGCTCGCGACGGGATCGGGCCTGATCGACGCGCCGCTCGACGGCGGTGAGGCGCGCCTCATCGAGAACGGGGCGGATGCCGCGGCGACCTCGGGTGACGAGGTCGCGGCCCCGGTGCGGCTCGGCGAATGCATCCACGGTGCCTGGGCACCGACCGGGAGCTACCTGGCCGTCTGCGACGGCGAGGAGCCGAGGGCCGTCTCGATCGAGCAGCCCACCGCCGGCTCGCACCTCGAGTTCCGCGTCAACCGCGACGTGATCGTGCTGAACAACCTGACGAACGGCAACTCGTGGCTCGTCGACTCCGACCTGCGCCTGGTCGACAACTGGGAGGAGGTCACGCCTCCCGAAGAGAGCGACGAGCTGGAGGGCGACGAGAAGAGCTCCCAGCAGACCTTCGAGGACACGCTCGCCGAGCGCACCGACGTGAACCGGCCGCCGGTGGCACGCGACGACGACTACGGCGTGCGCCCCGGACGCACGACGATCCTCGAGGTGCTCGAGAACGACACCGATCCCGACGGCGATGTGCTGACGGTGGCCGGAACGACCGAGATCTCGGATGCGGCGGGTCGGCTCGAGCTCATCGACGGCGGCAGGGCGCTGCAGTTCTCGCCCGCCGAGGGTGCCGCCGGCACCGTCTCCTTCCGGTACTCGGTCGACGACGGCCGCGGCGGCGTGGCCGAGGCATCCGTCAACGTCCGTGTCGTGCCCGAGAGCGAGAACGCCGCCCCGACCTCGATGCGCTCGGGCGCCATCAGCGTCGAGCAGGGGCAGCAGCTCTCGTACAACGTGCTCGGCGACTGGAACGACCCGGATGGCGACGACCTCTACCTGGTGAACGCGTCGCCGACCGGCGGCGACGCCGTGCGTTCGAGCCCCGACGGGTACGTGACCTTCGAGCACCGCTCGGCCGAGCTCGGCCAGAAGGAGGTGCAGTTCACGGTCTCCGACGGCCGGGCGACCGCCTCGGGAACACTCGTGGTCGACGTGAAACCGACCGGAACGCTGAACCCCATCGGCACACCCGACTTCGCGCAGGTGTTCCTCGGCGAGACCGAGCTCATCGAGCCGCTCGCGAACGACCTGTCGCCCTCGGGCGCCGGCCTCGAGCTGCTCGGCGTCGACGAGATCCCCGAGAACGCCACGATCACGCCCAACGTCGAGCGGGGCACGATCGCGTTCTCGAGCAATGTCGCGGGGGAGTACGTCCTGCTGTACAACCTCGGCGCTGGTGCGTCGGTGAGCAAAGGCCTGCTGCGGGTGCAGGTCGTGGAGCAACCCGCCGAGGCACCGCCGCCCATCGCCGTGAAGGACACGGCGTACCTCCGGCCGGGCGAGCCCCTGACGGTGCCCGTGCTCGCCAACGACGTGTCGCCGTCGGGTCGCGTGCTCGCGGTGCAGTCGATCGACGACTCGGCCACCGAGGGACTGGTGTCGGTCGAGATCCTCACGAACACCGTCACGCGGGTCACGGCGTCGCAGGCGCTCGACCGGCAACTGCAGTTCAGCTACACGGTGTCCGACGGCGTGAACTCCTCGACGGCGACGGTCACCGTCGTGCCGGTTCCCCCGCTCGTGAAGCACCAGCCGCCCGTCGCCGTCGACGACGGCGCGATCGTGCGGGCCGGCGACATCGTGACCGTTCCCGTACTCGAGAACGACTACCACCCCGATGCCGCGCAGATCCACGTGCTGCCCGAGCTGGCCGACCTCAGCACGCCCGACGGACTCGCCTTCGTCGACGACGATGCCGTGCGATTCCAGGCGCCCGAGAGCGCCGGCGTGTACTCGGTCGTCTACACGGTCGCCGACGACTACGAGCAGTCGGCTCGTGCCACGGTGAGCTTCACCGTGGTCGCGAAGGATGCCGGGGAGAACCGCGCACCGCTGCCGACCCCGCTCACGTCGCGCACCTTCGCGGGCTCGGCCGTGAAGATCGACATCCCGCTCGACCAGCTCGACCCCGACGGCGACTCCGTGACCCTCACCGGCATCTCGGCGCCGCCCAACCTCGGTCGCGTGATCGAGCGCACGAGCACCTCGCTGACGTACGAGGCCTTCTCCGGCTCCGCGGGCACCGACTCGTTCACCTACGAGCTGCGCGACACGCTCGGGGCCACGGCCGAGGGCACGATACGCATCGGCGTGATCCCGCGGCCCGTCGTGCAGCTGCCGCCCACCGCGGTCGACGACACGATCGAGATGAGGCCCGGACGCACCGCATCGGTCGAGGTGCTGCTGAACGACTCCGATCCCAGCGGATTCAGCCTCAGCGTCGTCGACCTCCCCGACGTCGACGAGGGAATCGAGGCCGAGATCCGGGATCGACGACGCATCGTCGTCATGGCACCCGAGCAGGAGGCGGCGTACACGATCCGCTACGAGATCTCGAACGGCCACGGCGGCGCCGACACCGCGTTCCTCCAAGTGGCCGTCACGAACGACGCCGTCATCGATCCACCAACGGCCGAAGACCAGGTGATCGAGCCAGAGCAGGTGGTCGACGGCGAGCCGGTGACGGTCACGCCGCTCGCCGATGCCACGAATCCGGGCGGGCTCGTCGAAGACCTGGTGGTGAGCGTCGAGGGCCCCAACGCCGGGCGAGCCGAGGTGGCACCCGACGGCAGCATCGAGGTCACGCCCGGCCGCGAGCGTTTCGCGGTCGCCTACCGCCTGACGAACGACATCGACGACCTCTCGGCGATGGCGTTCGTGATCGTTCCGGCCGTGCCCTCGGGCGATGACACCGTCGAGGAGACGCAGCGGCCGAAGACGCCCGAGGAGCTCGCGGCCGAGGAGAAGGCGAAGTTCCCCGCGCCGTACCTCGCCGACATCGGCGAGGTCATCGTGCCCATGAACGGCCGGATCAGCTGGAACGTCGACGACCTCGTCGTCGTGCCGTCCGGCAATCCGGCGCTGATCCTCTCGGCATCGGCGACCAACGCGCGCGAGGCGGCGATGGTGAGCGGCACGGCGCTGCAGTTCGTGCCCGCGCAGGACTACCGCGGCGCGGCATCCCTCACCTTCGAGGTGACCGACGGCAAGAGCGCCACCGACCCGATCGGGCGGACCGCGATCCTCACCATCCCCATCACCGTCGGCGATCCCGACTTCAACGACACCCCGCCGACCTTCACGCCGCGCAGCGAGACCATCGAGGCCGGCGAGGGGCCGCTCGACGTCGACCTGCGCGCCTCGAGCGATCAGCCCAACCCCGACAACATCGAGCGGATCACCTACTCGAACCTCGGCGGCGCGTCGGCCGACATCCAGGCGCAGATCGTCGAGGGTTCGATCCTGCGGGTGTCTTCGCCGCTCGGCGTGCAACCGGGAACCAGCGCGAGGATCACCTTCGACGTGAGGTTCAACGAGTTCACGGTGCCCGGGTACGTCGACGTGAGCGTCGTGTCATCGACTCGGGCACTGCCGAGGGCGAACGACGACGCCGTCGAGCTGCAGCGCAGCGACTCCCGAACGGTCGCTGTGCTCGCGAACGACTTCAACCCCTTCGCGCCAGACAGCCCGCTTCGCGTGGTCGACGCGAGGATCGACCAGGCGGATGTCGGGACCGCCGCATCCGCGAGCTTCACGGCATCCGACGTGACGGTGCGCACTGGGTCCGGTTTCACCGGCACGCTGAGCGTGATCTACCGCATCCAGGATGGTACGCGTGATCCCGCCCGGGAGGTGCAGGGACGCATCATCGTCACGGTGCGCGACGAGCCCGATCGGCCGGCGCCGCCGAGCATCCAGGGTTCCGGGGATCGGACCGTGACCATCAGGTGGACGGCGCCGGCGAACAACAATTCCCAGATCGACGCGTACCAGGTCGACGTCAACGGGGCGATCCGGGACTTCCCCGCGACGGCAGCCGGCACGAACCAGGGGATCGGCGGACTCACGAACGGAACGGCCTACACCTTCGCCGTTCGGGCGCACAACGGAATCGGCTGGGGAGAGTGGTCGGCGCGCTCCGCGTCGCGGACGCCGTACGGAACCCCGAGCGAGCCCAGGGGCGTGCAGGCGTCCGCCGCGGGCTACGCGCCCACCCGCGTCGACGTGTCGTGGAACGCTCCGAGCGAGACCGGAGGTGGTGGCGTCACCTACCAGGCGCGCATCGACGGCGGCGGTTGGAAGAACGTCGACGGGCGATCCACGTCGTTCGCCGGCGTGGGCGCGGGCTCGCATCGGGTCGACGTGCGCGCTGTCAACAACGGTAGCGGCGCACCCGGCCCCATCAGTTCCGACACCGTCGGCGTGCAGAACCAGCCGCCGCCGCAACCCTCCGCCCGGATCTGCAAGGGAACCGCGAGCGGTGGTGGGCACGCCGTCGTGGTCCGGTACCAGAACTTCAGCAGTGGCGGCCACACGATGTACACGTCGCTCGACGGCGACTCGAGCGCGTTCTACCGAGAGACGTTCAGCATCGGCGGCGACGGGAGCCAGCGACTGCAGAACTGGCTGGGCATCCGGCACGAGGCCCAGATCTGGGTTGCTATCGACGGACCGTCGAGCATCTCGCGCACGAACATCATCTCCGGCGCCCAGTGGAACAACCTTGCGCCCGGCCAATGCAGTTGAGCGGGCCGACGCCACGGCCACTCGCCTGGCATCCGCTTGTGAACGAACTCGAAACGATGGAGACCCGATCATGGCAGTGACACAAGAACAGGCGCTCTGGTTCCAGGACGCCTTCTCGAAGCTCGTCGACAACGTCGACCGCGCGATCCTCGGCAAGCGCGACGTCATCGAGCTCGTGCTCACGGCACTGCTCTCCGACGGGCACGTGCTGCTCGAGGACTTCCCCGGCACCGGCAAGACCGTGCTCGCCAAGGCGCTCGCCAACACGCTCGACGGCACGAACTCCCGCATCCAGTTCACGCCCGACCTGCTGCCCTCGGATGTCACGGGCGTGACGATCTACGACCAGGGCAAGGGGCGATTCGAGTTCCACCGCGGGCCGATCTTCGCGTCGATCGTGCTCGCCGACGAGATCAACCGGGCGAGCCCGAAGACGCAGTCGGCGCTCCTCGAGGTCATGGAGGAGGGGCGGGTCACCGTCGACGGCCAGAGCTACGAGGTGGGCTCGCCGTTCATGGTCATCGCGACTCAGAACCCGGTGGAGCAGGCCGGCACCTACTCGCTGCCCGAGGCGCAGCTCGACCGGTTCCTTATCAAGACGTCGCTCGGGTACCCAGACCACGACACGGCGGTGACGCTGCTGCTCGATTCGGCGAACCGCGCCCGCGCGTCGAAGGTCGCGCCGATCATCGCCTCGAGCTCGGTCACGACGATGGCCCAGCTCGCCTCGGAAGTGCACGTGGATGCCGCGGGGCTGTCGTATCTCAACGAGATCGTGTCGGCGACCCGCGAGCACGGCGATTCCGCGCTCGGGGTGAGCATGCGCGGCGCGCTCGCGCTCGCACGAACGGTGAAGACCTGGGCGATCGCCCACGGGCGGTCGTACGTGACGCCCGACGACGTGCGCGACCTCGCCGTGCCCGTCCTCGCCCATCGCATCATCGTCGATCCCGAGTCCGAGTTCTCCGGCGTCACCGCCGAAGATATCGTCTCGCGCGCGCTCATCGACGTGGCACCGCCCGCGTACCGGGCGGCATGACGTCCGAGACCGGCGCGCCTGCGACGACACCCTCCCGCAGACCCTCGCAGACGCGCATCGCGATTCGTTCCGTCGTGCGCTCCGTCGCGGCATCCGGTCGCTCCACCGGGCGTCGGCTCCGGGAAGGCGGCGCCCGCCTCGCACGGATCGTCGCCCCGGTGACCGGGGTGGTCTCCCGCGTGGGGTGGCTCGTGCTGCTCGCCGCGTTCGTCTCGCTCGCGCTCGCGTGGGCGTTCGGCTGGATCGAGTTCGCCTTCCTCGGCGCGACGCTCGTGGGTGCCATCCTCGTCTCGATCCCGTTCATCTTCGGGCGCATGCACTACCGGGTGGCCATCGAACTCCAGCCTGCACGGGTCGTCGCCGGGGAGCGCGCGTTCGGTCGGCTCCTCGTCGAGAACGCCGGCGACTCGCCGTCGGTGCCCTCGCGCCTCGAACTCCCGGTGGGCGCGGGCGTTGCGGAGTTCGTCGTCCCCGCCCTCGAGGCGGGCCGGGAGCACGAGGAGCTGTTCGCCGTTCCGACGAACCGACGCGCGGTCATCGTGGCCGGACCCGCGGTGTCGGTGCGAGGCGACCAGCTCGGCCTGCTGCGGCGGGAGGTGCGCTGGACCGACCCCGTCGAGCTCTTCGTCCACCCGATCACCGCGCGACTCCAACCGTCGGCCGCCGGACTCGTGCGCGACCTCGAGGGCGAGGCCACCAAGACCATCACGAACAACGACATCTCGTTCCACGCCCTCCGCGCCTACGAACCCGGCGACGCACTGCGGAACGTGCACTGGCGCACCTCGGCCCGCACCGGTCAGCTCATGGTCCGGCAGTACGAGGAGACCCGGCGCTCGCAGCTCCTGCTCGTGCAGTCGACCGCGAGCGCCCACTACGCCTCCGACGACGAGTTCGAGCTCGCCGTCTCGGTGCTCGCATCCATCGGCGTGCAGGTCATCCGGGACGCGACGCGGCTTGCGACCGTCACCGATCGACTGCGCCTGCGAACCGCCACCGCGACCGCGCTGCTCGACGACACGAGCCGCATCGAGCCGGTCGAGGCCGATGGCCTCTCCATCCGCGACCTCGTGCGCGAGGCATCCAAGCGCGTCCCCACCCCGAGCGTCGTCATCGTCGTGGGAGGCTCGCTCGCCCCCCTCTCGGAGTTCCGGGCCGTCGAGACGGTCTTCGGCGCCGACACCCAGGTGCTCGCATTCCGCGCGCAGGTGGGTGCCGCTTCCCGGATCTCGCGCATCGCCGACTCGACCGTGGTCACCGTCGGCTCGCTCGACGAGCTGTCCCGACTCGTGCGGAGGGTGCGCCCGTGACCCGCTTCCCCCGCTCGGCGTGGAGCGACCTCGCGGTGCTCGCGGTGCTCTCGCTGCTCGGCATCGCCGGCTATGAGACGAGCTTCGGCGACCTGAACTTCATGCTGGCCGCCATCGCCGGCATCGTCGTCGGCACGCTTGCCGCGGTCGCCGGAACCGCGTGGGGGCTCGGTGTGCTGACCACCGTGCTCCTCGGCCTTGCCGCCTACTTCCTGCTCGGCACGCCGTTCACGATGCCGGATGCCGCCCTGTTCGTCATCCTGCCGAGCCTCCAATCGCTCGCTGGACTCGCGGTCGGTGCGGTCTTCGGGTGGGCGGACATCCTCACCATCGCGGCGCCAGTCGAGGCTCCGTACTACGTCGCTGCCGTTCCGTACTTCGCAGCATGGCTCGTGTCGATGATCGGCACGATGCTGCTGCTGCGTTGGATCGCGGCGAAGCGCACGCCGCTGCGCTCGGCGGTCGTGCTCGCGGGCCCCGTGCTCCTCTACGTGTCGGGGATCCTCCTCGGCACCGAGGAGGCGTTCCTCGCCGGCGTACGAGGGGTGGCGTTCGCAGCGATCGCGCTCGTCTGGCTCGCCTGGCGCCGCGGCACGACGGTCGAGGCGTCCGTCGACGGCGCGGCCCGCCTGCGGCGGCGCAAGCTCACCGGCTCGGCCGCGATCGTCGCCGGCGCGGTGGTCGTCGGCGCTGCGGCCGGTCTCGCGGTCGCGCCCGCATCGCCCGATCGCTTCGTGCTGCGCGAGCAGATCGTGCCACCGTTCGACCCGCTCGAGTTCCCGAGCCCGCTGGCCGGGTTCCGGACGTACACGAAGGACCTGGCCGAGGAGCCGCTGTTCCGGGTCTCCGGCCTGGAGCCCGGCGACGTCATCAGGCTCGCGACCATGGACGCGTACACCGGCCGCCTGTGGACCGTCGCCGGTCCCGAAGACGCCGACGACGGCGGCTACGCCATCGTCGGGTCGACCCTTCCCGAACCGCCGCTCGCGAGCCTCGGCAGCAGTCGTGAGATCGAGGTGTCGGGCGGGGCGTACGCAGACGTGTGGCTGCCCACGATCGGGTACGGCTCCATGCTCGAGCTGCTCGATGAGGCGAGCAGTGCACAGGCGGGAGACCTGCGGTACAACGCTGCGGCCGGCACCGCGGTGCTCACGAGCGGCGTCGGAGCCGACGCGAGGTATCGCGTGGAGGCACGCATCCAGCGGGAACCCGATCTCGAGGACCTCGTCGACGTGCCGGTCGCCCGAGTCCCGATGCCGCCGGTCGAGAACGTGCCCGACGTGGTTGCGGCCAAGGCCGAGGAGTATGCCGGCGAAGCGGCGACGCCCATCGAGCAACTCCGCGCGATCGAGCGGGGACTGAAGGCCGGGGGGTTCCTGAGCCATGGCCTGGCGAGCGATTCGGTGCCGTCGCGAGCAGGCCACGGTGCCGACCGCCTCATCGAGCTCTTCACGCGGTCGCAGATGGTCGGCGACGAGGAGCAGTATGCCGCGGCGATGGCCCTGATGGCGCGGCACCTGGGCCACCCGGCGCGCGTGGTGATGGGGTTCGCGCCCGAGATCGCCGACGACGCCGACGAGATCGAAGTCGTGGGCGCTGACGTCACCGCCTGGGTGGAGGTGCCGTTCGAGGACGTCGGCTGGATCGCCTTCCGGCCGACTCCCGACCAGGTCGACGTGCCGCAGGAGCAGACCCCCAAACCGAAGTCGGAGCCGCAGCCCCAGGTGCGCCAGCCACCACGTGCCGAGCACGTCGAGGACGAACTGCTCACGACCGTCGAGATCGACGACACCGACGACGACGACCGCGACCGCCCGTTCCAGATTCCGGCCTGGGTGTGGGTCGCGCTCGCGTCGCTCGGGATCCCCGCGGCCATCGTGTTCCTGCCCATGGCGTTCGTGGCGCTCGTCAAGCGCCGGCGACGTCGACGGCGGCGCGGCACGGGCGCCGGCGATCGACGGGCCGCAGGGGCATGGGATGAGCTCGTCGACCGGTATGCCGAGCTCGGGTTCGAACCCCCGGCTCGCGGCACCCGACGGCAGGCGGCACGAGCCCTCGAGCAGCAGCAGTTCGAGCAGGGCCTCGTCGTGACGGGAGTGGCCACGCCGGCGTCCTCGACGTCGACGGAATCGTCGGCGACGCCGGTGCAGCCCGTTCGGCTCACCACGTTGGCCGCGACCATCGACCGCGACGTGTTCGGCGGCGCCGACGTGTCAGCCGAGGTGGTGGAGGATCGCTGGAAGACCGCGGATGCCGCGACCGCCGCCGTGGCCGCTGCCGCGGGTCGGGTGCGCCGCTTCGTCAGCCGCTACCGCGTCCGGAGCCGTCGCTAGAGTGGTCGGGTGGCCGAGCCCGACTTCATCGTCCCGCCGCCGGGACTGATCCCCGAGGCGCCGTCAGAGGCGCCCGATCGCACGGCTCGGGATGCGCCGCCCCGCGTGCTGCCGTCCTTCCCGCCGCCGCCCGGGGCCGTTCCGGCGCCCGCGCCGAGCACGCCGCCCGGGTCGGCGGCGTCGGACGCGCCGCCCACCGGTGAGACCCGCATCGAGGCACCGACGACGCAGCCCGTGCCGGGGGCGTGGCGTCTGCGTGGCGACGGCGGCGTGGAGGTGCTCGTGCTGCGCCCGATCGTGCTCGGCCGGCACCCCGCCACCGACGCGGCACCGGTCGGAGCCGCCCCGGTCGCGCTGACCGATCCGGCGCGATCCGTGTCGAAGACGCACGCGCTCGTCGAGGTCGTCGCCGACGAACTCGTGGTGACCGACCTGCACTCCACGAACGGCATCACCGTCGAGGCATCCGACGGCCGATCGAGCCGGCTCGAGCCCGGTCTTCGCACGTCGGTGCCCGGTGGAGCCACCCTGCTGCTCGGCGAGTTCGCCCTGCTCGTGGATCGAGTGCCGCTCGACACCGTGTAATCTGGATGGGTGCGTGCGCCGCGACTCCTCCTTCTTCGCTGCCGCGACGGGGCCTCGTTCTAGGCCGATCCCGTCGCGGAGTCCGTCGTCGGTCGACCACGAATTCCAAGGAAGCGAAGACATGAACGCAGCATCCGCGAACAGCAGTACGCCCGACGGTCCGACGTCGCACGCGCGGCCCCGCACCCTGGCCGAGAAGGTCTGGGAAGCGCACCTCGTGAAGAAGGGCGAGAACGGCACGCCCGACCTGATCTACATCGACCTGCACCTCGTGCACGAGGTCACGAGCCCGCAGGCCTTCGACGGTCTCCGAATGGCGGGTCGACCCGTTCGCCGCCCCGATCTCACGATCGCGACCGAGGACCACAACACGCCCACGCTCGCGATCGACCGTCCGATCGCCGACCCCACGAGTCGCACGCAGATCGAGACCCTCCGCCGCAACGCGGCCGAATTCGGCATCCGACTGCACTCGCTCGGCGACGTCGAACAGGGCATCGTGCACGTCGTCGGTCCGCAGCTCGGACTCACCCAGCCCGGCATCACCGTGGTCTGCGGCGATTCGCACACGTCCACGCACGGCGCGTTCGGCGCCATGGCGTTCGGCATCGGCACGAGCGAGGTCGAGCACGTGCTCGCGACGCAGACCCTGCCGCTGAAGCCGTTCAAGACCATGGCGATCAACGTCGAGGGCACCCTGCGTCCCGGCGTCACCGCGAAGGACATCATCCTCGCGGTCATCGCGAAGATCGGCACCGGCGGCGGCCAGGGCTACGTGCTCGAGTACCGCGGCAGCGCCATCCGCTCGCTGTCGATGGACGGCCGCATGACCATCTGCAACATGTCGATCGAGGCGGGTGCCCGCGCCGGCATGGTCGCGCCCGACGAGACGACGTTCGCCTACCTGCAGGGCCGCCCGCATGCGCCGAAGGGCGCCGACTGGGATGCCGCGCTCGAATACTGGCGCACACTCGCCACCGACGACGGCGCGGTCTTCGACGCAGAGGTCGACATCGACGCCGACACGCTCGAACCGTTCGTCACCTGGGGCACCAACCCGGGGCAGGGCGTCTCGCTGTCCGACTCCGTGCCCGATCCCGCGTCGATCGCCGATCAGCACGAGCGCGCGGCCGCCGAGCGCGCACTCGAGTACATGGCGCTCGAGCCGGGCACGAGGCTGAAGGAGATCCCGGTCGACGCCGTCTTCATGGGCTCCTGCACGAACAGCCGCATCGAAGACCTGCGGGCCTTCGCCTCGATCATCAAGGGCCGGAGGAAGGCCGACGGCGTGCGCGTCATGGTCGTGCCCGGCTCGGCGCGCGTGCGTCTCGAGGCCGAGGCCGAGGGCCTCGACAAGGTCTTCGAGGAGTTCGGCGCCGAGTGGCGCTTCGCGGGCTGCTCGATGTGCCTCGGCATGAACCCCGACCAACTGGCGCCGGGTGAGCGCTGCGCGTCGACCTCGAACCGCAACTTCGAGGGCCGGCAGGGCAAGGGGGGTCGCACGCACCTCGTCTCGCCGCTCGTCGCTGCGGCGACCGCGGTGCGCGGCACGCTGTCGAGTCCCTCCGACCTGGAGCATGGTCTCGATACGGCCGTTCCGGCCGACTCGACCACCGAGGGGGTTCGCT
Organism: Agromyces sp. Marseille-P2726; assembly: GCF_902809835.1. Taxonomy (GTDB): domain Bacteria; phylum Actinomycetota; class Actinomycetes; order Actinomycetales; family Microbacteriaceae; genus Agromyces. Next base: position 622,837 of record NZ_CADDWM010000015.1, on the reverse strand, counting down.
GACATGGAGAAGTTCAGCTCCGTCACCGGCGTCGCCGTTCCGCTGCGCCGCTCGAACGTCGACACCGACCAGATCATTCCCGCGGTGTTCCTGAAGCGGGTCACCAAGACCGGCTTCGACGACGCGCTCTTCCACGAGTGGCGCAAGGACCCCGAGTTCGTCCTCAACCGCGACGAGTACGCCGGCGCGAAGATCCTCATCGCCGGTCCCGACTTCGGCACCGGGTCGAGCCGCGAGCACGCGGTGTGGGCCCTGCGCGACTACGGGTTCGACGTCGTCATCAGCTCCCGCTTCGGCGACATCTTCCGGGGCAACTCCGGCAAGCAGGGGCTCCTCGCGGCGCAGGTCGCATACGAGGACGTGGAGCGGCTGTGGGAGATCGTCGAGACCGACCCGGGAATACCCGTCACCGTCGATCTGGTTGAGCGTACGGTGAGCGCGGGCGCGCTCACGGTGCCGTTCGACATCGACGACTACACTCGGTGGAGGCTTCTCGAAGGGCTCGACGACATCGGGCTCACCCTGCGGGATGAGGAGTCCATCGCCGAGTTCGAGTCACAACGCGAGGCTTGGCGGCCGAAAACGCTCCCCATCCCGGAGCCGGCAGGAACAACAGGAGCTCTGTGAACACACTCGGGCAGGATGCCAAGAACCACGCGACGGCCGTCGGACTCAACGTCGACCAGATCACCATCAACGGCGGCAAGCCGCTGCGCGGACGCATCGAGCTGAAAGGCGCGAAGAACCTCGTCACCAAGGCGATGGTCGCCGCGATCCTCGGTGACACACCGAGCGTGCTCAAGAACGTGCCGAACATCAGCGACGTCCGCATCGTGCGTGGCCTGCTCGAGGTGCACGGCGTGAGTGTCACGCACGGCGTCGACGAGGGCGAGCTCATCCTCGACCCGTCCGCGGTGGAATCGGCGCACATGGCCGACATCGACGCGCACGCGGGCTCGAGCCGGATCCCCATCCTGTTCTGCGGGCCGCTCCTGCACCGCCTCGGCGAGGCCTTCATCCCCGACCTCGGCGGATGCCGCATCGGCGACCGTCCCATCGACTACCACCTCGAGGTGCTGCGCAACTTCGGGGCGATCATCGAGAAGCTTCCGAGCGGCATCCGCATGTCGGCCCCGAACGGGCTGCACGGCGCCAAGGTCTCGCTGCCGTACCCGAGTGTCGGCGCCACCGAGCAGGTGCTGCTCACCGCGGTGCTGGCCGACGGCATCACCGAGCTCTCGGGCGCGGCGATCGAGCCCGAGATCATGGACCTCATCAACATCCTGCAGAAGATGGGCGCGATCATCACGGTCGATACCGACCGCGTCATCCGCATCGAGGGTGTCGCGAAGCTCGACGGCTACACCCACCGCGCGCTCTTCGACCGCAACGAGGCGGCGAGCTGGGCCGCCGCGGCGCTCGCCACCGAGGGCGACGTCTTCGTCGGCGGTGCGCGCCAGGCCGAGATGCTGACGTTCCTCAACGTGTTCCGCAAGGTCGGCGGCGCGTTCGAGATCGAGGAGGAGGGCATCCGGTTCTACCACCCCGGGGGCGAGCTCAAGCCCGTGATCATCGAGACCGATGTGCACCCGGGATTCATGACCGACTGGCAGCAGCCGCTCGTCGTCGCACTCACGAAGGCGCACGGCGTCTCGATCGTGCACGAGACGGTGTACGAGCAGCGATTCGGGTTCGTCGACGCGCTCGTCGAGATGGGTGCGTCGATCGACGTGCACAAGGAGTGCCTCGGGGCCGGCGCCTGCCGCTTCGGTCAGCGCAACTTCCAGCACTCCGCCGTCATCTCGGGGCCCTCGAAGCTCATCGGCGCCGACATCGAGGTCCCCGACCTGCGCGGAGGCTTCAGCCACCTCATCGCGGCGCTCACCGCCGACGGCCGGTCGACCGTCTCGAACGTGGGCATCATCGCGCGCGGATACGAGAACTTCATCACGAAGCTCGAGCTCCTCGGGGCGGACTTCCAACTCGAAGGATAATGGGCGAGTGCCCCGTCACGAACCTTCCTCCGAACCTGCAGGAAAGCCGCGTTCGGAGACCCGCCGACCCTCGTTCTTCTGGCTCCTCGCGGTCCTGATCCTGCCGATCTTCAACCTCGTGGTGCGGTTCCGGTTCCACCACCCCGAGCGGATGCCGCAGACCGGCGCCTTCATCCTCGCGCCGAACCACCACAGCGAGATCGACCCGGTCGTCATGGGCGCCGCGAGCTGGAAGCTCGGGCGCGCACCGCGCTTCCTGGCCAAGGCCTCCCTGTTCAAGAACCCCGTGCTCGCATGGTTCCTGCACAGGTCGGGGCAGATCCCCGTCGAGCGCGCCGGCAGCCAGGGCCATGCGGCACTCAAGGCCGCCGAGGAGCTCGTCGAGAAGGGTCGCATGGTGATTGTGTACCCCGAGGGCTCGCTCACCCGCGACCCCGAGCTCTGGCCCATGCGCGGCAAGACGGGTGCGGTGCGAATCGCGCTGGAGCGCGACATCCCGATCGTCCCCGCCGCCCACTGGGGCACGCAGGCGCTCCTGCCGCGGTACGGCAAGAAGATCAGCCTCTTCCCTCGCAAGACGATCGACGTCATCATCGGCGAGCCGCTCGACCTGAGTGCCTACCGCGGCAAGCCGCTCGACCAGTCGATGCTGCTCAAGGCGACCGGCGACCTCATGGACGCCATCGCAGCACTGCTCGCCGAGCTCCGCGATGAGCCCGCCCCGGCCGAGCGGTGGGATCCCACCGCGCACGGGCAGAAGGAGACGGGTCGCCTTGAAGGCTAGGAGGCCCCACGGAGCGCGTGTCGCCGTGCTCGGGGCGGGCAGTTGGGGCACGACGTTCGCGAAGATCCTCGCCGACGGCGGCGCCGACGTCATGATCTGGGCGCGGCGACCCGAGCTCGCCCGCGAGATCCAGGAGGCCAAGCGCAACAGCGACTACCTGCCGGGCGTGAACCTTCCCATCGGCCTGCGCGCGACGAGCCGTCTCGACCTCGCGCTCGCCGGTGCCGAGCAGGTGTACGTGTCGGTGCCCAGCCAGACGCTCCGCGACAACCTGAAGGTCGCGGCGCCGCACATCAACGCCGAGGCCAAGGTCGTGTCGCTGATGAAGGGCGTCGAGAAGTCCACGGGCCGGCGCATGAGCGAGGTCGTCGCCGAGGTGCTGCCCATCGATCCGTCGCAGATCGCGGTCATCTCGGGGCCCAACCTCGCGCTCGAGATCGCGAAGGAGCAGCCGACGGCGGCGGTCGTCTCATCGTCGAGCTTCGACACCGCCCAGGCCGTGGCCCTGCTCGCGCGCAACCGCTACTTCCACTCGTTCGTGAACACCGATGTGATCGGCACCGAGTTCGGCGGCGTCCTGAAGAACCTCATCGCCGTCGCGATCGGCATCGTCGATGGTGCCGGCTACGGCGAGAACACGAAGGCGTCGATCATCACCCGCGGCCTCGTCGAGATGACCGACTTCGCCGTGGCCTACGGGGCACACCCCGAGACGCTGTCGGGCCTGGCAGGTCTCGGCGACCTCATCGCGACGAGCCAGTCCCCGCTGTCGCGCAACAACACGGCGGGGCGGCTGCTCGGCCAGGGATACCGCCTGGCGGATGTCGTCAATCAGATGCAGCAGACGACCGAGGGGCTCGCGTCGGTGGGCCCGATCCTCGAGCTCGCCCGGGCAAAGGGGGTCGAGATGCCGATCGTCGAGCAGGTCAGGCAGGTGCTGGCCGGTACGCTCGCGCCGAAGGACATCGCGCCCCATCTCACCACCGACGACGAGCCGAAGGGCGAAAGGACCAAGAATGGAAAAGCTGAGGGTGGTTCTGCTGTTCGGCGGGCGATCCAGCGAGCACTCGATCAGCTGCGCGACGGCGGGAGGAGTACTGCGGGCGATCGACCGTGACCGCTACGACGTGATCCCGGTCGGGATCACCCGCGAGGGCGCCTTCGTGCTCGAAGCCGACGACCCCGAGCGGTTCACCCTCGACCCCGAGCGCCTCCCCGAGGTGATCGACAACGGCACCCGCGTGCGCTGGCCTTCCGACGCGATCACTCGTGAGCTGACGGTGACGGACACGTCGACGGAGCTCAGTGGAACCGCCGCGGGCACGCGTTCGCTCGGAACCGTCGACGTCGTCTTCCCCATCCTCCACGGCCGGTTCGGCGAGGACGGCACCGTGCAGGGGCTGCTCGAACTCCTCGGACTGCCGTACGTCGGCAACGGCGTGCTCGCGTCGGCCGTGGGCATGGACAAGCACGCGACGAAGACCGCGCTCGAGGGAGCCGGCATCGAGGTGGCGCCCTGGGTCACGCTCACCGAGGCGCAGGTCGCCGCCGACCCCGAGCTGTGGGAGCGGCGCACGCGCTCGCTCGGTCTCCCGGTGTTCGTGAAGCCCGCTCGAGCGGGCTCCTCGGTCGGGGTGACGAAGGTCTCCGACTGGTCCGAGCTCGATGCGGCCCTCGACATCGCGTTCGCGGAGGATCGCACGGTCCTGGTCGAATCTGCGATCGCCGGCCGCGAGATCGAGGTGGCGGTGCTCGAGGGCCGCGCCGCCGGTGACGTGCGCGTGTCGGTCGCGGGCGAGGTGGTCGTCACGGGGCGCGACTTCTACGACTTCGAGGCGAAGTACTTGGATGCGCCGGGCGTCGACCTGGTGTGCCCGGCCGATCTCGGCGACGGCGAGCTCTTCGAGCTGCAGCGCATCGCTCGGCGAGCGTTCGAGGCGATCGGCGGCGAGGGACTCGCGCGGGTCGACGTCTTCTTCACCGACGAGGGCTTCGTCGTCAATGAGGTCAACACCATGCCGGGCTTCACGCCCATCTCGATGTTCCCCACGTGCTGGCTCAACTCGGGGCTCGAGTACCCCGAGCTCATCACCGAGCTCATCGAGGTGGGGTACGCGAGAGGCGCTCGGTAGCGGCGCCTCGAGCGGTCAACCGATGGCCGGTGCGTCGTCGACGGCGACGCATCCACCCTCGGCCGGTATGGCCGCCACCGCGCGCGAGAGATCGGTGATCGCGGTTGTTCCCGACACGACGTCGTTGTCGACGACCACCTCGACCGCGGGCGTGCGGCCGTACGTCGTGAACAGATAGGTCGGGGCATCCGACTCGTCGATGATCCAGTCGATGCCATCGACGCTCACGCATCGCTCGGTCGTCGGGCCGGGCGGCTCGACGCCGCAGCGAAGCAGCACGGATGCCGGTTGCCCCCACGCCCCGGTGCCCTGCGCGTTCGTCTCGCGCTCGGGGAGCCCCGCCACGGAGTCGGGCAGTCGCACGACGACCGCGGCGCAATCGGGATCGCTGGCCGCCGGAGCCGGATCGAAGGTCACGGGCTGGCTGCAGCCGGCGAGGAGGGCCGAGGCTGCCACGGAAAGGGAGAGGGCGAAGGCGACCCGTCGAAGGGCACGACGCGGCCGGGGGGCGGCTGGGTGGGACATCCCGATCAGGCTACCGTGAGTGCCATGGAACGCGCCGAGCCGCCGAGCACCGCCAGCATCGCGGACCTCGGCGAGAGCGCAGTGCTCGCCCGCATCCTTCCACGGCTCCGTTCGGGCGACGCAGCGCTGCTCGGCCCCGGCGACGATGCGGCGGTGGTCGCCGCTGCCGACGGGAGATTCGTCGTGACCTGCGACCTGCTCGTGCACGGCCCCGACTTCCGGCTGGCGTGGTCGACCCCCTACGAGCTCGGCTGGAAGGCGGCCGCCACGAACCTGACGGATGTCGCCGCCATGGGCGCTCGCCCGACGGCCCTGGTCGTGTCGATCGCCGCACCGCCGACGAGCCCCGTGTCGGTGCTCGAGGGCGTCGCCGACGGCCTCCGGGAGGGACTGGCCGCACTCGCTCCCGGCGCGGGGGTCGTGGGGGGCGACCTGTCGGCCTCGAGCGTGTTCACGATCGCGGTCACGGCCTTCGGCGACCTCGAGGGTCGGGCCCCGGTCCTCAGGTCGGGTGCGCGCATCGGCGACGTCGTCGCGCACGCCGGTGCACGCGGTGATGCGGCACGCGGGCTCGCCCTGCTGTTCGACGGGGGCACCGATGCCGCCGGCGAGCCCGACCCCGCGCGCGCCCAGCAGGTGCGGGCCCGGCATCCCGAGCTCGTGCGGGCGCAGCTGGCACCCGAGCCGCCCGTGGGAGCGGGCATTGCCGCGGCGCTCGCGGGCGCCACGGCGATGCTCGACGTCTCCGACGGCCTCGCCCGTGACGCGCGACGCATCGCGGAGGCCAGCGGCGTCGGCATCGACTTCGCCGCCTCGGCGCTCGGCGATGATCCGAGGCTGGCATTGGCCGGCGCCGAGGACCACGGCCTGCTCGCCACGTTCCCGGCCGGCGCCGAGGTCCCGATGCCGTTCGAGGTCGTCGGGCGGGTGGTCGACGAACCCGGCGCCGTGCTCGTCGACGGCGTCATCGCCGGCGCCGACGGATGGGACGCCTACTCCGGCTGGGACGGCCGGTCGGGCTGAGCGGCAGACGCCCACCAGAGCGTCGTCTCGCCGTAGTCGCGGCGACGGTCGCGAGCGATGCCGTCGGGCCAGGTCGGTTCCGGGGATCGCGAGCTGCGTTCGACGACGACCACCGCGTCGGTGCTGAGCAGGGGCGCGAGCAGCTCGAGGTCGCGCGCGAGGGACCGCTCGGCCAGTTCGTACGGCGGGTCGACGAACACGAGATCGAACCCGGCCGCCGCCTCGTCGAGGTACGACGCCACCGACCGGGACGCGACCCGGATCCGCACGCCGTCGCCCGCCGCACGCGCGGCGTTCGCCACGGCGTCGGCGTTGCGGCGGCACACGTCGGCGGCGGACTTCGCCTTCTCGACGAGGACGACCTCGGCGGCGCCCCGGCTCGCCGCCTCGAGCCCGAGTGCGCCGGACCCGGCGTACAGGTCGAGCACCGTGGCGCCGTCGATCGCGTCGCGGGACTCCAGCGCCGAGAAGATCGCCTCGCGAACCCGGTCGCTCGTCGGACGCGTGCCGGACCGCGGCACCGCGAGGGTGAGGGAGCCGGCGGAGCCGGCGATGATACGGGTCATGCTCCCCGCAGCATATCGGTGCCAGTCGGGCGCGTCCCTGCTGCCCAGCGCTGCCATGATGGAGGGGTGGATGACTCGAACGACCAAGCGCCCGCCGAACCGTCCCGACACCGGGGGGATGAACAGCAGATGATCGACCTGCTGTGGGACTTCAGCGACCCCGCGGCGAGCGAGGAGCGATTCCGCGAGGTAGCCGACGACGATGAGCACACCGCTCACGTCCGGGCCGTGATGGCGACCCAGCTCGCGCGCGCGCTCGGCATCCAGCACCGGTGGGAGGAGGCGTTCGAGGTGCTCGACTCCGCCGCCGAGGCGATCTCGTCCGACGACCCCGAGCGAGAGGCCGCCGAGGTCCGGGCGCGCATCGCGATCGAGCGCGGTCGCATCCTCGCCGCAGACCCCGATCGCCGGCTCGAGGCGCTGCCCGAGCTCACGCGCGGCGTGCGAGAGGGCGCGCTGGCCGGCTCGCCGTTCCTCGTGCTCGACGCGCTGCACATGCTGGCCCTGAACGATCTCGGGCACGAGGAGGAGTGGGCCGCCGAGGGCTTCGAGGTGCTGGCGGGCTCTCGTGACCCGCGAGTCCTGCGCTGGGGAGTGGCACTGCACAACAACCTCGGGTGGGCGCTGCACGACGGCGGTCGACCCGACGCGGCGCTGGCCGAGTTCCAGCTCGCCGTCGACTCGGCCGACCGCTACGGCACGACCGAGCAGCAGCACGTCGCCCGCTGGTCCGTGGCGAGATGCCTGCGCACCCTCGGCCGCACCGACGAAGCGCTCGAGCTTCAACGCGAACTCGCCCGCGCCCGACCCGACGACCCGTACGTGCAGGAGGAGCTCGCGGCGCTGACGGGGGCGGAGCCTACGATCGAACCATGACGGCAGCGGATGCCCCGGGCGCCGGCCGGTTCACGCTCGACACGCGCCTCTCGGGGCCGCTCGGAGGGCGCACGGCGCAGGCGATCGAGCGCGCGTTCGGCTATCGCACCGTGGGCCAGCTGCTCGGCCACTATCCGAGGCGCTACGCGATGCGCGGCGAGCTCACCGCCCTCGCCAGTCTTCCGCTCGACGAGAACGTGACCATCGTCGCCGAGGTGCTCGAGGTGCGCGTTCGCGACATGCGCCAGCGGCGCGGCTCGATCCTCGAGGCCAAGATCTCCGACGGCACCGGCATCCTCACCCTCACCTTCTTCAACCAGAAGTGGCGCGAGAACGACCTGCGGCCCGGGCGCCGCGGCATCTTCGCGGGCAAGGTCGGCGACTACAAGGGGAACCGCCAGCTCGCCCACCCCGACTACCAGCTGTTCGACGACGCCACGCCGCTCGACGCCGACTCCGCGGCGGCGAAGCGGTGGGCCGAGTCGCCCATCCCCATCTATCCCGCCACCGGCTCGCTCGCGAGCTGGCAGCTCGCCAACTCCATCGCCCTGCTCCTCGACGGGCTCGGCCCCGTCGACGACCCCCTGCCTGAGGTGGTGCGCGAACGGCGGTCGTTGCTCGGCCACCTCGAGGCGCTCGAGGCGATCCACCGCCCCGAGGCGGCGGCCGACTGGAAGGCCGGCCGTCGCACCCTCCGGTTCACCGAGGCATTCGTACTCCAGACGGCGCTGCTCCAGCGGCGCGCCGAGCTGCGCGCCCACACGACGAGCGCGCGGCATCCGTCTTCGGGGGGTCTGCTCGACCGGTTCGATGCATCGCTGCCGTTCGAGCTCACCGGCGACCAGCAGGAGGTCGGTGCCGAGATCGCCGACGACCTCGCGCAGCCCGTGCCGATGAACCGCCTCGTGCAGGGCGAGGTCGGGTCGGGCAAGACGGTCGTCGCCCTCCGGGCGATGCTCGCCGTCGCCGACTCGGGCGGCCAGTCCGCGCTGCTGGCGCCCACCGAGGTGCTCGCCGCGCAGCACCTGCGCTCGATCGCACGCATGCTCGGCCCCGACCTGTCCGCAGCGCTCGTGCCCACCCTGCTCACCGGGCAGCTCCCCGCCGCGGAACGCAAGAAGGCCCTGCTCCGTGCGGCGGCCGGGCAGTCGCGCATCGTCGTCGGCACGCACGCCCTCATCGGCGAAACCGTGTCGTTCGCCGATTTGGGCCTCGTGGTCGTCGACGAGCAGCACCGCTTCGGCGTCGAGCAGCGCGAGGCGCTGCGACTGAAGGGCCAGCATCCGCCGCACGTGCTCGTGCTCACGGCCACGCCGATCCCGCGCACCGTCGCCATGACGGTCTTCGGCGACCTCGACGTCTCGACGATCCGCGAGCTTCCCGTCGGCCGTGCCGGCATCGAGTCGTTCGTCGTGCCGCTCGCCGACCGCCCCGGGTGGCGCCCCAGGGTCTGGGAGCGTCTGGCCGAGGAGGTCGAGCAGGGCCGGCAGGGCTTCGTCGTCTGCCCGGCGATCGAGCCACGCGTGGCCGAAGACGACGGCGAGCAGCTCGAGGCGAGCGAGGCCGACAGCACCGACGACGCCAAGCCCGGGGCATCCGTCGCCTCCGTGCTCGCCGAACTCGAGGCGCACCCCCGGTTCGCCGACAAGCGGATCGCGCAGCTGCACGGCCGTCAGAGCGCCGAGGAGAAAGACACCACGATGCGCGCCTTCGCGGCAGGCGAGATCGACGTGCTCGTCGCCACGACGGTCATCGAGGTGGGCGTCGACGTGCCCAACGCGAGCGCCATGGTCGTCGTCGACGCCGACCGCTTCGGCGTGTCGCAGCTGCACCAGCTGCGCGGCAGGGTCGGACGGGGCGCGGTTCCTGGCCTGTGCCTGCTCGTGACGTCATCCGAGTCGGGCTCGCTCGCCCGTCAGCGCGTCGAGGCGGTCGCCGCGACGCTCGACGGATTCGAGCTCGCACGGGTCGACCTCGAGCTGCGGCAGGAGGGCGACGTGCTGGGCGCGTCGCAGTCGGGTGGCCGTTCGTCGCTGAAGCTGCTCAGGGTCGCCCGCGACGGCGACCTGATCGCCGATGCGAGAGAACTCGCCGCAGAGGTGCTCGCCGGCGACGAGGGCCTCGAGCGGCACGGCGCCCTCGCAGAAGAGGTGCGGCGCCTCGACGCCGAGGCGAGCGGGTACCTGAACAAGGCCTGAGCAGTTCACCACCCGGTGTTGCGGTGGTTTGCGCCGCACTACGCTGGAGCGTATGCACCGGATCGCCGTCGTCCCAGGATCGTTCGACCCCGTCACGCTCGGCCATCTCGACGTCATCGGGCGGGCAGCGGGGCTCTACGACGAGCTGCACGTCGTCGTCGTGCACAATCCCGACAAGTCCGCGCTCCTGCCGATCGCACAGCGGGTCTCGCTCATCGAGCGCTCCATCGCCGACGCCGGCATCGAGGGGCGCATCGTCGTCGCCTCGTGGAGCATGGGGCTCCTCGTCGACTACTGCACCGACGTCGGGGCATCCGTGCTCGTGAAGGGCATCCGTTCACAGGTGGATGTCGCGTACGAGACGCCCATGGCCATCGTGAACCGCCATCTGGCCGGGGTCGAGACGGTGTTCCTGCTTCCCGACCCCGCCAATGCCCACGTGTCGAGCTCCCTCGTCCGGCAGGTGGCCGCGCTCGGCGGTGATGTCGCACCCTACGTTCCGCTCGTCGTGGCGGACTACCTGCAGTCGGCGATGACCCCATGAGCGAGGCAGCCGTCACCATGGGCGGCACCGCCGACGCCGGCGATGTCGGACTGCGGATGAGCATCGACGAGGTCGGCTCCCGTGCGGCGGCCATCGTCCAGAACGTCGAGACGGTCATCGCGGGCAAGCGCGAGGCGATCACGGGCGCACTCACGGTGCTGCTCGCTGAGGGGCACCTGCTCATCGAGGACGTGCCGGGCGTCGGCAAGACCATGCTCGCGAAGGCGCTCGCACGGTCGGTCGGCAGCACGGTGAGCCGTATCCAGTTCACTCCCGACCTCCTTCCGAGCGACGTCACGGGCGTCTCGGTGTTCGACCAGGCGAGCCGCCGCTTCGAGTTCAAGCGAGGACCGGTGTTCGCGAACATCGTCATCGGCGATGAGATCAACCGCGCGAGTCCGAAGACGCAGTCCGCGCTCCTCGAGTGCATGGAGGAGCGCCAGGTGACCGCCGACGGCACGACCTACGTGCTCGAGCAGCCGTTCACGGTCGTCGCCACCCAGAACCCCGTCGAGATGGAGGGCACGTACCCGCTGCCCGAGGCGCAGCGCGACCGCTTCATGGCGCGCATCTCGATGGGGTATCCCTCGCCCGCCGACGAGATCGCCATGCTCTCGACCCGCGAGACCTCGAGCCCGCTCGATCGCCTCGAGCCGGTCGTGACCCTCGACGTGCTTCGCGACATGATCACCGCCGTCTCGCACGCGTTCACCTCGCAGCCCGTGAAGGAGTACGCGGTCGAGCTCGCGCGCGCCACTCGCGACGATCGGCAGCTGCGTCTCGGCGCCAGCCCCCGCGCCACCCTGCAGCTCATCCGGGCCGCGAAGGCCCATGCGGCGATGCACGGCCGCGATTTCGTGCTTCCCGACGACGTCGACGCCCTCGCCGGCCCGGTGCTCGCGCATCGGCTCGTGCCGACGAGCCGGGCGCTCGGGGCACACGACCGCGACAGCGGGCCGCTCATCGACGCCATCGTGCGTCGCATCGTGGGGGAGACGCCGGTACCGGTCGGCAGCGCACGAAGGAACTGACATGCCCCGCCCGCGCAGCGTTCGCGTCTCGGCCTGGCCGAGGCTGACGCGGCGCGGCGTGACGCTCATGGTCGTGGGCGTGGCCCTCCTCGCCGTGTCGCTGTGGTTCGACCTGCGCGACATCCTGCTCCTCGCCTTCGTCGGTATCGCGATGCCCCTCGCCGCCGCCGTGTTCGTGTGGCTGCGGACGCCGCGGCTCGCCGTGACGCGCTCCTTCGCGCCGCACGTCGTCGCGGCCGGGTCGTGGACCCGCGTCTCGCTCATCGTGAAGAATCGCGGGCGTCGCACCTTCGACGGCGCGCACTGGCGCGACAACGTCCCCGAGGGACTCACCGGGCCGCCCGAGGCGATCCTCCCCGCGATGGGTCCGTACGAGGGCGTGCTGCCCTCCGGCGACGACATGGTGCGACTCGAGTACCGGATCCGGATGCCGCGACGCGGCGTCTACCCGGTGGGCCCGCTCCGCGTGGTCATGTTCGACCCCTTCGGCCTGGCCAGGATCGACCGCGACGTCGGATCGCCGCACGAGATCCTCGTGACGCCGCGGGTCACGCCGCTCGACGCATCGCTCGGCACGGCCGCGACGATCGACGGCGTCGTGCACGGCCTGCAGCGGCGCACGCATCCGAACTCCGACGAGCTGATCGCCCGCGAGTACCGCTACGGAGACCCGCTTCGCCGGGTGAACTGGGCCGCGACCGCCCGCCGAGGTGAGCTCATGGTCCGCGAGGAGGAACAGCGTGGCGACCCCGAGGCACGCATCCTGCTCGACACCACGATGTCGGCGCGAACGCGTTCGGCCGCACCGAGATGGGAGGGCGACACCGCGGCGAATGCGGCGTTCGAGCTCGGTGTCGAGCTCGCGGCATCCGTCGGTGCGCACCTGCTCGAGCACGGGTTCCTCGTGCGCTGCACCCAGGTGGCCGATCCCGAGCGGAGCCTCATCCCCGGAGGAGCCTACGGGGGCGCCTATCGGATGCCGGGCGGTGACCGGATCCTCCTCGAGGACCTGGCCCGCCTGGAGACGCCGGGACAGTCGGGCCGGCGGGCAATCGACGACGCCGCAGGCGTCGCCGAGTCCCGCGCCCGTGCCCGTGAGGCGCGGGGGCCGGGTTTCGCAGTGCTCGTGGATCCCGACGAGCACGATGCGACCAACCTCGTCGCGCTCCGGCCCTCGTTCGAACCCGCGATCGTGTTCGCGACCGACAGCGTCTCTCGGCCCGTGCTCGACCGGCTCGAGGATGCCGACTGGCGTGTCGTGCGCGTTCGCCGCCCCGCCGACATCCCGGCTGCGTGGGCGGTGACCGGAACCTCGTACGCCGCGGTCGCGCCGCGACATCCGATCGAGGTCGTCGAGGAGGTGAGCGGCGATGAACCCTGACGCCATGGCGCTCACCCGGGCGCAGCGGGCGGCGCTCACCGCTGCCTCGTTCCTCCTGCTCGTGATCGCGACGATGGCGCTCGGGCCGCTCATCTCGGGCAGCGGCTGGTGGTGGCTCTGCGCCTTCATCGCCGCGGGCGTACTGTTCTCGGGGACCGGCCTTCGCGCGATCCGAACCCCGCCTTCGCTGGTCCCGGTGCTCGGGCTGGGTGTGCTCCTCCTGCTGCTGACGCTGTTCTTCGGGGGAGCGACGAGCATCGCCCTCGCGATCCCCACCCAGGCCACGTTCGAGTTGTTCGGCGACCTCATCACGGGGGCGCAGAACACCATCCAGCAGCAGTCCGTGCCGGCGATCCCGGTTCCGCCGCTCTCATTCGCCCTCGCGCTCGGGGTCGGCGGGCTCGCCGTCGTCACCGACATCCTCGTGCAGACGGTGCGGATGCCCGCGCTCGCCGCTGCCCCTGCGCTCGTGCCCATCCTCATCCCGGGGTTCATCATCGAAGCGGGCGCCGAGCTGCCGACACTCGTGCTGACGGCAGCGGCGTACCTGCTGCTGCTCCGAGTCGACGTCCGCGTGCGGCGCCGTGCGCGCCTGGCCGCCGGCGACGAGGGCGGCGGTGTCGCCACGGTCATCGCGCCCAAGCGCGTGCCGATCGTCTCAACGCTGGGTGCGTCGCTCGGTCTGGCCGGAGTCGGGCTGCTCGCCGCCTCGATCCTGGCCGCCTCGACCCCGAGCATCTCGACCAGCCTCCTGCTCGGCTCTCCGTCGCAGAGCACGCTGTTCGGCCGCGGCGTGAGCCCCTTCATCGATCTCGGCCGAGACCTCCGGCGCCCCGACCCGCAGGCGGCGTTCCACTACTTCGCCCGCGACGGCGATCGCCCGTACTTCACCCTGCTCACCCTCGATCGATTCGAGGGCGAGGTCTGGAGTGCGACGGACCGGGCGGTCGACGGCGACAACACCGTCGACGCGATGCCGCAGCCACGGGGGCTCTCACAGGCGATTGCCACATCGGAACATCCCATCGAGGTGATCGTCGACGAGGTGAGCACGACATGGCTGCCGGTGCCGTACCCGACAGCGCGGATCGAGGGACTCCGAGGCTCCTGGTTCTGGGACCGGGATTCCCTCACCGTTCGGAGCGTCGACACGAGCACGGCCGGACAGCGGTACAACCTCACGCGTCTCGCGGTCGAGCCGACGCCGTCGCAGCTGCGCAACGCCGATGGCCCGCTGTCCGAGGACCTGAGCCCGTTCCTCGCGCTGCCCGAGGAGATGCCGCCCATCATCCCCGAGACCGCCGAGGCCGTGACCTCGGGCGCGGGGTCGTCATACGATGCAGCCGTCGCCATCCAGGCCTACCTGCGCGGCGTGGACTTCGACTATTCGACCGAAGCGCCCGTGGAGGAGGGCTACGACGGTGGCGGCTTCGACGTCATCGCGCAGTTCCTCGAGACGAAGGCGGGGTACTGCGTGCACTTCGCCTCCACGATGGCCGTCATGGCCCGGCTGGCGGGGATCCCCGCGCGCATCTCGATCGGCTACACGCAGGGCTCGCCCACCGAGGAGCGCATCGAGGGCGTGCAGCGGATGCAGGTCGACTCCCATGATCTGCACTCCTGGCCCGAGCTGTACTTCCAGGGTGTGGGATGGGTGCCCTTCGAGCCCACGCCCGGGCGCGGCTCGGTGCCCGACTACTCTCGCCCGGGTGCCGGCGAGGAGGGCGCACCACCGCTGCCCGGTGGGGCGACGTCGACTCCCGGCGCGACCGGGCGTCCCGACCTCGATCCGAACCGCGGCCTCGCCGGCGAGGGCGAGGGCGCCATCGCGACCGCGGGCCAGTGGTGGGTTCGCGGCGGCATCCTCACGGTCGTCGTGCTCCTCCTGCTCCTCACCCCCGCCGTGTTGCGCGTCGGCCAGCGAGCCACGCGCATCCGGCGGATCCGACGAGGAGACAGGCCGGCGGATGCCGCATGGGACGAACTCGTCGCACTGACGATCGATCTCGGGGCGGGCGCCGGCGACACCGAGACCGCCCGGGAGTTCGCCGAGCGGATCCGGGCACGACCGGCCTTCGAAGATGCGCGCAGCCGCGAGGCCCTCGTCCGGCTTCGCGACGCCGTCGAGCGGGAGCGGTACGGGCCGGGTGGGCCGGCTCGGTCGACCGACCCCGACGCCATGGTGGCCGACCTCGCAACGACTCGCTCCGCGCTGCTCGGCGACACCGCCCGAGCCGACCGGGCGCGCGCGGTGCTCATGCCCCGTTCGCTGTTCGACCGCGCACGGAGGGCGATCGGCGATCGTGCCGCGATCCGGGCGTAGAATCGTCGATCGTGGCCAACCAGCAATCGCCGTTCCGCATGAACGTTCGCGACCTCGTCAACCGCCCGGGTGACATGCGCGAGCAGCGCCTCGTGACCCAGGTCGGCGAGCAGATGGGCGAGGGGCTCGTGTCCGTGAAGGACGGCTCCGAGCTCGATCTCGACGTTCGCCTCGAGTCGGTGCACGAGGGCATCCTCGTCACGGCCGACGTCGACGCGGTGGCCGAGGGGGAGTGCGGCCGCTGCCTCATCGACATCGCCCTGCCGGTCCAAGTCGAGTTCCAGGAGCTTTTCGCGTATCATTCTGGGGAAGCTTTCGAGTATGAGGTTCAAGACGACCACGTGGATCTTGAACCGCTCATCCGAGATGCGGTGGTGTTGTCACTGCCGTTCCAGCCGGTGTGCCGGCCGGATTGCCCGGGTCTCGACCCCGTGACCGGGCTCCGACTGGCCGATCATCCGGAGCTCGTCACGCGTGAGCAGCCGCGCGACCCGAGGTGGGCCGCGCTCGCCGAGTTCACGGCTTCCGAAGACCAGGGCACGGATGTCGCATCCGAGGCCTCCCAGCAGAGAGATTGAGAGAGAGTCATGGCTGTTCCCAAGCGGAAGAAGTCACGCGCCAACACCCACGCGCGCCGTTCGCAGTGGAAGGCCGAGGCCCCCACGCTCGTCAAGACGGTCGAGAACGGCAAGGTGACCTACAGCCTCCCGCACCGCGCGAAGGTCGTCGAGGACTCCGCGGGCACGCCGCTCTTCCTCGAGTACAAGGGCCGCAAGGTCGCCGACGTCTAGTCGGAACGCACCTCGCATTCGACCGGTCGTGACGCGAACGGCACGCAAGGCAGCCGAACCTCCGGCCCATCAGCGCCACGCGCTGCTCGACCTGCAACGCACCCTGCAGGTCGAGGTGGACCCCTCGCTGCTGCAGCTCGCGCTCACGCACCGGTCGTTCGCGTACGAGAACGGCGGCATCCCCACCAACGAGCGCCTCGAGTTCCTCGGCGACTCGATCCTCGGTCAGGCCGTCACCGTCAAGCTGTTCCGCGACCACCCCGAACTCGACGAGGGTGAGCTCGCGAAGCGACGGGCCAGCCTCGTCTCGAGTGCCGCACTCGCCGAGATCGGCCGATCGATCGGGCTCGGTCCGCACATCCGCCTCGGGCGTGGCGAGACGATGACGGGCGGCGCCGACAAGCCGTCGATCCTCGCCGACACGGTCGAAGCCATCATCGGCGCGGTGTACCTCGACGCGGGCGGTGAGGCGGCCACCGAGTTCGTGCTCCGGCTCATCACGCCGCTCATGCGCGACCCCGAGCGGTTCGGGGCCGCCATGGACCCGAAGACGAGCCTCCAGGAGATCGCGGCCCGCCGCAGCGCGCCCGCGCCGATCTACACCGTCACCGAGAGCGGCCCCGACCACAACAAGCACTTCGTCGCCACGGTCTCGGTCGGCGACCTCGTGCAGGCGTCGGGTGACGGTTCGAGCAAGAAGCAGGCCGAGATGGCCGCCGCGCTCGAGGCGTGGACCACGCTGAACTCCCGCTGACATGCCCGAGCTTCCCGAGGTCGAGGTCGTCCGAGCCGGGCTCGCGCCCGCGGTGAGTGGCGCGCGGGTGACGGCCGTCGACGTGCTCGACGACCGCGCCCTGACCCGGCACGAGGCGGCATCCGGCGATTTCGAGGTCCTCGTCACGGGCGCCCGCATCGAAGCCGCGGTGCGTCGTGGCAAGTTCCTGTGGCTGCCGATCGGCGCCGAACGTGCCATCGTCGGCCACCTCGGCATGAGCGGTCAGATGCTGCTGCGCTCGCCCGACCACCCCGGCGACGACCGGCACGCCCGGGTGCGCCTGCACCTCGAGCATCCCTCGCACGGCGAACTTCGCGTCGACTTCGTCGACCAGCGCACGTTCGGGTCGCTCGCCGTCGATCGGCTCATCCCCACCGTCGACGGTGAGATCGCGGGGTTCTCGGGCGGCGTCACCGGTGCGTGGGCGCGGTCGATCCCCGTGCAGGTCGCCCACATCGGGCGCGACCCGTTGGATCCCGCATTCTCCGATCGACGCTTCCTTGACGCCATCGCCATGCGCAGGTCGGGGGTGAAGCGCGTCCTCCTCGATCAGAACCTCGTCAGCGGCATCGGCAACATCTACGCCGACGAAGCGCTCTGGGCCGTGCGGCTGCACGCGGAGCAACCGGCGTCCTCCCTTTCGCGCCGCCGGGCCCGAGAGCTGCTCGCAGCGGTCAGGGAGGTGCTCGACCGGGCGCTGGCCGAGGGCGGCACGAGCTTCGATGAGCAGTACGTCAACGTCAACGGCGCGTCGGGCTACTTCGCGCACTCGCTCAACGCCTACGGGCGCGCCGGCCGGCCGTGCGCGCGCTGCGGCACGCCGATCGTGCGCGAGGCGTTCATGAATCGGTCGTCGCACCGGTGCCCGCGCTGCCAGCGGCTCCGGATGCCGCGACTGGTCGGGGTCGCTGCCACGTCGACTCCAGGGCGAACGCACGGAACCCAAGCGCCACGTTGATCGCGAGCATGTGCTCGTTCTCGTCGGCGTTCCACGTGTAGATGCGATTCCGGGACGCATCCGCCTCGGCGAGTGCGACGAGGTTGGCGAGCTTCAAGCGCATGCCGAGGCGGCGGCCCCGGTGGGGCGCGAGGACGATGGTGTCCCACTGCTCGACGGCGGGCGAGTCGGGCAGGAGCGACAGTTCGGTGAAGCCGGCGACCTCGCCGTCGGGCGCCACCGCCGCGACGTTGAGGTGCGTCCGTCCCACATCGCGGGCGCGGCGCTCGCCGTCGCGGATGCGCGACGCATCCCACCGCTCGCGCCCCCACGCGATCGCCCCGGCCGGCGGGTCGGTCGACATGCGCTCGTGGGCGACGGCCAGCGAGTCGAGGAGCTCGTCGGGAGCGGCGTCTCGCCAGGCGACCAGGCGGTAGTCGTCGGAAGCCTGCTCGAGCGCGGCGTCGAGCCGCCGTCGGAACTCGTCGCCGCGCCCGGCGACGTCCATGGCGCTCACCCGGTACACCTGGCCGAGCGCATAGCCGTGCGCGAGCGCGAATCGTGCGGCCGGCGCGTCGGCCGCGATGCCGGCGTCGCCCTGTGGGGCGCGGAGCCGCGGCCCGCCCGCATCGTCGGCATCGATGGCGTGGTCGGCCGAGAGCACGGTGGTGGGGTGCCCGGCCGCTCGTGCCGCCTCCTCGGCGGCGGCGAGCAACCGCGAGCCGATGCCCTCGCGCCGTCGGTCGCGCTCGACTCCCAGCACGTCGATGTACGCCGTGGCGGCGTCGGCGTCGAGCTCCCATTGCACCTCGACGACGCCGACCAGCCGACCCCCGTCGAACGCGCCGATCGCGGTGTACCTGGTGAACGCGTTCCGGCGCAGGTCCTGGAGGATCTCTCGGGGCCGGCGGGTCAGGTCTCCGGTGCCGAGTGCCTCGGCGTCGAGCCGCCGGATGAGCGCCGCGTAGGCGGCCAGCTCACCGTCATCGGTCGCGCCGACGTGCTCGGGGAGGTGGATCGGACGGATGTCGACGCTCATGAACCCTCCCGTCGCGACGTCGACGCAGCCGCCCAGACTAACGCGACCGCGATATCGGCGGCAAGGACGGATCGGCGGTGGACGGCGCGCGCGGCCGGGCGCGGCACGACGACTCGGGTACGCTTCTCCGAGGCATCCGCACCATCGAGCCGAACCCGGGGGATCATGTACCTCAAGAGCCTGACGCTGAAGGGCTTCAAGTCCTTCGCGCAGCCGACGACGTTCGCCTTCGAGCCGGGTGTCACCTGCATCGTCGGTCCGAACGGCTCCGGCAAGTCGAACGTCGTCGACGCACTGGCCTGGGTCATGGGGGAGCAGGGAGCCAAGACGCTTCGCGGCGGCAAGATGGAGGACGTCATCTTCGCCGGCACGGCGACGCGCGGACCGCTCGGCCGAGCCGAGGTGAGCCTCACGATCGACAACTCCGACGGCGCTCTGCCGATCGAGTACAGCGAGGTGACGATCTCGCGCACGCTCTTCCGCAACGGGACGAGCGAGTACGCGATCAACGGCGAGACGTGCCGCCTCCTCGACGTGCAGGAGCTCCTCAGCGACACCGGACTCGGCCGCGAGATGCACGTGATCGTCGGGCAGGGACAGCTCGACGCGGTGCTGCACGCGAGTCCCGAAGACCGCCGCGGATTCATCGAGGAGGCGGCCGGCATCCTGAAGCATCGTCGGCGCAAGGAGAAGACGTTCCGCAAGCTCGACGCGATGCAGGCCAACCTCACGAGGCTCTCCGATCTCGCCGGTGAGATCCGGCGCCAGCTGAAGCCGCTCGGTCGTCAGGCCGAGGTCGCCCGAGAGGCCGCGACCATCGCCGCGGTGGTCCGCGACGCACGCGCCCGCCTGCTGGCCGATGAGGTCGTCGGACTACGCCGAGCCCTCGACGAGCACGGCCGCAGCGAGCAGGAGCGGCACACCGAGCGTCAGGTGCTCCAGCTGGAACTCGAGCAGCACCAGGCACGCGTCGAGCGCCTCGAGGCGAGTTCCCTCGGCGACGACGTCGATGCGGCCAGGGGGGTGACGCACGCGCTGGGGTCGGCGCAGGATCGACTGCGATCGCTCGACGCGCTCGTCCGACAGCGCATCGCGCTGCTCAGCGCCGAGGCGCAGCCCGCGCAGGCGGCCCCCAGTGTCACGCGGTCGATGATCGACGAGGCGGCCGCTGCCCTCGTCGACCTCGCTGCCCGCGTTGACGAGGCGGCATCCGCGCTCGACGACGCCATGGCCGCGACGACGGCCGCACGCGCCGAGCTCGATCGGGTCGACGAGGGCATCACGGCTCAGAGCGCCCGGGTGACGGCGTACGACCTGGAGGTGTCGAGGTTGGCGGGGCACGTGGATACGGCCGCGTCCAAGCTCGCCGCCGTGCGCGGCGAGGTGCTGCGCCACGGCAATGCGCTCGACGCCGCCGCAGAACGGCGTGCCGCGGCCGCCGCTGCGCTGGCCGAGGCGGAGTCCGACGCCGAGCGTGGTGACGCCGACGAGACCGACCTCGACGAGGCGTACGAGCTGGCGCAGGCGGCGGTGTTCGAAGCGGAGGCCGAGATCGAGCGGATCCGCGACGAGCTGCACGCCAGCGAACGTGAGCACGGCGCACTGACGGCTCGCACGCAGGCCCTCTCGCTCGCCCTCGACCAGAAGGACGGCTCGGCCGCCCTCGTCGCAGCGCATGTCGATGGCGTTCGAGGGCTGCTGGCCGAGTCCCTCCAGGTCGAACCCGGATACGAGCCTGCGATCTCGGCTGCGCTGGGATCACTCGCCGATGCCGTGCTCGTCGACGACCGGGCCGCCGGGTATCGGGCGCTCGATCACGCCGACCGGGGCGAGCTCGGCCGAGTCGCCCTCGCGATCGCCGACGCGGCTCCGAACGGCGCTCGGGCAACCGCCATCGAGGGGCTGACCGCGGCATCCGATGTGGTCACCGCACCCCCCGGAGTGCTCGGTCTCCTCGACGACGTGCTCATCGCCGACGACCTCTCGGCCGCCAAGGCCGCCGCTACGGCGCTCGAGACGATGGCCGCACCCGTGACCGTCATCACCAAGGACGGCACCCTGGTGGGCCGGTACGTGCTCCGCGGCGGGTCCGGACGCAAGCAGAGCCGCATCGAGCTCATCGCCGAGCGGGATGCCGCGGCATCACGACTCCAGGAGGTGCGCGCCGAGATCGAACGCCGGCGCCATGACCTCGGTGAGCAGCGCGCCACCCTCGAGCGGTCGAAGACGCAGGCCAAGCAGGCGCTCACCGCGTTGCGCGAGTTCGACGCGCAGCTCGCCCAGCGCACCGAGCGGTTGAACCGGGCGAGGGTGCAGGCCGAGGCGGCCGACGCGGAATCGGAGCGACTCGCGCAGGCGGTCGCCAGCGCGAAGGAGCGCGCCGTCGAGGCGGAACGAGCGGCCGACGAGGCGAGAGCAGCGCTCGAGGCCGCGCGGGCCGTTCCCCGCCCGGCGCTCGAGACGGCGGCCCGCGACGTCGCCGTCGCCCGGCTCGAGGCATCCCGTGAGGCCGAGGTCGAGGCGCGACTCCGGCTCGAGACGGCGAAGGAGCGGGTGCGCGCCGAGGATGCCCGCGTTCGGGCCATGGAACGGCAGTTCGAGGCCGAACAGCAGGCCGCTGCGGATGCCGCCCGCCGGGCGGTCGTGCGTCGGGCCCAGCTCGAGGCAGCCACCCGGGTCGCCGAGGCGCTGCCCGCCGCGCTCGCGTCGGTCGACGCATCCGTGGCGGAGGCCCGAGTCGCGCTCGCTGGCGCCGAAGAGCAACGCGCCAGCCGCAACGAGGAGCTCCACCGGATTCGCCGCGAGGAAGCAGGCGTGCGCGAACGGCTGCAGTCGGGCACCGAGGACGTGCACGGGCTCGAGCTGCGCATCTACGAGAAGAAGCTCCACGTCGCCGGCCTCGTCGAACGGGCCGAATCCGAGCTCGGGCTCACGGAGTCGGTGCTCATCGCCGAGTACGGCCCCGACGTCGAGGTCCCGGCCGACACCGACGACGCTGAGCCTCGTCCCTTCCAGCGTGAGGAGCAGCAGCGTCGGCTCGCCGCCGCCGAGCGCAAGCTCGCCCAGCTCGGGCGGGTCAACCCGCTGGCACTCGAGGAGTTCGCCGCCCTGGAGCAGCGGCACCAGTTCCTCACAGAACAGCTCACCGACCTGTCGAACACGCGCCGCGACCTCCTCACGATCATCGAGGAGATCGACGGGAAGATGGAGTCGATCTTCCGGGCGGCCTTCGAGGATACGCGTGCCGCGTTCGCCGAGGTCTTCCCGGTGCTCTTCCCTGGTGGCAGCGGCAGCATCGCGCTGACCGACCCCGACGACCTGCTCACCACCGGCATCGAGGTGTCGGTCAAGCCGGCGGGCAAGCGGATCGAGCGGCTGTCGCTCCTGTCGGGCGGCGAGCGGTCGTTGGCCGCGGTCGCCCTGCTCCTCGCGATCTTCAAGGCGCGCCCGAGCCCGTTCTACATCCTCGACGAGGTGGAGGCGGCCCTCGACGACGCGAACCTCGGGCGGTTGCTGACGACCTTCGAGGACCTCCGCGACTCGAGCCAGCTCATCGTGATCACCCACCAGAAGCGCACGATGGAGATCGCCGACGCGCTCTACGGCGTGTCCATGCGGCACGACGGCGTCTCGGCCGTCGTGGGCCAGCGCGTGCGCGAGGAGCGCGAGGCGAAAGCCAGCTGAGTCGGGTGCCGCTTCGATCCCGCGGACCGGGTGCGACTCAGGTGATACGCCGGTCGCCCGGGTCCACGACGCGGAACCAGCGGTAGCCGTACGCGTCGAGATGCACGTCGATCCTCCCGCTCTCCTCGACCTCGAACTCCTCGACCGTGAAGAGGTCGGACAGCAGCGTGCCGGGCGCGACCGGGCCGAGATCGAGGGGCACGATCGTGGGTCGCGGAGCGAAGTTGTGCGCGGCGACGAAGCTGCCCACGTCGGCGGTGATGCGATGCGCGAGCACGGCGGCCTGATCGTGCTCGAGCAGCTCGAAACGTCCCCATCCGATCTCGGGCGAGCTGCGATACACGGCGGCGAAGTCCCGGACGACGCCGAGGAGCGAGTCGGGGTCGTGCCGCTGCGCCTCGACGTTCACGTGCTCGGGTGCGTAGCCGTCGGCCGGCGGCGTCGCGACGAGCTTGCGTGCGGGTGCGCGCGAGAACCCGCCGTTCGGCCCTCCGGTCCACTGCATGGGCGTGCGGACCGTCTGCCGCCCGGTTTGCTCCTTGTTCTCGCCCATGCCGATCTCCTCCCCGTAGAAGAGCACCGGAGTTCCGGGCAGCGAGAACAACAGGCTGTAGACCATGCGGATGCGTCGGGGGTCGCCCTCGAGCATCGGGGGCAGCCGCCGCACGATGCCACGACCGTACACCCGCATCCATTCCTCGGGCGCGAACGCGTCGAAGACCTCCTGCCGCTCGGCCTCTGAGAGCTTGTCGAGGGTGAGCTCGTCGTGGTTGCGCACGAAGTTCACCCACTGAGACTCGGGCGCGATCGCGGGCCGCCGCGCAAGCGTCTCGGCGAGCGGTCGCGCGTCCTCGCGCGCAAGCGACAGGTACATGCGCTGCATCGCCTCGAAGTCGAACTGCATGGTCAGTTCCGCCGGGTCGCCCTCGCGACCGAAGTAGTCGAGCTGCTGCTCGTACGGCAGGTTCACCTCGCCGAGGAGCACGGCTTCGCTCGACCTGCGCTGCAGGAAGCGGCGGATGTCGCGGAGGAACTCGTGCGGGTCGCCGATCTCGACACCCTCGGGCGGCTCGATGAGGAACGGCACTGCGTCGACGCGGAACCCCGATACGCCGAGCTGCAACCAGAAGCCGATCGTCTTCGCGATCTGATCGCGGACCTCGGGATTCGCGATGTTGAGGTCGGGCTGGTGGTGATAGAAGCTGTGCAGGAAGTACTGGCCCGTTCGCTCGTCGAACTCCCAGACGCTCTCCTCCTCGCCCGGGAACACCTGGTTCTTCGAGTTCGGCGGCTCGACATCGCTCCACACGTAGTAGTCGCGGTAGGGCGCCGTGCGGCTCCGCCTGGCGGACTTGAACCAGGGATGCCGGTCGGAGGTGTGGTTCATGACGAAGTCGATGATCACCCGCATGCCGCGGTCACGCGCGGTGCGGATGAACTCCACGACGTCGCCGAGCTCACCCAGGCGCGGGTCGACGTTCGTGAAGTCGATGATGTCGTAGCCGTCGTCGCGGTCGGGCGTCGGCTGGAAGGGCATGAGCCAGATGACGGTGACCCCGAGCTCCGAGAGGTGGTCGAGCCGGTGCGCGAGTCCTTCGAAGTCGCCCGAACCGTCGTCGTTCCAGTCCATGTAGGTCTCGACGTCGAGGCAGTAGACCACGGCGGTCTTCCACCAGAGGTCGCTGCGATCCGTGATCTTCATCGGCCCGCCTCTCTGAGCTCGGGCAGCACTCGTTCGCCGAACGTGTCGATGAACGCGTCCTGCTCGGTGCCGACGTGGTGCAGGTAGATGCGATCGACGCCGACGGCGGCGATGCCGGCGAGATGGTCCAGGTGCGCCCCGGTGTCGGAGGAGCACAGCAGCGTCTCGGCGACCTGTTCGGGCGTGACGTCGGCCGTGCGCTCGTCGAAGTCCTGTGGACGATCGAGCTCCCACGAGAGGTTCGCGGGCACGAGGCTCTGGCGCCACTGGTCGTGGGCGATCGCGACCGCCTCCTCGTCGGTCGGCGCCCAGCTGAGGTGCACCTGCACGCAGATCGGTCCGCGCCCGCCTGCGTCGCGATAGGCGTCCATGAACTCGCGCAGCGCGTCGGTCGGCTGGTCGATCGTGATGACGCCGTCGGCCCACGGCGCGACCTCGCGAGCCGTCTCCGTGCTCACGGCGGCGGCGAACAGGGGCGGCGGGGTCTTGGGGAGACTCCAGACGCGTGCGCGGTCGACGCGGATCGGCCCGTCGGTCGAGACCTCCTCACCGGCCAGCAGCCGGCGGATGACGTCGACGGTCGCCGCGAGCCGGGCGTCGCGCTCGTCCTTGTCGGGCCAGGGCTCTCCGGCGATGTGCTCGTTGATGGCCTCGCCGCTCCCGATGGCGGCCCAGAACCGACCGGGGTACATCTCGGCGAGCGGTGCGAGCTTCTGCGCCGCCACCGCGGGATGGTAGCGCTGGCCGGGTGCCGTGACGACGCCGAGCGAGAACCCAGTGGCTTCGAGCGCGGCGGCGAGCCAACTCCAGGCATAGCCCGAGTGGCCCTGGCGCACGCTCCATGGTTCGTAGTGGTCGCTGCACATCGCGGCGTCGAACCCCGCCTGCTCGGCGCGCTTCACCGCGTCGAGGAGGCGGCTCGGGGGGAGTTGTTCGTGCGAGGCGTGGAATCCCACGATCGTCATTCGCACTCCTTCCGTCATCGACGAGGCTTCCGTGGCGGTGTGGTGGCGGGCAACCCCTTGCAGGCCGCTCGCCATCCGGTGTACTCGCCCCCGATGCCATGACGGGGACCATAGGCTGGTCCTATGGCAGAACGCGCATCCTGGTCGCTCGGGGCGGCCCTCCGGGGCGTCTTCGGGGCGAAGACGATCGACGACGACACGTGGGACGACCTCGAGTCCGCGCTGATCCGCGCCGACTTCGGTCCCGCGGTGACGGAAGAGATCGTCGACACCATCAAGGCGCAGGTCGAGCGCTACCGCACGACGGATCCCCGAGACGTGCAGCGGATGCTCCGTGAGATCGTCGAAGAGCGGCTCGCGAAGTACGACTCCACGCTGAAGCTCACCGAGCGGCCGGCGGTCGTGCTCGTCGTCGGCGTCAACGGCGTCGGCAAGACCACCACGATCGGCAAGTTCGCCAGATTCCTTCGTACGTTCAACCGCAGCGTCCTGGTCGGCGCCGCCGACACGTTCCGCGCCGCCGCAGTCGACCAGCTCGCGACCTGGGCCGAACGTGCCGGCGTGGGGATCGTCCGTCCCGACCGCGAAGGCCAGGACCCGGCATCCGTCGCATTCCAGACCGTCCAGAAGGCCAAGCAGGACGGCACCGAGATCGTGATCATCGACACGGCGGGCCGGCTGCACACCAAGGGCGGCCTCATGGACGAACTCGGCAAGATCAAGCGCGTCGTCGAGAAGCAGGCTCCGATCAGCGAGGTGCTGCTCGTGCTCGACGCGACCACCGGCCAGAACGGCCTCGCGCAGGCCGAGGCGTTCATCCAGCACGGGGGCGTGACCGGCCTCGTGCTCACGAAGCTCGACGGCAGCGCGAAGGGTGGGTTCGTGCTCGCCGTGCAGGAGAAGACGGGGCTGCCCATCAAGCTGATCGGCCAAGGCGAGAAGATCGGCGACCTCACCGGCTTCACTCCGCACGTGTTCGCGCAGAAGCTCGTCGGCTGATCGCGGGAGGCACCATGGCAACGGAGCACGACTACTTCGGGATCGTCGGCGACTACTGGTCGGAGATGATCGAGTACGGCGACCAGCGGGTCGAAGTCGTCCTCGAGGCCGAGGGCGAGGTGGCGTCGAACGCCGCGCTCGACGCCGCAGCGGTGCTGGTCGGCGAGCTGGAGCTCGTCGACGACGAACTGCGGGCGGCGTTCGTCAGTCAGCTCGACACGCGGGGCACGCCCGTCGTGCGATTCCTGGACGTGCTGCTCGACCCCGATCTCGAACAGGCTGATGAGGTCGAGGCGGCCATCGGACGCGACTCGGGCGACCGCCAGGTGGATGCGCTGCGTTCCCTGTCGCTCGTCCGCGTCGACCTTCGCCCCGAGGCCGACGGCGACGGCGAGCCCTTCGCCGAATTCGAGTACGCGCTGGCGCCCGAGGACACCGACGAACGGCTCGTCGCCGAGATCGACACGGGTCGCGAGATCGTCGACGTGCGTTTCGAGGGGTAGCAGAGGAGGATCGCCATGGCCGATCCGGTCGCCGACATCATCGGAGACTACCGGGGCTTCACCGCGCAGCAGCGCGATCGCCTGCTCGCGCGGGGAATCGACATCTCGCCGTACGAGCTGGGCCACCTCGCGTTCCGGGTGCCGGAGTGGGACCAGTACGTCCACGTGCGGACCCTGCTCGAACGCCATGCCGTCGCCAACACGGAGGGCGTGTGGAACGGGCGGCCGATGTCCATGATCCTGCTCGCCGAGCCGCTCCGCGTCCTCGACGGCCAGAGCATCCCGCTCATCGAGCTCATCCCGCCCGTCCACCAGCGCGTCTACAAGATGGGGATGGAGCACTTCGGCGTGGTCGTCGGCGAGGAGGTCGACGCGTTCTCGCGCCGGCACCGCGAGGCGCTGACCGGCCAGCAGTTCCAGAACCAGTGGAATGAGCCGTACTACATCCTGTTCGAGGACTTCACCCACGTGAAGTTCCACCGCCGCCCGCTGCGCGAAGTGATCGAACTGCAGGGCGGCACGTTCGACGGCATCCAGCATGTGCAGGGTTGGGTTCCGCAGCGGCTGGTCACGGCTACGGGCCCGAACCCGCTCCCTCGCTGACCCGACCGACGAGCCGCCGCGCTGCGACCCGGCATCAGCGGATCGGCGGCGTGGCGGCGATCGGCGGTGCGACGCCCGCCGGGCGGGGCCCGGCGGGCAGGTAAACTCGGGGCATCATGGCTACCTTCGGAAACCTGTCTGACCGCCTCGCCGAGACCTTCAAGAACCTCCGCACCAAGGGCAAGCTGTCGGCGGCCGACGTCGACGGCACAGTTCGCGAGATCCGTCGTGCCCTGCTCGACGCCGATGTCTCGCTCGATGTCGTCAAGCAGTTCACGTCGCACGTGCGCGAGCGTGCGCTCGGCGACGAGGTCAACAAGGCGCTGAACCCGGCGCAGCAGGTCGTGCAGATCGTCAACGACGAGCTCATCGGCATCCTCGGCGGTGAGCAGCGCCGGCTGCAGTTCGCGAAGAACCCGCCGACCGTCATCATGCTCGCCGGTCTCCAGGGTGCCGGAAAGACGACGCTCGCCGGCAAGCTCGCGAAGTGGCTCGTGAAAGACGGCCACACGCCGATGCTCGTGGCCGCCGACCTCCAGCGTCCCAATGCGGTGAACCAGCTCCAGGTGGTCGGCGGCCAGGCCGGCGTGCCGGTGTTCGCGCCCGAGCCCGGCAACGGCGTGGGCGATCCCGTGCGCGTCGCGAAGGACGCGGTCGCGACTGCGCAACGTCAGCAGCACGACGTCGTCATCATCGACACCGCCGGCCGGCTCGGCGTGGACGCCGAGCTCATGAAGCAGGCGGCGAACATCCGGAAGGCGACGAACCCCGACGAGGTGCTCTTCGTCATCGATGCGATGATCGGCCAGGACGCCGTCACGACCGCGAAGGCCTTCCAGGAGGGCGTCGACTTCACCGGCGTCGTGCTCTCGAAGCTCGACGGCGACGCCCGCGGCGGTGCCGCCCTCAGCGTCGCATCCGTCACCGGCCGCCCGATCATCTTCGCGTCGACCGGCGAGGGGCTCGACGACTTCGAGCCGTTCCACCCCGACCGCATGGCGAGCCGCATCCTCGACCTCGGCGACATCCTCACCCTCATCGAGCAGGCCCAGCAGGCGTTCGACGAAGAGGAGGCGCTGAAGGTCGCCGAGAAGCTCGCGAGCGAGCAGTTCACGCTCGAGGACTTCCTCGCGCAGATGCAGCAGCTCCGCGGTGCCGGCTCGATCAAGAAGATGCTCGGCATGCTGCCCGGTGCAGGCGGCATGAAGCAGCAGCTCGAGAACTTCGACGAGCGCGAGATCGTGCGCACCGAGGCGATCATCCAGTCGATGACCCCCGCCGAGCGACGCAACCCCAAGCTCCTCAACGGCTCCCGGCGCCTTCGCATCGCGAAGGGCTCGGGCATGACCGTGACCGACGTGAACCAGCTCGTGAGCCGGTTCGAGCAGGCCGCCAAGATGATGAAGACCGTGGCCCGCGGCGGGGTTCCCCAGATTCCCGGCATGGGGCCCGTCCCTGGTGGCGGGGGCTACGGCGGCGGCAAGCGCCAGGGTGCGAAGGGCAAGAAGAAGCCGTCGGGGTCGCGCTCCGGCAACCCGGCGAAGCGCGCCGCCGAGAACGCGGCGATCGCGGCCGGTGTCACGCCCGCCGGCCAGAGCGCGGCGCCCGCGGGATCGGGCTTCGGCCTCGGTGGCGGGGGCGGCAAGGGCGCGCCGAGCGAGGAGGAGCTCGCGGCCCTGCAGAAGTTCCTGGGCCGCTGATCGAGGAGGGCCGCGCGGAGCGCGTCCCGTATGAACGGTGATCGAGTAGGGCCGCGCGCAGCGCGTCCCGTATGAACGGTGATCGAGTAGGGCCGCGCGCAGCGCGTCCCGTATGAACGGTGATCGAGTAGGGCCGCGCGCAGCGCGTCCCGTATCGAGATCGGGTGCCCCGTCTCGATACACGTCCGGCTGCGCCGGGCGCTCCTCGACGACCGGTCGGGCGGAGCGCGTCCCGTATGAACGGTGATCGAGTAGGGCCGCGCGAGGCGCGTCCCGTATCGAGATCGGGTGCCTCGTCTCGAGACGCGTCCGGCTGCGACGACCGGGCGGGCTCAGCCTCCGCGCAGCCGCGCCTCGATTTCGAGGAGCCGGTCGATCTCGAGCGACTGCGAGGTGGCGATCGCCCGCGCCCAGCGGGCGACGGTCGAGTCGCCATGCTCGGCCAGCCGCTCCTCGGCCATCTCGAGGGCGCCGCGGTGGTGGGGCACCATCGCGGCGATGAACAGTTCGTCGAACGCGGGTCCCGAGAGCGTCGCCGCACGGTCGAACGTCGAACGGCTGATCTCGCCCGCCATCACCCCGTGGTCGTGCGCTCCGTTCGCACGGTCGCGCGATCGGCGCTTGTCGAGCCAGGCGCGCATGGCGTCGGCCTCGGCCGCCTGAACGACGGCGATCCGGTCGGCGAACTCGGCCAGTTCGGGGTCGGAAACCCTGCCGGGTGCGAGCTCGGCGAGTTCGACCGCCTGCAGGTGATGCTCGATCATCGCGGCGATGAACTCCACGTCGGCGGCGGTGGCACCCGGCTCGGCACCCGCGGAATCGGATGCCGCGGCACCGTCCGAGGCGGCCGCCGTGCTGTCGCCCGGCGGCGACGGAGTCACGAACGACGCCGTCGGCTGGTCCACCTCGCCCGTCGTGCACCCCGAGAGGGTGCACGCGGCGAGGACGGCAACGAGTGCGACGCCCGCGATCGAGCGGGCCCCACGCGGCATCCGACGCTCGCTCATGTCCTCAGGTCCCCGCCCGGCGACGGCGACGGGCGAGCACCACACGACGTCGGGCGATCACGACCGCGGTCGCCCCGCCGACCAGCACGAGGACGATCACGATGAGCCACCAGGGCCAGTCCACGCCACCACCGTTCTCGGCGGCCTGCGGCGACGGCGACGGCTGGGACACCTCGACCGCGGCCAGGGCGATGCTGGGCGCCGAGGCGTCGCCGCGCACCACGAGGTCGTAGGTCCCGGGCTCGAGCGCGCCGGGCAGCGTGACCTCCGTCGGCGGGAGCGAGCCGTCGGCGCTCGCCGTCAGCGTCGCCAAGACGGTCTGCGTCGGCATCCACCACACGTCGGTGGTCTCGCCTGGCGTGAGCGACCCGGCCGGCAGCGAGACCGTGACCACCGCGCTCGGAGATGGCTCGACCGTGGCGGGCTCGACGGCGAGCGTCTCGAGCGGTGCTCGTTCAGCGGCGGCGCTCGGGACCACCGGCGCCTCACGCCACACCCAGGAGTACTCGGGTTGCGTCTGCGGGTTGAGTCCCGCGTCGTCGTATCGTGCGGCGTCCGCGAAGAGCGGATCGGTGAGGCGCAGCACCTCGAGCCCCTCGTACATGTCGCTCGCATAGAGGTAGCCGCGGTACGGATACACCGACCAGATGCCGGCGGTGAAGTCCATGGAGTACCCGTAGTCGGGCCGGTCGAACCAGGTCAGTTCGATGGGTGCGGCGGGATCGGTGAAGTCGATGATCGAGACGCCGCCCTCGAGCCAGCCCTGCGAGATGATGAACCGATCCGGCACCGGGATGAGCCCACCCGAATGGGCGACGCACTTCTCCAGGTCGGACTGCGTGCGCGGCAGCTTGAACGTGCCGACCTTGGTGAGTCCGCCGTCGCCGATCAGCCACGCGCCGTCGCTGCCCCGATCGGCGCCGAACGCCGGCGAGCACGTGTTGATGAAGCCGTCGCCGAGTTCGTCCTGGAAGACGACGCGCGTCGCCTCGTTGTCGAAGATGCCCGAGTGCCAGAACGCGACCGCCGGGTCGCGGACGTGCGCCAGCACGGCCGGGGCGAGCGGGTCGGCGATCGAGAGCAGCAGTCCGTCGCCGCGGCACGCCGCAACGGCGAGCTGCTTCGCCGGGTACGCGGTGATGTCGTGGCATCCGGTCGTCGTCTTCGTCTCGGCCCCACCGGGAACCCGGTCTTCTGCCCCGAACGCGGTCTCGTCGTCGAAGAGGTCGAGTTCCCCCGCGACGTACGCGTCCTCGGGTGCTGCCAGCGGCACCTCGATGATCTGCAGCGGGTTGCGCCCGGTGCAGTTGAGGGATGCCCCGCGGCTGTACGCGTTCATGTATACGAACACCCGCTCGGAGCTCGCCGGGTCGGGCACGACCGTGTGCGTGTGCGACCCGCATCGCGTGCGCACCGCGGCCGCGTAGCGGGGAGCCGTCGGGTCGCTGATGTCGAAGATGCGCAGGCCCTCCCAGTTGGGTTCGGTCTCGGGAACACGTGCCGCCTCGCACGAGTCGTCGGACATCGTCTCGTCGACCGAGAAGAACACGAGGCCGCCGACGGCGCTGACGTCGCCCTGGCCGCCCGGGCACGACACCGCGTTCACGAGCTCGGGAGCTGCGGGATCGGCGATGTCCCAGATCGAGAACCCGGCGAAGTTGCCCTGCACCAGGTAGTCCCCGGTGAATGCCAGGTCGGAATTGATGAAGTCGGGGTCGTCGCCCTGCCGGAACGGGTTGTCGCGATGCGCCACCCACTCGAGACCCGGTCCGATCGAGGGCTGGCGATCGTCGGATGCCGCAACCGCCCGTTCATCGGCGGGCGTCGTGAGCAGAGCGACGGCCGCCGCCAGGACCAGTGCGCCGATCGCGGCCGAGCGTGCTCGGCGGCGGAGGCGACCGGCACCCATCCTCACCCCACGTCGTCGCCGTCGTGGCGAACGGGTGCACCGGCGACGAACCGGCTGAGCTCCTCGCGCTCGAGCAGGTCGATGGTCCGGGGGCCGGTGTCGGCGCGGCTATGGATGCGATCGCTCGCGATCGGCTTCGGCGCGGCGGCGATCACGACGTTGCCGAGGCTGGTGCCGGCCAGCACCGCCGGCGAGGCCAGTGCGAGCACCTCGGGGTGCAGGGAACGCAGCGTGGCGATGACCTCGCGACTCATGTCGAGGTCGGCGGTGGCGAGGGTGTTCACCACGATCAGGCCATCGGGCGTCAGCAGCTGCCGGAGCTCGGTGAAGAACTCCACCGTGGACATGTGGCGGGGCGAGATGCTTCCCGAGAAGACGTCGACGATCGCGAGGTCGTAGCCGCCCGCCGTGCGCGCGGCTCGTTGCACCGCTGCGCGGCCGTCGTCGAACTCGACCGTGAGCTCGACGTCGTCGTCGAGCGGAAGCACCTCGAGCACGAAGTCGAGCAGCTCGCGGTGCAGTTCCACGACATGCTGCACCGAACCCGGCCGCGTCGCACCCACGTACCGCGGGATGGTGAGGGCGCCGGCCCCGAGGTGGAGCACGCGAACCGGCACGCCCGTGTCGCGGCATCCGTCGATCACGGCGGCGACGAGGCGTGCGTACTCGAGCTGCAGGTCGAGCGGATCGACGGGATTCACGTGCGACTGGGTCGTGCCGTTGATGACCAGTGAGTATCCGCCGTGCGTGCCGCGCTCGGGAAGGAGTCGTGCCTGCACTCGCTCGCCCTCGAGTTCGAGTCGTGGTTCGCCCATGCGTCCAACCCTAAGTGGCCGCCGCGGTACGTGACGACAGGCGCGATCACATCGATCCGTCCTGCGCGGATCGCGTCCGGCCCGGCCGACCTGTCTATGATGTGCGCCAAGGGGCCGCGGAATCCGGTGGCGGGGCGTGAACCCCGCGGAGTGCTCCGGGGAGATGGAGGCAGGGTGCACGCGGTTCAGTCCGACCATGTTTCGGTCGCGTGGGACGATCGTGTCCTCGCCGCGCACACGTGTCCCCACTTCATGCAGTCCAGCACCTGGCAGACGGTGCGCACCGGTGGCGCGTGGGATGTCTCGCGCCGCGACCTCGGGACCGGACGCGACTACCCGGTGCTCGCCTTCGAACGCCGCGCCGAAGGGTTCGGCACGCTGACGCACCTGCCGCGGGTCAGCGGACTCGCACCCGAGGACATCGGGCCGCTCACCGAACGGCTCCGGGCAGACCGTGGAACGGCGTTCGCGACCAAGATCGAGGTGCACCAACCTCGTGATGAGGCCCTCGTCGCCGCGTTCACCGCAGCCGGATGGCTGCCGACCCGATCGTCGCAGTACCGGTACACCGTGGTCGTCGACACGTCAGCCGGTGAGGAGGCCGTCTTCGCCGCCATGAAGAAGCGGGCACGGAACGAGATCCGCGTCGCCGAGCGGAACGGCGTCTTCGTGGACCGTGCCGAGCTCGATGCCGAGAACGAGCAGCGGATGCTCGAGCTCGTGCGCGAGACTGCCGACAGATCGGGCGCCTTCTTCCGGGAGCCCGACTACCTCGACTCCCTGTGGAAGACGTTCGACGACGACGGCCGTGGCCGGCTGTACCTCGCGTGGCACGAGGACCTGGTGATCGCCGGGGCGTTCGTCGTGCGCTACGGCCGCAACGCCTGGTACAAGGACGGCGGTTCGCGCCGGGACCGGCCGCACCTCATGGCGTCGCGCTACCTGCAGTGGCAGGTCATGCGAGACCTGGCGGCATCCGGCATCGACCGGTACGAGCTGGGCCACGTGCCCCCGCCATCGGAACCGGATGCCCCGGGCCAGGGCATCCTCACCTTCAAGAGCGCCTTCGCGCGCGACGTGCTCGAGTACATGCCGGCGTTCCACCTCTCGCACGAGCCGATCGGCGAGGACTGGCGCCGCGGCGAGAGCGCCTTCATCGAGGACTACCGGCGGCGCACCGGCGACTACTGGTACTGAACGGGCCGCGGTCCCGGTTACAGTGATGCGAGCGGCAGCGAGCCGTTCCTCCGCGACGACTGGAGCACCACGATGACGACCGGCTCCGCCGACTACCGCGATTCGGGGCTGACCTTCCCCGACGACTTCCTGCTCGGATCGGCGACGGCGGCGTACCAGATCGAGGGGGCCGTGCACGAGGACGGGCGAGGCCCGTCGATCTGGGACACGTTCAGCCACACACCCGGCAAGATCTGGAACGACGACAACGGCGACCGCGCCTGCGACCACTACCACCGGCTCGAGGAGGACCTCGACCTCATGGCCGAGCTCGGGCTGGAGGCCTACCGGTTCTCGATCGCGTGGCCGCGCATCCAGGCGACGGGCCGCGGCCCGGCGAACGAGGCGGGGCTCGCGTTCTACGAGCGGCTCGTCGACGGGCTCATCGCCCGCGGCATCCGGCCGATCGCCACGCTCTACCACTGGGACCTCCCGCAGGCGCTGGAGGACGAGGGCGGATGGACGAATCGGGCGACCGCCGAGGCGTTCGCCGACTACGCCCGGATCGTGGGCGAGCGGCTCGGCGATCGCGTCACGGTGTGGACGACGCTGAACGAGCCGTGGTGCAGCGCGTACCTCGGCTACGGTTCGGGCGCCCACGCTCCCGGACTCATGGATGGCGCGAAGGCGCTCGCCGCCGTGCACCACCTGAACCTGGCGCACGGCCTGGCGATCGCGGCGCTCCGTGAGGTCGTGACGAACGACCCGGGCTACTCGATCACGTTGAACCTGCACGTCATCCGGCCGTCGGGGCCGACCGGCGCCGAGGCCGCCCGCCGCATCGACGGGCTCGCGAACCGCGTGTTCCTCGGTCCGCTGCTCGAGGGCGAGTACCCGGCCGACGTGATCGCCGACACGCGGACAGTCACGGACTGGTCCTTCGTGAAGCCGGGCGACACCGAGCTCATCCGCCAGCCGATCGACCTGCTCGGGGTGAACTACTACACGCCCGTCACCGTCGAGATGTGGGACGGCGTGTCGCCGCGGGTCAGGGCCGACGGGCACAAGGACATGGGCGGCACGCCGTGGCCCGGTTCGGAGCACGTCGAGTTCCTCCAGCAACCCGGGCCGTACACCGCGATGGGCTGGCACATCGACCCCTCGGGTCTCGAGGACCTGCTCTTCGCCCTGCACGATGCGTATCCCGACCTGCCCCTCATGGTCACCGAGAACGGTGCGGCCTTCGACGATGTCGTCACCGACGGTGCCGACGGCCCCGCGGTGCACGACGACGATCGCATCGACTACCTGCGCCGTCACTTCACCGCCGCGCATCGCGCCATGGCGCGCGGCGTCGACCTGCGCGGCTACCAGGTGTGGTCGCTCATGGACAACTTCGAGTGGGGATACGGCTACTCGAAGCGCTTCGGCATCGTGCGCGTCGACTACGACACCTTCGAGCGCCTCCCCAAGGACAGCGCGAAGTGGTACGCCGAGCTGATCCGCACCCGCGCGATCCCCGGCTGAGGTCCGGCACTTCCCGCCCCGATGCGTGCTCCGCCGGCGATGCCCGCCCGACGCGGCCGGGCGCTACGAGCCCTCCACCGCGGCATCCGTCGACGGGGCGACACCGTCGCGAAGCTCGCGTGCCAGATGGGCGACGACGGCCGTGAGATCGCCCCCCGCGGCTGCCGCAGCCCGCAGCTGCCGCTGGTAGCTGGCGCCGTGGTCGAGCGTGTCGCGAACCAGTTGCAGCTCCGCCTGGCACCCGAGGCGCTCGGCGACCGGCACGAGCGTCGTGAGCAGGTCGCGGAGGTCGTCGGAGACGAGGCGTTCGGTACCTGCGACATCCGTGATGATCTCGGCGTCGAGACCGTACCGGGCGGCGCGCCACTTGTTCTCACGGACGTACCACGGCTGCAGCACCGTGAGCTTCTCGCCCGCGTCGAGGCGCTCGCTCATCCAGTCGACGAGGCACTGCACGAGTGCGCCGATCGCGGCGATCTCGTTCGCGGTGGACACGCCGTCGCACACGCGGACCTCGACGGTGCCCCATCGGGGTGATGGGCGGATGTCCCACCGAACCTCGGTGTGGTCCTCGATGACGCCCGTGCGCACGAGGTCGTCGACGTAGCGCTCGTAGGCCGACCAGTCGGGGAGGGGGAACGGCAGCCCCGCGGTCGGCAGCTGCTGGAACATGAGCGCCCGGTTCGATGCGTAGCCCGTCTCGACGCCCGCCCAGAACGGGCTCGACGCGCTCAGTGCCTGCAGGTGCGGAACGAACGCCATGAGGCCGTCGAGGATCGGAAGCGCCTTGTCGCGATCCTCGATGCCCACGTGCACGTGGATGCCCCAGATCATCATGTTGCGTCCCCACCACCGCGTGCGGTCGATGAGCTTGTGGTACCGCGGCTTGTCGGTGAGGTGCTGGTCGTACCACTGGCTGTACGGATGCGACCCGCTGCACACGAGCTCGTACTCGCCGAGCTCGTCGATCACGGCTCGGACCTCGGCGAGCTGGCCCTCGAGGTCGGCCACCGCCCCCGACACGCGCTCATGCACACCGCTCACGAGTTCGACGGTGTTGGTGAGCAGCTCCGACGTGATCCACGGATGCCGCCCGCCCTCGCTGCGCGCATCGAGGATCTCGAGCACGCGGTCGGCGATCGGCGCGAGCTCGCCCGTTTCGCGGTCGACGATGGCGACCTCCCATTCGAGGCCGACGGTGGATCGCGCCGAACGGGCGAATTCGATCTGCATGCCCGAACCCCCTCGCCACAGTCGGATGCCGCGCCTGCCGCTCATCTTGGCACGACGAACGGGCGGATCGTGCGGCGAATCGCCATTCCCCCGCCACGGGAGCGGGACGCCGGCGGGACGCCGGCTGCTCCGGCGGATTCGCGGGGGAACGGGAAGTCTGCAAGAATAGTTCGTCGAGTTCTGTACCGCCCGACCCTCTATCCGGCGCGCAGAGCCCCTTTGAGCTTCCGCCGAGTGTGCACCCCACGCTCACGGCTGTCAGTTCGCTTACCTCACAACATTTTTCAGGAGAATTGTGGCTGTCAAGATCCGTCTCAAGCGCCTCGGCAAGATCCGTGCGCCCTACTACCGCATCGTCGTCGCCGACTCGCGCACCAAGCGCGATGGTCGCGTGATCGAGGAGATCGGCAAGTACCACCCCACCGAGAACCCGTCGGTCATCGAGGTCGACTCCGACCGCGCCCAGTACTGGCTCTCCGTCGGTGCGCAGCCGACCGAGCAGGTCACGGCCATCCTCAAGCTCACCGGCGACTGGGGCAGGTTCAAGGGCGACAAGAACGCGGTCTCAACCGTGCAGGTCGCCGAGCCGAAGGCCGCCTTCCAGGCCGACGACAAGAAGAAGCCGGTGCTGAAGCCCAAGGCCGAGAAGCCCGCGAAGGCCGACGAAACCCCCGCCGACGAGGCACCCGCCGAGGCGCCGGCCGATGAGACGCCGGCCGAGTCCTCGACCGACGAGGCGTAGGGCATTGCTCCAGTCCGCCCTCGAGCACCTCGTCAAGGGGATCGTCGATCACCCTGACGACGTGAAGGTCGTCGCCGCGGCGAGCGCACGCGGCGAGGTCCTCGAGGTTCACGTGAACCCCGAGGACCTCGGTCGCGTCATCGGTCGTGCCGGTCGCACGGCGAAGGCGCTGCGCACGCTCGTCTCGGCCCTCGCCGATGGGCGTCGCGTTCGCGTCGACGTGGTCGACACCGACGACTGACGTGGCCGACGCACCTCGAACGCAACTGAGGGTCGGTCGCCTCACCAAGGCCCATGGCCTGAAGGGCGCCATCAAGCTCGAGCTGTACACCGACGATCCCGAGCGGCGATTCGTTCCCGGCGCCGAGTTCTCACTTCAGGTACCCGAGTCCTCCCCGTGGCACGGCAAGCACGTGACGTTGCGTGAGCTCAGGTGGTACAACGGGCATCCCGTCGGATTCTTCGAGGGCGTCGACGACCGCACCGCCGCCGAGAGCCTCGTGAAGGCGATCCTCTGGGTCGAGCACGTCGAGCAAGAGGCGCCCGAGCCCGACGCGTGGTACGACCACCAGCTCGTAGGCCTCGCCGTCGTGCGCGACGGTGAGCGGATCGGGGAGGTGGCCCATGTCGATCACCTCCCCGCCCAAGACCTGCTCGTCGTCAGGTCGGGTGGTCGCGACATCATGGTGCCGTTCGTGTCGAAGATCGTGCCCGAGGTCGACATCGAGGCCGGCACCATCACGGTGACGCCACCCGCCGGCCTCTTCGAGGAGCTCCCCGAGGAGCCCGCGTCGGCCGACCCCGACGATGAGCCCGGGCCAACCGGCACCGGCGGCACGGCGGCCGAGTAGGGCGTTCCATGCGGATCGACATCGTCACGATCTTCCCGTCGTTCTTCGACGTGCTCGACCTGTCGTTGCTCGGCAAGGCGCGCCAGTCGGGGCTCATCGACGTTCGGACCCACGACCTTCGCGAGCACACCCACGACCGCCACCGCACGGTCGACGACACCCCGTACGGTGGCGGTGCCGGCATGGTCATGAAGCCCGAGCCCTGGGGCGAAGCGCTCGACGCGATCGTGGGCGACGAGGCATCCGATGCCCTGCTCGTCGTGCCGTCGCCCGCCGGAGAGCCGTTCACCCAGGCGATCGCCCGCGAGCTCGCGGGCGAGGATCACCTCGTCTTCGCCTGCGGGCGCTACGAGGGCATCGACCAGCGGGTCGTCGACCACTATGCGCAGCGGATGCGCGTGCGGCTCATCAGCCTCGGCGACTACGTGCTGAACGGCGGCGAGGTCGCCGTCATGGCCATGATCGAGGCCGCCGGGCGATTGGTGCCCGGGGTGGTCGGCAATCCTGAGAGCCTCGTCGAGGAGTCGCACGAAGACGGGCTCCTCGAGTACCCGAGCTACACGAAGCCGGCGTCCTGGCGGGGGCTCGAGGTGCCGCCCGTGCTGCTCTCGGGGAACCACGGCGCCGTCGCCGCCTGGCGGCACGAGCAGCAGGTGGAGCGGACGCGGCGAGTGCGGCCCGAGCTGCTCGGCGACTGAGGACCTGCTGCGGCATCCATCGTCGACGGCGTCTTCACGCGCCCGACGTGCGGATCAGCCGCGCTGGGTGAGCACGATCGGGTCGCCTTCGGTGATCGCGATCGTGTGCTCGGAGTGCGCTCCGCGGGATCCGTCGATGCTGCGAAGCGTCCATCCGTCGGGATCCGTGAAGATGCGGTCGGTCGTCTGCAGGAACCACGGCTCGATCGCGACGACGAGTCCCGGCTTGAGCGGGAGTCCCCGGCCCGGCCGCCCGTTGTTGGGCACATGCGGATCGCCGTGCATGGTGCGGCCGACCCCGTGGCCGCCGAAATCGGTGTTGATCGAGTAGCCCTCGGCCTTGGCGACCTCGGCGATCGCACGCGAGATGTCGCCGATGCGGTTGCCGGGCGTCGCCGCGGCGATGCCGGCGTCGAGGGCGCGGCGCGTGGTGTCGATGAGCCGCAGGTCCTCGTCGCGCGGCGTGCCCACCACGACGGAGATCGCCGAGTCGGCCACCCAGCCGTCGACGGCGGCCGCGAAGTCGAGGCTCAGCAGGTCGCCGTCGCGGAGGCGGTAGTCGTGGGGGAGGCCGTGCAGCACCGCGTCGTTCACCGACGTGCAGATGACCTTGCCGAACGGGCTCGCTCCGAAGGAGGGGTGGTAGTCGATGTAGCAGCTCTCAGCGCCGGCTTCGCGGATCATCTCGTGCGCCAGGGCGTCGAGCTCCAGGAGGTTCACGCCCACCGCGGCCGCCTTCGACGTCGCCTCCAGCACGCTCGCCACGAATCGGCCGGCCGGCCGCATCTGCTCGATCTCCGCAGTGGTCCTCAGTTCGATCACGCTCATCCTCTCCGCCCTCCATTGTGTCGGGTCCGCCCTGAGTGAACACTCGGCAGGCCCGCAGGCGGCGGCGTTACGCTGTCGACATGCTCATCCGGCGGGGGTTCCTCACATGGCTGACCGCGGCCGCCGTGGTGCTGCCCATCTGGCTCGGCATCGGCTGGGCGATCTTCGGCGGCGGCGGATGGGGCACGCTCGGTCTCGTCGTCGCCGTGCCGGTCGCCTTCATCGCGCTCGCGGTCGTCGCACTCATCGTCTGGATCAGGCCGACCGTCCGCTCGCAGCGCGCAGCCTCGTGGACCGACGTCGGGGTCATCGGGGCCTGGCATCTCGCGATCATCGCCACGGGCTTCTACGGGGCGAGCGCGACCCTGTTCGGCGTGCTGGCGATCCTCCTCGCGATCGCCTCGTTCTGGATCGGCATCTGGCAGCTGATCTCCGACGGCGCCCGGCGCATGCAGGCGACCATGACGGAGTTCGAGCGCCTTGCGGCCCAGCAGGCCGGTGCATCGATCCCGCCCGATGCCGCCGGCGGTACGCCCGGGCGCGGTTCGCCGTTCGGCGGCGACGACGTCATCATCGTGCGCGAGCAGCGCGACGAGACGAAGTAGCCGGGGGCGCCGCATCCGTCGTCCGCTTTGGCGGAGGGGTGCCCGACGTGGCACAATGGACGATTGTGCCGCCGCTTGGCTCTGCCTCCGGGGAGCGCGC
This sequence comes from Agromyces sp. Marseille-P2726, assembly GCF_902809835.1. Taxonomy (GTDB): domain Bacteria; phylum Actinomycetota; class Actinomycetes; order Actinomycetales; family Microbacteriaceae; genus Agromyces. The sequence continues at coordinate 582,271 of NZ_CADDWM010000015.1, read as the reverse complement.
GCAGCGCGAGTGATCGCGCAGGCGGCACCAGACACTTCCCATCCATGATCCGCGTTCGACCGGTGGCGGGCGCAGAGAGCGAACCATCATGCACATCCTCGACCACGTCGACGCCGCGAGCCTGAGGTCGGACATCCCCGACTTCCGCCCGGGCGACACCGTGAAGGTGCACGTCAACATCGTCGAAGGCAACCGTTCGCGTATCCAGGTCTTCCAGGGCGTCGTCATCGGCCGCTCCGGAGAAGGGGTTCGCGAGACCTTCACCGTTCGCAAGGTGAGCTTCCAGGTGGGAGTCGAGCGCAAGTTCCCGGTGCACTCCCCGATCATCGACCACATCGAGGTCGTCACGCGCGGCGACGTCCGTCGCGCGAAGCTGTACTACCTGCGCAAGCTCCGCGGCAAGAAGGCGAAGATCAAGGAGAAGCGCGAGAGCTGATCCCTCGCAGCGACCTCCGTGTCGCGCGCCGAGCGTCATTTCACCGAGCTCCTCACCCGTACACTGGGTGGGGAGCTCGGGCGGTTAAATGACAGAAGAAATGAAGTTCACGCGGGCCGACCGCGAGAGCTCGGCATCAGTACGCAGGAAACGAGGTGTGCTCCTCTTCCTGCGCGACCTGCTGGTCATCTTCGCGGTCGCGGTGCTGGTCTCGTTCCTCATCAAGACCTTCCTGATCCGGTCGTTCTTCATCCCGTCATCGTCGATGGAACAGACCCTCCTGCTCGACGATCGCATCATCGTCAACCAGCTGGTGCCCGAGGTCGCCCCGATCGAGCGCGGCGACGTGGTGGTGTTCAAGGACCCGGGCGGATGGCTTCCCGCCCGTGAAGAGACTCCTCTGCCACCCATCGCCGCTGCCGCCGACTGGTTCTTCGCCTTCGTCGGCCTCTCCGCCCCCGACTCCAACGACCACCTCGTGAAGCGGGTGATCGGGCTGCCCGGCGACCACGTCGTCTGCTGCAACGCGCTCGGCCAGATGAGCGTCAACGGTGTGCCGCTCGATGAGCCGTACGTCGCCCTGCCGCCCGGCGAGTCGAAGGTCTCCCAAGACGACTTCGACCAGACGGTTCCCGAGGACTCGCTCTGGGTCATGGGCGACAACCGCTACAACTCGAAGGACTCGCGGTACAACGGCCAGACCCCGCTCAAGGGGTTCGTGCCGATCGAGAACGTCGTCGGGCGGGCGTTCGTCGTCAGCTGGCCGGTCAGCCACTGGTCATGGCTCGGCAACTACCCCGAGGTCTTCGAGGGCGTCGAGCAGGGTTCCGGCTGATGATGACGCCGGTGCCGGTGCCGACGCTGCGGGCCGAACGCGAGCTGTTCGCCGCGGGCGCCCCCATCGTGCTGGCCTGCGACGAGGTCGGTCGCGGCGCGCTCGCCGGGCCGGTGAGCGTCGGGATGGTGGTCATCGATCCGACGGTGAAGCGGATGCCGGCCGGCCTGCGCGACTCGAAGCTCCTGCCCGAACCCAGACGCGAGGCGGTGGCACCGCGCGCCGCGTCGTGGGTGCGCGCCTGGGCGGTGGGTGAGGCGTCGGCCGCCGAGATCGACGAGCTCGGCATCATGGCCTGCCTCGGACTCGCGGGGGCACGCGCGTTCGCCGCCCTGGTCGCCGCCGGGGTGGCGGTCGATGACGCACCCCTGCTCCTCGACGGCAACTACGACTGGCTGAGCCCGTCGATCGAGCGTCGTGCCAGGGTCACGACCCGTATCAAGGCCGACCGCGACTGCGCGTCGGTCGCGGCGGCATCCGTCATCGCCAAGGTGCACCGCGACAGCGGGATGCGTCGCGCCCACGACGAGACGCCGCTCTACGCATGGGACGAGAACAAGGGCTACTCCACCCCCGCCCACTTCGCCGCGATCGACGAGCACGGGCCGAGCGCCTTGCACCGCACGACGTGGCTGCACGAGCGCCCGCCCGAGGCGCCGGCCCTCTTCGACCTCGGCGTAGGATGAATGCCGATGGATGAGGACGAGTTCGAAGACTACGACCGCGAGGTCGAGCTGGCCCTGTACCGGGAGTATCGCGACATCGTGTCGCAGTTCCAGTACGTGGTCGAAACGGAGCGGCGCTTCTATCTCGCGAACGAGGTCGAGCTCGTTCGACGCGACACCGAGCACGACTTCTACTTCGAGCTGAACATGAAGGACGTCTGGGTGTGGGACGTCTACCGTGCCGACCGTTTCGTGAAGTCCGTGCGCGTGCTCACCTTCAAGGACGTGAACGTCGAGGAGCTCGCGACCCGGGAGTTCGAGCTGCCGAAGGAGCTGGCGCTCGACGAGTAGGCGCTTGGCGTCCTCCGAAGGGCGTCGCACTCGTCCTCCACATCGAAGTGCTGGTGTCGTCCGTGTGACCTCGACCGGGTCCGCCGGTTCCCCGGGTTGACGCGCCGCCACGCTGGTCGTGGAGGTGGTGCTGGTGGCCCACAATGCGGAACTCGGTCGACGCGGCGAACAGCTCGCGGTCGACCACCTGGTCGATCGCGGCATGACGGTGCTCGACCGCAACTGGCGGTGCCGGCTCGGCGAGATCGACATCGTCGCGACCGACGGACGCGACACGGTCTTCGTCGAGGTGAAGACGCGCACGTCGCATGACTTCGGTCATCCGTTCGAGGCGATCACCCCCATCAAGCTCGCCCGCTTGCGACGTCTCGCGGTCGCCTGGTGCGAGGCGACGGATGCCGCGGTGGCGCGCATCCGCATCGACGCGATCGCTGTGCTCGCTCCGACCGAGGCGCCGGCGCTCATCGAGCACCTCGAGGGGATCAGCTGATGTCGGTCGCACGCACCCGATCCGTCGCGCTGCTCGGCCTCGCCGGCTCGATCGTCGAGGTCGAGGCCGACCTGTCGTCGCAGCTGCCGGGATTCGTGATCATCGGCCTCCCCGACGCGGCACTCGGCGAGGCGCGTGAGCGGGTGCGGTCCGCGGCGATGAACGCGGGCTGTCCGCTGCCCAACCGCAAGCTCACCGTCAACCTGTCGCCTGCGGCGCTGCCGAAGCACGGTTCCGGGTTCGACCTCGCCATCGCGCTCGCGTGCCTCGCGGCATCCGGTGACGTCTCGGTCGACTCGGTCGACAGGGTGGTGCACCTCGGCGAACTCGGGCTCGATGGCCGCCTGCGTCCCATCCACGGCATCCTGCCAGCGGTTCTCGCCGCCGCTCGCGCCGGCCACGACACCGTGATGGTGCCCGAGGCGAACGCCGTCGAGGCCGCGCTCGTGCCCGGCATCGAGGTGATCGGGGTCGCATCGCTCCTCGAGGCCGCCATCCGGCACGGAGGGCGCTTCGACGAGTGTCCGGTCGAGCCCGTGCCGGCGCTCGTGCAGTCCGACGGCACTCTTCCGGCCGCCGTGGGCGACCTCGCGGATGTCGCGGGAAACCACGAGGCGGTCGAGGCGCTGCTCACCGCGGCCGCCGGCGGACACCATCTCTTCATGCTCGGGCCACCCGGCGCCGGAAAGACGATGCTCGCGTCGCGGCTGCCCGGCATCCTGCCCGATCTCGATGCCGATGCCGCGCTCGAGGTCGCTTCGATCCGGTCGCTGTCCGGTCTCCCGGTCGGCGGCGACCTGTCGCAGCGGCCGCCATTCGAAGCGCCGCACCACACCGCCTCCGCTGCGGCGATGGTGGGTGGTGGTAGCCGGGTCATCCGTCCCGGCGCTGCGGTGCGGGCGACGCACGGGGTGCTCTTCCTCGACGAGGCTCCCGAGTTCCCGTCCTCGGTGCTCGACGTGCTTCGCCAGCCGCTCGAATCCGGGACCATCGCCATCCATCGCGCGAACGCCGTCGCCTCGTTCCCGGCGCGATTCCAGCTCGTGATCGCCGCGAATCCATGTCCGTGCGGCAACGCCGGTGTCAAGGACTCGAGCTGCACGTGCACGCCGGTGATGCGTCGACGCTACCTCGCCCGGATCTCGGGTCCGCTGCTGGATCGCATCGACCTGCAGGTTCCCGTGCCCCGCATCACCGCTGCTGCGCTCCGCGTCGCCGACGAGCGCCCCGGCCTGTCGAGCGCCGAAGCACGAACGCGTGTCGTCGAGGCACGGGCAGTGGCGTTGGAACGGCTGCGCGGCACGCCGTGGCGTACGAACGCCGAGATGCCCGGCCCGTGGCTGCGTGGAGCCGGTCGCCTGCATCCTGGCGGCCGCGCAACGGCCGCGCTCGACCGCGCCCTCGAGCGCGGCGGGATCACCATGCGCGGCTACGACCGCGTGTTGAAGACCGCCTGGACGATCGCCGACCTCGATGGCGCGACCGCGCCCGGTGCCGGACACGTCGGGCGGGCCCTGCTGTTCCGGAAGGGGATCACGCAATGAACGTCCTGGAACGGTCGGCGCGGCACTCCGCCGTCGAGTTCGAGGCCGTGCACCGTGGCCCGCTCGATCTCGACGCCTTCGCACGGGCCGTGCTGGGTCACCTGGCCGAGCCCGGAGACGGAGTGCTCGGACGCCTCATCGACGCCCTCGGTGCCGCCGGCGCCGCCGAGATGCTGCTCGAGCGCGTCAGTGGTCGAGCTCTCTCCGACGCGGTCGCCGAGGCCGGGGGAGCGCTCGACGAGCGGGAGGCTCGCAGCGGCCTCGAGCGATGGCTGCCGCGCCTCGATCACTCGGCGTTCCTTCGATCGATCGCGCAGGGGGCGCGGGTGAGTGCCGCTCTCGTGGTGCCGGGCGATGCGGCGTGGCCGGCCCAGTTCGACGAACTCGGTGTTCACGCGCCCATCGGGCTCTGGGTCCGGGGCCGTCCCGACGCGTTGGCCGGTGACGAGCCTTCGATCGCCCTCGTCGGCGCGCGAGCCGCCACGGGGTACGGGGAGCACGTCGCCATGGAGGCATCCGCCGGACTCGTCGATCGTGGGTTCACGATCGTCTCGGGCGGCGCGTACGGGATCGACGGCATGGCGCACCGCGCCGCGCTGGCGAGCAACGGCACGACGGTCGCGTTCCTCGCGGGCGGCGTCGATCGGTTCTATCCGCTCGGACACGAGTCGCTGCTCTCCCGCATCGTCGACACCGGCGCCGTGATGTCCGAGGTGCCGTGCGGAACGGCGCCGACGAAGTGGCGTTTCCTCCAGCGGAATCGCTTGATCGCCGCATCCGCCGACGCGACCGTCGTGCTCGAAGCAGGCATGCGCTCGGGCTCGCTCAACACTGCGGGACACGCGGCACAGCTCGGCAGGCCGCTCGGCGCGGTACCGGGTCCGGTCACCAGTCCCGCATCGGCCGGGTGCCACCGGCTGCTGCGCGAGTTCAACGCCGTCTGCGTTGTCGACGCCGACCAGATGGCCGAGCTTGCCGGTGGGAGTCGCGTCGCCGCCGATACCGGTACGAGCGAGCCCGCGCCCGATGTGCTGCGCATCACCGACGCGCTGAGCACCCGGAGCCCCCGCGGAATCGAGGACCTGGTGCGACGCACGGGCATGTCGGTGCACGAGGTGATGGCGGCGCTCGGCATGCTCGAGCTGAGCGGTGCGGCGGTGCGACATCCCGACGGATGGACGCGGCGGCGATCATCGCGACAAGCACCCCAGGGAGGCTGACGATCCCGGGGGCCCCATAGGCTGACTCCCGAGGAGGTCCGATGGAGGGATTGCAGCTCGGCAGGTATCCGGCGGCCAAGCAGGTGATGGCACACGTGAGCGACACCCATCTGCTCGCGGGTGGCGCACCACTCGGGGGTGTCGCAGACACCGTCTCAGCGCTCCACCGCGCAGTCGCGCAGCTCGAACGGCTCGGTCAGCGCCTCGATGCGATCGTGGTGACCGGAGACATCACTGATCTCGGAGAGCTCGATGCATACCGGCTGGTGCGGGAGGCCTTCGAGCCGCTGGTCGTTGCGACAGGGGCCGAGTTGGTCTGGGTCATGGGCAACCATGACGAGCGGGAGACGTTTCGCGCCGGGCTCCTCGATGAAACCGTTCCGGGTGACGGACCGGTGCATCGGGCGGTCGACGTGGGGGGTCTCCGGATCGTCGTCCTCGACACGAGCGTGCCCGGCTACCACCACGGCGAACTCGATGCGTCCTCGCTCGCTTGGCTCGACGCCGTTCTGGCGGAGCCGGCGCCCGACGGCACCGTCATCGCGATGCATCACGCACCGATCGCCACCCCGCTCGCGCTCATGGACGTCCTCGAGCTCCGCGGGCAGGAGGCGTTCGCCGAGGTCGTCCGAGGCCGCGGGGTGCGGCTGATCCTCGGCGGCCACCTGCACTATGCCACGAACGGCAGGTTCGCGGGCATCCCCGTGTCGGTCGCCGGGGCGCTCGCCTACACCATGGACCTCTCGGCTTCCCCGCGCGAGCTCGTCGGTATCGACGGAGGGCGCTCCTTCACGCTCGTGCACCTCTACGACGACGACATCGTCACCTCGGTCGTGCCGCTCGGACCATTTCCGGTCGTGACGAGCTTCGGCGAGCAGTTCCTGGCCGAGGTCGAGGCGCTGACCCCCGACGAGCGGCTCGACCGGTTCTCGCGCAAGCGGCCGCCGCTCACCTGAGCCGAGCGCGCGGCTCGCGGGCCCGCCATCGAAGCGATCGCCACCCAGAGGGGCAGGCTTGAGAGGTGGATCTCGACCGGTTGCTCGACGACTACCTCGTGCACGTGCGCGCGGAGCGCGGCTACTCGGAGCACACGGTGGCCGCGTACCGGGCCGACCTCGTCGACCTCGTGCGCTTCGCCGCCGACCGGGGCGTGGAGGAACCGGGAGGCATCGACCTCTCGTTGCTTCGCGACTGGTTGTGGGCCGCCACCGAGCGCGGGCTCGCGCGCACGAGCATCGCCCGCCGTGCGGCATCCGCCCGGGGGTGGACCGCCTGGATGCGGCGGCGTGGCCTCACCTCGGTCGACCCCGGCGCACGATTGAAGGCGCCGCGAGCCCAGCGAACGCTGCCCCGCGTCGTCGGAGCGGCAGCGCTTGCCGAGGCACTGACAGCCATGCACGCACGAGCCGCGACGGACGATCCCGTCGCGATCAGGGACGCCGCCATCGCCGAACTGCTCTACGCGTCGGCGCTGCGGGTCTCGGAGCTCGTGGGCCTCGACCTTCCCGATGTGGATCGGCGCCGCCGTACGGTGCGGGTGACCGGCAAGGGGGCCAAGGAGCGTGTCGTTCCGTACGGTGCCCCAGCCGCCCGTGCCCTCGACCGGTACTTGGACGTGGCGCGCCCGGCGATCCTGGAGGCGCTCGAAGCTCCTGCCCCGACCCCGGCTGTCTTCCTGGGCGTCCGGGGGACCCGCTTGGGGGTCCGCAGCGTGCACCGGCAGGTCGCCGGCATGCTCTCGACGATTCCGGGCACGGGGCCGGGCGGACCGCATGCACTGCGGCACAGCGCGGCGACCCACCTGCTCGACGGGGGAGCCGACCTGCGGACCGTGCAGGAGTTCCTCGGCCACGCCAGCCTCGGCACGACGCAGATCTACACGCACGTCTCGGCCGAACGGCTCAAGGAGAGCTACCGGACCGCCCACCCACGAGCCTGACGTCACCTCATCGGCAGGAGCACGGCGCGCGGCAGTCCACCGAGGAACAGGAACGGGGACACGTACTCGCCGTCGACGCGTACTCCGAAGTGCACGCACCGTGCGTCGCAATGTCCTCCCGACCCGACCACGGCGATCGCATCGCCGGCCGCGACCGGCGCTCCCTGCGCGACCGATGCCTCGACGGGTTCGATGGCGCTGACCACGCCTCCGCCGTGATCGATCGCGACGACGCCGCGACCGGCCACCTGCCCGGCGTACGAGACCGTGCCCGGTGCCGCGGCGACCACCACGGCCCCGGGCTCGATGCGGAGGTCGATGCCCCGATGACCGGCCGCATACGGCGTGGGCGGCGCGCGAAATGGATCGACCACTCTGATGGGCGCCGGCACCGGCCAGCTCCACTGCGGGTCGTGGTCGCCGTGCGACGGTTCATTCCATGGCCGCGCCGATACCGCGACGGCACCGGTCGCCTCGGAGCCGATCGTGACCAGCGCCACGACGACAGCAGCGAGCACTCGGGATGCCGCTGCGAGGTGCCGCCGGCGGCCCGAGCGCGCACGCGCGACGGTGGTGGTGGGAGACGTCGTCATGATGCCGATGCTCGCTCCCACGCGGCATCCGCTCGTTCGTATCGACGAAACGGTGCTGTGCGGCCGCCGCCGTACCCGCAGGGGAGGACGAGTGCGCCCAGCGCGCGACGAGCGGCATGGCGGGTGATGGTAGAGTGTCGAGAGCGCCTCGGCCTGCCCGGGGCGACTACGCGTGCCCATTCGGCCGACGACTCCGTTCAGTCCCGCTCTCGCAAGCGGGCGGAGCCGCGCCGGGCACCAGGGCTCCGCGCCGCCGGCGCGAGCGACAACTGAGAACAGAAGGAGTACGGCTCATGGCCGTCGTCACCATTCGCCAGCTGCTCGACAGCGGCGTGCACTTCGGGCACCAGACCCGCCGCTGGAACCCCAAGATGAAGCGCTTCATCTTCACCGAGCGTTCCGGCATCTACATCATCGACCTGCAGCAGTCGCTCGCCTACATCGACAAGGCGTACGACTTCGTGAAGGAGACCGTCGCGCACGGCGGCACCATCCTCTTCGTCGGCACGAAGAAGCAGGCCCAGGAGTCGATCGCCGAGCAGGCGACGCGCGTCGGCCAGCCCTACGTCAACCAGCGTTGGCTCGGAGGCCTCCTCACCAACTTCGCCACGGTCTCCAAGCGACTCGCTCGCATGAAGGAGCTCGAGGAGCTCGACTTCGAGGGCACCACCAGCGGCTTCACCAAGAAGGAGCTGCTCATCAAGAAGCGCGAGCTCGACAAGCTGCACAAGTCGCTCGGCGGCATCCGCAACCTGTCGAAGACGCCGTCGGCCCTGTGGGTGGTCGACACCAAGAAGGAGCACCTCGCCATCGACGAGGCGAAGAAGCTCGGTATCCCCGTCATCGGCATCCTCGACACGAACTGCGACCCCGACGAGGTGCAGTACCCCATTCCGGGCAACGACGACGCGATCCGTTCCGTCAGCCTGCTCACCCGCATCATCGCCGACGCCGCCGCCGAGGGTCTCATCGAGCGCCACCAGAAGCCCGAAGCCGAGGGCAACGTGTCGGCCGTCGAGCCGCTCGCCGAGTGGGAGCAGGAGCTCCTCCAGGCGCAGACGCCCGAGCAGTCGTCGCCCGAGACCGCCAAGGTCGACACGGCCACCGCCGAGACCGAAGAGGTCGCCGAGGTCATCGAGGCCGTCTCAGCCGACACGACGGCAGAGGCTGCGACCGAATCGGAGGCCGACGCCGAGGCTGCTGTTGCGGCGGAGACCCCTGCCGCAAGCGACGCCGAGGCTGCTGCCGAGTCCAAGTAAGACCCTCCACGCACGACCACGAGTCCAGGAGACTTCCCACAATGGCCAACTTCACTCTCGAAGACGTCAAGACCCTGCGCGAGCGCCTCGGCACCGGCATGGTCGACACGAAGAACGCCCTCGTCGAGGCCGACGGCGACATGGAGAAGGCGGTCGAGCTCCTCCGCCTGAAGGGTGCGAAGGGCAACGCCAAGCGTGCCGACCGCTCCACCGCCGAGGGCCTCGTCGCCGCCGTCGACAACGGCGACGGCACCGCCACCCTGATCGAGCTCGCCTGCGAGACCGACTTCGTCGCCAAGGGTGACAAGTTCGTCGCGCTCGCCGACCGAGTGCTCGCAGCCACCGCCGCGGCGCGCGCCGACTCGGTCGAAGCCGCGCTCGCAGCGCCGGCCGACGGCAAGAACGTCGCCGACGTGATCAACGAGGAGGCCGCGATCCTCGGCGAGAAGGTCGAGCTCCGACGCATCCGCCTCGTCAAGGGCGAGCAGTTCTCGATCTACCTGCACAAGACCTCGAAGGACCTGCCTCCCCAGGTCGGCGTCGTGCTCGGCTACTCCGGTGGCGACGCAGACACCGCTCGCTCGGTGGCGCAGCACATCTCGTTCGCGAACCCCGAGTACCTCGCTCGCGAGGACGTGCCGGCCGAAGCGGTCGAGAAGGAGCGCGCGATCGTCGAGCAGATCACCCGCGAGGAAGGCAAGCCCGAGGCCGCTCTTCCCAAGATCATCGAGGGGCGCCTCGGCGCGTACTTCAAGCAGGTCGCGCTGCTCGAGCAGCCGTACGCGAAGGACGACAAGGTCTCGGTCGGCAAGGTTCTGGCCGACGCCGGTGTCACCGTGAGCGACTTCGCTCGCTTCAAGGTCGGCGCCTGAGTGTCGCAGGGAGTCCGGATCGCGGTGGCGGTCCGGACTCCCTTTTCCATGCGCGGATGCCGCAAGGGCGGGCCCGGCACCGGCGTCACCGCGCGACATCCCGACCGGCACTGCGCCGGAGCCGGTGAACCACTAGTTTTGACACGGGGACGAAGGGACGGACGCGGATGACGCAGCACAGGCGGAGACGGGTCATGCTCAAGCTGTCGGGCGAGGCGTTCGGCGGTGGAGCCCTGGGGGTCAACCCCGACGTCGTCAGCACGCTCGCTCGGGAGATCGCGGATGCCGCCCGCGATGTCGAAGTGGCGATCGTCGTCGGCGGCGGCAACTTCTTCCGGGGAGCCGAGCTGTCGCAGCGGGGCATGGATCGCGGGCGAGCCGACTACATGGGCATGCTCGGCACGGTGATGAACTCGCTGGCGCTGCAGGACTTCCTCGAGCAGGCCGGCGCCGAGACGCGAGTGCAATCGGCCATCTCGATGACGCAGGTGGCCGAGCCGTACATCCCGCGACGTGCTGAGCGTCACCTCGAAAAGGGTCGCGTGGTCATCTTCGGCGCGGGGGCCGGCCTCCCGTACTTCTCCACCGACACGGTCGCCGCGCAGCGCGCGCTCGAGATCGACGCCGACGTCGTGCTCGTCGCGAAGAACGGGGTCGACGGCGTGTACTCCGACGACCCCCGAACGAATCCCGATGCCCTGAAGATCGACCGCATCAGCTACCAGGAGGCGCTGCAGCGCGGCCTCAAGGTGGTCGACTCGACCGCGTTCAGCCTCTGCATGGACAACGGAATGCCCATGCAGGTGTTCGGCATGGAACCCGAGGGCAACGTCACCGCGGCGATCCTCGGCGCCGAGCTGGGCACGATCGTGAGCAACGGCGTCCCGGCGTCCACTCGATAGGTCCCGGCATCCACTCGATAGACTGTCCCGAGCAGCGAACCAGAAGGAGTCCCCGTGATCGCGGATGTACTGTCCGATGCCACCGCACGCATGCACAAGGCGGTCGAGGTCGCCAAAGACGACTTCGCCACCGTGCGCACCGGTCGCGCCAATCCACAGCTCTTCCAGAAGATCATGGTCAGCTACTACGGCACGCCGACGCCGCTCGCGCAGCTCGCCTCACTGCAGAATCCCGAGGCCCGCACGCTCGTCGTCACGCCGTATGACAAGAGCGCGCTGAAGGACATCGAGCAGGCGATCCGCGACACCCCGAACCTCGGGGCCAACCCGACCAACGACGGCAACATCATCCGCGTCACCCTTCCCGAGCTCACCGAAGAGCGTCGCAAGGAGTACGTGAAGATCGTGCGATCGAAGGCCGAAGATGCGAGAGTCTCCGTGCGGAACATCCGCCGCAGGGCGAAAGACGACCTCGATGGCCTCAAGGGCGAGGTGGGCGACGACGAGGTGGCGCGGGCCGAGAAGGAGCTCGAGCACATCACGAAATCCAACGTCGATTCCATCGACGAGGCGCTGAAGCGCAAGGAAGCCGAACTCCTCGAGGTCTAGGGGCACAACATGTCGGGCGTCCCCAAACAGGATCAGTCGGACGCCGGCGCGCACAATCGGTCATCGCGCGACGAGTTCCGCGCACAGGTGAACGCCCGCAAGGCCGAGCTCGAGCGCCAGTTCGAGGCGTCGAAGGCGCAGTTCGATCAGGCCCAGGAGAAGATCAAGGCGCGCACGGGTCGCAACCTGATCCTGGCCATCCTCATCGGCCTGGCGTTCGGCGGCGTGCTGCTGCTGAGCCTTCTCGTCATCAAAGAGCTCTTCATGCTCTTCGTCATCGTGCTGGCCGGCTTCGCCAGCTACGAGCTCACGCAGGCGCTGCGCAAGGGCGACTTCCTCGTTCCCCCGATTCCGACCGTGGCGGTCGCGGTGCTCGCCGTGCCGCTCGCGTACTACGGCGGAGCCGGCGCGCAGCTGCTCGCGGTGCTCTGCGGCATCCTCGTGGTGAGCGGCTGGCGGCTCGTCGAGCAGGCCGTGCGGGCGCGACGACGTACGGGGTCGGGTCTGGTGCGCGATCTGGCCGCGGGCGCGTTCGTCCAGGGGTACGTCACCTTCCTCGCGACGTTCGCCGTCGTGCTGACGGCGGCCGACGGAGGCCAGTGGTGGACGCTCGCGTTCATCATCATCGCGGTGGCTGCAGATGTGGGGGCCTACGCGTTCGGCCTCATGTTCGGCAAGCACCCCATGGCACCCGTGATCAGCCCCAAGAAGACGTGGGAGGGGTTCGCCGGAGGAGCGGCGGCGAGCCTCGTCGCCGGCGTGCTGCTGTCGATCCTCATGCTGGGCAACACGTGGTGGTTCGGGCTGCTCTTCGGTGCCGCGATCTTCCTCACGGCCACCCTCGGCGACCTGACGGAGTCCCTCATCAAGCGCGATCTGGGCATCAAGGACATGAGCTCGTGGCTGCCGGGCCATGGCGGCTTCCTCGATCGGCTCGACTCCATCCTGCCCTCGGCCGCGGTCGCGTTCGTGGCCTTCCGACTGTTCGGGTGACCGTCCGAGATAATGGAGCCGTGGACTCGACCTTCCCTCGCGCCCGTAAGCCCCAGCTCGGATACAACGTCGCCCAGGTGGAGGAGTTCCTTCAACTCGCCCGGCGCGCGTACGACGGCACGGCGCTTCCCGGAGACGGGAAGCTGACGTCGGAGCAGATTCGCCGCACGGCGTTCGCCATGCAGAAGGGTGGATACTCCACCGCCCATGTCGATGCCGCGCTCGAGCGGCTCGAAGACGCGTTCGCGGCCGAGGAGCGCCAGGTCGCCGCCCGCCTGCACGGCACTGAGGCCTGGTTGGCCGAGGCGCGCACGACCGCGCAGGTGGTCTCCAATCGCCTGGCACGGCCCGAGGGTGAGCGATTCGACCGGGTCAGCCCGTTGGCCATCGGATACCGCGTGCGCGAGGTCGATCGCTTCGCCGACAAGCTCACGCGCTATTTCCGCGACGGATGGCCGATCTCCATCGACGACGTGCGTACCGTCGTGTTCACGACGCAGCGTGGTGGGTATCGCGAATCCCAGGTCGATCTCGTGCTCGACGCCGTCGTCGACGTCATGCTCGCCGTACGGTGAGCCGCGGTTCCACCCGAGCTCCGGGCTCCGATACACTCGACGAATTGTGGGCAGGCATGCGGACGTCGAAGAGGCCATCGGGTCCGTGAGGCCACGTTCATCCACTCAGCGCCGGCCGGGTCGAGTCAAGCAGGCCGCGACCGTCGTCTTCGCCTTCTCTGCATCGGTGAGCTTCCTGCTCGTGAATGTCGTCGACCCGTTCTCTGGTGCGACCGCGTCGTCCGACTTCGCGCTCGATCGTGATCGATTCGGCGGTGCCGAGGTGCAGGCCCTCGACGTCGACGGCGACTACACGATCGACGTACGCCGCGAGAACTACGTGGTCGAGAAGAAGCCCGAGCCGATACTGGTCCCCGCATCGACATCGCAGGAGACGGGATGGGCGCCACCCGCGGTCACTCCCGACCCGGGCTCGGCGCAGGCCTACGCGGCCGACGCCATCGCGGCACGGGGTTGGTCGTCGAGCGAATTCGACTGCCTCGTCGCGCTCTGGAACAAGGAGTCGGGCTGGCGCGTCAACGCCTACAACGCCTCGAGCGGCGCGTACGGCATCCCGCAGGCCCTCCCCGGCTCGAAGATGGCCAGCGCAGGCGCCGACTGGGAGACGAACCCGGCCACGCAGATCGAGTGGGGCCTCGGCTACATCCAGGGCCGCTACGACGCTCCCTGCGGCGCGTGGGCGCACTCCCAGGCGCACGGCTGGTATTGAGTGATCGCGAGACCGCTGCGCCCTCGTGGGCGGGCGGGGCGGCAGCGGATGCCGCATCGCCGCCTAGAATTGACGGCATGGCGCGCTCGAACCGATCACGCGGACGCGCAGCCCGTGCTCGTGAGCCGCATCCCGAACTCGACGTCGATCGCCTCACCGCCGGATGGCGCCGCACCGAGCTGCGCGACGGTCGCGAGTGGAATGTTCAACCCGTTTCCGAGACGCAGGCGCTGAAGGCGTACGTCTGCCCGGGCTGCGGGCTCGACGTGCCGTCCGGCGTCGCGCACCTCGTCACATGGCGCGCCGATGGGGTGCTCGGCGATGCCGCCGACCTCGCCGCCCGGCGACACTGGCACACGCACTGCTGGAGGATCGGAGCCCGGTGAACGAGATCACGCCAGTCGAGATACGCGCCGGCATCGAGCTGCCCGCGGTGCGCGAAGAGATCGAGTTGCACACGGCCGATGGCCTGACGCTCGTGGGCGAACTCGCGACGCCGGTCGACCGGGAGCCCGTCGCAACGCTCGTCACGCTGCATCCGCTGCCGACCGCAGGCGGATTCATGGACTCGCACATCCTGCGCAAAGCAGCCGCCCGCCTGCCGGCGCTCGCCGACCTCGCCGTCCTCAGGTTCAACACCCGCGGCACCACGTCGCCGCGCGGCACAAGCGACGGCACGTTCGGTGAGGGGATCGCGGAGCGAGCGGATGTCGCGGCGGCGATGGACTTCGTGGAGCGGCGCGGGCTTCCGAACCCGTGGTTGGTGGGTTGGTCGTTCGGCACCGAGCTCGCGCTGAAGTACGGACTCGAGCACGGCATCGCGGGCGCCATCCTGTTGTCACCTCCGCTGCACCGTACGAGTGAGGAGGAGCTGCGGCGGTGGAACGCGTCGCACGCCCCGATCGTCGCGCTCATCCCGGAGCATGACGACTTCCTCAAGCCCGATGCTGCAGCGGAGCGGTTCGCCGTGCTGCCTCGGCTCCGTCGAATCGACGTCGCCGGCGGCAAGCACCTGTGGGTGGGCGAGGCGCAGACGCGCCGAGTGCTCGAGGAGATCGTCGCCGCGGTGAACCCCGCGGCCCTGCCGCTCCCGACGACCTGGCCGCCAGCGGCGTCCTGAACCGGGTGTCAGCGCTCGTTCTGACGCGGGATCACGACCTGCTTGATGATGAGCAGGATCGACGCCGCGACGGGGATCGCGACGAGCGCGCCGAGGATGCCGAGGAGTGACCCGCCCGCCAGCGCCGCGATCACGACCAGTGCGCCCGGCACCTTCACCGCTCGGTTCATGATGCGGGGGCTGAGGATGTACGCCTCGACCTGCATGTAGATGAGGTAGTAGATGGCGGCCACGAGCGCCGTGAGCGGCGAACCGAGGCCCGGGATGAGACACACCAGCACGATGATGATCGAGCCCGTCAACGTGCCGACCAGGGGAACGAGCGAGAAGAGGAAGGCGAGGAACGCGAGCACGGCAGGGAACGGTGCCTTGATGATCGACAGGAAGACGAAGCTGGCGATGCCGTTGATGGCCGCCAGGCCCGCCTGTCCGAGCACGAAGCGCCCGATGGACTGGGTGATCTGCTCGGTGAGGTCGGCGAATCGAGCCCGCTTGGACGCCGCGACGAGCTGGTAGGTCGCTCGCTTCATGCTGTTCAGCGACGCTGCGAAGTACAGCGTGAGGATGAAGACGATCAGCACCGCGAACAGTCCCGCGCCGATGGCGACGGCCACCTGGAGGACTCCACCGGCGAGCTCGGAGAGCCGCTCGGGATTGGTGAGGAAGTCGGTCAGACCGGTCTGGATCTGATTGCTGATCTCTTGGACCTGGAACTGCGGGAACTGCTCCTCGAGCGACTCGATCCACTCCTGGGAGCTCACGCGCGCGACGACGAGCGGAATCTCCTCGACCAGCTGGCTGACCTGGTCGACGATGATCGGGGCGACCGCGAGCACCAGCCCCGCGACGAGCAGCCCGACACCCGTCATGACGATGATGATCGCGGCCCAACGCGGCAGCCCTCGGCGCTCGAGCCAGCTGATCGCCGGGTCGAGGCCGAGGGCCAGGAAGAGTGCCGCGCCGATGTACGTGATGATCGTCGACAGCGTGGAGATCGACGTGAGGATGAGCAGGCCGAGGCCGACCCCGAGTGTTCCGACCAGTCCGATACGGAACGCGTTCTGGATCTTCATCGACCTGCTCGCGTCACCGCCTCAGCGACGGCGGGAGTCCGCGGCCATCTGCTCCGCCTGCGTGAGCACGCCTCGGAGACTCTCGAAGTACCCCGCCACCGCGTCGCGTTCGATCTGGATCTGGGAGAGCCGGTCTTCGGCGTCGGCGACCAGCGCACGCGTGCGCTCCTCGGCGTCGGCGATGAGCTTGCGCGCCTGATCGTGTGCCGCGGCGACACGCTCGCGCGCCTCCTCGTCGGCCTTGTCGCGGATCTCGGAGATCTCGGAGCGGACCTGGGTCTCGAGTCGCTCGGCCTCTGCGCGACTCTCGGCCGTGCGGGCAACCACTTCGGCGAGCTCGGCGTTCGCGTCGTCGAGGAGCTTCTGCGTCTGGGCGACCGCCTCCTGGTGCGCCGCGAGCAGCTCCTGCTCGGCCTCGTCACGCTTGACCGCGAGCTCGGCTTCGAGGTCGAGGTGCGCCTTCTCGATCTCGCGCCGCATGCGGTTCACCTCGTGGGTCGTCTTCTTGCGCATCGCGGTCAGCTGGTTGTCGAGGTCGATGCGGCTCTGCTCGGACTCCGCATCGAAGTCGGCACGAGCCTGCTCCTGCTCGAGCGCGAGGTCGGCCCGCATCTGGTCGAGGTCGGCCGCGTGCTTGGCGCGGATGCGGTCGAGTTCGTGCTGCAGCTTGAGGCGCGACGCCTCGGCCTCGCGATCGAGGTCGACCTTCGCCTGCTTCTTCTGTTCGGCGAGTTCGGCGCGACCCAGTTCGAGTTCGCGGTCGAGATCGGTGCGAGCCTGTTCGAGCTCGTGGACGAGGGCGGCGCGGCGCTCGGTGATCTCGGCCTCGATCGCGGCACGCGCTTCGGCGGTCTCGCGTTCGAGGTCGAGCCGGGCCTGCTCGGTCTCGGCCGCGAGGTCGATTCGGGCCTGCTCCGTCTCCTTCGCAAGGTCGGCTCGAGCACGATCGAGCTCGATGGCGACCTCGGCCCGAGTCTGCTCGGTCTCCTGCGCCAGGCCCGCGGCCGTGGCTCTGGCCTCGGTGGCCTCGGTGTTCGCGGCTACGAGGATCTCGGACGACTTGCGTTCTGCGGCCGCGATCAGGGCGGCCGACTCGCGCTTGGCGCTCGAGCGGAGCTCGGCCGCCTCGGTGGTGACCGCCCCTCGAATGGCAGCCGCGTCGCGTGCCGCCTCCTGCCGGAGCTGCTCGCTCGTCTCGTGGGCGCGGGACACCATGTCGTCGACCTCGGCACGGGCGTTCTCGAGCATGCGGTTGGCCTGCGCACGGGCTTCGGTGAGCGTGCGCTCGGCGAGTTCGTGGGCGTCGGAGCGCATGAGATGCGCCTCGTCTTCGGCGGCGCGTCGCAGCTTCTCTGCATCGATGTCGGCCTGTGCGATGAGCCGCGTCGACTGCTCTTCTGCGACCCGGAGGGTGTTCTCGAGCTTCGTGCCGAGGCCGGAGAACGTCGGGCTGCCGACCTCCTCGAGCTCAGCGGTGAGCTCTTCGATGCGGGCCAGCAGCCGCTTCTGCTCCTTGTTCTGCTCAGCGATCTTGGTGTTCGCCGTGATGATGTCACGGCGGAGCGCGTTGATGCTCTTGTCGACCTCGTCCTTGTCGTATCCGCGGAACACCTGCGTGAACTCGGTCTCTTCGACGGCCATTCTTCCTCCGGGCTCTGACCCGCGTTCGTGGGGGCGCTGCGGGATGTGTCGATTCTAGGGGCACGGCCAGCTCGCGATGTCCGCTCGTCCACAGCGGAAGGTTAGGAGACTCCCAGACACCGCCAGTAGTGTGGATTGTCTTTGTTCGACGCCGCTCCTCGGCGGCACCGGAGGTATTGTTCGTGCGATTCGCCCTCGCCATCGTGGCATTCGTCGCCGCGGCCGTGTTGATCGGGTTCGGTATCGCCCAGCGCACCGTGTTCCTCGACCCCGATCGGGTCGCACTCTCGATCGAGGTGGAGCAGGAGGCGCCGTACACCGTCATCGAACCCGAGGCCCTCGCCGCCCAGCCAGGTAAGCAGACGCTCAGCATCTCGGGCTCCGACACCGTGTTCGCGTCGTACGGGCGCAGCTCCGATGTCGCCGCATGGATCGGCGACGCCGAGTACGTCTCCGTGGGCTACGACAGCGAGACGCAGCAGCTCACGAGCGAGCTCGTCCGGAACGGTTCCGACGGCTCGTCGCCGGACACGCCCGCGCCCACGCCCCCTGCCACGACGCCGCCCGCCACCACGCCACCCGCGACGCCCGATGCCTCGACCACCACTCCGGCGACGCCCGACCCGGCCGACTCGCCGGCCGGCTCCGACCTCTGGCTCGACGAGTTCAGCGACGACGGCCCGATCACCACCACGATCGATGTCCCCGAGGGCATCTCCGTGCTGGTGGCCAGCGACGGCACGGCGCCCGCGCCGTCCGACGTCGAGATCGCGTGGCCGATCGACAACTCGACGCCGTGGGCCGGCCCGCTGATCGCCGGCGGAGCGCTGGTGTTCCTCGTCGGTATCGCGCTGCTCGTGTCGGGATTCGTGCATCACCGTCGATCACGCGGCCCGCGGCGCAACGTGCCCAAGGGCAAGCTGCCGAGTGCACCCAAGCCCCGGTCGATGCGCAGGGGCCAAGTGACGAGCGGAGGTCGTCGAGCCATCGGACGCGTCAAGCGCGTGGTCGTCGTCCCGCTCGTCGTCATCCCCGCGATGGCGCTCAGCGCCTGTTCCGCCGACTATTGGCCCGACTTCGACCAGCCGCCCGCGTCATCCGCCCCGGCCACCGACACTCCCGAGGCCTCGGAAGACGCCGAGGTCGCCGCAGAAGAAGGCGACGGCGATGGCGAGGGCGACGCGAACGAGATGGAACCCGCAGTCAGCGTGCCGCAGATGGAGCGGATCATGCGCCGGATCGCCGTGTTCACGACCGAGGCCGACACCGCGATGGATGCCACGGCGATCACCGAACGCTTCGCTGGGCCGGCTCTCGATGCCCGCGTCGCCAATTACACGATTCGTGCGACGCTCCCCGACCAGCCGCCGCCCATCGCGATCCCCGCGTCGCCGCTCACCCTGACGCTCCCGCAGCAGGTCGACGGTTGGCCTGCGTCGGGCCGCACCGTGCTCACCATCGCGAAGAACTCCCAGGACCCGACGGTGGCGCCCACGGCCCTCGTGCTCCAGCAGGCGAGCCCGCGCGAGAACTACAAGATCGTCTACGCGATGTCGCTCGCACCCGATGCCGACGTGCCCGAGGTCGCCCCGGCGTCGATCGGCTCCCCGCTCATCTCACCCGAGTACAAGGGCCTCGTCATGCCCCCCGGCGAGGTCGGCGCGGCCTACGCCGACGTGCTGCTGAAGGGGGATGCGTCCGAGTTCGCGACGCTGTTCGATCCCGAGGGCGACGTGCTGCGCGAGCAGCTGGGCGTGACCGGCCAGCAGGCCATCGACGACTCGCTGCCCGCGACCGCCGATATCGCGTTCTCGAACGTGGTTGGCGACAGCCCCACGGTCGCCCTCGCGACCAACGACTCGGGGGCGCTCGTCACGGTCTCGCTCGAGCAGACCGAGAAGGTGACGCCGAACGACGGCGGTACGATCGGATTCGAGGCCGGTGCGCCGGGCGCCGCTCTGTCGGGGTTCACCGAGAAGAGCGCGAAGGGCGTGCAGCGCGTCATCGGCGTCCAGCTGTTGTTCTACGTCCCGAGCGTCGGCTCGGACGAGCAGATCCGGCTTCTCGGCTGGTCCGAGAGCCTCATCGGAGCTTCGGAGGTACCGTGACCGACCCGACGCCAGCCAACGGCCTTCGTGGAGCCGTCGACCTGTCGGCGCTCGTGCACCGTTCCGAGCCGTCCCAGGGCGCCAGGGGCGGCGACCGGCTCGGCTTCGACACGGACGACGCGGGCTTCAACGCCGCGCTGGAACTCTCGCGCACCGTTCCGGTCGTCGTCGTGCTCTGGGCGCCGTGGAGCGAGCAGTCGTCGGCCCTCGCGACGACGCTCGAGCGGCTCGTTCGTGCGCGCGACGGACGCGTCGCGCTCGCCAAGGTCGAGGCCGACCGCAGCCCGCAGGTCGTGCAGGCGTTCCAGGCGCAGGCGATCCCGACCGTCGTTGCGGTCGTCGCCGGCCAGCCCGTGCCGCTGTTCGCGGGCGTGCAGCCCGATGACGTCATCGACCAGGTCCTCGACCAGCTGCTCGAACTGGGCGCCCAGCACGGGGTGTCAGGACGCATTGAGGGTGCACCCGCCGAGGGAAATGAATCTGCGGAGCCGGCCGAGGCGCCGCTGCCCCCGCTGCACCAGGAGGCGTACGACGCGATCGAACGCGGGGACTTCGCGGCCGCGGCGTCCGCCTACCGCACGGCCATCGCGCAGGACCCCCGCGACTCGCTCGCCGTCGCCGGCCTCGCGCAGGTCAACCTCCTGGCGCGCCTGCAGGGCAAGACGCTCGACGAGATCCGCAGTGCCGCGGCATCCGCACCCGACGACCTCGAAGCGCAGCTCGACGTCGCCGACCTCGACCTGTCGGGGGGCCACATCGACGACGCGTTCGACCGGCTGCTGACGCTCTTCCCGAAGCTCGACGTCGACGGCAAGTCGCGCGTGCGCGAGCGGCTCGTCGAGCTGTTCGAGGTCGTCGGAACCGACGATCCGCGTGTCGCCACCGCTCGGCGGCGCCTCACGAACCTGCTCTACTGAGCCGGGTCTCGAGACGCGTCGGCTTCGCCGGCGCTACTCGACCGCCGGGGCCGCGTCATCGAGGGTGAACCAGACGGCGCCCAGCGGCGGCAGCGTGAACACGCCCGACGCGGGCCGGCCTGCCCACGGGTCATCGGTCGCGTCGACCCCACCCGCGTTGCCGACGCCCGACCCGCCGAACTCCGCGGCATCCGAGTTCAGCACCTCACGCCAGCGCCCTGCGAACGGCAGACCGAGCCGGAATCCCTCATGGGGGCGACCCGCGAAGTTCACGACGCAGAGCAGCGGATGCCGCGACCGGTCGTATCGCAGGAAGGCGATGACGTTCTCGGCGGCGGCGCCTCCCTCGACCCACTCGAAGCCGGCGGCGTCGTCGTCGAGTTGCCACAGCTGCGGTGCCGACCGGTAGGTGCGGTTCAGGGCGCCGACGAACTCGGCGAGCTGCCGGTGGGTGGGCTGGTCGAGGATCCACCAGTCGAGTCCGCGCTCCTCGCTCCACTCCGAGAGCTGCCCGAACTCCTGACCCATGAACAGCAGCTGCTTGCCGGGGTGCGCCCACATGTACGCGAGGTAGGCGCGCACGTTCGCGAGTTGCTGCCAGTGGTCGCCGGGCATCTTGCGGATGAGCGACCCCTTGCCGTGCACGACCTCGTCGTGGCTGATCGGCAGCACGAAGTGCTCGCTGAACGCGTAGAGGAACGAGAACGTGAGGTCGCCGTGGTGGTGCGAACGGTACATCGGGTCCTTCGAGATGTACTGCAGCGTGTCGTGCATCCAGCCCATGTTCCACTTGAACCCGAACCCGAGCCCGCCCGACGAGGTCGGCGCGGTCACGCCGGGCCACGAGGTCGACTCCTCGGCGATCATGACGACGCCGGGGTTGCGCTTGTAGGCCGTCGCCGTCGCCTCCTGCAGGAAGCCGATCGCCTCGAGGTGCTCGCGCCCGCCGTACTGGTTCGGCGCCCACTCGCCGTCCTGCCGCGAGTAGTCGAGGTAGAGCATGGATGCCACGGCGTCGACCCTGAGCCCGTCGACGTGCATCTCCTCGAGCCAGAACAGGGCGTTCGCGACCAGGAAGTTGCGCACCCGCGGGTTGCCGTAGTCGAAGACGTAGGTGCCCCAGTCCTTCTGCTCGCCCCGCCTGGGGTCGGCGTGCTCGTACAGCGGCTCACCGTCGAAGCGGGCGAGCGCCCAGTCGTCTTTCGGGAAGTGCCCGGGTACCCAGTCCATGATCACCCCGATGCCGGCCTGGTGCAGGCGGTCGATGAGGTACTTCAGGTCGTCGGGGCTGCCGAAGCGCGAGGTCACGGCGAAGTAGCCGGTCACCTGGTACCCCCACGATCCGCCGAACGGATGCTCCGCCAGGGGCATGAACTCCACGTGGGTGTAGCCCAGCCAGTCGAGGTACTCGATGAGCTCGTCGGCGACCTCCCGGTACCCGCGTCCGGGCCGCCACGATCCCAGGTGCAGCTCGTAGACGCTCATCGGCAGTTCGTGAGGATTCGAGTGCGCGCGCCGCGACATCCACTCGGCATCGCCCCACTCGTGCGTGCTCGTGCTGACCACCGAGGCGGTCGCGGGCGCGAGTTCGGCCTGGCGTGCCATCGGGTCGGCCTTCATCACCCAGGCGCCCGAGGGCGTGAGCAGCTCGAACTTGTAGACCGCGCCCGGACCGAGGTCGGGCACGAACAGCTCCCAGACCCCCGCCCCGCCCATGCTGCGCATCGCATGCCCGGCGCCGTCCCACTGGTTGAAGTCGCCCACGACCCGCACCGCCCGTGCACGCGGCGCCCACACCGTGAAGGCCGTGCCTCGTACGGCGCCATCGACGCCCCAGTGCTCGCGGTGGTGCGCCCCGAGCACC
Organism: Agromyces sp. Marseille-P2726; assembly: GCF_902809835.1. Taxonomy (GTDB): domain Bacteria; phylum Actinomycetota; class Actinomycetes; order Actinomycetales; family Microbacteriaceae; genus Agromyces. Next base: position 559,556 of record NZ_CADDWM010000015.1, on the reverse strand, counting down.
TTCCACAGTTCCTCGTGACGGCCTTCGCCGATGAGGTGCAGGTCGAGCTCTCCGATGGTGGGAGCGAAGCGGTACGGATCGTCGCTGGTCCACTCGTCGTCGCCGTAGCGGGCTCGGATGCGGTACGCGTTGGGACCGAAGTCTCCGGAGCCCGCCCAGACACCGTGTCCGATGTGCTCGAGCGGCAGCTCGGTGCCGTCGTCGAGCAGCGCGTGCACGACGTCGGCAAGGGGGCGCCGGGCGCGGATCACCGTGTGCGACCCTCGTTCGCCGAGCACCGAGAACCCGTGCTGGCCCAGCACGGAGTGCGGGTCGGAGTGGCGACCCTCGCCGACGGCGGCGAGCACGTGATCGGCGACGACCGGCCCGCTCGGCGGCATCCGCTCGGTCTCAGTCATCGGAGCCTCGCACCACGTGCAGGATGTGCGCTGGTCTCGTGAAGGCGTCGAGCCGCACGTAGTTGGCGTCGCCCCAGTCCCAGCGGTCACCGGTCACGAGGTCCTCGACCTCGAAGCGGATGCCGGGCGTGAGCCCGATTTCGGCGAGGTCGAGGTGCACTGTCGTCTCGCGCACGGAGTGGGGGTCGACGTTGGCGATCACGATGACGGTGTCGTCGACGCCGGTGGGGGTGAACCGCCCCTCGAGGTGCTTCGAGTAGACGAGCACGGAGTCGTCTTCACTGGCGTGGAACCGGATGTTGCGCAACTGCCCGAGGGCGGGGTGGTCCCTGCGGATGCCGTTGAGGATGCCGAGGTAGAGCGCGAGCGAGCGTCCCTCCCGCTCGGCGGCGGTGAAGTCGCGCGGCTTGTACTCGTACTTCTCGTTGTCGATGGCCTCCTCGGCGCCGGGCCTCGCAACCGACTCGAACAGCTCGAAGCCCGAGTACACACCCCAGGTCGGCGCCGCGGTGGCGGCGATCGTCGCACGCACGGTGAAGGCCGCGGGCCCGCCGAACTGCAGGTACTCGGTGAGGATGTCAGGGGTGTTCACGAACAGGTTCGGCCGCATGAAGTCGGCGGTCTCCTGCGACACGCTCGTCAGGAACTCCTCGAGCTCCTCCTTCGTGTTGCGCCACGTGAAGTACGAGTACGACTGCTGGAAGCCCACCATCGCGAGCGCCTGCATCATGGCCGGTCGGGTGAACGCCTCGGCGAGGAAGATGACGTCGGGGTCGTCGGCGTTGACCGCCGCGATGAGCCGCTCCCAGAACGCGAGCGGCTTGGTGTGCGGGTTGTCGACGCGGAAGATCTTCACGCCCTGCTTCATCCAGTGCCGCACGATGCGCAGCACCTCGTCGTAGATACCCTCGGGGTCGTCGTCGAAGTTCACCGGGTAGATGTCCTGGTACTTCTTCGGCGGGTTCTCGGCGTAGCGGATCGTGCCGTCGGGCAGCTGCGTGAACCAGTCGGGATGCTCAGTCACCCATGGGTGGTCGGGGGAGGCCTGCAGCGCGAGGTCGAGCGCGACCTCGATGCCGAGCGCCTGGGCCCGGCGCACGAACGCCCGGAAGTCCGCCAGTGTGCCGAGGTCGGGGTGGATGGCATCGTGGCCGCCCGCGGTGCCGTCGCGCATCGGTCCGCCGATCGCCCAGGGCGAGCCGGGATCGTTCGGGCCCGCGTCGAGCGTGTTGTTGCGTCCCTTGCGATTGGTGACGCCGATGGGGTGGATCGGCGGCAGGTACACGACGTCGAAGCCCATCGCGGCGACGCCGTCGAGGCGCTTCGCGGCCGTGCGGAAGGTGCCGCTCTTCCAGCTGCCGTCCTTGAGCTTCCGGGCGCCCTCGGAGCGAGGGAAGAACTCGTACCAGGAGCCGACCCCGGCACGCCGGCGCTCGACGAGGATCTCGCGCTCTGGTGAGGCGGTCGTGAGGCGCGCCAGTGGCCGCGTGGTGAATTCGTCGAGGGCGTCGTCGTCGATGAGGGCGCGGCGTTCGGTGACCGATGCCTCGCGGTCGCGCAGTGCGGACGCGAGCGCGCTCAGGCGCTTCCGTGCCGCCGCCGGGCGGGCCTTCTCGGCGACCGCCCGGTCGAGCAGCCGCGCACCGATCTCGAACATCACGTCGACGTCGACGCCCGCGTCGACCTTGACGGCGGCATCGTGCCGCCACGTCGCAATCTCGTCGTCGAATCCGGTCACATACCAGCGCCAGACGCCGGTCTCGTCGAGGAGCACCTTCGCCTCCCAGCGATCGGTGCCCGGCGCCATCGGCGCCATCCGCTCGCGATGCCTCCGGCCCGACGGCGAACTGAGGACGAGCATTGCGCCGACGGCGTCGTGCCCCTCGCGGAACACCGTCGCCCGGAACGGCACGACCTCGCCCTCGTAGGCCTTGGGACGCCATCGATCGTCGGGCAGGGCAGGCGTGAGTCGCGTCACGGGAATTCGGCCGGCGAGCGCGGAGCTGGACGTCACGTTCCGACCGTAGCGCGGATGGACCAGCCGTTCACATGTTGGACACCCGACCCACTTAGGCTTGGCGGGTGCAACCGATCCGCAAGTTCACCGTTCGACCCGTCCTCCCGCCCTCGCTCGGCGCGCTCGAAGAGCTCGCCGGCAACCTCCGGTGGTCGTGGCACGAGCCGACGAAGCGCTTGTTCGAGCACCTCGACCCGGCCCTCTGGCGGAGCACCGGGCGCGACCCGGTGGCACTGCTCGGCGAGGTCGACCCGGCGCGGCTCGACGAGCTCGCCGCCGACGGCGGCTACGTCGACTGGGCCGAGCGCGAACGCACGGCCCTGCGCGAGTACCTGTCCGAGCCGCGCTGGTTCCAGTCGCTCGGCGCCGAGGCTCCGCGGGCGATCGCGTACTTCTCGCCCGAGTTCGGCATCGCCGCCGCGCTGCCGCAGTACTCCGGCGGGCTCGGGATCCTCGCGGGCGATCATCTGAAGGCGGCATCCGATCTCGGGGTGCCGCTCATCGGCGTCGGCCTCTTCTACAAGGCCGGGTACTTCTCGCAGTCGATCTCGGCCGACGGCTGGCAGCAGGAGCGCTATCCCGTGCTCGATCCCGACGGCCTGCCCCTGTCGGTGCTGCGACGCCCCGACGGGTCGCCGGTGCACGTGACGCTCGCGCTGCCCGAAGACCGCTCGCTGCAGGCCCGCATCTGGCGGGCATCCGTGGGTCGCATCCCGCTGCTGCTGCTCGACACCGACATCCCGGCGAATCCCGACGATCTGCGCTCGGTGACCGACCGGCTCTACGGCGGCGGAGGCGAGCACCGCCTGCTGCAGGAGCTGCTGCTCGGCATCGGCGGCGCACGGGCGGTTCGGGCGTTCAGCGAGCTGGCGGGGCATCCGTCACCCGATGTCTTCCACATGAACGAGGGACACGCCGGATTCCTCGGGCTCGAGCGCATCGCGACGCACATCGCCGCCGGGCTCTCGTTCGCCGAGGCGCTGCAGCTCGTGCGCGCCGGCACGGTGTTCACCACGCACACGCCGGTGCCCGCGGGCATCGACCGCTTCGACCGCGGGCTCGTCGAGCGCTACCTCACGAGCGCGCTGCTGCCGGGTGTGGAGCCCGCCGACGCGCTTGCGCTCGGCGCGGAGCCGGGCGCCGACCCGGGCACGAGCGCGTTCAACATGGCCGTCATGGGGCTGCGGCTCGCCGGCCGGGCCAACGGCGTCTCGAAGCTGCACGGCCAGGTCAGCCGGCGCATGTTCGGCGACCTGTGGCCCGGTTTCGACGCCGACGAGGTGCCGATCACGTCGATCACCAACGGCGTGCACGCGCCCACCTGGACCGACCCGGCGCTCCTCGGTCTCGCTGAGACCGCGCTCGGCACCGACGACTCCGAGCACGCCGGGTGGACCAGCGATGCCCTCACCGACGGCGAGTTCTGGGCGGTGAAGCGTCAGATGCGCCTGCAGCTCGTCGAGGAGGCGCGGCGGCGACTGACCGCGGCGTGGGAGCAGCAGCATCCGGGCGCCACGGCACCGCGATGGGTGCGCGAGGTGCTCGACCCCGACACCCTCACCATCGGGTTCGCGAGGCGCGTGCCCACCTACAAGCGGCTCACGCTCATGCTGCAGGACCCCGAGCGGCTGAAGAAGATCCTCACGAGCAAGAAGCGTCCCGTGCAGTTCGTGATCGCCGGCAAGGCGCACCCGGCCGACGACGAGGGCAAGCGGCTCATCCAGCAGCTCGTGCAGTTCGCCCAGCAGCCCGAGCTGCGCGAGCGCATCGTGTTCCTGCCCGACTACGACATCGGCATGGCGGAGGTGCTCTACCCGGGCTGCGACGTGTGGCTGAACAACCCGCTTCGGCCGCTCGAGGCGTGCGGCACGTCCGGCATGAAGGCCGCGATGAACGGCGCGCTGAACCTCTCGATCCTCGACGGTTGGTGGGCCGAGTTCGCCGGCGACGACCACGGCTGGGTGATCCCGTCGGCGGATGCCGCGGGTGACGCCGGCGAGCGCGACGCGCTCGAGGCGGCGGCCCTCTACGACCTCCTCGAGCATCGCGTCGCCCCGCTGTACACCGAGCGCGACGGTGACGGGGTTCCCGTGGAATGGGTGCGTCGGGTGCGCACGACGCTCGCGACGCTCGTACCCGAGCTCGGCGCCGACCGCATGGTGAAGCAGTACGTCGAGGAGCTCTACCGCCCGGCCGCCGTGCAGGCCGCGCGGGTGGGTGCCGAGGGCGAGCGCGGTGCGCGCGAGCTCGCGGCGTTCGCCGCCCGCGTGCGCCGCTCGTGGCCGAAGGTGCAGGTCGTGCACGTCGAGTCGGGCGGCGTCGAGTCGCCGCACGTCGGCGACGCGCTTCAGCTGCGCGCCTACGTCCAGGTCGATGGGCTCTCTCCCGACGACGTCGCGGTCGAGGTGGTGTACGGCCGCAGCCGGTCGGACTCCACGATCCAGGACGTGCGGCGAGTCCTGCTCGGGCCCGCCGAAGGTGGTGCTTCGGATGCCTCGGCCGGCGCCGCGGGCCCGAAACTGTATACCGGCGAGGTCGTGCTCGACCGGGCGGGCTCGTTCGGCTACACCGTGCGCGTGGTGCCGCGGCATCCGCTGCTCACGTCGCCCGCCGAGCTGGGACTCGTGGCCGTCGCCGGTTGAGCTGTCTGCGGGTCGAGGAGACGCGCGGCGTCGTCTCGAGACCGGGCGGGGTCTGCGGGTCGAGGAGACGCGCAGCGTCGTCTCGAGACCGGCGGTCCTGTGTGGGTCGAGGAGACGCGAAGCGTCGTCTCGAGACCGTGCGGCTCTGTGGGTCGAGGAGACGCGAAGCGTCGTCTCGAGACCGGCGGTCCTGTGTGGGTCGAGGAGACGCGAAGCGTCGTCTCGAGACCGTGCGCGTCTGCACCGCACGACTCGTCCTCTACGGCACCCGGCATCGGTAGGGTTCCACCACTGACCGCGATGCGGTGTTCTCGCCGTTGATGCGTCAGGAATGCTCTCCCCATGCCTTACATGTACATCCTTCGCTGTGCCGACGACTCCCTCTACGTGGGGAGCACTCGCAACCTCGACCATCGGCTCGAGCAGCATGCTGCGGGCACCGTGCACTCGTACACCAGTACGCGAAGGCCGGTCACGCTCGTGTTTGCCCAAGAGTTCGAGTACATGCACGATGCCTATGCTCGCGAGAAGCAGGTACAAGGATGGAGCCGCGCGAAGCGGCTCGCACTCATCGAGGGTCGGATGCACGACTTGCCAGCGCTGAGTGCGCGACGAAGGAAGGGCGGATCGAGTTGATTGGATCTGCGGGGTGAAGGGATTTCGAGACGCCAGCATTGCGGGCTCCTCAATCCGCAGGGGTCTCGAGACGACGCTTCGCGTCTCCTCGACCCGCAGAGGTGCGTCTCCTCGACCCGCAGAGGTGCGTCTCCTCGACCCGCAGAGGCGCGCCTCCTCAACCCGCAGATGCGCGCGGCTCAGCGGGCGCGCGCGATCGGCGCGTAGCGGCCGCCGGTGACGGCGAGCAGGTCGTCGGGCGCGAGCTCGAGGTCGAGTCCCCGGCGCCCGCCCGAGACGAAGATCGTCTCGCAAAGAATCGCCGACTCATCCAGCACCGTCGGCAGCGCCGTCTTCTGCCCGATGGGGCTGATGCCACCGACGACGTAGCCGGTCTTCCGCTCGGCGAGCGCCGGCTCGGCCATCTCGGCGCGCTTGCCGCCGACGGCGGTCGCCAGTGCCTTGAGGTCGAGTTGCAGCGCGACCGGCACGATGCCGACGACGAGACCGCCGTCGACGTTCGCGAGCAGCGTCTTGAACACGGCGGCCGGGTCGAGGCCGAGCTTCTCCGCGGCCTCCATCCCGTACGCGACCGCCCGGGGATCGTGCTCGTACGCGTGCACCGTGAACGGGACGCCGGCGCGCACGAGGGCCACGGTCGCGGGCGTGCCGGCCGATGCATCCGATCGCCTGGCCATCACTCGCCTCCCGCGACCCGGAACAGCTGTATCGACAGCGCCGGGATCTTCACGCGATCACCGGGGGCCCGCTCCAGCGGGGTGACCTGCGAGAGGTCGCCCGACGAGTCCCAGAGCAGGGAGTAGCCCGTGACGCCCGGATGCCGCGGCAGCACGATCTCGGTCGGCGACTCGTGGCCGTGCACGACCAGCAGGATCCGATTGAACTCCTCGTGATCGCCCGCGGGCGTCGAAGCCGCGAGGTACTGCAGCGTCCGCTGCTCGGGGCTGTTCCAGTGGTCGATCGTCATGGTCGTGCCCTCGGCGTTGAACCACTCCATCTGCGTCGAGTTGGGCGTCGCCTCGCCGAGGCGTCCGTAGTGCTCGGGGCGGAGGGCCGGGTTCTCGCGGCGCAGCTCGAGCAGGCGACGCGTGGTCGCGACGAGGTCGAGGTCGCGCTCCCCATCGCCCCACGAGAGCCACGTCAGCTCCGAGTCGTGGCAGTACGCGTTGTTGTTGCCGCGCTGGGTCCTCCCGTACTCATCGCCCGCGGCGAGCATCGGCACCCCGCCCGACAGCAGCAAGGTCCCGAGGAGGTTCCGGATGCTGCGTCGCCGAGCCGCGAGGATCGTCGCGTCATCCGTCTCGCCCTCGACGCCGTGGTTGTAGGAGTTGTTGTGGTCGGCGCCGTCGCGATTGTGCTCGCCGTTGCCGAGGTTGTGCTTCTGGTCGTACGCCGTCAGGTCCGCGAGGGTGAAGCCGTCGTGAGCGGTGACGAAGTTCACGCTCGCGAGAGGTCCGCGCTCGTGAGCGAAGGTGTTCGCCGAGCCCGCCAGGCGGGTCGCGAATCGGCCGATCCCGCTGCCGGCGACACCGGTCGCACGTTCGCGGCGGAGGTCGCCGAGCCAGAAGTCGCGCATGCGGTCGCGGTAGCGGTCGTTCCACTCCGAGAAGCCCGCCGGGAAGTGGCCGGTCTGCCACCCGTCCGGTCCGAGGTCCCACGGCTCCGCGATGAGCTTCGTCGCGCCGATCACGGGGTCGTCGAGCATGCCGCGGAGCAGCTCGTGTCGTGGCGTGTACCAGCCTTGGCTGTCGCGGCCCAGCGTGGCTGCGAGGTCGAGGCGGAACCCGTCGACCTGCAGTTCCTCGGCGAAGTAGCGCATCGAGTCGAGCACCAGCCGCTGGGGTGCCTCGTGCCCGAGGTCGAGGGTGTTGCCGCATCCCGTCGTGTCGACGTAGCGGCCGTGCGCGTCGTGGCGGTAGTAGGCGGCGTTGTCTATCCCGCGGAAGCTGTACGTCGGCCCGTTGCGTCCCTCTTCGGCGGTGTGGTTGTAGACGACGTCGAGCACGACCTCGAGCCCGGCCTCGTGGAGGCGCCGCACCATGCCCGCGAACTCCTGTCGCACGGCTTGCGGGCCCTCGGCCTGCGCCGCGGTCGACGCGTAGGGCGCGTGCACCGCCAAGAAGGCGAGCGTGTTGTAGCCCCAGTAGTTGACCCGGCCCTGCCGCACGAGCCGCTGCTCCGACACGAACGCGTGCACGGGCAGCAGCTCGATCGTGGTCACGCCGAGACCCGTGAGGTACTCGAGCGACGCGTCATGGGCGAGTCCGGCGTACGTGCCGCGCAACGGCTCCGGGATAGCCGGATTGAGTTTCGAGAACCCGCGCACGTGCGCCTCGTAGACGACCGTGCGGTCGAGGGGCACGCGCGGCTTCGGGACGCCGCCCCAGTCGAACCCGGATGCCTCGAGCGACTCCAGTGCGACGCCCCGCCACGACCCGTCGTCGGCGGGCGCCAGGCCGCGCGCGTACGGGTCGAGCAGCGTGTGCGCCGCGTTGAACGCGTGATCGAAGCCGGCCGGACCGTCGACTCGCAGCCCGTAGCGCGCGCCCGGCACGAGACCGGCTGACGTCGCCTCCCACACGCCATGCTCGTCGCGTTCCAACGGCGTTCGCTCGACCGCCCAGTCGAGGTCGCCCTCGGCGAAGACCTCGAGGTCGATCGAGGTCGCGTGCCGCGACCAGACCCGGATGCGACCGACGTCTGCACCGACCCGGACGCCGAGGTCGCGAAGGGGGCCGGGCTCAGGCATGCGATCTACAGTAGTTCGTGTGCAAGCGCTCCCACGCTGCGCCCGCACGGGCCCCGAGCCCGCGAGGGCGCCGCACGCCAGCATCACGGAAGGAGGGTCGCCATGGTCTACCTCGACCACGCCGCGACCACGCCGATGCGGCCCGAGTCGATCGCTGCGCTGAACGACGCGCTCGCCGTGGTCGGCAACCCATCGTCGATCCACAGCGCGGGCCAGCACGCGAAGCGCCTGCTCGAGGAATCGCGCGAGCGGATCGCCGCGACCCTCGGCGCCGACGGGATCGAGGTCGTCTTCACCGGCAACGGCACTGAGGCCGTGAACCTCGCGATCAAGGGGCTGTGGTGGAGCCGGCAGTCGGATGTCGCGCGCCCGCGGATCCTCGTCCCCGCGGGGGAGCACCACGCCACCCTCGACACCCTGGAGTGGCTGGCCCGACACGAGGGTGCGATCGTCGAGGAGCTGCCCGTCGACGAGGTCGGGCGGCTGCGCCTCGAGGCGCTCGAGGCCGCACTCGCGCGCGACGCGGCATCCATCGGGCTCGTCACGATGATCTGGGCGAACAACGAGGTCGGCACGATCCAGCCGGTCGAGGAGGTCGCTCGCCTGACGGCGCGGGCGGCCGTTCCGTTGCACATCGACGCGATCTCGGCGTACGGGCAGCTGCCCGTCGACTTCCACGGCATGCGGGAGGCGACGCGCGCACCGGCCGGCGCCGGTCTCGTCGCAGTCAGCGTCTCCGCCCACAAGATCGGCGGCCCGGCGGGCATCGGTGCGCTCGTGCTCGACCGCACCGCGCCGGTGGAGCCGCTCATCCACGGGGGCGGCCAGCAGCGCAGGGTGCGCTCGGGGACCCAGGATGTCGCTGCCGCGGTGGCGTTCGCGGCCGCGGCGGTCGCCGTGCATGAGCGGTTGGCCGAGGACGCGGAGCGGATGTCGGCGCTCCGCGACCGCCTCATCGCGGGGACGCTCGCCGCGGTGCCGTCGGCCGTGCTGTCGGGCGACCCCGACCCCGCGGGACGGCTGCCCGGCAACGTGCACTTCTCCTTCCCGGGCTGCGAGGGCGACTCGCTGCTGTTCCTCCTCGACGCGGCCGGCGTCGCCGTGTCGACGGGGTCCGCCTGCCAGGCCGGCGTGCCCGAGCCGTCGCATGTGCTCATGGCGATGGGGCGATCCGAGTCGGATGCTCGCGGCGCGCTGCGCATCACGCTCGGCCACGCATCCACGGACGCCGACGTCGACGCGTTCCTCGCCGCGCTGCCCGGCGCGTACGAGCAGGCGGCTCGCGCCGGGCTGGCGGCCCGGGCGACCTCGTTCGACCGCTGACTCGGGTCGCGGCATCCGTTCAGGAGGCGGTTCGTAGACTGGAACGCATGAGAGTTCTCGCAGCGATGAGCGGCGGGGTCGACAGCGCCGTCGCGGCTGCCCGCGCCGTCGAGGCCGGTCACGACGTCGTCGGCGTGCACCTCGCCCTCAGCCGCATGCCGGGCACCCTTCGCACGGGCAGTCGCGGATGCTGCACCATCGAGGACTCGATGGACGCCCAGCGCGCCGCGAACGTGCTCGGCATCCCGTACTACGTGTGGGACTTCTCGGAGCGCTTCAAGGCCGACGTCGTCGACGGCTTCGTCGCCGAGTACACCGCCGGCCGCACCCCGAACCCTTGCATGCGCTGCAACGAGCGCATCAAGTTCGCCGCCCTGCTCGAGAAGGCGCTCGCGCTCGGCTTCGACGCCGTGGCCACCGGACACTACGCGAAGATCGTGACGGATGCCGCGGGCAACCGCGAGCTGCACCGCGCCAGCGCCGAGGCGAAGGACCAGAGCTACGTGCTCGGCGTGCTCACGGCGGAGCAGCTCGCGCACGCATACTTCCCGCTCGGCGAAACGCCCTCGAAAGACCTGGTGCGCGCCGAGGCGGCCCGTCGCGGCCTGAGCGTGGCGCAGAAGCCCGACTCCTACGACATCTGCTTCATCCCCGACGGCGACACGAAGGGCTGGCTCGCCGACCGGGTCGGCGAGGCGCCCGGCGACATCGTCGACCGCTCGGGCGCCGTGGTCGGCTCGCATGAGGGCGCGCACGCGTATACCGTCGGCCAGCGACGCGGGCTGCGCCTGGGCACGCCCGCACCCGACGGCAAGCCGCGGTTCGTGCTCGAGGTGCGTCCGAAGCAGAACACGGTGGTCGTGGGTCCGAAGGAGGCGCTCGCGACGGCTGAGATCGCCGGGTCGCGGTTCACGTGGGCCGGACTTCCGCCGACGGATGCCGCGACGCCGTTCGCGTGCGACGTGCAGATCCGTGCGCACGCCGACCCGGTACCGGCGACGGCGGTGGTGACCGGCGGTGAGCTCGTGATCATCCCCGAGCACTCGCTCGACGGCGTCGCCCCCGGCCAGACGGCCGTCGTGTACGTCGGAACCCGCGTGCTCGGGCAGTGCACGATCGACCGCACCGTCAGCGCGATACCCGCGGGGGTCTGACGTCGGTAGCCGGCGCGGCCGACGTCGCAGACGCGGGGGTTCTCACCCACGCCGCCCGTTTATCGCGTAGATTCGCGCTGGTGCCAACCCGAGGCATCCCCCGATGACGAGGAGACTCCGTGACCTACCCACGTGACGCCGCGACGATGCCGATCTCCGACCCCGCCGATCCCTTCAGCAGGCTCGAATCGTCGCCCACCACCTCGCCCGTGCCGCTCGTGGATGCTGCCGACCCGTGGCGCGACGACCCGCACCCGCGCACGGCCGAACAGGTCATCATCGAGGTCGTCGAACGCCAGCACGAGCGCTTCGGGGGTGTCAAGATCGGCTCGGCGTTCTTCGGGTGGCTCATCACGGTGGCGGTTGCCGTCCTCCTTCTCGCTATCGTCGCGGTCACGGGCGTCGTGCTCGGGTTCGACGTGGTGCAGCGTCCGTCGGGGCTCGTGCGCGACATCCCGCTCGACGCGGACCTGGTCGTCTGGATCGGCATCGGCAGCCTGTTCGTGCTGCTGCTGCTGGCCTTCTACTGCGGCGGCTACGTCGCCGGTCGCATGGCCCGTTTCAGCGGTGTGGTGCAGGGCCTCGCCGTCTGGGCCTGGGCGCTCGCCAGCGCTACGGTCCTGGCGCTCGTCGCCCTGCTGCTGGGCGGGTTGGACCGGGTCGCCCGCTACGCCGCGGAGCTGCCGCCCCTGCCTGTCTCCGACGACCTCCTCGCGATCGCGCTCGTCGCCGCAGCGGTCGTCGCCGTCGTCGTGAGCCTGGGTGGGGCGATGCTCGGCGGGTCGGCGGGAGTCCGCTATCACCGTCGCGTCGATCTCGCCGGGATGGACGCGTAGTTCGTGGAGCGCGTGCATGATCGGTGACGCTTCTCGGAGTGTCAAGTCCCGTGTTTCGCTCGAAGCCCCTGCGTAACGTTGCGTCGAGATCGCCCCTTCATGGGCGACAGACGCCCTGAGAAGAGCACCGGCTCACCAGTTCAACGACCCGAAGGCTTCCGACACTCGCCACCGATCGGTGCCGCGCGGGTCCTCGTTGGCGAGCTGTCAAGGCCTGTGCGGAGCCGTGCGCCGTCCCGTAGATTCGCGCTGCGCCGACACATCGGCGAGGCGTTCCAACGACGAGGAGGTTCCCAGAGTGAGTACCCCACGAGACCCTGCCGAGCGTTACCCCGACCGTGCGGCGCCAGCGCCTGGTGACACGAGGGCGGTGCCGCCCGTCGACCGGGACCGTGATGGCGTCGACGACCGCCGCGAGGCCGTCGACCGCGACGCTGTGCACGGCCGCAGGGTGGATCACGACCGCGACGGCGTCGACGACCGCACCGAGGCGGCCGATCGCCGGACGCTCGTCGACCGCGACGAGGTCATCGCTCGCGAGCGCGAGGCGTTCGGGGGCATCAAGGTCGGTGCGGCGTTCTTCGGCTGGCTCACCGCGGTCGGCACCGCCACCCTGCTCACCGCCCTCCTCGCTGCCACCGGTGCAGCTCTGGGGCTCGGCACCGAGGACGTCGATGCGGCCGCCGACCAGGTCGGGCTCGACGCCGGCGCCATCGGCTGGATCGGGGCGATCGCGCTGCTCGTGATCCTGTTCGTCGCGTACTACTGCGGCGGATACGTGGCCGGGCGCATGGCACGATTCAACGGAGTCAAGCAGGGCATCGCCGTCTGGGTGTGGGCGCTCGTCATCGCGATCGTGGTCGCGCTGCTCGGCGTCCTGATCGGCAGTCAGTTCGACATCTTCGCGAACCTGAATGTCTTCCCGCGGATCCCCCTGAGCGAGGGTGACCTCACGGTGGCCGGCATCATCACCACCATCCTCGTCATCGTGGCGAGCCTCGGGGGCGCGATCCTCGGCGGCAAGGCGGGCACGCACTACCACCGCAAGGTGGACCGCGCCGGTCTCACGGCCGACCGGTAGCCTCAGCCCCGGCTGACGCGAGAACCGGGTGCGACGACCGAGTGCACCCGGTTCCCGTGTCGGCAGCGCCCGCCGGAATCACCCGTGCCGACGTCGGACGTCGCCCATAGGATGGCGCCTGTGAGCGACATCCCAGCCGACTTCGAAACCGCCCGCGCCGAGGCGGAGCAACTGGCCGAACGCATCGAGCGGTACCGCACCACGTACTACTCCGAGGGTGTCAGCCTCGTCAGCGACGCCGAGTACGACGTGCTCTTCCACCGGCTCGAAGCGCTCGAGCGAGAGTTCCCCGAACTCGCAGGGCAAGACAGCCCGCCCCAGCAGGTCGGCGCGGCGCTGGTACCCGCCGGCTTCCCGCCGCACGAGCACGCCGAGCGCATGCTGAGCCTCGACAACGTGTTCACGCTCGACGAGTTCACCGACTGGGCCACCAAGACGCAGGCCGCCGCAGGGCGTCCGGTGCGCTGGCTGTGCGAGCTCAAGATCGACGGTCTGGCGATCAGTCTCGCCTACCGCGACGGCGTCCTCGAGACGGCGACGACGCGAGGCGACGGGCGCGTCGGCGAAGACATCACCGAGAATGTCGACTTCATCCCGGCCATCCCACGGCGGCTCACCGGCCAGGGCTATCCGCCGTTCTTCGAGGTGCGCGGCGAGGTCTTCCTCCGAACCGAAGACTTCGAGGCGCTGAACGAGCGGCAACACGCCCTCCAGGCGCAGTTCGCCGCCGAGCAGCGTGCGAAGGGCAGGTCGGATGACGCGATCCCGACTCGATTCCCCGAGTTCGCGAATGCACGCAACACCGCTGCCGGCAGCCTCCGGCAGCGCCGCGAGAACAAGTCGCCGCAGCAACTGGAGCTCATGCGTGAGCGCCTCGGACGTCTGGCGCTGTACCTGCACGGCATCGGCGCGTGGGAGAATCCGCCGGTCTCGAGCCAGTCCGAGATCTACGGGCTCCTCTCGGGCTGGGGGCTCCCCGTCTCACCTCATTCGCGCGTCTTCGACACGGTCGACGAGGTCACCGCGTACATCGCCGATCGCGGTGAGCACCGGCACGACGTCGAGCACGAGCTCGACGGCATCGTCGTCAAGGTCGACGAACTCGAGCTGCACGGCGAACTGGGCTCCACGAGTCGGGCGCCGCGATGGGCGATCGCCTACAAGTACCCGCCCGAGGAGGTGCACACGAAGCTCCTCGACATCCGCGTCGCCATCGGCCGCACGGGTCGCGCCACGCCGTATGCCGTCATGTCGCCCGTGAAGGTGCAGGGCAGCACCGTCCGTCAGGCGACGCTCCACAACCAGCACGTCGTGAAGGCGAAGGGCGTGCTCATCGGCGATACCGTCGTGCTGCGCAAGGCGGGCGACGTGATCCCCGAGATCCTCGGCGCGGTCGAGCAGCTCCGCGACGGCACCGAACGCGAGTGGCAGATGCCTTCCGCGTGTCCGGTGTGCGGTACGACCCTCCGCCCGATGAAGGAAGGCGACATCGATCTCCGCTGCCCGAACGCGCGATCGTGTCCCGCCCAGGTGCAGGGCCGCGTCGAGCACATCGGATCGCGGGGCGCGCTCGACATCGAAGCCCTCGGCGAGGTGACGGCGGCCGCCCTGACTCGTCCCGAGGCTCCCGAGCAGCCGCCGCTCGTCACCGAGGCCCGACTGTTCGACCTGACCCTCGACGAGCTCGTGCCGATCGTGGTCATCGTGCGCGACCCCGAGACGGGTGAGCCGAAAGTCGACGACAAGTCCGGCGAACCGGTTCGTCGCGCCCCCTTCCAGAAGATCATCCGCCCGGCGACGAGGTCGCGCCCGGCCGAGTACGGTCCCTCGGGTGCGGCGACGAAGCTCCTCGACGAACTCGAGCGGGCGAAGACCAAGCCCCTGTGGCGGCTGCTCGTCGCGTTGAACATCAGGCATGTCGGGCCGGTCGCCGCCCGAGCGCTCGCCGACCACTTCGGCTCCCTCGACGCGATCCGCGCTGCGTCGCGCGATGAGCTCGCCGAGGTCGACGGGGTCGGCGGAATCATCGCCGATTCCCTGCTCGAGTGGTTCGACGTCGACTGGCACCGCGAGATCGTCGAGCGCTGGGCGGCATGCGGTGTGCGGTTCTCGACGCCGGGTCATCGTGGGCCCGGTGCCGCAGCGGCGGCGGGCGGCGTGCTCGCGGGGCTCACCGTCGTCGCCACGGGTTCCCTCGAGGGGTTCTCCAGGGAGGGAGCGCAAGAGGCGATCATCGCGGCAGGTGGCAGGGCGGCCTCGAGTGTCTCGAAGAAGACCGACTACGTTGCGGCCGGCCCGGGGGCGGGGTCGAAACTCCAGAAGGCCGAGGAGCTCGGGCTCCGCATCATCGATGCGGCGCAGTTCGCGAAGCTCGTCACAGAAGGGCCCGCCGCACTCGACGGCTGACGCGGAGGTGGGGGAGACCGGTGGCAGACGACGATGAGCGCGACGGGCAGGCGCGGGGCACCAGTCGCCGCGACTTCCTGAAGCTCGGCGGGGCGGCGGCAGCCGGCGCGGTGGCCGGCGGCGCGGCCGGGGCCGCGATCGGGGGAGCCATCGGCCACGCTTCGGGGTTGGCCGAGGGACTCGACGATTTCGTCCCGCTCACGGCTCGTCAGCAGGCTGGATTCGACCACCTCGTGGTGCTGATGGGTGAGAACCGTTCCTTCGACAATCTGCTCGGCTACCTCTACACCGCCGACGACCTCCCCGACGGCGAGACCTATGAGGGGCTCGCGTTCGGCGACTACAGCAACACCGCGCCCGACGGCACGGTGGTGCCCGTCCATGTCTACGACGGTCCGACCGACGAGATCATGGGCCGGCCGAACCCCGACCCGGGCGAGGAGTTCCCGCACGTCAACACGCAGATCTTCGACACGGTGAACCCGGTTTCGAACGCCGAGTTGTTCGTGGAGTCGATGAATCCGCCGTACAACGCGCCGCCTCGCGATGCCGACGCCACGATGTCGGGGTTCCTGCGCGACTACTGGATCAACTTCATGCGCCTTCGCAAGGGCACCGCTCCCACCCCCGACGAGGCGCGGCAGATCATGGGCTCCTTCTCACCGCAGATGCTCCCGGTGCTCTCGACGCTCGCCAGGAACTTCGCCGTGTACGACAACTGGTTCTGCGCCGTGCCGTCGCAGACGTTCTGCAACCGTTCGTTCTTCCACGCCTCGACGTCGCACGGATTCGTCACGAACAAGGCCGGCGGCGGCTACCAGAAGTGGCTCGACGCAGCCGAGACGGCGACGATCTTCAACCGCCTCGAGGAGGCCGGCCTCTCGTGGCGCATCTACTACGACGAACTCCAACTCGTCTCCTTCACCGGCGTGCTCCACGCGCCCGTGCTCGAGCGATACTGGCGCACCGAGCACTTCGCCACCATGAGCCAGTTCTACGAAGACGTGGAGCTCGGCGTCCTGCCCGCGTACGCCTTCATCGAGCCGCGCATGACGTACAACCACAACGACTTCCACCCGCCTGTCGGACGGCTCAGGGAGGAGCTCGTCGACGGCCGGCCCGTCATCGACAGTGCGGTCTCCGACGTGCGCGCCGGCGAGGCGCTGGTGCACGAGGTCTACGAGGCCATCAAGAACAGCGCCCGACCCGACGGCTCGAACGCGCTCAACACGATGCTGCTCATCACGTTCGACGAGCACGGGGGCCCCTACGCCCACGTGCCGCCCCCGCCGGCGACGCCTCCCCACGAGGACTCCGAGGGCGAGATGGGCTTCGGATTCGACCGGCTCGGATGCCGCGTGCCAGCCATCGCCGTCTCGGCCTACACCCGCCCCGGCACGATCATCCACGACGAGATGCACCACGCGGCCGTGATCGCGACCCTCTCGCGCCTGCATGGGCTGAAGCCGCTCACACGACGCGACCTCGGAGCGAACAACCTCTTCAATGCGGTGAACCTCGACGAACCGCGCCAACCAATCAGCTGGCCGTCGACCATGCCGCAGTACATCCCGCCCAATCCGCAGGCCGAGGCGCCCCAACCCGCGCACGCGCACAAGGACAAGCCGCTGAGCCCTCCCGCCCGCGGCCTGCTGGGCCTCCTCCTCGCGAAGTACGGAGCACCCGACGACGAGGAGCCCGAGACGTACGCCGATGCGTACGAGCTGCTGCACCGCTACGGCATCGGGCTGTTCGGCCGTCCCCAGTGAGCAGGGCCCCGTCGCGGCATCCGTGCCCCGTTAGAATCGGGTGATCCCCTTCCCGACACGACGGAGCAGCATGTCCGAAATCAGTGCTGAGCAGGTCGCGCATCTCGCGAACCTCGCCCGCATCGCGCTCACCGATGACGAGATCGAGCACCTCACCGCCGAGCTCGTCCAGATCATGCAGGCCGTCGAGAAGGTGAGCGAGGTGGCCACGCCCGACGTCCCGCCGACGAGCCACCCGATCCCCATGCAGAACGTGTTCCGCGACGATGTCGTCTCGCAGACCCTGACGGTCGAGCAGGCGCTCTCGGGTGCTCCCGAGGCCGACGGCTCGCGGTTCGTGGTGTCGGCGATCCTGGGGGAGGAGCAGTGAGCGACCTCATCCGCATCTCCGCCGCCGAACTGGCCGCCCGACTGGCGGCACGAGAGGTCTCCTCGGTCGAGGCCACCCAGGTGCACCTCGACCGTATTGCGGCCGTCGACGGCGCCGTGCACGCGTTCCTGCACGTCGACGGTGAGCGCGCACTCGCCGCGGCCGCCGAGGTCGACCGTCGCCGTGCGGCCGGCGATGCACTCGGTCCGCTCGCGGGGGTGCCGATCGCCATCAAAGACGTGCTCGTCACCGAGGGCATGCCGTCGACCGCTGGTTCGCGCATCCTCGAGGGATGGGTGCCGCCGTACGACGCGACCCCGGTGCGCCGCGTGCGCGAGGCGGGTCTGATTCCCCTCGGCAAGACGAACATGGACGAGTTCGCGATGGGCTCGTCGACCGAGCATTCCGCCTACGGCCCGACCTACAACCCTTGGGAACTCGAGCGCATCCCCGGCGGGTCCGGTGGCGGCTCCGCGGCATCCGTCGCCAGCTTCGAGGCCCCGCTCGCACTCGGCAGCGACACCGGCGGATCGATCCGCCAGCCGGCGCACGTCACCGGCACGGTCGGTGTGAAGCCGACCTATGGTGCCGTCAGCCGGTACGGCTCGATCGCGCTCGCCTCCTCGCTCGACCAGGTGGGTCCGGTCAGCCGCACCGTGCTCGACGCGGCCCTGCTGCAGGACGTCATCGCGGGGCACGACCCGCTCGACTCCACGTCGATCCCCGACGCCTGGCCGTCGATGGCCGAGGCGGTGCGTCAGGCGGATGTCTCCGGACTCCGCATCGGCGTCGTGAAGCAGCTCGACTCCGACGGCTTCCAGGCGGGCGTGCGCAGCCGTTTCCACGAGGCGCTCGAGCTGCTCGAGCGGAACGGCGCCGACATCGTGGAGGTGAGCGCTCCGCACTTCGAGTACTCGATCGCCGCGTATTACCTGATCCTGCCGGCCGAGGCATCCTCGAACCTCGCGAAGTTCGACTCGGTTCGATTCGGCCTGCGCGTCATGCCCGAGGGCGGCGGAACGGTGGAGCAGGTCATGGCCGCAACCCGCGAGGCCGGGTTCGGCCCCGAGGTCAAGCGCCGGGTCATCCTCGGCACCTACGCGCTCTCGGCCGGATACTACGACGCGTACTACGGCAGCGCGCAGAAGGTCCGCACGCTGGTGCAGCGCGACTTCGACGCAGCGTTCGCCGAGGTCGACGTGCTCGCCACTCCCACGGCGCCGACGACCGCGTTCAAGCTCGGCGAGAAGCTCGACGATCCGCTGGCGATGTACCTCAACGACGTCGCCACGATCCCCGCCAACCTCGCCGGGGTGCCGGGTATCTCGGTCCCCACCGGGCTCGCTCCCGAAGACGGCCTGCCCGTCGGAATCCAGTTCCTCGCGCCCGCCCGCGAGGACGCGCGTCTCTACAACGTGGGTGGCGCCCTCGAACAGCTGTTGCTCGAGCAGTGGGGAGCCCCGCTGCTCTCGCAGGCACCCGATCTCTCGACCCATGAGCTCCTGGCGACCGAGGAGGGCGCCGTCTGATGGCCCGTGCAACCCTGATGGACTTCGACAAGGCCCTCGCCATCTTCGAGCCGGTCATCGGCCTCGAGGTGCACGTCGAGCTCAACACGACGACGAAGATGTTCTCGGGCGCCCCCAACCCGGCGAACTCCGCCTTCCATGGCGCCGAGCCGAACACCCTGGTCACGCCGGTGTGCCTCGGCCTGCCGGGTTCGCTCCCGGTGGTGAACGAACAGGCGGTGCGGTACTCGATCAGCCTCGGCCTCGCACTCGGATGCTCCATCGCCGAGTCGAGCCGGTTCGCGCGCAAGAACTACTTCTACCCCGACCTGGCGAAGAACTACCAGATCTCGCAGTACGACGAGCCGATCGCCTTCGACGGATCGGTCGAGGTCGAGCTCGAGAACGGCCGGGTGTTCCAAGTGCCCATCGAGCGCGCGCACATGGAGGAGGACGCGGGCAAGCTCACGCACGTCGGGGGCGCCACCGGTCGCATCCACGGTGCCGAGTATTCGCTCGTCGACTACAACCGCGCCGGCGTACCGCTCGTCGAGATCGTCACGCGGCCGATCATCGGTGCTGACGCGGATGCCCCGGCGCTGGCGCGTGCGTACGTCGCCACGATCCGCGACATCGCGCTCGCCCTCGGCATCTCCGACGCCCGCATGGAGCGGGGGAACCTCCGCTGCGACGCCAACGTCTCCCTCCGCCCCCGCGGGCAGGAGAAGCTCGGCACCCGCACCGAGACGAAGAACGTGAACTCGATGCGCTCGATCGAGCGGGCGGTGCGATATGAGATCCAGCGTCAGGCGGCCATCCTCGCCGACGGCGGCACGGTGACTCAAGAGACCCGGCACTGGCACGAAGACTCCGGCACGACCAGCCCCGGCCGCGTGAAGTCCGACGCCGACGACTACCGGTACTTCCCCGAGCCCGACCTGCTTCCCGTGGTTCCGTCGAAGGAGCTCGTCGACGAGCTGCGAGCGGCGCTGCCCGAGCCACCCGCCGCGCGCCGCCGCCGCCTGAAGGCGGAGTGGGGCTTCACCGACCTCGAGTTCCAGGACGTGGTGAACGGCGGACTCCTCGTGGAGGTCGCCGAGACGGTGGCCGCAGGCGCGTCACCGGCCGCCGCCCGCAAGTGGTGGACGGGTGAGCTCACTCGGCTCGCGAACGCCCGCGAGACGGATGCCGCGTCGCTCGCGACGCCCGAGCAGGTCGCCGAGCTGGCGGCCCTCGTCGACGCCGGCACCCTCACCGACCGACTCGCCCGCCGGGTGCTCGCGGGTGTGGCGGCCGGCGAAGGCTCGCCGCAGCAGATCGTCGCCGCGCGCGGGCTCGCCGTCGTGTCCGACGACGGGGCGCTGGTCGCCGCGATCGACGAGGCGCTGGCGTCGCAGCCCGACGTGCTCGCCAAGATCCGCGACGGCAAGGGGCAGGCGGCGGGCGCGATCATCGGTGCGGTCATGAAGGCCATGCACGGCAAGGCGGATGCCGCGCGCGTGCGCGAGCTGGTGCTCGAGCGCGCCGACCAGCCGTAGTCGGCGGAGGCGTCGGGCGCCGACGCATCCGGTGGCGATGGCGGCTGGGGCGGCGACGCCGGAGGCGACTGGGGTGGCTTCGGCGGAGGCGACTTCGGCGGCGGCGACTTCGGCTTCTGAACCGCCGGTGATGACGGCGGACCGCGCTATGGTCGCAGCATGAGCAAGCAGGACGGCTCGTCGCGCCAGGTCACCACGGGTCCGGTCGACGACTCGGCGACGCCGATCCTGCACGTCGACATGGACGCGTTCTTCGTCTCGGTCGAGCTCCTCAAGCGTCCCGATCTGCGGGGCAAGCCGGTGCTCGTCGGCGGCACCGCCGGGCGAGGCGTCGTGGCGGCGGCCAGCTACGAGGCCCGCCGGTTCGGGGTGAACTCGGCGATGCCGATGTCCCTCGCCATGCAGCGCTGTCCGAACGCCATCGTGCTGCGCGGCGACTACGCGAGCTACGCGAAGTACTCGAGGCAGGTCATGGAGATCTTCGGCAGCATCACGCCGCTCGTCGAGCCGCTGTCGATCGACGAGGCGTTCCTCGATGTCTCAGGAGCACGCAGGCTCCACGGCAGTCCCGCCGAGATCGCGTGGATGATCCGCGAGCGCGTGCGCTCCGAGACCGGTCTCACCTGCTCGATCGGCGTCGCGGCGACGAAGTACGTTGCGAAGGTCGCTTCGAGCGTGGCGAAGCCAGACGGCATGCTGGTGGTGCCCGCCGCCCAGACGACCGCGTTCCTGCATCCGCTGCCGGTGTCCGCGCTGTGGGGTGTGGGGCGGGTCACCGAGCAGTCGCTCACCCGCATCGGGCTCCGCACCGTCGGCGACGTCGCGACCATGCCGTACGACGCGCTCGAGCGTGCCATCGGGCCCGCTCTCGCCGGGCGACTGATTCGTCTCGCGAACGGCATCGACGCCCGCAGCGTGCACACCACCCGCGCCGAGAAGAGCATCGGCCATGAGAACACGTTCGGGCACGACCTCACCGACCCCGCCGAGATCCGGCGCGAGTTGCTGCGGCTGTCCGACAGGGTGGCCGTTCGCCTGCGCAAGGCCGGGCTCGTGGGGCGCACGGTGACGCTGAAGCTGCGCTACGGCGACTTCCGCACGATCACGCGTTCGCGAACGCTGAGCGAGCCGACGGATGTCGCGCGCCGCATCTACGACGAGGCATCCGACGCCCTCGCCGAACTCATCGGCGACGGCGAGCGCGTGCGCCTCATCGGAGTGCGAGCAGAGCAGCTGCGGCCGTCAGACGACGGCGCCCTGCTGTGGGACCCAGACGAAGACTGGCGCGACGCCGAACGCACGATCGATGAGGTCACGGCGAAGTTCGGGCGTGGGGCCGTGCGCCCTGCGACCCTCCTCCGGCCCGGCGGCGACGCTCGTACCGAACGAGACCACCCGCCCGACGCCGATGACGACGCCGCCGCGGTCGAGGCAGCCGCAGGCTGGGGCTGGTAGCCCACGGCATCGCCGAGTAGCGTTGCGCGCATGGCTGAACTCGTTCTGGAACTCGGAGAGACCGTCGCCGGCGTCGGCGTCAAGACCGCGTACGGTGATCCCGTCGACATCGAGGGCACGAAGATCGTGCCCGTCGCGCTCGGCTACTACGGCTTCGGCGGCGGCTCGGGCAGCGACCAGCGGGGCGACCAGGGCTCCGGCGGTGGCGGCGGCGGAGCCGCCATTCCGCTCGGGGCATATGTGGGTCGAGCCGGTCGCGAGGTTCGCTTCGAGCCGAACCTCATCGGCCTGGTCCTCGTCGCAACGCCCCTCGTGTGGGTCACCGGCCGAGCCCTGAAGATGGTGATCCGCGCGCTCAAGCACTGAGGCGACGACCTGACGCCGTCGCTCGGTCGGGCAGCGTATACTCGTCTGCGAACACGGGAGTCCGGTGAGCCGGGCTGAGAGGAAGGTCCTCAACCTTCGACCGTCGAACCTGATCTGGGTCATGCCAGCGCAGGGAGGCATCACATCTCGTTCCCGTGCCTCTTTCATCGAAGAGAAAGGGCACGAATCGTGCACGCACCCGTCACATCCTCCACGTCTTCTCCGACCTCGGGTTCGCACCGCCTTCGGTGGCGCGTCGTCGACATCGTGGTCGCCAGCGTCATCGGCGTCGCCGTCGGCGTCGTGTTCTGGGCCTGGGGTGTCGTCTGGGGGCCGATCTCGGGGCCCATCGAAGCGCTCCTCCCCGGCCTGCAGGCGGCTCCCGCCGCCCTCTGGGTCGTGGCAGGCGTGCTCGGAGCCCTGGTCATCCGCAAGCCAGGCGCCGCGATCTACACCGAGCTCGTCGCGGCGGTCGTCTCCGCGCTCATCGGCAGCCAGTGGGGAGGACTGCTCACCATCGAGGCGGGCCTCGTGCAGGGGCTCGGTGCAGAGCTCGTGTTCGCCGTGTTCCTGTACCGCAACTGGCGGCTCCCGGTCGCCATGCTCGCGGGAGCAGGCGCAGGACTCGCCATGGCCATCAACGACCTGGTCATCTACTACGCGGGTGCGGCGCCCCTGTTCGCCACCACGTACATCGTGTCGGGTGTCGTCGGCGGCGCGGTGATCGCCGGTGGGCTCTCGTGGCTCGCCGTCCGGGGCCTCGCCAGAGCCGGCGCGCTCGACCGCTTCGCGGCCGGACGCGAGCGGAGAGAGGTCTGACGTGACCGTCACCGGTGCGGCACCCGTCCGCCCGGCGAGCGTCACCGCAGAGGGGTGGGGCTGGCGCCACGGCGGGCGACGAGATCCCGCCGTGCAGGGTCTCGACCTGCGCATCGCCCCCGGTGAGCGGGTGCTGCTGCTCGGCGCCTCGGGGTCCGGCAAGTCGACACTGCTGCACGGCCTCGCCGGCGTGCTCGGGGGCGACGACGACGGCGAGGCGACCGGCCGGCTCATCGTCGACGGGCAGCCGGCGGCGGCGTCACGAGGCCGCTCGGGTCTCGTGCTCCAAGACCCCGACGCGCAGCTCATCATGGCGCGGCTCGGCGACGACGTCGCCTTCGGGCTCGAGAACCTCGGCGTGCCCCGCTTCGGGATCTGGCCCAGGGTCGTGGACGCGCTGGACGCGGTCGGACTGGACCTGCCGCTGGATCACTCGACCGCGCAGCTCTCGGGCGGGCAACGCCAGCGACTCGCCCTGGCGGGCGTGATCGCGATGCGTCCGGGTCTCATCCTGCTCGACGAGCCCACGGCGAACCTCGATCCGGCGGGCGTGCTCGAGGTCCGCGACGCGGTCGCTCGGGTGGCCGACGAGACCGGGGCGACACTCATCGTCATCGAACATCGGGTGTCGGCCTGGCTGCCCGTCGTCGACCGCGTGGTGGTGCTCGGCCAGGGCGGTGGCCTCCTCGCCGACGGGCGGCCCGCCGAGGTGCTCGTGCAGCGGGCGACCGACCTGCGCGCAGCCGGCGTCTGGCTCCCCGATGACGTGCCGTGGCACGCGCCGCAGCCCGACGTCGCGTCGCGGCATCCGCTGCTCGTCGCCGACGGCCTCGACGTCGCCCGGGTCCCCGGCATGCCGGTGCTGCGGTCGGTCGATGTGCAGGTGGATGCCGGCAGCATCTTGGCCGTCACGGGTCCGAACGGCGTCGGCAAGTCGACGCTCGGCCTGACGCTGGCCGGCCTCCTCCGACCCGAGCGCGGGCACCTCGCTCCCCATGCAGCGCTGGCAGCCGGGCTTGTCGGCGAACCGTGGAGGTGGCGCTCGCGAGACCTGCTGTCCCGCATCGGCACGGTGTTCCAGAGCCCCGAGCACCAGTTCCTCGCCGGGTCGGTTCGCGATGAGCTCGAGGTCGGCCCACGAGCGCTGCGGCTCCCGGCCGATGAGCGGCGCGCCCGTACCGACGAGCTCCTGAGCGCGCTGCGGCTCGATCGTCTCGCCGCGGCGAATCCGTTCACCCTCTCGGGCGGGGAGAAGCGCCGACTCTCGGTGGCGACGGTGCTCGCGACCCGGCCTCGCATGCTGGTGCTCGACGAGCCGACGTTCGGGCAGGACGCGAACACCTGGCGCGAGCTCGCGCGGCTCATCGTCGCCCTGCGCGACGAGGGCGTCGGCGTCGTGGCCGTCACTCATGATGAGACGTTCGTCGATGCCATCGCCGATCGCCGCCTCGACATCTCCCGCACCATGACGGAAGCGGCCAGATGAGCATCGCCGCCGTCCGGCCCGGACTGCCGCTCGCCGATGTCAATCCCGTCGCCAAGATCGCGGCCACCGTGCCGCTGAGCATCGTGCTGATCCTGACGCTCGATGCGGTCTCCGCCACGGTCGCGATCCTCTGCGAGGTCGCCGTGTTCACCGCGGCGGGGCTCGGGTCGCTGCTGTGGTCGCGTCGCACGCTGGTGGTCTGGATCGCCGCCCCCCTCACCGGGATCAGCATGGTGCTGTACGGGGCCCCGTCGGGCGCGACGCTCTGGGAGTTCGGCGTCATCCACGTCACCGAGGGCTCGGTGCAGATCGGGCTCGCGACGATGGCGCGCGTCATCGCGATCGCCCTGCCGGCGGTCGTGCTGTTCCTCTCGATCGATCCGACCGACCTGGCCGACGGACTCGCGCAGACACTGCGCCTTCCGGCCCGGTTCGTGCTCGGGGCGCTCGCGGCCTTGCGTCTCGTCGGTTCGAGCATCGACGACTGGCGCACGCTGACCCTGGCGCGCCGAGCTCGTGGCATCGCCGACCATGGCGCCATCCGTCGCGGCCTCGGTCAGGCGTTCGCCCTGCTGGTGCTCGCCATCCGACGCGGCAGCGTGCTCGCCACCGCCATGGAGGCGCGCGGCTTCGGCGCCCCCGTCGAGCGCACATGGGCGAGGACCGCGCACTTCGGCCGCGCCGAATGGGCGGTGATCGGTGTCGGATGCCTCGTCGCCGCGGTCGCGGCCACGGCCGCGGTGCTCGCCGGGACGTGGAATGTCGTCTGGACCTGACGCCAACGCGATGGGCGCGAATGCGGGCATGGCCGGAGCCGACCATTCGGCGGCGGTCGTCGCGGCGCGGGCCGTCGTGGCGGCGACCCGCGGCATCCACGACCCGATCGTGCTGATCGACGGCCCGAGCGGCTCGGGCAAGAGCACGCTGGCCGACGCGGTGTTCGCGGCATGGCCGGGACGAGCTCCGTTCCTCGTTCGGCTCGACGACGTGTATCCGGGCTGGCACGGCCTCGAGCGGGCCGGCCGGCACCTGGCGCTCAGTCTCGTACCGCCCATCGAACGCGGCGCGGTCGGCGCCTGGCGGCGCTGGGATTGGAATCTCGACCGCGCCGGTGCCCTCGAGCACGTACGCCCCGGTCGAGCGCTCATCATCGAGGGCTGCGGCGCGTTCGCGACCCGCCCGGGCAGCAGACAAGCTGTCCGCGTCTGGGTGGAGGCCTCGGATGGTGAACGCAAGCGCCGGGCCCTGCTCCGCGATGGCGGCGCATTCGACCCGTACTGGGACGTGTGGGAGCGTCAGTGGCGGCGGTATGTGCAGCGCGCCTCGCCTGCGCGTCGCGCCGACGTGCGCCTGCGCACCACCGGTCGCGGCTGGATCGAGCCGAGACTCGCCGCCCGGCCGGCGCCTGCCCACCCGGCGCGACCAAGGACTAACGTAGGCGTATGAGCGCAGACAGGGCTGGAGCGGAGTACGTCGCCGAGTTCATCGACGGACCGCTCGAGGGGGAGTTCGAGCATCGAATCCTGGTCGGGGGCAAGCCCGAGCAACGGGTCGGCATGCTGGCCGCGGTCGACGGGCTCGAGTCGTTGTTCTGGTACGACGCGGTCGACCAGCGCGAGGTCAACGGCCAGCTGCGTGTGAAGTTCCGGTTCGACGCCGGCGATTCCGACCCGGTGGAGTTCGACGAGGACGACAACGACTGACCCACCCCATCAGTCCTCCTGGGCTGAGAGGAAGGCGTCGATCACCGGCCCCGGATGGGTCAGGCGCCAGATCGGACCCGGATCTCGGATGTCTCCGCGCAGCCGAAGCGGGGACGCCAGCTCTCCGGTGGCGGTCGGCACCGCCACCCGGCCGACCTCGCGTCCGTCGGGTGCGGTCGCGAATGGGTCGACGGTGACGGATGCCGCGCCGGGCGGCGATCCCCATGCGGCGTCCGTTCGGCTCACCGCCGCCACGAGCTCGGCGCGGTCACCCCATGCCGACTCGACCGAGCCGTACGGCGTGCCCTCGACGATGATCTCGATCGGCGTGGAGGCGGCGACCGCGGAGACGACGGCGGCTTCGACGGCGGGGTCGAGCGTCTCGTAGTCGGGCATCAGGAGCATCGCGCCGGTGAGGGTCGTCGGCCCTTCGGTTCCTTCGGCGGCGGGAAGCTCGGTGGTGAACACGTAGCTCAGGCCTCCCTGGTCGGTGAAGCTGCGCGACACCGCCCGAACGCCGTCGACGGTCGAGCGTTCCACGGCGTCGGGAATGCTCCGCGAACCGAGCGGTGACCTGCCCGGGTCGTCGAGGATGGCCGCGAGCTCGGCG
Source organism: Agromyces sp. Marseille-P2726 (assembly GCF_902809835.1). Lineage (GTDB taxonomy): Bacteria > Actinomycetota > Actinomycetes > Actinomycetales > Microbacteriaceae > Agromyces. The sequence continues at coordinate 532,690 of NZ_CADDWM010000015.1, read as the reverse complement.
TCGGCGAGCACGAGCGCCCCGAGCCGGGCGAGCTCGTCGGCGGTGCCCACGTTCTCTTCCGAGAGGCCGGTCGCGTCGTCGACCTGGACGGTCGCGAACCCCTGCTCGGCGAGCCACGTGTTCGCTGCCTCGACGTAGGGGTCGACGCCCCCGAACGCCCAGCGGACCAGCGTGTCGGCATGGTTGTTGCTGGACCCGACCAGGATGGCGCGAACGACGTCGCGCTGACTCCAGATCTGGCCCGGCAGGACGGGCAGGGTGCGCGATCCTTCGCCGGAGTACCGCAGGTAGTCGGTGTAGTCGTCGGGGCCGATGGGGATCGACGGACCGTTCGCGCCGGCCGAGAGCGGCAGCGACTCGAGGGTGACGAGGAGTGTCACGAGCTTCGCGGCACCGCCGATCGGCACGGCGGCCGGCTCGCCTGCGACGGCGATCGTCTCGGCCCGGCCGTCGCCGTCGACGACCGCCAGCGCGCTGGCGCCGATGTCGGGCAGCACGAGCGCCGGAACCTCGGATGCGGCCGTCGCGGCCGGCTCGAGGCGCACGTCGACCTGGGGGAGCGGCGCAAGGAGCATCGCGGGGCCGTAGACGCCGATGCCGAGGATCGCGAGCGCACCGACGAAAATGCCGATGACACGGCCGGGGGAGGACATGCAGATCAGCGTAACCCGGCGCGGATCACGCCCAGCCGAGCTCGTGCAGCCGGTCGTCGTCGATGCCGTAGAAGTGGGCGATCTCGTGCACGAGCGTCACGTGGATCTCATCGCGCAGCTGCTGCTCGTCGTCGGAGATCGCGAGGAGCGGCTCGCGGTAGAGGATGATCCGGTCGGGCATCTCGCCGAGCCCGTAGCGGTCGCGTTCGGTCAGGGCGTACCCGTCATAGAGCCCGAGCAGGTCGAGCGATCCGTCTTCGGGTCGATCCTCGACGACGAAGACGACGTTCTCGAGCCCGTCGACCATGTCGTCGGGAAGCTGGTCGAGCTCGTCCACGACGATGGCCTCGAACGCTTCGGCATCGAGTTGCACGGCCAGCTCCGATCGGAGGCGAGAACAGCACGAGAACAGCAGGGAAATCCAGCGCTCACTGCGCCTTCTTGGGGTGAGTAACGGGGCTTGAACCCGCGACCTCCTGGACCACAACCAGGCGCTCTACCAACTGAGCTATACCCACCATGTGTCGATCGTCGCGACGATCCGACAACTCAAAGAGACTACTACACCTTGCTGTCGAACTCGTCCACGACGGCCGCCGCGAGCGTCTGGAGCTCTTGGCTCGTCGGACCGGGGTCGGCCACGAAGATGGCGCGGCGGTAGTAGTTCAGCTCGCGGATGGACTCCAAGATGTCGGCCAGCGCGCGATGCCCGCCGTTCTTCGCCGGTGAATTGAAGTAGGCGCGCGGGTACCAGCGCTTGGCGAGCTCTTTGATGGAGGAGACGTCGACGTTGCGGTAGTGCAGGTGCGAGTCGAGGCGGGGCATGAACTTGGTGAGGAAGGCACGGTCGGTGCCGATGGAGTTGCCGGCGAGCGGGGCGCGCTGCTCTTCGGGCACGTGCTTCAGCACGTATTCGAGCACCTCGTACTCGGCCTCGGCGACGCTGACGCCATTGGGGATCTCTTCGATGAGCCCCGACTCGGTGTGCATCGCTCGAACGAATTCGCCCATCGACTCGAGGGCGCTGGCGTCGGGCTTGATGACGATGCTGAGACCGGCATCGACGGGGTTCAGGTCGTAATCGGTGATGACGACGGCGATCTCGACGAGCTCGTCGACCTCGAGGTCGAGTCCGGTCATCTCGCAGTCGATCCAGACCAACCGGTCGCTCGGGGTTGCCATGCGGGGAGTCTACCGGGGCGCTGCGACACGGCTGCGGTCGTGGTCGCATCATCGGCCCCCCCGGAGAGATTCGAACTCCCGACCAAGTGGGTAGAAACCACGTGCTCTGTCCTCTGAGCTACGGGGGGTTGGCGGATCGCGCAGCATCAGCATATCGATCGAGCATCCGAGGACAGTGCATGCGAGGTGCGCACGCCATCCCCATCACGAATCAGCCATCGGTGGGCAGCTCCGCGTCCTCGCCGCGTCGCGGGGTCGTCACGTTCACGGGCCGGTCGCGAACCGCCAACGCGACCAGCGGGAAGATGAGCACCGACAGCATCCCGGCGCCGACGAGGGCCGCCGCAGTGCCCGGCGAGAGGTCGCCGTGCTCGACGCCGATCGCGGTGACGGCGACGATGATCGGAAGTCCGGTCGCGCCGAAGAGCCCGATGGCGACGCGGTCGCGCCGGCTGGATCGGGGCGGGGCGGCGAGCATCGAGGGGATGCCGCGGACGACGAGCAGCAGCAGGAGGAATGCCGGGACGATCGCGACCGTGGCCGGATGCTCGACCAGCGACTCGAGGTCGAAGGTGACGCCCGTGTAGATGAAGAAGATCGGCACGAAGAATCCGTATCCGAGTCCCTCGATCTTCCCCTCCAGGATCTCGACGTCATCGTCCGGCGCCCCCGACATGATGAGGCGTGCGAGGACTCCGGCGGTGAAGGCACCGAGCAGCAGGTCGAGTTCGAGGACGAGGCTCAGCGCGACGAGCGCCGCGAGCACGAGCACGAGGAGCCGGACGCCGAACTGCCCGCTGGTGTGCAGCGTCGCGCTGATGAGCCGATGCGCGTAGTGTCCGGCGCCCCGAGAGGCGAGCCAGATCGCGAGGCCCGCAACCGCGGCGAAGCCGGTCAGCACGAGGGCCGACACGAGCGGCGAGCGACCGCTCAGGAACAGCGAGATGGCGAGGAGCGGTGCGAACTCGCCGATCGCCCCGAGGGCGAGCACCGAGATCCCGAACGGCGTGCGGAGGTCGCCCGTATCGCGGAGAATCGGCATGATCGTGCCGAGCGCCGTCGAGGTGAGGCAGACGGCGACGAACGCCGCCTCGATGAGGTGCGGGGAGACGAGCGCGGCGATGCCGAACCCGGCGACGAGCGAGATCGTCCATCCGATCGCCGCACGACGGATCGGGCGCCCTCGGACCGTGCGGAAGTCGACCTCGTTCCCCGCGAGGAAGAACAGCATCGCGAGGCCGAACTCCGACAGGAATGCCGCGAACTCATCGGGCACGACCCAACCGAGCACGGCCGGCCCGAGCACGAGCCCGAGCAGGATCTCGAAGACCACGAGGGGGGTGGCGAACCAGCGCCCGACGGCCTTGACGAGGAGCGGCGCCGCGACCGCGATCGCCGGGATGAGCACCAGCGTGCCGGTCGAGATCTCCACGTCGCACCCCCGCCCGCGTGCCCGTCCACGCTCCTGTGCGCGATGCTATCGGAGCGTCTCGTCGCCGACCGGTCGGATGCCGCGTCTGGGCGTTTCCTCCGCGAAACATGAGCGGGGTATCGTCTTGGCATGCGAGACCTGCAGGCGAGAATCATCGCGGACCTCAACGTCAGCCCGGTCATCGATCCCGAGGAGCAGGTGCGCACGAGGGTCGATTTCCTGAAGACGTACCTCCGCACGACGGGTGCGGCGGGGCTCGTCCTCGGCATCAGCGGTGGTCAGGACTCGACGCTCGCCGGCATGCTGTGCCGCCACGCGGTGGAGGAGCTCGGCGCCGAGGGGGAGCCGGTCCGGTTCGTGGCGGTGCGGCTTCCCTACGGCGTGCAGCACGACGAAGCCGACGCACAGCTCGCCCTCGCCTACATCCGTCCTCAGGAGATGGTCGGGTTCAACATCAAGGACCCCGTCGACGAGCTCGCCGAGGAGTACGCCGAGGCGGCCGGTGTCGCACTCAGTGACTTCGGCAAGGGCAACGTGAAGGCGCGCATGCGCATGGTCGCGCAGTACGCGATCGCCGGCGAGGGCCGGCTTCTCGTGGTCGGCACCGATCATGCCGCCGAGGCGGTCACGGGGTTCTTCACGAAGTACGGCGACGGCGGCGCCGACATCCTGCCCCTCGCCGGTCTCACGAAGCGACAGGGACGGATGCTGCTGAAGCACCTCGAGGCTCCCGAGCAGTTGCACCTCAAGGTGCCGACCGCCGATCTGCTCGACCACGACCCCGGACAGTCCGATGAGGCCAACCTCGGCCTGAAGTACCACGACATCGACGCGTACCTCGAGGGCGAGGAGATCGATCCTGCGATCGCCGAGCTGATCGAGCAGCGATACCTGCAGACGCGACACAAGCGCACGGCGCCGGTCTCGATGTTCGACGACTGGTGGATCTGACGGTTCAGGGGCGCGCGTCGTCGAGCGTCGGCGCGGGTGCAGTGTCGGTGTCGCGCTCGGGTGCGGCGAACCGGGCCGTGTCCGAGTAGCGTTCGTGGTGCTGCGCCGCGACCCACTCGTCCTGGGCCGCGATGATGGCGTGTTCGGGCTCGCGCGGCTGCGACCGCCAGCGCGCCAGGTCGTTCTCGAACTCCTTCCGCGTTCGTGCGGGACGTCGCTTCCAGTCGAGCAGCCGCTCGCGGAACTCGACGACGGCGGGGTCGAGCTGGTAGCCGAACGTCGCGGATGCGCGCTTGAGTTCGTGCAGTTGGTGCGCCGCCCAGTCGGCCGCGACATCCGACCCCCTGATCGGAAGCAGCCGTACCTGGATGTCGGCCTGACCCACTGCACGGTCGGCGAGCACCTGCTCCTGCGGCGTCAGCGAGTTCCACACGGATGCCTCGGTCGCGGCATCGACGAGCACGGCGATCGCGGCGGCCTTCGACTCGCGGTCGCGCTGGGCGATCACCCGCCGGATCGCGACGCTCGCGATCCACGCCGAGAGGAGGCCGGCGGCCAGCACGGCGAGGAACAGCACGATCGCCGTGAACAGCGTCGGGCGGGCGGCGCTCGAGGTGAGCCATGAAATGAGGTCGTTCCACCACTGCATGACCGCAGGCTAGCGTCGTCTCGACCCGGTGCTGCCCAGCCGGCTCGGCGTGCCCGCGGTGGACGTTGCCGGGCAGGGGCCCGGCGTCAGTCGAGGGCGGTCCCGTGCACCGCCATGGGGTCGATCCGCTGGATCTCGGCGTCGGTGAGCGGTTCGGCATCGAGTGCGGCGACGTTCTGCTCGAGCTGCGTGACGCTCGAGGCGCCGATGACGGCGCTGGCCACGAGTGGCTGACGCAGTACCCACGTCAGCGCGAGCTGGGCGAGGGTCTGTCCGCGCTCCTTCGCGATGGCATCGAGCGAGCGGGCCCGCTCGAGGTACTCCGCGTTGATCCGTTCGGGTGGGAGGAATCGGCTCGTCGCCGCCCGGGAGTCGGCAGGCACGTCGCCCGACAGGTAGCGGTCGGTGAGCAGGCCCTGCGCGAGCGGCGAATAGACGATGCTCGCTGCGCCGATCTCGTCGAGCACGGGGAAGAGGCCGTGCTCGATCGTGCGGTCGAACATGGAGTACCTCGGCTGGTGGATGAGCAGCGGCACCCCCTCGGCCGCGAGCGCCGCTGCCGCATCCCTCGTCTGCTCGGGTGAGTAGTTCGAGATGCCGACGTACAGGGCCTTGCCCTGGCGGACGGCGCTCGCGAGCGCCCCCATGGTCTCTTCCACCGGCGTCTCGGGGTCGGCACGGTGCGAGTAGAAGATGTCGACGTAGTCGAGCCCGAGCCGCCTCAGGCTCTGGTCGAGCCCGGCGAGCAGGTGCTTTCTGGAGCCGAGATCACCGTAGGGGCCGGCCCACATGGGGAACCCAGCCTTCGACGAGATGATGAGCTCGTCACGGTAGGACGCCAGGTCGGTCGCGAGGAGTCGACCGAAGTTCTCTTCGGCGGCGCCGGGTGGCGGCCCGTAGTTGTCGGCGAGGTCGAAGTGCGTGATGCCGAGGTCGAAGGCCCGCCGCACGATCGCTCGCTGGGTGTCGAAGGGTCGATCGTGACCGAAGTTGTGCCAGAGACCGAGCGACAGGGCGGGAAGCTGGACTCCGCTCCTGCCCACTCGGTTGTATCGCATGGTGTCGTAACGGTCGGCGGCGGCGATGTAGGTCACCTCGATACTCTAGGACGATGGAAAGCTACGTTCTCGCCGGCGGATGCTTCTGGTGCCTCGACGCGGTGTACCGCACCCTCCGCGGTGTCGACGACGTCGTCTCGGGGTACACGGGCGGCACCCTGCCGAACCCGAGCTACGAAGCGGTGTGCACCGGCGCGACCGGTCACGCCGAGGCCGTGCGCGTCGAGTTCGATCCCGACGTCATCCCGCGTGAGGTGATCCTCGACGTCTTCTTCACCCTGCACGACCCCACGCAGCTGAACCGGCAGGGCGCCGACGTCGGAACGCAGTACCGTTCGGCGATGTTCTTCGCCGACCCCGCGCAGCGCGAGCTCTTCGAGGCCGCCCGCGACCGGGCGGCCGAGTGGTGGCCGGGCGAGATCGTGACGACCATCGAACCTCTCGCCGAGTTCTACCGGGCCGAGGAGTACCACCAGGACTTCTTCGCCAAGAACCCCGGTCAGGGCTACTGCCTCGCGGTCGCGCTGCCGAAGGTCAACAAGATCCGCCGATCGTACGCCGAGTACGTGGCGGCCTGACCTCGACTCCTCCTCGACAGGGCGCGCGACGGCCTCTCGTCCCACTGGAGTGCGCCCTGACGGCGCCGTGGTGCGCTCGCGCAGCGATGCTGGTGCGACGCGGCATCCGGGCCTGAGACGGCACGAGCGGGTCCGGATGCCGCGAGCCGCCGACTCGCGGCGGCGTACGAGCGAGGAGCACCATATGACCGACAGCATCACCGTGACCGGCGTCGTGGGCAGCGACCCCCGACTGCATGTCACCCCGCAAGGACTCGCGATCGCCTCGTTCCGGCTCGCCTCGACGAGACGGTACTTCGATCGCACGAAAGGCACGTGGGAGGACGGCGAGACGAACTGGTACACGGTCTCGGGTTTCCGCCAGTTGGCGCACAACACCATGGACTCGGTGTCGAAGGGGCAACGAGTCGTGGTGCACGGCCGGCTTCGTGTGCGGGCGTGGGACAACGGCGAGAAGAGCGGAACGGCGATCGAGATCGAGGCCGATGCGATCGGACACGACCTCTCCTGGGGCACGACGAACCTCACGAAGGTACGCGTCTCCCGCGAACCGTCGACGAGCGGCGACGGTTCCGCGGGCGCGGATATGGCCTCGAGCCTCAGCGGCGCCGGCGACAGCGGAGGGTGGCCCGGCGTCGACGAGTCGCATGACGCCGCCGAAGTCGAGTCGGGCGGAGCCCTCCCCGACGACCCTGGAGCACGTCCCGACGAAGCCGTTCAGCACGAACTCGTGTGAGGGCGAGAGCCGTCGCAGCGATGAACCCGACCGAGTGCGTCGCCGATGCATCGGGCGCACTCGGTCGAGGGGTCGCCGATGGGCGTTCGGTCTGGGGAGGCCGTTGACGGCGGACCGATAGACTGGTCGACGACATGGCGGATTACATTTACTCGATGGTGCGCGCCCGCAAGGCGGTCGGCGACAAGGTCATTCTCGATGACGTGACGATGGCGTTCCTCCCCGGCGCGAAGATCGGCGTCGTGGGGCCCAACGGAGCCGGAAAGTCGACGATCCTGAAGATCATGGCCGGTCTCGACCAGCCGTCGAACGGCGAGGCCCGGCTGACCCCCGGCTATTCGGTCGGCATTCTCATGCAGGAGCCCGAGCTCGACGAGACGAAGACCGTGCTCGAGAACGTGCAGGAGGGCGTCGGGCCGATCAAGGCGAAGATCGATCGGTTCAACGAGATCTCGCTGGCGATGGCCGAACCCGACGCCGACTTCGACGCCCTCCTCGCCGAGATGGGCACCCTGCAGGAGGAGATCGACGCGGCCGACGCGTGGGACCTCGATTCGCAGCTGGAACAGGCCATGGATGCGCTACGGTGCCCGCCGAGCGACGAGAAGGTCTCGGTCCTCTCGGGCGGTGAGAAGCGACGGGTCGCACTCTGCAAGCTGCTGCTGCAGAAGCCCGACCTGCTGCTGCTCGACGAGCCCACGAACCACCTCGACGCCGAGAGCGTGCTCTGGCTCGAGCAGCATCTGGCCAAGTATCCGGGCGCCGTGCTCGCCGTGACGCACGACCGGTACTTCCTCGACCACGTCGCGGAGTGGATCTGCGAGGTCGACCGGGGCCGCCTGTACCCCTACGAGGGCAACTACTCGACCTACCTCGAGAAGAAGCAGGAGCGGCTCAAGGTCCAGGGCAAGAAAGACGCGAAGCTGGCGAAGCGCCTCGCCGACGAACTCGAGTGGGTGCGCTCGAACGCCAAGGGCCGTCAGGCGAAGTCGAAGGCACGCCTCGCGCGCTACGAAGAGATGGCGGCCGAGGCCGAGCGCACGCGCAAGCTCGACTTCGAGGAGATCCAGATCCCGCCGGGTCCTCGACTCGGCGACCTGGTGATCGAGGCGAGGAATCTCAAGAAGGGGTTCGGCGACCGCACGCTCATCGACGGTCTGAGCTTCTCACTGCCGCGCAACGGCATCGTCGGCATCATCGGTCCCAACGGCGTCGGCAAGACGACGCTCTTCAAGACGATCGTCGGGCTCGAGCCGCTCGATGGCGGCGAGCTCAAGATCGGCGAGACGGTGAAGATCTCGTACGTCGACCAGTCGCGCGCCGGTATCGACCCCAAGAAGTCGCTCTGGGAGGTCGTCTCCGACGGACTCGACTACATCCAGGTCGGCAAGACCGAGGTTCCCAGTCGCGCCTACGTCTCGACATTCGGCTTCAAGGGACCCGACCAGCAGAAGCCGGCTGGTGTCCTCTCCGGTGGCGAGCGCAACCGGCTGAACCTCGCGCTGACCCTCAAGCAGGGCGGCAACCTGCTGCTCCTCGACGAGCCGACCAACGACCTCGATGTCGAGACGCTGTCGAGCCTCGAGAACGCGCTGCTCGAGTTCCCCGGCTGCGCCGTCGTCATCACCCACGATCGGTGGTTCCTCGACCGCATCGCGACCCACATCCTCGCCTACGAGGGCAGCGACGAGAACCCGGCGTACTGGCACTGGTTCGAGGGCAACTTCGAGGGCTACGAGGCGAACAAGATCGAGCGGCTCGGTCCCGAGGCGGCGAAGCCGCATCGGTCCGCCTACCGCAAGCTCACTCGAGACTGACGTGCGACTGCATGTGCCGACGCCGCTTCGGTGGTCGGACCTCGACGCCTATGGGCACGTGAACAACGCCCGGATGCTGAGCCTCCTCGAAGAGGCCCGCATCCAGGCCTTCTGGGTGAGCGACGACACGCCCGAGCATGCGGTCGGCGCCTCGACGGCGGTGATCGATGCGACCCCCGAGACGAACACGATCACCCTGATCGCACGGCAGGAGATCGAGTACCTCGCGCCGATCCCGTACCATCGGCAGCCGCTCGACATCGAGTTGTGGATCGGGCGCATGGGCGGCGCGAGTCTCGACGTCTGCTACGAGGTCTACTCCCCGGTGGGCCTCGATCCTCGGGTGCTCTACACCCGCGCGGTCACCTCGATCGTGCTCGTCGACACCACGACCCAGCGACCCCGACGCATCGACGACCGGGAGCGTGCAGCTTGGGAACCCTACGTCGGCGACCCGGTCGCCTTCCGCCGCCGCTGACGCGACCCTCGCGCCGAGGTCCGACCTCAGTTCTCCAGCGGTTCGTCGCTGAACGAGCCCTCCCAGACGGCACGACTGCCCGCCTCGGCGACGCGCACCAGCGTTGCCGTGGAGCCGGCGGTGACGCCGATCGCCACGATGCTCAGCACGATGCTCGTCGAGACCACCGCCCCGCGCCCGAGCCGGCGGCCCGCGGCCCCGTCGCCCGATGACGACGTCGCCCGCCGGCGGAACACCCGCTCCCCGACCGCCCACACGGCGATGAGCACGGCGATGGCGAGCAGGCCCCAGAGCCACGGCACGATGTCCTCGCCCTGGGCCGTGTGCTCCTGGATGAGCGGGGCCGGCGGAACGCGGACTTCCAGCCACTTCCCGGCCTCGATCGTCGCGAGGCCGAGAGGCACCAAGGCCGCGGCGGCGATCAGCAGCGGAATCCAGAGCACCCGGCGCGCCGCCGGCCACGCTGCCGCCACGATCAGGGCGAGGCCGAGCGCCGGAACCGCCACGACGATGACGTGCACCAGCAGCACGTGCAGCGGCAGCCCGGCGAACTCGTAGTCGAGGTTCACGTCACGACGCCGCGACGATCCGGTCGCCGGAGACGGCGACTCGGATGGGCCTCAACGGCTCGAGCGCGGGCCCGTTCAGCACGTCGCCCGTGGTAGCGTCGAACGCCGAGCCGTGGCACGGGCAGTGGAACTCGTCTCCGGCGGCGGCCACCACGCACTGCTGGTGCGTGCAGATCGCACTGAAGGCCACGACCTGACCAGCGGTCGGCTGTGCGATGAGCGCCGGCTCTCCGTTGATCTTGGCGTCGATGCTGCCGCCCACCGCCACGTCGGCCAGGGCCGCGACGTCCTCACCGACGGCGGGCGCATCTGGTGCGGCGCTCCCGGGCGATGGCGGGTCCGACTCCGCCACGGGAGGAGAGGAGGGCGGATTGCCCGTGGGCGACTCCGACGGCGACGACGGCGAGCATCCCGCCAGGACGAGCGCACTTCCGATGGCTCCTGTCGACCCGAGCGTCAGCACCGTGCGCCGGCTCAGCTCCGTGGCATCCGTCATCGCGTCCCTCACTCTCGCTCCCGGGCACGCGAGCACGCGCCCGTTGGGTCATTCTGGCGTACGCCAGACCTCCGCGACGGAACCCACATGATTCATTCAGTCGAATGCGTCGGCACGCGGAACTCGCACCATGCCCTCTTGGGCGACGCTCGCCACGAGCACGCCCTCGCGGGTGAAGATCCGGCCGAGCGAGAGTCCGCGCCCGCCGCTCGCCGACGGAGACTCCTGCACGTAGAGCAACCAGTCGTCGACGCGCGCGTCGCGATGCCACCACATGGCGTGATCGAGGCTCGCGATCTTCAGGCCGGGCGTGGACCAGGCGACGCCGTGCGCACGAAGCACCGGCTCGAGGATGGAGTAGTCGCTCGCGTAGGCGAGCGCTGCGCGGTGCTGCTTGGGGGCGTCGGGCAGCCGCCCGAATGCCTTCATCCAGACGGCCTGATGGGGCACCCGGGCACCATCGACGCCGAGGTAGATGGGCGAGTCGATGTGGCGCACGTCGAACGCGCGCTCGGTCGACCAGTACCTCGCCACGTCGTGGTCGAGTTCGCCCAATATGTCGGCCGTCGTCGGCAGGCTCTCGGGGTCGGGCAGATCGCTCGGCATGGCGACCTGGTGCTCGAGGCCGTCGTCGCCCTTCTGGAAGGAGGCGATCAGCGACAGGATCGGCTCGCCGTTCTGGTACGCGTGGGTACGGCGCGTCGAGAAGGAGCGGCCGTCGTACAGGCGGTCGACGGAGAACGTGATCGGATGCTGCACATCGCCCGGCCGAAGGAAGTAGCCGTGCATCGAATGGATGACCCGCTCGTCGGGCACGGTGTGCATCGCGGCGATGAGCGATTGCGCGAGCACCTGACCCCCGAAGACACGGCCGAGCGGCATCCACTGCGACGGCCCGGTGTAGATGTCCTCCGTCGTGCGAGCGCCGGTGTCGGTGAGGTCGAGAGTGCTCAGCAGGCCGTCGATGGGACCGTTCATCGTTCCTCCGTGTCGATCGGGCGGCAGGTCGCTGGGTCGTCGATCGCCCGGACACCGGCGGAATCGCGGGCCGCCGGAGCGGCTGCGCTCCCTTGGTAGTTTAGACAGCAGATGGTTCGACAACTCACGCTCGCGGACAGCCTCTCGCTCGGCGACCTCCACACCTACCTCCAGCGTGCCGGCCGCGTCGAAGACGGTTCGGTGCGCCTTGTCGCGAGCTCCGGGATCCTCGCGGTCTACACGGCCATCCTGTATCCACGCGGCATCCTCGACGAGAGCCCGACGGTGCTCGGCCTCCGCACCTTCGCACTCTTCCAGACCGACGACTTCGATGCGGTCGTGCCGATGCGGTCGCTGGTCGAGCGCATCGTCCGGGCGCGCGACGAGCTCGGGGTCGACGAGTCACGCCCGGTGACGATGTCGCGGCCTCCCGAGGTCAACACCGTCACCTGGGCCGGCATCTCCCCGCCACGGAGCGGGTGGCGACCGCTCGGCGAGACGGATGCCGCGACCCTGGAGTCGGCGGCCCGTGCCGGCATCGAGGAGGTCGCGCGGGCGATCCCCGAGGGCACCGGCGAGCAACTCGTGCAGCGCGTGCGATCAGAGGTGTGGGGACGCGGCGTCGACGGCATCGAGTACGTGCCGGCGGGTGCGGCCTTCGGCGCATTCAGCCTCGGCTTCCTCGGCGACGATCCGGTGCGCATCTTCGAGACCGGGCCGTGGACACGGCTCTCGTCTCGGCGGGGCCACATCCTCGTGCGCCGGAAGGCGTGGACGCTCAAGGCGTAGCCGCCGCGGTCAGCCGCGCGCGATCGCCCGACCCGCCGCGCGGCCGGTGAAGAGGCATCCACCGAGGAAGGTGCCCTCGAGCGCTCGGTAGCCGTGCATGCCCCCGCCGCCGAACCCCGCCGCCTCACCGACCGCATAGAGCCCGGGCACGGGCGATCCGTCGGCGCCCAGAGCGCGCGAGTCGAGGTCGGTCTGGATGCCGCCGAGGGTCTTGCGCGTGAGCAGGTGCAGCTTCACCGCGATGAGGGGCCCTGCCTTCGGGTCCAGGATGCGGTGCGGCGTCGCGACGCGGATGAGCCGGTCGCCGCGGTACCTCCGGGCTCCGCGAACGGCGGTGAGCTGCAGGTCCTTCGAGAACTCGTTGTCGAGCTCCCGGTCGCGAGCGACGATCTCGCGCTCGATGTTGTCGGTGTCGATCGGCACGTCGGCGGAGAGCGCGCGCATGCCGTCGAAGAGCTCGGGGAGCGTGTCCGCGACGACGAAGTCGACCCCGTGCTGCTTGAACGCCTCGACCGGCGAGGGCGCGCCGGATCCGAGCCGGTCGGCGAGGAGCTTCAGGTCCTTGCCGGTGAGGTCGGGGTTCTGCTCACTGCCCGAGAGCGCGAACTCCTTCTCGATGATCCGCTGCGTCAACACGAACCACGAGTGGGCGTGACCGGTGGCCACGATGTGCTCCAGGGTGCCGAGAGTGTCGAACCCGGGGAAGAGGGGGACGGGCAACCGGCGACCCTCGGCGTCGAACCAGAGCGAAGAGGGGCCGGGTAGGATGCGGATGCCGTGCGACGGCCAGACCGGATCCCAGTTCGTGATCCCCTCGGTGTAGTGCCACATCCGGTCGCCGTTGACGAGCCGCGCGCCGGCGCGCTCGGTGATGGGCAGCATCCTTCCGTCGACGTGGGCGGGCACGCCCGAGAGCAGCTCTTCGGGCGCCGCCCCCATGCGGACCGGCCAGAACTCACGCACCAGCTCGTGGTTTCCCCCGATGCCACCGGATGCCACGACCACCGCCGGCGCGCGCAGGTCGAACTCGCCGACCGGGTCGCGATTGCTCGGCTCGCCCCGCTGTGCGGTATCCGAGGCCAGGACTGCGCCTCGCACCCCGACGACCGCACCCGATTCGACCACGAGTTCATCGACGCGGTGGCGGTGCAGGATCTCAACCAGCCCAGCGGCGGCGCCTGCCTCGACCTTCGCGATGAAGGGAGCGAGCACGCCTGGCCCTGTTCCCCAGGTGATGTGGAAGCGCGGGACGGAGTTGCCGTGCCCGATGGCGTTGTAGCCGCCACGCTCGGCCCACCCCACGATGGGGAAGAACCGCACCCCCTTCTCCCGGAGCCATGCGCGCTTCTCGCCGGCGGCGAACGCGAGGTACGCCTCGGCCCAGCGACGACCCCATTCGTCCTCGTCGCGATCGAACCCGGCGGTTCCCGCCCAGTCCTGGCGGGCGAGATCGAGGGAGTCCTTCACACCCATGCGTCGCTGCTCGGGCGAGTCGATGAGGAACAGGCCGCCGAACGACCAGTGCGCCTGTCCGCCGAGGCTGGCCTCGGGCTCCTGCTCGACGATGAGGATCCGCTTGCCCGCCTCGACGAGCTCTGCGGCAGCCACGAGGCCGGACAGGCCGGCGCCAACGACGATGGCGTCGGGCACAGGACGGGATGCGGGGGTGGCGGCCACGTGGACTCCTTTGTCTCGGGGTGGTGTTCCGTCTGCTCAGTCTTCGAACGTGTTGACCATCGCGAAGGCCGCCCGTTGCAGGTAGTCCCACAGCGTCTGCTCGGCGAGCGGCGGCAGGTCCAGGGAATCGAGGGCCGCGCGCATGTGCGCCAGCCAGCGATCGCGAGCGTCGGGATTGACCTTGAACGGCTGGTGGCGCAACCGGAGCCGAGGGTGGCCGCGCTGCTCGCTGTACGTGGTCGGTCCGCCCCAGTACTGCTCGAGGAACATCGTGAGCCGTTCGGCGGCCGGCCCCAGATCCTGCTCGGGATACATGGGCTTCAGCACGGGGTCGTCGGCCACGCCGCGATAGAACTCGGCCACGAGCCGCTCGAACGTCGGACGGCCGCCGACGGTCTCGTAGAACGACGGTTCGATCATGCGGTGCCCCCACCGGCCGGCGGCTTGGGTGCCCGTTGCAGGCGACGCACGGGCTTCGCCGTCTGGCCGGGTGCCCGTCCGTGATCGTCGACGACCTCGCTGGGCGCGGTCTTCGGCGGTTTCGCGCCCTTCACCCGGGTGGCGCCGTCGAAGCCCGTCAGGATGACACTCGACAGGCTCGGCAGCTTGAGGCCCATCGCGTCCAGCGACCGCTTGAGACGGGTACGAAGCTCGCGGGCGACGTCGTCCTTCGAGGAGGTGCGCACCTTCATGACGATGCGGACCACCATGGCTCCATCGGCGATCGACTCGAGGCCCCAGACCTCGGGCTTCTCCAGCACCCGCGAGCGCCACTTGCCCGACTGGGCCATCTCGACGGCGGTCCGCAGCATCTCGGCCTCGACGGCCTCGACATCGGCCTCGTACGGAACCGCGAGGTCGAGGATGACGCGCGCCCACCCCTGCGACATGTTGCCGACGCGCAGGATCTCGCCGTTGCGCACGAACCAGAGGGTGCCGTTCACGTCGCGCACCTTGGTGATGCGGATCTGCACCTCCTCGACAATCCCCGTGGCCGGACCGAGGTCGACGACATCACCCACGCCGAGCTGGTCTTCGACCACCATGAAGAGGCCGTTCAGCACGTCCTTCACGATGTTCTGCGCACCGAAGCCGAGGCCGGCGCCGATCGCCGCAGAGAGGAGCGCGAACGAGCCGAGGATCGTCGGATCGATGACGTTCACGATCATGAGCGTCACGATGATGAAGAGGGTGACGTTCACCACGTTCCGCAGCACGGTGCCCAGCGTGCGGGTGCGTTGCACGACGCGCACCGCTGCCAGCGGCGACGCCTGCAGCGCCTGCGTGTCGGTCACATCCTGCTTGCGCTTCACTCCGGTCACGACGCGGTTGACCACGCGCTCGATGACGAAGTGCAGGATCCAGCGGATGAGGAACGCGATCGCGATGATCACGGCGATCGCGACGAGCTTGCCGACGATGATGCCCCAGTTGTCTGCCCAGAACTGGGCGATCTGCGCCCAGAAGTCGGGGTCGAGCGGCGCCTCGGGGGGTACCTCTGCGGGGAACATGTTGTGAGAGTCTACTGAGCCGCAGCCGAGAGCTCGCTGGCATCGCGGGCGCGCGCCGCGAGCGCGCGCTCGAGCTCGTCGACCTGCTCCGACACGAGCCGGTGCAGCGGTGCCGGCTCGGGATTCGCTGCCAGCCACGCACGTGCCACCGCGGCGAGCTCCTCGGAGACGAGCGGTGACGGGAAGAGTCGCGAGACCACCAGCGAGGCCATGGTGAAGCTGCGCTCCTCCCACACCGATTGCAGTCGTTCGAAGTAGTCGGCGACGGTCGAGGCCAGCAGCTCGGGTGCCGTCGTGCGTCGCCAGCCCTCGGCGATCGCGCGGGCCATGTCGTTCGAGAGGCTCGCCTCGGTGACGACGCGCCGCCACGCGGCATCCTTCACCGCCTGGTCGGGTCGTGCCGCTCGCGCGGTCTCGGCAAGCTGCCGACCCTTCGCGGTGTCGTCGAGGGCGAGTGCCGCATCGATCTCCTCGTCGGATGCCGCGCCGAGGGTCGCTCTCGCGATGACGATCTCCCAGCGGAGGTCGAGATCGACCTCGAGCCCGTCGAGCCCGATCGAGCCGTCGAGGATGCTGCCGAGCACGTCGGCGTGCGCCTGCGACGCGGCGATCCTCGTGAACGCCTTCATGAACTGCAACTGCGCGTCGGAACCGGGCTCCGCCAGCTCGGTGAGCGCCCATACTGCGTCGCCCGTCTCGACGGCGAGCCGCTCGCGGTGGTCGTCGGCGAGGTAACGACTGATCGCGAGCTCGAGCCGGCCGAGCGCGAGTCCTCGGGCCGCCGAACTGGTCTCGTGGCCGATGCTGCCGAGCACGAGCCGCACGTAGTCGGTTGCCGCAAGCTCGGCGTCGCGCACGGCATCCCACGCCGAACCGAGCACGACGGCACGCGCCACGGAATCGCGGAGCATGCCGATGTGGGCCACCGCAGTGGCGAACGACTCGTCGTCGAGGCGCACCTTGGCGTAGGTGAGGTCGTCGTCGTTCACCAGCAGGAGGTCGGGCCTCGGAACGCCGATGAGACCCGAAACGTCGGTGACGGGCCCGTCGACGTCGAGCTCGACCCGATGGGTGCGCACGAGCGCGCCGGTCGGATCCGTCGAATAGCAGCCGATGGCGAGGCGATGGGGTCGCAGCGTCGGATGCGTCGGGCTCGCCGTCTGTTCGACGCGGGCTGCGGTGATCATGCCCGCGGCGTCCGTGTCGACGACGGCGCGCAGCGTGTTGACCCCGGCGGTCTCGAGCCACTGTTCGGACCAGTGCGTGAGCTCGCGCCCGCTCGCCCGTTCGAGCTCGTCGAGCAGGTCGCGCAGGGTGGCGTTGCCACCCGCATGGGCGGTCAGGTAGGCGCCCACCCCGCGCTGGAACGCCTCGAGACCGACCCAGGCGACGAGTTGCTTCAGCACCGAGGCGCCCTTGTCGTAGGTGATGGCGTCGAAGTTCACCTCGACGCCGGCGAGGTCGTCGATGTCGGCGACGATCGGATGCGTCGAGGGCAGCTGGTCCTGTTCGGCGGCGTGCGTCTTCTCATCGCTCGCGAAGGTCGCCCAGACGCCCGTGAACTCGGTCACCCGGGAGGTCGCGAGCGTCGACGCCCACGTGGCGAACGACTCGTTGAGCCACAGGTCGTTCCACCACTTCATGGTGACCGAGTTGCCGAACCACATGTGCGAGAGCTCGTGCAGCACGACGATGGCCCGTTGCTCGCGCCGGGCGTCCGAGACTCGCGAGCGGAACAGGTACGACTCGTTGAAGGTCACCGCGCCGACGTTCTCCATCGCGCCCCAGTTGTACTCGGGCACGAAGATCTGGTCGTACTTGCCATACGGGTACGGCACGCCGAACGCCTGCTCGTAGAACGCGAGTCCGGCCTGCACGGTCTCGAACATCACCTCGGGCTCGGCGTACTGCGCGAGCGAGGCCCGGGTGAACAGGCCGAGTGGCACATCGCGACCGTCGATGCTGCGCGCCGTTCCGTGCCACGCCGCATACGGCCCGGCGATGAGCGCGACGATGTAGCTGGAGATGACCGGTCCGGTCTCGAACGCCCAGGTGGCCGCAACCGGCGTGCGTGTCGTCGACGCGGCCGCGACGGGCATCGGATCGGGCGTCGGGGCGTTGCTGAGAACCTGCCAGTGCGCCGGGGCGGTGACGGTGAACCGCACGGCGGCCTTGAGATCGGGCTGGTCGAACACCGCATACACGCGATTGGCCTCCGCCACGGCGAACTCGGTGTAGAGGTACACCGCCTCGTCGACGGGATCGACGAAACGGTGCAGGCCCTCGCCGGTGTTGGTGTAGCGAGCATCGGCGACCACGTGCAGCACGTTCTCAGCCTCGAGGCCGTCGAGCCGGATGCGGGTGCCGTCGGCGACCACCGCGGGATCGAGCGACCGCCCGTTGAGGGTCAGCTCGTGGATCTGCTCACTGCAGGCCTCGATGAACGTCGAGGCGCCCGGCGTCGCGCGGAACCGCACGGTCGTGTCGCTGCGGAACCGCTCGTCGTCGCCGGTGAGGTCGAGCCTCACCTCGTACTCGGGTGCGCTGATCGTGGCGGCGCGTTCCTCGGCCTCGAGTCGGGTGAGGTTCGCTGCTGGCATCCATGGTCCTTCGTGTCGGTGTGCCCAGCAAGCCTACGACGGTCGCCCGCCGGCTCGTGTCGGATCGTCACCGCGCGGGCCGCTCGGGTGAGAGGAGCCCGTGCTCGTACGCCAGGATGACGAGGTGCACCCTGTCGCGGGCGTCGAGCTTCTGCAGGATGCGGCCGACGTGGGTCTTCACCGTCGACTCCGAGAGGTGGAAGCGCGCTGCGAGCTCGGCGTTGTTCAATCCCTCGGCGATCGCGACGAGGATCTCGCGTTCGCGAGGGGTCAGCACGCTGAGGCGGGTCGACCGCGCCGAAGGTGCGCCCTCCTGGGCCGGCAGGTCGTCGGCGAAGAGTTCGATCATGCGTCGGGTGATGCGCGGCGCGAGGGTCGCCTCACCAGCGTGCACCGTTCGGATGGCCGCGGTGAGCTCCTGCGGGCGAACGTCCTTCAGGAGGAAGCCGCTGGCTCCAGAGCGGATGGCGGCGAACGCGTACTCGTCGAGGTCGAACGTCGTCAGCACGATGACGCGCGGACCGCGTTCCACCGCCGTGACGGCCTCGGTCGCGGCGATCCCGTCGACGCCGGGCATGCGCACGTCCATGAGCATCACGTCGATCGCGGTGGCGCGCGCGAGCTCGATCGCGAACGCGCCATCCCCGGCCTCCCCGACCACCTCGAAGTCGGGTTCCGCCTCCAGGACCATGCGGAAGCCGGTCCGGACGAGCGCCTGGTCGTCGACGATCGCGATTCGGATGCCGCGTTCGCGGTCGTTCATGCGTCTCCTCTCCTGCGATCGGGGGTGCCCTTCAGGGCGGCGGCGAGCCGCCAGCCACCGGCGGGCCGGGGCCCGGCTTCGAGCGTTCCGCCGTACAGTGCCACGCGCTCGCGGAGCCCGGCGAGACCTCGGCCTGCGCCCGTCATCCGAGTCGCGGGGTGCACCGCGTCGTCCTCGATCACGATGGTCACGACCTCGTCGACGTGCTCGATGCGGACGTCGACATGCTGCGCTCCTGCGGCATGACGCAGCGCGTTCGTCAGGCCCTCCTGGACCACTCGATAGACGGCGAGCTGCAGCGTCGGTTCGGTGATCGGAGGACCCGTCGTCGAGAGACGCACCGGCAGCCCCGCGTCGCGGAAGCCGTCGACGAGTGCCGGGATCGCCGCGACATCGGGCTGCGGCGAACGTTCGGCTGCGGCATCCCCCGGTGCGGTCAGCACCCCGAGCATTCGTCGCATCTCGCCGAGTGCGTCGCGCCCCGCGTCGGCGACGTTGCGCATCGCGTCCGCGGCCCGTTCCGGGTCGCTCGTGGCGGTCGCGGCGGAGCCCTCGGCGAGGGTGATCATCACCGTCAACCCGTGCGAGACGATGTCGTGCATCTCGCGGGCGATGCGCGCCCGCTCCATCGCCGCGGCCAACTCCGCCTGCTGGTCGCGCTCTCGGGCCAGGTCGTGTGCCCGTGCGATGAGCGCATCGAGATAGCGGCGGCGGTTGCCCACAGTCACGCCGATGAGGGTCGCGATGAGCATGAACACGGCGAACGTGACCGACGACCCCGTCGCATCGAAGTCGAACGGCTCGACGACGACGGCGCTGCGCAGCCGCACGGAGAGGAAACTCGCCGCCGCCCCGACAGCGACGGAGACGCCGTAGCCGATCCATGCCGCCCGCGATGACGAGTACACCGCGAGCGCATAGAGGCTGAAGAGGATGGCCAGCGTGTCGATCGATCCGGTGGGCGCCGAGACGATGCACGCGAGCCACGCCAACCCGAGCACCAGCCAGGGGTGCGTTCGCCGGAACAGTGCCAGTCCGAGTCCCGCCCCGAGGGCCACGGCCGCGTTGGCCACCGCCAGCCACACCGGGAGCCCGAGCTGGATGGTCGTCGCGACCGTGCCGATCACGGTCGGCACCGCGTAGATCGCGGCGATGAGCGCGTCGGTGAGCCGCGGGTGGCGCGACCAGAACTGGCGGATGACCCCGGGCGCCTTCGGCAGGCGCAGTTCGCCCCCGGCCACCCTGTCCGGGTGGTCGGGGGCGAGCCGCGACTGGGTCATGGACAGGACTCTACGCGTCGCGTTTCGTGAGGAGCACCGCCGCCCCGGTGGCCGAGGCTGCGACCCAGCCGAGCACGACGAGCAGGCTCTGCCACGCGCCCATCGAGTCGCCACCCGTCATGCTCTCGGGCGCGAACATGCTCGTACCGGCGTCCGACAGCAGGTACGGGACCACGGACTGCGCCCAGTCCGCGGGGATCATCTGGAGCACGACCGGGACGACCAGGATGAGCGCGAGCACGATGCCGATGCCGCCCGCACTGGAGCGCACCATGGTGCCGACGCCGAGTGCGAACACCGCCAGGAGCGCGAGGTAGAGAGCTGCGCCCAGCAGCGGCATGAAGACGTCGGAGTCCGTGATGCTCGCCGAGAGGCCGTACCCCGAGTAGACCGCCGTCGAGACGAAGTACGCGCCCACGGTGGACACGACGCCCACGACGAACGTGGCGACGAACAGCACCGCCGCCTTCGCCGCGAGGGCCGGCAACCTGGTCGGAACGGCGGCCAGCGTCGAGCGGATCATTCCCGTGCTGTACTCGCCGGTGACGACGAGGACACCGAGCACGGCGACGACCAGTTGGGCGAGGTAGACCCCGAACACCGAGGATTGCACGAACAGCTCGGTCTGCGCGGCATCCGGCATTCCCCTGGCGTCCATTTCGCCGCCCATGCCGTTCGCGATGGTGAGCGACATGACGAGGGCCATGCCGAGCGTGAGCACGATCACGAAGAGGTACGACCAGACGGTCGAGCGCAGCGTTCGCAGCTTGATCCACTCCGAGCGGAGCACGCCGGCGAAGCCGAGTCGGGTCTGCTGGGGCCCGAGCCGGTGGGAATGTGTGGTGGTCCGGGTCATGGTGCTCATCGGAGTGCCTCCGTACGGTATTCGACGGCGTCGGCCGTGAGGGCCATGTAGGCCTCCTCGAGCGACGCGTTCATGGGGGTGAGTTCATGGATGGCCAGGGAGTGCCGGGCGGCCAGGTCCCCGATGCCGGATGCCTCGAGGCCCGTGACCTCGAGGACGCCCGACTCGGCGCGCATGACCGTCACGTCCGGGCC
Organism: Agromyces sp. Marseille-P2726; assembly: GCF_902809835.1. Classification (GTDB taxonomy): domain Bacteria; phylum Actinomycetota; class Actinomycetes; order Actinomycetales; family Microbacteriaceae; genus Agromyces. The sequence continues at coordinate 511,434 of NZ_CADDWM010000015.1, read as the reverse complement.
GGCGAGCAGGTCGGCGAGCTGCGACGCGTGCGGCGAGCGCACCCGGACGCGGGAACGGGTGCCACCGGCGATGACCTCGGCGACCGGGGCATCCGTGATGAGGCGTCCCTTGCCGAGCACGATGAGGTGGTCGGCAGTGAGCGCCATCTCGCTCATGAGGTGCGACGACAGGAAGATCGTGCGCCCCTCGGCAGCCAGGTTGCGGACGAGCCGGCGCACCCACAGCACTCCCTCGGGATCGAGCCCGTTGACGGGTTCGTCGAGGATGAGCGTGGCCGGGTCGCCGAGCAGCGCGGCGGCGATGCCGAGGCGCTGGCCCATGCCGAGCGAGAATCCGCCCACGCGCTTGCGCGCAACGGATTCCAGCCCGGTGAGCTCGATGACCTCGCGCACCCGCTGCCGGGCGATGCCGTGCGTGGCGGCCATGGCGAGGAGATGGTTCTCGGCGGTCCGTCCGGTGTGCACGGCCTTGGCATCGAGCAGCGCACCGACCTCGTGGAGCGGGGCCCGGTGCTCGGCGTACCGCCGACCGTTGACCATGGCGCGCCCGGCGGTCGGCCGGTCGAGCCCCACGATCATGCGCATCGTGGTGGACTTGCCGGCACCGTTCGGGCCGAGGAAGCCCGTGACCCGGCCGGGCTGCACGGTGAAGTCGAGGTGGTCGACGGCGGTCTTCTCGCCGAACCGCTTGGTGAGTCCTTCTGCAGTGATCATGGCTTCGAAGCTACGGATGCCGCGAAGCCGCCACATCGGCCCGCAGAACGGTCTCGGGGCGGCGGGCAGTGGTACCGGGGTACCACGCCCGCCGCCCCGTGGGACGACGGTCGGCTACGCCTCCTGCGCGTCGCGCTCCTGCGCAGCGAGGGCGCGGTCGATCCCGGCGAGTCGCTCGATCACCAGGCGTCGCAGCGCGGGCACGTCGGGATGCGTGTCGAGCCAGGCGCGGCTGGCGTCGGCGAGTGCCCGGTTGGCGAGCGGCGACGGGTAGAGGCCGTCGACGAGCTTCTCGGCGATCGCGTAGCTGCGCTCCTCCCAGACGCGCTCCAGCATGTCGAAGTAGCGGTCGACGAACGGCTCGAGCAGTGCCGGGTCGTTCGCCCGGAGGAACCCCTCGGCGGTCTCGCGCACGACGGTGTTCGTCGCCGTGTCGACGTCGATGAGCGACGCCCACGCGCGCTCCTTGCCCTCGGGCGTCTGGATGGCGGCGCGGGCGTGCGCGGCCGACTGCTGGCCGGTCGCCGTGTTGTCGCTGGCGAGGCGTTCGTCGATCTCGGGGTCACCAGCGCGTCCGGCCGCGACCAGGGCGATGAGCAGCTCCCACCCGAGGTCGGTGTCGATGGCGAGACCCTCGAGTGCGAGCGAGCCGTCGTAGAGGGCGGCGAGCTCGTCGACGTGCGATCCTGCCTCGGCGATGGCGGCGAAGTTCGTGACGAACTGGAACTGCGCGTCGCTGCCGGGTGCCGCCTCCCGCGCGAGCTGCCAGAACCCATCGGCCAGTTCCCGGCGCGCCTCGGCGCGGCGCTCGGGAGCGACGTAGGCGCTCGCAGCCATGACGGCGTTGGCGAGCACGATCCGCAGCGTGGTCGACTCGGTCTCGCTCGCGATGTTCCCGAGCACGAGGGCGAGGTAGTCGCTGGCGCGGGTCTCGGCATCACGCGTGGCATCCCACACCGAACTCCACACGAGCGCGCGCGCCAGCGGGTCCTCGATGTCGGAGAGGTTCGCGAGGGCGACCCCGTGCGACGCCTCGTCGAGGCGGATCTTCGCGTAGGCGAGGTCGTCGTCGTTGAGCAGGACGAGGTCGGGGCGCGGCAGGCCGACGAGCTCGGGGACCTCGGTGCGCTCGCCGTCCACGTCGAGCTCGACCCGGTGGTCGCGCACGAGCTTGCCGTCGCGGAGGTTGTAGAACCCGATCGCCAGGCGGTGCGGACGGATCGTCGGATGCTCGTCGGTTGCCGACTGCAGCACGGCGAACGAGGTGATCGTCGCCGCCTCCTGCTCGTCGAGCTCCGTCGAGACGGCGATCTCAGGACGGAGCGTGTTGACGCCGGCCGTCTCGAGCCAGAGCCCCGACCAGTCCGAGAGGTCGCGACCGCTCGAGACCTCGAGCTCGGCGAGCAGGTCGGCGAGCGTGGTGTTGCCCCACTGGTGCTTCCTGAAGTACGCCGAGACCCCGGTGAAGAACGCGTCGATTCCCACCCATGCCACGAGCTGCTTCAGCACCGACCCGCCCTTGGCGTACGTGATGCCGTCGAAGTTGACCAGTACGTCTTCCAGGTCGTTGATCGTGGCGACGATCGGATGCGTCGAGGGCAGTTGGTCCTGACGGTAGGCCCAGCTCTTCTCCATGGCGTTGAAGGTGGTCCAGGCGTTGGTCCACTCGGTCGCCTCGGCGGTGGCGATGGTCGACGCCCACTCGGCGAAGGACTCGTTCAGCCAGAGGTCGTTCCACCACTTCATGGTCACGAGGTCGCCGAACCACATGTGGGCGAGCTCGTGCAGGATCGTGACGACGCGGCGTTCGCGCACGGCATCCGTCACCTTCGACCGGAACACGTAGAACTCGGTGAACGTGACTGCGCCGGCGTTCTCCATGGCGCCCGCGTTGTACTCGGGCACGAACATCTGGTCGTACTTCTCGAACGGGTACGGGATGCCGAACTTCGACTCGAAGTACTCGAACCCCTGCTTGGTCTTCTCGAAGATGTAGTCGGCGTCGAGGTACTCGGCGAGGCTCTTCCGGCTGAACACCCCGAGCGGGATCGTGCGGCCGTCGGAGCTCGTCAGTTCGTCGCGGACCACGTGATAGGGCCCGGCCACGAGCGCGGTGATGTAGCTCGAGATGCGCGGGGTCGGCGCGAACGCCCAGGTCTTTGCGCCGTCGTGAGCGTCGACCGGATCGGGGGTCGGGGAGTTCGACACGACCTCCCAGTGCGCGGGAGCGGTGACCGTGAAGCGGAACGACGCCTTCAGGTCGGGCTGCTCGAAGACGGCGAACATGCGGCGCGAGTCGGGAACCTCGAACTGGGTGTAGAGGTACACCTCGTCGTCGACCGGGTCGACGAAACGGTGCAGGCCTTCGCCCGTGTGCATGTACCTTCCGTCGGCGACGACGACGAGTTCATTCTCGTCGGCGAGCCCGTCGAGCTGGATCCGCACGCCGTCGCTCACCTGGGCCGGGTCGAGGGAACGGCCGTTGAGGGTCACCGAGTGCACCGCTGCGGTGATCGCGTCGATGAAGGTCGAGGCGCCCTCCTGCGCAGCGAACCGCACGGTGGTCGTCGACCGGAAGACCTCGGGACCGGTCGTGACGTCGAGCACGACGTCGTAGTCGTGCACCGTCACGAGCGCAGCGCGCTCCTCGGCTTCGATGCGGGTGAGGTTCTCTCCTGGCACGTGCGCTCCTTCGCGGTCATCGATGCGGCTCGTGGCCGCAGGCAACGGGTTCCAGCCTAGACCCGCCGTCGGGCCGATTCGCGGGGTCGGACGGATGCCGCGAGCGGATGCGCGGTCACACCGCAGACCGCGTTTGACCGGGTCGGGGCGCGGTCCTACCGTGGCCACCATGAGGTCCACGGATTCCGCGGCCCCGACCGCTGAGCGATACCGGGTGTTCGGCGAGGTCGAGGCGCGTGGAATGTCTGGGGTCTACGAGGGATGGGCTCTCGGCGTCGCCGACGACCCCGAGACGATCGGGCTGATCGATCAGCTGCCCTCGCCGAAGCGCCAGCCGAACCTCGTGTTCTCGGCGGCGAGGTTCCAGGGGGCGCCCGCCGGTCCGTACCATCTCTTCCGGGATTGGCTCCACGACCACTGGCTCGAGGTGCGGGCCACGGCGCTCACGCATGCGACCCAGACGAACGAGGCCGCGCGGTGCGCCCTGCACGTGCCGGCGCTCGCGGGGCTCGTGGGCCCGCTCGCCCTGCTCGAGGTGGGCGCGTCGGCAGGGCTGTGCCTGTATCCCGATCGCTACAGCTATCGGTACACGGGGCATCCTCGGCTCGACCCCGCGAGCGGCCCCAGCCCGGTCGTCCTCGATTGCGCCGTCACCGGACCGGTGCCCGTACCCGACCGCCTTCCCGAGGTCGTGTGGCGGGCCGGCATCGACCTGAACCCGCTCGATGTGCGGCATCCCGACGACGTGGCGTGGCTGGAGGCCCTCATCTGGCCCGAACACGACGACCGCCGCGCTCGCCTGCAGGCCGCTGCAGCGATCGCCGCCGCCGACCCGCCGCTTGTCGTCGCCGGCGACCTCGACGAGCAGCTCGACGCCGTCGCAGCGGAGGCGCCCTCCGACTCGACCCTCGTCGTGTTCCACACGGCGGTCCTCATGTACCTCGACGAGGCCCACCGTGCTCGATTCGCCGAACACGTGCGCCGCCTCCCCGGGCACTGGCTCTCGGTCGAGTCCCGCACCGTGAGCCCCGGCATCCGTGTACGCGACGACGTGCCCAACGAGAGCTCCGATCTCGTGCTCGCCCTCGACGGCGTGCAACTCGCTTGGGCGCAGCCGCACGGCCGCGGCATCCGCTGGGTGCCCGATCCCTAGACTTGGCCCATGCGCATCCACATCGCGACCGATCACGCCGGCCTCGAGTTCAGCCGCACGCTCGTCGACCACCTGACCAACGGCGGGCACGAGGTCGTCGATCACGGCCCGGCCGAGTACGACCCGGTCGACGACTACCCGGCCTTCTGCATCAACGCCGCGCTCGGAGTCGCGCGTGATCAGGCCGCGGGCATCCACACCCTCGGCATCGTCTTCGGCGGGTCGGGCAACGGCGAGCAGATCGCTGCGAACAAGGTGCACGGCATCCGGGCAGCCCTCGTCTGGAGCATGGACACCGCGATCCTCGCCCGCCAGCACAACGACGCGAACGTCATCTCCATCGGCGCGCGGCAGCACACTGTCGAAGAAGCCATCCGGTACATCGACGCCTTTATCACCGAACCCTTCTCGGGCGACGAGCGGCACGTGCGGCGCATCGCGCAAATCGCCGAGTTCGAGGCGACCGGCGACATCGTCGGCAAGGGCGTCGACACCTCCGCCCTCCCGCCATCGCAGCGAGCGGTCGGCCCGGCCGCGGCCGAGGCGTAAGGCGTCCGATGCCCGAGGGACATTCCGTCCACCGCATCACCCGCCAGTTCGACCGGAACTTCGTCGGGCAGGTCGTGCGGGCCTCCAGCCCGCAGGGCCGATTCGCCGAGGGGGCGGCGCAACTCGACGGTCGTCGGATGACGGACGCCCGCGCCGTGGGCAAGCAGATGTTCCTCGGCTTCGAGGGCGACCGCTGGCTGCGGGTGCACCTCGGCATGTACGGTGCGTGGGACTTCGCCGGCGACATCCGGATGGACGCGACCATCGCATCCGCGAACGGGCGGATGGGCCAGACGAACCAGAGGGGGACGTTCCTCACCGGGCCGAATCCCGATGCAGTCGTGTTCGACAGCGCGGGCGAGAATTCGCTCGCCTCGATCGGTGCTCCCAGGCGAACCCGGCTGCGTATGTCGGAGGCCGAGACCGAGGGCAACGCCCTCGAGTCGTTCCCGCCCGAGCCGATCGGGCAGGTTCGGGTGCGCCTGCTCACCGAGAGGGTGGTCGCCGACCTGCGCGGTCCGACCGCCTGCGAGGTGCTCGACCCGGCGCAGGTCGAGCAGGTCGTGGCCAGGCTCGGCCCCGACCCGCTGATCGACGACGGGCCCGAGGCGGAGGATCGCTTCGCGCAGGCGGTGCTGAAGACGGCGACGCCCATCGGGCTGCTCCTCATGGACCAGTCGGTGGTCGCCGGCATCGGCAACGTCTACCGCGCCGAGCTCCTGTTCCGCGCCCGACAGAACCCCCACACCCCCGGGAAGCGGGTGCCCGAGGAGCACGTGCGCCACCTGTGGCGCGACTGGGCGAAGCTCCTGCGCATCGGCGTCGAGACCGGCCAGATGATGACGATGGACGACCTCGACGACGAGGCGTGGCGAGCGGCCATGGCCAACCGCGCCGACCGGCACTGGGTCTACAAGCGCGAGGGGCTGCCCTGCCGGGTGTGCGGCACGAACATCGTCATGGAGGAGCTCGGCGCACGCAAGCTCTACTGGTGTCCGTACTGCCAGGCCTGATGGTCAGGCGACGTCGTCGGGCAGCGACCGGTGCTCGCCGGGCACGCGGCGTGGCTTCGGAATGAGGAGCCCGAGCACCGCCGCCACGACGGCCGCGATGAGGCCGATCGTGAACGTGAGGTCGAATCCGGCGCGCGTGGGCACCTGCAGTCCCTCGAACTCGACCGCGGTCGCCGCGAGTACGGCCCCCATCACCGCGGCGGCCCCGCTCGTTCCGAGTGAGCGCATGAGCGCGTTGAGGCCGTTCGCGGCCCCCGTCTCCGTCGCCGGCACCGCGTGCATGATGAGGATCGGCATCGCCGCATAGCCGAGCCCGATCCCAACGCCGATGACGGCGTTCACCAGCATGATCTGCCAGACCTGCGTCGAAGCGACCAGCGCCAGCGAGTACGCCACGATGATGGCACCCGCGCCGGAGACCAGGAGGGACTTCCCGCCGAATCGACGATTCAGTCGGGCGGCGACCGGCGACATCCCCATCATCACGAGTCCGGCGGGCATGAGCACGATGCTGGCCGCGAGCAGCGAGAGACCGAGTCCCACGCCGCTGGCGACCGGGAGCTCGAGCAGTTGCGGCAGGTTGACGTTCGACGAGAAGAACGCGAACCCCATGGCGATGGACGCGAGGTTCGTGATGAGCACCGGCGGGCGTGCCGCCACGCGAAGATCGACCAGCGGATCCGCGACGCGGAGCTCGTACCAGCCCCAGACGACCAGCACGGCCATGCCGCCGAGCCCGAACCCCAGCGTGGCCGGAGAGGTCCAGCCCCAGGCATTGCCCTGCGCGATGGCGAGGAGGACGCCCGAGAGCCCGATGGAGAGCCCGATCACGCCCGGCACATCCAATCGGCCGGGTGCACGCAACGTGCTGACCGGCACGACCGAGGCGATGAGCACGAACAGCACCAGGCCGAGCACCGCGGACGCCCAGAAGAGCAGGTGCCAGTCGGCGTTCTCGGCGATGAGCGCACTCACGGGCAGGCCGAGCGCTCCGCCGAAGCCGAGGGTCGCGCTCACCAGGGCGACCGCACCGCCGATCCGATCCTCATGCAGGTGGTCGCGGAGGATCGCGATGCCGAGGGGAACCACTCCCGTCACCGCGCCCTGGAGCGCGCGACCGACGAGCAGCACGGGGAGCGACGTGGACGCGCCGGCGATCACGCTGCCGACGATGAGCACCGCGATCAGCGCCAGCACGATGCGGCGCTTGCCGTAGAGGTCGCCGAGCCGTCCGGCGATGGGCGTCGTCACCGCGGCCGTCAGCAACGTGACCGTCACGACCCACGCCGATGCCACCCGGCTCTCGTCGAGCAGTTCGGGCAGGTCCGCCTGGATCGGCACGACGATCGTGAACATGAACGAGGAGCACGCGCCTGCGAAGGCGAGCACGGCGACGATCGGCCAGGTCTTCGGCGTACGGCTGAGACGCTCCCGTTCGTCCCTGCTGCGCCCGACCATTCCGGCCAGCCTATCCGCGGCGGGAGGCGGCCCCGGACGGTACCGTGGAGGCATCCGATCGGAAGGACCTCGATGCGGCACAACCCCAGCTTCACCCTCGACAGCGAGGAGGGCGTGAAGCGCATCATCCGTGAGCATCCCTGGATGACGATCGTGAGCCGCACGGATGCCGCGGGCCTCGTGGCCTCCCACTACCCGGTGCTGCTCGACGAGCACGCCGACGGCATCGTGCTGCTCTCGCATGTGGGCCGACCCGACGACGAGGCGCACGAACTCGGGCGGCATGAGGTCATGGTCATCGTGCAGGGGCCCCACGGCTACATCTCGCCCGGATGGTACGACGCGGATCCCGCCGTGCCGACGTGGAACTTCGTCACCGCGCACCTCTACGGAACCCCCGAGCTGCTCGACCCGGCCGAGAACCTCCGCGTGCTCGAGGCGCTCGTCGATCACTTCGAGAGCCCGATGCCCGAGCCGAGACGCATGCGCGGAACGCCCGAGAATTCGGCGTACGCCGACCGCATCGCCCCCGGCACGGTCGGTGTGCGCATCCCGATCACCCGATTCGTCGCGAAGAACAAGATGAGCCAGAACAAGCCGGCTGCGACCGTCGATCGCATCATCGACGAGCTGGAAGCAACCGGGCCGTATTCCAACCCGTCGCTCGCCGCCGAGATGCGCCGCACGCACGAGGCGCTTCGGGCAGCCCGGGCGTGAACGGCAGGCGTCGACGGCCGACGGATGCCCCTGAGCCGCTGATCCTCGCGGGTGCGCTGCTGCCCAGCGCCACCTCGCCCGTCGACGTGCATCTCGCCGACGGCGCCGTGGCCGCCATCGTGCGCGCCGGCGCGGACGCTCGGCGGGGCGACGGCGATGCCGCGGTCCGCCGCATCGAGCTCGACGGCCGGTACGTCGTACCCGGACTCTACGACCGGCACGTGCACATGTCCCAGTGGTCGATGGTGGTGCGCCGCCACGACCTCTCGGGCATCGAGTCCGCTGCCGCGGCCGTCGCCCTCGTCGCCGGGCTCGTGGCTCGGGGCGCCGCCGAGGTCATCGGCATGGGCTACCGTGACGGACTCTGGCCCGACTCCCAGTCCCGGGCCGCGCTCGACGCCGTTTCCGGCGACGTGCCGGTCGTGCTCGTCTCGGGCGACCTGCACTCGGGCTGGGTGAACTCCGCCGCCGCGCGCCGGTACGGTTTCGACGGGATCGCCGGCCCCAGCGGCATCCTCCGCGAAGACGACTGCTTCCGGCTCACCGCCATGCTCGACGACGTCGCCGACGAGGTGCTCGACGGCTGGGTCGCCGATGCCGCCGCACGGGCCGCCGCACGAGGCGTCGTGGGCATCACCGACTTCGAGATGCGGTGGAACCGCGACGACTGGGCGCGGCGCGCCGCCCGCGACATCCGTTCGCTTCGCGTCGCCTTCGGGGTCTACACCCAGCACCTCGAACGGGCGATCGAGCATGGCCTCCGCACCGGCGACGCCGTGCCCGACACCGAAAGCCTCGTCACCGTCGGCGGGTACAAGGTCATCACAGACGGATCGCTGAACACGCGCACCGCGTGGTGCTTCGACCCCTACCCGGGCCTCGAGGGCCATGCAAATCCGTGCGGCGCCCCCAACGTCCCGCTCGACGAGCTGGTGCCACTCATGCGTCGTGCGGATGCCGCGGGCATCACGCCGGCCGTGCATGCCATCGGCGACCGCGCGAACGCGGCGGTGCTCGAGGCGTTCGAACAGGTCCGACCCTCGGGGTGGCACGGCCGGGGTGCGACCATCGAACACGCCCAGCTGCTTCGTCATCAGGATGTCGCGCGGTTCGCCGCGCTCGGCATCATCGCGAGCGTCCAGCCCGAGCACGCGATGGACGACCGTGATGTGGCCGACCGGTACTGGGCGGGCCGTACCGATCGGGCGTTCATGCTCGCCGCGCTCGCCGGCGCCGGCGTCGAACTCGCGCTCGGATCCGACGCCCCGGTCGCGCCACTCGACCCGTGGGTCGCGATCTCCGCTGCAGTCGGCCGGACTCGCGACGGGCGCGAGCCGTGGCATCCCGAGCAGGCGATCGACGCGCGCACGGCGCTGGCCGCGTCGACCGGCGGATGCGGCGCCGAGGTGGCTGTGGGTGGCCCCGCCGACATCGCGGTCGTCGAGCTCGACCCGCTCGCGGCATCCGTCGACGACCTCCGTGCGATGCCCGTTGCCGCGACGCTGCTGGGCGGGCGCTTCACTCACTCCCTGCTCGAGTAGCGGCCTGACGAAACCGGTCGCGCATCGGGATCCCGAGTCCGGGGGTAAACCCCCGCGCCCATCCGGGCGTGCACCGGCTGTGGCGACCGTGCGCGATTCGTGACGCTGGAACCATGCCCTCGATCTCGCGATTCCCGACTCGCCTCCGCCGACCCCGTGCGACCGCGGGCGCATTCGCCGCGATCGCCGCGGGCGCGCTCGTCGCGGTCTCCTTCGCCGGATGCGGAATCGCGGGTCCGGCCCCCGTTTCGACGGTCGGCAAGGTGGAGTTCGACCGAGCGCTCGCGATCCCGCCGCTCGCCGCATCCACGGTCGACGCCGACGGCACTCGGGTCTTCGCCCTCGAGGCCCGGGCGGGGGCGACCGAGTTCGAGCCCGGTGCGCCGAGCGAGACGTGGGGATTCAACGGCTCATACCTCGGTCCGACCCTCGTGGCCTCGCGTGGCGAACGCGTCAGGGTCGACGTCACGAACTCGCTCGACGAGGCGACCACCGTGCACTGGCACGGCATGCACCCCCCCGCCGAGATGGACGGCGGCCCCCACCAGATGGTCGAGCCGGACGCCACGTGGTCGCCCGGGTGGGCGATCGACCAACCCGCCGCGACCCTCTGGTACCACCCGCATCCGCATGGCGAGACCGAGGAGCACGTGCGGCGCGGCCTCGCCGGAATGTTCCTCCTGCAGGACGATGCCGAGGCGCAGCTCGCCCTTCCTCGCGAGTACGGCGTCGACGACATTCCAGTCATCGTGCAGGACACCGGGTTCTCTGCCGACGGCGTTCGAGAGGCGCCGCCACGCGGGTTCGCCGGCGCGCTGGGCGATGAGCTGCTGGTGAACGGCACCCGGAGTCCGTACCTCGAGGTGCGAACAGCGGCGGTGCGGCTGCGGCTGCTCAACGCCTCGACGGCCCGGACCTACGCGTTCACCTGGAGCGACGGCCGAGGGATGGAGCTCATCGCCACCGACGGAGGGCTGCTCGCGGCATCCGTCGAACTGGATCACGTCATGCTGTCGCCCGGTGAGCGGGCCGAGGTCGTGGTTCGCATGACGCCGGGGGAGCGGCTCGTGCTCCGCTCCGAGGCGTCGGCGGAGGCGGCCGGGATGATCGACGCCATCGCCGCGATGAACGGGGGCGCCGACGCCTTCGACGTGCTCGAGCTGCGTGCCGCCGACGCCCTCGACCCCTCGCCCGACGTGCCGGAACAACTCGCCGAGGTGCCGCCGGTCGAGGTCTCCGAGGTCGCGACGACGCGCACATTCCGGCTGGACGGGTTCGAGATCAACGACACCCACATGGACATGAGGCGCATCGACGAGACGGTCACGGTCGACACGACCGAGCGCTGGGTCGTCGAGAACACGAGCCAGATGCCCCACAGCTTCCACGTGCACGACGTGCAGTTCCGGATCGCATCGATCGACGGCACGCCGCCCCCGCCGGAGCTCGCCGGATGGAAGGACACCATCTTCGCGGCCCCCGAGACCGAGTTCGAACTGATCCTGCGCTTCGAGGACTACGCCGATCCCGACACCCCGTACATGTACCACTGCCACCTGCTGTGGCACGAAGACCAGGGCATGATGGGCCAGTTCGCCGTCGTCGAACCGGGCCGGTCTGCCACCATGACAGGAGGAACCCACCATGAGCACTGACACCGTGCCGACCGACGCCCCCACTCCGAACGTGAGCCCACCGATGACGAACGAGACCACGACGAGCACGACGGATGCCCCGCGCCCGCGCCGCGGGTACGGCGCCCTCTGGGCGAGCGTCCCGCGCGAGTTCGCGTTCCTCATCCTGACCATGCCGATCGCGATCGTCGGCCTGGCCCTGCTCGCGAGTGTGTTCTTCACGGGACTCGGCCTGATCTTGATCGTGTTCGGCATCTTCATCGTGGTGGCCGCGATGTTCATCGCTCGCGGGTTCGGCACGCTCGAGCTCGTGCGTCTGGAATGGGCCGGACGGCCGCCCGTTCGCCGACCGGCGTGGGACCATGCCGATCGCAACCAGGGCTTCTGGCGCACGATGTTCGCGCCGTTCATCGACGGCCACTACTGGCTGTACCTGCTGCACGGGCTCATCATCAACCCGATCGTGAGCATCATCACGTGGTCGATCACCGTCGCGTGGACCTCGGTCGCGCTCGGCGGGGTCACCGGGTGGATCTGGGAGCGGTACATCCCGAACGAGGGTCGCCAGGTGTGGTTGAGCGAGGTCGTGCTCGACTGGCTGCTCCCGGGCGAGGGAGTCGATCTCGACGTGTCGGTTTCGGAGCCGATCTTCCATTTCATCGTCGGCGTGATCTTCCTCCTGACGCTCCCGCTCGTGTTCCGCGGGCTGACCATGCTGCATGACGTCATCGCCCGCGGCGTGCTGGGCGCATGGCGCTCCGAGGCGCTGGCCGTCGAGGTCGCCCAGCTGTCCGCGTCGCGCGGCGCCGCGGTGCAGGCCGAGGATGCCTCGTTGCGGCGCCTCGAGCGAGACATCCACGACGGTCCGCAGCAGCGCCTCGTGCGTCTGCAGATGGACCTGGCGACCATCGAGCGCCGGCTCGAGCACGACCCCGACTCGGCGCGCACCCTCCTCGTCGAGGCCCGAGATCAGGCGCGAGAGACACTCGACGAGCTGCGGGCCCTGTCACGCGGATTCGCACCCCCGATCCTGCAGGACCGCGGCCTCGCGGTCGCCCTCGAGTCGCTTGCGTCGCGGAGCCCGGTACCCGTGATCGTCGAGGTCGAGCTGACGGATGGCCCGTTGCCGGCACCGATCGAGCGGAACGCGTACTTCATCGCCGCCGAGCTCCTCACGAACGCGGCGAAGCACTCCGGAGCCACCGGGATCCGTCTCCGCGTCGGCACCCGCGGAACGGCGGAGACCGGCCACTGGATCGACGTCTGGGTCACCGACAACGGCCGCGGCGGCGCGACGCGCACCCCCGGCCACGGCCTCGCCGGTCCCGACGAGCGCGTGCAGGGACTTCGGGGCATCCTCGTCATCGACAGTCCCGTCGGCGGGCCGACGGTGATCGGTGCGCACCTGCCGTACGTTCCGCTCGCGGCATCCGGCGCCTGACGGGCCCGCCGCTAGGGTGGGGGCATGACCGATGCCCCCCGCGGCCCCCTGCGAATCGTGCTCGCCGAGGATTCGGTGCTGCTGCGCGAGGGGCTCGTGCGGTTGTTCGACGAGGCGGGGTTCGAGACGGTGGCCGCCTATGGTGACGCCGATGCACTGCTCGCCGAGATCGAGCAGACCCGGCCCGATCTGGCGGTGCTCGACGTGCGCATGCCGCCCACCTTCCGCGACGAGGGCGTGCGTGCGGCGATCGAGCTGCGTCGGCGGATGCCGCAGCTCGGCGTCCTGCTGTTGAGCCAGTACGTCGAGGGCACCTACGCGCACGAACTGCTCTCGTCGGGCGAGGGCGGAATGGGCTACCTGCTGAAGGACCGGGTCGCGTCGCTCGATGATCTCGAGGATGCGGTCGAGCGAGTGAGCGAGGGCGGGACCGTGCTCGACCCGCAGGTGGTCCGTGAGCTGCTGTCCCGGCGCAGCGACCCGCTCGCCACGCTGACGCCCCGCGAGCGCGAGGTCATGGAGCTCATGGCCGAGGGCCGCACCAACGCCGGCATCGCGAAGCAGCTGTACATCGGCGTCGGTGCCGTGGAGAAGAACGTGACCTCGATCTTCCAGAAGCTCGGCCTCGAGGACTCGGGCACCGACCACCGCCGAGTGCTCGCCGTGCTCACCTGGCTGCAGCGCTAGTCGTCAGGCTTCAGTCGGCCGACGTTCGCCGAAGCGGTTCGTGCTCAGCCCATGAACGCAGGTAGAGCCGGTAGCCGCGGGCGAGGCTGCCTGCGAACAGGGCGAGCGCGACGACGGCCCCGATGGCGACGGCCACCCACGCGAACACCCCGAGTGCAAGGGCGAGGCTGCCGGCGAACAGACCAGCAACCACGGCGGTGACGACGGTGATGACCATCATCGAGCTCGCGAGCACCTGGCTCTGACCGCGCGGGAAGAAGTAGTGGTAGGTGCGCTCGGCGCCGGCACGGTCGTCGTTCGGCGACATGAGCAGGTACGGGGCGAGCCCCGGATCCAGGTCGAGGTACGCGCCTCGAAGGCGGTTCATCGCCACGACGTACATCAGGTCCTCCGTGGCCGTGTTGTACACGCGGAGCTGGGTCACCAGTCCGAGCAGCATGAGCAGGAGCAGCACTCCGAGCGCGGCCACGCCGAACCAGCCGCGGAATTGCGTCGCATTGCCGAGCACGCCGAGCGTCACCAGGCCCGCCGAGACGAGGGTCAGGAAGATGGCGATCCGCGTGAGCACCTCGCTCTGCGTCGTCGATCGCGACGCGAGCAGGCTCCAGTGCTCGGTCGCGAGCATCTGGGCGCGGAGCGACTTCTGGGCGTCGGTGAGGCCTGCGCCGTCATCCTCGCGGGACGAGTCGGGCCCGGATGCATCCGCCGTCATAGCGGCATTCTGCACCCGGGCCCGTCAGCCCGCTACGGCGCCTACTTCTTCGCGATGTGCGAGAACAGGAACCAACGGTCCTTGTCGAGACCGCGCCGGATCTCGATGACGACGTCCTGGCTCGGCGGATCGAGCTCCTCGAGTCCCTCGATGGCCTCGTTGACCCGCTCGGTCGCGCGGTCGATCTGCGCCACGACGTCGGCGATCGCCTCGTCGTACGGCTGGAAGCCCAGCTGCGGGTTCACGGCCCCGCTCTTGTCGGAGACGGACTTCAGGCGGCCGTCGACCGGGAGCCCCAGCGCCACGACCCTCTCGGCCGCGAGGTCGGCCCACTCCTGGGCGTGCGCGACGACCTCGTCGAGGAGTTCGTGCACGGCGATGAAGTTCACGCCGCGCACATGCCAGTGCGCCTGCTTGCCGTTGACCGCGAGTGCGATGAGCTCCTGCACGACGGGCGTGAGAAACTGGGCGACGCCTGAGGCGACGTCGGCTTCGGTGCCCTTCGGCGCCTTCGGACTCCTGGCTGCGGCCTTGGTGTCGGACTTGGTATCGGTCATCGTGCGTCCACCTTTCCCTTTGGCGTGCGTCTGTTCTCCACGCTACGCGGTCACTTCCACTTGCCCGCCTGCTGATCGCCGATGTGCCCGGGTGCGGTCGCCGCGAGCACACGCTCCACGAAGGCGGCGTACTCCTCCATGTAGTGGCGCAGGAAGGCCGCGGAGTCCTCATTGCTCACGTCGCCGTCGGCCCCGTAGACGTCGGGCTCGAACTTGATGTAGACCTCGGGGGAGTTCAACTGCGGGGCATCCAGGAAGCTCAGGACACTCCGCATCGACGACTGCATCACGGCGGTGCCGATGTTGCCGCCGGATGCACCGACGATGCCGGTCGGCTTCCGGGCGAAGGAGTTGGTACCCCAAGGCCGGGAGCCCCAGTCGATCGCGTTCTTCAGTGCGCCGGGGATCGATCGGTTGTATTCGGGGGAGACGAAGAGGATGCCATCGGATGCCTCGATCGCCTGCTTCAGCGCTTGAGCTTCAGGTGGGTAGGCCGCGTCGTAGTCCTGACTGTAGAGGGGAAGGTTCCCGATCGGGATCTCGGTGAACTCGAGTTCCGGCGGCGCGAGCTTGATGAGCGCCTTGGAGAGGGTTCTGTTGATGGACGTCGACGAGAGGCTTCCGACGAAGTACCCGATCTTGAAGGTGGACATCGCGTGCTCCTTCCGCCCGATTCGGGCGTGACGGCCCGGCGCGTGGATCGCACCGGCGGTGACGCGTCCCGCATCCGTCTCGGACACTCCACCGTAGGCAGGCCGCCGGATCGGTCGCCAGACCTTGCAATTCGTTCGCTCCGGTCCATGCGGCGCCTCGCCGGCGGTACCGTCGGGTGATGGGCAGGACGGATCGGGCGAGTCTTCTCATCCACGTCGACCCCGACGTCGTGTACGCCGCCTTGACCGATCGTGAAGCGCTGCTCAAGTGGCTGCCCCCGAAGGGCATGCTGGGCAGGTTCGAGCGATTCGACCTTCGCGACGGCGGCTCGTTCCGCCTGGTGCTGACCTACGAGGATGCATCCGACGCTCCAGGCAAGACCTCTGCTGACTCCGACGTGTCGGACGTCCGTATCTCCCGGATCATCCCTGGCCATCGAATCGTGCAGGACATCGACTTCGAGTCCGACGACCCCGCGCTTCAGGGGACCATGCGGATGGAGTGGCTGCTGCACGCCGCAGACGAGGGGACCGTCGTCGAGGTCCTGGCGACCAACGTCCCGGCGGGTATTCGCGCGCGCGACCACGCCGAAGGGATCATGTCGTCGCTGGCGAACCTCGCGGCATACCTCGAGCCATGAGCAGCGCGCGAATGCGGCCCCCAATCGAACGCCAGTGGAGCGGATGACGGGAATCGAACCCGCACCATCAGTTTGGAAGACTGAGGCTCTACCATTGAGCTACATCCGCGAGCGCCCGCGTTCGGGCACTGGATCATCGTAGTACACGGCACAGTCCACTCCGTGCACGGCGTGCGCGCGGCATCCGTTCGAGGGAGCACGCGTATGAGTGGGAGAGAGACCGTCGAGGCGTTGATCGCGACGCTGAATGCCGGTGACGTCGGCGGGATGGACGACGTGTTCCACGAAGACGCGGTCATGGAGTGGCCGCAATCGGGTGAGCGCATCGTCGGCGGCGACAACCGGCGGAGCGTGTACAACGCGTTCCCCCAGCTGCCGACGATCACGCCGCGTCGCATCGTCGGCGAGGGCGACCTGTGGGTCGTGGAGGCCACGCTCGACTACGGCGATGAGGCGGAGTACCTCGCGACCTTCATCTTCGAGCTGCGGGGCGAGAAGATCGCGCGCGAGACGGCCTACTGGTCGCTGCCGTTCGAGGCGCCCGACTGGCGAAGCGAATGGGTCGAGCGGATGTGATCCTGCCGCCTACCTGAGCTCGGCGACCGTCTGCACGACGCCTCGCGCGAGTCGGAGCTGTCGCTCGTAGGTCGCCGCGAGGGCCACGAGCACGACGCCGGCGATGCCGAGCCACAGCCACCACCACACCGCCTCGTAGAGCCACGTGATCCAGGGCCAGAGCTGTGCGACGGCATGTACGAGGAGCACGCCGCCGCCGAGGATCAACGGTGCCTGGAGCCGACGCAGGGCGCCGACGACGACCGCCGCCGCGGCAACGACGCCGAGGGCGATGAGTCGCCACAGCTCGGGATCCGTGAAGTCGGCGATGAGCGCCGGGATCAGGAGGACCGCGAGGCCCGGACCGAGCGCCGGCCAGCTGCCGAGTGCAGGGGAGCGGCGCATCCGGAACACACCGGCGCCGAGGAGCGCCGCGGCGATCGATGCGGTCACGAGGTCGAATGGATCGACTCTCGCGACGCCGAGCACGGCGGTGCCGCCGAGCACGAGCAGTGCCAGGCTGGCCCAGCTGAGCATCGGCCCGCCCACCGGCCGCGCGGTCGTCGCCACGGCCGCGACATGGAGGATCGCGAGCAGCGGGAACAGCACCACGGTGCGCGTCGTCGCCTGGTTTCCATCGATGATCGCGAGCATCGTCGGAACCGAGAAGGCGATGACGGATGCCGCGAGCAGCGCTTCCGCGATCCACGCGGGCCGCGACGACGTGCGGGCCCACCCGACGGCGACCATCGCGCCCGTGACCAGCGCGAGCAGCGGCCAGAACTCGACGACGAGATCGCTCGATTCGCCGAGGGCCACGGCGCTTCCTCGCACGACCGCCGTTCCGGTGACCGCCGTCCATCCGGTGAGCGCGGCGATGAGGCGCAGCGGGATCGCTCGGGCGGTCTCGGGAAGGAAGGCCGCTGCGAGCGCGACGACCGCGCCCGCGCTGACGAGGATGAGCGTGCGCAGCTCGGAGTCCGCACTTGATGCGACGCTCGGCAGCACGGCGATGGCCGCGGCGGTGGCGACGAGCGTCGTGCGGCCAGCCGCGTACGACGAGTGCGCGTCGCGCCGCCACGCGATCAGGGCCCCCGCGGCGAGGAGGAAGGCCGCGAGCGGCAGGGTGTACGCCTCGATGTCGTCGACTCCGTCGCCCGCGAGCCACGACCAGACCGCGCCGACCGCGGGCGGGATGCTGAGCCAGGACAGGAGCCTGCTCTGCGCCTCGCCGCCGATGGGATCGCCGTCGAGGGCGGCCACGAGCACTGGCACTGGAGCGAGTACCAGCAACAGCAGCCACTGCTGATCTCCTGCCGCGGTCACCGAGGCGAGCGCGCCGAGGCCGGCAACGCCGAGTGCGGCGTTCCAGGCGACCTTCGTCGCGGTGTCGCGTCTGGGCAGCACGATGTGAGCCAAGCCGGCGGAGAGGAGCACGCCGGCCGCCACGCCGATGCCCGCGGGAGCACCGCCTGGGATGTCGACGAGCAGTCGCCCGAGCGCGACGGCGAGCAGGAGCGGGCCCACGACGGCGAGCAGGACGCAGACCGGCCGCACCGTGGTGAATCGGAGGGCGGCGATGGAGACGACCGCGACGAGTGCGGCGGGAATCCAGCCCGGATCGACGCCCCCGTCGAACGCGACGGCGAATGCCCCGGTCGTGGCGGCGCCGAGCCAGGGAACCGCGATGCTCGTGCGGTCTGCGGCGGTGAGCCTCGGGGACGCGAGGGCGGCCGCCGACATGGCGGCGCCGACCACGCCGAGCCACATCCACGGTGAGTCCCATGGCGACGTGAGCGGCGAGCCCGCGGCATCCGACCACGATGGGATCGACACGACGGCGATGGCGCCGAGCAGGCTGGCGATCACGACATGCGTCGCGCCGGCGGCGGGGGCGACGGAATCGGACCACACCCGACCCGCTACCACGCGACCGGCGACCGCAGTCACGATCACGAGCGCCGTGACCCACGGCCACGCGGGGACGCTCGCGTAGGCCGTCCATGCGCCGAGGGCTGCCGAGCTCATTCCGAGCAGGGCCAGCGTCGGCACGAGACCCGGGACTCGGTGCCGCTGCGCGACCGCGGCGACGCCGAGGCCGACCGCGCCGACCGCACCGTAGCCGACCGCGGCAAGCGCGGCATCGGGGGCCAGCGTCGCAAGGACGACGCCTCCGGCGACCGCAGCACCGATCGGAACGGTTGCGGCTCGCCGGAGCTGACCGAGCAGCAGGGCCACGACGAACGCGCCCCCCGCGACCATGAACGGGACGAGTGCCACGCCGGGAACGATGTCGGGCTGGTCGACGACGATCACGTTGGCGGTGTCGCCGCCCCACGGAGGAATGGCGGCGAGCAGCCAGCCCCCGATCCCGGCGAATGCCACGAGCGCGCCGGGCGCAGCCGCTGCCAGCGCGACGGCGGCTGCCGCGATGAGCGATGCTCGGGCCTCCTGAGCAGTGCGCCCGCCGACCCGGACGAGCGCCGCGCAGACGCAGGCCACCACGGCGGCGAGTGCCGGAGCCGACCAGATCGCGATCGAGCGCTCGAGCTCGACGGCGACGCCGATCGCGAGGCCGAGGGCGGCAGCGAGGCCGACGCCGATCGCTGCGGCGATGCCGAACCCGCGCTCGGCGGGCGATCCGCGAAGCCGAAGTACGACGATCACGACGACCAGCGATGCGGCGACGCCGAGGAACGCCCACAGCACGCCCCACGGCACGCTGTGCAGCGCCCACCCCGCACCTGCGAGCGCAGCGACTCCGCCGGCGAAGCCCGCGGAGATGAGGATGGACCGCTCGGGAAGCCCGGCTCGCAGCCCCGCGCCGACGCCGACGCCGGCCAGGAGCGCGACCAGCCCACCGAGCCATGCGCCCGTCGCGGTACCGGGGTCGATGGCGAAGCCGAGCAGGAAGGCGGCGATCGGCGTCAGCGCCGCGGCGGCGAACCCGACGATCCGGATGCCGCTCACTGCGCGTGTGGCCGCGAGCACCATGGCGACGACGGCGAACGCGATTCCGGTGTACACCGACACCCCGAGCGCCGCCGTGCCGAACAGGTCGTTCGCCCGCACGATCCACACGTCGAGCAGCCCCAGCACGACGGCGACGGATGCCACGCCCTCGGCGGTGCCGGGGAGCCGACGTGCTCGAAGCAGCCACGCGAGTGCGAGCACGAGCACGCTCGCTCCGGCGATGATGATCGAGCGCACCTCCTGGCTCGCCACGAGATAGGCGACGAAGAGGAACACGATCGCGGTGACCGAGATCAGCACGACTCCGAGCGTCAGGAGCAGCACCTGCACGCCGGAGCGACGCGGCGCCGCAGCATCCGGAGCGGCGATCGGAGGATCGAAGGTCGCGGTAGGCGGCGCCGACGTCGTCGCGACAGGTGCCAGTGCGGCAGCGGCGACCGGCACCGGCACGGGCACGGGGATCGGTTCGGGCCTCGGGGCCGGGCGCGCCGCGGCATCCTGTGCCCGCCACATCCGATCGATCAGCGACTGACGCTCGAGCTCGCCCTCGTAGACGCGGGCCGACACCTGGAATAGCCGCGCCGCCTCGGGGGCCCGCAGGTCGAGGCCGCACTCGGTGCAGCGCGGCGAGCGGAGCATGCTGAAGCACGCCGGGCAACGAGTCGTGTCGACGAACTGCGCCGGATCGGACGGCCAGCGACGTAGGCCGGGCGCGAGGGCGCGGGAACGGTCGGTCATGGGCACACTCTGCCACGCCCGGTCACACGGGCAGCGCATGATCCACAGCGCCATGGGTGCGCCGGGCCGAGACGGTGCCCGTCGCGCACAGCAGCCACGGGCGCCCGTGCAGTAGACTTTCGTGGGTTCATCCGCGCTGCCGCATGTTTCGGCGTGCCCGTGAGGGTGAACCGACGAGTTGAGTCAGCGACTCGGGGCGTAGCTCAGCTTGGTAGAGCGCCCGCTTTGGGAGCGGGAGGTCGCAGGTTCAAATCCTGTCGCCCCGACGGGTCGCCCGAGTCTCGACACGAACTTCCACACAACAGGAGATCTTCCACATGCCGACCACTTCGGTTGAGAAGCTGAGCCCGACGCGCGCCAAGCTCACCATCTCGGTGACGCCCGAGGAGCTGAAGCCCAGCATCACCCACGCCTACGAGCACATCGCCGAGCAGATCAATGTGCCGGGCTTCCGCAAGGGAAAGGTTCCGCCGCCCATCATCGACCAGCGGGTCGGCAAGGCCGCCGTGCTCGAGCACGCGGTGAACGAGGGCCTCGACGGCTTCTACCGCGCGGCGGTCACCGAGCACGAGCTGCGTCCCCTCGGCCGACCCGAGGCCGACATCGTCGAGTGGCCCAACGAGAAGGACTTCTCGGGCGACCTCCTGCTCGCCATCGAGGTCGACGTGCGCCCCGAGGTCGAGCTGCCCGACTACGAAGGCCTCGAGCTGACCGTCGACTCCGTCGAGATCGGCGATGAAGAGGTGAACGAAGAACTCGAGCGCCTCCGCAGCCGGTTCGGCACGCTCATCACCGTCGACCGCCCCGCGAAGACCGGCGACTTCGTCACGCTCGACCTCGTCGCCACGATCGACGGCACCGAAGTCGACACGGCGAGCGGCATCTCGTACGAGCTGGGCTCCGGCGAGCTCCTCGAGGGCATCGACGAGGCCCTCGACTCGCTGACCGCCGACGAGACCACGACCTTCGAGTCGAAGCTGCTCGGCGGCGACCACGAGGGCGAGACCGCCGAGATCACCGTGACCGTCACCGCGGTCAAGGAGCGTGAGCTTCCCGAGGCCGACGACGACTTCGCGCAGATCGCCAGCGAGTTCGACACGCTCGAGGAGCTCACCGAGAGCCTCAGGGAGCAGGTCGCCCGCAACAAGTCGTTCGGGCAGGGCACCCAGGCGCGCGACCTCCTGGTCGACAAGCTCCTCGAACTCGTCGACGTGCCGGTCGCCGACAGCGTCATCGAAGACGAGGTGCATCGCCACCTCGAGTCCGAGGGCCGGCTCGAAGACGACGAGCACCGCGCCGAGGTCACCGAGTCCAGCACGAAGGCCTTCAAGACCCAGATCGTGCTCGACGCGATCGCCGAGAAGGAGAAGGTGCAGGTCAGCCAGGACGAGCTGACCCAGTACCTGGTGCAGGGCGCCGCCCAGTACGGCATGGACCCGAACGAGTTCGTGCAGATCCTCAGCCAGAACGGCCAGATCCCCGCCATGGTCGGCGAGGTCGCGCGCAACAAGGCACTCGCGATCGCCCTCGGCAAGGTCACCGTGACGGATGCCGCCGGCAATGCCGTCGACCTCTCCGAGTTCACCGCCGTCGCCGATGAGCAGACCGAGGGCGGGCCCGAGGTCGGCGAGCAGGCCGAGGAGATCGTCGAGGCTGAGGCCGCCGACGATGCCGAGGTCGTCGAGGAGAAGCCCGCCGCGAAGAAGAAGCGCGCGAGCCGGAAGAACGCTGAGACCGAGTAACAGCCCCGCCGCGAGGGCCGGATGCCGCGTGGCATCCGGCCCTTCCGCATTCGAGGAGGAAGCGCATGACCGACGACTGGGAGCGGCGCATCGCCGAGGTCTGGGAGGAGGCCGCGGGGTCGCCCGTCGACGACGAGCTGATCACCCGGATCGACGAGATCGCCGCCGAGCGGGGCGACAGCGACGCGCGCGCCGTCTTCGAGCGGGCGGGTGCCCGTGATTCGGCGGGTCGCCCCGATCAGGCCGTGCCCCTGTACCGCCGGGCCCTCGAGCTGGGCCTCGACGACGAGCATCGCCCGCAGGCGGTCGTGCAGCTCGCGAGCAGCGTCCGCAACCTGGGCGACGTCGCCGAGGCCCTCAGGCTCATCGAGCACGAGCATCGCGACCACCCCGATGCGCCGTATCGCGACGAGGTCGCCGCGTTCCTCGCGCTCGCCCTCGTGAGCGCGGGTGACGCTCGCCGAGGAGCATCCATCGCACTGACGGCCCTCGCTCCGCACCTCCGGCGCTACACGCGGTCGATGACGGCGTACGCCGCGGAGCTGGTCTCCGGCGACCGTGCCGGAGACGCCGACCCGGTCGCGGAGGCCACGGCGGAGGCTCGCAGCACCACGTCATCCGCCTAGGGCGAACAGCCCGGTTCGCGTGTGTTGCAACGGATAGATTCGAGTGAACGCGATAACGGAAACGGAGCGACACATGGCCGAAGTGACACCCAGCCCCGGTGTTTTCGATCAACTGCTGAAGGACCGCATCATCTGGCTGGGTTCAGAGGTTCGTGATGAGAACGCCAATGAGATCGCGGCGAAGCTCCTGCTCCTCGCTGCAGAGGACTCGAAGAAGGACATCTACCTCTACATCAACTCGCCGGGTGGCTCCATCACGGCGGGCATGGCCATCTACGACACGATGCAGTTCGTTCCGAACGACATCGTCACGGTCGGCATCGGCATGGCGGCCTCGATGGGTCAGCTGCTCCTGACCGCCGGCACCAAGGGGAAGCGGTACATCACCCCCAATGCCCGGGTCCTGCTGCACCAGCCGCACGGCGGCTTCGGCGGCACGGCGAGCGACATCCAGACGCAGGCGCAGCTCATCCTCGACATGAAGAAGCGCCTCGCCGAGATCACCGCGGCGCAGACCGGCAAGTCGGTCGAGCAGATCAACGCCGACGGCGACCGCGACCGTTGGTTCAACGCCCAAGAGGCCCTCGAGTACGGCTTCGTCGACCACATCCGCGAGTCGGCACTCGACGTGTCCGGCGGCGGCGGAACCGACCAGGCATAGGCACCGAGAGAAGAGAGAACGAGCGAATGAACATCCCTGCTTTCGGCGGCACCGCCTTCGACGGCGTCCAGGCCCCCGGCTCGCGCTACATCCTGCCGAGCTTCGAGGAGCGCACCGCCTACGGCTACAAGCGCCAAGACCCCTACGCGAAGCTCTTCGAGGACCGCATCATCTTCCTCGGCGTGCAGGTCGACGACGCCTCGGCCGACGACATCATGGCGCAGCTGCTGGTGCTCGAGTCCATGGACCCCGACCGCGACATCATCCTCTACATCAACTCGCCCGGCGGCTCGTTCACGGCGATGACCGCGATCTACGACACGATGCAGTACATCCGACCGCAGATCCAGACCGTCGTGCTCGGCCAGGCCGCGTCGGCCGCGGCAGTGATCGCGGCGGCCGGAACGCCCGGCAAGCGGCTCGCGTTGCCGAACGCCCGGGTGCTCATCCACCAGCCGGCCATGGGCGAGGCGGGTCACGGCCAGGCGTCCGACATCGAGATCCAGGCCGCCGAGATCATGCGCATGCGCTCCTGGCTCGAGGAGACGCTGGCGCGCCACTCGAACCGCACGCAGGAGCAGGTCAACCTCGACATCGACCGCGACAAGATCCTGTCGGCCGAGGAGGCGCTCGAGTACGGCCTCATCGACCAGGTGCTCAGCTCCCGCAAGAGCGTCCCCGCACTGACCGCGTAAGATCCCCCGATCGAGCGAACGGCCCGGATGCCCCTGCGTCCGGGCCGTTCGCGCGGCGCGCGCACCTCGGGTCGAGGCCGATTCGCTGTGCGCGGAACATCACCGTTCACAATCCGGGCGCGCCATGACCCGCCGCCCGAATCTCGGGCTAGGCTCGGAACAGACTCGTCGACAGGGAGGTTCGATGGCACGCATCGGGGAGAGTGCCGACCTGCTCAAGTGCTCGTTCTGCGGAAAGAGCCAGAAGCAGGTCCAGCAGCTCATCGCGGGGCCGGGCGTCTACATCTGCGACGAGTGCGTCGAACTGTGCAACGAGATCATCGAGGAGCGACTCGCCGAGGCCGGCGAAACCGATGCGGGCGAGTTCGTGCTGCCGAAGCCGAAAGAGATCTTCGCCTTCCTCGAGGAATACGTCATCGGGCAAGACGCCGCGAAGCGCGCGCTGGCTGTCGCCGTGTACAACCACTACAAGCGCGTGCGAGCTCGCACGACGTTGACGTCGGCCGACCACGCGCGTGACGACGTCGAGATCGCGAAGTCGAACATCCTGCTCATCGGGCCGACCGGCTGCGGCAAGACCTACCTCGCGCAGACGCTGGCGAAGCAGCTGAACGTTCCGTTCGCGGTCGCAGACGCGACCGCGCTGACCGAGGCCGGGTACGTCGGCGAAGACGTCGAGAACATCCTCCTGAAGCTCATCCAGGCTGCCGATTACGACGTGAAGCGTGCCGAGACCGGCATCATCTACATCGACGAGGTCGACAAGATCGCCCGCAAGGCCGAGAACCCGTCGATCACCCGCGATGTCTCGGGCGAGGGAGTCCAGCAGGCGCTGCTGAAGATCCTCGAGGGCACCGTCGCATCCGTGCCGCCGCAGGGCGGGCGGAAGCATCCGCATCAGGAGTTCATCCAGATCGACACCACGAACGTCCTGTTCATCGTGGCGGGTGCCTTCGCCGGACTGGAAGACATCATCTCCTCTCGCGCCGGAAAGCGCGGCATCGGGTTCGGGGCTCCGCTGCACAGCAAAGAGGCCGAGGCCGACATCTTCAGCGAGGTGCTTCCCGAAGACCTGCACAAGTTCGGCCTCATCCCCGAGTTCATCGGGCGCCTGCCCGTCGTGGCGACGGTCACGCCGCTCGATCGCGACGCGCTCATCGAGATCCTCACCGAGCCGAAGAACGCGCTCGTGCGGCAGTACCAGCGCATGTTCGAACTCGACGGGGTCGAGCTCGATTTCGAGCCCTCGGCACTCGAGGCGATCGCCGACCTGGCGGTGCTGCGGCAGACCGGTGCTCGCGGCCTTCGCGCGATCCTCGAAGAAGTGCTGGGCCCGATCATGTTCGAGGTCCCGTCGTCGACAGGCGTCGCACGCGTCGTCGTCACCAAGGCGGCCGTGCTCGACAATGCCGCGCCGACGATCGTTCCGCACAAGCCGCGCCGGGCCGAGAAGTCGGCGTAGGTCGGGCCAGCAGCTCAGTCGAAGACGCGCAGCACACACCAGTGCCGACCGTCGTGTGCGACGTCGAACACGTGCGTCTCGCCGTCGTCGGTGCTCGCCTGGAAGCGCCAACCCGCGATCGTGAGGGGCACACGGCCCGGCGAGATGTCGTGCCCCGCGAACGGCGCCCACCACTCGCTCGGCCCGACGAGCGAGGTCGGCATGTCGGTGACCCGGAAACGACGGGCACGCCAGACGAGGCGTTCGGGCTCGCCCGCATCGCCGGTCCAGACCTCGACGGACTCGCGCAGCGCCGCCATGACGACCTCCCCGATGATTCGAAACTCTGTTCGAATGCTAGCACCGGAAGGCGAGCCCGGAGCAGGGATCAGGCGAGGTCGTCGTCGCTCCGGGCGCCGAAGACGATCTCGTCCCAGCTCGGCATCGATGCCCGGCCCTTCTTCGCTCCGCGAGCCGGGCCGGTCGCGGTGCCCGCGGCCTTGCCACCCCAGAGGCTCCGGGCAGCGGCTCCGGGCTTCTCCTCTGCGGGCGGCGCGAGGTCGTCAGGATCGTCGGTGCCGGGATCCGGTGGAATCGGAAGCTCGGGATGCTCGGGACCAACGACGGCGGCCTCCCGTTCGCCGCGGCGCCGGCGCAGGGCCTCGAGGAGATCGGCGGTCTCGCCGAGGGACTGCTTCGGCTCGTCCGCCCGCTTGATGGCCGCCCGAGCGACCGCCGGGCTCGACGCCGGGGGAGTGCTCCGCGCATAGGGCAGCGGTTCGAGGTGCGGCGCGGTGTCGTGCTCGCCGTGCTCGGGCTCCTCGAACGTGAACGCGCCGCTGTCGAACCGCGACGAGGGGTCGACCTCGGGGCCGACCGCCCGCAGCCGCGGGATCAGTCCGCCCTTCAGCTCACCCTGCTGCGACAGTGTTGTCGCCTCGGAATTGAGCGGATGCAGCGACTGCGTGCGCGGCTCGAATCCCCACCGCGCGTCGTGGTCGATCGAGTCGGCGGTGAACTCGAGCTTGACCATCCATCCGCGTTCCTCGTCCTTCCAGCTCGCCCAGCGCTCCCCGTGAGCGTTGAGCTTCGCCAGGCGGTCGCGGATGACGCTGCCGAACGTGGCCAGCTCCTCGGCGGGATCGATGTCGGTCGTCACGTGGACGGGCACCGCGAGGGCCGAGGTCACGACGTGTTCGCGTTCGGCGAGCACCGGCCCCTCGAAGCGCCGCACGTACTCGACCGAAGCGCCCGTGACCTGCGCCACGTCCTCAGCGGAGAGGCCGGAGCGGATGAGCGCCTGCACCTCGCGAGGCGAGGGCTTCGGGCCGGTGTGCGGTTCGGGCTGCGCCTGGCGGAGCCGCGACTGCAGGACCTCGTCGATCTCGATCCGGAAGCGTGCGCCGTCGTCGGAGGCGGCGAGCAGCGCGCCGTTCTCGACCCCGATTACCTTGAGTTCCTGCATCGCGACAAGCCCTTCCGTGCCTTCGTCTCCGCCCAAGAATGCCACGCACGCGAAGGCGCGACGGGGAATAGCGCGGGCGCGCCGGATGTTGACGAGTGAGCAGTTGGACGTGAGTCAAGGTGGTTTGCTTACGCAACTGATTTGATGCAGACTATGCCCGCCGAATCTCCGGCGATGAAGAAATGGATGGGAATGGCAACGGATTACGACGCACCGCGGAAGACCGAGGACGACTCCGAGTCGATCGAGGCCCTCAAGGAGCGCGTGCCCGACAAGATGTCGGGAGTGGTGGACGTCGACGATGCCGACAACCCCGGAGGCTTCGACCTCCCCGGTGCGGATCTCTCCGACGTCGAGCTCGACGTAGTCGTGCTCCCGCCACAGGCAGACGAGTTCACCTGCGTGAACTGCTTCCTCGTGAAGCACCGTTCGCAGATCGACCACGAGACGAAAGTCGGGCCGATCTGCCTGGAATGCGCCTCTTAGAGGCCGTCCTCCGTACGCTCAGGCCGTCGCGATCGATTGATCGCGGCGGCCAGTTCTTCCGGCCGCCGACTGGACAGCAACCAGTACGGGGCAGGGTCCCCCGGATCGGTGATGGGTACGCGAACCACCGGCGCGATCCAGCCGCGGATCACCAGGAAGGCCCGGGCGTCGAGCCCGGTTCCCCGCTCGAGACGCGCTGCGACGGCATCCGCCGCCACCGCCTCGCCCGTCTGGGCCAACGGGATCTCGGCGCGACCGGCGCGAAGCACCCCATCGGCCACCTCGATGACCGGTGCCGTCATGGTGAGCGAGCCCACCACCGCGAGGTAGAGGATGACGCCCGTCACGATGCCGGCGGGCAACGACACGGGAGCGAGCACGAGAATGCTCGCCGGCACGAGCAGCAGGCAGGCGATGTAGATCCATGGCGTCGGCCACAGCTTCTCGCGGTAATCGGGCATGGGCCTATTCGATCAGACTTCTGGACTAGCCTCGAACAGTGACCGATTCCGTCGATGTGCTGATCACGGCCGACCGCGTCCCCACGTACGCCCACCCGGGCGACGCCGGAGCGGATCTCCATGCGGCAGAGGGCGTCGTCCTCGCCCCCGGAAGTCGCGCCACCGTCGGAACCGGTGTCGCGATCGCCCTGCCCGACGGCTACGTCGCCTTCGTCGTGCCGCGATCGGGCCTCGCCTTCAAGCACGGCATCACGATCGTGAACGCGCCGGGCACGGTCGACGCGGGATACCGTGGTGAGATCCGGGTCGCCCTGTTGAACACCGACGCGCACGAGTCGTACGAGATCGCGGCCGGCGATCGGATCGCGCAACTCGTCGTCATGCCGGTGAGCCGCGCCCGATTCGTGCAGGTCGAGCGGCTGCCGGGAAGCACACGCGGCGAAGGGGGATTCGGGTCCACGGGCTTCGGGGAGCACAGGTCAGGAGTGAACGTGTGAGCATCCGGCCCTGGATACGGCGCATGCGAACGTCGCGCCGCGGGAGCTGCGGCGTGACAGGAGGAGCACAATGAGCGACATCGAGAACGTCGACGACACCCCGGTCGATCAGCCCAAGTCGGCACCCGACGACCGTGCGGTCGCGGGGCCCTTCGACGAGTCCGAGGCGAATCCGGTTCGCCCGTACGTCGATCTCGGCGGTGTGAAGGTGCTGCCCCGCGAGGGGCTTCACCTGCGCCTCGAAGTGGAGGAGGGCACCAAGCGCGTCGTCGCGATCGGGCTCGACTATGCCAACTCGACGCTGCAGGTGCAGCCGTTCGCCGCCCCGCGAAGCAGCGGACTCTGGCATGAGATCAGAGCGCAGATCGCCGACCAGATCGCCCGTCAGGGCGGTACCACCACCGTGCGCGAGGGAGCGTTCGGCCCCGAACTGCTCGCCCAGATCCCGGTGGCCGCCGCCGAGGGCCAGGCCGGGCACATGCGGCTGGCGCGCTTCATCGGCGTCGACGGCCCCCGCTGGTTCCTCCGTGGCGTCATCGCGGGCGAGGCCGCCGTCGACCCCGCCGCCGCCGCCCAGGTCGAGGAGCTCTTCCGTTCCATCGTGGTCGTCCGCGGTTCGACCCCGATGCCGCCCCGCGACCTCATCCCGCTGCGCATGCCGGCCGCCTCGACCGGCGCACCCCCGGCCCAGTGATGCAGAGACCCCAGGCCGCCGACGACCCCGGTCACGACGAGAGGGCGGATGCCGCGGCGCCGCCGCCGGCGCGAGCGACACCCGGTCGCGCCGACGACGGCCCGGCCGGTCAGCCGACGCACGACCTCTCGGCCGACGCGAACGCCGGCGGCGACGACGCCGGTGCCGCCGGTCGCCCCGACTCCGCGGACTTCGCAAGCCAGTTCGCGGCCGCCGCCGAGAAGAGCGGCCTCGGGGCGCTCGCGCGTGAGGAGAAGCTGGATGCCCGCGACCTGGTCGCGGCGGTCGGGGGAGTGCGCGGCATCCTCGAGGCGCTGCTGCCCGGCCTCGTGTTCCTCGTGACCTACAGCGTGCTCACGAGCGTCGTCGGGCAGGATCCGCAGGCCGCGCTCGTGCCGGCGCTCGCGGCATCCGTCGGCCTCGCCGTCGTCTTCACCGTCGTGCGCATCGCGACGAAGGGCCAGCCGACCCAGGCGATCGCCGGCCTCATCGGGGTGATCGCCTCGGCCGGCCTCGCGCTCTGGACCGGCGACGCCCGCGACAACTACGTGCTGGGGTTCTTCACGAACGCGGCGTACGCGGTCGCCCTGTTCATCTCGATCCTCGTACGCTGGCCCGCGGTCGGGCTGGTCGTCGGGTTCCTCATGGGAGACGGGACGGCGTGGCGTGCCGACCGGCGCCGGTACCGCGCCGCCCAGTTCCTCACGCTCGTCTGGATCGGGTTCTTCATCGCCCGCCTCGTCGTGCAGGTGCCGCTCTACCTCGCCGACAACGTCGAGGCGCTCGGCGTCACCCGCCTGCTCATGGGTGTGCCGCTCTATGCCCTTCTGCTCGTCTTCACGTGGCTCGTCGTGCGCGCCGTCTACCCGTCGCGCACCCACGCGAGCGAGTGATACAGTTATCTCGATATCAAGATAAATCCGCGAACTGCGTGGACTGATGGCGGGGCAGGCGCTTAGGTGACCCTTGCTGGACCGCCCCCGTTGGCTGGCGCAAGGATGGAGTGCCGGCGGCGTGTTCGCGTGGCATCCGCGAAGGAGAGGACATCGTGTCTGCAGTGAACAGTTTCGGGGCGAGGGACACGCTCCACGTCGGTGACAAGTCCTACGAGATCTTCCGGCTCGACACCGTGCCCGGTCACGACAGGCTGCCGTTCAGCCTGAAGGTCCTGCTCGAGAACCTGTTGCGCACCGAAGACGGTGCGAACGTCACCAAGGAGCAGATCGAGGCCCTCGGGTCCTGGAATCCCGACGCCGAGCCCGACACCGAGATCCAGTTCACGCCGGCACGCGTCATCATGCAGGACTTCACGGGGGTGCCCTGCATCGTCGACCTCGCGACCATGCGCGAGGCCGTCGCCGAGCTCGGCGGCGACCCGACCAAGATCAACCCGCTCTCGCCGGCCGAGCTCGTCATCGACCACTCCGTGATCGCCGACCTGTTCGGCCGAGCCGACGCCTTCGAGCGCAACGTCGAGATCGAGTACCAGCGCAACGGCGAGCGCTACCAGTTCCTGCGCTGGGGCCAGACGGCGTTCGACGACTTCAAGGTCGTCCCGCCGGGCACCGGCATCGTGCACCAGGTGAATATCGAGCACCTGGCCAAGGTGACCTACACCCGCGAGGTCGGCGGCGTGCTTCGTGCCTACCCCGACACCTGCGTCGGCACCGACTCGCACACCACCATGGTCAACGGCCTCGGGGTTCTCGGATGGGGCGTCGGCGGTATCGAAGCTGAGGCGGCCATGCTGGGCCAGCCGGTCTCGATGCTCATTCCGCGTGTGGTGGGCTTCAAGCTCACGGGTCAGATCCCGACCGGGGTCACCGCGACCGATGTCGTGCTGACGATCACCGACATGCTCCGCCAGCACGGGGTGGTGGGCAAGTTCGTGGAGTTCTACGGCGCCGGCGTCGCCTCGGTGCCCCTCGCGAACCGCGCGACCATCGGCAACATGAGTCCCGAGTTCGGCTCGACCGCGGCGATCTTCCCCATCGACGACGTCACCCTCGACTACCTGCGCCTCACCGGCCGGAGTGACGAGCAGGTCGCCCTCGTCGAGGCCTACTCGAAGGCTCAGGGCCTGTGGCACGAGCCGGCGAACGAGCCGTCGTTCAGCGAGTACCTCGAACTCGACCTGTCGACGGTGGTGCCCTCGATCGCCGGTCCGAAGCGTCCCCAGGACCGTATCCTCCTCGCCGAGGCGAAGTCGCAGTTCGAGAAGGACATCGTCGACTACGCCAAGCCGAGCACCACCTGCGACATCGTCGACCTCGAGTCGAAGCACTCGTTCCCGGCATCCGACCCCGGTGCCGTGCCCGGCGAAGAGGACAACGAGACCCGTCCCGTGCACATCAACAGCGGCGGACCGAGCGAGGTCTCGCACCCCGTGAAGATCGAGCGCGCCGACGGCGACCCGTACATCATCGACAACGGTGCCGTCACCATCGCGGCGATCACCTCCTGCACCAACACGTCCAACCCGTCGGTGATGCTCGCGGCAGGCCTGCTCGCCCGCAACGCGGCGAGGAAGGGCCTGAAGAGCAAGCCATGGGTCAAGACCACCATGGCTCCGGGGTCCAAGGTCGTCACCGAGTACTACCGCGAGGCGGGTCTCAACGACGACCTCGAGGCGCTCGGGTTCCACACCGTCGGCTACGGCTGCACGACCTGCATCGGCAACTCGGGCCCGCTGATCGAAGAGGTCTCGGCCGCGGTCAACGAGCACGACCTCGCAGTGACGGCGGTGCTCTCGGGCAACCGCAACTTCGAGGGCCGCATCAACCCCGACGTGAAGATGAACTACCTCGCGTCGCCGCCGCTCGTGATCGCCTATGCCCTGGCGGGGTCGATGAACTTCGACTTCGAGACCGACACCCTGGGCAAGGACCACGACGGGAACGACGTGTTCCTCAAGGACATCTGGCCCAGCGCCGAGGAGGTCCAGGCGACCATCGACTCGTCGATCTCGACGGAGATGTTCGACTCGCAGTACGCGAGCGTGTTCGAGGGCGACGAGCGGTGGAAGACGCTGCCCACTCCGACGGGTGCGGTCTTCGAGTGGGACGAGACGTCGACGTACGTCCGCAAGCCCCCGTACTTCGAGGGCATGACGATGGAGATCAACCCGGTCACCGACATCGTCGGTGCGCGCGTGCTCGCGAAGCTCGGCGACTCGGTCACCACCGATCACATCAGCCCTGCGGGTTCGATCAAGGCCGACAGTCCCGCGGGCCTCTACCTCACCGAGCATGGCGTCGATCGGAAGGACTTCAACTCCTACGGCTCCCGTCGCGGCAACCACGAGGTGATGATCCGCGGAACCTTCGCGAACATCCGCCTGAAGAACCAGCTGCTCGACGGCGTGGAGGGCGGGTACACCCGCGATTTCACGCAGGAGGGCGGCCCGCAGTCGTTCATCTACGACGCGGCCATGAACTACCAGGATCAGGGCATCCCGCTCGTGATCTTCGGTGGCAAGGAGTACGGTTCGGGCTCCTCGCGCGACTGGGCGGCGAAGGGCACCAACCTCCTCGGCGTGAAGGCGGTCATCACCGAGAGCTTCGAGCGCATCCACCGCTCGAACCTCATCGGCATGGGTGTCGTGCCGCTCCAGTTCCCTGCGGGTGAGACTGCCGATTCGCTCGGCCTGGATGGAACCGAGGTCGTCTCGATCACGGGTCTCGAGCAGCTCAACGAGGGCACGACGCCGCGCACCGTGCACGTCGTCGCTGCCCCCAGTGAGCACTCGGCCGAGGGCAAGCAGCCCGTCGAGTTCGACGCGGTCGTGCGGATCGACACGCCGGGTGAGGCCGACTACTACCGCAACGGCGGAATCCTGCAGTACGTGCTGCGCTCCCTCGTCTGAGAGCGAGAACGCGCGTCCTCCAGTCCCACGTCCGAGTGGGTCTCGAGTCCGGGGCGGCGACACCGTGATGTCGCCGCCCCGGACTCTTCTCTGCCTCCCAGTCTGTGCGGCGTAGACTCGACCCCGATCGCGGCGATCGCCGCCCGACCACGAAGGCCCTACCGCATGACGCTGCTCGAGAACATCTCAGGACCGCGCGATCTCGACGCGCTGCGTCCCGACGAACTCGACCGACTCGCGCGCGAGATTCGCGAGTACCTCGTCGCGTCGGTCTCGAAGACGGGCGGACACCTCGGGCCGAACCTCGGTGTCGTCGAGATGACGATCGCCATCCACCGCGTCTTCGACTCGCCACGTGACGCCATCGTCTTCGACACCGGGCACCAGTCGTACGTCCACAAGCTGCTGACCGGTCGCCGCGATCTCTCCACGCTGCGCCAGACGGGTGGACTGGCCGGTTATCCGCAGCGGGCGGAGTCGGAGCACGACATCGTGGAGAGCTCCCACGCGTCGAGCTCCCTGTCGTGGGCCGACGGAATCTCGAAGGCGTTCGAGATGACCGGTCAACACGACCGCCACGTCATCGCGGTCGTCGGCGACGGTGCACTCACGGGCGGCATGACGTGGGAGGCCCTCAACAACATCTCCGACGACAACACGCGAAAGCTCATCGTCGTCGTCAACGACAACGGTCGTTCGTACGCCCCCACCATCGGCGGCATGGCGCGGTTCCTCAATTCCGTGCGCACCAAGCAGGGCTACCGCAACCTGCACCTGTCGAGCCGACGGGCCTTCGACCGGCTCGGCGCCCCCGGCCGTGCCTTCTATCGGGGCGTGCGCGGCGGCCTCCACGGCTTCCTCAGCCGATTCACCGACAACGAGGCGCTCTACTCCAACCTCGATATCAAGTACGTGGGCCCCATCGACGGCCACGACGAGCGGGCGATGGAGGAGGCGCTGCGACAGGCCAAGGACTACGGCGCCCCGGTGATCGTGCACGCCATCACCGACAAGGGTCGCGGCTACGAGCCGGCGCGGCGCGACGTCGCCGACCAGTTCCACGCGGTGGGTCAGATCGACCCCGAGACGGGGGAATCGCTGGAGTCGAGCTCCGCTCCATCCTGGACGAGCGTGTTCGCCGATGAACTCGTGCGTCTCGCCGAGAACGATGAGCGCCTCGTCGGGATCACCGCGGCGATGTTGCGCCCGACGGGTCTGCACCGCATGGCCGAACGCTTCCCCAACCGGGTCTTCGACGTCGGAATCGCAGAGCAGCACGCCGCGACTTCGGCCGCCGGCCTCGCGTTCGGCGGGCTGCACCCCGTGGTCGCCGTCTACGCCACGTTCATCAATCGCGCGTTCGATCAAGTGCTGATGGATGTCGCGTTGCACAAGGCCGGGGTCACGTTCGTGCTCGACCGCGCGGGCGTCACCGGCCCCGACGGTCCGAGCCACCACGGCGTCTGGGACCTCTCGATCCTGCAGGTCGTGCCGGGCATCCGGCTCGCGGCTCCGCGCGATTCCGTGCGATTGGCCGAGGAGCTCGGTGAGGCGGTCGCCGTCGACGACGGTCCGACCGTCCTGCGGTTCCCGAAGGGCACGGTCGGCGTCGAGTATCCGGCACTTCGCCGCACCGACGATGGCGTGGATGTGCTCGCCGAGTCCGACCGCAAGGACGTGCTGCTCGTCACGGTCGGACCGATGGCCGGCATCGGCCTCCAGGTCGCCGAGCGACTGGGTGCTCAGGGCATCGGCGCGACCGTCGTCGACCCGCGCTGGGTGGTGCCGGTTCCGACGAGCGTCATCGGCCTGGCCCGCGACCATCGGATCGTGGTGAGCATCGAGGACGGTGTCCGCGTGGGCGGCATCGGCACGCGCATCCGTCAGGACCTGCGGGAAGCAGACGTCGACACCGCCGTCACCGAGATCGGCCTACCCGACGAGTTCCTCGAGCACGGCTCGCGCAACGACATCCTCGAGCGAGTCGGTCTCACTCCGCAGCAGATCGCTCGGGACGTGACTGGGATGGTGCTGGGCTCCAAGCTTCCGCACGCACGGGGCGCCGGTCTCGAGCACGTCTCGACGGATACACGCCCGCAACCGCGCGTCTGAGGCATCCCGACACGAACGGAAACGGCCTCCGGATCCATGTCGGAACCCGGAGGCCGTTTCGTCGATCGCGCTCCTACGCGCCCACGCCCTTCACGGGTGGGTGGTGGAACGTGTCGCCGAAGACCCGCTCGGACGCACCGACCCGATCGAGATAGG
Organism: Agromyces sp. Marseille-P2726; assembly: GCF_902809835.1. GTDB lineage: Bacteria > Actinomycetota > Actinomycetes > Actinomycetales > Microbacteriaceae > Agromyces. Next base: position 476,115 of record NZ_CADDWM010000015.1, on the reverse strand, counting down.
GGGTGAGGCCGCCCATCTGCAACGGGAACCCTGCGCCGAGGATCATGCAGAGGTCGATGTCCTCGGGGGCCGCAACCACGCCGTCGTCGAGCATGAGCCGTGCTTCACGCGCCAGGCCGTCTTGGAGGGCGATCAGGATGTCGTCGGCGCTCCGCGGATTCCTGCCACCCGACACGATCTTCAGGGCGCCCCTGTCGAAGCCCTTGACCTTGCCCTTGTCGTCCTTGTCGAGCAGGGTGCCGTATTCGGCGAGCTTGTGCAGGTTCTCGCTGCGATAGAACCGGTCGGGGAATGCCGCGTGGTGCGTGTCGAGCACGTGGGCGCCCACCTTCAGGCCGACGAGGTCGAGCAGCGTCGACGGCGCCATCGGCAGTCCGAGCGGTGCGATCGCCTGGTCGACGGTCTCGAAGGACGTGCCCTCGTCGACCGCCCGCATCGCCTCTCCGAGGAGCACCGCGAGCAGCCGGTTGACGACGAAACCCGGGGTGTCTGCGGTGATGACGGCGTTCTTCTTCAGGTTCTTCGCGGTGACCATCGCCGTCGCCAGCGTGGCGTCATCGGTCTGCGGCGTCTTCACGACCTCGATCAACGGCATGACTGCCACCGGCGTGAAGAAGTGGAACCCGACGAGGCGCTCAGGGTGCTCGAGCTTCGCGCCGATCTGCTCCACCGAGAGCGACGAGGTGTTCGTCGCGAGCACGGCCTCGGGCGAGACCACCTTCTCGATCTCCGCGAACACGTCCTGCTTGATCTGGAGCTCCTCGAAGACGGCCTCGATGACCCAGTCGCAGTCGGCGAAGTCGGCCTTGTCGGTCGTTCCGGTGACGAGCGCCCTCAGGCGGCTGGCTTCGTCGGGCGAGATGCGGCCCTTGCCGAGCAGCGCGTCGATCTCGCTCGTGATGTACCCGACGCCCTTGTCGACGCGCTCCTGGTCGATGTCGGTGATCACCACCGGCACGCGCAGGCGCCGAACGAAGAGCAGTGCGAGCTGGCCCGCCATGTATCCCGCGCCGAGCACGCCGACCTTGGTGACCTTCTTGGCCAGCTCCTTGTCGGGTGCCCCGGCCGGGCGCTTCGTGCGCTTCTGCACGAGGTTGAATGCGTAGACGGATGCCTGGAGCTGGTCTCCGGCGATGAGGTCGGCGAGCATTTCGTCTTCCCGCCGGAACCCCTCGGCGCGGGTGCCGCTCTTCGCCGCCTTCATGAGGTCGAGCGCCGCGTACGGGGACTGCGGAACCGACCCGATGCGGGCCTTCAGCATCTTGGTGGCGATGCCGATGGCCGCGTCCCACTTCACGAGGCGCTCCACCTTGCCCGGTTCGTTGGGCCGCTTCACCTTGATGCGGCCCGAGATCACGTCGTCGGCCCACCGGATGGAGTCCTCGAGGAAGTTCACCGAGGGGAAGATCGCGTCGGCGATTCCGAGGTCGAAGGCGTCCTGGCCCTTGAGGGTGCGGTTCTGCTTGAGGGGGTTCTCGATGATCACCTTGAGGGCGTTCTCGATGCCGATGAGGTTCGGCAGGATCGTTGCCCCGCCCCAGCCGGGGATGAGGCCGAGGAACACCTCGGGCAGCGCGAGCGCCGGCGCGGAGGCATCGACCGTGCGGTAGTCGGCGTGCAGGCCGATCTCGAGGCCGCCGCCGAGCGCCAGACCGTTGTAGAACGTGAAGGACGGCACGCCGACCTCGCCGAGCTTGGCGAGTGCGTAGTGGCCGAGCTGCACGAACTTCTTCGCCGTCTCCTTGTCGGGGATGTCGGCGACCTTCGAGAGGTCGGCGCCGGCGGCGAGGATGAACGGCTTGCCCGTGACGGCGACCGCGTGAATCTCATCGGCCGCGGCACGCGACTTCAGGTCGTCGAGCGTTCTCGCGTACTCGAGCAGCGTGGCGGCGCCCAACGTGTTGGGCCGGGTGTGGTCGCGGCCGTTGTCGAGCGTGACGAGGGCGAGCGTCCTGCCCGACGAGAGTGGCACGTCTCGCACATACGAGTGGGTCACGACCTCGTCGTCACCGGCGAGCGCCACCAGGGCGTCGAAGTCGATGGTCGTGTAGTCCGTCATCGGCGTGCCTTCTTCGCTGCCTTCTTGTCGAAGTTCGGGTTCTCCCAGATCATCGTGCCGCCCTGCCCGAGGCCGACGCACATGGTCGTGATGCCGTAGCGCACATCGGGGCGCTCGGTGAACTGGCTCGCGAGCTGGTTCATGAGGCGCACCCCGGACGAGGCGAGCGGGTGGCCGACGGCGATCGCGCCGCCCCACGGGTTCACCCGCGGGTCGTCGTCGGCGATGCCGTAGAGGTCGAGGAACGAGAGCACCTGGACCGCGAACGCCTCGTTGATCTCGAAGAGGTCGATGTCGTCGATCGTGAGGCCGGCTTTGCGGAGGGCCTTCTCGGTCGACGGGATCGGCCCGATCCCCATGATCTCGGGGTCCACTCCGGCGAACGCGTAGCTGACGAGCTTCATCTTGGGAGTGAGGCCGAGCTCCTTCGCCGCGGCGCCGGAGGCGAGGATCGCGGCCGTCGCACCATCGTTCAGGCCCGAGGCGTTGCCGGCCGTGATGCGCCCGTGCGGGCGGAACGGGGTCTTCAGCGTGGCGAGGCCCTCGAGGGTGGTTTCGGGTCGCATGGCCTCGTCGCGCGTCGCCAGTCCCCAGCCCTCCTCGGTGCGGATGGCGACCTGCACGAGGTCCTGCTGGATCTTGCCGGCCTCGTAGGCGGCGGCCGTCTTCTGCTGGCTGGCGAGCGCGTAGCGGTCGCTGCGCTCCTTGGTGAGCTGCGGGAACCGGTCGTGGATCCGCTCAGCCGTGGCGCCCATCACGAGCGCGTCCTCTCCGACCAGCTTCTCGCTCAGGAATCGTGGGTTGGGGTCGACCCCCGAGCCCATCGGGTGGTGCCCCATGTGCTCCACGCCGCCCGCGATGGCGAGGTCGTACATGCCGAAGCCGATGGAGCCGGCCATCATCGCGGCCGAGGTCATCGCCCCGGCGCACATGCGATCGATCGCGAAGCCCGGCACGGTCTTCGGGATGCCCGCGAGGATCGCGGCCGATCGCCCGATGGTCAGGCCCTGGTCGCCGGTCTGCGTGGTGGCCGCGATCGCGACGTCGTCGATGCGGTCTTTCGGCACGTTGGGGTTGCGCTCGAGGAGCCCGACGATCGCCTTCACGACGAGATCATCGGCCCTTGTGTTCCAGTACATGCCCTTTTCGCCGGCTCGCCCGAACGGGGTGCGGACCCCGTCGACGAACACGACTTCAGCTCGTTCAGCCACGCTGCAGCTCCCTGTCTTCGGTCACGGTCCCTCGATCCTACGAACGCCTTCGAGGCGTGCTGAATCGGTTGCTGGAACCTACGAAGCGTCCGTCACGGCGTCTTGCACGGTTTGTGATGCCTCGACAAAGGCATCCGCGATCGTCTGTGCGGTCGCCTCAACCTGCCACGGGCGTGACCCGAGGTCGGACAGGGCGGCGCCGATGGAGGAGGCATCGGGCGTCGGGGGCGGGGTCCACGCCACACGGCGAAGGTGGTCGGGGGTCAACAGGTTCTCGACGGGCATCTCGAGCTGCTCCGCGATCTCGGCGAGCGCGGTCTTCGCGAGCCGAAGCCTGGCATCGGCCTCGGGATTGCGCATCGCCCAGACACGGGGCGGGGGAGGCGAGTCGGTCGGCACGCGCAGCGCGGGCAGCTCCTCGGATGCGAGTCCGCGCTCCACCGCCGTCCACCACCGGTCGAGCTCCGTTCGACTCGCGCGACCGGTGAACTCCCGGAGGTCTGCGAGCGCACGACGGCTGCGCGGCAGCGACTTCGCGACGGCGAGGATCGCGGCATCCGGAATCATGCGCCCGGGAGCGACGTCGAGTTCGGCGGCGCGCGCGTCACGAGCGAGCCAGAGCTCTCTGGCGACCGCGAGATTGCGGGGATTGCGAACGGCGTGGATGCCCGAGAGCCGGCGCCACGGTTCAGCGGAGGGCGCCTTCGCCTCGCGATGGAGCACCGCGTCGAACTCCTGCCTGGCGAGTTCGAGCTTCTCGGTCTCGGCAAGCCGCTCGGCGAGCCGGTCGCGGACGTCGACGAGCAACTCGACATCGAGGGCCGCGTACGTGAGCCAGGCCTGCGGGAGCGGTCGCGTGGACCAGTCGGCGGCCGAGTGCTCCTTGGCCAGCTTGATGTCCAGCAGTTCCTCGACGACCGACGCGAGGCCGACCCGCGGCATCCCGAGCAGCCGGGCGGCGAGCTCGGTGTCGAAGATGTGGTCGGGGTCGAGGCCGACCTCGCGCAGGCAGGCGAGATCCTGGCTCGCCGCGTGCAGGACCCACTCTTCGGAGGCGACGGCCTGCTGGAGCTCCCCGAAGTCGGGAATCTGCGGCGGGTCGAAGAGGAAGGTGCCGGCTTCGCGGCGATACATCTGGATGAGATACGCACGCTGCGAGTAGCGGAATCCACTGGCGCGCTCCGCGTCGACGGCGACGGGGCCGTCGCCGTCCGCGAGGCGTCGAACCGCGTCACGGAACTCGGCGGGTGACTCGATCACCCGGAACTCATCCACGGTTCTTCCTCCGTCGGGGCAGCGCCGTCACCCCCTCGGAACGGGGTGGCAGCCCTGCGAGCATGCACAACAACTCGCCCCAGCCTTCCACATGCGGCCCGACATCGGCATCGAGCGGCGTCCAAGAGGCTCGGACCTCGATCTGCGCGCCGTCACCCTGCCTCGCCAATTCTCCGAAGCCGGTGGAGAGGATCTTGGTCGCGGTCCCGGATGCCGCGATGTATCGGGCACCCCGCGCGTCGAGCGCATCGACGAGCCACGACCATGCGACATCCGCGAGGAACGGGTCGAGCCCGATGTCCGTCTCGAGCGGCGCCTGGGCGAAGCAGACGATTCGGAACCGCCCGCCCCACGCCTCGGGCTCATCGGGGTCGTAGAGCAGCACGAAGCGCCCGGTTCCGAGCTCGGAGTCCTCGCCGTGCCGCCCGGGCGCCACGTCGGCTGCGAGCGCGGCCGCGAACGGGGCCAGCGACCCGGGTGCGGGGATCTCGGTGATGCGCAACTCCGATCGCGGCGAGGCCGCACGCAGCGCATCGAGTGCGGCCGCGAACTCGGGTGGCTGAAGCATCGCTGAGTCGGGCACGTGTGCAGACTAGAGTCTCGGATGGAGCGGATGTCGGCGGCACGCCGCGCCGCACCCCACACGGAGGAACGCTTCGCGAGGAGGGGCATACGAATGGGAAGTCGCAGAGGCGCAGGCCCGATCGGGATCGCCGCCGCGGCGGTCGGATTGCTCGCTGCCGCCGTCGGAGCGACTGCCGCGGTGATCACGGTCACGATGGCCCGACGCGTGGTGACCCCGCCGATCACGCGCCCCGAGGACGAGCGGGTCGTCTCCGTCGACCTGGCCAGCGAGGAGGTCGTGCTCGCGGCATCCGACGAGACCCGGATGCGGGGACGCTACGGGTTCTGGTTCGAGCGGGACTCGGGCCACGCGCGGCTCGGCGACGTGATCGCGGACGACGGCCGGGTGGTACGCCGGCGCCTGGACGTCGTCGACTTCGGCCGGCTCGAGCGCGCTGAGCGCGGCCGGATGAGCGGCTGGTACCACCTCGGACCGTGGGAGCTCGGCCACCCCTACGAGAACGTGCTCGTCGAGACGCCGCTCGGCCCGGCACCCGCGTGGTTCGTGCCGGCTGCCGAGGCGTCGACCGACTGGGTCATCCAGGTGCACGGCCGTGGTGCCAAGCGGCAGGAAGGGCTGCGGGCGGTCGAACCGGCGCGAGCGGCGGGCTGGAACACGCTGCTGATCTCGTACCGCAACGACGGCGAGGCACCCGAGAGCGAAGATCGCCGATACGGACTCGGCGGCACCGAATGGGCCGACGTCGTCGCGGCCGTCCGCTACGCGGAAGAGCACGGCGCCGAGCGGATCATGCTCATGGGGTGGTCGATGGGCGGCGCGATCGCGCTGCAGGCGGTCCTGCGATCGGAAACGGTGCGCGAGCGACTCGTCGGTGTGATCCTCGACTCGCCGGCCATCGACTGGACGGACATCCTCCGGTTCCAGGGCGCGCTGCTGAACCTGCCCGAACGACTGGGCGACGTGGTCGCGCGGCTGCTCGGCGGCCCGTGGAGCGGCGGGCTCACGGGCGTCGCGGCGCCGATCTCCGTGGAGGAGCTCGATCCGGTCGCCCGGGCCGACGAGTTCTCGGTGCCGATCCTCATCATGCACAGCGTCGACGACGGGTTCGTGCCCATCGACGGGTCGAGGCGATTCGCGGCGGCACGGCCCGACCTCATCCAGTTCGAGGTCTTCGAGGGCGCCCGCCACACGAAGCTGTGGAACCACGACCCCGAACGGTGGACGGAGCTTGTTCGAGGATGGCTCGAGCGCAGCATGGAGGACGTGCCACGACTCGACGAGGAGGCCGAGATCGCGGGCTGATCGCCGATCAGGCGGCGACGTGGTCGCGGAGCTGCCGCTTCGCCCGCGCGAGCATGCCGGTCATGCCGCGAACACGCAGCGGCGAGACGGCCTCGTTGAGTCCGAGTGACTGGGGGTAGTCGTCGGGGATGTCGAGCACCTCGTCGACGGTGAGGCCCTCGACGCCCTGGGCGAGGATCGAAGCGAAGCCCCGGGTGGTCGGCGACTCGGCGGGCGCGGTCGCGTGCAGGTGCACGAGGCCGTCGACGACCTCGACGAACATGTACACGGGCGACTGGCACTCCACGACCCGCTCCAGCAGCTCGGGGTGGTCGGCGTAGCGCTCGGGGAGATCGGGCAGCTCGTTGGCGAACTCGAGCAGCAGCTGCAGGCGGTCGCGCACATCGAGTGCGAGGAAATCGTCGCGCGTCTCGGCGAGCGCGGCGGGAAGTGTCGTGGCATCCATCACGACCATTGTCCCACTCCGGGCCCACCGGCCCGCCGATCGCCCCGGAAATCAGCCGGCGGGCGGCTCTCCGCGGTCGGCACCGGTGACGATGGGCACGCGTACTGCGCTACCCCACTCGGTCCAGGAGCCGTCGTAGTTCCGCACGTTCTCGAACCCGAGCAGGTACTGCAGCACGAACCACGTGTGGCTCGAGCGCTCACCGATGCGGCAGTACGCGATGACCTCGTCGCCGTCGGACAGCCCGACCTCGTCGCGGTAGATGGAGTCGAGCTCGGCGCGGGTCTTGAACGTGCCGTCGCCGGCCGCCGCACGGGCCCAGGGCACGGATGCCGCGGTGGGAATGTGCCCCGCCCGGAGCGCGCCCTCCTCGGGGTACGCGGGGGCGCTCGTGCGCTCACCGGTGTACTCCTCGGGGGAGCGGACGTCGATGAGCGGCTTGCCGAGGTGCTCGAGCACGTCCTCCTTGAAGGCCCGGACCACCGAATCGTCGCGCTCGACGACCGGGTACTCGACCGGCGTGACCTGCGGTGGCTCGGTCGTGATGGGGCGCCCCTCGGCGATCCACAGGTCGCGTCCGCCGTCGAGGAGCCGCACGTCTTCATGCCCGAACAGGGTGAACACCCACAGGGCGTACGCAGCCCACCAGTTGTTCTTGTCGCCGTAGATGACGACCGTGGTGTCGCGCGCGATTCCCTTCGAGCCGACGAGTGCCGCGAACTGCTCGCCGTTCACGTAGTCGCGGACGACCGGGTCGTTGAGCTCCGTGTGCCAGTCGATCTTCACGGCGCCCGGGATGTGTCCGGTCTCGTAGAGCAGCACGTCCTCGTCGGATTCCACGACGACGAGGCCCGGCTCTCCGAGGTGCTCCGCGAGCCAATCGGTTGAGACGAGGCGCTCGGGATGCGCGTACTCGGCGAACTTGGCAGCAGGATCGAACTCGGCGGGCATCGGCAGACCTCCTGGGATCGTCCGGTCGGACGGCTGGGCGGGGAGCGGACTAGGCTGGTGAGCAGTCCACCAACGAATCTACGCGGCGTGCAGGTGGAAGTCAGCATGTCCGACATCCGTTGCAACACGGGAGCCTCTCCAGCATGACCACGGTATCGACTCATGCCCTCCTTCGACTCGTCGAGCGGAATCCGTCGATCACCGGTGAGGAGATCGCCTCCGAGCTCGTGCCGCCGCCGCAGTTCGAGCACGCGTCGTTCGAGTCGTACCGGCCCGATCCCGAGTATCCCTCGCAGCAGGCGGCCCTCGACCGACTCAAGACGTTCGCCGGCGCGTGGCGCGCGGCGCAGCGGCCCGGCGGATTCTTCTCGCGCAAGCGTCCGGCACGCATCGAGCTTCCGGGCGTCTACCTCGACGGCGGGTTCGGCGTGGGCAAGACCCACCTGCTCGCCGCACTCTGGCACGTCGCCCACGGGCCGAAGTACTTCGGCACCTTCATCGAGTACACCGCCCTCGTCGGCGCGCTCGGCTACGCGAATGCCGTGAAGCTCCTCTCCGGGGCCCGGCTGATCTGCATCGACGAGTTCGAGCTCGACGATCCGGGCGACACGATGCTCATGACGCGATTCCTCAGCGAACTCATGGCCGGCGGAACCCGCGTGGCGGCCACCTCGAACACGCCGCCGAACGCGCTCGGCGAGGGGCGGTTCGCTGCCGCCGACTTCCTCCGCGAGATCCACGGCCTGGCATCGAACTTCGAGACGCTGCGGATCGACGGGCTCGACTACCGGCGACGCGACACCGAGGGACACGCCGAGACGCTCCCCGACGACGCCGATGTCGAGCGCGCCGCGACGGCGCTCGCCGAGCGCGGTCATCGCGTCTCCCTCGATACGTTCGACGAGCTCATCGCGCACCTCGCGACGGTGCATCCGTCGAAGTACATCAAGCTCATCGAGGGCATCGACTTCATCGCACTCGCCGGCGTCGGAGAGCTCGACGACCAGAACGCCGCGCTGCGCCTCGTCGCGTTCATCGACCGGGTCTACGACGCCGAGATCCCGATCATCGCGAGCGGGCTTCCGCTCGACCAGTCCTTCGCCGACGACATGATGGCGGGCGGTTACCGCAAGAAGTACCTGCGGTCGATGAGCCGCATGATCGCCTTGACGACCGGTGAGCTCCCACCGCACGACTGATCACTGCGCGGCATCCGAAACATGCTCGTTACCTGCGGCCCGTGTTCGTAACGGACACGAAACGATTGCGGGAGCTCCGCCGAAACGTGCCCGCACCATCCTGAACCCGTACCCGGGGCCGACGCTGGCTCGATCGCCTCGCGGTACGTCCCCTGCAGGTTCAAGAGGTGTGAGGATTTCAGATGGATACCGGAAGCATCGCGTGGGCGATCACGGCCACCGCACTCGTGCTGTTCATGACACCGGGCGTCGCCTTCTTCTACGGAGGTCTCGTCAAGGCCAAGAGCGTCGTCAGCATGATGATGATGAGCTTCGGGGCACTTGGGCTCGTGAGCGTGCTCTGGGTGCTCTACGGCTTCAACATGAGCGCCGTCGGAAGCGTGTGGGATTTCGCGGGCAACCCCTTCTCGGACTTCGCACTCGGCGGGCTCGCGACGGGTGAGTCGGCGAACACCGACCTCATCGGCGTCGCGTTCGGCGCGACCTTCGCGATCATCACGGTCGCACTGATCTCGGGTGCGATCGCCGACCGAGCGAAGTTCGGTTCGTGGATGATCTTCGCCGGGATCTGGGCGACGGTGGTCTACTTCCCGGTTGCGGCCTGGGTCTGGGGTGGCGGGTGGATCCTGAACCTCGGGGAGTCGCTCGGATTGCCCGCGGTCATCGACTATGCGGGCGGTACGGCGGTGCACATCAACGCCGGTGCGGCGGCACTCGCGTTGGCGCTCGTCCTCGGCAAGCGCGTCGGATTCCAGAAGGGCATGGACAAGCCGCACAACGTGCCCCTGACGCTCCTCGGCGCCGCGGTGCTGTGGTTCGGCTGGTTCGGGTTCAACGCCGGGGCCGAATGGCTGAACGGTCTCGCCAACTCGGGCCTCATCGTCATCAACACCCTCGGCGCGACCGCCGCAGCGATCCTCGGATGGCTCGTCGTCGAGAAGTTCAAGGACGGCAAGCCGACCGCGGTCGGTGCCGCCTCCGGCGCGGTCGCCGGCCTGGTGGCGATCACGCCGGCGTGCGCCAACCTCGAGCCCGGTTGGGCGCTCCTGCTGGGTGTCGTCGCGGGAGCCCTGTGCGCCTTCGCGATCGAGCTGAAGTTCAAGTTCGGCTTCGACGACTCGCTCGACGTGGTGGGCATCCACCTCGTCGGCGGCCTCATCGGCACGCTGTACCTCGGCTTCTTCGCGATCGACACCGGCCTGTTCACGGGTGGCGGCCTCGGACAGCTCGCGGTGCAGGCCATCGCAGCGGTCGCGGTCATGGCCTTCTCGTTCGTCGTCGCCTGGATCCTCGGCTTCGCGATCGAGAAGTCGATCGGATTCCGCGTGAAGAACGAGGACGAGATCGCCGGCATCGACACGGTGGTGCACGGGCACGAGGGCTATCAGCTCGAGAGCGTGTGACCGGTCCGTCCGCCTCGGAGCGCGGAGAGGGCGGTGGGATAGTGTGCGGGTGTGTCGGACACCAGTCGCTTCCTCACCGCCCTCGGTCGTGTCATCCGCTCGCTGTCGGGCAGTCGCAGATCGGCCGCACGTTCACAGCCCGGGTCCGATGCCGCGTCGGCGACATCGACGGGGACGTCGACCGGCACGGGGCTCCTGTCGCCCGGGCAGGCAGGGCCCGACGCGACCATCGAGGTGGATCCCTCACGACTCCAGCGCGTGCGCCTGGCGTACGCCCCGTCGCGAGACGGCGATCCCGACCCCGGTGAGATCGTGTGGACCTGGGTGCCGTACGAGGAGCGGGACGGACGAGGCAAGGATCGTCCCGTGGCGATCGTCGCGGCGTCCCGAGACGGTGACTTCCTCGCGGTCCAGCTGACGAGCAGGCCGCACGACGGCGATCGCGACTACGTGGCATTGGGCCACGGCGCCTGGGATGCCTCCGGTCGTCCCAGCTGGGCGCGAATCGACCGCGTGTTCCGAGTGCGCAGCGGCGGAATGCGACGGGAAGCCGCGTCGCTCGACGCCGCCCGGTACGCGCGCATCACCGGCGCACTCCGTGACCGGTACGGCTGGCGCTGATCTCAGGAGCGGCTCGCCGATCGCGTTCAGCGGTGTGGCGGTCGATGCAGCCCGAAGGGCGACCACTGCGGCATCGAGGTCGTCCACCCGGAAGAACACGGAGGGCGCCGCTCCCTCGTCGCCGCCGTGGACACCCGCCGGTACGCCGACGCCGTCGATCGCACCCATCGCCGCCGGGTCCGACATCGAACGTCCACCCGAACAGCTCTCCGTAGAAGCGGCGGGCCGCCGTTGCGTCCCGACCGCCGAACTCGATGAACGACACCTCGCCGGTGCTGGCTGCCTCCTCGACACTCGTGCGGGTACGGGCGTCAGGGTAGGCGGGCGCTGTGGATGCCACAACGGCGTGCGCCGGTGAACGACGAACGCCCCCAGTGGAGTGGGGGCGTTCGTGGGCGATGCCGGGCTCGAACCGACGACCTCTTCCGTGTGAAGGAAGCGCGCTACCAGCTGCGCCAATCGCCCGAAGGATGGGCCGAATCGCTCCGACCGCGGACTCGATACTAGCCGACCGCGCCGTGCGTTTGCACATCGGCGAGCGATCGTGTCACGCGTCCGTTCGGTTTGTGAATCGATCGGGGTATCCGTTAGAGTCTCTCTGCACGCAGAAATGCGGGCAACGCGGATGTGGCGCAGTTGGTAGCGCATCACCTTGCCAAGGTGAGGGTCGCGAGTTCGAGTCTCGTCATCCGCTCTGATCAGGATCGGGCGTGAGCCCGATTCCTGTTCTCATGGTGGTGAACCCAGACACGGTGGATTGGCCGAGAGGCGAGGCAGCGGCCTGCAAAGCCGTATACACGGGTTCGAATCCCGTATCCACCTCTCAAGCCGAGAGCATCTCGGACTTGGGCGATTGGCGCAGCGGTAGCGCGCTTCCCTGACACGGAAGAGGTCACTGGTTCGAACCCAGTATCGCCCACCACGACAACACCCCGGCTGCGGCCGGGGTGTTTCGTCGTTCGGGAGCAGTCACACGCGCAGCGCCCGTGACGCCTCCGTGCGCCGGTCGGTCACGGTGGTCGGCGACTCCAGGTGCACGGCGCCGCTCGGGACGAGCCCCGCGCCCCCGTAGCGCTCCATCACCCGCCACTGCGCCACGACGTCCTCGCCGGCGTGGTCCGTCGGCAGATCACGCCAGAAGCCGAACCCGCCGCACTCGACGAGCGCTCGCCGGTCGAACAGGACGCACGCGCCGACCCATGCGATGCGGTACGCGCGCCAACCGCCGTCGGGCACCTCGAGGCGGCTCGCGACGTGCGCGAGGTTCGCCGCGTTGTGCAACCGCCACCGCTCGAACTCGGGCGAGTCGGGGCGGATGCGCTCGGGGTTCACCGGCCCGTCCCAGAGCTCGAAGCTGCGCGCCTCGTGGTCGCGACGGTCGGGCAGGTACGACAGTCCCTGGACGGCCTGCCCCACGAACCCGCACCCGAGTTCCCGGAGCGCATCGTGCATGCGCTCCAGGGCACCCGGCTCGAGCCAGACGTCGTCGTCGAGGAACAGCACCGCCGGCGCCGACGCCCGGTCCAGGAGGAACTGGCGATGCTCCGCCAGTCCGCGGCGCTCGGTGTGGGGGAGCACGGACACGGGATGCCCCTCCGCCTCGAGGACCCGGAGCAGGGAGGCGATGACCGGATGGCGCGCGGTCGCGGCATCCGAGGACTGATCGCCGATGATCACGCCGAACCGCGGCGCGTCCTGGGCAGCGAGCCCCGCGAGGGTTGCAGCCAGTTCCGGGATGCGACCCACCGTCGGGATCAGGACGTCGACCTCGACGTCCTCCTCCGGTGGGAGGACCCGCCCCCACTCACCCGACCAGCGCCGAGCGGAACGCGTCATCGCAGTTCCTCGGCCGGCTGCGTCGTCGACCTGATCCGCTCGACGAGCGCCGTCGTGGAGTGATCGGGCACATAGTCGACCAACCGGACCTCGCCCCCGTACGCCTCGACGACCGGCGTCTCGGCGAGCATCTCGGGGCTGTAGTCGCCGCCCTTGACGTAGACGTCGGGGCGCAGGCGCTCGATCAGCGCGATCGGGGTGTCCTCGTCGAAGACGGTGACGTAGTCCACCCACTCGAGCGCCGCGAGGAGCCCGGCACGGTCTTCTGCGGAATTGACCGGTCGCGCCGGCCCCTTCAACCGCCGGACGGAGTCGTCGCTGTTCACCCCGACCACCAGCACATCGCCGAGCTCGCGGGCCTGCTTGAGGTACGTCGTGTGGCCCACGTGCAGCACGTCGAAACATCCGTTCGTGAACACGACTCGCTGCCCGTCCGCACGATGACGGTCGATCTGCTCGTGCACCGTCGCGGCATCCAGGAGCGCGGCGGGCGGGTGCGCCAGGCGGCGCATCAGCTCGTCTCCGGTGCACACCGTCGTCCCCTCGTGGGCGAGCGCGACATCGGCGGCGCCCTGGGCGAGCCGCATCGCCATGGGTAGCGGCACATCCGAGGCCAGGGCCGTGGCGATCGCGGCCGCGAAGGTGTCGCCGGCGCCTGCGGCGAATCGCTCGGAGACCGGGTGCGCCGACGTGACGACCGGCTCGGCGCCTCGTCGCAGCAGCACCGCTCCGTCGCGGTCGAGTGTGACGATGACCGCACGCGCGCCGGAGCGATCGAGCAGCTCGGACGACGCGCGGGTCGCAGTCCGGCGCCGGTCCCGCGATTCGCCCAGGCTCGTTCCCAGCAGTCGGCCCGCCTCGTCGGCGTTCGGCACGACCACGTCAGGGTGGAGTCGGTGCCAGCGGGCGAGGTCGTGCGCATCGACGAGAACCACCGGCGGATGCGCCACCCTCTCGAGCGCTTCGTGCACCACATCGGGGAGGGTGCTCGATCCGTAGTCGCTCACGATGAGTGCGTCCGCGCCCCGGAGCGCCGCGGTGAGGTGGTCGGCGAGCTCGCCGGGGTCACGGCTCGGGCCCGGATGGTCGACCGGCCGGGCGTCGTCGACGCGTGCGAGAACCTGGTCGTCGGCGACGATCCGCGTCTTGGTGACCGTCCGGCGTCCGGGGTCACGGCGCACGTACCGGGTCGATGCGCCGACACGATCCAGCGCTGCGATGAGGGCCTCACCCGCCGCATCCCGCCCGATGCCCGCCACCAGCTCGCAGCGCGCGCCGAGCGCGGCGACATTCGCCGCCGTGTTCGCTGCGCCGCCGGGTGCCTCGAGCACGTCGGCGAGCTCGACGACCGGTGCGGGCGCTTCGCGGCTGAGGCGCCGGCTTCGGCCGTTCCACCAGCGATCGAGGAGCGCATCGCCGACGACGACGACGCGTGGGCGGCGATGACGAATCTGCTCTGCGGCGGCTGCGGTCGTCTCCATGTGCGACTCCCTACCCATCGCCGGCAACACGCATGCGCCGGGTTTCAGCACGCCCGATCCGGGGAAGGTGACTGGCAGCTTTCCGACCGACACGGCAGGAGGACGAATGCAGGGCGTGGCACCGCTCGAGGACCGGTTCGACGATGTGCGGCGGATCGCCGTGCTGCGCGGCGGCGGGATCGGTGACCTGCTGTTCGCGATGCCGGCGCTGACCGCCCTCGAGGCGGCGTACCCCGACGCCGAGATCGTGCTGCTTGGCACGCCGCTGCACGCCCGACTGCTCAGCGGGCGTCCGGGGCCGGTGGACCGCGTCGAGGTCCTGCCGCACGCGCCCGGCATTCGTGACGCTGCGGGAACGATGGGGGAGGACGAGGAGGCGTTCCTCGAGCGGATGCGCGGCCTGCGGTTCGATCTCGCCGTGCAGCTCCACGGTGGCGGCCGCAACTCGAACCCGTTCGTGCTCGCGCTCGGCGCCCGGCACACGGTGGGGTCGGCGACGGAGGACGCTCCACCGTTGGAGCGGACCCTGCCGTACGCGTACTACCAGCACGAGGTCGTCCGCGGCCTCGAGCTGGCGGGGCTCGCCGGGGCGCCGCCCGTCGAGCTCGAGCCCACGTTCGCGGTGCTGCCCGGTGAGCGTGCACGCGCCGCCGAGCTCCTCCCGACCGGGGAGCAGCCCCTCGTCGTCGTCCACCCCGGCGCGACGGATCCGCGGCGTCGATGGCCGTCCGACCGCTTCGCGCACGTGGTCCGAGGGCTCCTCGACGACGGCGCGCGGGTCGCGATCGTCGGTGACGAGTCGGATCGTGCCATCGAGGCCGACATCGTGCAGCAGTCGGGAGCCGCTGGCCGCGGCATCCTGCGGCTGGCAGGCCGACTGCAGCTGGGTGAGACGGCGGCAGTGCTCGAACGGGCCGATCTCGTCGTGGCGGACGACAGCGGCCCCCGCCACCTGGCTCAAGCGGTCGGGGCACCCACCGTCGGCGTGTTCTGGTTCGGCAACGTCGTGAACGCCGCGCCGTTCGGCCGCGGACGTCATCGAGTGCACCTGTCCTTCACGACGCACTGCCCCGTGTGCGCGGTGGACATCACGCAGGTGGGATGGACGGCCGAGCGCTGCGAGCACGACGTCTCATTCGTCGCCGACGTCGAGGCCGATGCCGTACTCGCCGACGCCCGCCTGCTCATGGCCACGACGTCTCGCCGGCCGGGCACACCAGCAGCTCGCGGACCTCGAATCCGACGGGCCGGGTGAGCGCGAACACCACCGCGTCGGCCACGTCGGCCGGATCGTTCAGGTCGGCGTCGGGTCCCGGACGGTACTGCTCGGCGCGGTCGTCGAAGAACCCGGTCCGCATGCCACCGGGGATGAGCGCGCTGACTCCCACCCGTCCGGCCGTCTCCGCCGCGAGCGCGCGGGTGAATCCGAGCACGCCGAACTTCGAGGCGCAGTAGGCGGTGGCGTCGGCCGCGCCGCGCAGGGCGAGCGTCGAGGTGACCGTGACCACCCTGCCGCGCGACTCCATCAAGTGGGGCAATGCGGCGCGCACGGTCGCGGCCGTGCCGAGCAGGTTGACCGCGATCACTCGCTCCCACTCGCTCGGGGCGACCGCGTCCAGCGGCCCGCACCGGTCGATTCCGGCCGCGGTCACCACCGAGTCGAGGCCGCCGTGCAGGGCCGCGACCTCGGTGACCACAGCCTCGAGCTCACGTGTCGCCGACACGTCGACCGCGTGCGACTCGTGATCTGCCGACTCGGCCAGATCGAAGACGATCGGGATGCCGCCTGCTGAGGCCACGGCGTCGGCGATCGCCGCGCCGAGGCCCGCCGCTCCACCGGTGATGATCGTGCGCCCCGGGTTGCGGTCCTCACGGACCGCCCGGCGCGTCGAACGGCGGGTCTGCTCGTTCACCATGGTGTCGGACATGGATGCTCCTTTCGTCGCGGATGCGATGTGTTCGATTCGAGAGCGGTGCGGGTTCAGCCGACCGCGGCGAGGGGAGGCCGGCGTTCAAACGGCCCGGCACGGTGCCTGGGTAGCGCGGCGACACCACCGGCTTCGAGGAAGTCCGTCGCAAGGGCCACTCCGGACCGCACGGCGTCGAGCACGGGCGCGCCCGATGCGAGCTGCAGGGCCGCCGCGGAGGCGAGCCGATCGCCCGCCCCACAGGAGTCCGTGACCTGCACGCGACGCGTGGGCAGCAACGAGTGGCTGCCGTCGTCGAGGGCGACCGCGGCGCCGTCCGCGTCGAGGGTCACTGCGACGCAGCGCGCGTTCCATCGCACCCTCAGGTCCGCCGCCACGTCGAGCGCGTGCCGGGCGTCGTCGACGGCGATGCCCTCGATCCCGGCCGCCTCCGCGCGATTCGGGGTGACGAGACGGCACCCCGGTACCGGACTGGTTCCGCGCGGGTGGGGATCCCACACGATGGGGATGTCCTCGGCGCGCCGGGCGAGTGCGGTTCGCACCTGCTCGCCGGCGAGGAGTCCACGGCCGTAGTCGGCGGCCACGACGAGGTCCGCCGTGCGGATCTCCTCGATGACCACGCTCATCCGCCGGATGCGTCCGGGCGCCCCGCATCCCTCGTCGATGCGGGCCACCGGATGAGCCCCGGCGTGCACGCGGGTCTTCGTCGGCGTGGGGGCCGCGAGCTCCGCTGCCGCGAGCCGCACGCCATGCAGGAGCGTTCGGATCCGCTGACCACGGGCGTCTTCCGCGATCGCGGTGGCGAGCGTGACCTCGGCGCCATCCGCGGCGAGGAACGTCGCGACCAGCCCGGCGCCGCCCGCACGCTCCACTCGCTCGGTGACGTCGACAACCGGCACCGGCCCGTCGGGTGAGAGCCGGCTCGCGCCGCCGGCCAGGTCGACGTCGAGCAGGACGTCGCCGAGCACGAGGATGCGCGGGTTCACGGGGACCCCTCCAACGCCTCTTCGAAGGCCACGCACAACGCGTGCACTGCCACGAGTTCGGCTTCCTGGACGTTGGCGCTCGGCCCGCAAAGGGAGATGCCGTCGTCGCACGCAGCGCGCAGCGGATTGGGCGCGGACCCCGTCATGCTCCACCGCACCATGTCGAGTTCGGCGGCGGCAGCGGCGGCGCGCAGCAGGTTCGCACTGGCACCACTCGTCGAGAGCAGCAGGAGGATGTCACCACGGCGGCCGTGCGCCCTGACCTGACGTGCGAAGACCTCGGAGAACCCGTAATCGTTGCCGATCGCGGTGATGGCCGAGGTGTCGGTGTTCAAGGCGATCGCCGAGAACGGGGGCCGGTCCTCGCGGAAGCGACCCGTGAGCTCGGCAGCGAGGTGCTGGGCCTCCGCGGCGGATCCGCCGTTGCCGGCGACGAGCAGCCTGCCGCCGCCAGCGAGTCGGCCTGCGAGCTCTCGTCCCCAGCGCGTGATGTGCTCGGCCTCGTCCGCCAGCGCGGCGACCGCGGCGACCGCCTCCGAGAGATGCGCCGCGACGGGTGACGCCTCGGTCGCGACCGCACGGGAGGCACCGGCCAGTCGGGCGCTCGAGGCCGCGCCGGAGATGCCGATGGCGTTCATCGCCCCACTCCCCGGGCTGCCGAGCCTCCCGCGGCCGCGAGCCGCGGCCGCCGAAGCGCCGTGCGGTACGCGCGTTCGGTATCTGCCGCGACACGGTCCCAGGAGTAGCGCGACTCGACGCGGCGGCGACCCGCTGAGCCGAGCCGGTCGGCTCTCGCAGGGTCTTCGAGCAGTTCGCGGATGGCACCCGCGACGGCCGTGGGGTCACGTGGCGGTACGTGGAGTCCCGTCCGGGCGTGCACCACGGTGTCGATGAGCCCTCCGACCGACGACGCCACCACGGCCCGGCCGCTCGCCATCGCCTCGAGCGGCACGATACCGAATGGCTCGTACCAGGGCGCGCACACCACGACATCCGCCGACCGGTAGACGGGCGGCAGGTCGGACTGCGGGACCTGACCCCGGAGCTCGACCCGATCCGTCACACCGAACCGGTCGGCGAGTTCCGCGAGCCGGGTGAGTTCCGGGTCGCCCCCGCCGGCAGGAGCCCCGCCGCCGACGATGACGAGCTCGGCGTCGATGCCGTCGGCTGCGAGCTGCGAGATCGCCTCGATCACCGTGCCGACGCCCTTCCGCGGCACGAGACGACCGACGATGAGCACGCGGTACGGGCGCCGTTTCGCCTCACCATCACCCTCCGGCCGGAAATGGTCGAGATCGACGCCGCACGGGATCACCGAGATGCGATCCTGCTGCACGCCGAGTTTCTTGAGCTCGAACGCCTCGTCGGAGCAGGTCGCGACGACTCGGTCGGCGCGACGCCCGACATCCGGCTCCAGCCACTCGCGTTCCCGAGGACTGGTGTCGGCCGGACCCTGGTGGCGTCGCTTGACAACGCCGAGTGCATGGAAGGTCTGCAGGACCGCCGGTGGCTCAGGTATCGCTGCGGCCGCGTCGAGGGTCGCGAGCCCCGACATCCAGAAGTGCCCGTGCGCGACATCCGGCCGCCAGACCCGCCAGTCCTCGGCGATGCCGGCAGCGAGCGCCGCCATGTGGGGGAGCAGCGCGTCCTTGGGGATGTGCTCTGGCGCTCCCGCTGCGACGTGCACCACGTCGACGCCCGGGGCGAAGGTGACCGTGCGGGGCAGCGTGGCGTCGTCGCGGCGCGTGTACACCCGAACCTGGTGCCCGCGGCGGGCGAGGGCGGTGGACAGCGCGGCGACGTGCACGTTCTGGCCGCCGGCATCCACGCCGCCCAAGGTCGCGAGAGGGCTGGCGTGCTCCGAGATCATCGCGATGCGCATCATGTCTCCTTCCATTCGGTCGACCCGAACCCGGCCGCATCGAACGCGACGGCGCGTCCGCGGCCCACGGGTCGACCGACCTCGTCCCCGATGAGGGCATCCCAGTCCGCCAGGAATCGCGACAGCCGGTACCGTTCGAGCGCGGTCTCACGGGCGGTTCGGCCCACGACCGCAGCTTGCTCGGGATCCTCGAGCAGCCACCGCGCGGCGGACACGAGTTCGCCGAGGTCGGCCGAGACGAATCCGGCGCCGGGAGGCACCGCTCTGGCGGCGTCGGTGGACTGCAGCACGACGACCGGCATCCCGAGGAGCATCGCCTCGATGAGGGACAGGCCGAGGGAGGTCCATCGGGTCGTGTGGAGGTAGAGGCGCCGATGCGCGAGGGCG
This sequence comes from Agromyces sp. Marseille-P2726, assembly GCF_902809835.1. Taxonomy (GTDB): domain Bacteria; phylum Actinomycetota; class Actinomycetes; order Actinomycetales; family Microbacteriaceae; genus Agromyces. The sequence continues at coordinate 456,563 of NZ_CADDWM010000015.1, read as the reverse complement.
TCATGCAGCTGGGGCGTCGGCAGCTCTCCGCAGGGACGGATCAGGACGGGGTCGACACCGAGCGCTGACGGGACGGCGTCGACGCCCATGCCGAACAGGTCGAGGCGGCCCGCACGGGTGAAGTGGGGAAGCAGGTCCGTGCCGGTGATCCGGCCGCGGCGGACGGGTTCGTTGACCACCACCGCCATGCGCTCGAGGTCGCCCCGATACCGTAGGCCCGGATCCGGCAGGCCGTGTTCGATGACGGTCGACCTCGTACTGCCGACGTCCCACATCAACTGGTTGAAGTGGGTGACATGGACGATGAGCAGGTCGTCACGGTCGGCGAGCGGATGCCGCGTCGTGGCCGCGTACGGCTTCGGCGTGTTGTGCTCGACGAACACCGCGGGCACGTCGACGCCGGGGACCCGTCCGAGCAGCGCCTCTGCGAGCACGAGATCCTCCGTGCGCTGCAGCAGCACGAGGTCGATGTCCTCGTAGCGGAGGTCGGAGAATGGAACCTCCACCGCATGCGGCCACGGACGACCTGCGAGGCCGAGCCCCCAAGGACCGCGGCGCTCGTCGACGGGCAGCACGTAGTCGTGCCGACCACGGACGAACGCGTCGGTCCAGCCGCCATGCACGTGCCAGAGCAGGATCCTCATGCCGGCACCGCTTCCGCCGATCGCTCGACCGGGGCCGAGGAGTCGGATGCTGCGCCCGGCGCTGCAGGCCGGAGCGCCAGCACCGCCGCCGCGACCGAGGACGGGAGCACGTCCGCGAGGCACGGATGTCCGGGTACCGGACATGTCCGTGCTCGAGTGCCCGCGCACGCGACATCCGTTCGCCCGAACACGACGGTCGGCACGCCGAACGGACGCCAGCACCGTTCCGACACGACGGGGGAGAAAAGGCTCACCACCGGTGTCCCGACGGCGGCCGCCAGGTGCGCTGCGCCGGTGTTGCCGGCGACGACGACGTCGGCAGCGCGGAGCACGCGCGCGAGGTCGGGGAGCGGTGTGCGTCCTCCGAGATCGGTGGCCCCTCCGCCGGCGACCCGAGACACGAGCTCCCGCTCGTCGGGACCGCCGGTCACGACGACCTCGATCGCGGCGGCGCGCAGGAGTGCGACGAGTTCGCGGTGCCGCTCGGCCGGCCAGGCGCGGGACTCCACGGCAGCGCCCGGGTGGATGACCACGTAATCCTTCGGGAGGCCGGGCGGACGGCCCGGGGCGGTGACGACCGCCAGCCGGCCGTCGTCTCCGGGAGGAAGTTCGAACCCGCCGGCTCGGGCGATCGTGAGCGCTCGGGCCACCTCGGACTGCTCCTCGGGAAAGTCCTCGCCGGGTCGGAGGCGCACGTCGAGCAGGGAGCCCGCGTAGTCCACCGACGCGCCGGTCACGTGCGCGACCCCGTTCATGCGGAGCAGGAGGGCCAACGGCAGCGGGCTCTGGTGGAAGGACGTGAGGATGACGGCCGCGTCCGGGCGCGCTTCCTCGACGATCGTCTCGAGGGCAGCGATGTGGGCGTGCGAGGCCGGCGGCGCCGGCTCCGCTGCGATCCACGGCGCGTCCCACACGTGCTTCGCCGCCACCCCCGGCAGCATCCGCCCGGCGGCCGCACCTCGCGGCCCGCACAGGAGGTGGACCTCGGCGCACGCGGCCACGGCGCGAACGGCGGGCCCGCAGAGGAGCACGTCCCCCATGCTGTCGAGCCGGGCCACGAGCACCCGACGGCGTCGTTCCCGCGTCATGTGCTCCCGCCCTCCCCGAGCAGGCGTCGGACCGCCTCGCCCACGGTGGCGGCGACCTCGGCCGCGCCTCGCACCTCGTCGCGCCGGGTCGTCGTGTTCGGCACGAGGATGCCGTGCACGCCCGCCGCGGATGCGGCACCCATGTCCGCCGCGATGTCGCCGATCAGCGCGGTCTCCGACGGGGCGACACCCAGTGCCCGGCACGCGGAGACCACCATTCCCGGCGCCGGCTTGCGGCAGGCGCAGCCGTCGTCCTCGCCCTGGGGGCAGATGCGCCAGACATCGAACGGACCCCGCAACCCGTCGACCCGCGCGTTGACGGCGTCCACCTCACGCCGGGTGAGCAGCCCGCGAGCGATCCCCGACTGATTCGACACCACCCCGACGAGCACGCCTCGGCGGCGAAGTGCCCCGAGCGCATCGGCCACGGTGGGCATCGGCACGACGTACTCGGGGTCGCCGTTGTACGGCACGTCACGGATCAGCGTGCCGTCGCGATCGAACAGCACGGCGCGTGGTACGCGAGTCGCCATACTCGTTTCGATACCCACTTCTCGGGCACCCAAACGTCGCGAGGGCCGGGCTTCCGCACGTGCGACGCGACCTGCGATGCTGGCGGGATGTCCGCCAGGGATGACCCGCGGCCGATCCTGGTCGCACTTCGCGCGCTCAAGCTCGGCGACCTGCTCGTGGCCGTGCCAGCGTTGCGTGCCCTGCGCAGGGGCTTCCCGCGGCACCGGATCGTGCTCGCGACGACCGGGTGGCTCGCGCCGATCGTCGAGCTTGTCGACGCCGTCGACGAACTCCTGCCGGCACAGGGTCTTGATGCCTCGCTCGACCTCGATGGGCGCGACGTCGACGTCGCCGTGAACCTGCACGGCCGAGGCCCCGAGAGCGGCCGCCTGCTGACCGAACTCGCGCCCGGGCGCCTCCTCGCCCACGCGCCCGACGCGCCCGAGGGACCCGAGTGGGTCGACGGGATCAACGAACGCGAGCGCTGGGCGCGGCTCGTCAGCGCGTGGGGCATCCCCGCGGATGCCGCGGACCTCGCCATCGCGAAGCCCGAGGTGCGCTCCGTCGCGCCGGGCGCGGCCGTGGTGCACGTCGGCGCGTTCTACGGGGCACGCCGGTGGCCCGTCGCCCGGTTCGGGACGGTCGCGAGCGGCCTGCGGCGCCGTGGCCTCGACGTGGTCGTTACTGCGGGCCCCGAGGAACGCGACCGCGCCGAGGCGGTGGCGTCCCATGCCGCCCTTCCCGACACGTCGGTGCTCGCCGGCCGCCTCGACCTGCACGGGCTGGCGGCCGTCATCGCGGATGCCGCGCTCGTCGTGTCGGGCGACACGGGCGCTGCGCATCTCGCGTCGGCCTATCATCGGCCGTCGGTCGTGCTGTTCGGACCTGCGCCGCCCGAGGAGTGGGGCCCGCCGGCCGGCCCGCACATCGTGCTCACCGATGAGGCGCGTCGTCGGGGAGACATCTTCGCCGACGAGCCCGATCCGGCATTGCTCGCCGTCCGGCCTCCCGAGGTGCTGGCGGCTGCCGAGCGGGTCCTGGAGACCTCGTCCCGAGTCGGCGACCACCTGTGAGGCACGCACGATCAGGCCGCGATGCTCCGCGTGGGGTGCATCGGATCGGGCTGGGCGCCCGCCGCGGGCTCCTCGAGCTCCCGGCGCAGCCGCTCGAGGATGCCGGCGAGCAGCCGGGAGACCTGCATCTGGGTGACACCGATGTCGGCGGCGATCTCGCGTTGGGTGCGTTCCTCGACGAAGCGGAGGAACACGATGCGTCGTTCGCGCGGCCGCAGGCGAGCCAGCGCCTGCCGGAGCGACAATCGGAGGTCCGCGCGCTCGAGCCGAGGATCCTGACGGCCGAATGACGAGACCCACGCCTCGTCGTCATCGCCGGCGACATCCAGCGACACCGGCCTGAGGTTCTCGTGAGCCACGACCGCCTCGGCGACCAGCGCTCGCGGCCGGTTGAGCTGCTCTGCGATCTCCCTCGTGCTCGGTTGGCGACCCAGCCGCTGCACGAGCTCCTCGCCGGCGGACTGCGCCTCGGCGGCCAGTTCCTGGACGGGGCGGGGCGGCCGGACGAACCATCCGCAATCGCGCAGGTATCTCTTGATCTCACCGGCGATCGTCGGCATCGCGAAGGCGATGAAGCTGTCTCCGCGAGCGAGATCGAAGCGTCGCACCGCCTGCACCAGGCCGATGCGACCGACCTGCCGGAGGTCCTCCTGCTCGCGGTACCCCGACGCCAGGCGGCGCACCACACCGTCGACCACGTCCAAGTGGCGCAGCACGATGGCTTCCTCGAGGGTGCGCCGCGACCGCCCGCTCAGACCGGCCAACTCTGCGAGTCTGGCCTGGGTCCACCGTTGCTGGACTCGCCATTCGGCATGACGCCGTTCATCGTTCCGGGCCCGTGTCGCCTGCATCGCACCCTCCCCTCCAGTCGAGACCTTCTGGTACTCGAAGGAGAACAGAGATCACCGAGAGTCGTAAGGTGCTTGCGAAGTAGGAGAAGTAGGAGTAGTCGCCCGGCCGCGGCCCGCCCGACAGCGACGTTCGCCGGGCGGGATACCCGCCCGGCGAACCTCGGTCGTGGGAACGATCCGTCTCACCCCGAGACGGCCTCGCTCACCGCCGTCGGGCCGTCGTACTGGCGGTCCGGGAGCCCGCGCAGCGCGTCGAGCACCTCGCGATCGGCGCCCGATCCTTCGGCGGTCCGAACGATCTCATCGCGGGATGCCGGGTAGTCGATGCCGCCCAGGTACTTCTGTATCTCGATCGGGAGATTCGCCATGCTCTGCTCCTCTCGTGGAAACGGTGGCCGTGCGCCATCCGCCTCACGAGGCAAGCACCGGCGTCCTGGACGCGCCACCCGATTGCGACACCGATGACGAGGTGCTACGCCGAGTGCGCCCCCGCCTAGATCGGGTCGAAGACGAGCGGCGGATGACTGATCCGCGTGCTGAACCACGCCCAGTTCTCACCGGAAGTCTGCTCGATGGAGGTCCAGGTGTCCTGCCCCGGCTGCACGTTCCGCAGGATGATCGTGATCAGCCGGCGCCCGCTGAACCTGATCGACCCCGGCGCATCGACGGTGCCGCTGCCGGCGTACCCGCTCGGCGTGAAGCCGCACCGCGTGTAGGCCTCGACGGCGAACGTGAAGACGTAGGTGCCCAGCCCCGTCGCACCGTAGGCACCGGGATTGAAGTGCACCGCGACGACCGGGTTGCGGTTCGGTGACTCTCGGAGGTCGAAGCCCGCATATGGTTCCGTCGCGTCCGTCTGCAGGATCGTCGGCGCGATGACCGTGAGATTCGTGCGGCCCTTGCCCACGGTCTTGATCGGCGAGAGCACCTCGATGGGCGCCCAGAAGATCGGACCCGGACCCAGTTCGCCGGCCCGGCGCTTGGTCATCCAGTCCTCTGCGGTGAGATCGCTCTCGAAATCGGCGAACGTGACGGACTCGGCCGCGTCGATGCGGTCGCCGTCGTTGGTGTCAGCACTGAACATGAGCCAAACTCTAGAACCCGCACGACGCCGCGTCAGCACGACGCGCACGGAAGTCCCGAACGGGAGTACGACGGCGCGCCACTACAGTTGAAGGGTTCGTTTCGACTCTCAGGAAGTGGATCACAGTGACCGACGGTTTCGAGCTCTTCACCGACCGATCCGTTGTCGCGATGCGCGTCAACGGCGAGCTCAGGGACCTGGCCACGACGGTGGCCGACGATGACGTCGTCGAGCCCGTCACGATCGACTCGCCCGACGGGTTGAACATCCTGCGCCACTCGACCGCCCATGTGCTCGCGCAGGCAGTGCAGCGCATCAACCCCGATGCGAAGCTCGGCATCGGGCCACCCGTGTCCGACGGTTTCTATTACGACTTCGACGTGGCCGAGCCCTTCACTCCCGACGACCTCAAGGCGATCGACAAGGAGATGGCCCGTATCATCCGGCAGGGTCAGCGGTTCGTCCGCCGTGTGGTGACCGACGACGAGGCGCGCGCCGAGCTCGCCGACGAACCGTACAAGCTCGAGCTCATCGGGCTGAAGGGTGCGGCAGGCCACGGCGAGGGCAGTGGCGACGACCATGAGTCGGTCGAGGTGGGCGCGGGCGAACTCACCATCTACGACAACGTCGACCCCAAGAGCGGCGAGACGGCCTGGAAGGACCTCTGCCGCGGGCCGCACCTGCCGAACACGCGGATGATCGGCAACGGCTGGGCGCTCACGCGCCTCGCAGCCGCATACTGGCGCGGATCCGAGAAGAATGCGCAACTCCAGCGCATCTACGGAACCGCCTGGCCGACGAAAGACGAGTTGCGGGCGTACCAGCACCGGCTCGAGGAGGCCGCGAAGCGTGATCATCGCAAGCTCGGCCGCGAGCTCGACCTGTTCAGCTTCCCCGACGAGATCGGCTCCGGACTCTCGGTGTGGCACCCACGCGGTGGCGTCGTGCGCATGGAGATGGAACAGCACGCTCGACGCCGTCACATCGCCGACGGCTACACGTACGTCTACACCCCGCACATCTCGAAGGAAGACCTCTTCCTGCAGTCGAACCACCTCGTCACGTACAAGGAGGGGATGTTCCCCCCGATCGTCATGGACGAGGAGCGCGATGCCGAGGGCAACATCACGAAGCCGGGCCAGGACTACTACCTGAAGCCCATGAACTGCCCGATGCACATCCTGATCTACAAGGAGCGGGCGCGCAGCTACCGCGACCTTCCGATGCGGCTCGCCGAGAACGGCACCGTGTACCGGAACGAGCTCTCGGGTGCCCTCCACGGCCTGACGCGCGTGCGGGGATTCACGCAGGATGACTCGCACCTGTTCGTCACCCCCGACCAACTCGAGGAGGAGGCGACCAAGGTCCTGCACTTCGTCATCTCGATGCTGCGCGACTTCGGCCTCGACGATTTCGAGCTCGAACTCTCGATGCGCGACGACCAGGGCGACAAGTGGATCGGGTCGGACGAGTTCTGGGATCACTCGACCGACGCACTCCGCAATGTCGCCCGCGCGAGTGGCCTGAAGCTCACCGAGATGCCCGGCGAGGCCGCGTTCTACGGACCGAAGATCGACCTCAAGACGCGCGACGCGATCGGCCGTACCTGGCAGTTGTCGACGGTGCAGGTCGACCCGAACCTCCCCGAGCGCTTCGAGCTGGAGTTCACCGACCGCGACGGAGAACGGAAGCGTCCCATCATGATCCACCGGGCGCTGTTCGGTTCGATCGAGCGCTTCTTCGCCATCCTGCTCGAGCACTACGCGGGTGCGTTCCCCGTCTGGCTCGCGCCCGTGCAGGCCGTCGGCATCCCCGTAGCTGACGAGTACGCCGAGTACCTCGGCGGCATCATCGACCGACTCCGCCAAGAGGGCGTGCGCGCTGAGCTCGATACCAGCGACGACCGCATGCAGAAGAAGATCCGCACCCACACCACTCAGAAGGTGCCGTTCCAGCTCATCGCCGGGGAGAACGACCGGGCGGGCCAGACGGTGAGCTTCCGCTTCCGCGACGGCAGCCAGGAGAACGGCGTGCCGATCGACGCCGCCATCGCACGCATCCGTGCGGCGATCGACGACCGACGCCAGGTGATCACGAGAGACGACCTGTTCGCATGACGGCCTACCAGCCCGACGAGTTCGAGGGAGTGCCGACGGATGCCGCGGCCGACCTCGCGGGCGTGCCCGACGCGTTCCAGCGACTGTGGACCCCGCACCGGCTGGTCTACATCCAGCACGGCCAGCAGCCCGACGAGCACGCCTGCCCGTTCTGCCGCGCGCCCGAGCTGAGCGACGAGCAGTCGCTCATCGTCGCGCGCGGTGAGCACGCGTACGTGCTGCTCAACCTGTACCCGTACAACAGTGGGCACCTGCTCGTCTGCCCGTACCGCCACATCGCCACCTACGATGAGGCGAGCCCCGATGAGGTCGCGGAGATCGGCGAGCTGACGCAGTTGGCGATGCGGGTCGTGAAGCAGGTCTCGCGATGCGACGGGTTCAACATCGGCATGAACCAGGGGCGGATCGCGGGAGCCGGCATCGCCGAGCACCTGCACCAGCACATCGTGCCGAGGTGGGCGCTCGACTCGAACTTCTTCCCGATCATCGCGGGCACCAAGGCACTTCCTCGCCTCCTCGGCGAGGTGCGCCAGGAGATCGCCGACGCCTGGCCTGCGTGAGCTTGTGCGCCGGTCCCCGCCCGGCGCACCGCAGTCGGCACGGGTGCTCCGTGCGTCCGGCGGCGTTCACGCCGCCGCCTCCGAGAGCGGGTTGCGTCTGCAGGCGGCGCCGGTCCCCGCCCGGCGCACCGCAGTCGGCACGGGTGCTCCGTGCGTCCGGCGGCGTCCACGCCGCCGCCTCCGAGAGCGGGTTGCGTCTGTATGCGGCGCCGGTCCCCGCGGCGCTCAGCGCACCTGACGCACGTTGAACTGCATGCGCGGGTGCGCGTAGAAGTCCTGCGCCTCGATGAGCTGCAGCTCGCGGGCGCTCGCGTCGTGGGTCATCGAGAGGAGGTCGAAGATGCTCGAGGTCGTGCGTGCAAGGGCGTCCGCGGCATCCCCGGTGTCCCGGTAGTGCGCCGTGAACAGGGCAGCGGTCACATCACCCGAGCCGTTCGCCTTGAGCGGCAGCAGCGGGGTCTGCACGATCCAGGCGCCCGCATCGTCGACGGCGAGCATCTCGATCGTGCCCTCAACACGGTCGGGGCGTTCGACGCTCGTCACGAGCACCGTGCGCGGCCCGGTGACGCGCACGAGGTCGACCGACGCCAGGGTCGACTCCAGCGTGGTCGGCTCGGTGCCGGTCAGGAAGCCGAGCTCGAACTGATTCGGCGTGATGATGTCGGCCGCCGGCACGACTCGGTCGCGCAGCAGCACCGGGATGGCGGGCGCCACGAAGCATCCCGACTTCGCATTGCCCATCACCGGATCGCAGGCGTAGATCGCGGACGGGTTCGCAGCCTTGACGCGGGCGACGGCGTCGAGGATGACGTCGGCGATGCCCTCGCCGCCCTGGTAGCCCGAGAGCACCACGTCGATCTGCGGGAACGCACCGCGGTCCTCGATGCCCGAGATGACGTCGCGCACGTCATCGGGACTGATCATCGGGCCTCGCCACGCGCCGTACCCCGTGTGATTGGAGAAGTTGACGGTGTAGACCGGCATGACCTCGACGCCGATGCGCTGGAGTGGGAACACGGCGGCCGAGTTGCCGACGTGTCCATACGCGACGGCGGACTGGATGGAGAGGATCTTCACCGGTCGATCATGCCATCCCGGCGGGGACGAGACGTCCACCCGCCGCGCGGACGGCGGCCGCGATGTCGGCTGCGAGCAGCCCGGCGTCGTCGTCGTCGAGGTCGTGGACCGTGAGTCGAAGTCGACGAGCCGCGGGCGCGTCCGCGAGCACGAACGCGTCGCCGGCCCGCGCGAGCCATCCGCGTCGCATCAGCTGCTCGGACACGTCGCGAGCGGGTACCGGGAGGGCGATCCAGAGGTTGAGCCCGTCGCCGGCCGAGGCAGGCACGCCGACCGAGGTCAATCGAGCAGCGAACGCGCGGTTCCGCTCGGCGTAGTGCGCACCCGCGGCCTCGATCCCGGCGACGACCTCGGGATCCGTCACGAGGGCGAGCGTCAGGCGCTGCAGGAGGTGGCTCACCCAGGTGGTCCCCGGGGAGAGCCGCATGGCGAGACGCTCGGCGGTGTCGGGGTCGGACGCCGTGACGGCGAGGCACATGTCGGGTCCGAGGAACTTCGAGACCGAGCGCACGAGGGCCCAGCGCCGGTGGTCGGGTCCGATGAGCGAATGGAACGGCTGGCGGGACAGCATCGAGAAGTGGTCGTCCTCGATCACGAGGACGTACGGATGGGCCCTGAGCACGGCGCGCAGCTCTTCCGCGCGGCCCTCGGTCAGGCTCACGCCCGTCGGATTCTGTGCCCGCGGCGTGCACACGATCGCACGTACGCCCTGGTCGAGCGCGGCCCGCAGTCCCTCGACGGTCATGCCCTCGTCGTCGACCGCGACCGGAACGGCGCGGTACCCGCCGACGCGCACCGTGTGGATGCTCGTGAGGAAGCACGGGTCCTCGAGGGCCACCGGGTCATCACGGACCAGCGCCTGGGCGAGCAGACGTTCGACGGCGTCGGCCGCCCCGCTGGTGATCGTCAGGCGCAGGTCCTCTGGCGCGAGGTCGGATCGCATCCAGGCCTGAGCCCAGGCCTCGAGCCCGGGATCGATGACGGTCTCGCCGTAGAGCACGGGCTTTCCCGTCACCCGGGCGAGCGCCCGAGACGGGTCGGGGATGAGCTCGGGGTCGGGGTTGCCGGTCGCGACATCCCGAAGCACGTTGTCGGCGGCGAATCCCTCCTGCGGCACGGGGGAGCGGTCGGCAACGTGGGTGCCGCCCCGCCCGCGGGTGACCACGACGCCGGCCTGGGTGAGTTGCCGGTACGCCGCCACGGCGGTGTTGCGGTTCACCCCGAGCGTGTCGGCCAGCGTACGAACCGGGGGCAGCGGCTGGCCCGGCAGCAGCGCGCCGCGCTCGATGAGCGCGCGCACGCTGTCGGCGATCTCCGCGGCCGCTCGGCCGGAGATCTCGAGGGTCGATTCATGATCCATTTGCTGCTCCGTGGTCGGTCGCGGTCCATGCTACCGTTTGGCCTAGGCCAAGCGATCGCATTGGCCGAGAGTCTGCGTCATGCGCGTCCTCCACCGAAGGGAACCCCAGATGAGCACTGCCGAGACCGGCTCGAGCCGCGTGAAGCGCGGCCTCGCCGAGATGCTGAAGGGCGGTGTCATCATGGATGTCGTCACCGCCGAACAGGCGCGCATCGCCGAAGACGCCGGAGCGGTCGCGGTCATGGCCCTCGAACGTGTGCCCGCCGACATCCGCGCACAGGGCGGCGTCGCCCGCATGAGCGATCCCGATCTCATCGACGCGATCATCGCCGAGGTGTCGATCCCGGTCATGGCGAAGGCCCGCATCGGGCACTTCGTCGAGGCGCAGGTGCTGCAGGCGCTCGACGTCGACTACATCGACGAGTCCGAGGTGCTCTCGCCGGCCGACTACGTGAATCACATCGACAAGTGGGCGTTCGATACGCCCTTCGTGTGCGGTGCCACCAATCTCGGTGAGGCGCTCCGTCGCATCAACGAAGGCGCAGCCATGATCCGCTCGAAGGGCGAGGCCGGCACCGGCGACGTCTCCGAGGCCACGAAGCACATCCGCAAGATCACGAGCGAGATCAACCAGCTCAGGTCGATGACGCGCGACGAGCTCTACGTCGCCGCGAAGGAGCTGCAGGCACCGTACGAGCTCGTGCTCGAGGTCGCCGAGTCCGGGAAGCTGCCCGTGGTGCTCTTCACCGCGGGTGGCGTCGCCACGCCGGCGGATGCCGCGATGATGATGCAACTCGGCGCCGACGGCGTGTTCGTGGGCTCCGGCATCTTCAAGTCGGGCAACCCCGAGCAGCGCGCCGCCGCGATCGTGAAGGCGACCACCTTCTACGACGACCCGTCGGTCATCGCCGAGGTCTCGCGGGGTCTCGGTGAGGCGATGGTCGGCATCAACGTCGGCGATCTGGCGGCGCCCCACCGCCTCGCCGAGCGCGGCTGGTGACCCTTCGCGACGATTCCCTCGCGGCGCCCGGCGCCCCGGGCCCCAGGGTCGGCGTGCTCGCCCTGCAGGGCGACTTCCGCGAGCACGCGCGCGTGCTCCGCGAGCTCGGAGCCGAGGTCGTGCTCGTGCGGCGTGCCGAAGATCTCGACGGGATCGAAGGCATCGTGATCCCCGGCGGCGAGTCCACCGTGATGGACAAGCTGTCCCGGGCGTTCGGCGTCGCCGAGCCCCTCAAGCAGCGCATCGCCGCGGGAATGCCGGTGTACGGCACGTGCGCCGGCCTCATCATGATCGCCGACACGCTGCTCGACACGATCGAGGGACAGCAGAACCTCGGCGGGCTCGATGTCGTCGTACGCCGCAACGCCTTCGGGTCGCAGAACCAGTCGTTCGAGACCGATCTCCAGGTTCCCGCGCTCGGCGACCAGCCGGTGCACGCGGTGTTCATCCGCGGGCCGGTGGTCGAGTCGGTGGGAGAGAATGCGACGCCGCTCGCCTCCCTGGCCGACGGGCGCGTCGTGGCGGTCGAGCAGGGCAACCTCCTCGGCACGAGCTTCCACCCCGAGATCCAGGGCGACGTGCGCTTCCACGAGTACTTCCTCGGTAAGGTGCGCGCACGGGTCGTCGCCGCCGTCGAGTAGCACCGCGCACCTGTCGACGTCGGGTTCCGTACGAGATCTTGCCACCCGTTTACGGGGTACGTGAACGGGTGCGGCCACGGTCGCCGACGTCTAGGCTCCGGCTGTACTGCTGCGTGGGGGCGCGCCGCACCAGTCGCAGCGGATGGGCCTTGGCGGTGCAGGAGCGAGGTGCAGCGTGGTCACGAAGCTGCCGAGTTCATCGGAACCTCGACCGGATGGGGAGGCGCTCGGCTGCGATACGAGCGACCTCATCCAGGTGCACCGGATCTTCAGGTGGCTCTATCGTGAGCTCCCAGGGCTCATCCGAAGCGTCGACGACGGCGACGTCAGTCGCGCAGCCATCGTCGCCGATTACGCATCGATGGACTTCTACGGTCTCCACCTCCATCACGAGACCGAGGACCTGGTGCTCTGGGACCGACTGGTCGATCGATCGCCGGGATGCGTTCCGCACGTCGAGCTCATGAAGGCCCAGCACGCCGAGGTGGCCGCGGAGCTCGCGAAGGTCGAGCCACTCGTCGAACCCTGGCGGGCGAATGCGGATGCGGCGAGCCGCGACCTGCTCGCCACGGGCGTCGAACGCATCCGGGACACGCTCATCGTGCACCTCGGACGCGAAGAGGAGGAGATCGTACCGGTTGCCGGTGCGGTACTGACCCAGTCCGAGTGGGACGAGATGGGTGAGCATGCGCGCACCGGCATCCAGCAGTCGAAGGGGGACATGCCGAGGGACGTGATGGCCATCCAGCTCGGCCTCATGCTCGCGACCGTGCCGCTCGACGAGCGCCCGGAATGGATCAAGCACAATCTGCCGGCCCCGATCCGGTTGCTCTACGCCCTCCTCCTAAAGCGACGATACGAGCGGGCGATGGACGAACTGTACGACGGACGCCCGGTTCCACCCATCCCGTGATCGGGTGACTTCCGCGCCATCCCGTGGTGGATTCGGTGGGGGATCCAGCGGTCAGGGGCTTCCCGGGGGCGATCGGAGGGAGGTCCCGGGTCCGGCAGCGTGCGGCATCCGCTTGGCTTGCCTGCCATGACCACTCGACTTCCCAGCACCGGTGCGCCTGAACCCGCCACCGCACCCGCCACGACCTGCCGCAGCGACGAGGTCGTCGTCATCCACCGGCTCTTCCGGCGACTGTTCGCCGAGGCCCCCGCACTCGTGCGCGACGTGGCTCCCGGCGACGTCGCTCGCGCGGGGCACGTCGCGAAGCACCTGCACGGCATCATCGCCCTGCTCCACGTGCACCACCGCACCGAGGACGACTACTTCTGGGACCGCATGACCGAGCGCGCGCCCGCCTGCGGGCTCCATGTCGCACTGATGCGGCGCCAGCACGGAGCGGTGTCCGACCGGCTCGACCTCGCGGATGAGCCCGCCACCAGTTGGGCGGGCGAAGCGGATGCCGCGACCGCCGAACGTCTCGCGGCCGAGCTCGACGAAGTCGACCGCCTGCTCGTCGAGCACCTCGCCGATGAGGAGCGCGACGCGTTCCCCGTGCTCGATGCGATCCTCTCCGACGCGGAGTGGGACGACATCCACAAGCACGCCAAGCGTCACAAGCCGCCGCTGCCGATCTTCGTCCTCCTGGGGCTCATGATGGAGAGCATCCCGCAGTCCGAGCGGGATGCTTGGTTCGAGAAGGAGCTGCCCGCGCCGATCCGCGTGGCGTACCGGCTCGCCGGGCGACGCCAGTACGAGCGCGCCATCCGACGGCTCCGCCCGCAGGCGACACCCATTGCCGTCGCCGCCACGGCCTGAGGTGCGGTGGCGGTCGATGGCGGCACCGGGAACGAGCGGGGTGCGCCGATCCGCCTCACGAGTAACGTCGGGGTCGTGACCAGGTACATCGCCCTGCTGCGCGGCGTGAACGTCGGCGGCATCACGATCAGGTCGGCCGACCTTCGAGACCTCTTCGAATCCCTCGGGTTCGATGACGTGCGCACCGTGCTCGCGAGCGGCAACGTCGTCTTCGACAGCGACCGAACGGATGCCGCCGGGCTGAAGCGCGACATCGAGCGATCGCTGGGCGAGCGCTTCGGCTACGAGGCGTGGATCGTGCTCGTCACGCGCGACGAGCTCGAGCGGGTCATCGACGCCTTCCCCTTCGATGCCGCCGACGCGTCGCGCCAGCCATGGGTCGTGTTCGCGTCCGAGCCGGCCGCGCTCGATGAGCTGCTGGAGTCCGCCGGGGAGACCGACGTCGAGGTCGATCCGATCCAGCGCGGCAACGGGGTCGTGTACTGGAACCCGGTCAAGGGCACCACGGTCGACACCCCCTTCGCGAAGCTCCTCGCGAAGGCGAAGTACAAGCCCGTGACCACGAATCGAAACCTCCGCACGCTGCAGAAGCTCCTGTGAGGAGCGCCGCTTCGAGGCATCCGCTCGTCGATCCCATGGCCCGAAGGCCGCTGCCTTAGAATGGTCTGTCGGCGGGCCGACCCGCCGAGACGCTATCCAGGAGACGCATGTCAGGGCATTCCAAGTGGGCCACGACCAAGCACAAGAAGGCGGTCATCGACGCTCGCCGGGCCAAGTCGTTCGCCAAGCTGATCAAGAACATCGAGGTCGCCGCGAAGATCGGCGGCGCCGATCTCTCGGGCAACCCCACGCTCGTCGACGCCGTGCAGAAGGCGAAGAAGACCTCCGTCCCGAACGACAACATCGATCGCGCGATCAAGCGCGGGGCAGGTCTCACGGGTGAATCGGTCGACTACACGACGATCATGTACGAGGGATACGGGCCGAGCGGGGTGGCCCTCCTCATCGAGTGCCTCACCGACAACAAGAACCGCGCCGCCGCCGAGGTGCGCACGCTCATGACCCGCAACGGTGGCACCATGGCCGACCCCGGCAGTGTCGCGTACAACTTCGCCCGAAAGGGCGTCATCGTCGTTCCCGCCGAGGGCACGAGCGAAGACGATGTGCTCGCCGCGGTGCTCGATGCCGGCGCTGAGGAGGTCACCAACGAGGGCGACACCTTGGAGGTCATCACCGAGGCATCCGACATGGTCGCGGCGCGCACGGCACTGCAGGAGGCGGGCATCGACTACGACTCGGCAGATGCGGCGTTCGTGCCGAACCTCAAGGTCGAGATCGACGCCGAGACCGCCCGACGGGTGTTCAAGCTCATCGACGCGCTCGAAGACAGCGACGACGTGCAGAACATCTACAGCAACTTCGACTTGAGCCCCGAGGCGCAGGCCGAGCTCGAAGCCGAGGAGTAGCCGATCGCCGTGCGCGTGCTCGGCATCGACCCGGGTCTGACGCGGTGCGGCGTCGGCGTGGTCGACGTCGAGCCCGACCGCTCCGCGCGGCTGGTCGACGTCGTGGTGCTGCGGTCGTCGGCCGCCCTCGACACCCCTGCTCGGCTCGTGCGGATCGCCGAAGGTCTCGAGGCGATCATCGACGAGCATCGGCCGCACGCGGTCGCCCTCGAGCGCGTGTTCGCGCGAAGCGACGTGTCGACCATCATGGGCACGGCCCAGATCTCGGGGGTCGCCATGCTGATCGCGGCGCGCCGCGTGCTGCCCGTGGCTCTGCACACCCCGAGCGAGGTGAAGGCCGCGATCACCGGGTACGGGCGAGCCGACAAAGCGCAGGTCGGGGCGATGGTGGCCCGGATCCTCGGCCTCGAGGCGGTGCCCAAGCCGGCGGATGCCGCGGACGCGCTCGCTCTCGCCATCTGCCACGCGTGGCGCAGCGGAGGCGCGCCCGGTGCGGCACGGCTCGGCGCAGACGACCAGTCGGCAGACGGGTCGGCGCTCACGCCGGCTCAGCGTGCATGGCTCGCCGCGGAGCGCTCCGCTGCCGCGTCGGGGGCCGCCCGTAGGGTGAAGGAGTGATCTCCTCTCTCCGTGGCCGCGTGCTCGCAGCGGCCGGCAGCTCGGTCGTCATCGAGGTCGGCGGCGTCGGCTTCCAGGTGAACACCACGCCGGCGCTCGCGCTGGCGAGCCGCGAGGGCGACGAGCTCTCGGTGCACACCAGCCTCATCGTCCGCGAAGACGCATTGACCCTCTTCGGATTCGCCACCCGCTCCGAACTCGACGTGTTCGAACTGCTGATCGGTGTCACCGGGGTCGGGCCCAAGTCCGCTCTCGGCGTGCTCTCGGCACTGTCGCCAGAGCAGGTCGCGGCGGCCGTCCAGGCCGACGACGACGCGGTGTTCCGCAAGGTGAGCGGCATCGGCCCGAAGACGGCGAAGCTCATCACCGTATCGCTCGCGGGCAAGCTCGTCGCGGCGTCGACCCCTCCCGCGACCGGCGCCGCGGTGGCGACGGGCGGCGTCGCCGAGAGCGTCCTGGCCGCCCTCACCGGACTGGGCTGGACCGAGCGTGTGGCCGCTGAGGCCCTCGAAGAGACCATGGCCGGCGCGACTGAGAGCGAGGCGGCATCCGTGCCCACGGTGCTCAGGCTCACGCTCTCCCGACTCGGGCCGGCGCAACAGGCCGGGAGGGTACGGTGAGCGGCGTCGACGACCCGAACCTCGACCTCACCGATCCGGCGCTCGCGTCCGAGGCCGAGCTGGCATTCGAGGGCGCACTCCGACCTCGCACTCTCGCCGAGTTCGTGGGGCAGACCCGTGTACGGGGGCAGCTGCAACTCCTGTTGACGGCCGCGACGCTGCAGCAGCGCACGCCCGACCACATCCTGCTTGCGGGCCCGCCCGGGCTCGGCAAGACGACCCTCGCGATGATCGTCGCGCACGAGGGCGGTCGCCCCCTTCGCATGTCGAGCGGCCCCGCCATCCAGCACGCCGGCGACCTCGCCGCGGTCCTCAGCTCGCTGGTTCCGGGGGAGGTGCTCTTCATCGACGAGATCCATCGCATGGCGCGGTCGGCCGAAGAGATGCTGTACCTCGCCATGGAGGACTTCAGAATCGACATCATGGTGGGCAAGGGTGCGGGCGCCACGTCAGTGCCGCTCGACCTGGCCCCCTTCACCCTCGTCGGTGCGACGACCCGCGCAGGCCTGCTGCCGAATCCGCTGCGTGATCGGTTCGGGTTCACCGCCCATCTCGAGTTCTACGACGAGGCCGAGCTCGAGCAGGTCCTGGCCCGCGCCGCGTCGATGCTGGGCCTCGAGATCGACCGCCCGGCCATCGCCGAGATCGCGGGGCGCTGCCGTGGCACGCCGCGCATCGCGAATCGACTGCTCCGGCGCGTCCGCGACTACGCGCTCGTCCACGGCGGAGGAGCGAGCGTCGATGCCGTCAAGGCCGCGCTCGACCTCTACGACGTCGACGCGCTCGGCCTCGACCGACTCGACCGTGCCGTCATGCAGACGATCCTCACCCGTTTCGGCGGCGGACCCGTCGGGCTCAACACCCTGGCCGTGTCGGTCGGTGAGGAGGCCGAGACGATCGAGGCGGTCGTGGAGCCCTTCCTTGTGCGCATCGGACTGCTCACGCGCACCCCCCGCGGGCGCGTGGCGACCCCCTCAGCGTGGCGGCATTTCGGGTTGTCCGAGGGTGCTCCACGGGGCGCAGCGACCCTTCCGATCGATGACCTATAATCCAATGAGGCTTCGTCCTCGCCGCCGTCGATTTCGTGCGGTTCCCCGCACACCGGAAGGTTCACCCCCCTCATGACGTTCGATCCGTTCACTATCATCATGCTCGCCGTCCTGGCGGTGCTGATCTTCTTCATGTTCCGCAACTCCCGCAAGCGGCAGGCAGAGGCTCGTGAACTGCAGGCGAAGGTCCAGCCGGGCGCCAAGGTCATGACCAACTTCGGTGTCTTCGGAACCATCCTCTCGATCGACGACGACGAGAACCAGGTCCTCCTCGAGACGTCTCCCGGCACGGTGCTGACGGTGCACCGCCAGACCGTGGCCCGCGTCGTCGAGCCGAGCGCCGTCCCGGCGGTGACCGAGGTCGGGTCGGCCGACACCGGCGTCGAGCCCGAGTTCGGCGAGCGCGTCGACGACGCACCCACCGACGAGACGCCCGACACCAAGAAGTCGGACGACTGAGCCCACGACCGTCGAGGCTCGGCCCGCGCGACGTCGCGCGGGCTCCAGCAGAGAAAGCAGAACACGTGGCTGCACCATCCAAGCGGTCGTCCCGACCGACTCCAGTGCGCAAGGCATGGCGATCACTCACCTGGCTCGGCGTCATCATCGCGGCGCTCTTCGCCATCAACGCCGCAGGAGTGATCTGGGGCGGCGGCTCCTGGACGCCGAAACTGGCCCTCGACCTCGAGGGCGGCACGCAGATCATCCTCGCCCCGAAGGTCGAGACGGGCGAGTCCGTCTCGCAGGAGCAGCTCGATCAGGCGGTCTCGATCATCCGTCAGCGTGTCGACGCCTCGGGCGTCGCCGAGTCCGAGATCAACACCGAGGGGTCGAACGTCGTCGTCCGCATCCCCGGCGAGCTCGACGACCAGACGCGTGACCGCATCGAATCATCCGCGAAGCTCGAGCTGCGCGCGGTGCTCCTCGCCAGTGCCGCGACGAACCAGGCGATCGACCCCAGCGCGAGCCCCGAGCCGACCGCGCCCGCCGAGGAGCTCGAGACCGAGCCGACGGCCGAGCCGACCGACGGCAGCGACCTGGCCTGGGTCACGCCGGCGCTGCAGAACGAGTTCGACAATTTCGACTGCTCGGCGCTCGACGAGGCCGAGACGAACGTGGCGCCTGCCGACGAGCCCCTCGTCACCTGCGACATCGACCGCATGGCGAAGTACCTGCTCGGCCCGGTCGAGGCGAGCGGAGCCAACATCGTCGACGCGACCAACGGAATGGTGACGACCCAGACCGGGGCGAACACCGGTCAGTGGGCGGTGAACATCCAGTTCGACGACAAGGGCACCGAAGACTTCGCCAAGGTGAGCACGCGCCTGTACGGCCTGCAGGGCCAGGGAGCGTCGCCTCGCGACCAGTTCGCGTTCGTCCTCGACGGTGCGGTGCTCACCGCACCCCAGATGAACGGGGCGATCACCGACGGACGCCCGCAGATCACCGGCAGCTTCACGCAGGAGTCCTCGAAGACGCTGGCCGACCAGTTGAAGTTCGGAGCGCTCCCGATCAGCTTCACGGTGCAGTCCTCCGACACGATCTCCGCGACCCTCGGCACGTCGCAGTTGCAGTCGGGCCTCATCGCCGGCCTCATCGGCCTGCTGCTCGTCGTGGGCTACACGATCTTCCAGTACCGCGCGCTGGCGTCCGTCACGATCGCCTCGCTGGTGATCGCGGGAGTGATCACCTACCTCGTCATCACGATCCTCTCGTGGCGCGAGGGCTACCGCCTGTCGTTGGCCGGCATCGCGGGCCTCATCGTCGCGATCGGATTCACCGCCGACTCGTTCATCATCTACTTCGAACGCGTCCGTGACGAGCTCCGCGACGGCCGCCCCCTCGTCGGCGCGGTCGAGGCCGGATGGAAGCGGGCGTTCCGCACGGTGCTCGCGTCGAAGGCCACCAACCTGCTCGCGGCGATCGTGCTGTTCATCCTCGCCGTGGGCAGCGTGAAGGGCTTCGCCTACACCCTCGGACTCACCACGATCATCGACGTGGTCATCGTGATCCTGTTCACGCACCCCATGCTCCAGCTGCTCGCGCAGACCAGGTTCTTCTCGAGCGGCAACCCGTGGTCGGGTCTCGATCCCAATGCGCTCGGTGCCGTCTACCGTGGGCGTGCTGAGTTCCGCAAGCCCGTCGCGGTGCCGGCCAGCAAGGTCGCCTCCAGCTCGAAGGAGGCGCAGAAGCGTCAGACCATCGCGGAGCGCAAGGCCACTGCGGGCGTCGGCGGCCGGACGAGCGAAGGCAAGGAGTCCTGATGGCCAACCGGCTCACGACATTCGGCAACGACCTCTATACGGGCAAGCGCTCGTTCAACTTCGTCGGTGGCCGCAGGAAGTGGTACGCGGCCATCGCGGTGCTGCTCCTGCTGTCGGTGCTCATCCCGGTCTTCCGTGGAATCAACTTCAGCATCGAGTTCCGGGGCGGTTCGCAGTTCCAGATCCTCGGCGTCGAGAACGCCGAGCCGCAGCCGGCCATCGATGCCGTCAGCTCCGTCGTCCCCGACGCCACCGCTCACGTCACCATCATCGGCGGTGACGGTGTGCGTGTGCAGACCGACCAGCTCGAGCAGGCGGACTCGCGCGCCGTCACCTCCGCGCTCGCCGAGGCGTACGACGTGCCCGAGAGCGAGGTCACCTCGTCATTCATCGGACCGAGCTGGGGTGCGGATGTCACGCGCCAGGCGCTCGTGGGGCTCGTCGCGTTCCTCCTGCTGGCGGGCATCATCATGGCGCTCTACTTCCGGACATGGAAGATGTCGTTGGCGGCCATCCTCGCCCTCATCGCGGACCTCATCGTCACGGTCGGCGTGTACGCGGCCGTCGGCTTCGAGGTCAGCCCCGCAGCGACCATCGGAATCCTCACCATCCTCGCGTACTCGCTCTACGACACCGTGGTGGTGTTCGACAAGATCCGGGAGAACACCGCCGAGGAGAGTCATGAATCGCGACGCACTTTCGCGGAATCGGTGAACCTCGCCGTGAACCAGACGCTCGTGCGCTCGATCAACACGAGCGTGGTGGCCGCGCTCCCGGTCGCCGCGATCCTCTTCATCGGCGCGGGCGTGCTCGGGGCCGACACGCTGCGAGACATCTCGCTCGCCCTGCTGATCGGCATCATCGTCGGCACCTGGTCGACCGTGTTCCTCGCGGCGCCGTTGTACTCGCAGCTCCGCGAGGGGGAGCCGGCGATCCGCAAGCACGACCAGAAGGTGCTGAAGGAGCGCGAGCGTGCCGGTACCGGATCGGCCTCCGTCGAGGCGGTTCCCACGGCGTGACGATCGCCCGTGGCGAATGCGGCACGGTGCCCCGTCCAGAGCAGCGATAATTGAGTTCTGGAGGTGCGCGTATGACCGAGGCGGGAATCAACTCGACCGCTTCGCTGCGCCGCCTCGTACCCCGGATCTTCTCGAAGGCGCAGCCGTCGGGCGCGGTCGACACGCTCATGCGCACGGTGCGGATGCACCACCCCAAGGCCGACCTGAGCCTCATCGAGCGGGCCTACACGGTCGCCGAACGCGCGCACGAGGGCCAGAAGCGCAAGAGCGGTGAGCCGTACATCACCCACCCGGTCGCCGTTGCGCAGATCCTCGCCGACCTCGGTATCGGGTCGAAGACGGTCGCCGCGGCACTCCTGCACGACACCGTCGAAGACACCGCGTACACGCTGGATCAGGTGCGCGCCGACTTCGGCGACGAGATCGCGATGCTCGTCGACGGTGTCACCAAGCTCGACAAGGTGAAGTACGGCGACTCCACGCAGGCCGAGACCGTGCGCAAGATGATCGTCGCGATGTCGAAAGACATCCGAGTGCTCATCATCAAGCTCGCCGACCGGCTCCACAACGCGCGCACGTGGGGCTTCGTGCCGGCCGAATCGGCGTCTCGCAAGGCGACCGAGACGCTCGAGATCTACGCGCCGCTGGCACATCGCCTCGGCATCCAGGCCATCAAGTGGGAGCTCGAGGATCTCTCCTTCGCGGTGCTGTACCCGAAGCTCTACGCCGAGATCGAGAGTCTCGTGAAGCAACGCACCCCGCAGCGCGAGGAGTTCGTGCAGACGGTCATCGACCTCGTGAGCGAAGACCTGAAGAACGCCAAGATCCGCGGCAAGGTGGTCGGCCGCCCCAAGCAGTACTACTCGATCTACCAGAAGATGATCGTGCGCGGGCGCGACTTCGACGAGATCTACGACCTCGTCGGCATCCGCGTCCTCGTCAACTCGGTTCGCGACTGCTATGCCGTGCTCGGCGCCATCCACGCGCGGTGGACTCCGTTGCCGGGTCGCTTCAAGGACTACATCGCGACCCCGAAGTTCAACCTGTACCAGTCGCTGCACACGACGGTGCTCGGGCCGAAGGGTCGCGCCGTCGAGATCCAGATCCGCACCCACGACATGCACCAGCGGGCCGAGTACGGTGTCGCCGCGCACTGGAAGTACAAGGAGCGGATGGCGACCGGCCGTTCCACCGATCGATCGACCGCGAGCGAGACCGACATGGCGTGGCTCGCGCACATCTCCGACTGGCAGGCCGAGACGGCCGATCCGGGCGAATTCCTGGACTCGCTGCGGTTCGAGATCGGCGCCAAGGAGGTCTACGTCTTCACACCGAAGGGGCGGGTCATCGGCCTGCCCGCCGGGGCGACGCCGATCGACTTCGCGTACGCGGTGCACACGGAGGTCGGCCATCGCACCATGGGCGCGAAGGTGAACGGCCGCCTGGTCCCCCTCGAGAGCGAACTCACGAGCGGTGACGTCGTCGAGGTGTTCACCTCCAAGAACCCCGACTCCGGACCGAGCCAGGACTGGCTCACGTTCGTGAAGAGCCCCCGGGCCCGCAACAAGATCCGCCAGTGGTTCACCAAGGAGCGACGAGACGAGGCGATCGAGCAGGGTCGCGATTCCATCGCGCGTGCCATGCGCAAGCAGAACCTGCCGCTGCAGAAGCTCATGAGCCAGGAGTCCTTCGCAGAGGTCGCCGCTCAGCTGCGCTACGACGACGTGTCGGCGCTGTACGCGGCGGTCGGCGAAGGGCACGTCTCCACCCAGTCGGTGCTCGAGAAGGTGGTCGCGCTCGTCCGCGACGTCGACGAGGGCGACGAGCCCGACCTGCCCATCCCGGTGCGTTCGCGGCCGCTCCCGCGCAATTCCGACTCGGGGGTGCTCGTGCGCGGAGCGCCCGACATCCTTGTGAAGCTGGCACGGTGCTGCACGCCCGTGCCCGGCGACGAGATCGTCGGGTTCATCACCCGCGGCGCCGGGGTCTCGGTACACCAGGCGACCTGCCACAACGTGCAGTCGTTGATGCGCGAGCCCGAGCGGATGATCGACGTGGAATGGGCGCCGAGCTCGAAGAGCGTGTTCCTGGTGCAGATCCAGATCGAGGCGCTCGACCGCGCCGGCCTGCTCTCCGACGTCACGCGTGTGCTCTCGGAGCACCACGTGAACATCCTGTCGGCGAACGTCTCGACGTCAGCCGACCGCCTGGCGATCAGTCGGTTCGTGTTCGAGATGGGCGACACGACGCACCTCGACCGGGTGCTGAACGCGGTTCGGCGGATCGACGCCGTCTACGACGTCTACCGCGTGAGCGACGGCGGATGATCGCCGAGCCGCGATGCCCCCGCCCGACCGGCTGATCGCAGTGCGGCCTCGGTACGGCGCAGGCGTGAAACGGCGAGCGAACGGTGCGGCATGCGCACCGCACCGTCGAGCCGGTGCTCAACCAGGTTGATGATCTCGGGCCGCACGTGATGCAGGGCAGCCACCACGTCACAGGCGACCCGGTCGTCGAGCGTGTGATCCCGCAGCACGTCGAACGCGGTGCGGTCGATGGTGGTGCACGGCTGGTCGCCGACCTCGACGATGTCGCGGGCGTCGATGCGCACCTCGCGCACGCTGACCCGGCGGTGATTCAGCACGGCGATGCGAGCGCTGTACGGGACGCAGAACTGCGCGACGACGGGGGGCGATGCGATCGCCCCGTGCACCCATGCCGCCGACAGCCGCTCGATGATGAGCGACCGCGGCACCTGGAGCGCGACGAGCGCGGCCCTCGACGCCGCGTGGTCGGGTTCGTCGACGGGGACCCATCCATGGTCGATCGCCACGACCTCGCCGTCGAGGCGCGCGGCACAGAGCTCTGCGATGGGAAGGTCGTCGGTGTCGAGCACGGATCGGAGGCGGGCCATGACGCAATGCTGCGGCATCCGTCACCGCCTCGACCGCCTTCGGCCGGGCCTGTGGATAAGCCCGGGGATCCACCCGCTGCGTGGGACGGGTCGGTGCTGCTCAGCCGTCGACGGCCTTGAGCCACGCGCGGCGGGCATCGAGCGCCTCGCGGGCGGATGCCGCGGCCCGCGCGTCGCCTCCGGCCTCGGCGGCCGCGAGCTCGGCCTCGAGCTTCGCGATGGCGTCCTGCAGCTGGCCGACCATGCCCTCGGAGCGCGCCTTCTTCTCCGGGTCTTCGCGCTGCCAGTGCTCGTCTTCGAGTGAGCGGACGTGCGTCTCGACCTTGCGGAGACGCTCTTCGACGGCTCGGACCTGGTCGCGCGGAACCTTGCCGATGTCGTCCCAGCTGCGCTGGATGCGGTTCAGGGCGGCGCGTGCCTGCTTGGGATCGGTCTCGGAGGTGAGCTTCTCCGCTTGCTCGAGAAGCGCCAGCTTCTCGGTGAGGTTGGCGCGGTACGCCTCGTCCTCTTTGGCATCGGCCTCGGCCTTCGCCTGGAACAGCACATCTCCGGCGGCCTTGAACTTCGCCCACAGCGCGTCGTCGAGCTTCTTGCCGGCGCGCCCGGCCTGCTTCCACTCGTCGAGCAGGTTGCGGTACTCGCCGACGGCCTCGGCGCCCCGTGGGGCGAGTGCCTCGGCGCGCTCGATGAGCGCCTGCTTGCGGGCACGGACGTCGCGATGCGTCGCGTCGAGCTCGGCGAAGAACGCCTTGCGGTGCTGCTCGATGGTGGATCGAGCGGTGCGGAACCGCTTCCACAGCTCGTTCGCCTCGTTCTTGGGCAGCCGGGGACCGTTCTGCTGGTGCTGCTGCCAGCTCGCGAAGAGCGCGTCGAGCTCGGCCGTCGCCTGCTTCCACTGCGTCTTCGCAGGGTCTTGAGCAGCGAGGGCCTCTGCCTGTTCCACGATTCGAGTGCGCTCGGCGATGGCCTCCGCCAACGCGGCCCTGGCCTCCGCCTGCTGCTGTTCCGTGAGCTCCTTCGTGGTGCCCGACAGCGCCTCGAGTCGTCGCGCGAGGGCGTCGAGGTCGCCGACCGCGTGCGCGTTCGCGACGGAGTCCCGAAGTGTGGCGACCGCCTTCGCGACATCCGCCGCCGGCGCACCGCGGCGCACCCGCTGCTCGAGCAGGCTCACCTGGCCGGCGAGGTCGGCGTACTTGCGCTCGAAGTAGGCGAGCGCCTCTTCGGGCGTCGCATCGGGGTACTGGCCGACCTCCCGCTCACCGTCGGCGGTGCGCACGAAGACGGTGCCCGTCTCGTCGACGCGGCCCCACGGTTGCTGCTCTGAATCGGTCACGGCTCACCCTCGTCGTGGTCTCGAAACCGCCCATGGGCGGGTGGAACGGATCAAGCCTATTGCACCGCCCTCGCGGCGCAGATCGTCACTGGATCGTGACCGCCGTGATGGTCACGGGCACCGCGGGCGCCCCGTCGGTGCTGCCGTCAGCCGTACCCGCATCGGTGATTCCGGCCTTGAGCTCGTCGAGGCCACTCGTGACCCGGCCGATGACGGTGTACCCGCCGGCCTCGTCGGTCGGAAGAGTGGTGTCCTCGTAGACGATGAAGAACTGGCTGCCCTGGCTGTACGCGTCCTGCTGCTGGCGGGCCATCGCGATGGTGCCGGCGGGGTACACGTTGTCGGCGGGTGCGTTCTCGACGGGTCCATAGCTGTATCCCGGGCCGCCGGTGCCGTCGCCGGCGGGGTCGCCGCACTGCAGCACCCAGATGCTGTCCCGGGTCAGCCGATGGCACGTCGTGCCGGTGTAGAAGCCCGATTGGATGAGGCTGATCTCGCTGGCCACCGCCTGCGGCGCCGCGGCACCGTCGAGTTCGAAGGCGACGGGGATCTCGTTCAGCGTCATCGTGCCGGTCCAGGTTCGGCCCTCGGCGAGGTCGGCCGGAGGCACGTCGCCCTCGTTCTCGCCCGGCGGCGGCGTCGGACCCGGTGTGGGCGTGGCCGTCGCCTCGGGCGCCGCCTCGGGAGAACCGGGCCCGCCATTGAAGTACACCAGCTGTGCGGCGGTCGCGAGCGTGAGGATCACCACGAGCGCGATGCCGGCGATCACGTTGTCGCGGATGCGACGACGCCGCTTGCGAAGGTGCACCTCCTGGCGTGCCTGATAGGTGCGCAGGCGTGCGCGCTCCTCTCGCGCCTGACGGTCGTTCGTGGCCACGCGTGCTCCTTCTCGGGATTCCTGCGAGCCGACTCTACGCAAGGCCGCGGCTTCGGCACCAATCGCGGCGATGGCGGTCACGGCCACTTCCGGCACCGGGCGGTCGTGTCGGATGCCGCGGCTACGCTGGATCGCATGGTGGACTCCAGCCCGGGGCTGCGCTCCGGCGCGACGCCGCTGGCTGTGCGCATGCGCCCGACCAGCCTCGACGAGGTCGCCGGCCAGCGACACCTCCTCACACCCGGCTCGCCGCTGGTTGCGCTTGCGAGCGACCGCACCGGCGAATCGGGGTCGGTATCCGTCATCCTCTGGGGCCCGCCCGGCACGGGCAAGACGACCCTCGCCCAGGCCATCGCCCGATCCTCGGGCCGCAAGTTCGTCGAGCTCTCGGCGGTCACGGCCGGCGTGCGCGACGTGCGTCAGGTGATGGAGGAGGCCCGCGCGAGTCGCGACCTCTACGGCGTGTCCACCGTGCTCTTCCTCGACGAGATCCATCGATTCACGAAGGCGCAGCAAGACGCCCTCCTTCCCGGCGTCGAGAACGGCTGGGTCATCCTGGTCGCGGCGACGACAGAGAATCCGTCGTTCTCGGTGATCTCGCCGTTGCTCTCGCGTTCGCTCCTGTTGGCCCTCGAACTGCTGACCGACGACGATCTCGGCCTCCTCGTCGACCGCGCGGTGTCCGATCCGCGTGGACTCGCCGATGCGGTCAGGCTCGAGCCCGAGGCCCGGGCCGCGATCATCCGGCTCGCGTCGGGCGACGCCCGGCGCGCACTGACCGCACTCGAGGCGGCATCCGTCGCTGCCGGCCAGGCGCCCGACGAGCAGAGCGACGACGAGCGCGAAGTAGCACACCAGGCCGACGAGCGAGCCGATGATGCCGGTGACTCGGATGCCGCGGAGCGCCCGACGCCCGTCATCACACCCGAGATCGTGGCACGCGCGGTCGACCGTGCGCTCCTCCGGTACGACCGCAACGGCGACGAGCACTACGACGTCATCAGCGCCTTCATCAAACCCGGGCGCGGCAGCGACGTCGACGCCGCCCTCCCCTCCCTGGCGCGCATGATCGAGGCGGGCGAAGATCCGAGATTCATCGCCCGCCGCATCATCGTGCTCGCCTCCGAAGACATCGGCATGGCCGATCCCGCAGCACTCGGCGTCGCCGTCGCCGCCGCCGACGCCGTGCAGTACATCGGCATGCCCGAGGGCCGCATCCCCCTGGCGCAGGCGGTCGTGCACCTCGCAACGGCGCCGAAGTCGAACGCGGCCTACCTCGGCATCGATCGCGCCATCGCCGACGTGCGCGAGGGCCGGGCCGGGCGCGTGCCGAAGCACCTGCGCGACGCGCACTATCCCGGCGCGAAGCGATTGGGGCACGGCAAGGGATACGCGTACCCGCACGACGACCCGATCGGCGTCGTCGCCCAGGAGTACCTGCCCGACGAGCTTCGCGGTGCCGTGTACTACGAGCCCACCGAGCACGGCAACGAGCGCGAGGTGTCGGCGCGTCTGGCCAAGCTGCGTCGCATCGTGCGCGGCGGCCGTTGACGGCGGTCGGACGCGAGCGCCGCGCTGCGGCCCCAGAGACCGGCGTGATAGCATATCCCTCGGCCTGAAGCCAGATCCTCGAGCGCGGCTGCGAAGGGATCATCGGCGAATGGGTGCGATCTGTAGCCGGTCCGCCCTTGGTGAATCCCTCTGACACAGACTTCCGGCGCGCGAGCGCGCCGTGAATTCACACTTGAGATTCTTCCGAAAGGACATTCGTGTCGAACCAGTCACGTAGCAAGACCCGACTCTCCCGTGCGCTCGGCGTCGCCCTCACCCCGAAGGCGGCCCGGTACATGGAGAAGCGTCCGTACGCACCCGGCGAGCACGGCCGCACCAAGCGCAAGGCCGACTCCGACTACGCGGTGCGCCTTCGCGAGAAGCAGCGCCTGCGCGCCCAGTACGGCATCCGTGAGAAGCAGCTTCGCATCGCGTTCAACGAGGCGCGGCGTACCGAGGGCCTGACGGGTGAGAACCTCGTCGAGCTGCTCGAGATGCGCCTCGACGCCCTCGTGCTCCGCGCGGGCTTCGCCCGCACCATCACGCAGGCTCGCCAGTTCGTGGTGCACCGCCACATCCTCGTCGACGGCAAGATCGTCGACCGCCCCTCGTTCCGGGTGAAGCCGGGCCAGCTCATCGGCGTCAAGCAGCGCTCCGAGGGCACCGAGCCGTTCCAGGTCGCCGCCGCCGGTGGCCACGTCGACGTGCTTCCCAAGACGCCGGCGTACCTCGAGGTCGAGCTCGACAAGCTGCAGGCCACGCTCGTGCGCCGTCCGAAGCGCGCCGAGGTCCCCGTCACCTGTGATGTACAGCTCGTCGTCGAGTACTACGCCGCCCGCTGACGCGGCCGGTTCTCGAACGGGGGTCGCGGGGGTTCCGCGGCCCCCGTTCCGTCTGCAGCGGCATCAGCCGTCACTAGACTGAAGAATGTCGTCGGCCGGGCGGTCCTCGCGCGGCGGGATCGGTCAGAGGGAGCAGATTCGTGAAGAGCATTCTGTGGTTCGTCGTGGGCATCGCAGCCGGCTTCGCCGTCGCTCACCAGCTCAATCAGACCAACCAGGGCAGGGAGTTCTTCTCCTCGATCGACGCGAAGGCGAGGGCGTTCGGCAAGGCCGTCGCCGAGGGCTACCACGAGCGCGAGGCCGAACTCCGCGCCGACGTCGGTGCCGCCGGCGTCCAGCGCTGACGCCTTCAAGACCCGCCCGACTCGACCGGGCAGCCGAATACAGAACGGAATCATGCAGACAGCAGACATCCGCCAGCGCTGGCTGGACTTCTTCGCCGCGCGCGGTCACACGGTGGTGCCTTCAGCCTCGCTCGTGTCCGACGATCCGACGCTGCTCTTCACGGTGGCCGGCATGGTCCCGTTCGTCCCGTATCTGACGGGTCTCGTCCCCGCGCCCTATCCGCGAGCGACGAGCGTGCAGAAGTGCATCCGCACGAACGACATCGAAGAGGTCGGCAAGACCCCCCGACACGGAACGTTCTTCCAGATGTGCGGCAACTTCTCGTTCGGCGACTACTTCAAGGAGGGCGCGATCTCGCTCGCGTGGGAACTGCTCACCACGCCTGAGGCCGAGGGCGGATACGGCTTCGACCCGAACGACCTGTGGGTCACCGTCTACGAGGACGACGACGAGGCTCGCGAGATCTGGTCGCGCGTCACCGGCTTCCCCGACGACCGCATCCAGGGTCTCGGCAAGGACACCAACTACTGGCACACCGGCCAGCCCGGACCGGCGGGCCCGTGCTCCGAGATCTTCTTCGACCGCGGGCCCGAGTACGGTGCCGACGGAGGTCCGGCGACCGACGACGACCGGTACGTCGAGATCTGGAACCTGGTGTTCATGCAGTACCTCATCGACGACGTGAGGTCGAAGACCGACTTCCGCGTCGTGAAGGAGCTGCCGAGGAAGAACATCGACACCGGCATGGGCCTCGAACGCGTCGCCTTCATCAAGCAGGGCGTCGACAACATGTACGAGATCGACCAGGTGCGACCGGTGCTCGACCGCGCGGCGCAGCTGTCGGGGCGCCGCTACGGTGCAGACCACGAAGACGACGTGCGGATGCGCGTCATCGCCGACCACGTCCGCTCGTCGCTCATGCTCATGAGCGACGGGGTCAGCCCGTCCAACGAGGGCCGCGGCTACATCCTGCGGCGCCTGCTGCGCCGGACCATCCGGGCGATGCGACTGCTGGGGGTCGATGGGCCGACGTTCCGGGAGCTGTTCGCGGCATCCCGTGACGCCATGAAGGCCGCGTATCCCGAGGTCGCGCACGACTACCCGCACATCGAGCAACTCGCGATCGGTGAGGAGGAGACGTTCCTGCGCACGCTCTCCGCCGGCACGTCGATCCTCGACGTCGCCGTCGCAGCGACGAAGGAGGCGGGTAGGTCCGAGCTCGCGGGCGACACGGCGTTCCTCCTGCACGACACCTACGGGTTCCCGATCGAGCTCACCCTCGAGATGGCGGAGGAGGCGGGGCTGGCCGTCGATCGAGGGGCGTTCGACGAGCTCATGACCGCCCAGCGCACGCGCGCGAAGGCCGACGCCAAGTCGAAGAAGAAGGTGCTCGCCGATCTCTCGGTCTACAGCGACTTCCGTGCGATGGGCGAGACGATCTTCACGGGATACACCGACCTCGCGACGCAGTCGACCGTGCTCGGGCTGCTCGTCGACGGGCGATCCGTCCCGGTGGCGACCACCGGGCAGACGACCGAGGTCATCCTCGCCGAGACGTCGCTCTATGCGGAGTCGGGCGGTCAGGCGCCCGACCAGGGCAAGATCGTCGGCGACGGATTCGAGCTCGAGGTGCTCGACGTGCAGAAGCCCGTGAAGGGCCTCGTCAGCCACACCGCGAAGGTGGTGTCGGGCGAGATCGGCGTCGGCGAGGCCGCGACGACGCTCGTCGACGAGGAATACCGCCGTGGGGCGACGCAGGCGCACTCGGGCACGCACATCGTGCACGCGGCGCTTCGACAGGTGCTCGGGCCCAACGCCCAGCAGTCGGGCTCGTTCAACAAGGCGGGCTACCTCCGCCTCGACTACGGATGGAACTCGGCCCTCTCACCCGAGACCCGCAGCGAGATCGAGGAGATCTCGAACAGCGCCATCCGCGACAACCTGCAGGTCGTCGCCCGCGAGATGCCGCTCGACGAGGCGAAGGCCCTCGGTGCGATGGCCCTGTTCGGCGAGAAGTACGGCGACGTGGTGAGGGTCGTCGACATCGGCGGGCCCTGGTCGCGCGAACTCTGTGCCGGAACGCACGTCTCGACGAGTGCGGAGATCGGCATGATCAACATCGTGGGGGAGTCATCCGTCGGCGCGTCCAACCGCCGCGTCGAATCGCTCGTCGGCCTCGAGGCGTTCCGGCGGTTCGCGGCCGAGCGCGCCCTCGTGTCCGAGCTGACCTCGACGCTCAAGACTCGCCCCGAGCAGCTCGTCGACCGGGTCGGCGACCTGGTCGCGAGCCTCAAGGCGGCCGAGAAGAAGATCCAGGCGTACGAAGCCAAGGCACTCGCAGACCGCGCCCCGTCGCTCGCCGAGAAGGCCGTGCGCACGGGCGATGTGCTGCTCGTCGCGGAGTCGCTCGGCACGCTCGGCTCGGCCGACGAGGCGCGTTCGCTCGCACTGGCCGTGCGCGGAAGGCTCGCCGATGCGGCATCCGTCGTCGCCCTCACGGCCGAGGTGGGCGGCAAGCCCATCGCGATCGTGGCGACCTCGCCTGCCGCTCGCGAGGCGGGCGCGAACGCTGGAGCACTCGCGAAGACGATGGCGCAGGTGCTGGGCGGCGGCGGCGGCGGAAAGCCCGACCTCGCGCAGGGTGGCGGCAACGACGTGACGGCGATCCCCGCCGCACTCGACGCCGTGCGACGCGAACTCGGCCGGTAGCGATCATGCGACCGGGAGTTCGGCTCGGCATCGACGTCGGACGAGCGCGCATCGGCGTCGCCCGGTGCGACGCCGGGGCCGTGCTCGCCGTCCCCGTCGAGACCGTGCCCCGCCACGCCGACGGTGACGACGACGTGCGTCGTGTGCTCGATCTCGCCGAGGAATTCGGCGCGATCGAACTCGTCGTCGGCAACCCGCTCTCGCTCTCGGGCGGTTCGACGGCGTCGACCGACGACGCCGTCGACTTCGCCGAACGCCTCGCCGCCACGGGCGCGCGCGTGCGCCTCGTCGACGAGCGGCTGTCGACCGTGAGCGCCCAGCAGGCGCTTCGAGCCTCGGGCAGGTCGAGTCGCAGTCAGCGTCCCATCGTCGACCAAGTCGCAGCCGTTATCATTCTGCAACACGCCATCGACACCGAGCGGGCCTCGGGCGTCGAACCCGGGCACCTGCTCACCACCGACGAAGGGTCTTCCCCCCAGTGACCCACCTTCCACCTGATCCGGGCGGATCGTCCTCAGATCGCTCGTCCGAGGACTGGAACGCGCTGCTGGCCGGCGACGTCCCGTCGCGACCCCGAATGGGCGACGACGTTCCCCTGAACCGGGCGAGGGGCGCGGCAGGGGATGGATCGCAACAGCCCATGACCCGGCGCGAGGCCCGTGAGCTGGAGCGTCGGTTGGCGGTGGCCGAGCCCGAGGTCGAGGTGGAGCCCGAGGTCGAGGTGGAGCCCGAGGTCGAGGTGGAGCCCGAGCCGGACGTCTTCAAGACCCCGAGGCCGTCGCGGGCCGACCGACGTGCCGCGGCGGCGTACGACCACGACCACGATGCGCCCGAACGCCGACGGGGTCGGGGCGCCTTGGGGTGCCTCATCGGCCTCGTCGTGGTCGCCGCGCTCGCGGCGGGTGCGTTCTTCTTCCTGCAGGGTCCCGTCAATTCGCTCATCGAGCGGTTCACACCGGCCGCCGACTACTCCGGCGCGGGCACCGGCGAGGTCATCTTCGTGATCCACACGGGCGACACCGGTTCGGACATCGCCGAGAACCTCGTCGATGAGGGGGTCACGGCGTCGTACGACGCCTTCTACGACCTGCTGCTCGCCCAGGCTCCCGAACCCGAGTTCCACCCGGGTGCGTACACGCTCGCCGAGCAGATGAGCGCCCAGGCTGCACTCGACGCGCTGCTCGACCCCGCGAACAAGCTCGAGAACACGCTGCTCATCACCGAGGGCACGTGGGCCGGCGAGGCCCTCGCCGAGGCATCCGCCGTGCTGCAGATCCCGCTCGAGGAGTTGCAGGCGGCAGCGGCGGATCCGCAGGCCCTCGGCCTTCCCGCCGAGGCGACCAGCCTCGAGGGCTTCCTGTTCCCCGCGACGTACACGTTCGATCCCGGCGTCACGGCCGAGGAGGTCGTGCAGACCATGGTCGGCGAGAGCCTGGCGGCCTTCGACGCCGCGGGGGTGCCGCCCGAGGACCGGTATCGCGTGGCCACCATCGCCTCGCTGATCGAACGCGAGGGCCTGCCGCAGGACTTCACGAAGGTCTCCCGAGTGATCCAGAACCGGCTCGAGCAGGGAATGCTGCTGCAGTTCGACTCGACCGTGCACTACGGCACCGGCGACAACTCGGTCGTGACCACGACCGACGCGGAACGCGCCGATGCCGGCAACCTGTACAACACGTACGTGCATCCGGGCCTGCCGCCGGGTCCGATCGGCAACCCGGGCGCGGACGCGATCGCGGCAGCACTCAACCCCGCCGACGGGCCCTGGCTGTACTTCGTGACGGTCGATCCCGAGACCGGCGAGACGGTGTTCAGTGCGACGCTCGAAGAGCACGAGGCGGCCGCTGAGCGGTTCTACCAATGGCTCGAGGACCACCCCGACTATGGCCAGTGACCCCCGCCGCCTCGCGGTGCTGGGCTCGCCGATCGCCCACTCGAAGAGCCCTGCCCTGCACCGCGCCGCATACCGCGCGCTCGGACTCGACTGGCAGTACTCGTCGGAAGAGGTCGATGGGTCGGGGCTCGCGGCCTTCATCGACTCGCGCGACGAATCCTGGCTCGGGCTCTCGCTCACCATGCCCTTGAAGCAGGAGGTCATCCCGCTCCTCGACGAGGTCGAGGAACTCGTGGACCTCACCGGCGCGGCGAACACCGTGCTCTTCGACGCCGGCCGTCGCCGCGGTTTCAACACCGACGTCGGCGGCATCGTGCGCGCGCTCGGCGTTGCCGGATTCGACCGTATGCGACGCGGGGCGCTCATCGGCGGGGGAGCGACCGCGGCATCCGCACTCGCGGCGATGGCCGAGCTCGGAGCGCGCGAGGTCCGCGTGCTGCTGCGGCGACCCGAGGCGTCCGGCGCCCTCGTCGAACTCGGAGGCCGCCTGGGCCTGCAGGTCGATGTGGCGCCGCTGCGCGACTTCGCGTCCGTCGACGACGTCGAGCTCGTCGCCAGCACCGTCCCGGGTCGCGCGGAGCTCGGCACCGCGGCATCCGTCGATCTCATGCGGCGCGCGCTCCTGTTCGACGTCGCCTACGATCCGTGGCCGACCGCACTCGCGGCGCAGTGGCTCGAGGCCGGCGGCGCGGTCGTCGACGGGCTCGGGATGCTGCTGCACCAGGCATTGCTGCAGGTGCGCATCTTCGTGGCGGGCGACCCCCAGGCACCCCTGCCGAACGAGCGGGCGGTGCTCGCCGCCATGCGCGAAGCCCTCTGACACGCCTGTGGAAGGATGGGGGAATGCTCCGTTGGCTCACTGCCGGAGAGTCGCACGGCCCTGAGCTCGTCGCGATCCTCGAGGGTCTTCCCGCCGGTATCCCCGTCTCGCTCGACGCCATTCGCGCCGATCTCGCCCGCCGCAAGCTCGGCTACGGGCGCGGCGCACGGATGAAGTTCGAACAGGACGAGCTGGTGATCTCCGGCGGCGTGCGACATGGCGAGACTCTCGGCAGCCCCATCGCGCTGCGGATCGGCAACACCGAGTGGCCGAAGTGGCAGGAGGTCATGAGCCCCGAGCCCGTCGATCCCGCGAGCCTGGGCCGTGGGCGCGGCGCACCGCTCACGCGTCCCCGGCCCGGGCACGCCGACCTCGTCGGCATGCAGAAGTACGGCTTCGACGAGGCGCGGCCGGTGCTCGAACGAGCCAGCGCTCGCGAGACCGCGGCGCGGGTGGCACTCGGCGCGGTCGCGCGCGCCTTCCTCGCCGAGCTCGGTATCCGACTCGTCTCGCACACCATTGCGATCGGTCCGGTGCGCGTGCCCGAGAATCGTCCCCTGCCGCTGCCCGACGAGGTCGACCGGCTCGACGCAGACCCGCTCCGCTGCGCCGACCCCGACACATCGACACGCATGGTGGCCGAGGTCGACGCCGCCCATAAAGACGGCGACACCCTCGGTGGGGTCGTGGAAGTGCTCGCATACGGGGTTCCGCCCGGACTCGGCTCGTACGTGCACTGGGACCGCCGCCTCGACGCGCAGCTGGCGGCCGCCCTCATGGGCATCCAGGCGATCAAGGGCGTCGAGGTGGGCGACGGCTTCGTCACCAGCACGCGGCGCGGGTCGGCCGCCCACGACGAGCTGCACCTCACCGACGGCCGCATCGTCCGCGCGAGCGACCGCGCGGGCGGCACCGAGGGCGGCATGTCGACCGGCACGGTGCTCCGCGTCCGGGCCGGCATGAAGCCCATTGCGACCGTGCCGCACGCGCTGCCGACGATCGACGTCGCGACCGGCGAGGCGGCGCCCGCCCATCATCAGCGGTCGGATGTCTGCGCGGTGCCCGCGGCCGGCGTCGTCGCCGAGGCGATGGTCGCGCTCACCCTCGCGAATGCGGTGCTCGAGAAGTTCGGCGGTGACGCGGTGGCCGAGACGCGCCGCAATCTCGAGTCGTACCTCGCGTCCATCCCCGAGTCCCTGCGTACGGAGGTCGCCGGGGGTCGCGCCACCGATCATGTCTGAACGGGCACGCCTGCCGCTGCCCTTCGTGCTCATCGGCGCGATGGGCTCGGGCAAATCGCGGGTGGGGCAGCGGATCGCGGCATCCGTCGGCGCGCCGTTCATCGACACCGATGGGCGCATCGTCGAACGACACGGGCCGATCGACGCGATCTTCGAGCGCGAAGGCGAAGCAGGGTTCCGCACACTCGAGCGGGGCGTGGTGGCCGACGCCCTGCGCGAAGAGGCGGTGATCTCGCTCGGGGGCGGAGCCGTGCTGCATCCCGACACGCGAGACGACCTCGCCGACCTGCCCGTGGTGTGGTTGCGCGTCTCGCCTGAAGCCGTGGCACCGCGGCTCAGGGGCGGCACCCGGCCACTGCTCGCGACGGGCGGGATGGCCGCCTGGACGGCGATCCTCGCGGAGCGAGCGCCCGTCTACGAGGCGCTCGCCGACTACGACATCGACACGTCGCGCCGCTCGGTCGCGCGAATCGTCGAGGACATCACCGAGCGGTTCGGAGGAACACGATGACCGACGGCCGGCCAGCCGACGACGCCCGCTCGAGCATCCGCGTGGGCGGCGAGGCGGGATACGACGTCATCGTCGGTCGCGGCGTGGGCGCCGAACTCGGCGACGCCCTCGGCCAGGCGCCGCGCAAGGGGCTCATCGTGCACCCCCCGACGCTCGGCGCACGTGCAGCAGCGATACGCGAGGAGCTGCAGGGCCGATTCGACGTGCTGCTCGCCGAGGTTCCAGACGCCGAGGCCGGCAAGCGCGTCGAGGTGGCGGCGTTCTGCTGGCAGATCCTCGGGCAGGCCGACTTCACTCGCAGCGACGCGATCGTCGGCCTCGGCGGGGGCGCGGTCACCGACCCCGCCGGGGTCGTGGCGGCGGCATGGCTCCGTGGGGTTCGGGTCGTGCAGGTGCCGACGACGGTGCTCGGCATGGTCGATGCCGCGATCGGCGGCAAGACCGGCATCAACACGAACGAGGGCAAGAACCTCGTCGGAGTCTTCCACGCGCCGGCCGCGGTGCTCTGCGACCTCGGCCTCCTCGACACGCTGCCTCGCAACGAGATCCTCGCGGGCTTCGCCGAGATCGTGAAGGCCGGGTTCATCCGTTACCCCGAGATCCTCGACATCATCGAGGCCGACCCCGAGATCGCGACCGACCCGTCGACGCCCGCGTTCCGCCGAGTGGTCGAACTCGCGATCCGGATGAAGGCCGACGTCGTCTCCGAGGACTTCACCGAACAGGGGCTCCGCGAGATCCTGAACTACGGACACACGCTCGGCCACGCGGTCGAGCACGCCGAGCGCTACCAGTGGCGGCACGGCGCGGCGGTCTCCGTCGGCATGGCGTTCGCCGCCGAGCTCGGTCGGCTGTCCGGGCGGCTCTCCGACGAGGTCGCCGACCGGCACAAGCGCGTGCTCGACCTGTTGGGGCTGCCGACGACCTACCCGGTGGGTCGCTGGAACACCCTCCTCGCAACCATGCAGCGCGACAAGAAGGCGCGGGCGGGGCAATTGCGCTTCATCGTGCTTGACGACCTCGCGAAGCCCACCGTGATGCACGCACCCGACCAGTCCCTGCTCTTCGCCGCGTACCAGGAGATCGGCTCGTGAGTGCGGGGCGGCCGGCCGGTCGGTCTCGGGACGCGTGCTTCGCGCGCTCCTCGACCAGCGGGCTGGCTAGGCTTCGAGCATGACGACGATCCTCGTGTTGAACGGGCCGAACCTCGGCCGGCTCGGCACCCGCGAGCCCGAGGTGTACGGCAGCGAGACACTCGCCGACATCGAGGCCGACCTCGCGGCATCCGCACCCGAAGGGGTCGAGATCGACGTGCGCCAGACCGACGATGAGGCCGAGCTCATCGGCTGGATCCACGAGGCGGTCGATCGGCGACTGCCCGTGGTGCTCAACCCTGCCGCGTTCACGCATTACAGCTATGCATTGCGGGATGCCGCTGCACAGCTGCAGCAGGCGGGAGTCCCGCTCGTCGAGGTGCACCTCTCGAACCCGCATTCGCGGGAGGCATTCCGCCACACGAGCGTGATCTCGGGCGTCGCCACCGGAGTGATCGCGGGGTTCGGTTCCGATTCCTACAGACTGGCGGTCGACTGGGTTCTGCGATCGCAGGGATGAGTCGACTACACTCGATCAGTCGCACGCGATCACGCGCGCCCTCAGACTTCCCTCGATCGATCGGAAACACTCCGCATGGCAAGCACCGCTGACATCAAGAACGGCGTCGTCCTCAACATCGACGGCCAGCTCTGGAGCGTCGTCGAGTTCCAGCACGTCAAGCCCGGAAAGGGCGGGGCGTTCGTGCGCACCAAGCTGAAGAACGTCGTCACCGGCAAGACCGTCGACAAGACCTACAACGCGGGGGCCAAGGTCGACATCGAGAACGTCGACCGCCGCGACTTCACCTACCTCTACAGCGACGGCGACGGCTTCGTCTTCATGGACGCCACCGATTACGACCAGCTCACCGTGCCCGCCTCCATCGTCGGCGACGCGAAGAACTTCATGCTCGAGAACCAGCCCGTCACCATCGCGCTGAACAACGGCAACCCGCTCTACATCGACCTGCCCGCGTCGGTCGTGCTCGAGATCACCTACACCGAGCCGGGCCTCCAGGGCGACCGCTCGACCGGTGGAACCAAGCCGGCCACGGTCGAGACCGGCTACGAGATCCAGGTTCCGCTGTTCCTCGAGACGGGCACCAAGGTCAAGGTCGACACCCGCACCGGCGAGTACCTCGGCCGCGTGAACGACTAGTGAGCGCCCGCACGAAGGCGCGCAAGCGCGCCCTCGACATGCTCTATTCGGCCGACATGCGCCAGGTGCCGGTCGAGCAGGTGCTCGCCGTCGAGGCCGAGCGAGCCGTCTCGGAGCCCGAGCGACAGGCGTCGTGGCTCTACGCCCGCGAGATCATCGACGGCATCGTCGACCATCGCGACGAGATCGACGAGCTCATCACGACCCACTCGCGAGGATGGACCCTGGAGCGCATGCCCGCGATCGATCGCGCCCTGCTGCGCATCGGCGTGTGGGAGATCGTGTACAACGACGGCGTGCCCGACCCCGTTGCGATCTCCGAGGCCGTCGAGGCGGCGACGGTGCTCTCGACCGACGACTCGGCGGGGTTCGTGAACGGCCTGCTCGCGGCCATCTCGCACGCGAAGGCCTGACACCCGGCCTGCCGCGGCTGGGCATGCCGCGACATTCCCAGTGTTAACCCCGGCCCGAGCCGCGTGGATTCCCTCGGCGGAATCCGGCGCAGGCCCGGATCTGCGGCGGGGGCGTGGCCGGTTCACTTGGTGAGGTGCTGCATTGCGGCACATCGACCACCATCACTCACCGATCGCTCTGGAAGGAGCACCATCGCCATGTCCAGCATCTCCGCCCCGACTCCCGGTCTCCAGCCCGTCGGCCCACGTCCCGTTCCCGTCGCCCGGATCGATGTCCTCGATCGCCTCGCATCGCTCGAGGCCGGCCTGAAGGAACTGCTCCAGCGATGGAGCATCCCGGCGCTTCGCGTCGCTCTGGGTGCGGTGTTCGTCGCGTTCGGCGTCCTGAAGTTCTTCCCCGGGGTGAGCCCGGTCGAATCGCTCGTCGAAGCGACATGGGGCGTGCTCACCTTCGGCCTCGTCGGCGGTCAGCTCGCACTCATCCTCACCGCCGTGATCGAGACGGTCGCCGGCCTCGCACTCATCTCGGGCGTCTTCGCCCGGTTCGGTCTCGTCGTGCTCGCGGTCGCCTTCGTCGGCATCTTCTCGCCGCTCGTGTTCTTCCCTGGCGAGCTCTTCGCCGCATCCGGCCCGACGCTGCTCGGCCAGTACGTACTGAAGAACGTGGTGCTCGTCGCCGCCGCCCTGGTGGTCGCGTCGCGCGTGCTGCGCGGACCGCGATCGGTGCGATGACCATCGTGTCCGGACTCGGACGGAGGGGCGGGGCGATCGGCGCCCCGCCCCTCCCGTCTGCTCGCCGGCCCTCAGGCCGCCCGCAGGGTGGCGGCCGCCGGGCTCGGTTCGGCCGCAGGGGCGCGCTTGCCCCAGGCGGCGAGGGCCGCGGCCTGGAGCCCGAACCCGACCAGCGTCCCGTGCGGCCAGTAGGTGAACAGGAACGTGGAAGCGACGAGGATGGGCAGGGTCAGGCCGAGCAGCACCCGCTCCCAGATCGGCACCGTGCCTCGTCCGGCGAAGAGCGCGACGACGAGCGCCAGGACTCCGATGAAGATCAGCATGAACGCCTCCGCGCCCCACAGGCCGTGCAGCGGGGCATCCGGCGAGTGGTTCAGGTAGCTCAGCGCGGTGATCGGCGCCGTGAGGAGCACGAGCGCGCCGAGCACCCGCCCGAGCCGGCCGAACTCCGCGAGGATCGGGCCGGTGGCGAACCACACCAAGACGAACGAGACGGATGACGCAGCACCGAACGCCAGGTAGAAGTCCTGCTGTCCGATCGCCTGCAGCCACAGCCGGATGCCGTCGTAGAGCGGCATCCGGTCGAGAGCACCGAGCCAGGGCGGGACGTCAGCACCCGACCACGCCGCCTGCTGAGGCGGCAGGAGCAGGAACGCCCACAGTGACGCTGCGAACGCCGCCGCCACGCTCACGGACCGAGACGGATGGTTGCGCATCTTCGCACGGTATCGCCGCGCGCAATCGAGCGGCACCCCTCACTCGTGGGACACGAGGTCAGACGGCGCGCACTCGGTTGTTGCGGGCGTCGTGCGTGAGCTCCGCGAGCCCGAGTTCCTCGAGCAGCGGCGGGAGGTACATCCCGAACCTTCCTCGGTAGCCCTTCCGTAGGCCGTACCAGCCGCCGACGGGATTGGATTCGGAACGACCCCACGCTTCCACCGTGCCGTCGGCGGCGGGCTCCTGCTCATCCGCGGTGCCTGCGCCGGACATCGGAGACCTCCTCGGGCCACTCGGGATGCGACCGCATGGGCAGATGGTACTCTCAGCCCGCGAAATCCGTGCCAAGGGTTCCCGGTAGACTCGTGCGGAGAAGACAACCTTTAAGGCCGTCCGGTGAGGCGGAGAAGGGAGTCGGTCCTTGGCACGCGCCGTCCTCAGCCAGGCTGACATCTCGCGAGCGCTGACTCGCATCTCGCACGAGATCCTCGAGTCCAACAGAGGGGCCTCCGATCTCGTCATCCTCGGCATCCCGACCCGGGGCGTGTTCCTCGCCCGGCGCATCGCCGAGACCATCGCCCGCATCGAGCCCGATGCCCTGGCCGACCTCGCCGGGGCGCTCGACGTGACGATGTACCGCGACGACCTCGGCCGCACGCGCACGCGCACTCCCTCGCCGACGCAGCTGCCGCCCGGCGGCATCGACGGCAGGACGGTCGTCCTGGTCGACGACGTGCTCTACTCGGGCCGCACCATCCGCGCCGCCTTCGACGCCCTCGCCGACCTCGGTCGTGCCAAGGCCGTGCGCCTGGCCGTGCTCGTCGACCGTGGCCACCGGGAGTTCCCGATCCGCGCCGACTTCGTGGGCAAGAACCTGCCGAGCTCGGCCCGGGAACGCGTCAACGTGCTCCTCAGTGAGATCGATGGCGAGGATGCGGTGACGATCGAGGGAGGCGACGCGTGAAGCATCTCCTCGGCACCCGTGGTCTTCCCCGCGATGCGGCCATCGCGCTCCTCGACATCGCGGAGGACATGGCCGCCGTGCAGGAGCGGGAGGTCAAGAAGCTCCCGACCCTCCGTGGCAAGACCGTCGTGAACCTCTTCTTCGAAGACTCCACTCGCACCCGCATCTCGTTCGAGGCCGCGGCCAAGCGCCTCTCCGCCGACGTCATCACCTTCAGCGCGAAGGGGTCCAGCGTGTCGAAGGGCGAGAGCCTGAAGGACACCGCGCAGACCCTGCAGGCGATGGGCGCCGACGGGGTCGTGATCCGCCACCAGGCATCAGGCGCGCCGCAGACTCTGGCGACGAGCGGGTGGATCGATGCCGGGGTCGTGAACGCCGGCGACGGCACGCACGAGCACCCCACGCAGGCGCTCCTCGACGCCTTCACCATCAGACGGCGGCTCCACGGTGCCGATTCGCGCGGTCGCGACCTCGACGGCATCCGGGTGGTCATCGTCGGCGACGTGCTGCACTCCCGTGTCGCACGCTCGAACGTGTGGCTGCTGTCGACCCTCGGCGCCGAGGTCGAACTCGTGGCCCCGCCCACCCTGGTGCCGGTCGAGCTCAGTGCCTGGCCCGCGCGTGCCACGTACGATCTCGACGCCGCGCTCGCCAACGCGCCCGACGTCGTGATGATGCTCCGCATCCAGGCCGAGCGCATGCACGCCGCCTTCTTCCCGAACACCCGCGAGTACTCCCGCACGTGGGGTCTCGACGACGCGCGGTTCCACCGGTTGCCCCCAAGTACGATGGTCATGCACCCGGGCCCGATGAACCGAGGGCTCGAGATCGCCGCCCGAGCAGCCGATTCGGCGCAGTCCACGGTGCGCGAGCAGGTCGCGAACGGAGTATCAGTGAGAATGGCCGCCCTCTACCTGCTGCTGTCCGGGGATCGAGGCGGGCTGTCTTGACCGAGCGCTTCCTCATCACCGGTGCCACGCTGCCCACGGGCGAGCACGCCGACATCCTGCTCGAGGGCGACGCCATCGCCGAGATCGGACGCATCACGGATGCCGCGGGCGCAACGGTCATCGACGCCGACGGGTTGATCGCCCTTCCCGGTCTCGTCGACCTGCACACGCACCTGCGCGAGCCGGGCTTCGAGCAGAGCGAAACCGTGCTCACCGGAACGCAGGCCGCCGCCGCCGGAGGCTTCACCGCCGTCTTCGCGATGGCGAACACCTTCCCGGTCGCCGACACGGCCGGGGTCGTCGAGCAGGAGGCGACCCTCGGTCGAACCGCGGGCTACGCCTCGGTGCAGCCGATCGGGGCCGTCACGGTGGGGCTCAAGGGCGAGCAGCTCGCCGAGCTCGGCGCGATGGCCCGGTCGCGCGCGAACGTGCGCGTCTTCTCCGACGACGGGTTCTGCGTCGCCGACCCGCTCCTCATGCGCCGTGCCCTCGAGTACGTCAAGGCGTTCGACGGCGTGATCGCGCAGCACGCGCAGGA
The DNA here is from genome assembly GCF_902809835.1 of Agromyces sp. Marseille-P2726. Classification (GTDB taxonomy): domain Bacteria; phylum Actinomycetota; class Actinomycetes; order Actinomycetales; family Microbacteriaceae; genus Agromyces. The sequence goes on along the minus strand of NZ_CADDWM010000015.1, from coordinate 414,147 downwards.
GCCGCGCCTCACCGAGGGCGCGCAGATGAACGAGGGCGCCCTATCGGGCGAGCTCGGACTCACCGGATGGCCCGCGGTCGCGGAGGAGTCGATCATCGCCCGCGACGTCCTCCTCGCCGAGCACGTCGGCAGCCGCCTGCACGTGTGCCACGTGTCGACCGCGGGTTCCGTCGAGGTCATCCGCTGGGCGAAGGCCCGAGGAATCGACGTGACCGCCGAGGTCACTCCGCACCACCTCCTCCTCACGGAGGAGCTCGTGACGAGCTACGACCCGCGCTACAAGGTGAATCCGCCGCTCCGCCGCGCCGAAGACACCGAGGCGCTCCGCGCCGGACTCGCCGACGGCACCATCGACATCGTGGCGACCGACCACGCTCCGCACCCGGTCGAGGCGAAGGAGAGCGAGTGGGATGCCGCGGCCAACGGCATGGTCGGACTCGAGTCCGCCCTCCCCGTCGTGCACGCGGCGGTCGTCGAGACCGGCCTGCTCGACTGGGCGGATGTCGCGCGAGTGCTCTCGAGCGAGCCCGCACGCATCGGCCGGCTGCCCGGCCGCAGCGAGGGTGTCGCCGTCGGCGCGGTCGCCGAGCTCACGCTCTACGACCCGTCCGCGGCATCCGTGTTCGACGTCGACCGACTGGCCGGCCGCAGCAGCAACTCGCCGTACCTCGGACGCACGCTGCCGGGTCGAGTCGTCGCGACCTTCCACGGCGGATACGCCACCGTCCTCGACGGCACGGTGCGACCGGCCGACGAGGTTGCGCGCCTCGCTGCCCGGCGGCTGGAGGCGGCTCGTGGATAGGCTCTGGATCGGCGCCGTCGTCGCAGCCGTGATCATCGCCGTGGCGGCGTGGCTCATGGTGCGTTCATGGCGGCGTCGCACTCGGCGCGACGAGGCGATGTCGGCGTACGCCGTGCCCGCGTCGCACGGGGAGCCGAGGCTTGCGGCCGAGGCGCTGTACGTCGCGACCACGCCCGCCTCGGAGCCGCTCGAACGGCTCGCCGTGCACGGGCCGGCGTTCCGGGGGTCGGCTCGCATCGAGGGCCTGCCCGAGGGCGTCGTCCTCCGCATCGCGGGGGAGACCCCGACCCTCCTTCCCGCCGACCGCATCGAGGGGGCGGGCGTGGCGAGCTTCGCCCTCGATCGCGCCGTGGAGCCCGAGGGTCTCGTGGCCATCACCTGGATCGCGAACACCGACGACCCCGACGCCGCTGCCGCCGGGCCCCGGGTGGACAGCTACCTCAGGGCCCGGTATCCGGGCGACTCGGCGCGCATCATCGCGGCCGTCGAAGACATCGCCGCCGCGCCCGTCGCGCCGCGGCAGAAGCACGAGAGCGAGGCCTCGGATGACTGAGACCCCCACCATCACGCACGCGCCGGCGGTGCTCGTCCTGGAGGACGGCCGCCGCTACGACGGGCGCGCCTACGGCGCGACCGGCGCCACCCTCGGCGAGCTCGTCTTCGCGACGGGCATGACGGGATACCAGGAGACCCTCACCGATCCCTCGTACGCCGGCCAGATCGTCATGATGACCGCGCCGCACATCGGCAACACGGGCATGAACGACGAGGACATGGAGTCGTCGAAGATCTGGGTCGCGGGCTTCGTGGTGCGCGACCCGTCCAGGGTCGTCTCGAACTTCCGCTCGCAGCGTCCGCTCGACGACGACCTCGAGGCCGAGGGCATCGTCGGCATCAGCGGCATCGACACCCGTGCGGTCACCCGGCATATCCGCTCGGCCGGCGCCATGCGAGCCGGAATCTTCTCGGGCGACGCCTGGAACCTCACCCACGGCGAGCAGCTCGAGCTGGTACTCGGCGGTGAGCAGATGGCCGGGCGCAACCTCTCGGGCGCCGTGTCGACGACCGAGCGCTACACGCTGCCCGCCGAGGGTGAGCGGGTGGGCTCCGTCGCCGTGCTCGATCTCGGCGTGAAGACGTCGACGCTGAAGTACCTCGCCGAGCGCGGCTTCGACGTGCACGTCGTGCCGCAGTCGATCACCGCCGAGGAGGTGCTCGAGCTCGCGCCCGATGCGCTCTTCTTCTCGAACGGGCCGGGCGACCCCGAGGCATCCGATCACCATGTCGACCTGCTGCGCGCCACGCTGCGTGAGGGACTGCCGTACTTCGGCATCTGCTTCGGCAACCAGCTGCTCGGACGCGCGCTGGGATTCGGCACGTACAAGCTGCCGTTCGGACATCGAGGCATCAATCAGCCGGTGCTCGACCAGGCCACGGGCCGTGTCGAGATCACCGCGCACAACCACGGCTTCGCGGTCGACGCGCCGATCGACCGGGTGAGCGAGTCCACCGAGGGATTCGGGCGCGTCGAGGTCAGTCACTACGACCTCAACGACAACGTCGTCGAGGGATTGAACTGCCTCGACATCCCCGCGTTCTCGGTGCAGTACCACCCCGAGTCGGCCGCAGGACCGCACGACGCCAACTACCTGTTCGACCGGTTCGCTGAGATGGTGCGCCGGCACCGAGGCGGATCGAGGAGCGGCGAAGCCGCGCATCCAGACCCAGCGACGACCGACGACGCCGCCACCAAGGAGAAGAACGACTGATGCCCAAGCGCGACGACATCACGAGCGTGCTCGTCATCGGATCGGGTCCGATCGTCATCGGCCAGGCGGCCGAGTTCGACTACTCGGGCACCCAGGCGTGCCGGGTGCTGCGCGCCGAAGGCGTCCGGGTCATCCTGGTGAACCCGAACCCCGCGACCATCATGACCGACCCCGACTTCGCCGATGCGACCTACGTCGAGCCGATCACCCCCGAGATCATCGAGTCGATCATCATCAAGGAGCAGCCCGACGCGGTCCTACCGACGCTGGGCGGCCAGACCGCCCTCAACGCCGCGATCGCCCTGCACGACGCGGGGATCCTCGAGAAGCACGGCGTCGAGCTCATCGGCGCGAAGGTCGACGCCATCCGCAAGGGCGAGGACCGCCAGCTCTTCAAGGACCTGGTGCTCGCCGCGGGGGCGGATGTCGCGCGCTCCCATGTGGCGAAGACGGTCGACGAGGCGAAGGAGTTCGCGCTCGACCTCGGCTACCCCCTCGTGGTGCGCCCGTCGTTCACCATGGGCGGGCTGGGCTCGGGCTTCGCGTACACCGAGCCGGAGCTCGTCCGAATCGTGACGCAGGGCCTCCACGACTCGCCGACGACCGAGGTGCTCCTCGAAGAGTCCATCCTGGGCTGGAAGGAGTACGAGCTGGAGCTCATGCGCGACACGGCCGGCAACACGGTCGTCGTGTGCTCCATCGAGAACGTCGACCCCGTCGGCGTGCACACCGGCGACTCGATCACGGTCGCGCCCGCGCTCACGCTCACCGACCGCGAGTACCAGCGGCTCCGCGACATCGGCATCGACATCATCCGCGCCGTCGGGGTCGACACCGGTGGCTGCAACATCCAGTTCGCGGTCGACCCGGCCGACGGTCGCGTGATCGTCATCGAGATGAATCCGCGCGTGTCGCGCTCGTCGGCGCTGGCGTCGAAGGCGACGGGCTTCCCGATCGCCAAGATCGCGGCGAAGCTCGCAATCGGCTATCGCCTCGACGAGATCCCCAACGACATCACGAGGGTGACGCCGGCGAGCTTCGAGCCGACCCTCGACTACGTGGTCGTGAAGGTGCCGCGCTTCGCGTTCGAGAAGTTCCCGGTCGCCGACCCGACGCTCACGACGACGATGAAATCGGTCGGTGAGGCCATGGCGATCGGCCGCAACTTCACGACCGCCCTGCAGAAGGCGCTCCGCTCGCTCGAGAAGCGAGGCTCGAGCTTCCACTGGGGCGACGACGAGCGCACCGCCGACGACCTCGTCGAGGCCAGCCGCATCCCGACCGACGGTCGCATCGTGCTCGTGCAACAGGCCCTTCGCAAGGGCGCCAGCGTCGAGCAGCTGTTCGAGGCCACTGGGATCGACCCCTGGTTCCTCGACCAGATCGTGCTCGTCAACGAGGTCGCCGAGGCGGTCGCGAACGCCGAGGCGCTCGACCACGACACCCTGCTGCTCGCGAAGGACCACGGATTCTCCGACGCGCAGATCGGGCAGCTCCGCGGGTTCGGCGAGGCCGACGCCCGCGAGGTCCGGCACATCCTCGACATCCGCCCGGTCTACAAGACCGTCGACACCTGTGCCGGCGAGTTCCCCGCGCTCACGCCGTACCATTACTCGAGCTACGACCTCGAGACCGAGGTCGAGCCGTCGCACCGCAGGAAGGTCGTGATCCTCGGGTCGGGCCCGAACCGCATCGGCCAGGGCGTCGAGTTCGACTACTCGTGCGTGCACGCGTCGTTCGCCCTCTCGGCGGCCGGTTTCGAGACGATCATGATCAACTGCAACCCCGAGACGGTGTCGACCGACTACGACACGAGCGACCGGCTGTACTTCGAGCCGCTCACCCTCGAGGACGTGCTCGAGGTGATCCATGCCGAGTCGCAGTCGGGCGAGCTCGTGGGCGTCATCGTGCAGCTGGGCGGACAGACCGCGCTCGGCCTCGCGAAGGGGCTCGAGGCCGCCGGCGTGCCGATCCTCGGCACCAGCCCCGAGGCGATCGACCTGGCCGAGGAACGCGGCCTGTTCTCGGGCATCCTCGACCGCGCCGGGCTCCTGGCACCTCGCAACGGCACCGCGATCGACCTGGCCGGCGCCGTGCACGTGGCCGAGGGCATCGGCTATCCCGTGCTCGTGCGTCCCAGCTTCGTGCTCGGCGGTCGCGGCATGGAGATCGTCTACGACTCGGCCTCGCTCGCCGACTACTTCTCGCGCATCGAGGGCCAGGGCATCGTCGGCCCGAGCCATCCGCTGCTCGTCGACCGGTTCCTCGACGACGCGATCGAGATCGACGTCGACGCGCTGTACGACGGAACGGAGCTCTACATCGGCGGCGTCATGGAGCACATCGAGGAGGCGGGCATCCACTCCGGCGACTCGAGCTGCACGCTGCCGCCCGTGACGCTCGGTCGCGCCGAGGTCGACCGGGTGCGCGAGGCGACCCGCGCCATCGCCGAGGGCATCGGCGTCAAGGGCCTGCTGAACGTGCAGTTCGCGATCGGGGCCGGCGTGCTCTACGTGCTCGAGGCGAACCCGCGGGCCAGCCGCACGGTGCCGTTCGTGTCGAAGGCGCTCGGCATCCCGCTCGCGAAGGCCGCGTCCCGCATCATGGTGGGCGCGTCGATCCGCGAGCTCGTCGACGAGGGCATGCTGCCCGAGTCCGACGGATCGCGCGTGCCGCTCGACGCGCCCGTCGCCGTCAAGGAGGCCGTGCTCCCGTTCCATCGCTTCCGCACTCCCGAGGGCGGTATGGTCGACTCCGTGCTGGGCCCCGAGATGCGTTCGACCGGCGAGGTCATGGGCATCGACCGCGACTTCCCGACGGCGTTCGCCAAGAGCCAGCTCGCCGCCTACGGCGGGATCCCGGCGTCGGGCACGGTGTTCGTCTCCGTGTCCGACCGCGACAAGCGGGCCATCACGTATCCGGTTCTCCGTCTGCAGCAGCTGGGGTACGACATCATCGCGACGGAGGGCACCGCGGAGGTGCTCCGGCGCAACGGCATCGAGGCGCGTCACGTGCTGAAGTTCAGCGAGAAGACGTCGCCCGACGCGGCATCCGTCGTCGAGCTCATCCACCGCGGCGAGGTCGGCGTCGTCGTGAACACCCCCAGCGGGCGGTCGGCCCGTGCCGACGGGTACGAGATCCGGGCGGCAGCGGTCGCGGCCGACATCCCCCTGTTCACGACCATCGCCGAGTTGTCCGCCGCCGTCGCCTCACTCGATGCGGTCGCCGGCGGCTACGACGTGACCAGCCTGCAGGAGTACGCCGAACGACGGGCGGAGGTGCCGGCGTGAACGGCGAGCTGACGTTCGGCGAGCGTCTCGACACCGTCTTCGCGGCGTACGGTCACCTCTGCCTCGGCATCGACCCGCACGGCTCCATCCTCGACGCGTGGGGGCAACCCGACACGGCGGCGGGCCTTCGGGAGTTCGGCCTACGCGTCGTCGACATCGCCGTCGACCGGCTGGGGATCGTGAAGCCGCAGGTGGCGTTCTTCGAGCGCCACGGGGCGGCCGGTTATTCCGCGCTCGAGCGGGTCATCCGCGAGGCGCGCGATGCGGGCCTCCTGGTGATCGCCGATGTGAAGCGGGGCGACATCGGCACGACGGTCGAGGCCTATGGCGAGGCGTGGCTTCGACGTGGTTCACCGCTCGAATCCGACGCCATGACGATCAGCGCCTACCAGGGGCTCGGTTCGATCGAGCAGGTCATGGTCGCCGCCGACGAGGCGGGCAAGGGCCTGTTCGTGCTCGCGGCCACCTCCAACCCTGAGGCCGCCGCCATCCAGCGCGCTGTGCTGCAGCAGTCCAGTCGCGCGGGCTCGACCGTGGCCCAGGCCATCACCCAGGGCGTCATCGGGTGGAACCAGGGCCGAGCGGATGCCGCGAGCCGAGCGTTCGGCTCGATCGGAACCGTGTTCGGGGCGACCACCGACCTCGCGCTCGCCGGCATCGACATCGACGCCGAGCCGCCTCGTCCGGGCCTGCCCGTGCTCGCCCCAGGATTCGGACACCAGGGCGCCGAGCCGGGCGACCTCCGCCTGCGGTTCGGATCGCTCTCCGGCGGAGTGATCGCCAACGAGTCGCGGTCGCTCCTGGGAGCGGGGCCCGAGGGCCTCGCCGACGCCATCGCGCGTCGCGTCGATCAGTACGGAGCCGCCGTTGTCTGACGCCACGAAGCCCCAGCACCGAACCGACGCCGCGCGCCCCTCGTCGCCGCCCGAGGTCGACCGCGTCGCGGCATCCCGTGCCGCTGTCGCAGCTCGCCGCGCCCGTGCGGCCGTCAAGTCGGCCATCGCGACCGGCGCGCGAAGCCCCCTCGACGTGCTCCGCACCGCGTACGAGGAGCCCGAGGGCGTCGAGGGTCGGATCCGGGTCACGGAGTTCCTGACCTCGATCCCCGCGATCGGTGCGACGAAGACCGCGCGCATCATGCAGGAGCTCGGCATCTCGCCGTCCAAGCGACTCGGCGGCCTCGGCCGGCTGCAGCGTCGTCGCCTGAGGGAGTTCGTCGCCGACTGGATCGCCTCGCATGGTGGAACCGGTGATCGGCTCGTGGTCCTCGCCGGACCCACGGCGGTCGGCAAGGGCACGGTCGCGTCGCACATCCGCCGCCACCACCCCGACGTGCGCCTCTCCGTCTCGGCGACGACGCGTCCGCCCCGGCCCGGCGAGGTCGAGGGCGAGCATTACTACTTCGTCGACGACGCCGAGTTCGATCGCATGGTCGAGGCCGGCGAACTCCTCGAGTGGGCGACGGTGCACAACGCCTACCGGTACGGCACGCCCCGCCGCCCGGTCGAGGACGCGATCGCCGCGGGCAACAGCGTGCTCCTCGAGATCGACATCCAGGGGGCCCGCTCGGTGCGCCGAGCGATGCCCGAGGCGACGCTCGTCTTCCTGCTGCCGCCCACGTGGGACGAACTCGTGCGCCGGCTCGTCGGGCGCGGTACTGAGAGCCCGGCCGAGCAGCAGCGCCGGCTCGAGACGGCCAGGGTCGAGCTGTCGGCCGTCGAGGAGTTCGACCACCAGGTGGTGAACCACGACGTCGCTGACGCCGCGCAAAAGGTCGTAGACTTGATGAGGCCCCGCCGAGGGCGGCGTTGAGCTGCCCGGGCCGCGAGTTTCAGCGCAACACGTGCGCCCGTTCCACCTGAAGGAGTTCCTCCATGGCTGAGAAGCTGTCCGGCATCATCGATCCGCCCATCGACGACCTGCTCGCGAAGGTCGACTCGAAGTACCAGCTCGTGATCTTCGCGTCGAAGCGCGCGCGCCAGATCAACGACTACTACGCGGACCTGCATGAGGGCAGCCTGTTCGACAACGTCGGACCGCTGGTCGACTCCTCGATCGACGACAAGCCGCTCTCGGTGGCGCTTCACGAGATCAACGAGGACAAGCTCCGCCTCCGCCCCGTCGGCGACTGAGCACCGTACGGATGTCGCCGCTCAACGTCGTCGTCGGCATCACCGGCGGCATCGCGGCGTACAAGGCCGTCGGGGTCGTTCGAGCGCTCGTGCTCGCCGGGCACGACGTGCACGTCGTCCCGACCGAGGCGGCGCTCCGCTTCGTCGGCCGGCCGACGCTCGAGGCGATCTCGCGCAACCCGGTGCACACCGACCTGTACGAGGGCGTCGCCGAGGTCCGGCACGTCGCCATCGGCCAGGCCGCTGACCTCATCGTCATCGCACCGGCGACGGCCAGCACGATCGCGAAGCTCGCCACCGGCATCGCCGACGACCTGCTCGGCAACACCGTGCTCGCGAGCGAGGCGCCCGTGGTCATCGCGCCGGCGATGCACACCGAGATGTGGCGGCATCCCGCGACCCAGGCCAACATCGCGACACTCCAGGCCCGCGGCGTGACCGTCGTCGGTCCAGGGGTCGGGCAGCTGACGGGCGCCGACAGCGGCCCCGGTCGCATGGAGGAGCCCGAGACCATCGTCGCAGCCGCACTCGGGGTCGCCGCGGCATCCGCCCGACGCGACCTGGCGGGTCGTCGGGTCGTCGTGACGGCTGGGGGAACGCGCGAGCCGCTCGATCCGGTCCGGTTCCTGGGCAATCGGTCCAGCGGCAAGCAGGGGGTCGCGATCGCCGAAGCGGCCCGGGCCCGCGGCGCCGAGGTCACGCTCATCGCCGCCAACCTCGAGGTTCCCGAGCCCGACGGGTGCGACATCCGGCACGTCTCGAGTGTGCTCGAGCTGCAGCAGGCGGTGACGGATGCCGCGAAGGGCGCCGACGTCGTCGTCATGGCCGCCGCGGTCGCCGACTATCGTCCGGCCGACGTGAGCGAGACGAAGATCAAGAAGGACGGCGGCGACGACGGGCTCACGCTCGAGCTCGTGCGAAACCCCGACATCCTCGCCGGCCTCGGCCATGCTCCGCACGACGGCACCCTCCTGGTGGGATTCGCGGCCGAGACCGAAGCCGACGAGCAACGACTGCTCGAGCTGGGCCGCGCGAAGCGCGAGGCGAAGGGCGCCGACCTGCTCGCCATCAACCGCGTCGGATGGACCGAGGGGTTCGCGAGCGACGAGAATGCGGTGGTCGTCATCGGCCGCAGCGGCGAGATCGTCACACGTGTCCACGGAACGAAGATGTCGGTGGCGCACGGCATCCTCGACGTGGTTGTCTCGGAGACGACCAGCGCGGCGGCCGCCGCCGACCACCCGAAGGAAGTCGAGTCCACATGAGCGCACTTCGCCTCTTCACGTCCGAGTCCGTCACCGAAGGTCATCCCGACAAGATCTGCGACCAGGTGTCGGACTCGATTCTCGATGCCCTGCTGACCGTCGACCCGAACAGCAGGGTCGCGGTCGAGACGCTGGTCACGACCGGCCTCGTGCACGTGGCAGGCGAGGTGACGACGAAGGGGTACGTCGAGATCCCGGCGATCGTGCGCGATCGGGTGACGTCGATCGGCTACAACTCGTCCGACGTGTGGTTCGACGGCCGGTCGTGCGGCGTGTCCGTGTCGATCGGCGGGCAGTCGCCCGACATCGCCCAGGGCGTCGACCACGCCTACGAAGCACGTGAGCGCGCCAGCGAAGACGCGCTCGACATGCAGGGGGCGGGCGACCAGGGCATCATGTTCGGCTACGCCACGCGTGAGACGCCCGAGCTCATGCCCGTGCCGATCTGGCTGGCGCACCGGCTCGCCGAGCGGCTGTCCGAGGTGCGCAAGCAGGGTGAGCTCGACTACCTCCGGCCCGACGGCAAGACGCAGGTCACGATCGGCTACGAGGGGCAGGTGCCCCGCACCATCGAGACCGTGGTGCTGTCGACGCAGCACTCGCCCGCCATCTCGACCGAGCAGCTGCGTGCCGAGGTCGAGGAGCTCGTGATCCACCCCGTGCTCGAGACCGTCGAGCTCTCGCGGCCCGACCTCGCGGTGCTCATCAACCCGACCGGGCGATTCGAGATCGGCGGCCCGCAGGGTGACGCAGGCCTCACCGGGCGCAAGATCATCATCGACACCTACGGCGGGGCCAGCCGGCATGGCGGTGGCGCATTCAGCGGCAAAGACCCGTCGAAGGTCGACCGTTCGGCGGCGTACGCGATGCGCTGGGTCGCGAAGAACGCGGTCGCCGCCGGCCTCGCCGACCGGCTCGAGCTGCAGGTCGCCTACGCGATCGGCAAGGCTGCGCCGGTCGGCCTCTACGTGGAGTCGTTCGGCACGTCCCACGTGCCCGATGAGCGCATCATCGGGGCCATCCGCGAGGTGTTCGACCTGCGACCGGCCGCGATCATCCGCGACCTCGACCTGCTGCGCCCGATCTATGCGAAGACCGCGAGCTACGGTCACTTCGGTCGCGAGCTGCCCGACTTCACCTGGGAGCGCACCGACCGCGTCGACGACCTCCGCAGCGCCGCCGGGCTCTGACGTGCCGGGCGGCGCCGTCGCCAGGGTGCTCGTCGACTCACCCCTGCCCCAGCTCGACCAGCTCTTCGACTACGCGATTCCCGAGCGGCTGCGCGCGTCGGCGATCGCCGGTGTGCGCGTGCGGGTGCCGCTGCGCACGGGCGGCCGCATCGCGAACGGCTGGCTCATCGAGGTCGTCGACCGAAGCGACTACCGGGGCGCGCTGAGCGAGCTCGACGACGTCGTCTCCGACGTGCCGGTGCTCACTCCCGAGGTGTGGGCGCTCGCGCGAGCCGCCGCCGACCGGGCCGCCGGCAACGCCAGCGACATCCTGCGCCTCGCGATTCCGAGCCGGTACGTGCGGGTGGAGCGCTCCTGGCGCGCTGCAGCGGCCGACCCGGGTCCGCTCCCGGCCGACCTTCCACCCATCCCGAGTGCCGAGCCGGGCCGCCTGGAGACCGGGATCGCACGTGGCGAGCGGATGTCGCTCGCTGCCGATCCCCGTCCCGTACGGCTCCCGTCGGGCGAGTGGGTCGGCGCATGGGCGGCCACCCTCGCCCTCGCTGCGGCGCACACGCTTGCCGCCGACCGATCGGCGCTCGTCGTCGTGCCCGATTACCGGGACCAGGAGCAGGTGTACGCCGCGCTCGCGGCATCCGTCGACCCCCGGCGAATCGTACGCACCGACGCACGGCAGTCGGGGGGCGAGCGGTATCGGGCGTTCCTCGAGGCGACGGGCGATGACGCGAGGATCATCATCGGCAACCGCTCGACCGTGTACGCCCCCGCCGCGCGCCTCGGGCTCATCGCGCTGTGGGACGACGGCGATCCGCTGCTCGTCGAGCCGCTCGCCCCGGGCGTGCACCCGCGCGATGCGGCGCTCATCCGGCAGGAGCAGGCGGGCGCCGCGCTGCTGTTCCTCGCGCACACCCGCAGCGTCGAGGTCGAGCGGCTCGTCGAGATCGGGTGGGTCGCTCCGCTGCCGACGGCACGGCAGGTTCGGCCCCGGGTGATCCTGACGGAACAGCAGGCGTCGCCAGACCCCGGGTCGGCGCGCATTCCGTCGACCGCGTGGCGCGAGGCGCAGGAGGCCGCGCGCACAGGGCCGGTGCTCGTGCAGGTCGCTCGGCCCGGCAACGCGCCGCTGCTGGCGTGCGACCGCTGTCGCGAACCGGCGCGGTGCGCGGCGTGCGGGGGTGTGCTCGCCGTCCCACGATCGGGCGGCGAGGCGCGATGCGTGCTCTGCGGCACGAGCGCGAATCCGTGGCGTTGCCCGGTCTGCGAGGGCACGAAGCTGCGCGTCGTCACCGTGGGAGCGAGTCGGACCGCTGACGAGCTCGGCCGCGCGTTCCCCGGCACGCGGGTGATCCTCTCCGACGGCGAGCGTCCCGTGCTGCGGGTCCCCGCTGCGCCGGCGCTCGTCGTCGCCACTCGCGGTGCCGAGCCGCTCGCCGACGGCGGGTATCGCGCGGTGCTGCTCCTCGACGGCGAACGGATGCTGCTGCGCGAGTCGCTCCGCGTCGCCGAGGATTGCCTGCGGTGGTGGTCGAACGCCGCCGCGCTCGCCGCGCCGGGCGCGCCCGTGTTCCTCGTCGGTGTCGCCGGAGCCGTGGCGACGGCGTTCGCGACGTGGCGGCAGGCCGAGTGGGCCGGCGCCGAACTCGCCGCGCGGCGGGCACTCCGGTTCCCTCCCGCCGTGCGGGTCGCGAGCGTCACCGGGCCCGCGTCGGCCGTCGCGTCGGCGCTCGAGGCGGCGCGCACCGTCGAGGGCATCGACGTCCTCGGTCCGGTTCCCGTCGACGACGGGATGGAACGTGCCATCGCGCGGTTCGACTACGCGGTCGGCGCGGCCGTCGCCCGGGAGTTCCGCGCCGAGATGATCCGCGTGGCGACGGCTCGACGGCGCCCTGTCGCGGGCCGCCCGGTGCGGCGCCCTCCCGTCCTGCGGGTGCGCTTCGACGACCCCGAGGTGCCCTGAGCGGAGCCTTCACTCGCGCGTTCGGCCACAATGGAGTGTGCAGAAGCTCCGCCTCGCGTTCGCCGGCACGCCGTCCGCCGCCGTCCCCTCGCTCGAACGACTCGCCGCGAGCGGGCACGAGGTCGTCGCCGTGGTCACACGTCCCGCGGCACCGCTCGGCCGCAAGCGTGTGCTGACGCCCTCGCCGGTGGCCGCCGCCGCCGAGCGGCTGGGTCTCACCGTCATCGAAGCGGCCCGTCTCGATGAGGTGGCGACGCAACGCATCGTCGACCTCGAGCCCGAACTCGGTGTCATCGTGGCGTACGGCGGACTCGTGCGCGAGCCGCTGCTGTCGGCTCCGCGACACGGCTGGATCAACCTGCACTTCTCGCTGCTGCCCGCCTGGCGCGGCGCGGCGCCCGTGCAGCACGCGCTCATCGCGGGCGACGCCGAGACCGGGGCATCCGTGTTCCGGCTGGTGCCCGAACTCGACGCGGGCGATGTCTTCGCCATGCGTTCACGTGCCGTCGGCGACCACGACACCGCGGGCACGCTGCTCGACGCGCTCGCGCACGACGGTGCCGACCTGCTGGCCCAGGTCGTCGACGGCATCGCCGACGGCTCGGCGACGCCGACACCGCAGTCGGGGGAGCCGACCTTCGCCCCGAAGCTGGGCATCGACGACGCGCGCCTCGATTGGGCCGCTCCCGCCGAGGTCGTGCGCGCCCGCTTCCGCGGGGTCACGCCCGAGCCCGGCGCCTGGACCACCATCGACGACCAGCGCGTGAAGGTGCTCGACCTCGACGATGCGGCGACGGATGCCGCCGGGCTCGCGCCGGGCGCACTCGAACTCGTCGGTCGTCGCCTGCTCGTCGGCACCGGCACCGGCGCACTGGAACTGCGTCGCGTGCAGCCCGCGGGCCGCACCGCGATGTCGGCCGCGGACTGGTGGCGCGGGTCGGGTCGCGCGGGGGCGGTCGCGCGATGAGCCGGCGACCGAGGGGGCAGTGCGGTCGGCGCGGCGGCTCGCGTCGTGACGACCGGGTCTCGCCCGCACGGCTCGTCGCGTTCGACGTGCTCGAGGCGGTGCGCAACGACGAGGCCTACGCGAACCTGCTCCTGCCCACGCGCATCCGTCGGTCCCGGCTCGACCGGGCGGATGCCGCCTTCGCGACCGAGCTGACCTACGGCACGCTTCGGATGCAGGGCTTCTACGACCGGGTCATCGAGCTCGCCGCCGACCGGCCCGCCGCCGACATCGACCCCGCCGTGCTCGACGTCCTCCGCCTCGGCGTGCACCAGCTCCTCGCAACCCGGGTGCCGACGCATGCCGCGGTGTACGAACAGGTCGCGCTCTCGCGGCGCGTGGCACCCAGGGCCGCCGGGTTCGCCAACGCGGTGCTGCGCACGATCTCGCGCACGTCGCCCGAGCGATGGCGCGAACTGGTCGCCGAAGGGGCCCAGGGCGACGAACGGCTCGCCCGACTCACGAGCCACCCGGCCTGGATCGTGCGCGCCCTCCGCACCGCCCTCGAGCACGAGTCGCGTGGGAACGAGCTCGACGATGCGCTCGCCGCTGACAACGCGTCGCCGCGAGTGAACCTCGCCGTGCTGCCAGGCCTCGGCATCGACACCGACGCGATCGACGGATTCGGACCCGACCGCTTCTCGCCGATCGGCGGCGTCGCCGACGACCCGATCGCGGCCGCCGAAGCGTCGGGGGGCGCAATCCGCGTGCAGGACGAAGGCTCCCAGCTCGCCGCGCTCGCCCTCACCCGTGTTGCACCCGTGCGGCCGGGGGAGCGGTGGCTCGACCTCTGCGCCGGCCCCGGCGGCAAGACGGCCGTGCTCGCGGCCGAGGCGCTCGTCGGCGGTGCGCACCTCGTCGCGAACGAGCTCGTGCCCCAGCGCGCCCGACTCGTGCGGGACGCGATCGCCGCGGTGCCGCTCGACGTGGAGGTGCACGTCGGCGACGGCCGCGAGCTCGATGCCGCAGCGCTCGGCGCGCCCGACGGCTTCGATCGGATCCTCCTCGATGCGCCGTGCACGGGACTCGGCGCGCTGCGCCGCCGTCCCGAGGCACGCTGGCGCAAGGCACCCTCGGATGTCGCAGAGTTGACGCGCCTGCAGGGCGAGTTGTTCGACGCCGCCGCGCGGGCCCTGGCGCCCGGCGGCATCCTCGCCTACGTCACCTGCTCGCCGCACACCGCTGAGACGTACGGCTCGCTCACCGCTGCCATGCATCGGTGGGACGGCGTCATCGAGCCCGTCGACACCCGGGCCGCGGTCCAGGGGCTGTCGCGGCATCCGCTCGACCTCGCCGGCGACGCAGAGCCCGTGCAGCTCTGGCCCCACCGGCACGGCACCGACGCCATGTTCATCGCGCTCGTCCGCAAGGTCGACGCAGACCCGACGGGGCCCACGCACGCCGATCGATAGGCTGACTCGCATGACGACGCGGATCAACCCGAGCATCCTCTCCGCCGACTTCGCGAACCTCGAGCGCGAGCTCGGTCGCATCGCGACGGCCGATCTGGTGCACGTCGACGTCATGGACAACCACTTCGTGCCGAACCTCACGTTCGGCCTCCAGATGGTGCAGCGCCTGCAGGAGGTCTCGCCGATCCCGCTCGACGTGCACCTCATGATCGACGACCCCGACCGCTGGGCGCCCGCGTACGCCGAGGCCGGCGCGTTCTCGGTGACGTTCCATGCCGAGGCCGCCGGCGAACCCGTGTCGCTCGCCCGCCGGCTGCGCGACCTCGGTGCTCGGGCGGGCATCGCCCTGAAGCCCGGCACGGATGCCACGCCCTACCTCGACCTCCTGCCCGAGTTCGACCAGGTGCTCGTGATGACCGTCGAGCCGGGATTCGGCGGACAGGCCTTCATTCCCGAGACGATGCCGAAGCTCGCGCGCGTCGCCGACGCCGTGCAGGACGCGGGGCTCGACGTCTGGCTGCAGGTCGACGGCGGCATCACGGAGGACACCATCGGCATCGCGGCCGAGGCCGGAGCGAACACGTTCGTCGCGGGCTCGGCGGTGTTCAACGGCGCCGGCGCCCCCGCCGGGCGCATCGCGGCCCTGCGAGACGCCGTGGCCGCGCACCCGCATTCGCACCGATAACCTAGACGGGTGAAGACCTTCGACGACCTCTTCGTCGAGCTCAGCGAGAAAGCCCGCCCCCGCCCCGAGGGTTCCGGTACCGTGCGCGAGCTCGACGCCGGAGTGCACGCCATCGGCAAGAAGATCGTCGAGGAGGCCGCCGAGGTCTGGATGGCCGCCGAACACCAGGGCGACCAGGCCACGGCCGAGGAGATCTCGCAGCTCCTCTACCACCTGCAGGTGCTCATGCTCGCGAAGGGCCTGACGCTCGCCGACGTGTACCGACATCTCTGATCGCGCCATGACCTCCATGACCGATCAGATCGTTCGACACGAAAGCCAGGGAATGCTCCGAATCGCCGTGCCCAACAAGGGCTCGCTCGCCGAGATCGCAGGGCAGATGCTCTACGAGGCCGGGTACACCGGTCGCCGCGACCCGCGGGAGCTCATCGTCGCCGACCCCCGCAACGGGGTCGAGTTCTTCTACCTCCGTCCGCGCGACATCGCCACCTACGTCGGCTCGGGTGCGCTCGACGTCGGCATCACCGGTCGAGACCTCCTGCTCGATTCCGGGTCGGATGCCACCGAGATCGCGCCGCTCGGATTCGGCGAGTCGACCTTCCGGTTCGCCGCCCCGAACGGCACCTTCACCGAGCTCGCCGACCTCGAAGGCGTGCGCGTGGCCACCAGCTACCCCGGACTCGTCGAGGGATTCCTGACCGCGCACGGCGTGACCGCCGATCTCGTGAAGCTCGACGGCGCCGTCGAATCCGCCGTGCGGCTCGGGGTCGCCGACGCCGTGGCCGACGTCGTGTCGACCGGATCGACGCTCCGCAAGGCCGGCCTCGAGATCTTCGGTCCGGTCATCCTCGAATCCGAGGCGGTGCTCATCGGATCCGGCATCGAACGACCCGGGGCGGCGACACTCCTGCGCCGGCTCCAGGGGGTCCTCGTCGCTCGCCAGTACGTACTGCTCGACTACGACATGCCGGTCGCGCACCTCGAGCGGGCCACCGAGGTCGCGCCCGGCTTCGAGTCGCCGACGGTCTCGCCGCTGCACGACCCCGAGTGGGTGGCGGTGCGGGTCATGATCCCGCGGGTCGACATGAACCAGGTCATGGACGAGCTGTACTCGCTCGGGGCCCGGGCCATCCTCGTCAGCGCCATCCACGCGGCGCGGTTGTGAGGCGCGCATGTCCCTCGCCGCCCGAGTGATCCCCTGCCTCGACGTGGCCGCGGGCCGCGTCGTCAAGGGCGTCAACTTCAAGAACCTGCGCGACGCCGGCGACCCGGTGGAGCTGGCGGCGCGCTATTCCGAGCAGGGCGCCGATGAGCTCACGTTCCTCGACGTCACCGCGACCGTCGATGA
Source organism: Agromyces sp. Marseille-P2726 (assembly GCF_902809835.1). Lineage (GTDB taxonomy): Bacteria > Actinomycetota > Actinomycetes > Actinomycetales > Microbacteriaceae > Agromyces. Next base: position 397,291 of record NZ_CADDWM010000015.1, on the reverse strand, counting down.
CCGTTCGACCACGTACGACATGGTGCAGCGGGTGGCGGAGCAGGTCTTCATCCCCCTCACCGTCGGCGGCGGCGTGCGCTCCGCCGACGACGTGGCACGACTGCTCGGCCATGGCGCCGACAAGATCGGCGTGAACAGCGCTGCGATCGCGCGCCCCCCGCTGATCGCCGAGATCGCCGACCGGTTCGGCGCGCAGGTGCTCGTGCTCTCGCTCGACGTGAAGCGATCCGACCGCACGGAGTCGGGATTCGTCGTGACGACCCATGGCGGCCGCAGCGAGACCGATCTCGATGCGCTCGACTGGGCCGGGCGCGCCATCGAGCTCGGAGCCGGCGAACTGCTCGTGAACTCGATCGATGCCGACGGCACGAAGCAGGGCTTCGACCTCGAGCTGACGGCGCTCATGCACGAGCTGTCGGGGGTGCCCGTGATCGCGTCGGGTGGCGCCGGAGCGGTCGGCCACTTCGCCCCGGCGATCGCGGCGGGCGCCGACGCGGTGCTCGCGGCATCCGTGTTCCACAACGGCGAGCTGACGATCGCCGAGGTCAAGGCGGCCCTGGCGGCCGATGGAAGGATCGTGCGATGAGCGAACCCGGCGATGAGGAGCTGGAGCGCGACGAGGAGGCGTGGACGCCCGATGGCTCCCCGCTCGACCGTGCCGTGTTCAACGCCGACGGTCTGCTGCCGGCGATCATCCAGCAGGACGGCACGGGCGAGGTGCTCATGCTGGGCTGGATGGACCGTGAGGCGATGCGTCGCACGCTGAGTGAGGGGCGCGTGACGTTCTGGTCGAGGTCACGCCGTGAGTACTGGCGCAAGGGCGACACGTCGGGCCACGTCCAGCACGTTCGAGGCGCGGCGCTCGACTGCGACGGCGACACCCTGCTGGTGACGGTCGAGCAGGTCGGAGCGGCCTGCCACACCGGCACGCGCACCTGTTTCGACGGCGACCAGCTGCAGGTCGCCCCGACCGCGGCATCCGACCGCTGACGACCCCGACGCACGAGGAGGCCCGAGTGCCCGCGACCACCACCTTCGACGAGTTCACCGCGCTGCTCGCCGGGCGCAGGGTCGTCCCCGTGACGCGCGAGCTCTTCGCCGACGGAGAGACCCCGGTGGGCATCTACCGCAAGCTCGCCGAGGGGCGCCCGGGCACGTTCCTGCTGGAGTCGGCGGAGCAGGGCGGCATCTGGTCGCGGTACTCGTTCGTGGGGGCGTCCTCGTTCGGCGTGCTCACCGAGCGCGACGGCCGGGTGGAGTGGCAGGACTACGGGCTGTCCGCCGAACGAGCGCTCGGCGACACCGGTGACCTCGAGCCCCTCGCGACGTTGAAGGCCCTGTTCGAGCGGTGGCGCACCGAGGACGTGCCCGGAGCCCCGCCGCTCACCGGCGGCCTGGTCGGCTTCATCGGCTGGGAGGCGATCCGGCAGATCGAGCGACTTCCGAACCGTCCGCCGGCGGACTTCGAGATGCCCGCACAGGCGTTCTCCTTCGTCGCCGAACTCGTCGTCATCGATCACCGCACCGGGACGGTCCAGCTCATCGCCTCGGTGCTCAATGACGGCAGCGAGCACGCCGAGGCCCTCTGGAGCGATGCGCAGCGCCGCCTCGATCGCATGCAGCGAGCGCTCGCCGAGCCGTCGGAGGCCTGGCTGGCCGAGATCGACCTGCAAGCGGCATCCGCGCCCCGGCACCGCACCGAGAAAGCGGACTTCCTCGCAGCGGTCGACCGCTCGAAGCAGTACATCCACGACGGCGACGTGTTCCAGGTGGTCATCTCGCAGCGGTTCGAGCACGAGGCCACGGCGGACCCGATCGACGTGTACCGGGTCCTGCGCAGCCTCAACCCGAGCCCGTACATGTACCTCCTGCATCTCGACGACGCGGCAGGCGAGCCGTACTGGATCGTCGGGTCGTCGCCCGAGGCCCTCGTCAAGGTGCAGGGCGGACGGGTGTTCACGCACCCGATCGCGGGCTCGAAGCCGCGTGGCGCTACTCCCGAGGCCGACGCCGACCTCGAGGCCGAGCTCATCGCCGACCCCAAGGAGCAGGCGGAACACCTCATGCTCGTCGACCTCGCCCGCAACGACCTCGCGAAGGTCTGCGTGGCGGGCTCGGTCGAGGTCACGGAGTTCATGCGCGTCGAGCGGTTCAGCCACATCATGCATCTCGTCTCCTCGGTCGAGGGCGACCTCGCGCCCGGTGCCGACGCGGTCGACGTGTTCCGCGCGACCTTCCCGGCCGGTACCCTCTCGGGGGCGCCCAAGCCTCGGGCCCTCGAGATCATCGACGAGCTCGAGCCCGCGCAGCGCGGCCTCTACGGAGGCGTCGTGGGCTACTTCGGATTCGGCGGCGACGCCGATCTCGCGATCGCGATCCGCACCGCCACGATCTCGGGTGGCATCGCGCGAGTGCAGGCGGGCGGAGGACTGGTCGCCGACTCGGTCCCCGAGTCCGAGTTCCAGGAGTCGCAGAACAAGGCGGCCGCCCCGCTGCGCGCCGTCGCCGTCGCCAACGCCCTGAAGCGAGTTCGATGAACCGGGCCCGCATGAAGCTTCCCGTCATCCTCGTCTCGGTCGTCGGGTCGGCGCTCGTGCTGCTGTCCTGGAGCCAGACCTGGTTCGACCTCGAGCTGACGGATGCCGCAGCCCATGGCGCCGGCGAGACGATCGCCGTGCCCGGCAGCATCGCCTCCCCGGCGCTCGCCGCGCTCGCCCTCGCGGGGTTCGCCCTCGTCGCTGCCCTCGCAATCGCGGGTCCCGGGATCCGGCTGATGCTCGGCATCCTCGAGGTGGTGCTCGGCGGGTGCATCCTCCTGGCGGCATCCATGTCGCTCGGCAACCCGGTCGGTGCGGTCTCCCCGGCGGTGACGGAGGCCACGGGCGTGTCGGGCTCCGTCCCGACCGCGGAGCTGGTCGCCGCCGCCGACGCCACCGCGTGGCCCGGGGCGGCCCTCGTGGGCGGCGCGCTCGTCGTCCTCGCCGGCGTCGCCGTGCTCGTCACCGGGATGCGGTGGCCGGCGTCCGCTCGGCGATACCGCGGCGCGCGACTCGCCGATGCCGACGACGCCGCCGATGCCGCAGGCGCCGACCGTGCGGCATCCGATCGCGCCATCGACGACTGGGACGACCTGAGCCGTGGCGACGACCCCACCGAGCAGGCCGACGAGACGGCCGGAGCAGGTGGTGACGACCCCGCGCCCGGCGAGGGAACGTCGAGCCCGAACCGGTAGACTCTCACCCGAACCCCCGCAACGAAGGAGCATCATGAGCACTGAGCACGTCGATCCGGGTCACGGACACTCGCCCGCGGCATGGACCGCCGTCACCATCATGCTCATCGCGATCGTGATCGGCACGGTCGCGTTCTTCCTCGACGTGCCATGGCTCGTGTGGGCATCGGCCGGACTCCTCGTGCTCGGGCTGATCGTCGGCTGGGTGCTGGCCCGCGCCGGGTACGGCGTCGGAGGCTCGAAGGTCGCCGAAAAGGCGCACTGACGCGTGCTCTCCGAACTGACGGCGAACGCCGTCGCCGATTCACTCGCACGCCGTGAGCGACGGCCGCTTGAAGACGTCGAGCGAGCGGCGATCGAGCGGTCACCCGCGCTCGACGCCCTCGAGGTGCTCGCACCCGCGTCGCATGTGAAGATCATCGCCGAGATCAAGCGGTCGAGTCCGTCACGCGGTCGTCTGGCGACGATCGACGACCCGGCCGCCCTCGCACGCAGGTACGAGCTCGGCGGTGCCAGCGCCATCAGCGTGCTGACCGAGGAGCGCAAGTTCGGCGGCTCGCTCGCCGACCTCGAAGAGGTCCGCGCTGCGGTGGCTCTGCCGGTGCTTCGCAAGGACTTCATCGCCACCCCGTACCAGGTGCTGGAGGCGCGGGCCGCGGGCGCCGATCTCGTGCTCCTGATCGTCGCCGCGCTCGACGACCCCACGCTTCGCGACCTGTACGAGCTCACGACCGACCTCGGCATGACGGCGCTCGTCGAGACCCACTCGGCCGAAGAGCTCGAACGCGCCGCCGCGCTCGGCGCACGCCTGATCGGCGTGAATGCTCGCGACCTCTCCACGTTCGACCTCGACCGAGACCTCTTCGGCCGTCTGGCCGATCGCTTCCCCGACGGCGCGATCCGCGTCGCGGAGTCGGCGGTGCTCTCCGCAGACGACGTCGCGCGCTACCGTGCGGCCGGCGCCGACGTCGTCCTCGTCGGAGAGGCGCTCGTGACCGGCGACCCGATCGACAACCTTCGAGCCTTCCTGGCGGTGTGACATGGCCCTTCGAACGCAGACCGGCCCCTACTTCGGCGACTTCGGCGGCCGGTTCGTTCCCGAATCCCTGATCGCCGCCCTCGACGAGCTCGGCGAGGCGTACGACCTCGCGAAGCTCGACCCCGCGTTCGGCGACGAGCTGCTCGAGCTCGGCCGCAGTTACACCGGTCGCCCGTCGATCATCACCGAGGTGCCGCGCTTCGCCGAGCACGCGGGTGGTGCTCGCATCATCCTCAAGCGCGAAGACCTCAACCACACCGGTTCGCACAAGATCAACAACGTGCTCGGGCAGGCGCTGCTCACGAGGCGCATCGGCAAGCGGCGAGTCATCGCCGAGACCGGCGCCGGCCAGCACGGCGTCGCGACCGCCACGGCCGCGGCCCTGTTCGGACTCGAGTGCACGATCTACATGGGCGAGGTCGACACCGAGCGCCAGGCGCTGAACGTCGCGCGCATGCGGCTCCTGGGCGCCGAGGTCGTGGCCGTGAAGGCGGGGTCGCGCACGCTGAAGGACGCGATCAACGAGGCCATGCGCGACTGGGTCACGAACGTCGCCACGACCAACTACATCTTCGGCACCGTCGCCGGGCCGCACCCGTTCCCCGAGATGGTGCGCGACTTCCAGAAGATCATCGGCGAGGAGGCACGGCAGCAGGTGCTCGATCTCACGGGATCGCTTCCCACCGCGGTCACGGCGTGCGTGGGCGGCGGCTCCAACGCCATCGGCATCTTCCACGCGTTCCTCGACGACACCGACGTCCGGCTCATCGGCTACGAGGCGGGGGGCGAGGGCGTCGAGACCGAACGCCACGCCGCCACGATCTCCAAGGGGCGTCCGGGCGTGCTGCATGGCGCCCGCAGCTACCTGCTGCAAGACGACGACGGCCAGACCATCGAGTCGCACTCGATCTCGGCCGGACTCGACTATCCCGGTGTCGGGCCCGAGCACTCCTGGCTCGCGGCCATCGGCCGCGCCGAGTACCGTCCCGTGACCGACGCCGCCGCCATGGAGGCGCTGCGCCTGCTCACCCGCACCGAGGGCATCATTCCCGCGATCGAGTCGGCGCACGCGCTGGCCGGCACCCTCGAGCTCGGGCGCGAAGTGGGTCGCGATGCCACCATCCTCGTGAGCCTGTCGGGTCGTGGAGACAAAGACATGGACACGGCGGCCACGTACTTCGACCTGTACGACGCGACCGGAGAGACGAAGTGAATCCGGTTCGCACGGTCGGTCCCGTCATCCGGCGCCGCAACGACGAGGCGCGCGGCGCGCTCATCGCCTACCTGCCCGTCGGCTTCCCGACGCTCGACGAGAGCGTCGAGGCGGCCGTCGCCCTCGTCGAGAACGGCGTCGACGTGCTCGAGCTGGGGCTGCCGTACTCCGACCCCGTCATGGACGGCCCCGTCATCCAGGCCGCAACGCAGCAGGCGCTCGCGAACGGGTTCCGGGTCGCCGACGGCTTCGACGCGGTTCGCCGCATCACCGAGCGCACGGATGCCCCGGTCCTGATCATGACCTACTGGAATCCCGTCGTGCAGTACGGCGTCGACCGTTTCGCCGACGACCTCGCGGCCGCCGGGGGAGCGGGACTCATCACGCCCGACCTCATCCCCGACGAGGCGGCCGAGTGGGTCGCGGCATCCGACCGCACCGGCCTCGACCGCGTCTTCCTCGCCGCACCCACCTCGACCGACGCCCGCATCCGCCAGGCCGTCGAGGCGAGCCGCGGCTTCGTCTACGCCGTCTCCACGATGGGCATCACCGGGGCCCGCAGCGACGTCGACCAGGCCGCACGCACGCTCGTCACCCGGCTGTCCCACGCCGGTGCGCCTGCGAGCTGCGTCGGCCTCGGCATCTCCACGGGTGCGCAGGTGGCCGAGGTCCTCGAGTACGCCGACGGGGCGATCGTGGGTTCGGCGCTGGTCAAGGCGCTCGCCGATGGCGGGGTCGAGGCCGCGAGCACCCTCGCCGCCGATCTCGCACGCGGTACGCGCGTCGAGTGAAGTACGCTGACTGAGGCCCATCGCGGCCGACGGATTCCCGACGAAAGGCAGCAGTCCGAGTGATCGCACCGTTCAGCATCCCGAGCCCCGATCCCGAGTGGCAGGTCTGGGAGCTCAACCTGTTCGGCTGGCAGCTGAACATCCACACGTACGCGCTGTGCATCCTCCTCGGCATCCTCCTCGCCGTCATCATCACGTCTCGACGCCTCACGAAGCGCGGCGCCGAGCCGGGCGTCGTGCTCGACATCTCGCTGTGGGCGGTGCCGCTGGGCATCATCGGTGCGCGCATCTACCATGTGCTCACCCACCCCAACGACTACTTCGCGGGCCAGGAGTTGTGGCGGGTCTTCGCCATCTGGGAGGGCGGCAACGCCATCTACGGCTCGCTCATCGGCGGTGCCATCGGCGTGCTCATCGGATGCCGCATCACCGGGATCCGGTTCTGGTCGTTCGCCGACGCCCTTGCGCCCGGCCTGCTCGTCGCACAGGCGGCGGGCCGACTCGGCAACTGGTTCAACCACGAGTTGTTCGGCCCCCCCACCGACCTGCCCTGGGGTCTCGAGATTTCGGCCGACAACCCCGCCTTCCCCGCCGGACTCGCCGAGGGCACGCTGTTCCACCCCACATTCCTCTACGAGATCGTCTGGAACCTCGCCGGTGCCGCGCTCATCATCCTGCTCGAGCGCCGGATCAACCTCCGCTGGGGCAATGCGTTCGCCGTCTACCTGATCTGGTACGGCCTGGGCCGGTCGTTCTTCGAGGCGATCCGCGTCGACCCGAGTGAACTGTTCCTCGGCATCCGGGTCAACGTCTGGGCGTCCTGGGCGGCGGTGATCCTCGGCATCGTGATCTACCTCGTGCAGCGCCGCCGGCACACCGGCGACGAGCCGAGTCCGTACGTTGCGGGCCGTGAATGGGCCGGGCCCGACGCTGAGGTAGAATCGGAGCCCGAGTCCGACTCCGACTCGCTCGACAATGGCGTCGAGGGCGAGAACACCACGGACGAGACGGCAGCCACAAGCTCGAGCCGGTCTCCCGCCCCGTAGGATCCAGACGTTCTCCGACACGACGCCGCACCGCGCGTCGTGGCCTCCCTCCGATGGGCCGACGACGTCCCCCGCTGTTTCAGACTTGATGAGGACGGTCCACGTGTCCCTCACCCCTCCCTTCTCGCGGTTCGGTCTCGTTCCCCCTGCCCAAGGAATGTACGACCCCGCCGCCGAGCGAGACGCGTGCGGCCTTGCCATGGTTGCGACACTGCGTGGCACCGCCGGGCACGACATCATCACGGCCGCGCTCGACGCGCTGCGCCACCTCGAGCACCGCGGCGCCGTCGGGTCCGATGCCGGCACGGGCGATGGCGCGGGCATCATCACCCAGGTGCCCGACGGCTTCCTCCGCGCGGTGGTCCCCTTCGATCTCCCGTCGGCGGGCTCGTACGCAGCGGGCAACGCCTTCCTGCCCGTCGACCCGACCGTGCGCAGCAGCGTGAAGCGCCGAGTGGCTCAGCTCGCGGCATCCGAGGGCCTCGAGGTGCTCGGTTGGCGCGAGGTTCCCGTTCGTCCTGAAGAGCTCGGCACGCTCGCTCGCGCCGCGATGCCCGTCGTGCAGCAGCTGTACGTGCAGTCGGCCGCGACGAACTCCGACGGCGACCGGCTCACGGGGATCGCACTCGATCGACTCGCCTTCCGACTGCGCAAGCGTGCCGAGCGGGAGCTGGAGCTCTACTTCGCCTCCCTGTCGAGTCGCACGATCGTGTACAAGGGCATGGTGACCACGCTGCAACTGGAGCCGTTCTACCCCGACCTCTCCGACGAGCGCTTCGCCTCGAAGCTGGCCCTGGTGCATTCCCGGTACTCGACGAACACGTTCCCGTCGTGGCCGCTCGCCCAACCGTTCCGCATGATCGCGCACAACGGCGAGATCAACACGATCCAGGGCAACCGGAACTGGATGCGCGCCCGGCAGTCGCAACTCGAGTCCGAACTGCTCGGCGACCTGGAACCGCTCCTGCCCATCGTGACCCCGGGCGCGAGCGACTCGGCATCGTTCGACGAGGTCGTCGAGCTCCTCACGCTCTCGGGGCGCAGCCTCCCGCACGCGATCATGATGATGGTCCCCGAGGCCTGGGAGAACCAGACCGACATCGACCCGACGCGTCGGGCGTTCTACGAGTACCACTCGATGCTCATGGAACCGTGGGACGGCCCTGCCGCCATCGTGTTCACCGACGGTGCCCTGGTCGGGGCGACGCTCGACCGCAACGGCCTGCGGCCCGGACGGTACGTCGTGACGGATGACGGTCTCGTGGTGCTGGCGAGCGAGATCGGCGTGCTCGACATCGATCAGCGCCGCATCGTGCGCAAAGGCCGGCTTCAGCCCGGACGCATGTTCCTCGTCGATACGGATGCGGGCCGCCTCATCGAGGATGACGAGATCAAGGCCGAGCTCGCGGCATCCGAGCCATGGGGGGAGTGGCTCGAGAGCGGGCGGATCCGCCTCTCGGACCTGCCCGAGCGCGAGCACATCGTGCACCCGCCGGCGTCGGTGACCCGGCGCCAGCGAACCTTCGGCTACACCGAGGAGGAGGTCCGCATCCTCCTCGCGCCGATGGCGAAGACCGGTCAGGAGCCGCTCGGCGCGATGGGGTCCGACACGCCGATCGCGGTGCTGTCGAAGCGTCCGCGCCTGCTCTTCGACTACTTCACGCAGCAGTTCGCGCAGGTCACGAATCCGCCGCTCGACTCCATCCGCGAGGCCGTCGTCACCTCCCTCGGCACGTCGATCGGTCCCGAGCGCAACCTCCTCAGTGCAGGACCCGAACACGCCGGGCAGGTCTCATTGGCGTTCCCCGTGATCGACAACGACGAGCTCGCTAAGATCGTGCACATCGACCCGGCGCCTGGCAGCCGCACGACGGTGACCATCCGCGGCCTCTACCGCTTCGACGAGGGACCGAACGCGCTGCGCGACCGTCTCGCGGCGATCTGCGGCGAGGTCGACGAGGCGATCGCGTCGGGTGCCGAGTTCATCGTGCTGAGCGACCGCGATTCCAACAAGGATCTCGCGCCGATCCCGTCCCTCCTCCTGGTCTCGACGGTGCACCACCACCTCATCCGTTCCGAGAACCGCATGAAGGTGGGCCTCGTGGTGGAAGCCGGGGATGTGCGCGAGGTGCACCATGTCGCCCTCCTGGTCGGATACGGCGCGTCGGCGGTGAACCCGTACCTCGCCATGGAATCGTGCGAAGACCTCGTTCGTTCGGGCGTCATCGCCGGCGTGACGCCCGAGGAGGCCGTGCGGAACGTCATCAGGGCGTTGGGCAAGGGCGTGCTGAAGATCATGTCCAAGATGGGCATCTCGACCATCTCGTCGTACGGCGGAGCCCAGGCGTTCGAGGCGATCGGCCTGTCGCAGGACTTCATCGACGAGTACTTCACCGGAACGACCTCGAAGCTCGGGGGTGTCGGACTGGAGGTCATCGCCGCCGAGAACCTGCACCGTCACACCTCCGCCTACCCCGAGGACGCGGCCGTCCGGGCGCATGAGCGTCTGGCGACGGGTGGTGAATACCAGTGGCGCCGCGACGGATCGCCGCACCTGTTCAATCCCGAGACGGTGTTCCGGCTGCAGCACTCCACTCGGAACCGTCGCTACGACATCTTCCGCGAGTACACCTCCCTCGTCGACTCGCAGGCTGAAGAGCTCATGACCCTTCGCGGCATGTTCGCGCTGCGCACCGGGGTGCGAGCACCGGTGCCGATCGACGAGGTCGAGCCGGTGGAGTCGATCGTGAAGCGGTTCTCCACCGGAGCGATGAGCTACGGCTCGATCTCGAAGGAGGCCCACGAGTCGCTCGCGATCGCGATGAACCGGCTCGGCGCGAAGTCCAACACGGGGGAGGGCGGCGAAGACCTCGAACGCCTGCTCGACCCCGAGCGACGCAGTGCGATCAAGCAGGTCGCGTCGGGTCGTTTCGGCGTGACCAGCATGTACCTCACGCATGCCGACGACATCCAGATCAAGCTCGCCCAGGGCGCGAAGCCCGGCGAGGGCGGCCAGCTCCCGCCGACGAAGGTGTACCCGTGGGTGGCCCGCACGCGTCATGCGACCGCCGGGGTCGGCCTCATCTCGCCGCCCCCGCACCACGACATCTACTCCATCGAAGACCTCAAGCAGCTCATCTTCGACCTGAAGCGGGCGAACCCCAAGGCCCGCGTGCACGTGAAGCTCGTGAGCCAGTCGGGGATCGGTGCGGTCGCGGCGGGCACGGCGAAGGCCCTCGCCGACGTGATCCTCGTGTCCGGGCACGACGGCGGCACCGGCGCCAGCCCGCTGAACTCGCTGAAGCACGCGGGCACGCCCTGGGAGCTCGGCCTGGCCGAGACGCAGCAGACGCTCATGCTCAACGGCATGCGCGACCGCGTGGTGGTGCAGGTCGACGGCCAACTCAAGACCGGCCGTGATGTCGTGATCGGCGCTCTGCTCGGCGCGGAGGAGTTCGGCTTCGCGACCGCTCCGCTCGTCGTCCAGGGGTGCGTGATGATGCGGGTGTGCCATCTCGACACCTGTCCGGTCGGCGTGGCGACCCAGAACCCCGAGCTGCGCCGCCGATTCACCGGGAAGCCCGAGTTCGTCGTGAACTTCTTCGAGTTCATCGCCCAGGAGGTGCGCGAGTACCTGGCGGCGCTCGGCTACCGCTCGATCGACGAGATCGTCGGACGCCGCGACCTGCTCGACGTCGACCGGGCGATCGAGCACTGGAAGACCTCGGGCCTCGACCTCACCCCGGTGCTGGTCGGTCCCGACTTCTCCGAGGCGGAGCCGCGACGCAATCTCCGTCCCCAGGACCACGAGCTCGACCAGCACTTCGACAACGAGCTCATCCGCCGCAGCCGCATCGTGCTCGACGAGGGCGGTTCGATCGAGATCGAAATGCCGATCAGGAACACCGAACGCGCGGTCGGTACCATGCTCGGCCACGAGGTCACGGTTCGCCGCGGCGAGCACGGCCTCCCACCCGGCACGATCGACGTCACCCTGTCGGGTTCCGCCGGACAGTCCCTCGGTGCATTCCTGCCGAGCGGCATCACCCTGCGACTCGAGGGAGACTCCAACGACTACGTCGGCAAGGGGCTTTCGGGCGGCCAGATCGTCCTTCGGCCGCCACGCGACAGTGCCTTCGCCGCCGAAGACAACGTGATCGCCGGGAACGTCATCGGGTACGGCGCGACCCGCGGCAGCATGTTCATCCGCGGCATCGTCGGCGAGCGATTCCTCGTGCGGAACTCCGGTGCCACGGCGGTGGTCGAGGGCGTCGGCGACCACGCGCTCGAGTACATGACCGGTGGGCTGGCCCTCATCCTCGGCGAAACGGGCCGCAATCTCGGTGCCGGCATGTCGGGTGGAACCGCCTACATCCTCGAACTGCACCAGGACCGAGTGAACCGCGAGTCGCTGACCGGCGGCGAGCTCGAGCTGCTGCCGCTCGGCAGCGCGGATCGAGAGATCGTGCGCGACCTGCTCGAACAGCACCTCGCCTCGACCGACTCCGCAGTCGCCGCGCGACTCCTGGCCGAGGGCGACGCCGCGTTCGAACGCTTCACGAAGGTGCTGCCCCGCGATTACGCCGCGGTGCTTCGCACGCGCCAGTCTGCGGTCGACGAGGGGCTCGATCCCGACGGCGACGTGGTCTGGAACAGGATTCTGGAGGTGACGGGTGGCTGACCCCAAGGGCTTTCTCAAGGTGACCGAGCGCGAGCTGCCCAAGCGGCGTCCCGTTCCGGTTCGCATCATGGACTGGAAAGAGGTCTACGAGCCCGGAGACTCCGCGCAGCTTCGGCGACAGGCCGGCCGCTGCATGGACTGCGGCATCCCGTTCTGCCACCAGGGATGCCCGCTCGGCAACCTGATTCCCGAGTGGAACGACCTCATGTACCGAGGTGAGGGGCGGGCGGCCATCGAACGGCTGCACGCGACGAACAACTTCCCCGAGTTCACCGGTCGCCTCTGCCCGGCGCCGTGCGAATCGGCGTGCGTGCTCGGCATCAACCAGCCCGCGGTGACCATCAAGCAGGTGGAGGTGTCGATCATCGACCAGGCGTTCGGCAACGGCTGGGTGCAGCCCCACCCGCCCGGGCGCCTGACCGGCAAGACGGTCGCCGTGGTGGGATCGGGTCCCGCGGGCCTGGCGGCGGCCCAACAGCTCACACGCGCGGGTCACACGGTGGCCGTGTTCGAGCGCGACGACCGCATCGGCGGGCTCCTGCGCTACGGCATCCCCGACTTCAAGATGGAGAAGAAGCACCTCGACCAGCGTCTCGCGCAGATGACCGCCGAGGGAACCCGCTTCCGCGCGGGGGTCAACATCGGCGTCGACCTGACCTGGGAGCAGCTTCGCGAGCGATACGACGCCGTCGTGATCGCGACGGGCGCCCTGGGGCCCCGCGACCTGCCCATCCCCGGCCGAGACCTGCCCGGCGTGCATTTCGCGATGGAGTACCTCACCCAATCGAACCGCCCCCTCGCAGGCGATCAGGTGTTCGACCAGATCACCGCCGAGGGCAAGCACGTCGTCGTCCTCGGCGGCGGCGACACGGGTGCGGACTGCATCGGAACCGCGCACCGGCAGGGTGCGCTCTCGGTCACGAATCTCGCCATCGGCAGGGAACCGAGCGCGACCCGACCCGCCGAACAGCCCTGGCCGATGCATCCGACCATCTTCGAGGTCCAGAGTGCGCACGAGGAGGGCGGGAACCGCCAGTACCTCGCGTCGACGGTCGAGTTCCTCGCCGACGAAGCGGGCGAGGTGCGCGCCATCCGGGTCGCCGAGACCGAGTACCTCGACGGGCGTCGCGTGCCCAAGGCCGGGACGGAGCGGGAGATCCCCGCCGACCTCGTGCTGCTGGCCCTCGGATTCACCGGCCCCGAGACGCGGGAGCTCGACGAGCAGTTGCAGCTCCAGGTCACCGAGCGCGGCAACATCGCCCGCGACGAGGACTACGCCACCGCACAACCCGGCGTGTTCGTCGCCGGCGATGCCGGGCGGGGGCAGTCGCTCATCGTGTGGGCGATCGCCGAGGGCCGCGCTGCGGCATCCGCCGTCGACCGGTACCTTGAAGGCGATACGCAATTGCCGAGTCCGATCCCCGCGACGGCACGCGCCTTCGCAATCTGACCCGCGCGCAGGCCGCGCCGACCACCCACTACGCCGCGCAGTCGGCAGAACACCGGGAGCACACGACATGAGACGGGCCAAGATCGTCGCGACCCTCGGTCCGGCGACCTCGAGCTATGAGCAGATCCGCGCGATCGTCGACGCGGGCATCGATGTGGCGAGGATGAATCTCAGCCACGGCACGTACGACGTGCACGAGGGCGTCTACCAGAACGTCCGCAAGGCGGCGAACGACTCGGGCCGCGCCGTCGCAGTGCTCGTCGACCTGCAGGGGCCGAAGATCCGTCTGGGCAAGTTCGCCGACGGGCCGCATGAACTCGAGAAGGGCGACGTCCTCAAGATCACCACAGAGGAGGTCGTCGGCACGAAGGACCTCGTGAGCACCACGTACAAGGGCCTGCCGAAGGATGTGCGCCCTGGGGACGAACTCCTCATCGACGACGGCAAGGTCCGCGTCGCGGTCGTCGAGACCGACGGTACCGTCGTCACGACCCGCGTGGTCGTGGCGGGGCCCGTCTCGAACAACAAGGGGATCAACCTTCCGGGCGTCGCCGTCAGCGTGCCCGCCCTGTCGGAGAAGGACGAGGCCGACCTGCGGTGGGCCCTCGAGCTCGGCGCCGACCTGATCGCGCTCTCGTTCGTACGCAGCGCCGCCGACATCGACCGCGTGCACGAGATCATGGACGAGATCGGGCGCCGGGTGCCCGTGGTCGCGAAGATCGAGAAGCCGCAGGCCGTCGACGCGCTCGAGGAGATCGTCGAGGCGTTCGACGCCATCATGGTCGCCCGTGGCGACCTCGGCGTCGAGCTGCCGCTCGAAGCGGTGCCGATCGTGCAGAAGCGCGCGATCGAGCTCGCTCGCCGCCTCGCGAAGCCCGTCATCGTGGCGACGCAGATGCTCGAGTCGATGATCCACAGCCCGGTGCCCACCCGCGCAGAGACCTCGGACGTCGCCAACGCGATTCTCGACGGTGCCGACGCGGTCATGCTGTCGGGCGAGACGAGTGTCGGCGAATATCCCGTGATCACCGTCAAGACGATGGCGCGTATCGTCGAGTCGACCGAGCAGCACGGCCTCGACCGCATCCCGCCGCTCGGTACGAAGCCCCGCACGCAGGCCGGCGCCATCACGCTGGCCGCCGTCGAGGTGGCCGACTTCGTCGAGGCGAAGTACCTCTGCGTGTTCACCGAGACCGGCGAGTCGGTCCGGCGGATGACCCGCATCCGATCGGTCATCCCGATTCTCGCGTTCACGCCCGACCCCGCCATCCGGCGTCGTATGGCGCTGAACTGGGGCGTCGAGTCGTTCGTCGTCGACCGCGTGACCCACACCGACCAGATGGTCGGGCAGGTCGACGAGGTGCTCGCCAAGACGGGCAAGGCCGCGATCGGCGAGAAGGTCGTCATCATCTCGGGATCGCCTCCGGGCATCCCGGGTACCACGAACGACGTGCGGGTGCACGTGGTCGGCGACGTGCTGTGACGGATGCCTGGTGCCGGTGGTGGGGGTCGAACCCACACGCCCTTTCGGGCAAAGCATTTTGAGTGCTCCGCGTCTGCCATTCCGCCACACCGGCCAGAGGCCTCGCCCAGAATACCGTAGGCTTTCCTGCGTGACAGACAGCGAAGAGACCCAGCCTGCGCCGCGCCGAGTGGTCGTCGCCGAGGATGAGTCGCTCATCCGCCTCGACATCGTCGAGATCCTCCGTGACAACGGCTTCGAGGTCGTCGGAGAGGCAGGCGACGGCGAGACTGCGGTGGCGCTCGCCACCGAACTCCGCCCCGACCTCGTCATCATGGACGTCAAGATGCCCCAGCTCGACGGGATCTCCGCGGCCGAGCGCCTTTCGAAGGGCCACATCGCACCGGTGGTGCTGCTGACCGCGTTCAGCCAGAAGGAGCTCGTGGAGCGTGCGAGCGAGGCGGGCGCGCTCGCCTATGTCGTGAAGCCGTTCACCCCGAACGACCTGCTCCCCTCGATCGAGATCGCGCTGGCCCGGCACGCCCAGATCATCACGCTCGAGGCCGAGGTCGGCGACCTCGTCGAGCGGTTCGAGACGCGAAAGCTCGTCGACCGCGCCAAGGGACTGCTGAACGAGAAGATGGGCCTCACCGAGCCCGAGGCGTTCCGCTGGATCCAGAAGGCGTCGATGGACCGCCGTCTCACGATGAAAGACGTCTCGCAGGCGATCATCGAGCAGTTGGCGCCGAAGAAGTAGGGACCGCCACGCGTCCGATCGGATGCCGCGACGACCGACTCGTCGCGGCATCCGTCGTCTTCAGCGGCGACCGGTCGATGTCATGGGGCGCTTGTAGGCTTGTCGGGTGCCGGACGAAGACAAGCCCACCCTCCTCGTGATCGACGGCCATTCCCTGGCCTTCCGTGCGTTCTACGCCCTTCCCGTCGACAGCTTCTCGACACGCGACGGGCAGCACACGAACGCCATCCACGGGTTCCTGTCGATGCTGCTGCTGCTCCTCCAGAACGAGAAGCCGACGCACCTCGCCGTGGCGTTCGACGTGTCGCGGTTCTCCTTCCGCAACCGCGAGTACTCCGAGTACAAGGGCACGCGCAGCGAGACTCCGCCCGAGTTCAAGGGGCAGGTTCCCCTGCTGCAAGACGCGCTGAAGGCGATGGGCGTCCGAATCCTCGAGAAGGAGGACTACGAGGCCGACGACATCCTCGCGACCCTCGCGGTGCGGGGCCGGGCCGAGGGCTACCGCGTGCTGCTCGTCTCGGGCGACCGCGACACGATCCAGCTCGTCAACGACGACGTCACCCTGCTCTACCCGAACACGCAGGGCGTCTCGCAGCTGAAGCGCTACGACACCGCCGCAGTCATGGAACGCTACGGCATCCGGCCCGAGCAGTACCCCGACGTCGCCGCCCTCGTGGGCGAGACGAGCGACAACCTCAGCGGCATCACCAAGGTCGGCGAGAAGACCGCGGTGAAGTGGCTCGGCATGTACGGCGACCTCGACGGCATCCTCGCGCACGCCGACGAGATCAAGGGCGTGGTGGGCCAGAACCTCCGCGACGAGAAAGAGAACGCGATCCGCAATCGCCGCCTGAACCAGCTCGTGAGCGACGTGGAGCTCGATATCGAGCTCCACGAACTGGAGGCCAAGCCCATCGACGTCGAGGGCGTTCGCCCGATCTTCGAACGCCTCGAGTTCCGCACGCTGATGGAGCGCGTCACGAAGCTCGCCGCTGGCGAGGCGAACGGCAACGGCCGAGCAGCACCCGCGGCGCCCGTGCAGGCTGCCGAAGCGGTCGAGGCGCCGACGGCTCCCGAGTCGCGCCTCCTGCTCGACGAGGAGCTGGCAGGTTGGCTGGAGCGTGCGGTGCGGGCCGAGCCGGCCGGGCTCGGGCTCAGCATCGATGTGGTCGACGGCCTCGTCGTCGGTGCCGGGGTGGCGACATCCGACGAATCCATCCGGCTGCCGTGGCAACCGGGGCGCGCCGACTACGCACCGTTCGAAGCGTGGCTGGCGAGCGACTCCCCGAAGGTCATGACCGATGCGAAGCCGCAGCTGAAGGCGCTCGCGCGTTCGGGTCTCGCATTCGACGGCCTCGTGGTCGACACGCTGATCGCCGGCTGGCTCCTGCGTCCGGGCCTCGAAGAGAAGTCCCTCGCCGACCTCGTCACGTATTACCTGGGCGAAACGGTGCCGCAGCCCGACCCGACGCAGCTCCTGCCCGAAGAGGGCCGCGAGGCCGGCGCACCCGAGTACGCATGGTACTCGGTACGCCTCGCGCCCGTGGTGCTGCGTGCGCTCTCCGAGCAATCCCGTCGCCTGCTCGCCGAAATCGAGATGCCGCTCGTGCCGGTGCTCGCGGCGATGGAGCGCCGCGGCGTGACGGTCGACCACGCCGAGCTCGCCCAGCTTTCCAGCGACCTCGGCGAACGCGCGGCGAGTCTCGCTCAGTCGGCCTTCGCCGAGATCGGGCGCGAGGTCAACCTCGGTTCTCCCAAGCAGTTGCAGGAGGTCCTCTTCGACCAACTCGGCATGCCGAAGACGCGGGCGACGAAGACCGGGTACACGACCGACGCGAGCGCACTGGCCGACCTGCAGGAGTCGAACCCGCATCCGTTCCTGGGGTACCTGCTCGAGCACCGGGATGCCACGAAGCTGCGCCAGATCGTCGAATCCCTCGACAAGGCGATCGCCGCCGACGGGCGCATCCGCACCACCTATTGGCAGATCGGCGCGGCCACCGGGCGCATGTCGTCGAACGATCCCAACCTGCAGAACATCCCCATCCGCACGGCGGAGGGGCGACGCATCCGCAAGGCATTCCGACACGGACCCGAGTTCGCCGAGCTGCTGACCGCCGACTACTCGCAGATCGAGATGCGGATCATGGCGCATCTCTCCCGAGATCCAGGACTCATCGAGGCGTTCAACGCCGGCGAAGACCTGCATCGCTTCGTCGGCGCCAGGGTCTTCTCCGTCGATCCGGCCGACGTCACGCCGCTCATGCGCACCAAGGTGAAGGCGATGTCGTACGGCCTGGCGTACGGACTCAGCGCGTTCGGCCTCTCGAAGCAACTCCGCATCGATCGCGCCGAGGCGACGCAGCTCATGCGGGAGTACTTCGAGCGTTTCGGCGCCGTGCGCGACTACCTGAGGGGTGTCGTCGAGCAGGCCAAGATCGACGGGTACACCGAGACCATCTTCGGTCGTCGTCGCCCGTTCCCCGACCTGGCGAGCCCCAACCGCATTCGCCGGGAGAACGCCGAGCGAGCCGCGCTCAACTCGCCGATCCAGGGCTCGGCGGCCGACATCATCAAGATCGCCATGTCACGTGTCGAAGCCGATATCACGGCTCGCGGGCTCGAGAGCCGCATGCTCCTGCAGGTGCACGACGAGCTCGTCTTCGAGATCGCACCGGGCGAGTCCGAAGCGCTCGAGGCGATCGTCAAAGACAGGATGTCCCACGCCGCCGACCTGCTGGTGCCGCTCGACGTGCAGGTCGGTCGTGGGGCCGACTGGGACGACGCCGCGCACTGACTTCGTGGCGGCGCGTCCCGTCGTCGGGGCGTCCTTCGTCAGGCGTCAGAACCGGTCAGGGAACTGCGCGATCAGGCCCTGGCTGAGCATGTCGGCCATCTCGACCATGTGCGCCTCGGCCTCGTCGTACTTGGCGATGGCACCGGCGTGGTCATGGGAGAGGACATCGCCCGCATAGCCGATCGTCGTGGTGATGTGCGCTTCCATCATGTCTCGCATATCGCGCTTCGGCCACGCCGGGTTCGCCTTCGCAAGGAAGTCGGCGATGTCGTCGGCATTCCGATACCAGGCCTTCACGGCCTTCCGCAGCGCGTCGTCGTCGCCGGCCTTCGCCGCCGTCAACACGGGCACCGCCTGCTCGATGTGCGTCGTGAGCAGTTCCGTGAGCTGCGCTGCCGCCCGCTCGCCATAGAACGGGGCGACGGCGTCGCCGATGTCGACCTGGTTGCGGAGCAGGCGCTCGATGGTCGGCTGCAGTGCGGGCGATTCGTCGGCGAACGCGACCACGGTCGCGTAGGTCCACTCCATGTGCTGGATCCACAGTGTCCGCATGGCCCGGTGCAGGGCGGTCTGGGCCGACACGTCGACGGCCGGATCCGCATGCCCGTTGTGCATCGAAGTGCTGGTGACGGGCCCGGAACCGCCCTCGGCGGCGTATGCCGTCAGGAGGCCGCCGCCCGACAGCGCAACGGTCACCGCCACGATGAGCGACACCACGGATGTTCGAGACCTCGGCGTGCGTCGAATGGACATGATGGACCCCTCTCGGATCTCATTCGTTCCGATCGCCCGAGCTCTCGCCGCCCTGGCCGATCCGGAACCGGTTTCTGTCGTGAGTGGACCACCGGGATCGGAGTCTTACCGACGGACGAGAAGTTCGCGGATCCCGGTAAGACCCGGGCCCGTCGGCGACACTCACGAGATATGAACAGTTCTGACGCGACGCGCGGCATCCCGTCGCCCGCGCGTATGCAGCCGAAGGGTCGGTCGCTGAAATGGCGCCGTGACCAGCTCGTGGCGGCCGGCTATGACGAGCTCTCGGCTCAGCGACTGGCGACGGACGCCACCGTCGACATCCATGCGATGATCGTCGAGAAGGAGCAGCATCCTTCCCACGCCGGGCGCGGTCGCGCGGAGGGGTCGGTCACACCATGGGTCGCGACATGGACGGGTTGACGGTTCGGAGCACGGCTTCGCCCCAGCTCATGGTTGACGCTGAATCGGCCGCCGACGACTGGGTCGCCCGCCTCTCGGTGGCCGGCCGAGTACGCGATGACGCCATCGCTCGACTTCACGCGTTGATGCTCCGCGCGGCGCGCCACCAGGTCGGGCGCATGCCCGAAGCCGGCGCGCTCGGGGCCGCTCGACGGGAGGAGATCGTGCAGTCGGCCGCGGACGAGGCGACGGTGTCGGTCCTCTCGCGGCTCGGAACCTTCGAGGGCCGGAGCCGTTTCACGACCTGGGCCTACAAGTTCGCGATCCTCCACGCGGGTGTCGAGGTGCGGCGCGCCGCGTGGAGCAACCGCGAGATCCGTCTCGATGACGTGCCCGAGCCGAGCGAGACGAGGACGTCGGCCCCTGAGGCCTTCGCCGAGGGACGAGACCTGGCGAACGCCGTGCGGGTCGGTATGGCCGAGGCGCTGACCCCCCACCAACGGCGTGTCGCGGTCGCCGTGCTCGTCGACGAGGTACCCATCGATGTGCTCGCCGAACGGCTCGGAACGAACCGCGGCGCGCTGTACAAGACGCTGCACGACGCTCGGAAGCGGCTGCGGGCGCACTTGCGGGCCCACGGCTACCTGCCCGCGGAGACCAGCACGGAGGTGAATCCATGAACGAGCGAGTACGACTGACTCCCGAGGCGATCGACCGGCTGACGGCGAACACCGAGCCGTGGCTCTCCTGCGACGACTGCTTCGAGCAGCTCGACGTCATCATCGATGGGCTGACGCGTTCGAACCTCCCGCTGCCCGACGCGTTCCGAGTCCACCTGATGACCTGCCCGGCCTGCGACGAAGAGGCGCGATCGCTGGCCGCGCTGGTCGGAGCGGTGATCCGCTGACCGGGGCGAGCGACTCGTCACGCCTCGCGCCCGGTCGTCGGCCTGGCCTAGGCTCGCACGTATGTCTTCGAGTGCGCGCAACCCGACCGACGTCGACCGCATCGCGGAGGATTGGGTCGACACCCTCGTCGAGCTCGATCCGACCGTCGGCACCTACATCGGCCGCGCCGAGGCCGATGCCAAGCTGGGTGATTACTCGCCCGAGGGGCTCGAACGCAGGGCCGAGGCCATGCGCGACACGATCGCCCGGCTCGACGCCGCGACCCCCGTCGACGAGATCGACGGCGTGACCGTCGCCGATCTGCGCAGCGAGTTGGCGCTCGCGCTCGAAGCGGACGAGGCGGGCCTGCCGCTTCGCGACCTCAACGTGATCGCCAGTCCCGCGCAAGAGATCCGTGAGATCTTCGACCTGATGGCCACCGCTGACGTCGACGACTGGGCCACCATCTCGACACGCCTCGCCGCGGTGCCCGCCGCCATCGACGGGTACATCGAGACGCTGCGACTCGGAATCGAACGCGACATCGTGCCCGCGAAACGACAGGTACGTGAAGTCGCAGCACAGGCGCACAAGCTCGAGCGCGACGACGGTTTCTTCACCGAGTTCGTGAACGGAGCCCCCGCTGACGTACCCGACGCCCTGCGAAGCGACCTCGCCCGTCGAGCCTCGCACGCCGGCGCCGCGTACGCTCGGCTCGCCGCCTTCCTCGAGAACGAGTTGCTCCCGGCTGCGGGGGAGGCCGACGCGGTGGGTCGCGACCTCTATGCGCTCCAGTCCCGCCGCTTCCTCGGCGCCGTCATCGACCTCGACGAGACGTACGAGTGGGGTATCGAAGAGCTCGAGCGCATGGTCGCCGAACAGGAGTCCATCGCTCGCGAGATCCTCCGTGGGGCACCTGCCACGGGTGCAGGCGACGTCGTCGCCGAGGCGATCGCCTTCCTCGACGAGGATCCCGCGCGCAAGCTGCACGGCACCGATGCGCTGCAGCGATGGATGCAGGAGACCAGCGATCGTGCCGTCGCCGAACTCGCGGGCACCCAGTTCGACATCCCCGATGAGATCCGCACACTCGAGTGCCTCATCGCGCCCACCCAGGAGGGCGGTATCTACTACACGGGCCCGAGCGACGACTTCACTCGTCCCGGTCGCATGTGGTGGTCGGTGCCTCCCGGTGTCACCGAGTTCGACACCTGGCGCGAGCTCACGACCGTGTATCACGAGGGCGTGCCGGGGCATCACCTCCAGATCGGCCAGGCCGTTGTGAACCGGGCGAAGCTGAACACCTGGCGCCGGCAACTCGCCGGCACCTCGGGGCACGCGGAGGGCTGGGCCCTGTATGCCGAGCGCCTCATGCAAGGCCTCGGCTACCTCGACGATCCCGCAGACCGGCTGGGCATGCTCGACGGCCAGCGCATGCGCGCTGCACGTGTCGTGCTCGACATCGGCGTTCACCTCGGCAAGCAACGACCCGACGGCGGGGGTCGCTGGACCGGCGAGTATGCATTGGAGTTCCTCGGGCAGAACGTGAACATGAACGAGGGCTTCGTGCGGTTCGAAGTGAATCGCTACCTCGGATGGCCCGGCCAGGCGCCGTCGTACAAGGTCGGTCAGCGCATCTGGGAGCAGCTCCGCGACGAGACCGCGCGACGGGAGGGCGACGCGTTCAGCATCCGCGAGTTCCATCGTCGCGCCCTCGACCTCGGCGGGGTCGGGCTCGACACGCTCCGCAACGCGCTCCTCGGTTGACACCGCGCGCCGCAACCGCCCCCGTTCGGGGAGTGGCGGCGAGGATCGATCGGGCGTAGACCTAGCGGTGTCGAGCCGGCCCGCGGCTCGCCCTGGCAGTTCCGATGATCCGAGTGAGAACCGACACTCGAGCGATGCGAATGGCGTCGGCGTCGATCGCCCTGACCGCCTCGATCGCCGCGCTCATGCTGCTTCCGGTCGACCCTGTGGCGGCCGCGGAGGAGGACTTCACCGTCGCCGTCATCCCTGACACGCAGGGATACACGATGACCGGTGGCAATCCGGCGATCTTCGACCAGCAGGCCCAGTGGCTCGTCGACCAGGCCGATGACCTCGACCTTCGATTCGCGATCCACGTTGGCGATCTCGTCGAGTCCTGGCCGAACGTCAACCACTGGAACCGCGCAAGCACATCGATGGCGATCCTCGACGCGGCAGGCATCCCGAGCTCGGTGCTCCCCGGAAATCACGACCTCGACATCACGACCGGGGCGTCGAGCACCTACGACACGTACTTCCCGCCCAGCCGGTACTCCGGCGCCTCCTGGAACTCGGCCACCGTGCGCTACGGCGGTTACCTGGGACAGAACCAGTTCGGCCCGGACGGCATCGACCGCAAGAACAAGGACAACTACGCCCTGCTCGACGTCGGCGGGCTCGAGCTGCTGATCCTGAACCTCGAATTCGAGTCACCCGCGTACTCCCTGGCGTGGGCCCAGCGCGTGATCGACGCGCATCCCGATCGCCGCGTCATCCTCGCGACGCACGGATTCATCACGACCTCGGGGAACCGCTCGAACACCGTGATCCGCACGGACACCGTTCCCAAGTCGGCCAACGACGTCTGGAACGAACTCGTCTACCGCAACTGCAACATCTTCATGGTGGTGAACGGCCACTGGCATGACGGCGACCTGGGCGAGGCGCGACGCACCGACCCGAACGCCTGTGGGCAGCCGGTGCACCAGATCCTCAGCGACTACCAGGACCGCGCCAACGGCGGGGACGGGGGGGTGCGCTACTACACGTTCCATCCGTCGACCGACACCATCGAGGCCTACACGTATTCGCCGTTCCTCCAGCAGATGGAGAACGACGCGAGCAGCCGCTTCACCCTCTCCTATGACATGCACTCGCCCCCCGGCGGCGAACCGGTGGTGCTCCTTCCCGGGGGTTCATCGTGGAGTTGGCGTTACGAGAGCGGCGCCTGGCCCGTCGGCTGGAACGGCGAGACCTTCGACGACACGTCGTGGTCCGAGGGAACCGCACCGCTCGGACGAGGTTCGACCGGCATCGTCACGGTCATCGACAAGCCGGCTCCCACCTCCAACCGCCCCCTGAGCATGCTGTTCCGACATCGCATCGACGTGGGGGATGCAGCCGAACTCGTCGACGCCAAGGTGGTAACGCGCGCGGACGACGGCGTGGTGGTGCATGTCAACGGCGTCGAGGTCGGCCGGTCCAACATGCCGGCGGGCACCGTCGGGCCCGGCACCTACGCCACCGCGGCACCCAGGACCTCGGCTGCCACCGCGACTCCGACGGAGTTCAGCGTGCCCCCCGGGCTCCTCCACGACGGAGTCAATACCATCGCCGCGTCCACCCACCTGAACTACCGGGCCACGACGGATGCCTCGTTCGAGCTGGTGCTCGTCGGAACGCGCGTCGGCGAGACGGAGCCCGCCGCTCCGGCAACGCCGACGCTGACCGCGGACAGCACGCACGACGAAGTCGCTCTCGCCTGGCAACCGGGTGACGCGACTCCGGTGGAGAGCTGGATCCTCACGCGCGACGGGGACACCGTGGCGACGCTGCCCGGCGCGACGACGGCGACGACCGACGACGACGTCTCGCCGGCGACGACGTACACGTACGGCCTCACGGCGGTCGGTTCGACCGGACTCGCATCCACGGAGGCGACGGTCGAGGTGACGACCGATCCGACCCCCTCCGAGCCGGTGCCCGTCGTCCTGCTCGAGAACGGAAGCCAGTGGCGCTGGCAGTACCGCAGCGGCCCGTGGCCGACGGGGTGGACCACACCGACGTTCGACGATCCCGGCTGGAACACCGGCAGAGCCCTCTTCGGCTTCGGCGCGACCGGCATCATCACGGTCGTCGACGTGCCCCCGCCCACTTCGAACCGCCCGCTGAGTGCACAGTTCCGGCACACGTTCACGGTGGGTGACGCCGACGCACTGTCGGGCATCACGCTCACGACGCGAGCGGACGACGGCATCGTCGTCTACGTCAACGGCGTCGAGATCGCGCGCCGGAACATGCCCAGCGGTACCTTGAGCGCCGGATCGTACGCCACGGCCGCGCCGCGGACCGCGGTCGCGCCGCAGGTCACCGTGGCGATCCCGAGTTCAGCACTGCGCGACGGCGCCAACACCGTCGCGGCATCGGTTCACCTGAACTATCGTGCGACGCGGGACATGACCTTCGACGCGCGGATCGATGCGCTGGCGCCGCCCGGATGACGCCGGCACCAGCGTTGCTCGGATTGCGGCAGGCACCTGGCTGCGGATAGGATGGAGCGTCACGCGTGTGACATCCCTGTCCGCATGCCCGTCGCGGAACAACACTCGCTCTACCTCGCGACGGGCTCGATTCTGTCCTTTACGGAGCATCCACTACATGACAACCGCAACGACCAAGGCGCCCAAGCAGGTCGCGATCAACGACATCGGATCTGCTGACGATTTCCTCGCCGCGGTCGAGAAGACCCTGAAGTTCTTCAACGACGGCGACCTGATCGAGGGCACCGTGGTGAAGATCGACCGCGACGAGGTCCTCCTCGACGTCGGTTACAAGACCGAGGGTGTGATCCCCTCCCGCGAGCTCTCCATCAAGCACGATGTCGACCCCAGCGAGGTCGTCGGCGTCGGTGACACCGTCGAGGCCCTCGTTCTCCAGAAGGAGGACAAGGAAGGCCGGCTCATCCTGTCGAAGAAGCGCGCCCAGTACGAGCGCGCCTGGGGTGACGTCGAGAAGATCAAGGAGGCCGACGGCGTCGTGACCGGTACGGTCATCGAGGTCGTCAAGGGCGGCCTGATCGTCGACATCGGCCTTCGTGGCTTCCTCCCCGCATCGCTCATCGAACTCCGCCGCGTTCGCGACCTCACGCCGTACCTCGGCCAGGAGATCGAGGCGAAGATCCTCGAGCTCGACAAGAACCGCAACAACGTCGTGCTCTCGCGTCGCGCCCTGCTCGAGCAGACGCAGTCCGAGTCGCGTTCGACGTTCCTCGCCAACCTCCACCCGGGCCAGATCCGCAAGGGCGTCATCTCGTCGATCGTCAACTTCGGTGCGTTCGTCGACCTCGGTGGCGTCGACGGTCTCGTCCACGTCTCCGAGCTCTCGTGGAAGCACATCGAGCACGCCAGCGAGGTCGTCGAGGTCGGCCAGGAGGTCACCGTCGAGGTGCTCTCCGTCGAGCTCGACCGCGAGCGCGTCTCCCTGTCGCTGAAGGCGACGCAGGAGGACCCATGGCAGGTCTTCGCCCGCACGCACGCGATCGGCCAGGTCGCGCCGGGCAAGGTCACGAAGCTCGTTCCGTTCGGCGCGTTCGTGCGCGTCGCCGACGGCATCGAGGGCCTCGTGCACATCTCCGAGCTCTCGGGCAAGCACGTCGAGCTCGCAGAGCAGGTCGTGTCGGTGGGCGAAGAGGTCTTCGTCAAGGTCATCGACATCGACCTCGAGCGTCGCCGCATCTCGCTGTCGCTCAAGCAGGCGAACGAGGGCGTCGACCCCGAGGGGACCGAGTTCGACCCGGCGCTCTACGGCATGCTCACCGAGTACGACGAGCAGGGCAACTACAAGTACCCCGAGGGCTTCGACCCCGAGACGAACGAGTGGCGCGAGGGCTTCGAGGCCCAGCGCGAGAAGTGGGAGCAGGACTATGCTGCCGCCCAGGCTCGTTGGGAGGCGCACAAGAAGCAGGTCGCCCAGGCGAATGCGGCTGCGGCCGCCGACGACTCGTTCGGGTCGGGCGCGTCCTCGTTCTCGAGCGAGTCGGCCGGTACCGGCACGCTCGCCGACGATGCGTCGCTCGCGGCACTGCGCGAGAAGCTCTCGAGCAACTGATCGCGACACCACCACACGAAAGGCCGGCCTCTCGGGGCCGGCCTTTCGTCGGTGCGGCACCGGGGATCGGGGTCAGCCTCGGGCCGAGTCCGGTGGATGCGTGGGCCGCGCACGTCTCGCCTGACGCCGACGCACTAATACCACGATGAGGACGGCGAGGGCCGCGATCCCGACGAGCACGAGCACCGGAGCGAGGATTGCGGCGAAAGCCAGGGCGAAGCTGCCGGCATCCTCTGCCGCGCTGGCGACCGGTGCACCGACCCCGCCGGTCGCAGCGTTGAGGATCGGTCGGGCTGCCGCCTTCAAGAGGTGAACGACGAGAGCGAGGCCCACGCCGATCGTCACCGGCACCCACTGGTGCGAGGTGAAGAACGTCTCGGGGTCCGTCACCGCAGCGGTCGTCGCGCCCACGCCCGACGTGAACACCAGTCCGCCCGACGTCGGCCGTACCACCGTCTGGACGAGATCGTTCACCGTGTCGACGCCGGGAATCTTGTCGGCGATGAACTCCAGCACGAGGAGCACGAGGAGGATGAGCAGGACCCACTCGTTCGCGAGTCACGCCCACGAGGATGGGAGCTCGATGAGTCCGGTGAACCGGTCGAGTGCGCCGACGACCAGGAGCGGAATCCACGCGTTCAATCCCGCCGCGAGCGCGAGCCCGGTGCCGGTCAGCAGTTCGAGCATCGCACCTCCATGGCCGTCCGCTCGAGTGTCGCACGGATAGAGTGGACGGCGTGTATCTGATCGGCCTCACCGGTGGCATCGCCTCCGGCAAATCGACCGTCGCCCGTCGCCTCGTCGAACATGGAGCGGTGCACATCGATGCCGACGAGCTCGCTCGACGGGTGGTGGAACCAGGGAAGCCGGCGTACACGGCGATCGTCGAGGAGTTCGGCCCGGGTGTCGTCCGACGCGACGGCACGCTCGACCGTCCGAAGCTCGGCGAGCTGGTGTTCAACGATGCCGACGCGCGCGAGAAGCTCAACGCGATCGTGCATCCCGCGGTGCGGGAGTTCTCCGCCAAGCTCTTCGAGAAGGCGCAGCGGGAAGACCGCGATGCGGTGGTGGTCTACGACGTGCCGCTGCTCGTCGAGGCATCCGTGGATCACCCCTTCGACCTCATCGTGGTGACGAGTGCACCTCGCCGCACGCAGGTGAAGCGACTCGTGGAGGAGCGAGGGTTCGATCCCGGCCACGCCGAGGCACGCGTCGACGCCCAGGTCGACGACGCGGAGCGGCGTGCGGTCGCCGACGTCGTCATCGACACCGACGGATCGATGGCCCACACGATGAGCCAGACCGATGCGCTCTGGCACCGAATCGTCCGGGAGCGAGCCCGGAAGTAGTGTCGGTGGTCGCTTCTAGACTGGAAGTCATGCAAGCGACGCGTTCCGTGCGACCGTTCGAGGTCGTGAGCGAGTACGAACCGAGCGGTGATCAGCCCCAGGCGATCGCCGAGCTCGCCGCTCGCGTCAACGCGGGCGAGACCGACGTCGTGCTCCTCGGTGCCACCGGTACCGGAAAGTCGGCCACCACGGCCTGGCTCATCGAGCAGGTCCAGCGGCCGACCCTCGTGCTCGCGCACAACAAGACGCTCGCCGCGCAGCTCGCCAACGAGTTCCGCGAACTGATGCCCAACAACGCGGTGGAGTACTTCGTCTCGTACTACGACTACTACCAGCCCGAGGCCTATGTGCCGCAGACCGACACCTTCATCGAGAAGGACTCGTCGATCAACGCCGAGGTCGAACGGCTGCGTCACTCGACCACCAACTCGTTGCTCAGTCGGCGCGACGTCGTCGTGGTCTCCACGGTCTCGTGCATCTACGGATTGGGCACCCCCGAAGAGTACCTCGGGGCGATGATGCCCCTGCAGGTGGGCCAGCGCGTCGACCGCGACTGGCTCATCCGCAAGTTCGTGTCGATGCAGTACCAGCGCAACGACCTCGCGTTCTCCCGGGGAACGTTCCGTGTCCGCGGCGACACGATCGAGATCATTCCCGTGTACGAAGAGCTCGCGATCCGCATCGAGATGTTCGGCGACGAGATCGAGGCGCTCTACAGCCTGCACCCGCTCACCGGTCAGGTCGTCGCGAAACTCGACGCGATCCCGGTGTTCCCCGGCTCCCACTACGTCGCCAGCACCGACGTGATGCAGCGCGCGATCGGCACCATTCGCGACGAGCTCGACGAGCGCCTCGCCGAGCTCGAGCGAGAGGGCAAGCTGCTCGAGGCGCAGCGGCTCCGCATGCGCACCACATTCGACCTCGAGATGATGGAGCAGATCGGCTTCTGCTCGGGCATCGAGAACTACTCCCGGCACATCGACGGGCGAGCCGAAGGAGAGCCCCCGCACTGCCTCCTCGACTACTTCCCCGACGACTACCTGGTGGTCATCGACGAGTCGCACGTCACCGTTCCGCAGATCGGCGCGATGTACGAAGGAGACTCGTCGCGCAAGCGCACCCTGGTCGAGCACGGGTTCCGGTTGCCGAGCGCGCTCGACAACCGACCGCTCAAGTGGGACGAGTTCAAGGACCGGGTCGGCCAGACCGTCTACCTCTCCGCGACTCCGGGCCGCTACGAGATGTCGATCGCCGACGGCGTCGTCGAGCAGATCATCCGACCGACGGGCCTCGTCGATCCGCAGATCGTCGTGAAGCCCTCGAAGGGCCAGATCGACGACCTGCTCGATGAGATCCACCGACGCACCGAGCGTGACGAGCGGGTCCTCGTCACCACGCTCACGAAGCGAATGGCCGAGGAGCTCACCGACTTCCTCACCGAAGCCGGAGTGCGCGTCCGATATCTCCACTCCGACGTCGACACCCTGCGACGGGTCGAACTGCTCACCGAACTCCGGTCGGGCGTCTACGACGTGCTCGTCGGCATCAACCTGCTGCGCGAGGGCCTCGACCTTCCCGAGGTCTCGCTCGTCGCGATCCTCGACGCCGACAAAGAGGGGTTCCTGCGCTCGTCGACCTCGCTCATCCAGACGATCGGGCGCGCAGCGCGAAACGTCTCGGGCGAAGTGCACATGTACGCCGACGTGCTCACCGAATCGATGCAGGCGGCGATCGAAGAGACCACGCGTCGGCGGGCGAAGCAGATCGAATACAACCAGGCCAACGGCATCGATCCGCAGCCGCTGCGCAAGCGCATCGCCGACATCACCGAGGTGCTCGCACGGGAGGAGGCCGACACCGCCGCTCTGCTCGCCGGTCGTGACGGGCCGAAGAAGGCCCCCGTCCCGAACCTTCGGCGTGAGGGAATCGCGGCCGCCGGTGCGAACGACCTCGAGGAACTCATTCGCGACCTGAACGAGCAGATGCTCGAGGCGGCGGGTGAACTCAAGTTCGAGTTGGCGGCGCGACTGCGCGACGAGGTCGCCGACCTGAAGCGCGAGCTTCGGCAGATGGAGCGGGCGGGGCATCTCACCTGAGCGCTTCGAACGTATGTTCGCTGTGAGCGCGTCTGATCCCAGCCGCGGTGTCGGTGGCGGTCCCTAGACTCGTAGGGTGCCAGTTTCACGTCTCGATACCCACCCGCGCCTGAGCGTCCGCGGCGCTCGCGTGCACAATCTGCACAACGTCGATGTCGAGATCCCGCGCGACGCGCTCGTCGTGTTCACCGGCCTTTCCGGCTCCGGAAAGTCCTCACTGGCATTCGACACGATCTTCGCCGAAGGCCAGCGGCGCTACGTCGAATCCCTGTCCGCCTACGCACGGCAGTTCCTCGGCCAGGTCGATCGACCCGATGTCGACTTCATCGAGGGCCTGAGCCCGGCCGTCTCGATCGACCAGAAGTCGACCAACCGCAACCCTCGATCGACGGTCGGCACGATCACCGAGATCTACGACTACATGCGGCTGCTCTGGGCGCGCATCGGCGTTCCGCACTGCCCGGTGTGCGGCGAGCGCATCCAGCGTCAGACCGTGCAGCAGATCGCCGACCAGCTCATGGAGCTGCCCGAGGGCACCCGGTACCAGGTGCTCAGCCCGGTCGTCTCCAAGAAGAAGGGCGAGTTCGTCGACCTGTTCCGCGAGCTCGCTGCCGGCGGGTACTCGCGTGCGGTCGTCGACGGCGAGGTCATCCGGCTCGATGAGCCGCCGGTCCTGAAGAAGCAGGTCAAGCACGACATCTCGGTCGTCATCGACCGGCTCGTCGCCGGTCCCGACCTGCTCGGCCGGCTCACCGACTCGCTCGAGACGGCGCTCCGACTCACCGATGGTCTCGTGCAGGTGAACTTCGTCGACGAGGCCGGGCCCGACGCGTGGGCGACGTTCTCCGAGAAACTGTCGTGCCCCAACCAGCACCCCATCCAGCTCTCCGAGATCGAGCCGCGCACCTTCTCGTTCAATGCGCCGTTCGGTGCGTGCCCCGAGTGCTCCGGCCTCGGCACGCGCATGTCGGTCGACGAGTCGCTGCTGCTGGGCGATCCGTCGCTGAGCATCTCCGAGGGCGTCATCCTGCCGTGGACGTCGCAGGGCAAGAGCCTGTACAACTACTACGAGAAGCTGCTCGACGGCCTTGCCCGTGATCTCGGCTTCTCGCTCGACACCCCCTGGCACGAACTCGATGCCGTCGCCCGCAACGCGGTGCTTCGCGGCGACAACTTCGAGGTCAAGGTTCGCTGGCGCAACCGTTACGGCCGTGAGATGAGCTACACCTCGGGCTTCGAGGGTGTCGTGCCCTACATCGAGCGGCAGTACGTCCAGGCCGAGACCGACGTGCAGCGCGCCCGCTGGGCGGAATACCTGCGCGAGGTACCCTGCCCGGTGTGCGACGGCAAGCGGCTGAAGCCCGAGGTGCTCTCGGTGCTCATCCACGACCACAGCATCGCCGACGTCGGGCTGCTCAGCCTCACCGAGGCCCGGGCCTTCATGGACCGGCTCGAGCTCACCGACCGCGAGCAGGCCATCGCGGCCCAGGTCCTCCGAGAGATCAAGGTCAGGCTCGACTTCCTCATCCGAGTGGGCCTCAGCTACCTCGACCTGTCGCGCGCCGCGGCGACCCTCTCCGGCGGTGAGGCGCAGCGCATCCGGCTGGCCACGCAGATCGGGTCGGGCCTGACCGGGGTGCTCTACGTGCTCGACGAGCCGAGCATCGGTCTTCACCAGCGCGACAATCGTCGGCTCATCGACACGCTCCTCGCCCTTCGCGACCTCGGCAACACGCTGATCGTGGTGGAGCACGACGAGGATACCATCCGCACGGCGGACTGGATCGTCGATATCGGGCCGGGCGCGGGTGTGAACGGCGGCACGGTCGTCCACTCGGGCGTGTACGCAGATCTGCTGAAGAACACCCGTTCGCTGACGGGTGACTACCTGTCGGGTCGCAAAGAGATCACGATGCCGTCGCGGCGACGGCCCGTCGATCCTCGACGGGTGATCTCCGTCCAGGGAGCCGAGGCGAACAACCTCCGGGCCATCGATGTCGACTTTCCGCTCGGCACCTTCACCGCCGTGACCGGTGTGAGCGGATCGGGCAAGTCGTCGCTCGTGAACGACATCCTCTATCGCGTGCTGGCGAATCGCCTGAACGGCGCCCGCAAGGTGGCCGGCCGGCATCGTCGGGTCACCGGCACCGACGAGCTCGACAAGGTCGTGCACGTCGACCAGGCTCCGATCGGTCGCACCCCGCGATCGAACCCCGCCACGTACACGGGGGTCTTCGACCGCATCCGCACCCTCTTCTCCGAGACGACCGAGGCGAAGGCGCGCGGCTACCTTCCCGGACGATTCAGCTTCAACGTCAAGGGCGGTCGATGCGAGGCATGCTCCGGTGACGGCACCATCAAGATCGAGATGAACTTCCTTCCCGACGTGTATGTGGCCTGCGAGGTGTGCGGCGGCAAGCGATACAACCACGAGACGCTGCAGGTGCACTACAAGGGCAAGAACATCGCCGAGGTGCTCGAGATGCCGATCAGCGAGGCCGCCGAGTTCTTCGAGCCGATCTCCGCGATCCATCGGTACCTGAAGACGCTGGTCGATGTCGGACTCGGCTACGTGCAGCTCGGCCAGAGCGCGACGACCCTCTCAGGAGGCGAGGCCCAGCGCGTGAAGCTCGCAACCGAGCTGCAGCGCCGCTCCAGCGGCCGCAGCGTCTACGTGCTCGACGAGCCGACCACGGGCCTGCACTACGAAGACGTCCGAAAGCTGCTGAAGGTGCTCGACAAGCTCGTCGAGAAGGGCAACACCGTCATCGTCATCGAGCACAACCTCGACGTCATCAAGTCGGCCGACTGGGTCATCGACCTCGGCCCCGAGGGCGGGTCCGGAGGCGGCCAGGTGGTCGCGGCCGGCACGCCCGAGCAGGTCGCGCGTGTCTCGGGCAGCCACACCGGGTATTTCCTCCGGGAGTTCCTCGAGGCGACCTCGGTGCGCGCCGAGGTCGCCAGCTGACCAGATGAGCACCGCGCTGTCGAAGAACGAGGGCGTCCCGTACCGCCCGAAGGCCGGCGAGATCCCCACCGCCCCCGGCGTCTACCGGTTCCTCGACGCCGATGGGCGCGTGCTCTACGTCGGCAAGGCGAAGAACCTCAGGGCGCGGCTGTCGAACTACTTCGCGCCGCTTTCCAGCCTGCACGAGCGCACCCGCCGAATGGTGCTCAGCGCGGCATCCGTCGAGTGGACCGTCGTCGCGAGCGACGTCGAGGCGCTCAACCTCGAGATCACCTGGATCAATGAGCTGAAGCCGCCGTTCAACGTGCGCTTCAAGGATGACAAGTCGTATCCGTACCTCGTCGTGACGCTCGCCGACGAGGCGCCGCGAGCGATGGTGTCCCGCAAGCGGGGCATCCCCGGCGCCCGCTACTTCGGGCCGTATCCCAAGATGTGGGCCGTGACCGACATGCTCGAGATCCTGATCAAGCTCTTCCCGATCCGCACCTGCAAAGACAGCGACTACCGGCGTGCGATGGCCACAGGAAAGCCGTGCTTCGCCGGCCAGATCGGCCGCTGCTTCGGACCGTGCTCGGGCAAGGTCACGATCGAGGGGCACCGGGCGAACGTCGATCGGTTCGTCGCGTTCATGCAGAACCAGGACCCGCGGATCATGCGCGACCTCGAACGGGAGATGCGCGGTGCCGCCGAGGTGCAGGACTATGAGACGGCCGCCCGCAAGCGCGACCAGTTGCAGGCTGCCACCGCGTTCTTCGAGAAGAGCGCCGTGGTGCTCGGCGATCGCGTCGACCTCGACGTGTTCGGCATCGAGCATGACGAGCTCGCCGCTGCGGTGCACCTGTTCATGGTTCGCGGCGGCCGAATCCGAGGCGAACGATCCTGGACGGTCGACAAGGAGCTCGACGTGCCGCTCGGCGAGCTGATCGGCTTCGTGGTCGAGAACGCCTACGGCGACGACCTGACGTCGGCCCGCGAGGTGGTCGTGCCCGAGCTGCCCGACGATGCCGAAGCACTCGAGACGTGGCTCGGCGGTCTCGCGGGCCGCAACGTCCGCGTCCGCGTCGCGCAGCGCGGGGCCAAGGCGCAACTGCTCGCCACCGCGACACAGAACGCCAAGCAAGCGCTCATGCTCTACAAGACCCGTCGCAGCGCCGACTTCACCACGCGGTCCCAGGCGCTGGAAGACATCCAGGAGGCGCTCGGCATGGCGGAGGCGCCCTTGCGGATCGAGTGCTTCGACGTCTCCCATCTCAGCGGCACGAACATCGTCGCCTCCATGGTGGTCTTCGAAGACGGACTGGCGCGCAAAGACGAATACCGGCGCTTCACCATCCCGAGCTCGACCGACGACACCGACTCCATCCGCCAGGTGCTGACCCGCCGGCTGGCGTACCTTGCCCGTCCCGAGGTCGACGCGACATCCGGCGACCTGCGAACCGGCGGTGATGACGAGGCGCCGGTCGGCGGTGACAGCGAGGTGCCGGTCGGCGGTAGCAGCGAGGTGCCCGATGCCGCGGTGACCCCCGAGCGGCGGCGCAAGTTCGCGTATCGCCCCAATCTGCTCGTCGTCGACGGCGGCCGGCCGCAGGTCGCCGCGGCGGCGCGCGCCCTCGAAGAATCCGGCGTGCAGGGCATCTACCTGTGCGGCATCGCGAAGCGGCTCGAGGAGATCTGGACCCCCGACGCCGACTTCCCGGTCATCCTTCCCCGCAACAGCGACGCACTGTTCCTCTTCCAGCGCATCCGCGATGAGGCGCATCGGTTCGCGATCACCCACCAGCGGCAGCGCCGAAAGCGCGACATCGGCACCGTGCTGTCCGAGGTCCCCGGACTCGGGCCGG
Source organism: Agromyces sp. Marseille-P2726 (assembly GCF_902809835.1). Lineage (GTDB taxonomy): Bacteria > Actinomycetota > Actinomycetes > Actinomycetales > Microbacteriaceae > Agromyces. The sequence continues at coordinate 362,674 of NZ_CADDWM010000015.1, read as the reverse complement.
CGCGGGTGAAAGAGCTGCTGAGGCACTTCGGCTCGGTGAGGCGGCTGCGAGCCGCCAGCCTGTCCGATATCGCCGAAGTGAAGGGCATCGGCCCCACCCTCGCGGCCACGGTGCACACCCACCTCCACGCCGACGGCGTGTCGGCGCCCCGGTAGGCTGGGAAGTCGACGTGCGGAAGGGGGTGCGAGACGATGGCGGCCGAAGCTGAACAGCAGGAGATGCTCATCGTCACCGGGATGTCCGGGGCCGGGCGCACCACGGTCGCCAACGCCCTCGAAGACCTCGGCTGGTACGTCGTCGACAACCTGCCCCCACAGATGCTCCGCCCGCTCGTCGAACTCGTCGAGCGAGCCGGAGCGTCGCTTCCGCGGATCGCCGCCGTGGTCGACGTGCGCGGTGGCGACTTCTTCTCAGAGCTTCGCGACATCATCCAGGCCCTCCGTACCGGGCTCAACGTGCGCGTCGTCTTCCTCGACGCGACCGACGCGGTCCTCGTGCGCCGCTTCGAATCGGTACGCCGCCCACATCCGCTGCAGGGCAACGGCACCCTCCTCGACGGCATCGGCGCCGAGCGCGCACGACTCGCCGAGCTTCGCGAGGCCAGCGACATCGTGATCGACACCTCCGACCTCAACATCCACCAACTGGCGACGCTCATCACCGAGACGTTCGCGGAGGAGGGGCACGCCGGCCTCCGCATCACGATGCTGAGCTTCGGATTCAAGTACGGGCTCCCGGCCGACGCCGACCTCGTGGCCGATTGCCGGTTCCTGCCGAACCCGTTCTGGGTCCCCGAGCTCCGCCACCTGACGGGCGAAGATCCCTCCGTGAGCGACTTCGTGCTGCAGCAGCCCGGAGCCCACGAGTTCATCGATGCCTATGCGACGGCCCTGGAACCGGTGCTGGCCGGATACCAGCGTGAGAACAAGCGACACGCGACCATCGCGATCGGATGCACCGGGGGCAAGCATCGCTCGGTGGCGATCGTGCGCGAGCTCGCCGAGCGCCTGGAGCGCCTTCCCGGGGTCGTCGTGAACGTGAAGGACCGCGATATGGGCCGCGAGTGACCGGTCGTGGAGGAGCAACGATGGAGAGGACTATGACGTGGCGTTGACGGCGGACGTGAAGGAGGAGCTCGCGCGCGTCGAGGTCTCGAGGACCAGCGTCCGCGCGGCAGAGCTCGCGGCGGTGCTCCGATTCGCCGGCGGCCTGCATATCATCTCCGGACGGATCGCCATCGAGGCCGAGCTCGATTCGCCGACCATCGCTCGCCGGTTGACCCGCGACCTCGCGGAGCTCTACGGTGTGCGACCGGATGTCTCGGTGATCTCCCCGTCGGGTATCCGACGTTCGAACCAGTACCTCGTGCGGGTGCTCGATGGGGGAGAGACCCTGGCACGCCAGACCGGATTGCTCGATGCGCGGCGCCGGCCGGTGCGCGGCCTTCCCAACAAGCTCACGACCGGCTCTCGCGACGATGTCGCCGCGGTGTGGCGCGGGGCGTTCCTCGCTCGCGGAAGCCTGACCGATCCCGGACGCTCGGCCGCGCTCGAGGTCACCTGTCCCGGCAACGAGACGGCGATGGCCCTCGTCGGCGCCGCGGGCAGGCTCGGCATCTCGGCGAAGGCGAGGGAGGTGCGCGGAGTGCACCGCGTGGTGATCCGCGACGGCGAGGCCATCAGCGCGATGCTGTCGCTGATGGGCGCGACCGCCACGGTGCGCAACTGGGAGGAACTTCGTCAGCGTCGCGAGGTCCGCGCGACGGCGAACAGACTCGTGAACTTCGACGACGCCAACCTCCGCCGATCGGCACAGGCCGCCGTCGCCGCCTGCGCCCGCGTCGAACGCGCGATGGAACTGCTCGGCGACGACATCCCCGACCACCTCCGGTATGCGGGGGAGCTGCGGCTCGCGCACCGTGAGGCGAGTCTCGACGAGCTCGGTCATCACGCCGAGCCTCCGATGACGAAAGACGCCGTCGCCGGCCGCATCCGTCGACTGCTCGCGATGGCCGACAAGAAGGCCGTGGAGCTCGGCGTGCCCGGAACCGAGGCGAACCTGCCCGCCGACCTCGACGACGTCTGATGGCGTCAAGGCCTGCACGAGCCCGCTGCCCCCAGGCATAGGCTAGGAAATGCCGCGGCCGCGCCGGGCAGACGCTCGGCACCCCGGCATCTGACAAGGAGAAGCAATGGCTGACTACACCCTTCCCGATCTCCCGTACGACTACTCGGCACTCGAACCGTCGATCAGCGGCACGATCATGGAGCTGCACCACTCGAAGCACCACCAGGCCTACGTGACCGGCGCGAACACGGCGCTCGCACAACTCGCCGAGGCGCGCGACTCCGACAATCTCGCCAATGTCAACAAGCTCGAGAAGGACCTGGCGTTCAACCTCGGCGGCCACGTCAACCACTCGGTCTTCTGGACCAACATGTCGCCCGACGGGGGCGACAAGCCGACCGGCGAGCTCGCCGCCGCGATCGATGACGCATTCGGGTCCTTCGACAAGTTCCAGGCGCACTTCACGGCCACCGCGCTGGGCGTGCAGGGTTCAGGATGGGCGGTGCTCGGCTGGGACTCCATCGGCCAGCGGCCGATCATCGCGCAGTTCTTCGACCAGCAGGGCAACCTCCCCGCGGGTCTCGTGCCGCTCCTCATGCTCGACGTCTGGGAGCACGCCTACTACCTCGACTACAAGAACGTGCGTGCCGACTACGTGAAGGCGTTCTGGAACATCGCGAACTGGGAGAACGCCCAGCAGCGTCTCGCCGCTGCCCGCGAGCGGACCTCGGGCCTGCTGCTACTGTCGTAGCGGATGGTGTCCCCGGTTCTGTCCGGGGACACCCCCGTCCGATCACACTCCGTGCCATCGCGCGTTCGCGCACCGTTGAACAGGAGACCTCCGTGTCTGTAAAGATCGGCATCAACGGCTTCGGCCGCATCGGCCGCAACTACTTCCGCGCCGCCCTCGCCCAGGGCGCCGACCTCGACATCGTCGCGGTGAACGACCTCACCGACAACAAGACGCTCGCCCACCTGCTCAAGTTCGACTCGGTCGCAGGCCCCCTCGATGCCACGGTGGAGTACGACGATGATCACATCATCGTCGACGGCAAGGCCATCAAGGCATTCGCCGAGCGCGACCCGGCCAACCTCCCCTGGGGTGAACTCGGCGTCGACATCGTCATCGAGTCGACCGGGTTCTTCACCAAGGCGGCCGACGCGCGCAAGCACCTCGAAGCCGGCGCCAAGAAGGTGCTCATCTCGGCCCCTGCGACCGACGAGGACGCGACGTTCGTGATGGGAGTGAACGAGGACTCGTACGATCCCGAGAAGCACAACATCATCTCGAACGCATCCTGCACCACCAACTGCCTTGCGCCGCTCGCCAAGGTGTTCAACGATGCGTTCGGCATCGAGCGGGGCCTCATGACGACGGTGCACGCGTACACCGCCGACCAGAACCTGCAGGACGGCCCCCACAAGGACCTGCGACGCGCCCGGGCCGCGGCGATCAACATCGTGCCCACCTCCACCGGGGCGGCGAAGGCGATCGGCCTCGTGCTGCCCGAGCTCGTCGGCAAGCTCGACGGCTTCGCGCTGCGCGTTCCGGTGCCCACCGGCTCGATCACCGATCTCACGGTCACGGCCTCGCGGCCGGTCACGGTCGACGAGGTCAAGGCTGCCTACAAGGCGGCCGCCGAAGGTCCGCTCAAGGGCATCCTGAAGTACACCGAAGACGAGATCGTCTCGAGCGACATCGTGTCCGACCCGTACTCCTGCATCTTCGACGCCGGCCTGACCCGCGTCATCGGCGACCAGGTGAAGCTGTCGGGATGGTACGACAACGAGTGGGGCTACTCGAGCCGCTTGGTCGACCTCACCGAGTACGTCGCCGAACGTCTCTGAGGGCCGCCGTGACCCTGCGAACGATCGAAAGCCTCGGTCCACTCGCCGGCAAGCGCGTCGTCGTCCGATGCGACCTCAACGTCCCCCTGCAGGACGGGGTCATCACGGACGACGGCCGCGTGCGGGCGTCAGCGCCCACGCTCGAAGCGCTCACCGGTCAGGGAGCTCGCGTCATCGTCATCTCTCATCTCGGTCGCCCCGATGGCGCTCCCGACCCGAAGTACAGCCTCGCTCCGGTTGCGGCACGCCTCGATGAGCTCATCGAGCGTCCCGTGGCATTCGCGACCGACACGGTGGGCACGGATGCCGCGGCGAAGGTCGAGGCACTCGCCGACGGCGAGGTGCTCGTGCTCGAGAACCTGCGCTTCAACCCCGGGGAGACCTCCAAGAACGAGGCCGAGCGCACGGCGTTCGCCGGCGAGCTCGCGGCGTTCGCCGACGCCGTGGTCTCCGACGGCTTCGGCGTGGTCCACCGCAAGCAGGCCAGCGTGTACGAACTCGAGCAGCTCCGGCCGAGCGCGGCCGGCCTGCTCATCGCCGCCGAGGTGGACGTGCTCGACCGGCTCACCGAATCGCCCGAGCGCCCCTACACCGTCGTGCTCGGCGGTTCGAAGGTCTCCGACAAGCTCGGCGTCATCGAGCACCTCCTGCCGCGCGTCGACGCGCTCCTGATCGGCGGCGGCATGCTCTTCACCTTCCTGGCCGCGCAGGGACACAGAGTCGGTTCGAGCCTGCTCGAGGCCGACCAGATCGACACGGTGAACGGCTACCTGGCCGACGCGAGGCAGCGCGGCGTCGACATCCTGCTTCCCACCGACGTGGTCGTCGCCGCCTCGTTCTCCGCCGACGCCGATCACGTCGTGACCGCGGCCGATGCCATCGAGGAGACTCCGTTCGCGGCATCCGGCCTCGGGCTCGACATCGGACCCGACACTGCTGCAGCGTTCGCGGAGCGCATCCGGAACTCGCGCACCGTGTTCTGGAACGGGCCGATGGGCGTGTTCGAACTCGCGCCGTTCGCGGCCGGCACACGTGCCGTCGCGGAGGCGCTCACCGAAGTCGACGGACTGAGCGTGGTCGGGGGTGGCGACTCCGCCGCGGCCGTGCGGCAACTCGGGTTCGGCGACGACCGATTCGACCACATCTCGACGGGCGGAGGCGCGAGCCTCGAGTTCCTCGAGGGCAAGAAGCTCCCCGGACTGGAGGTCCTCGGATGGCAGTGACGCGAACCCCGTTCATCGCAGGCAACTGGAAGATGAATCTCGACCACCTGCAGGCGATCGCGTTCGTGCAGAAGCTCGCCTGGTCGCTCGCCGACGCGAGGCACGACTTCGCCGACGCCGAGGTCGCCGTCTTCCCGCCGTTCACCGACCTCCGCTCGGTGCAGACCCTCGTCGCCGCCGACTCCCTCCCCATCGCCTACGGCGCGCAGGACGTCTCGGCGCATGACTCGGGCGCCTACACCGGGGAGGTCTCGGGGGCGTTCCTCGCCGCGCTCGACTGCAGCTACACGATCATCGGGCACTCCGAGCGGCGCACCTACCACCACGAGACGGATGCGACGGTCAATGCGAAGGTCCAGGCTGCGCACCGCCACGGGATCGTCCCCGTGGTGTGCGTCGGCGAGACCGCCGAGGATCTCGAGCGGCACGGCGCCAGTGCGGTGCCCGTGAAGCAGCTGCGATCGGCGCTCGAAGGAGTCGACGGATCGAAGGGCCTGGTGGTCGCCTACGAGCCGGTGTGGGCGATCGGTTCCGGTCAGGCGGCGACGCCCGAGCAGGCCGAGAAGGTCGCTGCGGCATTGCGCGAGGTGATCGCCGAGCTGCTCGGCGATCAGGTCGCCGACGCGACGCGCATCCTGTACGGGGGATCGGTCAAGGCCACGAACATCGCCTCGTTCCTGCGGGAGCCGAACGTCGACGGCGCCCTCGTGGGTGGTGCGAGCCTCGACATCGACGAGTTCACGAGCATCGTCCGCTTCAAGAAGCACGTCGGCGCCTAGCCTTCGCGGTCGCCGTCGAGCGTCCCGCTATACTCGTATGCGGCAACGACCCCCAGTCGTCGTGCCCGGAAAGGTTCACCGTGGAGATTCTCCAGGTCGTCCTGCAGGTGTTGCTCGGTCTCACGAGTCTCCTGCTGACGCTGCTCATCCTCCTGCACAAGGGCCGCGGCGGCGGTCTGTCCGACATGTTCGGCGGCGGCGTCACGTCGAGCCTCGGCGCGTCCGGCGTGGCCGAGCGAAACCTCAACCGGATCACGGTCATCCTGGGACTCGTGTGGGTCGCATGCATCGTCGTGCTGGGCCTCATCACGAAGTTCGAAGCCGGAATCTGACGAGGGAGGCCTCATGGCATCAGGCAACAGCGCCATCCGCGGCTCGCGCGTCGGTGCGGGCCCGATGGGCGAGCAGGACCGCGGCTTCCACGCCGACCGCATCGCGGTGAGCTACTGGGACGCTCAGGGCAACGAGACCGTGCGCTACTTCGCGGCGAACCTGCCCGAAGACGAGATCCCAGACGTCATCGACAGTCCGTCGACCGGCCTTCCGGCCGGACGCGACAAAGACAATCCACCCTCGGTGTCGAAGCTCGAGCCGTACAAGACGCACCTCGCCTACGTGAAGGAGCGTCGCACCGACGAAGAGGCCGCCGCTCTGCTCGAAGAGGCGTTGACGCAACTTCGCATCCGTCGCGGTCAGATCAGTCCCGACGACTGACGACACACGCGTGCCGATGACGCGGGTCGAGGTGAGCGTCGGGCCGAACGGCTGACCCCCCGCGCGGCCTGCGACGGTTGGAGCGGCTGGAATCGGTCAGATGTCGCGTGTGATGAGCGACTCGGGAACCTCGGCCGCGGCATCCGAATCGACGAAGAAGACCGTGCGCCGGCGGCCCTTGATTCCGGCCACCGGAACCTCATCGCGGCTCGCGCCCGCGAGCGCGAGCCCCAGCGCCGACGCCTTGTCGGCGCCGGCCAGCACCAGCCAGATCCGTTGCGAGGAATTGAGCACCGGTCGCGTGAGGCTCAGGCGCTCGGGTGGCGGCTTCGGCGAGTTACGCACCGGAATGACCGTGCGGTCGGCGACCTGGATTCCCGAACGATGCGGGAAGAGCGACGCGATGTGCCCATCAGGGCCGACGCCGAGGAAGGTGATGTCGAAGAGCGGGTGCGGCAGACCGTCGACGCCGTGCTTCGACAGCTCCGCCGCGTATGCGGCCGCCGCCTCGTCCAGGTCCATCCCGGAGTCGGCCGCGGGGAACGGGTGGACGTTCTCCTCGGCGAGGTCGAGGTCATCGAGGAGCGCCTCACGGGCCTGGCGGTCGTTGCGGTCGGCGTCATTCTCGGGCACCCAGCGCTCGTCTCCCCACCAGAAGTGGACTCGCGCCCAGTCGATGCTGGTGCGGGCGGGGGAAGCCGCGACCGCCTCGAGCACGGCGGACCCCATCGACCCACCCGTGAGCACGATGTGCGCGACCGCCTGTTCGTCGAGGATGTCGAGCGTCTTCGTGATGAACCGGGCGGCGACGGAACCGGCCAGTGACCCCTTGTCTGGATGGACCAGGACGCGCCGTTCGTTCGTCATGCATGGACTCCTTCGGCCTGGACGTCTCCGAGCACCGCGAGGCCGCTCGTGATCACCTCACCGTACAACTCATCGGGGTCGAGGCGCCGGAGTTCGTCAGCGAGGCAGTCGCGCAGGTTGCGTCGTGGCAGGGCCACGTCGTGTACGGGCTGGCCGGGCTGGCGGAGGGTGGCGATCCCCGGGACTTCGCGCACCAGTTCGATCGTGCCGCCGTCGCGTTCGAGTTCCACGCCGTGGATGCCGCCGTGCGATCCCGAATCGGCGCCGGTCAGTACGCACGTGCTCGGGGCATCGAGCTGCAGGCGCACCCACGCCGCGAGCGGGGTCGTCGACGGGGAGTCGATCGCTCCCGTGACCCGCACTCCCGTGATCGGCGTGTACGGGGGCTGATCGAGCACGGCGGCCAGCTGGGCCCGCCAGAGGGTGAGTCGAGTCCACGCGAAGTCCGCATCGCCCGGGCGGTAGCTCGTCGCGAGCGCGCGGAGGGCGGCCTGCGGGTCGGGCTGGGTCGAGGCATCCGTGATCCTCCGCTGCGCGATGCGGCCGAGAGGTGATTCGCCGGGCACAGCGGGCGCGGGGCCGGGCCACCAGACGACGACGGGTGCGTCCGACAGGAGCAGGCCCATGACGAGGCTCTCTTCGTTGCGGGCGGCCTCGCCGCGCGCACGCAGCACGATGACCTCGCTCGCGCCGGCGTCGCCGCCGACGCGGATCTCCGCATCGAGCCGAGCCGGAACGCCGGAGGATTCCTCGGGATCTCGCGACACGGCGATCACCCGCATCGGATGCTCCCGGGACGCGTCGTTCGCCGCCTCGATGGCTTCCTCAGCGCCGTCGGGCGCTGTCGCGATGACGAGCGTGAGTACTCGGCCGAGCGCGACGACGCCGCCCTCCTCGCGGATCTTGACCAGCGTCTTCGAGATCTGGCTCGTCGTGGTGTCGGGAAGGTCGACGATCATGGGCGCCTCCAGGTTCGTCCGTCGCGTGCGAGAAGCTCGTCAGCCGAGGCCGGGCCCCAGGATCCGGGGGAGTACTGCTCAGGCCGCCCCTGCGTCGCCCAGAACTCCTCGATGGGGTCGAGGATCTTCCAGGACAGTTCCACCTCCTCCTGGCGGGGGAACAGCGGCGGATCGCCGAGCAGGACATCGAGGATGAGTCGCTCGTACGCTTCGGGGCTGGCCTCGGTGAATGCGTGACCGTACCCGAAGTCCATCGTCACGTCACGAACCTGCATCCCCGCGCCAGGCACTTTCGAGCCGAAGCGGATGGTGACCCCCTCGTCGGGCTGCACCCGGATCACCAGGGCGTTCTGGCCGAGCTCCGAGGTCTGGCTGTCGGCGAACACCTGCTGCGGCGCCCGCTTGAAGACCACCGCGATCTCGGTCACCCGCCGACCGAGGCGTTTTCCGGCGCGGAGGTAGAACGGCACACCGGCCCAGCGGCGCGTGCCGATCGAGAGCTTCATCGCCGCATACGTCTCTGTGGTCGACTGTGGGTTCATGCCGTCTTCCTCGAGGAAGCCCACCACCTTCTCGCCACCCTGCCAACCGCCCGAGTACTGCCCACGGGCCGTGCCGGTCGCGAGGTCGTCGGGGAGGCGCACGGCGGCCAGGATCTTCTCCTTCTCGGCCCGGAGGTCTCCGGCCTCGAAGGAGATGGGCTCCTCCATGGCCGTCAGCGCCAGCAGCTGCAGGAGGTGGTTCTGGATGACATCGCGCGCCGCGCCGATCCCGTCGTAGTACCCGGCCCGTCCGCCGACGCCGATGTCCTCGGCCATGGTGATCTGCACGTGATCGACGTAGTTGGCGTTCCAGATCGGTTCGTACAACTGGTTCGCGAACCGCAGGGCGAGGATGTTCTGCACCGTCTCCTTGCCGAGGTAGTGGTCGATGCGGAACACGGCATCGGGTGGGAACACCGACGCGACTACATCGTTCAGCTCCCGGGCGGACTTCAGGTCGGATCCGAACGGCTTCTCGATGACCACTCGCCGCCACTGGTCGCCGTTCTGCTCGGTGAGGCCGGATCGCTTCAGCTGCTCGGTGACGAGGGGAAACGACTTCGGCGGGATCGAGAGGTAGAACGCGTGGTTGCCCATCGTTCCGCGCTCCCGGTCGAGGTCGGACACCACGGTGCGCAGGCGATCGAACGCCGCGTCGTCGTCGAAGTCACCCTGCACGAAGCGGATGCCGCGGGCGAGCTGCTTCCAGACGTCCTCGTGGAAATCGGTGCGGGCGTACTGCTTCACCGCGTCGTGCACGACCTTCTCGAAGTCCTCGTCGTTCCAGTCGCGACGAGCGAAGCCGACGAGTGCGAATCCCGGCGGGAGCAGGCCGCGGTTGGCGAGGTCGTAGACCGCGGGCATGAGCTTCTTGCGCGACAGGTCGCCGGTGACGCCGAAGATGATGAGGCTCGACGGCCCGGCGATGCGGTTGAGGCGGAAGTCCTTCGGGGAGCGCAGCGGATTGTGCTGCGCCGAGATCGGTGCGGGAGGCATCGGATCCTTCCTCCGTGGTCAGCCGATGGCGTCGATGAGTGTCGGGAGGTTCGCTGCGGCATCCGTCAGCGTCAGCGTCAGGACCGGGCGGCCGTGCTCGGCGAGGACGCTGGCGTCGCCCGACGCCTGCGCGGCGATGAGCTGGCCGAACGTGAACGGCAGGCCAGGGATCTCGAGGTCGACCGGCGGCACCTCGGTGATCTGGAGGAACACTCCGACAGCCGGCCCTCCCTTGTGGAATTGCCCCGTCGAGTGCAGGAATCGTGGACCCCAGCCGAACGTGACCGGACGCCCTGCGCGCGCGGCGAGGGCGTCGCGGATACGCGCGAGCCCGGGATGCGCGACGCGATCGATATACGCCTGCACCGAGAGGTAGCCGTTCGGGGGGATCTCCTCGAGCAGCACGTCGATCGCCGACGAGAGGTCGCTCGCGGCCCCGATCACGTCGGGCGTTCCGCGGACCTCGATGCCGTCGGCCACGAACGCGGCCGGCGAGGGCTCGGGGCGCGCGTCGAGCAGGCCCCGTGCGGCGACCTTCGCCGACTCGACGTCGGGTTGGTCGAACGGGTTGATGCCGAGGAGGCGACCGGCAACCGCGGTCGCGTACTCCCAGACGAGCAGCTGTGCACCGAGCGTGCCCGACACTCGGATGTCGCCCGAGGAGCCGCGCGCGAAGATCTCGTCACCCGCATCGTCGACGAGCCGGACCACCTGCACGTCGGCGAGCCCGGCCGACAGTTCGGGCGCGTCTCGGTCGACGACCACGGGGAGGATTCCGGTGCCCTCCTTGCCCGTCGATTCGGCGATGAGTTGCTCGGCCCAGTCGGCGAAGCCGACGATGTGGGTGCCGTCGGCGACGATCGCCAACTTGTCGCGGAGGGGCTCGGTGCCCGCGATGGCGGCACCGAGCACGAGGCCGGGGTTCTCGTGGCTGTCGATCGCCAGCGAGAGCTCGATCGTCTCGGCCTCGTCGAGGATCTCGCCGATGTCCACGCCGGCGAGTCCGGATGGGACGAGACCGAACGCGGTGAGTGCCGAGTAGCGGCCGCCGACGTTCGGGTCGGCGTTGAACACGCGGTAGCCCGCTTCACGCGCCGATCGATCCAGCGGAGAACCCGGGTCGGTGACGACGATGATCCGGCTGGCCGGATCGATGCCGGCGTCGCGGAACGCCTGTTCGTACGCACGCCGGGCGCTGTCGGTCTCGACCGTGGAGCCCGACTTCGATGAGACGACCAGGGCGGTCGCTTCGAGGCGGTCGCTCAGCGCGGCACGGACCTGCCCGGGCTCGGTCGAGTCGAGCACGGTGAGGTCGACCCTCGCCGTGCGGGTGATGACCTCGGGAGCCAGCGAGGATCCGCCCATGCCCGCGAGGACGATCTGGGTGACCCCCTCGGCCTGGAGCTGCTCGCGGAGTGCCTCGATCTCAGCCACGAGCGGTCGCGAGACGGCCACCGCCTCCGTCCAGCCGAGTCGCTTGGACGCCTCGGCCTCCGCGTCGGGTCCCCAGAGTGCGGGGTCCTGCGCGGTGATGCCGCTCGCGACCAGATCGGCGACGAGGGTCGGAACGGTGCGCCGGACCGCGTCGGCGGCGGCGCCGCTCACCGAGATGCGGAAGCTCATCGCGCCGCCTCCAGGGCCACCCGGACGGTGTCGAGGAGTTCGTTCCACGAGACGGGGAACTTCTCGACGCCCTCCCGCTCGAGCACGGCCGTCACGTCGTCGTAGTCCACGCCGACCTCGGCGAGCGAGTCGAGCACCCGGCCGGCCTCGTCGTAGGAGCCGGTGACGGTGTCGCCCCGGATCTCGCCGTGGTCGTAGACCGCCTCGAGGGTCTTCTCGGGCATGGTGTTGACGACGCCCGGCGCGACCAGCTCGGTCACGTAGAGCGTGTCGGGCAGCGCCGGGTCCTTGACGCCGGTCGACGCCCAGAGCGGACGCTGGCGATTGGCGCCCGCTGCGAGCAGGGCTGTCGCGCGCTCGGACGCGAACTCCGCCTCGTACAGCTCGTAGGCCAATCGGGCGTTCGCGAGGCCGGCCTTGCCCTTCAGCGCGAGCGCCGCCTCGGTGCCGATCGCCTCCAGGCGCTTGTCGATCTCGGTGTCGACTCGCGACACGAAGAAGGACGCCACCGAGCGGATCGTGCTGAGGTCGATGCCCGCGTCCTTCGCCTGCTCGAGACCGGCGAGGTAGGCCTCGATGACGCCGCGGTAGCGGTCGAGGCTGAAGATGAGCGTGACGTTGACGCTGATTCCGGCGGCGGTGGCCGCGGTGATGGCGTCGAGTCCTTCGACGGTCGCCGGGATCTTGATCATGACGTTCGGGCGGTCGACGGTCGCCCAGAGCTGCTTGGCCTGGGCGACGGTGCCGGCCGTGTCGTGCGCGATGCCGGGGGCGACCTCGATGGAGACGCGTCCGTCGACGCCGCCGGTCGCGTCGTACGTGGGACGGAGGACGTCGGCGGCGGTGCGCACGTCATCGGTGATGATCTCGAACACGGCCGATTCGAGGTCTGTGCCGGCAACGGCGAGGGCATGGAGGTGCTCCGTGTACCCCTCGCCCTTCGCGAGGGCGTTGGCGAAGATCGTCGGATTCGTCGTGACGCCCACGACGTCGCGTTCCTCGATGAGCCGCTCGAGGCCGCCCGAGACGAGGCGCTCGCGCGACAGGTCGTCGAGCCAGATGCTGACGCCGGCCTCGGAGAGTGCGGCGGTGGGGGAGGTGGTGGCCATGGTGTGTCTCTCCTTCGTGCTGGCGTCAGGCCGACGCAAGCGATTCCTTCGCCGCGGCGACGACGGCATCGGTCGTGATGCCGAACTCGCGGAACAGCGTCTTGTAGTCGGCGGATGCCCCGAAGTGCTCGATCGACACGCTTCGGCCGCGATCGCCGACGTAGGGCCGCCAGGTGAGCGACACGCCGGCCTCGACCGAGACTCGGGCGGTCACCCCCGGCGGCAGCACGGACTCGCGGTATGCGGCATCCTGCTCCTCGAACCACTCCAGGCTCGGAGCCGAGACCACCCGGGCCTGGATGCCCTCGCCGGCGAGCGTCTCCCGTGCGGCCACGGCGAGCTGCACCTCCGAGCCGGTCGCGATGAGGATCACGTCGGGCTCCCCGCTCGGTGCCTCGGCGAGGATGTACGCGCCCTTCGCCACCCCGGCTGCGGAGGCGAGGGTGTCGCCGGATGCCTCGCCGTCACCACGCTCGAACACGGGAACGTTCTGCCGGGTCAGCGCGAGGCCGACCGGGCCGCCGCGGCGCTTGAGGATCTCGAGCCACGCGTGCGCGACCTCGTTCGCGTCGGCCGGTCGCACGATGGTGAAGCCGGGGATGGCGCGGAGGGACGCGAGCTGCTCGATGGGCTGGTGGGTGGGGCCGTCTTCGCCGAGGGCGACGGAGTCGTGCGTCCAAACGAAGATCGAGGGGATGTGCATCAGCGCCGACAGCCGCACCGCGGGGCGCATGTAGTCGCTGAAGATCAGGAACGTCCCGCCGAAGGCGCGCGTCTTCCCGTGCAGCACGATGCCGTTCACGATGGCCGCCATCGCGTGCTCGCGGATGCCGAAGTGCAGCACGCGACCGTAGGGGTTCCCAGCGAACTCGTGGGTCGACCACTCGGTGGGAATGAACGACGCGGCATCGTTGATCGTGGTGAGGTTGGATTCCGCGAGGTCGGCCGACCCGCCCCAGAACTCGGGCAGCTCGGCGGCGAGGGCGTTGATGACCTTGCCCGACGCCGCGCGTGTCGAGAGCTCGGTGCCGCCTTCGAAGACCGGGAGCAGCGACTCGAGGCCGTCGGGCAGCTCACCGGCCTGCAGGCGGTCGAGCAGCGCCTTTCGCTCGGGATTCGCCGCAGCCCAGGCGTCGAAGGACGTCTGCCACTCGGCGCGCGCTGCCGCCCCGCGCTCGAGTGCGGCTCGGGTGTGCTCGAGGATGTCGTCTGCGACGACGAAGGACTGCTCGGGGTCGAAGCCGAGCACCTCCTTCGTGGCCGCGGGCTCGGCCGCGCCGAGCGCCGAGCCGTGGATCTTCCCGGTGTTCTGCTTTCCGGGGCTCGGCCACCCGATGATGGTCTTGAGGATGATGATCGACGGCTTCGAGGCCTCGCCCTTCGCCGCCTGGATCGCCCGATGCAGTTCCGCGACGTCTTCGACGTACTCGCCGCTCTTCTTCCAGTCGACGGTCTGCACGTGCCAGCCGTACGCCTCGTAGCGCGCGGCGACGTCTTCCGTGAAGGCGATGTCGGTGTCGTCCTCGATGGAGATCTGGTTCGAGTCGTAGATGACGACGAGGTTGCCGAGCTGCTGGTGCCCGGCCAGCGAGGATGCCTCGCTCGTGACGCCCTCCTGCAGGTCGCCGTCACTCGCGATGACGTAGATGAAGTGGTCGAAGGGGCTGGTGCCGGGCGCGGCGTCAGGATCGAAGAGACCCCGCTCGAACCGGGAGGCGTAGGCGAAGCCGACCGCCGAGGCGAGGCCCTGGCCGAGTGGGCCGGTGGTGATCTCGACGCCGTCGGTGTGGCCGTACTCGGGGTGGCCGGGGGTCTTCGAGCCCCAGGTGCGCAGCGCCTCGAGGTCCTCGAGCTCGAGGCCGTCGCCCGCGAGGTAGAGCTGGATGTACTGCGTCAGCGAGCTGTGCCCCGCCGAAAGGATGAATCGGTCGCGCCCCAACCACTCGTGGTCGGCAGGATCCCGTCGCATGACCTTCTGGAAGAGGAGGTAGGCGGCGGGTGCGAGGCTCATCGCCGTTCCGGGATGCCCGTTGCCGACCTTCTCGACGGCGTCGGCGGCGAGGACGCGCGCCGTGTCGACCGCGCGATCGTCGATGGATTCCCACTGCAGAGTTGCCACGGGGTGCTGTTCCTTCCGATCGTGACGGAGTCGGGACCCGTCGGCCCGACCCGCCGAGGACGCTCTGGCGCGGTCTCCGCCAGGCGGTGGATTCGTTCGGCGGGCCCGCTCGTGGGCTGCGCCGTCGAACCCGTGGAGCCGGGCACGCAATCCTCAGTATATGGACCGGGGATGCGATGACGGGGTGTGACCGGGAATGGCAGCGGATGCCGCATCACCCGGTCGCGCGACTTCAGGACGCACCGCGGCGATGGCCTAGACTCGATGCGGGGCGCGCTCGGAGTGGCTGCTCATGCCCGCGCCCGGAAGAGGAACGATGCAGGCATCCGTACACTCGCACGAGGTGCGACCCGCGACGACGGTTCGGCGCAAGCTCGCCGCCTACCTCGCGCTCACCAAGCCCCGGGTGATCGAACTGCTCCTCGTCGTCACTGCTCCGACGATGATCCTCGCCCAGAACGGGCTGCCCAACCTGTGGCTCCTCCTCGCCACCCTGATCGGCGGTGCGATGAGCGCGGGCTCGGCGGGCGCGTTCAACTGCTACATCGACCGCGACATCGACCGCGTCATGAAGCGCACCCAGGGGCGCCCGCTCGTCACCGGCGAACTCACCGACCGAGAGGCGCTGGTGTTCGCCTACGGCCTCGGAGCGGCATCCATCGCGTGGCTGTGGATCTTCACCAACTGGCTGGCTGCAGCGCTGTCGCTGGCCGCGATCCTGCTCTACGTCGTCTTCTACAGCCTCGTCCTGAAGCGCCGCACGTCGCAGAACATCGTCTGGGGCGGAATCGCGGGCTGCATGCCCGTGCTCATCGGCTGGGCCGCAGTGACCGGCAGCCTGACGTGGGCGCCGTTCATCCTGTTCCTCATCATCTTCCTCTGGACGCCGCCGCATTACTGGCCGCTGTCGATGAAGTACAAAGACGACTACGCCGCGGCGGGCGTGCCCATGCTCGCGGTCGTCCGGGGCCGCGCGCAGGTCGGCCTGCAGGTCATCCTCTACGCGTGGGCGACCGTGGCGTGCTCACTGCTGCTCATCCCGGTCGCCGGAATGGGCCTCGTCTACACCGCCGTCGCGCTCGTCACGGGAGTCTGGTTCGTCTACGAGACGCACCGCCTGTACAACCTCGCCATCAGGCACGAGCATGTTTCGCCCATGCGCGTGTTCCACGGCTCGATCGCGTACCTGTCGCTGCTCTTCCTCGCGATCGGCATCGACCCGCTGCTCCCG
Source organism: Agromyces sp. Marseille-P2726 (assembly GCF_902809835.1). Taxonomy (GTDB): domain Bacteria; phylum Actinomycetota; class Actinomycetes; order Actinomycetales; family Microbacteriaceae; genus Agromyces. The sequence continues at coordinate 346,597 of NZ_CADDWM010000015.1, read as the reverse complement.
TTCTGAGCTCGGTGAGGCATTCGGCCGCCGGGCGGGTGGCGGATGCCGCTACTGCTCGGGAATCCACGACGGGGCGGGCACACCGGCACCGGTGAGGTCGTCGCAGCGCACGTACTGGGTGTCGATGCGAGTGAGCGGGCACTCCCCGTAGTGCACCGACACCCGGATCGGCTCGGGGGGTGCCTCCGGGCGCGCTGAGGCGGGGCCGGCGACGGCGGTCGCGAGGAGTGTCCCGGCAGCCATGATGAGCCCGGAGGCGATGAGGGTGCGTGCACTGGACATGGCGCGCCTTCCTTCCTGACATCGATGCGCACCACCATCCCCGCTTGCGACGCACGCCGGATCGGGTCTCCACCCTGAGATCGGCGCGAAAAGTCCTGATATCCGCGCGCTCTGTGGTGCCAGACTTGATTCGTGGCCGTGTCACCCGTGCCGTCCGTGCCGATCTTCGTCGGACGGGAGCATGAACTCGGGACCATCAGGGGGCTCCTCGACCGATCTCGCGCCGGGGAGGCGCAGACGCTCGTGGTCTCGGGCGATGCCGGAATCGGCAAGACCGCCCTCGTCGCCCGAGCGTGCTCCAACGACGACACGGCCATGACCATCTTCGGCGCGTGCCTTCCGCTCACGTCGATGTCGATTCCGCTGCTGCCGATCCGGACCGCCCTCCGCGACCTCGACGAAGGCCTCGAGGAGGCGGGCATCGTCGACCTCCAGGGCGACGATCGCGACGTCACCGTCCGATTCGACGACTGGCTCGCGCGTCGATGCCACGTCCAGCCCGTCGTCCTCGTCGTCGACGACGTGCAATGGGCCGACCGCTCCGCGCTCGACGCGCTCATGTACGTGATCGCCGGCCCCGCTCGACGTCGCCTCACCGTCATCGCCACGCTTCGGGCAGGCGAGGTCGGTCTCGGTCACCCGCTCCAGCGCTGGCTCGCCGACATCCGCCGTCTCCCTCGAATGTTCGAACTCCGGCTCGAACCCTTCGACCGCGCGGGCACGGCCGAGCAGATCGAGGTGTTGATCGGAGCAGCGCCGCATCAGTCGCTGATCGATGACGTGCAGCGCCGAGGTCGAGGCAATCCCTACTTCACCCGCCTGATGGTCTCGGGCCTCACGCCCGACGCACGTGTGGCGCCCGAGACGTTCCCGGTCGACCTCAGCTCGGCGGTGCTGCAGTCATGGTTCCGCCTGTCGGAGGAGACGCGGCGGCTCGCGACCGTGCTGGCCGTCGGCGGTGCGGCGTCTCGGGCCGACGACCTGGCTGAGGTGGTCGGAGAGGCCGACGTCGTCGCGATTCGTTCCGCGCTGGCCGAGGCGGTGGACTCCGGGACCCTGGACCGGCTCGACGACGGCTCCTTCTGGTTCCACCACCCGATGAGCGCGGAGGTGCTGGCTGCGGCCCTGGCCGACGATGAGCGCCGCGAGTGGCATCGACGATTCGCGGATCTGCTCGAGGCTCGAATCGAAGAGCCGGCCGCCGTGGCATCCGTCATCGCCATCGCCGACCACCGCTACCGTTCGGGCGATACCAGCGCTGCGTTCGAGTGGGCCATCAAGGGGGCGGATTCGATCGACGGCGCCGAGGGTCGCGCCGAGCAGCTGCGGCTCCTCCGTCGTGCCGTCGAGCTCCTTCCCGATGTCCCCGGCGTTGCGGATGCCGATTCGCTGCTCGACGCGCTCCTGCGTCGTCGGCGCGCCGTGGCGGCGGATGCCGGCGCCACGTTCGATGAACTCGAGGCGGTCGAGGCGCTGCTCGCCCGCCTCGACCCTTCGGCGGAACCCCTCGCCGCTGCTGAGCTCATGGTGCGACGGATGCACCTGCGGTTCATGGCGGGCGATGCGTTCATCGAGCTCGACGAGATGCGGGAAGCCATCGGACTCGCTTCGGCCGATCCGAAGAGCTCCCAGTACGCTCTGGCGTTGGCAGAGCTTGCGCACGCCGAGTTGTGGGCGGAAGCGCCGGGTGCTGCCGCGCATGCGCGCGAGGCGATCGATGTGGCACGCGAAGCGGATGATGCTCGAGCGCTTTCGCACGCCCTCGCGGCCGCATCCATGGCGGCGACGTACGAGCGCGACGGGGCGCTCGCACGTGCCTACGGCGAAGAGGGCGTCGAGGCGGCCCTGGCGTCGCGCGACTGGTTCGCCTACGTGCATGCGCTCCTCTGGGAGGGCAATGCCGTCGAGACCTGGGCATCCGACTGGTTCGCCGACCGCATGCGTGAGCATCGGCTGGAGCTCATCGCTCGGGGTGGCCCTCCGGCGTACATCGCCTGGGTCTCTGCGAATGAAGCGGGGGCCCTGCTCGCCATGGGGCGCACGCAGGAGTGCGAGGAGCGGCTTCGTGTCGCACTCGGATCCGACGCCGGACCGCTCGGTGACGTTCTGGCGAGACTGACCGCGGCACGATTCGCTGCGCTCCGCGGCAACTCGGTCGAGGCGCAGAGTCACCTGCTTCGCGCGGAGGAGCTGTTCGCCGATGGATCGGCGTTCCTCTCGTTCGAGTTCGACGCCGTCCGCGCCGAAGTTCGGCTCGCGATGGGCGACCCGCGTGGTGCGTACGAGGCAGCGCTCGCCGGTGCGACGGGTGGCGGTTCCGCACCGACCATGTGCGAGTGGCTCATGCCGCTCGCTGCTCGCGCCCTCGCCGACCTCGTCCAGTCCGCCCGCGACACCGGCCGCGATGTCGAAGACACACTCGCCGTGCTCGACGCACTCGTGCAGCGTTTCCCGCACGTGATCCGAGATGTCGGCGAGCAATCCGCTCACGTGGAACGGCAGATCGTCGCGTTCGAAGCGATGTACGCGGCTGAGCAGGCGCGGGCGAGGGGGAGCGAGAACAACGCCACCGCGTGGGTGGATGCTGCCGGAGCGTGCTCCGAGGCGGGTTTCCCCTGGGAGGAGGCCTACTCCCGATGGCGTGCCGCGGAGGCGCTGCTCGCTCGGGGGCGCGGCCGGCAGCAGGGCGCCGAGATGCTGCGCTCCGGGCTCGCACTGGCCCGCGACCTGGGTGCCCGACCCGTGGAGGACGAGCTCGTCGACCTCGCGAGGCGTGCGAGAGTCTCGATCGAGGAGCCGCCGTCAGCGGCATCCGATGCCCTGAGCCCGCTGCCCGGGCTGACCGCTCGTGGACGCGAGATCCTCGACCTGATCGCAGTCGGGCGGACGTACGGCGAGATCGCGCGCACGCTCGTGATCAGCGAGAAGACGGTGAGCACGCACGTGTCGCACCTGCTGGCGAAGACCGGCACGAGCAGCCGCGTCGAACTCGCCCGCCGCGTGCACCGCCTCGGTATCGAGGCCTGAGCGCTCCGAGCGTCAATGAGCGGATGCCGCGGCCGACGCCGGCTCGGCCGACGGCGCCGCGGCGACCGGCCGCTTCAGCCGCAGCACCACGACGGTCATCGCCGCGGCCGCGAGCGCGGCGAGCACCATGTGGATGCCCACGAGCAGCGGGGGAAGGCCGTTGCGCGCCTGGACGAGGCCGACCGCGATCTGCACGAGCACGACCCCGAGGAGCACGGTCGTCCAGCGCAGCGTGGGCAGGCCGAGCCGCCACGCGGCGACGAGGAGCACCAGCGCGAGTGCGAGCAGGGCGTAGCCGGGCCACGCGTGCACGTGCTCGAGCAGCTCGGCCTGGAAGCCGTTGCGGCCCGCTGCAGCATCACCCGAGTGGGGCCCAGCGCCCGTGGTCAGGATGCCGAACACGATCGTGAGCGCGAGCACGGCGGTGGTCGCGTGCGTGAGACCCGAGTACCAGCGGGGCACGGCGAGCTCGCGTGGGCCGGGGGTCGCGTCCATGCGAACCAGGAAGGCCGCCGCGACGCAGACGAGGAGCAGCGACGACACGTAGTGGAATCCCACGATGAACGGGTTCAGGCCGGTCCAGACGGTGATGCCCCCCACGATCGCCTGCGCGACGACGCCCGCGCCGACGATGAAGGACAGTGCGAAGAGGTCGCGCCGCTCGCGACGGATGCGCCAGATCAGCAGGAAGACGATGAGCGCGACGATGCCCACGACGCCCGTCATGAGGCGGTTGCCGAACTCGATCAGCGAGTGATAGCTCAGCTCCTCGGTGGGCACGAGCGAGTCGGGCGTGCAGGTCGGCCAGGTGGGGCAGCCGAGGCCGGAACCGGTCAGGCGGACCGCGCCGCCGGTCGCGATGATCGTCACCTGCGAGATGAACGACGCCCAGGCGAAGATGCGAAGGGTGCGGGTCACGCGCGTTGATCCTGATCCGGGCGGCCTGTGCAGGTGCTGGGTTCAGGCCCGGCGACACGGCAACCCTGTAGACTCGAAGGGCTGGAGTTTCCCGCGAGGCGCGCGCGAACGCGAGATGCGGGTTCCCAGCCATCTTAGGTTCGCACTGACGCCACCCGCACATCATCACCACTCACCGAGCACCTCGACTCGCGAGGGGAATGAGCCGGACTGATATCCGGTTGCACGGGAGGAGAAGAGGGAGAGCATGACGGACGTACTGATCGACCGACCGGAACTCGAAGGACTCGGCGTCTACGAGTTCGGCTGGGCCGACTCCGACGCCGCGGGCGCATCCGCCCGCCGCGGCATCTCGCCGGAGGTGGTCGCCGACATCTCGCGGTTGAAGGACGAGCCCGAGTGGATGCTGCAGCGCCGCCAGCGCGCGCTGCAGCTGTTCGAGCGCAAGCCGATGCCGACGTGGGGTGCCGACCTCTCCGAGATCGACTTCGACAACATCAAGTACTTCGTCCGCTCCACCGAGAAGCAGGCCCAGACCTGGGAAGACCTTCCCGAGGACATCAAGAACACCTACGAGCGCCTCGGCATCCCCGAGGCCGAGCGTCAGCGACTCGTTGCCGGCGTCGCCGCCCAGTACGAGTCCGAGGTGGTCTACCACCAGATCAACGACGAGCTCGAGCGCCAGGGCGTCATCTTCATGGACACCGACACCGCGCTGCGTGAGCACCCCGAGTTCTTCGAGGAGTACTTCGGCACGGTCATCCCGGCCGGTGACAACAAGTTCGCAGCGCTGAACACCGCGGTGTGGTCGGGCGGTTCGTTCGTGTACGTTCCCAAGGGCGTGCACGTCGAGATCCCGCTCCAGGCCTACTTCCGCATCAACACCGAGAACATGGGCCAGTTCGAGCGCACCCTGATCATCGCCGACGAGGGCTCGTACGTGCACTACATCGAGGGCTGCACGGCACCCATCTACAAGTCCGACTCGCTGCACTCGGCCGTCGTCGAGATCGTCGTCAAGAAGAACGCGCGGGTTCGCTACACGACCATCCAGAACTGGTCGAACAACGTCTACAACCTGGTCACCAAGCGGGCCACCGCGGCCGAGGGCGCCACCATGGAGTGGGTCGACGGCAACATCGGCTCGAAGGTCACCATGAAGTACCCGTCGATCTACCTCATGGGTGAGCACGCGAAGGGCGAGACCCTGTCGGTGGCGTTCGCCGGTCCCGGCCAGCACCAAGACGCCGGCGCGAAGATGATCCACATGGCGCCCTACACGCAGTCGTCGATCATCTCCAAGTCGATCGCACGGGGCGGCGGTCGCGCCGGGTACCGTGGCGAGGTCCGCGTCGACGCCAACGCGCACCACGCGGCGAACACGGTGCGCTGCGATGCGCTGCTCGTCGACACGATCTCCCGCTCCGACACCTATCCCGCGATCGACATCCGGATCGACGACGTCGTGCTCGGCCATGAGGCGACGGTGTCGAAGGTGAGCGAGGAGCAGCTCTTCTACCTCATGTCGCGCGGCATCCCCGAAGACGAGGCGATGGCCATGATCGTGCGCGGCTTCATCGAGCCCATCGCGCGCGAGCTTCCCATGGAGTACGCGATGGAACTCAACAAGCTCATCGAAATGGGCATGGAAGGGTCGGTCGGATAGGGATGACCGCACAGATGACCAGCACAGCCATGCCCACCGCCGGCCAGCACGGACTCGTCGCGCACTCCGACGGCGCATTCGTGCCCGTCCAGACCCGCTCGGAGCGGTTCCGCTCGACGAACGTCGACGACTTCGAGCCCATCTCGGGGCGCGAGCACGAGTGGAAGTACTCGCCCGTCGCCGCGTTCGCCGACCTCACCTCGGGCGAGCTCGACGGCTCGCGCATCGAGGTGGAGGCCGACGAGGTCGCCGGCATCGAGGCATCCTGGATCGCCCGCCACGACGTCCGCATCGGCAGCACCGGCGGCGTCCCCGAGGAGCGCGCCTCCGCGAACGCCTGGTCGAGCTTCGGCGAGGCCCTCCTGGTCAGCGTCTCGGGCGAAGACGAGAAGACCGCGGTCATCACGCGGCACGGCCTCGGCGACACGCCGCGGGCAGCGCACACCGTGATCGAGGCGGCGCCCAACAGCCGAGGCCTCGTCGTGCTGCGCGGCACCGGCCCCGCGCGGCTCAGCGAGAACGTCGAGATCGTCGTCGGCGAGGGCGCCTCGCTCACGGTCGTCTCGCTCCAGGAGTGGGACGACGACGCGGTGCACCTCGCCAGCCACTTCGCGCGCCTCGGCCGCGACTCGTTCCTGAAGCACATCGTCGTCTCGCTCGGCGGCAAGGTCGTGCGGGTCAACCCGTCGACGCACCTGGCCGAGCAGGGATCGGATGTCGAGGCGCTCGGGCTCTACTTCGCCGACGCCGGCCAGCACCTCGAACAGCAGGTGTTCGTGCATCACGACGCTCCGCACACCCGCTCCCGCGTGACGTACAAGGGCGCGCTGCAGGGCGAGGGTGCGCGCACCGTGTGGATCGGCGACGTGCTGATCGGCAACACCGCGACCGGTACCGACAGCTACGAGCAGAACCGCAACCTCGTGCTCACCGACGGCACCCGCGCCGACTCGGTGCCGAACCTCGAGATCGAGACCGGCGATATCGAGGGGGCGGGCCACGCCAGCGCGACCGGCCGCTTCGACGACGAGCAACTGTTCTACCTGATGGCCCGCGGCATCACCGAAGACGAGGCTCGTCGCCTCGTCGTGCGCGGATTCCTCGCCGAGGGCGTCCAGCGGATCGGCCCGCCCGAACTCGAGGAGCGGCTGACGGCCGCCCTCGAGGCCGAGCTCGAGGGGCGCTGACGTGGCATCCGTTCGCGTCTGCGCCGTCGACGAACTCGGCGTCAACGAGGCGGCCCGCTTCGTCGTCGAGGGCGTGCCGATCGCCGTCGTGAAAGACGCTGCCGGCGACATCTTCGCCATCGGCGACACGTGCACCCACGGCGACATCTCGCTCTCCGAGGGATTCGTCGAGGACGATACGCTCGAATGCTGGGCCCACGGGTCCAAGTTCTCGCTGAAGACCGGCAAGCCGCTCAGCCTTCCCGCCTACGAACCCGTGCCCGTGTTCCGGGTCGAGGTCAGAGAAGGCGGCGTCCACATCGATCCCTCGGTCACCCTGACCGTCTGACCCTTCCGGCCGTCATCGCGGCCGACGAACGAAAGAGACCACACACCGCTATGTCCGTTCTGGAGATCAAGAACCTTCACGTCAACGTCGAGACCGACCAGGGCACCCGCGAGATCCTTCGCGGCGTCGACCTGGTCATCAACGAGGGCGAGATCCACGCGATCATGGGCCCCAACGGCTCGGGCAAGTCGACGCTCGCGTACACCATCGCCGGCCACCCCAAGTACACCGTCGTCGAGGGCGAGATTCTGCTCGACGGTGAGAACGTCCTCGACATGACCGTCGACGAGCGCGCCCGCGCCGGCCTGTTCCTCGCGATGCAGTACCCCGTAGAGATCCCGGGCGTCACCGTCACGAACTTCCTTCGCACCGCCAAGACCGCAATCGACGGCCAGGCGCCGTCGATCCGCAGCTGGGTGAAGGACATGCGCGAGTCGATGACCAACCTGCGCATGGACACGGATTTCGCCGAGCGCAACGTCAACGAGGGCTTCTCGGGCGGCGAGAAGAAGCGCAACGAGATCCTTCAGCTCGAGCTCCTGAAGCCGAAGTTCGCCGTGCTCGACGAGACCGACTCGGGCCTCGACGTCGACGCACTGAAGGTCGTCTCCGAGGGCGTGAACCGGGCCAAGGCCAACACCGGCCTCGGCATCATGCTCATCACGCACTACACGCGCATCCTGCGCTACATCAGCCCCGACTTCGTGCACGTGTTCGTCAACGGCCGGATCGCCGAGCAGGGTGGCCACGAGCTGGCCGACCGGCTCGAGGAAGAGGGCTACGACCGCTACAACGTCGCAGAGTCCGCGGCTCAGTAGCCACCGGTAGACTCGAACCATGGTCACTTCACTCGCGCCCGAGCGCTTCGACGAGGTCACCGAGGCGCTGAAAGACGTGATGGATCCCGAGCTCGGGGTCAACATCGTCGACCTCGGCCTCGTCTACGACCTCGGCTGGGACGACGAGAACGACGCGCTGGTCATCCACATGACGCTCACGAGCGCCGGATGTCCTCTCACCGACGTGATCGAGGAGCAGACGGCCGAGGCCCTCGACGGCACCGTCGAGGCGTTCCGCATCAATTGGGTGTGGATGCCGCCGTGGGGTCCCGAGCGCATCACCGACGACGGCCGCGACATGATGCGAGCCCTCGGCTTCGCGATCTGACGCTCAACCGAGCGCGACCGCGCAACCCCGGTCGAGGTCGGCGGTCGTCACCGACTGGCATAGGCCCTGAGCGTGTCGCCGCATAGTCTCGGTGTATGCAGCACGACGGCGACTCCATCGACCCGACGGCCGACGTGTACTCGCACGGCCACCACGAGAGCGTGCTGCGCATCCATGCCTGGCGCACGGTCGAGAACTCCGCGGCGTACCTCGGGCCGCATCTCGAGGCCGGCGCGACCGTGCTCGACGTGGGAAGCGGCCCTGGGACGATCACGATCGATCTCGCACGACGGGTGCGCCCGGGCGTCGTGGTCGGCATCGACGCGGCACCCGAGGTGGTCTCGAGCTCGCTCGGACTCGCGCGCAGCGAGGGGGTGGAGAATGTGGAGTTCCGGGTCGGCGACGCATACTCGCTCGACCTCGGTGATGGCGCGTTCGACATCGTTCACGCCCACCAGCTGCTCCACCACCTGGCACGGCCGATCGATACGCTGCGCGAGTTCCGCCGGGTCCTGAAGCCGGGCGGCCTCCTCGCCGTGCGCGATGTCGACTACGGCGGCGTGATCTGGAGTCCGCCGTCAGCGGAGCTGAGTCGATGGCTCGAACTCCAGCACGCCGTGATCGCGGGCAGCGGTGGCGAGGCCGACGCAGGTCGGCAGCTGAAGCGCTGGGTGCGGGAGGCCGGGTTCACCGACATCGATGCCACCGCGTCGGCTTGGGTGTTCTCGACCGCGCTCGAGCGCGAGTGGTGGGGGATGGCGTGGGCTGAGCGTGCGACCCAGTCGCAGTTCGCCTCGCGCGCGATCGAATCGGGGCATTCGAACCCCGAGGAGCTGAATCGGATCGCGTCGGGATGGCGTGAGTGGGCAGCCGACGACGACGGCTGGCTCCTCATGCCGCACGCCGAGATCATCGCGCGCGCCTGACCCGGCTTCATCAGGTCGACCGACCTGTCACCAGTCCTCATCGGCGTGCGCGTCGACGATCGTCTCGCGCACCACCGTGCCGTCGTCGAGCTCGGCGATGGGGCGCCCCTCGAGCCAGGTCAGGGTCCAATGCTGGCCGGCCGGATCGCCCGAGTGACCGGCTTCGGCGGCGGCGATGCGCGGCCGGAGGTCTGCCGGAACGGAGGCCGGCGGCTCAGCGCCGAATTCCCACCGCGTGCCGAGTCGCATCAGGCGCCCATCTCGTAGGTGACCCAGTTCGTTCGCGTCGCGAGCTCATCGTAGAGACGCTGCGCTCGGGTGTTGTCGGGCGCCGTGATCCAACTCACCCCGCCGGTGCCGACCTCGAGCGATCGTGCGTGCACGAACTCGATGAGCGCGCGACCGACGCCAGTGCCACGGGCGCGCTCGTCGACGTAGAGGTCGTCGAGGTAGAGCCCTCGGGTCGCCTGCAGCGTGTCGGGCACGACGCGGAAGTGGGCGAGCCCGACCGGGGTGCCCTCGTCGTCGACCGCGAGCACCGCGTGGAGCGGATCGTCGTGGTCACGGATCCAGTTCCAGACGATGAGCGCTTTCGAGTCGTCGAGCTCGGTTCGGTAGAAGCTGCAGTACGCCTCGAACAGGGGCAGCCAGCCGAAGAAGTCGTCGTCGGCGACCGGTCGGATCTCGTGCGTCATCGCCGTTCCTCCGCCCCCTGGGGCTCGAGCACGATCTCGCGCACCTCGAACTCCTCTGCTTCGGCGAACTCGAGCTCGGCGATGCGTCCGACCGCGCGGAGATCGGATGCCGCCGACTGCAGAAGGGTGATGCCGGCAGCCGGCGCTGCGATCACCGCACGGGCGACCGGGGTCTTCTGCGAGGCCTTGGCGTCGGTCTTCGCGCGACGGATGCCGGTGAGCGCCGAGCTCGCGAGCTCGAGGAGCTCGACGCCGGCCTCGCCACGGGCCGCGAGGTCGTCTGCGGTCGGCCACGTCGCCAGGTGCACCGAGCCGTCGTGCGACCACCGCCACGCTTCTTCGGCGGCGAACGAGATGACGGGTGCGAACAGGCGCAGGAGCACGCTGAGCGCGGTCTTCAGCGCCGCCACGGCCGAGGCCTGCTCGGGGCTCGGCTCGCCGTAGGCACGCTCCTTGACGAGCTCGAGGTAATCGTCGCAGAACGTCCAGAAGAACGTCTCGGTCGCCTCGAGCGCACGGGCGTGGTCGTACCCGTCGTAGGCGCGAGTTGCGCTCGCGACCACCTCGGCGAGCCCGGCGAGCATGCTCCGGTCGATCGGCACGGTCACCGGGGCATCCGCGCGCCCATCGAAGCCGAGGATGAACTTGGCGGCGTTCAGCACCTTGATGGCGAGCCGGCGCCCGATCTTCACCTGGGTCGGATTCTGGGGATCGAACGCAGCGTCGACACCGAGTCGGGAGGATGCCGCCCAGTAGCGAACGGCATCGGAGCCGTGTTGTTCGAGCAGGCCGGTGGGAGTCACCACGTTGCCCTTCGACTTCGACATCTTCTTGCGGTCGGGGTCGACGATGAACCCTGAGATCGCCGCGTTCGTCCACGGCTTCTCACCGTGCTCGAGCTCAGCGCGCAGCACGGTCGAGAAGAGCCACGTGCGGATGATGTCCTGGCCCTGGGGACGCATCGAGTACGGGAAGAGCAGGTCGAAGAGCTCGGGATCGCGTTCCCATCCGGCGGCGAGCTGCGGCGTGAGCGATGACGTCGCCCAGGTGTCCATGATGTCGTGCTCGCCGATGAAACCTCGGGGACGGCCGCGCTGCGACTCGTCGTAACCGGGCGCCGGCGCAGACGACGGGTCGACGGGAAGGAGGTCGCGCGTCGCCACGATCGGCTCGTCGAAGCGCGGTTCGCCCGTGTCGTCGAGCGGATACCAGACCGGGATCGGCACGCCGAAGAACCGCTGGCGCGAGATCAGCCAGTCGCCCGAGAGGCCCTCGACCCAGTTCTCGTACCGCACGCGCATGAAGTCGGGGTGCCAGTCGATCTCGCGGCCCCGTTCGAGCAGGCGCGATTTCAGGCCCTCGTCGCGGGCACCGTTGGTGATGTACCACTGGCGGGTCGACACGATCTCGAGGGGTCGGTCGCCCTTCTCGTAGAACTTGACCGGGTGCGTGATGGCCTTCGGCTCGCCGAGCAGGTCGCCCGACGCACGCAACTGCTCGACCACCGCCTGCTTCGCCGAGAAGACGGTCTTTCCGGCGAGCTCGGCGAACGCCGCGCGGCCGCCGTCGGTCGTGATGGCGTCGGGTGCCTCGGCGATGATACGGCCGTCGAACCCGATGATCGCGCGGTTCGGCAGATCGAGCTCCCGCCACCACACCACGTCGGTCACGTCGCCGAACGTGCAGATCATCGCGATGCCGGTGCCCTTGTCCTTCTGGGCGAGGTGATGCGCGACGACGGGCACCTCGACACCGAACACCGGCGTCGTGACCGTCGTGCCGAACAGGGGCTGGTACCGCTCGTCGTCGGGGTGAGCGACGAGGGCGACACAGGCGGGGATGAGCTCGGGGCGGCTGGTCTCGATCTCGACCGTGCTTCCGTCGGGCCGATGGAAGGCCACCCGGTGGTAGTGGCCCGGCTGCTCGCGGTCCTCGAGCTCGGCCTGGGCGACGGCCGTGCGGAACGTCACGTCCCACAGGGTCGGGGCGAGTGCCTGATACGCCTCGCCGCGCTCGACGTTGCGAATGAACGCCAGTTGGGAGGTGAACAAGGCTTCGTCGGCGATCGTGCGGTACGTCTGCGTCCAATCGACCGACAGCCCGAGCAGGCGGAAGAGCGACTCGAAGTGCTGCTCGTCTTCGGCGGTGAGCCGCTCGCAGAGCTCGATGAAGTTCCGTCGGCTGATCGGCACCTGGTCGGCGGCCTTCACGCTCTTGCCGTCGGCGCCTTCGAAGGGGGTAGTGAAGTCGGGATCGTACGGGAGGGTCGGGTCGCAGCGGACGCCGTAGTAGTTCTGCACGCGACGCTCGGTCGGCAGGCCGTTGTCGTCCCATCCCATGGGGTAGAACACGCTGCGTCCGAGCATTCGCTGGTACCGCGCCACCAGGTCGGTATGGGTGAACGAGAAGACGTGGCCGATGTGAAGCGATCCGGATGCGGTCGGCGGCGGGGTGTCGATGGAGTAGATCGACTCGCGCGTGGCACCGCTGCGATCGAACCGGTAGACGCCTTCGCGCTCCCATACCCCGCCCCACTTCGCTTCGAGGCCCTCGAGTGCGGGCTTGTCGGGAATGCGCGAGGTGTCGGTCATGATGCTCCGGTTCGGTATATGCGGCACCGAGTCCATGGGGGTGCCTGAATGTGCGACGCTCCAGCCTATCGGATGGAGCGCCGCACCCCGGGGACCGGGTTCTTCAGACGCTCGAGCCGGCCACCTGCGGCTCGAGCTGCTGCTCGGGGTCGCCCGACTCGGGCACGACCGGCAGGCGGCTCGCCGCCCAGGCCGCGATGAGGGTCACGGCCGAGAGCAGCGCGAGCACGACACCGGGGTGCCACCAGGCGTAGCCGCTGGCCTCACCGAGCGCGACGGTGGCCAGGGGCACGAAGCCGCCCACGGTCGCCGCGACCGCGTACGACACCGACAGGGCCGAGTAGCGGAAGTGATCGGGGAACAGGTCGTTCATCAGGCCGCCGAGCGCTGCCCACGACATGGTCGGCAGGATGCCTCCGATGATCATGGTGCCCACGAGGATCGGGAACGTCGCGAACTGGAGCAGGAAGTACATCGGGAAGGTGATGAGGAGCGTGCCGAGGGCGCCCCACGCCACGACCCGCGCCGACCCGATCCGATTCGCCCATGCGCCGAACAGGGGGATGGTGACGAGCTGCAGCAGTCCGCCGATGGTCGTCGCGACGAGGAGGTCCTGGAAGCTGAAGCCGAGTTCGGTCGCGCCGTAGTTGATGGTGTACGTGTTCATCAGCGAGTAGGAGCCGATGCCGAGCATCGCCGCGCCGATCGCGATGACGATCGCAACCGGGCGCTTGGCGAACATCGTCGCGAAGGGGATGCGGTCGCGACGGCCCTCGGCGACCACCTCCTTGAACACCGGCGTCTCGTCGATCGACCAGCGAAGGTAGAGCGAGACGAGCAGCAGCGGGATCGCGAGCAGGAAGGGGATGCGCCAGCCCCAGGCGGCGATCTCCTCGGCCGGCAGGGCGATCGTCATGACGATGAAGAGCGCGGCCGAGAGGATGGAGCCGACGGGGGAGCCGAGCTGCGGGATGGCGGCGTAGAACGCGCGCTTCACGGGGTTCGAGTGCTCGGTCGCGAGCAGGATCGAGCCGCCCCACTCGCCGCCGAGCGAGAGGCCCTGGGCGATGCGGAGGAGCACGAGCAGCACGGCGCCGAGCCAGCCCGCCTGCGCGTAGGTGGGAAGCAGGCCGATCAACCCGGTGGCGACGCCCATGATGCCGACCGTCCAGAGCAGGGTCGCGCGGCGGCCGAGCCGGTCGCCCATGTGCCCGAAGATCGCAGCACCGAGGGGACGAACGACGAAGGCGACCGCGATCGTCGAGAACGCGGCGAGCGTGCCGCCGAACTGGCCGAGCGGGTCGAAGAACAGCGGACCGACGAAGAACGCCGAGAAGTACGCGAAGACGTAGAAATCGAACGACTCGAGCGAAGTGCCGATCATCGACGCCCAGGCGACGCGGCGCACCGGGGAGCGGTGCTCGGAGGCGGGGGATGCGGGAGTGGTGGTGGTCACGGGCACTCATCCTTGCAGCGGCGGACACGGGTGACAAGCAACTTGTTCCAGTTCGAATAGCACAATATGCTCAAGTCGTGCTGATTCGGCTGGACTCCGCGCTCCCGACGCCCTTGTTCGAGCAGTTGGCGTCGGCCCTGCGGTCCGCGATCATCGATGGTCGCGTCATCGGCGGCGAGCGCCTGCCGGCCGCGCGCCAGCTCGCATCATCGCTCGGGCTGAACGTGCACACGGTGCTGCGGGCGTACCGCCTGCTGCGCGACGAGGGGCTCATCGAGCTGCATCGTGGTCGCGGGGCGGTCGTGGTGGTCCGCATCGGCGGCCATGCCGCACTCGCGGGCGCGATCCACGACCTCGTCGACGAGGCGAAGCTCCACGACCTTCCCGAGGGCGCCCTGCTCGCCCTCGTGAGCGCGGCGTATCGCTCGTCGCCGTCGTCGCCGAGTGTGCTTCGTACCGCACCGACACGGTATTCTTGACGCCAACGACGTCGATCCGGCCATCACCGGGGAGTCTTCGGAAGAACCGCCGGGGGCGGGGCGATTCGCCGCGAAGCGGCGAAGCGAACCCCTCCGGCCCAGTAGAACCGAACGGGTGGCCCGTCACAGCCGCAACGAGGGGCGAGTCGCACCCGGTTCCTGAGCACGTCGCAGGACCGAGTCATGATTCGCAAGCGAGGTGGTACCGCGGCGGTGCTCGAACGAGCGGCCGGCGTCCTCGCGAGAGCATCCGTGCCACGAGGAGCGATCGAGCGTGTACCCCCGTACCCCCGGCGACCACGGCGTCGTCCCGTCACCCGACTTCCCTGCCATCGAGCGCGAGGTCCTCGAGTTCTGGAAGCAGGACGGCACGTTCCAGGCGTCGATCGACCGACGCGAGGGCGCACCCGAGTGGGTCTTCTACGACGGCCCGCCATTCGCGAACGGCCTGCCCCACTACGGGCACCTCCTCACGGGATACGCCAAGGACCTCTTCCCGCGCTTCCAGACGATGCGCGGCCATCAGGTGCATCGCCGCTTCGGATGGGACACGCACGGGCTGCCCGCGGAGCTCGAGGCGGAGCGCCAGCTGGGAATCACCGACAAGAGCGAGATCGAGGAGATGGGCATCGCGGCGTTCAATCAGGCCGCCCGCGACGCCGTTCTCCGCTACACCAGGGAATGGGAGGAGTACGTCACGCGCCAGGCGCGCTGGGTCGACTTCGAGCACGACTACAAGACCCTCGACGTGACCTTCATGGAGTCGGTGATCTGGGCATTCAAGACCCTGCACGACCGAGACCTCGCGTACGAGGGGTATCGCGTGCTGCCCTACTGCTGGCGCGACCAGACGCCGCTCTCGAACCACGAGCTTCGCATGGACGACGACGTGTACAAGACCGTGCAGGACCAGACGGTCACCGTCACCTTCCCGCTCACGGGTGCGAAGGCCGAAGCCCTCGGCCTCACGGCGGTGCGCGCCCTCGCCTGGACCACAACGCCCTGGACTCTGCCCACGAACTTCGCCCTCGCGGTCGGACCCGACATCGAGTACGCCGTGGTGCCGGCGGGGCCGAACGGTACGCCCGATGCGACAGTGCTCCGCGAGCGCGCGGGTGATTCCGACACCGAGGTGCTGGGCGGCGAGTACCTGCTCGCCCTCGACCTCGTGGGCGACTACGCCAAGGAGCTCGGCTACGACTCCGCCGACGAGGCCCGGGCCGCCGTGTCGCGCACCGTGCGCGGCGCCGAGCTCGACGGCATCACCTACGACCGGCTCTTCGACTACTACGCCGACGTGGAGCAGTACGGCCTCGAGAACGCCTGGCAGATCCTCGTCGCCGATTACGTGACCACCGACGATGGCACCGGGCTGGTCCACCAGGCGCCGGCCTACGGTGAGGAGGACCAGAAGGTCGGCGAGGCCGCCGGGATCCCGGTGATCATCTCGCTCGACGACGGAGGTCGGTTCCTTCCTGCGGTCACGGATGTCGCGGGGCTGCTGTGGAGCGAGGCGAACAAGCCGCTCACCCGCATCCTGAAGGCCGAAGGGCGCCTGCTCCGGCAGGCGAGCTACGAGCACTCGTATCCGCACTGCTGGCGCTGTCGCAATCCGCTCATCTACAAGGCCGTCTCGAGCTGGTTCGTGCGCGTTCCCGAGTTCCGCGATCGCATGGGCGAGCTGAACCAGCAGATCAACTGGGTCCCAGAGAACGTGAAGGACGGCCAGTTCGGCAAGTGGCTCGCCGGCGCCCGCGACTGGTCGATCAGCCGCAACCGCTACTGGGGCTCGCCGATCCCGGTGTGGAAGAGCGACGACCCCGCCCACCCGCGCGTCGACGTCTACGGATCGCTCGAGGAACTCGAGCGCGACTTCGGCCGACTCCCGGTGAACAGCGCGGGGGAGCCCGACCTGCACCGCCCCTACATCGACGAGCTCACCAGGCCGAACCCCGACGACCCCAGCGGGCGGTCCACGATGCGTCGGATCCCCGACGTGCTCGACGTGTGGTTCGACTCGGGCTCCATGCCGTACGCACAGGTGCACTACCCGTTCGAGAACAAGGAGTGGTTCGACACCCACAACCCCGCCGACTACATCGTCGAGTACATCGGGCAGACGCGCGGCTGGTTCTACACCATGCACGTGCTCTCGACCGCGCTCTTCGATCGGCCGGCGTTCGAGAACGTCGTGAGCCACGGCATCGTGCTCGGCAGCGACGGGCAGAAGATGTCGAAGTCGCTGCGCAACTACCCCGACGTCAACGAGGTCTTCGACCGCGACGGCGCCGACGCGATGCGCTGGTTCCTGATGTCGAGCTCCGTGCTGCGCGGCGGAAACCTGATCGTCACCGAGGAGGCCATCCGCGAGGGTGTACGGCAGCTCATGCTGCCGCTGTGGAGCACGTGGTACTTCTTCTCCCTCTACGCGAACACCGCGAAGGAGGGCGGCTACGAGGCATCCCGCTCGACCTCCTCGACCGATGTGCTCGACCAGTACCTGCTCGCGAAGCTGCGCGACCTCGTCACGGCCGTCACCGCAGACCTCGAGGCCTACGATTCGCCGCTCGCCGCCCAGAAGCTCCGAGACTTCGGCGACGTGCTCACCAACTGGTACGTGCGCCGGTCGCGTGATCGGTTCTGGACCGGCGTCGCCGACGACGGATCGGGCACCGAGGCGTTCGACACGCTCTACACCGTGCTCGAGACGCTCACGCGACTGGCTGCACCGCTCCTGCCGCTCGTCACCGAGAAGATCTGGCGCGGACTCACCGGCGGCCGCAGCGTGCACCTCGAGGACTGGCCCGATGCCGCGGAGTTCCCGGCGGATGATGCGCTCGTCTCAGCGATGGACGCCGTCCGCGAGATCAGCGGCGCCGCGCTCGCGCTGCGCAAGCAGGCCGGTCGGCGGGTTCGCCTGCCCCTCGCGAACCTCACGGTGGTCACGACGGATGCCGCGAAGCTGGCGCCGTTCGAGGGGATCCTCCGCGACGAGCTCAACGTGAAGTCCGTCGACCTCGTCGAGCTCGACGAGTCGAGCGCCGAGACCTACGGGGTGACCAAGCGGCTCACGGTGAACGCGCGCGCCGCCGGTCCGCGCCTCGGTCGCTCGGTGCAGCAGGCGATCCAGGCGGCGCGAGCCGGTGACTGGTCGGCCGACGGCGAAGGAGTGGTGGCCGGCGGCATCCTGCTCGAGCCCGGCGAGTACGAACTGGTGCTCGAGTCCGGCGGATCGCAGGACGGATCGAGCGCCTTGGCGCTCCTCGGTGGCGGAGGCTTCGTGATCCTCGACACGACGACGACCCCCGAACTTGAGGCCGAGGGTCTTGCCCGCGACGTCGTCCGGGCGGTGCAGGACGCGCGCAAGGCCGCAGGGCTCGAGGTCGGCGACCGCATCCGCCTCGGCTTGACGCTGGACGGCCTCGGCGCCGACGCCGCCGCTCGGCACCGTGACCTCATCGCCCGCGAGACGCTCGCGCTCCAGATCGACATCGAGACGTCCGTCGACGTGGGGGACGCGTCCGCTGCTCGTTCCGTCGGCGACGGCTCGGCACTCCTCGTAGAGCTGGAGAAGCTGTGACCGACGCATCCGACGCCCACGACGACGAGGCCCGCGAACGGGCCGATGCCGTCTACGACGCGCTGGTCGCCCGCGTCGGCGAGGGCTCGCCCAGACCGCGGCTCGCGCCGACCCGTCGCACCGTCGAGCTCTTAGGGGATCCGCATCGTGCGGCCCCGGTCATCCACATCACCGGCACGAACGGCAAGACGTCGACGAGCCGCATGATCGAGAGCCTGCTGCGCGCCTCGGGCCTGCGCACCGGTCTGCTCACCAGTCCGCACCTCGAGCGGTTCAACGAGCGCATCCGCATCGACGGTGTGCCGATCAGCGACGAGGCCGTGGCCCGCAACTGGGATGAGATCCTCCCGTTCCTCGCCATCGTCGACGACGAGCTCCGGGGCGCCGGAGACGAGCCCCTCACCTACTTCGAAGCCCTCACCGCGCTCGCCTTCGCCTGCTTCGCCGATGCCCCCGTCGACGTCGTCGTGCTCGAGGTCGGCATGGGCGGCGAGTGGGATTCGACGAACGTCGCCGACGGGCAGGTCGCGGTGTTCACGCCGATCGACCTCGACCACCAGAGCCGGCTCGGCGACACCATCGTCGAGATCGCGCGCACCAAGTCGGGCATCATCAAGCCGATGGCCTCCGTCGTCTCGGCGAAGCAGCGCCGAGCGGCCCTCGAGGTGCTCGAGAACGCGGCCGAGCTCACGGAATCGACGCTGGCCGTCGAGGGCGACGCGTTCGAGGTGATCGAGTCCCGGGTCGCCGTGGGCGGGCAGCTCGTCACCATCCGAGGCCTCGCAGGCGAGTACCGCGAGATCGCGCTGCCGCTCTTCGGACGCCACCAGGCCGAGAACGCCGCGGTCGCGATCGCCGCGGTCGAGGCCTTCATCGGCGGCGGTTCCGTGCGCCTGGCCGACGAGATCGTGGAGGCCGGACTCGGCGAGGCGACTTCGCCGGGCCGGTTCCAGGCGATCGCCGCAGACCCCCCGATCATCGTGGATGCCGCGCACAATCCGCACGGCGCCACGGCGCTGGTCGACGGGCTCGACGAGTACTTCGACTTCGACGACGTCGTCTTCGTGTTCGGGATCCTCGCCGACAAGGACGCCGACGCCATGGTGGAGGTGCTCGCCCGCACCGGTGGCTCGTTCATCGTCACGTCGCCCGACTCCGATCGTGCGCGCGAGGTCGACCAGCTGGCGGGCATCGTGGCCGGCCGCGTCGGGCCCGATCGGGTGCAGGTCGTGGAGCGGCTCGACGACGCCCTCGACGAAGCCCGTGCGTGGGCGTCGGAGGCGCCGAAGCGAGCGGTGGTCGTGACGGGCTCGATCGTGCTCGTCGGCGACGCCATGTCCATCGTGGCCGACCGCGGATGGGGGCGAGCATGAGCGAGGCGACGACACCGACCGCCGCGCCCGACGCACGACCGCCGCGCTCGGCGCGACAGACCCTCGGCTCGATGGTGCTCGCGTTCGAGGTGCTCGTGGTGTTCCTCGCAACACTGGTGATCTGGGGGCTCGCACCGACCGAGAACAGCGGATGGGGCCTTCCGCCCTGGGTCGCCCTCGTCGCCGGCGGCGTGGTGATCCTCGGCCTCATCGTGACCATCGGGCTGCTCCGCTTCTCTTGGGGCTTCTGGCTGGGCTGGGCGCTGCAGGTCGTGATCATCGCGAGCGGATTCCTCAATCCGGCGATGTTCATCATCGGCGCGATCTTCGGCGGCATGTGGTGGTACGGCATGCATGCCGGTGCACGAATCGACCGAACACGGACGGCGAACGCCGATCCAGGGAAGGAACAGGAATGACCACCGCCATCGAAGAGACCCTCGTCCTCGTGAAGCCCGACGGCGTCGCGCGCAGCCTCACCGGCGAGATCCTCCGCCGCATCGAGGCGAAGGGGTATTCGCTCGTCGACATCCGCATGCTCCAGGCCGACCGCGAGCTCCTCGCGAACCACTATGCCGAGCACGAAGGCAAGCCGTTCTACGAGCCGCTCATCGACTTCATGATGTCGGGCCCGACCGTCGCGATGCGCGTCGCCGGCAACCGGGTCATCGAGGGCTTCCGCGTCCTCGCGGGAACGACCGACCCCACCACCGCGGCGCCCGGCACCATCCGGGGCGACTTCGGCCGTGACTGGGGCCTTGCGGTGCAGCAGAACCTCGTGCACGGATCGGACTCCCAGGATTCCGCCGAGCGCGAGCTCGCGCTCTGGTTCGCCTGACGTCGCAGGTGGAAGCTCAGCGGAACAGGTTCTGGAGGTCGATCAGCACGCGCGGAATGGCGTTCATCTGCGCCTGCGCGAGCACGATGACGATCGCGTAGCAGACCACCGTGATGAGCGGGATCCACTTGAAGAGCTCGGCGGAGACCTTCCGAACGCGTCCCGACGACGGGACATGTCCCTCGCGCAGGTTGAACAACGTGACGGCGAAGAACGTCGGGATCGTGACCGCCCAGGTGAGCATGCACCACGGGCAGAGCACGTCGAGCACGTAGATGCTCTGCGCGATCAGCCAGCCGACGAACACCAGGGCGCCGAGCACCCCGGCGTTGAAGCCGATCCAGAACCATCGCGGGAACCGGGCGCCGGCGAGGACCGCCACGCCGATCGTGATGACGACCGGCCAAGCTGCGATGCCGATGAACGGGTTGGGGAACCCGAACACGGAGCCCTGCCACGAGTCGAGGTTCACCCCGCAGCCGACGAGCACGCCCACGTTGCACGCCGGCACGTGTTCGGGATCGGCCAGCAGGAGCACTTTCTCGACCGACAGCTCGAACGCCGCGAGGAGGCCGAGTGCCCCGGCGATGATGAGGAAGACCGCGAACGCGACGGGTCTGGACTGCGGGGGAGAGTCCGGCATGGTCGTATTCTGGCATGCCGTTTCGACACGTCCCTGCGGGAGCGTGCGATAATCGAATGAGTCGCCCGGGCCGCGCCCGATGCGACGCCAACGAAGGCTTTGAGGATGCGATGCATCCGAATCGGCGGTCACAGCACCGCGAGACGTCGCGACACAGGCAACCTGCCGGTCGCAGGAAATGAAGGATTGGCGGTTCGCCGCACGGCGCAGAACCGCTCGAGAAGAGTACGGAGATGGGTGGCGCGGTCATCCATACCGGCGTAGGAGTGCACCAGAGATGGTGGAAGGCAACGAGAACACCAGCAACGAACCCGGTTCCGGCAGCAGCACCCCGAAGCGACGCGGTGGACTCTTCGGCGTCCGTCGTGGCGGCCGGGTGCGCGCCGTCAAGGGCCGGAGCGAGCAGACGGCGGCCGCGGCATCCGACGACGCTGACGTGACCCACGAGACACCCGGTCCTCCGGGCGAGCCCGACCGGGCCGAGACGGATGCCGCCACCCCCGAACCGCCGAACGACGCGTCGATCTCTTCCGCACCCGAAGCGGATGCCGCTGCGCCCGGCGAGCCCGAACCCGAGCGGGGGGTCGAGGAGCCGCACGCCGAGGCATCCGAACCCTCGCCGACGGAGCCCGAGTCGCCGATCCCCGCCACGCTGACCACGACGTCGCTCATATTCCATGCCCCGCCGGTGCTGGTCCAGCCCGAGCGCCCCGAGCGGAGCGAGCGGGGCTCGTCCGACGAGTCCTCCAGCGTTCGGCGCCGTACCCGTCGCCGCAGCGGCGAAGACAGCGGACCCGCCGGCGATGAGCCCGCGAACACCGTCGTCAAGGTTCGCAAGCCGCGCGAGCCCGAACTCATCACCGAACCGCAGAAGGTCAAGGGCTCGACGCGCCTCGAAGCGAAGAAGCAGCGTCGTCGCGACGGTCGCGATGCCGGACGTCGTCGCGCGGTGATCACCGAGGCCGAGTTCCTCGCCCGCCGCGAGTCGGTGGAGCGCTCGATGGTGGTGCGGGAGAAGGGCGGGCGCATCCAGATCGGCGTGCTCGAAGACGGCGTACTCGTCGAGCACTACGTCGCCCGCAACCAGGACGCGTCGCTCATCGGCAACGTCTACCTCGGCCGCGTGCAGAACGTGCTGCCCAGCATGGAGGCCGCGTTCGTCGACATCGGGCGAGGCCGCAACGCGGTGCTCTACTCCGGCGAGGTCGATTGGGACGCCGCTGCCGAGAACGGCGAGAAGAATCAGCCCCGGCGCATCGAGCTGGCGCTGAAGCCCGGCGACCGGGTGCTCGTGCAGGTGACGAAGGACCCGGTCGGGCACAAGGGCGCCCGCCTCACGAGCCAGGTGTCGCTGCCCGGCCGCTACCTCGTGTACGTGCCGAACGGCTCGATGAACGGCATCAGCCGGAAGCTGCCCGACACCGAGCGCGCCAGGCTGAAGAAGATCCTGAAGGAGGTGCTGCCCGAGAACCAGGGCGTGATCGTCCGCACCGCCGCCGAGGGCGCGACCGAGGAGCAGCTCACGCTCGACGTGAACCGGCTCATCGCGCAGTGGGCCGACATCTCGACGCAACTCGAGAAGGTCCAGGCTCCGGCGCTCCTGCACTCCGAGCCCGATCTGCTCATCAAGATCGTGCGCGACGTCTTCAACGAGGACTTCCAGAAGATGGTCATCGAGGGCTCCGGTGCTCACGAGACCATCACCCGGTACCTGCGTGCGGTCGCGCCCGACCTGCTCGAGCGCGTCGAGTCCTACGAGGGCGAGCGCGACTCGTTCGACGAGTTCCGCATCACCGAGCAGATCGAGAAGGCCCTCGATCGCAAGGTCTGGCTGCCTTCTGGCGGGTCGCTCGTCATCGACCGCACCGAGGCGATGACGGTCGTCGACGTGAACACCGGCAAGTTCGTGGGTTCCGGCGGCAACCTGGAAGAGACGGTGACGAAGAACAACCTCGAGGCGGCCGAAGAGATCGTGCGGCAGCTCCGGCTGCGCGACATCGGCGGCATCATCGTCGTGGACTTCATCGACATGGTGCTCGAGTCGAACCGCGACCTCGTGCTGCGCCGACTCGTCGAGTGCCTGTCCCGCGACCGCACCAAGCACCAGGTGGCCGAGGTCACCTCGCTCGGACTCGTGCAGATGACCCGCAAGAAGCTCGGGCTCGGCCTCCTCGAATCGTTCAGTGAGCCCTGCGAGGTGTGTGCGGGACGGGGCATCATCGTGCACCACGAACCGATTATGAAGCACCGCGCGCCGCAGCAGGTGGAGCGGCGCCGTGGGCGCGGAGGCGGCAGCCAGCAGCAGGCCGAGAGCAAGGCGCATGCCGGCACGCACGCCATCACCGAGGACGTGAAGAACGCGCTGGCGCAGATCGCGGCGTCGACCATCCCGCATGCCGACCAGAAGCCCGCTGAGGCGCCTGCCGCGTCGACCGAGGGGGGCGATGCTGCAGCCGCCGAGCCGGCAGCTGCGACGACCGAGACGCCCGCGGCAACCGGTCGCCGGCGCGGCCGTCACCGCCGGGTCACGCAGGAGCAGGGCAGCCCGGCCGAATCGACGGATGCCGCGGCCGCTTCCTCGGCGGCGCAGCCCGAGTCGGCTCCGAGCGCTGAGGCACCCGGCGCGGCGACGCCGATCGTCGAGCTGCCCCCGGTCGCGCCCGTCGAGCGCAGGCGACCCGTGCGCGTCGAGGACGCCGAGGTGCTCCTCGACTCAGTGCTCGACGCGCTGCCCGCGCCGAAGAAGGCCGGCGAGGGCCGCGCCAGGAGTCGACGCGTGTCGACGGCCGCGCTGAGTCCCGCCGGGGGGCCACCCGTCATCACGCGCGCCGACGGCGCCCCTCCCGAGCCCTCCGACGACTAGTCCCCCTGTGCGGCCCGGGCACGCCGTTCACGCGGCGTGACGCGCAGACCGCTGGCGGCCAGCCGGCGCACGAGCTCGCGTGGTGACACCGGCTCGGCGCCCGCAGCCACGAGGTCGTCGTAGCGCTCGACGGGCACGTCGTAGTGGTCGAGGTCGAACCCCCGCGGAGGAACGCCGTTGCGCTCGGCGAACTCGTGCAACTCCTCGACCGAGTGGTCGCTCACGAGGTGCGACCAGACCGTGCCGTGCTTCGGCCACAGCGGCGTGTCGATGAGCACCGTCATGTCGGCGATCCTACGTCGCGCACCGGGCCGGGCTCGGCGGTGACGCGCGTTTGCACGGCCTCTGGTCATCCGGTAAACTCGACCGTTGGTGCCACCGCTTATCCCGGTGTGCCCGCACAGTTTTCTGGCAGTGACGACCCTCCTTCCCGCTGGGGTCTCGCGCGCAGTGACATCCCCATCAGGCACACGGAGCCCCCGGGCTCCCCAGAGATAGGTACGAGTAGTGGTTTACGCAGTAGTGCGCGCCGGCGGTCGGCAGGAGAAGGTCGAAGTCGGCACCATCGTGACGATGGACCGCATCAAGGCTGACGAAGACGGCAACGTCCAGCTCACCCCGGTCCTCCTCGTCGACGGCGACAAGATCACCTCCGACGCCAAGTCGCTCGCCAAGGTCACGGTGACTGCCGAGGTCCTGAACGACCTCCGCGGCCCGAAGATCGTGATCCAGAAGTTCAAGAACAAGACCGGCTACAAGAAGCGCCAGGGCCACCGCCAGGAGCTCACGCGCATCAAGATCACCGGCATCAAGTAGCGGCTCGCAAGGAGAATCAGACATGGCACACAAAAAGGGAGCGAGCTCCACTCGCAACGGTCGTGACTCGAACGCTCAGCGCCTCGGCGTGAAGCGATTCGGTGGCCAGGTCGTCAGCGCGGGCGAGATCCTCGTCCGCCAGCGCGGCACCCACTTCCACCCGGGCGCGGGCGTCGGTCGCGGTGGCGACGACACCCTGTTCGCGCTCGAGGCCGGTGCGGTGCAGTTCGGCACGAAGGGTGGCCGCAAGGTCGTCAACATCGTGGCGGCCGGCGAATAATCGACCCATCGGTCTTGTGAGGGCGGGCTTCGGCTCGCCCTCACGCGTTTTCATCCAGGAGGACTCGGCATGGTCAGCTTCGTCGACCAGGTGACGCTATTCCTGCGCGCGGGCCACGGAGGAAACGGCTGTGTGTCGGTGCGCCGTGAGAAGTTCAAGCCCCTCGCCGGACCCGACGGCGGCAATGGCGGGCACGGCGGCGACATCGTGCTCGTCGCCGACCCGCAGGTCACCACCCTCCTCGCCTATCACGGGCGCCCGCACCGCTCATCCGACAACGGCCAACCGGGCATGGGCGACAACCGGGCCGGTGCGGCGGGAGAGGACCTCGAGCTCCCCGTTCCCGTGGGCACAGTCGTGAAGGACGCCGACGGAACCGAACTCATCGACCTCACCGAACCGGGGATGCGCTTCGTCGTGGCACCCGGCGGGCAGGGCGGCCTCGGCAACGCCGCGCTGGCCACGACCAAGCGCAAGGCCCCGGGGTTCGCGCTGCTCGGCACGCCCGGATACGAGGGCGAGGTGACGCTCGAGCTGAAGACGATCGCGGATGTCGCGCTCGTGGGTTACCCGTCGGCCGGCAAGTCGAGCCTCATCGCCGCGCTGTCGGCGGCGAGGCCGAAGATCGCCGACTACCCGTTCACCACGCTGCATCCGAATCTGGGCGTCGTGCAGGCCGGAGACCACCGCTTCACCGTGGCGGACGTGCCGGGTCTCATCGAGGGCGCGAGCGAGGGCAAGGGCCTCGGTCTCGAGTTCCTTCGGCACGTCGAGCGGTGCTCGGCGTTGCTGCACGTGATCGACTGCGCGACGCTCGAGCCGGGCCGCGATCCCATCAGCGACCTCGACGTCATCCTCCGAGAGCTCGCCGCATACCCCGTGCCCGAGGGCCAGGTGCCGCTGCTCGACCGACCGCAGCTCGTGGCGCTCAACAAGGTCGATGTGCCCGAGGCGCGCGAGCTCGCCGAGTTCGTGAAGCCCGAGTTCGAGGCCCGCGGGTACCGCGTGTTCGAGATCTCGACGGTGAGCCACGAAGGACTCCGTCAGCTGGGGTACGCGCTCGGTGAGCTCGTCGACCAGGCTCGCGCCGAGGCTGCGGCCGCTCCCGCCCCGCCCCGGATCGTCATGCGGCCGAAGCCGGTCGACGACGCCGAGTTCACCGTGCGAGCCGAAGGCGGCAGCTACGGCACGATCTACCGGGTGCTGGGCCGCAAGCCCGAGCGCTGGGTGGCGCAGACCGACTTCGCCAACGACGAGGCGGTCGGTTTCCTCGCCGATCGCCTGGCCCGCCTCGGCGTCGAGGACGAGCTCGTTCGTGCCGGCGCCGTCGCCGGGTCCACGGTCGTCATCGGTCCGGGTTCCGGCGTCGTGTTCGACTGGGAGCCCACCCTCACCTCGACAGCGGAGCTCATCACCTCGCCGCGCGGCTCCGACTTCCGGCTCGACGACAATCGTCGTGCGACGCGTGCCGAGCGGCGCAGCGACTACCACGAGCGCATGGACGCGAAGGCCGAGGCCCGCGCCGAGCTGCAGCGTGAGCGCGAGGCCGGCCTGTGGTCCGACGACGAGACCGACGTCGACGTCGATCGGGATGCCGCGGCATCCGACACCGAAGGCGAGCGATGATCCCCGCGTCCCGTGCCGAGATTCCGCGTGCTCGCCGAATCGTCGTGAAGGTGGGCTCCTCGTCGATCAGCGGCGAGAACGCCGGCCAGATCGGGCCCCTGGTCGATGCGCTCGCGTCGGCGCACGAGCGCGGCACCGAGGTGGTGCTCGTCTCGTCGGGCGCGATCGCCACGGGCATGCCGTACCTCCGGCTCGATGCCCGACCCACCGACCTCGCCACGCAGCAGGCCGCGGCGTCCGTCGGTCAGAACCTGCTCGTCTTCCGCTACCAGGACTCGCTCGACCGGTACGGCATCGTCGCCGGACAGGTGCTGCTCACCGCCGGGGACCTCGAGCACGCCACGCCGCGATCGAACGCACAGCGTGCCATGGACCGGCTGCTCGCGCTCCGCATCCTCCCGATCGTGAACGAGAACGACACGGTGGCGACGCACGAGATCCGATTCGGTGACAATGACCGGCTCGCGGCCATGGTCGCCGAGCTCATCGGCGCCGACCTGCTCGTGCTGCTCTCCGACGTCGACGCGCTCTACACGAAGCCGCCGCACCTCGCCGGAGCCGTGCGGATCGACCGGGTTCCGTTCGGTGATGCGCTGGACGGAGTCGAAATGGACTCCATCGGCAGCGCCGGCGTCGGCACCGGGGGAGCCGAGACGAAGGTCTCCGCCGCGCGAATCGCCGCCGAGTCGGGCTCCGCGGTGCTCATCACGGCGACGACGCTCGTGGCTGACGCGCTGGCCGGTGCACCGCTCGGAACCTGGTTCGATCCGGCGCCCAGGCGTCACACGGCGAGCGGCCGCTCGACGCTCGCCTAGGCTGGGGACATGGAGCAATCCCACCTCGACACCACGGTGATCGACGCGCGCCTGGCCGCTGCGAAGGAGGCGTCGTACCGCCTCGCCCAGGCTTCGACGACCGAGAAAGACGCTGCCCTGGATCGGATCGCAGCGTTGCTCCGTGAGCGGTCGGCGCAGATCATCGAGGCGAACCGACGCGACCTCGAGCGGGGCCGCGATGACGGCCTGGCAACCGGCCTGCTCGACCGGCTCAAGCTCGATGAACGGCGTGGCGAGGCCTTGGCCGATGCCGTCCTCGAGGTCATCGCGCTCACGGATCCGGTCGGTGAGACCGTGAGCGGCCGTACCGCGCCGAGCGGTGTGCGCATCGACCAGGTGCGGGTGCCGCTCGGCGTGGTCGGCGCGATCTACGAGGCGCGCCCGAACGTGACGATCGACATCGCCGTGCTCGCACTGAAGAGCGGCAATGCGGTGGTGCTTCGCGGGGGAAGCGCCGCCGAGCAGACCAACCGCGAGCTCGTCGGCGTGCTTCGCGATGCGCTCGAGCAGGCCGGTCTTCCCGCCGACGCGGTGCAGACGGTCGACGACTTCGGACGGGCGGGGGCCCGCCACGTGATGCAGGCACGCGACTACGTCGACGTGCTCATCCCGCGCGGCAGCGCCGGACTCATCCGCGCCGTCGTCGACGAGGCGAAGGTACCGGTCATCGAGACCGGGGCGGGCGTGGTCCACATGTTCCTCGACTCGAGCGCGCCCGAGGACTGGGCGGTCGAGCTCGTGCACAACGCGAAGGTCCAGCGCCCGAGCGTGTGCAACGCGCTCGAGACGCTGCTCGTGCATCGCGATGCCGCCGAGCGACTGCTGCCGGCGGTGTTCGATCGGCTCGAGGCATCCGGAGTCACCATCCATGCCGATGAGCGGGTGCGAGCCCTGCGGCCCGAAACCGTGCCCGTGACGGACGAGGACTGGGCGACCGAGCACCTGAGCCTCGACATCTCGGTGGGCATCGTCGACTCGATGGACGACGCGCTCCGCCACATCCGCCGATACTCGACCAAGCACACCGAGTCGATCGTGACCAACGACCTCGCGAATGCCGAGCGATTCCTGAACGAGGTGGATGCCGCGGCGGTGATGGTGAATGCATCCACCCGGTTCACCGACGGCGCGGAGTTCGGGTTCGGCGCCGAGGTCGGGATCTCCACGCAGAAGCTTCATGCGCGGGGGCCCATGGGCCTTCCCGAGCTCACGAGCACGAAGTGGATCGTGCGCGGCGCCGGCCACGTCCGGTCCTGATCTCGATAGACTGTCACGAGCGTCACCCGCAGGATTCGAAAGGAACGGCCGATGAGCCTCACGACCGCAGTGCTGACCGAGACGGTGCATGCGAGGGAGCTTCCGATGGAAGCGTGGGCCTACGGCCTCATCGCACTCGTCATCTTCGCCGCACTGGCGTTCGTGGTCGCCTCGTACCGAGACGTCGCCAACCGGCATCGCGGCAAGGCCGAGGCGTACGCCGCTCGACACGGCGGGGGCGAGCACGGCGGGCACTGACCGAGCGTTCGTGTGATGGCGCACGAAGAACGTCGGCCTCGCATCGGCGTCATGGGCGGCACGTTCGATCCCATTCACCACGGCCACCTGGTCGCGGCGAGTGAGGTCGCGCAGTCGCACGGCCTCGACGAGGTGGTGTTCGTGCCGACCGGGCCGTCGACGTACAAGTCCGATGTGACGCACGCCGAACACCGGTACCTGATGACGGTGATCGCGACGGCGTCGAACCCGTCGTTCACCGTGAGCCGGGTCGACATCGACCGCGGCAAGCCCACCTACACGATCGACACGCTCCACGACATCCGCGCCGAGCGACCTGACGCCGACCTCTACTTCATCACCGGGGCCGACGCGATCGCGCAGATCCTCGCCTGGAAAGACGTCGACGAGCTTTGGAACCTCGCCCACTTCGTCGCTGTGAGTCGCCCGGGACACGTGCTCTCCGTTTCGGGTTTGCCTAGGCAGCACGTAAGCTTGTTGGAGGTTCCGGCACTTGCGATCTCGTCGACCGACTGCCGGGACAGGGTGCGCCGGGGCTTCCCGGTGTGGTACTTGGTGCCCGATGGGGTCGTCCAGTACATCTCCAAGCACCACCTCTACCGGAGTGTCGCATGACGTCGTCGCAGGATCCGCCGCTCACGCGCCGCGAGGCGCGGGAGCGCGAGCGCCTGCGTCAGGCGCAGGAGGAGGCGCAGGCGAACGCGCCTTCCGCACCGGCGCCCACTCCAGCTCCGGCAGCGCCCCCGACGCCGACTCCGCCGCCCACGGCGGCACCGGCTCCACCGCTTCCGTCCTCCCAGCCGCCGTCGTATCCGGCGGCGCAACCCCCGGCAGGGTCAGGTGGGCCGACGCC
Source organism: Agromyces sp. Marseille-P2726 (assembly GCF_902809835.1). Classification (GTDB taxonomy): domain Bacteria; phylum Actinomycetota; class Actinomycetes; order Actinomycetales; family Microbacteriaceae; genus Agromyces. The sequence goes on along the minus strand of NZ_CADDWM010000015.1, from coordinate 316,652 downwards.
GCAGTACGGTGACGCCTTCGGTCAGCAGGCGCAGCCGTCGTGGCCTCAGCCGCCTGCCCAGCGCACGACGCCCGAGCGAACGCTTACGCGCCGCGAACTCCGTGCGATGCTCGAGGGGCATTCCGACGACTTCGACGACGATCCGGTACTTCCGGCTCCCGCCTCGTCGTTCCCGGCTGCTCGTTCGGCGAGTGCGCCGGCGGCATCCGTTCCGGCCCGTTCGGCCGACCCATCGTCCGCCCCCTTCCCTCCGCAGCCTGCCCCGTCACGCGAGCCCACTCCGCACCAGGCGGCGGAGTCGGCCATCGCCGACGAGCCGACGTCGGCCCCGAAACCGGTCGGTCACTGGACGGCGCAGCTCAACGCGCCGATCGAGCGCGCCGAGCCGTTCGACCAGCTCCTGTCGCGGGGTTCGGTGAGCCATGGCATTCCCACCACGACGAACGCGCTGATCCTTCCCACGCTCCCTGACCAGGGGCACATCGGTAGCGGGATCAAGAGTTCTGAGGTCATCGTGACCGGCTCGGTCGACCTGCCCCGAAGCTATGGGGCGACCGGCGTGCACCCCAGCCAGATCGATTCATCCGACGTCGACCGACTCTTCGATCAGGTCGAGGACACCGCCGGTCTCGGTGCCCCGGTCGCGGCGACGCGGGCCGTCAGCACGCAGGGCGGCGCCAAGGCCATGATGGCGCCTCCTAAGAAGGAGGGCATGAATGTCCCCCTCGTGCTCGCCGTGACCGCGGGCGTGCTCGCGCTGGGCGTCGTCGCCACCCTCGTCATCGGAGCCGTGGCCGGGCTCTTCTGAGCCGGTCATCGATTCCCCATCCGGAAGTGAGCATATGACCGCATCCGACCAGGCACTCGACTCGCTCGCGATCGCGGCGCGAGCAGCGGATTCCAAGGGCGGCGAAGACCTCGTCGCCCTCGATGTGTCCGAGCCCCTCCCGTTCGCCGACCTGTTCCTCATCGTCACCGGGAACTCCGAGCGCAACGTCGTCGCGATCGCCGATGAGGTCGAGGATGCCCTCAAGGAGTCCGGGATGAAGCTCCTCCGCCGAGAGGGACACGATGCCGGCCGCTGGGTGCTCCTCGACTTCAGCGATCTCGTCGTCCATGTGTTCCACCGCGAGGAGCGCCTCTACTACGGTCTGGAGCGGCTCTGGCTCGACTGCCCTGTGGTACCCGTGGCACCGTTGCTCGCGGCCGAGAAGTGATTCAGAGGCGTCCGGCCTCGCATGCGCCGGTCGATTTCATGCCGGGGCCGCGGCTGGTGTAAGCTCGATTCGTTGCCCCGAACGGGGCGCCCGGGTCTGTGGCGCAGCTGGTAGCGCACCTGCATGGCATGCAGGGGGTCAGGGGTTCGAGTCCCCTCAGATCCACCAAAACCCCTGATGAATCGCAAGATTCTCAGGGGTTTTCTCCTTGCTGGGGGGCCTGCGGAAGGCCTATGCGGCCCTTTTGGGGCTCTTTTCGCTTCGGCGGACGACTTCCACAGGCATCCACATCCGGATCCCACTGACGGTCGGCATCACGGCATGACGCGCACTCCTACGGAGTATGAGCAGATCACCGCAACCCAATGTCCCGGCCTACCGATTCGTCGAGAACCTCGGCGACTACCTCAGCGTCGACGAGCTGGCGCAGTGCCTGCAGCTCTCCGAAGAGACGATCTACCACTGGCGTCTCGAAGGAACCGGCCCGAAGAGCAGAATGGAACCCGGCTGACACCGGGCGATCACGTACCACGACCTGCCCGACGTTCGCGTTCCTGGCACCGTCACGCATCCGACCATGTTGAGTGGTACATTATCCGGTACCACTAGCGAGAGAAGGCGGACATGTCGGCGATCACTGCGACCGAAGCACGCAAGAGCCTGTTCGGCCTGATTCAGCAGGTCAACGACGATCACACTGCCGTCGAAATCGTATCTCGACACGGCAACGCGGTGATCATGTCGAAGGACGACTACGACGCCATCACCGAGACCGCCTACCTGCTGCGCAACCCCTCGAACGCGGAGCGGCTTCTCGAAGCCATCGAGCGCGCGCGGCGTGGCGAGTTCGAGCAGCACGACCTCCTCGACGCGTGACCCGGGCGCTCGCGTTCGACCAGAACGGCTGGGAAGACTACGTCTACTGGCAAACGCAGGACCGCAAGACCCTCAAGCGGATCAACCTCCTGATCGCCGACGTCCTGCGCGACCCCTTCGCCGGAATCGGCAAGCCCGAGCCGCTCAAGCACATCCTCTCAGGCGCCTGGTCACGCCGTATCGACGAGACGAACCGGCTCGTCTACTACGTCACTGACAACCACATCGTCATCCTGCAAGCCCGCGACCACTACTGAGGAAGTCGGCGACAGCCCAGGCTGCCGACGACCACTGATCCGCTGAGGGATCGCTCGCAATGACGTGAGGCAGGGGTTCGAGCCCGCAGATTCACCAAGGCCCTCGAGTACGCGCTCGAGGGCCTTCGCTTCGCCCACTGTCGGAGGCGCGAGGTACCCTCGGCCTATGTGCGGACGTTTCGCCCTCGATGCCAAGACCGATGAACTGATCCAGGAGTTCGTGGCCGAGGGGGGCGACTTCCGCGATTGGCAGCCGACGTACTCGATCGCGCCGACGCAGGTCGCGCCCATCGTGCGCGAGCGCCAAGACTCCGAGACCGGCGAGATCGTGCGTCGCATCGACGATGCGGTGTGGAATTTCCACCCTTCGTTCATGAAGGAGTCGAAGCGCCCGCAGTTCAACTCGCGCATCGAGACGGTCGCGACGAACGGGCTCTGGAAGGGCGCGTTCGCCTCCTCGAGGTGCCTCGTGCCCATGCGCGGCTACTACGAGTGGACGGGTGAGCCGGGAAGCAAGCAGGCGCACTTCCTGCATGGGCCCGACGGGTTGCTGGCGGCTGCGGGGATCTACACCGCCCGCAAGGTCGACGACGAGTGGGAGGTCTCGATGTCGATCATCACCCGCGAAGCGAGGGATGCGTCGGGCGAGATCCACGACCGCATGCCCGTCTTCCTCCCACGCGACGCGTGGGACGAGTACCTCCAGCCCGTGAAGCTCGACGACGCAGCCAAGCAGAACATGCTCGACCTGCTCGTGCACGAGTCCGACGCGGTCGCGTCCACCATCACGTCCTACGAGGTCGACCGCAAGGTGAACAACTCCCGCACGGTCGATCCGGGCGACGCGAGCCTCATCGAACCGCTCGATGAATCAACGGCCGAAGACCCCCACACCGGGCGTTAGGCTCGACGGGTGGACATTCGCGGCATCCCGCTCACGACCATCGACGGCGCCGTCGTCTCGCTCGCCGACCACGCCGGCCAGGTCGTGATGGTCGTCAACGTCGCCTCGCGCTGCGGGCTCACGCCGCAGTACGAGCAGCTCGAAGCTCTGCAGCGGCAGTACGGCGATCGTGGTTTCACCATCATCGGCTTCCCCTGCAACCAGTTCGCCGGTCAGGAGCCCGGCGACGCCGATGACATCAAGCAGTTCTGCTCGATGACCTATGGGGTGAGCTTTCCGCTCATGCAGAAGGTGAAGGTCAACGGCCGCCACCGGCATCCGCTGTATGCCGAGCTGACGAAGGTCCCCGACGACCACGGCAAGGCGGGCCGAGTGAAGTGGAACTTCGAGAAGTTCCTGCTGCTTCCCGACGACGAGATCCGTCGATTCCGGCCCCAGGTGAAGCCCGACGACCCGGCGATCGTCGAGCTCATCGAGCGTTTCCTCACGGATGCCGCGGCCGCCTGATCGCCGACCCCGACGACATCGCCCGGCACGGCGTGCTTCCTTGACCCCTCCTCGTCGCGGCCCCACAATTGGGGGGTCTGATCATTCTCGGGAGCGGGGGAACGAATGACCGATGCGTACACTCGTCCGATCGTCGACCAGGGAGCGGCTCAGCCCGGCGTCCCTGCCCCGCGCGACGAGGCGACCATTCCGCCCGACGTCGCGTCGGGCCCTCGGCCTGATGGCACGCCTTCGAAGCCCTCGCGCAACGGCGGGCCTGGCACGTGGAGCCGCGACCTGCGCTTCATGATGGTCGTGCTCGTCGCCATCGTCGTGCTCTTCCTCGCCTTCGCGTTGCTGATCGCCTTCAGTCCCACCGGCGCGGCCATCAGCGCGCTCGCGATCATCGCTGCGCCGATCGCCACGATCGTCGCCGCCTACTACGGCATCTCATTGGCGCTTCGTCAGGTGCACGACGCCCGCCTCGTCGCAGAAGCGGCCGAAACCCGCGCGCGCACGGCCGAGGCGACGGCCCGGGAATCCGAGGCGTGGGCCGCGCAGATGGAGTCGGGACTCAGGGTCGCCGTCGCCCGCTTGAAGGCGGCGGGCGAAGACACCCGCGACGTCGAACGTGCCGCGGGTACGCCCGACGAGTTCTTCTGAGCAGGGCACGGCGGGGGGGGGGGGCGGGAGGGCGCCTCGCCCCCGTCACGTCATGACGTGAAGACCGCTCAGAGGTCGGCGAGCAACGACACGGGCCGCTCGATGCAGCGCGCGACGAAGGTGAGGAACGCCGCCGCCTCGGCGCCGTCGCAGACGCGATGATCGAACGAGAGCGTGAGTTCGGTGACCGTGCGTACCGCGAGCTCTCCACCCACCACCCACGGCCGCTCCACGAGACGGCCGATGCCCAGCATCGCCGCCTCGGGGTGGTTGATGATGGCGGCCGACCCGTCGACACCGAGCGTGCCGTAGTTGTTCAGCGTGAACGTCCCGCCGGTGAGCGCGGCAGGCGCGAACGCACCGGTCGTGGCCTCATCACTGCGGGCGCCGATGGCGTCGCGGATCGCGCGGAGCGTCATCCGCTCGGCACCGTGGACGACGGGCACGAGGAGCCCGCGCGGCGTCTGCGCGGCGATCCCCAGGTTCACCGCTTCGTGCACGACGATCTCGTCGCGCTCGGCGTCGAAGCTCGAGTTGAGCAGCGGATGCCGCGCCAGGCCAGCCACGACGAAGCGTGCGACGAGTGCCGTGACGCCGAATCGCTCACCGGTGGCCTCCTGGAGCTCTCGCCGGGCAACGAGCAACTCCGTCGCGTCGACGTCCATCCAGACCGTCGCCTCGGGGATCTCGCGTCGGGAGCGCGAGAAGTGGGCGGCCGCGGCGCGACCCATGCGGTCGAGGGGCACCCGTCGGTCGGCTGCGGATGCACCAGCGGTGTCGGCGACGGCCGCGGTCGTGTCGGCCGGTGCAGCAGTCTCGAGTGCCGCCGGCGGCGCGGCCGGAGCGGTCGGCGGGGGCACGGCCGGTGCGGTCGGTGCGGCCTGGAGATCACGCACGAACGACTCGACGTCCCGCCGCGTCACGAGATGGTCGGGACCCGACCCCTCGAGTTGGCTGGCATCGAACCCGTGCTCGCGGGCGATACGGCGCACGATCGGTGAGACGACAGGGGAGCGGCGCGACGGGTCGAGTCGCGAGGGCGCGGCCGAGCCCGGCCCCTGCCCACCTCCGGCACTCCTGCGGCGTCCGAACCGGGTGGGCGCGGTGGCGGCGCGCTTCGTCGCCGTGCTCGCGCGGGTCCCGTAGCCGATGAGCACGGCGCCCGACTCCTCGGTTGCGGTGTCGGTCGGCACCGCGATTCCCGGTTCGGCCGGCACCGGTGCGGGGGCGGCATCCGTCGACGGCTCAGCGTCACGCATCGCTGCCTCTGGGGAATCGGCGTCGGCACCGACGGGAGCAAGCGACATCAGCACTGCACCGGCGTGCAGCACGTCGCCCACCTCCCCACCGAGCGACTCCACGACACCCGCGAACGGTGTGGGCAGCTGGACGACCGACTTGGCGGATTCGAGCTCGACCACGGGCTGGTCGATGGCGACCTCGTCGCCGGGCTCGACGAGCCACGCGACGATCTCGGCCTCGGTGAGCCCCTCGCCGAGGTCGGGGAGGATGAAGTCGCGGCCCATCAGTCGTCCCATTCCCACGTGTCGAGGGCCGCGAGCACGCGGTCGGGCGTCGGCAGGTAGTGCTCCTCGAGCTTCGGCGACGGATACGGGATGTCGAACCCCGTGATGCGCAGGACGGGTGCGGCCAGATAGTGGAAGTTCCGCTCGGTGACGCGTGCCGCGACCTCTGCACCGTAGCCGCCGAACTGCGCCGCCTCGTGGATCACGGCGGCTCGCGAGGTCTTGCGAACGGATGCCCCGACCGTCTCGTCATCGAACGGCGAGAGGCTGCGCAGGTCCACGACCTCGACCGAGAGCGACTCGGCCTCTGCGGCATCCGCTGCTTCGAGCGCGGTGCGGACGGTGGGCCCGTAGGCGAGCAACGTCACGTCGGTGCCCTCGCGGACCAGGACCGCGCGGTCCATGGGTTGGGTCTTCACCGGGAGGGCGATGGGAGCCTTCGACCAGTACCGGCTCTTCGGCTCCATGAAGACGACGGGATCCTCGCTCTCGATCGCCTCGCGGAGCATGGAGTACGCGTCGGCGGGGTTCGACGGCATCACCACGGTGAGGCCGGGTGTCGAGGTCCAGTACGCCTCGGACGAGTCGGAGTGATGCTCGACGCCGCCGATCGCCCCGGCGCAGGGGATGCGGACGACCATCGGCAGCGTCATCCGACCCTTCGTGCGGTTCCGCATCTTCGCAACGTGCGAGACCATCTGCTCGAACGCCGGGTAGCTGAACGCGTCGAACTGCATCTCGACGACAGGCCGCATGCCGTACATCGCCATGCCGATCGCCGTGCCGACGATGCCCGACTCGGCGAGCGGCGAGTCCCAGATGCGGTCGTCGCCGAACTGCGCCTGCAGGCCGTCGGTGACACGGAAGACGCCGCCCAGCGGCCCGACGTCCTCGCCGTAGACGACGACGCGGTCGTCGGCCGCCATGGCGTCGCGGAGCGCGGCGTTCAGTGCGCCGGCCATGGTGAGTTGCGTGGGGGCGGATGCCGCAGTGGTCTCGGTCTCGGTGGTCGTCGCGGTCATCGGGCGGCTCCGGCGGGTTCGGCTTCGTGCTTTCCCTCGGCGAGCTCGGCCTCCAGGCGGGCGCGCTGCTCCATCAGTGCCGGGCGCGGGCGGGAGTACACGTGGTCGAAGAGCTCGAGCGGGTCGAGGTCGGCCTCGGCGGTCATCACGTCGCGCGTGTGAGCGGCGACCGCCTCCGCGGCATCCGTGATCTCGGATCGAATGGCCTCGGTGAGGGCGCCCTCGGAGACCAGGTACTTCTCGAGCCGCTCGATGGGGTCGCGTCGCTTCCAATGCTCGACATCGCGGGCGCTGCGATACCTGGTGGGGTCATCGGAGTTCGTGTGCGACTCGATGCGATAGGTGAGTCCCTCGATGAGCGTCGGGCCGCCGCCTGAACGTGCCCGGTCGACCGCGGCACGGGCGACGGCGTACATGGCGGCGATGTCGTTGCCGTCGACGTGATATCCGGGCATGCCGTACCCGACCGCCTTGTCGGCGAGCGTCACGGCGCGGGTCTGGCGCCAGAGCGGCACGCTGATCGCGAACTGGTTGTTCTGCACGAGGAACACGGTCGGGGTCTGCCAGACGGCCGCGAAGTTGAACGCCTCGTGCGCATCGCCCTCGCTCGTGGCACCGTCGCCGAGGAACGTCAGCGCGACGATCGGGTCCTTGCGGAGGCGGGCGGCATGGGCCAGCCCGACCGCGTGCAGGGCCTGGGTCGCGAGGGGAGTGGCCTGCGAGGCGCAGCGATGGGCGTGCTGGTCGTACCCGTTGTGCCAGTCGCCGCGGAATGACTGCAGGATGTGCCCCGGGTCGATGCCGCGCGTCAGCAGCGCGATGCTGTCGCGGTACGTCGGGAAGAACCAGTCGCGGGCCTCGAGCGCGGCGATCACGCCGATCTCGCACGCCTCCTGGCCGTACGCAGAGGGGTATGTGGCGAGGCGACCCTGCTTCGTGAGCGCGGTCACCTGCACGTCGAAGCGGCGAGCGATCACCATCTTGCGGTACAGGTCGAGGAGGGTGTCGCAGTCGGGCAGGGCGAAGCCGCCGGTCGCCTGACCGGTGACCGCATGACCCGCGTTGTCGAGGAGTCGGATGGGTTTCTCGGACGGGAGGGTGCGCACGCTGTGATGCTCGACGTTGAGGCTCATACAGCCATGGTGCGACACTCCCGAGGCTTCTGCCGGGGCTCTCGAGCAAGCGTGAACGAACGGCCCGCGCCGTCGTGCAACAGTGCCAGGCGTCCGCTGGACGAGCTTCAGGTGCGCCAGATGTCCAGGGTCTGAGCGGGCGGATGACCGTCCAGTTCGGCGAGGATGAGGTGCGATCTCGTCGAGACGACGCCCGGCATGTCGTGGATGTCGCGGAGGATCGCCTGGCTCAGCTGCTCGTGGTCGGGTGCGCTGACGGTGAGGATGATGTCGATGTCGCCCGAGACCGCCTGGACCTTCTCCACGAAGGGGAGCGTCGCCAGCTTCTGGGCGATCTCCTCCCACGACACGTCGCCGATGCGCACGACGACCAGCGCGGAGATGTGCAGGCCGATCGCGCGGCGGTCGATCTGGGCGCCGAATCCCGTGATGACGCCTCGCTTCTGCAGCTGCTGGACCCGATTGTGGGCGGCCGTTCGCGAGATGTGGACGCGTTCGGCGAGCGTTCGCACCGAGAGCCGTCCGTCCCGGCTCAGCTCGGCGACGATGCGTCGATCGATGCTGTCGAGCGCATCGTTCCGGTGCGGTATCTGCTGGGTCATCGTCGTCCTCGTGGCTCATGGACAGCGTACCGGCTGCGACGCCGCACGCGCCGGAGTGCTGCCCGCATGGGAGCGTGCCGGACGACCCGCGGGAGAATCGACCAGATGGCCGCGATCGCGCTGAACCAGGCGTCGGTCACTCGCGCGACACGAGGTGTGCACCTGAACCCGTACGCGTCCCGCACAGGCGCCGGCAACAGCGCGGCGGTGATGAGGCGCACCGGCGGCAGTAGTGCCGACGCTCCGAGCGGCAGCCCGGATGCCCCGGAGAGCAGGGCGCGGGCGACGGATCGCGCCTCGCGACCCACCCGCAGTGCGGCCGCCCGATCCGCCCACCACGTCTCGAACTCGGCACGGGATGCGGGCCAGCCTTCCCGTGACGCCTGCAGGCTGGCGGCGAGGGGCCGGTACTGACGGACGATCGCGTCGCCCGTCGCTGCGTCGAGCGGTCCCCAGAGGCGCTCGTGGAGTCGGAGCGCGGTGAAGACGAGCGTGGAGGCGACCCAGCGCTGCGCATCGGCGTCGAACGCGTCGTACGCCGGCCGACCGTCCTCTGCATGGCCACGGACCTTCCGGTGCCTGGTGTTCACCGTGCGCACCGCTGCCGCGATCAGGTCGTCGTCGCCGAAGTTCACGGCGTATACGTAGTCGAGCGTCCCCAGGAGTCGATCCAGCGGCCGATCTCGGAAGTCGCTGTGATCGGCGACACCGCGAGCGATCCGCGGGTCGGCGAGCTGGAGCAGGATGGCCGTGCCGCCACCGAGGAGCAGCACGCCCTCCGCGGCATGGCGACGGAAGACGTCGCGTTCGTGATCGGGCATCAGTACCAGTTGTACGCCTCGGAGTGCGCCCAGGCCGAACACGGCGACCCGTAGCGATTCGCGATGTACGAGAGCCCCCAGTCGATCTGCGTCGCCGCGTTCGTCCGCCAGTCGGCGCCCGCTGCCGCCATCTTGCTGCCCGGGAGCGACTGGGGGATGCCGTACGCTCCGCTCGAGCGGTTGTACGCGTCGGCGCGCCATCCCGACTCGCGGGTCCACAGCAGGTCGAGGCATCGGAACTGGTCTGGGCCCCACCCGAAGTCCGACATCCGGCCGGCCGCGTACGCCTTCGCACCGGCGCGGTCGACGACCACGCCGGGCGGCGGAGCGTCGGATGCCGCACCACCGGTGCTGCCCGCGCGGGCCGCCGTCTCGGCGGCCCGCGCAGCCTGTTCCCGTGCCGCCTGTTCCCGAGCGACCTGCTCGCCGATCCGGTACTGACGTTCGATCTCGACCGAGCGATCCCTGAGGGTGGCCAGCTGGGCGTACAGCGTGTCCAGGGTCGACTGCTGCTCTGCCACCCGGGCCTCGGCGGCGCCGTGTGCCTGCTCAGCGGCATCCGCGGCCGCGGCCGCCTGCTCGGCCAACCGCACGCGCTCGGCTTCGGCGACGTCGGCTTGGTCGCTCAACGACTCGGAGTCCGCCGCCGTCGCCCTCGCCCGGGCCTCGACGCCGCCGTACACGTTCGCCAGCTGCGCGGCACGCGAGAGTCCGACGAGCAGATCGGGATCGTCATCGGCACCGAAGAGGAGTCGCAGGGCGACATCCGCTCCCCCCGAACGAGCGAGGACCGCACCGACCCGACCGAGCTTCACCGCAGACTCGGCCGCTTCGGCCGTCGCAACCTCGGCTGCGGCGCGCAACGTGCCGGCACGCTGCTCGGCCTGAGCCCGCGCGGCTTCGGCCGAGGAGGCGGCCGCAGCCGCGGCGACGGCCGCGTCGCCCAGCCGCCCTGCTTCGGATTCGAGCTCGCCGAGGAGCGCCGAGATCCGCCCGGCCTCGGCCTCGCGAGCGCTCACGTCGGACTTCGCCGCCAGGACCTCGTCCCAGCTCGGGTACTCCTCGGCGATTGCGACGGTCGGGGCGGTGAGCAACCCGACGAGCGCGGTGAGTACGGCCACCCTCGTCCAGCGTCTCGATCGGCCCGTCACGGCATCCCCCTTCGAGCCCGCCGAGTCTACCCACGGCGACACTCGGCGCCCGCTCGAACACGCGGCGTACACTCGGGCGGATGCGACTCACTCGAATCGCGGTGCTCCCGTTCCTGACGGTGGTGGTGGCCCTGACTGCTGCGGCCTGCGCCCCGGCCGCGCCGTCTGCGCCCGAGCCGACGTCAACGGCGCCCTCGTCGTCGAAGCCGGCGTCGTCGCGTCCTACCCCGACTCCGACGCCGACTGCGTCGGCCCATGCTGATCCCGCCGTCGCCTGGGCACGCGAACGCGTCGCCGACCTCAGCCTCGAACAGAAGGCGGCCGCGCTGCTCATGCTGCACGCGCCGGGTACAGACCCCGACCCGCTTCGCGCCTACGTGGAGGCCGGCATCTCCGGGCTCATCCTGATGGGCGACAACATCGCCGGCAGCCCGGCAGAGGTGGCCGCCCTCGCCGCCGGTGTCCAGGTCGATCCCGAAGCCCCGACCCTGGTCGCCATCGACCAGGAGGGCGGCGATGTGCAGCGCTTGCCCTGGGATGGTGCGCCCGGCCCGGCGGAGCTTCGAAGCGCCCCGGTCGCCGCGGCACAGGAGGCGTTCGCGGCCCGCGCGGCCACCCTCGCTGCGTCGGGTGTGTCAGTGAACTTCGGGATCGTCGCTGACGTCACCGCGGATCCGGAGTCGTTCATCTCGGGACGGGTTCTCGGCACCGACCCGGCGGCCGCAGCCGAACGGGTGGCGGCTGCGGTGACCGGCGAACAGGGCGTCGTGATGAGCACCCTGAAGCACTTCCCGGGACACGGGGCGGCGCCCGGCGATTCGCACTCGACCGTGCCATCCGCCCCTCTCACGATCGAGGAGTGGCGCGCCGGGCCCGCCCTCCCGTTCGCTGCCGGCATCGCCGCAGGCGCGGAACTCGTCATGACCGGACACCTCGTCTATCCGGCCGTCGATGCCGCCCCGGCATCCCTGTCGGCGGAGTGGCATCGCATCCTCCGCGACGAGCTGGGCTTCGACGGTGTCGTCGTGACGGACGACATGCTCATGCTCCAGCACAACGGGCTGGCCGAGTTCGCCGATCCCGGCGAGAACGCCGTCCGGGCGATCGCGGCCGGGGGCGACCTGCTGCTCTACGTGCTGCCGGCGGACCCGTCCGAGTTCGGCATCTCGGTCGACGGGCTCGTCGGATCCATCGTGGCTGCGGTGGAGTCCGGACGCCTTCCGGCATCGCGCGTCGACGAAGCCGCTGAGCGCGTGCTCGAACTCCGGCACTCGCTCGCGCCCTGACATGCGCGACGGCAACCCCGAGCGCGCCCGAAGGAGATTTCGGCACTCCTCGGGAATAGATCCAGTCGATATATGCGTTTGCATATTCGTGGCCGATCTCCGGCCGCAGACTACGACTTGGAGAAGACACCGACATGACGAGCACCGCCACCGCGACCACGATCGAGATCCCCGGCTACCGCGTCGGCACCTGGAAGGTCGACACCGCGCACAGCGAGATCGGCTTCAGCATCCGGCACATCATGATCAGCAAGGTGAAGGGCAAGTTCGAGCGCTTCGACGCGACCTTCGTGACCGCCGAGAACCCGCTCGACTCGAGCGTGACGGCGTCTGCGGAGGTCGCCTCGATCACCACGAACGAGCCGAACCGCGACGCGCACCTGCGCACGGGGGACTTCTTCGAGGCCGAGAAGTACCCGACGATCGACTTCGTCTCGACCGGCGTGCGCGTCGAGAACGGCGAGTTCAAGGTCGACGGTGATCTCACGATCCGTGGCATCACGAAGCCCGTCACGTTCGACTTCGAGTTCGGCGGCTTCGGCGGCGACCCCTACGGCAACTACAAGGGCGGCGCCACCGCGAAGACCACCATCAACCGCGAGGACTTCGGCCTCACCTACAACGCGGCCCTCGAGACCGGGGGCGTGCTCCTCGGCGACACCGTCGCCATCACGCTCGAACTGCAGGCCTCGCTCCAGCAGTAATCGACGGAGTATCGCGCGGCTGAGGGTCGGATGCCACGGGCATCCGGCCCTCCGTCATTCCGACGCCTGGAGCGTCAGGTCGCCGACCTGCGTCGACCAGAATGCGGCCCAGCGGTCGAACGCCGGCCGGAACTCCTCGACCGGGAGGCCATCGCGGAAGGGTCTGACCTCGATCGGGACCGCGCCGCGTCGCGGCGCCGATCGACGCCAGGTGGCGACCACTTCGCCGTCGTGGACGAGGATGGGCAGGAACATCCCGTTCCTGCCCGGAACGACGCGCGGGGCGTCGTCGGGGGAGCAGAACGCCGTGCGATCGGCGTAGCCGAGGAAGTACTCGTCGAACGGGGCGAGCGCCAGCCGCGCGGCGCTGTCGGAACCCAGGACCGGCGGGGCTTCGGCGGCGACGTAGCGGTCGCCGTCGTACGGGGCGACTGCGTCTCGGGCTGCCGTCACCGCCGTTCGCGCCTGAGCGAGGGTGAGACCCGTCCACCACGCGAAGTCGCGGATCGACACGGGGCCGTGCCCGCGCGCGTAGCCCGTGAACAATCGAGCCAGGACCTCGTCGACGTCGCCGGGTTCGTCGGAGCCGCGCGGCGACCACTCGTCGAGCAGCACGAACCGCTGCCGGGCGCGAGTCTCGACCGGGCCGCAGCACAGCACGCCCTCGTTCGCGAGGAGCCAGATCAGGTGATACCCGCGCTGCCCGGCGGTGGAGATGCCGGCCGCCGACCACGCCGCCTGCAGCTCCTCTCGGGTGGCCGCCCGTCCACCCTCGAGCATGCGAACCGCCACCCTGCGCGCGGCGGCGTGCGCCTCGTCGTCGATGCCCTCATCGCGGCGCGTCTTGGCCGCCCGCTGCCGCAGCCGCGCCGACGTCAGACGCAGGATCGGCCGGAGCATCGCGGGGGCGACGAAGTGCAACGTGCCGCGCATCGGCCAGGAGCGCAGCAGCGCCCGCTGGTCGATCGCCGACTCGATGGTCTCCTCCGTCGAACTGGGCACCCGTGCGCCGAGCACCCACTTCGCCGCTGCGAGATCCTGCGCCTGCACGCACACCAGTCGCTCGACCACATCGGAGGGTGTGGGGAGGCCGCCGTCGAGTGCGTGCGCGGCGAGCCGCGCCGCCCGCACGGCGATCGTCTCGGCGTCGACGCCCGCGGCATCCGTCGTCATGCTCCGAGTCTGCAGGACCGCGCCGACAGCGACCACATCGCGATCGAGCGATAGACTGACAGGTTGTGCCACTCGGCACCCCCTAATACCCACCACTTCCGACCGGAGGACTCCCGTGCTCGCCGTCCATGACCTCGAGATCCGCGTCGGAGCGCGCGTGCTCATGGAGCACGTCGACTTCCGGGTCTCATCGGGCGACAAGGTCGGGCTGGTGGGTCGCAACGGCGCCGGCAAGACCACGCTCACGAGAACACTCGCGGGCGAGACGCTTCCCACGGGCGGCCGCATCGACCGCTCGGGCGAGATCGGCTACCTGCCCCAGGACCCGCGGTCGGGGGACCCCGAGATGCTCGCACGCACGCGGATCCTCGATGCACGCGGACTCGGGTCACTCGTGCTGGGCATGCACGACGCCTCGGTCGCCATGGCCAGCGACGACGCCGAGGTCGCCGAGCGCGCCATGAAGAAGTACGGCAACCTCACCGATCGATTCACCGCCCTCGGCGGGTATGCCGCCGAAGCCGAGGCTGCCTCGATCGCGTCGAACCTCAACCTTCCCGACCGCATCCTCGACCAGCCCCTGAAGACGCTCTCGGGCGGCCAGCGCCGTCGCATCGAGCTGGCCCGCATCCTGTTCTCCGACGCCGAGACCATGATCCTCGACGAGCCGACGAACCACCTCGATGCCGACTCGGTGGTCTGGCTGCGCGAGTTCCTGAAGGCGTACAAGGGCGGGGTCATCGTGATCAGCCACGACGTCGAGCTCGTGGGCGAGGTGGTGAATCGCGTGTTCTACCTCGACGCGAACCGTTCGGTGATCGACATCTACAACATGGGTTGGAAGCACTACCTCCGCCAGCGTGCTGCCGATGAGGAGCGACGGAAGAAGGAGCGCGCCAACGCCGAGAAGAAGGCCGACGCACTCCGGCAGCAGGCGGCGAAGTTCGGCGCCAAGGCCACGAAGGCCGCCGCCGCGCAGCAGATGGTCGCGCGAGCCGACCGGCTCCTCGCCGGCCTCGAGGAGGTGCGCGCCGTCGACAGGGTCGCGAAGCTCCGATTCCCGACACCGGCGCCGTGCGGTCGCACGCCGCTCACCGCGAGCGACCTGTCGAAGAGCTACGGCTCACTCGAGATCTTCACGGCGGTCGACCTCGCCATCGATCGCGGCTCGAAGGTCGTGATCATCGGGTTGAACGGGGCCGGCAAGACCACGCTGCTGCGCATCCTGGCCGGCGTCGACCGGCCCGACACCGGCGTGGTCGAGGCGGGACACGGACTGCGCGTCGGGTACTACGCACAGGAGCACGAGACGCTCGACGTGAAGCGCACGGTGCTGCAGAACATGGTGAGCGCGTCGCCGAACCTGACCGAGACCGAGGCGCGCAAGGTGCTCGGGTCGTTCCTCTTCACGGGGGACGACGTGTACAAGCCAGCCGGAGTGCTCTCGGGCGGTGAGAAGACGCGACTCGCGCTCGCGATGATCGTGGTCTCGGGCGCGAACGTGCTCCTGCTCGACGAGCCGACGAACAACCTCGACCCGGCCAGCCGCGCCGAGATCCTCGACGCCCTCGCCCACTACGAGGGTTCGGTGGTGCTCGTCTCGCACGACCCCGGGGCGGTCGAGGCCCTCAACCCCGAGCGGGTCCTCATCATGCCCGATGGCACCGAAGACCACTGGAGCCACGACTACCAGGAGCTCATCGAGCTGGCGTGAGGTCGGCACGCCCGAGAAGTGCAACCGAACGCTCGGTTTCGGCCGCACCTACTGCCGGTCGAGGATCTCGTCCTCCACGTCCGCGTCGCGCCGTTCACGGGGCGGCCTGCGCGGCGCACGGGGCGTCTTCGGCGCCTCTGGCCCGGCCGACGCCTCTGCGAGCGCCCGGCGTTCCTGGTTCGCCGCCCAGCCGAGCCCGATGAACCCGAGCAGCGCGAACACGAACCACTGCAGGGCGTAGCTCAGGTGCGGGCCCTCGTCGCGTACCGGGCGCGGCGCAGCGATGGGTGGTTCCTGAGCCTCGACGCCGGACTGCACGAGCACGCCGTACGCGCCCGTGTAGCTCCGACCGTCGACCCGTGCCGCCAGCTCGTCGAGGTCGATGGTAGCGAGCTCATCACCGGTCGACGTGCGTCCGGCGATGCGACCCTCGCTGGCCTTCAGGCGGGCCTCGACTTCGACGCGACCCGACGGCGGTGGCGCGAACTCGCCGGGGCGTCCGTTCGAGGCCTGCGCGATCCACCCGCGGTCGACCATGAACACCGATCCATCCTCGAGCCGGAACGGGGTGATCACCTCGAATCCGGTGCTGCCGGCGAACGGCCGGTTGCGCACGACGACCTCCTCATCGGCGAGGTACTCGCCTGCGAGGGCGACGACCTGCCAGCGCTGATCGATATCAAACCCGTCGAGCTCGGGGAGGGCCTCGCCGACGGGAACCGCCTCGGCGTCGTAGTTCGCGTCGATCCGGGCCACCTCCGCGCGCGCCTCGGCGCGCCGATTCAGCTGCCAGGTGCCCAGCGCGCAGCAGACCACGGCGAACAGAACGACGAGCGCGAGGTAGCCCGCCCAGCGGGGCGAGCGGAGGAACGACCACTCGCTCATGCGTCACGCTCCGCCGCGGCGTCGATCGACTCGGGCTCGAAGGGGGCGACCCGGACGGGGAACGACCGCGCCTCGAGGAACCCGCGGAGGTATTCGATGTGGTCGTCGCACGCCAGCCATGTCTTCCAGCGGTCGCCGGTGTGGATCCGGGGATTCTGCCAGTCGATGCGCCACGCCGCGGTCTCGCGGCACCCGGCGCGCGAACAGACGTCGGGGGCGGCGACCGCCCCGATTCCGCCGATCACGCGGCACCGCGCTCGTCGTCGTGCGGTGGGGCCGGATGCGCGGTCGGTGGGGTGCCGGCGCTGCTCGAGCCGGCGGCCGTGCCGGGGACCTCGGCCGTGGGCGCCTCACGGGCGGCCGCCTCGCCGAGCGGCACGATCCCACCGGGGCGGAGCACCTCGCTCGTCCTCGACGTGCTCACGTTGGCCAGCACCACGGCGACGTAGGGGAGGAAGACCGCGCCGGCGGCGAATACGACGAGCCACCATCCCTGCGCGAACAGCATGCAGAAGATGCACGCGACGCGAATCGTCATCGCGATCGTGTACTTGATCATGCGCGAACGCCGCTCCGCTTCGGGGGAGGGCGGCAGCGTGGTGATCGACTGCTGCTTCATGGTGATGGCCGTGGTCGCGCGGCACTCCTCTCCCTCAAGCCTACGTCCGACCGAGCCCGGCGGATGCCCCTTTCACGAGCCTCTAAGCTGGGACGGGCCGATCCGCCACGACCCTCCGCACACGCAGAACGGGAGTCCATGATGACGACGAGCCGCACCGTCCTCGTGACCGGCGGGAACCGGGGCATCGGGCATGCGATCGCCCGCGAGTTCATCGCCCAGGGCCATCGCGTCGCCGTGACGGCGCGGTCGGGCGAGGGCCCAGACGGTGCCCTCACGGTCCGAGCCGACGTGACGGATGCCGCGTCCGTCGACGCGGCGTTCAGCGAGGTGGAGGCGGCGCTCGGTCCGGTCGAGGTGGTGGTCGCGAACGCCGGCATCACGCGTGACACGCTGCTGCTCCGGATGAGCGAAGACGAGTTCACGAGCGTGGTCGACACGAACCTCACTGGGGCGTTCCGGGTGGTCAAGCGCGCCTCGAAGGGCATGCTCAAGGCGCGATTCGGCCGGATCGTGTTCATCTCCAGTGTCGTCGGCCTGCTCGGCTCCGCCGGCCAGGTGAACTACTCGGCATCGAAGGCCGGCCTCGTCGGCATGGCGCGGTCGCTCACTCGCGAGCTCGGGGGGCGCAATATCACGGCCAACGTCGTCGCGCCCGGATTCATCGAGACCGACATGACCGGCGAACTCCCCGAGGGGCAGCAGGCAGAGTACAAGAAGAGCATCCCGCTTGGCCGGTTCGCGTCATCCGACGAGGTTGCGAAGGTCGTCGCCTGGCTCGCCGGCGACGACGCCGGATACATCTCGGGTGCGGTGATCCCGGTCGACGGCGGCCTCGGCATGGGCCACTAGGCCGTCATCGATCGATGCGCACCACCGAGTACTCGGTGTCGGGTGTCGGAGGCGTGTCGAACCGTGCGTTCGGCAGGTACAGGCTGCTGCCGAACTTCGCGACCGTGGTCGGAACCTGGAAGTCGGAATCGGTCACCTGATCGACGAGTTCGCCCGTCGTGCCCGCGGCATCGAGGCGGATGACCGAGACGGTGTTCGAGAAGTTCTGCACCACGTAGAGCGTGCGGCCGATCACCAGCAGGCCGTCGCCGTTCGCGAGCGAGGCGCCGCCGAGGTCGACCTCGGTCGCGACGCCGGTCGACGGATCCACGCGGAAGAGCGTTCCCGTGGCCGACTGGATCACGAGGAGCGCCTGGTGGTTCGGCGTCTCGGCGATCCCGTTCGCGTTGAAGCCGGGCATCTGCACCCAGTCACCGGTCAGCGGAAGCACCTCGACGTCGTCGGGGTCGGGGAGTGCTCCGCCGGGACCGAGCGGCAGCTTGTACAGCTGCGCCTGCTGGCTGTCGGTGAACCACGCGGCGTCACGCGTGACGACGACGTCGTTCACGAATGTCGGTGCGTCGGCGAGGTCGTAGGTCTGCAGGATCTCGCCCGTCGACGCGTCGACGACACGCCCGTCGCCGTTGGGGCCGCCCGCGATGAAGAGCCGGCCGCGGTTGTCGATCTTCATTCCGACCGAGGCCGTACCCGGTCCTTCGAAGGTGGTGATCTCCGCGCCGGTTCGCACGTCGAACACATAGACGTCTCCGTCGACCAGCGAGCCGACGTAGCCGGTGCCGCCCGGGCCGATCGTGATGCCCTCGGGCTGGAATCCGTCGGGAAGCGCGATCACTTCGGCGTGCCGGCCGGGCGGCGCCTGCGGGGCAGCGAGGGCCGCCTGCGTTCCCGAAACGGCGAGCAGTGCGCCGAGTGCGGCGGCGGACGATGCACGTGCGACGATGCGACCGGACATAGGGTCATGTTACGACCGGCGCGGTCACGCGGCCGGGGTTCCGACCGGACTCCCAGCCTCGCTCGCCGTCACCGCGCCGGCGGGGTCATCCGCGCAGGCCCAGCAGGGCCAGCACCACGCTGAGGTCGGGCGTGTCGATCGCAACATCCGCCCGTTCGCGAACCAGGGGCTTCGCACAGAATGCAACCCCGAGCCGTGCGCGCGCGAGCATCTCGAGGTCGTTCGCTCCGTCGCCCACCGCGACGGTCTGATCTGATCGGATGCCGCCGGCCGACGCCCATTCGTCGAGCGCGGTCGCCTTGGCATGGGCATCGACGATGGAGCCGTCGACCCGTCCGGTGAGCCGTCCATCGCCCACCTCGAGCCGGTTCGCCCGGCAGAAGTCGAGGCCGAGGCGCGCGACCAGTGGATCCAGCAGCTCGTGGAACCCGCCCGAGACGACCCCGACCAGCCCTCCCGCCGCGTGTACGCCGTCGATGAGCTCCTGCACGCCGTCGGTCGGCGTCAGCCGAGCCCGCGCGGTCTCGAAGACCGACACCTCGAGCCCGGCGAGCGTCGCGACGCGTTCGCGCAGACTCGCCGCGAAGTCGAGTTCGCCGCGCATGGCTCGCTCGGTCACGGCGGCGACGAGGGCCAGGCTGCCCGCCGCCTCCGCGAGCAGTTCGATCGACTCCTCGCGGATGAGCGTGGAGTCGGCGTCGAGCACGACGAGCGGGCCGCGGGCGCGGCCGGATGCGGCATCCGTCACGCGGACGCTCGGACTCTCGAACCCTTGCCGACGACGGTGATGCCGCTGTCGGTCACGCTGAAGCCGCGCCCGACGTCTTCGGCGCGGTCGACCCCGATGCGGGCACCGGCTTCGACGACGACCTCCTTGTCGAGGATGGCGCGCTGCACCGTGGCGCCGGCCTCGATCCTGGCGCGATCGAAGAGGATCGAATCCGCAACGTGCGCCCCCGAGCCGACGATCGCCCAGGGCCCGAGCACGCTGCGCTCCACGTGCGCCCCCGAGATGACCGACCCGAGCGAGACGATCGAGTCGATGACCGTGCCCAGCGACCCGCGCGCGTCGCGCGTGAACTTCGCCGGCGGCGAGTTCAGCTGCTGGCTGAAGATCGGCCATTCCCGGTTGTAGAGGTTGAACACCGGAAGCACCGAGATGAGGTCTTGGTGCGCCTCGAAGAACGAGTCGATGGTTCCGACGTCGCGCCAGTAGTAGCGGTCGCGGTCGGTGGACCCCGGGACCTCGTTCTGCTTGAGGTCGTAGACACCCGCCGTGCCCTGCTCGACGAACGCCGGGATGATGTCGCCGCCCATGTCGTGGCTCGAGTCGGCTCGTTCGCCGTCGCGCAGCACCGCCTCGATGAGGGCGTCGGCGTCGAACACGTAGTTGCCCATCGACGCGAACACCTCGTGCGGGGACTCGGGAAGGCCGGTCGGGTTCTTCGGCTTCTCGAGGAACTGCTTGATGCGATTCGGTTGCGCCGGGTCGACCTCGATGACGCCGAACTGGTCGGCCAGCGAGATCGGCTGCCGGATCGCCGCGACCGTCGCCGTGGCACCGCTCTCGATGTGGGCGTCGACCATCTGGGCGAAGTCCATGCGATACACGTGATCGGCACCGACGACGACGATGATGTCGGGCCGCTCGTCGTAGATGAGGTTCAGGCTCTGCAGGATCGCGTCGGCCGACCCGGAGAACCAACGCTTGCCGAGGCGCTGCTGCGCAGGCACCGACGCGACGTATGAATTGAGCAGGCCGCTCAACCGCCACGTCTGCGAGACATGGCGGTCGAGGCTGTGCGACTTGTACTGGGTGAGCACGACGATCTGGCGGAGCCCCGAGTTGAGCAGGTTGGACAGCGCGAAATCGATGAGCCGGTACTGCCCGCCGAACGGCACCGCGGGTTTCGCCCTGTCTTCGGTCAGGGGCATGAGCCGCTTGCCCTCGCCGCCGGCGAGGACGATGCCGAATACCTTGCGCGAGGACATGCCCCCCAGCGTAACCAAGACGGCACCGGCGGGGGCGTACGAAGTCGGAGCGTGACGGATGTCGCTGCGCTAGCGTTGCTGCATGCGCGTCGACCTGCTCACCCGCGAGTATCCACCCGAGGTGTACGGCGGGGCGGGGGTGCACGTCGCCGAACTCGTCCGGGCGCTCCGACGCGATCTCGACGTGACCGTGCACTGCTTCGGCGCCCCTCGCGATGAGCCCGGCACCATCGGGTATGCCACGCCCGCCGAGTTCGACGGCCAGAATGCGGCGCTCGGCACCATGGGGGTCGACCTGCTCATGGCCGGCGGCACCGCGGGCGCCGACCTGGTGCACTCGCACACCTGGTACGCGAACTTCGCCGGATTCACCGCCAAGCGTCTGCATGGCATTCCGCACGTCGTCACGGCCCACAGCCTCGAACCGCTCCGTCCGTGGAAGGCCGAGCAGCTCGGTGGGGGCTACCGCCTGTCATCGTGGGTGGAACGCACCGCGTTCGAAGACGCCGATGCAGTCATCGCGGTGAGCGACGGCATGCGCCGCGACATCCTTCGCGCGTACCCGGCGATCGATCCCCGACGTGTCGAGGTCGTGTACAACGGCATCGACCTGCGCGACTGGCAGCCGAATCACGATCACGAGACCGCTCGCGCCCTCGGCCTCGACCCTGATCGGCCGTCGGTGATCTTCGTGGGGCGCATCACGCGTCAGAAGGGCCTGCCGTACCTGCTGCGCGCGGCCCGGATGCTGCCCGCCGACGTGCAGCTGGTGCTCTGCGCCGGCGCGCCCGACACCGACGAGATCATGGCCGAGGTCACCGGACTCGTCGACGAGCTCCGTGCCGAACGGGGCGGGGTCGTCTGGATCGATCGGCACCTGCCTCGAGGCGAACTGACGGCACTGCTGACGGCCGCGACGGTGTTCGTGTGCCCGTCGGTGTACGAACCGCTCGGGATCGTCAACCTCGAGGCGATGGCGTGTGGCGCGCCGGTGGTCGGCACGGCGACGGGCGGCATCCCCGAGGTGGTCGAGGACGGCGTGACCGGCGAGCTCGTGCCGATCGAGCAGGCCGACGACGGCACCGGGACCCCGCTCGATCCCGACGCGTTCGTGGCCGACCTGGCCGCAGCGCTCACCCGTGTCGTCAGTGATCCTGCGAGAGCGCGGGCCATGGGCGAGGCGGGTCGACGGCGCGCCGAGGCCCACTTCGCCTGGGACGAAATCGCGGCTCGCACGCGCGAGGTGTACGAGCGGGTACTGGCCGGCTGAGGCATCCCGAACCCCTGCTCCACGAGCCGCCGCGGACGAGAGCGCCGTCCGCGTCCCGATAGCATTGAAGGCATGGCGAGCACGGTTCTGGAGTTCCGCGATGTGTCGGTCATCCGAGACGGCAATCTCATCCTCGACTCGGTGACGTGGAGCGTCGACTCCGACCAGCGCTGGGTCATCCTCGGCCCGAACGGTGCAGGAAAGACCACGCTGCTGCAGATCGCTGCCGCGGCGATGCACCCGTCGAAGGGCTCGGCGCACGTGCTCGAGGAGTCACTCGGCAAGGTCGACGTGTTCGAGCTCCGGCCGATGATCGGCTTCGCGTCCACGGCGATGGCGCGCAAGATCCCCCGCAACGAGACCGTGCTCGACGTCGTGCTCACCGCCGCGTACTCGGTCACCGGGCGCTGGAACGAGGAGTACGAGGAGATCGATCTTCGCCGTGCCCAGCGCGTGCTGAAGGAGTGGGGCCTCGAGGGCTTCGCCGAGCGCCGGTTCGGCACGCTCTCCGACGGCGAACAGAAGCGGGTGCAGATCGCGCGTTCGGTGATGACCGACCCCGAACTGCTGCTCCTCGACGAGCCGGCTGCCTCACTCGACCTCGGGGCGCGCGAGGAGCTCGTGGGCCTCCTCGGCGGCTACGCGTCGTCCTCGTCCTCGCCCGCGATCGTCATGGTCACCCACCACGTCGAAGAGATCCCGCAGGGCTTCACGCACGTGATGCTCCTGTCCGGTGGAAGAATTGTCGCGGCCGGTCCGGTGGCCGAGGCGCTCACGTCGCAGACGCTGACCGAGACCTTCGGGCTCGACATCGACCTGACCGAGGCCGAAGGCCGGTTCGCCGCGCGCGCGGCGTGAGGTGCGCCGGGCACGCCGGTTCGCGCGGACTGACGTGCGATTCCGTCGGTTCTGCTAGAATCGATAGCTGGCCCGCGGGCCACCATGCTTTCCTGCCCTGTGTTCCTCGATCGCATCCGGTGGGATTCACACACATCATCCGATCGCTCTGCCGACTGAATCCAAGGAAGTCTCCATGAAGACCGACATCCACCCCGAGTACAACGCCGTGGTCTTCCGCGACCTCGCGTCGGGCGCCACGTTCCTCACCCGCTCGACCGTCACGAGCGACAAGACGATCGAACTCGACGGCGAGACCTACCCCGTCATCGACGTCGAGATCTCGTCGGAGTCGCACCCGTTCTACACGGGCAAGCAGCGCATCATGGACTCGGCCGGCCGCGTCGAGAAGTTCAACCAGCGCTTCAAGAACTTCGGCAAGTAGGCACTGCCGAACGAGGGCGGGCGACATCGGTCGTCCGCCCTTCGTCATGCCTCGGTTTCGGTGGTCGAGTAGCGCCCTGCCGGAGGCGGACGCGTATCGAGACCGGGTCACTTGATCTCGAGACGCGTCGCGCTGCGCGCGGCGCTCCTCGATCACCGAGGGCGGTCAGAACAGCGTTTCGGCGGGTGCCGCGGCCGCACGGCGCACGGGCCAGGCGCCCGATGTCGTGAACTCGGGCTCGCCGTTCGCGCGGCGCCACGCCTGGTAGCTCTCGGCCTGCTCGCGGCACCAGTCGACCTGCCGGGCATGCAGGTCGGCCACGGCGATCGCCGCGAGCTCGGGATACGCCCGCACGATGGCCTGCGCCACCCGGCCCGCTGCGACGGCGTCGGCCCCGGCGTCGTGCGCGTTGGGCAGCTCGACCCCGTAGTGCGCGGCGGCAGCGGTGAGCGTGCGCTTGCCGCGTCGGTATCGGTCGACCGCCTTGTCGATGACGAGCGGATCGATGACCGGGCCGGGCCCCGGCAGGGGAGCGTGGCCATAGCGCTGCGCCTCGCGCTCGAGCAACGTGAGGTCGTAGGCCGCGTTGTACGCGACGATGGGCAGGCCGCGGCTCGCGGCATCCGACAGTGCCGTGATGATCTCGAAGACCGCACCCGCCGCGGGAACGCCCTCGAGCCGGGCTCGCTCGGTGGTCACCCCGTGGATCAGCGAGGCCGCCGTCGGGATCTCGACGCCGGGGTCGACCAGCCATTCCCGGCGTTCGAGTACCTCGCCGCGGGGGCCGATCACGCCCACGTGCGCGGTCACGATGCGGCAGGAGTCGACGTCGATGCCGGTGGTCTCGAGGTCGAAGACGGCCAGGGTGTCGGCCCAGCGGGCGCTGCTCGTGGCTTCCATGCTCGGAAGGGTATGGGCGGCCACCGTCACGGAGGGGGAGCAAGGCGCGTGTCCGCGGCATCCGCCGTGCGGAACGGTCGGCGCTCAGGTGCGCCGCCGTAGAATGACCGGGATGATCGACTCCCCGTACGCCGAGCAGCTCGCTCGTATCCCCGTGAGCGAGCATCGCGTCGACGTCGACGGCACCGAGACCGCGTGGTGGGAGTACGGTGCTGCGGATGCCCCGGTGCTCGTGCTCGTGCACGGCTTCCGCGGCGACCATCACGGGCTCGAGCCGGTCGTGGCCCAGCTGCCCGGCTTCCGCATCATCTCACCCGATCTTCCGGGATTCGGCGGGTCCGCGACGTTCGCGAACCGGGCGCACGACATCGACGCGTACGCCGACTGGTTGGGCGCGTTCATCCGAGCGATCGGCGTCGACGGGCCATACACGCTGCTCGGCCACTCCTTCGGGTCGATCGTCGCATCGGCGGCGGTCGCCCGCAGCCTCGCGCCCGAGCGGCTGGTGCTCGTCAATCCGATCGGCGCGCCGGCGCTCGAGGGCCCGCGCGGCGTGATGACTCGGCTCGCGGTGCTGTACTACCGCGCCGCCGCGGCGCTTCCCGAGCGGGCGGGCTTCGCGCTGCTCCGCAACGGCGCCATCGTGCGCGTCATGAGTGTCACGATGGCGAAGACCCGTTCGAGGCGGCTCCGCCAGTGGATCCATGACCAGCACGATCGGTACTTCTCGGCGTTCGGCGACCGCGACTCCGTGCTCGAAGCGTTCACGGCGTCGGTGAGCCACGACGTCAGCGAATACGCCGCCGGCATCTCGGTGCCGACACTGCTCGTCGCCGCCGAGCGCGACGACGTCACCCCGCTCGAGGCCCAGCGCCGGCTCGTCGGGCGCTTCCCCGACGCGAGGCTCGAGGTGATCCCCGAGGTGGGGCATCTCATCCACTACGAGACGCCGGGCGACGCCGCGGCGCGCATCCTGCGGTTCCTGCGCTCCGGGGCGCGCGCGTGAGGATCGTCGTCGACTGCCGGTACACCCGGATCGGGCAGCACGACGGCATCAGCCGGTTCACCGCGGGCATCGTCACCGAGCTCGCGAAGCGGCATCCGCTCACCATGCTCATCAGCGACCACCGTCAGCTCGAGATGCTGCCGCCCCTGCCGTGGGAGCTGGTCAGCTCGCCCACGAGCATCCGCGAGCCGTTCGTCGCGCGGCAGGTGCGGAAGCTGCGCCCCGATCTCGTGTTCACGCCCATGCAGACCATGGGCTCCTGGGGCCGTGACTACAAGCTGCTGCTGACCCTGCACGATCTCATCTACTACGAGAATCGCCCCCCGCCGCACGACCTCCCGGCTTTCGTGCGGGTGCTGTGGCGCCTCTACCACCTCGCGTGGTGGCCGCAGCGGCTGCTCCTGAACCGCGCCGACGCGGTCGTCACCGTGTCCGAGACCACGGCGGGACTCATCCACGAGCACCACCTCACCGACCGCCCCGTGACGGTGATCCCGAACGCCGCCGACGATCTCGGGACGCCCTCGCTCCCGCGCTCGCGTCCCCAACGGAACCGGCTCGTGTACATGGGCTCGTACATGCCGTACAAGAACGTCGACACGCTCGTTCGTGCCGTCGCAGCACTGCCCGACCATGAACTGCACCTCATGAGTCGTATCAGTCGCGCCGAGCGCACCCGGCTCACGCAACTCGCACCGCAGGCGCGCCTCGTCTTCCACGATGGCGTGACGGATGCCGCGTACGCCGAGCTGCTCGCGAACGCCACCGCCCTCGTCCACGCGTCGCAGGCCGAGGGCTTCGGCATCCCGCTCGTCGAGGCCATGCGCCTCGGGACGCCCGTCGTCGTCAGCGACATTCCCATCTTCCGAGAGATCGGCGGCGACGCGGCGGTGTACTTCGATCCCCGAGATCCCGACGCCCTCGTCGCAGCGCTGCGGTCGCTCGAACGCGACGGGGAGTGGGAGCGGCGCTCCGCGGCATCCGTCGCCGTCGCCGCCCGCTACACGTGGGCCGCCTCGGCCGAGCGCCTGCTGGAACTGATGCGACGAACGGTCGAACCGAGCGCGCGCCGACGGGGGCACCGAGCCCGTACACGCCGCTGAGCGTCAGCGTCGGGATCGTCGCACGCTCAGTCGAGCAGGGCACTCGCCATCGCGGTGAGCGTCTCGCTGGTACCGGCGTCGATCTTCACGGCGGCGCGGTTGTCGCCCCTCGTCGCGCCTCGGTTGACGACGACGATCGGCATGCGCCGCCGGCGCGCGAGCTCGATGAGCCGGATGCCCGAGTTCACCACGAGCGATGAGCCGGCGACCAGGAGTGTCTCGCCTCCGCGGACGATGGATGCCGCGGCCTGGAAGGTCTCGGGCGGCACGAACTCGCCGAAGAACACCACATCGGGCTTCAGGATGCCGCCGCAGACCGTGCAGTCGGGAATCACCATCGCGTCGACGTCGTCGACATCGACATCGCCGTCGGGATTCACGCGGATCGACCGCTCGAGGTCGATCGAGGGGTTGAGCTCGGCGAGCCGATCGGCGATCGCCTGCCGGGCGTAGTGCTGCCCGCACCTCAGGCACAGCACGCGGTCCATGCCGCCGTGGAGCTCGACGACGCGTCGGCTGCCCGCTCGCCGGTGCAGCCCGTCGACGTTCTGCGTGACGACGCCGCTCACGACACCACCGGCCTCGAGCGCGGCGAGTGCCCGGTGGCCGTCGTTGGGTCGAGCGCTGCCGAAGGCGCGCCACCCGAGATGGCTGCCGGCCCAGTACCGCTTGCGAGCGGTCTCGGACGCGAGGAAGGTCTGGAACGTCATCGGCGTGCGGACCGGAGCGCCCTCGCCGCGGTAGTCGGGAATGCCCGAATCGGTGCTGACCCCGGCGCCGGTGAGCACCGCGACCCGACGTTCCCGCATGAGGTCGATCGCCTCATCGAGCCGAGCGTCGGCCATGATCGGTGTTCCGATGCCCGCTGCCATGGCCCGATTCCCTTCGACGGTGTCCCTGATTGTAAACGCGTCGGTTTTCCGGATTGTTTCGTGCACTGGCAGGCTGGAGTGGAGGAGAACATGCAGATCGAACGCGTCCGCGATGCGGCATCCGACGCGGTCGCCGATTACGCCCGGCTAACCGATGTCGCGCTTCGGAGTACCCACGAGCCAGCGGCCGGCCTGTACATCGCCGAGTCGGCGAAGGTCATCCGACGGGCGATCAGTGCCGGCCACCGGCCGCGTTCGGTCCTCATGGAGGAGAAGTGGTTGCCGGGCCTGTCCGAGGCGCTCGAGCCGTACGACATCCCCGTGCACCTCGCCGACCCCGACCAGTTGGAATCGATCACGGGTTACCGCGTGCACCGGGGGGCGCTGGCGGCGTTCGAACGCCCGAGCCTGCCCGATCCGGCCGAGCTGCTCGAGGGCAGCCACCGGGTGGTCGTGCTCGAGGACATCGTCGACCACACCAACGTGGGCGCGATCTTCCGTTCGGTCGCGGCGCTCGGCGCCGACGCGGTCTTCGTGACACCCAGGTGCGCCGATCCGCTCTACCGGCGCAGCGTACGGGTGAGCATGGGCACCGTGTTCCAGGTGCCTTGGACTCGCCTGCCCGAGTGGCCTGAGGCCGAGCGGATGCTCCACACCCACGGCTTCGCGATCGCCGCGCTGGCGTTGGCCGACCGAGCGGTCTCGCTCCGCGACCTCTCCGCCGACCCTCCCGAGCGCCTGGCCCTCGTGCTCGGCGCGGAGGGGGATGGACTCAGCGGCCGCGCCCTGGCCGCAGCCGATCTGGTGGTGACCATCCCGATGGCGCACGGCGTGGACTCGCTGAACGTCGCGGCGGCCGCGGCGGTGGCGCTGTACGCCCTCGCCGAGCCCCGAGAGGCCCGCGCGCGTGGGTGACTCCGCACCCCGCCTGTCGCGCGCCCAGGTGTACCGACGCCGGCGCATCGTCGTGTTCGGCGCGCTCGCCCTCGTGATCGCGCTCATCACCGGCGGCGGCATCTACGCGGCGAACGCCCTCGGCGCACCGATTCCTGCCGCCGCCCCGCAGGTCGCCGATCCGGCCCCGACGGCGGCGGCCCCGCAGGCGCTCAGCCTTCCGGGATTCGGCAGTTTCGCCGTGGGCGCGGTCGGGTTCGATGGCCTCCTCGCGGCGGGCGATGAGGCGACCCCGATGCCGATGGCGAGCATCGTGAAGGTCGTCACGGCCCTCGTCGTGCTGGAGGGGCATCCGATCGCGGCCGGTGACGGCGGACCCGAGATCGCGTACACCGACGCCGATGTCGACATCTACTGGGACATGGTCGCCCAGAACGGCTCGGTGGCGCCGGTGCGCGCCGGGACGACGCTCACGCTCCGGCAGAGCCTCGAGGCGCTCATGCTGCCATCGGGCAACAACTACGCGATCTCCATCGCGAACTGGGCGTTCGGGTCACAGGAAGCCCTCGTCGAGCGCGCGAACGCCTGGCTCGCTGAACGCGGCCTCACGTCGACGCGCATCGTGGATGCGAGCGGACTCTCCGACGAGAACATCAGCACCGCCGCCGACCTCGTGCGCCTCGGTGAGCTGGCCCTCGCCGACCCGGTCCTCGCCGAGATCGTCGCGATGCCGGTGGTCGAGGTTCCCGGTCTCGGCACGTTGAAGAACTCGAACAAGCTGCTCGGCTCGCACGGCGTCGACGGGATCAAGACCGGAACGACGGATGACGCGGCCAACCTGCTCTTCTCGGCCGATTACCCGGTCGGGTCGTCGACCGTCACCGTGGTCGGCGTGCTGCTCGGCGGCGAGACGCACGAGCTGCTGAACGGGGCGATCGCGGCGCTCCTCGACTCGGTCTCGACCGGTTTCCACGAGGTGTCCCCGCTCGAGACGAATCAGGTGCTCGCCGAGTACGACACGCCGTGGGGCGACTCGGCACGGGCCCGAACGGCCGGGGGGGCATCCGTCATCGTCTGGAGCGACACCGCCGTCGACGTCGAGGTTCATGCCGATCCGGTCACCCTCGCACGCCGCGGACAGCAGGTCGGCGAGGCGATCGTTCGGGCCGGTGCGCAGGAGATCAGGGTTCCGCTGGTTCTCGACGCGTCGCTCGAGGACCCGGGCGCCTGGTGGCGGCTCACGAACCCCGGCGCGCTCGACGCGCACGCGGCTCAGTCGGGAAGCGAATAGGGACCCGCATCGGGCCGCTTCGCCTGCACGAAATCGCCCGACGACTGGTGGCGGATGCGCCGCAGCACCCAGGGCACGAGGTATTCGCGCGCCCACGACAGGTCTTCGACCCGTGCCTGCCGCCACGTGCTCGCCGGCAGCGGCTCGGGCTTCATCGGCTCGAGGTCGTTCTCGACGTTGAGCGCCGCGAGGACCATGCGAGCGACGGTGTGGTGCCCGAGCGCGTTCAGGTGCAGCCGGTCGGGGGCCCACATCCGCTGATCCTGGATCTCGGTGAGGGCCCACTGGTCGGCGACGATGCAGTCGTACTTCTGCGCGATGGCGCGGAGGTTCTCGTTGTAGATCGCGACCTTGCCGCGGATGCCGCGGAACACCGGTGAGAACCCGACGTCGACGCCCGTGAAGAGCACGATCGTGGCCCGGTCGCGCGACAGCCGGTCGATGGCGTACTCGAATCGCGCCGCGATCTCGTCGGGGTCGGTACGAGGGCGGATGACGCCGTTGCCGCCGGCCGAGATCGTGATGAGGTCGGGCCGGTGGGCCAGCGCCGGCTCGAGCTGCTCGTCGATGATCTGCTGCATGAGCCTGCCGCGGATGGCGAGGTTGGCG
Source organism: Agromyces sp. Marseille-P2726 (assembly GCF_902809835.1). Lineage (GTDB taxonomy): Bacteria > Actinomycetota > Actinomycetes > Actinomycetales > Microbacteriaceae > Agromyces. The sequence goes on along the minus strand of NZ_CADDWM010000015.1, from coordinate 286,590 downwards.
TAGGCGAAGTCGTCGGTGCCCTGGCTCAACTGCTCGGCGACACGGTCGGCCCAACCTCGGTGGCCGCCCGGCACGCTCGGCTCGGGGTCGCCGATGCCCTCGGTGAACGAGTCGCCGATCGCGACGTATCGCGACCACGGATGACGCTGCATGACCATCCCCTCATTGTGCCAAGCGCCCGGTTCGAGCGATGTCGTGCCCCTCCGCTACGCTCGAATCCAGTGAGCACAGCGACCCCTTCCGGCCCGATCTCCGGCACGTCGGCCGCTGAGCACCTCTCCCCGTCGTTCCCCGAACGGGCCGCGTGGGGCACCGCGAGCAAGCTGCGCGCCTGGCAGGCCGAGGCCCTCGAGCGCTACCTCGCCGAGATGCCGCGCGACTTCCTCGCCGCCGCGACCCCGGGCGCAGGCAAGACGACGTTCGCACTTCGACTGGCCGCCGAGCTCAGGGCACGGCGGGTCATCGACCGCATCACGGTGGTCGCTCCGACCGACCACCTGAAACGGCAGTGGGCGGATGCCGCGGCGCGTGCCGGCATCCGGCTCGACCCGGGCTTCCGCAATGCCCACGGTCAGACCGCCCGCCACTTCCACGGCGTCGCCGTGACGTACGCGCAGGTGGCGATGCGTCCGGCGCTGCACCGCGAGCTCACGATCTCGGGCCGCACGCTCGTGATCCTCGATGAGGTGCACCACGGGGGCGATTCGCTCTCGTGGGGCGACGCGATCCGCGAGGCGTTCGAGCCGGCGGCCAAGCGGCTCTCGCTCACCGGAACCCCGTTCCGTTCCGACACGGCGCCCATCCCATTCGTGCGCTACGAGCCCGACGCGACGGGCGTGCGTCTTTCGAAGACCGACTACGACTACGGCTACGGTCGTGCGCTGGCCGACGGGGTCGTGCGTCCCGTGCTGTTCATGGTCTACGCAGGCCACATGCGGTGGCGCACCAGAGCCGGCGACGAGATGGAGGCCCGCCTCGGCGAGGACAACACGAAAGAGGTCACGTCCGCGGCCTGGCGTACGGCGCTCGAGCCGACCGGCGAGTGGATCCCGGCGGTGCTGGCCTCCGCCGATCGCCGCTTGACGGAGGTGCGGCACGGCATCCCCGATGCCGGAGGGCTGGTGATCGCGACAGACCAGTCGATGGCGCGGGCATACGCGCAGATCCTCGAGGGCATCTGCGGTGAGCCCGTGACGGTGGTGCTCTCCGACGAGAAGGAGGCGAGCGCTCGCATCGAGGAGTTCTCGGCGAACACGCGCCGCTGGATGGTCGCCGTGCGGATGGTGTCCGAGGGGGTCGACGTGCCGCGCCTCGCCGTCGGCGTCTACGCCACCAGCGCGTCGACCCCGTTGTTCTTCGCGCAGGCGATCGGCCGGTTCGTGCGCGCCCGACGGCGCGGCGAGACGGCATCGGTGTTCCTGCCGAACGTGCCGGCACTCATGCACCTCGCCTCGCAGCTCGAGCTCGAACGCGACCACGCCCTCGATCGACGCGAGGGCTCCGGCGACGACGACGGTCTCGACGACGGCCTGCTCGAGTCGGCGAATCGCGAGGAGCGCGCCTCCGAGGAGGCCCGGCTCGGCACCTGGGAAGCGGTGGGATCGGATGCCTCGTTCGACCGTGTGCTCTACGACGGCACCGAGTTCGGCAGCCTCGCCGAACCCGGCACCGACGAGGAGCTCGACTTCATCGGGATTCCGGGCCTCCTCGATCCCGAGCAGGTCTCGGAGCTGCTGCGCCATCGGCAGGCGCGGCAGGCGAGGCGGGCGGGGGAGCGGCGCAGACAGGTCGCGGGCGACGATCGGCCCGAGCCCGTCGCCCTCTACCGAACCCTGAAGGAGCAGCGAGCGCTCTTGAACAGCCTCGTGGGGCTCTGGGCGCGGCAGAACGGCGAGCCGCACTCCCGGGTGCATGCCGAGTTGCGTCGGGTCTGCGGTGGTCCAGCTGTCGCACAGGCCACCGTCACGCAGCTGCAGGCGCGCATCGACCTGCTGCGCCGCCGACTCGGGAGTCGCTGAGCACCCGGAATGGCGGCGGTGGGCGTCGGATGCCGCGGGCCCGGCGTCCGAGGGGTGTGCCAGCATGGGCGGATGGACCGCCGTACCCGCGTGCTCGTCGTCGCCATCGTCGTGTCGTTCATCGCGTTCCTCGACGGTGCGGTCATCAACGTGGCACTGCCCTCGTTGGCCGACGATCTCGGCGGCGGACTGGCGCTGCAGCAGTGGGCGGTGGACGCCTACCTGCTCACGCTCGGATCGCTCATCCTGCTCGCGGGATCGCTCTCCGACTCGTTCGGCCGGCTCCGAATCATCCGCATCGGGCTCTACGGCTTCGCCGCGACCTCCGTCATCTGCGCCGTCGCACCCGACGGCATCGTCTTCGTGCTCGGCCGGGCCCTGCAGGGCGCAGCCGGGGCACTCCTGGTGCCGAGTTCGCTCGCCATCATCATCGCGACCTTCTCCAAAGAGGAGCAGGGCCGCGCCATCGGGCAGTGGACAGCGTGGACGACCAGTGCGTTCCTCGTCGGCCCCTTGTTCGGCGGCGTCCTCGTCGACCTGCTGTCCTGGCGCCTCGTCTTCTGGATCAACCTCGTGCCCATCGCGGTGGTGCTCGTGCTCATGCACGCGCTCGGACGCGACGAGCCGAACCCCGATCGCGACCCCATCGACTGGGTGGGCGCGGCGCTCGGCATCGTCGGCCTCGGCGGGGCGGGGTTCGCCCTCATCGAGCAGGGCAGATTCGGCTGGGGGTCGCCCGTGGGGTGGGCCCCGCTCGTGGTCGGCCTCGTCGCGCTCGTCGTCTTCGTGCTCTGGGAGCGGCGCACGCGCCATCCGATGCTTCCACTGAGCCTGTTCCGGGCACGCAACTTCGCCTGGGGCAACGTCGCCACGCTCTTCATCTACGCGGCCTTCTCGCTCGGGCCGTTCGCGATGACGATCTTCCTCCAGGAGTTCGGCGGTTTCTCCGCGACGCTCGCCGGACTCGCGACACTCCCGCCGACGGTGATGCTGGTGCTGCTCGGCTCGCGGTTCGGCGGACTGTCCACGCGCTACGGTCCGCGCATCTTCATGACGCTCGGGCCGGTCGTGGTCGCGGTCGGCTACCTGCTCACCCTCACGGTTCGGCAGGAGCTGAACTACTGGGCGCAGTTCCTGCCCGGCATCCTCCTGATCGGGCTCGGCATGGCGATCACGGTGGCTCCGCTCACGTCAGCCATCCTGGGGGCGGTCGACCCGTCCCGGGCGGGGATCGGGTCGGCCGTCAACAACGCGGTCGCACGCATCGCGGGGCTCGTCGCGATCGCGAGCATCGGGGTGATCGTCGGCACGCAGCTCGACGTCGGCGGATACCAGCGGGCCGCGTTCGCGACTGCGGCCTTCCTCGTCGTCGGCGGCATCATCTCGTGGATCGGCATCCGGAACCCGGTCACGGCGGTCGGCGCAGTGGAGGGGAGGCCGCGGCGGGTCAGCCGCTGAGGGCGTCGGCGCGGTCGGGCGAATGGAGCCCACCGATCTCGGCGGCGGCATCGAGGGCCGCCATGAGGTCCGCCGTCAGGTCGTCGACATGCTCCAGCCCGATCGAGAGTCGCACGGTGCCCGCACTCGGCTTGGCTTCGCCCGCCACGGGCCGATGCGTGAGCGACGCGGGGTGCTGCACGAGTGAGTCCACCCCGCCCAGCGAGACGGCGTGGGTGATCAACTCGCACGACTCGGTGAACCTGGCCGCCGCGTCGTACCCGCCCGCGAGGTCGATCGCGATGATCGAACCCGGCCCGTCGAGCTGGGTGCCCAGGAGGCCCGCCGGATCCTGCCCGGGCAGCCCGGGATACCGCACCCCGGCGACGGCGGGGTGCGCGAGCAGCCGTTCTGCGAGCACATGTGCGGTCTCCTGCTGCGCGCGAACCCGCACCGGCAGGGTCCTCAGCCCACGGTGGAGGAGGTAGGCCGCCATCGGGTGGAGGAGTCCGCCGGTGAGTGCGCGTACCCGGCGAAGGCGTTCCATCCAGTCCTGGCTGCCGGCCACGACTCCGCCCATCACATCCCCGTGGCCGCCCAGGTACTTCGTCGCGCTGTGCAGCACGAGCGCGGCGCCGAACTCGACCGGACGCTGCAGCACCGGGGTCGCGAACGTGTTGTCCACCAGCAGGGGAACGTCGCCCGCGGCGTCCGCTGCCTGACGCAGGTCGAGGAGCTCGAGCGTGGGGTTCGCGGGGGTCTCGACGATCACGAGGCCCGTGTCGGGTTCGATCGCCGTGGCGATTCGGGCGGCATCCGTCCACGTCACCCGGGTGCCGAGCAGGCCCGACTCGAGCACGTGGTCGGTGCCGCCGTAGAGGGGCCGGACCGCGACCACGTGCGGGCGGCCGGCGGACGCTGCCGCGATGAGCGTCGCCGACAGCGCCGCCATGCCGCTCGCGAACGCGACCGCCCCCTCGGTGCCCTCGAGCCCGGCGAGGGCCTCTTCGAAGCGCGCGACTCCGGGCTGCCAGAGCCGCTGGTAGACCGCGGAGCGGCCCTCGCCGAGGGCGTGGCCGGTCGCGAGCTCCTCGTACGAGAGCCCGCCCGCCTCGACGGAACCGAGCGGGTTCGTGGTCGAGAAGTCGATGACGGGCACGTGGGATCCGCTCGCCCGGACCCCGTGCATTCCGCCGTGCACGGCGCGGGTCTCGAACTGCGACGACGACGATGGCTGCATGCCTCGAACCAAGCAGATGCTGTCATGAACAGCAAATCACACTGCAGGATCATTGCAGTACGATCGAAACATCGCAGAAACTGCGTTTCCGATGCCGGGGAGGCGAGCCATGGCGCAGAAACCCGAACTCGATCGCGTCGACCGCGCGTTGCTCCAGGCGCTCTCCACGAACGCCCGGGCGTCGGGCGCAGCACTGGCCGCTGAGGTCGGCGTGGCCGAGTCCACGGTATCGCTGCGCCTGCGCCGGCTCCAGAGCCTCGGCACGGTTCGCGGGTACCGCGTCGACGTCGACCTGGCCGCCCTCGGCGTGTCGCTGCAGGCGCTCATCGCGGTGCGTCTCGTGAAGCACGACCGCAACGAGATCGACGCGTTCCGTCAGCAGGTGCCGCACCTTCCCGGTGTGCTGGGCGTCTTCCACATGGCGGGTGCCGACGACTACCTCATCCACGTCGCCGCGCGCGACGCCGAGGAGCTGCGCGAGTTCGTCGTTGCCCATCTCACGGGGCATCCGGCGGTCGCGCACACCGAGACGAACCTCATCTTCGAGCACGTCGACGGCGACGGCTGGAATCGCTTGGTCGGCTGAGCATCGCCGGCCCGCGCTCCTGAGCCCGGGTATCGGCCGAGCGATCGACCCGCCCGTCAGGCGACGGTGGCGCCGAACGCGAGCCCGAGGGCGTAGGTGATCGCCGCGGCGCCGAGGCCGATCGCGAGCTGGCGCAGTGCCCGTCGCAACGGTGGCGCGCCCGAGAGCAGGCCCACCGTCGCGCCGGTGGCCAGCAGCGCGATGCTGACCAGCACGGCGGCGGTCACGATCGCGACCGTGCCGGACAGGCCGAAGATCCACGGCAGCACCGGAATGAGCGCCCCCGAGGCGAAGAACACGAAACTCGAGACGGCCGCGTTGAGCCCGGTGCCGATGGCATCATCGTCGTTCGCCGTGACCGTCAGGGGATCGGTCGGCACCGGGTTCCTCCCGGCAGCGTGCACCCGCGCGACGACGAGAGCCGCGCGCTCGCTCGCCTCCTGCTCGTCCATGCCACGGGCCCGATACACCAGGGCGAGTTCGTTCGCGTCGATGTCGAGGTCGACCAGGGCCTCGCGGGTCGTCGGGTCGGGCACGGATGCCTCGAGCAGCTCGCGCTGGGATCGCACCGAGACGTACTCGCCCGCCCCCATCGAGAGCGCGCCCGCAAGGAGGCCGGCGATGCCGGTGAACAGCACGACCGAGGCGGGGACTCCGGTGGCGCCGATGCCGAGCACGAGCGCGAGGTTCGAGACCAGCCCGTCGTTGGCGCCGAAGACCGCGGCGCGGAAGGTGCCGGCCAGGCGACGTCGCCCGCGAGCGGCGAGTCCGCGCACGACCTCGCCGTGGATCCGCTCGTCGGCGGCCATGGCGGGTGTGGCGTCAGGGTCGGTGGCGTAGGGTGAGCGGCCCTCGGCGCGCTGCGCGAGCGCCAGGACGAAGATGGACCCGAACCGCCGGGCGAACGCGCCGAGCAGTCGGGTGCGGAGGTCGGCTCGCGGCATCCGGCCCTCGTCACCGCCGAGGAGGGCGAGCCAATGCGCCTCGTGGCGGCCCTCGGCTGCGGCGAGCGCGAGCAGGATCTCGCGCTCCTCGCCCTCGCGTCGGGCGGCGAGCTCGCGGTAGACCGCGGCCTCGGCACGTTCGTCGGCAAGGTACCGCCGCCACTTCGCGCGATCGCCGTCGGTGGCCGACTGGCGCCCCTCTTGGTTCATGTCTCACGTCCTCCACGGGCCGACGATGTGCGGTCGTCCCGCTCCATCGCGTTCGGCACGCGCCTGCGGCCTCCCACACGATATCCGCGGCCGGTCGGGCACGGTCCGAAACGGCCCCGATTGGCAGCATTTCGGAGCGCCGAAGGGCAGTGCCTCAGGCGTCGTGCGGCGCCGTCACGAAGTCGATGAGCTCCTCCACGCGCCCGAGCAGCGCGGGCTCGAGGTCGCCGTAGCCGCGGACGCGGCCGAGGATGTGCTGCCACGCACGCGCGATGTCGGCCTGCTCGGCGTGCGGCCAGCCGAATGCCGCGCACACGCCGCGCTTCCATTCGACGCCACGCGGAATGACCGGCCAGGCGTCGTGACCGAGCCGAGTCGGCTTCACCGCCTGCCAGATGTCGACGAACGGGTGCCCCACCACGAGCACGTGGCGCCCATGCGGGCCGCGCGCCACCGCGTCGGCGATGCGCTGCTCCTTCGACCCGGGAACGAGGTGGTCGACCAGGATGCCGGCCCGTCGCCCGGGTCCGGGACGGAACTCGTCGAGCTGCTCGTCCAGCACGTCGACGCCCTCGAGGTACTCGACGACGACCCCCTCGATGCGGAGGTCGGCCCCCCAGACCTTCTCGACCAGCTCGGCATCGTGCCGCCCCTCGACGAAGATGCGGCTGGGCAGGGCGACGCGGGCGGGCGCGGACGCGACGGCGAACGACCCCGACGCGGTGCGCGCCCGTGCGGCTGGCGGCTTCTGGCTCGGACGAACGAGTTCGACGGGCTCGCCATCGACGAGGAACCCGTGGCCGAGCGGGAACAAGCGCGTCCTGCCGAATCGGTCTTCGAGTACGACGTGCTGCTTCTCGAGCCCGACGACCGCGCCGACGTAGCCGTCGGCGGCGAGTTCGACGACGAGATCGCGGGCGGCCTCCACCTTGGGGATGATTCGGCGGCCGCGTGCCCGCCAGTCGCCGGCGAGCACGTCGCTTCCGTAGCGGTCGGGTCCGATTGCGTCGAGAGGTGTCGCTGGCACCGGACGAGGCTAACGGATGTCACGAGGCGGGACGGATGCCGAACCGGTGAGCCGCGCAGACCGACCATGCGCCCGAACCCACGCCACCAGACTCCTCGGGATCGTCATCGCACCGTTGCGGTGCGATGACGGGGTGCCGCGCAGCGCCCTCAACGGAAGTCGCGTGACCGGGAAGGCGCCGACACGGTGAGGCGCTCGAACCGATCTGCGACGAGGTTGGTCACCCCTTCGGGCGAGCGCTCCAGGATGCCGCGGACGATCATCGCGGGCGCCTCCCGGGCCACCCGGCGATACCGGTTCCACACCCCGACCCCCGCGATCACGTTGAGGGTGCCCGATTCGTCTTCGATGTTCAGGAAGGTGATGCCGCTCGCGGTCGCGGGACGCTGACGATGGGTGACCACGCCGCCCACCTCGATGCGCCGCCCACTTTCGGCGTGCGTGAGACGGTCGATGCGGATCGCACCGCGCTCGTCGAGCTGACCGCGGATGTGCCGGATCGGGTGATCGTCGGGAGAGATACCCGTCGCCCAGAGGTCGTACACGACCTGCTCGGCGTCGGTGAGCATGGGCAGGAGCGGTGGCTGCACGACCACCATCGATCCGGCGAGGTACTCCTCGCGATCCTGCGCCGCCTCGCCGGCGAGCCAGAGCGCCTCGCGTGGCTGCAGGCCGAACCCCTCGAACGCGCCGGCCGCGGCGAGTGCCTCCAGTTGCTCGGCGTCGAGGCCGGCGCGCCGCGAGACGTCGGCCATGTCGCGGTACGGTCCCCGTGCATCGCGCTCGGCGACGATGCGCTCGGCGACCTTCTCGCCGATCGACGAGACGTCGGCGAGTCCGAGCCGCACCGCGAACGCACCGTCGCGGCGATGCTCGGCAGAACGGTCGGACAGGTCGCGGTCGAACGGCCCGACGGGCGGTTGCACGGGATCGACGCACGAGGGCATTCCGGTCGGCTCGCGCCGAGTGCCGATGGTGTCGTCGTCAGCTGACGCGGATGTCGCGTCGATCGCCTCGAGCCCCGCGTTCACCCCCGACCGGAGGATGTCGGGCCGCAGCACCGTCACGCCGTGTCGCCTGGCGTCGGCCGTGAGCGTCTGCGGCGAGTAGAAGCCCATCGGCTGCGCACGCAGGAGCGCCGCGAGGAACGCGGCGGGGTAGTGCAGCTTCAGCCACGAGCTCGCGTACACGAGCAGCCCGAAGCTGAGTGCGTGGCTCTCGGCGAACCCGAAGTTCGCGAACGCCTGGATCTTGTCGTAGATCGAATCGGCCACGTCGGGTTCGATGCCGTTCGCCGCCATGCCGGCGTAGAGCTTCTCGCGCAGTCGCTCGATCTTCTCGACCCCGCGCTTGGAGCCCATCGCGCGGCGCAGCAGGTCGGCGTCGGCGGCGGTGCAGTCACCCACCGCGACGGCCATCTGCATGAGCTGCTCCTGGAAGAGCGGCACCCCGAGCGTGCGCGAGAGCACCGGCTCGAGGTCGGGGTGCAGGTAGCTGATCGGCTCCTCTCCGGTGCGTCGCCGGATGTAGGGGTGCACGGCACCGCCCTGAACGGGGCCCGGCCGGATGAGCGCGATCTCGACGACGAGGTCGTAGAAGCAGCGCGGCTTCAGCCGGGGGAGCGTGCCCATCTGCGCGCGGCTCTCGACTTGGAACACCCCGATGGAGTCGGCACGGCAGAGCATGTCGTAGACCGCCTCCTCCTCCTTGGGCAGGGTCGCGAGCTCCCACTCCTCGCCCGTGGCCTCGCGCACGAGATCGAAGGTGTACTGCAGGGCCGCGAGCATGCCCAGGCCGAGCAGGTCGAACTTCACGAGCCCCATCCACGCGCAGTCGTCTTTGTCCCACTGCAGCACCGTGCGGTTCTCCATGCGGGCGTGCTCGATCGGGCACACCTCGCCGACGGGCCGGTCGGTGAGCACCATGCCGCCCGAATGGATGCCGAGGTGGCGCGGGAACGTCAGCAGCTGCTCGGCGAGGTCGACGACCGGGGCCGGGATGTCGTGATCGTCGGTCGACACCACCGCACCCCATCGCTCGACCTGCCGCGACCACGCATCCTGCTGGCCGGTGGAGTAGCCGAGCGCCTTCGCCATGTCGCGCACCGCGACCTTCGGCCGGTAGCTGATCACGTTGGCCACCTGGGCGGCGTTCTGCCGGCCGTACTTCTCGTAGACGTACTGGATGATCTCCTCCCTGCGGTCGGAGTCGAAGTCCACGTCGATGTCGGGCTCCTCGTCGCGCAGCGCCGACAGGAACCGCTCGAACGGCAGGTCGAAGAAGATCGAGTCGACCGCGGTGATGTCGAGCACGTAGCAGACGGCGGAGTTCGCGGCCGATCCACGACCCTGGCAGAGGATGCCGCGGCTGCGCGCCTCGCGCACGATGTCGTAGACGATGAGGAAGTACCCGGGGAAGTCCTTCTGCTCGATCACGTCGAGCTCGCGCGCGAGCCGCTCGCGCACGTGCTCGGGCAGCCCGGGATAGCGGCGCTCGGCACCCGCCCAGACGAGCTCGCGCAGCCAGCTCATGGGCGTGTGGCCGGCGGGAACCTTCTGCCGGGGCAGCCTGGGCCGAGCACTGCGCAACCGGAACCCGAGCTCCTCCGCGAGCGTCACCGAACGTGCGACCGCGCCCGGATACCGGTCGAAGCGGCGCATCATCTCGACACCGCTGCGCAGGTGCAGGCCATCGGATGCCGGGAGCCACCCGTCGAGCTCGTCGAGGCTGCGTCTCGCCCGCACCGCCGCCAGCGCGGAGGCGAGCCGGTGCTCGCCCGGGGTCGCGTAGTGCACCGCGTTCGTCGCGAGCAGCGGCAGCCGGGCCCGCTCGGCGAGCGCGGCGAGCACGTCGTTCGCCTCCTGGTCGAGCGGATGCCCGTGGTCGAAGAGCTCCACGACGACGTGGTCGCGCCCGAACAGGGCGACGAGGCGGTCGAGCTCGCGCCACGCGGCATCCGCCCCCTCGTTCGCGAGTGCACGACGAACCGCGCCCTTGCGGCATCCGGTGGGGATCACCCACTCGCCGCCCGAACGCTCGGCGAGCTCTTCGAGCGAGTAGACCGGGCGCCCCTTCTCACCGCCCGCGAGCTGCCCCGCGGTGATGGCGCTGGCGAGCCGGTGATACCCCTCCTCCCGCCGTGCGAGCACGAGCAGGTGCTCGCCCTCGGGGTCGGCGGCGCCCATCTGCGGTTCGGTGAGCCCGAGCGAGAGCTCGGCGCCGAACACCGTCTGCAGGTCGGGGAAGCTCTCGGCGGCCTCGGCGAAGCGCACGATGCCGTAGAAGCCGTCGTGGTCGGTGATGGCGAGCCCCGCGAGGCCGAGGCGGTGCGCCTCTTCCACCAGCTGCTCGGGCGACGAGGCGCCGTCGAGGAAGCTGAACGTGGAGTGCGCGTGCAGCTCGGCGTACGGCACGATCGGGCCGGTCGGTGCCGCAACGCCCTCGGAGGGGCGGTACGGATGCCGCTTGCGGCTCCACGCGGGACTGTCGCCGCCGTCGGCGATGACCCCGGGCCCGCCCGGCCGCCGCCGATCGGAGAGCTTGCGTTCGAGCTCCGACCACGGGATCGACGGATTGTTCCAGCCCATCAGTGGCCTCCGGCCATCAGTCGTACCTCGCCTCGGCCCACCAGCCCTCGCGGTCGCGCACGAGCAGCCATGCGCAGCCGTCGTCGTCGACGACCTGGAAGCGGTGCACGCGCTTGGCCTGCTCGGCGTCCCACCAGCGTTCGACCACCGGCCACGGGCCGGCCCATGCGCGAACCGGGGCCGCCTCGCGCCCACCCACGGCGAACCGCTCGGGTGCCGCGGAGATCGCGCCGCGCTCGTCGATCGCCACCAGCTCGCCACGCGCATCGAGCAGGGCGATCGGCTGCCGCTCACGGAACACGCTCGCCGGGGCGAGCGCGGGCAGGCTCCCCGGCCACGGCGCCTCGGCTGCGGCCAGTTCTGGCGGCCGGTCGCCCCACGGCACGAGCACCTGGCGGTCGGCGAGCATGCGGCCGCCGCCGATCGCCGCGGTCACGACCGCCTCGTGCCCGAGCATGCTCTGCACGCGGGTGAGCCCGTGGTGCACGCGCTCGTCAGGACCGCCGCCCCAGAGCCCCTCTTCATGGTTGCCCGTGGAGTCGATGTGCTCGGGGATGACACGAAGCCGCACGATCGGCGACGCCAGCCCGCTGTCGGCCGTACCGGCGCCCTGCAGCTGCCAGCGCACCCGGTCGATGACGTCGGCCGGCGTGAACCACCGCGGATGCAGCCAACTGCGGCTGGAGTGCCCGCCGCCCTCGTCGTCGAGCTCGATGCGCAGGCTCGTGCACACGAGCCTCACGGAGCGCATGCGCTCGATGAACTGCTCGGCCCCGACCCGGAACGCGAACGCGAGCTGATCGACGCGGTCGAGCGGCGGCTCGAAGTGCTGCACGGCCTCGAACTCGGGTGGGGGAGTGCGGGCGATCACGCGAGCCTGCTCGCGCCCGGCGGCGCGATCGTGCGCGAAGGCCCCGGATGCCCCGAACCGGCGCCGCACGTCGTCATCGGGCAATGCGGCGAACTCGCCCAAGGTGCGCACCCCCAGCCGGTTCAGGAGGGTCGCGGTGCGCGCATCGACCACGAGCCCGACGGGCAGGGGCGCGATGAAGGCTGCGGATGCCCCGGGCTCGATGATGCGCACGGGGGATTCGTGTGCCGCCCGTGCCGCCTGCTCGGCCGCGAACGGCCCGTCGGCCACGCCGACCCTGGCATCGGGTACCCCGTGCCGGGCGACGGTGGCGAGGAGAGCCGCCGCCGCGGCATCCTCACCGCCGTAGTACCGCGCCGGGCCGCGCGCCCGCATCGCAAGCGTGCCCGGGCGCACGAGCTGCACGCCGGGCACGGTCGCCTCGACCGCTCGGACGACGGGCTCGAAGATGCGCGCGTCGAGCGCCGCGTCGTAGTCGAGCAGGGTGAGTTCGGGGCAGCGGTACTGCGCCTCGCGAAGCTTCAGGCCTCGCGTGACGCCGTCGCGGCGGGCGGCGGCGGAACAGGCGAAGACGAGGCCGGCCTCGGTGAGCGCGATGGGCGCAGCCGGGTCGAGCGCGTGCTCGCGGCACACGGCGAACACCGGCCAGTCTGGGCACCACAGCACGATGGCGCGGCCCGGGTCTGGAGTCATCCGGTCGCCCTCCGTTCGAACTCGCCGATGGCGAACCGGCCGATGCGGATCGGTTCGGCGACCTCGGCGTCGCCGGCACCGGCATGCACCGCGGCGAACTCGAGCGAACGGTCGGGAAGGCGGAGCCGTGAGCGGATGCTGCGGACGAACTCGCCACGACCGGCGGCGCTCACGACGACCTCGCGTTCGACCAGGCGCCCGGGCCCCCACTCGATTCCCTGCCACTCGCTCGCCTCGACCCGGAGGCGGGCGTCGCTGCCCGGCCACTCGCCGGCGACGAGCAGTGTGGTGCCCCGCTGGCGGAGTCGAGCCTGCAGCCGGCTCGTCTCGGCGGCGGAGACCCGACCGGTGGGCCGCACCGCGACCACGGGGATGACATCGGCGAGCGCCGCGACGACGGTGAGCCACTGACGCCCTGGATCGGGAACGAGCACGAGCCGGTCGAGGGAGACGCCGAACCGCGCCGCGGCCTCGACGCCGAACTCGGGCATGCCGGCGACCGCGACCCATCGCCCGCTCGCGCTCGGACCGGCGAGGAGCGCCATGAGCAGGGTCGTCGACCCCTCGACCTGCACGACCGTGCCCTCGCGCAGCGTGCCGCCGGGCAGCACGGCCTCGAGCGCCGGATGCGTCGGCACGGCCTTGGAGTCGAGCCGAGTCGCCTGCATGCCCCGGATGCGGGCCTGCAACTCCTCTACACGCGCGGGCCGTGGAGCTGGGGCTGCGAGGGGAGCGGTCATGGTCATATCCCATGTTCGAACATACGTTCGAATCAGGCAAGTCCCAAGAGCCGACCGTCCTGCCGACTCCGAGTTGCCCGAATTCCACGAGAATCGGGTGTCTCGGTTCGAGAACGGGCGAAACGGAAGAAGGCCGGATCACGATGATCCGGCCTTCTTCGCAACGCGTGCGCGAGGGGGGACTTGAACCCCCACGCCCTATACGGGCACTAGCACCTCAAGCTAGCGCGTCTGCCAATTCCGCCACCCGCGCGTTGTGTCGGGCCGTGATCGCTCGCAGGCCCGAGAGAAGACATTAGCACGGATTCCGGGGTGCCTCGAACGCCGGCGAGGCGCCCCCGACGCCGGGGCGACTACGGTGAAACGCATGGCCGAAGCATCCGCAGTGCAGCAGTCCGACACCGCGCTCGACGAGACGGCGGTGATCGCACGCGACCTCATCCGGATCGACACCACCAACTACGGGGAGGGCCGGGCCGAGGGCGAACGCGAGGCCGCCGAGTACGTCGAGGCGAGGCTCGCCGCCCTCGGCCTGGCGCCGCAGGTCTTCGAGCCCGCCGAGCGGCGCACGAGCGTCGTCGCACGCGTCCCGGGGCGCAACCCCGCAAAGCCCGCGCTCGTGCTCCATGGTCACCTCGACGTGGTGCCCGCCGACCCCCGCAACTGGAGCGTCGACCCGTTCGCCGGCGAGATCCGCGACGGGATGCTCTGGGGTCGCGGTGCGGTGGACATGAAAGACATGGACGCGATGATCCTCACCGCGCTCGGCGACATCATCGGCTCGGGGTCGCTGCCCGAACGCGAACTCGTGGTCGCGTTCTTCGCCGACGAGGAGGCAGGCGGCGGAGTCGGAGCGAGCTGGCTCGTCGATCACCATCCCGAGCTCTTCGACGGCGCCACTGAGGCGATCAGCGAGGTGGGCGGCTACTCCGTGCACGTCGGCGACCAGCGCGCCTACCTGCTGCAGACGGGGGAGAAGTCGCTCATCTGGGTGCGCCTCATCGCCCACGGCACCGCGGCACACGGCTCCCGGCTCATCCACGACAACGCCGTGACGAAGCTCGCCGAGGCCATCGCGCGCCTCGGCCGCACGGAGTGGCCGCTCCACCTCACCGACACGACCCGAGAGCTGCTCGGCGACATCGCCGCGGCGCTGGGCGTCGACGCCGAGCAGGTCGCACCCGATGAGCTCGCCCTCGCGACCGGGTCGGCGTCGGGCTTCATCACCGCGACGCTGCGCACCACGACCAACCCGACGAAGCTCGACGCCGGGTACAAGCACAACGTGATCCCCGACCGTGCCGAGGCGCTCGTCGACATCCGCACCCTGCCGGGGGAGGAGGACGCGGTGCTCGCCCAGGTCCGCGAGATCATCGGCGACGACGTCGAGGTCCAGATCGTGCACCGTGACATCGGGCTCGAGGCACCGACGCACGGGCCGCTCGTCGACGCCGTGCGGCGATCGATCGGGGTGCACGACCCCGGGGCATCCGTCTTCCCCTATCTGCTCTCGGGCGGCACCGACAACAAGTCGCTCAGTCGCCTCGGCATCGCGGGCTACGGCTTCTCCCCGCTCCGCCTGCCCGAGGGCATCGACTTCCCCGGGATGTTCCACGGCGTTGACGAGCGAGTGCCGCTCGACGCACTAGTCTTCGGTAGGCGGGTCCTGAGGGACCTCCTCCTCGACTACTGAACCGAATACTGACCAGGTCACTCCTCCGGCTGCCGCGGAGGCGGAAGGCGGACGCTCCACGTGATCGAAGCGATCATCCTCGGGCTCGTGCAGGGGCTCACCGAGTTCCTCCCCATCTCCTCGAGCGCCCACCTGCGCATCCTGGGCGAGTTCCTGCCCAACGCCCAGGACCCCGGTGCGGCGTTCACCGCGATCGTGCAGATCGGCACCGAGGCGGCCGTCGTCGTCTTCTTCTGGCGCGACATCGTTCGCATCATCTCGCACTGGTTCCGGTCGCTCACCGGCAGGATTCCGCGCAACGATCCCGATACGCGGATGGGTTGGCTCATCATCGTCGGCTCCATCCCGATCGTGGTGCTCGGCATCCTGTTCCAGGACACCATCGAGACGACCTTCCGCTCGCTCTGGATCGTCGCCACGATGCTCGTCGTGTTCGGCATCATCCTCGGCCTCGCCGACTGGGCAGGGGCGAAGAACCGCAAGCTCGACCAGCTCACCGTGCCGCACGGCATCCTCTTCGGATTCGCGCAGGCGCTCGCGCTCATCCCCGGCGTCTCTCGATCGGGCGGCACCATCACGATGGGGCTGTTCCTCGGGTACGAGCGCGCGGCCGCGGCGCGCTACGCGTTCCTGCTCGCGATCCCAGCGGTGTTCGGCTCGGGGTTCTATCAACTGTTCAAGAGCTGGGGCGAGCCCGCCGTGTACGGTCCGATCGAGACGGCCGCCGCGACGCTCGTCGCCTTCGTCGTCGCGATCCTCGTCATCGCGTTCTTCATGCAGTGGATCTCACGGCACAGCTTCCTGCCGTTCGTGATCTACCGGCTGCTGCTCGGCGGCACGATCTTCGCCCTGTTGGCGGCAGGGGTCATCGAGGCGTGACGGATGCCGCGGGCCCGCGCCTCACGGAGCCGGCCGCGGGCCCTCACCGCGCCCGTCGGCGCGCCCCTCGGGCCCGTCGCCGCGCCGCCGCAGGTACCGCTCGAACTCCTGGGCGATCGCCTCGCCGCTCGCCTCGGGCGCGTCGACGGCGTCACGCGCCTGCTCGAGCTGGGTGATGTAGCCGGCCATGTCCTCGTCATCGGCCGCGAGGGCGTTGACGCCCGCCTCCCAGGCCTTGGCCTCGACCTCGAGGTTGCCCCGCGGGATGCTGAGGCCCGTGAGCTCCTCGAGCTTGCCGAGCAGGGCGAGCACGGCCTTCGGCGAAGGGGAGTTGTGCACGTAGTGCGGAACCGACGCCCAGAGCGACACCGTCGGAATTCCCACCCGCTCGGCCTGGTCCGCGATCACGCTGAGGATGCCGACCGGGCCCTCGTAGGTGGATCGGTCGACGCCGAGCGCGTCGCGGACGTCGGGGTTCTCGCTCGAGGCGAACACCGCGAGCGGGCGCGTGTGCGGGGCATCCGCCAGCATGGCACCGAGGAGGATGATGCCCTCGATGTCGGCGGTGAGCGCGGCGTCGACGAGTTCGGCGGCGAAGCCCTTCCAGCTGCGTGCCGGCTCGGATCCGAGCAGCACGTGCAGCGTGTCGGCGCCCGGTCCGGTGACGCGCGCCTGGCCGGGCGAACCGGGATCGCCGCTCGGACCGAGGATCGCTGCCCCGGGCCACTCGAGCCGCCGGACCCCGTCGTCGCCGACCGCGACCGTGGGCCGCGTGAACTGGTAGTCGAAGTAGAGCTCGGGATCGACCGACGCGATCTCGACGAGGCCGAGACGTTCGACCAGGAGCTTGGCCGCACCGGTGGCCGCCTCGCCCGCGTCGTTCCATCCCTCGAACGCGACGACGAGCAGCCTTCCGCCCTCGAACCCGGCCGGATGATTCACTCCAGGTGCCCCGCTTCCCGCCCCGACTCCGGGGACTCTCCCACAATAGGCCGTGGCCGTAGACTTGCGGGTTGTGACCACTCGCCTTCCCGCCGCAGTCCTGTGGGACATGGACGGCACCCTCGTCGACACCGAGCGCTACTGGATGACGGCCGAGGAAGAGCTCGTCGAGTCCTTCGGAGGGCGGTGGACGCACGAAGACGGCCTCGGAGTCGTGGGGCTGGGTCTCTGGGAATCGGCGCGTGTGTTCCAGGCGGCGGGCGTCGACCTCGATGCCGACACGATCGTGGCGCGCCTGACCGCGCGGGTCGAGGAGCAGATCGCCGAGCACGGCGTGCCCTGGCGGCCCGGGGCGCGCGAGCTGCTCGAGGCCCTGCGCGAGGCTTCCATCCCGACCGCGCTCGTCACCATGTCGGTGCGGTCGATGGCCGACGACATCGTCGCGGCGATCCCGTTCGAGGCGTTCGACGCCATCGTGACCGGCGACTCGGTCGACAACCCGAAGCCGCATCCCGAGCCCTACCTCGCTGCAGCCGAGGCGCTGGGCGTCGACATCGCTGCGTGCGTCGCCATCGAGGACTCCCCGGCGGGCCTCACGTCGGCCTGGTCTGCAGGCGCCGTGGCGGTCGGCGTGCCGAACATCATCAGCCTCGACGAGGCGCCTTCGCACGCGCTCTGGGCGACGCTTGCCGACAAGTCGGTGGCGGATGTCGCGGCCGTCCTCGCGGCGCGAGACGCATGCGATGCGCGAGATGCCCGTGGGGTCACGGCGTGAGCGAGAGCCGGGGCGAGCGCAGCGGGCCGTTCCGGGCGGGGGACCGAGTGCAGCTCACCGGCCCCAAGGGCCGGCTGCACACCATCACCCTCGAGCCCGGAAAGCTGTTCCACTCGCACAAGGGCCCGATCGCGCATGACGACCTCATCGGCCTGCCCGACGGATCGGTCGTCACCAACCAGGTCGGCGTCGAGTACCTCGCGCTTCGGCCTCTTCTCAGCGACTTCGTCATGTCGATGCCGCGCGGTGCCGCCATCGTGTACCCGAAGGACGCCGCGCAGATCCTCGCCCTGGCCGACATCTTCCCGGGTGCCACCGTCGTCGAGGCCGGCGTCGGCTCGGGTGCCCTGTCGCTCTGGCTGCTGCGTGCGATCGGAAGGTCGGGGCGGCTCCTCTCGTTCGAACGCCGCGAGGAGTTCGCCGAGGTCGCCCGCGCCAACGTGGCGACGTTCCACGGCTCCGACCCCGAGAACTGGTCGATCACGCTCGGCGACCTCGCTGAGTCGCTGCCCGAACAGGCGCCCGCGGCATCCGTCGATCGCGTCGTGCTCGACATGCTCGCGCCGTGGGAGTGCATCGACGCCGTTTCGACGGCCCTGAAGCCCGGCGGGGTGCTGCTGTGCTACATCGCCACCGTCACGCAGCTCTCCCGCGTGGCCGAGGCGATCCGTGCGACCGGCGACTACACCGAGCCGCAGTCGTCCGAGACCATGGTGCGTGGCTGGCACGTGCAGGGGCTCGCGGTCCGGCCCGACCATCGCATGATCGCCCACACCGGGTTCCTGGTCACCGCGCGGCGCCTGGCACCCGGCACGGTGCTGCCCGAGCTCAAGCGACGCCGGTCGAAGACCGAGTTCACCGAGGATGACGTCGAGACCTGGACGCCCGGCGCCCTCGGCGAGCGGACCGTCAGCGCCAAGGCCCTGCGCAAGCGGGTCCGAGTGGCGGATGCCGCGGCAGGGCAGTCCCGCGCCGTCGACCCCGGCACCGACCGACCTGAACCCCCAGCCGATGCCGGGTAGTCTTTCATCGCCCCTCCGCGACCCATCGAAGAATCGAGGATCAGTGCGCTCGTCTCTCGCGCTCACCGCCACCGCCGGCCTGGTCGCCGTCGCCCTCACCGGCTGCGCCTCCGCGCCCACCCCTGACGCGTCCCCCGGACGGTCGTCGGAGCTGGTCACCGTCTCTGGCGACTTCGGCGATGAGCCGCAGGTCGAGTTCCCCACTCCGCTCGCGCCCCAAGAGACCCAGTGCTCCGAGGTCATCGCGGGCGACGGTGAACTGCTCGCCGACGGACAGCAGGCGATGGTCGGCCTCGCCGTCTACAACGGCCGCACCGGCGACGAGATCCAGGTCGCCGGGTTCGGCGATGAGGACCCGGTGCCGGTCGTTGCCGGCCGAGGCGGCCTTCCCGGCATTGCGAAGGGGCTGAGCTGCGCGAGTGAAGGTTCGCGAGTGACCGTCGTCGTGCCCCCCGCCGACGCGTTCGGCGAGCAGGGCAATCCCTCGCTCGGCATCGAGGCCGACGACAGCCTCGTGCTGGTCATCGACGTGCACGAGACCTTCCTCACGCGCGCGAACGGTGCCGTCCGGCTCAGCCGCGACGGGTTCCCGGCCGTGGTGCTCGCACCCGACGGCCGCCCCGGCATCACCGTGCCCAAGACCGAGGCGCCCACCACCGAGACCGCACAGGTCGAGGTGCTGAAGGCCGGCTCGGGCCCGGTCGTGGAGTCGGGCGACCGCGTCGTCGTGCACTACACCGGCGTCACCTGGGACGACAACGAGGTCTTCGACTCGAGCTGGGAGAACGGCGTTCCCGCGACGTTCGTCGTCTCCGACGGCGACGATTCCGAGGTCATCCCCGGCTTCGCCGACGCGGTCATCGGGCAGAAGGTGGGCTCGCAGGTCGGCGTCATCGTGCCTCCGTCCGAGGGGTACGGCGACCAGGCGGCCGGCCGGATCCCGCCCGGCTCCACCCTGTTCTTCGTGATCGACATCCTGGGGGTCGTCTGAGCCGGCGACGCCGCCCGGGCCCTGCGCCCCGTTCAGTATGATCGCTTCTGTGTCGGGAGCATCGCGCAAGGGTGAGCCGAGGATCCCGGTCGAAGATCGGCTCTTCAGCCTGGTGCTCGCGCTGCTCGCCACCGAGGCGGGGCTGCTGAAGTCCGAGATCCTCTCGTCGGTCCGCGGCTACGCCGAGCGATACGACCCTGCCGGGCAGAATGCGAACCTCGAGCGTCAGTTCGAACGAGACAAAGACGACATCCGCGAGCTCGGCATCCCGCTCGAGACGGTGGAGTCGCCTGATCGCCCCGGCGACAACCAGGCCCTGCGATACCGCATCCCGAAGGGGCAGTACGACCTGCCCGACGCGGTGCGCTTCACCCCCGACGAGCTCACGCTCCTGGGCCTCGCCGCCGAGGTATGGCGTGAGGCGTCGCTCTCGGCCGACTCGCAGCGTGCGCTCACCAAGCTCCGCTCGCTCGGCATCGAGCCGCGCGAGCCGGTGATCGGCTACGCGCCACGGCTGAGGGTGCGGGATGCCGCGTTCGAGCCCCTGCGGCAGGCTCTCGATCGCCGGCAGACGGTGCGCTTCCACTACTTCAAGCCGGGTGAGGGGGCCGCCCGCGAGCGCACGGTCGACCCGCTGGCCGTCGTGCTGCACGAGGCGCGGTGGCACCTGCACGGGTTCGACCACGGCGTGAAGGCACCCCGCACGTTCCTGCTCTCCCGCATCATCGGGCCGGTCGAGGCGGTGCCGGGCATGACGTTCGACCCGCCGCCGGCCGACATCCAGGACCGCATCCTCGCAGAGCTCGACGAGCTGCGCCTCGGCAACGTCGCCGACCTCGCCGTCAGGGCGGGCAGCGACGCAGAGGTCCGGCTCGGCAAGCGCGCCGTGCTCCGCGATGAAGACGCCGGGGTCATCCGCCTGCACTACACGGATGCCGCGATCTTCGCCGACGAGCTCTCGGCCTACGGTCCTGAGGTGCGGGTCATCGCGCCCGTCGAACTCCGCGACGCCGTTCGCGACCGGCTGGCAGCCGTGGCCGGGGCGCATCGCGATCGAGGAGGCGCATGATGGCCCGCCGACCCACGCCGCTGAAGGCGCCCGACAAGCTGGTCTTCCTGCTGTCGTTCGTCCCGTACCTGCTCGAGCAGCGCGTCGTCGACGTCAGCGAAGCGGCGAAGCACTTCGGCATGAGCGAGGAGCAGATCCGCGATGCCGTCCGCCTCATCGCGACATCCGGCCTTCCCGGATCGACGGGCACGTATCAGCCGAACGATCTCTTCGACATCGACTGGGACTCCTTCGAAGAGGATGACGTCATCGTCATCGTCCACCACGTCGCCATCGATGACGCCCCGCGCCTGTCGGCACGCGAGGCCGCCGCGCTCATCGCCGGTCTGCAGTACCTCAGCGCCCTTCCCGAGAACGCGGGCAGTGCGTCGCTGGCGTCGCTCATGGGCAAGCTCACGGCCGGGGCATCGGCCGCGCCGAGTCGGCTCGCGGTGGCCGAGACCGAAGCCGACGAGTCCCTGACGCCCATCCGCGAGGCCGTGGCCGAAGGGAGGCAGATCGAATTCGACTACCTCAACGCGAGGGGCGAGGCCGGCCGGCGTCGCGCCGATCCCCTTCGCATCATCTCGCAGGACGCGGATTGGTACCTGCAGGCGTACTGCCACACGCGCGAAGACGTCCGCAACTTCCGCGTCGACCGCATGAGCGACCTCTTGCTCACCGAGGAGCCGATCGGCGATCACTCGCAGGTGGATGTTCCGGACACCCTGTTCCAGGGATCCGACACCGACCTCGACGTGATCGTCGACGTCTCGCCGACCGCGTTGCCCCTGCTCGCCGACTATCTCGCCGATTCCCGTTCGCGCGAGGTCGACGGGCGCCTGCGCGTGACGCTGCGCCTGGCACATGTGCACGGCCTGAAGCGGCTCGTCGCCGGGCTGCCCGGCCTCGTCACCGTGGTGGCACCGGCCGAGGCGAGAGCGGCGGTCGCCGAGTGGGCCGAGGGCGGCCTGGCGGGCTACGACGACGCCACCGGCCAAGACAGGTAGACTGTCGCGCAAGATCCCACTGAGAACGGACGAACACCTATGTGGCAAGGCTTCACTGGTTGGCATGCGCTGATCATCCTCGTGGTCATCCTGCTGCTCTTCGGCGCCCCGAAGCTTCCGGCCCTCGCCCGTAGCCTCGGTCAGTCGATGAAGATCCTGAAGAGCGAGGTGCGTCCGGAGAAGGACGAGGCCGCGGCCGACGATGCGACGGCGCATGGTACGACCGCGACGGCCGACGCGGCGACGACGGAGGCGACGGCCGCTCAGGCGAAGGCCGACGAGGCCGACACCGGCAAGAGTCGCTGACCCCGATGACCGCGGTGAAGGATCGCGGGAAGAACCGCGAGAAGCGGATGTCGCTCGGTGCGCATCTCATCGAGCTGCGCAAGCGACTCTTCATCTCGGCGATCGCGATCGTCATCGGCGGCATCATCGGCTGGGTGCTCACCGACCTGTTCGTCTGGGAGGCGATCCAGGAGCCGGTCGAGAAGGTCGCCGAGGCACAGGGCGGCAACACCGGCATCATCTTCCCGACGATCTCGAGCGCCTTCGACCTGCGCCTGCAGATCGCGTTCACCCTCGGTCTCGTGATCTCGGCCCCGGTGTGGCTCTACCAGATCTTCGCGTTCCTCGTGCCCGGGCTCAACACCCGTGAGCGCAAGTTCACGTTCGCGTTCTTCGCGACGGCCATCCCGCTCTTCTTCGCGGGCTGCGCCGCCGGTTGGTTCGTGCTGCCGAACATCGTGCGACTCATGACGAGCTTCGTCCCCGAGGGGGCGCAATCGCTGCTCACGGCCAAGGAGTACATCGACTTCGTCCTGAAGCTCGTCGTTGCCATCGGCGTCGCGTTCGTGGTTCCGGTGTTCATCGTGCTGCTGAACTTCGCCGGCGTCATCAGCGCGAAGGCCATCATCAAGTCGTGGCGCGTGGCGATCCTCGTCATCGTGCTGTTCACCGCGATCGCGACGCCGTCGGCCGACGTCATCTCGATGTTCCTGCTCGCGATCCCGATGATCGCCCTCTACTTCGCGGCGTGGTTCATCGCGAACCTGCACGACAAACGAGCCGAGCGTCGCAACAGGATCGAATTCGAGGGAGCTGTCTAGCCCCGCCGGTCCAGCTCGGAGCCTGTCTAGGCTGGAGGGGTGATGAGCCTCTCACCGGCCGAGCGGTACGCGATCTCTCGCGAGCAGCGCCGGCAACCGCGACTCGTCGAGTTCGCCTCTCGGCTCCGCTTCGACCTCGACCCGTTCCAGCGCGCCGGATGCGCCGCACTCGACGAGGGTCGGAGCGTGCTCGTGGCCGCGCCGACCGGCGCGGGAAAGACCGTCGTCGCCGAGTTCGCGGTGTTCCTCGCGATGCAGGAGCCCCGAGCGAAGGTGTTCTACACCACGCCGATCAAGGCGCTCAGCAACCAGAAGTTCCAGGAGTTCGTCGACGAGTGGGGTGCCGGCCGGGTGGGCCTGCTCACCGGCGACACCAACGTGAACTCCGGAGCCCGCATCGTCGTCATGACGACGGAGGTCCTGCGCAACATGCTGTACGCCGACTCTCCGCTGCTCGACCGGCTCGCGTACGTCGTGATGGATGAGGTGCACTACCTCGCCGACCGGTTCCGCGGAGCGGTCTGGGAGGAGGTCATCATCCACCTTCCCGAGGAGGTGCGACTCGTGTCGCTCAGCGCGACCGTGTCGAACGCCGAGGAGTTCGGAGACTGGTTGCAGGCGGTGCGCGGCGACACCAACGTGATCGTCTCGGAGGAGCGCCCGGTGCCCCTCGAGCAGCACGTGCTCGTGAAATCCAAGCTCATCGACCTGTTCGATTCGTCCGGACAGGCGGCGACCAACCGGGTGAATCCCGAGCTGATGCGACTCGCGCGCTCGGGGAGCCGCTCGATCTCGTCCCGGTCAGCGCGCGGCCGCCGCGGCAGTGACCGAGGGCGCTTCCACCAGCGCTCGCACGAGGAGGCGCGTCTCGACCGGCCCGGCGTGGTCGAACTGCTGCACGGCAAGCACCTGCTTCCCGCGATCGTGTTCATCTTCTCGCGGGCCGGGTGCGATCAGGCCGTCCGGCAGGTGCTCCGCTCCGGCATCCGGCTCACGGATGCCGCGGAGCGCGACGAGATCCGCTCGATCGTCGAGGAGCGCGCCCGGATGCTCCGGGATGAGGACTTGGCCGTGCTCGGGTACTGGGAATGGCTCGAGGGACTGCAGCGCGGCGTCGCCGCACACCATGCCGGCATGCTGCCCGCCTTCAAGGAGGTCGTCGAGGAGCTCTTCCAGCTGAAGCTGCTCAAGGTCGTCTTCGCCACCGAGACGCTCGCACTCGGCGTGAACATGCCGGCGCGGTCGGTGGTGCTCGAGAAGCTCGAGAAGTTCAACGGCGAGGCGCGGGTGCCCATCACACCGGGCGAGTACACGCAGCTCACCGGGCGCGCCGGACGTCGCGGCATCGACGTCGAAGGACACTCGGTGGTCCAGTGGTCCGACGGGCTCGACCCTGAAGCGGTCGCGTCGCTCGCCTCGCGCCGCAGCTATCCGCTGAACTCGAGCTTCAAGCCGACCTACAACATGGCCGTGAACCTCATCGACCAGTTCGGACGAGAGCGAACACGGCAGATCCTCGAGCTCTCGTTCGCCCAGTTCCAGGCCGACCGTGCCGTCGTCGACCTTGCTCGCACCCTGCGCAAGCAGGAGGAATCGATGTCCGGCTACGAGGAGGCGATGCGCTGCCACCTCGGCGACTTCGGCGAGTACGCGTCGATCCGGCGCCGTATCGGCGAGCTCGAGCGGCAGTCGTCGAAGGGCAATTCCACCCACGCCCAGCGCGAGCGGATGCAGCGCGAGCTCGCCGCGGCCCGCAAGGCCATGCGGGCGCACCCGTGCCACGGTTGCGCGGAACGGGAGCAGCACTCGCGGTGGGCCGAGCGCTGGTGGCGGCTGAAGCGGGAGCACGAGCAGCTGTCACGGCAGATCCGCAGCCGCACCGGGCAGATCGCCAAGCGCTTCGATCGCGTGGCGGAGGTGCTCGAGCGCCTCGGCTATCTCGTACGAGACGACCACGGCGCGCTCGTCTCGTCTTCGGCGGGCCGCATCCTGAAACGCATCTACGGCGAGCGCGACCTCCTGGTGGCCGAGTGCCTTCGTCTGGGACTCTGGGACGACCTCGACGTGCCGGCTCTCGCCGCCATGGCGGCGGCGCTCGTGTACGAGCCGAGGCGCGACGACAGCGGCGAGCAGTTCCGCCTGCCCCGCGGACGATTCCGCGACGCGTTCGATCGCACCACGGATGTCTGGGCCGAACTCGACGACCTGGAGCGCGAGCACCGTCTGGCGGGCAGCGACCAGCCGTCGCCGGCGCTCTCGCAGGCGATGCACGCCTGGGCGGGCGGGGCCAGCCTCGGGCCGGTGCTCGACGACACCGAACTCGCCGCGGGCGACTTCGTGCGGCTCGCGAAGCAGGTCGTCGACCTGCTCGACCAGATCTCGATCGTCGCCGACGCCGAGCTCGGCGCCACGGCCCGTGCCGCGATCGACGCGGTCCGTCGCGGCGTCGTGGCCTACGGCTCCGTCGGCTGAATCCACGCGGTTCTCGTCGCTTAGGCTGAGCGGGTGCCCGAGAACGAACCGCGTCCGCTGCTGCCGCTGTGGGTCGCGGTGTTCGCATCGATCGCCGGTGGGCTGGTCTACGATCTCGGCTTTCCCGGAGCCGGCATCTGGCCGCTGGCGTTCGTCGGCATCGCGCTCGCCCTCGTGAGCCTCATCGGGCGCACAGCGTGGGCCGCGTTCCACGTGGGACTCGCATTCGGGCTCGCGTTCTACCTGCAGCAGGTGTCATGGACCTCGCTGTATCTCGGTCCGGTGCCGTGGATCGCGCTCTCGGTGTTCGAGTCGCTCTTCGTCGCGGGCGGAGCGGTGCTGATCGCGCTTGCGTACCGGTGGGTGCCGAAGGCCTGGACCTCGCGCTGGGTGCGCCTGATCGGGCTTCCCCTGCTCGTGGCAGGGCTGTGGTGCTTGCGCGAGGCCGCCACCGGCTCGTTCCCGTATGGCGGCTTCCCCTGGGGGCGGGCAGCGCACAGCCAGTCGCAGAGTCCGTTCGCCGACGTCGTGTCGTGGGTGGGATCCACCGGGCTGGGCTTCGTCATGGTGGCGATCGTCGCCGGCCTCATCGAGTGGGTTCGGCTCAGGGGGTGGCAGGACCTTCGTTCCGCCATCCCGGTCGCGGCGCTCGCGTTGATCGCGGTGCTCGTTCCGGCGTGGCCGACGACGACGACGGGCGAACTCCGCGTCGCGAGCGTCCAGGGCAACGGGCCGGCCGGATACTTCGACGAGCGTGAACCCGGCGATGTGCTCGCCGCACAACTCGACGCGACCGAACCGGTGCTCGAGGAACCCGATGTCGACGTGCTCCTGTGGCCCGAGGGCGGATCCGACATCGACCCCACCCGCAGTGACTCGACGGCGCGCATCTTCGACGACCTCAGCGAACAGCTCGACGCACCGCTGATGCTGAACACCGTCACCATGCGTGATGACGAGTTCTTCAACACCTCGATCCTCTGGAGGGCGGGGGAGGGCGCTGTCGAGTCCTACGACAAGCGGAATCCCGTCCCCTTCGGCGAATACATCCCCGACCGCTGGTTCTACGACGCCATCGCAGGCGACCTGACCGGCCTGATCCAACGCGGATACAGCCCGGGCACCAATCCGCCCGTCTTCGACCTCGGCGACGCCATCACCGGGCTCGCGATCTGCTTCGACGTGATCTACGACGAGCTCATCTGGGAGGGCGCTCGCGACGGAGCCGAGCTCTACATGTTCCAGACCAACAACGCCGACTTCCGCCACACCGACGAGAACCAGCAGCAACTCGCGATCGCACGGCTGCGGGCGATCGAGACGGGCCGCTCCGTCGTCAACATCTCGACGGTCGGAACGAGTCAGGTCATCGACCCGACCGGCCGCACCATCGATGCGCTGCCGGCCTACGAGCCGGGCGTAATGGTGACCGACGTCGAGTTGCGCACCGGCCTGACGCCGTCGGTGGTGCTCGGAAGCGGAGTGCCGGCGCTCATCGTGATCGGGTCACTCGGCGGCCTCGTCGCGGCCGGCACCCTCGCCCGACGCCGCGTCCATCCGGTTGGAACGACGTAGGCGGCGCGGAACTCGCGCTCAGGCGGTCTTCTGCTGGCCGCGACGCGCGCGGAGGTACTGGAGGCGCTCCTCGAGCAGTTCCTCGAGCTCAGCGCGGGTACGGCGCTCGAGCAGCATGTCCCAGTGCGTGCGCGCCACCTTCTCGCCGGACCGGTCGATCTCGACAGGCTTGGAGTCGACGAGAAGCGTGGCTGCGGCACCGCAGTGCTTGCACTCCCAGGTCTCAGGAAGCTCCGCCTCGGTCGAGAAGGTCATCACCGTCTCGCGGCCGCACGTCTCACAGCGGTAGGTGTAGTCGGCACGTTCGGCGAAGATCACGCCGTCTTCACTCTGCAGGCTCTGGGCGCCGATACGCATGCCCCGAAGGCTCCGGTCCGCCATGGCGTACTCCTCTCGATCGTCTCTAGGTATAAACGATCAAGCTGGGCGTTCCCTTGCCAGGAACTGGACGACTACCGGGAGATTCTCAGTTTCGCGCCGCGACCAGCGGAAGGGCGAGGTCGGCACGATCGGTGACGATGCCGTCGACGCCGAGGTCGAACAGGCGCGTCATCCGAGCAGGGTCGTTCACGGTCCAGACGTGCACCTCGGCACCGGCGTCGTGGGCGACCTCGACGAATCGCGACGTGACGAGACGGAGCGGTCCGACCTGCTCGGGGACCTGCAGGGCGACCGCCTCGCCGAGCGCGTGGGTCATCACTCGGTGAGATCGCACCAGGGACGCCAGCCACGACCGGATGACCCCGGATCGGCCGGCCGAGGTGACGGCGTCGGGAACGAGCGCACCGAGTCGACGGCGTCGGCGATCGGAGAAGCTCGTCAACAGCACCCGCGATCCGGCCCGCGTGCGTTCCAGGGCGGAAACGGCGGCGGTCACGGCGGCCTCGACCTTCACGTCGATGTTGAAGCGCGCCTCGCCGAAAGCGTCGAGCGCCTCCTCGAGGGAGCAGAATCCCTGACCCCGGCCGAGGTCCACCCGGCGGAGCTCGGCCATCGTCAATTGCGACACCTTGACATCCCGGTCTGCCACCCGCCGCAGTGTGGGGTCGTGCGCCACCACTGCGACGCCGTCGCTCGACACGTGCACATCCGTCTCGAGGTACACCACGCCGATCGCAACGGCCTTCGCGAAGGCGAGCAGCGTGTTCTCGGGCGCCTCGAGCGCGAGTCCGCGATGCGCGAGCACCCGCGGCCCCGGCGGGACGAGGTACGTCGAGCCCACGTGGATCAGGCGCGGTCGGGAGGCGCAGCGGCGGCTCGGGGCGCTGCGGTGGTCGCGGCATCCGTCGACCCCTGAGCGGCGGGGGTGAACGCGCGGCCGATGCCCTTGAGCGCCTCGGTGAGCTCGCTCGGAACGATCCACAGCTTGTTGGCCTGGCCCTCGGCGAGCTGGGGCAGCATCTGCAGGTACTGGTATCCCAGCAGCTTCGGATCGGGATCGCCCTTGTGGATCGCGTCGAAGACGGTGAGGATCGCCTCGGCCTCACCCTGGGCGCGCAGCACCGCCGCCTTCGCGTCACCCTCGGCTTGGAGGATCGCGGCCTGACGCTCGCCCTCGGCGGTGAGGATGGCCGACTGCTTCGTGCCCTCAGCGGTGAGGATGAGTGCACGGCGGTCACGCTCGGCGCGCATCTGCTTCTCCATCGAGTCCTGGATGGAGTGGGGCGGGTCGATCGCCTTCAACTCGACGCGCGAGACACGGATGCCCCACTTGCCGGTCGCCTCGTCGAGCACGGCGCGCAGCTGGTTGTTGATGTTGTCGCGCGAGGTGAGCGCCTCTTCGAGGTTCAATCCGCCGACCACGTTGCGCAGTGTCGTGGTGGTCAGCTGCTCGACCGCGCCGAGATAGTTCGCGATCTCATACGTCGCTGCCCGGGCATCCGTCACCTGGAAGTAGACGACGGTGTCGATCGAGACGACCAGGTTGTCCTCGGTGATCACGGGCTGCGGGGGAAACGACACGACCTGTTCGCGCATGTCGACGAGTGGCCGCACCCGGTCGATGAACGGCACGAGGACGTTGAGTCCGGGGGAGAGGGTCTTGTGGTAGCGACCCAGCCGTTCCACCACGCCGGCGTAGGCCTGGGGGATGATGCGGATCGCCCGGATCAGCACGACCAGGACGAAGATGCCGACCACGATCAGTAGCACGGCGATGAAGATCTGGGCGATGAATCCGTCGATGCTGATCATGCGAGGGCTCCTTGGCTATCGGGTCGTTGAGGAGGCATCAGGCGCGGCCGTCTCGTCGGGCACGACGACGACGGTTGCCCCATCGACGAGCACGACGCGAACGGATGCCCCGGTGGCGATGTCGGGCTGCGGGGCTTCGGATGACCGGCGGGCCGTCCACGTCTCGCCGTTGGCGAGCTTGACGAGACCGCCCGTATCGGCGACGGGTGCGACCACTCGCCCCGACATGCCGATGAGGGCCGCGATGTTGCTCGGAGTGGGGTCTTCGCCGCGTCGCATCGTCTTCAGCAGCAGCGGGCGGATGGTGAGGATCAGCAGCACGGAGACCGCGGCGGCGACGAGGAACTGCACCCACCATTCCCAGCCGAGGAGTTCGGCGCCGAGGCCGGCCACGGAACCGAAGGCGATCATGAGGAACGTGAACTCGAGCGTGAGGAGTTCGATGATCACGCAGACGAAGATGAAGATGAGCCAGACGATCCAGAGGTACTGGGTCAGGTCCACCATACGATCGCCCCTTCGACGGTCTGTTCCACGAACCTATCACCGCGCACTCGGAGCAACCCCTACGGACTCGGGGCGCTGCGTTCGGTCGGGACGACGACCGCCGTCGCGCCGTCGACGCCCGTGATCAGCACCCGTTGGCCCACCGCGACATCGTTCTGCTCGGTGATGGGGGAGAGGCGCGCCGACCAGATGTCTCCACTCTGGAGACGAATCCGCCCCCCAGCGGGAGTCACCGTGCGCACGACGGCTGCGTCGGCGCCGATCAGGGCGTCGATGTTGCTACGTGCCGGGTCTCCGCTGCGGCGCAGCATGCGCAGCAGGGGAGGCCGCAGGGTCAGGACGAGTGCGAGCGAGACGACCGCCGCGATGACGAACTGGGCCCACCACGGGATCCCGAAGAGCCCGGAGAGCAACCCGACGACGCTGCCGAGAGCGAGCATGAGGAACGTCATCTCGAGCGTGAAGACCTCGATGATGACGAAGACCAGGATCAGGACGAGCCAGACGATCCAGCCGTACTGGGTCAGCACATCCAACTGGTACTCCTCTCACGGCCCCGCGATGAAACTAGCAGCACGCGAGAGGCCGCGCGGCCTTGATAGTCTCGTGGGCGGTGATTCGCCGGGCCCGCCCGCGAACCCGCACTTCCCCGAGGAGTCCCGCCGTGACGAACCCACTCGCCCCAGGATCGCTCGCCGGTCGCGTCGCTCTCGTCACGGGTTCGTCGCGAGGGATCGGCGCCGACACTGCGCGCTACCTCGCTGCGGCGGGGGCCTCGGTCGTCGTGAACTATCGCAGCAAGGCGCCGCGTGCCGGCAAGGTGGTGTCCGAGATCGAGGCGGCGGGCGGTCGCGCGATCGCCGTCGGCGCGGATCTGACCGACACCGCGTCGGTGGCTGCGATGTTCGAGCGCGCGGTCGCCGAGTTCGGTCCGATCGACATCCTCGTCCTGAACGCCTCCGGCGGCATGGAGATGGGCATGGGCGACGACTACGCCATGCGGTTGAATCGCGACGCGCAGCTGAACGTGGTCGAGGGCGCACTTCCGCACCTAGCCGAGGGCGCCCGCATCGTCTTCGTCACGAGTCACCAGGCCCACTTCATCCGCACGACGCCGACCATGCCCGAGTACGAGCCGGTGGCGCTGTCGAAGCGGGCGGGCGAAGACGCACTCCGGGCCAAACTGCCCGAGCTCGAGGCATCCGGGATCGAGTTCGTCGTCGTCTCGGGCGACATGATCGAGGGTACGATCACCGCCACGCTGCTCGAACGCGCGAACCCCGGCGCGATCGATGCACGCAAGCAGGAGGCCGGCCGGCTCTACAACGTGGCCGAGTTCGCCGCCGAGGTCGCCGCAGCCGCCACCGACCCGGTGCCCGCCGACCACACGCGCTACGTGGGTGACACATCGGGCTTCGCCCGCGAGACCTGAGTCGCGCGCACACGGTGAGGGCCGGTCGAGAACGCTGGTGCGCTCGACCGGCCCTCGCCGTCGAAGGTCGCGGCTACGTCGTGGCCGCCGCGGCGTCGCTGCTGGTCGCGCCGCGGCCGAAGCGGAACGCTCGCACGATCTGGATGATCCCGAGCACGATGAGCGAGATCCCGAGGATCCACCAGAGCACCACGACGAACATGGGGCTGAACAGCAGCACGATGCCTGCGATGATGCTCAGGATGCCGAAGAAGATCGCCCATCCCTTCGACGGCGCATCGCCCGATTGCACGAGCGCGACGACGCCCTCGACGATCCACAGGATCCCGATGAGGATGCCCAGGAAGATGCCGAGCACGACGGCGCTCTCGGACGGGTTGGTCACGGCCACGACCCCACCGATCACGAACAGCACGCCGAGGATGATGTCGAGGGCTCTCGCCCCACCTGAGATGCCCTTCGAGAAGATGCCGAGGCCGACGTAGGCCAGCCCCGCGATGATGAGGTAGATCCCGAGGATCACCGTGAGCACGACGGCCGAGTTCTTCGGCCAGAACGTGATCATGATGCCCACGATGAGTGCGACGGCGCCCGAGATTCCGAGCGTGGTACGGACGGTGTTGATCGCGGATTTCGAGAGATTCGCTGAGTCCAGCGAGAACCCGGCGAAGACGGTGTTGGACTGCGGCGACGACATGAGCTGCCCTTTCCTCGTGCGATGACGTGGTGCACTGCACGAGTCAGGGTATTCCTCCGCGGCGACTGAGTGTCGGATGTGAACCCGCGCGTCGTCGCGTGTTCTGCCGAGCAGCGAGGTAGGGCGGCCCATGTCGTCGTGCCGTGTTCCTGCCTCAGCTGGGCCCGGGGCCCTCGCCGGTGTACATGGCGTAGGTCGTGTCGGCAGCCGTCCGCGCCAAGTCGATCTCGATGCCATCGCCGGCGTGGGCGACCGCCCAGGCGTCGGCCGAGCCGCGCAGGAACGATCTGCCTTCGTCGGTCCGGGTCCACGCCTCGGGGTCTTCGGGACGCGCGTCGGGATCGGTGAGGTGCAGCGAGAGCCCGAGCAGCCCGGAGTCCCAGCCGATGCCGGTTCCGGCGGGGCCGAACTGCTGCCAGAGCTCGTCGGGGACCGCCGAGACCGGGGCGACGTGCTGCAACTCCAGACGTGTGCGGTCGGAACCCACCGACTCGAGGCGAACGGTGACGAAGGTCACGCCGCCTCCGAACTCCCACGTGATGTCGTACTGCGCCGTGCCCGCCTGCGGCGGCTCGCACGACTGGATCGTGCCGCTCGCATTGCCCTCGAGCCGGTACTGCCCGCCGAGCCGGAGGTCGCCACTGACCGGAAGGAACCAGCGAGTGATGCGATCGGCACTCGTGACGGCGTCCCAGACGTCGTCGATCGGGGAGGGGTAGGTCTGGACGAGCGTCTGCACTCGCGACGGGACCCCTTCCACGTCTTCGGTACGGACGGTGCGGTCCACCGCCTCGAGCTGGGCGTTGATGTCGATCATTCGTGTCACTCCTTGTCGTTGTCGGATGTGTCAGGTGCGGGTCGGTTCTGGTCGGCCTGCCCGGCCTCCGCGCCGGCCGAGGGGTGCTCGGAGGTGTTCTCCTGAGCGAGACGCCGCTGCCTACGCCCCCGCGCGAGCTCGGTACCGAGCGCATCGAGGTGCGGCTGCCAGAAGCGCCGGAACGCGTCGAACCACTGGTCGGCCGCGGCGAGCGGGCCCGGTTCGAGTGCGTAGAGCCGCCGCGTGCCCTCGGGGCGCACGGTCGCGAAGCCGGCGTCTCGGAGCACCCTCAGGTGCTGTGACACGGCCGGCTGTGAGATGCCGAACTCCTCTTGAACGACCCGCCCGAGTTCGCCCGCGGACGATTCGCCCTCGGCGAGCAACTCGAGGATGCGCCGCCGAACCGGGTCGCCGAGGATGTCGAGCGCGTGCATGGGTATATTGTTGCGTGGTCACTTATATAAGTCAAGACTGAATAAGCGTGGTGATCGCCCGACGGCCCGGGGGAGTCGCTTTCCGGGAGGACGACGACCTGTCGTGTCGATGGCGTGGCATCCACGCGATGGCGCGTCCCGACAGCTCCACCGCGACGCCGAGGACGGATGACCATGAACCCGTCTCCGTGGCGCATGCGTCCTCGACCTCGCTGGACAACGTCCGCTCGACGTGGCACGATCGCGCAGGTGGAAAGCACTCCGGCCGAGCTGCAGCGCCTCCGTGACCTCGCCCAATTGCGCCGCGTTCGAGACCGCATGGACCGCGAGTACACGCAGCCGCTCGACGTCGAAGCGCTGGCGCGAGGTGCGAACATGTCCTCGGGGCACCTGAGTCGCGCGTTCAAGCAGGCCTATGGCGAATCGCCATACGCCTACCTCATGACACGGCGGATCGAGCGAGCGATGGCACTCCTGCAGCGCGGTGACCTCAGCGTCACCGAGGTCTGCTTCGCAGTGGGATGCACGTCGCTCGGCACGTTCAGCACCAGGTTCACCGAACTCGTCGGCGTGCCCCCGAGCGTGTACCGTCGTGAGGCCATGCACCCCCTCGAGGGCGTTCCGTCGGTCGTCGCGAAACGGGTGACCAGACCGATCAGGAATCGAGAAGCCGCCGTCACCGGCCGTCGATAGCGTTTCCGTATGGACATCACGATTCAGTACACGTTCCTTCCGCACACCGATCCCGAGGCATCCTTGGCGTTCTACCGCGACGTGCTCGGCTTCGAGGTGCGCAACGACGTCGGGTACGAGGGAATGCGGTGGATCACCGTCGGCCCGGTCGACCAGCCCGAGACATCCGTCGTCCTGCATCCGCCCGCCGCCGATCCCGGAATCACCGACGACGAGCGTCGTACGATCGCCGAGATGATGGCCAAGGGCACGTACGCGAGCATCGTGCTCGCGACCAGTGATGTCGACGGCACGTTCGAGCACGTACAGGCCAGTGGCGCCGAAGTCGCGCAGGAGCCGATCGACCAACCCTACGGAGTGCGCGACTGCGCGTTCCGCGACCCCGCGGGCAACATGGTCCGCATCCAGGAGCCGCGCTGACGTATGACGATCACGACCACGAATCCTTCGACCGGCGAGACGCACCCTGCCGACACCCACGACCTGATCCGCGTGCGGGGCGCGCGCGAGAACAACCTCAAGGATGTGAACGTCGACATCCCCAAGAGAAGACTGACCGTCTTCACCGGCGTGTCGGGCTCGGGCAAGAGCTCGCTCGTGTTCGAGACGATCGCCGCCGAGTCCCAGCGGATGATCAACGAGACCTACAGCGCATTCGTGCAGGGGTTCATGCCGAATCTCTCCCGGCCCGAGGTCGACGTGCTCGAGGGACTCACGACCGCGATCATCGTCGATCAAGAGCGCATGGGCGCCAACGCGCGGTCGACCGTGGGCACGGTCACCGACGCGAACGCCCTGCTCCGCATCCTCTTCAGCCGTCTGGGTCAGCCGCACATCGGCTCTCCTCAGGCGTTCTCCTTCAACATTCCGACGGTGCACGGCAGTGGTGCCATCACGGTCGGCGAGGGGGAGAGCAAGTCGGTCGACTTCACCCAACTCGGCGGCATGTGTCCCCGCTGCGAGGGCATGGGCACCGTCTCCGACATCGACCTCACGCAGCTCTACGACGAGACGAAGTCGCTGACCGCCGGCGCGATCACCGTGCCGGGCTACACGGCAGACGGCTGGGCCACTCGGATGTACGCGGAATCCGGGTTCTTCGACGGCGACAAGGCGATCAAGGACTTCAGCGAGGCCGAGCTCCACGACTTCCTCTACAAGGCGCCGACCAAGGTCAAGGTGCAGGGCATCAACCTCACCTACGAGGGGCTCGTGCCGAAGGTCCAGAAGTCCATGCTGTCGAAGGACCTGGACGCGATGCAGCCGCACATCCGTGCGTTCGTCGAGCGTGCTGTCACCTTCGCCGCCTGTCCCGAATGCGGCGGGACCCGGCTCGCCGAGGGGGCGCGCTCCTCGAAGATCGCCGGCATCAGCATCGCGGACGCGTGTGCCATGCAGATCAGCGACCTCGCCGAGTGGATTCGCGGCCTCGACGAGCCATCCGTCGCGCCGCTGCTCGCCAACCTGCAGCAGATCATGGACTCCTTCGTCGAGATCGGCCTGGGGTACCTTTCGCTCGACCGGTCCTCGGGCACGCTCTCAGGCGGCGAGGCGCAGCGGACCAAGATGATCCGGCACCTCGGATCGTCATTGACGGATGTCACGTACGTCTTCGACGAGCCCACGGTCGGCCTCCACCCGCACGACATCCAGCGCATGAACGACCTGCTGCGACAGCTTCGCGACAAGGGCAACACCGTGCTCGTCGTCGAGCACAAGCCCGAGGCGATCGAGATCGCCGACCGTGTCGTCGACCTCGGCCCGGGCGCCGGCGCCGGCGGGGGAGAGGTCGTGTTCGAGGGCACCGTCGAGGAGCTACGCGCGAGCGGAACCCTGACAGGCCGACACCTGGATGATCGAGCCGCGCTGAAGCAGACCCTCCGCGAACCGTCGGGCGCGCTCGAGGTCCGCGGAGCTGAGGAGAACAACCTGCAGGGCGTCGACGTCGACATCCCGCTGGGCGTCCTCGTCGTGGTGACCGGCGTTGCCGGGTCGGGCAAGAGCTCGCTCATCCACGGTTCCGTGTCGGGCCGTGAGGGCGTCGTGTCGATCGACCAGGGCGCGATCAGGGGATCCCGGCGAAGCAACCCGGCGACGTACACCGGCATGCTCGAGCCGATCCGCAAGGCGTTCGCCAAGGCGAACGGGGTGAAGCCGGCGTTGTTCAGCGCCAACTCCGAGGGCGCCTGCCCCAACTGCAACGGCGCGGGCGTGATCTACACCGATCTCGGGCCGATGGCGAGCGTCGCCTCGACGTGCGAGGTCTGCGAAGGCAAGCGGTTCGATGCATCCGTCCTCGAGTACCGCCTGGGTGGCCGGGACATCAGCGAGGTACTGGGGATGTCGGTGGCCGACGCCGAGGAGTTCTTCGCGTCGGGGGAGTCGCGGATCCCCGCCGCTCATGCGATCCTGCAGCGGCTCGCCGACGTGGGCCTCGGGTACCTCACCATCGGGCAGCCGCTCACCACACTGTCGGGCGGCGAACGACAGCGTCTCAAGCTTGCGACGCACATGGCGGAGGAGGGCGGTGTGTACATCCTCGACGAGCCGACGACGGGCCTGCACCTCGCCGACGTCGAGAACCTGCTGGGCCTGCTCGATCGGCTCGTCGACTCGGGGAAGTCGGTCATCGTCATCGAGCACCACCAGGCCGTCATGGCGCACGCCGACTGGATCATCGACCTCGGCCCCGGAGCCGGACACGATGGCGGCCGGGTCGTGTTCGAGGGCACGCCCGGCGATCTGGTCGCGGCGCGATCGACGCTGACGGGGGAGCACCTCGCGGCGTACGTCGGCGCCTGACGGGCACCGTCGTGGCGCCCCGGGATGTCAGCCGTGATCGGAAGGCCGCCCCTAAGGTGGGAGCGTGACGGACTACGAGGTACTGGAGATCGGCGGAATCGACGAGTGGCGTTCGCATTTCGGCGGATTCCGGCCCGAGACCTCTCGCGACGGCCGACGCGTCGTCGACCACGAGTTGACGATGCAGTACATCGGCCTCACCGCGAACGCGCTCGAGCCGGGCGAGGAGGCCGGCTATTGGCATCGGCACGCGAGGGTCGAGGAGCTCTACGTCTTCCTGGCCGGGCGTGGCCAGATGGGACTCGACGACGATGTGCTCGAGGTTGGGCCGGGCACGCTGATCCGCGTCGGTCAGGGCGTCTGGCGCACGTGGCGTTGCACGCCCGACAGTCCCGAACAGCTTCGCTGGCTCTGCATCCGCGCCGGCGGCAGCGAACTCCCGGAGTTCCCCGACGACTCCGAGCGCTCGGTCGACCGCGACATGCCGTGGTGAGCACCACCTGGATCAACGCGCACCTGAGCAGCGATCCCGTCACGATCGCGCTCGAACCCTCGTGCGCCGATAATGCACATTATGTCGGAACAGGATTCCGGATCGACCCACGCCCGCGACGTATGCCTCCCCCGACGAGCCTCAGCGCCGAGAATCGGGAACGACGCGCGCCGCAACGGCTTCCCGATCTCCTCGGGCGTCGGACTCACTCGGGCGACACGCTCACCGGGCCTCTCGGCGCTCCTCGAACCTCTCGGCGCGGCGGCCGCTCGCGGGCATGCCGAGCTCGTTGTACGGGCCCTCGACCTCGCGCTCGGGCAATCGCTCATCGGTCGGGCAGATGAGCACCGCGTTGGGGGTCGAATGGTCGATCAGATGCTCGAACATGGGGTGCCCGCAGATCGGGCAGGGCTTCTGATCCGTGGGCTGCGTCGGGCCGTCGTCATCCGACGGCGCTCGGCGCTCCTCGAACACGGGCTGCAGCGCCCGGTCGACGCGATCGAAGAATCGTGTGAACGTGTTGCCCTGGGGCGGGCTCGCCTCTTCGCGTGCCATTGTGCTGATGGTACGCCCGCCTCCGCTTCATGCGCCAGCATCGCGGGGCGACCCGCCATAGGCTGGGCAGATGCACTCGGATTCGAACCGCCCCGTCACGATCATCACCGGAGCCAGCCGAGGCATCGGTGCCGCGATCGCCGAGCGACTCGCGGCAGACGGACACGATCTCGTGCTCACCTACCGCGAGCGTGAGGAAGAAGCGGCCGACGTCGTACGCGCGTGCGAGGCATCCGGCGCTCGTGTCCTCCTACTTCGGATCGACCTCGCCGATCTGGATGCCGCTTCCACGGTCGTGCCCTCGGCCGTCGCCGAGTTCGGCGCGGTCACCGGTCTCGTGAACAACGCCGGCATCACCGGACGCATCGGAAGCTTCCTCGACGTCGACATCGACGAAACGGAGCTGCTCTTCCGCATCAACGTGCTCGCGCCGATCGTGCTCACGCAGGCGGCGATCAGCCACATGGCGACCGATCGAGGCGGGGCCGGCGGTTGCATCGTGAACATCTCCTCCAGCGCCGGAGCGACCGGCTCCGCGAACACGTACATCCCCTACGCCATGAGCAAGGCTGCGATCAACATGCTCACGACCGATGCCGCGAAGGAGTTCGGCCCGGTCGGTGTTCGAGTGAACACCGTCTCCCCCGGCACGACGCGCACCGAGATCCATGCTGTCGCTGGACGACCGAACGCACCCGACGAGCGTGCCCCCGGCATCCCGATGCGACGCCCGGGTGAGGTGCATGAGATCGCCGGCGCTGTGGCCTACCTGTTCTCACCGGACGCCTCGTACACGTCAGGCGCCGACATCCGAGTCGCGGGCGGCAAGTAGCCCCAAGGGCCCTCAGCTCGCTCTCAGTGCTCGCCGAAGCCGGATTCCGCGAGAGCGGCCAACGCCTCGACCGCGCGCCCGCCCTCGGGGTCATCGCTCGCGATCTCGACCGTAGCCCCCTTGGTCAACCCGAGGGACATGATCGCGAGCAGGCTCTTCGCGTCGACGCCGTTGACGGTGACCCGCTCGGGAAAGGTGCTGGCGAGCTTCACGAGCTCCGCGGCGGGTCGCGCGTGCAGGCCGTCGGCGTTGACGAGGGTCACGGTCCGAGCGTGGCCGGATGCCGCGCCGCCACGTCCTCGGTCGAACCTCTCCTCCGCGGCATCCGCCGGCTCAGCGCCCGCACCCGTTGCGGCGACCGCCCGCGCGGACTCCGCCGCCGCCACGACCTGTTCGAGATCATCGCCGGCCTCGGCTGCCACCGCAGCGGCCACTCCCCCTTCGACAAGCGGAGCATCGACGATGCGAACCCGGTTGCGAACGTCGTCGTCGAGGAACTCGATCGCGGTCTCAGCGGTCAGGATCGCCGAGCCGAGGTCGCACAGCACGGCGACACCCTCGCCCGAGTCCACCTCGGCGATGCCGGCGCTCACGAGGTCGAAGCTCGTCCCGATGCGTCCATCATCAGTGCCTCCGGCTGCGAACAACGAGGCGCTCGGAGCCATCTGCGTGGCGAGCTCGACCAGGCCCGCCGCGATGCGGGCGGAGTGCGAGACGAACACGATGCCGACTTTTCCCGGCGTGCCCACCTCAGGCCCCCGCGGCGGCGGACGCCGTGTCGGCCGCCGCCTGCAGGAGCAGCGCGGTGGACTGCGCTCCGGGATCGCGGTGCCCTGCCGAACGCTCCCCCAGATAGCTGGCCCGGCCCTTCCGCGCGACGAGCGGCTCCGTCGCCTCCGCACCGGCCCACGCGGCGGATGCCGCAGCCGCAAGCACCGCCGCGGCATCCGCCCCGTCGGAAGCCGCGGCCTCCGCGGCATCCACCGCCGGAGTCCAGGCATCCACCATGGTCTTGTCGCCGGGTTCCGCCTTGCCGCGAGCCACGATGCCGTCTCGTGCGGCCGCGAGCACGGCAGCAACCGCGGGGCCGTCGAGTGACGCCGAGGAATCGGCCGCCCCCGCTCCCCGCAGGAACGCCGTGCCGTACAGCGGCCCCGCCGCGCCGCCGCCCGTCGAGATCAGCGTCGTTGCGACGAGCTTCAGGACATCACCGGGGGTGGATCCGGCAGGCAGGTCATCGAGCTTCGGCAGCACGGCCTGGAAACCCCGGTCCATGTTCTCGCCGTGGTCGCCGTCGCCGATCTCGCGGTCGAGCGTGATCAACTCGACGCGGTGGTCGGACAGCACATCCGCGCTCCGCCTGACCCAGTCCACCGCCCAGGTGATGTCCAGTCCCA
The DNA here is from genome assembly GCF_902809835.1 of Agromyces sp. Marseille-P2726. GTDB lineage: Bacteria > Actinomycetota > Actinomycetes > Actinomycetales > Microbacteriaceae > Agromyces. The sequence goes on along the minus strand of NZ_CADDWM010000015.1, from coordinate 246,872 downwards.
CGGTGCCTCCCTATCGTCCCCACCGAAGTGCCGCGGTCTGCACCGGGGCATCCCACAGCTCGATCATCTCGTCATCGAGCTTCAGCAACGTGATCGACATGCCCTGCATCTCGAGCGAGGTGATGTAGTTGCCCACGAGGGAACGAGTGACGTCGATGCCCCGCTCCTCGAGCACCTCCACGGCCCGCCGATAGGCGATGTACAGCTCGACGAGCGGCGTGCCGCCCATGCCGTTCACGAAGAGCAGCACGCGGTCGCCGCTCGAGTACGGAAGGTCCTCAAGGATCGGCTGGAGCATCCGATCGACGAGCGCATCGGCCGGTTCGAGCTTGATGCGCTCCCGGCCGGGCTCACCGTGGATCCCGATGCCGATCTCGATCTCGTCCTCCGCCAGCGTGAAGCTCGGCTCCCCCGCGTGCGGGACGATGCAGGGGGTGAGGGCGATGCCCATGGAGCGCGCATTCGCGTTCACGCGCTCGGCCACCCCGGCGACCTCATCGAGCGATCCCCCCGCCTGCGCACGGGCCCCGGCGATCTTCTCGACGAGCACGGTGCCGCCGACTCCACGTCGACCGGCGGTGTAGAGGGAGTCCTTCACGGCCCCGTCGTCGTTGGTGACGACCGCTCGCACGTCGATGCCGTCGGCACCGGCCAGGTCGGCGGCGGTCTCGAAGTTCAGGACATCCCCGGTGTAATTCTTCACGATGTGCAGCACGCCGGCCCCACCGTCGACCGCCTTGGTCGCGGCGAGGATCGGGTCAGGTGTCGGCGAGGTGAAGACGGCCCCCGGCACCGCGGCGTCGAGCATGCCGAAGCCGACGAAGCCGGCGTGCAGGGGCTCATGACCGCTTCCGCCGCCGCTGACGATTCCCACTTTCCCGGCCACGGGAGCGTCGGCGCGGACGACATGGATCGGATCCATCTCGACGCGCAGGATGTCGGCATGTGCCAGGCCGAAGCCCGCCACCGACTCGTCGACGACGCGCTTCGGATCGTTGATGATCTTCTTCACGGGCACCCCTTCTCCATGGCTGCCGCACGCCGAGCACCCATGCAGCGACGCCGACGCAGCACTCCCCCGCCAACCTACGCCAGCACGCGGCCCGGCCGGTAGTGGCGGAATCGAATCGCCGACGAACCGTTCCGCCTGAGGGTCTCCTGTGAGTAGTGTTGCCTTGTTCCGCCCCACGGGCGACGGCCCTGGGCCTAGCGAAAAGGATGGATGGTCAACGTGGACGATCTCTGGAGGTTGTTCCTCTCCGAGCTGGTGGGCACCGGCATGCTGGTGCTTCTCGGTTGCGGCGTCGTCGCCAACGTCGCCCTCGCGAAGACGAAGGGCTTCAACGGCGGGTTCCTCATGGTGACGATCGGCTGGGGCCTCGCGGTCTTCTCCGGTGTCATCGTCGCCTACGCATCGGGCGCGCACATCAACCCGGCGGTCACCCTCGGCCTCGTGGCGAACGGCGCGACCGAGTTCGGCAACGCAGGACTCGGGATCACCGTCCCGGTCGACCCATTGTCCGTCTCGGCCTACATACTGGCCCAGATGATCGGCGCGATCATCGGCGCCGTGCTCGTGTGGCTGGCCTACAAGCAGCACTTCGACGAGGAGCCCGACCCGGCCCCCAAGCTCGGCACGTTCTCGACGGGCCCCGGCATCCGCAACTACGCGTGGAACCTCGTCACCGAGATCATCGGCACCTTCGTGCTGGTGTTCGTCGTCATCGGGTTCGGCGGCGGCCGGCAGGGTGACGGCGGCCTCGCGGCGCTCGGAGCGCTCCCCGTCGCGCTGCTCGTCATCGGTATCGGCGTGTCCCTCGGTGGTCCGACGGGGTATGCGATCAACCCGGCCCGCGACCTCGGTCCGCGCATCGCGCACGCGTTCCTGCCGATCAGGGGCAAGGGATCGTCCGACTGGGCGTACTCCTGGGTTCCCGTCGTCGGCCCCATCATCGGCGGCCTGATCGCCGGATGGGCCGCGATCCCACTCCTGCCGATCATCACCTGACCATCCGGCGGGGCCGGTCCGTGAGGGCCGGCCCCGCGTCATTTCGGCATCGAAACACCCGTGCCCGCCCGACTGCGGTTGCGGGCATCGCAACATTGAGAGGAAGTCATGGCTGACTACATCCTGGCGATCGACCAGGGCACGACGTCGACACGCGCGATCGTCTTCGACAGGAAGGGGTCCATCGTCGCGTCCGGACAGCTCGAACACGAGCAGATCTTCCCGAAGGCCGGATGGGTCGAGCACGACCCGATGGAGATCTGGCGGAACACCCGGGAGGTGATCGGGCAGGCGCTCGGCAAGGCCGACATCACCCGCCACGACATCGCCGCCGTCGGCATCACCAATCAGCGCGAGACCGCGGTGGTCTGGGACAGGAACACCGGCGAGCCCGTCTACAACGCCATCGTCTGGCAGGACACCCGCACCCAGCCCATCGTCGACCGGCTCGCCGCCGACGGTGGCGTCGAGCGCTTCAAGCAGGACGTCGGGCTTCCGCTGGCCACCTACTTCTCGGGAACCAAGATCGTGTGGATCCTCGAGAACGTCGAGGGCGCTCGCGAGAAGGCCGAGGCCGGCGACCTGATGTTCGGCACCACCGACTGCTGGGTGCTGTGGAACCTCACCGGCGGAACCGAGGGTGGCGTGCACGCGACGGATGTCACCAACGCGAGCCGCACGATGTTCATGGATCTCGAGACGCTGAGCTGGCGCGACGACATCCTCGACGCGTTCGGCGTTCCGCGATCGATGATGCCCGAGATCAGGTCGTCCTCGGAGGTGTACGGCACCGTCGAGCCGTCGAGCCTCCTCCGCGAGGTGCCGGTCGCAGGCATCCTCGGCGACCAGCAGGCGGCGACCTTCGGCCAGGCGGCGTTCGACTCCGGTGAATCGAAGAACACGTACGGCACGGGCAACTTCCTCATCTTCAACACCGACACCGAGATCATCCACTCCAAGAACGGCCTGCTCACCACGCTCGGATACAAGCTCGGCGACCAGCCCGCGCACTACGCGCTCGAAGGCTCGATCGCGGTCACCGGCTCACTCATCCAGTGGCTGCGCGACAACCTCGGCATCATCTCGAGCGCCCCCGAGGTGGAGGAGCTCGCGAAGACCGTCGACGACAACGGCGGCGCGTACTTCGTGCCGGCCTTCTCGGGGCTGTTCGCCCCGTACTGGCGCCCCGACGCTCGTGGCGCCCTGGTCGGCCTGACCCGCTACGTGAACAAGGGCCACATCGCCCGCGCCGCCTTGGAAGCGACCGCCTTCCAGACGCGCGAGGTGCTCGACGCAGTGAACGCCGACTCGGGCGTGGATCTGACCGAGCTCAAGGTCGACGGCGGCATGATCGCGAACAACACGCTCATGCAGTTCCAGGCCGACATCCTCGGTGTGCCGGTCGTGCGGCCGGTCGTGGCCGAGACCACGGCGCTCGGCGCTGCGTACGCTGCCGGTCTCGCAGTGGGCTTCTGGTCGGGACTCGACGACCTTCGCGCCAACTGGCAGGAGGATCGCCGGTGGGAGCCCCAGATGGACGAGGCCGAGCGAGACCGTCAGCTCCGCCTGTGGAAGAAGGCTGTCTCGAAGACCTTCGACTGGGTCGACGAGGACGTGTCGCACGGCTGATGCCGACGAGGCGAACGGCCCCGCGTGACGCGCGGGGCCGTTCGCAAGCCATCGAGCGACGCGTCGTCGACGGCCTCGGGATGCCGCGGTCAGGCCTTCGTCGCCCGGATCCACTCCTCGAGCTTGCGGGCCGCTCCACCGCTGTCGATGGCCTCCTCGGCGACGGCCATCTTGTCGCGGAAGCGGTCGAGGATGGCGCGCTGGAACTGGCCGGGATCCTTCGCGAGCTCGAAGGCCACCAGACCCGCGGCGGCGTTCAGCACCACGATGTCGCGCAGCGGTCCCCGCTCGCCGCCGAGCACGCGGTGCACGATCTCGGCGTTGTGCGCCGCGTCGCCGCCCACGAGATCCGAGAGCTCTGCACGCTCGAGGCCGAGCTCGCGCGGATCGAGGTCGTGCTCCTTCACGGTGCCTCGCGAGATCTCCCAGACATGGCTGTGCCCGGTCGTCGTGAGCTCGTCGAGACCGTCGTCGCCGCGGAACACGAGTGCGGTCGCGCCGCGCGTCTGGAACACGCCGACGAAGAGCGGAACGCGGTCGAGGTGAGCCACACCCACGGCCGATGCCTCGGGCCGTGCTGGATTGCAGAGCGGGCCGAGATAGTTGAAGACGGTCGGCACGCCGAGCTCGGAACGCACGGCGGCGGCGTGGCGGAACCCTGGATGGAATGCCGCCGCGAACGCGAACGTGATGCCCGCCTCATCGAGGACCTGCGCCACTCGCTCGGGCGGCAGGGCGAGATCGAACCCGAGAGCCGCCAGTACGTCGGAGGATCCGGACGCGGAGCTCGCGGCGCGATTCCCGTGCTTGATCACCGGAACGGCAGCGGCAGCGCACACGATCGACGCCATGGTGGACACGTTGACAGTGCCGACCCGGTCGCCGCCGGTGCCGACGATGTCGAGCGCCATGGGGTCGACGGGCAGCGGTACGGCATGCTCGAGCACCGCGTCACGGAAGCCGACGATCTCGTCGACCGTCTCGCCCTTCACGCGCAGTGCCACCAGGAATGCGGCGAGCTGCGCCGGGGTCGCCGAGCCCGTCATGACCTGCTCCATGCACCACGCCGCATCCGACACGCTGAGGTCTTCCCCATCGAGAAGGGCGGAGATGATGGTCGGCCAGGATCGGGACGTGGGCATGCCTCGATCCTATCGAGCGCATTCCGGGCGGATTCACGGCGCTTCCACACCTGAAGTTAGGCGATCCTTACCCGAGGTCGGGCAACACGACTCCCCCGGTTGGCCAAAACTCGACTCGGATTTCAGCCATAATGGGGAGCGTGACGAGCACCTCTATGACTTTCCAGGCGAGCGCGCCCGTGATCAAGCGACCGAACACCGTTGCAGTGGGCACGATCGTGTGGCTCGGCAGTGAGGTCATGTTCTTCGCCGGCCTGTTCGCGATCTACTTCACGCTCCGGTCCACCTCGCCCGAACTGTGGGCCTTCGAGTCCGATCGGCTGAACTTCCCGTTCTCGCTGACGAACACGATCATCCTCGTGCTCTCGTCGTTCACCTGTCAGTTCGGTGTCTTCGCCGCCGAGCGGCTCCAGCCCTACGCCACCGGGTGGAAGCCCACCCAGTGGGGCATGGTCGAGTGGTTCTTCCTCACCTATGCCATGGGTGCCGTCTTCGTCGCCGGCCAGATCTGGGAGTATGCGCAGCTCGTCTCCGAGGGTATCGCGATCGATTCGAACTCCTACGGCTCCGCGTTCTACCTCACGACCGGATTCCACGGTCTCCACGTCACGGGCGGCCTGATCGCCTTCCTCCTCGTGATCGGGCGGGTGTTCGCCGTCAAGCACTTCGGCCACCGCGAGGCCACGAGTGCCATCGTCGTCTCGTACTACTGGCACTTCGTGGATGTCGTCTGGATCGGCCTGTTTCTCGTCATCTACGTCCTCAGGTAACCCGCATCAGGAGCGCCAGCACAGCATGCCCGTGAACAGGAAGAACTCAATGAATCGCTCGAAGCGGCGCACCGGACGCCGGCACCCGCTCGCCACCGTCGCACTGCTGGCCCTCGGCCTCGTGTTCACCGGCGGGGCGTACGCGGCGCTGAACAGCACGACGGCTGCCCAGGCCGAGGCGGAGCCGACGTCGCAGGAGACGATCGACGAGGGCAAGAAGCTCTTCCAGGCGAACTGCGCCACCTGCCACGGCCTCGAGGCGCAGGGCACCGGCAACGGTCCCAGCCTCATCGGCGTCGGCGCGGCATCCGTCGACTTCCAGGTCGGCACCGGCCGCATGCCCATGCAGATGCAGGGTCCGCAGGCGCAGCAGAAGCCGCCGCAGTTCACCGACGAGCAGGTCAAGCAGCTCGCGTACTACGTCGCGTCGCTCGGCCCCGGCCCCGACATCCCGGCCGATCACCTCGTCAACGGCGGCGGCGATGCGGCCAACGGTGCGGAGCTCTTCCGCATCAACTGCGCCATGTGCCACAACGTCGCCGGTGCGGGTGGCGCACTCACCGAGGGCAAGTTCGCTCCTCCGCTCACCGATGTCTCGGGCGTGCACATCTACGAGGCGATGGTCACCGGTCCGCAGAACATGCCGGTGTTCAACGACCTCAACATCACCCCTGAAGACAAGCGCGACATCATCACCTACCTCCAGTACATCCAGGACAACCGCTCCCCCGGCGGTTTCGAACTCGGCTCGCTCGGGCCCGTCGCGGAGGGACTGTTCATCTGGATCTTCGGTCTCGGCGCCATCGTCGCGATCACCGTGTGGATCACGGCGAAGTCCAACTAGCGCGTTCGGCATCGAAGTACCCGAAAAAGGAGAACCATGGCACAGGACGACCACAGCGGCACTGAACTCGCCGCTGCAGACTCGTCGCACGCCGCGCAGGAGTTCGCCGGCTCGACCGGCACAGCGGTCATTCCCCAAGACGCCTTCACGAATCCCGGCTTCGAGCCGCATCGTCCCCGTGTCACCGACGAAGACCCGAAGCGGCAGAAGCGCGCCCAGCGCACCGTCTACACGCTGTTCTACCTGTCCGTGTTGGGCAGCGTCTGGGCGATCGCGGCATACATGCTCTTCCCGATCGAGTCGAATGACGTCGGGGCGGTGCGGCTGAACAACATGTTCGTCGGCCTCGGAATCGCCCTGGCGCTCCTCGGCATCGGGTTCGGTGCCGTGCACTGGGGCAAGTCGCTCATGACGTCGGCTGAGGCGATCGACATCCGGCACCCCATCGGAAGCAGTCAGGCGACCCAGCAGGGCGCGGTCGAGGTCCTGCGCGAGGCCGACGAGGAGTCGGGCTTCTCTCGCCGCACGGTCATCCGCAACAGCCTCATCGCTGCGCTCCTCGCGGTGCCGCTCCCCGCGGTCGTGCTCTTCCGCGGCCTCGCCCCCCAAGACCAGCTTCCTGTCGAGCTGCTCAGCCACACCATGTGGGCCCAGGGCACGCGGCTCGCGCTCGACCCGTCCGGCGTTCCGATCAAGGCTTCCGACGTCACCATCGGCAGTGCGTTCCATGTCATCCCCGAAGGCCTCAACGACCTCGAGCACGGCCGACTCGAAGAGAAGGCGAAGGCGGCCGTCCTGCTCATGCGTCTCGACCCGAGCGAGCTGAACGAGCAGCCCGACCGCGCGTCGTGGTCGTACGACGGCATCGTCGCGTACTCGAAGATCTGCACGCACGTCGGATGCCCCGTGGCCCTGTACGAACAGCACACCCACCACCTCCTCTGCCCCTGCCACCAGTCGCAGTTCGACGTGGCGAACCACTGCGAAGTCATCTTCGGCCCGGCCAAGCGCCCGCTGCCGCAGCTGCCGATCGCTGTCGACGACGAGGGCTACCTCATCGCGCAGAGCGACTTCACCGAACCCGTCGGCCCGAGCTTCTGGGAGCGCAATTGACCACCGCACCGACACAATCGCCCGCACCGGCGAAGCGCACTTTCACGGCGGCGGCGTCCGAGTACGTCAACGACCGTACGGGCATCGCCGTCGCGATCAAGGGGTTGGGCCGCAAGGCGTTCCCCGACCACTGGTCGTTCCTCCTCGGCGAGGTCGCCCTGTTCAGCTTCATCATCGTGCTGCTCTCCGGAACGTTCCTGACGTTCTTCTTCCAGGCGTCGATGGCCGAGGTCCATTACGACGGCTCGTACGTGCCGTTGAAGGGCGTCGAGATGTCCGTCGCGATGGCGTCGACGCTCGACATCTCGTTCGACATCCGAGGCGGCCTCTTCGTTCGCCAGATGCACCACTGGGCGGCGCTGCTCTTCGTCGCCGCCATCGGCCTGCACATGCTCCGCGTGTTCTTCACCGGTGCGTTCCGCAAGCCCCGTGAGATCAACTGGGTGTTCGGCTTCATCCTCTTCATCCTCGCGATGGCCGAGGGCTTCACCGGATACTCGCTCCCCGACGACCTGCTCTCCGGCAACGGCCTCCGCATCATCGACGGCATGATCAAGGGCTTCCCGATCATCGGCACGTGGACCTCGTTCCTCTTCTTCGGTGGCGAGTTCCCCGGCACGGCGATCGTCGGCCGCCTCTACACGCTGCACATCCTGCTGCTCCCGGCGCTCGTGGTCGCCCTCATCGCGGTTCACGTGGGTTACGTGTTCATTCACAAGCACACCCAGTTCGCCGGCCCCGGACGCGAGCCGACGAACTCGGTCGGCCCGCCCATCCTGCCGATTTACGCGGCGAAGGCCGGCGGCTTCATGTTCCTCATCTGGGGCGTGGTGTCGGTCATCGCGGCACTCTTCACGATCAACCCGATCTGGAACTACGGTCCATACGACCCATCGCCCGTTTCCGCCGGTACGCAGCCCGACTGGTACATCGGCTTCGCCGATGGTGCCCTGCGCTTGATCCCGCCGGGCTGGGAATTCGTGTGGCTCGACCGCACGTGGTCGTTCAACATTCTCGTGCCCGTCATCGCGATCGGCATCTTCATCCTGCTGGTGGTGCTGTACCCGTTCATCGAGGCCTGGATCAAGGGCGACAAGCGCGAGCACCACATCGCCGACCGTCCGCGCAACGCTCCGACCCGCACGGCCATCGGCGCAGCGGGCGTGACGTTCTACGCCGGCCTCTGGGCCGCCGCAGCCTCCGACCTCATCGCGACGCACTTCTCGCTCACGATGGAGGGGGTCATCCACGCGCTTCAGGCCACCGTGATCCTGGGGCCGATCATCGCGTACTTCATCACCAAGCGCGTCTGCCTCGCGCTGCAGAAGAAGGACCGCGAGATCGTCCTGCACGGGTACGAGTCGGGCCGGATCGTGAAGCTGCCTGGCGGCGAGTTCATCGAGGTGCACCAGCCGCTCGACGAGTACGAGCGGTGGCGACTCGTGAGCTACAACTCCTACGAGCCCTTGATGTTGCGTCCGAACGCCCGTGGCAAGATCACCATGGGCCAGCGCGTTCGCGCGGGCCTCTCGCGGTGGTTCTTCGAGGACCGCATCGCGCCGGTCACCAGGGGCGAGCTCGAGGCAGCGCACTCCACGCAGCACCACTGATTCGCGGCGAGCGAATTCGGGCACCGAGCCAATGTCGATCGACTCGACATGGCTTCGGTGCCCGAACTGCTTCGCCGACCTGTCAGCGCTGGAGGAGCGCGTCTACGGATGCGAACGTGGACACCGATTCGATCGGTCGAAGCACGGGTACCTCACGCTGCTTCCACCCAAGGCTCCGCGAACGCTCGGCGACGACCGGGCCATGCTCGCGGATCGCGCTGCCCTCCTCGAGAGCGGTGCGTATCGACCGATCGCCGACGCGCTGACCGATGCGGTGCTCCCACGCGCCACCGAGAGCGAGGCAGCAGACCTCCGGGTCGCCGACCTGGGCTGCGGCACGGGGTACTACGCAGGGCGGGTCTCTCAAACCCTCCACGATGCACGATTGCTGCTCGCCGACCGCTCCCCTGACGCGATGCGACGCGCAGTGCGAGCCATCCCCGACGGCACCGGAGTCGTGCTGGACCTCTGGCGCCCATTGCCGTTGCGCGACGATTCCGCCGACGTCGTCCTCAACGTGTTCGCGCCACGCAACCCGGCCGAGTTCGCCCGCATACTGCGTCCCGGCGGACGGCTGCTGGTCGTCGTGCCACGAGCTGCTCACCTTCATGAACTCCGTCGGCGAGGCGCTCTGCTCGCTGTTCCTCCCCGAAAGGTCACGGCCGTGACCGAGCAACTCGACTCGGCCGGCCTCGTCCGCACACGCTCACGGGCGGTCGAGTATCTGCTGAGCGCCGACGAGAGCACTCGTGCTCTGCTCATTGGAATGGGACCCACCGCCCGCCATACAGCCGCTCGCCGCGACGATCATGGCACCGGAACGATGGACGTGACGGTCGCCGTGGATGTGCTGACGTTCGTGCACCAACGGGCGGGAAGACCGGAGGTACCTGCCGCATGATGAACGGCCGACGGGCTGGCCGACGTGGCGAACGAATGAACCCCCGGCATGAGAGCCGGGGGTTCATCGAACGGGTTGGTCAGCGAGCGAAGTTGCCCCGGTAGTACTCGTACACCCAACCCACGATGGCCACGATGAAGATCACGACGGCGATGAACGAGATCCAGAAGCCCACCGCGAGGCCGAGGAACATCAGGGCTGCGGCAGACGCGAGCAGGATCGGCCACCAGCTCCACGGGCTGAAGAACCCGAGCTCGGGATCGCCGTCGTCGATGTTCGCGTCGAGACGGTCCTCAGGCAGCTCGGCGCCCTGGGCCCGATGCACCCGACCGAGGTAGAAGGCGATGAACGCGCCCAGTACCGCCGTGAGCGAGAGGATGACGGTGCCCGCCCACTCGATCGCAGGCTTGTTGTCGGCGATGTCCGTGCCCATTGGGTCGGACCAGGTCCAGAACGCGTACACCACCGCCATGATGGCGAAGAAGATCGCGATGACCCAGAACAGAATGACATTCGCGCGCATCTACTTGACTTCCTTCGTCGCCGCATCGTACACGGGTGCCTGGGGCGCGTCCTTGGCCGGACCGATTCCCACCGGGATGCCCGCCTCGGGGTGGTTGAGGTCGAACGCCGGCGCCTCGGATCGGATCCGCGGAATGGACGTGAAGTTGTGTCGCGGCGGCGGGCAGCTCGTGGCCCACTCCAGCGAGCGTCCGTATCCCCAAGGATCGTTCACGGTGACCTTCGGAGCCCGCCGTGCCGTGATGTAGACGTTCAGGAAGAACGGCACCATCGAGATGGCCAGGATGGCGGCACCCACGGTCGACAGCTGGTTCATCCAGGTGACGTTGTCTTCGGGCAGGTACGAATAGTACCGACGCGGCATGGCGACGACCCCGAGCCAGTGCTGGATGAGGAACGTCGTGTGGAAGCCGATGAACAGCAGCCAGAAGTGCCACTTGCCGAGAGACTCGTTCAGCATCTTGCCTGTCCACTTCGGCCACCAGAAGTAGAAGCCCGAGAACATCGCGAAGACGACCGTGCCGAACACCACGTAGTGGAAGTGGGCGACGACGAAGTACGTGTCGGATACGTGGAAGTCGAGCGGTGGCGAAGCCAGGATGACCCCGGTGAGGCCGCCGAACGTGAACGTGACCAGGAAGCCGATCGCCCAGACGATCGGCGTCTCGAACGTGATCGATCCTCGCCACATCGTGCCGATCCAGTTGAAGATCTTCACGCCGGTCGGCACTGCGATGAGCATCGTCATCAGCGCGAAGAACGGCAGCAGCACCGAGCCGGTGACGTACATGTGGTGCGCCCACACGGTGACCGAGAGCGCGGCAATCGCGATCGTGGCGTAGACCAGGGTCTTGTACCCGAAGATCGGCTTGCGGCTGAAGACCGGGAAGACCTCGGAGACGATGCCGAAGAACGGAAGCGCGATGATGTAGACCTCTGGATGCCCGAAGAACCAGAACAGGTGCTGCCAGAGGATGACGCCGCCGTTGGCGGGATCGTAGATGTGTGCGCCGAAGACCCGGTCGGCGGCGGCGGCGAGCAGCGCGGCAGCGAGCACCGGGAACGCCATCAGGACGAGGATCGACGTGACGAGCGTGTTCCAGGTGAAGATCGGCATGCGGAACATCGTCATGCCGGGTGCGCGCATCGTGATGATGGTCGTGATGAAGTTCACGGCTCCGAGGATGGTGCCGAAGCCCGAGAGGCCGAGGCCCAGCATCCAGAGGTTGCCGCCCACTCCAGGTGAGAACGTCGTGTTGGCCAGCGGCTGGTAGGCGAACCAACCGAAGGAAGCAGCACCCTGCGGCGTGAAGACCCCCGCCACGGCGATGAACGAACCGAAGCTGAAGAACCAGTACGAGAGCGCGTTCAGGCGCGGGAATGCAACATCAGGCGCACCGATCTGCAGCGGCATCAGCGCGTTCGCGAAGCCGAAGAACAGCGGCGTCGCGAACATGAGGAGCATGATCGTTCCGTGCATCGTGAACAGCTGGTTGTACTGCTCCCGCGTCTGCACGACCTCGAGCCCGGGCTCGAACAACTGCGCGCGGATGATGAGCGCCATCACCCCGCCGACGCAGAAGTAGATGAACGAGGTGGTCAGGTACAGGTACCCGATGACCTTGTGGTCGGTGGACGTGATCCACCGCACGAGGAGATTGCCCTTGTGCTCGACCTTCGAGGAGCCGAACGTCTGACTGTTCGACTGCGGCCGAGCCGGTGCGGTCGTGGTGCTCATTCGGCTTCAGTCTCCTCTTGCAGCTCGGGAGTGCCCGCTCCGGGCAGGTTCTGGTTGCGGTCGTACTCAGCGGAGAGCTGGCCCTCCTGACCGAGATCGCGAAGCGATTCGATGTAGTCGTCGTATTCGTCTTGTGAGACGACCTCGACGTTGAAGAGCATGAGCGAGTGGTACTCGCCGCAGAGCTCGGCGCACTTGCCGGCGTAGGTGCCCTCGCGCTCGGGGATGAACGACATGTAGTTCGTCTTGCCGGGAATCATGTCCTTCTTGTAGAGGAAGTCGACGACCCAGAAGGAGTGGATGACGTCGCGAGCCTCGAGCTTGATCTCGACGTTCGCGCCGACCGGCAGGAAGAGCGTGGGGATCTGCGACTCCACGAGCGAACCCTCGGGTCCTTCTTCGGACGGCTGGCCCTGGATGCCGGGTGAGTACACGTCCTCCTTGACGTAGTTGAAGTCCCACGCCCACTGCTTGCCGATCGCCTCGATCTGCACATCGACCTCGTCTTCAGCGAACCGCTGCTCGATGGCGGCTTGGTCGCGCGCGGTGAAGGCGAAGAATCCCAGCACCAGGATGAACGGAACGATGGTGTAGAACACCTCGATCGGCATGTTGTACCGCAGCTGGACCGGCAGGCCGGTCTGGCCCTTGCGCCGCCGATACGCGATCACCGCCCAGATGGTGAGCCCCCAGGTCAGCACGCCGACGACCAGCAGCACGATCCACGACGTGACCCAGAGTCCTGAGACGCGCTCGGTGTGGTTGGTGACGGGGCCCTCCCCCTCGGCGAATCCCGGGAGGAATCCGTTCAGCTGTGCTTGCGTGCATCCGGCGAGGATGAGGCTGAGCGACGCTGCGATCGGGATAGCAGCCCATCGGAGACGGCGATTGTGGCGCACCGGTGACCTTTCGGGAGACTCGAAGACGCTTCACAGCGAAGCGCATGATCGATCATTAGCCTACTCCGACTCCGCGGCACGAATGTGCATCGGGTGCCGGTGTCGTGTCCGGTGCCGACGCGATCCCCGGCAGAACACGACGCGGACGACGAAGGGAGGCTGCGAATGCAGCCTCCCTTCTGGAGCGATGTGGTAGGCGTCAGTGGAACGAATCACCGCACGCGCAGCTGCCCTGCGCATTCGGATTGTCGATCGTGAAGCCCTGCTTCTGGATGGTGTCCTCGAAGTCGATCGCGGCGCCGTCGAGGTACGGCACGCTCATCTTGTCGACGACCACCTCGACGCCCGAGAAGTCGACGACGGCGTCGCCGTCGAGGAGCCGCTCGTCGAAGTAGAGCTGGTAGATCAGCCCGGAGCATCCGCCCGGCTGGACTGCCACGCGCAGGCGCAGGTCGTCGCGACCCTCTTGCGCGAGCAGGCTGCGAACCTTGTCGGCGGCCGGTTCGCTCAGCTTCACACCATGCGTCGTCTCGGTGATCGTGTCGCTCATGTCACTCCTCGGTGCGTGCGGAAACGCGGAATCCTTCCCTCCCATGGTAACCGCGCTTGCCGGGTATGGGTCCCCAACTGCGCAACGCGCCGGAGATCACGACGCCGGACCACGCGCATCGAGCCGCGCGAGGAACAGCGCCTCGCTGAGCAGCGCGCGTTTGAACACCCCGAGGTGGAGCGACTCGTTCGGGCTGTGGGCGCGCGAATCGGGGTCCTCGACGCCGGTCACGAGGATCTGCGCTCCCGGGAACTCCTCGACGAGCTCCGCGATGAAGGGGATGGAGCCGCCGACTCCGATCTCCACGGGCTCCCTCCCCCAGCCCTCCGCCATGGCCGCGCGGGTCTCGGCGACCGCCCATCCGTTCGTGTCGACGAGGAACGGCTGACCCGTGTCGATGTCGGTGAACTGGAGACGGGCCCCGAACGGCGTGTTCTCCTCCAAGTGCGCACGGATGGCCGCGAAGGCCTCGTCGGCGTCCTGACCGGGCGCGATTCGCGCGCTCACTCGGACGCGGACACCCGGGATCAAGGTGTTCGACGCGTTCGCGACATCCGGTGCGTCGATCCCGGTGACCGTGATGGCCGGCTGCGCCCAGATACGGGACAGGATCGTGCCGTGACCGATGGGCGCCACCCCGTCGAGCAGCCCCGTTTCGGCTCGGAGCTTCGCCTCGTCGTACGGCGGCGTGTCGAGGTCGGCGTGACGGAGTCCGTCGACGGCGACCGAGCCGTCGGGGGCCCAGAGCGTGTCCAGGAGGCGGATCGCCACGAGCATGGCGTCGGGCACCGCGCCGCCGTACATCCCGGAGTGGGAGGCGTGCGCCAGCGTGTCGATCCGGAGGTTGAAGGCGACGGCACCCCGCAGAGCGACCGTGATCGCCGGCGTCTCGAGGTCCCAGTTGCCGGAGTCGGCCACGATGATGGCGTCGGACTGGAGCAGGTCGCGGTTCTCGTGGAGGAAGTTCGCGAAGGACCGCGACGCCCACTCCTCCTCGCCCTCGATGAACACCGCGATTCCGAGGTCGAAGTCGCCGGCCGCCTCGGCGAGAGCCCGCACGGCTCCGACGTGGGCCATCACGCCGGCCTTGTCGTCGGCCGCCCCGCGTCCGTGCAGGCGGTCGCCCCGCTGCGTCGGCTCGAAGGGCGGGGTGTCCCAGTCCTCGGCCTTGCCGGGCGGCTGCACGTCGTGGTGGGCGTAGAGCAGCACGGTGGGCCGCCCGTTCCGGGCAGGACGATGGGCGACGACCGCGGGCTGACCCTGCTCGGACCCGTCCTCCACCGCCGCGCTGCGGATCTCGACCAGTTCGAACACCCCCGTGCCGCGGAGCAGCTCGGCGACCGCCTCCGCGCTCTCGGCGACGTGGGCCGGATCGAACGCCGGCCAGGAGACGGACGGGATGCGGACGAGCCGAGCCAGGTCGGCCACGGCCGCGGGGAATCCGGCATCGACCGCGTCGCGGACGGCTCCGGCGATGGCAGGGGCGGCTCCGGCGACGGGTTCGGTGAGAGGGGGTCGAGTCATGCCGGTAATCTTAAGGGGAACCGATTCGAGGACCCCGTGGCCAAGCATCCCACCAATTCCCCCGCGCCCGAGGCGGGCGCCGAGAACCCAGCACAGACCCCCAGAGTCGGCAAGGGCGCACCCACGCCGACCCGAGCCGAGCGTGAGGCCGCACGCAAGCGACCGCTCGTCCCGAACGACCGCAAGGAGGCGGCCAAGCAGGCGAGGGCGAAGCAAGCCGAGGCGCGCGAGCGTGCGCGCATCGGCATGGCGGCGGGCGATGAGCGCTACCTGCCGGCACGTGACCGCGGCCCGCAGAAGAAGTACGTTCGGGACTACATCGACGCCCGCTTCAGCATCGGCGAGGTGCTGATCCCGGTGATGTTCGCCGTGATCCTCCTGACCCTCGTGCCGAGCCCCGAGGTGCAGACCGTCGGCATCCTGGCCCTCTGGGCCTTCTTCGCCGTCGCCGTGCTCGACGTCGTCATCCTCGGCTTCGTGCTCACCCGGAAGCTGAAGGCCAAGTTCGGCGAAGACAAGGTGGAGCGAGTCCGCTGGTACGCGGCCATGCGAGCCCTCCAGCTGCGTCCGCTGCGCCTGCCGAAGCCACAGGTCAAGCGCGGGCAGTATCCGTCCTGATCGTCAGGTTCGCGCGTACACCCCGCCGCGGATGAGCGGAACCCGGGTCTCCTCGTCGCTCAGCGACCCGTGCTGCCCGATCATCGTCTCCGCCTGCCGGTTCGCCTCGCGGCGGTCGTAGTACACGATCGCCGATCGAGCGGCGACGAGGATGTCGCCGATCCGCGGCCGCACCTCCTCGGCCACGTGGCCGTAGACGCCGGCCTCGATCGCCTCGTCGCGACCGAGCACCCAGGCGCGGTGGCCCTCGGCCGCCCGCCAGCGGTCGACCAGGGCTGCGCGTACCGCCTCGTCGAGGCCGGGTTCCAAGTACAGCGAGAGGAAGCGCGGCTCGCCTCCGACGTGGCGAATGCCCTCGAGCAGCTCGGGCCGGTCGTCGATGAACACGTGGCGGTGCGCGGGGATGTCGATCACCCCGTGGTCGGCGGTGACCAGCAGGCCCGTGCCCCGCGGCATCCGACGCTCGAATGCCGCGAGTTCGGCGTCGAGATGCTCGAGGATGGTGAGCCAGCGGTCGGACTCCCAGCCGTGGGCGTGCGCCGCTTGGTCGAGCTCGGGCACGTAGAGGTAGATGAGCGCAGGGGATGCCTCATCGAGCACGTCGCGCGCGGCGGTGAATCGGTCGGCGATCGAGGCGCCGGCCCGATACTCGGCGCCCCGGAGCACCGCACGGGTGAACCCCGAGTTCGCATAGCGCGCGGCACCGATCGCGTAGCTCGGAACCCCCGAGGGCCGCGCCGCGTCGAACAGCGTCTCTGCGCGCTGCCACGTCTCGGGCAGCATGCCGTCGTCCCAGCCGTTCAGCTGGTTCACGACACGATCGTGTTCCGCATCGAGGGACCGGTACCCGACGAGGCCGTGCTCGCCCGGCATCCGGCCCGTCGTGAAACTCGCGATGGCGGCCGCCGTGGTCGAGGGCACCACCGTGCGGATCACGTCGCGCCGCGCCATCCGCGATGCCAGGAATCGGGCGTGACCCGCGCGCGCCTGGATGTTGGCCGCGCCGAGGCCGTCGACGAGGACGACCACCACACCGGATGCCGCGGGCAGTTCGAACTCGTTGGCCTCGCCCCGGAGGCTTGCGATCGAACTGCGGAGCACCCCGGCAAGCCGCGGAGCGCTGTGGGTGGGCACCGGTAGCATTGCAGGCATCGCGCCCAGTCTGGCACAGGCCGGGCGCGCCCCCGTTGCCCCGCGTGCGTCGCACGCCCGCACCAGAGAACACGGATGACCCGAGCCAAGAACCCGCCCACCGACGAGTCGGTCGCCGAACGCATCGAAGACGTCGACGTCGCCACCGAGATGCAGGGCTCGTTCCTCGAGTACGCCTACTCGGTGATCTACTCGCGCGCGCTCCCCGACGCACGCGACGGCCTGAAGCCGGTGCAGCGACGCATCCTCTACCAGATGACCGAGATGGGCCTGCGACCCGATCGGGGGCACGTCAAGTCGGCGCGCGTCGTCGGCGAGGTCATGGGAAAGCTGCATCCCCACGGTGACACGGCGATCTACGATGCCCTCGTGCGCATGGCGCAGCCGTTCACCCTGCGGGTGCCGCTGATCGACGGGCATGGCAACTTCGGGTCGCTCGACGACGGCCCCGCAGCCCCGCGGTACACCGAGGCGCGCCTCGCCGCGCCCGCCCTGGCGATGACCGAGGGGCTCGACGAAGACGTCGTCGACTTCGTACCGAACTACGACAACCAGCTCACCCAGCCCGAGGTGCTGCCGTCGGCCTACCCCAACCTCCTCGTCAACGGCGCGAGCGGCATCGCGGTCGGAATGGCGACGAACATGGCGCCGCACAACCTCATCGAGGTGGTTGCGGCGGCGCGACACCTCATCGCCCATCCGAACGCCACGCTCGACGAGTTGATGGAGTTCGTGCCCGGCCCCGACCTCCCCAGCGGCGGCACCATCGTCGGCCTCTCCGGCATCAAAGACGCGTACGCGACCGGTCGGGGCGCCTTCAAGACGCGGGCGAAGGTGCGAATCGAGAACATCACCGCACGAAAGACGGGCCTCGTCGTCACCGAACTGCCCTACCTCGTCGGTCCCGAGAAGGTCATCGAGAAGATCAAAGACGGCGTCACCGCCAAGAAGATCAACGGCATCTCGGATGTCACCGACCTCACCGATCGCACGAACGGCCTGCGGCTCGTCATCGGCATCAAGACGGGCTTCAGCCCCGACGCCGTGCTCGAGCAGCTGTACCGCCTGACGCCCCTCGAAGACTCCTTCAACATCAACAACGTCGCGCTCGTCGACGGGGGCCCGCAGACGCTCGGGCTGCGCGAACTGCTGCAGGTGTACGTCGCGCACCGCATCGAGGTCGTCACGCGCCGGTCGCGGTACCGGCTTGCGCGCCGCAACGAGCGCCTGCACCTCGTCGAGGGTCTGCTCATCGCGATCCTCGACATCGACGAGGTCATCCAGGTCATCCGCACGAGCGACGATGCGGCAGCCGCGCGCACTCGACTCATCGACGTCTTCGACCTCAGCCGCCTGCAGGCCGAATACATCCTCGAGCTGCAGTTGCGGCGCCTCACGAAGTTCTCGCGACTCGAGCTCGAGGCCGAGCGCGACAGGCTCCGGGCCGAGATCGAGGAGCTCGAGGCCATCCTGGCGAGCCGGCACCGCATCGAGCAGCTCGTGTCCACCGAGCTCGCCGAGGTCGCCGAGCGCTACGGCACCCCGCGACGCACCCTCCTCACCGACGCCCGGCCGTCCATCGCCGGCGCGACGGCCAAGCATGCCGCGGCCGCCCTCGAGGTGGCGGATGTCCCGTGCCGCGTGCTGCTCAGCGCCACCGGTCGCATCGCCCGCGTCGACCTGCCCGACGGGCCCGACGGTCCGCCGACGATCACGCCTCCCGCGCGCCGCAGCAAGCACGACGCCATCCGTTCGACGCTCGACACCACGAGCCGCGCCGAGATCGGGGCGGTGACGAGCCTCGGACGCCTGATCCGGTTCACTCCCGTCGATCTGCCCATGCTCCCGCCCACGTCGGTGCAACTGGGTGCCGGCGTGCGCATCGGCGACTACCTCGCCCTGCCCAACCGCGACGAGAAGGTGCTGGCGCTCGTCTCGCTCAACGGCGATCGATCGATCGCCCTCGGCACGAAGCTGGGCGTCGTGAAGCGCGTGGTCGCGGGCGCGTATCCCGCGAAGCCCGAGTTCGAGGTCATCGGCCTGAGGGCGGGCGACGAGGTCGTCGGTGCCGTGCAGGGTGACGAGAGCGATGAACTCGTGTTCGTGGCATCCGATGCCCAGCTCCTCCGGTTCCCGGCGGCGTCGGTGCGACCGCAGGGCTTCCCCGCCGGCGGCATGGCCGGCATCAAGCTCTCACCGGGTGCACACGCCATCCACTTCACGAGTGTGCCGGCTGCTGCCGCGGCCGAGGCCGTCGTGGTCACCGTCGCGACGAGCAGCGAGACGCTGCTCGGCACCGACCCCGGCAGTGCCAAGGTGAGCGCGTTCTCCGAGTTCCCCCCGAAGGGACGCGCCACCGGCGGGGTGCGAGCGCAGCGGTTCCTGAAGGGCGAAGACGCCCTGCACCTCGCCTGGGTCGGTCCCTCCCCCGCCCATGCGGTCGGCTCCGACGGATCGGTGCGCCAGCTGCCAGACGGCGGCGCGAAGCGCGACGCATCCGGGCAGTCGCTCGAGGCCGTCGTCGCAGCCGTGGGCACCCGCATCGGCTGAGCCCGCGCAACCCCCGTCAGGCGTCGATGCGCTCGCGCTCCAAGGCATCCGAGCCGTCGATGATGAATTCCTTGCGCGGCGCGACCTCGTTGCCCATGAGCAGCTCGAACACGCGGCCTGCCGCCTCGGCGTCGCCGATGCCCACCCGGCGCAGCGTGCGGTGACGACGATCCATCGTCGTCGTCGCCAGCTGGTCGGCATCCATCTCGCCGAGGCCCTTGTAGCGCTGGATCGGGTCCTGGTAGCGCCGGCCCTGCTTCTTCAGCGTGGCAAGCACCCCCTGCAGCTCGGCCTCGGAATAGGTGTAGATGGTCTCGTTCGGCTTCGAGCCGGAATTCATGACGACCACGCGATGCAGGGGCGGCACCGCGGCGAAGACGCGCCCTTCTTCGATCATCGGCCGCATGTAGCGGAAGAAGAGGGTCAGCAGCAGCGTGCGGATATGCGCGCCGTCGACGTCGGCATCGGACATGATGATGACCTTGCCGTACCGAGCCGCAGACAGGTCGAAGCTTCGCCCCGAGCCCGCGCCGATGACCTGGATGATCGATGCGCATTCCGCGTTGCCGAGCATGTCGGCGACGCTCGCCTTCTGCACGTTGAGGATCTTGCCGCGAATGGGCAGGAGGGCCTGATGCTCGCTGTCGCGAGCCAGCTTGGCCGTGCCGAGCGCCGAGTCGCCCTCGACGATGAACAGCTCACTGTGAGCCACGTCGTTCGAGCGGCAGTCGACGAGCTTCGCCGGGAGCGAGGAGTTCTCGAGGGCGTTCTTGCGGCGCTGCGTCTCTTTGTGGGCGCGGGCCGAGATGCGCGACTTCATCTCGGCGACGACCTTGTCGAGCAGCAACGCCGACTGCGCCTTGTCGTCACGCTTCGACGATGCGAATCGCGCCGCGAGCTCCTTGGTGAGCACGTTGGCCACGATCGCCCGCACGGCCGGCGTGCCGAGCACCTCTTTCGTCTGGCCCTCGAACTGCGGTTCGGGCAGGCGAACGGTGATCACGGCGGTCAGACCCGCGAGCACGTCGTCTTTCTCGAGCTTGTCGTTGCCGGCCTTCAGCCGTCGGGCGTTCTGCTCCACCTGCTGGCGCATGAATCGCAGGAGACCCTGATCGAACCCGGCGAGGTGCGTGCCGCCCTTCGGTGTCGCGATGATGTTCACGAACGACTTGACCACCGTCTCGTAGCCCGTGCCCCACCGGAGCGCGATGTCGACGTGGCACTCGCGATGCAGCTCGGTCGGAATCATCGCGCCGGCCTCGGACAGCACCGGCACCGTCTCGGTGAAACCGCCGGAACCCGTGATGCGCCACACGTCGGTGAGCGGGGCATCCACCGCGAGGTGTTCGACGAACTCCGAGATGCCGCCATCGAACTGGAACGACGTGGTGTGCGGCTCGGCGCCGCGCTCATCGGTGACGTCGATCGCGAGGCCCGGCACGAGGTACGCCGTCTGGCGTGCCCGCGCGAGCAGCTCGTCGACCTGGAACTCCGCGCCCCTCGTGAAGATCTGTCGATCGGCCCAGTAGCGGATGCGGGTGCCGGTGACCCCCTTCGCAACCTTGCCGACGACACGAAGCTCGCTCCGAACCTCGAACGGCGTGAAGGGGGCGTCGGGAGATGGCGCACCCCGGTCATCGAACACGCCGGGCTCCCCGCGGTGGAAGGACATCGCCCACGTCTTGCCGTTGCGGTCGACCTCGACGTCGAGTCGCTCGGAGAGGGCGTTGACGACGGATGCCCCGACTCCGTGCAGACCGCCCGACGCCGAATACGAGCCGGTGCCGAACTTGCCGCCGGCATGGAGCTTCGTGAACACGACCTCGACGCCCGACAGCCCGGTCTTGGGCTCGGCGTCGACGGGAATGCCGCGGGCGCGGTCACGCACCTCGACGCTGCCGTCGGGGTGGAGTACCACGCCGATCTCGTTGCCGTGGCCCGCGAGCGCCTCATCGACGGAGTTGTCGATGATCTCCCAGAGGCAGTGCATGAGGCCGCGCGAATCGGTCGAGCCGATGTACATGCCGGGACGCTTGCGAACCGCTTCGAGGCCCTCGAGCACGGAGAGATGGCGGGCGGAATAGTCGGAGCTCACGTCGGTCAAGCCTACTGACGCCGACCGACCTCGCACGCCAGGCGCTACGCGGACAGCGAAATGCCCGGCGGAACGGAAGGCGGGCCATCGGACCCGTGTTTTGATTGATGAACGGAATTCGGGACGTGAGCCAGGAGGAGGAGCCATGACCCAGTACACCGACACAGCCGGTGCGGTCGAACTCGACACCCCGTACGAGCTCACCGCCCTCGACCGGTGCGACGCCTGCGGTGCACAGGCCTACATCCGCGTGGTCGTCGCGAGCGGCGAACTGCTGTTCTGCGCGCACCACGGCCGCAAGCACCAGGAGAAGCTCTCCGAGATCGCGCACAGCTGGCACGACGAGTCCAGCCGTCTGCTGTCCGACGGCCGAGACTAGATCCTCGACCTTCATCGAACGCCCCGGGATCCCCGGGGCGTTCGTGGTTTCCAGCAGAGGCGCGGGATGTCGAGCTCACGCGATCGCCGGAGACGCGGGCGCCGGTCTGACTCGATGCCGTCCGTGCGATCAGGCGCGAGGGCCGGACGCGGAGAGCGCAACCCCCGCCGCGCTGAGCTGCGCCTCGCGGGCCGCGGCGGCATAGCCGTCGACGATCGCTGTGCGCTCCCCCGGCCGATACTCGAGTCGGGCGCGCTCCGACGCGATGCCGAGCAGCGCGTCTGCGAAGGAGGGATTCTTCGCGAGGACCGGCCCGTGCAGGTGCGTGCCGATGACCGATCCCATCACGACACCCTCCTGACCGGCGTCACGGCCGTTGCCGCTGCCCGCCCGCACGCGCCCGAGCGGTGACCCCTCGGCGCCGACGTAGTCGCGGGCGTGGTTCTCGAAGCCGACCAGCGTGCCGAACCGCGGTGAGGAGACGACGAGGTCGCCGGTCACCCGGTCAGCGCGTGGCACCGCACGTCCTGGGAGGACCCCGAGTCCTTCCACCGCCGAACCGTCGGCGAGCTCGATGCCCCAACTGAGCAGCTCCCACCCGGTGCCCACCGCGAGGATGGGCACGCCCTCGGTGCCCCACGTGCGCAGCTCGTCGTGCATCGTGAGCAGCGTTCCACGCGTCGCCTCGAGTGAGGAGTCGCTGCCCGAGCCCAGCACGATGGCGTCGACCCGCTCGGGCAGCGCATCGCGCCGATCGACGTCGACGACGCGGGCGTCGAGCCCCGCCCAGGTGGCCCGAGCGGCGAGCACGGCCGCATTCTGGGCGTCTCCGTTCGTGTTCTGCAGCCTGGGCAGGAGCGACACGATGGTGAGGGTGACGCCGCTCATTCCGCTCCCGTCAATCCGAGGTGGCTGCGTGTGCGCCGCATCGAGTCGGCGGTGAACACGATCGTCTTCACCCCGGCCGTGGGCGGTGGCGAACTGAGGAAATCGTCGAGGGCTCGAGGCAGATCGGGCTCGACGCGGTCGATCTCGACTCCGTCGTAGGCCAGCATCAATGCCGCCTCGTGCGCCTTGGATCCGCTGACGATGGCCACACGGCCGAGAGCCGAGGCATCCGTCGGCCAGAAATAGGAGGGGTCGCGCACGTCCGAGCCCATCGCGAAGAGGATCTGCTCGGTGTCGGGATCGATGCTGTCGACGTTCAGCTGGTAGCTGGCCGGGTTCTGCACGAGCACGAACTCCACGTCCTGCCCCCGGACCCGCACACGCTCGCCGCGCCCGAACACGGCCGGGATCTCGCTCAGCGCGTCGGCGGCCGTCGTGGCGACGAACGCGTCGCCGAGCACGGCCCGCGCTGTCGCATACGCTGCGGCGGCATCGACGGCGTAGTGCGTGCCCCTAGCCGGGAGCCTGATGGCGACGGATGTCTCGCCGTCGGCGAGGACCGCGGTGACGCCGTCGACCGACTCGACGCGCACGCCCTCGCCTGCCGCGAGCCGGGCCGAGGTGGTCTCGGTGTAGCCCAGCCCCCGCGGCGCAGCCTCGAGCACGGCCTCGGACACGCCGAAACGCCGCACCGCGACATCCGGTGACATCCTGCCCGAGATCCGCTCGAGGTACGCATCGTCGGCGTTCACGACGACGGCCTCGTGGGCGCGCTCTGCGATGCGGGCGAGCATGCCCGCCACCATCTCGGAGTCGTGGAAACGATCGATCTGGTCGACCATAACGTTCATGAGGGTCACGACGCGCGCATCGACGCCCTGCATGACCACGGCGCCATGCCCCTCGTCCATCTCGAGCACCGCGACGTCGCCGGGTACGCGACCGCGCCAGTCGGCGCGTTCGAGCAGCGCCGACGTGAGCCCCTGGCTGATGTTCGCGGTCGACGGATTCGTGAACACGTCGATGCCGTGCGCGCGGAGAATGGCGACCAGCATCTTCGTGGTCGTGGACTTGCCGCTCGAACCCGACACCACGACGAGCCCCTGCGGGAATCCGGAGAGGGTTCGCTTGAGGTACCCGGGTGCGATCGTGTTCACGATGAGGCCCGGAACCGCCGATCCGCCGCCGGGCTTGCGCAGCCGGGCGGCGAATCGGACGAGCCTGCCGACGAGGATCGCCGGCGCGTAGCGCACGGTCGGCCTACTCGAGGTAGTCGCGGAGCGACTGCGAGCGCGACGGGTGGCGCAGCTTCGCCATCGTCTTGGACTCGATCTGCCGGATCCGCTCGCGAGTCACGCCGAACGTGTCGCCGATCTGGTCGAGCGTCTTCGGCATGCCGTCGCCCAATCCGAACCGCATGCGGATGACCCCTGCCTCGCGTTCGCTCAGCGAATCGAGGAGCGACTCGAGCTGCTTCTGCAGCATCGTGAAGCCGACCGCGTCGGCCGGAACGACCGCCTCGGTGTCTTCGATCAGGTCGCCGAACTCGCTGTCACCGTCTTCGCCGAGCGGCGTGTGCAGCGAGATCGGCTCGCGACCGTACTTCTGCACCTCGATGACCTTCTCGGGGGTCATGTCGAGCTCGCGGCTGAGCTCCTCGGGAGTGGGCTCGCGGCCCAGATCCTGCAGCATCTGCCGCTGCACGCGCGCGAGCTTGTTGATGACCTCGACCATGTGCACCGGGATGCGGATCGTGCGGGCCTGGTCGGCCATCGCTCGCGTGATCGCCTGACGGATCCACCACGTCGCGTAGGTCGAGAACTTGAAGCCCTTGGTGTAGTCGAACTTCTCCACCGCGCGGATGAGGCCGAGGTTCCCCTCTTGGATGAGGTCGAGGAACTGCATGCCGCGACCCGTGTAGCGCTTCGCGAGGGAGACCACGAGGCGCAGGTTCGCGCCGAGCAGGTGGCTCTTGGCACGCTGCCCGTCCTTCGCGACCCACTGCAGCTCGCGACCGAGCTGCGACCGCTTCTCGGCGTCGGTCATGTGCGAAAGCTTCTCCTCGGCGAAGAGGCCGGCCTCGATGCGCATCGCCAGCTCGACCTCTTCGGCCGCGTTCAGCAGTGCGACCTTTCCGATCTGCTTCAGGTAATCCTTGACGGGGTCTGCGGTGGCACCGGTGATGGCGGTCGAGTAGACCGGCACTTCGTCCTCGTCGTCGACCGCGCGCAGCACGAGCGCGCCGGTCGGGTGCGGCTCGACGGTCTCGGCAGGCTTGGCCTCGTCGTCGTCGGTGTCGGATGCCGCATCTGCGGCGGCCGGCTCGGCGGCCGGCTCGTCGGTGGTGTCGGCTGCATCGGCCTCGGTGTCGGCCCCGGCTTCGGCATCGACCTCCGCGTCCACATCGGCATCCACATCGACGTCGACGTCGATCTCGGCGTCATCGAGCTCCTGGGGCTCGATGTCGTCATCGCCCTCTGCGCCCGTCTTGGCCGTGCCACGCGGCTTCGCCGCGGACTTCGCCGTGCTCGTGCGCGGCGTCTTCGATGCGGGCGTCGCGGCGCCCTTCGCGGCAGCGCCCTTCGAGCCGGACTTGCCCTTGGCCGTGCCCGCGGCCTTGGCCGCCGTCTTCGTGCCGTTCGCCTTCGCGCCCTTGGCCGCCGGCGCTGAGCTCTTCGTCTTCGCGGTCGCCGTCTTCACAGCCGTGTCGGCCTGCTCGGCCGTCGCCTTCGTCGTCTTCGCGGCGGTCGACTTCGCGGTCGTCGCGCGCTTCGCGGCAGGCTTCTGCGCCTCGCTCTTCGCCGAGGCCGCAGCCTTCGTCGTTGCCATTCGTTTGAAACCTCTCCTACCGTCGCGCGGCATGTGCCCTGTCAGGCGGTGGCTGGTGCGCTCGGTCCGGTTGTTTTCGGACACTATGAGGACCCATGTCAAGTCCGCGTCTTCGGCGCGATCACATCGCACCAGCGGACCAGAACGGGTCCGTCTCCCATTATACAGTCACGCACGCCACCGACCGGTGCACCTACCGCCCGTTCATCTGCCCCAGTCATGGACAACGCACGGCACGACATGGGCATTCCCGCGTTCCGGGCGAAGGGGACGGTATCGGTGCGACCGAGTGCGTCGGCTCAGCCGCCGAGTGGCGTGTCGTCGTCGCGAGTCCGCCGATAGGCCAGGAACTTCTCGAGCTCGGCAGCGATCTCGTCGGCCGTCGGCAGCTCGCCGTCTTCGTCGATGAGGGGCGATCGCAGCGTCGTGCCCTCCATGTAGGAGTCGTGTCGCTCTTCGAGGGTGCCGACGAGCTTGGCGAGCTCGCCGTTCTCCCCGACCTGCTCATCGATGCGGGCGACGAACTCGCGGCCCTGCTCGCGCAGCACATCGGTGGGGAAGATGAGCCCGGTCGCCGCGCTGATCGCCTCGAGCGCCGCCACTGCGGCGGCCGGGTACTCGGCGTCGGAGAGGTAGTGGGGAACCAGCAGCACGAACCCGGTGGTCGGGTGTCCGAGTTCCTGCAGCCGGTACTCGACGAGGTGCATGGCGTTCGACGGAACCTGGGTGGTCGGTCGCCAGATCGACATCGCGTCGATGAGGTCGGTGCGATTGCCGCTCACGGTCACCCCGATGGGCCGCGTGTGCGGCACCGGCATCGGGATGGAGTTGACCCACGTCGTCGACGTCACACCCAGGTCTTCGATGAGCCCGAGGACCGCAGCGACGAATCGCTCCCACTGGAAGTCGGGCTCGTACCCCGTCAGCATGAGGAACTGCTGACCGATCTCGTCGCGCGCGAGGTCGAGGCTGAGGCGGGGCGGTCGGTAGTCGGTGAGGTGATCGCCCTGGAAGAGCATGATCGGCCGACGTGCGCGGTAGTCGAGCAGTTCGTCGGCGTCGAACGTGGCGACCACGGTGGTGTCGAGCGTCGACAGCAGGTACTCCGTCGTCTGCGACACTGCCGAACCGGCGTCGACGAAACCCGTCACGCCCGCGACGAGCGGAAGCCCCGGCGGCACCTGGACGTCGGGGTTCACCTCGAAGAGGGATCGGGGATCGCGCATGTATCCAGCCTACTGAGGCCTCGGACGGGTCCGGCGGTTGACCCGGCGCGCCGATGATGCCCACAGCGAACACGTACCATCGGCTGCATGACCGTCCCCGACCTTGCAACCTCCCCTTCCCCCGCCACCGAGTCCGACGCCGACGTCGTGCTACTCGCTGCTCGAAGCGGCTCCGAGGGGCCCGCGCTCCTGGCCGCGGACGGGTACGAGTGGGTCGCTCCCCTGCTCGCGACGCTCGGCGCGAAGGGCGCGGCCGACGAGCTCACCCGCCTTCCCTCTCTTCACGGAGGGCCCGCCCTGGTCGCCGTGATCGGCGTCGGCGAGCGGGCGGATGCCGCGAGCCTGCGTCTTGCGGCCGGAAGCGCGACGCGCCAACTCGCGGGCGCCGAGTCGCTCGCGATCGCGGTTCCGGCGGACGACGGCGAGAGCGCGGAGGCGCTCCTCGAGGGTGCGGCCCTCGGCGCCTACTCCTTCGCCGACTACCGCTCCGACGCGAAGTCGCCGGTCACGAGCATCACGATGCACACCGGGCACCAGGTCGGGCTCGATCGGATCCGTTCCATCGCCGACGCCGTCGCTCGCACCAGGGACCTCGTCAACACTCCCCCGCTCGACCTGTTCCCCGAGCGGTTCGCCGAGATCGCTGTGGAGCTGGCGGATGCCGCGGGCCTGGCGTCCAGGGTCTGGGACGAGGAGGCGCTCGAGGCCGACGGCTTCGGCGGCATCCTCGCCGTCGGGCGGGGTTCGAGCCGCGGGCCGCGGCTCGTCCGGTTGGAGTATGCGCCAGCCGGGGCATCCACTCATCTCGCGCTCGTCGGCAAGGGCATCACGTTCGACTCCGGCGGCCTCTCGCTGAAGCCGTTCGCGTCGATGGTCGGCATGAAGACCGACATGGCCGGCGCCGCCGCGGTGCTCGCGTCGATGCTGGCGCTCGCCGAACTGGCGGTGCCGGTCCGCGTCACCGGCTGGCTGTGCCTTGCCGAGAACATGCCCTCCGGCCGGGCCGTCCGTCCCAACGATGTGCTCCGGATCCACGGCGGAACCACCGTCGAGGTGCTGAACACCGACGCCGAGGGGCGGCTCGTGATGGCCGACGCGCTCGCCGCGGCGAGTGATGAACAGCCCGACGCCATCGTCGACGTCGCGACGCTGACGGGCGCCCAGGTCGTCGCCCTCGGACACCGGATCGCGGGCCTGATGGGCGACGAAAGCCTGGTCGCGCGTGTCCGTGCCGCCGCCGACGCCGTCGACGAGGCGGTCTGGCCGATGCCGCTCCCCCAGGAGCTGCGCAGCCTGTTGAAGTCGGATGTCGCGGACCTCGCCAACACGAAGCTGGGGGTGACCGTGCCCGGCATGCTCCTCGCCGGCGTCTTCCTGCAGGAGTTCATCGGCACCCGGCCGGACTCGGATGAGCGGATTCCGTGGGCGCACCTCGACGTGGCGGGCCCCGCGAACAACAGCGGCGCAGCATGGGGTTTCACCGGCTCAGGGGGCACCGGCGTGGCGGGACGCACGCTCGTGCGGCTGGGCGAGGACCTCGCAGCGGGGTAGTAAGGTCATATGGGCGCGAACGGCGCCCGTGCACCCTGCCCAGCCACGACGCGGGCAGTCCGTGACGCAGACCTTGCGCGAGGGAGATCCCGGTTGTCCGAGCAGAACTTTGACATTGTCATCCTCGGTGGCGGTAGCGGGGGGTACGCGGCAGCGCTGCGTGCCGTCCAGCTCGGTTTCACCGTCGGGTTGGTCGAGAAGGACAAACTGGGCGGTACGTGCCTGCACCGCGGGTGCATCCCCACCAAGGCGCTGCTGCACGCCGCCGAGGTCGCCGACCAGTCCCGTGAGTCGTCGAAGTTCGGCGTTCGCTCGGCGTTCGAGGGCATCGACGTCGCCGGCGTCACCGCGTACCGCGAGAGCATCGTCGCAAGCAAGTTCAAGGGGCTGCAGGGCCTGGTCAAGGCGCGCGGCATCACGGTCATCGAAGGCGAGGGGCGACTGGTCGCCCCGAATGCCGTGCAGGTCGGCGACGACCGCCTGGTCGGCAAGAACGTCATCCTCGCAACGGGCTCGTACTCCCGCTCGCTTCCGGGTCTCGAGATCGGCGGTCGCGTCATCACCAGTGAGCAGGCGCTGGAGCTCGACTTCGTGCCGAACAAGGTCGCCGTCCTCGGCGGCGGCGTCATCGGGGTCGAGTTCGCGAGCGTGTGGAAGTCCTTCGGCGCCGACGTCACGATCATCGAGGCGCTCCCCCACCTCGTTCCCAACGAAGAGGAGTCGGTGTCGAAGCAGCTCGAGCGCGCGTTCCGCAAGCGCGGTATCGAGTACAAGCTCGGCGTGCGTTTCCAGGGCGTGACGCAGAACGACGAGGGTGTCGTGGTGACGCTCGAGAGCGGCGAGACCGTCGAAGCCGACTTGCTGCTCGTCGCGGTCGGGCGCGGCCCGGCGACACAGGGTCTCGGGTACGAGGAGGCGGGTGTCACCGTCGACCGCGGCTTCGTGATCACCGACGAACGCCTCGCCACGAACGTTCCCGGAATCTACGCGGTCGGTGACATCGTGCCGGGTCTGCAGCTCGCGCATCGCGGGTTCCAGCAGGGCATCTTCGTCGCCGAGGAGATCGCGGGCCTCAACCCGATCGTGGTCGACGACGTCAACATCCCGAAGGTCACCTACTGCGACCCCGAGATCGCATCGATCGGTTACACCGAGGCGCGCGCCGCGGAGAAGTACGGCGCCGACCAGGTCTTGGCGTACGACTACAACCTGGCGGGCAACGGCAAGAGCCACATCCTCGAGACCAGCGGATCCATCAAGGTCGTGCGTGTGAACGACGGGCCCGTCGTCGGCGTCCACATGATCGGTGCTCGCGTCGGCGAGCTCATCGGCGAGGCGCAGCTCGCGGTGAACTGGGAGGCCTACCCCGAGGACATCGCGCCGTTCATCCACGCGCACCCCACGCAGAACGAGGCGCTCGGCGAGGCGTTCCTGAAGCTCGCGGGCAAGCCGCTGCACGCGCTCTGACCCGGCGCCCTCGAACACGACTGCAATAAGGTAGAAAGCGTCAGACGCTGTGAAGGAGACAATCGAATGAGCGAATCCGTCAGCCTCCCCGCACTCGGTGAGAGTGTCACGGAGGGCACGGTCACCCGCTGGCTGAAGA
Source organism: Agromyces sp. Marseille-P2726 (assembly GCF_902809835.1). Taxonomy (GTDB): domain Bacteria; phylum Actinomycetota; class Actinomycetes; order Actinomycetales; family Microbacteriaceae; genus Agromyces. The sequence goes on along the minus strand of NZ_CADDWM010000015.1, from coordinate 216,728 downwards.
ACGTCGGCGACCGTGTGGAGGTCGACGAGCCGCTGCTCGAGGTGTCGACCGACAAGGTCGACACCGAGATCCCATCGCCGATCGCCGGCGTTGTCGAGGCCATCCTCGTCCAGGAGGACGAGACGGTCGAGGTCGGCACGGCCCTCGTCACCATCGGTGACGGCACCGGCGCCGCCCAGGCCGAAGCCGCTCCGGCGCCCGAGGCGGCAGCGCCCGCTGCCGAAGCAGCAGCCGCCGCTCCCGAAGCAGCACCCGCACCCCAGGCAGCGCCTGCGCCTGAAGCAGCGCCCGCGCCTGTGGCCTCTGCTGGGGGCGCCGGGGGGGGGCCCGGGGCCGCCAGCCCCTCCTTCTGGGGGGTGCGCCCGCCGCGGCGGGGGCGGGTGACACGGGCCGGGTCGACTCCCTGCTCGTTGGCGGGTTGGCGGACGATCGGGGTGACGTGGCCGCGGGGGCCGCCGCGGCGCCCTCAGGAGCGCACGCCGGCCCCAGCGGCTACGTCACGCCGATCGTCCGCAAGCTCGCCAACGAGCAGGGAGTCGACCTGGCCAGTGTCACCGGCACCGGCGTCGGCGGTCGCATCCGCAAGCAGGATGTGCTGTCGGCTCAGGCCGCACCTGCGGCACCTGCAGCAGAGGCCAAGCCGGCCCGCACGCCCCTCGAGACCTCGCCCCTGCGAGGAACGACGGTTCCGATGACGCGCCTGCGCAAGGTCGTCGCCGAACGGGCCGTCGTGTCGATGACCTCGACCGCACAGCTGACCACGGTCGTCGAGGTCGACGTCACCCGCGTAGCACGGCTGCGCGAACGCACGAAGGACGCGTTCCTCCAGAAGACGGGCAACAAGCTCTCCTTCCTGCCGTTCTTCGCCATGGCCGCTGCCGAAGCGCTGCGCGCCTACCCCATCATCAACGCCACCGTCGACGGGCAGGACATCGTCTATCCGGCATCCGAGAACCTGAGCATCGCGGTCGACACCGAGCGCGGGCTGCTGACTCCCGTGATCCGAGACGCCGGTGAACTCGACATCGCCGGCCTCGCGGCGCAGATCGCGGATCTCGCCGATCGCACGCGCAACAACCAGCTGAAGCCAGACGAACTGTCTGGCGGCACGTTCACGCTCACGAACACCGGTTCGCGCGGAGCGCTGTTCGACACTCCGGTCGTCTTCCTCCCGCAGTCGGCGATCCTCGGCACCGGCATCGTCGTGAAGCGTCCGGTCGTCGTCAAGCAGGACGGAGAGGACGCGATCGCCATCCGCTCGATGGTGTACCTCGCCCTCTCGTACGACCACCGCATCATCGACGGGGCCGACGCCGCCCGCTTCCTCACGGCGGTCAAGGAGCGCCTCGAGGAGGGCGACTTCGAGTCGCAGCTCGGCATCTAGTCGAACAGCTCACGCAGACGCCATCCGGCCTCCCCCCTCACCACGAGGAGGGAGGCCGGTTCGCGTTCCGCCACCGTGCGAGGGACCCGCAGGAGTACAGCCGCCCCCATCTCGGCTGCCACCTCGATGCTCGTGAGGTCGAACTCGGGCTCGAGCGCGACTGATCCATCGCGGGCGTCCTGGATCGACGCGCGATCGCGTGCCTCGATCGATGACCCTGCCTGCACCACGGACTGGAGGCAGGTGATGTCGAGGGTCGCGAAGCACACCTCCCGTTGCTCCAGAAGGCGACGCGCGGCGACGACCGGATCATCGGGTACCTCGACGGTCGGTTCGATCGACTCCGTCACCGCGGTCGGCCCAGACGTGTCGGGCGCCGACGGCTGCGACGCCTCGCCGGACGGAGTTGCAGCGGGTGCGGCGTCGGCCCCGGGAAGCCGTTCGACGCCCGCCGTGGCCGGCGGAACGAGGGTGAGCATGAGCACGAGTGCCCCGCCCCCGAGGAGTGTTCCGACCGCGGCAGCGCGGCCTCGCCGGCGGAGGAACCCGGTCATTCGCCGACGCAGCCCGGCGACGTGGTCAGCATCAGCGGCATCCGCCAGCCTGTCGGAGATCCCGTTCGGCAACTCGGCGAGTGCGAGGACCTGGCGGAGCCCAGCACGCCGCCCGCCGGCACCGACGGATGGCTGAGGGTCGGTGTCGGCCGGGGAACCGGCCTCGAAGTCGTGGGGTGCCGTGACCCGCGCCGGCAATCGTGGCGCAAGGGCTCGTGCGCTCATGCCGCCGACCGGCTCAGGTCGCGCCGCCGCGAAGAGCGCACGCTCCACCTCGATCTCGCACGGGACGAAGGGGCGCGCATCGAGTCGAGCTCGAAGGAGCGCGATGACGCCGTCGAGCGTGTTCGCCGGGCTGACGGATGCCGCCACGTGCTCGACGAGCTCAGCGAGCGCCTCGTGGGCCACCCGGTGCAGGACGACGCGCTCGGCTGCCTTTGCCGACGGCGGCATGCGCCGGAGCTCACCCAGCCCGATGAGTCGTGGTCGGCCCCGGTCGTCGAGGAAGATGTCGCTCGCGGCCAGCCGTGCGTGGGCGAAACCCTGCCGGGCGAGCTCGGCGACCGCCGCGATGATGGGTGCGAGGATCGTGACCGCTTCGCCCGGAGCGATCGTCCGTTCGACGAGGAGGCGGGAGAGCGAGGGTCCGCCGATGCGTTCCACGATGATGCAGCACCGCCCATCGGCGAGCGTCGCGACGTCGACGAGCCGTGGGAGCGTGCCCGTGGCATCGGTCGACATCGCCTCGACCTCGGTCGTGATGCTCGCCTCGTCGGCCTCCGGTCCGTAGATTCGCACCGCGACGATCGGCTGTGGGGGCGCCGATGCGCCGTCCGCTGATCCGGTTGCCGGATCGACATCGGCGACGGCGAGGTAGACGTCGGCGCGATCGCCGGTCGCGATCCTGCGGATGAGCCGGTAGCCGGCGAGCCGTCCCTCGAGCGGCGGGCGGGAGACCGGCTCGGAGCGCGGAGTGCGTGCTCGATTCCGGCTGGAAGTCATGGTTGGAGCTTTCCAATCCACCTGGATTGCCATCCCCCGGACGTGTGCTCGGTGGAAGTTGCGATTGGAAGCGCGCCCTGTCGAGGACGAGTCGGATCGCCGCCTCCGCCCTCGGTGAACGCGGTCGGAGGCGGGGTGGCCACGCCGGTATCCTTGAGTCCATGGCACGCACCAAGGACAAGTCGTCCTCCCCCAAGGAGCCCGGCCGCATCAAGCAGATGTGGCAGGTCTTCCAGATGACTCGCCGCTACGACCCGAGCTCGCAGTGGCTCATGCTCCTCGGTTTCCTCGCTCCGGTGCTCGTCGGCCTGGGGCTCGCCCTGTGGCTCGGCGATGGCAATGGCCTCACGATCGCCCTCTGGGTCATCGCGGGCGTGCTCGCCGGCATCCTCGTCGCGCTCGTCATCCTCGGCCGCCGAGCTGAACGGGCGGCCTACTCGCAGATCGACGGCCAGCCGGGCGCGGTGGGGGCCGTGCTCCGCAGCGGCCTGCGGGGCGGCTGGGTCGGCAACGAGATGCCCATCGCGGTGAACGGCAAGACTCAAGACGCCGTCTACCGCGCGGTCGGGCGTGGCGGTGTCGCCCTCATCAGCGAGGGTCCGGCCACGCGGACGAAGCGCATGCTCAACGACGAGCAGCGCAAGGTCGCCCGGGTGCTTCCCAACGTTCCGATCACGCTCATCACGGTGGGCCACGAAGAGGGCTCCGTCGAGCTGCACCGCCTTCCGGCGACGCTCCGCAAGACGAAGCGCACCCTCACCAAGCCCGAGGTGCTGGCCGTGTCGAACCGCCTGAACTCCCTGCAGACACCGCTGCCGATTCCGAAGGGCATCGACCCGCTGAAGGTTCGCCCGCAGCGGGGCAAGATGCGCTGACCTCAGCAGGAGCCCTCAGGAGCGCAGGAGCACGGTGCCGGCCGCCTTGTCGTGGAAGCCCCGCTGGTCGGCATCCCAGATGAGCGCTGGGATCACGATGACGAGCAGCAGCGTGCGCACGATGGGCCGCCAGGGGCCGACCCAGCCGCCCGTGATCGGCACCACCCGCAGCCCGAGCAGGCGATGGCCGATGCTGCCGCCGATCGTCGGGATGAAGAGCACCTGCATGAGCGCGAAGATGCCGAGCGTGATCCATGAGTAGACCGACGAGTCGTACGGTGCGAAGAGCATGGCGATGAGCATGGCTGCCGCCCAGTCGATCACGAGTGCCGCGATGCGGCGCCCCACACGGCCCACGGAACCCTGCCCGGCCTCGGGCAACCCGAGCCGATCCCCCGGCCACCGGTTGGGTCGGAGGCCGCCGGTGGTTTCGGGAGTCGCGTCAGGCACGCGTCGAGTCTACCGACGCGGACTGCACGTAACATGGCCGAAACATTGGCGTCACGGCCGGGAAATCGCGGCTCGCTAGCGTGCTAACCGCCGGCCGCGCCCGTCGGTCCGATCCCGCCCCCCTTGGAGATTCCGTTACATGTTCAGTGATTCGTCCGAAGTGCTCTCGTTCATCAAGGAGACCGATGTCAAGTTCCTCGACATCCGCTTCACCGACCTCCCGGGTGTGCAGCAGCACTTCAACATCCCGGCGTCGACTGTCGACGAGGAGTTCTTCACGGTCGGCCAGCTCTTCGACGGCTCGTCGATCCGCGGGTTCGCATCGATCCACGAATCCGACATGCAACTCATTCCGGATGTCGCCACGGCCTACGTCGACCCGTTCCGCGCCGAGCGCACGCTCGTGATGGTGTTCGACATCTACAACCCCCGCAATGGCGAGATCTACGGCAAGGACCCGCGCCAGGTCGCCAAGAAGGCCGAGAAGTACCTCGCCTCCACCGGTATCGCCGACACCGCGTACTTCGCCCCCGAGGCCGAGTTCTACATCTTCGACGACGTGCGCTACGAGGTGAAGCAGAACGCGAGCTTCTACGCGATCGACTCCAGCGAAGGCGCCTGGAACTCCGGCCGTGAGGAGGACGGCGGCAACCTCGCGAACAAGACCGCCTTCAAGGGCGGCTACTTCCCGGTCTCCCCCGTCGACCAGCACGCCGACCTGCGCGATGACATCGTCTTGAAGCTCATGGACGCGGGCCTCGAGGTGGAGCGCTCGCATCACGAGGTCGGCACCGCCGGGCAGGGCGAGATCAATTACAAGTTCGACACGATGGTGCACGCCGCCGACGACATCCTGAAGTTCAAGTACATCGTCAAGAACACGGCGAGCGAGTGGGGCAAGACGGCGACGTTCATGCCCAAGCCGCTGTTCGGCGACAACGGCTCCGGCATGCACACACACCAGTCGCTCTGGAACGAGGGCAAGCCCCTCTTCTACGACGAGGCCGGCTACGGCGGGCTCAGCGACATCGCGCGCTGGTACATCGGCGGCATCCTGAAGCACGCTCCGGCGATCCTCGCCTTCACCAACCCCACGGTGAACTCGTATCACCGCCTCGTGCCGGGCTTCGAGGCACCGGTGAATCTCGTCTACTCGGCCGGCAACCGCTCGGCGGCGATCCGAATCCCGATCACGGGAAACAACCCGAAGGCGAAGCGCATCGAGTTCCGTGCTCCGGATGCCTCGGGCAACCCCTACCTCGCCTTCGCCGCGCAGCTCATGGCCGGCATCGACGGCATCAAGAACCGCATCGAGCCGCACGAGCCGATCGACAAGGACCTCTACGAGCTTCCGCCCGAGGAAGCGAAGTCGATCCCCCAGGTGCCGGGTTCGCTCGACGCGGTGCTCGATGCGCTCGAGGCCGACCACGACTTCCTTCTCGAGGGCGGGGTGTTCACCAAGGAGCTCATCGAGACCTGGATCGACTACAAGCGCGAGAAGGAGCTGAAGCCCCTGGCGCAGCGCCCCCACCCGTTCGAGTACGAGCTGTACTACGGCGTGTAACCCAGTTCCGCGGTGCCGGACGAGAGGCGAGTATTCCTCGCGTTCAGCCTCGCGGCCGAGTAGCGTGAGCGCAACCCGCGACCGCAAGCCCTAGCTTCCAGGGACCTTGCGACCCGCGCCCGCGATCTCAGCCGCGCGGGTGCGACCGCCACCACGCTCGCAGGGACCTGGCGAGGCGGTCGGGCTCCACGCGGTGCGGTGGATCGAAGTGGTGACGTTCGTCGAACACCTCGACGGTGACGTCGGGAAGCCCCGATCGGCAGCGCGCCGCCATCTCGCCGAAGTACTCGGGATTGCTCCGGCTGCCGAGGGCGTAGTAGACCGGCACTCCCGAGCCGCCGAGGACGTCCAGTTCCGCATCCCCCTCGTCGAACGCACGAAGGATCGCCCGAATGCCTCCGGGCCGCTTCCGCATCCAGGCGGGAGGCGGTCCCGGGGGTGGGGCGGGTGGTTCGACGCCAGGCGCCAGCTGGAGGCGGGTGAACTCCGCGAGCATCTGATCAGGTGGCAAGGTGGCCGCACGGGCGAAGGCCTCCCGCACCCGTCGTTCACCGGGCCCAATTCCCGCGTTGCCGAGCCAGGCGGGCTCGAGCAGGGCGAGGCTCGAGACACGGTCGGGATGCCGCGTGGTGAACGCGAAGGCCACCGCGCCGCCGGCGGAGTACCCGACGAGATGGACGCGATCGTTCCCCCGTCGATCGATCACGTCGAGGACACCGGTGATCTCGGTCTCGAGCCCGTATCCGGGTGGCGGCTCATCGCCGGCGTACACCTCGAGCTCCTTGGCGATCGCATCGGCAGCTCCGCTCAAGGACTGGAGGAGGCCGGTGTACGCCTCCGTCGCCGGCAGGACGATGCCCGGAAGCAGGATGACGGTGTCCACGATTCGACCTCCTTCTCGCCTGACGTCAGCTGGTCGTCGGCTCGCGACGCGGCTCGACGCCGTAGAAGCCGCGCTCGAACACGGTGCGCGCCCGCCTGGTGACCTGCAGATAGTCGTCTTCGAGGCGCGTCGCCGATCCGGGCGGGTATCCCATGATGCGTGCGACGCCCTCGAGTTGGGAGCGCTCGACCGGCAGCACGTCGGTCGTGCGGTCGAGCCACAGCGTGAGTGCCGACCGTGCGCGCGACGCGAACACCCACGCTGCGCGCAGCGTCGCGGCATCCGTTCCCGAGATGTACCCGTGGTCGACGGCAGCCGCCAATGCCTCGAGCGTGGACGGCGTGCGCAGCGCCGGCTCGGCGGCGCCGTGCTCGAGCTGCACGAGCTGCACGAACCATTCGACATCCGACAACGAGCCCCGGCCGAGTTTGAGATGTCGCGTCGGATCGGCGCCCTGCGGCAACCGCTCGTTCTCGACGCGGGCCTTGATGCGCTTCACCTCGCGGATGTCCCGCTCCGAGATCTGATCGGGATAGCGCACCGCGTCGGCGAGTTCCATGAAGTCGCGCACGAGGGACTCGTCTCCGGCGACGGGCCGGGCCCGCAGCAACGCCTGAGCCTCCCACGTGAGGGCCCACCTGGCGTAGTAGGCGCGGTACGCCTCGAGCGACCGGGCGACCGGCCCGTTCCGACCCTCGGGTCGGAGGTCTGCGTCGAGTTCGAACGGCAGTCGTGTGTCGTCGCTCAGGCGCTTCAGCTCGGAAACGATGCGAAGGGCGCGTGCCTGGGCCTTCTCCGTGCCCTCGTCCACGGGACGGTAGACGTAGATGACGTCGGCGTCCGACGCGATGCCCAGCTCGCGACCGCCGAAGCGACCCATGCCGATGACGGCGAACTCGATCACGTCGGTTTCGTCACTTCGGATCGCGGCCAGCAGTCCCGCGATGTGGCTCTGCGCGACATCCGAGAGTCCGTGGCCGAGCTCCTCGGGACTGCAGACGTCGAGGATCGCCGAGAGCGCGAGCCGGAGCACCTCGCGGCGTCGGATGGCGCGGAACACGTTCGCTGCGGCATCAGCTGAGCCGTGGCGTCCGAGCACGGCCCGCTTCTCGTCGTCGAGGGCCTCGAGCGACCGCGGCCGCAACTCATCGAGGTCGCCGAGCCACGCGACTGCCTCGGGGATCCGCTCCAACAGCTCACCCACGAAGCGAGAGCCCGACAGCACGCGCGTCAACCGCAGTGCCGCATCCGACGAGTCGCGGAGCAGCCCGAGGTACCAGTGCGTCCCGCCGAGTGCATCGCTCACGCGCCGGAACGCGAGCAGGCCGTAATCGGGGTCGGCGCCATCCGCGAACCAGCCGATGAGCACGGGCATGAGGTGGCGCTGGATGGTGGCACGCCTCGACACCCCTGCCGTGAGGGCCGCGATGTGCGCGAGCGCGCCTCGGGGGTCGCGGAATCCGATCGCCGCGAGCCGCGCCTCCGCCTGCTCGCTCGTGAGTTCGAGGTCGCTGGCGGGCAGTGCGGCCACGGCGGAGAGCAGGGGCCGATAGAAGAGCCGTTCATGCAGGCCGCGGACTCGCTGCCTGGTCGACTGCCACAGGGCGGTGAGCTCGTCGGCGGTTCGGGCCAATCCCGATGAGCGGGCCAGCGTGCGCAGCTCGGCCTGCCCACCGGGCATGAGGTGCGTGCGCCGGAGCCGGTCGAGCTGCAGCCGATGCTCGAGCACGCGGAGGATCCGGTAGTCGCGCGCGAACTTCGCCGCTTCCTCGCGTCCCACGTATCCGTGCTCCGCCAGTGCCGCCAGCGCCGGAAGGGTGCCGGACTGCCGAATGGATGGATCGGTCGCGCCGTGCACGAGCTGGAGGAGCTGCACGGTGAACTCGATGTCGCGCAGTCCGCCGGGGCCGAGCTTCAGTTGCAGGTCGACCTCGCCGGCGGGGATGTGCTCGGTCACTCGCTCGCGCATGCGCTGCACCGATTCGACGAATCCGTCTCGACCCGAACTCGCCCACACCTTGGGGGCGATGCCCGCGACGTATCGCGTCCCGAGCTCGAGGTCTCCGGCGATCGGACGCGCCTTCAGCAGTGCCTGGAACTCCCAGCTCTTCGCCCACCGGTCGTAATACTGCAAATGCGATTCCAGCGTGCGGACGAGTGCCCCGTCCTTCCCCTCGGGCCGGAGGTTGGGATCGACCTCCCAGAGGGGCGGCTCGATCCCCGGCTCGGAGATCACGCGCATCGCGACGACGGCGAGCCGCGTCGCGATGTCGAGCGCACGTGGTGTCGACACCACGGCTTCATCGACCGATTCCGCCACGAAGATCACGTCGACGTCGCTGACGTAGTTGAGCTCGCGTGCACCCGCCTTGCCCATGCCGATGACGGCCAGGCGCGTCGCACGCACCTCGGCTTCGGGATACCGGCCCGGAGCCGCCCCCTCGTCCTCCTGACGCGAGACAATGCGTCGAGCGGCCTCGATCGCCGCATCGAGGGTGGCACCGGCCAGGTCGGCCAGGCCCAACGCGACGGTGTCGACGGCATCGATCGCGTCGGGCCGAGTGAGGTCGTACACGGCGATCGCGGCCAACAGCCGCCGATACCGGACGCGGATTGCGGCGGCGGCCGCCTCGGAGGAGTCGGCTCGGCTGCGATCGGGACGATCGAGATCGTCGAGGTCGTCGATCGCGGCCAGGAGCGCTGCGCGGGCGTCGTCGGTCGTGAGCGGCGGAGTCGGCACCTGCTGGAACATGGCGACCTCGGAGGGATGCCTCGCGAGGAAGTCGGCGAATCCGCGCGACGCCCCGAGCAGCAGCGCCATGCGCTCGGCGGAGGCCGGATGCGCCAGCACCGCGGCGGCCTCGAGCGGCGCGCGTTCTACGATCCGCCGAACCGCTGCCAGCGCTTCGTCGGGGTCGCCGGCCGAGGCGAACGCGGCGCGGAGCTGGTCTTCGTCGACACCGGTCTCTGCCGCGAGCGCCTCCAGTTCCTGTGCGGCACGCTCCAGGTTCGCGAACCCCGCGCGTGCGAGTCGTCCGAGGGACTGCGCCGGCCGTGACATCGGGATGCGGTCAGAGGATCTCGAGGTTGCGCTGCAGCTCGAACGGCGTCACCTGGGCGCGGTACTCGCGCCATTCGGCTCGCTTGTTCGCGAGCACGTAGTTGAACACCTGCTCGCCGAGCGTCTCGGCGACGAGCTCCGATTCCTCCATGAACTCGATGGCGTGGTCGAGGCTGGCCGGCAGCGGGCTGAAGCCGAGTGCGCGGCGTTCGCTGTCGGTCAGGGCCCAGACGTCATCTTCGGCCTCGGGCGGCAGTTCGTAGCCCTCCTGAACGCCCTTCATGCCGGCGGCGAGCAGGAGCGAGAAGGCGAGATACGGGTTCGCCGCCGAGTCGATGGCGCGGTACTCGACTCGTGCGCTCTGCCCCTTGTTGGGCTTGTACAGGGGAACGCGAACGAGCGCGGAGCGGTTGTTGTGGCCCCAGCAGATGAAGCTCGGCGCCTCGTCACCCCCCCAGAGGCGCTTGTACGAGTTCACGAACTGGTTCGTGACCGCCGAGATCTCGTTCGCGTGCCGAAGCAGGCCTGCGATGAATCGCCGGCCGATCTTCGACAGCTGGTACTGGGCGCCGGGCTCGTAGAACGCGTTGGTGTCACCCTCGAAGAGCGAGAGGTGCGTGTGCATGCCGCTGCCGGGATACTGCGAGAACGGCTTCGGCATGAATGTTGCGTAGACACCCTCCTCGATCGCCACCTCCTTCACCACGGTGCGGAAGGTCATGATGTTGTCGGCCGTCGTGAGCGCGTCGGCGTAGCGCAGGTCGATCTCGTTCTGGCCCGGACCTGCCTCGTGGTGGCTGAACTCGACCGAGATGCCGAGGTCTTCCAGCATTCGCACCGACCGGCGTCGGAAGTCGTGGGCCGTACCGCCCGGCACGTTGTCGAAGTAGCCCGCCGAGTCGACCGGAACAGGACCGTCTTCGCCGAACTTGGAGGACCGCAGCAGGTAGAACTCGATCTCGGGATGCGTGTAGAAGGTGAACCCCTGGTCGGCGGCTCGCGCGAGGGTTCGCTTCAGCACGTTGCGCGGGTCTGCCACGGCCGGCTCTCCGTCGGGAGTCGTGATGTCGCAGAACATGCGGCCCGTGGGATCGACGTCGCCGCGCCACGGAAGCGTCTGGAACGTGCCCGGGTCGGGGAACGCGAGCAGGTCGGACTCGTAGGTGCGGCTGAGTCCCTCGATCGCGGACCCGTCGAACCCGATGCCCTCGGTGAAGGCGCCCTCGACCTCGGCGGGAGCGATCGCCACCGACTTCAGGGTGCCGACGACATCGGTGAACCAGAGCCTGACGAACTTGACTCCTCGCTCCTCGATGGTCCGGAGAACGAAGTCGCGCTGCTTATCCATCCACACCCTCTCTCGCCCTCTCAGGGTAGCGGCTCGGGGGTGGCCGGGGCGCCGAGCCCGGATGCCGCGTGTGCCAGACTTGCGGCATGTCCGAGCATCCCGCCAACGACGCATCATCCACCCCCGCCTCCGCCTCCGCTGGCGAGACCAACCCCTTCGGCGGTTCATCCGCGACCGGCGGACCGAAGCGAGTCCGCACGCGCCACTTCCAGAACGCCAAGCGCGAAGGCATCAAGATCACCGGCCTCACGAGCTACGACATGCTGACCGCCCGCATCTTCGACGAGGCGGGCATCGACTTCCTCCTCGTCGGCGATTCCGCGGGCAACAACGTCTTCGGCCACGAGACGACGCTGCCGGTGACGATCGATGAGCTCATTCCGCTGACACGGGCGGTGGCCGGCGCGGTGACCCGCGCGTTCGTGATCGCAGACATGCCGTTCGGCTCATACGAGAACGGCCCCGAGGAGGCCCTGCACACGGCGGTCCGCTTCATGAAGGAGACCGGAGCGCACGCCGTCAAGCTCGAGGGCGGAGAACGCTCCCAGAAGCAGATCCGCCGAATCGTGCAGGCCGGCATCCCGGTCATGGGGCACATCGGCTTCACTCCCCAGAGCGAGCACGGCCTCGGTGGTCACGTCATCCAGGGTCGGGGCGCGGGCGTGGAGCAGCTCCTCGCCGACGCGAAGGCCGTGCAGGACGCTGGCGCGTTCGCGGTCGTCCTCGAAATGGTGCCCGCCGACGCGGCGAGGCAGGTGACCGAGCTCCTCGACATCCCGACCATCAGCGTCGGCGCGGGCCCGCACACCGACGGGCAGCTGCTCGTGTGGACGGACTGGGCGGGCCTCACCATCGGGCGGGTGCCGAAGTTCGTAAAGCAGTACGCCGACCTGGCCGGCACCCTCAGCGCTGCGGCGAAGCAATGGCGCACCGACGTGGAGTCGGGCAGCTACCCGAACGCCGAGCACAGCTACGAGTAGCGTCGCGAGCCGGCCGGCTACTGCTCGGCGGCGTCCTCCTCGGCCCACTTGGCGCTGTTCTCGCGCAGCACGTCGAGGGCCCGCTCGGCCTCGGCGCGCGTCTGGAACGGGCCGACCCGGTCGGGCGCCGGGGACACGAATCCCTGCTCCACCTCACCGGTGCGCATGTTGTACCAGAACTGGTGCTCCACATCCCTGGCCATAGGGTGATCCTATGCCCAAGGATGCCGCCGGCCACCTGATTCCCGGACGCCTGTCGCCGTCGCGCGCCGTGCCGGGTACCGTGCGCCGACCCGAGTACGTCGGTCGCCGGAAGCCCGCTCGGTACACCGGCGGCGACTGGTACACGCCCGACGAGGTCGAACGCGTCCGAGCAGCCGGGCGCATCGCGGCGCGGGCGATCGAGGCGGCGGCAGCGGCCATCCGACCCGGCGTCACGACCGACGAGCTCGACCGCATCGCCCACGAGTTCGTGGTCGCGCACGGCGCCTACCCCTCGACGCTCGGGTACCGCGGATACCCGAAGTCCTCGTGCACGTCGGTCAACGAGGTGATCTGCCACGGCATCCCCGACGACACGGTGCTCGAAGACGGCGACCTGGTGAACATCGACGTCACCGCGTACCTCGACGGGTACCACGGCGACCTGAATCAGACGTTCCTCGTGGGGCGCCCGTCCGAAGAGGCGGCGCTGCTCGTCGAGCGCACGCGGGAAGCGCTCGCCCGCGGCATCCGTGCGGTGGCCCCCGGCCGGCAGGTGAACGTCATCGGACGAGCGATCGAGGCCTACGCGAAGCGATTCGGGTACGGCGTCGTGCGCGAGTACACGGGTCACGGGGTGGGCCGCGCCTTCCACACGGGCCTCGTCATCCCCCATTACGACGCACCCGAATTCGACACCGTGATGGAGCCCGGCATGGTCTTCACGATCGAGCCCATGCTGACGCTCGGAGGCATCGAGTGGGACGTCTGGGAGGACGACTGGACCGTCATCACCCGCGATCGCTCGCTCACCGCGCAGTTCGAGCACACGATCGTCGTCACCGACCGCGAAGCCGAGATCCTGACGTTGCCCTGAAGGGCCGACCTTCCACGCGCGATAGTCTGGCGCCATGGCGACTGACCACGCGATCGGCATCGACATCGGAGGCACGGGCATCAAGGGGGCGGTCGTCGATCTGGGCACCGGCGAGCTCGTGTCAGACCGCCGCAAGATCGCCACACCGGCCGGAGGGCGGCCAGACGACATCCTCGAGGCGGCCCGGGAGCTCCTCGTCGAGATCGACGCCGCCGAGGGCGCGATCCTGCCCCTCGGCGTCTGTTTCCCGGCCGTCGTGAAGCACGGGCGTACCCTGTCGGCGGCGAACATCTCCGAGGAGTGGATCGGTCTCAACGCAGAGGAGCTGTTCGAACGCGAGCTCGGTCGCGAGATCCACTTCATCAACGACGCGGATGCCGCCGGCTACGCCGAGTCCCGTTACGGCGCCGCGGTTGACGCCGAGGGCCTGGTCATTCTCACGACGCTCGGCACCGGGATCGGATCCGCCCTCATCTACGACGGCGTGCTCGTGCCCAACACGGAACTCGGGCACTTGGAGCTCGACGGCCACGATGCCGAGACCCGAGCAGCCTTCTCGGCGATGGAGCGGGATTCGCTCAGCTGGGAGAAGTGGGCGAAACGGCTGCAGCGCTACTACTCGCACGTCGAGTTCCTCTTCTCGCCCGACCTGTTCGTGGTCGGCGGCGGCGTGTCGAAGCACCACCAGCAGTTCCTGCCCCTGCTCGACCTGAAGACGCCGATCGTGCCGGCGGTGCACCGCAACAACGCGGGCATCCTCGGCGCGGCCTCGCTCGCGGCACACTGAGCGGCCCGCCCACAGCGGCGGCGCGCGAAACGAGCACAGTGCGAGCGGGCCGGCTGATACGCCGGGTTCTGTTGACCGGGCGCTTTCGCGACACCGGCTGGACGGCCATCTCTCTCGGAGTCACGTCACCGTGACCCTCCAGCGGTCCACCCGGAAGCGGGACGGGCCGCCCCATAGCTTCCTGTCTGACCTTGCTCCGGACGAGGTTTGCCGAGCCGACCGCGTCACCGCGGCCGCTGGTGGGCTCTTACCCCACCGTTTCACCCTTACCGCAGGCGAGCCTACGGCGGTCTGCTTTCTGTGGCACTGTCTCGCGGGTTACCCCGGGTGGGCGTTACCCACCGTCCTGCCCTGCGGAGCCCGGACGTTCCTCGGCATCCGATCACTCGGACGACGCGACCGTCTTGCCGACCCACTCGCCCCTCAAGACTACCGGCCCGGCCTGAACCCCGGCTGATCGGGTCGGAGTCAGAGCCCCGACTCGTCGGTTCGGACCAGGATCCGGTCGCATTCGGGACACTGGAGCACCTCGTCGGGTGCCGCCTGGCGCACGCGTTCGAGGTCGGACCCGGTGAGGGTGATCGTGCATCCGCCGCAGGTGCGCTGGCGAAGCAGCGCGGCGCCGACGCCGCCACCACGGGCGCGTCGCTGCTCGTACAGCTCGAGGAGGTCTGCGGGCACCCCGGCTTCGACGGCGGCCCGGTCCTTCTCGGCCGCCTTGCGCTCGGCGGCGATCTCGGCCGCCGCCTCGCGGCGCTGCACCTCGAGCGTCGCGATCTCGGCGGCGATCGACTCGCGTTCGGCGTCGACGGCCGCGAGCGCGAACTCGGTCGCTTCCACTCGCTCCATGACGGCGAGCTCCTGGTCCTCGAGGTCGGAGAGGCGCTTCGCGAGGGCGGTGAGTTCGGCTTCGAGCGCGGCGACATCCTTCGTGGAGGAGGTGTGCTGGAGCCGGTCGCGATCGCGGGCGATTCGCGCCTCGACGACGGCGACGTCGGACTCCAGACGGGCGAGCTCGGCGCGCGCATCCTCGAGCGCGCCGATCGCCTCGGCCCGGGTGCCGCGCACCCTGGTTTCGCTTCGAACCAGTTCGGCGAGCGGCACGGCCTGCGGAAGCGATCCGAGACGGTGGTCGAGTTGCTGCATGCGGGTGTCGAGCGATTGCAGTCGCAGCAACTCGTGCTGCTCGGCGGGGCTGGCCTTCACGTGATGCTCCTCGTCGGCGTCGGCGTGGGGGTGGAACGGGTCATCATTGCACGACCTGGAAGTCCCAGGGGTCGGTGCGGAGCTCGCTGACCTGCACGTCGAGCTCGGGGTGTGCTGCGCGAAGCTCGGATGCCGCGGCATCGAGCCAGAGCCACTCACTCGCCCAGTGCGATACGTCGATGAGCGCCGGCCCGCGACCGACGAGCGCCTGCTCGCGCGCCTCGGATGCCGGGTGGTGCCGGAGGTCCGCGGTGATATACACATCTGCAGACTGCACGGCGGGATGGCCGAGCAGGGAATCACCGGCGCCGCCGCACAGTGCGACGGTCTCGACGCGGTCATCGTAGCCGCCTGCGGCGCGGACGCCCGTGGCGGTCGGCGGGAGGATCTCCGCGAGTCGTCGCGCCAGCCGCCCGAGCGTCGTCGGTTCGGGCAGGCGCCCCACGCGTCCGAGTCCGAGTGCGGAGTCGGCCCCGGGAACGATCGGTCGGATGTCGCGCAGACCCAGGGCCTGCGCGAGCACCGCTGACGTGCCGCTCTCGACGACGTCGGCGTTGGTATGCGCCGCGATGAGCGCGCAGTCGGCGCGGATGAGCCGGGCCAGCAGCGACCCCTTGTACCGGTCTTCGGCGATGCTGGTCACGCCGCGCAGGAGGAGCGGATGGTGGGCGAGCAGCAGGTCGGCATCGAGCTCGATCGCCTCGTCGACCGTCGTGCGGACCGCGTCGACGACGAGCAGCACACGCTGGACCGAGGCACCCGGGTCACCGGTGACGAGACCGGGCGCGTCCCACGGCTCGGCGCCCTCGAGCGGCCAGAGTCGATCGATCGTCCTCATGATCTCGGCGAGCGTGGCGGGCACGGCCCCAGCCTATCGTCGCGGCATCCCGAAGCTTGCTCGTCACCATCCGGCGTGCAACGATGAGACCAGTGGTCGAACCACCGGTCTAGAGGTGAGTCACATGAGAGTGCTGATCGTGGGCGCGGGCATCGCCGGACCCACACTCGCGTTCTGGCTGCGGCGCTTCGGGCATGAACCGACGCTGATCGAGAAGGCGCCGCAACTGCGGGCCGGCGGTTACCTGGTGGACTTCTGGGGTTCCGGGTTCGAGGTCGCCGAACGCATGGGCATCGTCCCTCAGCTCTTCGATCGGGGATATCTCGTGCGCGAGGTCCGGGAAGTGAGCGAACACGGACGACGGGTCGCCCACTTCGACCCGCGGCGTGTGATCGGCAACGCCGAGGGGCGGTACGTCAGCATCGTCCGCTCCGACCTGGCGTCCGCGATCTACGAGTCCATGGAAAGTGTCGAGACCATCTTCGGCGAGACGGTGACAGCGCTCGGCGACGACGGGGAACGAGTCCACGTCGAGTTCGCCAGCGGCGCTGCCCGGGACTTCGATCTGGTCGTGGGCGCTGACGGCCTTCACTCTGAGGTGCGGAGGCTGGCATTCGGCCCCGAGGCTGCATTCGAGCGGTACCTGGGCATCACCGTCGCGGTCTTCGATGTGGCGGGCTATCGTCCGAGGGAGGAGCTGGTTGCGGTGAGCAACACCCGTGTCGGGATGCAGATGCTCCGCCTTTCGCTCCGCGACGACACGACGATGTTCGTGTTCACCTTCCGGCACGACGGCGCGGTGCCGTCCGATGATGTCCCGGCACAACAGGAGCTGCTCCGCCGGCGTCTGCACGGCCTGGGCGGCGAGATCCCCGCCATCCTCGAGCGGATGCCCGAGGCTCGAACGTTCTACCTCGACCGCGCGAGCCAGATTCGGATGCCGTCGTGGTCGCGAGGTCGGGTGGGGCTGGTCGGGGATGCGGCGGCATGTCCATCGCTCCTCGCAGGCCAGGGATCCGCGCTCGCGATGGTGGAGTCGTACATCCTCGCGGCCGGGTTGGGGCGTTCGGACGACCACCGGGCGGCATTCGCGGCGTACGAGCGCCAGCTCGGGCCCCTGGTCGAAGCGAAGCAGGACGCGGCCATCGGGCTCGGAGCCGCCTTCGCTCCGAGGAATCGCCTGCAGCTGATCCTGCGGAACACCGTGATGGGCCTGATGTCGCTGCGCCCCGTCGCGAACCTGGTGATGGGGCGAAGCCTGCGCGACCCGATCACCCTTCCGCCGGCCCCGATCGGTTGACGTATGGTTCGCCCTCGGTTCCATGCCCTTCCCGACGAGCGCCGAACGGCGATCCTGGATGCTGCATTCGTCGAATTCGCCGCACACGGCTTCGCGGCGGCCTCGCTGAACCGCATCATCGACGCGGCGGCCATCTCCAAGGGGTCGATGTACTACTACTTCGACGGGAAGGATGATCTCTACGCGCACGTGATCCGCACGTACCTCGAGCAGATGATCATCCGCTCCGGGCCGTTCCCGGTTCCGCCGGCGACCGACCGCGAGGCGTTCTGGACGACGATCGAGGATCACTGCCGACGACTCGCGCGCGCGCTCGCCGCTTCCCCCCAGCTGGCGAACCTGCTGCGCGACTGGCTCTCCGCGGCGGGGACGCCGACGATGGAAGCGGCACGGCGCGACGCCGAGCGTGAGGCATCGCCCTGGCTGGCACGGGCGCTGGCCGCCGGGCAGTCGGGGGGCGCCGTGCGCACCGACGTTCCCGACGACCTGCTGATGGCGGTCGTCGGCGCGCTCGGACACCTGATGGATCTGTGGTTGATCACGCGACCGAACGATCCGGTCGGTCACGACGACCCGGTCCACGTGTTCGTCGACCTGATGCGCCGCGCCCTCGCGCCGTGACGAGCGAGCGAGGAGTGGGCCCTGCCGGGCTCGAACCGACGACATCCACGGTGTAAACGTGGCGCTCTACCAACTGAGCTAAAGGCCCCTGCGCTCGACAGCTGGAAAGGGCTCCGCGCGGCGCACGCCCATGCTATCGGAGTGTCCATAGACTCACGCCCATGGAGGTGGTGTCGCGGCATCCGAGTCGCACGGCGCAGCCCGAGTACCGGTGGCCTGCCGTCGTCGCCCTCCTCGCCGCCCTCGCGCTCTACGCGTTCCTGCCGAACGAGCTCGTCGGCGGCCAGCGCTTCGTCGTGGTGGCGGCGGGCGCGGCGCTGCTGATCTCGCTCTCGGTCGTGAACCCGCACCGGCTGAGGCGCCAGACGAAGTGGTCGCGCATGCTCTCTGTCGGCTTCGCGCTCGTGCTGGTGCTCGTCAACCAGATCACCCTCGTCATCCTCGTGGTCAAGCTCGTCGCCGGACGCCAGGATGCGCCCGGACTCCTGCTGGCCGCGCTCCAGGTCTGGGTCGCGAACGTCATCGGCTTCGCGCTGCTCTACTGGGAGCTGGATCGCGGCGGACCGGTCGTGCGCACGAGCTGGGCCCGCACCGAGCTGCCGCCGGCAGACCTGCGTTTCTCCCAGGATGAGGATGCCGACACGATCGAAGAGGTCGCAAAGGGTTCGGCGGAGCGCATGGACTGGACGCCGCAGTTCATCGACTACCTCTACACCTCGCTGTCGAACTCCATGGCGTTCAGCGCGAGCGATGCGATGCCGCTGCGGCACCGGATGAAGGTGCTCATGGGCCTGCAGGCCTTCGGCGGGTTCGTCATCCTCGCGCTCGTGATCGCCCGCTCGGTGGGCATCCTCGACTGAGCCCGTGCCGAGGCATCCGCTCAGGTCGCGGCCAGCGCCTCGCGGTACTGATCGAGCGACCGCGGTTCGCCCGGTCCGGTGGCGAAGCTCGCGCGCACGAGACCGTCGCGCACGACGAAGGTCGCGCGGCCGGCGTAGCCGCGCTCGGGCAGGAACGCGCCGTACGCCATGGCGACGTCGCCGTGCGGCCAGAAGTCGGAGAGCAACGGGAAGCCGAAGCCCTGCTCCTCGGCCCAGGCGCGGAGCGCGTGCTTCGAGTCCACCGAGATGGCCACGACCTGCGACCCCGCCGCGGCGAACAGGCCCGGGTTGTCCTGCAGCTCGCGCAGCTCGCCCTGGCACACGCGCGAGAAGGCGAGCGGGAAGAACACGATGGTCACGGATGCCGCGCCGCGGAAGCCGCCCAGAGAGACGGGCTGCCCGTGCTGGTTCGACAGGGAGAACTCGGGCGCCGGCGCGCCGGGTGCGAGGATGGTCATGAGTCGCCTTCCGCAGGAATTCCGCCCGGGGCGAGCAACCAGCCTAGCCCCGACGCCGAAGGCATAGACTCACTAGGATGGCGTGGTGCCACCCGGCCGCGACCCGGTTCTCGCTGTGCGCACGCCCCAACACCGCAGACATGATCTGTTGAAGAAAGAGGTCGAGTGTGACTGTCAACGACCAGGACCCCTACTCGGTCGAGGCGATGGACGCGGATCCCGAGGAGACCGCCGAATGGGCCGAGTCGCTCGACGCACTCATCGCCGCGAAGGGTCACCAGCGAGGTCGCGAGATCATGCTCAGCCTGCTGAAGCGCTCGAAGGAGCTCCACCTCGGCGTGCCGATGGTGCCCACGACCGACTACCTGAACACGATCGCTCCCGAGAACGAGCCCGAGTTCCCCGGTGACGAGGAGCTCGAGCGTCGGTATCGCGCCTGGATCCGCTGGAACGCCGCCGTCCTGGTGCACCGAGCGCAGCGACCGGGCATCGCGGTCGGCGGTCACATCTCGACGTACGCGTCATCCGCTTCGCTCTACGAGGTGGGGTTCAACCACTTCTTCCGCGGCCAGGATCACCCCGGCGGCGGCGACCAGATCTTCTTCCAGGGCCACGCCTCCCCCGGCATGTACGCGCGCGCCTTCCTCGAAGGACGGCTGAACGCCGGCCAGCTCGACGGCTTCCGCCAAGAGAAGTCGCACGCCCCCGACGGCCTGTCGTCGTACCCGCACCCGCGCCTGATGCCCGAGTTCTGGCAGTTCCCGACGGTCTCGATGGGTCTCGGTCCGATCAACGCGATCTGGCAGGCGCAGGCCAACAAGTACCTGACGAATCGAGGCATCAAGGATGCCTCGGACCAGCACGTCTGGGCGTTCCTGGGCGACGGCGAGATGGACGAGGTCGAGAGCCGCGGACAGCTGCAGATCGCATCGAACGAGGGCCTCGACAACCTCACCTTCGTGATCAACTGCAACCTCCAGCGGCTCGACGGCCCGGTGCGCGGCAACGGAAAGATCATCCAGGAGCTCGAGAGCTTCTTCCGCGGCGCCGGCTGGAACGTGATCAAGGTCGTGTGGGGTCGCGAGTGGGACGATCTGCTCGCCCGCGATCACGACGGCGCCCTGCGCAATCTCATGAACGTCACGCCCGACGGCGACTACCAGACCTACAAGGCGGAGTCGGGGGCGTACGTCCGCGAGAACTTCTTCGGTCGCGACCCCCGCGCCCTCGAGCTCGTGAAGGACCTGACCGACGACCAGGTCTGGGGTCTGAAGCGCGGCGGCCACGACTACCGCAAGGTGTACGCGG
Source organism: Agromyces sp. Marseille-P2726 (assembly GCF_902809835.1). Classification (GTDB taxonomy): domain Bacteria; phylum Actinomycetota; class Actinomycetes; order Actinomycetales; family Microbacteriaceae; genus Agromyces. Next base: position 196,150 of record NZ_CADDWM010000015.1, on the reverse strand, counting down.
CGTTCAAGGCGGCCATGGAGCACAAGGGCCAGCCGACCGTCATCCTCGCGAAGACCATCAAGGGCTATGGTCTCGGTCCGAGCTTCGAGGGACGCAACGCGACCCACCAGATGAAGAAGATGACGCTCGACAACCTCAAGACGTTCCGCGACACCATGCGCATCCCCATCACCGATGCACAGCTCGAGGAGAACCCGTACCTGCCGCCGTACTACCACCCGGGCGACCAGGACGAGGCGATCCAGTACATCCACGAACGCCGTCGACAGCTCGGCGGCTACCTGCCGGAGCGGCGCACGGCCCACACGGCGATCACGCTGCCCGACGACTCCGCCTACGCCATCGCGAAGAAGGGCTCGGGCACCCAGGAGATCGCGACGACCATGGCGTTCGTCCGGATCCTGAAGGACCTCATGCGGGCCAAGGACTTCGGCAACCGCATCGTGCCGATCATTCCCGACGAGGCCCGCACCTTCGGCATGGACGCGTTCTTCCCGAACGCGAAGATCTACAACCCGAACGGCCAGCACTACACGTCGGTCGACCGCGAGCTGCTGCTCGCGTACAAAGAGAGTCCACAGGGTCAGATCCTGCACGTCGGCATCAACGAGGCGGGGGCCCTGGCGGCGTTCACCGCGATCGGCTCGTCGTACTCCACCGAGGGCGAACCGCTGATCCCGATCTACGTCTTCTACTCGATGTTCGGCTTCCAGCGCACGGGCGACGCCCTGTGGGCGGCCGGCGACCAGATGGCGCGCGGATTCCTCATCGGCGCCACCGCGGGTCGCACCACGCTCACCGGCGAGGGGCTGCAGCACGCCGACGGACACTCGCTGCTGCTGGCCTCCTCGAACCCCGCGGTGGTGTCGTACGACCCCGCCTACGGCTACGAGATCGGCCACATCGTCCGCTCGGGCCTCGAGCGCATGTACGGCGGCACCGACCCCGATCCGAACGTCATGTACTACCTCACGGTCTACAACGAGCCGATCGTGCAGCCTGCCGAACCCGAGGGCACCGATGTCGAGGGCATCGTGCGCGGCATCCACCGCCTCTCCGAGGGCACGGCGCAGGGCCCGAAGGCTCAGCTGCTCGCGTCGGGCGTGGCCGTGCCGTGGATCATCGAGGCGCAGCAGCTGCTCGCGCAGGACTGGGGCGTGTCGGCCGACGTCTGGTCGGTGACGAGCTGGACCGAACTGCGCCGCGACGGCCTCGCCGCCGACGAGCACAACTTCCTGAACCCCGAGGCCGAGCCGCGCACTTCCTACTTGACGCAGAAGCTCTCAGGTGCGGCGGGCCCGTTCGTCGCCGTCTCCGACTACATGCATGCGGTGCCCGATCAGATCCGGCCCTACGTGCCCGGCGACTACGCGACCCTCGGCGCCGATGACTTCGGTTTCTCCGACACACGTCCGGCCGCCCGTCGCTACTTCAAGATCGACGGACCGTCGGTCGTGGTTCGTACGCTCGAACTCCTCGCCAAGCGCGGCGAGATCGATCGCTCGGTTCCCGCACAGGCCATCGAGAAGTACCGGCTCCACGATGTGAACGCGGGCACGACCGGAACGGCCGGCGGCGAGAGCTAGCGGGCGACCAGGTGGCGACGAAGCCCAGGACGAAGGCCGAGACCCTCGCGTGGTTGCGCACCATCGCGGGAGAACTCTCGACCCAGACGCTGAAGCGCCTCGAGGACACCCTCCCCTGGTACGGCGACATGCCTCCCAGCCGCCGATCCGCCGTCGGGCTGGTCGCGCAGGCGGGCATCTCCTCCTTCATCGCCTGGTACGACGATCCGCGGTCGACGCCGTGGATCGCCGCCGACGTCTTCGGCGCGGCGCCCCGTGAACTCCTCCGCTCGGTGAGCCTGCAGCAGACGCTGCAGCTCATCCGGGTCACGGTGGAGGTGGTCGAGGAACGCGTCAAGAACGGTGGCGGCGAAGAGTTGCGCGAGGCGATCCTGCTCTACTCCCGCGAGATCGCGTTCGCCGCGGCCGACGTCTATGCTCGCGCCGCGGAGGCGCGCGGACTCTGGGATGCCCGCCTCGAGGCGCTCGTCGTCGATTCCATCCTCTCGGGCGAGTACGACGACGAGCTCCCGAGCCGCATCGCGGCCCTCGGCTGGCACGGCCACGGTGAGGTCGCCGTGCTCGTCGGCACTGCCCCGAAGCAGCTCGACGTCGACCAGGTGCGCCGCGCGGCCCGCCACATGCAGGCCGATGTCCTCATCGGGGTGCAGGGCAACCGACTCGTACTCGTCATCGGGCGCTCCGACCCGCTCGGCCCCGATGCCGAGGAATCGATCGGCACCGCTCCCGCGCTGAGTTTCATGGAGATCGCAACCCAGCTGGAGCCGCACTTCGGTTCCGGACACCTCGTGCTCGGCCACGAAGTGCCGAACCTCGTCGACGCGTCGAAGAGCGCCAAGGCCGCGCTCGCCGGGTTCGCCGTCGCCAACTCCTGGCGGCACGCCCCGCGCCCCGTGCACGCCGACGATCTCCTGCCCGAGCGCGCGCTCGCCGGCGATCCGCTCGCGCGCGCCACGCTCGTGCACCGCATCTACCGCCCGCTGCAGGCGCACTCCACCGAGCTCCTGACGACGCTGTGGAGCTACCTCGACAACGGACGCTCCCTCGAGGCGACGGCACGCGAGCTGTTCGTGCACCCCAACACGGTCCGGTACCGATTGAAGCGGGTCTCCGACGTCATCGGCTGGGACGCGACCGGGGCACGTGAGGCGCTCATCCTCCAAGCAGCGCTCATCATCGGGTCGATGAGCGACCACGAGCACCAGCCTCGGCGCCGGCCGAGCTGAGACACCGTCACCACCGACCGGAGACTCATGTCGGCCACGCACAATGCTTTCGACGAGAGCTTGTCGAAACGACACACTCCCGGTTCGACGCTGATTGGCAGACTGGGAAGGTGATCGTCGTCGTCTGCCCTGGACAGGGCTCCCAGACCCCAGGATTCCTCTCCCCATGGCTCGCCGACGAGTCCGCTGCAGAGCACCTGGCCGAGCTGTCGGATGCCGCGGGCATCGACCTCGCGGCCCACGGCACCGTGAGCGACGCCGACACCATCCGCGACACGGCGGTCGCCCAGCCGCTCATCGTCGCGGCTGGCCCCCTCGCTCTTCGCACGCTCCTGGCCGCCGGCCGCACCGCTCGCATCGGCGGCATCGCCGGCCACTCGGTGGGTGAGATCACCGCCGCGGCCGGGGCCGGCATCTGGGCCGACGTCGACGCCATGCGCTTCGTGGCCGAGCGTGGGCGAGCGATGGCGGATGCCGCGGCGCTCGCGCCGACCGGCATGAGCGCGGTCATCGGCGCCGACGAAGACGCCCTGCTCGCGCGTCTCGCCGAACTCGGCCTCGAGCCCGCGAACTTCAATGGAGGCGGGCAGATCGTCGTCGCCGGTGCACTCGACGCGCTCGAGACGCTCAAGGCCGAGCCGCCCGCGGGTGCGCGCGTGATCCCCCTCCAAGTGGCCGGCGCGTTCCACACGCGCTACATGCGACCGGCGGTCGAACGCCCCGCGGCGGTCGCGGCCGACCACGATGTCTCCGACCCCGGGGTGACGCTGTGGTCGAACCGCGACGGCGGCACCGTGGCATCCGGACGGGCCTTCGTCGACCTGCTCGTCCGACAGGTGTCGTCCCCCGTGCGATGGGACCGGTGCATGGAGTCGTTCGCCGCGGCCGGCGTCACCGGCATCATCGAGGTGGTGCCCGCCGGAGCCCTGGTCGGGCTCGCCAAGCGCGCGCTGAAGGGCGTGCCCACCATCGCCGTGAAGACTCCCGACGACCTCCCCGCCGCGATCGAGCTCATCGACCAGGCTGCCGCCTGACCGCCCACGAGAAAGCCACGCATGATCAAGCACACCCTCCAGCAGTCGCACGGACCGGCCTACACCCGTATCTACGCGGTGGGCGCGGCCCGCGGCGAGAACGCCGTGCCGAACGACGACCTCGTCGGGCCGATCGACTCCTCCGACGAGTGGATCCAGCAGCGCACCGGCATCGTGACCCGTACCCGAGCGGGTGCCGACGTGGCTGCGGTCGACCTGGCGACGGAGGCCGCGCGCGAGGCCATCGGGCGGTCGGGGGTCGCGCCCGAGCTCATCGACCTCGTCATCATCGCGACGATCTCGAACGTCCAGCAGACCCCGTCGATGGCAGCCGTCGTGGCCGATCGCGTCGGCGCGAACCCGGCGGCGGCGTACGACACCAACGCGGCGTGCGCCGGCTACGCCTACGCCATCGCCCAGGCCGACGCCCTCATCCGCACGGGCGTCGCCCACTACGCACTCGTCATCGGCGCCGAGAAGCTGTCCGACGTCGTCGACCCCACCGATCGCAGCATCTCCTTCCTCCTCGGCGACGGTGCCGGTGCCGTCGTGCTCGGGCCGAGCGACTTCCCCGGCATCGCACGCACCGTGTGGGGCTCCGATGGCTCGAAGGCGGCGGCCGTCGGCATGAACCACACGCTCACCGAGTTCCGCGACGGGGCATCCGAGTGGCCGACCCTCCGCCAAGAGGGCCAGACCGTCTTCCGCTGGGCCGTGTGGGACATGGCCAAGGTGGCGAAGCAGGCAATGGATGCCGCGGGCGTCACGAGCGCCGACCTCGCCGCGTTCATCCCCCACCAGGCGAACATGCGCATCATCGACGAGTTCGCGAAGCAGCTGAAGCTCCCCGAGTCCGTGGTCATCGCACGGGACATCGCCACGACGGGCAACACGTCGGCGGCCTCCATCCCGCTCGCAACGCACCGGCTCCTCGAGGAGCACCCCGAGCTCTCCGGAGGGCTGGCCCTCCAGATCGGCTTCGGCGCCGGCCTCGTGTTCGGCGCCCAAGTGGTGGTTCTGCCCTGAACCGCCGACCCGCGTCCATCTAGACTGTCTCTCGGTCAAACGAGACACCCTCAAGGAGAAGAACATGGCATTGTCCACCGAAGAAGTGCTTGCCGGCCTGGCCGAGCTCATCAACGACGAGACCGGCATCGCGACCGACACGGTTGAGCTGGACAAGTCGTTCACCGATGACCTCGATATCGACTCGATCTCGATGATGACGATCGTCGTCAACGCCGAGGAGAAGTTCGACGTCAAGATCCCCGACGAAGAGGTCAAGAACCTCAAGACCGTCGGCGACGCCGTCGACTACATCGTCAAGGCCCAGGCCTAGTCGCTGATCGGGCGGGCCCGCGCGACCTCGTGCGGCCCGCCCGTCGGCGTGATCCCCCTTCCTCCAACGGAGTGCTTTCGTCATGACCAAGAAGATCGTCGTCACCGGGATCGGTGCATCCTCGCCGCTCGGCGGCACCGCTCGCGACAGCTGGAACGCCCTGCTCGCCGGCGAGTCCGGCGCCCGCCACCTCGAACAGGAGTGGGTGGGTGAGCTCGAGCTGCCGGTGACGTTCGCCGCGACCGCCAAGGTCGCGCCGCACACGGTGCTCGAACGCCACGAGCAGAAGCGACTCGACCCCTCGAGCCAGCTCGCGCTGCTCGCCGGCCGAGAGGCGTGGGCCGACGCCGGTGCGCCCGAAGTGGCGCCCGAACGCCTCGCGGTCGACTGGTCGACCGGCATCGGTGGCGTCTGGACGCTCCTCGACGCGTGGGACACGCTGCGCGAGCGGGGCCCGCGCCGGGTGCTGCCGATGACCGTGCCGATGCTCATGCCGAACGGCCCCGGCGCGGCGATCGGCATGGACCTCCACGCTCGAGCCGGCATCCGCACGGTCGTCTCGGCGTGCGCGTCGAGCACCGAGGCCCTCGTGAACGCGTACGATCATCTCCAGCTGGGCCTCGCCGATGTCGTGATCGCCGGCGGTTCGGAGGCCGCGATCCACCCGCTGCCCATCGCCGCGTTCGCCTCCATGCAGGCTCTGTCGCGGCGCAACGACGACCCGGCGGGCGCTTCGCGGCCGTACGACGTCGGGCGAGACGGATTCGTGCTCGGCGAGGGGGGCGCCGCACTCGTCATCGAGACCGAGGAGCACGCCAAGGCGCGCGGCGCCCGCATCTACGCCGAGCTGCTCGGCGGCTCGGTGACGAGCGACGCGTACCACATCACAGCGCCCGACCCCGAGGGCTCGGCGGCGGCGCGGGCGATGAAGCAGGCCGTCGAGGGTGCCGGCGCGGCGCTCACCGACGTCGTGCACGTGAACGCGCACGCGACGAGCACACCCGTCGGCGACATCGCGGAGTACAACGCGCTCCGCCGCATCTTCGGCAGTGGCCTCGACGACATCGCCGTCACCGCCACGAAGGCGTCCACCGGGCACCTCCTCGGCGGCGCGGGTGCGATCGAGGCGATCTTCACGGTGCTCGCCCTCCACGAGCGAACCGCTCCGCCCACGATCAACCTCACCGACCAGGACCCCGAGATCCCGCTCGACGTCGTCACCTCGCCGCGCCCCCTCGGAGACGGCGACCTCGTGGCGATCTCGAACTCGTTCGGGTTCGGCGGCCACAACGCCGTCGCGGCGTTCCGCACTGCCTGAGCGGGAGCGGGCGCCCCGGGGCATCCGGGCTCACCGCGGAAGACCCCGACCGCCATCCGTCGGTCGGGGTCTTCCGCGTCGCGTCCGCGATTTCGGTCGTGCAAGCGCCGGGAAGGATCATCCGACGATCGCGTCACGCCATCGCGTCGGCAGCCGAATCAGCCGACCTGGTGCAACCAGACGACCGGGGCGAAGTCACTCGCGTGCCGGAACGGTTCGAGCTCGTCGTCCCACGCCTGGCCGAGCGCGAGTCGGAGCTCGCGGTGCAGCTCGATCGTGTCGTGGCCGGCGATCTCCATGGCGTAGCGGATCCGGTCCTCGGGCACGACGACGTTGCCCGCGGTATCGGTCTGCGCGAAGAACACGCCGAGATCGGGTGTGTGCATCCATCGCGCGCCGTCGGAGCCGGGGCTCGGGTCTTCGCTCACCTCGAACCGGAGCTGCTCCCAGCCGCGAAGTGCCGACGCGAGCTTCGCACCGGTGCCCGTCTCGCCCTCCCAGTAGTACTCGGTTCGGAGCAGGCCGCGGTAGACCGGCTGTTCCGACCAGTCGAAGTTCACGGCAGAGCCGAGCGCCCGCCCGGCGGCCCATTCCACATGCGGGCAGAGCGCCCGCGGCGATGAATGCACGAACAGCACGCCTCGCGCTGTGCGCGCGGCGTGCGTGACCTTCTCCGCCATCTCCGTCTCCGTTCTCGAGGTGCGTCTTCCCCTACGACCTCGGAACTGCGGATTGCGGTGTGTTCGATTGCCGACGGCTGGGCCGTCATGGGCGATTATGCCGGGGATTGCCGTGCATGACAAGGCTCCACACGGGCGGAACGGCGCGGATCGCGCCATCTCGGAGTGTGTCCGGCCGTACCCTCCGCACCAGGAGAACAGTATGCTCGGTGAAGCGTTCTCACCGTTCCCGTTCCTCTCCACCGGAGGCTCCATGGCCGTTCGCGACGCGCTGCTCGCGCTGCTCACCGCCGGTCCAGCGTACGGATTCCAGCTGCACGGGGGCATCATCGCCCGCACCGGCGGTCGGCGAACGGGCAACGTCGGGCAGACGTACGCCACCCTCGAGCGGCCCGCCCGGCAGGGGCTGATCGAGCCGGCGGGGGCGACCGACGACGGTCTCCCGCTCCATCGCCTCACCGCTGCCGGTCGCGAGGCGGCTGTGGGGTGGTTGCACGGGGCGGATGCCTCGGGTTCCGACCCGTGGGACGAGACGATCGACCGCGTGCTCATCGCGCGTTCGCTGCCGGAGTGCGACGCCGCGACCGTCGTGGCCGAGGAACGCGATCGGTGGTCGGCACGGCGAGATGTCGCGTCGGCCCGCGTCGAACACGCCACACGAGACGGCACAGCCGGAACGGTCGACGCGGAGGACGAGGCCGAGGCCGACCTCGCCCGGCTCGCGGCATCCGCCGATCTGCATCGCGCTCACGCGGCGCTCGCCTGGATCGACGCCGTCGCGGCGGCCGACCGCCTCGCGTATCCGCCGAAGGCGACGCGACCCAAGCGCGGACGACGGCCCGCCGCGAGGTCGTCGGCGGACACCACCGCTCGCGAAGCGGCTCAGCCTCCGGCCATCGCGTAGCTCTCGACCACCGCGAGGGCGAGCGGGAACTCCACCGGGAACTCAGCGAACAGGAGGCGCCCGGCCTCCCGTGCCGACGCCTGCACGGCATCAGCGACCTCGGCGGCGACCGGTTCGGGGGCATGCACGATGATCTCGTCGTGCAGGTAGTAGACGAGGTGCGGCGCACGTCGGAAGACGGGGCCCGACCGTGGCGCGTCGGCGAACTGGGCGCCGGTGCGACGCGCGATGACCTCGAGGCGGCTCCGAAGTGCCGCCATCCAGCACAACGACCACTCGGCCGCGCTGCCCTGCACGACGAAGTTCCTCGTGAATCGGCCCCAATCGCGCGCCGACGATCTCGCGCGACGCTCATCGGAAGGCGTCGCCTCGGGTTCGCTTGCCCGCGCTTGCACCGCGCGCCACTCTGCGGACGGCGGAGGCGAGGATCGGCCGAGGAGCGTCGTCACCGAACCGCCGCGCTCGCCCACGTGCGCCGCACGGTCGACCAGCGCCATCGCACGGGGGAACGCCCGTGCGAGCCGCGGCACGAGCCGCCCGCTGTCGCCGGTGGTGGCGCCGTACATCGCGCCGAGGATGGCGATCTTCGCCTCGTCACGGGTGGCGACGACACCGGCATCGACCAGTCGGGCGTAGAGATCGCGACCACGACTCGCCGCCGCCATCGCCTCGTCGTGCGACATGCCGGCGAGCACCCGCGGCTCGAGCTGGGCCGCGTCGGCCACCACGAGCGTCCAGCCGGGATCGGCGACCACGGCGCGGCGCACGAGTTTCGGCAGCTGCAGTGCGCCGCCACCCGAAGTGGCCCACCGGCCGGTCGCCGTGCCCCCGGGCACGTACTCGGGACGGAACCGCCCGTCGACCACCCACTCGTCGAGCCAGGCCCAGCCGTTGGCACTGAGCAACCGCGCCAGCTTCTTGTAGGCGATGAGCGGCTCGATGGCCGGGTGGTCGTGCTCCCGCAGCTCCCACCTCGCGGTCGACGAGACGCCGATGCCCGCGGCACGGAGCGCACGCAGGAGGTCGACCTGGGAGTCGAGGTTCACGGATGCCGCGCCGAGCTCGTCGCGCACCCGGGCGGCGAGCTCCTCCATCCGTGCCGGCTTCCATCCGGGCGCGGGCCGAGGGCCGAGCTCGCCCTCGAGCACGGACTCGTGAACCCTGCGATCCCAAGGGAGACCCGCCGCCTGCATCTCGGCGCCGATGAGGGCGCCCGCCGACTCGGCGGCGAGGAGGAGGCGAAGGGCGGCCGGGTCGGAGCTCTCGTCGACCAGGGCGAGCTGGCGCTCGAGCTCACGGGTCAGCGCGTCGCCGGCCGGGTCGGGGCCGATGGCGGCATCCTTCGCGGCCTCGCTCGCTGCCGGCCTTCGGTCGTCCGGCCGCGACCCCTGCGTCCCGTCATCGAAGTCGTCGAGGTCGAAGAGCGTGGTGCTTCGGTCGGTCGATGGGGCGGGAACGGACTGCCCCGCCTCGGCAGGACCCGGCGGCAGCCATGCGGGCCGCGGATACCGCCCCGTCGCCCGAGTCTGCTCGGTGAACGTCGAGTGGTCGACGATGGCACCGCAGAGACGGAGGTCGTGGCAACGCCCGACCCGCACGCCGGCCTCGAGCAGGGCTGGGTACGACCGGCGGGTGTCGGCCCACACCCAGCGGGGCCTCGACCTCGCCTCGAGCTCTCGCACGACGTCGGGAAGCTCATCGGTCGCCACGACGGCGATCGGCTCGCCTCCTCGCTCGGGAACGGTGAGCGCAAATCGGTCTCGCCCCGCGGCCCCGATGATCACGTGCACCTGCTCATTCTCGTGGCAGCGGACGACAGTGTCGGCGGCATCCGCCACGATGGACCCGTGGAACTTCGGGGTGATCGACCGTGGTCGCGGTGAGCTTCCGGTGCGGGCACGGCGCCGACGCCGGGGCCGCGGGGGTCGTGGCGCTGGGCCGCGTCTGTCCGCTCTGCATGCTGATCGACGAGACCCACCGGTCGCGAGCAGAGCTTCTCGGCAGGGTGGCTCCGCCGCATCGCACCGCGCTCGCCCGCGAGACCCGAGTCGGCGCCAGCTACGAGTGGGTCTGCACGCGCGGGCACGATCGCTACACGGCCACGGTGCGCGAGATGCTCACCGGCACCGCGTGCGCCAAGTGCCGCACGAGCGCGACCGCTCCGGCGGCGGTCGCCGAGGCGGGTTTGCCGTTCATGAACCCATCGCTGCGAACGCGCACCTCGCAGACCGAACAGCGGCTCAAGGCGATGCTCGCCGAACGCATCCGACTCAATCACCGCGTCAACGCCATCCACATCGCGCGCACGTTCTACAGCCGCCGCGAGGTCTGGCCCGACGTCATCGTGCCGGCGCTGCGCATCGCCGTCGAGTACGACGACCCGGGTCGGTCTCGGCGTGCGCACCTGGTGCTGAAGGAGGCATCCGACCTCGAGAAAGACGACGCGCTGCGCGAAGTCGGCTGGGAGGTGATTCGAGTTCGTGCGGGCGGGCTCGCTCCGCTCGGCCCTCATAGCGTGGTGTGCGGCCAGCTCACCCCCGACGTCGTCGCAGAAGTGGTCGCCACCATGCGGCGCATCCGCGGAGACGCCGCCGTCGATGCGATCTCGGTCGGGCCTCTCATCGCTGCGGCTCCCGAGACGCTCGACCTAGGCTGAGAGCCATGGCACGGCTTGCATCCAACCGACCTCGAGTGTCACCTCGATCGACATGAGCGCCGACGACGAGGACCTCGTTGCCAGCGAGACACCGCTCGACGAGTGGCTGCACCACCTGGCGCAGGCGCACGGAGCGCCCGGAGGCGGCGCGGCGTGCGCGGTGATGACGGCCATCTCCGCTGCCCTGCTCGGCATGGTGGCCGGATACTCGGATGACGATCCGGCAGCCGGGCGGGCGTCCGCGAGGGTCGACCGGGTTCGACGCCGGGCGACCGCGGCAGCGGAGACGGACGGCGAGCGATCTGCCGCGTTCGGGGCGGCGCTCGCGATGGATGCCGGTCCTGATCGCGAACGCGCGGTGCGCTCGACCACCGTCGAGGCGACGGCTTCCTCGGTCGCGGTGGGCAGGCTCGCGGCATCCCTCGTCGACGAAGCGCGCCTGCTCGCCGACATCGGCAACCGCCATGTCGAAGCCGACCTCATCGTCGCCGTCGAAGCGCTTTCGGCGGCGCTCGCCGGGTCAGCAGCCACGGCGAGAGCCGACCTGCAGATCCTGTCGGCGCACCGCGCTTCCGGCGACGATCTCGACGATCGCATCGACACGTTCCAGCGCGACCTCGATGAGCTCGAACACGCGCGAGCCGAGGTGGACCGACTGGCAGACGCGCTTCGCTGACGCAAGCCCGGATCGGAGGGCGCCCCGCCAGAGCCGCGACGCACGGTGACGCCGGCTGGCCGCCCGACTCGTCGATCAACCGTCGAGCGGGATGTCGCCGAGCTGGCGATAGAGGCCGAGCCGGTCGTATTCCACCCAGTCCTCCGCGAGCTTCCCGCCAGCGAAGCGCCCGATGATGATGGCGGTCCACACCGCCTTTCTCCCCGACGCGGCGATCCCGGCCCAGTCGCCGTGCAGAGTTCCGCGCCAGCGACCGCGCCACACGCCGCGGTCGCCGGCGAAGAAGAGGTCGTCGAGCGTGTAGGTGAGGTCGGGGAAGGCGGTGAAGAAGCTCGACATCGCCGCCCGCCACGCCGGCAGTCCCTCAAGGGTCTCCTGGCCCATCCAGTGGGACGAGAGGTCCTCGACCCAGTACGACCCGAGATCGTCGAGCTCATGCCGGTTGAACACCGCGTCGATGTACTCGCGGATCAGCGTCTCATGGGTGGATGCGGACATGGCGATCGCTCCTCGAGGCGTCGGTGATGGCGGGGAATGGTTCCGCCTGTCTCCTACAGGCTGGCCCCGGCCGGCGGGCCGCGTCAACGAATCGCCGCGAGGGAACGGACCAGCGCGTGTCCCCGGTGCATGCGACCATCCGCAGTAGGGGCGAACGGTGGGAGGCGGGATGCGGGGCGAGGCCACGGTGTTGCACGCGGATCTCGACGCGTTCTACGCCTCGGTCGAACAGCGTGACGCGCCCGAGCTGCGCGGCCGGCCGGTCATCGTCGGCGGCGGTGTCGTGCTGGCGGCGAGCTACGAGGCGAAGGCCCGTGGGGTGCGCACCGCCATGGGCGGCCGACAGGCGCGCGACCTCTGCCCCGATGCGGTGGTCGTCCGGCCACGGATGGACGCCTATTCGACGGCCAGCCGCGCTGTGTTCGCGATCTTCCGCGATACGACGCCGCTCGTGGAGGGGATCTCCATCGACGAGGCGTTCCTCGAGGTCGGGGGTCTCCGACGCATCGCAGGCACTCCCGAGCAGATCGCGGTGCGATTGCGTGAGCGGGTTCGTACAGAGGTCGGGCTGCCCATCTCGGTCGGGATCGCGCGCACCAAGTTCCTCGCGAAGGTCGCCAGTGCGGTGAGCAAGCCCGACGGGCTTCTCGTGGTCGAGCCCGAGCGCGAGCAGGCGTTCCTGCTCCCGCTGCCCGTCGAGCGGCTGTGGGGAGTGGGTGCCGTCAACGCTGAGAAGCTGCACCGTCTCGGTATTCGCACGGTCGGTCAACTGGCCGAGCTCGAAGCCGCGACCGCGGAGAGGCTACTGGGCAGTGCGACCGGCGCACACCTCCACGCGTTGGCCCGGCTCCGCGACCCCCGCCCGGTCGACACCACCCGCCGCCGCGGCTCGATCGGCTCCCAGCGGGCGCTCGGCAGCCGTCCGCGCTCACCCGACGAACTCGACCTCATCCTCACCCAGATCGTCGATCGGCTCGTCCGCCGTCTCCGCGATGGGGGCCGGATGTGCCGCACCGTCGTGCTGCGTCTTCGCTATGGGGACTTCGCGAAGGCCACCCGATCTCGCACCCTCGGTGCACCGTCCGACCGCACGGCAGTGCTGCTGGCCGTCGCGCGAGGGCTGCTCACCGCGGCGCTGCCCGAGATCGCCGAACGCGGCATCACCCTGATCGGCGTCTCGCTGGCACAGCTGGCACGGGCCGACGGCATCCAGCCGGAACTGCCGATCGACTGGGACGACGGGGCACGCCTCGACCGGGCGCTGGATGCAGTGCGCGATCGCTTCGGCGCGATGTCCGTCGCGCGAGCCGCGCAGCTCGGTCGCGATCCGGGCTGGTCGCCGCCGCTGCTGCCCGAACACGAGTGAACGCGATGTGGCCCGCCGTCTGGCAGTGGCGACCGTCATGCGGTCGTCGAAGGGGTGGGCGTCTCAACGGCTTGTTGGGCCTCGACTCGCATGCTAGACCCATAGGCATGGGCGCCCTCGTGCAGCATCCGCCCTTGGTGACCTTGGCCGCCCTGTACGGCGCCGCCTGCAGCGTCGTGGGTCCGCGAGTCGCGGAGCGGCTGGGAGTCGAGTTCCTAGGTCGCGACCTCGCGCGCGGTCGCGACCCATACGGGACAGACCGAGACGGCGGTCGCGCAGATCGGCGATGAGCCCCGCACGCCGATGGGCCGTCTCACCGCAAGCCTCGGCCGTCTGAGCACCACGACGGGCGAGGCCGGCGGGTCGATGGAACGACTGGATCTGCAGCAGAGCGATGTGCGCGGACACATCGAGGAGGTGCTCGCACGCACCCGGCACACCGGCGGCGTGATACTGGGTCATGCCGCCATGGTCGTGCTGCAATCCGTCCCCTGGGCGCTCCACGTCTATCTGCGTGGGCCGGTCGAGGCTCGGGTGCGGCAGGCGGCGACGACGTACGGCATCGACGAGGAGACGGCGGCGCGGCGGCTCAAGCGCACGGATGCCGCCCGGCTGGAGTACGCGCGCAGGGTCTACGGCGTCCGCGTCGAAGATCCTGCGCTCTACCACCTGGTGCTCGACACGACGGCCCTGCGCCTCGACGCCTGCGTCGAGCTCATCGTCCGAGCGGCCACGGACCGCGCCCGTGACGCCCGATCCACCCGCGGCACCGAGCGTCGATCGGAACGCTGATGGCCGAGACCGGAGGTTCGCTTCGCACGTCGCAGTATCTCGGGTATGCGGCGGGTGATGCGGCGAACAACCTCACCTTCTCGATGGTCTCGGCGTTCATCCTGATCTATTACACGGATGTCGCCGGCATCAGCGCCGCGACCGCCGGCACGCTCTTCCTCGTCGTGCGCATCTGAGGCGGCGTCTCGGACCTCATCGCAGGGGGTCGGGTCGACCGGACCTCCACTCGGTGGGGCCGGTTCCGCCCGTACCTCCTGTTCGGATCGGTTCCGCTGATGCTGCTGCTCGTCGCCATGTTCAGCATTCCGAGTGCACTCAGCGACGCCGGCAAGGTGATCTGGGCGTTCGTCACCTACGCCCTGTTCCAACTTGGTCTACAGCTTCGTCAACATCCCCTACGGATCGCTTGCGGCGGCGATGACGCAGGAGTCCGACGAACGGGCGAAGCTGTCGACGTCTCGGTCGATCGCTGCGAGCCTGACGATCCTCGTGATCGCACTGGTCGTCGCCCCGCAGATCGACGGCGCCGAGAACCTCCAGCTGTCACTGACCGTCACCACGGTGGTGTTCGCCCTGGTCGGCGTCGGCCTGTACCTGTGGTGCTTCGCCACCTCGCGCGAGACGGTGAAACGCTCGACGAGCACCACGACCCTGCGCGACACGCTCAGCATGCTGCGCCAGAACCGGCCGCTGATCATCCTCTGCATCGCGGCCCTGGTATTTCTCAGCGGGATGTTCTCGCTGCAGACGGTGGCCGTCTACTACGCACGCGATGTGCTGGGCAACGCCGACTACTACATCTGGCTGACCGTCGGGCAGACCGCAGGCATGCTGGTCGCCGCCGCGATCGTCCCGAAGCTCATCAGCGCTATCGGCAAGAAACGCACCTACCTGCTCGCGGCGTTCATCGGTTCCGTGGTCGCGCTCGGCGTCGCGCTCGCCCCGTCATCGATCCCGATCATCGGGATCGTCGCCTACGGACTCCTCGGCGTTCCGCTCGGGCTCATCAGTACTCTGATCTGGGCCTTGCAGGCCGACACCGTCGACTACGGCGACTGGAAGAACGGCGTGCGTGCCGAGGGTGCCAGCTACTCCGTGCTCTCGTTCATGCGCAAGGCGGGCCAAGCCGTCGGAGGCGCAGCGGCCGCGTACACCATCGGCATCGGCGGGTACGTGTCGGGGGCCGAGACGCAGTCCGACAGCGCCATCGCCGCCGTGCGAGTGGCCGCGGGTGGTGTCCTCGTGGTCACGCTGCTCGTCACGGGACTGATCATGTTCGCCTACCCGTTGACCGAGAGCGTGTACCGCCGTCTCGTCGGCGAGATCGCCGAACGCCGAGCCGACGCGGGCGTTGCCTCGACGCCCGCAGAGTGAAGGAGGGTCACCGTGACCCAAGCTGCGTTCCCCTGGCAGGATGCCGCGGCGTCACCTCGTGAGCGAGCTGAGAAGCTCGTCGCGGCGATGACGCTGGAGCAGAAGATCGCACAGCTCCACGGCGCGATGGAGACGATCGACATCTACGCGATGTCGGCCCAGGCCGCGGAATCCGCCGAGGCCATGGAACAGCTCGCGGCGCAGATCCAGGTGGAACGACACGTGGCGGCGATGGACGAGCTGGGAATTCCGCGATTCCGGATCACCAACGGTCCCGTCGGCGTCGGGATGGGCGACGGGACGCCGAGCCCACCGGCCACGTCCCTGCCGATGACCATCGGCGTTGCCGCGAGCTTCGACCCCGAGCTCGCACACGCCTACGGCGACATCATCGGCTCGGAGACCGCGACCCTCGGCCAGCACGTGCTCGAGGGCCCGGGCGTGTGCCTGCATCGCACCACCATCGCCGGCCGCAACTTCGAGTACTTCTCCGAGGACCCCTACCTCAGCGGGGTCATGGGCGTGGAGGTGACCAGGGCGATCCAGGCGCACGACGTGATCGCGATGGCGAAGCACTACGTGCTGAACGACCAGGAGTACGAACGATTCCGCACCAGCGTCGAGGTCGACGAGCACGTGCTGCGCGAGCTGTACCTCCTGCCGTTCGAGATGGCCGTGAAAGACGCCGGCCTGGCCGCGGTGATGAGCGCGTACAACCGCGTGCGGGGCGTCTACGCCACCGAGTACCGATACACCCTGACCGACATCCTGCGCACCGAGTGGGGATTCGACGGCTACGTGCAGTCCGACTTCTGGTCGACGCGCTCTGCCGCGCCCTCCCTGAACGCCGGCCTCGACCACGAGATGCCCGACGCCAAGTGGCTGAACCAGGCGAACATCGAAGCGGCGCTGAACGACACCAGCCTCGAGGTGGCCACCGTGGACCGCGCCCTCATCCGCAGGTTCAGGCAGATGTTCCGCTTCGGGCAGTTCGAACGACCGTACGCGCCCCGCGAGATCGACGCGGCAGCGCATGGAGCGATCTCACGCAGGATCGGCGCCCAGATGGCCGTGCTGCTGAAGAACGACGACAAGCTGCTCCCCCTCGACCCTCACGCCGGCTCCATCGTCATCATCGGGCAGTCCACGTTCGTCGATGAGGCCTGCCTCGGCGGCGGCGGATCGTCGAAGGTGACGCCGCTCTACACGGTCCGGCCGCTCGACGGAATGCGCGACGTGCTGGCCAACCTCGGGTCATCCGCTGCGGTCACGAAGTTCACGGTCGCCGACGACCTCTCCAATCTCGACGAGGCGAAGCGGGCCGCCGCCGCCGACGTGGTCGTGCTGATGGCGGGGCTGGTGGCCACCGAGGGCGCCGACCAGCCCGACGCGAACATGGTGAACGACCAGGACCGGATGCTCGCCGAGCTCCTCGGTCGCAACCCGGCAACGGTCGTCGTGCTCAAGGACAGCAACCCCGTGCTGATGCCGTGGATCGACCAGGCCCCGACCCTGCTCGAGGTGTGGAACCAGGGCGCCGAAGACGGGCACGTGGTCGCCGACCTGATCTTCGGGGTCGTCAATCCGTCGGGCAAGGTCCCCACCACCTATCCGCGATCGGAAGACGACACGCTCTATGCGGGGCATCCCGAACGCTACCCGGGCATCGACGAGGGCGACGGCTACCCTGTGATCCGCTACTCCGAGGGACTGGAGATGGGCTATCGCTGGTTCCAGGCGCAGGGAATCCAGCCGCAGTTCGGCTTCGGATACGGCCTCTCCTACACCACGTTCGATCTCGACGACGTCTCGATAGAGGCACCTGATGGCGTGAACTCGCCCGTGACGGTCACCGCCGCGCTGACGAATACGGGTGCGAGAGCAGGGGCAGAGGTGGTGCAGGTCTACCTCGGCGTCCCCGCCGAGGGACAACCCCCACGGCGACTCGTCGGATTCCAGAAGGTGTTCCTCGAACCGAGCGAGTCGCGAGAGGTGACGATCACGATCGACCCGGCAGCCACGCATCATCCGTTCGCCGTCTGGGACTACTGTGCGCGCAGCTTCCAGCCGGTGCGTGGCGACTACACCGTACGTCGGCACGTCCGCCGACGACACGCGGCACACCGGCACGATCTCCAACCGATGAAGGTGGGCTGCGGCATCCATCAGCCGGCGAAGGTGCGAACGGGCATTCCCCTGACTCCGACGTCGGCGAAGAACAGCGAACCCGCGAGCGGGTCGTCGCTCGTGTCGACGTTCTCCTGCGACGTCGTGATGAACAGCCGGTCGAGGGCGTCGCCACCGAAGGTGCAGGCGGTGACCTTGCTGGCCGGCACGGTCAGCCGCTCCTCGAGCGCGCCGGTGCTGCTGTAGCGGTACACCGCACTCCCGTTCGACACCGCCGTCCACACGCCGCCCTCGGCATCGACGGTCAATCCGTCGGGCCTGCCATCGTCGGGCAGCTCGGCGAAGACGCGACGGTTCGTGAACCCAGCCTCGCGGTCGTAATCGAACACCGCGATGGCCGAGGTCGCGGTGTCGTTGTAGTAGGCACGTGTGCCGTCGGGACTCCACTCCAGGCCGTTCGACACCGTGACCCGCTCGAGCACGGTCACGACCGAGCCGTCGGGATCGAGACGGTAGACGGATGCCGCGCCTGGCGCCTGGTCGTAGGCCATCGACCCGCAGTAGAAGCGGCCGTCGGGGTCGCAGCCGCCCTCGTTCATGCGGATGCCCGGATCGCTCCACACCTCGGGGAGGGTGCTCACCGTTCCGTCGGGTTCCTCGAGTGCGAATCCTCGCTCCACCCCGATGACCGCTCCCCCACCCTGCCGCGGGCGCACCGCGGCCGCGACGGATGCGACGTGCGTGCGCTGCAGCGTGCCGTCGACCATGAGGGTCATGATGTCGCCGGCGAGCATGTCGACGAATCGCAGGCCGCCCCAGCCGGGGAACCAGACCGGGCCCTCGCCGTGGTAGACCTCTGGTCCGGTCAGTTGCTCCGCACGCATCTCTCGCCACCCGTCGTCGATGTCTCCGTTCCCACTCTTGCAGAACCTGACACACTGGTAGGATGACGACGCCGACGTTGGTGGTGTTGGGTGCGGGCGGCGACCTCACCGCGCGACTGCTGCTGCCGGGGTTGGCCGCGCTCGTCAACCGCCGTCACACGAGCGTGAGGTTGGTGGGCTCCGGTCGGGGCGAACTCAGCGACGGCGAGTGGCGCGAGCGCGTGCGGCGGTCGTTCGGCGACGAGAGCGGCCCCGACCTCGACGAGATCATCGAGACGACACGTTACGTGCGAGCGGATGCCACAGCGCCAGACGACCTCGCACGTCTCATCGAGTCCCTTCCCTCGGCACCGATCATCCTGTACTTCGCCGTGGCGCCCCAGGTCACCGAGCGCGCCTGCCGAGCACTGGCCGACGTCGACCTTCCGTCCGACACGCGGCTGGTGCTCGAGAAGCCGTTCGGCACCGATGCCGCGAGCGCCGAGGAGCTCAATCGACTCGTCGGCAGCCTGGTTCCAGAAGACCAGATCTTCCGCGTCGATCACTACCTCGGCATGTCGACGGTGCTGAACCTCTTCGGCGTGCGGTTCGCGAACCGGATGTTCGAGGCGGTCCTGAGCTCCACGCACGTCGCCAGTGTCGACATCATCCTCGACGAGAGCCTCGCGCTCGAGGGTCGCGCCGGTTACTACGATCGGGCCGGCGCGCTCGTCGACATGCTGCAGAGCCATGCGCTGCATGTGCTCGGCATCCTGGCCATGGAGCCGCCGAGCTCGCTGGGCGCCCGAGACGTGCGCGACGGTGCCGCGGCCGTGTTGCGGGCGACGCGCATCTGGAACGATGATCCGGTCGCGAGCAGCCGACGGGCCCGCTATACCGCGGGGAAGGTGGGCGACCGGGTTCTGCCCGCGTACGTCGACGAGGAGGGTGTCGAACCCGATCGGCGTACCGAGACCTGGGCCGAGGTCACGGTTGAGGTGAACACGTGGCGATGGGCGGGCGTGCCGTTTCGACTGCGTGCCGGAAAGGCGCTTCCCCGCCTCGACAAGCGCGTGGCGATCACCTTCAAGGAGCCGAACTGGATTCCCGACGGCCTCTCGGGGTTCGAGGAACCCGACCGGGTGAAGATCGGGCTCGACCCTGCAACGGTGTGGATCCACTTCAACACGAACGGTCCCGCGGATCCCCTCGAGGTGGATCGGGTGGCCATGCGCGTCGATCTCGACCCTGGCGATGTGCCAGCCTACGGCGAGGTGCTCGCCGGCGTGCTCGCCGGCGACCCCACCCTGTCGGTGCGCGGGGACCAGGCGGTGCAGACCTGGCGGATCATGGAGCCGGTGCTTCGAGCCTGGCGTGCCGACGCCGTGCCGCTCGAGGAGTACCCGGCCGGCAGCGACGGCCCCTCCGACCGATAGTCGACCGCGCCCGTTCGATCCGGGCGATCCGAGGCACCCCGCGTCCTATCGTTGAAGGTGGGTGTCCGACGCCGCGAGAGAGGTCGAGGATGAGCGAGGATTCCCGGCGCGCCGCGTGGCAGTACCGGCTCGATCGCCTCGCCCGTGAAGAGGCGATCGCCCGTGGCGAGGAACCCGATGTCGCCGACGCGGCGTCCGAACCTGCTCGCCCGTGGACCCAGGCGGAGCGATCGGCGTACGTCGAGAATGCGATCCAGCAGGCCATCCGTCGCGGCGAGTTCGACAACCTCCCGGGCTCGGGGAAGCCCCTCGAGGGACTGACCGGGCGGCACGACCCCGACTGGTGGATTCGTCGCAAGATCGAGCGCGAGCAACTGAGCGGATTGGGTCCGCCCGCACTCACCCTGCGGGTCGAGAACGAACAACTCGAGGCCCGTCTGGATCGAATGCACCGGGAATCCGAAGTGCGGGAGGCGGTGGAGGACTTCAACCGGCGCGTGATCGAGGCGCGCCGCCAGCTACTCGGCGGGCCCCCCGTCGTCACCGCCACTCGAGACGCCGACGACGAGATTCGTGCCTGGCGAGAGCGCCGCGAAGCCCGACGGCGTCAGGCGGCCGAGGAGCGGGAACAGCTCGAGCACGAGCAGAGAGCGTCACGAACCCGGTGGTGGCGACGTCGCGGCTGATGATGCATTGCTCCCGAACACGAGCGAACGCGCGGCCGATCGTGTGGCAGCCCGTCCTCGCCGAACAGTCTGAGCTGACGGTCACGCTAGCGCCCCGCTGGTGCCGCGTCGTACGATCCGGTGAGTCTGTTCGCCATGGAGGAGGCCGCCGGTGACGCAGCACACGCTCGAGCTCCCAGAAGTCGACCTGGTCTACGACGTGCACGGGCCACTGCCGACGGTGGATGGCCGGCCGCCGCTGCTCATGATCGGCCAGCCGATGGATGCCAGCGGATTCCGCGCCCAAGTGAAGCTCTTCGAGGACCGCACGGTCGTGACCTATGACCCGCGCGGCCTGGGTCGGAGCAAGCGCAAGGACGGCGGGGTCACGAACGATCCGGAGACCCAAGCCGAGGACATCCACGCGATCATCGAGGCACTCGGCGTCGGCCCGGTGCAGATGTTCGCCAGCAGCGGCGGCGCAGTGAGCGCGCTCGCGCTGGTCACGGCCTACCCGGAGGACGTGTCGATCCTGGTCGCCCATGAGCCGCCGATCGACTGCGTGCTGCCGGATGCGCAGGCTGTCCGGCGGGCCCGAGCTGCCTACACGCGGGAATACCAGGACAAGGGCTGGGGGGCCGGCATGGCCGCGTTCATTGCGATGACCTCGTGGGAGGGCGAAATCACTGAAGAGCACCTCGCCCAGCCTGCGCCAGACCCCACCGTGTTCGGGCTGCCGACCGAAGACGACGGGACACGGGACGACCCACTGCTGTCGGACCGGTCTTGGGCGGTGCCACACTACGAGCCGGACCTCGAGACCCTGAAGGCGGTGCCGACTCGGATCATCGTTGCGGTCGGAGAGGAGTCGGTGAAGGTGTACACCGGTCGCGCCGCGATCGCCCTGGCCGACCAGCTCGGCCAGCAGGCGACGGTCTTCCCCAGCCACCATGGCGGCTTCATGGGTGGTGAGTTCGGCTACGCCGGTCAGCCCGAGGCCTTCGCAGCCAGACTCCGTGAGGTGCTGCAGATCAACTGATCGCCGCCCATCGACACTCTCCGCGGGCCTCCGCGTCGGCGCGTCAGCCGCGGGGGTCGTGGACGCTGCCGAGGAAGAGCACGGCGCCGGTCTCGCGGTCGCTGACGGTGAACGCGAAGGGCCGGTCGACCTGGAATGGCGGCGGTCCTGCGGACTGCGCCATCATCCCTCCCGTGACCGCGGCGGCCTCGGTGCCCGTCTCGTCGACCTGGATGTAGGTTTTCTGCACGACGGTGTCGAGGAACGGGTCGGCGGGTGACATCGGGGTGAAGTCCCCGTCGCCGAACGCAGACGCCATCCCGAGCGATTGCAGCACCTCCTTGAGGCTGGCGTCCCACTCGAGCTCGAAGCGCGGCAGGGCGATCTGGGAGACGGTGGCCGGCTGAAGGCCGTCGACCGCATTCCGCCAGACCTCGGCGTCGAGGTCGTCGAGAAGCTCGTCGAGGGCCACGTCTTCGTCGGGCAGCAGCACCTCCATGCCGAACCGCTCGTCGTCACCGTAGGGAAGCCGCAGCATCTGGAAGCCCTCACCGAACGAGGTCGCCACCTCGACGTCGCTGCGATGCATGGTGGGCACCATCACGTCGTCGCCATCGGCCAGGGCGAATGGCATCTCCCAGGTGTCGTCCTCGTCGAACGCGGTGGTCCAGGTGCCTTGGAAGTACACCGTATTCAGCAGCACCAGCACCGCCTGCGGATCGGGCAGGCCCAGATCCGCAGCGATCTCATCGATCAGCCCCTTGGTGCGTTCGTCGACCCAGGCGTCGATCTCGTCGGCGGCATCCTGCGAGCCGAGGTCGACCTCATCGAGCGTCGCACCGTACGTGCGCTGCACGAACGAGACGAAGTCGTCCTCGAACGGATACCCTTCCGCTGCCCACAGCGCGTTCGCGATCTCCAACGTGACGTCACCAGCATCGACCAGATCGGCGAGCAGCGCCGCATACCGTGTGTCCCGCGGCCCGTCCAGGCCCAGCAGTTCGACCATCTCCTCGGCGTTGTCTCCGCCGGCACCGGCGGCCACCATCGCCAGCAGCACCGACGCCGACAGCGGCGAGGTGACCGTATTCTCGCCATCCTCGGCCACCGAGGTGTGCAGATCGAAGCCGAACGCGTTGACGCCCTCGGCCGCCGCGGCAGCGTCCCCGGCCGACAGGCTGCCCGCGAGATCGGCGTCCACGGTGTCCCGCGCGCCTCCGCCCGGCTGGTCAGCGATTCCGCCACAGCCGACGAGTACGAGCGCGACGGCCACAGCTAGCCCGGCCCCGAGCGCGCGACTGCGCTTCGATACACGGAACTCTGCGGCAGCCGGGGTAGCTCGCGTCATACATGGATTGTGTCCAGAAGCTGATGACTCTTGCATGCTCTGCCCGCACTGAGGCTCATCCCTCGGGGGGGCCGCTCGGAGCGAGGGCGTCGGTCAGGCTTCGTCGGGTCCCAGTCGGTACCAGATGACCGTATTGGGGTGCGGCTCGCACACATACGGACCCTCCTTCCGCATCGAGCAAGGGTGGCGTCCCTTGTGGTGGTGTAGTTCTCGGTGTTGAGTGTCACGTCTTTGACGTGGTGAGCCATCGTGCGATGGTCGGTGAGAACTGTCTAGGAATCTCACGGAAGGACACATACGCACGATGGCTCTTGACCAGTCTGCCCTCCTCGAGCTGCTCGGGGAACTGAAACTCACCGATGTCAGCGACCGGATTAGGGTCGCGACCGAAGCCCTCTACCAGGAGTTGATCGACGCGGAAGCGGCCGCGTTCATCGGTGCCGCCCCGTTCGAACGCACCGAGTCACGCACCGCGCAGCGCAACGGCACTCGGCCTCGCACGCTGACGACCACGGCGGGAGAGTTGGAGTTGCGGATCCCGAAGCTGCGGACCGGGTCGTTCTTCCCGTCGTTGCTGGAGCGGCGCCGCCGGGTGGATCAGGCGTTGTTCGCGGTCGTGATGGAGGCGTACGTGCACGGCGTGTCGACTCGGAAGGTCGATGACCTGGTGAAGGCCCTCGGCGCCGACACCGGGATCTCGAAGTCGGAGGTCTCGCGGATCTGCGCGAACCTTGACGAGGACGTCGCCGCGTTCCGGGACCGGCCCCTCGCCGACAGCACCTACCCCTACGTGTTCCTGGACGCGACCTACTGCAAGGCCCGGGTCGGCCGGCGAGTCGTGTCCCAGGCCGTCGTCGTCGCGGTCGGCGTCGCACAGGACGGGCGCCGTGAGGTGCTCGGGTTCGAGGTCGGCGACACCGAGTCGCAACCGTTCTGGACCACGTTCCTGCGGTCGCTCAAGGCGCGCGGGCTGGGCGGGGTGCAGCTGGTCATCTCGGACGCGCACACCGGGTTGATCGCCGCGACCCAGACCGTGCTGCAGGGTGCGGTGTGGCAGCGGTGCCGGGTGCATTTCATGCGCAACGTGCTCGCGAACGTGCCAAAGACCGCGGGCCCGATGGTCGCGTCGATCATCCGCACGATCTTCGCCCAACCCGATGCCGGCCACGTGCACGCCCAGTTCGACGAGGTCGTCCGGATGCTCACGAGGTCGCACCCGAAGGTCGCCGGCATGCTCGAGGACGACCGCGATGACCTGCTCGCGTTCACGAGCTTCCCGGTCGCGCATTGGCGGCAGATCTGGTCCACGAACCCCCTCGAGCGCGTAAACAAGGAGATCAAACGCCGCACGGACGTCGTCGGGACGTTCCCGAACCCCGCCGCGCTGCTCCGCCTGGCCGGGCACGTCCTGATCGAGCAGCACGACGAGTGGGACGGCGCCGACCGCCGCTACTTCAGCGAGCACTCCATGAAGCTCCTGAACATCGAACCCGAGGAGGTGGCCATCCCAGAACTCGCTGCGGCATAATCAACCAAGCTGACCCGCACGGTGTCGAGAAACTCCACCACACAGCGGGACGCCACCTCGAGCAAGACGCGGACGACAGCTCGAGTGTCACAGGAAACGGTGCGCGCGCAGACCCTTTCAGCGAACAGTAACGGGTTTGGGAATTGACGCCCCTATGGGTGGGGCGCCTCCGGGGCCTCCTCCGCCCGCGGCTTTGGCCTCGGCCGCGCCGGCTCTGATCGCCGCCATCACCCAGCTTGGCAGCGGCTCGGACCGCACGAGCTCAGCTTCGCGTTCAATCAATTTGCTCACGACGCCACGCTGCGCCGCCGTAATGGTGGTGGATGCCGCCGCCGTGACGCCCGCTGTGACAATGACCGTGGCTGCTCCCCCGACGACGGCTTTGAGGCGGTCGGCGTAGTAGACGCGGAGGTCATCTCGAGCATGGTAGGGGTTCATGCTCGATTGGACGCCGGTTACTGGGTCTGGGGCGATTCGCCGCCATATGTCCTCGTTGTACTCAACGAGCGTCGACCGGACTAGGTCTCGTTGCCAATCCGATAGGCCCACCTTTCGGGCGAGGTCGTCATAGAATGCCGGATCTCGCGGAAACTCGTGATAGTAGAAGTGCTCGCGACCGAGCGGACCCGTGTCCACCCACACAACGACGTCAGCGGAGTAGCCCGATGGCCACATCGCGGTGTATCGACCGCGATATACACCGTCTGGGAGCGCGTTCGCCTCGATGTCCCGGCGCAGCGCCGACGGAACCCAATCGGCATAAGTGCGAGGCCGTGGCGCAGAGGTGAGGAGCTGGATCTTCCGGCCCTGAATCTCCACGGTCGGCCCGATCGACCCCTTCGAAGCCTTCTCCTTCTGCTTCCCCTTCTCGTTGCGTCGCTTCTTGTCGATCTCCTTATACAGGATGACGCCATCCACGCACTCCCACCACTTCACCTGGAAACGTCGACTGAGGTACACGACCTCGGTAGGAAGTCGGGCGTGCCTCGCACCCATCCGCGCGAACTCCTTCACGCCGAGCTTCGTTTTGAGGGACGCATCCTCATTCGCTTTCTCAATGTAGAACCCGATCTGGAGATCACCGGTCGCTGCCTCGGTGTTCGCAGGCTTCACCTCTGCCACCAGCATGGTCTTCTTGTCGATGGAGCAGAACGCGAGGTCCACATCGCCGTGGCCGCCCCCCTTGTGTCCGATCGACAATGTGTTCTTGTCTCGATAATGGTCGAAGGACGCCCCCGGAATCCGAACTTTCACATTCGGACCGTACCCCTGCCGCGCGATGTACTCGCCGACCTGCTCGCGGATCACACGGTGCACCCCGACGCCCGTGACCGTGTCGCTGAGCTCCGGATCGAAGGTGATGAAGTCCCAGCAGTTGCGAGGCGGAACGAGGATCGAACCCGACGCGGCCGGAGCTCGATCCCAGCCGGGCCCCTGTGGAGGGTGGCTTGGTCTTGCCGCGTCGCGCCGACCGAACCGGTCATCTGTACGACGGTCCTGGGTGGCCCGCTGGTCGTCGAGCTTCTCCGTCATCGCGATCTTCATCCGTTCCGAATCCGGCTCCGGGCGTCAAGAACCGCTAGTCGTCGACCGGCATCGTCGGAATGGCATCGCCGCGCACGAGGATTGTCTTCTCGATGTCGGGATCGCTGCGTTCTCCCTCGAGGGCCCTGGCGGCCAGACGGACGTTCTCAAGTTCAGCGCGACGAACCTCGGCTTGCACCTTCTTCACGTCGAGCGCGCGGTGGATCAGCTTGAAGTCCTCCAGGAGCGGGTGGGTGCCGACCAGGCATTCGATGTAGAGCGAGGAGCTGGGTACGATCACGAGTTCACCCTCCATCCGCGGCGAACTGAGCCGATCGATGAGCCTCTCCTCGAAGTCTTCTCTGATGGTCTCCCAAGCGGTCGGATCCTCGGCCTTGATTCTCACGGCGAGGTCGCGCAACTGCGTAATGCTCAGGTTTCCGAACTCGTCGGGGTCTCGGAGGCCGACCTGGTTCCCCACTTCGAGGTAGTCCTGCATCATGCGCAGGGTGATGAAGTTGTTCCGGTTGAGGGCGAAGACCATGTAGTTGCCGGTGTACGCGAGGACGTTGTCCAGATCTGCGACATCGCGCAGCTTGCGGGCCTCGATGCGGTAGTTCGGGACAGTTACGATCGTCATCGCGTAGTCGTCGCCGCGGATCGCGTCGATGAGTCCGCGTCGAGCTGTCGTGCCGGGCCCTGCCGTCGTCAGTTCTGCGCTTGCCTCGGCGACGATTTCCGGAACATCCAGATCGTAGAGGCGGAAGTAGCGCTGGTCGGGTGGTTCCTGTCGCCAGATCGCCTGCATGTAGTAGAGGATGTTTTCCTTGACGTGGACCCGCAGTCGATCGATCGCCGCTACCTGGTCGTAGTGTTCCTTGACCGCGAGTGCCAGCTTGTCGACGGCCGTTTGGAGCGCGGTCGCGGCGACCTCCACCAGGGAGAGCAGGCGAGCGCGCTCCCGCTCAGCCCGGTTGAGGGTGTCCCGCGCGTATTCGACCATCGCCTCTGCAGCGTCGACCGCGCCGGTATCTGCGTCGCCGGTGATCTTGAGCGGATCGAAGATGCCCTTGACGAAGGTCAGCCCTCCCTCGACTCGCTGGCTCGCGATCATCTGGCCGACCGCGTCATCGAGGCTTCGCTGGTTCGCGGCGAGGATGCCCACTTGCAGCTGCAACTGCTGGTTCAGCTTGTCGACCAGCTCCTTCGCCGCGGCCGCGTTCGCTTCGAGGATCTTGATGTTGACTTCGGCGCCGGTGAAGCTCTTGGTGAGGTACTCGAGTGCGGGGCGGAAGGAATCGTCGAGAATGGCGCGATTCAGGATCCAATCGTGCTCGATCAACCACGCATCATCGATCGCGTTCGGCGCGGGCACTTCATTGGCGACGAAGATCACCGGTGTCAGCTTGTACAGGTCCTCGCTGATCAGATAGGTGCGCTCCAGTTCGTAGAGCAAGTACGTGACAGCGAGTTCGTCGTTGGGATTCTGGATCTCGTGGAATCCCGTGCTCTCGTCCTCTGCAATCTCCGAGACATCCACTTCGACCTTGTGCTGCTCTCGGTACTCCTTGGCGCTCTTCATGACCGCCTCGCGGAAGTCCTTCTTCGTCTTGTGGGATTCGTTCTCGGAGCTACCACCTGCGTTCTGGGTCGCTGTCACGGACCACGAGCCTTCCTTCCCGAACGTCTCCTGGGCCGTGAGGTTGAAGTTCGTCTTCTTGACCGCCTTCGTGACGATCTCCTCGTCCGCTCGGGTTGTGTCGGTCGACTCGTCGCGTTGGGTCCGAAGGTTGTCGTCGAGCTCCTTCTGCGTTCGGGTCTTCTTGGAGACCGTCTTGGTCGTGTACCGCTTGATCTCCTTCGGAGCGAGCGGGATGGTCTTGACCAGTTCTCCGACCTGGTAGTCCTGCGGCACCCATTTCTGCCGATACGTGACCATGAGGCCGAAGTTGATGGCTCCGGGTTCGAACACGTCGAAGGCGTACCGTTCGGCGAGCTTGTTCTCGAGCTGGGTCAGCAGGTAGGCGAGTCGGCTGGTTCCACCGAGCGGGTTGCTCTCGGAGGCATCCGCGGATCGAGCCGCCGCGGCAGCTGCGCTGTAGGTCGGCATGTCAGGAGTCCTTCCAGTAGAAGGTCACGCTCGCGCCGTCGGGAACGACCTTGTCGAGGTCACCGAGGACGTACCGGCCGGAGAGCGTGGTCTCGGTTTCCTGCGATGAGAACTCGAGCAGTCCGGCGTCGAGTGAGGTGGATGCGATGAGGACGCGGTGCTCCCAGAACTGTGCGTTGCCTTGGCTGTCGGACAGGGCGACGGTGCCGGACTCCACTGGCTCCCCTGCCCTCGCGGGATAGAAGTTTCCTGCTACGGCGACGTTCACGAACTTGCCCGATGGCTCGTCGAAGCGCTGGAATGCGACGTTCCTCTTCCCGACCTTCCCTTGGATCGTCGAAATGTCGGTCCGCAGTACGAGCTCGATCGAGCCCTGCGGGACGCGGTTCTCGGCGACGGATGCCAGGATCCGGTCACCCCGGTTGAGCTGCCTGCCGTTCAGCACGTCGTCCCATGTCAATGCCGGCTTGGTGCCGATGCTGCCGGTCTCCTTCAAGAACCACAGAACGAACTCGCTGACGCCGAGCGTGAGGACGCCGGTGAGGCCGCGTCCTCCGGGAAGGCTGTTCAGGAAGTCCTCGAACCCCTCAGCGATCTCGTTCGTTCCGGTCGAGGGCTTCCCGGAGGAGGAGCCGCCGCCTCCGCTGCCGGCCGGTATCGCGTCCTGCGACATCCGGCTCAGCTCCCGGACCCGGCCCATGAGCCAAGCAAGGTCCTGCAGCGAACTGATCGGTCTCTCCGCGGTGTCTTCGTCGTAGCCGATGAAGTCCTTTAAGTCGACGTACTCGCGGTACAGGTCGCGGCCGAGGGTTTCGAGTTCGCCGTCGAGGATCTCCAGCCAAACGTTCTCGAATGCGACCTGAAGGGTGCTGAAGTCGTGATACGCGGTGACGTCCGTCGGGCCGGGCCGCAGTTGGAACGTGGTCGGGAGGTTCGCGTTGCCTCCCTCATCGGGGAGCGGGATAAGTCCAAAACTCACGGGGTCCTCGGGGGCGACCACCCTGGTCATCTGGGTGTCGACCTTCTCCGTGACGAACGCCTGTACCGCATTCACGGTGTCCGGGTCACCGTCGCCGACCTCAGTGACGCTGGTTCCCTCGAGCGCGTCGATGTCGACCTCGGCGTTCGCGTGGCCAGCACCGCCATCGATCTCGTCCAGGATCGCCCGGGCGCGGGCCTTGGCCTGGCTCACGGTGAGGGCTCGCCCGCTCGAAAGCGTGACCACTTCGGGACGGTGGTTGTTGAGGTGGTCGAGGAGTTCGTCGACCCGGACCGTCCCCAGCGAACGGTCGCGGTGGGAGCCGCTTCGTGCGCGACGGATCAACGGACTGTCGGAACGGATGGCGATGCCGGATCCCGGGTGGCGCGGCTGGCGTGCGTTCAGTCGAGCGCGAATCCCGGCACTCATCACGTCGAACAACGCCGCCTCGGCGGGGAGGTCGCCGTTCGGGATGCCCGTCACCCGGGACCGCGATCGCGGAAACGCCGCGAACGCCGCCTCGACCCGGGTTTCGGCCGCCGCGTTGCGTGTTCGCGCGGGGGCAAGGTTCTCCGTGAGCCCCTGCCTGAGGTCGGCTCGATCGTGGAACACGGCGTCCATTGCGAGTCGTCGGGGCGATTTCATCGACGTGACGTCGATGCGGTCATCCGCCATGAAATGAAGCCCCGCCTCTTCCCGCTCCGCACCGGAGTGGACGGGGTTCGGCGTTCTCATCGCCGTGAGCGCACGAGACGTCCCTCGTTTATCAGATGTGTGGGCGTCGTTCGCCGGTGACTTCGAAGTCATGGCATCCTCCCAGAGTCGCGCATTTGGGGGGCCCGCCGAAGGCGGTATACCCATGGTGCGGCCGCACGCCTTGGGGCGTCTCTACGCACAGGTGCGCATTGCTGTGCTGCACCCGGTGTGCTACGCGACGCCGTCAAAGCTCCTTGCCGGTTCCCACGAGCAGCGGGATACTGATCGCAGAAGTCCGGGCAACGTGGTCAATCCGTTTCGGGCTGGACGGGTCGCCGCCGAGCGACGGCGTCGCTCGGCTCCACAGTGCGAGATAACGCGCAGCTCGTTCGCTGGAGATCACATGAGCAGTTCGAGTTTCCGGAATTCGTGGATCGACCTGACGGCCGAATTGCTCTCGCGGCCGCTAGACCATGATCCGATGGTGGAGATCTGCCACGAACTGGCAACGTACTTCTCTTCCGACGCTACCGGAACCATTGATTTCACCGAGTCGCGTGCTCGTTTCGGCGTATACGAGACGGCCGTCGATGCTGCACCTTACGTGCCGCAGATCGGCGATCATCCGCTCGCTCTGCTGTACCGTTCGACGGGAGATCCGCACACGCACAGCCTTATGGAGGCGCAGCGCTTCACAACCTCGTGGTCGCGGACGCTCCTGCAGAGCCTTCGCGATCAGAACATCAAGGACTTCGTCTTCGTCCCTTTGCGACCACGCCAGAACATGGATCACCGGTGGCTCGGCGTATCCTCAGCGGAACCGCTCCAGGGTGCGACCGATGATCTCGAGCTGCTTCGACCGCTGATCGCAGCATTGGACGCGCATTGCGCCGTCTTGGCAGAGTGCTTCGTGCCCGGTTCGGTGGATGCGAACGCCGTCGCAGACGCTCGACTCACCTCACGGGAACTCGCAGTGCTAGGGCTCGTCGCTCGTGGCCTCACCACCGTCGCGATCGCCAGTCGACTGCGAATCAGTCCTCGGACTGTCAGCAAGCACCAGGAGAACCTCTATCGCAAGCTCCACGTGAACGACCGCGTCAGCGCCGTCATTCTCGCCCACGAGCTTCGTGTGCTCCAACTGCCCTCGTTCACTGCGCGAGCTCCAGCGATTCAGACGATCGAGGCAGAGGTCGCCACGCACGACGACGGAACTGACACCAGCCCAGCTACAGTCGACCAAGCGGAACGGAGCCGTCCTTGACCATCCGCACGGACGGCACAGTCACTGTGACACCCCGCGTCTCGTCAGATGGCCGCCGATGAGAGCGGGTTCGGCGTGACGGGGCCCATCGCCCGCCGAAACGTCCGAGGCCGGCCGAGATCGATCGAGTACCTGCGCGATCGATCGAGCAAGTCGGGGCGTGTCGAAAGTTGAGTCCCGCATAGTGGTGTAGCGCGGGGATCGGGCTCGTCGCTACTGACGTGAGCGCGGCAACCGTGTGATCCTTCGAGGAATCTCCTGCAACTCACTCGAACGGAATCAACACGATGACCGCACCTCACATTGTCGACCCTGCCGGCCTGCTCGGCGAAGCCCGCGCGGACGCGTCCCCGGATCTGATGCGGCAGCTGCTGCAGACCATGATTAACGCGCTGCTGTCCGCTGACGCGGATGCCGTCGTCGGCGCCGAATGGGGGCAGCGTTCCCCGGACCGGAGGACCCAGCGCAACGGGTACCGGCGCCGCGACCTGGACACGCGGGTCGGCACGATTGACGTTCAGATCCCGAAGCTGCGGGCCGGGACGTACTTGCCGGAGTGGCTGCTCGAGCAC
Source organism: Agromyces sp. Marseille-P2726 (assembly GCF_902809835.1). GTDB lineage: Bacteria > Actinomycetota > Actinomycetes > Actinomycetales > Microbacteriaceae > Agromyces. The sequence continues at coordinate 164,574 of NZ_CADDWM010000015.1, read as the reverse complement.
CGCAAACGGGCCGAGTCCGCGATGATCACCGTCGTCGCCGACCTGCCGGCGTATCCACCCGACGGATGGACAAGCTCGTCAAGACCCTCGGCATCCACAGCCTGTCGAAGTCGCAGGTGTCGAGGATGGCGGCCGAGCTCGATGAGCACGTCGACGAGTTCCGCCACCGACCCCTCGGCGACTCCGGCCCGTTCACGTTCGTCGCCGCGGACGCGCTGACGATGAAGGTTCGCGAAGGCGGCCGGGTGATCAACGCGGTCGTCGTGATCGCCACCGGCGTGAACGCCGACGGCCGACGAGAGGTGCTTGGGCTGCGTGTGGCGAACAGTGAGACCGGCCCGGCGTGGAACAGCTTCTTCGCCGACCTCGTCGCCCGCGGCCTGTCCGGTGTCCGGCTCGTGACCAGCGACGCGCACGCCGGGCTGGTCGAAGCGATCGTCGTGAACCTCCCCGGCGCAACTTGGCAGAGGTGTCGCACGCATTACGCCGCGAACCTGATGTCGGTGACGCCGGAGGCCATGTGGCCGGCCGTGAAGGCGATGCTGCACTCGGTCCACGACCAACCTGACGCCGATGCCGTGCACGCCCAGTTCGACCGGCTCCTGGACTACGTCGACGGCAAGCTCCCCGACGCCTTCGAGCACCTCGACACCACCCGCGCGGACATCCTCGCATTCACCGGGTTCCCCGAAGGGCTCTGGGCCCAGATCTGGTCGAACAACCCGAACAAGCGGCTCAACCGAGAGATTCGCCGCCGCACCAACTCGGTGGGCATCTTCCCGAACCGCGACACGATCATCCGCCTCGTCGGCGCCGTCCTGGCCGAGCAGACCGACGAATGGGCCGAAGGCCGCCGCTACCTCGGCCTGGACATCCTCGCCAGAAGCCGCCTCACCCTCGTCCCCGACATCGAAAACGAGGTGAGCACCGACACCGTACTCAAACTGAGCCTAACCATCTACAACGAAGGACACGGCGCTACACCACTACCAGGGATGACCGTGTCGAATGTCGGAGCGCATTCCGAATCGCATTCCACTGGCGGCATGCGACCATCCCAAGAAAGCCCCGATCAGAACGATATCTGTGGGGCGGACGGGACTTGAACCCGTGACCGATGGATTATGAGTCCACTGCTCTGACCGGCTGAGCTACCGCCCCTCGCAGGGCGTCACTCGGGGAGTGCCGCCGACGCGACGTCGGTGACCGGATCGGTCACCGGCTTCCCACGATACAGGCTCTCGAACGTCGAGATCGTGCGTTGGATGTCGTGCGCCGCGATGAGTCGGATCGACCCTTCCTTGAGCTCGCGGTAGTCGTCTGGTGACGCCTCGAGCACCTTGCGCAGCTTCGCCGCGAGGTCTTCGGGGCTGCCTGGCTCGAAGAGAAAGCCGTTCTCGCCGTCGTGCACGAGGTGCGGCAGGGCCATGGCGTTCGCCGCGACGACGGGCAGCGCCGACGCCATCGCCTCCATGGTCACGATGCTCTGCAGCTCGGCGATCGATGGCATCGCGAGCACGGATGCGCGGTGGTACGCCTCGCGCAGCTCCTCGTCGGTGACGTAGCCGGTGAAGGTCACGCGGTCGGCGATACCGAGCTCGACCGCCATGTTCTCGAGGTTGCGCTTCTGGTCGCCGCCGCCCACGATCTCGACCTTGACGTCGAGCGATTCGGGAAGCAGGGTCACCGCCCGAAGCAGCACGTCGATGTGCTTCTCACCGGTGACGCGACCCACGAAGATGATGCGGTTCTCGGTGCGCGGCGCCCAGTTCGGCGAGTACTTGTGCGCGTCGATGCCGCACGAGATCGCGTGCACGCCGCGCAGACCGGTATACCGCTCCAAGAAGTCGGCGGCGCGGCGAGTCGGGGTGGTGACCGCCTCAGCCCGACCGAACGTTCGCCGCGCGGCCTTCCAGGCGAGCCCCACCGACCAGTCCTGCCAGGCCTTCGGAATGAGCGTGAACTCGAGCATGTTCTCGGGCATGAAGTGATTGGTGCCGACGATGCGGATGCCGCGCTTCTCCGCCTCGATCGACAGCCCGCGCCCGACGACGATGTGCGACTGGAAATGCACGACATCGGGCTTCACCTCATCGAGGATGCGAGCGGCGTTCTGCTTGATGCGCCACGGAAGGGCGAAGCGAAGCCAGTCGTGCGGGTACCAGCGCCAGCTGTAGATGCGGTGCGCGGTCATCTCCTGACCCTCGTGCACCTCCTTCCACGTGCCGTGCTTGCGGCTCGCAGCGGGGGCCACGATGTGCACGTCGTGGCCGCGCTCGACGAGCCCTGCGGCGAGACGTTCGGCGAAGCGGGCCGCACCGTTCACGTCGGGAGCGAACGTGTCGGCTCCGATCAGGATCCTGAGCGGTCCGTCCGTCTGAGGGTCGACGGTGCCGGGGGTTGACGCACCGGGTGTGTCAGACACGTTGGTGTTTGTTCCTCACAGTTGTCGGATGGGGGCGATCTGGCCCCGTCATGTGCCGGCGCAGTCGGGGGATAGCGCGCGCTGACTGAATCCGACCATAGTCTACGCACCGCCGGCTGCGTGTTCGCAGGATCGCATGTCGTTCGACCTGCTCACAGCCGTGTCTGCGGATGGTTCCGGGCGAGCATGAACACGCCCCAGACGGCGATCGCACCCGCAACGACGAACGTGACCATGGCCCAGAGTGGCGCCTGCGACGCCTCACCGAGCACGACGATGCCGATCACGACCGCAACCATGGGATCGACGACAGTCAGGCCGGCGATGACCAGGTCGGGCGGGCCGGTCGCGTAGGCGTTCTGCACGAAGTAGGCGCCGAGCGCCATCGCGAGAAGAAGCCCGAGCAGGCAGGTGAACGTGAGCCACTCGAACTCGCGCTGCTGGATGCGTCCGAGCACCACCTTGGCCAAGGTCACGACGAAGCCGTACAGCACTCCGGCCATGATGACGTAGAAGATCGCGCGGATCCGGCGACGCAGCATGCCGAAGGCGACGCCGGCAAGGATCAGCACGACCGCGAGGATGATGAGGATCGTCACGAGCTGCCGGTCGGTGACCCGCTTGTCGACAGCCGTGAAGGCCGCGACGCCGACGAACAGGAAGACGCCGCCGACGCACATGATGATCGCGATGATCGACTTGCGGTTGAGCTTCACGTGGTTGAGGCGCGAGTTCAGGATCGACGTGATGACGAGCGCGATCGCACCGAGCGGCTGCACCACGATGATCGGCGCGAAGTAGAGGCTACCCAGCTGGAACACGATCGCGAGGCCGAGCATGAGCGTGCCGAGCACCCACGACGGGCGAGCGAGCAACAGGGCCAGCTGCCTGCCGTTCAGCCCCTTGCCGAGCGTGTCGACCGTGCGCGCCTCGACCTTCACGACACCCCGGTGCTGGAACTGGGCGCCGAGCGAGAGGAACACCGCTCCGACGAGCGCGAGCGGGATCCCGATGAACTGCGTGGGGTCGAGTGCGATCTGCTCGGAGAGGTCGCTCAGGTCCGGATCCACGTGACGACACTACCTGTTCGGCCGTCGATATCCTTGGCGAATGGCCGTGCTCCCCATCCGCATCTCGGGCGATCCCGTGCTGCATTCCCCCGCGCTTCCGGTCGAGGAGTTCGATGACGATCTCCGGGTCCTCGTGCGGGACATGTACGAGACGATGGATGCCGCGCCTGGCGTCGGCCTCGCCGCCCCCCAGGTCGGGGTGGCACTCCGCGTCTTCACCTTCGGGTGGGTCGACGAGGGCGGGCGCAAGTGGCGGGGGGGCGCCATAAACCCCGAGTTGTGGATCTCACCGCCGCCCGCGGGCGAACCCGACCCCGAGGAGGAGTCCGAGGGGTGCCTCTCCTTCCCCGGAGAGCGATTCCCGCTGCGCCGAGCCGAACGGGCGCTGCTCCGCGCGACAGAGCTCGACGGCTCGTCATTCGAGATCGAGGCCGAGGGATGGCTCGCCCGGATCTTCCAGCACGAGTACGACCACCTCGACGGCACGCTCTACACGGATCGCCTCGGCGACAAGGATCAGCGCATTGTGGCGAAGATCGCGAAGAAGGTCGGCTGGGGGCGACCCGGCGTCTCGTGGATGCCCGGCGTCGACGACCTGGAAGGCTGAGCTCGCAGGCACCCGACTGACAGGTTGGGCAGCTCAGGTGAAGGCGCGGATGCCGGCGGCCACCAGCGCGGCGACGGCGACCACGACGATGAATGGCACCCGCAGCGCGAAGAGGGCCGCAGCGACGACCACGGCCGGCACGCGCGCGTCGACGACGACCGCCTGCCCGGCACCGAGCGTCTGCACGGCGATGAGCGCGGCCAGCAGCGCCACCGTCAGCAGGTCGGCGATGCGAGCGGGCCGCTCGCGCTCGAGGAATCCGGCCGGGACGAAGTACCCGCCGAGCTTGAGCGCCAGGGTGGCGGCCGAAGCGAGGAGGATGATGTGCCAGGTCGTCATGCGTCGCTCCGCCGTGAGAACACGTTGAACCAGCCGACGACCACCGCCACTGCCGCGGCCACGAGCACCGGGAGGCCGGGCATGAGCAGCGGGATCGTGATCGTGGCGACGACCGCAGCGGCGACGGCCACGGCTCCGGCCTGGAAGCGCCTCAGCCGGGGCCAGAGCAGCCCCACGAAGGCCGCGGCCGCGGCCGCGTCGAGGCCCCACGCGCGTGTGTCGCCGAGCGCGTCTCCGATGAGGGCGCCCGCGAGCGTGGTCAGGTTCCACCCGGCGAAGATGACGACGCCGGTCACCCAGAATCCCACTCGAGCCGACCGCTCCTCGGGCTGAGCGAGCGCGACGGCCGTCGACTCGTCGATCGTCACCCAGGCGGCGGCGACGCGGCGCAACAGCCCGCCTCGATCGACCACGGGCTTCATCCGCATTCCGTAGACCACGTTGCGGATGCCGAGCATTCCGGCGGTCGCGATCGCGGAACCCCCGGCCGCCGTTCCGCCGCCTGCGAGCACGCCGACCAGCGCGAACTGCGAGCCACCGGTGAACATCACCAGGCTGAGGAAGCACGTCTGCCAGATGTCGAGCCCGGCCGCCACCGAAAGCGCGCCGAACGAGATGCCGTAGGCGGCCGTGGCGATCCCGACGGCGAGGCTGTCGCGCACGGCGACCCGCGACGCGTCGGCAGTGCGCTCGGGCGCGGGATGCGTCGCCTGGTTCTCCACGAATCCCTCCTGCAACGAACAAAGGCCGCCCGGATAACCGGGCGGCCTTTCCCGCTCCCCCACTTGGACTCGAACCAAGAACCTATCGGTTAACAGCCGATTGCTCTGCCAATTGAGCTATGGAGGATCGCTTGCTCAGCAGAGACACTCTAGCAAAGCACCGTGGGGAACTCCCAATCGGCGCCACCCACTCGCCGAGCGTCAGATCGATGGGCCCTCCTCGAGGTCGTCGATCACCGCGTGCCCGGCGTCGAGCGCACCGGCAAGGGCCATGACGTACGGATGCCGCGGGTCCTCGAACACCTCATCGATCGTGCCGAGCGCGGCGAGCTCGCCACGATCGAGCACGGCGATGCGATCGGCCGTGCGACGCAGCACCGGCAGGTCGTGGCTGATGATGAGCGCCGAGAAGTTGTGCCGCTCGCGGAGCTCGCCGATGAGCTGCGCCACCGCGTCACGGACCGTGAGGTCGATGCCCGCGGTCGGCTCGTCGGCGACGAGGACGGACGGGCCGAGCACGAGCGCCCGTGCCAGCGCGACGCGCTGCCGCTGCCCGCCGCTCAGCTCGTACGGGAACTTCTCGAGGAATCCGAGCGGCAGCCGCACGCCGTCGATCATGGTTGCGACGCGAGTGGTCAGCGCGCGGCGGTTGTAGCGCCGGTCGCGCTCCAGGATCGGCTCCGCGACGATCTCCGACACGGTGAGATCGGGCGGCAGCTTCGCCGCGGCATCCTGCGGGAGGTACCCGACGTGGAAGCGGTACTCGGGCAGACGGCGCTTCGGCAACTTGCGGAGGCTCTGCCCCATCACGGTCGCGTCGCCGCCGGTGATCACGGGCTGTACTTCACCCTGCCGTTGTTCGAGGGCGATTCCGGAGAGGACCTTCGCGAGCGTCGACTTGCCGCTGCCGGCACTGCCGAGGAGGCCGACCACCTCACCCGGCGCGATCGTGAAGGAGAGCCCGTGCAGCGCCACGTGAGCCGGGCTCGGACCGTGCGCCGGATACTCCAGCGTGAGGTCGCTGAGCACGATCGGGTAACCGTGTGCGGCTGCTCCCCGCATCACACCGCCTCCCGGAGTCGGCGCAGTTCCTCTCGTCGTTCGGCCTGGGCGATCGGGTCGGGCACCGGCAGCGATGCCAGCAGGCGCTGCGTGTACTCGTCTTCGGGTGCTCCGAGCACCTCGACGCCCGTTCCCTCCTCGACGAGTCGACCGCGATACAGCACCGCGATGCGGTCGGCGAGCAGGTCGACCACGGCGAGGTCGTGGCTGATGAACAGCGAGGCGAAGCCGAACTCGAGTTGCAGCTCGCCGAACAGCTCGAGCACGCGAGCCTGCACCGACACGTCGAGCGCGGAGGTGGGCTCGTCGGCGATGAGCAGTTCGGGCCCGAGCGCGAGCGCCCGCGCGAGACTGGCACGCTGGCGCTGGCCGCCGCTGAGCTCATGCGGGAACCGATCGCCGTAGGCCTTCGGGAGCTGCACGGCCTCGAGGAGCTCGTCGACGCGCGTGCGCGCCGATGCGGCATCCTTCGCATGTCCGTGGATGATGAGGGGCTCGGCCACGCACTCGCCGATCGTGAGCAGCGGGTTGAAGCTCGACGCGGGGTCTTGGAACACGAAGCCGATGCGGCTGCGGAGCGGTCGGAACTCGCGCTCGCGGATGCCGTGCATCTCGGCGCCGAGCACCTTCAGCGAGCCGCCGGTCACCTTCGTGAGCCCGGCGATCGCGCGCCCGATGGTGGTCTTGCCCGAACCCGATTCCCCCACCAGGCCGAGCACCTCGCCCGGGCGGATCACGAGATCGACGCCGTCGACGGCACGGAACCCCTCGCGACCGAAGCGTCCGGGATACACGATCTCGAGACCACGAGCTTCGACCACCGGCGGCTGCTGCGCCCAGCCCTCGGGGCGCTCGGCCGCTCGCTCCGCGGCACGCACGGTGCCATGTCCGACGTACGGCACGGCGGCGAGCAGCGCCTTCGTGTAGTCGGCCTTCGGCGCCGCGAAGAGCGACCTCACGTCGGCCTCCTCGACGACCTTGCCCTGATACATCACTGCGACGCGGTCGGCGAGGTCGGCCACGACGCCCATGTTGTGCGTGATGAGGACGATGGCGGTTCCGAACTCGTCGCGAACCCTGCGCAGCAGGTCGAGGATCTCGGCCTGCACGGTGACGTCGAGCGCCGTGGTGGGTTCATCGGCGACGATGAGGCCCGGCTCGAGCACGAGCGCCATCGCGATGACGACACGCTGCTTCTGCCCGCCCGAGAACTGGTGCGGATAGTGGTCGACCCGATGCTCGGGATCTGGGATTCCCACCTTGCGAAGGATGTCGATCGCCTTGGCGCGAGCATCCTTCTTCGACATCGAGCTGTGCGCTCGCAGGCCCTCCATGATCTGCCAGCCGACCGTGTACACCGGGTTGAGGGCCGTGGAGGGCTCCTGGAACACCATGGCGACGTCGTCGCCGCGGATTTCGCGCAGCTGCTGCTTGGAAAGGCTGATGACGTCCTGCGCGCGTTCGCCGTCGCGATCGGAGAGCAGCACGGCGCCTCGCGTCGTGGCCGTCTCGGGCAACAGACCGAGGATCGTCTTGGCCGTCACGGTCTTGCCGCTGCCCGATTCGCCGACGATGGCGAGCACCTCGCCGCGTTCGACGGAGAGCGAGACGTCGTCGACGGCCTTCACGGCCCCGGCGTCGGTGGAGAACGAGACACCGAGGTTCTTGATGTCGAGCACCGTGCTCATCGCTTGACCTCGATTCCGTGCTCGTCGAACGATTCCCCGTCTTCGAGGCCGCCGAGTCCTCCGGGGCCTGCGGCGAGCGTGCCGCCCGGAACGACGGAGGTCTGCGCAACTTCGCCGGCCGCCTGGGCGATGCGGCGGCGGCTGCGGAGTCGCGGGTCGGCCAGGTCGTTGAGGCTCTCGCCCACGAGCATGATGCCGAGCACCGCCAGCACGATCGCGAGGCCGGGGAACGTGGCGGTCCACCAGATGCCACTCGTGACATCCGACTGGGCCTTGTTCAGGTCGTAGCCCCAGTCGGCGGCGGCGGTCGGCTCGATGCCGAAGCCGATGAAGCCGAGCGCCGCGAGCGTGAGGATCGCCTCGGCGGAGTTCAGCGTGATGATGAGCGGGAGCGTGCGTGTCGCGTTGCGGAACACGTGCTTGAACACGATCCGCGAGTTCGAGGCGCCGAGCACCTTCGCCGACTCGACGAACGGCTCCGCCTTGATGCGCACCGTCTCGGCGCGGATGACGCGGAAGTACTGCGGGATGAACACCACGACGATCGATCCGCCCGCCGCGAGCACGCCGCCCCACAGGCTCGACTGCCCCCCTGAGATGACGATCGAGAGCACGATGGCGAGCAGCAGCGACGGGAATGCGTAGATGGCGTCGAACACGACGACCATCACGCGATCGAGCCATCCGCCGAAGTAGCCCGCGTACAGGCCGAGGGCGACGCCGATGAAGAGCGAGAGGATGACCGCGACGATGACCACGAGGATCGCGGTCTGCGCGCCGAAGATCACCCGCGAGAGCACGTCGTAGCCGCCGACCGTGGTGCCGAACCAGTGCTCGGCCGACGGCGGCTGCTGGGTGCCGAACGACCCGGCCTCGTCGCGCCGCTGCGCGAACCCGTACGGCGCGAGGAGCGGCGCGAAGATCGCGCAGATCACGAAGATCGCGAGCAGCACGAGGCCGGCGACCAGCATGCCGCGCTGGAGGCCGACGCTCTGCCGAAGATGGTGGATGACCGGGAGCCGGTCGCGGAGTCGCCGCTTCGGGGCGGCGGGGGTGACGGATGCCGCGGTCATGTCAGTACCTCACCCTCGGGTCGATGAACGCCGCGATGATGTCGACGATGAAGTTGGTGACCGCGACGATCACCGCGAGCAGGACGACGATGCCCTGCACGGCCACGTAGTCCCTCGACTCGATGAACTCGACGAGGATGAATCCCAGGCCCTTCCATTCGAACGTCGTCTCGGTGAGGATGGCGCCGGCCAGCAGCAGCGCGATCTGGAGGCCGATGACGGTGACGATCGGGATCAGGGCCGGCCGGTACGCGTGCTTGCGGAGGAGCCGCAGCTCCCCCACCCCGCGCGATCTGGCCGCGTCGACGTAATCGGTCGCGAGCGTGCCGATGACGTTCGTGCGCACGAGCCGGAGGAAGATGCCGGCGGTCAGGAGCCCCAGGGCGATCGCCGGCAGCACGGCGTGCGACAGCACGTCCATGAGCACCTCGGGATTGCCGCTCATGATGGCGTCGATCGTGTAGAAGCCGGTCTTGTTCGGCATCGCCTGGATCTGCAGCTCGGTGGCCACGCTCGCGCGCCCGGCGACGGGGAACCACTTCAGCCAGACCGAGAAGATGAGCTTCAGGATGAGACCGGCGAAGAAGACCGGCACCGCGTACCAGTAGATGGCGAGCACGCGGAACACCGCATCCTGCGGCTTGTCGCGGTAGTACGCCGTGAGGAGGCCGAGCGGGATTCCGACGGCGAAGGCGACGATGAGCGAGTAGAAGACGAGCTCGAACGTGGCGGGGCCATAGGTTGCGAGCACCTCGAACACCGGCCGGTTCGTGGTCAGCGTCTCGCCGAAGTTGAACGTCGCGATCTGGCCGAGGTACTCGACGTACTGGATGAAGATCGGCCGGTCGAATCCTGCGGCGGCACGCAGCTCTGCGAGCGCCTCGGGTCCGAGCCGGCCACCCTGAGCGGCGGTGATCGGGTCGCCCGTGGTGCGCATCAGGAAGAAGACGAGGGTGACCAGGATGAAGATGGTCGGGAAGATCAGCAGGAAGCGGATCAGCAGGTATCGACCGAAGCCGCCTCCTTGCGATTTCGGCTTCGGTCGGCCAGCGGCGGGGAGATCTTCCGTCGCGGGCGTCGTGTCAAGAGTGCTCATGGGATCCTCAGGGGTACAGGGGAACGGGGGCGACCCGCGGTAGCAGGTCGCCCCCGTCGTCGAGCTTCAACGACTCTAGTCCGTTGTCAGCCCTTCGAGAGTGCCGCGTAGCGGAACTTGAACGACGCGTCGAGCGTGTCTTCCGCGCCCTCGACGTCGGTGCCGACGACGGCCACCTGCGCACCCTGCATGTACGGGATCGTCGACAGGTCGGCCGCGACCTTGTCCTGGATCTCCTCGATGAGGGCGGTGCGAGCCGCCTCATCGGCGGTGACGGCCTGCTGGAGGATCAGGTCGTTCACCTCGGGGGTGTCGTAGTGGGTCGCGAGGAAGTTCTCCGTGAGGAAGAACGGCGTGAGGTAGTTGTCGGCGTCGGAGTAGTCGGGGAACCAACCCAGCTGGTAGGCGGGGTACAGGTCCGCGACGCGGTCCTCGGAGTACTGGACCCACTCGGTCGACTGCAGGTTCACGGTGAACAGCCCGCTCGACTCGAGGTTGTCTTTGATGACCGCGTACTCGTCGCTCGACGACGGCCCGTAGCGCTCGGCCACGTACTGGATCGAGATGGGCAGCGGCGTCGTGATGCCCGCGGCCGTCAGACGCTCCTCGGCCTTGGCCGGGTCGGGAGCGCCGTTGCCGTCACCGTAGAGCTCCTTGAGCGACTCGGTGGCACCCGTGAGGCCCTCGGGCAGGTACGAGTAGAGCGGCGTGAACGTGCCCTTGTAGACGTCCTCCGAGATCGCGTCGCGGTCGATGAGGTCGGCAATGGCCTGGCGGACGGCGAGGGCCTTGGCCGGGTCGGCCTCGGGCGTGGTGGCGCCGAACGGCATCGTGTTGAAGTTGAAGACGAGGTAGCGGATCTCGCCACCGGGGCCGTCGACGACCTTCACGTTGTCGTTGCCGCGCAGGTCGTCGATGTCGGTTGCCGACAGCGTGCGGTGCGCGACGTCGATGTTGCCTTCCTGCACGTCGAGTTTCAGATTGGAGGCATCGGTGTAGTACTTGACGTTCACCGTCTCGGTCTTCGCCTCGCCGAGAAGCCCCTGGTACTCGGGGTTCGCCTTGTAGGCGACGAGGTTGTTGAAGTCGTAACTCGTGATCACGTACTGGCCGGCGAACGCGTTGCCGGCGACGATGTCGTCGTCGGACGTGAGCTCGTCGGGCGAGAAGACGTCTTCGTCGACGATCGGGCCGACGGGGCTCGACAGGATCTTCGGGAAGATCTGGTCGTTCTCGGTCTTCAGCGTGAACACGACGGTGGTGTCGTCGACCGCCTCGGTGGACTCGAGGTTGTACAGCAGCGACGACGGGCCGTTCTCGTCGGCGATCGCGAGCTGGCGATCGAACGTGAACTTCACGTCGGATGCGGTGAGGTCGTTGCCGTTGGCGAACTTGAGGCCCGGCTTCAGTGTGACCGTGTACTCCGTCGGCGACGTGAACTCCGCCGACTCCGCGATGTCGGGTTCGACATCGGGGCTGCCGTACGGGGTGTTCATGAGGAACGGATACACCTGGTTCATGACGGCGAATGAGCCGTTGTCGTACGAGCCGGCGGGGTCGAGTGCCGTGATCTGCTCGGTGGTGCCGATGGTCAGCGTGCCGCCGGCCCCCTCGGTGTTCCCGCCGCCGCCAGCCGTGCAGCCGGCAAGGGCGAGGGCCGCCACCGAGACACCGGCTGCCGCGACGATCACGCGGCGCCGGTTCGTGGATGCGGATGACATATCCGTCTACCTCTTCCTGTCAGGACTGAAACGCGCAGCAGCGAACCGCCTCGCGTTGTCGTATCCCCCAGAGGTAGCACACGGGCCCGGGAAACCTGCGGGGCCGCAGGCCCGCACGACGCAATATTTATGGAAGTGCAACCTTGGACGCAACCGAAGCGCGTGCGGCGCCGTCGAAATGGATGCCGCTCAGTCTGCGCGCAGCGATCGGCGCTCGGCCTCGAGCTCGACGAGGGCGCGCTGCAGGGACGCGAAGGTCGTCGTATCCGAGCGATCCGTGCGCTGAAGCCGGCCGAGCAGCTCGGACTTCTGTCGGAGGAGCTCCCGATCCACGAGGGATCCGACGACGCCCTGCACGTAGACCGTGAGCTCGGCCTCGCTGCGCTGCGGCACCGGGGCGACGGCGAGCTGCCGGACGAGATCGGCGAACGGCGCGGGCACCTCCTCGACGACCCGGTCGACGCGGATGACCGAGTCGGATGACGCGAGCACCGACGCGATCCCGTCGCGCACGACCGCGAGCGAAGCGTTCCCGAACCGGCTGTCGACGGCGCTGCGCAACCGATCCGCGCCGACGCGGTCGGGGTACTGGAGCATGGCTTGGAGCGCGTCGCGCTCGAGTCGCGTCGAGGGGTCGTTCGGCAGGTCGGCGATCGAGAACGGCCGGTTGGGCGCATCCATCACCGTCGGAGGCTGCGCCGGAGGCTCTGACGCGCTGGTCGCCTTCTGGCCGCCCCGCTCCCCCGCGACCTTCACCCCACGACCACCGGCGCCACGAACGGCGCGCGTCACCTCGCCGAGCTCCATGCCGAGCATGCGGGCGAGTTCGCGGGTGTAGCCCGGGCGGAGCGCCGGGTCGCGGATCTCGGCGACGACGGGGGCCGCCGCCCGAAGCGCCGCGACGCGGCCCTCGACCGTTTCGAGGTCGTAGCGCGCGAGCGTGTGCCTGATGACGAATTCGAACATGGGCGTCTTCGTCTCGATGAGCGCGCGCACGGCCGCATCGCCGCGCGCAAGCCGGAGGTCGCACGGGTCGAGGCCGTCGGGCGCGACCGCCACGAACGTCTGCGCGGCGAACCGCTGCTCCTCGACGAAGGCGCGCATGGCGGCTTGCTGCCCGGCCGCGTCGCCGTCGAACGTGAACACGACCTCTCCGACGCCGGAGTCGTCGCCGAGCACCCGGCGCAGCACCTTGATGTGCTCGACCCCGAATGATGTGCCGCTCGTCGCGATCGCCGTCGTCACCCCGGCGAGATGGCACGCCATGACGTCGGTGTAGCCCTCGACGAGCACGACCCGGCGGGTCTTCGCGATGTCGCGCTTCGCGAGATCGAGGCCGTAGAGCACCTGCGCCTTGTGGTAGATCGCGGTCTCGGGAGTGTTCAGGTACTTCGGCCCCGGGTCGTCGTCGAGGAGCTTTCGGGCGCCGAACCCGACCGTCTGGCCCGTGACGTCGCGGATCGGCCAGATCAGCCGCCCACGGAACCGGTCGTACACTCCGCGGTCGCCCTGCGAGACGAGGCCGGATGCCGCGAGCTCATCGGTCGTGAATCCGCGGGCCCTGAGGTGGTTCGTGAGCGCGTCCCAGCTCTTCGGGGCGAAGCCCACGCCGAACCGGCGAGCGGCGTCGGCGTCGAACCCTCGCTCGCCGAGGAAACGGCGACCCGGCTCGGCCTCGGGCGACCCGAGGCGCTCGACGAAGAACTCCCACGCCGCCTGGTTCGCCGCGAGCAGTCGCGCACGGTTGCCGTGGTCGGATGCCGGCCCGCCGTCTTCGTAATGCAGTTCGTAGCCGACGCGCCCGGCGAGCCGTTCGACCGCCTCGGTGAACGAGAGGTGATCCATGCGCTGCAGGAACGTGTACACGTCGCCCGACTCCCCGCAGCCGAAGCAGTGGTAGTACCCGAGCTGCGGTCGCACATGGAAGCTCGGTGTTCGCTCGTCGTGGAACGGGCAGAGGCCCTTCAACGAGCCGACCCCGGCGGGCTTCAGACTCACGTGCTCGCCGACGAGATCGGCGATGTTCGTGCGGGCCTTCACCTCATCGACGTCGCTCTGTCGAATCCGGCCCGCCATGCGCCTCATCCTAGTTCTCTGTGCGGGACCAATGACCCGGCATCATCGCTGCACCAGCCGCTCGTACCACGCGAGCGCGGACTGGTCGGTGAGACTCGCGACCTGGTCGACGATGACCCGCTTGCGCATGCCGTCGTCGCCGGCCGCCCTCCAGTCGGCGGCGAAGCCCGGATCGAGGTGCTGGTCGCCCGCCTCGAACAGCACGTCGGCGAGCGAGGTGAGCACCTGCCGCTGCTGCGCGTAGATCGGCTGTCGGGTGTTCTTCGACATCACGAACGCGGCCACGATGCCCTTCAGCACGGCGATCTCGGCCTGGATCTCACGCGGCACGACCACGTCGGCATCGAACCGGATGAGGCTCGCCAAGGGGAACGCCGAGCGCGTGGCATCCGTTGCGGCATGCGCGAAGCGCCCGATGAGCTGACTCGTGAGGTTCTTGAGCTGCCCCTGCTCGAGCCTGCTGCCGCTCCATGAGTCGAGCCAGCCTTCGAGCGAGTCGAGCCGGTCGAACGCGGCGATGAGCTCATCATGTGGGATGGCCCCGCCGATCCACTCGAACATCGACGACACCAGCGCGTCGTGGTCGACGCGTGCGCCGAGCGCCGCGACATCCACATAGCCGTTCACGATCGCGTCTTCGAAGTCGTGCACCGAGTAGGCGATGTCGTCGGCCAGGTCCATGACCTGGGCCTCGATGCAGAGCCGTCGTTCGGGAGCGCCGGCCCGCATCCATTCGAACACCGGGAGGTCATCGCGGTAGAAGCCGAACTTCGCACGCCCGCTCGGATCGACCACTGAGCTCGCCTCGGGCCATGGATACTTGCAGCTCGCGTCGAGGCTCGCCCGAGTGAGGTTGAGACCGTAGCTGCGGCCGTCGTCGCCGAACACCTTCGGCTCGAGCCGAGTGAGGATGCGGAGCGTCTGCGCATTGCCCTCGAACCCGCCGATGTCTGCTGCCCAGACGTTGAGCGCGCGTTCGCCGTTGTGCCCGAACGGCGGGTGCCCGAGGTCGTGCGCCAGGCAGGCGGTATCGACGACGTCGGGGTCGAGTCCGAGGCTCGCCGCCAGCTCACGGCCGACCTGCGCGACCTCGAGCGAGTGCGTCAGGCGGTTGCGCGCGAAGTCGAGCCCTGCCGTGGGGCTCAGCACCTGGGTCTTCGCCGCAAGCCGCCGGAGCGCACTGGAGTGCAGCAACCGCGCCCGGTCGCGCGCGAAGTCGCTGCGCCTGCTCGTGTGATGTTCAGGCAGCCATCGTTCGGTGTCGGCGTCGTCGTACCCGCCGAAGAGCCGATCGCGCACCCTCAGCCGCCGCTCGTGTCGAGCTCGGCGTCGACGAGCGTGGTGCGATCGTGGCCCACCAGCTCTTGCGAGGCGAGCCAGCCCTCGGGAAGGGCGGGCTGCTTCGGCGTGCCCGCCCGGCCGCGCGGACCTTCGGCGCCCTCCCCGGGATACGGCATCGACCAGTCGAGCGTGCCGAGCAGGTCCTCGAGCTGGGCGAGCGACTCGACTGTGGCGAGCCGAGCCCGCAGTTCGCCGCCGACCGGATAGCCCTTGAAGTACCATGCGACGTGCTTGCGGATGTCGCGGCATCCGCGCTCTTCGCTGTCGAAGAACTCGGTGAGCAGCTCGGCGTGGCGGCGGAAGGTCTGGGCGACCTGCCCGAGCGACGGCTCGAAGCCCGGCGAGCGATCGCCGCGGAACGCCGCAGCGAGATCTCCGAACAGCCATGGCCGGCCGAGGCAACCGCGGCCGACGACCACGCCGTCGCACCCGGTCTCGGCGACCATGCGCAGGGCGTCGTCGGCCGACCAGATGTCGCCGTTGCCCAGGACGGGAACGCTCGTCACGACTTCTTTCAGCTTCGTGATGGCCGACCAGTCGGCCTCGCCCGAGTAGAACTCGGCGGCCGTGCGGGCATGGAGCGCCACGGATGCCACGCCGGCCCCCTCGGCGATACGCCCGGCCTCGAGATAGGTGAGATGGTCGGAGTCGATGCCCTTGCGCATCTTCACGGTGAGCGGGACGTCGCCGGCGGCGCGCACGGCGCCCTCGACGATGTCGCGGAAGAGGCCGCGCTTCCACGGAAGCGCTGCACCTCCGCCCTTGCGGGTGACCTTGGGCACGGGGCATCCGAAGTTCAGGTCGATGTGATCGGCGCGATCTTCCGCAACGAGCATGGTGACCGCCTCGGACACCGTCTTCGGGTCGACGCCGTAGAGCTGGATGGAGCGCGGCGTCTCGGACTCGTGATGGGTGATGAGCCGCATCGACTCGGGCGTGCGCTCGACGAGCGCACGTGAGGTGATCATCTCGGAGACGTAGAGCCCGGCGCCGAACTCGCGGCACAGCCGACGGAACGCCGTGTTCGTGATGCCGGCCATGGGCGCCAGGACGACGGGAGCGTCGAGTCGGATGCCACCGATCGAGAGCGGGGCCGCGGGAATCGTGTCTGGTGAAGGCATCCCCTCGATTCTCCCAGAGAACTCGACCGCCCCGCCCACGCGCGCGATCGCGCGCCTAGGATTCCGAGGAGGACGACCTGTGGAGGACGACATGGCCGATGCGCCGCTGACCGGCTCGGAACGGGTGCGAACCGACGCCGCGGCCCGCGGTCTCGAAGTCGAGATCATCGAGCGTCCGCCCGCGCGCAGCCTGGAAGAGGCCGCCGAGTTGCTGGGCATCACGCCCGGCGACATCGTGAAGTCGCTGGTACTGAAGAAGAGCGACGACACGTACGTGTTCGCGCTCGTGCCCGGCGGTCGCAAGATCTCGTGGCCCAAGGTGCGCGCGTTGCTGGGCGTCAACAAGATCCAGCTCCCGGATGCCGCGCACGCCCTCGCGGCGACTGGCTACGAGCGTGGCACGATCACCCCGCTCGGCTCCACGACCGCATGGCCGGTCGTCGTGGACGAGACGATCGTGGGCCGGCGCATCTCGATGGGCGCAGGCGAGCACGGTCGCAGCCTCTGGGTCGACGCCGACCGGCTCATCGCGGCGTTCGATGCGACCGTCGCCGACATCAGCGAGCCCGAATAGCGGCCCCGTCGTCGAGTAGCGCCCCCGCAGGCCGCGCGACTCGCCGGTCGATGGTCCTATGGATGTCGATTCTTGGTGAGGTCGGTTTTGAGGTCGTTGAAGACTTGGCGGGCGACGTAGCGTTTCAGGGCGCGGATGGTGTCGCGTTTTGAGAGGCCTTCGGTGAGTCTTCGGGTGATGTAGGCGCGGGTGTCGGGGTCGTTCTTCATCCGGCCGATGATGATCATGTGCAGCGCTCGGTTGGCTTGCCGGTCGCCGCCGCGGTGCAGTCGCATCCGGTGGGTTTGTCCGGACGATACTGGGCCGGGTGCGGCTCCGCAGAGTCTGGCGAATGCGGCGTCGCTGGTGATCCGGTCGATGTTCTCGGCGGCGGTGATCAGGAACTGGGCGGTGGTGTGGACGCCCAGCCCGGGACGAGCGAGCAGAGTTGGTGCGGTCGCCGTGGTCAGGGCGCGTAGTTCCTGATCTGCGGCGGTGATCTCGTCGTTCAGGGCGGCGACGCGGTGACCGAGACGTTTCAGGGCATGCTCGGCTGCGTGTGCCGGATCGGCGTACCGCCCGGTGTCGGGTTGGAGTGCGGCCGCGTGTTTCGCGATCGTGGGCAGGCTGAATCGGCGGAGTTGTTCCCGTAGCGGGGTGGGCGCGGTAACGAGGAGGTCCTTGATCTGGTTCAACGCCTGCGTGCGGGACTTCACCGCGGAATTCCGCACCAATGTCAGCATCCGGATCGATTCGATGACACCGGTGGTGTCCTTCGGGATCGCGGTCGCCATCCCGGCGAGGACTTTCTGCGCGGCAGCGATCGCGTCGCTGCGGTCGTCCTTGCCGCGTCGGGCGCGGGTGGCCTTGTCGGTGGTGTTTACTTGGAGGACGTGGATCCCTGCACCGGTCAGCGCCCGAGTCAAGCCGGCACCGTACGAGCTGGTCAGCTCGACCCCGATCCGGTCGATGATCCCGTACGAGCCGGCCCAGTCCACCAGTGCCTGGTAACCGGCCGGCGTCGCCGGGAACGCGGCGTC
Organism: Agromyces sp. Marseille-P2726; assembly: GCF_902809835.1. Classification (GTDB taxonomy): domain Bacteria; phylum Actinomycetota; class Actinomycetes; order Actinomycetales; family Microbacteriaceae; genus Agromyces. The sequence goes on along the minus strand of NZ_CADDWM010000015.1, from coordinate 146,640 downwards.
GCCTTCGAGCCGGCCGTTCAGATCAAGCACTGCCGCGTGATGGGTGTCCGTGTGCGTATCGACACCGACGACGACAGTCGTGCCCGGGACGGGCGCGTTCGGGGTGGGTAGCATGATGGGTGTCTCCTCTCGAGTGATCGATCGGATGACCGCACCGGGCCGGGCGGACAAGACATTGAAGAGTCGGCGGACAGGGTCCTATTAGGTCACATCCCACGCCCGGCCCGGTCTCCCGAACCGACGTGATCGACAAGCCCCGAGCAGGGCCGACAAATCGGCCGAATGACATCACAACGAGTCCGTCGAGTAGCAGGTCAGACCCAGCCCGAGACCGCCACCACCATTCTCAATGTCGAGTAGCGCCGCCGCAGGCGCCGCGTATCGAGACGCGCGACTCGCCGGTCGTCGAGTAGCGCCGCCGCAGGCGCCGCGTATCGAGACGCCTGACCTCGATACGCGTCGGGCTACGCCCGCCGCTACTCGGTCACCGGGGCCTGCGCCTCGGGAACATAGCAGACGTCGCCGTCGCAGATCATCGCCGCGGGGTCGCCCGTCACCATCGTGAACGGTGCGGGTGCGGCATCCGTCACCTCGCTCGGCTCGGTCACGCCGCGGCCCCGTCGCGCTCGCCGGCGACCTGGGTGAGCACCTGCGAGAACACCTCGGCCGGTTGCGCCCCCGAGACGCCGTACTTGCCCTCGAACACGAAGAAGGGCACGCCGTTGATGCCGTACCTGCGAGCCTGGGCGATGTCGGCCTGCACATCGGGGGCGTAGCGACCCGATTCGAGTGCTTCGCGTGTCTCGACCGGGTCGAGGCCGAGCTCTTCTGCGTACCCGACGAGCTCCTCGATGCGGTTCACCCGGCCGCCCTCGGTGAAGTACGCCTTGAGCAACCGCTCCTTCATCTCGAGCTGCGCACCGTGCGCCTTCGCGAGGTGCAGCAGCTCGTGGCCCTTGAGCGTCTTCGTGTGGGCGACCTTCTCGAAGTGATAGTCGAGTCCCGCTTTGGACGCGACCGCGGTGACATGCTCGAGCATCTGCTCGACCTGGGCGACCGGCATGCCCTTGCGCTCCGACAGGTACTCGACCGTCGAGCCCTCGAAGTCGAGCGGCGTGTCGGGAGACAGCTCGAACGAGTGGTACTCGATCTCGACCTCGGGCGCCTCGTCGCCGAGGGCCGCGATGCCCGCCTCGAGGTGCCGCTTGCCGATGTAGCACCAGGGGCACGCGATGTCTGACCAGATGTCGATCTTGATTGGTTCGCTCACGATACATGCAAACGGATACTTCTCTCCTGGTATTCCCCATCGATGCGGGCAGCAGGGTGATCCGTCGAGACCCGGCGCTCAGAACTCGACCGTCTGGCCGAGCGAGACCACTCCGGTCGGTCCGAGTCGTGCCGCCGCGAGCCCGTAACCGAGGGCGCCGTACAGGATCGTCAACCCGTCGGGAGGAAGGCGCCCCCCGACGGTGCATTCGCTGCGCGGTGCACGGGACGGCAGCAGCAGGACGAGGCAGACATCCTGGCCGTCGGTCGTCCGGGCCAGGTAGGCGGCCGGCCCATCGAGGCGGGTGGCGAGCAGCCGCACCGATGCCGGATCGATCGGGTCGACCACGTCGGCGAAGCGCGCCGACTCTGCGGCCGGCGGCACCCGGTCGAAGACGTCGAGGAGCCCCGTCTCCTCGAGCGGCGTGCCGGCGGGCGCGGACTCCGACGCCGCAGAGGTCGCGCGTCCCGGCGCATCGATGGAGGCATGCCGGCCGATCCCCCACCCGAGGGCGGAACCGACGAGGAGGCCGATCGTGCCGGCTACGGCCGACCACCGAACGATGCTCCGGCGCCCCGTGGCGTGCAGGTGCTGCGCAGGTTCGACGGATTCCGTGTCCGTGGCGGCATCCGATGCATCGACCGTCTCGGGACGACGCCCCGGATCTGCTCGGTCGACGTCGCGGGGGCCGTCACCGCCGACTCCCCGTGTCGCGAGTCGCGCGAGTTCGTCCACGGCTCTCGCGCGTTCGGCGTCCGACGCATCGGCGCCGTACGCCAACCGTTGCAGCTCGCGAATGCGCCCCTCACCGGCATCCACTTCGGCCCCCTGCGGCCAGCATGCATCGTCGACCGCCCCGCGGCAAGTCGCCGCGGCGGCATCCGCTCGATCAGACGATGACGGGTGCGGGCGCGTCGACTGCGGCGCCGAAGCGTCGGTTGCGACGCGCGTACACCGCGATGGCGTGCCACAGGTCGGTGCGCGAGAAGTCGGGCCAGAGCGTGTCGAGGAAGACCATCTCGGCGTACGCCGACTGCCACAGCAGGAAGTTCGACGTGCGCTGCTCTCCAGAACTGCGCACGAACAGGTCGACGTCGGGCAGCTCGGGCACGTACAGGCGCCGCGCGATCTGCTTCTCAGTGACCGCCGAGGGCTTCAGGCGACCGGATGCCACATCGTCGGCGATCGAGCGGACTGCGTCGGCGATCTCGGTGCGACCGCCGTAGTTCACGCACATCGTGAGCGTCAGCGTGTCGTTTCCCGCCGTGAGCCGCTCGGCGTACTGCAGCTCGTCGATGACCGAGCGCCACAGACGCGGCCTGCGCCCCGCCCACCGGATTCGCACGCCCCACTCGTTGAGCTGGTCACGGCGACGATGCAGCACGTCTCGGTTGTAGCCCATGAGGAACCGCACCTCGTCGGGCGAGCGCTTCCAGTTCTCGGTCGAGAAGGCATAGACCGAGAGGTGCTTCACCCCGACCTGCACCGCCCCCGCGACGACGTCGAGCAGCGCCGCCTCGCCGGCCTTGTGGCCCTCGATGCGGGTGAGGCCGCGGCCGTTCGCCCAGCGCCCGTTGCCGTCCATGACGATCGCGACGTGGTCGGGCACAGCGCCCTTGGGCAGCTGCGGCGGGTACAGGCCGGTCCAGTCGAGCGGGCGATACGGCACCGCGTCGCGATGCGTGTAGGGCTTGGGGCTCACGAGGTCGTCGTTTCTCTCGAGACGTGGGGCAGGGAGCGAAGGCCGCGCTCGAGGTGCCACTGGGTGTAGGCCGCGACGATGCCGCTCGCCTGGCTCCGATCGCCGGCCAGCGAGGCCTCGGCGTATCCCCAATCGCCTGCGAGCAAAGCGCCGAGCAGTGCGACGGTCGAGCGGGCGATACGCGGCGTTCCGGGCGGCGCGCAGTCGTCGCACACCACGCCGCCCAGCTGCACGACGACGGCTGTGTGCTCGCCGACCCTGCCGCAGCGCGCGCAGTCCTGGAAGCTCGGCGCCCAGCCCGCGAGTGCCAGGGCGCGCAGCAGGTACGAGTCGAGCGTCAGGCTCGCTCCGTGCTCGGCGCGAGAGAGCGAGCGGAGTGCACCCACGAGCAGCAGGTACTGCTGCAGCGACCCCTCGGCCTCGGTGAGCTTGTCGGCCGCCTCCACCATGGCGTTCGCCGCGGTGTACGACGCGTAGTCCTGCGTGATCTCGGCTCCGTACGATCCCAGCGAGTCCGCCTGGGTCACCACGTCGAGGCTGCGGCCCTCGTAGAGCTGCAGGTCGGCGACCATGAAGGGCTCGAGCCGTGCCCCGAACTTCGACCCGGTGCGTCGCACGCCCTTGGCGACGGCGCGCACCTTGCCGTGCCGCTTGGTCAGCAGCGTGAGGATGCGATCGGCCTCCCCCAGCTTGTGGGTGCGCAGCACGACGGCTTCATCTCGGTAGACGGGCACCCTTCATTATCCCGCGCGGCCGTGCGGCAGCGCCGAGGCGGGCCGAGCACCGGCTCGATCACGCGAGGGGCTGCACGGATGCCGCGCTGCCGTCCGGGTCGTCGAGTAGCGCCACGCGAAGCGTGCCGCATATCGAGGCGCAACCAGGTCTCGATACGCGTCCGCCTCCGGCGGGCGCTACTCGACCACCGGACGGGGCGTGAGTAGCGCCACGCGAAGCGCGCCGCGTATCGAGACGCAGCCGCCGCCACGCGAAGCGTGACGCGTATCGAGACGCAGCCGGGTCTCGATACGCGTCCGCCTCCGGCGGGCGCTACTCGACCACCGGACGGGGCGTGGGTAGCGCCACGCGAAGCGGGACGCATATCGAGACGCAGCCGGGTCTCGATACGCGTCCGCCTCCGGCGGGCGCCACTCGACCACCGGACGGGGCCTCAGACGCCGACGACCTGGCGCTCGTCGACGACTTCGACCTGTGCGCTGCGGAGCGCACGATTCACGGCCGACACGACCGCCTTCAGCGACGCGGTCGAGATGTCCGCGTCGACCCCGACGCCCCACAGCGTGCGACCGCCGACCTGGCACTCCACGTACGCCGCAGCGAGGGCGTCGCCGCCTGCGGAGAGGGCGTGCTCGCTGTAGTCGAGCACACGCACGTCTACCCCCTCGGCCCCCAGCACCGAGAGGAACGCCGCGACCGGGCCGTTCCCGGTGCCGTCGGCTTCGACGCGCTCCTCGCCGTCGCGCAGACCGACGCGGACGCGCACCGAACCGGTGAGATCGCTCTCGGTGCGCAGCGACAGCAGCTCGAACCGGCCCCACTTCTCGTCGGGGCGATCCTCGGGCGCCGGCAGGTACTCATCGGTGAAGATGCGCCAGATCTCGTCGCTCGTGACCTCGCCGCCCTCGGCGTCGGTCTTGGCCTGCACGACGCCCGAGAACTCGATCTGCAACCGGCGGGGCAGGTCGAGCGCGTGGTCGGTCTTCAGCAGGTACGCGACGCCGCCCTTGCCCGACTGCGAGTTGACCCGGATCACCGCCTCGTAGCTGCGCCCCAGGTCCTTCGGGTCGACGGGCAGGTACGGCACCGCCCATTCGAGATCGTCAACCGGGATGCCGCGACGGGCCGCCTCGGCATCCATGGCCTCGAAGCCCTTCTTGATCGCGTCCTGGTGCGACCCCGAGAACGCCGTGTAGACAAGGTCGCCCGCCCATGGGCTGCGCTCACCGACGCGCAGCTGGTTGCAGTACTCGGCCGTGCGCTTCACCTCGTCGATGTCGGAGAAGTCGATCTGGGGGTCGATGCCCTGCGTGAACAGGTTGATTCCAAGGGCGACGAGGTCGACGTTGCCGGTGCGCTCGCCGTTGCCGAACAGGCATCCCTCGATGCGGTCGGCTCCCGCCATGTAGCCGAGTTCGGCGGCCGCCACGGCAGTGCCGCGATCGTTGTGCGGATGCAGCGAGAGGATCACGTTCTCGCGGTGGTTCAGGTGCCGGCTCATCCACTCGATCGAGTCGGCGTAGACGTTGGGCGTGGCCATCTCGACCGTTGCGGGCAGGTTGATGATGACGTTTCGCTCGGGCGTCGGCTCGAAGATCTCGAGCACCTGGTTGCACACGTCGACCGCGAACTCGAGCTCGGTGCCCGTGTAGCTCTCGGGCGAGTACTCGTAGTAGACCGTCGTGCCGGGAACCGACACCTCCATCTCGCGGCACTTGCGTGCGCCGTGCAGCGCGATGTCGATGATGCCCTGCTTGTCGCTGCGGAACACGACCTCGCGCTGCAGGATGCTCGTCGAGTTGTAGAGGTGCACGATCGCCTGCTTGGCGCCGCGGATCGACTCGTACGTGCGCTCGATGAGGTGATCGCGCGCCTGCGTGAGCACCTGGATGGTGACATCGTCGGGGATCGCGCGCTCTTCGATCAGGCTGCGCACGAAGTCGAAGTCGGTCTGGCTCGCCGACGGGAATCCGACCTCGATCTCCTTGTAGCCCATGCGCACCAGGAGGTCGAACATGATGCGCTTGCGCTCTGGGCTCATCGGGTCGATGAGGGCCTGGTTGCCGTCGCGCAGGTCGACGGCGCACCAGCGCGGTGCGACGGTGATGCGCTTCGACGGCCATGTGCGGTCGGGCAGGTCGACCCGGATCTGCTCGTGATACGGGCGATACCGATGCACGGGCATCGCCGACGGCTTCTGGGTGTTCTTCATGGGGTGTGCTCTTCTCGCTCTGCGGGTGGGTTTCAGCCGACGACGAACTCCGCAGCGAGGGAGGCCTGGGTTAGGACTCGCTGCGGCAGCTAAGGAGGAGCAGACCGCGTAGCACGAGTCAAGGCTAACACGGCGCTATTCGACGGCGAGAGCCACGACCGGCGCCACCCGCATCGCGCGCCGCGCCGGCGCGATCGACGCGACGAGCGTCAGCACGCCGGCCGCCAGCAGCAGCGCACCGAACATCGCCCACGGGATGCCGGGCAGCACGAGCACGCCCTCACCCTGTGCGCCACCGAGGAGGGACTGCGCCCCCGCCCAGCCGTATCCGAAACCCAGCACGATCCCGGTCACGGTCGCCGCGAGCGTCAGCGCCGCGCTCTCGGCGACGATCATGCGGCGCAGTTGCCGCCGATCGAAGCCGAGCGCTCGCAGCAGTCCCAGCTCACGCGTCCGCTGTATGACGCTGAGCGACAGCGTGTTCACCATCCCGATCGCCGCGATGAGCGCGCTGAAGCCGATCAGCACGGTGAACACGGCGACCGTCACGTCGAGCATCGCATCGACGCCCGCATAGACCTCGGGCTGCGCCCGCTGTGCCGCGCGGATCAACTCGCGATACGACTCCATCGTCACGGCGAACGTGGTCACGAGGGTCACGCCGATGACGATGCCGATCGTCATCCGCGAGCTGCGCTCGGGGTGGCGCACGGCGTTCTCCGCCGCCAGTCGCGCAGCGGGCGACGTGCCGAGGGCGCGACCGACGAGCCGCAGCACGGGCGGCATCACCACGTGCGCGCCGAGCACGATACCGGTGAACGAGAGGATGCCGCCGGCCATGCCGACGAGCACGCCGTAGGGCTCGGTGAGCCCCCAGACGATGCCGACGACGAGCAGCGCAGTGCCGAGGGCGAACAGCAGGGCCGCCGACACGTTGCGCACACGCCGACGCCCCAGCTCCTCGCGATCGTGCTCACGCGAGTCGCCGATCGCCTGGATCGGACGAACCCGCAGCACCCGGCGGGAACCGACCCACGAGGCGAGCCACGTCGTGACGACGACGGCTCCGGCAGGGAGCAGGACCGCGACGTTGAGGTAGTCGTAGTCCGTGGAGGGCATCAGGTCGGTCGCGACCGCGATGACCTCGAGGGCCATGGCGGCGGCCGTGCCCACGGCGATGCCGATCACCGCGCCGATGAGGCCGATGAACAATCCCTCCCGTGCGATCTGCATGCGCTGCGCGCGAGCGCTGGATCCGATGAGACGCAGGAGCGCGATCAGCCTGGTGCGCCCGGCGACAACCGTGGCGACCGTGTTCGTCGTGACGACGGCGCTGACGTACACGGCGATCACGATGAAGACGACCGCGACGATGCCGAGCATGATCGCAACGGTGTCGCTCGAGCCGGTGACGTCGTCGGCGGCGATCGCGGCGGCCAGCAGGCCCGTCACATGCAGGAGTGCGACGCCGAAGGTGCCGGCGAGCGCGGCGACGAGCAGCGTGGGCCACTGGTCCTTCAACCGGGTGCGGATCATGCCGCGACCCCCATCGACAGGATGTACGACGAGATCTCCTCCGCGGAGGAACGGGTCGCGTCGCGCACGATGCGCCCGTCGGCGAGGAACAGGATGCGGTCGGCGTGGCTTGCGGCAACGGGATCATGCGTGACCATCGCGATCGACTGTCCGTACCGGGCGCTCGCCGCCGCGAGGAGGCCGAGCACCTCACGCCCGGTGCGCGAATCGAGGTTTCCGGTCGGTTCGTCGGCGAAGACCAGGTCGGGCCGCGTGGCGAGGGCGCGTGCAATGGCGACCCGCTGCTGTTGCCCGCCCGAGAGCTCGTGCGGCCGGTGACGGAGCCGTGCGCCCAGGCCGAGCGCCTCGATGAGCTCGTCGATCCACGCCTGCTCGTCTCTGCTCGGCCGGCGGCCGTCGAGCTCGAACGGCAGCAGCACGTTGCCCTGCACGTCGAGCGTCGGGACCAGGTTGAACGACTGGAACACGAAGCCGATCCGGCGACGCCGGAGCACGGTGAGGGCGGTGTCGGAGAGCTCGGTGATGTCGGTATCGCCGAGCCAGGCGCGCCCGGTGGTCGGCGAGTCGAGGCCGGCCATGATGTGCATCAGCGTCGACTTGCCCGAGCCCGAGGGCCCCATGATCGCGGTGAACTCGCCGCGACGCAGTCCGAGCGAGACGTCGTCGAGCGCGGCCACGGTTCCTGCACCCTGCCCGTACTGCTTGCCGAGGTTGGTGACCCGGGCGATGAGGCCCAGGTCGGAAGGTTGTATCTGCATGTCGTCGACGCTACGGAGCCGCGTCGGCCGCGGCATCCGGCCCTCGGATGGTTCGCCGTCATCCTGGAGGATGACGCGGCACCTGGTCGTCGAGTAGCGCCGCGCGAAGCGCGACGCGTATCGAGACGTCACGTCCGGGTCTCGATCCGCGTCGGCCTCCGGGCCGTCGCTACTCGACCACCGGAACGGCGGGCAGCCCGTGCTCGTACGCGAACACGACGCGCCCCTGGTCGTCGAGGAGCGCCGCGCGAAGCGCGACGCGCATCGAGACGTCACGTCCGGGTCTCGATCCGCGTCGGCCTCCGACCGGCGCTACTCGACCACCGGCAGCTCGTGCTCGTACGCGAACACGACGCCCCCTGGTCGTCGAGTAGCGCCGCGCGAAGCGCGACGCGTATCGAGACGTCACGTCCGGGTCTCGATCCGCGTCGGCCTTCGGCCGTCGCTACTCGACCACCGGAACGGGGGGCAGTTCGTGCTCGTACGCGAACACGACGAGCTGCACGCGGTCGCGGAGCCCCAGCTTCGCGAGGATGCGGCTGACGTGCGTCTTGACGGTCGCCTCCGAGAGGAACTCGGATGCCGCGATCTCGGCGTTCGAAAGTCCGCGAGCCGCGAGCCCGAAGATCTCGCGCTCCCGCGGCGTGAGCTCCGACCACGCGGCGGGTGCCGCCCGGCGGCCGCTCCCCCGGCCGACGTGCGCGAACAGCTCACGGGTAGCGGATGCCGCGATCACCTGGTTGCCGCGGTGCACCGTGCGGATCGCGGCGAGGAGGAACTCGGGATCGGCATCCTTCAGCACGAAGCCGCTCGCGCCGGCGCGGATGGCGCGCGCCGCGTTCTCGTCGAGGTCGAACGTGGTCAGCACGAGGATGCGCGGTGGCGTGCGCTGCTCGCGGTCGGCATCGGCGAGGATGCGCTCGGTCGCCGCGATGCCGTCCTGCAGCGGCATCCGGACATCCATGAGCATCACGTCGGGACGCGCTCGTTCGGCCAGGTCAACGGCAGCGGCCCCGTCGCCCGCCTCGCCTGCGACGCGCAGGTCGGGCTGCGACTCGACGAGCATCCGCACGCCGGCTCGGAAGAGCGCCTGGTCGTCGACGAGCGCCACGCTGATGGCACTCATGCGAGGCTCCCCGGTTGCACCGGGATGCGGGCGCGCACCCGGAAGGTCCCGTCCCCGTCCGCCTCCGCGGTGAGGGTGCCGCCAGCGAGCTGGGCGCGCTCGCGCATCCCAGGGATCCCATGCCGGATGCCGCGAGACTCGACGGGCGCGGCATCCGTTCGCATCGCGTTGACGACCTCGAGATCGACGCCCCCGTCGTCCCAGCTCAGCCGGAGGTCGACCGGGGCTGACGTGTCACCGTGACGGAGGGCGTTCGTCAGCCCCTCCTGCGCGATGCGGTAGACGGCGATCTGGTGGCCGGTCCCGAGCGGCAGGCGCTCCCCCTTCTCGCTGAAGTGCACGTCGAGACCCGCGTCGCCGACGCGCTCGAGCACGCCGGCGAGGTCGTCGAGCACGGGCTGCGGAGCATCCGTCTCGTCGTGGCGGAGCTCGGCGAGCAGTACTCGTACGTCGCCGAGCGCGCCGCGAGCGACACCGGCGATCGTGTCGAGCGCACCGACAGCGGCCTCGGGCCGCGTGCGTGCGGCGAACCTCGCTCCGTCGGCCTGGGCGATCACGACCGCCAGCGAGTGGGCGACGACGTCGTGCATGTCGCGCGCGATGCGGTTGCGCTCCTGTTCGACGGCGTACCGGTACTCGACGAGCGCCCGCTCACGGGTCGCGATCTCCTCGCGACGACGCACCTCGCGCGAGTCGCGAACGGAACGGGCCAGCAGGCCCGCCGTCCATGCGAGCACGAGCACCGAGATCGCCGCGACGAAGAGGAAGCCGAGCCAGAGGGCCTGGCCGAAGGCGTCGGACGGGTTGGCGTAGAGGGGCGTCGCACCGGTCAGCGGCTTCAGCACCGCCAGGTAGAGCGTGGCGATCACCGCACCGAGTCCCGCGGAGGCGAGGCCGAGCCACTTCACGATCCGGCCGCCGTGCGCGGCCGTGGAGTAGAGCACGCCGAGCACCGCCGCGTCGTAGAGCTGCAGGTCGCGCAGCGCCGTCATCTGCACGATCGCGGCCGCCCAGGCGATGCCGAGCGACCAGGCGGGCGCGAGCCGCCTCACGGCGAGGGCCGCGACGAAGCCGCCGAGCGCCACGAGGTCGACCACGTTTCCGAGCAACGCGAACGGCAGGCAGACGAGCCCGAACACGACCGCGAGCACGATGTCGGTCGTGAGTCTTGCGCGACTCAGGGAGGTGGGCACCGATCCACCGTACGCGCTGTCACGGTGACGTTCGCCGCCGCGGGAGTGGAATCATCCTCGAGTCGTACGCTCAGAACCCGAGCCGCCCGAGCTGCTTCGGATCGCGCTGCCAGTCCTTCGCGACCTTCACGTGCAGCGCCAGGTAGACCCTGCGGCCGAGGAGGCGTTCGACCTGCTCGCGCGCGGTTGCGCCGACCTCCTTGAGCCGGGCGCCGCCCTTGCCGATGATGATGCCCTTCTGGCTGTCGCGCTCCACGAAGACGTTCGCGTAGACCTCGACCAGGTCTTTGTCGTCGCGCTCGATGAGGTCGTCGACGGTGACGGCGATCGAATGCGGGAGCTCGTCGGAGACCCCTTCGAGCGCCGCCTCGCGCACGAATTCGGCGATGCGCTCGGTCACGTCCTCGTCGGTGAGGGTCTCGGCCGGATACAGCGGATGCTCCGACTCGGGCATGAGCGCGAGCAGCTCGTCGACGAGCACGTCGAGCTGCTCCCCCGTGGGCGCCGAGACCGGGATGATCGAGGCCCACTCGCGCAACTCGGAGACAGCGAGCAGCTGCTCGGCCACCTTGACCTTCGGCGCGGCATCCGTCTTCGTCACGATCGCCACCTTCTTCGCGCGCGGATACTGGTCGAGCTGCTCGTTGATGAACCGGTCGCCCGGGCCGATTGCCTCGTTCGCGGGCACGCAGAACGCGATCACGTCGACGTCGCCCAGCGTGGACTGAACGAGCGTGTTCAGGCGTTCGCCGAGGAGGGTGCGCGGCCGGTGCAGGCCCGGCGTGTCGACGAGGATCAGCTGCCCGTGCTCCCGGTGCACGATGCCGCGGATGGCGCGCCGAGTCGTCTGCGGCTTCGAGCTCGTGATGGCGACCTTCTCGCCGACGAGCGCGTTCGTGAGCGTCGACTTGCCGACGTTCGGCCGCCCCACGATCGAGACGAACCCGGCGCGGTACTCAGTCACGGTGGTTGTTCCTTCCATCGGAGTCGTTCAACTCGAACGCCGCCTGCGCGTCGATCAGGGCCTGGTCGCGCTCCACGAGGATCGTCGAGATGCGCTTGCGCCGGCCCTCGGTGCGTTCCGCCTCGAGGATGAGGCCCGAGACGGTCACCCGTTCGCCCCGCTGCGGGAGCCGGCCGAGCTCCTTCGCGAGCAGGCCTCCCGCCGAGTCGACGTCTTCGTCGTCGAGGTCGAGCCCGAACAGCTCACCCAGCTCGTCGATGGGGAGCCGCGCGTTCACCCGGTACCGGCCGTCGCCCAGTTCCTCCACCTGTGCTGCCTCGCGATCGTACTCGTCGGAGATGTCGCCGACGAGCTCCTCGATGAGGTCTTCGAGGGTGACGAGGCCGGCGATGCCGCCGTACTCGTCGACCACCATCGCGAGGTGGTTCGACTCGAGCTGCATCTGCCGGAGGAGGGCGTCGGCCTTCATCGAATCGGGAACGAAGACCGCGGGGCGCACGAGCTCACCGACCCGCAGCTGCTCCGCGTCGAGCGGCCGCTCGAAGCTCAATCGCGCCAGGTCGCGGAGGTAGAGGATGCCGGTCACATCATCGGCATCCTGCTCGATGACCGGGATGCGCGAGTATCCCGCCTTCAGGAACTGCGACATCGCCTGGGCGAGATGCGCGGATGCGTCGATGGTGACCATGTCGGTGCGCGGCACCATCACCTCGCGCGCGACGGTGTCGCTGAACTCGAAGATCGAGTGGATCAGCTCACGGTCGCCCTGCTCGAGCACCTCGAGCTCGGCCGCCTCGTCGACCATGCTGAGCAGCTGTTCCTCGCTCGACACGCCGGCGAACCGGATGCGGGCCGGCGTCACCCGATTGCCGAGCGCGACGAGCGCGTTGGCCAGCGGCCCCAGCAGCACTCGGAGGAAGTGCACGAGCGGTGCCGTGAGGCGCAGCACCGTGGCGGCGTGCGCGCGACCCACGCCACGAGGGCTCGCACCCACGAGCACGAACGACACGGCGGTCATGATGAGCGCCGAGTAGAGCAGCACGAGCCACACGTTGTCGAGGAACGAGGCGAACGCCAGCGTGACGAGTACCGCAGCCGTCGTCTCCAGGATGATGCGCACGAAGTTGACGGCGTTGACATGTGCGCCGGTGTCGTCGGCGATGGCCAGCAGCGATCGGCGCACCCGCGAGCCGATCGCCAGGTCGGTGATATCGGCTCGGCTGCTCACGCCGATGGCCGCATCGATCGCCGCCATGAGGCCGCCGAAGGCGACGAGCACGAACGCCGCGCCGATGAAGAACCACGGCTGCATGGTCAGCGACGACGCTCCTGCATCGCGAAGCCGACGAGCACATCGCGCTGGATGCCGAACATCTCCTTCTCTTCCGCGGGCTCGGCATGATCGAAGCCGAGCAGATGCAGGATGCCGTGCGTCGTGAGCAGCAGCAGCTCGTCCATGAGTGGATGCCCCGCCGTACGGGCCTGCGTCTCGGCGACCTGCGGGCACAGCACGACGTCGCCGAGCAGGCCGGGCGGTGCGGGCTGGTCCTCGGTACCAGGACGCAACTCGTCCATCGGGAAGCTCAGCACGTCGGTCGGACCCGGCTCATCCATCCACTGCACGTGGAGCTGCTCCATCGCGCCCTCGTCGACGAGCACGATCGCGAGCTCGGCGTCGGGATGCACGTGCATCGCGTCGAGTGCGTACACGGCGAGACGCTGCAGCGCACCCTCATCGACGTCGACGCCTGACTCGTTGTTGACCTCGATGCTCACCTGCGGTGAACCCCCGCCTCGTCGACGATCACGACTTGCCCCTGCGTGGAAGGTGATCGCGCGGGGCCGCGCCGCGACGCTCGGCGCGGTTCGCGAACTCGCGCGCCTGCTCCCGCTCGAAGCGCTGCGCCTGCTGGCGCTGGTCGTACTCGGTGTACGCGTCGACGATGCGGCCCACCAACGAGTGCCGCACGACGTCGTCGCTCGTGAGGCGTGCGAAGTGGATGTCGTCGACGTCCTGCAGGATGCGCGTGACCAACCGGAGCCCGCTGGCGCCGCCCGGAAGGTCGATCTGGGTGATGTCGCCCGTGACGACCATCTTGGAGCCGAACCCGAGTCGGGTGAGGAACATCTTCATCTGCTCGGGCGTCGTGTTCTGCGCCTCGTCGAGCACGACGAACGAATCATTCAGCGTTCTTCCGCGCATGTACGCCAGCGGTGCCACCTCGACGGTGCCTGCAGCGAGGAGCTTCGGCACCATCTCGGGGTCCATCATCTCGTTCAGCGCGTCGTAGAGCGGACGCAGGTAGGGGTCGATCTTGTCGGTGAGCGTGCCGGGCAGGAACCCGAGCCGCTCCCCCGCCTCGACGGCGGGGCGCGTCAGGATGATGCGGTTGACCTCTTTGCGCTGCAGCGCCTGCACGGCCTTCGCCATGGCGAGGTACGTCTTGCCCGTGCCGGCGGGACCGATGCCGAAGACGATCGTGTGGTCGTCGATCGCGTCGACGTACTCGCGTTGGCCCTCGGTCTTCGGTCGGATGGTCTTGCCGCGGGCGGACACGATGACCTGCCCCAGCAGTTCTGATGGCCTGGCGTTGGGATCGGCGTCGAGCATTCGGGCCGAGCTCCTCACTTCGGTGGGCGTCGGATCCTGGCCTGCTCGTACGAGCTCCAGGAGTTCTTCGATGAGACGGCGCACGCGAGTGCGCTCGTCGAGGTCGCCGCGGATCGCGATCTCGTTGCCTCGGACGTGCACCTCCACACCGGGGTACTGGTGCTGGATCGAGGTCAGCAGTCGGTCCTGCGGACCGAGCAGCCGCACCATGGCGACACCGTCGACGCGCAGCCGCTCCTCATCATCGCGAATCGGCTGCGGCTCGGGTGCGTCGAAGGCCTGCGGATCAGCCGGCAAGCGACCCCTCCTCCAAACCGCCCGCGAGGACGTGGGCGCGCACGTGGAACACGGTCTGGCCGGCACCGCCGCCGGGGTTGAACACCAGCCGGAAGTCGCCGTCGGAGAGGTCGGCGGCGACGTCTCGGGCAACGGCGACGAGCTCGGCCAGCAGGGCGGGGTCACCGTTCGCGAGTTCGACGACATCGCGGTAGCGCCCCTGCTTCGGCGTGACGACCACGTGCACGGGGGCTTTCGGCGCGATGTCGTGGAACGCCACGATGCGGTCGGTTTCGGCCACGATGTCGGCGGGAATCTCGCGCGCGGCGATGCGTTCGAAGATCGTGGGCTCGGCACCGGATTCCGTCATCCCCCCATCGTAGCTATGGATGGGTCACCACCGCCCGAGTGCGGTGTTCAGCACCGCGATGGCGGCAGGGCCGGCCGTCGAGGTGCGCAACACCGAGGTCCCGAGTCGCACGGTCTCGGCGCCCGCGGCGACGAGTCGCTCGAGCTCTTCGGGCGCGATGCCTCCCTCGGGACCCACGACGAGCGCGAGATCTCTGGCGTCGGGCTGGACCTCGCTGAGCGGGGTCGTGGCGGTGGGCTCCAGCAGCAGCATCCGGATGCCGGTCAATCGCTCGGGCAGTTCGGCGGTCGTCGCGACCTTCGCAACCGATGGCACGCGCGACCGGATCGACTGCTTCACCGCCTCGCGCACGATCACGCTCCAGCGCTGCCTGCCTTTCTCGGCCTTCGGGCCCTCCCACCGTGAGACGGAGCGAGCCGCCGCCCACGGTACGACGGCGTCGACCCCGAGTTCGGTCGCCGCCTGGACCGCGAGCTCGTCGCGGTCGCCCTTGGCCAGCGCCTGCACGAGCGTGATCCGGATGGCCGGCGGCTCCTCGACGAAAAGCTCCTCGGCCTCGAGCGTGAGGTCACGTGGACCGGTCGCCGTCACGACCCCCTGCACGATCGTGCCGCGCCCGTCGCCGATCGCGATGCGCTCGCCTCGCCGGACCCGGGACACGGTGACGGCGTGCCGCCCCTCGTCGCCTCGGAGCTCGATGATCGTGCCGGGACCGGCGGACGAGAGGTCGAGCGACTCGTCGAGGTAGAGGTGGCTCACCGCGACATCCGCCTAGCCCAGGAATCGGTCGCGCAGACGCGCGAAGAGCCCCTGCTGGAAGTGGCTGAGCTCGGGCGCCGGCGCCTTCTTCGATGCGGCGAACTGCTCGATCAGCTGGCGCTCCTTCGACGACAGCTTCGTCGGGGTGACCACCTGCACGCCGATCTTCAGGTCGCCGCGGCCGGTGCCGCGCAGTCGCGTGACGCCCCGGTCCTTCACCGTGATCACCTCGCCGCTCTGCAGACCGGGTCGGACCTCCACGTCGACGTCGCCGTCGAGCGCGGCCACTCGTGCGGTCGTGCCGAGGATGGCGTCGGTCATCGCGACCTCGAGGGTGCACAGCAGGTCGTCGCCGTTGCGGCTGAAGACCTCGTGGTTGCGCACCTTGATCTCGAGGTACAGGTCGCCGTTCGGGCCGCCCGCGGGACCTGCCTCACCCGAACCCGGCATCTGCAGGCGGACCCCGGTGTCGACGCCGGCGGGAACATCGACCGGCACGGTGCGACGCGCTCGCACGCGGCCCTGGCCCTGGCACGTCACGCAGGGCGTCGCGATGATCGTGCCGTAGCCCCGGCAGGTTCCGCAGGGGCTCGACGTCATGACGTTGCCGAGGAGCGAGCGAACCGAGCGCTGGATCGAGCCGGTGCCATGGCAGATGTCGCAGGTCACGGGCGACGTGCCGGGCTGGCAGCACGAGCCGCGGCAGGTCTCGCAGAGCACGGCCGTGTCGACCTCGATGTCGCGGTGCGTGCCGAAGATGACCTCTTCCAGCCCGATCTCCACGCGGATGAGGGCGTCCTGCCCGCGTTCGCGTCGGGAGCGCGGACCGCGGGTCTGCTGTCCGGCGCCGAAGAACGTCTCGAAGATGTCCCCGAAGCCGCCGAAGCCCTGGCCGTTGAAGCCGCCCTGACCGCCACCGAGGTCGTACTGCCGACGCTGCTGGGGGTCGGACAGCACGTCATAGGCGTGCGTCACCGCCTTGAACCGCTCGGATGCCTCGACACCCGGATTCACGTCGGGGTGCAACTCGCGCGCGAGCCGACGGTACGCCTTCTTGATCTCTTCGGGGGTGGCGTCGCGTGAGACGCCGAGGACCTCGTAATGGTCGGCCACGGAGGGCTTCGTCCTTTCGATTGCCGGCTGCCGTCGGCTTGGCGGCAGCGGGTGGGTCAGTTCTCGCCGAGCGTGCGGGAGAGGTACCGGGCGACGGCGCGAACGGCCGCCATGGTCTGCGAGTAGTCCATACGGGTGGGCCCGACGATGCCGAGCCTGGAGACGTCGCGACCGGGGATCGCGAAGGAACTCGACACGACCGAGGTCTCGCCGAGCCCGTACGGGGCGTTCTCGCGACCGATCCGGACGGCGACGGAGTGCTGCTCGTCGGCCGCCATCTCGCCGAAGAGGCGCAGCAGCACGACCTGCTCCTCGATGGCCTCGATGACCGCGAGGATCGAGCCCGCGAAGTCCTCCTCGGTGCGGACGAGGTTGGCAGCCCCCGCGACGACCAGTCGATCCTGTCGCTGTACCCGTGCCTGCTCGGCGAGTGTCGCCGCCAGGGTGTGCAGGACCTCCGCATGCCGGGGATCGGTGGCAGCGATCTCGCCGGAGAGGGCCTCGGCCGCCTCGGTCATCGTGCGACCGCCGGCGATCTCGTTGAGCCGGACGCGAAGCCCGGCCAGCGTCTCTTCGTCGACCGGCTGCTCGAGCATCGCGAGTCGCTGCTCGACCTGCCCGGAGTCGGTGATGAGCACGCACAGCACGCGATCGGGCGCGAGCTGCACGACCTCGACATGGCGCACTCGGGAGCTGCCGAAGCTCGGGTACTGCACCACGGCGAGCTGCTTGGTGAGTTGCGAGATGAGCCGAACGGTGCGTGCGAGCAGCTCATCGAGGTCGCTCGACTCGCCGAGGAAGGTCTCGATGGCCTGTCGTTGCGCCTGGCTGAGCGGTCGGATCTCGCTGAGCTGGTCGACGAAGACCCGGTAGCCCTTGTCGGTGGGAATACGACCGGACGACGTATGCGGCGCCGCGATCAGCTCCTCCTCCTCGAGGAGGGCCATGTCATTGCGGATCGTCGCGGCCGACACGCCGAATGCGTGCCGCTCGACGATCGACTTGGAGCCGACCGGTTCGCGCGAGGCGACGTAGTCCTGCACGATGGCGCGCAGGACGGCGAGACTGCGTTCGGAGACCATCCACCCCGCCTTCCTGCCGGCTTAGCACTCGATTCGACTGACTGCTAATCATATCGCGAGATCCTGCGTGATCGCCGTTGCCACCCGGGGGTGGCGACGCTACCGTATGGGTACCCCGCGAGTCATGCCCGGCCGGGTCCCCTGCGCCGTCGCGGTTCACCCCCACCGAAGCCCTGAAAGGCGAGCGAGCCATGACCGACCCGAACTTCCAGTCCCCCGATCCGAACGTCCCGCCGGCTCCGCAGCCGCAGCAGCCGGTCGCGGCGGCGCCCCTCACTCCCGAGCAGGACGTGCAGTGGGGCTCCTTCGCGCACCTCGGCGGCGTCCTCGGCTTCCTGCCGTCGCTCATCATCTGGCTGGTCTTCAAGGACCGGGGCTCCTTCACGAGCACCGAGGCGAAGGAGGCGCTGAACTTCCAGATCACCCTCCTCTTCGGCTACGTCATCTCGTGGATCCTGATCATCGTCTTCATCGGCGCGATCCTCATGTGGGCCGTGTGGATCGTCGGGGTCGTGTTCTCGATCATCGCGTTCCTGCAGGCGAAGGACGGCAGGCACTACCGCTACCCCTTCGCCATCCGCCTCATCAAGTAGTCGCCCGGCCCAGCGGCACGGGGTCCGCCCGCGGGGCGTCAATGCTGCCCCAGCGGGCGACTCTGTGCCAGCATGAGATCGACCGAGTCTCGCCGTCAGGACGAGCACGAACAAGGAGACCGAATGTCCGAGACCCCGCCTCCCCCGCCCCCACCGCAGAACCCGTACGAGCAGAGCCGCGCGCTCAGCCCGAACGACGAGAAGCTGTGGGCGACGCTCGTGCACATCGGCGGTATCTTCTTCAGCTTCATCCCCGCCTTGATCGGGTACCTGATCCTGAAGGACAAGGGGCCGTTCGTCCGTGCGCACACCGCGACAGCCCTGAACTTCCAGATCACCATGGCGATCGCCTACGTGGTCGGATACATCCTGATCTTCATCGTCGTCGGCATCTTCGTGCTGATCGCGGTCTGGGTGCTCACGATCATCTTCAGCATCATCGCCGCGGTGAAGGCGAACCAGGGCCAGCCCTACACCTATCCGCTCGCGATCAAGTTCGTGAGCTGATCCGACTCAGTCGTCGAGCAGGCGCCTGACGACCGCGTCCGCGAGCAGCCGTCCTCGCCTGGTGAGCGTCAGCACACCGGCGCGGGCGGCTTTCGCGTCGGCGAGATCGTCGGCGATCAGGCCGGCCACCGCCTCGGGCCCGCCTCCGCCCAGCGATGCGATCTCGACTCCTTCGTTGATGCGCGTGCGGAGCATGATCCGTTCCGTCTCTCGAGCGCGGGTGCCGAGCACTTCCCGGCCGACCGCCGGTGACCGTTCGGCCGTGACACGCTCGGCATAGGCGGCCGGATGCTTCGCATTCCACCAGCGGACACCGCCGATGTGGCTGTGGGCCCCCGGCCCGACGCCCCACCAGTCGTCGCCCCGCCAGTAGCCGAGGTTGTGCCGGGAACGATGCCCAGGCGAGGACGCCCAGTTGCTCACCTCGTACCATTCGTACCCGGCGGCGCCGAGTGCATCGTCGACGTGCTCGTACATGTCGGCCTCGAGGTCGTCGTCGGGTCCCACCAGCTCGCCGCGACGGATCTGCCGGGCCAGCTTCGTGCCTTCCTCGACGATGAGCGCGTAGGCACTCACGTGATCGGGACGCTGCTCGAGGACCGTGTCGACGCTGCGACGCCAGTCGTCGAGCGACTCCCCCGGCGTGCCGTAGATGAGGTCGAGGCTCACATCGAGGCCCGCGTCGCGGGCCCAGCCGACCACGAGCGGAATCCTGGCGGGATCGTGCGTGCGGTCGAGCGCGGCGAGCACGTGCGGAACGGCCGACTGCATGCCGAACGAGATCCGCGTGAAGCCGCCGTCGGCGAGGCGGCGCAGGTCGTCGGGTCCGACCGAGTCGGGGTTCGCCTCGGTGGTGACCTCGGCGCCCGGCACGAGCCCGAGCTCGCCGCGCACCGCCCCGAGCATTCGCACGAGATCGTCGGCCGGAAGGAGGGTCGGCGTCCCCCCGCCGAAGAACACGGTCGAGGCAGAGCGAGCGGGCACGCCAGATGCCGCGAGCACGCGCCGCGACATCCGGATCTCTGCGATCGCGTGGTCGGCGTAGTCGACCTGCCGCGCACCGCGCAGCTCGCTCGCCGTGTAGGTGTTGAAGTCGCAGTAGCCGCATCGCACCCGGCAGAAGGGCACGTGCACGTACACGCCGAAGGCACGGTCGGCTGCGCCGACGGCGGCTGACGGCGGCAGGAGCCCGTCGAGCGGCGCCGGGTCACCGAGCGGAAGCGCCGACCCCACGATCAGCCCGGGAACGCGGGATGCAGCGCGCGCAGCTCGCGCGTGGTGAGCTCGCGCCGCTTCCTTCGCTGCGAGGGTGCGGTCAGAGCATGGATGCCGCCGCGAGTCCGCAGCATCGATCGGATGGTGAGCCAGACGGTGTCATCGTCGCGGTGCTCGAGGATGAACGACTCCTCACCGCTCTCGGGTCCGTCGGCGGTCGTGCCGTAGGCGAAGCCGACTCGGCCGGGTTCGTCGATCACGTACACCACGAGCACCGGAGTGTCACGGCTCCCGAATCGGGTCCTGCGCCGAAGCGTCGCGGTGACGCCGGCCGTGATGTAGGGCGTACCGTCGGCGCCGAAGCGCTGCTCGGTGTGCGGGGCGGGCTGCTCGGCGAGCGGCGTCATGCCATCGGCGTCATAGGCGATGCCCGGGTACTGCGCACCGGTGCCGGCCGATACGTCGACGACCTCGAAGCCGGCGCCCTTCTGCACGCCCCACGTCATCAGCGACTCCGACGCCCGTTCGAATCGCTCGACGCCGCTCCCGAGGCGCACGGAGTCCGCGGCGGGACGATACCCCTCGGGCGGATAGCGCAGGAGGTCGGGCGCGAGCGTCGCGCCGATGGCGCCGTACGTGACCGACTGGTCGGTGAAGGTGCTTCGACGAGTCATCGGGAGAGACCTACTTCTTCTTCGCTTCCTTGCCCTCGGTGTCGCCCGACAGTGCGGCGATGAACGCCTCCTGCGGAACCTCGACGCGGCCCACCATCTTCATGCGCTTCTTGCCCTCCTTCTGCTTCTCGAGGAGCTTGCGCTTGCGGCTGATGTCGCCGCCGTAGCACTTGGCCAGCACGTCCTTGCGCATCGCCCGGATCGATTCGCGGGCGATGATGCGCGCGCCGATGGCCGCCTGGATGGGCACCTCGAACTGCTGCCGCGGGATGAGCTCGCGAAGCCGGCCGGTCATGAGCACGCCGTAGGCGTACGCCTTGTCGCGGTGCACGATCGCGCTGAACGCGTCGACCTGCTCGCCCTGCAGGAGGATGTCGACCTTCACGAGGTCGGCCGCCTGGTCGCCGGCGGGCTCGTAGTCGAGCGACGCGTACCCCGCCGTCTTCGACTTCAGTTGGTCGAAGAAGTCGAACACGATCTCGCC
This sequence comes from Agromyces sp. Marseille-P2726, assembly GCF_902809835.1. Classification (GTDB taxonomy): domain Bacteria; phylum Actinomycetota; class Actinomycetes; order Actinomycetales; family Microbacteriaceae; genus Agromyces. Next base: position 125,460 of record NZ_CADDWM010000015.1, on the reverse strand, counting down.
GAGCGGCATGTTGTAGCGGATCTCGACCCGGTCTTCGCCGAGGTACTCCATGCCGAGGAGCGAGCCGCGTCGCGACTGGCAGAGCTCCATGATCGTGCCCACGTAGTCCTTCGGGGCGAGGATGGCGGCCTTCACCATGGGCTCGCGCACCTCGGCGATCTTCGCGCCCGTCGGGAATTCGCTCGGGTTCGTGACCGTCACGGTCTTCTTGTCTTCGGTGGTGACCTCGTAGACCACGCTCGGTGCGGTCGCGATGATGTCGAGTCCGAACTCGCGACGGAGTCGCTCGGTCACGATCTCGAGGTGCAGGAGGCCGAGGAACCCGGCGCGGAAGCCGAAGCCGAGCGCGACCGACGTCTCGGGCTCGTAGACGAGCGCGGCATCCGACAGCTTGAGCTTGTCGAGCGCCTCGCGAAGCTCGGGATAGTCGCTGCCGTCGATCGGATAGAGGCCCGAGTAGACCATCGGCAGCGGCTCGGTGTAACCGGCGAGCGGTTCGGCGGCCGGCTTCACCGCGGTCGTGACCGTGTCGCCGACCTTCGACTGGCGCACGTCCTTCACGCCGGTGATGAGGTAGCCCACCTCGCCCACCCCGAGGCCGTTCGTCGGCGTCGGCTCGGGCGCGCTCACTCCGATCTCGAGGATCTCGTGCGTGGCCTTGGTCGACATCATCTGGATGCGCTCACGAGGATTCAGGTGCCCGTCGACCATGCGCACATAGGTGACCACGCCGCGATAGCTGTCGTACACGGAGTCGAAGATCATCGCCCGCGGTGCGGCATCCGCATTTCCGACCGGAGCCGGGATGCGCTCGACGACTCGGTCGAGCAGGTCTTCGACGCCGACGCCGGTCTTGCCCGACACGCGGAGCACGTCGTCGGGCGAACCGCCGATGAGGTCGGCGAGCTCCTTCGCGTACTTCTCGGGATCGGCGGCCGGCAGGTCGATCTTGTTCAGCACCGGGATGATCTCGAGGTCGTTCTCGAGGGCGAGGTAGAGGTTGGCGAGCGTCTGCGCCTCGATACCCTGCGCCGCGTCGACGAGGAGGATCGCCCCCTCGCACGCCGCGAGCGACCGCGAGACCTCGTAGCTGAAGTCGACGTGGCCCGGCGTGTCGATCATGTTGAGCGCGTACGCCCTGTCGGACACGGCCCACGGCATGCGCACCGCCTGGCTCTTGATGGTGATGCCGCGCTCGCGCTCGAGCTCCATGCGGTCGAGGTACTGCGCGCGCATGTCGCGATCGGACACGACCCCGGTGATCTGCAGCATCCGGTCGGCCAGCGTCGACTTGCCATGGTCGATGTGCGCGATGATGCAGAAGTTGCGGATCAGCGCGGGATCGGTGGCGGCGGGCACCGGGGGGTTGGCGGCTCGTGGGGACATCCTGTCGATTCTCCCATGATTTCGAGACCCGCCTTCGTCTCCCACTTTCGTCGGATGCCGCGCCGCACCCTCGCGACTACGCTGAACTCCACCATGACCGCGATCGACGTGACCGAGCCCCGGGTGGCCCCGTCGGCACTGCGCCCGGTCTTCCTGACCCTCCGGTTCGGGTTGCACCTGCTCGTGGTCGGGCTGACCCTGTTCGTCGTGGTGCGGGCACTGCTGGTCGACGCGCCGGCCGAGGTGCCGATCACCGTCTTCGCGGTCGCATTCCTCGCCTGGTACGGGGCGGGCGTGGCCGCCGCCCACCGCCACCTGCCGACCTGGGCGCGTGTCCTCTGGCTGGCGGCGCTGCTCGCGCTCTGGGTCGCGCTGTCGTACTTCACCCCCGATGCCGCGTTCCTGGCGTTCCCGCTCTTCTTCGTCGAGCTGCACCTGCTGCCCGCCCCGATGGCGGTGCCGCTCGTCGTCATCACGTTCGGCCTGTCGGTCTGGGGCACCGCCACGCACCTGGGCTTCGAGGTGGGCACCATCCTCGGGCCGCTCATCAGTGCCGGCGTCGCGATCGTGATCGGACTCGGGTATCGCGCCATGGCCCAGGAGACCCGCGACCGGCAGGCCCTCATCCTCGACCTGCTCGCGACCCGCGAGGAGCTGGCGGCAGCCAGCCGCGAGGCAGGCACGCTCGCCGAGCGGGAGCGCATCGCCCGTGAGATCCACGACACCGTGGCACAGGGACTCTCGAGCATCCAGATGCTCCTGCACGCCGTCGAGCGCGACGTGGACGATGAACGCACTCGTGAGAAGCTCCGGCTCGCGCGCGAGACCGCGGCCGACAACCTCGGCGAGACACGGCGGTTCATCCGCGAGCTCACGCCTCCGTCGCTCGACGAGCAGACGCTGCCGGCCGCGCTCCGCCGGCTCGTTGCCGCCGTGAACGAGCAGGCCGAACAGGCGGGGGCGCCGATCCGCGCGAGTTTCGGTTTGAGCGGCGATCCGATCGTGCTGCCCATGGCGGTCGACGCGACGGTGCTCCGCATCGCGCAGGGCGCGTTCGCGAATGTGCTGCGTCACTCGGATGCCGCGAGAGCCGAGCTCACGCTCAGCTATCTCGACGGCGAGGTCGCGCTCGACGTCGTCGACGACGGCGTGGGCTTCGACCCGCTGATCGCACGGCACGCGGAGGACGAGGGCGTCGCCTTCGGCATACGGGCGATGCGGGAACGTGCCGAACACCTGGGCGGACGACTCGTGATCGAGACGAGCCCGGGCGATGGGACCGCTGTCTCGGTTCGGATCCCCGTGGGGGCGCCATGATCCGGCTCCTGCTCACCGACGATCACCCCGTCGTGCGGGCCGGCATCCGCGCGCTCCTCGAGTCGGAGCCCGATCTCGAGGTCGTCGCCGAAGCCCCGACCGCCGAGGACGCTGTACGTCTCGCCGCGGCATCCGACGTCGATCTCGTGCTGATGGACCTGCAGTTCCCAGGTGCGCTGCAGGGCGTCGAGGCCACTCGGCGGATCCGTTCCCTCGACGGCGCGCCGCGCGTCCTGGTGCTCACGAACTACGACACCGACGCCGACATCCTCGGCGCCATCGAGGCGGGCGCGAGCGGGTACCTGCTGAAGGATGCCCCGCCCGCCGAGCTGGTCGCGGCCGTGCGCGCCGCGGCGATCGGGGAATCGGCGCTCGCGCCGGGTGTCTCGTCGCGGCTCGACGCGTCGCTCGGCAGAGCCGAACGGCTCACGGTGCGCGAGGCCGAGGTGCTGTCGCTCGTGGCCGAGGGCCGGTCGAACCGCGACATCGGCCGAGCGCTGTTCCTCAGCGAGGCGACGGTGAAGTCGCACCTCGTGCACATCTTCGCGAAACTGGGCGTCGGCTCCCGCACCGCCGCCGTGGCTCGGGCGCGCGAGCTCGGGGCGATCAGGGCGGGTTGACGGATGCCGCGCGCCCGCGTCGTGCTCGTGCACGGACTCCGCACCTCGGCCACCATGTGGCGGAGGCAGCTCACGACGCTCGCCCGCCACGACATCGACGCCATCGCGATCGACCTTCCCGGCCACGGGTCCCGCATCGACGACCCGTTCACCCTCCACGATGCGATCCGCGCGCTGGACACCGCGCTGCCGGCACGCGATCCCTCGTCGAGGCGGTCGACCCCGACGCTGCCCGTCGGGCTGAGCCTCGGCGGGTACCTCGCCATCGAGTTCGCGGGGCGGCATCCCGACCGCATCGACGGACTCGTCGCGGCGGCATGCGGAACTCGGCCCCGTGGGGCGGGCCTCGCCGGCTACCGCAGGCTCGCCGCGCTCATCGGCCGGCTGCCCGACCGTGGCAGGGCCATGAACGACGCGATGGTGCGCCTCTTCCTCCGCGGTGACGCGGTCGACGACGTGCTCGCCGGCGGCGTCGCGCTCGATGTCATGGCGCCGGCGCTGACCGCGGTCGGCGAGCTCGACCCCGAGGCGGCCCTCGCCAGGATCGACGTGCCGGTCTGGTTCGTCAACGGCCGTTTCGACCACTTCCGGATCGAGGAGCGACGGATGTTGCGCGCCGCCCCGCGTGGGCGACTCGTCGTGGTCCCCGGCGCGACGCACCTCGTGAGCCTCACCCGGCCCGACGACTTCACGGCGGTCATCCTGGGCGCCGTTGCCGAGCTCCAGGCACATGCAGGCCGCAGGCAACGGGAGAGAAACGGCTGATGCCGGGTCTCACGGTGAGCCGGTCCGGATTCCCGAGCGGCGCGTCGTCGCTCGGGACCCATGCGGGCGCGTGAGCCGCCGCGGTGCTCGCTTTGGAGACGTCGGCACCCTGCTGGTATCGTTGCCTGTTGGCTTCCGTGTGGGTCCCACCCCGCACGATTCGCCGGCGAGGCCCCTCTACCTCCGCCCGGCACATCCGGTACCCGCACGAACGAAAGACGAACCACGTGGCAAACATCAAGTCGCAGATCAAGCGCATCCGCACCAACCAGAAGGCGACGGAGCGCAACAAGGCGGTCAAGAGCGAGGTCCGCAGCGCCGTCCGCGCCACGCGCGAGGCGATCGCGGCCGGCGACAAGGAGAAGGCGACGGCCGCCCTTCGCGTCGCGACCCGCAAGCTCGACAAGGCCGCCGGCAAGGGCGTCATCCACAAGAACCAGGCCGCGAACCGCAAGTCCGCGATCGCCAAGCAGGTCGCCGCGCTCTGACGCGACGCACTTGCGACAGAAGGCCCCGCACCGATGGTGCGGGGCCTTCTGCGTTCCTGCGTTCGAGAGTCGTCAGGTCACTCGGGGCTTCGCACCTTCGCGTCACGCATGCTCGCGACCCCGCGCGGAGATGATGCCGATGAGGCGCTCCAGGGCGAACACGGGGTCGCGCTCGGCGCCCTTCACGGCCGCGTCGGCCGCCGCCAGCGCCTGGATGGCCCGGCCGAGGCCTTCATCGCTCCATCCCGCGAGATCGCGTCGGGCCCGGTCGACCTGCCACGGGGCGAGCCCGAGCGAGGATGCGACCTGAGGGCCGCCGCCCCGGACTCCGGACACCTTCGCCATCGTGCGGACCTTCATCGCGAACGCGGCGACGATCGGCACCGGGTCGGCACCGCTGTCGAGTGCGTGTCGCAGGGCGATGAGCGCATCACCGTGACGCCCCGCTATCGCGGAGTCGGCCACCGCGAAGGCGTTCGTGTCGACACGACCGCCGTAGTATCGGGCGACCACCTCTTCGCTGACGTCACCGGGCGCGTCGGCGATGAGCTGGCGGCACGCCGCCGAAAGCTCGGCCAGGTCATCGCTGAACGCGGCGACGAGTGCCCGGAGGGCCCTGGGGTTCACGCTGCGCCCCGCCGCGCGGAACTCGGCCGCGACGAACTCCTGCTTCTCGACGTCTCGCTTCAGTTCGGCGCAGACGATCTCGATGCCGCCGCCGGTGCCGGCCCGGATTGCATCGAGGAGCTTCTTGCCCCGCTGACCACCGGTGTGGCGCAGGACGAGTGTGGTCGACTCTGCGGTCTGCTCGAGGTACTCCATCGCGTCGATGAGGAAGTCGTCGCTCGCGCGCTCGACGGCGTTCACCCGGATCAGTCGCGGCTCGCCGAAGAGCGACGGGCTCGCGAGCGTGAGCAGCTCTCCGCGGCGATAGCCATCGGCCTCGAGGTCGCTCACCTCGAGGGCCGGGTCGTCGGCGCGAAGAGCTTCTCGCAGCATGGCGCTCGCTCGCTCGGCGAGCACCTGCTCGGGCCCGGAGATGAGGACGACGGGGGCTGGTCGCACCTGGTTCCACGACAACTGCGGAATCGTCGCCTTCGAACGCGTCGCCGCGCCTGTTCGTGCCGCCACCGCACCTCCCGTTCCGTTCGAGTCTAGGGGCGGGGTCCGACCTCGGTGCCCGAGCGTTCGCTCCACAGTCTGAACACCCCATCGCCCTCGGCGGTCAGCACGGCAGTTCCCGACCGGTCGGTGCGAAGCGCCGTCGTCCCCGAGGAGCGCAGCAGGTCGAGCAGGCGTTCAGTGGGGTGACCGTACCCGTTGTCGCGTCCCACGCCGATGATCCCCACGGCCGCACCGACCTGGTGGTACAGGCGGGCGCTCTGGTCGGCGGAACCGTGATGCGCAACCTTCACCAGGTCGGCCCGCTGCACCTCGGTGGACCGGAGCAGCCGTGCCTGCGCCTCCTCGCCCAGGTCGCCGAGCAGCAGCATCCGGTAGTCCGCGGCGTCGACCTCGAGGACGACGCTCGCGTCATTGCCCGGCGCGAGGCCGGGTCGCGGCCAGAGCACCCGCCAGTACGCGTCGCCGACGAGGCCACCATGCCCGGCCAGCACCTCGACCACCTCCGCTCCCGAACGAACGAGGGGCCCGAGCGCTCGATCGGAGCGGGCCCCGTCGAGTGGTCCGTGCACCACGACCTCGACGCGCCCGGCGATCGCCGCCGCTCCCCCGACGTGATCGGCATCCCAGTGCGTGAGCACGAGCAGATCGACCCGCTCCACGCCGAGCAGTGCGAGGCACTGGTCGAGCGCGGCCGGATCGGGCCCGGTGTCGACGAGGGCCGTCTCGCCGGCGGACCGGATCAGGACCGCGTCACCCTGACCGACATCGCATGAGGCCACGTCCCACTCCGGCGGCCGAGTCGCGCTCCCGATCACCGGAGCGACGAGCGAAGATCCGACCGGAACCGCGACGACGATGGCCAGTGCGAACGCAGCCACCGCACGGGCCGCTCGGCGACGCTGATCGCCGAGCACCAGCCAGAGGGCGAGTGCCGTGCCGGCGCCGAGCAGCAGGGCTCCCGGGGCATCGGGCAGCCATGGCAATCGCCCGCCGGGGAGCGCGGCGGCCCCGTGCGCGACAACGGCGATCCACGACGCCGGCAGCCATGCCAACTGCAGGAAGGCCGTTCCCACCGACGGCAGCACCGGCAGCACGAGGCATCCGAGCATCCCGATCACCGTGCCGACCGGGGCCGCGGGCGCGGCGAGCAGGTTCGCCGCCACACCATAGACGGCGATCGCCGGGTCGAGCAGCACGAGCACGGGCTGACACGCCAGCTGGGCGGCCAGGGGAACACCGAGGGCGATCGCGAGCGGCACGGGCATCACCCGCGCCATTCGCGCCGACAGCGGCCCCGCGAGCAGCAGGAGTCCCGCCGTGGCGGCGGCGGAGAGCGCGAATCCGTAGTCCCTCGAGAACCAGGGGTCGGCGACGAGAAGCCCCGACACCGCGACCGAGAGTGCGGCCACGCCACCACCCGGCCGGCCGGCCGCGATCGCGATGAGCACGACGATCGCCATGACGCCCGCGCGTACGACGCTCGGCTGCGGTGTCACGAGTGCGACGAACCCCACCAGCGCCGCCATCGCCACGACGACGCGAGCAGCGCGTGGGAGGCGGAGCAGTGCCGCGAGCCCGAACGCCGCCGCGGTGACGATCGCACAGTTGGCTCCCGAAACGGCGGTCAGGTGGCTGAGCGAACTCGCCTTCATCGCCGCATCGAGCTCGGCGTCGACCGCAGTCGTGTCGCCGATCGCCAGCCCGGGGACGAGCGCCCCGCCATCGCCGCCCAGGCCGGCAGCGGCATCCGCGAATCCATGGCGAAGGACCGCCGCCCAGGCCAACCACGGTGGCGGAGGCTCGACACGAACCTCACCGCCGGCCCGGAGCCGGAAGCCGCTCTCCTCCTCGGCGGGCAGCGTCGACGAGCGCGCGTCGAAGGCGACGCGGCCGCCGAGCTCGATGCGGCCCGAGCGCCCCGGGAGCGTCGTCGTGACCGCCACCGCCGCGACGTCCGCACCGTCGACCGAGACGAGCCGCCCGTCGACACGGACGCTCCGTTCCTCGGGGGTCTCACCCCAGCCGGCGCCCCGCATGAGACGCGGCGCCGCCACGACATCGACGACGACGTGCACCGTCTGCCCGGCATGAGCGGCCGCGGTCAACGGGGACTGCGCGCGCTGTTCGAGCCCGGATGCAGCGGACGACGTCACCAGCGCCGCCGCCGCCAGTGCGACGACCACGGCGGGGCCGTTGCGGACGAGCCGGGCGGCGATGACCGTGGAACGGTCGATGGCATCGGCGCGCCGCGGCCCACCCCGCCGCACGACCGTGCCGACCATCAGCGCGAGCACGGCCAGCCCGCTCGCCCAGAGCGCCCACGACATCGCCCGCGCGCCGAGCCACGGATCCGGCGCCCAAACCGCCCACCATGCGGCGGACCACGCCACCGCGGCAGGCAGCAGCAGCCGGAGGTCGCGCACCTACAGCGTGACCTTGTCGGCGAGCCCCGAGAACACGGCATCGCCGATGCCGGCGACATCGAGCAGCTGATCGACGCTCGTGAACGGGCCGTTCGCCTCCCGCCAATCGATGATGCGCTGCGCGAGCGCCGGCCCGATGCGGGGCAGCGTGTCGAGCGCTGCGACATCGGCGGTGTTCAGGTGCACGAGCCCGTCGCCGGCACCCGCGGCCGTGCCATCGGGGGCGGGCGGCGGCGCCTCGCCGAGGGCGAGCACGACCAACTGCTCGCCGTCGACGACCGGTCGAGCGAGGTTGACTCCGGCGGGATCGGCCTCGGCCGTGAACCCGCCCGCGGCCGCGACCGCGTCGACGACGCGCGCCCCCGCGGCGAGTTCCACGAGCCCCGGCTCTGCGACGGCACCGAGCACATGCACCAGCAGCGGCTCGCTGCTGACGATCGCGCGGTCGCCCGGAAGTGCAGTCGCGGGAGCTTGCGCGTCGAATCGAGCGACGACGCCCTGGTCGCCGCCCCCCGCCGCGGAGAACGACAGGGCCGCCGCGACCGCGACGCACGCGAGGAAGAGCACGACCGAGGCGCCGACCGCGATCCGCGTGCGAGGAGCGGCGCGACGTGCCGATGGTGCGAGCGCGTCGAGCGGGTCGGGTCGCTGGCTCGCGGGCATGCCGGCACGCTACCGAGCGGGTGCCCGCGGATCCTGCCGGGTCGACGGTACCGGCACCCCGCGAGCCCGGGCCGTCGCCTGTGGAGGAGGAGTGTCAGCGGCGCGTGGCGATGTTCACGAGCCGCGGCGCGCGCACGATCACGTTCACGATCTCGCGCTCGCCGACGGCACGTGCGACGCCCGTCGACGCTCGGGCGAGGGTCTCGAGCTCCTCGACGGAGATCTTCGGCGAGACATCCAGCCGGTCGCGCACCTTGCCGTCGACCTGCACGATCGCGGTGACCGAGTCCTCGACGAGCAGGGCCGGGTCGGCCTTGCGCCACGGCACGAGTGCGACGGTGGGTTCGTAGCCCAGGCGCTGCCACATGTCTTCCGCGGTGTACGGCGCGAACAGGTCGAGGATCATCGCGGTCACCTCGGCGGCCTCGCGCACCGCGGCATCGGCAGGCCCGGCCCCCGAGTCGATGACCTTCCGCGTCGCGTTCACGAGCTCCATCAGGCGAGCGACCACGACATTGAACTTGAACGCCTCCACGAGTTGCGGGGCGTCGGCGAGCAGGCGATGCGTCATGCGACGCAGCGACACGTCACCGGTCTTCCACTCCACATCGGGACTCGATGCGACCTCGCCAGAGATGCGCCAGGCGCGGGCCAGGAACTTCGCCGCACCGACGGGCGAGACGTCGGCCCAGTCGATGTCCTCCTCGGGCGGACCGGCGAATGCGAGCGTCACGCGCAGGGCATCGGCACCGTGTGCGGCGAGCTCGGTCGCGAACTCGACGAGGTTGCCCTTCGATTTCGACATCTTCGCGCCGTTCATGATGACCATGCCCTGGTTCAGCAGCGAGGTGAACGGCTCGGTGAAGCTCAGGTAGCCGTGGTCGAAGAGCACCTTGGTGATGAACCGCGAGTACAGCAGATGGAGGATGGCGTGCTCGACCCCGCCGACGTACTGGTCGACGGGCATCCACTTCTCGGCCTCGGCGACGTCGAACGCCTTGGTCTCGTCGTTCGGGTTCAAGTAGCGCAGGTAGTACCAGGAGCTGTCGACGAACGTGTCCATCGTGTCGGAATCGCGCTTGGCCGGGCCGCCGCAGTTCGGGCAGGCGACGTTCACCCAGCTCTCGGCGGCTCCGAGCGGGCTCGTGCCCTTCGGCTTCAGGTCGAGACCTGCAGCATCGGGCAGCCGAACCGGAAGCTCGTTCTCGGGCACCGGGACCTCACCGCACTCGGCGCAGTGGATGATCGGAATGGGGGTTCCCCAATAGCGCTGACGGGAGATGAGCCAGTCGCGCAGGCGGAAGTTCTTCGACGCACGCCCGAGTCCGCGCTGCTCGAGGATCTCGATGACGCGTCGGATCGCGTTCGTCTTCGACAGCCCGTCGAGCGGCCCCGAATTGACGAGACGGCCGTCACCGGCCAGGGCCACCCCGGTCGAAGCCGGATCGAGCGTCTCCACGTCGTCGGGCAGCACCGGATCGCCGTGCTCGTCGAGCGGGATCACCGGCACCACGCCGGTGACCGGTGCATTCGTATCAACCACGACGCGGATCGGCAGCCCGAACGTGCGAGCGAAATCGAGGTCGCGCTGGTCGTGGGCAGGCACCGCCATGATCGCGCCGTGACCGTAATCGGCCAGCACGTAGTCGGCCGCCCAGATCGGCAGCCGCTCGCCGTTCACCGGGTTGATCGCATACCGCTCGAGGAATACGCCGGTCTTCGGCCGCTCGGTCGACAGGCGATCGATATCGCTCTCGGCGCGCACCGAGTCGAGGTAGTCGTTGAACCGGACCTTGACCTCGTCGGATGCCCCGTCAGCGAGCTCGGCAGCGAGCTCGGCGTCGGCGGCCACGACCATGAAGGTGGCCCCGTAGAGCGTGTCGGGTCGTGTCGTGAAGACCGTCACGGGCTCCTCGCGCCCCTCGATCTGGAAGTCGACGTCGGCGCCCGAGGATCGACCGATCCAGTTGCGCTGCATCGAGATGACCTTCGACGGCCATGCTCCCTCGAGCTGGTTCAAGTCATCGAGGAGTCGGTCGGCGTAGTCGGTCACTCGGAAGTACCACTGCGTGAGCGACTTCTTGGTGACGACGAACCCGCAGCGTTCGCAGTGCCCGTCGATGACCTGCTCGTTGGCGAGCACGGTCTGATCGTTCGGGCACCAGTTGACCATTCCGGCCTTGCGGTACGCGATGCCCTTCTCGTAGAGCTTCAGGAACAGCCACTGGTTCCATCGGTAGTACTCGGGATCGCTCGTGTGAAGCTCTCGCGACCAGTCGAACGACGGCGCGTACTGGCGGAACGACCGCTTCTGCTGCTCGATGTTCTGGTAGGTCCATCCTCGGGGGTCGACGCCGCGCTTGATGGCGGCGTTCTCGGCGGGAAGCCCGAACGAGTCCCAGCCGACGGGGTGCAACACGTCGAAGCCCTGGTGCCGCCAGTAGCGGGCGACGATGTCGCCGAAGCCGAAGGCCTCAGCGTGGCCCATGTGGAGGTCACCCGACGGATACGGGAACATGTCGAGGATGTACTTGCGGGGCTTCGTGTCGCCCGGCAGTCCGGCCCGGAACGGCTGGAGCTCTTCCCACACGGGCAGCCACTTCGCCTGGATCGCCGCGAAGTCGTAGGCGCCGTGGTCGGCGCGGGACTGGTCGTGATCGTGTGCCACGTGACTCTCAATCGTGTCGCTGCGGTCGAATCCGCACATCATTCGGGCACGCCGCAGCGACGGCGTGCTCGACTCTCAAGCCTAGTCACTCCCCACGTGGCGCCGCCGCGCCGAGCACCGCGAGCAGCGCCCTCGCCTTCACGCGGGTCTCCTCGATCTCCTCCTCGGCGACCGACAGCGCCGTGATGCCGCCGCCCGTGCCGATGCTGGCGCCGCGTGGGGTCAGCACGATCGACCGGATGACCATCGCCAGGTCGGCGCTGCCGTCGATGCCGAGGTACCCGAACGTGCCCGAGTACACGCCACGCGGTCCCTGCTCGAGTTCATGGAGGATCGTCATCGCGCTGCGCTTGGGTGCGCCGGTCATCGAGCCGGCTGGGAAGGCGGCCGCGACGACGTCGAGTGCGGTGAGCGGATGCCGGATCCGCGCGCGAACGGTCGAGACGAGCTGGTGCACGTGGGCGTACTCCTCCACCTCGAGCAGGCTCGGCACCGACACCGAACCGAGCTCCGCGATGCGTCCGAGGTCGTTGCGCATCAGGTCGACGATCATGAGGTTCTCGGCGCGCTCCTTCTCGCTTTCGACGAGCTCGCGGCGCAGCGCGAGGTCGGCAGCCGTGTCGTTCCCGCGCGGTCGCGTGCCCTTCATCGGCTTGGTGGTGACGAAGCCATCTGCATCGACCAGGAGGAACTGCTCGGGTGAGGCGCTCAGGAGCGCGAACTCGCCGAACCGCAGGAGTCCGCCGTGATGGCTCGGACTCGAGGCCCGAAGGGCGAGGTACGTCGCGGCCGGATCGGGTCGTACATCGACGTCGACTCGGTTGGTGAGGCACAGCTGATAGGCGTCGCCCCGAACGATCGCGGCCTGGCACTCGCCGATGAGCTCGGCGTACCGCTCGGGTGAGTGCCGCCAGCGCACGGTCGGAGGCTGTCGGCGATCGCCCTCGACGGCGGCCGGCCGATCGAGCACGGTACGGCCGGGGTCGAGCGCGAGGAAGCGCGACTCGAGGTCGTCGGCCCACGCTGCGGCCGCGGCATCCGTCTCATCCGCCTGGCACCAGACGAGCTGCATGGTGCGTGCGGCGTGGTCGAACACGATGGCTCGGTCGACGAAGAGGAAGGCGGCGTCGGGTGTCTCGGCGTCCGACGCGGGAACGTCGTTGAGCTGCGCCCCGAGCTCGTAGCCGAACCACCCGTACCACCCGAGCCGTGCCGCGAGGTCGTGGTCAGCGTCGGTAGGGCCGGACGAGCGGGCGCCCAGCCCCTCGGCGAGCACCTCGAAGACGGATGCCGCCACCGTCGCCGGCTCGTCGTCGCTGAGCGGCGCGACGCGGCTGACGGTGCCACGCCCTGCGTCAGCGGTGACGAACTCGCTGCCGGCGTGCGCCGTGGCGAGCACGCTGACGCCCGTCGCGGCATCCGAACCGCCATCGAGCCAGACGGTGTACGCGGCATCCGCGAACCACGCACGGAAGACGACCTCGGGATCGCGCCAGCCCACCAGTCGACGGGTGCAGATGCGGCGCATCCTCCCAGCGTAGGGCGCGCCGGCACGGTGAAGGGACGATGCGGCTGCCCGCACCGCCCCTTCCGCGATCAGCCCTTCTAGCGGATCGCCTGGTGTCCCTTGAAGTCGGGCTTGAACTGTCCAAGGGCCTTGCCCTTGCCGGTGCCGTTGACCGCAGACGACGTCTCTGCGAAGACGAGCGTCGAGTGCGCGACGGCGTCGGACATCAGGGCGAGCGTGTCCTCGTCGATGTTCGCCAGCGTGTCGCACGCCGCGTGGTAGCACGGGTCGTACGCCACTCCGGCGGTACCGCCGAAGACGGCCGCCTGCTCGGCCGACTTGATGCCCTCGGCACCCGTGAAGAGACCACCCGCCGGGATGCCCGCTTCGATGAAGCCGAAGTAGTCGCTGCGACCGTCGAAGTCGGTCGGCTCGAACGGCTCACTCTCCGACTCGAAGAAGTCCTCGAAGACACCCTCGATCGTGCCGGAGCCGTTCGGACCCGCCACGCCGAGGGCGTCGCCGTCGCCGTCGTAGATGAAGTTCACCGCGTTGACCGACCCGATCATGTCGAAGTTCAGGTTCACGGCGGTGCCCTTCAGCTCCTTCTTCGGCAGCTGCGACACGTAGTAGCTGGAGCCGATGAGTCCGTCCTCCTCGCCGCTCCAGAAGGCGAACCGCACGCGGTTCTCGGGCTCGATGCCGAGCTCGGCCATCTGGATCGCCGTCTCGAGGATCGCGGCCGTGCCCGAGCCGTTGTCGTTGATGCCAGGACCTTCGGCAACTGAGTCGAGGTGGCCACCCACGACGACCGTACGATCGGCGCGACCGCTGGTGTCGGCCCAGATGTTCTCGGTGGTGACCTCTTCGATGGTGATCTGGACGCTGAGGGTCATCTCGAGACCGGGCGTGTTCACCCACTCCTCACCGAGCGCGAATGGCGCGCTGACGACCGGGAGATCGGGGTCGATGATCGACCCCAGGGTGCCGCCGAACAGCCCGAGACGGTCGTCTCCGGGCACGACATTGCCCTGGTTGAAGATGATCACGCCGCTGGCCTGGGCGGCGAGGGCGTTCGCGGCCTTCACCGCGAAGTCGCACGAGCCACGCTGGATGAGAGCGATGTTCCCGGCCGGGAAGCCCGCGAAGTCGCTCGACTCGCAGCCGCTCGTCGAGCTGCGGTCGCCGGCGAGGTTCACGTCGACCGCCGTCACCGGGGCGCTGACAGTGCCGCCGCCGGTGAAGTCCATGGGGAAGTAGTCGACGCCGAGCGTGTACTGCACGTCGGGGTCGGGCGACGTGCGCGAGAGCGACGTCCCAGTGAAGTTCGTGCGCTCGTAGGTGAACTCCTGGCGAGTGGTCGTGTAGCCGGCGGCCTCCAGTTGGCTTTCGATGTAGTCGACCGACGCTTCGTGGCCCGACGTGCCCGCGGCACGATTGCCGCCGTTCGCCTCCGCGATCTCTTGGAACTCCTCGAGGTGCTCCATGACGCCCTCGACGGTGACGGCGTCGCGCAGGGGCTCGGTATCGGTCGGCACGGCGGCCTGAGCCGGCAATGCCAGGGCCAGCGACCCGCACACCGCGGCCGATGCCGTGATCGCCCCGACCTTCAGGCCGGTTCGAGTTCGATGATTCACAGTTGCTCCTTCGTCGCAGCAGACGTGCATGCGGCAACTCGGACGAGTGCCGCGCGGCCTGCTCTCCGATGAGCAGACCGCTGCAGGTGAGGCTAACTCACGCCCGAGGCGATGGGAAGAGCGTCGTGCTCATCGCCCTCCGGCTCGCCGCGTACCTCGTCATCCTCGGAATCGTCCCCGAGAGTGACGCGAGCCGTGGCCGCCGTCGATACGCTCGAACGGTGAACGAGCTCCTCGACTGGATCCTCGAAACGGTGCAGTCCGTGGATCCGGTCGCGCGCACGCTCATCGCCGGGCTGGGCATCATGCTCGAGACGTCGGTCCTCATCGGCCTCGTGGTGCCCGGCGACACGATCGTGCTCGTCGCCTCCACCGGGGTCGAGGGCACCATCCAGTATTTCGCTCTCACCTTCGCCGTCATCGTGGGAGCGCTGGTCGGTGAGAGCATCGGCTTCGGCCTCGGGCGCTGGTTCGGACCGCGCATCCAGCATTCGCGGCTCGGCCGCAGGATCGGCGAAGAGAACTGGGCGCGAGCCCAGCGATACCTCGACCGGCGCGGCGGCCCGGCCGTCTTCATCTCCCGATTCCTCCCGGTGCTGCACTCGCTCATCCCACTCACCGTCGGCATGAGCACCATGCGGTACCGGCGGTTCATCGCCTGGACCGCGCCGGCGTGCGTCATCTGGGCGTTCGCCTACGTGACCGTCGGCTCGCTCGCCGCGGGAGGATACCGTGAGGTGAGCCGCGAGCTGCACTGGGCGGGGTACGTGTTCGTCGCGGTGATCGCCCTCTTCCTGCTCGTGGTGTGGGGTGTGAAGAAGCTCATCGTGCGTTCGGAGGCCCGGCACATGGCGACGGCCGAGCCGCCAGCCCGAGGCTCGATGGCAGCGGAGGATTCGGGCGGCATCGTGCTCCGTTCGGTCGACGTCGTGTCGGCCGACCTCGACGACGAGGGGTCGGATGCCGCGGCATCCGACCCCTCGAAACACGATCGCGACCGCTAGAAGAGCGACTGGTCGGCGAGCCAGTCGCTCGCGATCTGCTCGGCGGACTGCTGCTCATCGACGCTCAGCGCGTTGAGGGCGACGAGGTCTTCGGCCGTGAGGGCAGCGCTCACGGTGTTGATGATCTCCGCCATCTCGTCGGTGACCTTCTCGCTCACGACCGGAACCACATGCGAAGCCAGGAAGAGCCCTTCGGGGTCTTCGAGGGTCACGAGGTCGTTCGCGGCGATCTTGGGATCGGCGCTGAAGATGTTCACCATCTGCACCTGGTTGTCGACGAGCGCCTTGAGGGTGAGCGGTCCGCCGCTGTCTTCGATGGGCGTGAAGGCGACGTCGACGCCGTACACCTCTTTGAGCCCCTCGGGACCATACGGACGGGTGGCGAGCTCGGAGTTGCCGCCGAGCGTGATCGGCGTCGTCACGTCTTTCAGGTCGGCGAGGCTCGTCACGCCGTTCTCATCGGAGAACGCCTGCGTGACGTTGTACGAATCCTGGTCGGTCGCCGGCGACTGGTCGAGCACCCGGAGCCCTTCGGGAAGGGACGTCTCGAGCTCGGCATAGACGTCGTCGCTCGCGGTCGCGGTGGTGTCGGGAACGTAGTACTGGAGCAGGTTTCCGGTGTACTCGGGGAAGACGTCGATCGAGCCGTCTTCGATCTCGGGGATGTACACCTCACGCTGGCCGATGCGGAACTGCCGGTCGACCGTGAACCCGTTCTGCTCGAGCGCCTGAGCGTAGATCTCGGCGATGATCTCGTTCGAGTAGTAGTCCTGGGAGCCGACGACGATGGTCTCGGAGGCTCCGCTCTGCTCATCTGACCCGCCGTCGAGCGGATCGCCCGACGCACACCCTGCCAGGGCCACTGTCGCCCCGACCGCGACTGCTGCGAGCGCAACGAGCCGGCCTTTTCCTGCTGTGATCATTGTCGATTCCCTTCATGGATGGGTCGCCCCACGACCGTTCGCGACCGGGTCGGCCGGGAACGGAGCTCTCTCGTTCGCGATGCTCGCACCCCGGCGGGCACCACCACGCGCTGGGTGAGCGCGAAGGCGCCGTCGACGACGAGCGCCAGGATGATCACGAGGATCGAGCCGCCGAGCATCTCGGGGTAGTCGCGCGTCTTCAATCCCTCGAAGATGAACCGGCCCAGCCCTTCGTCGGCGATGTAGGCCGCGAGTGTCGCCGTGGCGATGATCTGCAGCGTGGCGGAACGGATGCCGCCGACGACGATCGGCATGCCGAGCGGAAGCTCCACCTTGCCCACGATCTGGGATTCGCGCATGCCCACCGCCCGCGCGGCGTCGACCGTTCGACGATCGACCGATTCGAAGCCCGCGTACGCGCCCGCGAGCAGGGGCGGGATCGCGAGGATGACGAGCGCGATGACCGGCGCCGTGAGACCGATGCCGATCCAGATGCCGAAGAGGGTCAGCAACCCGAGGGTCGGCAGGGCCCGCAACCCGCCCGAGACCATGACTGCGAGGTTCTTGCCACGCCCCGTGTGCCCCACGACGCCGCCGAGCGGAAGCGCGATGGCCGCTGCGATGAGCAGAACCGCACCTGATACCGCGAGGTGCTGGACGATGCGGTCGGGGATGCTGCCCGCACCCGTCCAGTTCACGGGATCGAGGATCCAGGCGATGGCGTCGAAGAAGAGGTTCATGCCGTGCCAGCCTGCTTCACGAGGGTCGTGGCGGCGGCCCGGCCCGTCGCCCCGTCGGCTCTCGACCACGGCATGAGCAGCCGACCGAGGAGCACGCTCGCTCCATCGAGCACCAGGGCGAGCAGGACGGTCGCGACGATGCCGGCGATGATCTCGGCCTGGATGCCGCGTTGGAACCCGTCGGTGAAGAGGCTTCCGAGGCTCGGCACGCCGATCACCGCACCTACGGTGACGAGGCTCACCGTGCTCACGATGACGACGCGGAGGCCCGAGAGGAGCACAGGGCCCGCGAGGGGCAGCTCGACGCCCCAGAACCGTCGGACCGTGGAGTAGCCCACGGCCGTCGCCGACTGGCGCACGTCGGGCGAGACCGAGTCGAATGCGTCGGCGGCGGTGCGCACGATCACCGCGATGCCGTAGAGCGTGAGCGCGAGCACGAGATTGAGCGGTGAACGGAGATCGAAGCCCGTGATCGGGGGAAGCATCACGAAGAGGGCCAGCGACGGCACGGCGTAGAGCAGCGCGCAGAGCGACAGCAGCACGCCGCGCGACCACCGGAAGCGGTGCGCGAGCCACCCGATCGGAATCGAGATCACGAAGCTCAGTATGATCGCGGGCACCGACAATTCCAGGTGAACGAGTGTCAGCTCGCCGATCAGGTCGAGGTTCGACCAGAGCCAGTTCACGAGGCGAGAACCCCTGCAGGACGCCCGTCGGCGTCGACGACCAGTCGACGCCCGTCGACCTCCCTCACGTGCAGCGCCCGTTTGCCGCGGTCGGCTCCGACGAAGTCGGCCACGAACGCGTCGGCCGGATGCGCGAGGATCTCGCCGGGCGATGCGGCCTGCGAGATCTTGCCGCCATGTTGCATGATCACGACCTGGTCGCCGAGCAGGAACGCCTCGTCGATGTCGTGGGTCACGAACACCACCGTCTTCCCGAGCTGACCCTGCAGCCGCAGGAGCTCCTGCTGGAGCTCGGCCCGCACGATCGGGTCCACGGCGCCGAACGGCTCGTCCATGAGCAGGATGTTCGGATCGACCGCGAGCCCGCGCGCGACCCCCACCCGCTGCTGCTGACCGCCCGAGAGCTGGCTCGGGTACTTGTCGGCGAGCGATCGGTCCAGCCCGACCGTGTCGAGCAGGGCGAGCGCGCGATCGTACGCCTCGCGCTTCCTCGTGCCGCGGAGCAACGGCACCGTCGCCACGTTGTCGATGACCCGGCGATGCGGCAGGAGCCCCGAGTTCTGCATGACGTAGCCGATGCCGCGCCGCAGCTGCACCGGGTCGACGGTCGCGACATCCGTGCCGTCGATGAGGACCGCGCCCGCGGTGGGGTCGACCATGCGGTTGATCATGCGCAGGAGCGTCGTCTTCCCGGAGCCGGACGACCCGACGAGCACGGTGGTCTTGTGGGGTGGAATGACGATGTCGACGTTCTCCACCGCAACGGTGCCGTCAGGGAACTGCTTGGTGACGCCACGGAACTCGATCATCGCCGCCTCTATCCCGACTCGGGCACGATCACCCGGATGCAGAGTTCCAGCCAAACATCATTCTCGGCGCGAGGCAACGCGATCACGCCGCGTGGAGGGTGCGGCCCGCTGAACGCTCGGCGTCGAGGGCGGGTCAGGCGACGCTGCTCACGGCACGAACGCCGTCGAGGTGCTCGGCGAGGTAGTGGTGCACGAGTCGTTTCGCCTCTGCGAGGTAGCGCTCATCTCCGGCGGGGTCGCGTTCGAACGCCCGGCTGATCAGTGCGTCGGCGATCTCGAGGGCGACCCCGAGCCGGAACCGGAGCTCGGGCTCGTCGGTTTCGACGTCGAAACCGTCCTCGATGAGCTGCGCCATACGGTGCGCGAACTCGGGTTCGATGTCGTCTTCGGCCGTCTCGCGCTGGCCGGCGTGCACGACCGTGAAGCCGGGCTCATCGCGATAGAGGGTCGCGCACGCGTCGAGTGCGACATCGACCACGTCGCGCCACGTCTCGAGTTCGGCGCGTTCCATCTCGTCGGCGACCCGCTCCCGGAAGCGCCGGATGGCCCGTTCGCGCAGCGCGTGCAGCACCGCGACCCGGTCGGGGAAGTACCGATATACCGTGCCGATCGAGGCGCCGGCGCGCTCGGCGACCATCTGGGTGGTGAGCCGGTCGAATCCGGTTTCGTCGACGATCTCGGCCGCGGCATCGAGCAGCGCATTGAGTCGCTGGGTGCTGCGTCGCTGCGTCGGCTCGGTTCGGATCGAGCGCTTGCGGCTGGTCTCGGCCCTCCGGATCAGGTCGACATTCGCCACGGAACCTCCCTCATTTGCGGCTCCACTCTAGCGGGACCGCCGCGTTCGAACCGACCATCGTCAGGCCCGGCGCGTTTCGCGACCCACCCGTCACGCATGACAGACTGAGTGGATGCCGGCGACCCCCCCGACCCCGGCCGGATCCCAAGAACGTCAGGTCCGGCACCGCGCGGCGCGCCTCGAGGACTGGATCCACGACGTGCGCGAGCGCTGGGCCAGGCGACGCGGACACGTCCCGACCGTCGTCCCGTACACGGGGTACGGCTCGACCGAATGGGCCCGAATCCTCTGCCGCGTGCTGCTCAGCCGGCCGATCTCCGCCGATGAACCATCGAAGCGGCGTCGGCGACGACGCGAGCAGGGCATCCGCGGCTGGCGCAGCTTCACCAGCGTGCCCGTCGGCGACGTGCCCGTCATGATCGAGATCGGCGGAGAACGCCTCGAGGTCCTCGCCGACCGCGGCGGAGTCATCGACACGAAGGTCCCCGTCTCGCTCACGCCCGGATGGCATCGGGCCACGCTGCAGGTGGAGGGCTCGGAACAGGTGGAGGCACCCATCTGGATCGTCGGGCCCGATGTGCACTTCGGCATCATCTCCGACGTGGACGACACCGTCATGGTGACGGCGCTGCCCCGCCCGTTCGTGGCGTTCTGGAACACCTTCGTGCTGGACGAGCACGCGCGCAGCCCGACCCCGGGCATGGCGGTGCTCTACGAGCGCCTCGTCAGAGCTCACCCGGGCGCGCCGGTCGTCTACCTGTCCACCGGCGCCTGGAACGTCGCACCGACGCTCACCCGGTTCCTCTCGCGCAACCTGTATCCTGCCGGGCCCCTGCTCCTCACCGACTGGGGCCCGACGCACGACCGCTGGTTCCGCAGCGGACGCGAGCACAAGGAGGACAGCCTCCGGCGCCTCGCCGACGAGTTCCCGCACGTGCGCTGGCTCCTGGTGGGCGACGACGGCCAGCACGACGAGGAGCTGTACGCGCGATTCGCCGCCGAGCATCCCGAGCGGGTCGCCGCCGTTGCCATCCGTCGCCTCTCCACGGGCGAGGCGGTGCTCGCCGGGGGCCGTACCAAGGCCGAACAGCACGGCGCCGACGTCGCGTGGGTCTCGGCGAGCGACGGCGCCACCCTCGCCGACCGGCTCGCCGACATCGGCATCCTGTAGCCCTCAGGCGGCAGTGGCCGCCGGAGCACCGTGCTCCGCGCGATCGCGACGGATCCGAGCGAGGCCGCGATTGATGTGGCGAGCCCAGAGCGGACCCCGGTAGACGAACGCGGAGTAGCCCTGCACGAGGGTCGCCCCGGCATCGAGGCGATCCTGCACGTCGGCCGCCGTCTCGACGCCGCCGACCGAGATCACGCAGAGCGTGGCGGGCACGTGCGCCCGCACGATCCGCAGCACCGCGCTCGACCGCGCCGCGAGCGGGGCGCCCGAGAGGCCGCCGGCACCGATCGCCTCGACGACGGATGCCGGAGCCCTGAGTCCTTCCCGCGAGATCGTGGTGTTCGTGGCGATGATGCCGTCGAGGCCGAGCGCGGTGACCAGCTCGCAGATCCGGATGATCTCTTCGTCGCTGAGGTCGGGCGCGATCTTCACGAGGAGCGGAGTCGGGCCGGCGACGGCGCGCACCGTTCGCAGGAGCGGCGCGAGCGCGTCCAACTCTTGCAGCCCACGGAGCCCTGGCGTGTTCGGCGAGCTGACGTTCACCACGAGGTAATCGGCGTACGGGGCGAGGACGCGCGCGCTGCGCTCGTAGTCGGCGACCGCGTCGTCGACGGGGGTCACCCGGCTCTTGCCGATGTTCACACCGAGCACGGGTCGCCGGGATCGCCGGCTCAGGCGCGAGAGGCGCCCCGCTGCGGCATCCGCACCGCCGTTGTTGAATCCCATCCGGTTGACGAGTGCGCGATCGCCGATGAGCCGGAAGAGCCGCGGGCGCTCGTTGCCCGGCTGCGCGATCGCGGTGATCGTGCCGACCTCGACGTGCCCGAACCCGAGCTGGCCGAGGCCCCGCACGGCATGGCCGTCCTTGTCGAATCCCGCGGCCACGCCGAAGGGGGACGGGAACCGGAGTCCGAGCGCCTCGACGGCGAGCGACGCGTCGGGCTCGGTGAACCGCTCGACGAGCCCGCCGATCCCGAGCGCCGGGAGCATTCTGATGACACGGAAGGCGAGGTGATGCGCGTCCTCGGGATCCATGCGGGACAGGACGAGGGAGAAGAGGAGTCGATACATGCCGGACTCAGGGTATCGGGGCGCCCGTCGCGACGTGGCCTCGTCACTCCACGGGACGGGCCGGCAGCCTGCCGTGCTCGGCCCTGAGCGCTCCGATGGCCGACTCGAAGTCGTCGAGCGACTCGAACGCCTGGTAGACGCTCGCGAACCGAAGGTAGGCGACCTCGTCGAGCTCGCGAAGCGGTGGCAGGATGGCGAGTCCGATGTCGTTCGCCTCGATCTGCGAGGCGCCGGTCGAGCGGATGGTCTCCTCGACCTTCTGGGCGAGCAGCGCGAGGTCGGAGTCGGTCACCGGGCGGCCCTGGCAGGCCTTCTTCACGCCCGCGACCACCTTCTCCCGACTGAAGGGCTCGATGACGCCGCTGCGCTTGATCACGGCGAGGCTCGCCGTCTCGGTGGTCGAGAACCGACGCCCGCACTCGGGGCACTGCCGTCGGCGCCGGATCGAGAGGCCGTCGTCGCTCGTGCGCGAGTCGATGACCCGAGAGTCGGGGTGGCGGCAGAACGGACAGTACATGGTGCTCTCAGCCTAGTGGCGCGGCGGGACGCCTCCGCCGCCGTGCTCAGCGGCGGAACCGGGCCGTCA
The DNA here is from genome assembly GCF_902809835.1 of Agromyces sp. Marseille-P2726. Classification (GTDB taxonomy): domain Bacteria; phylum Actinomycetota; class Actinomycetes; order Actinomycetales; family Microbacteriaceae; genus Agromyces. The sequence goes on along the minus strand of NZ_CADDWM010000015.1, from coordinate 103,075 downwards.
CCGCCTCGCCATGCGCCGGCAGGTCCTCTTCGGCCGAGAGCGCCGCGATCACCGGCGCCACCTCGCGGAGGGCGCCCTCGTCGTAGCGGACCACCTGCTGGGGCCGGAGGAATGTCGCCGCGGACAGGCCGGCGGTCGAGCGCGCCTGTCCGCCGGTGGGGAGGACGGGGGTCGAGCCCGCCGCGTAGTCGCCGAGACTGACCGGCGAGTACGGTCCGATGAAGACCGCGCCGGCGTTCTCGATGCGGGCGAGCATGGCGTCGGCATCGCGCACCTGGATCTCGAGGTGCTCGGGACCGAAGGCGTTCGAGAAGTCGGCGGCCTGCTCGAGGTCGTCGACCAGCACCACGGCCGACTGCACGCCCTCGAGTGCCGTGCGCACGCGAGCCGAGTGCTTGGTCGCGGCGACCCGTTCGGCCAGTCGTGCACGCACGAGGTCGGCCAGGTCGGTTGAGTCGGTGACGAGCACGGATGCCGCGAGTTCGTCGTGCTCGGCCTGGCTCACGAGGTCGGCGGCCACGAGGTCGGCATCGGCGGTGTCGTCGGCGATCACGAGGATGTCGGTGGGGCCCGCTTCGGCGTCGATGCCCGTGACGCCCTGCACGAGTCGCTTCGCGGCCGCGACGTAGACGTTGCCCGGGCCGGTCACGCGCTGCACGGGCTCGAGGCCCAGCGCCGGAACACCGTAGGCGAACGCGCCGACGGCGCCGGCGCCGCCCATCGCGTAGACCTCGGTGATGCCGAGCAGCGCTGCGGCGGCGGCGATGGTCGGATGGATGCGTCCGCCGAAGGCGGCCTGCGCGGGCGACGCGAGCGCGATCGAGCGCACTCCCGCGACCTGCGCCGGGACCACATTCATCACGACGCTCGACGGGTAGACCGCCTTGCCGCCGGGCACGTAGAGGCCGACACGGCCCACGGGCTGCCAGCGCTGCTCGACGACCGCGCCGTCGGCGAGCTGCGTTCGCTCGAAGGGGGGAACCTGTGCGGCGCTGGCCGCCCGCACTCGCGTGATCGTCGACTCGAGCGCCGAGCGCACGTCGGGATCGAGGATGTCGAGCGCGGCCTGGAGGTCTTCGGCCGGAACGCGTACCGTCGCAGGGCGCACGCCGTCGAAGCGCTCCGCCTGCTCGAGCAGGGCGGCTTCGCCGTGCTCGCGGACGGCGTCGATGAGCCCGCGCGCGGCATCGAGCGCAGCGGTGACATCCATGGCGGCGCGCGGCACGAGGCCGAGCAGGTCGGTCGGCGACGGGCGGGAACCGCGAAGGTCGAGGGTTCGAAGCATGACCGGGCCAGCCTACCGGCCGCTACACCAGGCAGTTCGGGCCGAGGAGGCTCTTCAGCTCGCCGTAGAGGTCGGCGGTGACCTCCACGGGATGCGGCACCTCGAAGACGCGAGCCGTGCGGCCCCTCACCAGGCGCAGCCGCACCTCGGTCTCGCCGCGGTGCCGCACGAGCACGTCGCCGAGCGCGCTGATGGTGTCGGTCGTCGCGCGAACGTCGGGCAATGAGATGACGACCGGACCCGACTCGTCGCCCTGGCCCAGCTCGGGCGAGAAGACGCTGTAGGCGTGCAGGTTCATGCCGTCGTCGCGCAGGCTCACCCGACCGCGCACGACGACGATCGAGTCGCTCTTCAGCGCCGGCGCGAACTCCTGATACGCCTTGCCCATGAACATCACCGTGATCTCGCCCGAGAAGTCCTCGACCTGGATCATGCCGTACTGGTTGCCGCTCTGCCGCGCCACCCGGTGCTGAACGCTCGTCACGAGACCCGCGATCGTGACGGTGTCGCCGTCTTGCGTCGCATCCGAGCTCATGAGCTCCGTGATCGACGTCGTGGCGTGCTTGGCGAGCGGCGCCTCGAGCCCCGCGAGCGGGTGATCGGAGACGTACAGGCCGAGCATCTCGCGCTCGAACGCCAGCTTGTCGCGCTTGGTCCACTCGGGACGATCGGGTACCAGCGACGGAACCGCGTCGCGCTCGTGGTCTTCGAACAGGCTGTCGAAGTCGAATCCGATGTCGCCGACCTCCTCGGCGCGCTTCTCCTTCACCGCGGATTCGACCGCGCCCTCGTGGATCTCGATGAGCGCACGACGAGTCGCACCCAGCGAGTCGAAGGCGCCCGCCTTCACGAGCGATTCGACGGTGCGCTTGTTCGCCACCTGGATGGGCACCTTCTTGAGGAAGTCGTGGAACGACTCGAACCGGCCCTTCTCCTCTCGGGCGGCCCGGATCGCGTCGACGACGTTGAAGCCCACGTTCCGAACCGCGCCCAGCCCGAATCGGATGTCGTCGCCGACCGCCGCGAAGAACCCGATGGACTCGTTCACGTCGGGCGGCAGCACCCGGATGCCCATGCGGCGGCACTCGTTGAGGTACAGCGCGAGCTTGTCGCGCGCGTCGCCGACGCTGGTCAGCAGTGCCGCCATGTACTCGGCCGGATAATGCGCCTTGAGGTACGCCGTCCAGTAGCTCAAGACCCCGTACGCGGCCGAGTGCGCCTTGTTGAACGCATAGTCGGAGAACGGGAGCAGGATGTCCCAGAGCGTCTGCACCGCAGCATCCGAATAGCCGTTGGCCTTCATGCCCGCGGAGAAGCCCTCGTACTGCTTGTCGAGCTCGGACTTCTTCTTCTTGCCCATGGCCCGACGCAGGATGTCGGCCTGCCCCAGCGAGAATCCGGCGACGCGCTGCGCGATCGCCATGACCTGCTCCTGGTAGATGATGAGGCCGTAGCTGGTGTCGAGGATGTCTCGCAGCGGCTCTTCGAGCTCGGGGTGGATCGGCGTGATCGGCTGCAGCCCGTTCTTGCGCAGCGCATAGTTGATGTGCGAGTTCGCGCCCATCGGACCCGGGCGGTACAGCGCGATGACCGCCGAGATGTCCTCGAAGTTGTCGGGCTTCATCTGTCGGAGCAGGGAACGCATGGGCCCCCCGTCGAGCTGGAAGACGCCGAGCGTGTCACCCCGTGCGAGCAGCTCGTAGGCCCCGGCGTCGTCGAGCGCGAGGTCTTCGAGCACGGGCCGGAACCCCCGGTTCGCCTCGATGTTGTCGAGGGCGTCGTCGATGATCGTGAGGTTGCGCAGCCCGAGGAAGTCCATCTTGATCAGCCCGAGCGCCTCGCAGGCGGGGTAGTCGAACTGCGTGACGATCTGGCCGTCTTGTTCCCGCTTCATGATCGGGATGATGTCGATCAGGGGGTCGCTCGACATGATCACGCCGGCGGCGTGCACGCCCCACTGGCGCTTCAGGTTCTCGAGACCGAGTGCCGTCTCGAAGACCGTCTTGGCCTCGGCATCGGTCTCGATGAGGGCACGGATGTCACCGGCCTCCTTGTACCGCGGATGCCGCGTGTCGAGGATTCCCGACAGGGGGATGTCCTTGCCCATGACGGCCGGCGGCATCGCCTTGGTGAGCTTCTCCCCCATGCCGAACGGGAATCCGAGCACTCGGCTCGAGTCCTTCAGGGCCTGCTTCGCCTTGATCGTGCCGTACGTGACGATCTGGGCGACGCGCTCGTCTCCGTACTTGTCGGTGACGTACTTGATCACCTCACCGCGACGACGCTCGTCGAAGTCGACGTCGAAGTCGGGCATCGAGACGCGGTCGGGATTGAGGAAGCGCTCGAAGATCAGTCCGTGCTGCAGCGGATCGAGGTCGGTGATGCGCATCGCGTACGCGGCCATCGACCCGGCTCCCGAGCCGCGGCCGGGACCCACGCGGATGCCGTGGTTCTTCGACCAGTTGATGAAGTCGGCGACGACGAGGAAGTAGCCCGGGAAGCCCATCTGCGTGATCACGCCGACCTCGTAGTCGGCCTGCTTGCGTACCTCGTCGGGGATGCCGGCCGGGTATCGCAGGTGCAGGCCCCGCTCGACCTCCTTCACGAACCAGCTCTCCTCGCTCTCGCCCTCGGGCACCGGGAAGCGGGGCATGTAGTTGGCACTGGTGTCGAACCGCACGTCGCACCGCTCTGCGATCTCGAGCGTGGCGTCGCAGGCCTCGGGATGGTCGCGGAACACGTGCCGCATCTCGGCGGCGGTCTTCAGGTAGAACTCGTCGGCGTCGAACTTGAACCGATTGGGGTCGTCGAGCGTCGACCCCGACTGCACGCAGAGGAGGGCGGCGTGGCTCTTCGCGTCGTGGGCGTGGGTGTAGTGCAGGTCGTTCGTGGCGACCAACGGCAGGCCGAGCTGCTTCGCGAGCCGCAGGAGGTCGTCCATGATGCGCTTCTCGATGCCGAGGCCGTGGTCCATGATCTCGGCGAAGTAGTTCTCGGGGCCGAAGATGTCGCGATAGTCGGACGCCGCCTTCAGCGCCTCGTCGTACTGCCCGAGCCGCAGGCGGGTCTGCACCTCGCCCGAGGGGCATCCGGTCGTGGCGATGAGTCCTGTGGAGTAGGTCTGGAGGAGCTCGCGGTCCATGCGCGGCTTGAAGTAGTACCCCTCGATCGACGCGAGGCTCGAGAGGCGGAACAGGTTGTGCATGCCCTCGGTCGTCTCGGAGAGCAGGGTCATGTGCGTGTAGGCGCCCGAGCCCGACACGTCGTCTTCGCCGCCCCCGCCCCATCGCACCCGGGTGCGGTCGCTGCGATGCGTGCCCGGCGTGATGTACGCCTCGGTGCCGATGATCGGCTTGACACCGGCGTCGGTCGCCTGCTTCCAGAAGTCGTAGGCGCCGAACATGTTGCCGTGATCGGTGACCGCCACGGCGGACATGCCCTGGTTCTTCGCGGCCTGGATGAGCTCCCCCACCCGCGCCGCGCCGTCGAGCATCGAGTACTCGGAGTGGACGTGCAGGTGGACGAAGGAATCGGCGGCCACGGGGCTCCTCATCGAAGTACTGCGAGGCTGGTCTCTGGGGTGATCCGAGTCTACGGTGACCGTGCGACGCGACGGCGAGGACGCGCGCCGGTGCGCGACCCGACCGCGTCAGTCGCCGCGCAGCAGCTCGAGCGCGTGCGCCAGGTCGGCCGGGTACTCCGACTCGAACGTCGTCCAGCTGCCGGCTCCGGGGTGCGCGAACGAGAGCTCCTTGGCGTGCAACCACTGTCGGGTGAGGGCGAGCCGCGCGGTGAGCGTGGGGTCGGCCCCGTACATCCCGTCGCCGACGCAGGGATGCCGCTGGGCCGCCATGTGCACCCGGATCTGATGGGTGCGACCGGTCTCGAGGTGTACTTCGAGCAGGGACGCGTACGGAAACGCCTCGATCGTCTCGTAGTGGGTGACGGCGTTCTTGCCGCCCGCTACCACGGCGAACTTCCAATCGGAACGAGGGTGGCGCCCGACCGGGGCGTCGATCGTTCCGGCGAGCGGGTCGGGATGTCCCTGCACCACCGTGTGGTAGATCTTGTCGACCTCGCGGTCGTGGAACTGCCGTTTCAGGTCGGTGTAGGCGCGTTCCGACTTCGCCACCACCATGAGCCCGCTGGTGCCTGCGTCGAGCCGGTGCACGACGCCCTGTCGTTCGGGTGCCCCCGAGGTCGAGATGCGGTACCCGGCGGCGGCGAGTGCGCCGACGACGGTCGGCCCCTCCCAGCCGAGCGAGGGGTGCGCGGCGACGCCGGCCGGCTTGTCGACCACCACGATGTCGTCGTCGTCGTGCACGATCCCGAGTTCGGGCACCGGGATCGCCTCGACCTGAAGCGTGCGCGCCGGCTCCCAGCTCACCTCGAGCCAGCCGCCCGCGCGAAGGCGGTCGGACTTCTCGACGGATGCCCCGTCGAGCACGGCTCCCCCGGCGGATGCGATGTCCGCCGCCTGCGTGCGGGAGAAACCCAGCAGCTTGGCCAGCCCCTGGTCGACACGCACGCCGTCGAGCCCGTCGGGAACGGGGAACGAGCGGTGCTCCATGCTCAGGACTCGGCCGCGAGCTGCGAGCCGGCGAGCGGAGGGCGCCCGTCGCCGGACGGCGGGGCGTCGGATCCGTCGGTCGGCGCCGCTCCCGGAGCCTCGACGTCGGCTGCGGGCGCCGCGTCGGTCGTGGCATCCGCTCGCCTGGATTCGCGTGTGCCGTCGAGGCCGACGCCCCGGATCGTCAGGATCATGAAGAGCACCATGCTCGAGACGATCGCGATGTCGGCGATGTTGTAGATCGCGGGGAGCATCCACGGCGTCGAGATGAAGTCGATGACGTGGCCGAGACCGAAGCTCGGCTCCCGGAAGAGCCGGTCGGTCAGGTTGCCGAGGACGCCGCCGAGGAGGAGCCCGAAGACGAGTGCCCAGGCTATCGAGCGGATGCGCCGTGCGAACCACACGATGAACGTGATCACGCCGGCGGCGAGGATCGTGAAGATCCACGTCATGCCGCTGGCGAGGGAGAATGCCGCACCAGGGTTCCGCACGAACTGCCATTGCAGCACGTATCCGAGCACCGGCACGACTTCGCCCTCGGTGAGGTTCGTGACGACGAGGAACTTGGTCGACTGGTCGACGCCGTACACCACGATGGCGGCGGCGACCAGGATGATGAGTGCGGTGGTGGTGCCGACCTTCGCGGCCCGCTCAGCCGCCAAAGCCCTGGAACGTCGGTGCAGGTGCCTGCTCGGACGCGTTCACGGGCGACGAGAAGCCCTGGTTCCCCGATACCTGCACCGGCGCCGCCGTGTCGAGCTCGCGCAGCTGGCCCTCGATGTAGCTCTTGAGCTTGGCGCGGTAGTCGCGCTCGAACACGCGCAGTTCGTCGACGCGCTTCTCGAGGGCGAGGCGCTCCTGGTCGAGGATGCCCATCTGCTGACGCTGCTTGGCCTCGGCCTCGGCGACCACGCGAGCCGCGGTGGCGTGACCCTCGGCGATGAGGGCGTCGCGCTTCTCGATGCCCTCGCGCACGTGCTCCTCGTGGAGCCGGCGGGCGAGCTGGAGCAGATTCGTCGTCGACGTCTGCTCGTCGATCTCGGACTGCGGCGTGGGCGTCTGCGCGGGAACCGCGACGGTGGGCGGCGGCGGAGCGGCCGGCTCGTTGTAGACCGGCGCGGGCGTCGGCGCCGAGGGGGCGCCCTTGGACGACTCTGCGGCACGGGCCTCGGCAGCGGCGAGGCGCTGGCGGAGGTCGTCGTTCTCCTGGTTCAGCCGACGCAGTTCGACGACGACCTCGTCGAGGAAGTCATCGACCTCGTCCTGGTCGTATCCCTCGCGGAACTTCGTCGCCTGGAAGCGCTTGTTGACCACATCTTCCGGAGTTAGCGCCATGGCTTCCCACCCTCGATTCTGTCGAACTGCGTGTCGAACTGTTCGGATCACGTTCTGCTAACGGTAGCAAACACCGCATGCCAGCCGCAGTGCCGTTCGTCACGCCCCGACTCCCTCGCAGGAGATCGTCAGCCGGCGGCCGCGGACGACGCTGCGAGCCACGACACGACCGTCATGGCGACGATGACGAGCAGCATGGCGAGGCTCCACCCGAGGTCGAGTGCGACCTGGCCGATACGGATCGGCGGGACGATCCGCCGGAAGAAGCGAACGGGCGGATCGGTGACGCTGTAGATCGTCTCGACGATCACGAGCCACGCCCCGCGCGGTCGCCATGACCGGTTGAACGTGCGCACGAGGTCGAGTACGAAGCGCGCCCACATGACGAAGAAGTAGATGAGGAGCAGCGTGTAGAGGATGTTCCAGATGACGGAGAGAGCGCCCACCCCGCTATGTTATGCGTGCGTGAAGAACGAGGCGTCGACGTCGCCCTCGGCCTCGCCGGCCTCGCCCGAGACCACGACATGCGCCGGTGAGAGCAGGAAGACCTTGCTCGTCACCCGCTCGATCTTGCCGTACAGGCCCTGCGACAGGCCGCTGGCGAAGTCGATCAGTCGACGGGCGTCGCCGTCGGACATCTGCGACAGGTTGATGATGACGGGCACGCCGTCACGGAAGGATTCGGCGATCACCTGGGCGTCACGGTACTGGCGCGGGTGCACGGTGAGGATCTCGTTCATCTCCGCCTGCGTTGTGGTCGGTTGGACATTGTGCTTGCGGAGCGGCGTCACCGCCGCACCCGTCTTGGGCGTCGCCACCGGGGGCGTGTGCACGACGGGGGCGGGAGCCGGAGCCGGCGGCGCGGCCTCCTGCTCGAGCTCCTCGTCGGCGAGTCCGAGGTAGACCATGGTCTTCTTGAGCGGGTTCGACATCGCTGCCTCCGTCTGGTTTCCGTCTGTTCGAGGCTAACCGGCGTCCGGCCGATTCCCGGTGATTGCCGTGCCGATCCGGAGGTGTGTCGCACCCTCCAGGATGGCCTCGCGGAAGTCCTCCGTCATGCCCATCGACAACCACGTGGCATCGGGCGCCATGACGCGAACGCGTTCCGAGAGCAGTCGCACTCGCGCGAACGCCGGACGAGCCGGTTCGCCCAGCGGCGCCACGGCCATCAGCCCGCGCAATCGCAGTCCGGGCGTGCCGAGCATCTGCTCGACGAGCTGCTCCACCTCGTCGGGTTGGACCCCGCCTCGGGCCGGGTCGGGGGTGAGGTTGACCTGCACGAGGGTGTCGACGGACGCCTCATCCGATCGCAGGGCCTCGACGAGCGAGGGCCGGTCGACCGAGTGGATGACGCTCGCGTACGCCCGGACCTGCCGCGCCTTCTTGCTCTGCAGCTGCCCGACGAAGTGCCATGTCAGGTCGAGGTCCGCGAGGGCCGCGGCCTTCGCCTGCGCCTCCTGGTGCCGATTCTCGCCGAAGTCGCGGACCCCGAGCCCGGCGAGCTCGGCCACGAGCGACGCCGGCTGGAACTTCGTCACGACGATCGTCGTGATCTCGGCGGGGTTCCGCTCGGCGTCGCGCGCGGCATCCGCAATGCTCGCCCTCACCGAGGCGAGCCGATCCTCGAGCGTCGTCACCCGTGCTCCCGATCCGCCGGCGCACTCGTCATCACTTCAGGAAGTCGGGGATGTCGAGGTCGTCGTCATCGTCCTTGAACGCCGGATCCGTCACGATCTGGTCGGCCGCGGCCGTGGGGGCGTCGCCCCAGTTCGCGGTCTCGACGAGTTCCTCGATGTCGATCTCGCCGATCACGTCGGCGGTCTCATCGCCGGCCGTGGACCCGCCGACGCCGGCACCGACCGCCGCGCCGACCGCCGCGGGCACGAAGCTCGAGCGCCTCGCCTCGACCTGCACCGGCTTCGCGTTCGGCTCCCCGCCGTCGAAGCCGGCGGCGATCACGGTGACGCGCACCTCGTCGCCGAGGGTGTCGTCGATGACCGCGCCGAAGATGATGTTGGCCTCGGGGTGCACCGCCTCCTGCACGAGACGAGCGGCGTCGTTGATCTCGAAGATGCCGAGGTTCGACCCGCCCTGGATGGAGAGCAGCACGCCGTGCGCGCCATCGATGGACGCCTCGAGCAGCGGACTCGCGACCGCGAGCTCGGCCGCCTTGATCGACCGGTCGGCCCCTCGGGAGGAGCCGATGCCCATGAGCGCCGACCCGGCGCCCTGCATGACCGACTTCACATCGGCGAAGTCGAGGTTGATGAGTCCGGGCGTGGTGATGAGGTCGGTGATGCCCTGGACACCGGCGAGGAGCACCTGGTCGGCGGTGGCGAACGCCTCGAGCATCGAGATCCCGCGATCGCTGATCTCCAGCAGGCGATCGTTCGGCACGACGATGAGGGTGTCGACCTCTTCCTTGAGCCGCGCGACCCCCTGCTCGGCCTGGGTCTGGCGGCGCTTGCCCTCGAACCCGAACGGCTTCGTCACCACGCCGATGGTGAGTGCGCCGATGGATTTCGCGATCCGGGCGACGACCGGAGCGCCGCCGGTGCCGGTGCCACCGCCCTCGCCCGCCGTGACGAACACCATGTCGGCTCCGGCCAGCGCCTCCTCGATCTCCTCGGCGTGGTCTTCGGCGGCCCGGCGCCCCACCTCGGGATCGGCACCGGCGCCGAGGCCGCGGGTGAGGTCGCGGCCGACATCGAGCTTGACGTCGGCGTCGCTCATCAGGAGCGCCTGGGCATCGGTGTTGATCGCGATGAACTCGACTCCCCGGAGGCCGAGCTCGATCATGCGGTTGACGGCGTTCACGCCGCCGCCGCCGATGCCGACGACCTTGATCACGGCGAGGTAGTTCTGGTTAGTCGACATCTCCGGCCCTCCGTGCGAACTCTGAACCTTGAACCTCTAGTGGAAGGTTAAAGTTTTGCTGAGTATGCAATTCCTGATTCGAAGGTAGGTGCCGCGCGCCACGCATCCGGCAGCAGTCCCCGCGTGTCGTGCGATCCGTCGAGCAGAGTCACGGATACAGCGGCCGACCGCGGCTCGGAGGCGTCCTCGGACTCCGAGTTCCTCCGGTTCGGGCGATCTCGAGTCCCGATTCCTCGCCCACCGGCCAGGCCGGCTGGGCTCACTCGGTGACGGGGCTCGTCGGGGCCGAGACGTCGTACCGCGACACCGTGTCGGGCGGAGCGGCGAGCATGAGCGATGCGAGCACGTCGGCCTTCAGCTCGGAGTCCTCGGCACTCCCCCACACGACCCTCGCGCCGGCGGCGAGGTCGAGTTCGACGTCGTCTGCCGTGTCTGCGGTCGCGCCGACCACCTGGGCCCGCACCTCAGCAGGCAGGCTGCGCACGACCGCCGCGACCGCCCGGAATCCCTCGTCGGCCACCCCGCCTTCGGTCTCGATGAGCGGCTGCCCCTCGGGCACCTCGGTCGGACGGTCGATGACCACGCCCGCGGCATCCACGAGCTCGAGCCCCGAGTCCGTCTCGATCACGCCCACCGGGGTCCGCTCCACGATGCGCACGACGAGCGTTCCGGGTGGGATCGTCTCGGTCGCGTACGTCTCGATGAGCGGGAACTTCGACAGGGCGGAGTACACCTCCGCCCCGTCGATGAGCGGCAGCGGCGTGCCGACGATGCCCGCGAACGCCTGCTGCACCTCCGCCGCAGGGATGCGCTGAGCCCCCTCGACGCGCACCTCGCGGAGCGCCATCAGCGGTGAATAGGCGCCGATCGCGATGGTGGCGACCAGCGCCACGATCGACCCGGCGACGACTGCCCAGGTGATGCGACGGCGCCGCGACCGCTTGGTGAACCGTCGCACCTCCTGGCGCTCGTAGCGTCGTCGCTCACGGGCGGCGGCCGCGAGGGCACGGCGAGCGGCGCGATCGCTCAGCGGATTCGCTGCCGACGGGACGGGAGCGTCGGATCGTTCGCCGTCGGCATCGGATTCGGCGTCGTGCCGCGCGGGTGCCGCAGCTCCCTCGGGTCGATCGAGGCCATCGCCTCCCAGCACGGGAATCGGGTCGGTGGGCACACTGTCCGAGTCGAACTGCCCGCGCCGACCGAGGACCTCGGGCGGCGGAGTGTCGTGCGGCCGGCTGGGCGGCTTGCCCGGCGGGGTTCGCACCGCCGCCCGGGGCGCGGGCGGCCGGTCGAACCCCTGCGGTCGCTTCACGCGCCGTGCCGCCTCATGCGCGCTCCCGTTCGAGCGAGCCGAGCAGCTGCGGCACGATGCGGTACACGTCGCCGCAGCCCAGGGTGATGACGAAGTCGCCCTCGCGTGCGATGCGGGCGGTGTGGTCGGCCGCCTCCTGCCAGTCGGGCACGAACGCGACGTGCGACGGATCCTCGAAGCGCTCGCTCACGAGTGCGCCGGTGACACCGGGCTCGGGGTCCTCGCGGGCGCCGTACACGTCCAGCACGACGGTCTCGTCGGCGTAGCGCTCGAGTACTTCGGCGAACTCCTTGGCGAAGAGTCGGGTGCGGCTGTAGAGATGGGGCTGGTGCACCGCGATGATCCGGCCCCTGCCCACGACGGTGCGCGCGGCCGACAGGGCCGCGGCGACCTCCGTCGGGTGATGGGCGTAGTCGTCGTAGACGCTGACTCCGCCGACCGTGCCGTGCAGTTCGAAGCGTCTGCCCGTGCCCGCGAAGCGCTCGATGCCCGCGAGCGAGGCCTCGGGGTCGAAGCCGAGCCCCACCAGCACGGCGAAGGCGCCCGCGGCGTTGATCGCGTTGTGCCGCCCGGGGATGCGAAGGGTCGCGCGGTATTCCGCGTCCTCGTATGCGATCGCGAACGAGACGGGCCCGTCGGTCTCGATGGAGTGCAGTCGCACGGTCGCATGCGGCGCCTCCCCGAAGCTGATGACGCGCGGATGCGAGAGCCGCTCGGTGACGCGGACCGCGCCGGCGTCGTCGGAGGAGATGACGACGAACTCGCGAGCGCGGTCGGCGAAATCGACGAACGCCTGCTCGAACGCGTCGAGCGAGCCGTAATGGTCGAGATGGTCGGGGTCGACATTGGTGATGAGGGCGACCGACGTGTCGTAGAGCAGGAACGAGCCGTCGGACTCGTCGGCCTCGACGACGAAGAGATCGGCGGTGCCGGCGGACGAGCTCACCCCGAGCTCCTCGATCACGCCGCCGTTGACGAAGCTCGGGTCGGCACCCAGCTCCAGGAGCGCCGTGATGATCATGCCCGTCGAGGTCGTCTTGCCGTGGGCGCCGGCGACCGAGACGAGTCGCTTCCCGGCGATCAGCCACGCCAGCGCCTGCGACCGATGCAGCACGGGCAACCCGCGCTCGAGGGCCAACTGGTACTCGGGGTTGTCCTGCCAGAGTGCTCCGGTCACCACCACCGCCTCGGCGTCGCCCACGTTCGCAGCGTCGTGGCCGATCGCGATCTCCGCGCCGAGCTCGCGCAGGGCGGTGATGTTGTCGGAGTCTCGGACGTCGGAACCGGTCACCCGGTGACCGGCGCCGAGGAAGAGCCGCGCGATGCCGCTCATCCCCGATCCTCCGATGCCGACGAAGTGCACCGAGCCGAGCTCGGCGGGAATGTTGGCGTTGAGGTCGGGCTTGATGGTCACGAGCGGCGGTCTTCCTGGGCGAGTGTCTGGGTGCGGGGCGGGTCAGGGTCGGACGGGATGCCGCGGCATCCGCTGCCTCCACGTTACGCGCTGCGGGCGCGGTCGCCGGCACCCCCGCCGAGCGCCCCGTCGATGAGTGCCACCATGCGATCGGTGCCGTCGCGACGACCCACGGATGCCGCGGCCGCCGCCATGGCCTCGACGCGTGGCTCGTCGCGGAGCAGCGGCACGAGCTCCCCCGAAACCCACGTCGGAACGAAGTCGGCATCGTCGACGAGGATGCCCCCGCCGGCGTCGATCACGTCGGCGGCGTTGAACCGCTGCTCGCCGTTGCCGACGGGATATGGCACGTAGACCGCTGGGATCCCGAGGGCCGCGAGTTCGCTCACCGTGGCGGCCCCTGCCCGCGAGACGGCGGCGTCGGCGATCGACAGGGCGAGGTCCATGCGGTCGGCATACTCGACCATGCGGTAATCGAGCACGCCGGGATCGGTCACGTCGGAGGACGCGCCGGTGATGTGGAGCACCTGCCACCCCGCCGCCGTGACGGCGTCGGCGCTCTCGACCATCGTGCGATTGATGCGCCGCGCCCCGAGCGAGCCGCCCGTGGCGAGGAGCACCGGGCGCGCGGCGTCGAGCTCGAAGTACCGGGCGGCCTCCGCACGGCCCGCATCGCGGTCGAGCGTCTCGATCTCGCGCCGCAATGGCATGCCGACGAGCTGGGCGTTCCGCAACCGCGTCCGGCTGAACGCGATTCCGACGGCCGCGGCCCATCGCGCCCCCAGCCGGTTGGCGAGACCGGGCCGGGCGTTCGCCTCATGGATGACGACGGGCACGCGCGCCCGCCGGGCGGCGAGGTACGCGGGTGTCGACACGTATCCGCCGAAGCCGACGACGACGTCGACGCCTCGGCGGTCGATGATCTCCTGCACGTCGCGGATCGATCGCAGGAACCGGCCGGGGAATGCGAGCGCTGCCCGGTTCGGCCGGCGTGGGAACGGGACCTTCGCGATCGTGAGCAGCTCGTAGCCGCGCGCCGGGACGAGTCGGGACTCGAGCCCCTCGGCCGTGCCGAGCACGAGCACCTCGTCGTCGGGATGCCGCTCGCGAAGACGGTCGGCCACGGCGAGCAGTGGATTCACGTGGCCGGCAGTTCCCCCGCCGGCGAGGAGGTAGACGGTCATCGAGGCGTCCGCAACGCCTTCGCGGCGGCGCGCGCCTCTGCGCGAGCGGCCGTGCGGGCCTGCGCTTCGGGATCGCGCGCGACGGAGAGTACGACCCCGATCGCGAAGAGCGTGGTGAGCAGGGCGGTACCGCCGGCCGAGACGAGCGGCAACGGTACGCCGAGGACGGGGAACACTCCGAGCACGACTCCGATATTGACACATGCCTGGCCGACCACCCACACGAGCACGACGGCCGTGACGGCCTTGGCGAACGGGGTGCGTGCCGCCCGGAGTACGCGTGCGAAGGCGATCGCGAGCACGACGAAAAGCCCGATCACGACGATCCCGCCGATCAGCCCGAGTTCCTCGCCGATGATCGCGAAGATGAAGTCGTTGTCCGCCGCCGGGAGCCACGACCACTTCGCGGTCGAGTTGCCGAGACCGACGCCGAAGATCCCACCGTTGGCGAGGGCGAAGCGTCCGTGCTGGATCTGCCAGCAGTCCTCTGTGTCGAACTGCGTGCAGTTCTCCTGCAGAAATGCGGTGATGCGCCGCATCCGGCTGTCACTCGAGACCGCCACGATCACGAAGATCGCGGCGCCGAGGAGCACGGGCGGCAGCAGGAGCCGGAATCGAACGCCGATGAGGAAGAGGGCTCCGAGCAGCATCGCCCCCATGATCATGACGGTGCCGAGGTCACCGCCGATGAGCACGAGGGCGATCGCGACCCCCCCGATGAGCAGGATGGGCACGATGCCATGGCCGAAGTCGTCGAGCTGCGCCTGCTTCTTCGTGACGATGAGCCCGAGCCAGATGACGAGCGCCACCTTGATGAGCTCCGACGGCTGGAACGGCGGAATGGGGCCGAGCGCCAGCCAGTTCGTGTTGCCGCCGACGGTGATGCCGAGGGGCGTAGCGATGACGAGCACCTGGAGGACGCAGGCGACGAGGAGCAGCGGCCAGGCGATGCGCATCCATACGCGTTCGGGCATGCGGCTGGAGATGAGCATGATCGGGACGCCGAAGAGGGCGTAGACCCCCTGCCGCGTGGCCTGGACGAAGAATCCGCCCTCTTCGAGGTTGGACTCGACCGACGAGGACGAGAGCACCATGACGAGGCCGAAGACCACAAGGAAGAGCGTGGTGCCGAGCAGCAGGAAGTAGTCCTTCGACTCGACCCTGAAGACGCGACCCAGCCGGATGCGAGCCGCCGAGACGCCGCCGGCCTCAGACTTCGGCGTTCGGGGCGGCCGGGCCGGCCGGGCCGTTCGGGGCGGATTCGCCATCCGCCTCACCTCCCAGCCTCGCTCTGACCGCCTCGTGGAATCGCCGACCGCGATCGGCGTAGTCGGCGAACTGGTCCATCGATGCCGCCGCCGGCGCGAGGAGCACGGTGTCTCCGGATTCGGCGACGGCCGCGGCCAGTGCGACCGCGTCGGGCATCACCGTCTCAGTGTCATCCGCCACCACCTCGAACAGCGGCAGATCAGGCGCGTGTCGCCCGAACGCCGCGACGAGGGCCGCTCGATCGACGCCGATGACGATCGCCGCCCGCAGCCGATCGACGTGGGCCGCGACGAGGGCATCGGCGTCGACGCCCTTCAGAAGCCCGCCGACGATCCACACCACTCGTCCGAAGGCCCGCAGGGATGCCTCGGCGGCATGGGGGTTGGTGGCCTTCGAGTCGTCGATCCACCGGATCCCGCCGGCGACCGCGACCAGCTGGATACGGTGCTCATCGAGCCGGAAGTCGCCGAGCGCATCGTGGATCACGCCGACGGGCACGCCGTACGAACGAGCCAGGGCCGCCGCCGCGAGGATGTTCTGCACGATGTGCGGCGCGGCGAGCCCATGCGGCTCGAGCTCGCCGAGCGTGATGATCTCGAGCGCGGCGGTGCGGCGCTCGTCGAGGAAGGCACGGTCGCAGAGGATGCCCTCGACGACGCCGAAGTCGCTGGGACCGGGTACGTCGAGGCCGAATCCGATGGCGCGCGCACCCTCCTCGACCTCGGCCTCCTCGACCATGTGCATGGTCGCCTCGTCGGCGCGGTTGTACACGCAGGCGACCTTCGTGTTCTCGTACACGGTCGCCTTGGCCGCGCGATACGCGTCGAGCGATCCGTGCCAGTCGATGTGGTCGTCGGCCACGTTGAGCACGACGCTCGCCCAGGGGTGCAGCGCACCCGGGCCCGTCTTCGGCAGGTGGTGCAGCTGGAAGCTCGAGAGCTCCACGACGAGCACGTCGAACCCTCCCGGGTCGCGCACGGCGTGGAGCACGGGCACGCCGATGTTGCCGCACGGCGCGGCGCGCAGCCCGTTCGCCGCGAGGAACGTCGCCGCCAGCTGCACGGTGGTGGTCTTGCCGTTCGTCCCCGTGACGAGGATCCAGTCGGCCGCGTCGACCTTGTCGCGCACCCGCCAGGCGAGTTCGATGTCGCCCCAGACGGCGACACCCGTCGTCGCCGCCCATTCGAGCACGGGGTGGTCGGGGTGGAAGCCCGGCGAGGCGATCATGAGCTCGGGCCCGAACTCGGTGAGCTCGGCAGGCACCGAATCGAGCGGATGCCGCACGAGGCGCGCCCCGATGACCTCGAGGATTCGCGCGCGATCGTCGTCGACCTCGGGCGCGAGCACGAGCACGTCGGCGCCCAGCTCGGTCAGGGTGTCGGCCACGGCGAACCCCGTGACACCGAGCCCGAGGACCGCCACGCGGAGCCCGCCCCAGTCGGCGTTCCAGCTGGTGAGCGAATCGAGACGAGCGGCGGCTGCCGCGGCATCCGTCGTGCTCAACTCTGCAGCCATTCGAAGTAGAAGCTGCCGACGCCCGCCGCCACGAGCAGGCCGCCGATGATCCAGAAGCGCACGACGATGGTGACCTCGGCCCAGCCCTTGAGCTCGAAGTGGTGGTGGATCGGACTCATCAGGAAGATGCGTTTACCCCCGGTGAGCTTGAAGTACGCCCGCTGCACGATCACCGATCCGGTCTCGATGACGAAGAGACCGCCGATGAGCACGAGGAGCAGCTCGGTGTGGCTGACGATGCCGAGTGCAGCGAGGGCGCCGCCGAGCGCGAGCGAGCCGGTGTCGCCCATGTAGATGTGCGCCGGATTGGTGTTCCACCAGAGGAAGCCGATGAGCCCGCCCACGATGGCCGTGGCGACGATCGCCAGGTCGAGTGGATCGCGGACCTCGTAGCACCGGTACGCGTCGCTCGGGTTGAGGTTCTCGCTGAAGCACGACTGGTTGAACTGCCAGAACCCGATGATGACGAACGAGCCGATCGCGAGGATCGATGCCCCACCCGCCAGCCCGTCGAGGCCGTCGGTCACGTTCACCGCGTTGGAGGCGCCCACCGTGAGGAGGCAGATCCAGATGACGTACAGGATGATGCCGACCACCGTGCCGAACACCATGAAGTCGAGCGGCAGATCGCGGATGAACGAGATGCTCGTGTTGGCGGGCGTCACGTTCTGCTCGTTGGGGAACTGCAGGGCGAGCAGCGCGAAGACCGTCGCGACCACCACCTGGCCCGCGACCTTCGCCCAGCCACCGAGACCCAGGCTCTGCTTCTTGCGGGTCTTCAGGAAGTCGTCGATGAAGCCGACGAGCCCGAGCCCCACCATCATGAGCAGGACGAGCAGGCCCGACGCGGTCGGCGGTTCGTTGCTCACCACGAGGGTCGCCGTGAAGTACCCGAAGAGGGTGCCCAGGATGAAGATGATGCCGCCCATCGTGGGCGTGCCGCGCTTGACGTGGTGGCTCTTGGGGCCATCGTCTCGAATGAACTGTCCCCAGCCGATCCGCGTGAAGAGGCGGATGAACAGCGGGGTCAGGAAGAGCGTGAAGGCGAGGGACAACGCCCCGGCGGACAACAGTGCTCTCACGCGAACCATTCTCCCAGTCGGTCGCCGAGGAGGCGCAGACCCGCCGCGTTCGACGATTTCACGAGCACCGTGTCACCCGGGCGCGCCATGGAGACGACGAGGTCGAAGGCCTCGTCGGCGGACTCGACGAAGGCCGACTCGCCGTCCCACGAGCCCTCGTTGATCGCCGAGATGTGCAGGCGACGCGCACCCTGCCCCACGACCACGAGCTGCGAGATGCCGAGCCGCACCGCCAGGAGGCCGATGGCGTCGTGCTCCTCCCCCGAGAACTCGCCGAGTTCGCTCATCTCGCCCAGCACGGCGATCGTGCGCGTTCCGGGCGCCTTCACCTGGGCGAGGGTCTTCAACGCCGCCGACATCGAATCGGGGCTCGCGTTGTACGCGTCGTTGATGACCGTGATGCCGTCGCGGCCACCCATCACCTGCATTCGCCAGCGTTCGGCGAGCGTCACCGATTCGAGGCCCT
Source organism: Agromyces sp. Marseille-P2726 (assembly GCF_902809835.1). Taxonomy (GTDB): domain Bacteria; phylum Actinomycetota; class Actinomycetes; order Actinomycetales; family Microbacteriaceae; genus Agromyces. The sequence goes on along the minus strand of NZ_CADDWM010000015.1, from coordinate 84,766 downwards.
CGACGATGGTCGGCAGCGGCACGCCGAGCTCGACGGATGCCGCGACCGCCGCCAGGGCGTTCATGACATGGTGCTCACCGAGCACCCCGAAGCGCACGCGCGCGGACTCGCCGGTCGCGAGCTGCACCGTGAAGTCGGTACCGCGGGCATGCGTCACGACGTCGACCGCGCGGACGTCGGCGTCGGGCCCCAGCCCGAATCTGACGACCCGGGCCCTCGTGAGATCGGCCATGGGCGCGACCCGAGGATCGTCGGCGTTCAGCACCGCGACATCCGATTCCAGTAGGTCGGTCACCATCTCGGACTTGGCACGCACCGTCTGCTCGATGCCGCCGAACTCGCCGGCGTGCGCCAGGCCGACCTTCAGGACGATGCCCACGTCGGGACGCGCCATCCGCACGAGGCGTGCGATCTCGCCGACGGCCGACGCGCCCATCTCGGCCACGAGGAACCGGGTCTGGTGGGTGAGCTCGAGCATCGTGATCGGCGCCCCCACCTCGTTGTTGAACGAGGCTCGCGCGGCGACCGTCGGGCCGACGCGTTCGAGCACCGTGCGCAGGAGGTTCTTCGTGGTGGTCTTGCCGTTCGAACCCGTGACCCCGACGATGCGGAGGTCGCCACCGTCGCGCACGCGGCGTACCACCTCGGCGGCCAGGGCACCGAGAGCGTCGACCGTGTCTGCGACGACGACCTGCGGAACGGCGAGGTCCAGTTCGTGCTCGACGACGACGAGGGCCGCGCCATGCTCGACTGCCGCCGGAGCGAACCGGTGGCCGTCGTCGAACTCGCCGCGCTTGGCGAAGAAGACCCCACCGGGGACGATCTCGCGGGAGTCGGTGGTGACGGCGCCGTCGATCACCGTCTCAGGGGCGGCATCCGTACGGTCGGTGCGCAGCGTGCCGCCGACCGCCGATGCGATCTCGGCGAGGGTCAGGGCGATCATGCGGGCCAGCCCGCCTCACGCAGGGCCTGCTTCGCGTCGTCTCGTGCCGAGTATGGGATCTTCACGCCCTTCACCTCGTGGTACTCCTCGTGGCCGGGACCAGCGTAGAGGATGACATCGTTCTCGCTCGCGAGAGCGAGTGCCTGCCGGAATGCCGCCCTCGGGTCGGGGACCTCGTGGATCTCACGGTCGGGCACGGCCGCTCGAGCCCCGGAGATGAGCGCGGCCCGGATCGCGGCGGGATCCTCGAAGCGCGGATGGAAGTCGGTGATGACGACGATGTCGGCGCCGCGTGCCGCGATGGCGCCCATCTCGGCGCGCTTCGTGCTGTCTCGGTCGCCGTCGGCGCCGAACAGCATGATGAGCCGGCCCGTCGCGATGCGGCGGATGGCGTCGAGGGTCTGCTGGAACGCGTCGGGAGTGTGGCCGTAGTCGATGTAGACGATGGGTCCGCTCTCGCCGGAGACGCGTTCGGCACGGCCAGGGATGTACGCGTCGATGCCGCCGTCGCGCTCGAGCACGTGCGCGACCTGGTCGAGGTCGTACCCCGATTCGACGAGCATGACGATCGCGAGGGCGGCGTTGGCGGCCATGAACCGGCCGATCAGGGGAACCCTGGTCTGGAGGCGCCTGCCATCGGCACCTTCGAGCACGAATGAGGTGTGGGTCGCGGTCTCGTCGAGCACGACGAGGCGCCAATCGGCCTCGACCTCGGGATTCGTGCTGAGCGTCGTGACGGGGATGCGGGATTCGGAGACGAGGCGGCGGCCCCAGTCGGAATCGATGGTGACGACGCCGCGACGCGACCGCTCGGGCTGGAAGAGCTCCCGCTTGGCCTCGAAGTAGACGTCCATCGACGCGTAGTCGTCGAGGTGGTCGTGGCTCAGGTTCGTGAACCCGACGACGTCGAAGACGAGGCCGTCGACCCGGTGACGGCTCAGCGCCTGAGCTGAGACCTCGATGCCGACGCCGCGCACGTCGACCTCCCGCATGCGCGCCAACAGGGCGTGGAGCTCGCTGGCCTCGGGGGTCGTGAGCGAGCTCGTGACTGCTTCGTCGCCGATGCGGCGCTCGGCGGTCGAGGTGAGCCCAGCCACCACGCCGAGCTGGCGGAGGATGCCGTACAGGAGGTACACCACGCTCGTCTTGCCGTTCGTGCCCGTGACGGCGAAGAGCGTCGCCGGGTTCTCGGCCGTGCGGTGGATCCAGGCCGCCACGTCGCCCAGGGCGGCGCGGGCGTCGTCGGTCACGAGGATGGGCAGGCCCGCGTCGGCGGCGAGCTCGGCGCCCGCGGCATCCGTCAGCACCGCCACCGCTCGGGCGTCGCGGGCGGCCGCCGCGAACGATGCGCCGTGCACGTTGCGGCCCGGCACTCCCACGTACAGGTCGCCCGGTTGCACGGCCGAAGAGGCGAGGACCACGCCGGTCACCTCGAGCCCGGAGATGTCGCCGCGCACGTCGAGATCGAACGCCTCGGCCAAGCCGTGCAGGGATCGGGGGCTCGGATGCTGCGGCCGGAGGGCCGTTGGAGGCGATCCGGTCACGAACCCAACTTTCTCACCAGGTGGCTGGCAGCTCGGGCGCCGGAGCGCCGGATGGAACCGTCCGATACTTCTTCAGCACCTGACTCATCACCTGTTGGAAGACGGGAGCGGATGCGGCGGACGAGTTCATCTTAACGGGATTCATGATGCTCACCGAAACGACGAAGCGGGGGTCATCGGCCGGGGCGAATCCCGACACCGAGACGAGGTAGCCGCTGAGGTAGCCGCCGTTGCCGTCGGGAACCTGTGCGGTGCCGGTCTTCGCCGCGACCCGGTATCCGGGGATCTCCCACTCGTCGGCGAGCCATCCCTCGAGGTACACGCGCTCGAGCATCGCGGCCGTCTGATCGGCCGCGTCTTCGGAGATGACGCGCGTTCCAACGGGCCCGTCCTCCCCGTCGGCGGATCCGACGGCCTCGCCCGTCGCGTCGCCCGCCGCCTCATCGCCGCAGCCGTCGACGAGCCGCACGGGCATCCGGACGCCCCCGTTGGCGATCGTCTGGTAGATGCTCGCGATCTGCACCGCAGTGGTCGTCAGGCCCTGTCCGAACATCGTTGCGTACTGCGTCTGGTTGTCCCACGCCTCGGGCCCGCCGTGGAGATCGCCCGGCTCCTCGCCAGGGAATCCGACCTCGGTGACCTCGCCGAGCCCGAACCGCTGCATGTACTCGTACCGCTGGTCGTCGGTGAGCCGCTCGCCGAATCGCGACATCCCCGTGTTCGAGGAATCGATGAGCACGCCCGTGAGCGTGTACGGCGTGTCCTCGTGGAAGAAGCTGTCGGTGATGTCGGCGCCGTTCGGCGGGAGGTACTGGTAACCCGAGATGATCTGGCTCAGCGCATCCGCCTTGCCGGCATCGATGACGGATGCCGCGGTCAGCGACTTGAACGTCGATCCGGGCTCGTAGGGGGCCGTGAACGCGCGGGAGCCGCGATCACCCTCGGCGGTGGCCGTCGGCTCGTTCGGATCGATGGTCGGCACGTCGGCGACCGCGAGGAGGCGCCCCGTCTTCGCCTCCATGACCGTCACCGTCGCCCACTCGGCACCGGTCGCCTGCACCTGGGCCTCGGCGATGCGCTGCACCATCCACTGCAGGTCGGAGTCGATCGTGAGGCGGAGTGTGCCGCCGTCGCGGGCCTGCTCGTGGACGACCTCCGTGCCCGGGATCTGCACCCAGTCCTCGAGGCTGTGCAGCCAGCTCACCTCGCCGTTTCGCCCGGCGAGGCATGCGTCCTCGGAGAGCTCGACACCCGCCAGCGGTTGGCCGTCGTCGGCCCGGACGAAGCCGAGCAGATTGCCCGCGACCGCACCGTTGGGGTAGGTCCGGCTCGGGTGCGGGTACGGCACGACCCACGGGATGTCGAGCTCCTTCACCTTCTCGTACGTCGCCGTGTCGACGAGTTTCGCGACGTACGCGAAGTCGGACTCGGGATCGTCGGCGAGTGCCGCCGAGATGATGCCCTGCACCTGTTCACCGGTGAGCCCCACGACCGATCCGAGCTCTTCGGCGGTCTGCTCCAGCGGGATGTCGACGGATCTCGACGAGTCTGGGTCGGACGGGTCGGGCTCGTATCGCGTGATCGGTCCGGCCGTCGCGTTCTTCGGCGACAGCGCGATGTCGTAGCGCATGACGGTGTCGGCGAGGATGGTGCCGTCGGCGTCGACGATGTCGCCGCGGGCCCCGTAGACCGGTACGGTCACCGACCGCCGGCCCTGGGCCTCCTCGCTCAGCTCGGCCGCCCGCACGACCTGGAGATCGACGAGTCGGACGACGAACACGGCCACCATGGCGACGAGCAGGACGGCCGCCAGGACGATCCTGCGCATGGGATGCCGGGTCGTCGTGCGATTCATCGAGTCCCTTCCGGTTCGGCGCTCAGTGCGTTGCGGGTGTCGGCAGGCCGTCGCTCGGCGGCGGGACGACCGGGGGCGTCTCGGGCGCTGCGGGTTGCGCCTCGCTCGATGCTGCCCCGTTCGGAGTCTGCCCCGCCTGCTCGGTGACGGGCGGCACGCCGTCGAGGAGGGCATTCGGCACGAGCGGGCCGGATGCCGCGACCCCACCGGTCGCAGGGGTCGGCTCGCCGAGCACGGCACCGTCGGAGAGCCGCAGGTACACCGGACTCGTGTTCGGCACCATTCCCAGCGCTTCGGCGTTCATGGCCAGGTACTGCGGGGACTGCACGCGGTCGAGGTCCTCCGAAAGCTTCTGCTCCTCCCTCGCCAGCACCGCCTGCCGGAGCTGGTAGCCGTCGATCTCGTATGCGCCCTGGGCCACCGCGATCGAGAGGAGCAGTTGGGCGACCACGATCACGGCCACGCCGCCGAGTGCGACGATGGCGTAGACGAGTCTCGGCTTCGCACGCCGCTGCGCCGGTTCGGGGACCGGCCGCAGTCGCCGTGGCGGCTTCGGCCCGCTCGGGCGGGGTTCGGGAAGGGATCGGGCCGGCAGTACAGTCACGACGGCCTCCTCACTCGTTCGGCGGCGCGCAGCCGCACTGGCTTGGCACGCGGGTTCTCCGCCTGCTCGGATTCGCTCGCGAGCTCGGCGCCTCGGACGAGGAGCCGGAACTGCGGGCGGTGTTCGGGCAGTTCCATCGGAAGCCCGGCCGGAGCCGTCGAGCCCGAGGCGACCTGCAGCGCTCGCTTCACGATGCGATCCTCGAGCGATTGGTACGCCGGCACGACGATCCGCCCTCCGATGGCGACGGCGTCGAGGGCTGCGGGAACGGCGCGTTCGAGCACCGAGAGCTCCTCGTTCACCTCGATGCGCAGCGCCTGGAAGACGCGCTTGGCCGGGTGGCCCTGCCGCTGCACCGCGACGGGCGTCGCGTCGGTGAGGATGGCGACGAGCTGAGCGGAGCGCGTGATCGGCGCCTCGGCACGGGCCGTGACGATCGCACGGGCGTAGCGCTGCGCGAGCTTCTCCTCGCCGTACTCCTGGAAGATGCGGCGCAGCTCCTGCTCGCTCGACTCGGCGATGACGTCGGCGGCCGTGCGACCGCGACTCGAGTCCATGCGCATGTCGAGCGGGGCATCCTTCGCGTAAGCGAACCCGCGCTCGGCGCGGTCGAGCTGCAGCGATGAGACCCCGAGGTCGAAGAGCACGCCCTGCACCTCGTCGAAGCCCTCCGACCGGATCGCCTGGGCGATGCCGTCGTAGACGGTGTGCACGAATCGAGCGCGGTCGCCGAATGGGGCGAGGCGCTCACGGGCGATCGCCAGCGCGTCGGTGTCGCGGTCGAGGCCGATGACGGTGAGCTTCGGGAACCGCTCGAGGAACGCCCGGCTGTGCCCGCCCATGCCGAGGGTGGCATCGACCAGCACGGCGTGCTCACCCTCGATGGCGGGAGCGAGCAGCTCGACGGTGCGCTCGAGCATGACGGGGGTGTGGATGCGTTCGATGTCCATGATTCCTTCGGGATGGGTCCCGGACTCCGATCCCCATCCGTTCGTCCTGATGCGGGGAAGTGCACCAGGCGCGCACGGCTGGGAGTCGCAGTCCGGGACTAGAACAGCCCGGGGATCACCTCCTCCGCCGTCTCCGCGAAGGCCGCCTCCTGCTCGGCGAGGTATGTCTGCCATGCCTCGGCATCCCAGATCTCCACCCTGCTGCCGGCGCCGATGACCGCGAGGTCTCGGTCGAGCCCCGCATAGCTGCGGAGCGTGGCCGGGATGGTGACTCGATGCTGCTTGTCGGGGGTCTCCGCGGACGCCCCCGAGAGGAAGACGCGCATGTAGTCGCGCGCCTGCTTGCTCGTCACGGGGGCTTGGCGGATCTTGTCGCTCATCTGCTCGAACTCGCGTGCGCTGAACACGTAGATGCAGCGCTCTTGGCCGCGCGTGAGCACGAGGCCGGTCGAGAGCTCCTCCCGGAACTTCGCCGGAAGAATGACGCGACCTTTCTCATCGAGCTTCGGTTCGTAGGTCCCGAGGAACATCGCATCACCCCCTTCCTCCGGCCAGGATCCAGGTGACCCCACTTTACTCCACTCTCATCCACCCAACAACGACATTCGCTCGATTTCGGGCGCACGAACGTGTGAGAACCCTGTGAATCCGCGGGATTCGGGAGGTGGAGGGAAATGGAGTTTCGCGGTGCAGCGGCACCAGCGCTCGGCGCGAGTCAGCCCGAGGACGGCCGCACGACCTGCTTCCAGCGGATCTCCCGCCGGTGCACGTCGGCCGAAGACGACGAAAAACGGGCCGATCCGAAGATCGACCCGTCGAAGTGGTGCGAAGTGGAGGGACTCAGTCGCGGCCCTCTTGACGCCGGTCCCACCGCTCGTTCAGGCGGTCCATGAATCCTCCGCGGGATCGTTGCATCTTCGCTGCCGTCTGAGGCGCCCCTGGCACGGCACCGGGTGCACCGCGCTTGCTGGGCGTGATGGCGATGAGCACGCCGGCGAACATGAGCGCGAAGCCGATGATGCCGACGATGAGCAACTGGAGCGCCACACCTGCGATGAGGGCGCCGACGCCGGCTACCGCGAGCAGCACGCCGAGCACGATGGCTCGGTAGTTGGGACGTCGACCACGCACACCGCCGACGGCATGCACGAAGTCCGCGTCATTGCGGTAGAGGTTCCGCTCCATCTCCTCGAGAAGACGTTGCTCCTGCTCTGAAAGCGGCATCTCATTCCCCTCAGGCTCGGGATCGACGCATCCGAGTCCATTCTAGCCCGCCGCCGCCTCGCTAGGCTAGGCGGGTGACTCACGGTTCCCGGCTGGTCGATATCGTCCAGGCGCGCATCGAGGAATTCCTCGGAGAACGCTCTTCCATTGTCCGCTCGATCAGCTCGGATCTGGCCCCGTTGACATCGATCTCAGAGCGGTTTCTCAGCGGTGGCAAGCGCTTCCGTGCGCTGTTCTGCTACTGGGGCTGGGCGGCGGTCGAGGGGCACGGGTTCGATCCGTTCGCATCGGAGGAACGTGCCGACACGTACCCGGTCGTGTCCGCGGCATCGGCGCTCGAGCTCTTCCATGCCGCCGCGCTCGTGCACGACGACATCATCGACAACTCCGATACGCGACGCGGTGCTCCCGCAGCGCACCGGCTGTTCGAACGGCTGCACGCCGACCGCGGCTGGGCGGGGGGCTCGGTCGAGTTCGGTCGCGCCGCCGCGATCCTGCTCGGCGACCTGTTGCTGGGATGGAGCGATGAACTGCTCGACGAGGGACTCGATCGCCTGTCCGACCGTGCCGCAGCCCGTGCTGCTCGCGACGAGTTCATCCGCATGCGCATGGAGGTGACCGCCGGGCAGTACCTCGACATCCTCGAGGAACGCGCCTGGCTCACGCGATCCGAGGAGGAACAGCGCGCGAGGGCCGAACTCGTCATCACCTACAAGTCCGCCAAGTACTCCGTGGAGGCGCCGCTGGCCATCGGTGGAGCCATCGCGGGCGCATCCACCGCCCAACTCGATGCGCTGCGCGGCTTCGGCCTCCCCCTCGGCATGGCATATCAGCTGCGCGATGACCTCCTCGGCGTCTACGGCGACCCCGAGGTGACCGGGAAGCCGAGCGGCGACGACCTCCGGGAGGGCAAGCGCACGGTGCTCGTCGCGCTCGCGCGCGAGCGCCTCGCCCCCGGTCAGCGCCGACTCCTCGATGAACTGCTGGGCGACCCCGCCCTCGATCCCGAGCAGGTGCGGATGCTGCAGCGCACGATCACCGAATCGGGTGCCGTCGACGAGGTCGAGCGCCTCATCGCCGACCACGTCGCACGAGCGACCGCCGTGCTCTCCGACGCCAGCCTCACCCGGGAGGCGAAGTCCGAGCTCGGATCGCTCGCGAACGCGGTCGCGCGGCGATCGAGCTGAGGCTGATCGGGCCGGGGTCGCGATCAGGCCAGCGCCTGCGCGACCCGGCGGACCTCGGACTTGCGGCCGGCACGGAGCGCGGCGATGGGCGTCGTGCCGAGGCTGTCCTCCTCGGAGAGCAGCCACTCGAGCGCCTCGCCGTCGCTGAAGCCGCCGTCGGCGAGCACGATGGCCGTCCCGTGCAGCTCGGGCAAGGGAGCGCCGTCTCGCAGGAACAGGGCCGGAACCTTCAGCACGCCGTCGACGCGTGTGGCGAGCAGATGGCGGTCGTCGATGAGGCGGCGGATTCGGCTGGGGCTCTGCCCGAGCAACTCGACGAGCTCGGGAACGGTGAGCCACTCGGTCTGTTCGGCGTCGGTCACGTCACCAGATTGCCAGACCTCCGGCGCCGGAGGAAGCCGACATCCGCACGGAGCCCGGGCCGTCGACACCCGTCGGAGCACGGACTCGGAAGACGCGCGGCGAGGTCGTTGACTCGACTCCGGCCCTGTGCGACGGTGACCGCAAACGCCGAGGAACCACGTCGGCGGAGGGGGAACGATGGGGAGCTTCCGTCGAGCACTGAGCGTCCCGCTCGCCGTCGTGAGCACCGTCGCGGTGACCCTCGGCATCGCGCACCCCGCCGAGGCAGTGCCGCAGCCGGCCAAGCGGCAGGCGAAGGCGAAGACCCAGCCGGCGGGCGTTCGGACCGCCCAGACCTCGCCGGCGGCCGCTGCACCCGCGGAGTACACCGTCGTCGAAGGCGACACCGTGAGCGGAATCGCCGAGCACTTCGGCCTCGCCACCGCCGAGGTGCTCGCCCACAACGGCCTGAGCTGGTCGAGCCCCATCTTCCCCGGCCAGCGACTCGCCCTTCCCGGCGCACCGGCGCAGGCACCTGCTGCAGGCCCGCCGCCCGACATCGCGAAGCACGTGGTCGTCGCGGGTGACACGCTGAGCGGCATCGCGTCGGCGTACGGACTCGACCTGGCGAGCGTTCTCAGCGCGAACGGGCTCGGGCCGTCGAGCCTCATCTTCCCCGGCGAGTCGATCGTCCTCCCGCTGACGGGGACGGCACCGGATGTCGCCGCGACGGCGCCCGCGCCTCCGCAGGTCGAACCCGACCCGGGCCCAGCGGCCACCATCCCCGAGACGGAGCACATGCTTCCCGTGGCATCCGTCAGCATGCCCCTCGACGACGAGATGCGGTCGAACGCCCGGCTCATCATCGAAGTGGGACGCGCACTCGGCGTGCCCGATCGCGGCCTCGTCGTCGCGCTCGCCGCGGCCGCCCAGGAGTCGGGACTGAAGAACCTGCGCCACGGCGACCGCGACTCACTGGGGCTCTTCCAGCAGCGCCCGAGCCAGGGCTGGGGCTCGATCGACGAGGTCCTCGATCCCGTGCGCGCGACCCACGCATTCTACGGAGGCGAGGCGAACCCGAACGCGGGCCGCACCCGTGGCCTCCTCGACATTCCCGGCTGGGAGACGATGACCGTCACCGAGGCGGCGCAAGCGGTGCAGCTCTCGGCGCATCCCGACCACTTCGCGAAGTGGGAGGCCGCTGCGACGGCTTGGCTCTCGGAGCTGGGGTGACGCGTCCGATGCCGCGACGCGTCGCGGCATCCCGTCATCACGAAGCCGTTGCGATGTGCGACGTTCGCGGCGTTTGACACCCGGCGGGCATATACGCCTTCGTAGACTCGAATGGTGACCACCGCGCCCGCCGACCCGATGATCGGCCGTCTCATCGACGGCCGCTATCAGGTGCGCTCGCGGATCGCCCGAGGCGGCATGGCGACGGTCTACCTCGCGACCGACCTGCGCCTCGAACGACGGGTCGCGATCAAGATCATGCACGGCCACCTCGCCGACGACAACACGTTCAAGACTCGGTTCGTGCAAGAGGCGCGTTCGGCCGCGCGGCTCGCCCACCCCAATGTGGTCAACGTCTTCGACCAGGGGCAGGACGCGGAGACGGCGTACCTCGTGATGGAGTACCTGCCGGGCATCACCCTCCGCGATCTGCTCAAGGACTACAAGAAGCTCACGCCAGAGCAGACGGTCGACATCCTCGACGCCGTCCTGTCGGGCCTCGCGGCCGCCCACAAGGCCGGCATCGTGCACCGCGACCTGAAACCCGAGAACGTCATGCTGGCCGACGACGGTCGGATCAAGCTCGGCGACTTCGGACTCGCCCGAGCCGCCAGCGCCAACACCGCCACGGGCCAAGCGCTGCTCGGCACGATCGCCTACCTCTCCCCCGAGCTCGTCACGCGCGGCGTGGCCGACGCCAGGAGCGATGTGTACGCCGTCGGCATCATGATGTACGAGATGCTAACCGGCGAGCAGCCGTACGTCGGCGAAGCCCCGATGCAGATCGCCTACCAGCACGCGAACGACTCGGTTCCCGCCCCGAGCACGAAGACCCCCGCCGTGCCCGCCGAACTCGACGAGCTCGTGCTGTGGGCGACCGCGCGCGATCCCGAGCGTCGACCGCACGACGCCCGTGCCATGCTCGACCGCCTCCACGAGGTGGAGCCGGCGATCCGCGCTCCCGGGGTCGTGGTGCGCGCCACCCAACCGACCATGGTGGTCCCGAACGCCGCGGCGCCGATGGCCGGCGCGACGGCCGAGACGGCGATCCTCGGCGGCGGTGTGCCCGTGCTCGCGGCCCCGACGCTCGAGGCGTCCGAGGTCGGCGAGGACACCGCCGCGCTGACCGCGACGACCGAGCGGCGCAAGCGGCGGGGCTACTGGATCTTCGCCCTCGTCCTGCTGCTGACCGGCCTCGCCGCCGGAACGGGCTGGTACTTCGGAGTCGGGCCCGGAGCCCTCGTCACGGTTCCCGACGTGTCGACCCTCCTCCCCGAAGAGGCCCAGCAGGTGCTCGAGCAGGAAGGCTTCCAGGTCGTCCCCGGCGAACGCAACGACCCGCTCGTCCCGCAGGGCCAGATCTCGGGCACCGACCCCGCCGCCGGTGAGCAGGCACAGCGCGGATCGGCCGTCACCATGTTCGTCTCGCTCGGGCCGAGCCTCATCCCGATGCCCGACGTGATCGGACAGGCTGAAGCCGACGCCCGTGTGGCCCTCGAACAGTTCACGGTCGCCGAGCAGAACGTCCAGCAGTTCTCATCGGATGCCGCAGAGGGCACGGTCATCGCCGTGCTCGGCGCCGACGGCAACATCGTCGAGGCCGGTGCCGATTACCCCGAGCTCGGCGACGTCGCCCTCGTCGTCTCCGTCGGCGCGATCCCGCCTGTCGAGGGCCTGCCCGTCGGGGAGGCCCAGGGCGCACTCGAGGGCGTCGGACTGGTCGTGGAGTTCGCCGACCCCGAGTTCCACGACGAGGTTCCGGCGGATCACGTGATCACGGCGACCTACACGAACGACCCGATGCACCCGGGCGACTCCGTCGTGCTGACGACGTCGAAGGGTCCCGACCTCGTCGCGGTGCCGAACGTCATCACCGGCCAGACCATCGCCCAGGCGCGGGAACAGCTCGAGGCGCTCGGCTTCGTCGTCACGTCGAACGTGCCGCAGTTCCTCGAGGGTGCCGTGGTGGCATCGGTTCAGAGCCCTGCTGCCGGCGAGACGTTGAAACGCGGCTCGGAGATCACGGTGAACTTCCAGCCGTGACGCCCGGTCACCGGCGCCCGCCCGGGCACGGGCCGAGCGGGCGCTCGGGCGTCACCGCGCGGCGAGCTGCTCGGCCACGAGGAATGCGAGCTCGAGCGACTGCATGTGGTTCAACCGCGGATCGCAGAGCGACTCGTAACGGGTGGCCAGGGTCTCCTCGTCGATCTGCTCGGATCCGCCGAGGCACTCGGTGACGTCGTCGCCGGTGAGCTCCACATGGATGCCGCCCGGGTTCGTTCCGGCAGCGCGATGGGCCTCGAAGAATCCCTTGACCTCGTCGACCACGTCGTCGAAGCGTCGGGTCTTGTAGCCGGTCGGCGTGGTGATGCCGTTGCCGTGCATCGGATCGGTGACCCAGAGCGGATTCGCGTCGCTGCGCGTGATGGCCTCGAGCAGTGGCGGCAGTGCGTCGCGGATCTTCTCGGACCCCATGCGAGTGATGAACGTGAGGCGGCCGGGCTCGCGGTGGGGGTCGAGCTTCTCGACGAGTTCGAGCATGGTCTCGGGCGTGGTGGTGGGCCCGAGCTTCACGCCGATGGGGTTGCGGACGCGCGACAGGAAGTCGACGTGGGCGCCGTCGAGGTCGCGTGTGCGCTCGCCGATCCAGATGAAGTGACCCGACGTGTCGTACGGCGTGCCCGTGCGCGAGTCGATGCGCGTCATCGGCCGCTCGTAGTCCATCAGGAGGCCCTCGTGGCCCGTGTAGAACTCGGTGTGCTTCAGCGCCTCGAAGTCGGCGCCGCACGCGTCCATGAACTTGATGGCGCGGTCGATCTCTCGGGCGAGCGACTCGTACCTGGCGTTCGCCGGGTTGGCCGCGAACCCCTGGTTCCACGAGTGCACCTGCCGCAGGTCGGCGAACCCGCCCTGGGTGAAGGCGCGGATGAGGTTCAGCGTCGATGCCGCCATGTGGTAGCCGCGCACCATGCGGGCGGGATCGGCCTGCCGCGACTCGGGGGTGAAGTCGTAGCCGTTGACGATGTCGCCGCGGTAGGCGGGCAGGGTGACCTCGCCACGGGTCTCGGTGTCGCTCGAGCGGGGCTTCGCGAACTGGCCCGCCATACGACCCATCTTGACGACCGGCATCGAGGCACCGTAGGTGAGCACGACGGCCATCTGCAGCACGGTCTTCACCCGGTTGCGGATCTGATCGGCAGTGGCGCCGGCGAACGTCTCTGCACAATCGCCACCCTGCAGCAGGAACGCCTCGCCCCGCGACGCCGACGCCAACCGGGTGCGCAGCATGTCGACCTCGCCGGCGAAGACGAGCGGCGGCAGGGTCGCGAGCTCGGCGGCCGCCGCGTGCGCGGCGTCGGGATCGGGCCAGACGGGCTGCTGCTTGATCGGCAGCGTGCGCCAATAGTCGAGGCCGTCGATCACTGAGGGATCTGGGGAGACGACGGGCTCGACGAGCTGTACCACTGGACTGTCCTGAGGGTGCGGGCGCTACGGCGCCGGAACGGGAATGCGGCAACGCACGTCGCGCCGCCGCCTCCTCGAGCCTACCGCGTCTGGGCGGCTCGTTGCTCCCTGACCGAGCTCGCGTAGACGTCGACGTACTGCTGTCCGCTGAGCGCCCGAAGCTCGTACACGAGCTCATCGGTCACCGAGCGCAGCACGAACCGGTCGCCCTCCATCCCCTCGAATCTCGTGAAGTCGAGTGGTCGGCCGATGATGATGCCGATGCGACGCACCCTGGGGAGCCGGGTGCCGATCGGCATCACCTTCTCGGTGCCGAGCATCGCGACCGGGATGACGGGAACTCCGGCTTCGAGCACCATGCGGGCGACTCCGGTGCGACCGCGGTACAGGCGGGCGTCGGGGCTACGGGTGCCCTCAGGGTAGATGCCGAGGATGCCGCCCTCGCGGAGCACGCGGAGACCCGTCTCGAGCGAGGCCTCCGACGCCTTGCCCCCCGACCGGTCGATGGGCAGCTGACCCGCCGCCTGGAAGAAGACCCGGGTCGCCCAGCCCTTCAGGCCCTTGCCCGTGAAGTACTCGCTCTTGGCGAGGAACACGACCGGACGATCGACGACGAGCGGCAGGAAGATCGAGTCGATGAAGGACAGGTGATTGGATGCGAGCACCACGGCGCCCTGCTTCGGCACATTCTCGAGCCCGACCACCCAGGGGCGGAAGATCGCGAGCAGGATGGGACCCACCACGATGTGCTTCATGATCCAGTAGAACACCGTGCGCATCCCCTCCGGCGGTCCGTCGACGACTCAGCTTAACGCCGAGCCGAACGCTGTGTCCTGTTCGTGCGCCGCCGCCCCTGCGGCGCGACGTTCCCATTCGCCGTACACGCCGCCGAATGCTCACGCGTGCTCGTCGACCCAGACGCGGGCGAGGTCGGCGGCACCCACCACGCCGGCGTCGTTCACGAGCTCCGCGATGACGAAGTCGGGCTCGGGGTGGTAGCCACGCGCGGGCAGGTGCTCGAGGTAGGCCTCGCGGACCGGGCCGAGCAGCAGCTCGCCGGCGGCGGCGACCCCGCCGCCGAACACGAATCGTTGCGGGTCGAGCACCGCGGAGAGCGATGCCGCCGCCGGGCCGAGCCACTGTCCGAGCTCGTGGAGCGCGGCGAGTGCGCCCGGGTCGCCCGCTCGGATGAGCGCGGCCACCACGGGGCCGTCGAGGGCGCCGTGCTCGGCGCGGGCGTTCGCCAGGCCGACGCCGATGCCACCGGCGTCGGCGATCTCGTTGGCGGTGCGCAGCAGGGCGCGACCCGAGCCGTACTGCTCGAGGCATCCGCGCTGGCCGCAGCCGCAGGCGATGCCCTCGGGAACGATTCGGAGGTGCCCCAGCTCTGCACCGGCACCGAAGCCGCCGCGGAACAGTCGGTCGCCCGCCACGATCGCCCCGCCGACGCCCGTGCCGATCGTGAGCATGACCATGTCGCTGACCATCCGGCCGGCGCCGAATCGGAACTCCGCCCAGCCGGCCGCATTCGCATCGTTGTCGACGACGACGGCTGTGCCGACGCGAGCCTCGAGCTTCTCGCGGAAGGGCTCGTTGCGCCAGTTGATGTTCGGGGCGTAGTAGACGGTGGACTGGGCGGCATCGATGAATCCCGCGGCCGCGACGCCGACAGCGACGATCGACGCATCGGTCGACAGCGACTCGATCATCGTCGCGACCGAGTCCTCGAGGAGCTGCGGATCGCCGGCTGGCGTGGGAACGCGCTCACTCCGGATGATGGTGCCGAGTTCGTCGACGACCGCGCCGGCGATCTTCGTTCCGCCGATGTCGATACCGATCGCGTGCACGGATACTGCCTTTCGACGGGGTGAGGGCGGTCATCGGGGGCCTGAAGGCCGCTCGGGCACCGACTAGAGTGTAAGCGACCCCAATGTCGAGGCTTCACGTGCGCCCCGCCCGCTGAACCTCCCCCGGTGCCGAAGGAGCTACCGTGATCGAATTCGAGACTCCCGCCGTCGTCACGCCCGATCCCCAAGCGAATACGACCGACCTGCTCGTGCAGCGCGTCGCGGCGACCCCCGACGCAGTGCTGTTCTCACTTCCCACGGGTGACGGCGGGTGGTCGCCGGTCACGACTCGACAGTTCTACGACCAGGTCATCGCCCTCGCCAAGGGGCTGGTCGCAGCCGGCATCCAGCCGGGCGACAAGATCGGGCTCATGTCCAAGACCCGCTACGAGTGGACGCTCATCGACTTCGCCGCGTGGTTCGCGGGCGCCGTCCTCGTGCCGATCTACGAGACGAGCTCCCCGGGGCAGGTCAAGTGGAACCTCAGCGATTCCGAGGCGATCGCCGTCATCGTCGAGACGCCCGATCACTTCGCTCGGTTCGACGAGGTGCACCCCGAACTCCCCGCCATCCGCAACGTGTGGCAGATCGACCTCGGCGATCTCGACAAGCTCGCCGCATCGGGCAGCGGGGTCACCGATGAAGAGATCGAGCGCCGGCGCAACCTGGCGGTCGGCTCCGACATCGCAACCCTGATCTACACGTCGGGCTCCACCGGCAAGCCCAAGGGCTGCGTCCTCACCCACTCCAACTTCGTCGAGCTCTCCCGCAATGCGGCGGTCGCGCTCGAGGAGGTCGTTCTCGATCCCGACGGCGCCTCGACGCTGCTCTTCATCACCACCGCGCACGTGTTCGCCCGGTTCATCACGGTGCTGTGCGTGCATGCCGGTGTCCGGGTCGGCCACCAGCCCGACACGAAGCAGCTCCTCCCCTCGCTCGCGAGCTTCAAGCCGACCTTCCTCCTCGCCGTGCCGCGCGTGTTCGAGAAGGTCTACAACGTCTCGGAGCAGAAGGCCGAGGCCGGCGGCAAGGGCAAGATCTTCCGGGCCGCAGCCGACACCGCGGTCGCCTACTCCATGGCGAAGGAGTCCGGCAAGGTGCCGTTCGGCCTCAGGGCCAAGTTCGCGCTGTTCGACCGCCTCGTCTACGGCAAGCTCCGCGCGGCGATGGGCGGCAAGGTGAAGTACGCCGTTTCGGGGTCCGCGCCGCTCGGGCCGCGTCTGGGCCACTTCTACCACGCGCTCGGCATCACGATCCTCGAGGGGTACGGCCTCACCGAGACCACCGCACCCGCCACCGTGAACCTGGTGCACAAGTCGAAGATCGGCACGGTCGGACCCGCTCTTCCCGGGGTCGGCGTGCGCATCGCCGACGACGGCGAGATCCTCGTGAAGGGCATCGACGTCTTCAAGGAGTACTGGAAGAACCCCGAGGCAACGGCCGCGGCGTTCGACGGCGAATGGCTGAAGACCGGCGACCTCGGTTCCTTCGACAGTGACGGCTTCCTCACGATCACCGGTCGGAAGAAGGAGATCATCGTCACGGCGGGCGGCAAGAACGTCGCTCCCGCCGCGCTGGAGGACCCCATCCGCGCCAACCCGCTCGTCGGCCAGGTGGTCGTCGTCGGCGACAAGAAGCCGTTCATCTCGGCCCTCGTCACCCTCGACTCCGAGATGCTTCCGGTCTGGCTCAACAACAACGACGAAGACGCCGGCATGAGCCTCGAGGAGGCCACGAAGAATCCGGCCGTCCTCGCCGAGGTGCAGCGCGCGATCGACGCGGCGAACGAGCACGTGTCGCGCGCCGAGTCCATCCGCAAGTTCACCATCCTGCCGACCGAGCTCACCGAGGCCAGCGGCCACCTCACGCCGAAGCTCAGCATCAAGCGCAACGTGATCCTCGAGGACTTCGCGGGTGAGATCGAGGGCATGTACTCGGGCGCACCGGCGACCGAGGGGCACTCGATCGTCCGCTGAGTCGGTGCCTGCCAGGTTCGAGCGCCCCGCGGCATCCGCGGGGCGCTTCGACGTCGGCAGATCAGAACCAGTCGGACTCGCGGACCGCCTTCATGGCGGCACGCCGTTCGTCCTTCTCGAGACGGTCGAGATAGAGGATGCCGTCGAGATGGTCGGTCTCGTGCTGGAGTGCCTGCGCCATGAGACCCGTGCCCGAGATCTCGATCTCGTTGCCGTCGAGATCAGTTCCCCGCACCCGCGCGAACGGATGACGCGGGGTCTTGTGCCACAACCCGGGCACTGAGAGACATCCCTCGTCGATGAGCGCGATCTCTCCCGACACCTCGACGAGCTCGGGGTTCAGCACGTATCCGATCTCGCCGTCGACGTTGTAGCTGAAGGCGCGAACGTTCACGCCGATCTGTGACGCGGCGACCCCGGCGCGACCCGGCAGCTTCACGCTGTCGAGGAGGTCGGTGACGAGCGCGCGCACGCCATCGTCGATCTGCTCGACGGGGACGGAGACGGTCTTCAGGACAGGGTCGCCGAACAGGCGAATGGGACGTTCCGGCAATTGTGCTCCGTTCAATGCCCGCGGTCGGCGGGCAGGCCTTCCACCACGAGTGCCGCGAGCTCGCGCGCCGATTGCCGGGTGACCGGACGGAGATCGCTCCAGTGCACGACGGAGCCGGCGGCGAGTTGCGGATCGTACGGGATGCGCACGATCTCACGGACGCGGGATTGGAAGTGCGCCTCGATCTCGTCGACCTTGACGAGGTGCGTGCCCTGCGTCGCGAGGTTGATCGCGACGACGGCGTTGCGGACGAGGTCGCCGTAGCCGTTGGCCTCGAGCCACGTCAGCGTCTCAGAGGCCAGCCGTGCCTCATCGACGCTGCCGCCCGAGACGATCACGACGGAGTCGGCCCGTTGGAGTGTCGCCCGCATGACCGAGTGCACGATGCCGGTGCCGCAGTCGGTCAGGACGAACGAGTAGTAGCGAGCGGCGAGATCGGCGACGACGTTGTAGTCGTTGTCGTCGAACGCCTCGGAGAGCGTCGGGTCGGTGTCGGACGCGAGGATGTCGAGGCGGGTCTCGTCGCGCGAAACGTACCTGGAGAAGTCGGTGTAGCCGCCGATCGATGGGGCCTTCGTCACGACGTCGCGCACGGTCTCGCGGGTCTGGCGGTCGACCCGCTCGGCGAGCGTGCCGCGATCGGGGTTCGCGTCGATCGCGATGATGCGGTCGTCGCGCGCGTCGGCGAGGGCCATTCCCAGCAGGGTCGTGATGGTCGTCTTGCCGACGCCGCCCTTGCGCGTGAGCACGGGAATGAAGCGGGCCCCGCCCTCGAACCGCTTCTGGATGCGGCCGCTCAACTCCTTGTACGCCCGCACCTTGGCCGAGTCGCCCAGGTTGATGAGATGCAGCGAGGCCTCGTACAGGAACCGGTTCAAGCCGCCGTGGGGCGCCGGCTTGGTCGCGCGGTTGACATCGATGAGGCGGTCGGGCGTGAGTGACTCGGAGGTCTCGGGCGCCTCGGCGGGCCCGCCGGTGTCGGGAGCGTCGACGACGGCCACATGGCTTCCGCTCTCGGTGGTCGCCCGCTCACGGCGCGCTGCCGCGGCATCCGTCGCGAGCAGGGCGCTGTAGGGAGAGGCGTCACGACGATACGAACCGCGGTAGCTCCCGCTGCCGAGTGCGGGGGTGACGACGTCAACCGACGTGGTGTCAGGGCCTCCGCCTGCGACCGAACCCGGATTCACCGCGACATCGTCGATGGCGACGGCGACCTCGTCTTCGGGGACCTCGGGCCTCGGCGCGGGCGGGAGGTTGACGCGCAGGTTCATGCTGTCGGGAACGGCGTCGGCGGCGTGCGCACCGGACGACGGAGGGAGCTCGCCACGGTCGGACGGTTCGGAGCGACCGGCCGCCGCGCGGCGCTTCGGTAGAGCGTCATCGCTGCGCTTCTCAGCCACCGATTCGCCTCCTCATCAGTGCGAACACAGGAACAGCCTAGCGCGGACGCACAACGACGAGCAGGTCGCCGGCCTCGACCTGCTGCGTCTTGGGGATCGCGACGCGGTCGACGACGCCGGCGATCGGTGCCGTGATGGCGGCTTCCATCTTCATCGCCTCGATGGAGGCGACCGCCTGACCTGCGGCGATCTCGGCACCCGCTTCGACCTGGAGGGTGACGACACCGGAGAATGGCGCGGCGACGTGACCGGGCTGCGAGGTGTCGGCCTTCTCGGCGGCTCGGGACTCGACGGCGATGCTGCGATCGCGGACGAAGACGGGCCGGAGCTGGCCGTTCAGGACCGTCATGACCGTGCGCATGCCCTTGTCATCGGCCTCGCCGATGGCCTCGAGCCCGGCGTAGAGTCGCACGCCCTTCTCGATCTCGATGACGTGCTCGGAACCCGGGCGAAGCCCGTACAGGTAGTCGTTCGTGTCGACCACCGAGAGATCGCCGAACAGTTCGCGGATCTGCTCGAACTGGCGCGTGGGTGCCGGGAAGAGCAACATGTTCAGCGTCGCACGTCGGGTGGCGCTGTCGGCCTCGAGGGCCTCACGCTGTTCGGTGGTGAGCTCGGTCACGCCGATGCGCACGTCCCTGCCGGCGAGCACCTTGCTGCGGAACGGTTCGGGCCACCCGCCGGGAAGGTCACCGAGCTCCCCGGCCATGAACCCCACCACGGAATCGGGCACATCGTACTTGTCGGGGTTCTCGGCGAAATCGGCGGGGTCGGCCTTCACCGCCGCGAGGTGCAGGGCGAGGTCGCCCACGACCTTCGACGACGGGGTCACCTTCGGCACCCGGCCGAGGATCCGGTCGGCCGCCGCGTACATGTCCTCGATGAGCTCGAAGTCGTCGGCGAGGCCGAGGGCGATCGCCTGCTGACGGAGGTTCGAGAGCTGCCCGCCGGGGATCTCATGGTGGTACACGCGTCCGGTCGGGCCGGGCAGCCCGGACTCGAACGGCTTGTACATGCGGCGCACCGCCTCCCAGTACGGCTCGAGGTCGGACACCGCCTGCAGCGAGATGCCGGTGTCGCGCTCGGTGTGCGCCAGCGCCGCGACGAGCGCCGACGCGGACGGCTGGCTGGTGGTGCCCGCCATGGGCGCGCTCGCCACATCCACCGCATCCACGCCCGCCCGACTCGCAGCGAGCAGCGTGGCGAGCTGGCCGCCCGCGGTGTCGTGCGTGTGCAGGTGCACGGGGAGGTCGAACCGCTCGCGCAGCGCGGTGACGAGCTTCTCCGCCGCCGCTGGCCGCAGGAGCCCGGCCATGTCCTTGATCGCGAGGATGTGCGCTCCCGCCCCCACGATGTCGTCGGCGAGCCGCAGGTAGTAGGCCAGCGTGTAGAGGTCCTCGGCGGGGTCGAGCAGGTCGCCCGTGTAGCAGACGGCGACCTCGGCCACGCCGTGGCCGGTGGCGAGCACCGAGTCGATCGCCGGGCGCATCTGGTCGACGTCGTTCAACGCGTCGAAGATGCGGAAGATGTCGACTCCGGTCGACGCCGCCTCGCGGACGAAGGCGTCGGTCACCTCAGCGGGGTACGGCGTGTATCCGACCGTGTTGCGACCGCGCAGCAGCATCTGGATCGTGATGTTCGGCAGCACCTCGCGCAGTGCGGCGAGCCGCTCCCACGGGTCCTCGCCGAGGAACCGCAGCGCCACGTCGTAGGTGGCACCGCCCCACGCCTCGATCGACAGCAGCTCGGGCGTCGTGCGCGCCACGTACGGCGCGACCTCGAGCAGGTCCTTCGTGCGGACGCGGGTCGCCAGCAGCGACTGGTGGGCGTCGCGGAACGTGGTCTCGGTGACCGCGAGCGGCGTCTGCGCGCGCAGCGACGCCGCGAACCCGGCCGGCCCCAGCTCGAGGAGCCGTTGCCGCGACCCGTCGGGCGCGGCGGCACCGAGGTCGACGGGCGGAAGCTTCTCGATCGGGCTCACGTGAATGGGAGCCGGTCCGTTCGGCTGGTTCACCGTGACATCCGCCAGCCAGTTCAAGATCTTCGTGCCGCGATCCTTCGACGTGCGCCCTCGGACCAGCCACGGCCGCTCATCGATGAACGACGTGCTGAGATCACCCGAGACGAACGCCGGATCCTCCAGCACCGCCTGCAGGAAGGAGATGTTCGTCGAGACGCCGCGGATGCGGAACTCGGCCAGTGCACGTTTCGCGCGCGCCACCGCGGCCGGGTAGTCGCGGCCGCGGCAGGTCAGCTTCGCCAGCATCGAGTCGAAGTGGGGACTGATCTGCGCGCCCGGGTTCACGGTACCGCCGTCCAGCCGGATGCCTGCTCCACCCGGCGATCGGTACGTCGTGATCTTGCCGGTGTCGGGCCGGAACCCGGCGGTGGGATCCTCGGTGGTGATGCGGCACTGCAGGGCGGCCCCACGCAGCCGGATGTCGGGTTGCAGGAGCCCCAGATCGGCCAGCGACTCCCCCGCCGCGATGCGGATCTGCGACACCACGAGGTCGACATCGGTCACTTCCTCGGTCACCGTGTGCTCGACCTGGATACGCGGGTTCATCTCGATGAAGACGTGCTGCCCGGCCCGCTCGCCCGCGGTGTCGAGCAGGAACTCGACCGTGCCCGCGTTCACGTACCCGATCGAACGCGCGAACTCCACCGCGTCGCGGTAGAGGCGTTCCCGGATCTCGTCGGACAGGTTGGGCGCCGGCGCGATCTCGATGACCTTCTGGTGTCGACGCTGCACCGAGCAGTCGCGCTCGAACAGGTGCACCGTCTCGCCCGAGGCATCCGCCAGCACCTGCACCTCGATGTGCCGCGGTCGCAGGACCGCCTGTTCCAGGAACATCGTCGGGTCGCCGAACGCGCTTCCGGCCTCGCGCATGGCCTCCTCGAGCGCAGGGCGCAGTTCGTCCCTGGAGTTCACCCGGCGCATGCCACGACCGCCGCCGCCGGCCACCGCCTTCGCGAAGAGGGGGAAGCCGAGGTCGTCGGCCTGCCCGATCAGCGCCTCGATGTCTTTCGACGGCGGCGTCGACTTGAGCACGGGCACCCCCGCGGCGATGGCGTGCTCTTTGGCGGTGACCTTGTTGCCCGCCATCTCGAGCACCTGCTTGGTGGGTCCGATGAACGTGATCCCGGCTTCGGCAGCGGCCTGCGCCAGCTCGGGATTCTCGGAGAGGAATCCGTAGCCCGGGTAGATCGCATCGGCGCCCGACTCCTTCGCGACCCGGATGATCTCAGACACGTCCAGGTAGGCCCGAACGGGATGCCCCTCCTCGCCGATCTGGTACGCCTCGTCGGCCTTCAGGCGATGCAATGAGTTCCGATCCTCGAACGGATAGACCGCAACCGTCTTCGCCCCCAACTCGACGGCCGCACGAAATGCTCGAATGGCGATCTCACCGCGATTGGCAACCAGGATCTTCGTGAACATGCAGCCCTTTCTGAGGGGATTGCGCACAGCGAACATTTAGGTATCGCCCGAGTAGTAAAGGTAACGTATCTGTTCGTGCACGTTCTCTCCGTCAGTTCCCTGAAGGGCGGCGTCGGCAAGACGACCGTCACCCTCGGACTGGCGTCGGCGGCCTTCGCCCGCGGCGTCCGTACCCTGGTCGTCGACCTCGACCCGCAGTCCGACGTCTCGACCGGCATGGACATCCAGATGTCGGGCCACCTGAACGTCGCCGACGTCCTCGCGTCGCCGAAGGAGAAGATCGTCCGCTCGGCTATCGCCCCAAGCGGCTGGGCCCGCTCGAACCCGCAGTCGACCATCGACGTCATGATCGGAAGCCCGTCGGCGATCAACTACGACGGCCCGCATCCGTCGATCCGCGACATCTGGAAGCTCGAAGAGGCGCTCGCCAACGTCGAAGCCGACTACGAGCTGGTGCTCATCGACTGCGCACCCTCGCTGAACGCCTTGACGCGCACCGCCTGGGCTGCGAGCGACCGGGTGGCCGTCGTCACCGAACCCGGACTCTTCTCGGTGGCCGCCGCCGACCGCGCCCTGCGCGCGATCGAGGAGATCCGGCGAGGGCTCTCGCCACGACTCCAGCCGCTCGGCATCATCGTGAACCGGGCTCGGGTGCAGTCGCTCGAGCACCAGTTCCGCATCAAGGAGCTGCGCGACATGTTCGGCCCGCTCGTGCTGTCGCCCCAGCTGCCCGAGCGCACGTCGCTGCAGCAGGCGCAGGGTGCCGCGAAGCCGCTGCACATGTGGCCCGGCGAGAGCGCCGAAGAGATGTCGCGCAACTTCGACCAGCTGCTCGACCGCATCCTGCGGACGGCACGCATCGGCGAGTACGCGGGCACTCCCCTCGAGCTCCAGTCCCCCGTCATCTGACGACGCGTCGGCACATCACCGCTACGCCGCCTGGGCAGCGGGCGCGGCCGGTTCGCGCGTCAGGAGATCTTGCGTGAACGCGCCCCTCGGCGCGCCGCGAGCTCATCCACCGGATCCACCGGTTGGGTGTCGAGCTCGACGAGCGTGGACTCGACCTCGCGGAGCACCTTTCCGACGGCGATGCCGAACACGCCCTGCCCGCGGTTGACGAGGTCGATGACCTCGTCGTCGGACGTGCACAGGTAGACACTGGCACCGTCGCTCATCAGCGTCGTCTGGGCGAGGTCTTCGATGCCGGCCTCACGGAGCTGGGTCACTGCGGTGCGAATCTGCTGCAGTGAGATTCCCGTGTCGAGCAGCCGCTTCACGAGCTTCAGCACCAGGATGTCGCGGAAGCCGTAGAGCCGCTGCGATCCCGACCCGGCGGCGCCGCGAACGGTGGGCTCGACCAACTGCGTGCGAGCCCAGTAGTCGAGCTGGCGGTAGCTGATGCCGGCCGCGCGGGCCGCCACTGCGCCCCGGTAGCCGGCGCCGTCGTCGTGCTCGGGCATGCCGTCGGTGAAGAGCAGGCCGAGGTCGTACCGATCGCGCTCACTCCGGTCGAGCTCAGTCATGCGATCGCCCCTCACTCTCACGCCGGCACCCGGATGGCGCGTCATCCACGCTACCGAGGGCGAGTGACTCCACCAAACACATCGCGCCGAACGTCACGGCGTGTCGCGACTCAGCGCGCGAGTCGTGCGAGCGCCTGCCGCATGACCGTGCCACGGACCGTTTCGAGATGCCCGGCGAGCTCGAGGGCGCGCTCTGCCGTGCGTGCCCTGCCCGCGGCATCCGATCGCCTGGACGGCGCGATGGCGCGTTCGACGAGCCCCGCCTCACGCTCGGCTGCCGCCTGGAGTCCTCGAAGGTGCCGGGGCTCGATGCCGACGGCGCGCAGGGCCACCAGCGAGCGGAGCACGCCGAGGGCGTCGTCGCCATAGTGCTCTGCCGCGGGGAGGATGGAAGCCGACACGGCGTCGTCGAGCAGCGCACGAGTCGCGCCGGCGGCCTCGATGAGCTCGTCGCGGCGAAACCGACGCGAGCCGGTGAGGAACGACGATGCACTCGTCGCGCCGGGCAGGGCGGGCGTCTCTCCGGCATCGATGGCCTCGAGATGCGCCCGGATGACCTTGAGCGGCAGGTAGTGGTCGCGCTGCATGGAGAGCACGACGGTGATGCGCTCGACGTCGGCCTCGGAGAACTTGCGGTAGCCGGCGGCCGTGCGTGCCGGGGCGATCAGTCGCTGCTCTTCGAGGAACCGCAGCTTCGACGGCGTCAGCTCGGGGAACTCGGGCTGAAGCAGAGCGAGGACCTGACCGATGCCGAGGAGCCGGGACGGGCCGCTCGCACGTGCGGAGGCGGCGGTGCCCGGCACTAGCCGCTCGCCAGTGGCGCCAGGTCGCGTCGGGAGGCGTAGAAGGTGAGCCGGAACTTGCCGATCTGCACCTCGGCGCCATCGCTCAGGAGGGCCGTCTCGATGCGCACCCCGTCGAAGTACGTGCCGTTCAGCGAGGAGAGGTCTCGCACCTCGAAGGCGGTGGCGTGGCGGAGGAACTCCGCGTGACGCCGAGAGACGGTCACGTCGTCGAGGAAGATGTCGGCGTCGGGATGGCGACCCACCGTGGTCACGTCGGTGTCGAGGAGGAACCGAGCGCCCGCGTTCGGGCCGCGCCGCACGATGAGCAGTGCCGAACCCGAGGGCAGCGCCGCGATGGCCTCCTGCTCTTCGGCGGTGATGTCGTTGTCGACGGCCGAGAGCTGTGCCGCCGCCTCACGACTGAACCCGATCGTCGTGTCGCCGGTGTCGCTGCCGATCGCGCTCGTCGGAGTCTCGTCGGGGAACTCGCCGTCAGCCCGCTTGCCCGCCCCGCTCGCCTCAGTGTTGTCGGTATCCGCCACGACTAACCTCCTTCTTCAAGCGTATCGGATCGCGACTCGTCTGCCGCAAGCGGAATATGCACCACCCGAACCGTCTCGATCGCGTAGATGATGCCGGCCCACCAGTACAGGAACGCACCCCACAGGGTGATGGCCCAACCGATCGGTTCGCTCAGTGGCTCGACCGCCGGGAAGGCCAGCCCGAGCATGATGACGGGCAGGCCGAAGAACAGGGCGAACGTCGCGACCTTGCCCAGTTGGTGCACCGGCAGCGGCCCGAATCCGTGGTTGGCCAGCACGACCCCGAGCACCAGGAGGAGGACGTCGCGGGCCACGATCACGAGCACGATCCACCACGGCACCAGCTGGTTCGCGGCCAGCCCGACGAGGGCGGCGAAGATGTAGAGACGGTCTGCCGCGGGGTCGAGGATCTGCCCCAGTCGTGTGATCTGCTTCAGGCGGCGCGCAAGGTAGCCGTCGAGCAGGTCGGTGAGGCTGGCCACCACGAGGGTGATGAGTGCCGCGACGTAGTCGCCGAGCACGATGAAGACGAGGAAGACCGGCACGAGAGCGAGGCGGAGCATGCTGAGCACGTTCGGTATCGTCCAGATCTGCGATCCGGCAGCGTGCGCGTTCTCCCCCGTCACGCTGCGATCCTATGGCCCCTAGAATGCGGCCATGGACCCGCTCTTCGTGTGTCTCGTCATCTGCCTCGCGCTCATCGTCGCGACCTGGGTGCTGTCGATCGTGACGCGCGAGTACTCCTGGGTCGACCGCGTGTGGTCAGTCGCGCCGATCGGATACGTCTGGCTGTTCGCCGTGGCGAGCGGGTTCGATGCGCGACTCGTGGTGATGGCCGTGCTGGTTCAACCTCGTGTTCATCTCGATCTCCCAGAACGTGCTCATCCTCCTGTTGCTCACGCTGCTCTTCATCGGTTCGACGAGGCTTACGGAGTCGATGTCGCGGTCGAAGTACCCCGACTACGACGCGTACCGTGCTCGCACGTCGGCGATCGTGCCGTGGTTCCCGAAGCGGCCGGCCGCCACGGCGGGCGAACGTGTCGCCTGAGCGCGAGTCAGAGCCGGTCGCGCAGAACCGGCCAGGCCTCCGCGAATCGCGGATGCAACGGCAGGTCGTCGACGTCGCCGACCGCAACCCAGCGAAGCGCGATGCTCTCGGGGTCGCTGATGATGGGTGCGAACCGCTCGGCGGCATCCGCGACCACCGTCGTGTACGTCCAGTAGCCGAGGTCGAGCACGGAGGTGAAGCGCACCGTGAGCAGCGTCGCCGGTACGCCGGCCTCCTCGGTGGCCTCGCGCACCGCCGCGTCGACGGCGCTCTCGTGCTCGTGCCTGGCCCCGCCGGGCATCCCCCAGGTGCCGCCGAAGTGGCTCCACGCTGCCCGGTGTTGCAGCAGCACCTCGAACGACGGACTCACGGCGAGCAGTCCTGCGGCGCCGAACCGGCCCCAGTACCGCGCACCGTCGGGGCCCTCGACCCAGGCGTCGCCGCTCGATCTGATCACCTCTCCAGCATGACGCACCATCGGCGGGTGCGTCGCCGCCGGGCTCCATCGCGCCCTCGCCCGCCTACGCTGGGATCATGACCTCCGACTCCGCCGTGCGCATCGACGTGTGGCTGTGGGCCGTGCGGCAGTTCAAGACCCGCTCCGCAGCCACTGCGGCGTGTCGCGCCGGGCACGTGCGCGTGAACGGCGAGCGTGCGAAGGCCGCGCAGCAAGTGCGGCCGGGCGACGAGGTGCGCGTCCGGGTCGGCGGATTCGACCGGATGCTGGTGGTACGCCAGACTCTGGTGAAGCGCGTCTCGGCGGCGATCGCCGCCACGGCCGTGGAGGACCGGACGCCGCCGCCACCACCTCGCGAGGCGGTGCCGATGGTTCCCGTGCGCGATCGTGGCGCCGGTCGTCCGACGAAGCGCGAGCGACGCGACCTCGAGCGGCTCCGCGGACGCTGAGCCCACGGTCGCCGGCCGCTGGCCCAGGGGTGCCGGCGCGGCATCCGAACCGGGCTAGCCTGAGACGGTGCAGAAGGAACTGACCCACGAACCCGATGCCCGCCGATACGTGCTCCGCGTCAACGGTGACATCGCGAGCGTGCTCGACTACCGCGTACTCGGCGAGTCCGTCGCGTTCACGCGCACCTTCACGAACCCGCCCTACCGCGGGAGCGGGCTCGCGGGCGAGCTGGTCGCGTTCGCAGTCGACGACGTCGAGGCCAATTCGGAGCGGCACATCGTGCCGAGCTGCTGGTACGTGGGCGAGTGGTTCGACCGGCACCCCGATCGCGCCGGGATGCTCGACCCCAGAACGGTGTGATTCGCATGGTGGCCGGCTACTCCGCCGCTCAGGTCCGTGCCGCCGAGGCGCCGCATCTCGCCGCGGGTGAACCGCTCATGCGACGAGCGGCGACCGCCCTGGCGGCGACGATCCGCGGCATGCTCGCAGAGCGCGACGCGGCGGGCGGGCCGGTCGTGCTCCTGGTCGGGTCGGGCGACAACGGCGGCGATGCGCTCTTCGCGGGCGCGGAACTCGCCCAGGACGGCGTCGAGGTGATCGCGATACCGACATCCGAACGTCGGCACGCCGCCGGCGAGCAGGCAGCACGTGACGCGCAGGTCCGGTTCGTCGAACCGACGCCCTCGGATGCCGCGACCGACGCGATCGAGTCGGCCGCGCTCCTCGTCGACGGCATCCTCGGTACGGGCACGAGCGCCTCGCCCGCGCTGCGCGGTGCCGCCGGGGGGATCGGGGCGGCCGCCATCCCGATCGTCGCCCGCCGCGGCACGCCCGTCGTGGCGGTCGACCTGCCGAGCGGCATCCATCCCGACGACGGCACCGTGCCCGATCCCACCGTGCTTCCGGCCACCGTCACGGTGACGTTCGGAGCGGTGAAGGCCGGTCTGCTGCTCGAACCCGCGTCACGCTACGCGGGTCGCGTGGACCTCGTCGATCTCGGGCTCGGCGACGAGCTGGCGCGCATGACGCCGCTCGTCACGACCCACTGACACGACCGAATGATCAGTACCAGTTGACGGCCTGCGAGTGCGACCAGGCGCTGCAGGGGGTGCCGTAGGCGCTCTTGATGTACCCGAGGCCCCACGTGATCTGCGTCCTGGCGTTGGTCTCCCAGTCGGCGCCGGCCGTCGCCATCTTGCTGCCGGGCAGGGACTGCGGGATGCCTGTCGCGCCGCTGGACGCGTTGTAGGCCTGGTAGTTCCATCCCGACTCCTTCTGCCACAGCTTGTCGAGGCACTGGAACTGGTCGGCGCCCCAGCCGTAGCTCGAGGCCGCGAGCTCGGCCGCGAATGCGCGAGCACCGTCGGGGGTGTTGGCGGCCGCGAGCTCCTCGGCGGCGACTCGGGCGGCCTCGGCCTGCGCGGCGTCGTACGCGGCGGCCGCCTCCATGGCCTTGGCGGCCTCGACCTTGGTGGCGGCGGTGCGCTCGACCAGGTCGTCGAGCGGAATCGTGCGGTACTCGCTCAGCGATGCGACGGATGCCGCAAGCCCCGAGGCGTCGACCTTTCCATCCACAGCCGCGAGGGTGGCATTCGCTGCGGTGATGGTGTCCTCGGCGTGGTCGACGGCCTTGGCCTCGGCGATCCCGCGATAGGCGCCGAGCTGCTCGGCGCGAAGTCCGCTCGTCGCGTTCAGCGCTGCCGTGGCGTCGATGCGCTCCTGCGTCGCGACGGCGTTCTGCACGGTGAATCCCGTGCCGGCGACGAGGCCGGCAGCGGCCACCGCACCGGCGATCAGGAGACGCTTCCGTCCGACGCGACGTCGACGGATGCTTCGCCGGGTGGTTTCGGGCTGGGAGTCGAGGGCGGGTTCGGGCGTGATGATGTCGTCGTTTCGCATGGGGGTCTGAAAGGCTCGGGGAATCGGGTGGGTGCACTCCGAGCGAGCACACAAGTCCCCTACCCTGCCCTGTCAATCTGGACGGAACCTCAGTCCTGCCTGTGCAATCCATGTCCGCGCATCGAACCGATCGCACCCCGGGCGGCCGTCGGAGGCGGCTAGGTCGTCACCCGGTGGCGGGCGGCCGTTCGCTCGGGCGGTGGCCGCCCTCGCGACGCTCCGTTTCGCTGGAGAAGCCGTCGAGCACCGCGCGCTCCCCCGATTCGAGCAACTCCTGGAACAGCGTGACCTGCACACCGGCCGGTGCGCCGAGGCGGGAGTTGAGGGACTGCCAGGGCGTGACGACGGGCTCCGCGATGACCCGGCCGCCCGCGCCCTCGAGTCGCCGGGTCATGCCCTCGGTGTCCGTCACCTCGAAGGCGAGACGGATGTGCGGGCTCTCGGCACCGCCGGCCTCCACCCGGTCGATCGCCTCCTTGTGGACCGGATTCGCGATCTCGAGTGTGGCGCGTCCGGCATCGAGGATGACGACCCGTTCATCGCCGCCCTCGGCGAACGAGAGGTATTCGGGCAGCCCGAGGCTGTCACGGAAGAACGCGACCGCCTGGTCGTAGTCGGCGGCCTCGACGACCACGCGCAGTTGGAGGACAGGAGATGGAGCGGCATCCGTCATGCGCCCATCCTTGCAGTTCGGGTGGCGGTTAGCTCGCGCTCGGCGGCACGGGATAGGGATCTTGGGCGAGCAGACGTGCGAGGTGCACGGCGTTCGCGACGAGCGTGTCATTGGCCTGCATCACCGCCGACGGTGTCTCGTCGAGATCCTTGTAGTCGGTCGTCTCCATGGCGACGCCGTTCCAGTACGTGCCGCCCTGTGCCGGCATCGTGAAGCCGACGTCGTTCAGCGCCTGGTGCAGGTCGGCGGTGATCTTGTGCGCCCCGTCCTCGTTGCCGAGCACGGCGGTCGCGGCGACGTGGCCGAAGAGGATCGGGCGACCCTCGTCGTCGGTCGCGGAGAGCTCGGCATCGAGGCGCTCGAGCACCCGCTGCGCCACGCTCGACATGTGCCCGAGCCAGGTCGGGGTGACCATCACGAGGATGTCGGCGTCGAGGATACGGGCGCGAAGCGGCGGCCATTCGTCGCCCTCGCCCATGTCGGCCTCGACGCCCGGCGCGATGTCGAGGTCGACGACCCGGACGATGTCGCCATGGACGCCGCGAGCCGCGAATCCGCCGAGCAGCTGCTCGGCCATCAGCTGGCAGCTGGACTCCGCCGGGGCGGGCTTCAGCGTGCAGTTGAGGAGGAGGACGGTCTGGTCGGTGTTTCGCATGTGCAGCCTTTCCGGCGCCGCCTGACGCTCCCTCCTGTTCCTATCGAGGCGGGTGTGGCATCGGGAAGGGGTTGACAGGGCGCCGACGCCCGCGGCATCTGCTCACTCGGCGTTGCGGGCGCGGCTGGGCTGGACCCGCATCGGCTCGCCGGGCATCTTCGGGAAGTCGGGCGGGAACGGCAGCTCGCCGAGGCCGTCGTCGAGATCGCGCTGCCACCACTCGAGCAGCGTGCCGATGCGGCCCGGATTCGACTGCATGCCCGCCCACGGGTCGCCGATGTCTCGCAGCCGGTCGGGCACCGTGCGAATCGTGAACTGCGTCGGGTCGGCGCGCTCGAGTTCGTGCCACTGAAGCGGGCATGACACCGAGGCGTGCGGCAGCGGGCGCGGGCTGTACGCCCCGGCCATGGTGCGGTCGCGGTTCGCCTGGTTGTAGTCGATGAAGATGCGGTCGCCGCGCTCCTCCTTCCACCATGCCGTGGTGAGCTCGTCAGGCATGCGGCGTTCGAGCTCGCGGGCCAGCGCGATGACCGCGTGCCGAACGTCGAGGAACTCGTACTCGGGTTCGATGGGTGCGAACACGTGGATGCCGCGGCTGCCCGAGGTCTTCACGAACGGCGTCAGCCCGACCTCGCCCATGAGGTCTCGCAGTGCGAGCGCGGCGGGAACCGCCTCGGCGAAGCCGGTGCCGGGCTGCGGATCGAGATCGATGCGCAGTTGGTCGGGGTTGTCGGTGTTCGCAGTGCTCGACGGCCAGGGATGGAACACGATGGTGTTCATCTGCGCCGCCCAGACTGCGCCCGCGGGCTCGTCGAGCACGACCTGCGGATGGCGCCGGCCGCTCGGATACGTCACGGTGACCGATCGCACCCACTCGGGAGCACCCTTGGGCGGGTTCTTCGAGAAGAACTGCTCGCCGTCGATGCCGCCGGGGAACCGCTGGAGGGACACCGGTCGGTCGCCGTTCGCCTCGATGAAGGGACCGCCGACTGCGACCAGGTATTCGGCCAGCTCGAGCTTCGTGATGCCGACCTCTGGCCAGATGACCCGGGTCGGACTCGAGATGCGCACCTCACGGTCGCCGTGCGGACCTGGAACAGTGAGGGTGACAGCATCGCCGGCCATGAGTGCGACGCTACCGTGCCCTGGTGACACGCGACAGGGTGGCGTTCAGACGGTCGTGGGGTCAGCTGCTGAGCGTCGCGTACCGCTTCGCCGCGCGAGCCCTCGCCTTCGCCGCCTCGACCTCGCGATCCTTCGGCGGCGCGGTCGTGACGAGGTCGTCGAGCAGGTGGCGGGTGATGTGCGCGATCTCAGCCACCGCCCGATCGAACGCCTCGGCATTCGCCTTCGACGGCTTCGTCGATCCGCTCACCTTGCGCACGAACTGCAGGGCGGCGGCGTGCACCTCGTCGTCGGTCGCCGCGGGCTCGAAGTTGTGGAGGGTGTGGATGTTCCTGCACATACCCCGAGCCTAGACCGGAGCTTCCGTCACATCGAGAGGCGGTGGACGTCGGCGACCGGCTGCAGGAGGAACAGGCGCACGACCCGACCCGAGTCGCGCTCGTACGCGCGGTAGCCCGGCCACTGCGTCTCGATCCGCGCCCACGCCGCCTCCCGCTCGTCGTCGGCGATGAGGGTCGCGTGAACCGGCAGTCGACGCCCCCGCACGCTGATCGACGCGTCGGGATGCGCGAGCAGGTTGTAGGTCCAGCCGGGATGCCGCTCCTGGCCGAATGTGGTTCCGGCCACGATCGCACGGCCTCGGCCGTCGGGCGTGTACATCAGCACCGTGTCGCGGGGCGCTCCCGACTTCGCACCCGTCGAGTGCAGCACGAGCGACGGGACGAGGAGTCCGCTGAGCTGCACACGCCCGTTCGTCAGTCGCGCCATCATCCGTTCCGCCGGCGGCAGCACGATCGGCGCCAGGGCTCGGAACACTCGCGTCCGGCTGAGCGGCGCGACGGCGCAGCGAACGATCCCGACGACGGTGGCCATTTGCCCATTCTCTCGGCGGGCGGCGGCGGCGGGAAGACTCGCGGGGTGGTGCACCAGTGCCCGAGCTGCTACCGTGGCGGGTTGCATCTACAGGTCCGGGCCGCCTGCCAGCGGTCTCCGCGGAACGGGGAGCCATGTTCGCATCGATTCGGCTGCGCACTGCCTGACGGCAGGTCTGCGCAGTCCCCTCTCGCTCACCGAGCCTCGGCCCGCCCGCACACCGGTGGCGGCATCGCCGATCACGACCGCTCGCATCCTGCCGTCGCACCCGCCCTCGCCGGGCAGTGCGGCGTCGCTTCGCGCACACGCGCTCATCGCCTCCCGCCCTGTCCCGGTGTCGTCGACGACACACGGAGCAGTTCATGCGCACCTCTTCCTCTTCCCCTTCCTCTTCCCCACGATCACGAGCTTCACGCGTCGGCCGGCCCGTCACCGGCGGCCGGCACGAGTACGGACAGAACTTCCTCCGCGACCGTCGGGTCGCCGCATCGATCGCCGACGTGGTGAGCGGCTGGCCGCGGCATCCGCTCATCGAGTTCGGTCCCGGCGACGGCGCGATCACCGAGGTCATCGCCGCTCGGATGCCGCTGACGGCGGTCGAGATCGACCGCCGGTACGTCGAACGCCTCCGAGCGCGCCACGGCAGGCGCGTGCGCGTCGTGCACGGAGATCTGCTCGAGTTCCGGATGCCCCGACCGTCCAACCTCGTCTCGAACGTGCCGTTCCGCCTCACGACGCCGTTGCTCAGGCGATTGTTCGCCGATTCCTCATGGCAGCACGCCCTGCTCGTGCTGCAGTGGGAGGTGGCACGCAAGCGCGCGGGGGTGGGCGGGGCGACGCTCATGACCGCGGAGTGGTGGCCCTGGTACGACTCGTCGCTGCTGCGGCGCATTCCGGCTCGCGCGTTCGCACCCGTACCCTCGGTCGACGCGGGCCTCCTGCACCTGGAGCGCAGGACGTCGCCGCTGGTACCCGTGTCGGAGTCCCGCGCCTACCGGCACCTCGTGCGGCGAGTGTTCGCCGCACCCGGCCGAGGGGCGGTCGCAATGGCGGGATCCGTCGGGGGGCGGCGGATCGCGACGGCGTGGGCGCGCGATGCGGGGGTTGCGACGAACGCACTGGTCCGATCGATCACGGCCGCGCAGTGGGCGGCGCTGCACCGGATCTCGACGGCGCGACGCTGATGGCCGACCGCTCGGTGGCGTCGACGATGATCGCTCGGTGCGCTACCCGCGTGTGCGGCGCACGTCAATCCCTGTTCGGCTCACCCGAGACGGGCCTAGCGTGGCCATGCGGCCGTAGACGCCGGTCGCTCGAACGATCGGAGGAGACATGACCGACCCGCTGCGCCCCAGGGAGCCCGTCGAGGGCGAGTACACCGACTCCGAGCTGCCGCTCAGCGCGGAACTCCCCAAGGAGGAGTACGAGGAGGTCGAGGAGGCCCTCGGCGATGACGACGTCACCGACGCGGATGACGAGGTCGACGTCGAGGTGATCGAGGTCGTGGAGACCGACACCACCTACCCGACCGACCGCGACACGCTCTGACGTGCGCGTCAGCCCTCCGCCGCCTCGGTGCCGGAGGGCTGACGTTCACGCTCGACGGCCTCCCGCGCGGCCGCGAGTTCGGCCGCGGCATCCGTCGCTCGTCGCTCCGCGCGCTGGAGGCGCCGGTACGCGATCGTGGGAGCGCTGTGACGCGCGTGCACCCGATCGTGCTCCTCGTCGACGCCCGCGATGATGTACGCGGCGGCGATGAGGATGACCTGGGCCGAGAGGTTGAACCACAACAGCAGGGCGATGAGCGAGCCGAACGACGCGAGCAGCGGGTTGTTCGTGGCACCGCCGACGAACAGGCCGGACAGCACCTGCAGCACCGTGAGGCCGACCCCGCCGAGCAGCGAACCCGTCCACAGCGAGCGGGCGCTCGGGCGCAACCCCGACAGCGTACGGAACATGCCGGCGATCACGACGGTGTCGATCAGGAAGATCACGAGGATGGACACCGCCCGAGTCGACACGTCGTAGAGCGGTGCACGGGTCGAGACTCCGACCCACCCGAACAGCGACTCGAGCGCGATCGTGCTGAAGAAGTTCACCGCGGCCGCCGCCGCGAGCGCCGCACCGAATCCGATGGCGAGCGCAAGGTCGCGCAGCAGCACCCAGACGAAGAACGTCTGCTCGTCGGGCAGGTCGGCGAGCCGGCGGAATGCGACCCGAAGCGACCCGACCGCGCCGATCGCCGCCCCGACGAGTCCGATGAGCGCGAGCACGCCGGCGATGCTGAGGGTCAGCGGCTGGATCAGGTCGTCGGTACTGATCAGCCCGTCGTCGCCCAAGAGGCCGGGAATCGCGGCACCGATCGTCGCGACCAGCGCCTCCATGGCCTCGGGATTGCCCGACAGCCAGATGCCGCCGATCGCGAACCCGAGGAAGAGACCGGCGAACACCGAGAACAACGTGCGGTAGGTGATGCTGTCGGCGAGCTGAGGGCCGTGATGCTCGAGGTACGAGAGCACCGCGCGTGCCGGCTTCGTCGCGAGCACCCTCGCGGTCACCCGCTTGCCCCAGGCCATGATCCCGGCGAACGGGCCGCCCTGCTTCGTCGCTGCCTGCTCATCGCCCATGATCGCAGGCTATCCACGCCGGATGTCGCGTGCAGGCGCTTGACACCGTTCGCCGACGAGCCCGCCGGAACGCGAACGACCCCGGCGAGGATTCGCCGGGGTCGTTCGGAGGTGGGTCCTTGGGGCGGCTCAGTGCCGCCGACTCGGGGCCGCCCGCGGGATCAGTACCAGCCCTGCCGCTCCGACGTGTCCCAGGCGGCGCACGGGGTGCCGTAGCGTCCCGCGATGTAGCCGAGGCCCC
The DNA here is from genome assembly GCF_902809835.1 of Agromyces sp. Marseille-P2726. GTDB lineage: Bacteria > Actinomycetota > Actinomycetes > Actinomycetales > Microbacteriaceae > Agromyces. The sequence continues at coordinate 49,303 of NZ_CADDWM010000015.1, read as the reverse complement.
ACGAGATCTGGGTGGCCGGGTTGGTCTGCCAATCCGAGCCCGCCGACGCCATCTTGCTGCCGGGCAGGGCCTGCGGGATGCCGTACGCACCGCTCGACCGGTTCTCGGCGTACACGTTCCAGCCGGACTCCTTGTTCCAGAGGGCAACCAGGCAGCCGAACTGATCCTCACCCCAGCCGTACTGCGAGGCCATCATGTCGCGAGCGATCGCCTGCGCCTCCGACGGGTTGGCGGGTGCACCCGGACGTGAGCCCGACGAGGAGCTCGAACGATCAGTCTGCGCCTCGGCCGCGGCCTTCGCGGCAGCCTCCGCTGCGGCCTGCGCAGCAGCCGCAGCCGCAGCCGCCTGCTCCGCCGCGATGCGGTCGGCCTCGGCGACGGCCGCCTGGACGGTGACCGCGTGCGCCGTCGTCTCCTCGACGAGGGCGAACACGCGCTCGGGCGCGAGCAGCTTGTAGTCGGCGAGGGCGGCCGCGGATGCGGCGAGCTGGCCGGCATCGGCCTTGCCCTGCGCCGCGGCGATGGTCGTGGTCGACACCGCCAGCGTGTCCTCGGCCTTCTTGACGGCACGAGCCTCGAGCACGCCGCCATGGGCGTCGAGTTGCAGGATGTCGCGGTTCGCGGCTTCCGAGAGCACCTGCGTCTCGGCGATGCGGTCGTTCTGTGCGGCGACCGCACCCTGCACGACGAATCCGGTCCCGACCATGGCGCCGATGGCCGTGACCGCGCCTGCTGCGAGGACGGGTCCGCGGCGCCAGCCCTTGCGGACGTGCTTGGCGCGGCGGCGCCACGGCTGCGGCTGGGTCTCTTCGATGGCGGGGCTATTGAAGGAAGGCTGGTTCTGCATGACTTTCACGGGTTCGAATGACGAGGCACGCGGCTCGACGACTCTTTGCTCGACGTTCCGCGGACGCGGGGGCGCCCGGGCGAAGTGGCCAGTCTGCCGAGACCTTCTGGAGAGAACCTCCGGTGTTCCTGTGAATGTCATCAAAGCGATTGACGGCCAGCCGCATCGTCCGGGCCCCGGCCCTGCCGATCTTCCCTTGCGCCGGACCCCGTCTCAGGGGCCGTCGCGGTGCTCGCCACGCAGCTCCATCGTGATCTGCTCGGCGTCGAGGGCCTCCAGCGCACCGGTCAACACCGAGGAGCTGAACGCACCCTCATCACGGGCCTGAAGCAGTGCCTCACGCTGCGCTTGGATGATCTCGAGCCGGAGCCCGTGGGAGAGGCGGCGCTCGGTCGTCGTGTCGGTCCGCTCGCGGGCCTCGGCGGCCTTCGCGGCACGCTGCGCTCGGACGTCGTCTGCGACCTCCGCGAGCAGTCCGGCGAGGGCGCTGCGCTCTCGGCTCATGGCCTGCCTGTCGACGCCGGCGGGCTTCACGATCCTCACCAGCAGCGGGAGCGTTCCGCCCTGGATGATGAGGGACCCGGCCGCGACGAGAAAGGCGATGAAGATGATGAGCGAGCGGTCGGGGGCGGTCTGCGGCAGCGTCTGCGCTGCGGCCAGCGTGACGGCGCCGCGCATTCCCGCCCACACGATCACCGACCCCTCCCGCCAGCCGAGCGGCACGGCCGTGAAGTAGTCGATGTCGGCGGCCATCCGCCGCAGGCGCGACTCGGTTCTCATGCGCGCCTCCGCGGACTGGTCCCGGCGACCTCGCCGACTCGCCCGTGCCCGCCGGGTGCCGGCGGCGTCGAACCGTTCCTGGAGCGACGACAGCCTCGATCGGATGTCGGCCGCGCGCCTGGCGCTGTTGCGCTCGAGCAGGAGGGCGGGGATCAGGTACAGCGCCCGCACGACGATCACCGCCGCGAGCGAGACGAGGGCGATGGCCACCCCCAGTTCGATGGTGCGCGCGCCGCTCTGCAGGTCGGCGACGATCGCCGACAGCTCCAGTCCCATCACGAGGAAGACGCCGCCCTCGAGGATCAGCTCGATGGTCCGCCAGTTCTGCGCATCCGAGAAGCGGTGCTGCGGGGAAAGGCTCCGAGCGGCGCCGCGCCCGGTCACGAGGCCCGCCACGACGGCGGCGACGAGGCCGGAGGCCCCGAGCGCCTCGCTGGGAACGGCGGCCACGAACGGCACGGCGAACGAGATCACGGTGTTGACCGCGGCATCCGTGACCCTCGCCCGCACCCAGAGGTTCACCTTGCCGACGACGTACCCGATGACCACGGCGACCGCGACCGCGAAGACGAAGTCGCCGACCACCTCCCAGAAGGTGACGGATGCCCCGGCCGCGACGATCGCGGAACGCAGCAACACGAGCGCTGTCGCGTCGTTGAGGAGGCTCTCGCCCTCGAGCACCGTGACGATGCGCGGGGTCACGCCGACGCGCTTCACGATGGACGTGGCGACCGCGTCGGTCGGACTCACGATCGCACCGAGCGCGATGCCCGCGGCGAGGCTCACGCCCGGAACGATCCACGAGAACAGCAGGCCGAGCGCAACCGAGCTGACCACCACCAGCCCGACCGAGAGGCCGCTGATGACGCGGAACTCGCGGCGGAACTCCATCGTCGGCATCGACACCGATGCCGAGTAGAGCAGCGGCGGGAGCACGCCGGCCAGGATCCACTCGGGATCGACCTCGACGTCGGGCACGAACGGCAGGAAGCTCACGATGATGCCGACGATGACGAGCAGGAGCGGTGATGCGACCCCGAGCCGCGGACCGATCGCGGTGGCGGCGGCGATGCCGAGCAGGCCGAGCACGACCACCACCAGGAGCTCCACGACCGGCACCTCCCCCAGAGACGCGACTGGGCCAAGTCTCCCGCATCACCGGTACCCGACGCGAGACGCCGGGAAGAGGAGCCGCTCACAGCCAAGTCACAGCGGGGAGGGCTGAGATGCGGAACAGTGCGGCGGCCCATCTCGTTCTTCTGTATGGCGCCATGAACGCGACTCGCGAACTGGCGCCGAGGAGCCGCAGCCAGCGGCGCCCCATGAAGGAGGAACCAAGTGTCACAGGACTACCGCAGGACTCCGGAGGCCATCGCTCGCCTCACTCCCCTCCAGCGCAGGGTCACCCAGGAGGACGCCACCGAGCCGGCGTTCATGAACCAGTACTGGGACAACCACGAGCCGGGCATCTACGTCGACGTCGTGTCGGGACAACCGCTGTTCGCGTCGACCGACAAGTTCGAGAGCCGTTCGGGCTGGCCCAGCTTCACGAAGCCCATCGAGGCCGACGCCGTCACTGAGAAGGTCGATCGCTCGCTGTTCATGAAGCGCGTCGAGGTGCGCTCGTCGGGCGCCGACAGCCACCTCGGGCATGTCTTCGACGACGGCCCCGTCGAGGCCGGCGGCCTTCGCTACTGCATGAACTCGGCCGCACTGAGGTTCGTCCCGCTCGCCGAGCTCGAGGAGCAGGGGTACGGGCAGTACCGCTCACTGTTCACGACCACGGATGCCGCGTCCGCGACATCCGAGAAGGAGGATGCGTCATGACGACCCCCGGTGCCATCACCACGATCCCCGGGACCGAGACCGCCGTGCTCGCCGGCGGATGTTTCTGGGGCATGGAGGACCTCATCCGCAAGCGTCCGGGCGTGATCGACACGCGCGTCGGGTACACCGGCGGCGACGTTCCGAACGCGACGTACCGCAACCACGGCACGCACGCCGAGGCGATCGAGATCGTGTTCGATCCGTCGACGGTGTCGTACCGCGACCTGCTGGAGTTCTTCTTCCAGATCCACGACCCGTCGACGAGGAACCGCCAGGGCAACGACATCGGTCTGAGCTACCGTTCGGCGATCTTCCCGACCACGCCCGAGCAGGAGGTCACGGCGTACGAGACGATCGCCGACGTGGATGCCTCGGGCCTCTGGCCCGGACCCGCGACGACCGAGGTCTCCCCCGCCGGGCCCTTCTGGGAGGCGGAGCCGGAGCACCAGGACTACCTGGAGCGGTATCCGAACGGCTACACGTGCCACTACGTGCGGCCGGGTTGGAAGCTGCCCAAGCGCGACACCGAGACGGTCTCCTAGCGGATGCGGCAGCGGCGGGCCCCGGCCCGCCGCTGTTCTCGCTCACCGGTTCACGAGTCCCCGTACCGTCCACGCCCGCGCGACGAGGTCGATCGAGCCGTCGCGGCCCGTCGGCAGTGTGGTGCGCAGCCGCTCCCGCAGCCGATCGCGGGCCGGCTCGTCGAGTGACATGGCGTAGGCGGGAGCGACGCCCTGACCACCGAGGAACGGGCGCCAGTAGTCGTCGAAGTCGGCGAACCGAGTGGCCACCTCCACCGACCCTTCTTCGACGTCGACCAGGCCGGCGCTTGCGAACCGCCAGGCCAGGGCCTCGGGGGTGAAGTCGTGGAAGCGCCGCCCTTCGTCGAGCGCCCGAGCGGCCGGGTCGAGGTCGGTCGCGACCCGCCAGAACCAGGTCATCAGCTCCATGCGTTCGGCGTAGTCCCAGACGTACGCGGCGACGACGCCACCGTCGACGGCCACGCGTGACATCTCGGCCAGGACGGCGTCGAGATCTGGCACGAAGTTCAGCACGAGCCCCGACACCACGACGTCCATCGATGCATCGTCGAAGGGCAGCGCCGAGGCATCCGCTCGATGGAAGGTCACTCGACTCCCGAGGGCCGTGACGGCTGCCTCGAGGAACCCCTCGGATGGTTCGACCCCGTCGACCGAGGCCGGTGCGCAGGTATCGAGGATGGCCGCACAGAGGGCGCCGGTACCGCACCCGACGTCGAGCCAGCGCAGATCGCCGGGCACCCGCAGCCACTCGAGGAACCGTGGTGCGACTCGGCGGCTCCACCGACCGACGTATCGTTCGTACGCCGGTCCCTGCTCCCACGTGTCGGGCACGAGATCGTGAGCCATCCTCAACCGTACCGCGTGGCGCGGTTCCTTGTCGGCAAGGGAGCCCATCACTAGGCTTCGAGCGTGGTCGAGGAAGCTCCGGCGCCGGTCGCGCCGGAGGTCGAGCTCCATCAAGTGCTGCTCGACGCGAAGTTCTCGGTGCCGGATGCGCCGTCCCGAGGCTCGGTGAGCCGTGCCCCGCTGATCCGTGCTGCGCGGGCGAGCGGATGCCGCGTGGTGAGCGTCGCAGCGCCTGCCGGGTACGGCAAGACGACCCTGCTCGCGGAGTGGGCGCGCGCCGAGGAGCGCCGTGTGGCGTGGGTGTCGCTCGACCGGTTCGACGACGATCCGGCCGTGCTCCTCGCCTTGCTCGCCTCGGCATTCGCCGACACCGCTCCCGGCATGGAACGCCTGGCCGATGACGTGCGCGGTCGCGGCGTCTCCGCCCTCGGGCGTGCCGCGCCGCTGCTCGCATCCGCGCTGCGGGCCACGCCGGATCCGTTCGTGCTCATGCTCGACGACCTCCACGAGGTGCGTTCGCCCGCGTGCCACGACGTGCTCGGTGTGGTCCTCGCGGGGATTCCGCACGGGTCGCAGGTCGCGTCGGCGAGCCGTGGCGAGCAGCCGCACGTGCCCCGGTTCCGGGCCGAGAGCGACGTGTACGAGATCACCGCCGCAGAACTCGCCCTCGACGCCGACGGCGCTGCGATGATCTTCGCCGCAGCCGAGGTGCCCCTCAGCGATCGCGACGCGGTCGCGGTGGTCGAGCGCACTGAGGGCTGGCCGGTTGGTCTCCGGCTCGCCGCCGCGATCACTCGCGACAGCCAAGGGGATGCGTTGGCGGTCTCGGGTGACGACCGGTTCGTGGCCGATTACCTCTATCGCGAGTCGCTGACGAGGCTCTCGGAGCATGAGCAGCGATTCCTGCGTCGCACCGCGGTGCTCGAACGATTCTCCGCGCCGCTCAGCGACGCGGTGCTCGACGACGGCGACGCTCGCGCCGTGTTGCGCAGCCTCGAGCAATCCGACGTGTTCCTGTTCCCCCTCGATCGACGACGCGAGTGGTTCCGCTACCACGCGCTCTTCCGCGAGTTCCTCCTCGGCGAACTCCACCGTGTCGAGCCCGACGCGGTCGCCGCCCTCCACGTCCGCGCCGCCGACTGGTTCGAGCGGAACGGATCGCCGGCGATGGCCCTCGAGCACCTCATCGACATCCCGGCCGAGCGGGCAAGGGCGACCCACCTGGTGGCGAGCCTCGCGCTCGCGACCTACCAGTCCGGGCAGCTCACGACGGTGCGACGCTGGTTCGCCGGGCTCGGCGTCCCCGCGATCGAGGCGTATCCTCCGCTCGCGGTGCTGGCGGGATGGATCTGCGCGCTGTCGGGCCAGGTCACCGAGGCGGAACGGTGGCTCGCCCTGGTCGACGCCGCGTCGTACGATGAGGCGCCCGATGATGGCACGGCATCGTTCGAGTCGTCGCGCGCGATGCTCCGGGCGATGATGTGCGCGGCCGGCCCCCGGCCCGGGATGGCGGATGCCGCGTTCGCGGTGGCATCAGAACCGACGTGGAGTCCGTGGCGCGACCAGGCGATGGCACTCCTCGGTGAGATGCACCTGCTGGCCGGCGAGTGGTCCGCGGCGGAAGTCGCGTTCAGCGAGTGCACGTCGATGGCAGCCGCACGGGACAACTTCGACGTCCTGGTGGTGAGCGAGTCGGAACTGGCGGTGCTGGCCATGGATCAGGGACGTTGGGACGAGGCCGCCGACCATCTGACGACGGCGCTCGCCGCCATCGACCGATTCCGCATGCACGACTACTCCACCGCGGTGCTGGCGTTCACCCAGGCGGCCCGGCTCGCCCTGCACCGCGGCGAACTGAGCGAGGCGCGCCGTCGAGTCACCCAGGCGATGCGGGCCCGACCGGCATGCACCTACGCCATCCCCTTCCTCGCCGTACGGGTGCGCCTGCAGCTCGCCAGGTTGTCTTGGGCACTGAACGACCAGGCCGGCGCCCGCCACCTCCTGCGCGAGATCGACGACATCTTCGCGCATCGACCCGAGCTCGGCTCCCTCGTGGACGAGGTCTCCGACTTCCGTGAGCTGGTGGCATCGATCGATCACGAGGCACCCGCGGGGCACGCGCCGCTCACTCCAGCCGAGTTGCGGCTGCTCCCCTACCTGCAGACCCACCTGTCGATCCGCGAGATCGGCGAGCGGCTGTTCGTCTCGCGCAACACCGTGAGCTCGGAGGTCGGTTCGATCTACCGAAAGCTCGGGGTGTCATCACGCAGCGAGGCCGTCGAGCGCGCGATGGAGGTCGGCCTCCTCGGATCCTGATGCGCCTGGCGTCTAATCGGGATGCGCGCCCGTTCCGCCGCGCACCTCGTCCACGTCGAGGCCGAGGGCCATCGCGACCTTCGGCGCCGCCGCGACGACGAGGGGAACGCCGACCACGGCGATGATCCCGATCAGCACGTCGACGATCTCGTCGGGCGTCGCGCCGGCGCTCACCGCGGCATCCGCCTGCGAACCGAACGACGGCTCCGGGCCGCCGACCGCGACGAGGGCCGCGACCCGGGCCAGTGCCAGCGTCTTCGGATCGAGGTTGTCGAACCGCGCGCCGAGGTCGCCGAGGTCGTCATCCACGAGACGCTCGTCGTTGATGGCCAGTCGACGCAGGCGTTCCGTGTAGTCCACGACAGCCCTCCTTCGACGTCGGGCAAGGCTACGCGCAAGCACACCCCGTGCTGCGCTCGCCCGCATCATGCAGATGGGGTGATTCGGCGCGATTCATCCGATCTGCGTGATGCGACGGCGGATGCCGCGGGAGTACGTTCCCGGCAGAAGCCGGTCGTCGACCGTGCTCGAGGCGAAAGGCCGCGACATGAATCTCTGGGACTTCTTCGTCTGGCTCTTCTGGTTCTACGTGCTCGTGGCCTGCATCTGGATCTTCATCACCGTGATCATCGACATCTTCCGCGACCACACGCTGAACGGGTGGGGCAAGGCGCTCTGGATCATCTTCCTCGTCTTCCTGCCGTTCCTGGCCGCGTTCGTCTACCTGATCGCGCGCGGTTCGGGCATGGCCGAGCGTCGTGCCGCCGAGGTCAGCCGAGCACAGGCCGACAGCGCCGACTACATCCGCAGCGTCGCCGGCGGATCCTCGGCATCCGCGGAGATCGAGAAGGGCAAGCAGCTGCTCGACGCCGGCACCATCACCCAGGCCGAGTTCGACACGCTGAAGGCCAAGGCGCTGCAGAAGGCCTAGCGGTACGGGGCCGGTCGCGCGTCGGGGGACCGCGCGGTCGGCCCTTCCGCGCGACGAATGTCTACGGGGCCCGCCGTCGAGCCGCGGCGGCGCCGGGCGATCACGCGACGGGAGCGGTGGACGCGAGCCCCGCCAGCACCTCGTTCAGCGCCTCGGTGCTCGACGGGTGCGTCCAGATGCCGTCGCGCAGCATGCTCGCCGTGACGCCCGCCCGCATCGCCAGCGCGATGAGATTGATGACCTCCTGCGCGTCGACGCTGAACACCGTCGCGCCGAGCACGAGGTCGGTGTCGGGATCCACGACGACCTTGATCAGGCCGTGCGTCTCCGAGGATCTTCGGCCGCGGCATCGCCGCGATGTCGGCGACGTTCTTCACGGCCACCAGCACGTCGCGCCCGCTGGGTCGCGCCTGCGTCTCGTTGAGACCAACCCGTGCGAGCGGCGGCGTGAGGAAGACCGTGCTCGGCACGGCGACGCGATCAGCGGTCGAGCGCCAACCCGAGTCCAGGAATTGGTCGAGCACGATCCGGTAGTCGTCGAGGGACACAGGGGTGAACTGCGGGCCGCCGTTCACGTCGCCGACCGCGTACACGCCGGGCACCGACGTACGCAGCCGATCGTCGACGGTGATGTAGCCGCGATCGTCGACGACGACGCCGGCGGCATCGAGACCGAGATCGGCGGTCACCGGCCGGCGTCCGGTGGCGATGAGCACCGCGTCGGCGGTGACGTCGCGCGTCGATCCGGCCGCACGCACGCCGACGACGACGGACTCGTCGGTATCGGTGATGCGCTCGGCAGCGGAATCCATGATGAACTCGACGCCGGATGCCTGGAGCAGCGCCCGCACCGCGTCAGCGACGTCGCGGTCCTCGCGCGGCATGAGCTCGGCGTGATGATCCACGACGGTGACGCTCGAGCCGAACTTCGCGAACATGCCGGCGAACTCGAGCCCGACGTAACCGCCGCCGACGATGACGAGACGCCGTGGGAACGGGTCGACGTGCTGGATGGATGTGGAGTCGTAGACGCGTGCGCTCGTCGCGAGGCCGTCGATGTCGGGCGTGGCCGGCACCGTACCGGTGTTGATCACGATCGACTCGGCATGGATCCGCAGCCGATCGGGGCCCGCCGCCACCTCGACCTCGTGCGGGCCGACGAAGCGCGCGACTCCATCGACGAGGGTGACGGTGTCGATCTCGGCGAGCATCAAGTGGTTGCGTGCGCGCAGCTTGTCGATGAGCGCATCACGGCCGGCGACGGCCTGCGTGAACCACTGCTGGGCGTTGTCTTCGGGTCGTCGCTCCGCGGCGCTGTGCACGAGGTCTTTCGTCGGCACGCACGCGACATTGATGCACGTGCCGCCGTACATGTCGGCCGAACGCTCCACCATGGCGACCGTTCGCCCCTCCCGACCGAGTGCGCCGGCCAGCGTCTTGCCGGCCTTGCCCCAGCCGATGACCAGGACGTCGACCTCGAGTTGCTCCATCGAGTGCCTCCTCTGGGTGCCTCCTCGATTCAGGATGGCACGACCACCCGCTCCGCGGCCTGCTCGTGCTGCCGGGCGCCCTCCGCGAAGGGTGAACGACGACATGACCGACGGAGAACTGCACAGCGGATTCCGGTGGAGGCCGGCCGCGCGGCATCCGGCCCCTACAGTCCGAGGTCGTCGCGCTCGATGATGCGGTCGGGATCCCATGGCTCGGCCCAGCCGAGCTCGTCGAACATGCGCGAGAGCACGAGCGCTGTGACACCCCAGACCACCCGGCCGTCGACCAGGAACGCCGGCGAGCGGTACTTGCGCCCCTCGTACGTGCCCTCGGTGTTCCCCCGGTTGGCCGGATCGAGCAGGTCGGCGACGGGCACCCTGAACACGTCGACCGACTCGTCGTGGTCGACGGCGGCGACCTCGGTCGGCCTGGACCACCACGCGGGAACCGGCGTGACGAGATGCCGGCTCACGGGCACGGGCATGGGCGGCAGCGTTCCCAGCGGCTCGATCCCCTCGGGGTCGAGCCCCGTCTCCTCGGCAGCCTCCCGCAGCGCGGCGGCGACCGGTCCGGTGTCGGATGCCTCGAGCCGGCCGCCGGGGAACGCGATCTGCCCGGCGTGGCTGGCGAGCGTCGCTGCTCGGCGCAGCAGCAGCACGTCGAGATCACGTGCGACCGGACCGTCCGCGCGAGCCGGCACGGAGTCGAGCACGCCGAACAGCACCAGCACGGCCGCCGGGCGCAACGACGGAGCGGCGAGCACCGATCGCGGGACGTCGGACAACCACTCGAGCCCGCGCTCGCACAGCGAAACGAGCTCGGCGCGAGGGTCGGCGGAGGCGGCACGCATGACTCGACGCTACGCCAGGTCGCTCGTGATGATTCCCGCCGCGTGCGCCGGCCCGGCGTACGCGCGGGCGAGGTCGGCGACCGACGCGTGGGCATTCAGGCCGCTCGGGTTCGGCACCACCCAGAGCTGCGCGCCGCCGATCGACTCACTCTGCAACCCGGCACGTGCCTTCGGCCGATCGAACCCCTGTCGGTAGGCGGTGAGGCCCACGATGGCGACCACGGGAGCACCCCAGCGTTCGGCGTCGTCGGCGAGACGCGCAGCACCCGTCCGCAACTCGTCGCGGTCGAGTTCGTCGGCCCGTGCGGTCGCCCTGCGCACGAGGTTGGAGATGCCGATGCCCGAGTCGAGGAACATCCGGCGGTCGACGTCGGTGAGCCCGTCGGAGAAGTCGGGCAGGCGCGGGATGATTCCCGCCGCGGCGAGCGCCGGATAGAACCGGTTCCCCGGGTGGGCGAAGTGCGTGCCGGTCGCGGCCGTCCAGAGACCGGGATTGATGCCCACGAACACCAGCTTCGGGTGCTCGGGCATGAGGTCGTCGACGCCGGCGCCCCGGTACGACTCCAGCTCGGCGCGCGTGAACCCCATTCGGGCATTCTCCCCCAGCGTTGCGCGCCGCGCAGGTCGCCGGCGATCGCTAGGCGGCCGGATGCCGCAGGGCTAGGGTTGCACCGAGGCCGCACGGTCCCGCGACACCGTCGACGAAGGAGGCCCGACATGGAGAAGAAGCCGAAGAGCTGGAACGATCTCACCACGCAGCAGAAGACCGGATCGATCGTCGCGGCATCCATTCAGTTGACGCTCGCCGCCATCGCGTGGACCAACCTCGCACGTCGCCCGGCCGAGCAGGTCCGGGGGCCGAAGCCGCTGTGGGCCGTGATCATCGCGGTGAACTTCATCGGCCCCATCTCGTACTTCCTCTTCGGCCGCAGGCGCTGATCACCCGCTCGCCGCTCACCGTCGCCCTGACGCCACCTCACCGGGTCGGACGGCGGAAGTCGGGGTAACCGGCGTACGGCGCCGGACCATGGCTTCGGACGAACCGCAGGTGCACCTCCTGGCAGGCGGTACGCAGTGCCGTGAAGTACCCGATGAGTGCCCCCGCTCCGTCGTCGGCCCGGTAGCCGACCTCGTCGCCTCGTCGGACGATCTCGACGACCCCGTAGCAGCGGCCGAACTGGTCGCGGAGCTCCCACCGGCCGGCGGTCGGCTCGTGCGCGGCGAGAATCGGATGCCACTTCACCACGTCTCGAACATACGTTCGAATCCCGCGACACGCCAACCCCGCGAGTCCGTCTCATCGAGCTTCGACGCCGGGATCCGCGCTGAAGGCCTCGAGGAATCGATCGCGGAACGCGCTCATGGGCCAGTTGGGCGCCTCGGCTGACGGAAGCATGCCCTCCTGCCACTTCCATCCCTCGATCCTCTCGAAGACGGCCGGATCCTTGGCGATGATGCTGATCGGGACGTCGCGGCTGGCGCCCTCGCCGCTGACGATGGTCGCGGGTTGGTGGTCGCCGAGCACCACGAGCACGAGATCCGGGTCCTCGACGTCGTGCAGGAATGCGAACATCGCCTCGAGCGAGTACCGGATGGATCGGGCGTATGCCTGCCGTATCCGATCCGGGTCCTGCCACACCTCGGTCGCCGACGGTCCTTGCGCGGTCTGCGCCGCGAACACGGAACCGTCGCCCACGTCCGACCAGGGCAGGAGCTCGGGGAGGGGCGCCCATGGGGTGTGCGAGGAGACCAGGTCGAGCTCGGCCATGATGGGCTGCTCGTGCCGGCCGAGCTCGTGGTCGGCGAAGTACTTCCAGGTGTACTGGTCGGGGATCCGCGCATACCCGAAGGACGGGCCCCGATAGCCCACGTTGCTCGCGTCGAGCAGCGCATCCCAGTGGTAGAAGGAGGCACCGAACGGCCAGGGTTCGGTGTTCGAGGGAATGACACCGACCGTGCGCCATCCGCCCGTTCCGAATGCCCTGCTGAGCGTGAACCGATCGCTGCGGATGACCTTGCTGTAGAGCGACTGCCGATCGATCCACAGTCCCGTCTGGAAGGTCGAGTGCGCGAGCCAGCTCAGGCCGCCGAAGGTCGGGGACGTGAGGAAGGCGCTCTGCGACGCGAAGCCGTCGGCGCGCAGTCGGGCCTCGCCCTCTCGCAGCGCCTGTCGCACCCCCGCGGAGATGCCGGATCCCTGCACCGCCACCTCGCCATAGCTCTCGATGAACGCGAAGACGACGTCCTTGCCCTTCAGCGAGCGCAGGAGCTGCGAAGGAGACGTGTCACGGAACGGGTCCGTCGCGATCTGCTCGGACAGTTGGGCCTGGGCCGCGAGCCCCTCGGCCGCGTGATCGACCGAGGTGCTGACGGCCCCGACGGAGGCCGACGCGGCGGTCGGTTGGCCGGCGGCGACGTGCGATCCCGTCAGCGCGGCCACGAGCCACGTTGCGGTGACCGACGTGATGACGAGTGATCCATTCCTGTGGGGCCCGACGGCGGCGGCCGTTCGGAGCGCGGCCCACGTGAGCGCCGCCATGGATGTGACAGCAGCGACCGCGAGGAGCACGACGAGCCCGTTGGCGACGGCACCGCCGATGGAGCTTCGAACGACCCCCAGTGCGTCGCCCAACTGCTGCCAGTCGAGCGGATCGAAGGGGATGTCGAGCACCGACCGGTAGCCCGCGTCGACCGCAGCGAGCACGATCGCGACGACGATGAGGAGCGCGAAGCCGAACGCGACGAAACCGCGCGCGAGACGCCAGGGAAGCAGGCAGAGCACGGCCAGCGCGATGATCGACTCGGCCGGGAGCCCGATCAACGCTGCCGGTGAGCCGAGGGCGAGCGCGCCTGGGATCAGCGGCGCCACGATCAGGAGCAGGATGGCGACCACGAGCGAAGCCCTGCCGCGCACCGGTCGGCTCCATCCGCGTGAACCGTTTCCCCCGCTGTCTCGTGTCATCCGTAGCGCCTCCGCGGGAGGCGCCGATCGGAAGCGGGGATGACCATGACTGGAAACACGGCTGCCACGACGACTCGGAACACCACGACCGTCCTGTGGATCACGCGGATCGTCAGCGCGATCGTGCTGCTCGCCGTCGGCGGGATTCACCTGTACCTCGTCTTCGTGGGCGTCGGCGGCCTGCTCGGCGTGCTCTTCGTCCTGAACGCCATCGCCGGCCTCGTGCTGGCGCTCGGGATGCTGTTCCTTCGCGGCCGGCTCCTGAGCATCACCGCCGTGCTGAGCCTGCTGTTCGTCATCGCGACCCTCTTGGCCCTCATTCTCGCGCTGACCGTCGGGTTCTTCGGCATCAGGGAGACCTGGGACTTCACCCTCGTCCCCGAGACGGTCGTCATCGAGTCCATCGGCGTCGTGGTGCTCCTCATCGCCACGGTGATCGTGGTCCGAACTCCGCAGACGGCATGATCGCGGATCGTCGAAGCGCCAGCCACGTCACGTCCCGGCCGAACGACTCGACGAGCAGGGCCAGTGCGACCGCCACGAGCAGGCCGGCGAGTCGGGGCACGAGGCCGGATGCCGCGACGGTCAACGCGATCCCCTGGGCCGCGGTGACGACCTTGCGCCAGTACCGGGGTGGAAGCGGGAGGCGCATCCAGGGAAGGAACCATCCGGCGGCGACGAAGACGTACCGCATCAGCCCGATGGCCAGGACCCACGGTCCGAGGCGTGGTGCCACGTACACGCTGAGCACCAGGAGGAGGAACGCATCGACCTCCATGTCGAACCGGGCGCCGAGTTCGGTGGTGGTTCCGGTGCGACGCGCGACCCACCCGTCCACGGCATCCAGGGTCAGGGCCGGGATCACCAGGCCGATCAGGAGCGGTACGGAGATCGGCTCGACGAAGGAGGCGACCACCAATCCGGTGATCATGGCAACCAGTGCCGACCTCGCCGACGTGACGGCGTTCGCCCAGCCGAAGCGCTCGAAGCGGCGCCGTCCCAGCGCTGCGAGCAGGAGTGCACTGCTCGCCGTCAGGTACGCCAGCGCGGCGAACCAACCGATCGCCGGCAGCTCGTCGACGGCCCAGATGGCCGTGACACCGGCCACACCGACCGCCGCCCACCCGATCGGCGCGAGCCGAACCTCGTCGCTCGCCATCACATGTCCTTGTTCCGGCGTATCTCACCGAGCATATTCATAATTACGAGGGAGATCGTCCGATGGTTCACGGAGGGAGACGTACGGTTGCGTGAGTCCGTGGCCTTCTGGATCGACGAGCCGGGCGTGGGGGGCCTGCGCCGCCAGTCGATCGTCGATCCAGGCGAGGGTGAGGTGCTCGTGCGCAGCAGGTACACCGGCATCAGCCGCGGCACCGAGACCTCCGTCTTCCTGGGGCGCGTGCCGGTCAGCGAGCACGAACGGATGCGCGCCCCGTTCCAGGAGGGCGACTTCCCGGGGCCGGTGAAGTACGGCTACCTCAACGTCGGCGTCGTCGAGCAGGGGTCCGAGGCCCTGCGCGGGCAAACGGTCTTCACGCTCTTCCCCCACCAGTCCGTCTTCGTCGTTCCCGCCGACGCCGTGGTCCCCGTGCCGCGCGATGTGCCGGCTCGTCGTGCGGTCCTCGCCGGCGCCGTCGAGACGGCGGTGAACGTGCTGTGGGACGCGGCCCCCCTGATCGGCGACCGCGTCACGGTCGTGGGCGCCGGCATGATCGGATGCTGCGTCGCACGACTCGCCCGCGGCATCCCCGGCGTCGACGTGGTGCTGGTCGACGTGGATGCGTCGCGTCGCTCCATCGCGGATCGACTGGGCGTCCGCTTCGCCGAACCAGCGGATTCACCGCGTGATCGGGACCTGGTGATCAACACCAGCGGCTCGGAGGCCGGACTGCAGCTCGCCCTCGACTGCGTCGTGACCGACGGCGAGGTGATCGAAGCCAGCTGGTACGGCGATCGACCCGTCACGCTCGCACTCGGTGCCGACTTCCACTCGCGCCGGCTGACGATCCGATCGAGCCAGGTCGGTGCCGTGTCCCGACATCGGCGGGCCACACGATCGACGCGCGACCGCATGATGCTCGCGCTGGAGCTGCTGCAGGATGCGGTCTTCGACGTCCTGCTCACGGGCGACTCCCCGTGGACCGAACTCCCCGCCGTCATGGCGGGGCTCGCCGACGGGCGGAGTACGACGCTCTGCCACACGATCGATTGGACGGATGCCCCGTGACCTTCACCGTGACCGTGCGAGACCACATGATGGTCGCCCACAGCTTCTCAGGAGAGACCTTCGGCCCCGCGCAGCGCCTGCACGGAGCGACCTTCATCGTCGACGCGTCGTTCCGTGCCGACGACCTCGACGCCGATGGCGTCGTCATCGACATCGGACGAGCATCCGAGATGCTTGCCGAGATCACCGCTTCGCTGACGTATCGCAACCTCGACGACGAACCCGAATTCGCCGGGATGAACACGACGACCGAACGCCTGTGCCAGGTCATCGCCGATCGCCTCGCCGAACGCGCCGCGGACGGACGACTCGGATCGGCGGGCGGGAGGCTCTCGTCGATCGAGGTCACCCTCCACGAATCCCATATCGCCTGGGCGAGCTACGAACGGCGCCTGTGAACCGCATGATCGACACGACCGTGCACTTCATCGTCCCCGAGGGCATCGACGACGATGTGCGCGTCAGCGGCGGAAACGTCTACGACCGGCGCCTCGCTGAAGCGCTGCGAGCGCGAGGTCTCCTCGTGCGCGTGATCCCGGTTGCATCCGGCAACGTGGCGGATGCCGCCCGCGTGATGTCCGCGCTTCCGCGGGAGGGGCTCGTCCTGATCGACGGATTGGTCGCCGTCGCGGCATCCGAGGCGCTGGAGGCGAACTCGGCACGCCTTCGGATCGTGGTGCTGGCGCACATGGTCGCGAGCGCGCTGCCCGGGCCGCTCGGCGAAGCCGAAACGGCCGGGCGCGAGCGCGAGGCCCTCCGTGCCGCGCGACGCGTGATCGCCACCAGCGAGTGGACACGAGCCGAACTCGTGGCACGTGGACTGGCGGAGCCCGATCGGACGGCCGTCGCTCGTCCGGGCGCCGACCCGGCTCCGGCGGCGACCGGATCGGAGTCGGGCGGCCACCTCGTCTGCGTCGGCGCGGTCACCCCGCACAAGGGACAGGATGTGCTCGTCCGGGCGCTGGCGGGTCTGACCGACCTGCCTGACTGGACCTGCACGATCGTGGGCTCGCTCGACGCAGACCACGACTTCGCGATGGAGATGCTGGCGGCGATCGGATCCACGGGACTCGGTGAGCGAGTCAAGGTCACGGGAGTGCGCACGGGTCGACGACTCGCCGACGTGTATCGCGCCGCCGACCTCGTGGTGGCGTCATCCCGCGTGGAGAGCTACGGCATGGTCATCGCCGAGGCGCTCGCTCGGGGCATCCCGGTTGTGGCAGCCAACGTGGGTGGCGTGCCGGAGGCGATCGCAGGGAACGCGGCCGGCATCCTCATTCCGCCCGACGATCCCGTCGCACTGCGGGCGGTCCTGCGCCGCTGGCTGGAGGACCGCGAGTGGCGTGCCGGGCTCGCGTCCACGGCGCTGCGTTCGCGCAGGGTGACGAGAACCTGGGACGACGCCGCGGCCATCGCGGCCGGCGTGCTCAGCGAGGTCCCCGCGATCGACGTCATCGGATCCGAAGGGCGGGGTGCCGGATGAGCGAGATCATCGAGGTCAGCAGTGACTGGCTGGCGCTTCGCGAAGCCGAGGACGCGCGCGCCCGGTCCCGGGAACTCGCGCGCGCAGCCGCTCGAAGGCTTCGATCGGGTCCGATCGTGATCCACGATCTGGGCAGCGGAACCGGCTCGATGATGCGCTGGCTGGCACCGCTGCTGCCCGGCCCGCAGACCTGGGTCCTGCATGACTGGAACCCGTCGCTCGTCGACTGTGCGGCGAACGGCGCCGTCCCGGTCGATCGTCGCGGGCGACCGGTGTCGGTCCATACCCGCTCCGGAGAGCTCGCACAGCTCGATCCCGACGATCTCGAGGGTGCTTCGCTCGTGACCGCGTCCGCCGTGCTCGACGTCCTGACGTCCGACGAGCTGGGCACCGTCGCCCGCGCCTGCGTCACCGTCGGATCCCCGGTTCTGCTGACCCTGAGCGTCACCGGGAAGGTGCGACTCGACCCACCGGATCCTCGCGATGACGCCTTCGCCGCCGCCTTCAACGCCCACCAGGAGCGCCTGGTGGGTGGCCGCCGGCTCATGGGACCCGCGGGCGCCGCCCTCGCGCAGCGCCTGTTCCTCGAGGCGGGATGGCACGTTCGGGCGGTCACCACCCTCTGGCGGCTGGGCGGGCACGACCCGCTCTTGGTCGAGCAGTGGTTCGACGGATGGTGGGATGCGGCACTCGAGGAGCGCCCCGATCTCGAGGTCGAAGGTGCACAGTACCGCGCCACACGTTCGACGCAGATGCGTCGAAGCGCGCTCGCCGTCACCGTCGCGCACACCGACCTGCTGGCGTGGCCCTGATGCTTCCGTCGGCCAGCGCCCGCGCGCCCGCGGTCCTGTCGTCGAGGTGGGTCCGCCTCATCGCACGTTCCGTCATCGGCCTCGGCATCCTGGTCGCGGTCGTCGCCCACGTGGGATCGGAGCCGTTCCTGCACGGGCTGTTCAGCATCGACCTGCGCGTGATCGCGGTGGGCTTCGCGCTCGCGTTCGTCGCCACGGTCGCCGCGGCCTGGCGGTGGAGCGTCATCGCGAAGCGGCTCGGCGTGGGGCTCCGCTTCCCCGAGGCCGTCGCCCTGTATTACCGATCGCAGTTCGTCAACTCCGTCCTTCCCGGCGGGGTGATCGGTGACCTCCAGCGCGCGGTCACGCAGGGCCGGAGCGTGGGCAACGTGGCCCGGGCGGCTCGTGCCGTCGTCATCGAGCGCTCCGCGGGGCAGGTGGTGCAGATCACCCTCGCGGTCATCGTCCTCGCGTGGTCGGGCCTGGAGCTCGGCGGGTTCCTGCTCCCGGTCCTCGCCGTCTCCTTCGCGGTGCTCGTCCTGCCCGCGCTCGCCATCGTCGCCGTGAGCGCTCGTGCGAGGCGAGCGGTGCGATGGGAGCTCGGCGAGCTCCGGGTAGGCATCGGATCCCCGGGTGCGCTGGTGCGCGTCGTCGTCGCGTCGACGGTCGTCGTGGGATGCCACGTCGCGATCCTCGGTGTCGCGGTCGTGGCGGTCGGGGCGAGCGTGCCACCACTCCACCTCACCGCACTCGCGCTGGTGATCCTGATCGCCGGGTCGATCCCGTTGAACATCGGCGGATGGGGTCCGCGAGAGGGCGTCGCCGGCTGGATCTTCGCCATCGCCGGGCTCAATGCCTCGACGGGCGTCGCGGCATCCGCCCTCTTCGGCGTTCTCGCGATGATCGCCGTTGCGCCCGGTCTTCTCGTCGCAGTGATGTACGCTCTTCGCCGGGCTCGAACCCCCGCACCAGCACCTGCCGTGGTTCTCGCCAGCGCTCACCGAGGAGTGGAATCTTGATCGACAGGCCCTACGTCATCCTCAGCGCCGCCATGTCCATCGACGGGTACCTCGACACGGCGTTCCCACCGCGTCTCGCGCTCTCGAACGAGGCGGATTTCGACCGGGTCGACGAGGTGCGGTCGCGCAGCGATGCCATCCTGGTCGGCGCACGCACCGTGCGCCTCGACAATCCGAGGCTGCTCGTGCGCAGCGAGGAGCGACGGATCAGGCGCGAAGCCGAAGGCCTGTCGCCGTCGCCGTTGAAGGTCACCGTGACCGCGACGGGTGACCTCGATCCGCGGTCGCAGTTCTTCACCTCGGGAAGCACGCCGAGACTCGTGTACTGTCCGAGATCGGTGGCCCCCGGCATCCGTGACCGCCTCGGTGAACTCGCGACCGTCGTCGCATTGGGCGACGAGGTCAGCATGGCCGACGTCGTCAGCGAACTCGGCGACCGCGGCGTTCGTACGCTCCTCGTCGAAGGGGGCGGCACGATGATCACGCAGTTCCTCACGTCCGAGCTCGTCGATGAGCTGCAACTCGCCATCGCCCCGTTCTTCGTCGGCGACCGGCGAGCCCCCCGGTTGATCGGCGAGGGCACGTTCCCGTGGACGCCCGATCGGCACGCGGTCCTCGCAGAGAACCGGCGGGTCGGCGACATGGTGCTCCTGAGGTATGCGCTGTCGGACCGATGCGTCACGTGAGCGCAAGCGCGACAATGGGTGCCATGGCCGAGAACAAGACCCAGCCGACGGATGCCTCCGTCGAAGACTTCCTCGACGCAGCGACGCCTGCGCGACGCCGCGACGACGGCAAGGCACTCGCCGAGATCTTCCGCGACGTGACCGGCACCGAACCCGTCATGTGGGGCCCGTCGATCGTGGGATACGGGAGCTATCGCTACGTCTCGCCCGCGAATCCCCGCAATCAGGGCAATTGGCCCAAGACCGGATTCTCGCCGCGCAAGGCACAGCTCTCGATCTACGGCATCAAGGACCTTCCCGAGGGTGCGGCCCTCCTCCCCTCGCTCGGGAGATACACCGAGGGCGCCGGGTGCGTGTACGTGAAGAAGCTCGACGACATCGACCTCGACGTGCTGCGCCGGCTCATCGCGATCGCCTGGTCGCGCGGCGACGACCCGGCGCGCTGATGCGCGCTCGGCGAATGCGGTGATGAGCGGGGTCGTACACGGCTCGCGGACCAAGTCAAGCCCGTCGCCTTCCCAGACTGCCCGGCATACGTTCGGGGCATGGACCGACACGATTCACGCCCACATGACCCTCGCCCGGTGAGCGAGACCGGCGAGGAGATCCGAACCACTCCGGCGCGACGCGGACTCTTCTTCGGCCTGGGCGCAGCACTGACACTGGTCGGCCTGATCGGCGTCGCGATCTACGCGTTCATGCCGCGCAACACCCCCGCCGAGGGCGAGGGGACGGCGGACGGCCTGCTCCAGTCTGGGCTCATCATCGGCTCGGCGGTGCTCACCGGGATCGGCGTGCTCCTGCTGGTCTGGGGTTTCGTCATGAGCACCCGCGCCCGTCGCGAGGCTGGCTGACGGGCTCGCCTCATCACCGGCTGGCGGTGGCACGATCAGGCCGGTGGGGGCTGTCTCGTCGTGCCGGTCGCCCCCATCCGCACCCTCGTCGTGAGCGGCGTCTACCGCTTCTCGCCGCGTTCGTCGGCTTCGTGAAGGTGTATGAAGAGCCCACACTCACCGACACCTACGGCGAGCAGTACCTCGAGTACCGACGTCACGTGCCGGGGCGGCGGCCGGCGACGCACGCCGTGGCGGGCGTGACACAGCAGCTGTCCCCGACCCGCTGCATGGCGCTCTGCCGGTCCGAGCTGTCCTGGAGCGAAACGCGAGCGGTGGTCCGGTTGGATTCGGACCCTCCGCGGATGGGAATTCACGTTGAACGACAGAAGCCCCGGTAAGAAACCATTTCTCACCGAGACTCCATGGTCGGGCTGACAGGATTTGAACCTGCGACCCCTTGACCCCCAGTCAAGTGCGCTACCAAGCTGCGCCACAGCCCGATGCCATCCGATCCGTCGGAAGGCAACTCGACCATCATAGCGGCATCTGTGCGGCGGCTCGTGCACGGGTGAGTGGCTACGGGTCTCGATACGGGTCGCGCTTCGCGCGGCCCCACTCGACCACCGAGAGACCCGCTTCGCGCGGCCTACTCGACCACCGGCAGACGCGCTTCGCGCGGCCCTACTCGACCACCGGCGAGCGCAAGCCCTCGACGCCCCGCGGCATCCGGAGCAGACTGACGGCAACGCGCACGTCGACCGAGGGGAACACCATGGCCCGCATGATCGCCGACCAGCTCGTCGCCCAGCTCATCGATGCCGGGGTCGATCACATCTACGGGATCGTCGGCGACTCGCTGAATCCCATCGTCGACGCCGTGCGTCGCAGCGGTGGCAAGGCGAAGGGCGGCATCGACTGGATCCACGTGCGCCACGAGGAGGCCGGAGCGTTCATGGCCGCCGCCGAAGCGCAGCTCACTGGTCGGCTCACGGTCTGCGCCGGCAGCAGCGGACCGGGCAACCTGCATCTCATCAACGGTCTCTACGACGCGCACCGATCGAAAGCGCCGGTGCTCGCGATCGCGACCGACATCCCGAGTGCGGAGATCGGCAACGGCTACTTCCAGGAGACCCATCCCGAGCGTCTGTTCATCTCGTGCTCCGACTACTGCGAGCAGATCGCGACCGCCGAGCAGTCGCCGCGCGTGGTCAACTCGGCGATGCGGCACGCGATCGCGGGGCCGGGCGTCGCCGTGATCATCATGCCTGGCGATATCGCCGAGTTCGACGCGTCCGCCTCATTCCCGCCGTTCGTTCCCACCGAGCGGCCGAGCATCGTTCCCGGCGAAGGCGACGTGCAGCGTCTCGCCTCGGCGATCGACACGGCGAGGACGGTGGCGATCTTCGCGGGCGCCGGCGTCGAAGGCGCGCACGACGAGGTGATCGCGTTCGCCGACCTCGTGAAGGCCCCGGTCGGGCACTCGCTGCGCGGCAAGCAGTGGATCCAGTACGACAACCCGTTCGACGTCGGCATGACCGGCCTTCTCGGATACGGCGCCGCCCACGCCGGTATCCACGACGCCGACCTGCTGCTCCTGCTCGGTACCGACTTCCCGTACGAGCAGTTCCTGCCCGACGCCGACAAGGTCGTCATCGCCCAGGTCGACACGGACGCCAGGCACCTCGGCCGGCGCACGAGCGTCACGCTCCCGGTGCACGGCGACGTGCGAGCGACCCTCGTGCGGCTGTCGGAGCTCGTGAAGCCGAAGAAGAGCCCGACCTTCCTCGACCGCACCCTGAAGAAGCACCAGAAACTCCTCGACTCGGTCGTCGGCACCTACACCGACGTCGACACCACGATGCCCATCCACCCCGAGTACGCGATCACGCTCATCGACGAGGCCGCCGCCGACGACGCCGTCTTCACGGCCGACACCGGCATGGGCAACGTGTGGCAGGCACGATACGTCACGCCCACGGCGCGCCGGCGGATCATCGGATCGTTCATCCACGGCTCGATGGCCAACGCGGTCCCCCACGCGCTCGGCGCCCAGATCGCCTACCCCCAACGCCAGGTGGTCGCGATCGCCGGCGACGGTGGTCTCTCGATGCTGCTGGGAGAGCTCATCACCGCGGTCGCCTACCACCTGCCGATCAAGGTGTTCGTGTTCAACAACTCGACCCTCGGGCTGGTCAAGCTCGAGATGCTCGTCGACGGCTTCCCCGACTTCGGGGTCGACGTGCACGGCGTCGACTACGCCGCCATCGGCGAGGCGATCGGCTTCCATTCGGAACGCGTCGAGGACCCGCGGGACCTGCGTGGCGCGGTGGCCGCCGCCTTCGCGCACGACGGTCCCGCCCTCGTCGACATCGTGACCGACCCACGCGCCCTCTCGCTGCCGCCGGCGATCACCGGCGAGCAGGTGAAGGGGTTCGCCCTCGCCATGTCGAAGATCGTGTTGACCGGCGGCGCGGCCGAGGCGGTCGCGATGGCGCGATCCAACATCCGGCACCTGCCCGGGCTCTGACGTCACACACCCGAACGTGAAAACGTATGAGAATCCGGGCTATGGATGCCCTGGGGGGCGCATGCACTGGATTCTCATACGTTTCCGGCAGATGCCGTCGCCGTGTCGAGGAATCGCCCTCTCTGCTAGGAGAAGTCCTCTCCCCCGCTGCTCAGGCGGCCGCGCGGCATCCGGACTCACAGGTACTTGCGCACCTCGTCCATGAAGGCCCGCGGGTCGTCGACCCAGAATCGCAGCCCGGTGATCGTCTGCTCGCCGCCCTTCGGCGCATGCCCGGGCAATCGCACCGCCGTCGGCCGCTCGAGCTCGACTTCGATGTTCGTCTCGTCGGCCATGCGGAACACGAGCGTGCGCGAGTCGCCCTCCTCTTCGAGCCTGGGCGACTTGGGCTCGTCGACCCGTGTGTTGCGGGACACCGACGCGATGTCGTCCCAGCTGAACGGGAGGTCGATCTCGAGGCCCTGGCGCACCCGGAGGCCGTCGGGCCCCACGGTGTATGGCCGCATGAGGTACGCGCAAAGGAAGCCGATCATCCAGGTCACGCCCCAGATACCGAGGATCAGGAACGGGATGCGCACGGCCGGCCACGGGTGCACGATGAGGTCCACGATCGGGATCTCGATCGCCGACAGCACGATGAAGACGATCAGCACCGTGAGCACGGGCTTGTGGTAGCTGAAACCCGCGGCGCCGCGCGGTATCGCCGGCCGGCGCGCGATGAAGCGGCCGATGCTCGCGTAGATGCTGAGCTCGAGCAGCAGCGCACGCTTGAGGAACGCGCCGACGCGACGCCAGACGGATGCCGCGGGGCGGATGTCGACCGACGCGCTCACGCCCTTCTCCCTTCGCGTTCGGCGCGGCGCGCTTCGTCGGCGGCGATCAGCTCGCGGAGGCGACCGGCGATCGCATCGATGCCTCGCTCGAGCGCCGGCCGATCAACGGGGTCGACGGCCCCGAGCAGGTCGGCCGTGAGGTCGGCGTGCTCCTGCTGCATCCCGCGCATCATGCGCTGAGCGGATGCCGCGAGCGACACGATCGTCGACCGCCGATCATTGGGATGCGGCGACCGCGCGACGTGCCCGGATGCCTCGAGCGCATCGACGAGGCCGGTGATGTTTCGCCGGCTGACCTCCATGCGCGTCGCGAGCTCATGCTGGCTCATCGGACCGCTGTGCGCCAGCTCCCACAGGAGCCGCACGCGAGCCGGCGTGAGCCCGCTGTCGTCGTTGCCCCTTGCCATGTCCTTCTGGAAGAGCTCGCTGATCTCGAGCAATCGGTCGAGCACCGTGGGCTCATGCACCATATGCTGATGGTACTACACTGTTACCTGACTTCACGAATGGCGATCGTCGACTGTTCATGTCGGGGGTGCGGACTAGCGTGAAGCCATGCCAAGCATGCCGACCGACGAAGCCCAGGCGAGCGAACTGCGTGTCGTGCCCGCAGGCGAAGCTCCGTTCGAAGACGTCGAGACCGTGTTCGGTACTCGCGGCGACCCCGCGCACTGCTGGTGCCAGTGGTACAAGATCCCCGGATCCGACTGGCGCAGCGTCGGCGACGAGGCGCTTCGCGAACGCCTCGAGGCCCAGCTGGCGGCATCCGACTCGGGCCCGGGCTTGCTCGCCTACGACGGCGAGACGCCCGTCGGCTGGTGCGCGGTCGAGCCCCGGCCCAATCTCGTGCGGATTCCGCGAAGCCGCATCATCGCGGCTGGCACGCGGCATCCCGACTTCGACGACCCGACCATCTGGGCGGTCACGTGCTTCGTGATTCCGCGCGCGCACCGACGCAAAGGCGTGGCCCGTGCCCTCGCCGAGGCCGCGGCGAACTTCGCCTTCGAGCACGGCGCTCGCATCGTCGAGGGCTATGCGGTCGACACCGCCGCCCGTCCAGGTGCGGCGGCGGCAGACCTGTTCCACGGCACACTCACCATGTTCGTGAACGCGGGGTTCGACGAGGTGGCACGGCCGAAGGCCGATCGGGTCATCCTGGAGCGTCGCCTGCGGGACTGAGCAACAGGCCGGCCCGACCTGCCGTCAACGCTTCGCCCGGCCACGCAGATCGTGCCGGATCGGCTCAGACCACCCGTTGCCTGTCGATCGGTACTCCAACAGCCCTGGTGTCGTCGTCCCCACGACGACCGTGACCCCGGCGGGCAGGGCCGCAATTCCCGGAAAGCGGTCCTGGCCCGGCATCGGGAGCTCCACCCCAGCGACGATGGCATCGCCGACTACCTGCGCGGTTCCGATGATGGCGCGCTC
The DNA here is from genome assembly GCF_902809835.1 of Agromyces sp. Marseille-P2726. GTDB lineage: Bacteria > Actinomycetota > Actinomycetes > Actinomycetales > Microbacteriaceae > Agromyces. The sequence goes on along the minus strand of NZ_CADDWM010000015.1, from coordinate 24,081 downwards.
CTCCGAGCTCGAAACACGGACCCACGCCAGATCTCGTCCCGACCCCACGAGCCGCTCGATGCCGGCGACCGGCACGGAGGAACGCACATCGCCGTCGGCCGCCACCAGCTCGACCGCGTCGGATGTCGCGACACCGAGCATCCCGTCAGCGAGGGCGCGCGTGATGCCCGCGGTCGGCGCAGGCCATGGCGTCGACGGGACCACCTCGACCGGTTCCGCACCCCCGACGTGGTACACCGTCATGGCGGCGTCGTCGTCGAGCCAGCCCGCGACGATCACCCGGCGTCCAACGCCATCGCACGACAGTTCGTCAGGCTCGAATTGCACCTGCGCGTGACCGGCCGCCCGCCCGGCTGCCATGTCGGCCCACACCATGACACGGCCGTCGGTGGTGGCCGCGCTCACCAGGTTTCCTGCAACGGCGACTCGATGCACCTCTTCGGCCTCCACCGTGACCGGCTCTCCATCACCGCGCCAGGTCAGCAATCCCTCCCCGCCGAGCACGATGGCACCGCCGCCGGCATCCGCGCACTCCCACGCGTGATCGGGCGTGACGTCCACGCGCGGGCCATGGGGCGTCGACCACCCGACCGATCGATCACTCAGCTCGAGCAGGCTCCCGGTGTCGGGATCGATGATCCCCCGCGCCACGGTGGGACTCCGGGTCATGTCCGGCCACCGCTCATCACAGCGCCCGGAACTCTGCGAGGAGCGTGCCCGACAGATTGCTCGACGCGCTCGCGTTCAGGTCGGTGTTGGTCTTGATCGTCGCTCGATCGAGGGCGTCGAGTGCACCCATGGCGCGCTTCACGGCGGCAGCCTTCACGTTCTCGGGCCCGGTACCCGCCCGGAACAGGTCGTCGGCCGCGCAATCCGCCGGCGTGCATGCCGCGATCGCCTCATGCAGGCCCTCGATCCGCACCGAGTTGATCGGATTGAACGAAGCCGGCTTCTTGTACCCGACGACCATGGTTCGCCAGGCGGCGCGCTTGCCCGCATCGGGGTCGTTCCAGTTCGCGCGCACGTACGGGTACAGGTCCTTGTACTTCCAGAGGTTCAGGAAGATTGCGTACTGGCGCTCATTCCACGTGAACCCCTTGGCGCGCACCCGGCGACGCGGCGAGTACCCGGCGTACCCCCCGTCGACCCAACGCGCGTTGAGCTCCGACTTGTACCTTCCCTCGTCGGTCGCGGGATGGTGGTCGGCGGTGTGCTGCACCTCGTGCTTGATCGTCTCGTAGAACGCCTTCCTGCCGCTCGGCACCGGGTCGACCACGGTGATGGCACCGGCCGGTGCCGAACCCCCTGAAGGCGCCTCGATCGCCACATTCGTGTTGTCGAACGTCGTCTGGCCCCTGAGCTTGCGCAGGTAGGGCACTTGGCGCTCGCTCAAGGCACCGAGGGGGTGGCCGAAGATGGCGTAGAACCGCTTGGGTGATCCGTTCGCCTTCACCCGGGCAGCTGAGTCATGGGTCTTCGTGGTGCAGTAGAGCTTGATCCTGCCCGAGAGGCACCACTCGGCCGAGTTCCGCAGCACCTTGTCCCTCGACTGGGCGGCCGCCGATTCGAGCCACCGCTGCATGGCGGCACGACCGGCGTTGTTGTAGTCCAACGCTCGCTGGTACGCCGCGGTCCCCTCCGTCACGAGGAGCTTCTTGCGGCGCTTCGTCGAGCCGCGGAACGGATACCCGCCCGCGTACCCTCGTTTCATCCTCGTCAGGCCTGCCAGGAAGCCGGGCACGAGCGCAGGATCGACGGTACGGCCGACGCCTTCGATGACCGTCTCCCCGGCCTCGAACTCGTCGTTCGTGACGTGGTGTTCCTCGTGCAGCAGGTTGAGCACGAGGTCGACGTCGGCCGCATCGTTCGTCTCGCCGACGCCGACGCCGGCGACCAGGTTCGCCTTGAACAGGGTCTTGGCCATCGGCTCCGAGACGGACTGGATGTCGCAGCGGTCGATGGCGGCCGTCGTGTTGGAGATGTCGCCGGCCATGATCCGGCCGGTTCGCGCGGCGATCCGGGCTTTGTCGGCAGCGGCATCGGAGGCGGTGAGCACCCCCAGCGCGATGAGCCGCTTCTGCGCCAGTTCAACGGCTTTGCGCTCATTCGTGCCGGGGCCGTTGAAGTCCGTGACCCTGCCGCCCCCGAACATGTACAGCTGCGTGCGCTGCACCACGGGTCGCAGGGTCAGCACGCCGCTGACGGCGCGATTCCCCGCGGCCGACTGCAGGTGCAGGACCGGGGCTCGGGCGCCGGGGACGCGGTCGGGCGTGCGTGACGGGCGCGCGCGTTGCACGGCGCGGATCTGCCGTTGTCCGTCGGCCGCACCATCGCGGCCACGCACCTCCCGATGCATACTCCGAACTCTGACCCCATGGCCGGGTTCCTGCAAGGTCCATTCGGGCACCGTGCGGTGCCGAGCGGTCGACGCACGACCGAGAGGGCGCACCGCGGCTCCGCTTCAGTCGGCCAGCGAGCGAAGCGTCTTCACGACGTCGGGCAGGTCGCCCAGATGCGCTGCCGCGCGTGCGTCGGCTTCCGCCGCGAGGCGCTCGAACACCAGCGCCGCACCGCCCTCGTGCGCGGCACGCGCGGCCGCGCGGCGCACGTGTTCGGCGAACAGCACCTCGTCGCGATGATCTCCGAGTAGGTCGTGCAGGTCGTCGCCGACGTCGGCGAGAGCGGCGATACGTGTGCCGAAGAGCTCGACGGGCTCGGTGGTGACCGCCTCCGCCGCGTACCGCAGCCGGCGACCGGCCTTCCGCACCTCGTGCAGCCGGTCGGTGTCGCCGCCCCCGTCGAGGCGATCGGCGCGCTTCAGCGTGCGTCGCGCCTCCTTCCGGATCAGCTTGCGGAGCACCTTCCGCCCCGGCCTGGAGGCGACCGGAGCGAACGGCGGATCGTCGAGGAACGAGGCGAGTTCCACACGGCGGGCGGCCGCGCGCGGCAGGCCCTGACGTTCGACGAATCGCGCGTGGGTGAGACGGTAGGCACGCCGCTCGGCGTCGATGAGGCGAGTCTTCACGGCCTCGAGCTGCTCGTCGTCCTCGACGAGCCCGTCACGGACGGCCGCCTCGAGCGCCCGCTCGGCCACCTGGACGCGGACCTCGATGTCGCGCACCACGCCGAGCTCGTCACCGAGCGCACCGAACCGCCGGCGGAGCGCGATGGTCGGGGCGGCATCGAAGACCGGCGCGTACGCGCCGAGCAGGCTCCGGATCCGCCGAACGTGCGTTCGCAGTTGGTGCACCGCGTCGGGCTCGTCGGCGCGCGCGGCGGGCTCGAGCTCCCACATCCGATCAGCGACGGCTCGCAGCGCGGTTACGACGGCGGTACCGGCGTCGAGATCGGCTTCGTCGACCATGGCGCCATGCTATGTGCTCAGGCGTCGATCACGATCCGCTTGACGCGAGCGGCGTGGCCGCGCCTGATTCGCACCCGGCTTCGCGGGACGCCGTAGTACTCGGCGACGGCCGCCACCACGCCGGCATTGGCTGCGCCGTCGACGGCTCGTTCGCGCACGAAGATGATCAGTGACGCGGCCGGGTCGTCAGGCGTCTCCTCCACCAAGGGACCCTTCCGGCTGCCGGGCTTCACCCGCACCGTCACCTCGAATGTCTCCGACACGACGTGCTCAGTCCCTCGGCTCGCAGATCACGAGTGGGATCTGGCGCCTCGTGCGACGTTGGTATCCCGCATAGCCGCCGTACGCGTCGACGACCCGCGGCCACAACTCCGCACGTTCCTCGGAGTCGGCGGTCCTCGCCGTCATGCGCCGGGTCACGCCATCGACCGTGAGCTCGACCGACGGCTCCCCGACGAGGTTGCCGTACCAGGCAGGATTCCGATCATCGCCACCGCGCGACGCGACGAGCACGAAGCGGTCGCCGTCGACCACCGGCGCCGACAGCACGACCCGCCGAGGCAGGCCGCTGCGCCGTCCGGTCGTCTGCAGCAGCACCATGGGCATCCCGACCGCTCGAGCGCCCACTCGCCAGCGGGTCAGCCGGAGGATGCCCGCGTGCATACGGGGCAGCGCGCGGAACAGGAAGGCGGAGAATCGCCCGAATCGCGTCATCCGGTGCCCCTGCTCGAGCGTGCTCAGCGCTGTCGCCGCTCGCGCACGCGCATGTTGATCACGATGGGCGAGCCCTCGAATCCGTAGAGCTCGCGCAGCCGGCGCTGGATGAAGCGGCGATACCCGGGGTCGAGGAATCCGGTCGTGAACAGCACGAAGGTCGGCGGCCGGCTCGCCGCCTGGGTGCCGAACAGGATGCGCGGTTGCTTGCCGCCGCGAACCGGGTGCGGATGCTCCTGCGTGAGCTCCGTGAGGAACGCATTGAACTTGCCCGTCGGGATGCGCGTGTCCCACGACTCGAGCGCGAGCTCGAGGGCCGGTACGAGCTTCTCGAGGTGGCGCCCCGTTCTCGCCGAGATGTTCACGCGCGGCGCCCACGCCACGTGATGCAGGTCCTGCTCGATCTCGCGTTCGAGGTAGCGCCGCCGGTCGTCGTCGAGCAGATCCCATTTGTTGTACGCGAGCACGAGCGCTCGGCCCGACTCGAGCACGAGGTCGATGATGCGCACATCCTGCTCGGAGATCGGCTGCGAGACATCCAGCAGCACGACCGCGACCTCGGCCTTCTCGAGCGCCGCCTGCGTACGCAACGACGCGTAGAAGTCGGCGCCCTGCTGCAGATGCACCCGGCGACGGATGCCGGCGGTGTCGACGAACCGCCAGAACCTGCCGCCGAGCTCGATCTGCTCGTCGACGGGGTCTCGGGTGGTGCCGGCGAGTTCGTTCACCACGACCCGCTCCTCACCGGCCGCCTTGTTGAGCAGGCTCGACTTGCCGACGTTCGGACGCCCGAGGATCGCCACCCGCCGAGGACCGCCGAACTCCTCCTTCGCCACCGCGGAGACCTGGGGCAGCACCTTGAACACCTCCTCGAGGAGGTCTGCGACGCCGCGGCCGTGCAGGGCGGAGACCGGGTAGGGCTCGCCGAGGCCGAGGTTCCAGAGCGCGGCGGCCTCGGGCTCCTGGCGAGCGTCGTCGACCTTGTTCGCCACCAGGAAGACGGGCTTCTTGGTCTTGCGGAGCAGGCGCACGACGTGTTCGTCGGTCGCGGTGGCGCCCACGACCGCGTCGACGACGAAGAGCACGACATCCGACAGGTCGATGGCGACCTCCGCTTGGGCCGCCACGGATGCGTCGATGCCGCGAGCGTCGGGTTCCCATCCACCGGTGTCGACGACGGTGAAGCGCCGATCGAGCCACTCACCCTTGTACGACACGCGGTCGCGGGTCACGCCCGGCGTATCCTCCACGACCGCCTCCCGGCGCCCGAGTATCCGGTTCACGAGGGCCGACTTCCCGACATTCGGGCGACCCACGATCGCGATCACCGGCAGCGCCGGCAGGTAGCGGATGCCCTCCTCGCCTTCCTCCGAGATCTCGAGCACCTCGAGGTCGTCTTCGTCGAGCTCGTAGTCGGAGAGACCGGAGCGCAGCGCTGCTGCTCGCTGCTCCGCGAGGTCGTCGTCGACGTCGGCGAGGCGGTCGGCCATGTCGTCGTCGTCGATGACGGCCTCGTCGTCGAACGCGTCGCGCTGGTCGGTCATCGTGTCTCCTCTGAAGTCTGGTGCGCCGGTCCTCGGTCGCGGCGCTAGCGCACCGCCTCGGGCTGGGCAGCCCGGATGACCCCGACGACCGCCTCGACCGTCTGGTCGAAGTCGAGCTCCGTGGAATCCACCGTGGTGACGCCTTCTGCGGCGGTCATGAAATCCACGACCTTCGAGTCGGCCGCATCACGCCGATGGAGCTGCTCGCCGGCGGCGAGGGCCTGATCACCGACGAGTTCCGCCGAACGCCTCGCTATTCTAACCTCCTCGGATGCGGTGAGCAGGATGCGCACGGGGGCATCGGGGGCCACGACCGTGGTGATGTCGCGCCCCTCCACGACGATTCCCGGCCGCCGTTCGGCAGCCATGAGACCGCGGAAGACCTCGATGAGGTGCCGACGCACCTCGGGGACCCTGGCGACCCTGCTGACGATCGCCGAGATCGCCGGATCCCGGATCGCCATCGTCACGTCGACGTCGCCGACATGCACGGCGTAGCCGGTGGGGTCGGTGCCGACGCGCACGTCGAAGCCGTCGAGGGTCGAGATCACGGATGCCGCGTCGTCGGTGTCGACTCCGGATGCGTCGGCATGCCACGCGAGCGCGCGATATGCGGCACCCGTGTCGAGGAATCCGAAGCCGAGCCGGCGCGCGACCTCTTTCGAGACGCTCGACTTGCCGCTGCCCGCCGGGCCGTCGACCGCCACGACGAAGGGGATGACGGGGTTCGCCACTGATCAGCCCGCAATCCGCCAGCCGCGGCCGGCCAGCTCGTCGGTGAGGCGCTCCAGCACCTCGGGAAGCACGAAGATCTCGGCGAGGCCCACTTGGGCACCGGGCGAGTGCTCGAGGCGAAGGTCCTCGAGGTTGACGCCGGCATCGCCGACATCGTTGAAGAGGCGCGCCAGCTGCCCGGGCCGGTCGTCGACCATGACGATCAGGCTCGAGTACCGCCGGTCGACGCCGTGCTTGCCCGGCAGTCGTTCGAGGCCGGTATTGCCGCCGAACAGTTCTTCGGCGACGCGGCGACGGGCGCCGGGGGCCTCGACGTCCTCGAGGGCATCGATGAACCGGTCGAGGTCGTCGCGGTACGCGCGGAGGATCTCCGAGACCGGCGCTGCGTTCTGGCCGAGGATCTGCACCCAGAGTTCGGGGTCGCTCGCCGCGATCCGGGTGACGTCACGGAGCCCCTGCCCCGCCAGGTTGAGGGCGGAGTTCGGCGCTTCGATGAGGCGGCGGGCCATGAGGCTCGAGATCACCTGCGGTACGTGGGAGACGAGTGCGACGGCTCGATCGTGCTGCTCGGGCGTCAGCTCGACGAGCGTTGCGCCGAGGTCGAGGATGAGATCGTCGACGGCCGAGCCGTCCTGGTACGAGATGTTGCCGTGGTCGACCACGACCCACGGCCGGCCGACGAACAGGTCGGCGCGCCCCGACATGGGTCCGCCTCGCTCGCGACCGGCCATCGGGTGCGTGCCGATGTACCGTGAGAGGTCGGCGCCGCGAGCTCGGAGCTCCTCGTGGACGGCGACCTTCACGCTCGAGACATCCGTCACGATCGCCTGGGGGAACGCGTCGAGCTCGGCAGCGACGACCTCGGCCGTGACATCCGGCGGCACGCACACGACGATGAGCTGCGGTCGGTCACCCGGTTCGGCGGGGCGGCCGGCCCCGTAGTCGGCGGCGATCGCGAGATGCGTGGGCGACGCGTCCGCCAGGATCACCTCGATGCCCTTCGCGCGGAGTCCGAGGCCGATGCTGGCGCCGAGCAGGCCGACGCCGACGACGCGCACGGGACCGATGAGGCGTGATTCGGTCACTCGTCCCCTTCGTTCCATTCGGCGCCGTCGCGGGCGGGGTCCGCGGCGCGGGCGATCGTGAGCAATCGACCGCGTTCAACCTTAGTCAACTCCCGCATGGCGCCCGACTTGAGCGTTCCGAGGGTGAGCGGGCCGAAGCTGCGACGAACGAGGTCGACGACCGGATGCCCCACCGCGTCGAACATCCGGCGCACGATCCGGTTCCGCCCCGAGTGCAGCGTCACTTCGACCATCGAGTACCGGTCGTCGGGCTGCTTCTGCAGGATCCGACCGCGATCGATGGAGATCGGGCCGTCATCGAGTTCGATGCCCTGTTTGAGTCGCTGCAGGGACTGCGGCGCCACTCGGCCGCGCACCTTCGCGATGTACGTCTTCTCCACGCCGAACGAGGGGTGGGCGAGCACGTGTGCGAGCGCGCCGTCGTTCGTCAGGAGCAGCAGCCCGCTCGTCTCCGCATCGAGGCGCCCGACGTTGAAGACCCGCTCCTCGAGCTCGTCGGTGAAGCGCGTGAGATCGGGGCGGCCGTGCTCGTCGCGCATCGAGGACACGATGCCGCGTGGCTTGTTGAGCATGTAGTAGCGCTTCGCCGTGTCGAGCTGCACGGCGACTCCATCGACCGAGACGAGGTCGGTCGATGGGTCGATGCGCGTGCCGAGTTCGGTCACGACCTGCCCGTTCACCTCGACGCGCCCCTCGACGATGAGCTGCTCGGACACCCGACGGCTCGCGACACCGGCTGCGGCCATCGCCTTCTGCAGGCGTGTCCCGGCGGAGAGCGCCCCGCCGGCCGCGTCAGTCAACGTCGAACCCCTCTTGGCCGTCATCGAGCAGCGGCGAAACATGCGGCAGCTCCTCGAGCGAATTGATTCCGAGGTTGACGAGCAGCAACTCGGTCGTGCCGTAGAGGATCGCCCCCGTCTCGGGATCCGCGTCGACCTCGGTGATGAGCCCGCGACCGACGAGCGTGCGCACCACGGAATCGACGTTCACGGCGCGGATCGACGCGATCGACGACCGCGAGATGGGTTGCTTGTACGCGACGACCGCGAGCGTCTCGAGCGCTGCCTGCGACAGGCGAGTCGACGACTGTGTCAGCACGAAGTCGGCCACCAGGGCGTCGTACTCGGCGCGCACGTAGAACCGCCAGCCGCCGCCGACCTCGCGCAGTTCGAACCCGCGACGGATGCCGCGACCCCCGAGTACGTCGGCCGCGACGTCGGTGCGGGGCTCCCCCGACATACCGGTGCCGTCGTAGTCCGCACGGAGGCGTTCGATCGCTGCCCGCACTTCGGCGACCGGCCGCCGGACCGCCGCAGCGAGCCGCACGACGCTCTGCGGCTCGTCGGCCACGAACAGGATCGCCTCGATCGCTCGATCGAGGTCGAGGCCCGGTTGACCAGGCACGTCGAGCGGCGTGACGATCGACAGTTCGGGCCCCACCTCCACGGCGGCATCCGTCTCACTCGTCATAGTCGGCCCCCAGGCTCTCGAGGTTGTCGTCGTTCCAGTGCTCCCCGGCCCAGCGCAGCGTCAACTCGCCGAGCGGTTCCAGCTGCTCGAATCCGATCGCCGAGTGTCGGTACAGCTCGAGGACGGCGAGGAAGCGCGCGACGACCACACCCGGTTGGCCGATGCCGGCGATGAGCTCGCGGAACGTCACCGTCTCGCTCCGCCGCAGCACGGCCACCACGTGCGCCGCCTGCTCGCGGATGGAGACGAGCGGTGCATGCAGGTGGTCGAGCCCGACCACCGGGATCTCGCGCGGAGCCAGGGCGAGCGCCGCGAGCGCCGCGAAGTCGTCGGCGCTGAGCGTCCACCGCAGCTCGGGAGCGCGTTGGCGGAAGCGCTCCTCGAGCCGGACGCTCCGTGGATGCCGCAGGCTCTCTGCCTCCAGACGGGACGCGAACCACCGCGACGCCTCCTTGAACGCGCGGTACTGCAGCAGCCGGGCGAACAGCAGGTCACGCGCCTCGAGCAGGGCCACGTCTTCGGCATCGACGAGCTCGCCCTGCGGCAGGAGGCCCGCGACCTTCAGGTCGAGCAGGGTCGCGGCCACGACGAGGAACTCGGATGCCCGGTCGAGCTCCTCCTCGGAATCGAGTCCGCGCAGGTACGAGAGGAACTCGTCGGTCACTGCCGAGAGCGAGACCTCGGTGATGTCGAGTTCGCGCTTGGAGATGAGCGAGAGCAGGAGGTCGAAGGGGCCCTCGAAGTTCGTCAGCGCGACCCGGAACTCGGGGTCGGAGGCCTCGACGTCGGATACCTCGGTCGGGACCGGTGCAGCCTCAGGCGACCGCGCCACGGAAGACCAGCTCCCTCGCGAGCTGCCGGTACGCCCTGGACGCCTGGTGCTCTGGCGCGAACTCGGTGATGGGCGTCGCCGCCACGGTCGCGTCGGGGAACTTCACCGTTCGCGTGATCACCGTCTCGAGGACCTTGTCGCCGAAGGCATCGACGACCCGCTCGAGCACCTCGCGCGAGTGCAGCGTGCGCGCGTCGTACATCGTGGCGAGGATGCCGTCGAGCTCGATGACCGGGTTGAGACGATCGCGCACCTTGTCGATCGTCTCGATGAGGAGGGCCACGCCGCGCAGGGCGAAGTACTCGCACTCGAGCGGGATCACCACCCCGTGGCTCGCGGTGAGGGCGTTCACCGTGAGGAGCCCGAGCGACGGCTGGCAGTCGATGAGGATGACGTCGTAGTCGGCGGAGACCCGCCGGAGCACGCTCGCGAGGATCTGCTCGCGGGCGACCTCGGTGACGAGGTGCACCTCAGCGGCCGACAGGTCGATGTTCGCCGGGATCACGTCGAGGCCCTCGACCGTCGTCGGCTGGATCACGTCGTTCGGGTCGAGGTTGCGCGAGAGCAGCAGGTCGTAGACGGTCGGCACGTCGTGCGTCTTCACGCCGAGGCCGGCCGAGAGCGCGCCCTGCGGGTCGAAGTCGACCGCCAGGACCCGGCGCCCGTAGTCGGCGAGGGTGGCCCCGAGGTTGATCGTGGTCGTCGTCTTGCCCACGCCGCCTTTCTGGTTGCACAGGGCGATGACGCGAGCGGGCCCGTGCGATCGCAGGCGCTTCGGCTCGGGGAAGTCTCGAAGCGGACGCCCGGTCGGGCCGACCTCAGGCTCCAGCGAGGCGATGCCGTCGAGCTGGTCCTGCATCTGCTGGGTCACGTGGTCTCTCCTGCATCCTTCGATACCTGCGTCGGTGCGAGGGCTTGGTCGATTCTAACGAGCACGGGGGTGGGCGGCCGTGTACATCTCCCGGAGTGTATCGGCTGTGACCAGCGTGTAGATCTGCGTGGTCGCGACCGACGAGTGCCCGAGCAGCTCCTGCACCACCCGAACGTCGGCCCCGCCCTCGAGCAGGTGCGTCGCGAACGAGTGCCGGAGGGTGTGCGGTGAGACGGATGCCGCGAGCCCGACGCGTTCGGCCGCGTCGTGGATGACCTCCCACGCGGCCTGCCGCGACATCCGCCTGCCGCGGACACCGAGGAACAGGGCAGGCGACGCCGGCCCCCGGGCCGAGAAGACCGGCCGCGCACGCACGAAGTACGCGTCGACCGCGCGACGGGCGTACGAACCGAGCGGCACGATGCGCTGCTTCCCACCCTTGCCGAAGAGCCGCACGACGTCGTCGTCGACGAGGTCGTCGACGTTCAGGGCCGTCGCCTCCGAGACGCGGGCTCCCGTCGCGTAGAGCAGTTCCAGCAGGGCGGCGTCGCGCAGCTGCCGCGGCTCGTCGCCACCGGCCGCGGCGATGAGCTCCTCGACCTCGTCGACGGGGATGGCCTTGGGCAGTCGCATCGGCAGCTTCGGCGTTCGGAGGTCACGTGAGACATCCGACTCGAGGACGCCCTCGTCGGCGAGGAAGCGGTGCAGACCCCGCACCGCGGACAGCACCCGGGCGATCGAGGAGGTCGCGAGCGTCGGCGACCGATCGGTGCCGAGGAAGCGCACGAAGTCGGCCAGGTCCTGCTCGCCGACCGACCGGGGTCCGTCGAATCCGCGCGACGCCAACCACTGCCCGTACGTGTCGAGGTCGCGCCGGTACGACGCGATGGTGTTCCGCGCGAGACCACGTTCCACGCCGAGGTGTCGAAGGTACCCCTGGGCCCACGCGGCATCCGTCATCTCGGCGCCGGCTCCGTGCGCGGGGTCGGACGCGTGGGCCACGCGGCGTCGGCGGCGCCCAGTCCCTGCCAGCCGCGCCCCCGGAAGGCGTGGGCGGCGAGAACCCCGATCGTGAGCGACGGGTTCTGCACGCGGCGCGCGAGCACGGCGTCGACGCACTCGTCGAGCGCGACCCACCGGGTCTGCATGTGCGCCTCCTCGTCTTTGCGCGCGAACGCCTCGCTCGTCTCGCGGACGCCGCGCGCGAGGTAGATGCGGATCGCCTCATCGCTGCCGCCCGGCGAGGTGGAGAAGTCGGCGAGCACCGCCCAGTCGGATGCCGCGAGATCGCCCTCCTCGGCCAGCTCCCGCTGCGCGGCCGCGAGCGGGTCCTCGCCGTGAACGTCGAGGAGGCCGGCCGGGATCTCCCACTGGCGGGTGCGCACGGGGTGCCGGTACTGGCGGATGAGGAACACGCGCTCGGCGTCGTCGAGGGCGAGCACGGCGACCGCGCCGGGATGGTCGACATACTCGCGGACGATCGGCTTGCCCTCGAGCTCGAAGGTGTCTCGCCGCACGTCCCACACGAGCCCTGAGAAGACCTGCTCACTCCCGTGGAGCGGCAGTTCGACCGCTTCGTCGGCCAGGGGCTCAGACATTCGCGACGTCGAAGAGCAGACTGGCCTGCTGGCGCTCGAGGGCCGCGCCCACCAGTCCGCGGAACAGGGGGTGAGGCTCGTTCGGACGGCTCCGCAGCTCGGGGTGCGCCTGGGTGCCGATGTAGAACGGGTGCACCTCGCGTGCCAACTCGACGAACTCGACGAGGTGGCGGTCGGGCGACATGCCCGAGAACACGAGGCCGGCCGAGGCGATGCGGTCGCGGAATCCGTTGTTGACCTCGTAGCGGTGGCGGTGCCGTTCGGACACCTGGGTGGAGCCGTACAACTCGGCCGCGATGGACCCCTCGGCGAGCGTCGCCGGGTACAGGCCCAAGCGCATCGTGCCGCCGAGGTCGCCCCCGGCGATGATCTCGACCTGCTCCTCCATCGTGGCGATGACGGGGTACGGCGTATCTGGGTCGAACTCGCTCGACGAAGCGCCGTCGAGCCCCACGATGTTGCGCGAGAACTCGATGACCATGCACTGCAGCCCGAGGCAGAGGCCCAGGGCGGGGATCGCGTTCTCGCGAGCGAAGCGCAGCGCTCCGAGCTTGCCCTCGATGCCGCGAACGCCGAACCCGCCGGGCACGCAGATGCCGTCGAGGTGCGCGAGGTGCTTCTGCGCTCCCTCGGGTGTGCGGCATTCGTCGGAGGGGATCCACTCGATGTTCACCTTGGTGTCGTTCGCGAAGCCTCCGGCGCGCAGTGCCTCGGTCACCGACAGGTAGGCGTCGGGCAGGTCGATGTACTTGCCGACGAGACCGATGGTGACCTCGTGCTTCGGGTCGTGCACGGTCTCGAGCAGCCGGCTCCAGCCCGACCAGTCGACGTCGTCGGCCTTCTCGGCGAGGCCGAGTGCGTCGATGAGGTACGCGTCGAGCCCCTGTTCGTGCAGCATGGTCGGGATGTCGTAGATCGAGGGAACGTCGACGGCATTCACGACCGCGCGCTCGTCGACGTCGCACATGAGGGCGATCTTGCGCTTGTTCCCCTCGGTCACCGGTCGGTCGCTGCGCAGCACCAGTGCGTCGGGCTGGATACCCATGGAGCGGAGCGCAGCGACCGAATGCTGGGTCGGCTTCGTCTTCTGCTCGCCGGACGCGCCCATGAACGGCACGAGCGAGACGTGCACGAAGAACACGTTGCCCCGGCCCAGCTCGTGTCGGACCTGCCGAGCCGACTCGATGAACGGCTGCGACTCGATGTCACCGACCGTGCCGCCGATCTCCGTGATGATGACGTCGGGCTTCGGGGTCTCGGTGGCCTGCAGGCGCATGCGGCGCTTGATCTCATCCGTGATGTGGGGGATCACCTGCACCGTGTCGCCGAGGTACTCGCCGCGGCGTTCCTTGGCGATGACGGTCGAATAGATCTGGCCGGTGGTCACGTTGGCGGCCTGGGTGAGATTGATGTCGAGGAACCGCTCGTAGTGGCCGATGTCGAGGTCGGTCTCGGCGCCGTCATCGGTCACGAAGACCTCGCCATGCTGGAAGGGGTTCATCGTGCCCGGGTCGACGTTGAGATACGGGTCGAGCTTCTGCATGACCACGCGCAGCCCCCGCGCCGTGAGCAGGTTGCCGAGACTGGCAGCCGTGAGTCCCTTGCCCAGCGAGGAGACGACACCACCAGTCACGAAGATGTGCTTGGTCACGCCGTCGATCGGCTCAGGGTTCGAAATGTCTGCGCTCTGCGCCGGTCCGCGATCATCCACCACGGGCTTATAGTCTAACCGACGATCGGGGCGAGGCGTCACGCCGCGCGGTCCGATGCGATCTCGAGCAACTCGCGCGCGTGAGCCAGTCCGCTCTCGGAGTCGGTCAGACCCGACAGCAGCCTCGCCATCTCGGCCTCCCGTTCAGCGCCGTCGAGCTGGCGAACGCTCGATGCGGTCACCCGTCCATCGGTGCCCTTCACCACGCTCAGGTGGTTCGTGGCGAACGCAGCCACTTGTGCGAGGTGCGTGACGACGATCACCTGCGACCGCTCAGCGAGCCGCGCCAGCCGCCGGCCGATCTCGATGGCCGCGGCGCCGCCCACCCCGGCGTCGACCTCATCGAAGACGAACGTCGGAACCGGGTCGGTGCCCGCGATCACCACCTCGATGGCGAGCATCACGCGCGAGAGCTCACCGCCCGAGGCGCCGCGAGAAACCGGGCGCGGCTCGGCGCCCGGATGGGGCTGCAGCAGGATGGCCACCTGGTCGCGTCCGTGGGCGGCGGGCTCGTGCGCCGAATCGACCGCGACGGCGAGTCGGGCGTCGGGCATGGCGAGCGACGCGAGCTCGGCGGTGATGGCGTCGGCGAGGCGAGCGGCAGCGTCCGTGCGCAGTTCGGTGAGCAGGCCGGCGAGACGATCGACCTCGGCAGCGGATGCCTCGACCGATGCCTCGAGCGCCTCGATGCGCTCATCGTCACCGTCGAGCTCGACGAGTCGGAGTCCCCCGGTTCGGCGGAACTCGAGCACGTCGTCGAGCGTGCCACCGTGGCGACGCACGAGCGACGCGAGCAGCGCCCGACGCTCCTGCACGAGCTCGAGCTCGCGGGCGCCATCGGCGTCGAGCCCGGCGAGGTAACCGGCCAGTTCGGTCGCGGCGTCGGCCAGGAGGAACCCGGCGCTCTGCAGTGCCTCGGCGATCGGCCCGAGCGCGGCGTCATGTTCCACGACGCGATCGAGATGGCGGCGGGCGCTGTCGACGAGCTCCACGGCGTCGGGGGCGCCGTCGACCACGTCTTCAGCAGAGATGAGAGCTCGTGCCTGGGCGGCCGCCATGCGCAGCTCCTCGAGGTTCGAGAGCCGATCGGCTCGCTCGGCGAGCTCGACGTCTTCGCCGGCCTGGGGGTCGGCCGCCTCGACCTCGTCGAGCGCGACCCGCAGCTCCTCGGCCTCGCGAGCCCGCGCGTCGTGCGCGTCGCGGAGACGGTCGAGCTCAGCGGCATCCGCGCGCCAATTGTCGAATACGCCGCGATACTCGTCGAGCGCCTCTTGGAGGCGAGGCCCCGCGAACCGGTCGAGGGCCTCCCGCTGGGCCACCGCCGACCGCAGCCGCTGCTGGTCGGCCTGGCCGTGCACCACCACGAGGTCGTCGCCGAGCTCGGCGAGCACGCCCACCGGAGCGCTGCGGCCGCCGACGACGGCACGACTGCGACCCTCGGACGTGACCGACCGGCCGAGGAGCAGCTCGCCCGCGTCGATCTCTCCACCCGTCTCGGCGCCTCGCTCAGCGATCGCGCCCGCCTCTGGGACCATCCATCGGCCTTCGACCCAGGCCTGCTTCGCTCCGGACCTGACGGCCCCGGCGTCAGCGCGCGCGCCCAGCAGGAGGCCGAGCGCCGTGACGACCATCGTCTTGCCGGCGCCGGTCTCGCCGGTCACGGCGGTGAATCCGGGCCCGAGCGGCAACGTCGCTTCAGCGATCACGCCGAGATCGCGGATGCCGAGTTCTTCAATCAATGCAGACCTCACCCATCGCAGCACTCAATCACGCCGACCCGGCCCACGCCAGCCCGAAACCGGCAGCTGGAACTTGTTCACGAGTCGATCGGTGAAGGGCGCCTCGTGCAGACGTGCCAGGCGAACCGGCACCGACGACTTGCGCACGACGACGCGGGCACCCGGTGGAAGGTCGAAGGTGCGACGGCCGTCGCACCAGATCACGGCCGACGTATCGGTGCGCTGGAGGATCTCGACCGCGAGTGCGGACTCGGGCCCGACGACGAGCGGGCGCGCGAACAGGGCGTGCGCGCTGAGCGGCACGAGCAGCAGCGCCTCGAGGCTCGGCCACACGATGGGACCGCCCGCCGAGAACGAGTAGGCGGTCGAGCCGGTCGGCGTGGACATCACGATGCCGTCGCACCCGAACGATGAGAGCGGCCGTCGATCGACCTCGACGACCACCTCGAGCATGCGCTCGCGTTCCGCCTTCTCGACCGTGACCTCGTTGAGGGCCCAGCTCTCGTAGACCACCTCGTGGCCGACCTTCGCACGCACCGACAGGGTCATGCGCTCCTCGACGACGTAGTCGCGGGCGAGCGCTCGCGCCACCGTGTATCCGAGATCGTCTCGCTCACTCTCGGCGAGGAAGCCCACGTGACCGAGGTTCACCCCGAGCAGGGCGACGGGATGCTCGCGCATCAGCTCTGCCGCCCGCAGGATCGTACCGTCGCCGCCCAGCACGATGACGAGCTCGATCGCGCGCGGATCGACCTCACCGAAGCGCTTCGCCTCACCGTTCAGCCTCGGGACGAACGCCTGCACGTCGTCCCAGTGTTCATCGGCGATGACCGGGACGGCGCCCTCTGCAAGGAGCTGCGAGCACACCTCGCCTGTCGCCTCGAGGGCTGACTGCCGGCCGGTGTGGGAGACCACGAGGAAGTGCCGTGGTTCGTTCACGCGATCGCGCCTCCCGCCAGTTGCTCCACCCGACGCATCCATTCTGTCGGATTCACCCCTGACGTCGCGGTGAGGTGGACCAGGTATTCGTGGTTCCCATGGCTGCCGGCGATTGGGGAGGACAGGACGCCGGCGGTCCCGAGCCCGATGTCGAAGGCGGCCCAGAGCACGTTCGCGACCGCCTCCGAGCGCAGCGCGGAATCGCGCACGACCCCCTCGCGCACCCCTCCCCGACCCACCTCGAACTGCGGCTTGACGAGCAGCACGAAGTCCGCGTCATCCGCCGCCGTCGTGCGAAGCGCCGGCAGCACGGTCGTGAGCGAGATGAACGACAGGTCGGCGGTGACGAGTGAGGGCGGTTCGGAGACGCCCGTCAGGTCGGCAAGCCTGGCGCGGTCGAGGTTGCGTACGTTGCATCCCTCCACGAGCACGAGGCCGTGCGCCTCCTGCAGCTCGGGCGCGAGCTGACCGTGGCCGACGTCGACGGCGAGTACGGCGCGAGCGCCGCGCTCCAGCAGCACCTGGCTGAATCCACCGGTCGACGCTCCGGCGTCGAGGGCCACCCGGCGTGCCGGATCCACCCCGAATCCGTCGAGCGCGGCGATGAGCTTGTGCGCCGCGCGGCTCACGTAGTGGTCGGATGCCGCGACCTTCACCACACTCGACTCCCCGACTCGCATCGACGGCTTGACGGCGGCGCGGCCGTCGACCGTGACGACGCCCGACGCGATGAGCGTCGCCGCCTGCGTGCGCGATCGGGCCAGTCCTCGCTCCGCCATGGCCGCATCGAGCCGCTGATCGGGCATCAGCCGAGCTCGTGCCCCGGGTCGGAGTGCTCGAGTTCGGAGCGGAGCCGCTCGGCCAATGCCCGGTAGCCGTCGGCGCGATCGGCGAGCGGCTTCGACTCGATGTCGCGAAGCGCGTCGAGCACCTCTGCACCGGGCTGCTCGTCTGCGACCGGCTCGTCTCGGACCTGCTCGTCAGTACTCACTCGACCACGGTACCCCGACGCGCGAGCGAGGAGCCGCCCGCCATCGGCTGGCCGTCAGGTCGGCGGCCCATCCGGGTTCAGGCGTACAGGCGCGTAGGCACGTCGAGCGCGTGAATGGCGATGCCCGCCTGCCAGATCGCGGCGCACGCCGCACGGAGCAGGTCGAGGCCTCCGTCGCCGTCGGACACGATGTCGACGCGATTGCCGTCGATCCGAACCCTCGCATCGCCGACCTTGACCCCGCCGCCACGGATCGGCTCGGTGACCGGATACGGCTCGTGAAGGCCTCGGAGGTCGCCGAGGATGAAGTCGGGGCGACTCTTCGCGTCGGCGGCGAGCAGTTGCTTCGCCCGGTCGATGCCCGTCAGCACCACGGCGCTGTGCATGCCGGCGCGGTTCGCGCCGAGGATGTCGGTGTCGAGACGATCGCCCACCACGAGAGGACGCTCGGCGCCGAACCGTCGCCGCGCCTCTTCGAAGATCGGTGTCTCCGGTTTTCCGGCCACCACCGGGAACCGCCCCACTGCGGTGTGCACGGCCGACACGAGCGTCCCGTTGCCGGGCGCAACCCCGCGCGCGACCGGGATCGTCCAGTCCATGTTGGTGGCGATCCACGGAATTCCCGGCGTTGCGGCATCCGCACCGCCGTTCGCGTTCAAGGCGAAGGATGCCTCGGCCAGCTCACGCCAGCCGACCGACGGGTCGAACCCCTGCACGACGGCATCGGGACCGTCGTCGGCGGCGCGTGTGACCCCGTAGCCGCGCTTCTCGAGCTCCGTGACGATGCCCTCTCCGCCGACCACGAACACGAGGGACCCGGGCGCGACCTGCTGCTCGAGCAGCAGCATCGCGGCCTGCGGAGACGTCACGACGTCTTCGGGGACCACGTCGAGACCGAGCTCTGCGAGGTGACCGGCGACGGATGCATCGCTTCGCGACGCGTTGTTCGTGATGTAGCCCACGGCGCGCTCGCGCTTCGTGCGGTTGAGACTCTCCACGGCGTACGGGATCGCCCCGCGCCCGGCGTACACGACGCCGTCCAGGTCCGCGAACACCGCGTCGACCCCGTCGAGCGGCGTGGGCGCCTCAGTCCTCCTGCCGAACAGCGCCATCCGACGTGTCCTCCAGCACTGCCGCGACGTCGGGCTCCAGCACTGCGCCGGGATCGTCGTCGATCTCGCCATCCGCCGGAATCGGCTCCTCGGCGGACTCGGACTCCTCGGACTCGTCCGACTCGTCGGACTCGTCGGACTCGTCGAGCTCGACCTCGAAGATCTCCACGACCTCCGCCTCGGCCGGTCCGGCAAGCGCTTCCTCGGCACGGCGGGCCCGAGCCCGCCATTCCGCCGCCTCCGAGGCGCGCCCGAGTTCCTCGAGCACCTCGGCGTAGGCCGAGAACAACGCAGGACTGTATGAGAACGCCCGATCAGGGTCGAGTTGTGGAATCTCGAGTTCCGCGAGGGCCAACTCGGGTTGCTCGAGGTCGAGACGGGCGCCCGACATGGCGAGGGCGAGGTCGGCCTGCACCGCCGCGGGCAGCTCGGCCCGGTCGACGGATCGACCCACCTCCAGTGCACGGTCGGGACGCCCGACCCCGCGCTCGCTGTCGACCAGGAGCGGCAGCTGGTCGTTCTTCCCGGAGATGCGACGGTATGTGCGGAGCTCACGCAGTGCAAGGCCGAAATCGCCGGTCGCATACGCAGTGATGGCGAGCGTCTCGCGCACCACGGCGATACGGCCGGCCCTGCGCGCGGCGGACATGGCATGCCGGTGAGCGAGCTGAGGGTCGTTCTCGAGCAGTTCGGATGCCGCGACGAGGTGTCGCGCGACCCAGTCGGCATTCTCCTTGCTCAGCGTCTTCAGCTCGGCGCGGGCTCCCCTGTCGAGATCGCGGGCTTGGACGCGGTCGGGAATCTCGGGATCGTCGTGGCGTGGGCGAACCGCGAGGTCCCTGGCGCCGTGGGCCTCACGCCGCAGCTCGTCGCGGGAGTCGGGTCGCCGCTCCCCATCGCGCGAGTACGGGCGCCGCTCACCGTTGCGGGAGTACGGACGCTTCTCACCGTCGCGCTCGCGCGAGTACGGACGCTTCTCACCGTCGCGCGAGTACGGTCGCTTCTTCGGATCCCGATTCCCATGGGGTCGCTGCTGCCCGTCACGCTTGCCCGAGTACGGACGCTTCTCACCGTCACGCGAGTACGGACGCTTCTCACCGTCACGCGAGTACGGACGCTTCTCACCGTCACGGGAATACGGACGCTTCTCACCGTCACGCTTGCCCGAGTACGGACGCTTCTCACCGTCACGCGAGTACGGACGCTTCTCGCCGTCACGGGAATACGGACGCTTCTCACCGTCACGCCTGGCCCCGTACGAACGCTTCGAATCCCGGTCGCCGTACGGACGCTGCTCACCGTCGCGCTCGCGCGAGTACGGTCGCTTCTTCGGATCCCGATCACCTGAGGAACGCCCCTCGGAGCGTGGCCCCCGAGGCCGACCCGACGAACTTCCGCCGGCGCCGCGCGATCGACCATCGTTCCGATCGCCCCGCTCTGGGCGGTCCTGCCTGCCCGAGTCGTTCCTGGAATCGCTCACCATCGTCCTGTCATGTGTGGGGGTCCTCGTCCGAACCAACGCTACTGCGGCGGACTCCGATGCGTCCGTTAACGAGAAATGGCCACCTACCGGCGCTCGCAATTGAACGCGGTGGGTGGCCACTCTTCGAATGGTTGTCCGGCGGTGTCCTACTCTCCCACAGGGTCGCCCCTGCAGTACCATCGGCGCTGCGAGTCTTAGCTTCCGGGTTCGGAATGGGTCCGGGCGTTTCCCTCGCGCTATGGCCGCCGTAACTCTGTACCAGCACCCCGGTGTGTGGGGGGTGTGGTGGTCTCGGTGCACACCAGGCCACCGGTTTGGGGGTGGTGGTGTGGGGTCGGTGTTGTGTTGTCGTGTTGTTGTGTTGTGTTGTTCCGTCTGTTGGGAACCACAGAGTGGACGCGAGCAATCCGGGCCACACAACCCTGCCCTTGAACCTGGTTGTGTGTGGTGATTGTCAAGTTATCGGCGTATTAGTACCGGTCAGCTGCACAAGTCGTTAGTCCTTGCTTCCACATCCGGCCTATCAACCCAGTCGTCTTCTGGGCGCCTCTCCCCCTTGCGGGGATGGAAATCTCATCTTGAGGCCGGCTTCCCGCTTAGATGCTTTCAGCGGTTATCCATCCCGAACGTAGCTAGCCGGCGGTGCTCCTGGCGGAACAACTGGCACACCAGAGGTTCGTCCAACCCGGTCCTCTCGTACTAGGGTCAGATCCTCTCAAATTTCCTGCGCGCGCGGCGGATAGGGACCGAACTGTCTCACGACGTTCTAAACCCAGCTCGCGTACCGCTTTAATGGGCGAACAGCCCAACCCTTGGGACCTACTCCAGCCCCAGGATGCGACGAGCCGACATCGAGGTGCCAAACCATGCCGTCGATATGGACTCTTGGGCAAGATCAGCCTGTTATCCCCGAGGTACCTTTTATCCGTTGAGCGACAGCGCTTCCACAAGCCACTGCCGGATCACTAGTCCCGACTTTCGTCCCTGCTCGACCTGTCAGTCTCACAGTCAAGCTCCCTTGTGCACTTACACTCGCCACCTGATTGCCAACCAGGTTGAGGGAACCTTTGGGCGCCTCCGTTACTCTTTGGGAGGCAACCGCCCCAGTTAAACTACCCACCAGGCACTGTCCCTGAACCGGATCACGGTCCGAGGTTAGATATCCAGAGCGACCAGAGTGGTATTTCAACAACGACTCCACCGACACTAGCGTGCCAGCTTCACAGTCTCCCACCTATCCTACACAAGCCGCACCGAACACCAATACCAAGCTGTAGTAAAGGTCACGGGGTCTTTCCGTCCTGCTGCGCGTAACGAGCATCTTTACTCGTAATGCAATTTCGCCGAGTTCGCGGTTGAGACAGCTGGGAAGTCGTTACGCCATTCGTGCAGGTCGGAACTTACCCGACAAGGAATTTCGCTACCTTAGGATGGTTATAGTTACCACCGCCGTTTACTGGGGCTTAAATTCTCAGCTTCGCCTTGCGGCTAACCGGTCCTCTTAACCTTCCAGCACCGGGCAGGCGTCAGTCCGTATACATCGTCTTGCGACTTGGCACGGACCTGTGTTTTTAGTAAACAGTCGCTTCCCACTGGTCTCTGCGGCCACTCCACGCTTCCCCCAGCAAGTGGGTTCACGTTTCGGGCCCCCCTTCTCCCGAAGTTACGGGGGCATTTTGCCGAGTTCCTTAACCACGATTCTCTCGATCTCCTCGGTATTCTCTACCTGACCACCTGAGTCGGTTTGGGGTACGGGCGGCTGGAACCTCGCGTCGATGCTTTTCTCGGCAGCATAGGATCACCGACTTTTCATCCGCATCGCGTCTCAACCTCGTGAGCGACGGATTTGCCTATCGCTCGGTCTACACGCTTGCCCCGGGACAACCATCGCCCGGGATCGGCTACCTTCCTGCGTCACACCTGTTATCACGCTCACTCCACCAGACGGGGTCGCATGCCACCCCGCACATCACCCCGAAGGGATCCGCACGGTTAGGGATGCTTAGCACTCCTGGTTTCGTGTGGGCGGTTCTTCGCCGGTACGGGAATATCAACCCGTTGTCCATCGACTACGCCTGTCGGCCTCGCCTTAGGTCCCGACTTACCCAGGGCAGATTAGCTTGACCCTGGAACCCTTGGTCTTCCGGAGGACGGGTTTCTCACCCGTCTTTCGCTACTCATGCCTGCATTCTCACTCGTGTGGCCTCCACGGTTGGTTCACACCACCGCTTCCCCGGCCACACGACGCTCTCCTACCCATCACCACGACTGGACCACGAAGGCCGATCACTATGCGGTAATGCCACGACTTCGGTGGCGTGCTTGAGCCCCGTTACATTGTCGGCGCGGAATCACTTGACCAGTGAGCTATTACGCACTCTTTCAAGGGTGGCTGCTTCTAAGCCAACCTCCTGGTTGTCTGTGCAACTCCACATCCTTTCCCACTTAGCACGCGCTTAGGGACCTTAGTCGGCGGTCTGGGTTGTTTCCCTCTCGACGATGAAGCTTATCCCCCACCGTCTCACTGCTGCGCTCTCACTTACCGGCATTCGGAGTTTGGCTGACGTCAGTAACCTTGTCGGGCCCATCGGCCATCCAGTAGCTCTACCTCCAGCAAGAAACACGCAACGCTGCACCTAAATGCATTTCGGAGAGAACCAGCTATCACGAAGTTTGATTGGCCTTTCACCCCTATCCACAGCTCATCCCCTCCATTTTCAACTGAAGTGGGTTCGGTCCTCCACGCGCTCTTACACGCGCTTCAACCTGGCCATGGATAGATCACTTCGCTTCGGGTCTAGGACCTGCGACTGAATCGCCCTGTTCAGACTCGCTTTCGCTCCGGCTACCCCACCCGGGTTAACCTCGCCACAGATCACTAACTCGCAGGCTCATTCTTCAAAAGGCACGCCGTCACCCCAACACGGAGGCTCCGACGGTTTGTAAGCAAACGGTTTCAGGTACTATTTCACTCCCCTCCCGGGGTACTTTTCACCTTTCCCTCACGGTACTTGTCCGCTATCGGTCATCTGGGAGTATTTAGGCTTATCAGGTGGTCCTGACAGATTCACACGGGATTTCTCGGGCCCCGTGCTACTTGGGATCCCTCTCCGGCCGGCCAGGCATTTCGGCTACGGGACTCACACCCACTCCGGTCCGGCTTTCAATCCGGTTCGCCTATACCTGACACGTCACCGCGACTGTCCGGCAGAACAGCCCGAAAGGTCCCACAACCCCCACCACGCAACCCCTGCCGGGTCTCACACGCAATAGGTTTAGCCTCCTCCGCTTTCGCTCGCCACTACTCACGGAATCACGGTTGTTTTCTCTTCCTGTGGGTACTGAGATGTTTCACTTCCCCACGTTCCCTCTACCCGCCCTATACATTCAGGCGGGAGTCACCAGGTCACCCAAAGGGCCCGGCGGGGTTTCCCCATTCGGAAATCCTCGGATCACAGCTCGTTTATCAGCTCCCCGAGGCTTATCGCAGATTACGACGTCCTTCTTCGGCTCCAGATGCCAAGGCATCCACCGTTTGCTCTTCGAAACTTGAAAATCACATGAGCTAAAAGAAACACCACCACACCCCCGAAAGGGCACGATGGCGACCATTAGATGACCCAACACCCCAAAGGGCATCAGGTCGAAGATGCTCGCGTCCACTATGTAGTTCTCAACAGACGGCCAGAACCCCCACCCCCACCAACCACCAGGTCGATCTCGGCAAAGGCCTGCAAAGGCCAAACCACCCCGAACCCGCTCCGAAAAGCGGCGCAGGGTTGCGTCCGGTCCCTCAGGACCCAACAGCGTGCACGCACCCACCACCCCCCCCCCCACCCCCCCCCTATACACACCTGACCCCCCCCCCGCAACGGATAGACGAGAGATCCGTG
>NZ_CADDWM010000014.1 GCF_902809835.1 Agromyces sp. Marseille-P2726 | reverse complement strand
CCTCAGGACCCAACAGCGTGCACGCACCCACCATCCCAGCCCCGACCGTTCCCACCCCGCGAACGAGGCGTACTAGATCTGAACCACTCAGACGAGCACCTATGTCAATGTTCCACCCATGAGCAGCCGGCAGCGAACATCCGCCGCTGACCCGGCACGCACTACGGAACCCCGAAACGGGGCCCCGAGCTGCTCCTTAGAAAGGAGGTGATCCAGCCGCACCTTCCGGTACGGCTACCTTGTTACGACTTAGTCCTAATCACCGATCCCACCTTCGACGGCTCCCTCCCACAAGGGGTTAGGCCACCGGCTTCGGGTGTTACCGACTTTCATGACTTGACGGGCGGTGTGTACAAGGCCCGGGAACGTATTCACCGCAGCGTTGCTGATCTGCGATTACTAGCGACTCCGACTTCATGAGGTCGAGTTGCAGACCTCAATCCGAACTGAGACCGGCTTTTTGGGATTCGCTCCGCCTTACGACATCGCAGCCCTTTGTACCGGCCATTGTAGCATGCGTGAAGCCCAAGACATAAGGGGCATGATGATTTGACGTCATCCCCACCTTCCTCCGAGTTGACCCCGGCAGTCTCACATGAGTTCCCACCATGACGTGCTGGCAACATGCGACGAGGGTTGCGCTCGTTGCGGGACTTAACCCAACATCTCACGACACGAGCTGACGACAACCATGCACCACCTGTACACCAGTGTCCAAAGAGTCCGCTATCTCTAGCGTGTTCTGGTGTATGTCAAGCCTTGGTAAGGTTCTTCGCGTTGCATCGAATTAATCCGCATGCTCCGCCGCTTGTGCGGGCCCCCGTCAATTCCTTTGAGTTTTAGCCTTGCGGCCGTACTCCCCAGGCGGGGCGCTTAATGCGTTAGCTACGACACGGAAACCGTGGAAAGGTCCCCACATCTAGCGCCCAACGTTTACGGCGTGGACTAACAGGGTATCTAATCCTGTTCGCTCCCCACGCTTTCGCTCCTCAGCGTCAGTAAGTGCCCAGAGACCTGCCTTCGCCATCGGTGTTCCTCCTGATATCTGCGCATTCCACCGCTACACCAGGCATTCCAGTCTCCCCTACACCACTCCAGCCTGCCCGTACCCACTGCACGCTCCAGGTTGAGCCTGAAGATTTCACAGCAGACGCGACAAACCGCCTACGAGCTCTTTACGCCCAATAATTCCGGACAACGCTCGGACCCTACGTATTACCGCGGCTGCTGGCACGTAGTTAGCCGGTCCTTTTTCTCCCAGTACCGTCACCGGCAAGCCGGCTTCTTCCTGGACAAAAGCGGTTTACAACCCGAAGGCCGTCATCCCGCACGCGGCGTTGCTGCATCAGGCTTGCGCCCATTGTGCAATATTCCCCACTGCTGCCTCCCGTAGGAGTCTGGGCCGTGTCTCAGTCCCAGTGTGGCCGGTCACCCTCTCAGGCCGGCTACCCGTCGACGCCTTGGTGAGCCATTACCTCACCAACAAGCTGATAGGCCGCGAGTCCATCCCAAACCGAAAAAACTTTCCACCCCAAACCATGCGGTCCAAGGTCCTATCCGGTATTAGCTCCGATTTCCCGGAGTTATCCCAGAGTCCAGGGCAGGTTACTCACGTGTTACTCACCCGTTCGCCACTAATCCACCCAGCAAGCTGGGCTTCATCGTTCGACTTGCATGTGTTAAGCACGCCGCCAGCGTTCGTCCTGAGCCAGGATCAAACTCTCCAAAAAAACTTGGCCCCAACACCCCGAAGAGCGCCAGGAAATTTGATCTCTGACAGAGAAACAACTGACTCGAAAATCAAATTGTCCATCAATCAAAGGAAACCCGTCCCCACCCCAAAAGAGGCAAGAACACGAGGTTCAAAAAAATGGCATTGAACATAGTGCACGCTGTTGAGTTCTCAAGAAACGGACGCACCCGGGTACCGGCCTTGCGACCTACCCCCAGGGCAACCTATCCATCATACCACTTCATTCGCACGCTCTGGAACAGGAGCCCAGCTCGGCCGCAGAGCAACCGAGAGCCACATCGCGAACGACGTGGCTGCTGATGAAGCGAGTACCTATCTTAGGCTTGAAATCACCGAGTCGCAATGCGACTTCGAGGCTATTTGGCTAAGACGTTCGCCATCTCGGTGGCGGGCTGCTCGGCTGAGTGACTCTGCCGGGCTCCGCGCCGCCGTGGCGACGTAGAAGACACTACGTGGACGACGGCAGCGGCACCAAATCGGGTCGGCGGCCCGGGCGTGTCGCACGCGGGCCGGGCCGTTTCGCCCGTCGTCAGCTCTCGTCGGGGTCGGCGCCCATCCGTCCGGCACGCTCGAGCGCGGTGATCGCGTCCATCTCGTCGGGGGCGAGTTCGAACCCGAAGACGTCGAAGTTCTCCGCCATGCGGCCACGGTGGTTCGACTTCGGGAACACGATGTGGCCGCGCTGCAGGTGCCAACGGATGACCGCCTGCGCCGGGGTCACGCCGTGGGCGGCCGCGGCATCCGTCACCTCGGGAAGCTCGAGGAGCGGGTACTTGCCCTGACCCAGTGGGCCCCACGCCTCGATCGCGATGCCGTGCTCCTCGGCGAAGGCAGCCGTCTCGGGTTGCTGGTGATACGGGTGCAGCTCGATCTGGTCGACGGCCGGCACGATGTCGGTCTCGGCGAGGAGCCGTTCGAGGTGCGGGGCACGGAAGTTCGACACACCGATCGACCGGACCCGTCCGGACTCCTGCAGCCGCTCGAACGCTTTCCATGTCTCGACGTATCGGTCCTGCGCGGGCGCCGGCCAGTGGATGAGGTACAGGTCGAGGTAGTCGAGTCCGAGTCGCTCGAGGCTCGCGTCGAAGGCGTCGAACGCCGACTGAGTGCCCTGGTCGTCGTTCCACAGCTTGGTGGTGATGAAGAGCTCCTCTCGGCGGATCTCGGAACGGGCGATCGCCCGACCGACCTGCGTCTCATTGCCGTAGATGCGCGCCGTGTCGATGTGGCGATAGCCGACCTCGAGGGCCTCCGTGACGATCCGCTCGGTCTCGTTCGGATCGACCCTGAAGACGCCGAACC
The DNA here is from genome assembly GCF_902809835.1 of Agromyces sp. Marseille-P2726. Classification (GTDB taxonomy): domain Bacteria; phylum Actinomycetota; class Actinomycetes; order Actinomycetales; family Microbacteriaceae; genus Agromyces. The sequence continues at coordinate 630,874 of NZ_CADDWM010000014.1, read as the reverse complement.
CGAGTTGCGGGATCGAGAAGCCGTCGTTCAGCTGGATGCGAGGCACGATGGGTCGGGTCATCCACCCATCCCATCACGACCGGTCGAGCGACCGCAGCCGCCGTGGACTCAGGTCCCTCGCGTCACGGCAGAGCGAGGACCAGCAGGGCGGGGGCGCTCGTCATGAGGTTGACGAGGAAGTGCGCGACGATGATCGGCATGAGGCGGCCCTGCCACCGCACGATGATGCCCGAGCCGATGCCCCAGACGAGGAACGCGACGAGATAGATCGGCACCGCCCCGGGCGTGGCGGCGTAGAACACGTGCTGCGCCGCGAACACGACCGCGGGCACGAGGATCGCCCACGCGGCCGGCCACCCGCGGCTGAGGAGGCCGCCCTGCGAGTAACCGCGGTAGAGCAGTTCCTCGGTCGGCGCGTTCAGCGGGGCGAACGTCACCACCGCGACGATGGCGAGCAGCGCCAGGATCGGGCGATCGAAGGTCGGCACGTACGACGGGTCGTAGAAGAGGGTTTCGAACCGGGTGAACACGTCGGGCCCGTACATGGCGAAGCCCACGCCCACGACGGCGAGCGCGAACGGGATCCAGAGCACCATGAGCCAGAGGAGCCCCCACAGCACGTCGGTGCCGAGCCGTCGCCACGAGAAGTCGATGAGGTCCCGGGCGCGACGTCCCTCGGCGTGCAACGCGCCGCGCACCACCGCGAGGGTGATGAGGTTCACCACGAACATCGAGATCGCCGCGTAGAGCATCATCGGTGGGAACGACGCGTCGTCCCCCGCTGCCACGAGCACCAGCCACGTCGAGACCGCCGCGAGCCCGACCAGCACGACGCGCAGGATCGGCAGGCCGATGAGGCCCGAGAGGCGAGGAGGGCTCGCAGCCTTCGAATGCGGCTGGGCTGGGGCATCCGTCGACATGCTCGCCTGTCTACCACGGGTCGGCGCCGCCAGGTACCGCATACGATGGAGGGCTGTGCTTGCCACGATCACCTATCCCCCCGAACTGCCCGTCTCGGGGCAGCGCGAGCAGATCGCGCGCGCCGTGCGCGACCATCAGGTCGTCATCGTCGCCGGCGCGACCGGGTCGGGCAAGACGACGCAGCTGCCGAAGATCTGCCTCGAACTGGGGCGCGAGTCGATCGCGCACACGCAACCGCGCCGGATTGCGGCTCGCACGATCGCCGAGCGCATCTCGGACGAGCTGCAGGTCGAGCTGGGCAGCCTCGTGGGCTACCAAGTGCGGTTCACGGACCGCGCGAGCGAGTCGACGCGCATCAAGGTCATGACCGACGGCATCCTGCTCAACGAGATCCACCGCGACCGGGAGCTTCGCCGCTACGACACGATCATCATCGACGAGGCTCACGAGCGCAGCCTCAACATCGACTTCCTGCTGGGCTACCTCAAGCGCCTCCTCCCCCGCCGGCCCGACCTCAGGGTCATCGTCACGAGCGCCACGATCGACCCCGAGAGCTTCGCCGAGCATTTCCCGGATGCCGCGGGCCGTCCGGCACCCATCATCGAGGTGTCGGGGCGCACCTACCCGGTGGAGATCCGGTATCGTCCGCTGGTCGGCGGCTCCCCCTCGACGGGCTCGGGCGACGACTCCGACGATGAGGGCGCCGCAGCCGAGGACAAGGACGTGCAACAGGGGATCCTCGACGCGCTCGACGAGCTCGACCGTGAGGCGCCCGGCGACGTGCTCGTCTTCCTCTCGGGCGAGAGCGAGATCCGCGATGCGGAGGCGGCAGTGCGGGCGCACTCCGAGCGACGCCCCGGAGTCACCGAGGTGCTGCCCCTCTACGGACGACTCTCGTCGGCCGACCAGCATCGCGTGTTCGAACCCTCGAAGGTGCCGGGGCTCCGGCGCCGGGTGGTCCTCGCGACCAACGTCGCCGAGACGAGTCTCACGGTGCCCGGCATCCGCTACGTCGTCGACGCCGGCACCGCGCGCATCAGCCGGTACTCGGCGCGCTCGAAGGTGCAGCGACTGCCGATCGAGCCGATCTCGCAGGCGTCGGCGAACCAGCGTTCGGGCCGGTCCGGGCGCACGAGCGACGGCATCGCGATCCGGCTGTACTCCGAGGACGACTACCAGAAGCGCCCCGAGTTCACGGACCCCGAGATCCTGCGTACGAACCTCGCGGCCGTCATCCTGCAGATGGCTTCGCTCGGTCTCGGTGCGGTCGAGGACTTCCCGTTCCTGACGCCACCCGACACGCGGGGCATCCGCGATGGGCTGGATCTGCTCCGCGAGCTGGGGGCGCTGGATCTCGAGACGCGTCCGGCTGCGCCGGGCGCTCCTCGATCACCGGACGGACGTCCGGCTGCGCCGGGTGCTCCTCGATCACCGGAGGGACGTCCGGCTGCGCCGGGCGCTCCTCGATCACCGGACGGACGTCCGGCTGCGCCGGGCGCTCCTCGATCACCGGAGGGACGCGGGCCGCAGCTCACCCGCGTCGGGCGGCAGCTCGCGCGGCTGCCGATCGAGCCGAGGTTCGCGCGCATGGTGATCGAGTCGAAGACGCAGGGCGTCTCGCGCGACGTGCTCGCCATCGTGGCGGGCCTGACGATCCAGGACCCGCGGGAACGACCCCTCGACAAGCGAGAGCAGGCCGACGGCTTCCATGCGCGGTTCGTGGATCCGACGAGCGACTTCCTCACGTTGCTCAACCTGTGGAACCACCTCGAGGAGCGGCAGCGCGAACTGTCGGGCAGCGCGTTCCGGCGCATGTGCAAGGCCGAGTTCCTCAACTACCTGCGGGTGCGCGAGTGGCAGGACCTCTATCGCCAGCTCGTTCGGCTCTCGAAGCCGCTCGGGCTGCATGTGGCCGCGTCGGCGGGCTCGCCGAACCCCGACGGGATCCATCGCGCACTCCTGGCGGGGCTCCTCTCGCACATCGGGCTGCGGGACGATCGCTCCCAAGGGGCGTCGCTGGGCACGGCCGCTTCGACGAGCCCCTCCGGCCGTGGCCGCAGGCAGGTGGAGTTCCTCGGCGCCCGCAACGCCCGGTTCGCGGTGTTCCCGGGATCGGCCCTCGCGAAGAAGCCTCCCAACGCCCTCATGAGCGCGGAACTCGTGGAGACGAGTCGGCTCTTCGCCCGGACCAACGCGGCCATCGACCCGGCGTGGGCGGAGCAGCTCGCCGGCCCGCTCGTGCGACGAACCTACGGCGAGCCGCGCTGGGAACGCCGCCAGGGCGCTGCCGTCGCCGACGAGAAGGTCACCCTGTTCGGCCTGCCCATCGTCGCGAAGCGGCGCATCCAACTGTCGCGTGTCGACGCACCACTTGCCCGAGAGCTCTTCATCCGGCACGCCCTCGTCGAGGAGGACTGGGACACCGGCCGGCTCGATCGCCGCCTGTTCTCGTTCGTGCGGGCGAATCGCGCGCTGCGCCGCGAGCTCGGCGAAGTCGAGGAACGCACGCGCCGCCGCGACATCCTCGCCGGCGACGAGGCGGTCGTCGCCTTCTACGAGGCGCGGGTGCCGGCGGATGTCGCGGACACGCGAGCGTTCGAACGCTGGTGGCGCGGCGAGCACCGCAAGCATCCCGAGCTGCTCACGATGACGCGGGCCGACCTGCTCGGTGATGCGGCGGAGGAGGATCGCGGCACCGGCTTCCCCGACCGCTGGAGGCAGGGCGACCAGACCTACTCGCTCGCCTACCGGTTCGAGCCGGGTGCCGACGACGACGGTGTCACCGTGGTGGTGCCGCTCGTGCTCCTCCCCCGCCTTCGCGCAGACGGGTTCGACTGGCAGGTACCGGGCCTTCGCGACGAGCTCATCACCGCCATGCTGCGCACCCTGCCGAAGGTGCTGCGCCGACAGGTCGTGCCGGCCGCCGAGTGGGCCGCGAAGATCTCGGGCGAGTTGCCCGAGGGACCGGAGGGCGGCGCCGAGCGCGAGCGGTTCCCCGAGGTCCTCGCCCACGTGATCCGGCGGCTCACCTTCGCTCCCGTCGACGCGTCGGACTTCGACCTGGGTCGGGTCCCGCCCCACCTTCGCGTCACGTATCGAGCCGTCGACGAGCGCGGCCGAGCCGTCGGCTCGTCGAAGGACCTCGGCGAACTCCAGACACGGCTCGCAGATCGGAGTCGCAACGCGGTCGCGAAGGCGGTGACGAAGCCGCCGCGCGAGAAGCGGAACCTCGAGACGGCGCCGGTTCCCCGCTCGGCGACCGCCGCCACGGCCGAGCGATCGGGGATCACGGCGTGGGAGTGGGAGGAACTGCCCGAGCACGTCGACACGCGTCAGGCGGGCAACGTCATCCGTGCGTATCCCGCCCTCGTCGACGAGAAGACGTCGGTTGCGCTGCGCCTCGTCGCCACGGCCGAGGAGCGCGATCAGGCGACGCGCCGCGGCATCCGCCGACTGCTGGTGCTCGCCACCCCGACACCCGTCGCCTACGTGCAGGAGCACCTCTCGAACGAGGAGAAGCTCGCGCTCGCCACGAGCGCGTATCCGAGCACGCGGGCCTTGCTCGACGACTGCCTCGCGGCGTGCGTCGACGCGACCTTGCGCGAGCGGCATCCCGACGGCCTCGTGGGCACCCGTGAGGAGTTCGAAGCGGTTCGCGATGCCGTGTCCGCCACCGTCGTCGAGCGCATGTTCGAGACCGTCGCGCTCGTCGCCCGAATCCTGAGGGCGGCGCGGGACGCCGATCGGGCGATCGCCGGCGCCTCGAGCATCCACCTCATGGCGTCGCTGGGCGACGTGCGCGCGCAGCTCGGCGCTCTCGTGCCCGCGGGGTTCGTTTCGACGACCGGACTCGATCGGCTGCGCCACCTGCCCCGCTACCTCGAGGCCATCAACGTGCGCGTCCGGAAGCTCGTCGACAACCCGGGGCGCGACCGGCAGGCGATGAACCAGTTCGAGCCCGCCGTCGCAGCGTTCGAGGCGGCCGGCGGACGGATCCCGATCGACCCCGAGTCCGACTCGCAGCTCGTTCGCGTGCGGTGGATGCTCGAGGAGTTGCGGGTCGGCCTCTTCGCCCAAGAGCTTCGCACCGCCGAGACCGTGTCACCGCAGCGCATCATGAAGGCGCTGGCCCGGTAGCACCGCAGCTCCGCCGGGCCCACCGAAACTTCGCCGCGCGTGTGCGAGCACCGCCCCGCCCGGATGCGTCAGAGCACCTTGGAGAGGAAGGCCTTCGTGCGCTCGTGCTGCGGGTTCGCGAGCACCTCACGGGGGTCGCCCGCCTCGACGACCACGCCGGCGTCCATGAAGACGAGCGTGTCCGCGACCTCACGCGCGAAGCCCATCTCGTGCGTCACGACGATCATCGTCATACCGCTCTTCGCAAGCCCCTTCATGACGTCGAGCACCTCGCCCACGAGTTCGGGGTCGAGTGCGGAGGTCGGCTCGTCGAAGAGCATGAGCTTCGGATCCATCGCCAGCGCACGCGCGATCGCCACGCGCTGCTGCTGCCCGCCCGAGAGGTGGGCAGGGTAGTAGTCGGCCCGTTCGGCGAGGCCCACTCGGGCGAGGAGCTCGAGCGCCCGCGCCTTCGCTTTCGCCTTCGGCACGCCCTTGACGAGCATGGGCGCCTCCATCACGTTCTCGAGCGCCGTCATGTGCGGGAAGAGGTTGAACCGCTGGAACACCATGCCGATGTCGCGCCGCTGCTTCGCGGCCTCCTTCGGATGCAGTTCGTAGAGCTTGTCGCCGGATTCGCGATACCCGACGAGTCGTCCGTCGACCGCGAGGCGACCCGACGACACCTGCTCCAGGTGGTTGATGCATCGCAGGAACGTCGACTTGCCCGATCCACTCGGTCCGACGAGGCAGAGCACCTCACCACGCTTCACCTGGAGCGAGATGCCCTTCAGCACCTCGTTGGAGCCGAAGCTCTTCGAGACCCCGTCGGCGAGCACCATCGGCACATCGGTGTCGGCGGAAGCGGTCATCGCGCCCTGGTCGAGGTCGGTCATCGTGCGTCACCACCCTGGCGTGACTCGAACGTCGGGTCTTCGCCGGGCACCACGGCGGGCGTGACACCGGTGGGCACCGTGCCCGCGACCGTGTCGGCCCGCGCACCGACGCCCCGGGCGAAGCGCTTCTCGAGGAAGTACTGGCCCACCATCAGCACCGACGTGAAGAACAGGTACCAGATCGACGCGACGATGAGCAGCGGGATCGGGTTGAACGTCTCGGCGGAGATGTCACGCGTGCGCGTGTAGAGGTCGAGGGTGAACGGCACGGCGGTCACCAGCGAGGTGGTCTTCAGCATGGAGATCACCTCGTTGCCGGTGGGCGGGATGATGACGCGCATCGCCTGCGGCAGGATGATGCGGCGCATCGTCTGCGACCAGCTCATGCCGAGCGCGGTGGCGGCCTCGTCTTGGCCCTTGTCGACCGAGAGGAGGCCGGCGCGCACGATCTCGGCCATGTACGCCGCTTCGTTGAGGGCGAGGCCGATGACGGCGAGCCAGAACGGCCCGAGCACGTCCTTCGTCTCGAACGAGAGCCACGGCTCGGTGAACGGGATCCCGATGTCGATCGACTGGTAGATGATCGCGATCAAGCCCCAGAAGACGAGCTGCACGTAGACGGGTGTGCCGCGGAAGATCCAGAGGTAGAACCAGGCGACGGATTTCACCACCGGGTTCGGTGACAGCCGCATGATCGCCAGCACGACGCCGAGCACGATGGCGATCACCATCGACAGCACCGTGAGCTCGAGGGTGACGAGCGCCGCAGCCGAGACGCGCTGGTCGAACAGGTACTGGCCCACGACCGGCCAGTCGTAGGCGGGGCGCTGCGCCGCGTCGATCACGAAGAGCGCGAACAGCAGCACGAGCACGACCGCGAACACGGTACGCCACGGATGCCGCAGCTTCACGGCCTTGATCGGCGCGTGCTCGCGGGGGCCCGCAGGCGGCGGGGTCGCCCCCGCCGCCGTGCGGCCCGTTGCGGGTTCGGACACGAGCTCAGCCGTTCGACGCGGCGTTGATCGTGATCTCGTCGATGGCCCCGTCGGCGACGCCCCACTCGTCGAGGATCGCCATGTACGTGCCGTCGTCGACCAGCGACTGCATCGCCGCCTGGATCGCCTCGGTGAGTCCGCGGTCCTTGGCGACCGCGATGCCGTAGGGGGCGACGTCGAACGACTCGCCGGCGGCCTGCAGCTTGCCGTCGGTCTGCGAGATCGCGTAGAGGGTCACGGGCGAGTCGGCGCTGAGGGCGTCGGCCTGTCCGAGCGCCACGGCGTTGGTCGCGGCATCCTGCGTGTCGAACGGCACCTTCTCGATGGCCGGCTTGCCCGCGGCGACGCACGCCTCCGACTTCGCGGGCACCTCGTCGGTGTCTTCGAAGGTCGTCGCCTGCACGGCCACCTTCAGTCCGCAGGCGTTGTCGGGATCGACATCGTTCCCGGCGGCGGACGCCCACATGATGCCCGCCTCGTAGTAGTTCACGAAGTCGACCTGCTTCTCGCGCTCGACCGTGTCGGTGAACGATGAGACGCCGACATCGGCCTTGCCGCCGGTGATGCTCGGGATGATGTTGTCGAACTTCGCGACCTGGAACTCGACCTCGAGGCCCAGCTTGGCTGCGAGCGCCTCGGCGATCTCGGCACCCCAGCCGATGGGGTCGCCGTTCGCGTCCTTGAACTCGTTCGGCGGGTACGTCGGGTCGATGCCGACGACGAGGGTGCCGGACTCCTTGACCTCGTCGGGGAGCAGCGCAACCGCCGCATCGTCGACCTCGACGGACACCTGGGTGGACGACGTGGAATCGGTGCCGGCAGGGTTGTTCTGCACGCAGCCGGTGAGCAGGAGTGCCGCTGCCGTGAGCGCGACGGGAACGGCGACGAATCGAGTACGCATCAGTCTTCCTCTGTGTTTCGGTGGTTCGTGCGACGGCGACCCGGTCGTCATCGACATCCAGACCCTACTGCAGCCGCACCCCATGGGCGGCATCGGCAGATCACGATCGGGCGGCGATCGGCGAGGGACGCGCCGGTAGAGTGAGGAGACCGTGGGCAGCTACTCCGATCTCCTCAGAACCTCGGGCGTTGCTCGCATCATCGCCGCGCAGCTGACCGCGCGATTCCCATCGGGCATGCTCTCGCTGGCGTTCCTGCTCCACATCGAACGGCAGACGGGTTCGTACGGCGCCGCCGGCCTCGTCCTCGCGGCAACCTCCATCGGGCAGGCCGTCGCCGGCCCGCTCACCAGCCGCCTCATGGGGCGGCTCGGCATGCGCCCGGTGCTCATCACGACGCTGGTGATCTGCGCCAGCGCCGTCGTCGCCATCGGCGTCCTGCCGCTCTCGGTCCCCGCCTACATGGCGGTCGGACTCGTCGCCGGGCTCGCGACACCGCCCGTGCAGTCCGCGGTGCGCACCATCTACCCGAAGATGGTGAACTCGCGCCAGCTCACGCCCCTGTTCTCGCTCGACGCGTCGGCCCAGGAGATCATCTGGGTCGTCGGCCCCGTCGTCACGACGTTCGTGTCGACCCAGATCGGCACGGTCTGGGGCATCCTGCTCGCCGCCGCCATGATGATCGGCGGGGGCATCTGGTTCATCGCCTCGCCCGAGCTCGGCCGCGTGCGCATCCCGCGCTCGAAACGCCGGTTCGGCGTCGTGTTGGCCCGGCCCGCGGTCATGCTGGCGACCATCGTCGGATTCCTCCTCATAGGGGCCGCCGCGGCGATCGAGGCGGGCGTCGTGGCGGCGTTCGGCCACGACGGGGCGGAGGCGGGCATCGTGCTCGCGATCCTCTCGATCGGCAGCCTCGCGGGTGGCCTCGGCTTCGGACATCTGCCGATCAGCCCGTGGTCGACCGCACGCCGCATGCTCATCGTGTTCGCGGGCACCGCGCTCGCCGCCTTCGTCATGGACTTCTGGTGGCTCTCGGTCACGCTGTTCATCGCGGGCCTCGGCATCGCCCCGGTGCTCGCGGTGCTCTTCGCGATCGTGTCGGCGAGCGTGAAGTTCTCCGGCTCATCGGTGCGGCACTGGGTTCCGCGCTCGCCGGCTTCCTCATCGACGGGTTCGGGGCGCAGGGCGCGTTCTGGGCGGCGACGGTGCTCGGGTTCGTGGGCGTGCTCGCGTCGGTGATCGGCCGCCCGTGGCATCCCGATCTCCGAGACCGCGACGCGGGCCCCATCCCCGACACCGAGCCCGTTCCGCTGCAACCCAGTTAGGAGATCGACGGATGTCGCAACCGCTCCCCCTCGCGCCCCGCCTGCCCCTCGCCGACGGCGCGACCATCCCGCAGCTCGGGTACGGGCTGTACAAGGTGCCGACCCGGGATGCCGCGCGGCTCAGCCTCGACGCCATCGCCCTCGGATACCGGCACCTCGACACCGCCGCGTTCTACGGCAACGAGCGCGAGGTCGGTGAGGCGGTGCGTGCCGCGCCCGTGCCACGCGAGGAGCTCTTCATCACGAGCAAGGTGTGGAAGGACGACAACGGCTACGACTCGACGCTGCGGGCCTTCGACGCGTCGATGGAGCGACTGGGCCTCGAGCAGCTCGACCTCTTCCTCATCCACTGGCCCGTGCCGTCGACCGATCTGTACGTCGACACGTGGCGGGCGCTCATCAGGGTTCGCGACGAGGGGCGCGTGCGATCCATCGGGGAGGCGAACTTCCACGCCCACCACATCGAGCGCATCGTCGGCGAGACCGGTGTCGCCCCGGTCGTGAACCAGGTCGAGCTGCACCCCTGGCTGCCCCAGCAGGAGCTGCGCGAGTTCGACGCCGCACGCGGCATCCGCACCGAGGCGTGGTCGCCGCTCGCGCGGGGCCGGGTACTCCACGAGCCGTCGCTCGTCCGCCTGGCCGCCAAGCACGGCCGAAGCCCCGCGCAGGTCGTGCTGCGCTGGCACATCGAGCTGGGCAACATCGTCATCCCGAAGACCTCGTCGCTCGACCGCCAGCGCGAGAACCTCGACGTCTTCGGGTTCGCGCTCGACCATGACGACCGGGCGGTGATCGCCGCACTCGAGTCCGGTGCGCGCACCGGGCGGGATCCCGACGACGATTGAGGCGGCGCGCCGCGCACAGGGAACCGCAACCGGAACGTGATGCGACTCCCAGCCGGCCTCCAGACATGCCAGCCGCGCGCGCCAATACAGGGAGCGCATGAGACGACGCCTCGCACCCGCCGCGGCCGCCGCCGCCCTCGCCGCACTGCTCCTCGCCGGCTGCACGGCCGGCGGTTCCGAATCCGACCGCATGACCGGCATGGACTCGTCGACGGGTGGGGCGCCCGAGATGCACGCCCCGGTCGAAGGAGGCGCCGAGGGCGGAGGCGAACAGCAGCAGGCCGATCGCAGCGTCATCACGACCGGGTGGGTGTCCATCAGCGTCCACGACCCCATCGCTTCGGCTGAGGAGGCCGCCGACGTCGCCGAACGTGCCGGCGGGCGAGTCGACCACCGTACCGAGAACCCGGGAACCGACACGCAGCCCGCGAGCGCCTCGCTCACGCTGCGTATCCCGTCCGACGAGCTCGACGTCGTCGTCGACGAGCTGCGCTCGCTCGGCGAGGTGAACTCCGTGACGATGAACGCGACGGATGTCACCGAGCAGCGCCAGGACCTCGACGCGCGCATCGCGGCGCTGACCGCCTCGACCGATCGGCTCCGCGAGCTCCTCGCCACAGCCACCTCCATCGCGGACCTCATCGCCATCGAGTCGGAACTGACCACCCGCCAGTCCGAGGTCGACAGCCTCACCCAGCAACGCGACTCGCTCGTCGACCAGATCGACTTCTCGACGATCACGGTCGACTTCGTCACGGATGACGTCGCCCCCGACCCCACGCCCGACGACTTCTGGAGCGGTGTCGTGGCCGGATGGAATGCCCTGGTGGCGTTCGCTCGGTTCGTGGGGACGGCGTTCGGCGTGATGCTGCCGTGGATCGGTGCGGCCCTCGTCGCCGGGGCGGTCGTCATCGGGATCGTGATCCTCGCGACGCGCGGCCGTCGGCCTCGGCCGGATGCCGCGACTGCGCCGACCCCGCCGAATCCGCAGGGCGGCGAGCCGCAGGCGTAGTGTGGGCGTCGTGAGCGCGACCCCCGAGACCTTGCTTCATGACGACCTCCTCGAACGCGTGCGCGAGCGCGCGGCCGGGTACGACCGCCGGAACGCCTTCTTCGCCGAGGACCTCGAGGACCTTCGCGCGACCGGATACCTGACGGCACTCGTGCCGACGGAGTTCGGCGGGCTCGGATGGGCGCTGGAAGACGCGGTCCGAGCGCAGATGCGCCTCGCCGGGGCGGCGCCCTCGACGGCGCTCGCCGTGAACATGCACCTCATCTGGACGGCGGTCGCGAAGGTGCTGCGCGACCGCGGCGACGACTCGCTCGAGTTCCTCCAGCGCGAGGCCGGCGACGGCGAGATCTTCGGGTTCGGCATCAGCGAGGCGGGCAACGACCTCGTGCTCTTCGGCTCGCGGACCGCCGCCGACCCGCAGCCGGGCGGCGGCTACCGCTTCACCGGACGCAAGATCTTCACCTCGTTGTCCCCGGCGTGGACCCGGCTCGGCACGATGGGCCTCGACACGGCATCTGCCGACGGCCCGAAGCTCGTCTATGGATTCATCGATCGCGAGGATCCCGACATCCGCATCCTCGACGACTGGGACACGATGGGGATGCGCGCGACGCAGAGCAACACCACCGTGCTCGACGGCGCATTCGCGGCATCCGACCGGATCGTGCGTCGACTCGACCCGGGCCCGAACGCCGACCCGTTCATCTTCGGCATCTTCTCGTGCTTCGAGCTGCTCCTCGCGTCGGTGTACGCGGGCATCGGAGCCCGGGCGCTCGACCTCGCGGTCGCATCGGCGCACCGGCGCACCTCGATGAAGAACGACGGAGCGCCGCTCTCGCAGGACCCCGACATCCGCTGGCGCGTCGCCGACGCCGCCATCGCCCAAGATGCGATCGAGCCGCAGCTCATCGCCATCGCCCGCGACCTCGACGGACTCGTCGACCACGGCGCGCACTGGTTCGCGAAGCTCTCGAGCCTCAAGGTGCGCGCCACCGAGACCGCGAAGCACGTGGTCGACCAGGCCGTTCGCGTCTCGGGCGGTTCGACGTACTTCTCGGGCTCCGAGCTCGGCAGGCTGTATCGCGACGTGCTGGCGGGCATCTTCCACCCGTCCGACGACGAGTCCGCGCACTCCACCGTCGCGACCGCGTGGCTCGGACCGCTGACGTCCTGAGCCGGGATCGGCCCGCGCCGACGGCTAGACTGGCGGGCGCAGCCATCGCCGCAACGTCTTCCTGGAGGCCAACGTGAACGTCATCACCTTCATCATCGCCATGGCGATCTTCCTGTTCGGCCTCTGGCTCATGTCGATCGCGCCCGAACTCCCCGGCTTCGAGGCGGTCACGTTCTTCGGCGGCATCCTCGCGGTCTCGCTCGCCGTGGCCATCCCGGTGAACATCCTCGGGCGCGCCGACGGCGTCCGCTAGGCGTGACGCTCCCCCAGCGCGACACCGTCGTCACCTACCCCACCGGGGCGCTTCGCGACCGTTCGCGAGCGCTGCACGTGGGTCCCGCCGGCGACGGACGCGTCGCGGTGATCACCGAGTCGACGAGCTTCCACGCGGTCGATGCGGCGTGGCCCGACCAGCCGGCCGACACCGGGCTGATGCGCGTCGGCGAACGTGAGGTCGAGATCCTCGACGCCGTGGTGGCGGCCACGGACGGCCGCGACCTGCACCTCGGGAGTGACATCCCCGTGCGCCCGGGCACGGATGGATGGTCCTTCGTCGTCGCGCACCTCGTCGACGGCGACGCCCGCGTCACCGAGGGCGACCTCGTCGAGGTCGAAGCGGATGCCGCAACGCGCCGGGCCCTCTCGGTAGGGCATACCGCCTGTCACCTCGCCTCGCTCGCGCTCAACCGCGCCCTCGCCCCACGGTGGTCGAAGCCCGTGCGCGAGGACTCGCTCGGAAGTCCCGATTTCGACGGCATCGCGAACGCCGCCAGCCGCATCGAGCCGAACGGGTCAGTCGACACCTACCGCCTCAACAAGTCGCTGCGTCGGGCCGGATTCGACGCCCAGAGCGTGGCAGCCACCGACCTCGGCTCGCTCGCGGCATCCGTCGATGCGACCCTCGCCGCGTGGTGCGGAACGGATGCCCCCGTGCGCATCGACCGCGACGGCGAGGCGCTGACCGACCGGCGAACGTGGGTGTGCGAGTTGCCCGGCGGCGACGCACGGATCCCGTGCGGCGGGACCCACGTGACCTCGCTCGGCGAACTCGGGCGAGTACGGGTGTCGTTCGAGCTCGACGAGGATGCCGGAACGCGCGTGCTGACCATGCTCACGCGCGCGGAGCCCGAGCGCTGACGCGCCCTGCCGGCGGGGTCCTCCGGCGGGTTTACCATTACCACGTGGCAATTCACATCGAGCGGGTCGACCTCCCCGGCATCGGGTTCCGGCACGACCTCATCACCGAACGCGGGCGTCGCATCAGCGTGGTGTCGCATCGCGACGGCGAACGCGACCTCGGCATCTTCGACTTCGACGACCCCGACGAGTGTCGCGATTCCATTCCGCTGAACGACGACGAGGCCGCAGCCCTCGCCGACGTGCTCGGCGCCTCGGTCATGCTCAGCCGTCTCACGAGCCTCAGCGATGAGACGGCCGGCCTCTTCACCGAGCAGATCGCCCTGCCGACCGACTCGCCGTACCTCAACCGCACGCTCGGCGACACGAAGGCACGCACGCGAACCCATTCGTCGATCGTCGCCATCGTGCGCGACGGTGCGATCATCCCCTCCCCGACGCCGGCTGAACCGCTGCGCGCCGGAGATGTCATCGTCTGCGTCGGAACTCGTGAAGGACTCGACGGAGTAGCCCGACTCCTCTCCAACGGCCCCGGCTAGGCGGCCTCGCATGCACGAGACGACGCTGCTCCTCATCGAAGTCGGCGCGCTGCTTCTCGGTATGAGCCTGCTCGGTCGTCTCTCGCTCCTGATCGGCATCTCGCCGATCCCGTTCTACCTCCTCCTCGGCCTCGCCTTCGGCGAGGGAGGCCTCGTGCCGCTCGACGCCAGCGCCGAGTTCCTCGAGGTGGGGTCGGAGATCGGCATCATCCTGCTGCTGGCCCTCCTCGGACTCGAGTACACGGCCGAGGAGCTCTTCACCAGCCTGAAGTCGGCGCGCGTGCCGGGCATCGTCGACGCGCTGCTCAACGCCCTGCCAGGAGCAGCGCTCGCGCTCCTGCTCGGATGGGGGCCGATCGCCGCGGTCGCGCTCGCCGGCGTCACATGGGTCTCGTCGTCGGGCGTCATCGCCAAGCTGCTCCGCGACCTCGGCCGCCTCTCGAACCGCGAGACGCCCGCGGTGCTGGCCGTGCTCGTGATCGAGGACCTCGCGATGGCCTTCTACCTGCCCGTGCTCTCGGCCGTCGTGGTGGGCGTGAGCCTCATGCAGGGGGCGATCGCCGTGGCCGTCGCCGTGGCGGTGGTCGCCGTCATCCTCTTCGTCGCCCTGCGGCATGGCCACGTGGTCTCGCGGCTGTTCCCGGCCGACGAGTTCGAGGCGCTGCTGCTCGGCGTCATGGGGTTGACCATGCTCGTGGCCGGCCTCGCCGCGCAGGTGGGGGTCTCCGCCGCGGTCGGCGCCTTCCTCGTGGGCATCGCCCTGTCGGGCCGGGTCGCGGCGAACGCGAGCCAGGTGCTCACCCCGCTCCGCGACCTGTTCGCGGCGACGTTCTTCCTCTTCTTCGGCCTCACGTCGGACTTCGCCGGGCTGCTCTCGATGCTCCTGCCCGCGCTCGGGCTCGCGATCGTCACGATCTTCACGAAGCTCGTGACCGGCGCGTACGCGGCTCGGCGAGCGGGCGTCGGCACGCTCGGCCAATGGCGGGCCGGCCTGTCACTCGGCCCTCGCGGCGAGTTCTCGATCGTGATCGCCGGGCTCGCGGTGAGCGCCGGGGGGCCACCTGAGATCGCACCCCTCGCGACGGGTTACGTCCTGATCACGATCATCGCGGGCACGTTCCTGTCGAGGCTTCCGGATGCCGCGTGGTTCCGCGCCGCCGTCAGGCGGCGCGCCGCGGCGGCTCCGGCGCGCGGCACCGCCTGAGGCGGCGTGCGCTCGCGTCAGTCGCGTGCGTGCTCGGCCGCTGCGGCGGCATCCGCTCGATCTGCCGCGTCGAGCTCGACGGGCTCGCCAGCGGCGTCGGACTCGGCGAGCAGCTCGCGGACGCGGGGCACGACCTCCGTCGCGTACCGCTCGATGCTGCCCATCATGTGCTCGTGCGACAGGGTCCCGTTCGAGTACTTCAGATCGAAGCGGGTCGCGCCGATCGCCCGCATCGCCGCCGCGATCTTCTGCGCGACCGTCTCGGACGAGCCGGCGTACAGCGCACCGCTCGGGCCGGCCTCGACCTCGAAGTGCTCGCGAGTCACCGGACCCCAGCCGCGCTCCTTGCCGATGCGGTCGATATTGGCCTTGTAGTGCGGCCACAGCGTGTCGCGCGCCTCAGCGTCGGTCTCGCCGATGTGCCCGGGCGAGTGGACCGCGATGGGCTGCGGTTCGTGGCCGAACTGCTCGAGGGCGCGCCGGTAGAGGTCGGCGAGCGGGGCGAACCGAGCGGGACTGCCGCCGATGATCGCGAGCACGAGCGGAAGCCCGTAATGGGCGGCGCGCACGACGGACTCGGGGCTGCCGCCCACGCCGACCCACGTCTTCAGCCGACCGTGTTCCACGGGCGGGTAGACGAGCTGGTCGGTGAGCGGTGAGCGCAGCTCGCCCGACCAGGTCACCGGCTCCTGCGGCAGCAGGGCCGCGAAGAGGTTGAGCTTCTCCTCGAACAGCTCCTGGTACTGGCTCAGGTCGAATCCGAAGAGCGGGAACGACTCGATGAACGAACCGCGCCCGAGGATGACCTCGGCGCGCCCGTTCGAGAGGGCGTCGAGGGTCGCGAATCGCTCGAACACCCGCACCGGGTCGTCGGAGCTCAACACCGTGACCGCCGAGCCGAGGTGGATGCGCTCGGTGCGGCCCGCGATCGCCGCCAGCACGACCTCGGGTGCCGAGACCGAGA
Organism: Agromyces sp. Marseille-P2726; assembly: GCF_902809835.1. Classification (GTDB taxonomy): domain Bacteria; phylum Actinomycetota; class Actinomycetes; order Actinomycetales; family Microbacteriaceae; genus Agromyces. The sequence continues at coordinate 614,847 of NZ_CADDWM010000014.1, read as the reverse complement.
AGTCCTCGCGGTGATGCTCACCGACACCGAAGAAGTCGAGACCGAGGCGATCGGCGAGCACGGCCTGCTCCACGAGGTTGCGCAGCGTCTGCGCGTGCGTGAGCAATGCGCCGTCGGGGCCCGCCGTCACATCGCCGAAGGTGTCGAGTCCGAACTCGAAGTGCCCAGCCATCTCACGCCCCATCCCGTGCATGCACGCGCACGCATCGTCTCGCACAACCGTCGCGCTGCCGACACTATTCCTCCTGCCCCCGCGGCACCATGTCGCTCGCGGAATGCCGAGGGCACCGCACGCGTTGCTGGAAGATGTCGATGCATGGATCATCCCCGTGGATGAGCACCGCGTGGGCGAGAATGGAGGGGTGGACGTGACGGAACGGCCGGTGGTCGGGATCTTCGGTGCTGGGAAGGTCGGCACCGCCCTCGCCCGACTCCTCGAGGCATCCGGGTACGACGTCCTCATCACCGGTTCCCCCAGGCAGAAGGCGCTCGATCTGCTCGTGGCCGTCGTCGCTCCGGGCGCCCGCGTCGCCACCCCCGATGAACTCGTCGCCGAGGCCGACGTCATCATCGTCGCCGTGCCGTTCGGCAAGGCCGCAACGGTGCCGTGGGAGCTGTTCGACGACCGCATCGTGGTCGACGCCATGAACTACTGGCCGCCGGTCGACGGGCACCTGCCGATGATCGACGCCGACGAGCGCTCGACGAGCGAGATCAACGCCGCTCGCAACCCGCGCGCGCGGGTGGTGAAGTCGCTCAACCACCTCGGGTATCACGAGATGGAGGACGACAGCATGGACGCCGGCTCTCCGCTGCGCCGTGCGCTGGCCGTCGTGGGGGACGATGAGGATGCCCGCAACGTCATCGCCCGGATCATCGACGACATCGGATTCGACGCGGTCGACGGCGGTCCGCTGGCGAACGGGCGAGCGCTCGAGCCGGGGAATCCGGCGTTCGGCCGGGAGTTGTCGGCGAGTGAGCTCGTCGCACTGCTCGCGCCCGTCGCACACCTCGCCGCCTGACCCGAACGGGTTCCGCTCATCCGGGCACCGGATCCGCACCGCCGAGCGCCGTGCGGCGTCGGCGACGTGAGCCGAGGTCGACGACCCCGATGGCGAAGGCGACCGCGATGAAGAGCGCGACCGCGAGCATGCCGACCCCGTAGGCGTCGTGATACGTGGTGAGGTCGGGCGAGGACGTGCCCGACTCGCGATAGATCGTCGAGTAGAACAGCGACAGGGCGACGGCGGTGCCGATCGACGTGCCGATGCGCTGGCCGAGCTGGCCGACCGAGCCCGCGAGGCCGCCCTGCTTGACGGGGATGTCCATGAGCGCCAGCGTCTGGTTCGGCGCGATGACGAGGCCGCCGCCCGCCCCCGCGATCGACATCGCCGCGGCCATCAACCACGGCGTGACGGCCGGCGGCGTGACGAGCGCCACGAGCACGAGCAGGCCCAGTCCGAGCAGGAAGAGCGCGAGTCCCCAGACCACGAGTGGCCGGCCCATCCGGTTCACGAGGTTCCCGCCGATCCATGACCCGAGCGCGCTGACCAACGCGAAGCCGATGCTCACCATCCCGGCGTAGAGGGCCTCGAGGCCCAGCCCGTGCTGCAGGTAGAGCGTCGTGAGCAGGAACATGGGCGGTGCCGCCGCGAAGTAGGCGCTCGCGAGCGCCGTGCCGTTGCGGAAGCTCGTCACCCGGAACAGCCCCAACGGGACGAGCGGGTGCTTGCCGGATGCCGCGTACCGCTTCTCCCATGCGATGAACGCCGTGAGCGCCAGGACGAAGACCACGAGCACCCACCATCGGGCCGGGTCGTCGGTCGGAGCTCCGGTCGTGAAGAGGAACGGCCACATGAGGGCGACCACGGTGACGCCGAAGAGCAGGACGCCGACGGGATCGAGCGACAGCGGTTCATCCGACGGATGCCGCGTGGTCGGCAGGTACCAGATGGCGAACCCGATGGCGATGAGCGTCAGCGGCACGTTGATCCAGAAGATGCCGCGCCATCCGTCGACCGGTCCGCCGAGGGCGATCAGCAGGCCGCCGAGCGTCGGGCCGAAGGCGGTCGCGAGGCCGATGGTGGCGCCGAAGAGCCCGAACGCCTTGCCCCGCTCGGCGCCGCGGAACAGCTCCTGCACGAGGCCCAGCACCTGCGGCATCTGGATGCCGGCCGCGACCCCCTGGAGCAGGCGCGCCACGAGCAGCACGGTGGCGTTGGGGGCCAGCGCCGCGGCGAGGCTCGTGAGCGCGAACAGGCTGAGTCCGATGACGAAGAGCACCTTGCGCGACCGCTGGTCGCCGATACGGCCGGCGGGCACGAGCGTGAGCCCGAACGTGAGCACGTAGCCCGCCACGATGAGCTGAAGCTCGGTCGAACCGGCGCCCAGTGAATCCTCGATCGACGGGAGCCCGACGTTCAGCTTCGAGAGGTCCATGATCGTGAGCGCGGCAACGCCCACGCAGATCCAGTACGCGCGCCAGCGGTGCCGGTCGGAGATCGGGATCGATCGAGTGGGAGGCACATCGGTCACCGCTCAACCCTACGCGAGGAGCCTCGGGCTGCCGCATCACACGGTGGACCCAGGGGGATTCGAACCCCCGACCTTCTCATTGCGAACGAGACGCGCTACCAACTGCGCCATGGGCCCGAGCGACAACGACTCTATCACCCCCCGGAGGGTGGTCCGGACCACGCGTCGGGTCAGATCGCCCGACGGCGACGACGCAGCACGGCGTCGAGATCGTCGAGCGCGGGCTCGGCCACGTCGACGATGCCCATGCGTGCGTAAGGGCTCGTCGGCTTCGGGGCGGCCGACGCCGGCGCGGCCGGCGCGAGCTTCGGAACCGCCTGCTCGGCCCGTCGGGCGACCTCGGCCTCGAGCTCCGTTCGGCGCAGCTGCTCCGCCGCCTCGATCGACGCCATGGCCGCAGCGGCGATCGTTCCCCGCGACAGGTGCAGGGGCTTCGGCAGCGGTTGCGGTGTCCACTCGTGCTGCTCCGCCACCGGTTCGGCCTCGGCCAGGTCGATGGGTTCGAACGGCACGGTCGACGGCCGCACGACCGGATCGGCGGCGACGACGGGGAGGCGCACGCGGGCGAGTGCCACGAGGGCGGTCGCGGCCACCAGCACGCCGAGACCTCCGCCCGCCGCGATGAACGGCGTCGCACCCGAGGCCCACACGATGGCGCCGCCGACCGCCGTGAGCAGCGACGCCAGAAGCAGCAGCGAGCACAGGCCGCGCCTGCGGCGCAGCGACCGGCGAGCACGGATGGCGATGTCGTAGGAACGAGCGGCCGGCGAGGCATCCGTCATTCTCGGGAGCTGCAGCGGCTCCGTCACTGCGGCCCCGGTCGCCGCAGCAGCCGTCGTCGCGGCTGCCGCGAGCTCGCGCGCCGCCGCGGCCGCCTCAGCCGCAGACCGTCGCTCGGCGACCGCGAGGTGCTCGGCCGCTTCGGCGGCGAGCCGAGCCGCCTCCTCGTGCTCGTGCAGGATGCGCTGCTGCGCCGCGACCTCGCGCGCCGTGGCCTCGACGCGCACGGGTTCGGGCGTCTCGGCCGTCTCGGCCAGGATGCGGAGGGTCTGCTGCAGGCGCACGGCGTTGCGTTCGGTCGCGAGGTACTGGCGACGACGAAGCCAGCTCGGCAGCAGGTAGGCGATCCACAGCGCGGCGGCGGCCGCCACGAGAACTCCCCCGCCGATCGCGTCCATGCGACAACGCTAGGTCAACGCGCACGAATCACGCGGCTCGTCGGAGGGCGTGTTCAGTGATCGGTGAGGTGCAGCGGCGACGCCGCGGCCGCGCGGTCCTCGGGTGGGATCCGGGCGGCGTCGACCGGTACGCGGCCCTCGCGCCAGCGACGCAGGACGCCGCGACGCACCTCTTCGGCGACGAGCGCGAAGGCGAAGTGATCGCGCCAGTCGCCATTGATGTGGATGAAGCGTCGCCGGAGTCCCTCGTAGCGGAAGCCGAGCTTCTCGACCACGCGAAGCGAGGGGCCGTTCTCGGGTCGGATGCAGATCTCCATGCGATGCAGTCGAAGCACCGAGAAGCAGTGGTCGGTCGCGAGGGCGACCGCCGTCGGCGTGATGCCGCGACCGGCATACTCCTGCGAGACCCAGTATCCGATCGACGCGGACGAGAGGGAACCGAACGTGATCGACGACACGTTCAACTGGCCGACGAGCCGGCCGTCGTACTCGATGATGAAGGGAAGCCCGTTGCCGCTGCGGGCGTGTGCGAGCAGGTTCCGGATGCTCCCGCGCGTGTCGATGACCGAGCCGCCGCCGGGATAGGTGGCCTCCCACTGTCGCAGCCAGGCGCGGTTCTCGAGGAGCACGCGCTCGAGCGGCTTCGCGTCTCGCGCGCGGATGGGCCGCAGCGTGACGTCCCCGTCACGCAGCGTGGGGAGCACGGCGGCCGCCATGTCAGTCCAGGTCGAATCCGGTGACGTACTCGGCGAGCCACGGCTTCAGCTCGGGTCCGAGGTCGTCGCGGTCGACTGCGAGCTGGACGACGGCCTTGATGTAGTCGAGCTTGTCGCCGGTGTCGTACCGTCGGCCGCGGAAGACCACGCCGTACACCCCGCCCGTGCCCTCGATGTCGGCCGCCATCTCCATGAGCGCGTCGGTGAGCTGGATCTCGCCGCCCTTGCCCGGTTCGGTGCGATCGAGGATGTCGAACACCTCTGGGCGCAGCACGTAGCGACCTATGACCGCGAGGTTCGAGGGCGCCACGTCGGCCGTCGGCTTCTCGACGAGTCCGGTGACTCGCACGACGTCGGGGTCGTCGGTGGGTTCGACGGCGGCGGCCCCGTAGAGGTGGATGGAGTCGGGATCGACCTCGAGCAGCGCAACGATGGTCGCTTCGCGCCTGTCGTGCTCAGCCAGCATCCGGGTCAGGAGCGGGTCGCGAGCGTCGATGATGTCGTCACCGAGGAGCACCGCGAACGGGTGGTCGCCGACATGCATCCGAGCACGAAGCACCGCGTGCCCGAGCCCCAACGGATCGCCCTGTCGCACATAGTGCATGTCGGCGAGCTCGGTGGACTCGTTCACCTTCTCGAGCTTCGCCGTGTCGCCCTTGCGCTCGAGCGTCGCCTCGAGCTCGGCCACCCGGTCGAAGTGGTTCTCGAGCGCGTTCTTGTTGCGTCCGGTCACCAACAGGACGTCGGACAGCCCGGCGTCGACGGCCTCCTCGACCACGTACTGGATCGCGGGCTTGTCGACGACCGGGAGCATCTCCTTCGGCATCGCCTTCGTCGCTGGAAGGAAGCGAGTGCCGAGCCCTGCGGCCGGAATGACGGCCTTCGTGATCCGTTGGGTCATGCGATTCAGCGTAACCGGATGTCGGAGGTGCCGGTGACGCGGGTCGGCCGGCACCCGGCGTGCGGCGCCCTAGGATGAGTGCCATGCCCGACGATGTGGATGTCCGGAAGCGCATCCTGCGCGCCGAACTGCGCGAGCGCCGGCAGGTCATGACCTCCGCCGAGCGCCGTCGCGCCTCGGAGGGCATCACGGCACGACTTTCGGAGCTCATCGCCTCCACGGGCGCCGAATCGGTCTCCTGCTACCTGTCGATGCCGAACGAGCCCGACACCCGGCCCTTCCTGGAGTGGGCGAGGGCCCGCGGCATCCGCGTGCTGCTTCCCGTCACGCGCGAAGACGGCCTGCTCGACTGGACGGTCGGCGAGGAGGACGACGAGACCCTCGGTCTGCACGGGGTGCCCGAGGCGATCGGCGAGTTGCTCGGACCGATGGCGATCAACGACGTCGACCTCATCCTCGTGCCGGCGGCGGCGATCGACCGCACCGGAATGCGGCTCGGCTGGGGTCGCGGCTACTTCGACAAGACCCTCGGTTCGATGGAAAAATGTCCTCCGGTGTACGCCGTCGTGTTCGACAGCGAGTTCGTCGAGCAAGTGCCGCGCGAGGTGCACGACCAGCCGGTGAACGGGGTCGTCACTCCCACGCGGATCATCGCGTTCTGAGCGTCACCACCGATCCGGAAGAGTCTCCTGAATGCCCACCTATTCCTACCGCTGCACCGAATGCGACAACGCGTTCGACATCCACCAGGCCTTCACCGACGACGCACTGACCGTGTGCGAGGTCTGCGGCGGGCGACTTCGCAAGCTGTTCAACACCATCGGCGTGACGTTCAACGGCTCGGGGTTCTATCGCACCGACTCCCGCAGCGGTGACGGCGGCTCGGGCTCCTCGAAGGGCGCAGAGGGGTCGGGCTCGTCGTCGGCCACCGAAGGCTCCGCCGGTTCCAGCGGCTCGAGTGGCCCGGCAGCCGCGAGCGGTTCAGGCGGATCGTCGGGGGGCGCCCGCGCATCGTCGGGGTCATCCTCCGCCACGGTGTAGCCCCGCCCGCACACGTACCGGTGCTCACACGCCCGTCTACGTCTGACGCCAGTGGGGTGGGCGATCGCGCGTCAGGCGGTCATCGTCGGATGACGCGGGCCGGTCGCCGTCCCTCCGTTCCCCGACCTCGCCGTCGTCGCCGCCTCGCACCGGCGGCTCGGGTGCGGGATCCGAGCCGGGTGCGGGGGTGAGCTTGGCGCGTCGGGCCCGCCCCGGGGCGCGCTCGATACGCTGGCGCGGTTCGTCGGCCATCAGCTCGCCGCGGCATCCGTCGACCGCGTCGCCTGCTCGGGCTTGCCGAGCAGTGCCGCAACCCGGTTCGCGACCGCCTCGGGGTCGCTGAAGAGCTCGAAGCTGTGCACCCGCAGGTAGTGCCAGCCCAGACGGCGGAGCACATCGGGACGCAGCCGGAGCGACTCGCGAAGGCTCAGCCCCTCGAAGGCCTCGTCCGTCTCGACCACGACGGCCTTGCCCGCATGCGCAGCGGCCAGGGGCAGCTTGCCCCGGTGGTCGACGCTCACCCGGATGCCGCGACGGGCGAGCCGCGCAGCGAGGTCGCCGAGCATCGAGTCGATCGGCACTCCGGCATCGTCAGCGGCAGCGGCGCGCTGCTCGGTCTGGCTGAGGATGTTCGCGAGCGCGAGCACGCCGTGCGACTGCCGATCAGCGTCGATGTGCTCGGGGCGGAAGGCCGAGACGAGGTCCATCGACCGGCGCGCCCGGGTCATGCCCACGGCCAGCAGCCGGTCGCCGCCCGGCGCACCGAGCGAACCGAAGTTCGAGAGCAGGCGCCCGTGCGGGGTTCGCGCATACCCGACGGAGAAGATGACCCGGTCGCGGCTCTGGGCGACGGCCTGCTCGAGCGTCAGCACCGTGAACGGCTCGGCTCGGTCCTTCAGGATGAAGTCGGACAGGTCGGTGCGCTTCGCGAACGCGGCGAGGACGGCCTGGTGCACGCGCGCCGCGTGCTTCGCGCTCGCGGTGATCACCATGAGCGACTCGCGCGGGCGCTTCACCGCGTGCTCCATCACGAGTTCGACCACCTTCGCGACCTCGGAATCGATCGATTCCACCGTGCCCGTGAGCGAGTCGGGGAGGCCATTGCCGCGAACGTAGTGCAACCCCAGGCTCCCGTGGCCGAGGAAGCTGCCCGCCCACGGCAGGGAGTCGATCCGCCCGGCGTAGAACCGGCGGTTCACGAGTTCGGCGAGATCCTCGCCACCCGCCCGGTAGCTGCGCGTGAGCGTGAGCGTCGGCAGCAGCTCACCGAGGCGCGCCAGCGCCGAATCCGCGTGCAGCGCGTCGACGCCCTGCTCGGTGCTCGGGCCGCCGTCGTGCTCGACGTCGTCGATCGCGGTCTCGAACAGGGTGGGGGTCTGCGTCACCGGGTCGCCGAATGCGACGACCTGCCGGGCGCGACGGATCGCTCCGAGGTTCTCGGCGATCGTCGTGGATCCTGCGTCCACGAGGATGACCGCATCGAAGGCGATGGCGTCGTCGATCTCCGCGACCTCGTACGGCGACGTGAGCCAGATCGGAGCGAGGACCCGGAACAGGTGCGGTGTGTCCCGGTGCAGCAGGTCGGGGCGCACCCGGTCGCCCCGCAGCATCCGCCGCAGTTTCTGCGCCTCGTCTGGGTGATCGACGAGGGCGACCTTCCAGTTCTCGGCGAGATGCCACGAGAGCAGCGCTCCCGCGGCGGAGGCATGCGCCTCGTCGACGAGCCGGAAGTCGGCCTCGAGCCGGTCGAGCACCGCCGTGTTGGCACCGAGCAGTGCGGGCTCGCCGGCCAGCATCATCTCGAAGACCGACTGCCACCAGGCGAGTTCGAGTTCATTCGCGACGCCGCGCTCGGGCACGTGCCGCTTCGCGAGGTCGAGCAGCAGCGGGTCGAGCCCCAGTTCTCGCAGTCGGGCGAGCACTGCGGTGCGCTCCTGCAGGTTGGTCAGCACCTCGGACTCGGCCGCGAGGCCGGCGAGGTTGGCCCCGAGCTCGCGAACCGGGCGGGCCGCGAGCTGCCTGGGAGTACCGGCCACGCCGAGCGGCGCGTCGAGCGCCGCGAGGTCGGCGCCGACCGTCCGGTAGAGCACGTGCACATCGTCGATGCCCACCGGCACGCTCGGGACGGCGCCCGCCTCCGAGTACCGCTGCCAGAGCGTGCGTTGCTGCTGGATGCCGCGAAGCGCCGCGTTCAGGTCGGAGACGTGCACGCCGGGCCGCACGTACTCGAGCGCGAGTCGACGCAATCGACGGCGGTTCGTCACCGACATGCCGGTCGACTCCCGTCGCGCGCTGGTCGCCGCGATGAGCTCGCCCAGCGGCCGGTCGAACACGGTCGGCTGGAACCGGTCGAGCGTCTCGCGCACGTCGAGCAGGAGCCGGAGGAACACGCCGAGCTCTGCCACGGATTCGAAGGGGCGCAGGCGGGTCTGGGCGATCAGCGCGCGACCGCGCTCCGGGAGTCGGGGAAGATCGGTGGCGCTCAGGCGCTTCGCGGGCTCGTGCGCTCGCGTCGCCTCGTCGGATGACGTGAACGACGCGCCGTACCACGGCGAGTCGCCGGGCCCGTAACGGAACTCGCCGAGCTCGGCCGCGCGCGCGAGATCGTGCGCGACCGTGCCGCGGCCCTTGGCGAGTGCGACGAGCGAGCCGTGGTCGAGCCGCGCTGTCGTGGACGGGGCGTCATCGAGGAGTGCGAGCCGCGCAAGTTCGCCGAGCGCGTCGAGCACCGAGACCCCGAGCTCGGGGTCGCGCCGGGTGAGTGCCGCACGATAATCGAGCAGCACCTTCCGGAGCCGGACGAGCGCGTCGTCGACGTCGGCAACCCTCGGTCGCTCCACCTTCTCGTTGCGCGAGATGGACTGGATGAGGTCACGACGCAATCCGGCCGTCGTGACGGCGGCACCGCCGAGCCCGACCTGACCGAGGCGATGCGCGATGCCGTCGAGGCTCGCCCGTCTCGCCCCGACGACCAGCACTCGCTTGTCCTTCGCGACGAGGGCGCCGATCGCGTTCACGATCGTCTGCGTGCCGCCTGTTCCGGGCAGCGTCTTCACGACGATCGACGACCCGGACTCGATCTCGGCGATGACCTGCTCCTGCTCGGGATCCGCGTCGAGCAGCAGCGAGTCGGTGGATGGTGGTCGTTCGTCCTGCGGCACCATCCTGGCGCGCTCGCGGTCGCTCGCCAATGCGGCGCGAGCCGCCGGATTGCCGGCGACCGCGTCGATGAGCGGGTGGTCGAGTCGCTGGGCGTCGGCCGCCATCGCCGGGCCGACCTCGGCGAACGAGGACACCACGAGCCGTGGTGCCACATGGAACACGGGCAGGTGCGACGTCAGCCCCCGGAGCCGGTCGATGACCGGCTGCGGCTTGAACACGCCGTTCGTGATGGCGAGGGCGACGAACGTCTCGGCGTCGAGGGCGATCTGGAACTGCTCCCGCAGTTCGCGGGCGAGCGCGGGGTTGAGGAACGGCTGGCCCTTGAGCTTGAGTTCGAAGTCGCGCCCGTACCGTCGGATGGCGAGGGGCCGCAGCAGAACCGGTGCGAGGAACTCCTCCCCCGCGTTGCGCCACGACGCGAGGCCGATGGCGAGGTGCACGGCCTCGATACCGCGCACGGAGCGAAGCTCGATGCCCTTCTGCGTGATCTCCGCGGCGGCGAGGCGGGCGTTGCGCAGCGCGAGCTCGTCGCGGATGAGGCTCGAGAGCAGGGTCGACTTGCCCGTGATGAACTGCGGCAGGCCGCCGGGATGCGTCGTGGAGAGCTCGATCCGCGTGCGGGGCGTGTCGACGAATCGCACGAGCGGCGAGCGGCCGCCGACCGCCGAGAGCTCGGCGTGCCACCGATTCCAGCTGGGTTCGGCCACGTTACCGGCGACGAGCCGAGGGTCGCCGAGGCTGAGTCCGTCGGGGCTGGTGCTGTCGTCTCGCTGGGGATCTGGAGTCAGGTCATCGGCCGCGGCATCCGTCTCGGCGCCGAGGAGATCCCCGGCGTCATGGTTCCGATCGAGCCGCCACACACGGACACCATACGTTGCCCGGCCGGGTTTGCCGGGAGCATCGCCGCGTCGGCCCCGCTTTCGCGACGACGGATCGGTTCAGTACGCCGATTGGGGTTCCAGTCCGTGGGCGAGGGCGACGCCTTCATTGACGAGACGTCCTGCAGTCGCGTTCAGGCCGAGGGCGAGTGCCGGGTCGGCATCGAGCGCGGCGCGCCATCCCAGGTCGGCGATCTTCACGGCGTACGGCAGGGTGGCGTTCGTGAGCGCGGGCGTCGACGTCGCGGGCACGGCGCCGGGCATGTTCGCGACGCAGTAGAAGATCGCGTCGTGGACGCGGAACGTCGGCTGCTCATGCGTCGTCGGACGCGATCCCTCGAAGCATCCGCCCTGGTCGATCGCGATGTCGACGAGCACGCTGCCCGGCCTCATCGTGGCGACCATCGCATCCGTGACGACCTTCGGTGCAGCGGCGCCGGGGACGAGCACCGCGCCGATCACGAGATCCGCGTCGCGCACCTGTCGCGCGAGTTCGTACTGCGACGACGCGAGGGTCTTGATGCGGTGGTCGTGGCGGGCATCGAGCTCCCGCAACTTCGGCAGCGAGATGTCGAGCACGGTCACGTCGGCGCCGAGTCCCAGCGCCGTGGCTGCGGCCTGCTCACCGGCCACGCCGCCGCCGACGACGACGACCTTCGCGGGCGCGGTGCCGGGAACGCCGCCGAGCAGGATGCCGCGTCCGCCCCTCGTCGCGTGGAGTTCCGCCGCTCCGACCTGGGGGGCGAGTCGGCCGGCGACCTCGCTCATCGGAGTGAGCAGCGGGAGGGACCGGTCGGGCAGCTGCACGGTCTCGTAGGCGATCGCCGTGACACCGGAGTCGAGGATGGCACGGGTGAGCGGAAGGTCGGCCGCGAGGTGGAGGTAGGTGAAGAGCGTCAGGTCTTCGCGGAGGAATCCGTATTCCTCGGCGATCGGCTCCTTCACCTTCATCACGAGGTCTGCGGCCCACGCCTCTTCGGCGGTCTCGACGACCCTCGCTCCGGCGGCGACGTACTCTGCGTCGAGGTGGCCGGCCCCGACGCCGGCGCCGGCCTGGATGGCGACGTCGTGCCGTTGCGCGAGCGCGTGCGCGCCCGCCGGCGTCATTGCGACGCGGAACTCGTTGTTCTTGATCTCTGCGGGCACGCCGATGTGCATGGTGACTCCGAATGCTGTGGGGTTGTGGCACCATGTTCGTCGCTTGTTCGAACGGACGGAAGGGATTCCGAACGGAATTCGGTAGACTCACGCTATTGGCGCTGTTCATTCGGACTAGGAGGCGCCCAGTGGCCGATTCACCGCACATCAGCGAACCGACCGGCGCGGCATCCGCTCCCATGGTGCTCGACGCGGTGGATCGGCAGATCGTGGCCCTGCTGCACGAGAATGCCCGCATGCCCAACGTCGACCTCGCCCGCGCGGTCGGCATCTCGCCGTCGACGTGCCTCGCGCGCGTCCGCTCCCTCCGGGAGCGCGGGGTGATCACGAGGTACACGGCCGAGATCAATCCCGCCGCCCTCGGCTTCACGCTGCAGGCGCTCGTGAGCGTGCGCATCCGGCCGGGTGCCCGCCACCTCATGGAGCAGATCTCCGACGAGCTGCGCATGCAGCCCGAGGTCGCCCAGCTGTTCTTCCTCGGCGGCAGCGAGGACTTCCTCATCCACGTCCGGGTGCGCGACAGCGACCATGTGCGGCAATTCGTGTTGAAGAACCTCTCCGCCAATCCGGCGGTCGCACTCACCGAGACGCATCTGGTGTTCGAACACCACACGGCGCTCTCCGCCGGACTGCGCACGGTGCTGTGAGCCGACTGTTGCGCCCGCCCGCGCCCGGTGCTGCGGCCTCGGCCGCCGGGTTCAGCGCTGCAGTGGCAGGATCTCGGACAGGGCGAGGTCGTCGGGGGACTCGAGCTGCTCGTAGGTGCAGCTCTCGGGTGTGCGATCCGTGCGCCACCGCCGGAACTGCGCCGTGTGGCGGAAGCGGTCGCCCTCCATCTTCTCGTACGCCACCTCGACCACGAGCTCGGGACGCAGGGGCACGAACGAGAGGTTCCTGCCCGCACTCCACCGGCTGACGGCGCCGGGCATTCGCGTCGAGGCGTGCGCCTCCTGGTCGGCCCATTCGCCCCACGGATGCCGCGACAGGTCATCTTCGACGTACGGCTCGAGCGTGGCCACGAGTTCCCTGCGCTTGGCCATCGGGAACGACGCAGCCACGCCCACGTGATGCAACCGCCCGTCATCGCCGTAGAGCCCGAGCAGGAGCGAGCCGATGACCCCGCCGGACTTGTGCCAACGGAAGCCGGCGACCACGCAGTCGGCCGTGCGCTCGTGCTTGACCTTGTACATGGTGCGCTTGTCGGGCTGGTACGTGCCGTCGAGCGGCTTCGCCACGACTCCGTCGAGTCCTGCGCCCTCGAACCGAGTGAACCAGTCGCGCGCCTCGCCGAGGTCGGCGGTGGCCGGCGTGATGAAGACCGGGTCGGATGCCGCGGCGAGCGCCCCCTCGAGCCGGGTCCGCCGCTCGGCGAACGGCCGGCCCATGAGGTCCTCGTCGCCGATCGCGAGCAGGTCGAAGGCGACGAACGACGCCGGCGTCTGCTCGGCGAGCAACCGCACGCGGCTGTCGGCGGGATGGATCCGTTGCTGCAGCGCGTCGAAGTCGAGCCGGCCGTCGATGGCGACGATGATCTCGCCATCGACCACGCACCGGCCGGGCAGGTTCTCGCGCAGCGCCTCCACGAGCTCGGGGAAGTACCTCGTCATCGGCCGCTCGTTGCGGCTGCCGAGCTCGATCTCGTCGCCGTCCTTGAACACGATGGTGCGGAATCCGTCCCACTTCGGCTCCACGTGGCCGACGTCGGGGATCTCCTTCACGGATTTCGAGAGCATCGGAGCGACGGGCGGCATCACTGGGAGGTCCATCCGTCCATCATGGTGCGCGGCGGGCGACCGCGCAGCCCCCGGCCGCCTCCACGGCTTCGAAGCATCGGCTAGCACCGGCCCGGAGGCGGGTCAATCCCCTGCCGTCGCCTCCCGCCTCCACGTACCGTAATGTGGCGGACCTCGACGTTGCGGCCCGCTCCGAGCGCGGAGGTGCTTCGATGACCGATTCCGGCCCCACACATTCCGATCCCGAGAGCGACGCCGACCGGGCGCACGGCGACCTCGAGTCGGGTCCGCCAGAGCGCGAGACGTCCGACGACCGGGTCATCGTTCGAGACCCAGACACCGGCCACGTGACGAAGGAGCCCACGCCATGAGCTCCATCATCGACGAGCCGGCCCACGACGAGCGCCCGACCGGACAGTACGGGTTGCCTCCGATCGGCCTCTGGTGGCCCATGCTGGAGCGACCCCTGCAGCACGAGCTGCTGGAGAACCTCGACGCTCCGTTGCGGCAGTACGTCGTGCGACGGATCTTCGATCTCTGCGAGCTCGAGTCGCCCGTGCCGCGCGGTTCGGTGCGCCTCGGCGTGAACGAACGCGCCTACATCGCCGGCTGGATGCACGCCGTGGACTGGGGCTGACTGCGTTCCTCGCGGCGAGTCGGATGGAGTTGCCGCCCGGCGCGCGGCACACTCCTCGCGTGAGCATCGAAGGGGCAGGCGCCGAGCGCGAGTACGGCCGCGACACCGTGGAGTTCGGGCGGGCGGTGGCATTCTTCGATGCCGTGTACGCATTCGCGGTGACCCTGCTGGTCGTGAACATCGACCCGCCCGAGGCATCCGACTGGGCGAGCCTGTCGACCCTGCTGGGGACCGGCCTCGAGTGGCAGCTGCTCGGATTCGCGATCAGCTTCGTCGTCATCGCCATCTTCTGGCGGGTGAATCACCGCATCATCGCGTTGTTCCGTGCGATCAGCCCCGGAACCATTGCGGCGAACCTCGTCGCGACCGCGTTCGTCGTGCTGATCCCGTTCTCGACGCAGGGGATCAGCGACGTCACCACCTCCGACGAGCCGCTCGCGATCGCGGTGTACGCCGTGAACATCAGCTGCGCGATCCTCGCGCAGTCCGCGATGTACTACGTCGCGAGACACGACGGGATCATCGCGCAGCCGCTCCCCCGCAGAGCCGACTTCGCCCAATTCCTCGACACGCTCACCACGCCGATCGTCTTCCTCGCGTCGATTCCGATCGCCTACGCGTTCGGCGCGAACTGGGCGCGACTGACCTGGGCCACGCTCATCGTCATCGGTCCCGTCAGCGGACGGATCGCCACCCGGCGCGTCGAACGGATCGTCGCCGAGGATGCCGCCGCGACGCCACCCCACGACCGCTGACGCGTCTGACGTCGCACGTGGCGGAGGTCACTCGTCGAGGCGGGCCGGAGCCAGCCAGCCCTGCTGGCTCCGATGCAGCGGGATGAGCTCGCGGATGACCTCGGGATCCCCGCTCGGCAGCGGTCCGTCGATGCGCACGGTCGTACTGCCGGCCTCGTGATCGACCGGCACGCCCGAAGCCGCGAGTGCGTCGGTGTCGATGCACACCAGAATCAGGGGGAGCATGAGGTCCTGGTACTTCGAGTCGAGCACGCCCTGGACGCCGTCACGAGTCGTGGCCCGGATGAAGCCTCCCGGCTCGTACGCCAGCCCTCGCGTGGCGGCCTCGTACTCGCCCAGCCCGAGGCTCATCTCCCAGTCGTCGGCGATGGCGACGTGGAACGCGCGATGCATCTCCGCCTCCCCTTGTGGATCGCCCCAACGTTTTGAACGTATCATCTTCCGCTTTAATCGGCTAGGGTGAGGGCATGCCTCGCGACCTCGCCGATCGGACCGATGTCGAGGAGCTCGTGACGGCCTTCTACCGGAGCGCGTTCGCCGACCCCCTCATCGGGCCGATCTTCACCGAGGTCGCCCGCATGGACCTCGATCACCACCTGCCGATCATTTGCGACTTCTGGGAGACGGTGCTGTTCCGAGCCGGCCTCTACCGGCGGAACGCCCTGCAGGTGCACTACGTGCTCAACGCCCGCCATCCACTGACCGAGGAGCACTTCGACCGCTGGCTCCAGCTGTGGAAGGCGACCGTCGACGACCGCTTCGCCGGCGTGAAGGCCGAGTTGGCGAAGACCCAGGCGACGCGCATCGCGGGCTCGATGCAGCGGCGACTGGAAGGAAGGTCGGGCAGCGAGTTCGAGCGCATCGGCCGGCGCGCGGCAACAGGATCATGAACCGCGACCAGGCGACGCACGCGGCGCTCGCGTCGACAGCCAGGCGTCGGGTGCTCGACGCCCTCACTGCGTCGTCCGTGGCGCTCGACGCGCACGCGATCGCCGAGCGCCTCGGACTGCACGTCACGACGGTTCGCTTCCACCTCGATCAGCTCGAGCATGCGGGGCTGGCTCGACGGCAGTCCGAGGCTTCGGGGCGCCGCGGCCGCCCCCGAATCCTGTTCCGCGCAGACGGGGTCGCTCGCGACGAATCCACTCGGGAACAGATGGTCGAACTGCTCGCCACGGCGCTCGCCACACGTGACGACGAGACCGACCGCGCCGTCGAGGCCGGACGGCGCTGGGCCGACGCCCTGCACACGCGAACCACCCGACCCCCGAGCAGCACGCTCGTCGAGGCCTTCGACCTCCTGGGCTTCGAGCCCGAGCTCGATGGCGACGAGATCCGCCTGCACGGCTGCCCGTTCCGCGACGCCGCCCGCAGCCACCCCGAGGTGATCTGCTCCGTGCACCGCGGGCTCATCGACCGGCTCCTCGAGCGATCGGGCTCGGGCACCAGCGCACACCTCACGCCGTTCGTCGAACCTCGACTCTGCACGGTCGCCCTCGCGGCGTCACGCACCGCGTGAGCCGTGGAGTCGCGAGGGCACCGCTGAGCGGTCACGGTGCCCCTGGAGGGACTCGAACCCCCAACCCTTTCCTTAGGACGGAACTGCTCTTCCATTGAGCTACAGAGGCTGACCGCACGATTCTATCCGCTCGGCAAACGCGTGCAGCTCGGAGTGCCGGCAGAGCGGCGGCTCAGTTGTACCCGAGCACCACGATCGCGGAGGTCGAGGGCGTGAGCTCGTCGACGAACCCGATCTCCTCGAGCCGTGATTCGTCAAGGGGCTGCGTCATCACCGTCACCTGCCTCCGCTGGGGAATGTCCTCCACCGTACCGGCCCGAAACGCCGATCTCACTGTCCCACTCGTCCAACAAATCGTGTCGATCACGCCACGGCGTCGACAACCGCGTGCGACGTGCTCATGCCTCAGCCCGGCGGATAGAGGTAGAGCGCCGAGCCCGCCGGAATGGTGCGCCGGTGGTAGGAGTGGTCGGAGTTCTGGTTGTACTCCTCGATATTCACCGAGCCGTCGTCGTTGATGGACTGCACGTACGCCACGTGGTTGTACGGGAACCACGCGACGGCTCCGATGACGGGCTCGCTCGAGGTCGGCCAACCGTTGCGCGCCCACGCGTCAGCCCACGAGTACGCGCTGCCGGCGCCGAGGCTCGCCCAGTCCCACTTCCACGGGGCGCTCGTGACGCCGGCGTCGCGGTTCAACCGCCAGGCCACGAAGTCGACGCACTCGCGGTAGTAGTACCGCAGCGGCGAGAGCCCTCCGCCGTAATCGTCGGGCACCTCGTACCACCAGGGATAGTCGTCGCCCTCGGCCCTCACCGTGTAGACGGCGTAGCTCCCCGAGGCGCGCGAAGCCAGTTCTGCGGCCCACGCCGCCTGTGACGCCGCCTCGGCCTGGCGGGCGGCCTCATCGAGCTCGGCCTTGGTCGTGACGGCGTACGAGTCGGTCGACAGCGGTGCGCCGCCGGCGAGCGCCGAGACTTCGACGTCTTGGGCGTGCGATCGGCTGAGACTGAACGCACCGGATGCCGCGAACCCGCCGCCGGTCGGCATGAGCGCGTAGGCCGGGAGGGCCACCGTGCCGACGATCGCCGGAACGACGAGCATCGCGGCGAACGCCCGCGCCGGGCCGTGACGACGGGTCGAGCCCGACGAGGACGCCCTCGGCGCGGGCGACGGCGTCGACGGGTTGCGACGGGTTCGGCCTCGTTCGAGCGCTCGACGCGCTGAGCGCGGACGCTCGGGGGCGTCGTTCTCGTCACCGTGCACCTGCGGAACCTCCGGCACCCGTGGAGGCCGCGGGGCAGCCCGGAACGGGTCGTCTTCATGGTCTCCGGAGGTCGGGCGCTCCGGACTCGTCTCACCCTAGGGCACGGGTGCGCCGGATGTCACGAGCCACGCGATCCGATCACGCCGCCGCCGTCACGAGGTACTCGTCCCACTGGGGGAGCGGACGGTCGAAGCCGCGCACCACCCAGTTGTGGCCCTGCGGCATCCGGGGTGTGAACCGGAGTTGCCAGCCCATCTCAGCCGGCGTGTGGTCGCCCTTCGTGTTGTTGCAGCGGAGGCAGCAGGCGACGAGGTTCTCCCAGGTGTCGCGGCCGCCGCGGGAGCGCGGGAGGACGTGATCGATGGTCGACGCGGAATGGCCGCAGTAGGCGCATCGGTGCTCGTCGCGCCGCAGCACCCCGCGCCGGCTGACGGGCAGGGCGTGCATCCGGGGTGTGCGTACGTACCTCGTGAGCAGGATCACGCTGGGACGCTCCCACGTGCCGCTCGTCGCGTAGACGGGATTGCCCTCCTCGTGCATGATGACCGTGGCCTTCTGGTTCATGACGAGGAGGAGTGCTCGCTTGAACGACACGACAGCGAGCGGTTCATATCCGGCATTGAGCACCAGGGTGCGCATGGAGTGCCTTTCGATCGGTGCTGGATGGCTTCCAGCCGCGTGAACGGATCGACGCGCCGAGCACCCTGCGGTGTGCCGGGAGGGAGGAGACCGCCGTGCACGAATCACCCCGAGAACGCAGGACGGGCACCGTCATGAAGACAGTGCCCGTCGAGGCGCTCGCTCGAGTCGTGCTCGGCTGACTGCTGAACCGATGGTGGAATTGCGCGCGCGCATCCGCGGAATGGATGCTGCGCGTCGCGACCATCGGCTTCCCCTGCCCGGTATTCGGATCGTCAGAGTTCAAGGGTAAAGCACGAATGGCGTGCCGGGTCGCCCCGGCACGCCATTCACGGTTCACGTCAGGCGAGGTGCACGGATCAGATCCGCACGATCCAGTAGTCGCTCGTCCAGATCGGCTGGATGCGCACCACGGTTCCCTCGTAGGGAGCGTGCAGGATCTGCCCGTTGCCGGCGTAGAAGCCGATGTGACCCGACATCACGACGAGGTCGCCGGGCACGGCCTCGGATTCGGAGATCTGGGTGCCCGCTGCGCCCTGCGCGTTCGACGAGTGCGGAAGGTCGATGCCGAACTGCGCGTACACGTACTTGACGAGTCCGGAGCAGTCGAAGCCGGCCGGCGTCGCACCGCCGTACACGTACGGCACGCCGAGGTACTGCTGCGCAACCGAGAACACGCTCGCCGGGTCGGCGGAGCCGTATACGGGGGCGGCGGCGATCGCCTCGGCGGAGGGGCCGCTGTACGACGCGGCGTACGAGGCCATGGCCGCCTCCGCGGCCTGACGGGCGGCCTCGGCCTCGGCGGCGCGAAGCTCCTCGCCCGTCGTCATCGCGTAGTTGTCCTTCGTGACGGGCGCGGCGATGACGTCGTCGGCGACTTCGACCGACTGCGCCTGGGCGTGGGTCAGCTTGGTCTCATCGCTCGTGCCGAACTGCGGGCCGTTGCTGCCCGGGGCGAGCGCGTACGCGGGAATCGCGAGCGTGCCCACGATGCCGGCCGCGACGGACATGACGACGATGTTCGCGACCCCGCCGCGGCGGAGTCGCCGGGTCGTCGACGGGAGAGGTTTCGCAGGAGCCTGCTGGGCGAGGTCGGTGCTGCGGGATGCTGGGGCCTTCGAGACGGGAGCCTTCGTGAGGGCTCCTCGAGCGGTGTCCACGGTGGAACGTCGCCGGGGGAATCGAGCCAAAACGTGTACCTCCGCCGTCCCACGGCAGGTGAACCTGTCGTCCCACCGGGTGCGCGCGAGGCGCTTCCACGGGTTCCGGATCGAGCGGTGGGCGTCGTGGGGACGATCCCGATCCTGTTCCGCCGACTGGCTTCGTGCCGACGGACTCGAACGAGAATACGCGAGGCTCGCCGAATTGTCACATTTCGATCACGGCGAGGCGAGCGATCGGCCTAGACGCCGACGAAGATGTGGCTTGCGACTTCGGTGGGCAGTTCGAGCGCACCCTCGACGCCGTCGACCTCGACGCGTACGTACGGGCCCGAGTTGCTGAAGGTGGCTGCGGCACCGGGCACGACGCCGGCGTGCTTCAGCTGGGCGAGCAACTCGGGATCGAACTGCACCGGCTCACCGAGTCGACGGACGACCGCGTGGACCGGGTCGCCGCCGGACGCGAGCCGGTCGACCACGCGGATGACGCCGGTCATGAACGAGTCGGCCGGGGGCAGTCCGAGCTCCTCGAGCCCGGGAATCGGGTTGCCGTAGGGCGACTCGCGCGGCTGGCCGAGGATCTCGATGAGGCGTCGCTCGACCTGTTCGCTCATCACGTGCTCCCACCGGCAGGCCTCGTCGTGCACGTACTCCCAGTCGAGGCCGATGACGTCGGCGAGGAGGCGCTCGGCGAGTCGATGCTTGCGCATGACGTGCACGGCCTTGCTGCGGCCCGCCGGCGTCAGCTCGAGGTGCCGATCGCCGGTGACGATGACGAGGCCGTCGCGCTCCATGCGCGCGACCGTCTGGGAGACGGTGGGGCCGGAATGACCGAGACGCTCGGAGATGCGAGCACGGAGCGGCACGATGTGCTCCTCCTCGAGGTCGAGGATCGTGCGGAGGTACATCTCCGTCGTATCGATCAGATCGGTCACCCTAATGTCCTCCCCTTCCGCGGCCAGCACCCAGCCTACCGGCCGCAGGGGGCGGGCCTCCCGTCGCTAGACTCGACGCATGCCGAGCATCGCCATCCCCGACGACCTGCTGCCCGCCGACGGCCGGTTCGGCTGCGGACCGTCGAAGGTCCGCCCCGAACAGCTCGCGCACCTCGCTGCGGTCGGCCCCGAGCTGCTCGGCACGTCGCATCGCCAGGCGCCCGTGAAAGACCTCGTCGGTCGCGTGCGGGCGGGCCTCGCCGAGCTCTTCTCGCTGCCCGAGGGGTACGAGGTCGTGCTCGGCAACGGCGGTTCGACGGCATTCTGGGATGCCGCGGCATCCGGTCTCATCGATCGTCGTGCGCAGCTCTGCTCGTTCGGCGAGTTCGGCCAGAAGTTCGCGAAGGCCGCCGCGGCTCCGTGGCTCGAGGCGCCCGACGTGCGCACCGCAGACCCGGGCTCGCGGTCGACGCCTGAGGCGATCGAGGGCGTCGACGTCTACGCCTGGCCGCACAACGAGACGTCGACGGGCGTGATGGCCCCCGTCACCCGCATCGCCGGCGACTCGAGCGCGCTCACCGTCATCGACGCCACGAGCGCGGCCGGCGGCATCGAGGTCGATCCCGGCGAGTTCGACGTCTACTACTTCGCGCCGCAGAAGAACTTCGCCTCCGACGGCGGCCTCTGGTTCGCACTCTTCTCGCCTGCAGCCATCGAGCGCGTCGAGCGGCTCGCGGCCGGCGATCGCTACATCCCCGAATTCCTGTCGCTGAAGAACGCGCTCGACAACTCGCGGCTCAACCAGACCCTGAACACTCTCGCGCTTGCGACGCTCGTGCTCCTCGAGAACCAGCTGGAATGGATGAACGAGTCGGGCGGGCTCGCATGGGCCGACGCTCGCACCCGCGAGTCCTCGTCGGTGCTCTACGACTGGGCCGAGCGCTCCGACGTCGCCACTCCGTTCGTCGCAGATCCCGCCGATCGTTCGCAGGTCGTCGTGACGATCGACTTCGATGCTTCGACGGATGCCGCGCGCATCGCCTCGGTGCTCCGCGAGAACGGTGTCGTCGACACCGAGCCGTACCGCAAGCTCGGGCGCAACCAGCTTCGCGTCGCGACGTTCACCGCGATCGAGCCCGACGACGTGCGCGCCCTCACGGCCTCGATCGACTACGTGCTCGAGCGGCTGGACTGAGCGTCGTGCGATTCTGGCTGAGCGAATCGGAGCGGCGCCCCGACCCGGCGCCGGCACGGGCCGATGCGCGCAAGGCGCTTCTCGTCGGCACGATCCTGTGGCTCATCGCCCTCATCGCCACGCTGGTCTTCCACGCCCAACTCGCCGCGGCGGCGCTCGGCTGGCTCATGTGGGCCTGCGTCATCGGCTCGGTGCTCGGCCTCGTCGGGCTCGCGGTGGTGCAGGTGGTCCGGCGCCGGATCACTCGTCACGGCGACGGCTCGACCGCCTGATCGCCCTGGGGCTCGTCGACGCTCGGCTCGGAATCGTCGGCCTCGTCGCCGGCCGACTCGTCGAGCGCGTCGATGTCGATGCCGTCGAACTCGTCATCGTCGCCCCTGCCGAACGCTGCGTCGAGCTCGGCTTCGTCGTCGAGATCGTCATCGTCGAGGTCGTCGTCATCGAGGTCGTCATCGTCGTCATCGACCTCGTCGTCGACGACGTCTTCAGCCTGGTCGTCGAGGTCATCGTCGTCGAAGTCGTCGTCGAGTCCGTCATCATGGTCGGCCCGATCGGATTCGCCCGATTCCGCGCCGCCGGACGCGCTCTGCTCCGCTGCGGATGCCGCGGCCTCCTGTGCCGCCCGATACTCCGCCAGCCGTTCGGACCACGGCACCCATTCGGGTGCGAGCAGCGCCGAATCGCCCGGCCTCAGCTCCGTCTCGAGCACGGTCGGCTCGCCGCCCTCGACCCGCGCCATCGTGACGCTCCAGTGCCACCCCGGGTACCCCGAGAGATCGGAGGCGAAGAGGAGGGTGAGCACCTGCTCGCCCTCGACCACGTGCCCGATCACCGAGCCGACCGTCTGGGCGGGAGTCACCTCGAGAAGGGCGCCACGCGCCAGGTCGACCGAGGCGAGGAGCACCTCGTCGGCCGCGAGCGCGGTTCCGTCGGTCTCAGGCATCGAGGTCGTCAGCCACCCTGCGGAGCACCGCGGCCACGGTTCGGGCCTTCGACCTGTCGGGATAGCGACCCCTGCGAAGGTCGGCGCCGATGCCGTCGAGCACCTTCACCACGTCTTCGACGATGATCGCCATGTCGTCGGCGGGCTTCCGGTTCATCTTCGTGAGGCTGACCGGCGCGTCGAGCACCCGGACCGAGAGCGCCTGCGCGCCCCGCTTGCCCTCGGCCACGCCGAACTCGAGCCGCGTGCCGCTCCGGACGGTCGCGCCGGCGGGGAGAGCGGACGCGTGGAGGAAGACCTCCTGGCCGTCATCGGAGCTGATGAAGCCGAATCCCTTCTCCTCGTCGTAGAACTTGACCTTGCCGGTGGGCATCGTGTGAACCTCGCTCGTGTGTCTCGTGGCGCGTCGAATCCGCGTCGAATCGTCGGACCATCCATCGTCCAGTCTACGGTGACGGGACCACCTCAGGATCGCGCCGACGTCGTCCCGAGCTCGGCCAGCACCGTGCCGGCAACCGCCTCGCCCGAGCGGACTGCGCCCTCCATGTACCCGTTCCACTCCGACGCGTGCTCGGTCCCGGCCCAGTGGATCGGACCCACCGCCGCGGTGAGGGCCGGGCCGTACGACGTCCAGACGCCCGGTGCGAAGTGCGCCCCGTAGCATCCGCGGGTGAACGGTTCGGCGGTCCAGTCCTTCTCCAGGTAGTCCGACGCGCCACGCGCTTCCGACCCGAAGTATCGGCGGGCGCAATCGATGAAGGCGTCCCTGCGTTCGGCGGGCGTCCGTCGCGCCCAGGTCCGGGCGTGGCCTCCCTCCATGAAGCCCAACAGCACCCCGCCGGTATGGCCCGGCGGCGTGTTGTCGAACGTCACGGTGACCGGTCCTCGATCCGAGACGGCCTGTCCGTTCAGGCCGCGATCCCTCCAGAACGGCGAACCGAAGACCAGGTGGAGCTTGATGACACTGCCGGCTGGGACCCGTTGCGTGAGCTGGTCGCGCCACCCCGGGAGCGGGGGGTCGTACAGCCCGCGAGCTCGGCCAGCCGCTCGCTCACTCGCACCGAGCCCCCCACGACCCGATCCTGCTGCGCTCCGTCTTCGACCGCAGCGAGCGTGTCGAGGTCGACCCCCCGCTCTCGCGTAGAACATCGCGTGCAGGGCCGAGAAGTCGGACGCGTCCGCGGCGAAGATCGGAGCGGCGAAGAGCTCCAGGAAGGCCCGGCCGGTGCGCGTCCGCAGGTTGCGCCGGATCCAGGTGCGGAACGTCTGACCGTCGAGGGACGCCGCGTCGGGCGTGGTCCACGGCCGGGTGGGGTCGATCCGGGCGGCCTGGCGGCCGAACCGCGAGTACCCGTACGCGACATCGGCGAGCGCGAACGGGTTCATCCGAGGCAGGGACCCCTTGGCGGAGGCCACCAGCCGGTACCTGCCGAGGAGCTCGAGCACGACGTCACCCGTGTTGTAGGTCGGAAAGGTCGAGAGGCCGAGCTCATCGACGAGCGCGTACATCCGATCCTGGCCCGGTCCGAGCCATTGGCCGCCGACGTCGATGGCCTGCCCATCGGGAAGCACCCCGTTCTCCGTGCGGCCGCCCACGCGGTCGCGCGCCTCGAGCACCTCCACCGAGGCGCCCGCGGCGGTCAGCCGGCGCGCAGCCGCCAGGCCCGCAAGCCCAGCACCGACGATGACGACGTTCGTCGCTCGCATCGTTCCCTCGAACGAAGCGTAGTCCGGTTCGCCGCCGATGAGGCCCCCGAGCGGACCTCGCTGCCCTATTCTGAGGGAGTGAGCGAATCCGGCCCTGTGACCGAGCATCGTGCCGAGCGCATCCTCGCCTATATGTTCGTCGGCATCGTGGCGCTGTCGATCGGCGCGTTCATCGCCGTGATCGTGGGCACGCTCGCCGGGGCCGGCTCGAACGACGGATTCAGCCAGGGCATCTGGCCGGCGGTCATCATGCTGCCGTGGTTCGGACTTCCGATCGCATTCCTCCTGCTCATCGCCCTCCTCATCGTGAACGGCGTGCGTCGGTCGCGTGCCGCGCGCTCCGGATCGAGCTGACGGAGGCCGATGCTCGAGCTCGCCGCACGACTCAGATCCCTGCCGCGACCCGACCTCGCGGCGGCGTTGCAGTCGCGCGAGTTCGACGCGTCGGGCGTGCGCGACCTGTTCGATCTCGCCGAGGCCCTGCTCGCACCCGACTCCGTGGACCACGCGATCTCCCGCCTCGATCGGCGCCACCTGGCCGTGCTCGCGGCGGCATCCGGGATCGCCGGCGAGCATGGCGACACCACGGCCGAAGCGATCCGGGCCGAACTCGCGCGGCTCGGGGCGTCAGCCGACCTCACGGATGCCGCTGCCGATCTGCTGGGCGACCTCGCGAACACTCTCCTGGTCGTGCGGTCCGACGACCATCTGCACGTTCCCACCGCGGTGACGGCGCGCCTCGTCGCTCGCACGCCGAGGGAGGTGCCGACGGCAGAAGAGCTCGCTGCGCCCGCGCCTCCAGTGCTCGTCGGGGTCGATGACGTCGACCGGAGCCTGCTCGAACGTCGCGCGGCCGAGGCGGCGTATGCGACGGTCGCGGCCACCGCCGAGCTGCTGGCCGAGCTCGGCCAGCAGCCCGCCCGCGAGCTGGCCAAGGGCGGACTCGCCCTGCCCGACTCCAAGCGCCTCGCCGAGGCCGCCGGCATCGCCCTCGAGGGGCTGCCCCGGCTGTTCCATCGCGCCGACGAGGCGGGGCTCGTGGTGCGCGACGGCGCCTTCTGGCTCGAGTCCGACCTGGGCGCGGAGTGGACCCAGCTGAGCGCTGCAGCCAAGTGGCGCCGTCTCGCCGAATGCTGGCGCGATCGCATCCCCCAACCCTTGCGCGACCTCGTCGGGCGGCGCAGCGAGTCGATCACCGCCACCGATCTTCGAGATGACGTGCGGTGGTTCTATCCCGCGGGCGGACGCTGGATCGACGAGGGCCTCGATCGCCTCGTCGACGATGCGGAGGCGCTCGGCCTCGCGGTCGCCGGCGAACCGGTCGGCGCCGGACGCCTGGTGCTCGCGGGCGACATCGATCGGGCGGCCCGGCAGCTCGCCGCGCACTTCCCACCGCAGGTGAACAAGGTCTACCTGCAGCACGACCTCACCATCGTCTCCCCTGGTCCGCTCGAGCCCGCGCTCGACGCCCGGCTGCGGGTGTTCGCGGATGTCGAGGGCCGGGATGTCGCGTCCACGTATCGAGTCAACGCGGCATCCGTCAACCGAGCGCTCGCTGCGGGCGAAACGGCGGAGTCGATCCTCGACTTCCTCCGCGGGCTCGCGATCGCCGGGATCCCGCAGCCGCTGGCGTACCTCGTCGGTGAGGCCGCCGCACGCTTCGGTGCCGTCCGGGTGACCGCCGCCGACGAGTCGGATGCTCCGGCTCGGTCGTCGATCCGCTCCGACGACGAGCAGCTCGTCGGCACCCTCGCGGTCGACCAGTCGCTCTCCTCACTCGGGCTGCGCCAGGTCGGCCCGCACCGGCTCCTCTCGCGGTTCCCACCCGAGGTGGTGTTCTGGGCGCTGTCCGACGCACGATACCCGGTGGCCGCCGAGGACGCGAACGGCGACATCGTGCGCCTGCGACGCCACCGCCTCGCTCCGGCTCCGCCTCCGCCGCCGAAGACCGATCCGATCGCGACGATGCTCGACCGCGTGCTCGATCACGGGGAGGATGCCGCGACGGAACTCGCATGGCTGGCCCGCCAGCTCGAGGCCGCCGCGCGCGCGAAGGAGACGCTCACGGTCACCGTGCGCATGCCGGGCGGCCAGACGGCCGACTACCTGCTCGCCCCGGCGAGCGTGGCCAACGGCCGGTTGCGCGCACGGGATCGCAAGGCGGATATCGAGCGGACACTGCCGCTGTCGGCGATCGCCGCGGTCGCGCCGGCCCCGACCGGCGGGTAGGTTCGCGGGTTCCGAGCGGCGTCGGGCTCGGCCGCCAGCCCCTCGACCACCGATGAGGGCGTAGACTCGAAGGCTATGTCAGACGGCCCCCTCATCGTGCAGAGCGACCGAACGGTGCTTCTCGAAGTCGCGCACCCGCTGGCCGAGGACGCTCGGCACGACCTGTCGGTGTTCGCCGAACTCGAACGCGCACCCGAGCACGTGCACACGTATCGCATCACGCGGCTCGGGCTCTGGAACGCCAGGGCGGCCGGGCACGACGCCGACGACATGCTGAACACGCTCGAGAAGTACGCGAAGTTCCCCGTGCCGCAGACCGTCGCCGTCGACATGCGCGAGACGGTCGCCCGCTACGGGCGGTTGGTCGTGGATCGCACGGCTGACGGCGACCTGCGCCTGCACTCGTCCGACGCTCCCGTGCTCACCGAGGTGGCGTCCGCCAAGCGCATCGCGCCCCTGCTGACCGAGCGCATCGACAGCGAGAGCTACCTGGTCGCGCCGTGGGCGCGAGGGCAGCTGAAGCAGGAACTCGTGAAGCTCGGCTGGCCCGCCGAAGACCTGGCCGGCTACACGCCCGGGACGCCGCATCCGATGGAGCTCGAGCAGAACGGCTGGCACCTTCGCGACTACCAGCAGAAGGCGGTCGACAACTTCTTCGACGGCGGCTCTGGCGTGGTCGTGCTGCCCTGCGGCGCGGGCAAGACGCTGGTCGGAGCCGGGGCGATGGCGACGGCGAAGACCACGACCCTCATCCTCGTGACCAACACGGTGTCCGCGCGCCAGTGGCGCGACGAGCTCCTGAAGCGTACGAGCCTCACGGCCGAGGAGATCGGCGAGTACTCCGGGCAGGTGAAGGAGGTGAAGCCCGTCACCATCGCTACCTACCAGATCCTCACGGCGAAGCGGAAGGGCGAGTACGCGCACCTCGCGCTGCTGGACGCGCTCGACTGGGGCCTCGTCGTCTACGACGAGGTGCACCTGCTGCCCGCTCCCGTGTTCAAGCTCACCGCCGAGCTGCAGGCGCGCCGTCGACTCGGCCTCACCGCCACGCTCGTGCGCGAGGACGGCCGCGAGGGCGACGTCTTCTCGCTCATCGGGCCGAAGCGGTTCGACGCACCGTGGAAGGAGATCGAGGCGCAGGGCTTCATCTCCCCGGCCGCCTGCTACGAGGTGCGCATCGACCTTCCCCAGTCGGAGCGGCTGACGTACGCGGCATCCGCCGACGACGAACGCTACCGGCTCGCCGCGACCGCCCCCGCGAAGCTCGGCGTCGTGAAAGAGCTCGTGGCCAAGCACGCCGGAGAACGCATCCTCGTGATCGGGCAGTACCTCGACCAGATCGAAGAGCTCGCCGACGAGCTCGGCGCGCCCCAGCTCACGGGCGCCACGCCGATCGACGAGCGCGAGCGGCTCTACCAGGAGTTCCGCGACGGCACGACACCCGTTCTCGTGGTCTCGAAGGTCGCGAACTTCTCGGTCGACCTTCCCGAAGCGACGGTCGCCATCCAGGTGTCGGGCTCGTTCGGCTCCCGGCAGGAGGAGGCGCAGCGCCTGGGCCGGCTGCTTCGTCCCAAGGAGTCGGGGCTGTCGGCGAACTTCTACACGCTCGTGGCCCGTGACACCGTCGACCAGGACTTCGCCCAGAATCGCCAGCGCTTCCTCGCGGAGCAGGGGTACAGCTACACCATCCTCGACTCGCACTCGCTCGAGGCGGCCTGACGCCAGCGCGGGTCCCATTCCGTCATCGAGTTGGGCATCTCCGATCATGAGGTTAGGCTTACCTAAGCCACCGATCGCGGCGGCATCCCTTCCCTGAGTTCGGAGACACCCCGCCATGCGCTCACACCGTCGTGCCCTCGCCCTCAGCGCCGGCCTCGCCGCCGCCCTGACCCTCGCCGCCTGCGCGACGACGGGGGGCGGGAACGACGCGGCAGCCGACGCCGAAACGGCCGCCGTCGAGAGCGACGGCCAGCTCACGCTCTACGCCGGCCGCAACGAGGAGCTCATCGCTCCGCTCATCGAGCAGTTCACCGAGGACACGGGCATCGAGGTCGAGGCGCGATACGCGTCGAGCCCCGAGCTGAACGCCCTGCTCCTCGAGGAGGGCGACCGCACGCCGGCCCAGGTCTTCCTGTCGCAGGATGCCGGTGCCCTCGGCTCCCTCGCGGCCGCCGGGCTGACCGCACCGATCCCGACGGAACTCGCCGACCTGATCCCCGCCGGCTTCACCTCGGAGGACGACAGCTGGATCGGCGTCACGGGCCGCGCCCGCGTCATCGCGTACGACGGCGAGAAGCTCGAGGAGGGCGACGTGCCCGAGACCGTCGACGTCCTCGTCGAGCCCGAGTGGAGCGGTCGAGTGGGCTTCGCGCCCGGAAACGCGAGCTTCCAATCCTTCGTCACTGCGCTGCGGGTGCTCGAGGGCGAGGATGCCGCGGCCGAATGGGTGCAGGGCATCGCCGCCAACTCGCCCGTGCTCACCGAGTCGAACGGTGCGACGCTCGACCTCGTGAACTCCGGCCAGCTCGACCTCGGCCTCATCAATCACTATTACTGGTACGAGCGGGCCGCCGAGCTCGGCGAGGACGCCATGCGCGCCCAGCTGGCCTTCCTGCCGGGCGACGCCGGCGGCATCGTGAACGTCACCGGGGCCGCGATCCTCGCCGGAGCGGAAGGCGACCCCGACGCGCTCGCGTTCGTCGAGTACCTCGTCTCCGAGAAGGCCCAGCGCTACTTCGTGGAGGAGACGTTCGAGTACCCGCTCCTGCCGGGCATCGACGCTCCCGGGGGCCTGCCGTCGCTCGAGAGCCTCGTCAATCCCGAGCTCGACCTCAGCGACCTCGAATCGCTCGAGCAGACCCAGCAGCTGCTCGCCGACGCAGGTCTCGTGTAGGCGGGCGCCTGTGCAAGCACACCTAAGCTGAGAAGGATGTCCCCGACGAGCCGAACGCGCCCGCCGCGCCTCCTGCTCGCCGCGGCCATCGTCGCGTGCGCGCTCGCGGCGATCCCCCTCGCCTACCTGCTGGTGCGCGTGGGCGCGGCGGGTCTCGACGAGGTCGTCGCCGTGCTCTCGCGGCCGCGAGTCCCCCTGCTCCTCGCCAACACCGTGCTGCTCGCGGCATCCGTCACCATCTCGACCATCGTGATCGGCGTGCCGAGCGCCTACGTGCTCGCGCGCACGAAGATCAGGGCGCTCGGGGTCTGGACCGTGCTGGCGGCGATGCCGCTCGCGGTGCCGTCGTACCTGGCCGCGTACGGCTGGTTGGCCGCGATGCCCTGGATGCGAGGATTCTGGGCGGCCTGGTTCGTCCTCACCATCGTCGCAGTCCCGTATGTCACGCTCTCGGTCGCCGCGGCGCTGCGCAGCAGCACCACCGGGCTCGACGATGTCGCGCGCACCCTCGGCCGCGGACCGCTGTCGGCGTTCCGCCTCGGGACCTGGCCGCAGATCCGGCCCGCCGTGCTGGCCGGCGCGCTGCTCGTCTGCCTCTACACGCTGAGCGACTTCGGGGGCGTGGCACTGTTCCGCTACCAGGTGCTGACCACCGCGATCCAGCAGGCGTACGGCGCGAGCTTCAACCGCGACTACGCGGCCATCCTTGCAACCGTGCTCGTGCTGCTCGCCGTCGCGGTCGTCGCGGTCGAGCGCCTCGCACGGGGTCGGGCCGCGCGCCAGTTCGGCGCGGTCGCCGGACCGGCGCGTCGGCGACGGCACGCGCTCGGCGCCTGGGCCGCACCCGCCGTCGTCCTGCTCGCGGCGCCGCCGATGCTGGCCGTCGGCGTCCCGGTCGCCGTGCTCGTCACGCGCCTCCTCGACGCCGAGACGCTTCGCGCGTTCGAGCTGCCCGAACTCGGGTCGGCCGTGCTCAACACCGTCGTGCTGTCGGCGGGCGGGGCCGTCGTCGCGATCGTGTTGGCGCTGCCGATCGGAGTGCTCGCGGCACGGCATCGCGGGCCCGCCTCGCGCTCGATCGAGACGATCGGCTACCTCGCGCTCGGGTTGCCCGGTATCGTCGTCGGACTCTCGCTGGTGTACTTCTCGCTCTCGGCGGTACCGGCCCTCTACCAGACAGCGCTCGTGCTGGCCTTCGCGTACGGCGTGCTGTTCATGCCGAAGGCCATCGGCGGCATCCGCAGCGCGACCACGCAGGTGGCGACCTCGCTCGAGGACGTCTCGCTCACGCTCGGCAACAGTCGCCTGCGCACCTGGTGGCTCGTGACCGCCCGGCTCGCCCGGCCCGGCATCGCGGCGGCGGCGCTGCTCGTGACGGTCACGGCGATGAAGGAACTGCCCGCGACCCTCCTGCTGCGGCCGACCGGCACCGACACCCTGGCCACCGAACTGTGGTCGCGAACCGACGTGTCGGCCTACGGGGCCGCGGCACCGTACGCGATCGCGCTCATCCTCGTCGCCGCGGTTCCGGCGTTCCTCCTCTCCCGGCCTCGCGCCGGCGAACTCGACCGGGTCGCCACGTGAGCCGGCTCGAGGTGCACGCGCTCACCGTCGGCTACGAGGACGCGGAGGACGTGCTGCACGCCGTCGACCTCGAGGTGCCCGACGGCGCGCTGCTCGCGATCGTCGGGCCGAGCGGATGTGGGAAGACGACCCTGCTGCGCACGATCGCCGGCCTCGTTCGCGCCCGCCACGGCGAGGTCCGCATCGGGCAGCGCATGGTGACCACGCACGGGATCCACCTCGCGCCCGAGAAGCGCCGCATCGGCTGGGTGCCCCAGGACGCGGCGCTGTTCCCCCACCTCTCGGTCGCCGAGAACATCGCATTCGGCCTCCCCTCGGCGCGGGGGTCGGCGAGGAACGCCCGGCGGGCGGCGAAGGCGGCGGAGGTGGGCCGCCTCCTCGACCTCATCGGCCTCTCCGCGTTCGGCGATCGGCTCCCCGCGCAGCTCTCGGGCGGCCAGGCGCAGCGCGTGGCGCTGGCACGCGCCCTCGCCTCCTCGCCCGACGTGGTGCTCCTCGACGAGCCGTTCGGAGCGCTCGACCCGATCCTGCGCGCCGAGCTGCGCGGCTCGGTGCGCGAGCTCCTCCGGGAAGCCGGCGTCACCGGCATCCTGGTCACGCATGATCAGGCCGAGGCGCTCTCAATCGCCGACCGTGTGGCGGTCATGCGAGACGGCCGGGTGCTGCAGCTCGACACGCCCGAGCAGGTGTATCAGCGGCCGTCGACCGCGTGGGTCGCCGGGTTCGTCGGCGACGCAGTGTTCCTCCCGGGCACGTGGCACGCCGGCGAGGTCGCCTGCGCCCTGGGCCGACTTCCCGCTGACTGGGTACCCGATGACGGGGCCACCGCCTCGGCCGCCGAGGCCGCCGTCGACGGGGCATCCGTGCAGGTGCTCATCCGACCGGAGGAGCTCGCCGTGACGCCGCTCGACCGCGACGCCGCCGACCGCGGCGCCGCTGACCGCGACGGGGATCGACGTCGCCCCGGCACCGGACTCGAGGCGATCGTCGCCGACGTCGACTACACCGGGCACGACGCGATGCTCGAACTGGTCTCGGGCGACCTGCGCCTGCAGGCTCGGGTGACCGCGGCGGGCCTGCTGCCGGCGGGCGCCCGCGTCGAGGTGCGGGCGACAGGTCGGGTCCTCGCCTACCGGTCCCTGGCGTAGCGCAACAGCAGCAGGTCGCCGGCGGGGATCGCGTGCACGAGGCGCATGCGGTGGGCCGCCTCGGGGGCGCCTCGTGCGATGCGCCCCGCGTCACCGGCCACGAGCACGGGGCTGAGGCTGAGACACAGCTCGTCGACGACGTCGGCCTCGATGAGCGACCCGAACAGGTGCGGGCCGCCCTCGCAGAGCACCTGTGGCAGGCCCGCGGCCGCGAGCGCGTCGACCATCGCCGCCGGGTCGACCTCGTCGTCGCCGCAGATCCGCACGTCGGCGACCTCGGCGAGGGCCTCGACCCGGTCGGCGGGCGCAGTGCCGTGGGTGATCAGGATCGGCGGCTCCAGGGCCTCGGTGAAGAACGGATGCGACGGGGCGAGGTCGAGCCGCGATGACACCACGGCGATGCGGGGCTGGGCGGCCATGCCGTTCGACTCGCGCCACGCGGCATCCGCTTCACCGACGCGAACGCCGCCGTAGCCCTCGACGCGCACCGTTCCGGCACCGACGAGCACGACGTCCGCGAGCGTGCGCAGCACCTGCATGGCGAGCCGGTCGTTCTCGTCGCCGAGTCCGCCGCTGCGACCATCGATCGTCACCGCGCCGTCGAGGCTCATCACGAAGTTCATGCGGACGCGGGGCGTCGCCCGGTCGCCGAGATCGTACGCCGCGAGGAGCTCGTCGCGGCTGACGGAGATCATCGGTTGTGCTCCAGGAAGACCGGTCGGCGCCATCCCTCGATCGCGGCGACCATGCGCATCGCGTCGACCGTTTCGCGAACGTTGTGCACGCGCACGAGGCGCGCCCCCTTGGTGACGCAGTACACGGCGGCCGCGATCGACCCCTCGACGCGCTCGTCGCGCCCTCGCCCGAGGCTCTCGCCGATGAAGTCCTTGTTCGACAGGGCGACGAGGGTGGGGAATCCGAGCTCGATGACCTCCCCCAGTCGACGGGTGAGCTCGAGCGAGTGGACGGTGTTCTTGTTGAGGTCGTGGCCGGGGTCCACGATGATGCGCTCGCTCGGCACGCCGAGCTCGATGGCCTGGTCGACCCGGCGCCGCAGGAGGTCGACGACCTCCCTCACGACGTCGGCGTCATACGACGGAGACGGCAACGGCGTGCGGGGCTTCGCGAGCGAGTGCGCGATGACGATCGTCGCATCGCTGTCGGCGACCACGCGCGCCAGGTCGGGGTCGTGCAACGCGGTGGTGTCGTTGATGACGTGGGCACCCGCGCGGATCGCGGCCCGGGCCACGGCGGGCTGGAAGGTGTCGACCGAGATCACCGTCTCGGCACCGCGGAGTGCGCGCACGACCGGCACCACTCGATCGATCTCGTCGTCGACGGCGAGCGCCGGTCCGGGAGCGAACTTCACTCCGCCGACGTCGACCATGTCGGCACCGTCGGCGACCGCCGCCCTGGCCGTGGCCACCGCGGCATCGAGCCCGAACGTCGCGCCACGGTCGTAGAACGAGTCGGGCGTGCGATTCACGATCGCCATCACGGCGACCTCGCGAGCGAAGTCGAACCGGCGGCCGCCGATCACGCGCACCATCGACCGGGCTGCTTCCATCCTCCTATCGTGCCCGGTCACGGACGTGACGGATGCCGCAGCGGCGCCGAGCACCGTCACGTCGTACGCGCCGGATCCGCTGCGTCGGCCAGCTCCGTGATCGGCACCTCGGGGTCGGCGAGCCGCTGCGGGTCGACGGGGCGCTCCGAGCGGATCAGCGCCTGGATGTCGTCGCTCACGTCCCAGATGTTCACATTCATGCCCGCGACGACGCGCCCGTCGTCGGCCTGCCAGAACGCGATGAACTCGCGCGTCGAGAGGTCGCCGCGCACGACGACCCGCGCGTCGGCCGTGAGTGGCGGGTACCCGGCGTACTCCATGCCGATGTCGTACTGGTCGGTGTAGAAGTAGGGAACGTCGTCGAAGACCGCGTCCTGGCCCGCGAGCACGCGTCCGGCGACGCGTCCGCCGTTCAGCGCATTGGCCCAGTGCTCGTTGCGAAGGTGGCGCCCGAGCACCGGGTGGAACGCGTTGGCGACGTCGCCCGCGGCGTAGATGTCTGCGACGCTCGTGCGCAGCGAGGCATCCGTCACGATGCCGTTGTCGATCTCGAGCCCGGCTGCCTCGGCCAACGCGGTGTTCGGTGCGGCGCCGATGCCCACGACGACGACGTCGGCGGGGAGCGTCTCATCCTCGCTCACGACGCCGGTCACGCGCCCGTCGCGCACCTCGAAGGAGGAGACCCCGGCCGGCAGTCGGAACCGAACGCCCCGTTCGCGGTGGGCCGCGCCGAACACGTCGCCCAGCTGCGCACCGAGCACCGTCTCGAGCGGCACCTGCTCGAGGCCCAGCACCGTCACCTCGTTGCCATACCCACGTGCTGCGGCGGCGACCTCGAGTCCGATCCAGCCGGAGCCGACGATGACGACCCGCTTGGTGCCGTCGGCGATCTGGTCGTGCAGGCGCTCGCTGTCCTCCAGCGTGCGCAGGTAGAGGACGCCCTCGGCATCCGCACCCGGGATGCGGAGGCGTCGCGAACTCGCGCCGGTTGCGAGCAGCAATCGATCCCAGTGGACGGTTTCGCCGGAATCGAGTTCGGCCGTGTGCGCCGCCGGATCGATGGTGGTGGCGCGGACGCCTTGGGACACGACGATGCCGTGCTCGTCGTACCAGCGCGGCTCGTGCACGAAGACGCTCTCGCGGCCGGCGCTTCGGTTGAGGTACTCCTTCGAGAGGGGCGGCCGGATGTAGGGACTGTGCGCCTCGCCGGCCACGATGCGCACCGAGCCGGTGAACCCGGCCTCGCGAAGATGCTCGGCGGCCTTCGCGCCCGCCAGGCCTCCCCCGATGATCACCACGCGCTCGTCGCGCCCCTGCTCTGCGGCACCCACGGCTCCTCCTTCGTTGTCAGGCTCCCCGTCGGGAAGCACCCGCACCGGTGACGCCGGTGCGATCCAAGAACTCGCGACGCGCCTCGGGGTCGTCGCGAAGCTCACCGCGCAGGGCGGTGGTCACCGTTCGGGACCCCGATGCCCGGACACCGCGCAGCGACATGCACAGATGCTCGGCCTCCAGCACCACGCCGACGCCCCGCGGCGCCAGCCGATCGTCGAGCCAGTCGGCGACCTGGGTGGTCAGCCGCTCCTGCACCTGCAGGTCGCGCGCGAAGTAGTCGAGCGCTCGGGCCAGCTTGGACAGGCCGACGATGCGGTCGCCGGGCAGGTACCCGATGTGGGCCACCCCGCGGAACGGCAGCAGGTGGTGGGCGCACAAGGAGTGGAACGGGATGTCGCTGACGAGCACCAGGCCGTCGGATTCGCACTCGTCGGGGAACGTCGTGAGTGAGAACTCGCCTGGCGTAAGCATCTCGATGAAGCTCTCGGCGACGCGGCGTGGGGTGTCGGACAGATGGGGCGCGGTGACGTCTCGACCGAGGGCCCCGAGCAGCTCGGCGACCGCCGCCTCGACGCGTTCGAGCACGATGCCGTCGCTCCCGCCGATGGCGTGCAGGGCGGCACCGGTCGGTTTCACGACGTGCTCTGCCATGGTCATGAGCGGTCCTCCGTGTTCCTTAGTCCTGAGGCTAGATCGCACTCGTTCTTATGTCAAGGAATCTTGATTTTAGAAGTACACTGAACTCATGGACGAAGTCGAGGAAGTCCGTCCGCCTGACTCGGCGGGCGGCCCGCAGCAGGCCACGCTGTCCCGTCTGCTCGCCCTCGGAGACCCCGTGCGGCGCCGGGTGTACGACGTCGTGGCCCGCGGCACGGAGCCGATGAGCCGCGATGCCGTCGCCGCCGAGTGCGACCTGTCGCGCAGCACCGCCGCCTTCCACCTCGAGCGCCTCGCCACCGACGGACTGCTCGTCACGGAGTCGCGACGCCTGAGCGGACGCACCGGCCCCGGTGCCGGACGACCCGCGAAGCTCTATCGCCGCGCCGACGACGAGTTCGCCGTCTCGGTGCCCGACCGGCAGTACCG
Organism: Agromyces sp. Marseille-P2726; assembly: GCF_902809835.1. Lineage (GTDB taxonomy): Bacteria > Actinomycetota > Actinomycetes > Actinomycetales > Microbacteriaceae > Agromyces. The sequence continues at coordinate 578,946 of NZ_CADDWM010000014.1, read as the reverse complement.
TCTGGCGGGCGAGGTGCTCGCCACCGCGATCGAGGAGTCGCACGAGACCGGCGAACCCGCTCGTGAGGCGGTTCGCCGGGTGGCGGGGCAGACCGGTGAGCGCCTCGGCCGCGAGTCGCCGAGCCTTGCAAGGGCGCTCGAGGTCCAGGGGTACGAGCCGCGGGCCGACGGCACCGACGTGATCATGGGCAACTGCCCGTTCCATCGGCTCGCGGCGGAGCATCCGTCCCTCGTCTGCGAGCTGAACGTCGAGCTCGTCCGGGGTGCGGCGCGTGGGTCGGGCGAGGCATGCCGGGTCGACCTCGACCCCGGAGCGGGCGGATGCTGCATCCGGATCTCGAGCGACTGACGGGCTCGCGGCATCCGTCCTCGCTCGGGGCACGGGCGGCGCACCGCTCGCACTGAGCCGTCGCCCATCGACAGGCCGACGTATTCACAGGCGGGTTCCAGCGAACGCGCAGATACTTGGCCCATGAGTGACGGACCCCGCATTCTCATCGTCGACGACGAGCCCAACATTCGCGATCTCCTCACGACGAGCCTTCGCTTCGCGGGGTTCGCCGTACGCGCCGTCGGCAACGGCGCCCAGACCATCTCGGCCGTGCTCGAAGAGGAGCCCGACCTCATCATCCTCGACGTGATGCTGCCCGACATGAACGGATTCGGTGTGACCAAGCGCCTCCGGTCGGCCGGGTACACCGCGCCCATCCTGTTCCTCACCGCGAAGGACGACACGGAGGACAAGATCACCGGCCTCACGGTGGGCGGCGATGACTACGTCACCAAGCCGTTCAGCCTCGACGAGATCGTCGCGCGCATCAAGGCGATCCTGCGTCGCACGATGCACGCCGAGGAGGACGCCGTCATCCGTACCGGCGAGCTCACCATGGACCAGGACACCCATGAGGTGCTCGTGGGTGAGGTGCCGGTCGAACTCTCCCCCACCGAGTTCAAGCTGCTCCGCTACCTCATGCTGAACCCCAATCGGGTGCTGTCGAAGGCGCAGATCCTCGACCACGTCTGGGAGTACGACTTCAACGGCGACGCCGGCATCGTCGAGAGTTACATCTCGTACCTGCGACGAAAGCTCGACCAGCACTCGACCGAGCCGCTGATCCAGACCAAGCGAGGATTCGGGTACATGCTGAAGTCCTCCAAGCCCTGACTCAGGCAGCGCCGCCTAGACTCGGCTCGCGATGCATCAGACGATCTCCGAGCGGTGGAACCGCATCTCGCTGCGCACCAAGATCACGGGTGTGACGGTACTGATGCTGACCCTCGGCCTGCTCGTCTCGGGCATCGGCACGGCCGCGATGCTGCGATCGTACGTCGAGGACCAGATGGCGTCGAAGCTCGACACCATCGCCGGTGGAGATCTCACGAAGTACTTCGAGGACGACGGTCATGAGCCCGACGCGAAGACCGACCTCGGCGACCTCGGCTTCGCCTCGTCCGACGAGGTGTTCGTCGCCGTCTACGATCGGGCGACCGGACGCCTGACCGGGCACAACTGGGTCGGGCGCGACCGCGATTCCGTCCCGATCGTGCCGCAGAGGGTGACGCTCGACGACGTGATGTGGACGAATGCGCCGAGCAACGGCGGGTACACCGTCTATCCGCTCGACGACCGGAGCGGCCAGGCCTCGTTCCGTGCGGTCAGCGCCCTCATCCAGGCCGACCAGCAGGGCAACTACGCACCGATCATCATCGCGATCTCGTCGAAGGACACCGAGCGGCTGCTCGCGGTCTACCTCACGATCTTCCTCGGGTTCGGCCTCGGCGTCGTTCTCGTCGGTGCGCTGCTCACGCGCATGCTCGTGACCAGCACGTTCACCCCGCTGCGCGAGGTGGAGCGAACTGCGGCCGCCATCGCCGACGGCGACTTCGGGCAGCGCCTCGGCGGCGCCACGCCGAACACCGAGGTCGGCCGCCTCAACCGCTCGCTCAACACGATGCTCAACCGGATCGATCGGGCGTTCCGCGACCGCGCGCGCACGATCGAGCAGATGCGCCGCTTCGTCGGCGACGCCTCCCACGAGTTGCGCACGCCGCTCGTCTCGGTGCGCGGCTACGCCGAGCTGTATCGCATGGGTGCCCTGCAGACGCCCGACGAGGTCGCGCAGGCGATGGAACGCATCGAGAAGGAGGCCATCCGCATGGGCGGCCTCGTGGAGGACCTGCTCGCGCTCGCCCGACTCGACGAGGCGAAGCCGTTGGAACTCACCGAGGTCGACCTCGTTCCGCTCGCCCGCGACGCGGCACTCGACGCTCGCGCTGCGCACCCGGGCCGTACCGTCACCGTGATCGCCCCTGAAGACCTCGGAGATGCGGAGGCCGCGATCACGGCGCCCGTCGAACTGGAGGTCGAACTCGAACCCGAGCGTCCCCTGACGGGCGCGATGTCGTTCGCCGGTGCCACGCTCGCGCGGATGCGCGGACGCCGGCCGCGTGGGGAGGCGGCGGTGTCGGGCGGCGGGCGACGCGGCGCGAATCAGCGCGGCGCGGCATCCGGATCGAAACGGGCACAGACGGCCAAAGCGACGAAGACGCGGGTCGCGGCGGCCGAGGTGTCGTCGGAACCGGTCGCGAGCGAGCCGGTCGGCGACGTCCCGGCCACCCGAGCGACGGTGACGGCGCCCGTGCGGCGCGCCGTCGTGCTCGCCGAAGAGAACAAGATCCGGCAGGTGATCACCAACCTGATGGCGAACGCCATTCGATTCACCTCCGAGGGCAGCCCCATCGAGATCCGCGTCTCGATCGACGACGTCGCCGAGCGCGCGATGATCGAGGTGATCGACCACGGTGAGGGAATCGCGCCGCAGATCCGCGAGAAGATCTTCCAGCGCTTCTGGCGCGCCGACACCTCCCGCACCCGCGAGACCGGCGGGTCGGGCCTCGGCCTCGCGATCGTGTCGTCGATCGTCGCGGCGCACAACGGCACCGTCGACGTGGTCGAGACGCCCGGCGGTGGCGCCACCGTTCGCGTCTCGCTGCCGCTGGCCGGCTCCTCGGCCGCACCGCAGCCGGTCGCCGGCGCCTGACCGCTCCTCCCCAGCCCACCGTCGGAGGATGCCGGCCAAGCGTCGGTGATCCCGTGCCGGGGAAGCGCCGGCCCACTCCTAACGTGGGGACTCCACGATCCGAGGAGGGAACCCGCATGACCACCTACCACGTCGACGCCGCCCAGGTGTCCGCCGCCACTCAGTCGGTGCAGGGCACGATCGGGCGCATCCAATCCGAGGTGTCCTCGCTCCTCGGCCAGCTCACCGGCCTGCAGTCGTCGTGGTCGGGGCAGGCGGCGACCGCGTTCCAGGGGGCGGTCGCAGACTGGCGCACGACGCAGCTGCACGTCGAGCAGAGCCTCGCCGGCCTGAGCCGTGCGCTCGGGATCGCCGCGACGCAGTACGCCGAGGCCGAGCAGGCCAACGCACGGCTGTTCCTGCGGTAGGCGCTCTGGGATTCCGCGGCGCCATGCTCGAGCCGGAATCAGGCCGACGGCATCGGATCAGGACGATTCGGCGCCGTCGGTCCTGATTTCTCGGCAACGAACGCCCCCAGGGCGGAAACGGCGAAGGGCGCCCCCATTGCGGGGACGCCCTTCGCGCGTGTCGTGTGCGGACTAGAAGTCCATGCCACCGCCCATGTCGGCGCCGGCCGGAGCCGGGTTCTTCTCGGGCTTGTCGGCGACGACGGCCTCGGTGGTGAGGAAGAGGCCGGCGATCGACGCGGCGTTCTGCAGCGCCGAACGCGTCACCTTGGCGGGGTCGATGATGCCCTGGGCGACGAGGTCGCCGTACTCGCCGGTCGCGGCGTTGAGGCCGTGGCTGGCGGGCAGGTCGGCGACCTTGGCCGCGACGACGCCCGGCTCGAGACCCGCGTTGAGGGCGATCTGCTTGAGCGGAGCCTCGATGGCGACCTTCACGATGTTGGCACCGGTCGCCTCGTCGCCCTCGAGCGAGAGGTTGCCGAACGCCTTCTGGCCGGCCTGGATCAGGGCCACGCCACCACCGGCGACGATACCCTCCTCGACGGCGGCCTTCGCGTTGCGGACCGCGTCCTCGATGCGGTGCTTGCGCTCCTTGAGCTCGACCTCGGTGGCCGCACCCGCCTTGATGACGGCCACGCCGCCGGCGAGCTTGGCGAGGCGCTCCTGGAGCTTCTCGCGGTCGTAGTCGGAGTCGGTGTTCTCGATCTCGGCACGGATCTGCGCGACGCGACCGGCGATCTGCTCGGGGTCGCCCGCACCCTCGACGATGGTCGTCTCGTCCTTGGTGATGACGACCTTGCGAGCCTGGCCGAGCAGGTCGAGGGTGACGTTCTCGAGCTTGAGACCGACCTCCTCGGAGATGACCTGGCCGCCCGTGAGGATCGCGATGTCCTGCAGCTGGGCCTTGCGGCGGTCGCCGAAGCCGGGAGCCTTGACGGCGACCGACTTGAAGATGCCGCGGATCTTGTTCACGATCAGCGTCGCGAGCGCCTCGCCGTCGACGTCTTCGGCGATGATGAGCAGCTGCTTTCCAGTCTGGATCACCTTGTCGACGATGGGCAGCAGGTCCTTGATGTTCGAGACCTTGCTGTTGACGATCAGGATGTACGGGTCTTCGAAGACCGCCTCCTGACGCTCGGGGTCGGTCACGAAGTAGGCCGACAGGTAGCCCTTGTCGAAGCGCATGCCCTCGGTGAGCTCGAGCTCGGTGCCGAAGGTGTTCGACTCCTCGACCGTGACGACGCCTTCCTTGCCGACCTTGTCGATCGCCTCGGCGATGATCGCGCCGATCTGCTCGTCGGCGGCGGAGATCGATGCGGTCGCGGCGATCTCCTCCTTGGTCTCGATCTCCTTGGCGGCGGTCAGCAGCTCAGCCGAGACGGCCTCGACGGCCTTCTCGATACCGCGCTTCAGCGAGATGGGGTCGGCACCGGCGGCGACGTTGCGGAGGCCCTCGCGCACGAGCGCCTGGGCGAGCACGACGGACGTGGTGGTGCCGTCACCCGCGACGTCGTCGGTCTTCTTCGCGACCTCCTTGACGAGCTCGGCACCGATCTTCTCGTACGGGTCGTCGAGCTCGATCTCCTTGGCGATCGACACACCGTCGTTCGTGATCGTGGGCGCGCCCCACTTCTTCTCGAGCACGACGTTGCGCCCGCGCGGGCCAAGCGTCACCTTCACCGCGTCGGCGAGCGTGTTGAGACCGCGCTCGAGACCGCGGCGGGCCTCCTCATCGAAAGCAATGATCTTTGCCATGTGTTTCTCTCGTCCTTTCCCGGACGTCTTCAAAGTATCGTTGAATTAGCACTCAAAACGCGTGAGTGCTAATACGATTCTGGCACTCGACCGTCACGAGTGCAAGTGAGCGGGATGCCGCAGGCTCACCCCATCGGCGAACGGCTGGGTGACGCACGAACGCGCCGCCGGCGAGCCGGCGACGCGTTCCCGAATTGCTGCCTAGGCGGGCCGAACGGCCTCGGCCTGCGGGCCCTTGGCGCCCGCGCCGACCTCGAAGACGACCTGCTGGCCTTCTTCGAGCACCTTGTATCCCGCCATGTCGATCGCGGAGTAGTGGACGAAGACGTCCTGGCCTCCGCCATCGACGGTGATGAACCCATAACCCTTTTCAGCGTTGAACCACTTGACGGTCCCGTTCGCCATTCGTTTGCTCCCATGTTGCCGTGTGTCGTTCAGCACGTGCCTGTCGCCTGTACCGGGCCCCTCGTATCGTGCTGACAGGGCACCGATGCGGGTACCCGACCGTTCACACGGGAGAGAGCGACCACCTCCAGATCCTAACGACGTGGGGAATCGGCACAAGAGGTCACGCGCGGACGAATGTCGCGGAATGGCAACGATTCGACGCGATCAGCCGCCCGTGGCCTCGGCGTAGTCGGATCCGAGCACCAGCACGAGCGGGGTGCCGATCTCGGCGAACTCCTCGGACAGCCGCACGTCCGCCACGGGCAGGACCTGGGCGACGCCCCGCGCTGCCCCCTCGAGGTCTGGCGTCGCGTAGTACACGACGGTCTCCGTGACGTCGTCTGCACTCGCGTTCGCGGTCGTGCCGACGGGGATGCCGTTCGCCGTCAGCATCTCGCCGGTGCTGGCCGCGAGGCCGGTCGTGGTCGTTCCATTGAGCACGGTGACCGGGATATCGGGAGCGATCGTCGGGGGCGCGGTCGCGACCGCCGTCTCGGACGGCGTCGGGGTGGTGGGTTCGGCGAAGTCCAGTCGATCGTTGAGGAGCATGACACCGCCGATGCCGACCGCGATGAGCACGATCGTCGCCAGGGCGGCCCACCCGAAGGCGATCCAACCGGCGCCACGGCGGGCCGGGGCACGGTGCGCACCCACTCGCTCGATGCCATGCGGGATGGAGTCGAAACGATCGCGAGGGAACTTCTGCGCCATGGAATCCAGTCGTCGGGTCGGGGCCGCGTTCAGTCCAGCGCACGGCCGATCGAGAGCGAGCGGCGCCGCCGCGTCGCCGCGCGCGCCTCCCGCATGCGCTGCAGTCGCTTGACCAGCATGGGGTCGTGCCGGAGCGCCGCAGGCGAGTCGATGAGGTCACCGAGGATCCGATAGTACCGGGCGGCGGAGATGCCGAACTCCTCCCGAATCGCCTCGGCCTTCACGCCGGGGTGCTGCCACGCCCGCGCCTCGAAGGCGAGGACCCGTACGGCCCGCTCGTCGAGCGGCGCGTCGCGATCGCCCGGTGAGGGAAGTCGCTCTGCGCCCATGCCGCCTCCCGTCACGCTGGTCGTCGCCGCCTGCAGCACATCCTAGGGACAGGTGCATGCGCGTCCGTCGAGCGGCGGCGGCGTGTACCGGAGGGACCCCGCAGTCGCGGCATCCGTCACGTGTCGTCTCATTCAGCTGGACCTGCGAGGATGAACATCGGACCATACGGCCGATCGGAGGGAACGCCAATGGAGTATCGCGTCACGAAGAGCGACGAGCAGTGGCGCGCCGAACTCGGCGTCGAGCGGTACGCCGTGCTGCGAGAAGCGGCGACGGAACGCCCGTGGACCGGCGAGCTGCTCGACGAGGAGCGCGCCGGCGTCTACACGTGCGCGGCGTGCGGAGCCGAGCTCTTCAAGAGCGGCACGAAGTTCGATTCGGGCTGCGGCTGGCCGAGCTTCTACGAGTCGGTGCGACCCGAAGCCGTGGAGCTGCTCGAGGACACATCGCTCGGCATGGTGCGCACCGAGGTGCGCTGCGCGAACTGCGGCTCGCACCTGGGGCATGTCTTCCCCGACGGCTTCGGCACGCCGACCGGCGACCGGTACTGCATGAACTCCATCTCGCTGGAGTTCACCCCCGAGGCCTGATCGATCGAAGAGCCGGCTGCGGGACTCGAACCCGCAACCACCGCTTTACAAGAGCGGTGCGCTACCAATTGCGCCAAGCCGGCGAGGGCGGATGCCTCTCCGACATCCTACCGACAGCACGAAGGCCCGGGCGTCGGCCCGGGCCTCCTGCGCTGTCGCGGACGCCGTCGAAGCCCGCGCGACCTACTGCGGCGCCGGCGTCGGGGTGGGGGTCGGGGTCGGGGTCGCCTCGGAATCGTTGAACGTCGCGCTCGTCGCCTGCACCACGAAGGACTGGAACTCGGCCGGGTCCTGGAGGTTGCCGGTGAACTGCTGCCCGTTGACGAGCACGGTCGGAGTGCCGGTGATCGCCGGCAGATCGGAGTTCGGCACCGGACCGCTCAGCGCGCGATTCGTGGCCTCCTGCACCCACGAGTGGAACTGCTTGTCGTCGATGCACTGCTCGATCGTCGAGAGGTCGCTCGCACCGGCCTGCTCTGCGAGGGCCTTGATCTCGTCGTTCGTGAGACCAGCCGTACCCTCCTGCGGCTGGTTCTCGAACAGGAGCGCGTTGAAGTCGAAGAACGAGTCGGGCGACGAATCGGCCACGCACGCGGCCGCGTTCGCGGCCCGCAGCGAGTACTGCGTGCCGTTGGACTTGTTCGTCAGGATCGCGATCGGGTGCACCTCGAGCGTCGCCGCGCCCTCCTCCACCATCGTGCGGATGGAGTCGGAGTTGGTCGCCTCGAACTGCCCGCAGAAGGGGCACAGGTAGTCGACGTAGACGACGATGTTCGCCACCGTTCCGCTGTCGTCGGGTTCGGTCGGCGTCGGGCTGCCTCCGGCAGGCACCGCGGGCGTCTCCACGGCCACGATGCCGTCGTCGCCGGCGGTGAGGAGGATGCCGTCGCTCGCCATGTTGCTCGGCCCGGGACCGGCCGGACGAACGCTCTGGAAGATCAGCGTGCCGATGAGCGCCGCGATCGCGAGCACGACGACGATGATGCCGCCCTGGATGAGGAACTTGTTCCGTCGCTCGCGCTTGCGCTGCTCCTCGCGGAGGATTCGGGCCTTCTCCCTTGCCGCCTCCCTGCGTTCGTTGCGGGTCGGGCGTGGCTGATTGGATCCGCCGTAGGTCATCGAGGGTCACTCCGGGTCGCTGTGTGGGCGCGCGCGTATGCACACGAACGCACTCACGATAGTAGGAATCATGACTGGGAATCACCCAAACGGATGCCGCACGCGCGCCGCACGTGGGATGTACAGGTCGTACGTCCGACGTACACGCCGCCGCCGGAGCATCCGGCCGTGTGGTCCGAGCGCCGGCGGGCGCATGCGATACTGAGCGTGGCGTCGAGGGCGACGCCGCTCATCCATTCACGACGGATCGTCCGGCACGTACCTGCCGGTGAAGGAGACGACAGAACCATGGCAACCGCCACGTTCGACAAGGCCTCCCGCCTCTATCCGGGTGCCACCCGCCCCGCGGTCGACAAGCTCGACCTCGACATCGCAGACGGCGAGTTCCTCGTCCTCGTCGGCCCCTCGGGCTGCGGCAAGTCGACGTCGCTTCGCATGCTCGCCGGTCTCGAAGAGGTGAACGAGGGCAACATCTTCATCGGCGACCGCAACGTCACCGACGTGCCGCCGAAAGACCGCGACATCGCCATGGTCTTCCAGAACTACGCGCTCTACCCGCATATGACCGTCGCCGAGAACATGGGCTTCGCGCTCAAGATCGCGGGCGTCAACAAGGAGGAGCGGGCCGCACGCGTGCTCGAGGCCGCGAAGCTGCTCGACCTCGAGCCGTACCTCAGCCGCAAGCCGAAGGCGCTCTCGGGCGGGCAGCGCCAGCGCGTCGCCATGGGTCGCGCGATCGTGCGCCAGCCGCAGGTGTTCCTCATGGACGAGCCGCTGTCGAACCTCGACGCGAAGCTCCGCGTGCAGACGCGCACGCAGATCGCGTCGCTGCAGCGTCGCCTCGGCGTCACCACCGTGTACGTGACCCATGACCAGACCGAAGCGCTCACCATGGGCGACCGCATCGCGGTGCTGAAGGACGGTGTCCTGCAGCAGGTCGGCACGCCGCGCGACCTCTACGAGAAGCCGCAGAACGTGTTCGTCGCGGGCTTCATCGGCTCGCCGGCGATGAACCTGTTCCACGCCGACCTCGTCGAGGACGGCGTGAAGTTCGGCACGGCCACCGTTCCGGTCGACCGCGAAACGCTCGCTGAGTCGTCGGCCCGGGTGGCGACCATCGGCGTGCGGCCCGAGGACATCACGGTCTCCCCCCACGAGGGCGAGGGCCTCGCGGTCGATGTCGACCTCGTCGAGGAGCTCGGCGCCGACGGCTACCTCTACGGCCACTCCGTCGTCGAGGGCAAGCGCACCGACATCGTCGCGCGGGTCGACGGCCGCTCGCACCCGAACGCCGGCGAGAAGGTGTACCTCACGGCCACGCCGAACCACGTGCACCTCTTCGACGCGGACACGGGCGAGCGCCTCGGCAACAAGGCCGTCGTCAGCTGAGTGACGTGTCGTGTGATGCCGGTCGGGTCCGGGGCCCGGCCGGCATCGCCGCGCTCGTCGGCGGTGGCGCCTGCCGCGCCGACGCGCAGGGTTACGCTGAACGACGATGAGCGGCTCACTTTCCATCACGTCGGCCATGGCCGATCCGGCCCTGCTCGACCTGCCCTGGGACCTCCCACTCGCGTCCTGGCCGAGTGACACGATCGCGGCATTGCCGAAGGGCATCTCGCGACACCTCGTCCGGTTCGCCCACCTGGGCGGCCACGTCGTGGCCGTCAAGGAGACCACCGCCGAGATGGCGAAGGGCGAGTACGACATGCTGCGCATGCTGCAGCGCCTCGAGATCCCCAGCGTCGAGCCGGTCGCCGTGATCACCAACCGTGCGGACGCCGACGGAGAAGACCTCAAACCGGTGCTGGTCACGAGGCACCTGCGGTTCTCGCTGCCGTACCGGGCACTGTTCTCCCAGACGCTGCGACCCGACACCGCCACCCGCCTCGTCGACGCGCTGGCGGTCCTGCTCGTGCGTCTGCACATCGTCGGCTTCTTCTGGGGCGACGTGTCGCTGTCGAACACGCTCTTCCGCCGCGACGCCGGCGCGTTCGCGGCATACCTCGTCGACGCGGAGACCGGCAAGTTGTACGAGGGCGGGCTCTCCGACGGGCAGCGTGAGCACGACCTCGAGATCGCCCGGGTGAACATCGCCGGTGAGCTGCTCGACCTCGAGGCCGGCGGACGCGTGACCGACGAACTCGACCCCGTCCGCATCTCCGACGGCATCGTCGAGGCGTACCGCAGCCTCTGGAACGAGCTCACCGGCGTCGAGTCGTTCTCGAGCGCCGAGCGGTGGCGCATCAACGAGCGCGTCAATCGCTTGAACGACCTCGGGTTCGACATCGAGGAGCTCACGATCAAGACGGATGACTCGGGCACGACCGTCCGCATCCAGCCGAAGGTGGTCGATGCGGGCCACCACCAGCGGCGGCTGATCCGGCTCACGGGCCTCGACACGGGAGAGAACCAGGCACGGCGCCTGCTGAACGACCTGGACTCCTATCGGGCGGCCTACGGCAAGACCGGCCTCGACGAGGAGATGGTGGCGCACGAGTGGCTCATGCGCGTGTTCGAACCGGTGGTCCGCGCCATCCCCACCGAGCTGCGCGGCAAGCTGGAGCCGGCCGAGGTGTTCCACGAGTTGCTCGAGCACCGCTGGTTCATGGCGCAGCAGGCGGCACGCGACATCCCGCTGGCCGAGGCCGTGAGCTCGTACGTCAACACCGTGCTGCGGCATCGGCGCGATGAGGCCATGATCGCTCCCGACTCCGGTTCGCTGACCGCGTCGATCGACGTGGTGCCGCCAGACACCTCGGCGGTCGCGGTCGTCGACCCCGACGATGAGAACGACTGGCGGGCGAACGTCTGACGGGCGTGCCGTGCAGGTCAGAGCGCGACGCTGCGGTTCTCGCCGATGTCGGGCTGGCGGCGGGTCACGATCGCGGCAGCCGCCTTGACGAGTGCGAACACGCCGGGCTCCGTCCTGGCCCAGTACTCGGCGCCGTCACCGGCGACCTCGAGGACCGCGATGCGCGGATCCTCTCGCCCCTGGGGGAACCACGCCTCGGCGGTCGGACCCCAGAGGTCGTCGATCAGCGCATCATCCCGGACGACGGAAGCACGGCCGGCGATCGACAGGTAGCCCTGACGTGACGCGAACGACACGTTCACCATCGGGTCGGCCTCGATCTCGAGCGTCTTCTCGCTGGGGTGCTGCACCAGGAAGCGCACCACGCCGTCGAAGTCCTTCTGCAGCACCGCGAGCGGGCGGGCGTGCAGCGTGCCGTCGGCGCCGCGGCTCGTCAAGAGGGCCGCGTCCGCTCCCGTCACGAGCTTCGAGATGAGTTCCCGCTCGTCCTCGGAGTCGGGTGGCGGATCGACGACGTGAGCGGGCGCGCCCTCCGCCGTCGACGGGTCGTTCCTCAGCTGGTCCATGCCATCGCTCATGCGGGCCCACGTTACGTGGCCCGCCGGGCGCGATCGAGGCCCTTGACAGCGCACGGCCGGCCCGGCAGTGGGTCGCCCGAGGCTAGTCGGCCCGGGCAGCGCGCTCCTGGCCGGAACGGAGCTTGGAGATCTCGTACAGGGCCACGGATGCCGCGATCCCGGCGTTCAGCGACTCGGTCGAGGACTCGATGGGAATCGACACGATGGCGTCGCACGTCTCGGCCACGAGTCGCGAGAGCCCCTTGCCCTCGCTGCCGACCACGATGACGATCGGACGATCGGCCCATGTCAGACCCGGCAACGAGACGTCGCCGCCGCCGTCGAGGCCCAGCACGAAGATGCCGCGCTCCTTCAGCGCCTTCAGGGTCTGGGTGAGGTTCGATGCCATGGCCACGGGGACCCGCGCGGCGGCGCCCGCCGACGTCTTCCACGCGGCCGAGTTCACGCCGACCGAGCGGCGCTGCGGCACGATCACGGCCTGGCCGCCGAAGGCGCCAGTCGACCTGAGGATCGCACCCAGGTTCCGCGAGTCCGTGATTCCGTCGAGGGCGACGAACAGCGGCGTCTCGTCGCGGGCGAGCACGTCGTCGAGCACCTCGATCGGGTGCGCATATTCGTACGGCGGCACCTTGAGGGCCAGGCCCTGGTGCACGCCGCCCTCGCCGGCGAGGCGGTCGAGTTCGGGGCGCATCACCTCGAGGATCGGAATGCCGCGGTTCGTGGCGATCTTCGTCGCCTCCTTCACCCGGTCGTCCATCTCGACGCGGGCCGCCACGTAGAGCGTCGTCGCGGGGATGCGGGCGCGAAGCGCCTCCACCACTGAGTTGCGCCCGGTCACGATCTCGGACTCGTCGCCCGACTTCGCCCTGCGGGATGCGCCCGAGGCGCCGCGGGGCGCCCCCGCACGCGATCCCTGTCCGGCGACCTTGCCGCCCGGCTTGCCCTTGCCCCCTGCCGCGCGGTACCGCTCGTCGGCGGCCTTGCGCTTGCCCGCAGGATGCCAAGCCCGGTCTTCGGCCTTGGGCGTCGGGCCCTTTCCTTCGAGCGCCTTGCGCCCGTGGCCGCCGGTGCCGACCTGCGCGCCCTTGCCGCCCTTGCGCACCGCGCCGGGACGTTGCTTGCCGCTGCCCTTCATGATCCGAAGCTCCAATGCGTGCCGGTCTGGCTGTCTTCGATGGTGATTCCCGCCGATGCGAGCTCTGCGCGAATGCGGTCGGCGGCCGCGAAGTCCTTCGCCGCGCGAGCGGCCTGACGATCGTCGATGAGCCGGGTGACCAGGATCTCGAGGGCGGATGCCGCCGGTGCGGCATCGGGAGTCCAATGCGGGTCGCGCGGGTCGATGCCGAGCACCTCGACCATCGCGACCACCTGGCCGTGCAGTGCGGCCGCGTCGTGCAGCTCCTCGTCGTCGAGGGCCTGGTTGCCCGCACGCACGGTGTCGTGCAGCACGGCCAGCGCCTGCGGAACCCCGAGATCGTCGTCCATGGCGTCGGCGAACGCGTCGGGGATGACGGGACTGCCCACTCCGGCATAGCGCGTGCCCGCCAACCGGCGTTCCACCCGTGCGAGGAACGAACGGACGCGGTCGACGGCGGCCTCGGCCTCGGAGAGCGAGGTCGGCGAGTAGTCGAGCGTCGAGCGGTAGTGCGCTGCGCCGAGCAGGTACCGCACCGCGAGCGGCGAGGCGAGTTCGAGGAGTTCGCCCGCGTACACGGAATTGCCGAGCGACTTCGACATCTTCTGGCCGCCGACGTTCACGAGCCCGTTGTGCACCCAGTAGCGCGCGTACGGGTCACCGGCAGCCGTCGACTGGGCGAGCTCGTTCTCGTGGTGCGGGAAGCGCAGGTCGAGCCCACCGCCGTGGATGTCGAACTCGGCGCCCAGGTACCGGATCGCCATGGCCGAGCACTCGATGTGCCACCCCGGCCTGCCGTCGCCCCACGGTGACGGCCACGACGCCGAAGCGGGCTCCTCGGGCTTGCGGCCCTTCCATAGCGCGAAGTCGCGCGGATCCCGCTTTCCCCGAGGGTCGGCGTCGGCGGCGGCCTCCATGTTGTCGCGGGATTGGCGGGTGAGCTCGCCGTATGCCGGCCAGCTCGCGGTGTCGAAGTACACATCGCCCGAGCCATCGGGCGCCGGGTACGCGTGGCCCCGCTCGATGAGCCGGTCGATGATCGCCTGCATCTGCTGCACGCTCGCCGTGGCGCGCGGCTCGTACGTCGGCGGGAGGATGCCGAGCGAGGCGTAGGCGGCGGTGAACTCGAGTTCCACGCGGTAGGCGAGCGCCCACCACGGTTCGGTCGCCTCGCCGCCCTCCTCGGCGGATGCCGCGAGGATCTTGTCGTCGATGTCGGTGACGTTGCGCACGAACGTGACGTCGTAGCCGCGGTATGAGAACCAGCGCCGGAGGATGTCGTAGGCGAGCGCACTGCGGAGATGTCCGATGTGCGGGCTCGACTGGACGGTCGGGCCGCAGACGTACATGCCGAGGTGCCCCTCACGGAGGGGCACGAAGTCTCGCAGGGCCTGGGCCTTCGAGTCGTAGAGTCGCACGGTCACCCGCCAAGCCTACCGGCGGGGCCCCACCGTGACGCGCGAGCTAACGGGGCATGACCAGCGCGGTGGCGATCGCCGTGACGCCCTCGCCGCGACCCGTGAACCCCAGCGTGTCGGACGTGGTCGCCGCGACGCTGACGGGGGCGCCGAGGATGCGCGACAGGAACGCCTGCGACTCGGCACGCCGCGGCCCCAGCCTCGGCCGGTTGCCGATGAGCTGCACCGTCACGTTGCCGACCGCGAACCCGGCTTCGCGCACGAGCCGCAACGTCTCGGCGAGGAAGACCTCGCCGTGCGCGCCCTCGAACCGCGGGTCCCCGGTGCCGAAGACCGCCCCCAGATCGCCGAGGCCGGCAGCAGCCAGCAGCGCGTCGCAGATCGCGTGGCTCGCGGCATCGCCGTCGCTGTGGCCCGAGAGGCCGCGCTCATCCGGCCAGTGCAGGCCGGCGAGCCAGAGTGGCGTGGCCGGGTCGTCGGCGAACGCGTGCACGTCGATGCCGGTGCCGATCCGCGGCACCGGCCTGCCGCGATCGGCACCCTCGGGCCGCCGGGACACGATCGACTCCGCCCGCCGCAGGTCGGCTGGGAGCGTGATCTTGAACGCGCGTGCGTCGCCGGGCACCACGTCGACCAGCAGACCCGCGGATGCCACGAGCGCCGCATCATCCGTGAACTCGGTCGTCGCGGCGGCGTACGCGGCGTCGAGTGCGTGCCTGGGGAACCCCTGCGGAGTCTGCACCGCGGCGAGCTCGGACCGGTCGACGGTCTCGAGCACCCGACCGTTCGGACCCACGCGCTTGATGGTGTCGACGACGTCGAGCGCCGGGACGACGCCGTGCCGGCGGGCATGAACGGCCGCGACGACCTCGTCGAACACGATGGCCGGGGTGAGCGGGCGGGCGGCATCGTGCACGAGCACCGTGTCGATCTGCCGCGGCAGCACCTTCAGGCCCGCCGCCACGGACCCCTGGCGGTGCGCACCACCGGCGACGACGTCGAGCGATGCGGATGCCGCGGCGACGACGGGCCCGTATCGAGCCCGCGTCTCATCGACCCGCTCGGCGGGGACGACGAGCACGACGAGCGGCGTCTCGCGCATGCCGAGCACGGCATCGAGCGCGACGCCGAGGATGGTGTCATCGCCGAGCGGGACGAATGCCTTGGGCTCCGAGTGGCCGAGTCGCGTACCCTCGCCCGCTGCGACGACGATGACGGCGACCGTTGACACGCTCATGCGTCGAGCGTACTGCGGGTCGATCGCCGCGGCGGTTACGAGGCGAGCACCTCGTCGAGCACGGTCGACGCCTGCTCTTCGTCGGTCTTCTCGGCGAGCGCGAGTTCGGAGATGAGGATCTGCCGTGCCTTCGCGAGCATGCGCTTCTCACCGGCAGAGAGGCCGCGGTCTTGGTCGCGTCGCCAGAGGTCGCGCACGACCTCGGACACCTTGATCACGTCACCGGAGGCGAGCTTCTCGAGGTTCGCCTTGTAGCGCCTCGACCAGTTCGTGGGCTCCTCGGTGAACGGGGCGCGCAGCACCTCGAAGACCTTGTCGAGGCCCTCTTTGCCGATCACGTCGCGGACGCCGACGAGGTCGACGTTCTCTGCGGGCACCTCGATGACCAGGTCGCCCTGCGTGACGTTCAGCTTGAGGTAGAGCTTCTCTTCACCCTTGATGATTCGTTTCTTCACTTCGGTGATCGTTGCGGCTCCGTGGTGGGGGTAAACGACGGTTTCGCCAACCTCAAAAAGCATGAATGAAAGTCCTTTCGGCAACTCTCAGGATATCACATTCGGGATCGTGCTAAGGTTCGCCACCCCTCCACGGGGAGGGGGCTGCCGTAGGCTACACTCGGATCGATTCCCTTCGCGCGAGCCGCTCGTTCGCGCTCGTCGGCTCGCATTTGGAGGTTCTGTGAAGGCGCGTATCGCGGCATCCGCTGCTCTGGCCATGGGTCTCGCACTCGGTGCGAGCGGTTGCTCGATGCTCACCTACCAGGCCACGACCGAGCGGTACGACCCCAGCGACGGCGTCTCGGCGAACCTCGGCGACCTCGACCTCCGCAACGTGCTCGTGATCAGCGACGACGGCGACGACGGCAACCTCATCATGACCGCCGTGAACAGCGGCGACGACGACATCGAGCTCTCCGTCGAGTACGGAGGCCGCGAGGCGCAGACCGTCGACATCGAGGCGGGCACGACGGTGGCGTTCGGTGTCGATGACGTCGAGGGCATCGACGTGCTCGAGCCCGTGCTGCTCGAGGGAATCGATGCCGCCCCGGGCAGCCTGCTTCCCGTCTACTTCCAGTACGGCGACGTCGAGGGCGTCGAGGTCCAGGTTCCCGTGCTCGACAGCCGGCTGCCCGAGTACTCCGACCTCGCACCGTAGCGGCCACCGGCCTCCGCCGCCGCTTCTCGGGCGACGCAGACTCAGGCCTCGAAGCGATACCCGAGACCCCGCACGGTCACGAGCTGCACCGGCTCCGATGGCTCCAGTTCGATCTTCGATCTGATGCGCTTGACGTGCACATCGAGCGTCTTGGTATCGCCGACGTAATCCGAACCCCAGACGCGATCGATGAGCTGACCGCGCGTGAGCACCCGCCCCGAGTTGCGCATGAGCAGCTCGAGCAACTCGAATTCCTTCAGCGGCATGGCCACTTCCTCTCCGTCGACCTCGACGGTATGGCGGTCGAGGTCCATGCGGACCCGGCCACCTTCGAGGATCGACTCGTCGAGGTCCTCGACCTCGATGCGGCGACGGAGCACCGCCCGGATCCGGGCCAGGAGCTCGCGCGTGGAATACGGCTTCGTCACGTAGTCGTCGGCGCCGAGTTCGAGGCCGACCACGATGTCGACCTCGGAGTCCTTCGCCGTCAGCATGATGATGGGCACCGTCGACCTGGCGCGGATCTCGCGGCACACCTCGGTGCCGGGCAGCCCCGGAAGCATGAGATCGAGCAGCACGAGGTCGGCGCCACTCCGGTCGAACGCCGCGACCGCCGTCGGGCCGTCGGCCGCCACCTCCACGTCGTAGCCCTCGCGCTGGAGCAGGAAGCTGAGCGGGTCGCTCAGGGCGATCTCGTCCTCGACGAGCAGGATTCTGGTCACGTCGGTTCTCCTCGGTCCGTGATGCCGACGGCGGGGGTCGTCGCCTCGCGGCGTTCCCGTCCGCGGCGCGACCGGCGCTTCGAGGCGGCCGGCGCGGCATCCCCTGCCGTGTCGACGACGGCGTCGGTGGCATCCGTCGTCGGGGCCGCCTCGGCGATCGGCAGCCGGATCGTGAACGTCGAACCGCGGCCGGGTCGAGACCAGACCCGCACGTCGCCACCGTGATTCTGCACGGTGTGCTTCACGATGCTGAGGCCGAGGCCCGAGCCTCCCGTGTTGCGCGAACGCGCCTGGTCGATCCGGTAGAACCGCTCGAAGATGCGCTCCAGCTCGTCGGCCTCGATGCCGACGCCCTGATCGGTGACGGCGATCTCGACGGTGTGCCGGTCGACCTTCGCGCCGACGCCGACGCGCGCGCCCTGGTTGGAGAAGGCGATCGCGTTCGCGATGAGGTTGTGCACCGCCACGATGAGCAGGGACCGTTCGCCGTACACTTCGGCGCCCGTCGCCGCGCGGACCCGGATCTCGACCTGCTTCGCCGACGCGACGACCCGGTTCTGGTCGACCGCCGCAGCGATCACGTCATCGACGTTCACGAGCACGTCGGGCCGCAGCGCATCACGCGCCTGCAACCGTGAGAGCTCGATCACGTCGCTGGTGATGTGCGCCAGCCTCGCCGCCTCGACGCCGAGACGGCCGGCGAAGCGCCGCACCTGCTCGGGCTCGTCGGCGGCCTGGTCGAGCGCTTCGGAGAGGAGGCTGACCGAGGCGATCGGCGTCTTCAACTCGTGGCTGATGTTGGCGACGAAGTCGCGCCGCACCTCGTCGAGTCGCTTCGCCTCGGTGCGGTCCTCGGCTAGCAGCAGGACGAACCGGGTGCCCAGTCGCGCGACTCTGACGCGGAGCAGGAGCGTCTGCTCCCCGTACGGGCCGCGGCTGACCTCGAGCTCGTCCGCGACGGTCTCCCCCGTGCGGCGGACGGATGCCACGAGCTCCGCGAGCTCGGGATGCGCCAGGCTCCCCTGCCGCACGAGGCCCAAGGCGAGTGCTCCGGGCGAGGCCTTCAGCACGTTGTTCGACGGATCGAGCACGACCCCGGCCGACTCGAGCGCCTCGAGCACCTGGTCGATCCCATCGGGAATGGTCGGCGCGACGACACGCGCGGCGCTCGATCCGCGGCGTTCCGCCACGTACAAGACCACCATGAATGCGGCACCGAGGAAGATGCCCAGGGCCAGTGCCGTGAGCACCAGCCACGTGGAGTCCATGGATTCACCCTAACCAGTCCCGGAACCAGGATTCCCCGGGGTGACCGCCCTTGCGGCGGTAGGTTAACGAGTGTTCAGTCTTCGGGCACTTCCCGTTCACCTCCGGCAGTGAGGATGACGCGGGGCCCAGCGGTCCGACCTTCCCGTGATCGCGGGGCAACCAGCAGACAAGGATCTCGTTCATGCGTGAGGTGTTCCAGCAGGAACTTCGTGAGGTGCAGGACCGCCTCGTCGAGGCGGCCGACCTCGTGGTGGAATCCATCGAGAAGGCGGTGCGCTCCTTCAACACGTCCGACGTTGCGCTCGCCGAGGAGGTGATCGCGGCCGACCGGAGGATCGACCAGCTGACGGTCGAACTCGATGAGCTCGCCATCACGATCCTCGCGCGACAGCAGCCGGTCGCTCGCGACCTGCGCATCGTCGTCAGCGCGCTCCGCGTGAGCGCGTCGCTCGAGCGCATGGGCGACCTGGCGACGCACATCTCCCAGCTCGCGCGGTACCGGTTCCCCGACAAGGTGGCGCCGAAGTCCCTTCGCCCGATCTTCGATGAGATGGGCGAACTCGATATCGACATCGCACGCAAGCTCGCCACGCTGCTCCGTACCGAAGACGTGGAGCTGGCCGAGGAGATCCGCAACGACGACGACCGGGTCGACGCGCTGCACCTGCAGGTCTTCGAGAAGGTGCTGGGCGAGACCTGGAAGGGCGGGCCGGTCGACACCGTCGACTCGACACTCGCGAGCCGGTACCACGAACGCTTCGCCGACCACGCCGTGTCGATCGCGAAGAAGGTGCAGTACCTGGTCACCGGCGACTGGGACCAGGAGTAGACCGGGCTCCGAGCCTACTGGCGACCCTGGGCCGCGACGGCCGCGGCGCCGGCGGCAGCTGCCTCGGGGTCGAGGTACTGCCCCGGGCCGAGCGGCATGAAGTCGTCGCCGAGCCGGTACACGAGCGGGATGCCCGTCGGGATGTTGAGCTCGGCGATGTCGTCGTCGGAGATCTGGTCGAGGTGCTTCACGAGCGCGCGCAGCGAGTTGCCGTGCGCCGCCACGAGCACGGTCTTCCCGGCCCGCAGGTCGGGGATGATCTCGGATTCCCAGTACGGCAGCATGCGCGCGATCACGTCTTTCAGGCACTCCGTGCGCGGCATCTCGTCGTCGCTCAGGTCTGCGTACCTGGGGTCGCCCACCTGCGAGAACTCGGCGTCGTCGTCGAGGGGCGGCGGAGGCACGTCGAACGAACGGCGCCACAACTGGAACTGCTCGGGACCGTACTTCTCGAGGGTGTCGGCCTTGTCGAGCCCCTGCAGTGCGCCGTAGTGACGTTCGTTGAGCCGCCACGAGCGACGCACGGGAATCCAGAGACGGTCGGCCGCCTCGAGCGCGATGTCGGCGGTCTGGATCGCCCGCGTGAGCACCGACGTGTGCACCACGTCGGGGAGCAGGTCGTGCTCGACGAGCAGCTCACCACCGCGCTTCGCCTCGGAACGGCCGAGGTCGCTGAGCGGTACGTCGACCCACCCGGTGAACAGGTTCTTCTGGTTCCATTCGCTCTGGCCGTGGCGCAGCAGCACGAGGGTGTGTGGCATGTCGACCAGCCTAACGGGGTCGCCGATCGCTCACTTGCGGATGCCGAGCCGCGGCAACCGGGGCACGTCGACGGCCGCCCCGGCATCGGCCGGCACGATCTCGACCTGCGCCGCCGCGATGTCGATCCCGTGACTGTGGACGACAAGCGGCAGTTCGGCGGGGACCGCGCGCTTGAGCAGGGCGAGCGCGACGGGACCGAGTTCGTGATGCATCGCGGATGTCGTGATGTGGCCGACCACCTTGCGCTCGGGCTGCTCACCGGGAGCCGGCTCGGGTCGCGCCTTCTCGCCGCTCACCTCGTCACCGGGCGCGGGCAGCACGGTGTCGCTGCCGTCGAGGTGCAGCAGCACGAGCCGCCGTGGCGGACGTCCGAGGTTCAGCACCTTCGCGACCGTCTCCTGCCCCTTGTAACAGCCCTTGCCGAGATCGACCGCGCTGCGCAGCCAATCGAGCTCGTGCGGGATCGTGCGCTCGTCGACCTCCGTTGCGAACCGAGGGCGCCAGGCCGCGACGCGAAGCGCCTCGACGGCCATCGAGCCCGCCACGGCGACGCGCCCGGCTCGGATCGCTTCGGCGGCATCCGACAGCGAGGCGCGCGGCACGATCCGCTCGATCCAGCGCCACTCGGATGCCGGGTGAGCGGTGTGGTCGGCGTACTGATGTCCTCCGGGACGCGGCTGTGCCCACGGGTCGACCCAGTCGAGGGCGACGCCCGACGGAGCGTACGCCGCGACCGCGGCATCCAGGGCCGTCGTCGACATCGAGCCGAGCACGCCCACGTCGGCGCTCACGTCGGCGACCTCGACCCGGAGCATGAACCGCATTCGGTCGAGGGCGGCGGCGAGCGACGCGGCCTCGTCGCCCTCGACGACGAGCCAGGTGGTCTCGCCGTCGTCGACCACGTGCGTCGCATGCTCGATGCGGCCGGAAGCGTCGAGGAACAGCGCCTCGGCGCCCTGCCCCGGCGCGAGCTGGTCGAGGGCCTGAGTCGCCATCGAGTGCAGCCACGAGAGCCGGTCTGGTCCGGTGACCGTGACGACTCCGCGGTTGGAGAGATCGGCGATCGCGTCGCCGCGTTCGAGGTGGCGCTGCTCGATGATGGGGTTGCCGTAGTGCCCGGGGACCCCGGCGTCGACCCCCTCCGCGGCGACCGCACCGGGGAGCGTGAGGAACGGAGAACCGGTCATCAGTCGACCTTCGCGAGGCGAGCCGAGGCGTGCGTCCGGAGATCCTGTCCGAGGGCGGCGATGTCCCACGCCCAGAGCAGGTGCCCTTCGACGAGTCCGTACAGGCGGGTGGCGGCCGCGTAGTCCTTCGCGCCGGCGGTGCGCATCACCGCGTCCGTGGCGAGGTCGACGCGCGGGCCCTTCACCTGCCCCAGGTACAGCTCGGCGACGCCGCCTGGATGCACCAGCGAGACCTCGATGTCGAATCCGCCGTCGGCGTTGCGCAGCGTCTCGACCGATTCCGCGTCGGCGAACCGAGACTCGCCCACCGCGGGCAGCAGGGCCGGGCCGGCATCCCCCTCGCCGAGCGCCCGTTCGATGCGCCAATAGCCCGTCTCGGTGGCCAACGGGGTGGGATCGCCGCCCGGCTCGTCGGGGAAGAGCCAGGTGTACGAGGTGTAGTTGAGGTGGGGCAGCCCGTCGTGGCTGAAGCTCACCCGCTGGCCGAACTCGTGTGTCACCGAGTCGTCGCCGATCTTGTAGTCGATGACCCCCGAGCCCTCCCACACCCCGATCAGCCACGAGAGTGGGACGAGTTCGGCCGGAAGGCCGACGGGCAGTTCGATCATGCGCCTAGCGCTGCCCCTTGAACAGCTTGTAGACGACGACACCGCTGATGTAGGCGATGGCGAGGCTCGCGAGCCCGAGCAGGCCGATGAAGAGGAGTTCGAGGGCGAGCAACTGCGACATGCCCCCGAGTCTACCCGCTCGAACCGAGCGCGATCGGCGCGACGAGAGCGGCCGCGACCAGCATGACGAGGGCGGCGCCGGCGACGCTCCAGCTCACCCTCGTGACGAGTCCCTCGGTGCGGCGCACCATGAGCTGCACGACCATCGCTGCGATGACGGATGCCGCGAACACCATGCCGAGCGCGGCGTACGCGCCCAGCGGGGCGCTCTCGCCTGTCCACTCGGCGCCACGCGAATAGGCCAGCGCGACCACCACGACGGCGCCGACGACGGCGAGTGCCCAGACGAGCACGATGCCCGGCCATCCGACACGCGTGTCCGAGCCTGCCTGCATGCGCTCCCCCGCCTGTACCGAACTCGCCGGGAACCCGGCGTCACGTAGTATTGACCGCACCTTACTACTGGACGCCAGTGACCGCGGAGGAGGTACTGCCGTGGCGCAGTTGCTGATCCTCTCGCCGGCGGCCCACGACGATGTGCTTCCGGCGCTGTCACTCCTGTCTCACCGAGTGCGCGTCATCCCCGCCTCGCCCGAGCAGCTGGTGAGAGCGCCCGAATCCGACCTCATCCTCCTCGACGCGCGATCCAATCTCGCGGCGGCGAAGAGCCTCTGCCAGATCCTCCGCACGACGGGCCTGTCCGTACCACTCGTGCTCATCGTCACCGAGGGCGGCCTGACCGCCGTCACGCCCGACTGGGGCGTCGACGACGTCGTCCTCGTCGACGCCGGTCCTGCGGAGGTCGACGCCCGCATCCGGCTCGCGATCGGCCGCACCCAGTCGACGCAACCGGCCGAGCGCATCCAGACCTCCGGCGTGATCATCGACGAAGCGAGCTATTCGGCGAAGGTGCGGGGCCGTGCACTCGACCTCACCTACAAGGAGTTCGAGCTCCTGCGCTTCCTCGCGGCACACCCGTCGCGGGTCTTCACCCGCGAGCAGTTGCTCAGCGAGGTGTGGGGGTACGACTACTTCGGCGGAACTCGTACGGTCGACGTGCACGTGCGGCGGTTGCGAGCCAAGCTCGGCGACCTCGACGGGCTCATCGGCACCGTGCGCAATGTGGGATATCGGTTCAACGTGCACGAGGAGGACGACGAGAGCACGCCGATGAACAGCACCTTGAGTTGAGCCACTCCCCCGCGTCGTCACGCATGCCAGTGGCATGATGTTGGGATGACCGCCGACAGCGTCCTCGCCGAAGACCGCACGTCGAGCGATTTCGACGATGACTTCGAGCCCTTCGACATGGAGAACGCGCCCGAGCTCGTCGCCGAGCGCTACCTCGATCGCGAGCTCAGTTGGCTGGCGTTCAACCAGCGCGTGCTGGAGCTCGCCGAAGACCCTCGCATCCCGGTGCTCGAGCGGGCGAACTTCCTGGCGATCTTCGCGTCGAACCTCGACGAGTTCTTCATGGTGCGCGTAGCCGGCCTGAAGCGGCGCATCCTCACCGGGCTCGCCGTGCCCACCAATGTCGGCCGCGCGCCGCATGACGTGCTGAACGACATCTCCCGCAAGGCGAAGGAGCTGCAGGACCGGCACGCCCGCGCATACCAGGAGCTCGTGCGCCCCGCCATGGCCGAGGCCGGCATCCGCGTCGTCGAGTGGAGCGATCTCGGAGACCGCGAAGTCCAGCACCTGCACGACTACTTCTCCCGACAGATCTTCCCCGTGCTCATGCCGCTGGCGGTCGACCCGGCGCACCCCTTCCCGTACATCTCGGGCCTCTCGCTGAACCTGTCGGTGCGGGTCCGCAACAGTCGCACGGGGCGCCAGGAGTTCGCACGAGTCAAGGTGCCGCAGATGCTCCACCGCTTCGTGCGGGTCGATCCCGACGAGTCGATCGAGGACGCCAGGTACATCGCCCTCGAGGATCTCATCGCCAACCACCTGGGCGACCTGTTCCCCGGCATGGAGATCGTCGAGCACCACGTCTTCCGTGTCACCCGCAACGAGGACGTCGAGATCGAGGAAGACGAGACGGAGAACCTCCTGCAGGCGCTCGAGAAGGAGCTGCTGCGTCGCAGGTTCGGGCCTCCGATCCGGCTCGAGATCACCGACGACATGGACGACGTGACGCTCGGACTCCTCTCACGGGAGCTCGACGTTCCCGAGCAGGGGATCTTCCGCCTTTCGGGGCCGCTCGACCTCAGCGGGCTGTTCGACCTCGCCCGCCTCGACCGACCCGAGTTGCACTACCCCACGCACGTTCCCGCGACCGCGCGGCAGCTGATGCCGAGCGAGCCGAACCTGAAGGCCGACATCTTCGCCGCGGTGTCGAAGAAGGACGTGCTCGTGCACCACCCCTACGAGTCCTTCGCGACGAGCGTGCAGGCCTTCATCGAGCAGGCCGCTGCCGACCCCGACGTGCTCGCCATCAAGCAGACGCTCTACCGCACCTCGGGCGACAGCCCGATCGTCGAGGCCCTGATCGACGCCGCCGAGGCCGGCAAGCAGGTGCTGGCCCTGGTCGAGATCAAGGCGCGGTTCGACGAGCAGGCGAACATCACCTGGGCACGCAAGCTGGAGAAGGCCGGTGTGCACGTCGTATACGGCCTCGTCGGGCTGAAGACTCACTGCAAGCTCGCGCTCGTCATCCGCCAGGAGAAGAGCGGCCTGCGCCACTACAGTCACATCGGCACGGGCAACTACAACCCGAAGACGAGCCGCACCTACGAAGATCTCGGCCTGCTCACCGCCGACGACCAGGTCGGCAAGGACCTGACCCGGCTGTTCAACGAGCTTTCGGGTTACGCCATCGAGAAGAAGTTCAAGCGGTTGCTCGTCGCCCCCCTCCACCTCCGGAAAGGGCTGCTGAAGCTCATCGCGGGCGAGGTGCGCAATGCCGAAGAGGGTCGGCCCGCCGGCATCCGGATCAAAGTCAACTCGATGGTCGACGAGGCGATCATCGATGCGCTGTACCGCGCGTCGAACGCGGGCGTCCCGGTCGACATCTGGGTGCGCGGCATCTGCAGCCTGCGTCCCGGGATCCCGGGCCTCAGCGAGAACATCCGAGTCCGGTCGATCCTCGGCCGATATCTCGAGCACTCGAGGATCTTCTCCTTCCTGAACGACGGCGACCCGCAGGTCTACATCGGCTCCGCCGACATGATGCACCGCAACCTCGACCGACGTGTCGAGGCGCTCGTTCGCCTCGTCGATCCCGACCACCTCGCCGAGATCGACGGGCTGTTCGACCTGGCGATGGACGACACGACCAGTTCGTGGTGGCTCGACGGCGACGGCGTGTGGACTCGCCATTCGGTCGACGAGGCGGGCAACCCACTCGTCGACATGCAGGCCCAGCTCATGAAGCAGGTCGGGCAGCGCTCTCGTTCGACCCGGTCCGGGCAGCGACGGTGACCACGGCCGTCTACGCAGCCGGCGCGGTGTGCTGGCGCCTCATCGACGGCAGGGTGCACGTGCTGGTGGTCCACCGCACCGTGCACGGCGACGTCACCATTCCGAAGGGCAAGGTCGACCCGGGCGAGTCGCTCCCCCGCACGGCCGTCCGCGAGATCGCCGAGGAGACCGGCCTGTCGGTCGCGCTCGGAGTCCCGCTCGGCATCTCCCGGTACGAGATGCCGAACCGACGCGAGAAGATCGTGCACTACTGGGCCGCGGAAGTCAGCGAGAAGGCGGTGCAGCGCTCCACGTTCAAGCCGAACGCCGAGATCGCCGCGCTCGAGTGGGTCACGGTCAAGCGCGCACGCGCCTACCTGAGCTACGAGGCCGACGTCGAGATCCTCGACGAATTCGCGAAGCTGCTCGACCAGGGCGTCACCGGCACCTTCGCCCTGCTCCTGGTGCGGCACGGCAAGGCGGTGTCGCGGAACGGCTGGGACCGACCGGATGCCGCGCGGCCGCTCACCGAACGCGGCGTGCAGCAGGCCGCGGCCCTCGTCGACACGGTCACCGCCTGGGCGCCGAAGCGGATCGTCACGAGCCCGGCGGTGCGCTGCACGACGACCGTCGCACCCCTCTCCGCGGCGACCGGCATCCCGATCAAGCGCGAGGCGGGCATCAGCCAGGATGCGTGGGAATCGGGCCACCACGAGGTGCGCCGCGTCATGGGCAAGCGGGTCCGCTCGGGCAAGACGGCGGTCATCTGTGGACACGGTCCCCTGCTGCCCGACATGATCCGCGAGATCGCGCTGGCCACGGGTACACCGCTCGGTTCGTACGTGACGGATGCCGCGGGGCTCGAGCCCGGGGCCTTCAGCGTCGTGCACCTCTCGGCCACGAATCCGGGCTCGGGCATCGTGGCCATCGAGACGCACGCACCGAGGGCCTGAAGCAACGCTTCAGGGCCCTCGGTGAAAGGCGGCAGCCCGGCGATCACCGATCGCCGCAGCCGCGGCAGCCTCGAGCCGTGACCCGCAGGTGCGCCGGAAGCTCGCACGTCCAGCCCATCGTCAGGGGTCGTTCACCTCGCGTTAACCGCCCCGGCGGAAGCTCGTAAGGCGCGCTGCCTATGGTCGCTTGCGGGTCGGCACCGACCCGACACTGCAATCGAAACCCCGGAAGGGAATCACGTGAATCTCAAGCGTTTCGGCGTGCCCGCCGTCGTCGCCGTCACGGCAGCGCTCGCGCTCAGCTCCTGCGCCTCGAACGAGGCCGGCGGATCCGAGCCCGGAGATGCGGCCTCGTCGCTCTCGGGCAACCTCGTCGGCGCAGGCGCGTCCTCGCAGGACGCCGCCCAGCAGGCGTGGATCGCCGGCTTCCAGACCGCGAATCCCGATGTCACCATCGACTACGACCCGTCGGGCTCCGGCGCCGGCCGCGAGACATTCCTCGAGGGCGCCAGCGACTTCGCCGGCTCCGACCGCGCGTTCAAGGACGAGGAACTCGCCGCCGGTGGCTTCGCCAAGTGCGCCCCCGACAGCGACCTCGTCGAGCTGCCGCTCTACATCTCGCCGATCGCCGTGATCTTCAACGTCGAGGGCATCGACTCGCTCAACCTCGACGCCGCGACCATCGCGAACATCTTCGCAGGCACCATCACCAACTGGAACGACCCGGCCATCGCCGCGACGAACGAGGGCGTCACGCTCCCCGACCTCCCGATCACCGCCGTGCACCGCTCCGACGACTCGGGCACCACCGAGAACTTCACCGAGTACCTCGGTGCGGCCGCCCCTGAGGTGTGGACGTACGAGGCCGACGGCGTGTGGCCGATCGAGAGCGGCGAGGCCGCCCAGGGCACCTCGGGTGTCGTCGACGCCGTCAGCAACGGCACCGGCACCATCGGCTACGCCGACGCCTCGCGCGCCGGCGACCTCGGCACCGTCGCGGTGAAGGTCGGTGACGAGTTCGTCGAGTACTCGCCCGAGGCCGCTGCGGCCATCGTGGACGCGTCGCCGCTCGCCGAGGGCCGCGCCGCCGGCGACCTCGCGATCGAGCTGGACCGCAGCTCGAGCGAGGCCGGCGTCTACCCGATCGTGCTCGTGAGCTACCTCATCGCGTGCCAGGAGTACGCCGAGCCCGACAACGTCGAGCTCGTGAAGGGGTACCTCTCGTACATCGCCAGCTCCGAGGGCCAGGACGTCGCCGCTGAGAACGCCGGCTCCGCCCCGATCTCGGACACCCTGCGCGAGCAGGTCACCGCTGCGATCGACTCGATCAAGTAGTAGGTTCGTGCCCGACCCCCGAAGTTCCTCGGAACGCCACGGGGTCGGGCACGGCCACGTATCCCCTTGCCCCCGACCCGAGGATTGCGCCACATGAGCACCGCCACCAACGTGATCAAGGCGAAGCAGCGACCGGGCGATCGGGTCTTCTCGGGCTCGGCGGTGTTCGCCGGTTCGATGATCCTCGTCACGCTCGCCGCCGTGGCGATCTTCCTCATCGTCCAGAGCCTGCCGGCATTCGTCGCCACCAGCGACGACGCCTCGATCCTGCCCGACGACTTCTGGTCGTACGTCGGCCCACTCGTCTTCGGCACCGTCTGGGCATCGCTGCTCGCGCTCCTCATGGCCATCCCGGTCTCGGTCGGCATCGCGCTCTTCATCTCGCACTACGCCCCCCGTCGACTCGCCTCGGTGCTCGGCTACATCGTCGATCTCCTCGCCGCCGTGCCGTCGGTCGTCTTCGGCCTCTGGGGAATCGGCGTGCTGGCGCCGGCGGTGCAACCGATCTACAGCTGGCTCGTCGACAACTTCGGCTGGTTCCCGCTCTTCGCGGGGCCGGTCTCGGGCACCGGACGCACCATCCTCACCGCGGCGATCGTGCTCGCCGTGATGGTGCTGCCGATCATGACGGCGATCTGCCGCGAGGTCTTCCTGCAGACGCCGGTGCTGCACGAGGAGGCCGCCCTCGCCCTCGGTGCGACGCGATGGGAGATGATCCGCACGGCGGTGCTGCCGTTCGGCCGCTCGGGCATCGTCTCGGCGGCCGTGCTCGGACTCGGGCGTGCACTCGGCGAGACGATGGCCGTGGCGATGGTGCTCTCGGCGTCGGGAGCCGTCACCTTCCAGCTGCTCACCTCGGTCAACCCGTCGACCATCGCCGCGAACATCGCGCTCAGCTTTCCCGAGGCATACGGCATCAACGTCAACGTGCTCATCGCGACCGGCCTCATCCTCTTCATCGTGACCTTCGCGGTCAACGCCGTCGCACGCTGGATCGTCAGTCGCCGCAAGGACTTCTCGGGAGCCAACTGATGATGACGATGACCAAGCCCGAGACGCCCGCGACCGGCACGCCGATCGCGAACTCGCTCACTGCGGGTCGCCTCCCGGGCTCCGCCCCCTGGATGATCCTCGGGAGCGCGCTCGCGGTGTCCGCCGCGATCTTCGGTGTGGTCGCGATCGGGGGCGGCACCGGCTTCAACTGGGGTGCCGCAATACTCGTCGGCGCGCTGCTGTACGTGCCGACGGTCTGGCTGTTCTCGACCCTCGTCGAAGGCCGGCGGCGCGCGATGGATCGCCTGGTGACGGCGCTCGTGACCGGCGCATTCGTACTCGCGATGATCCCGCTCGTCTCGCTCACGATCACCGTCGTGACCTACGGGCTCTCGCGCTTCGATGTCGAGTTCTTCACCTTCTCGATGCGCAACGTCACGGGCGAGGGCGGCGGCATCGTCCACGCCATCGTCGGCACGCTGCTGATCACCGGGGCCGCGGCGGTCATCTCGATCCCGATCGGGATCATGACCTCGATCTATCTCGTCGAGTACGGTCGCGGTCGGCTCGCTCGAGGCATCACCTTCCTCGTCGACGTCATGACGGGCATCCCGTCGATCGTCGCCGGCCTCTTCGCCTACGCATTGTTCGCGCTGTTCCTCGGCCCCGGCACCCGCACCGGCATAGCGGGCGCCGTCTCCCTCGCGGTGCTGATGATCCCCGTGGTCGTGCGCTCGAGCGAAGAGATGCTGCGACTCGTTCCGAACGAGCTGCGAGAGGCCGCATACGCCCTCGGCGTGCCGAAGTGGCTCACGATCATGAAGGTCGTGCTCCCCACGTCGATCGCCGGCATCACGACGGGCGTCACGCTCGCGATCGCCCGCGTCATCGGCGAGACCGCCCCGCTGCTCATCGCCGCCGGATTCACGGCGAGCGTCAACTACAACCTGTTCGACGGGCGCATGCAGTCACTGCCCGTCTTCGTGTACACCCAGTACACGAACCAGGGGAACCCGCCCGAGGCCTACCTGGACCGAGCATGGGCCGCGGCGCTCACCCTCATCCTCATCGTCATGGCGCTGAACCTCATCGCCCGACTCGTCGCCCGCTTCTTCGCACCGAAGTTCGGCCGGTGACCTGCACCTTCAGTTAGGAAACCCGTGTCCAAGCGCATCGAAGTCCGAGACCTCAACGTCTACTACAGCAAGTTCCTGGCCGTCGAAGGCGTCAGCCTCGAGATCGAGCCCCGCAGCGTCACCGCCTTCATCGGCCCCTCCGGCTGCGGCAAGTCGACCTTCCTCCGCACCCTGAACCGCATGCACGAGGTCATCCCGGGCGCGCGCGTCGAGGGCGAGGTGCTCATCGACGGGAACAACCTCTACGACCCCGACGTCGACCCCGTTCTCGTGCGGCGCCAGGTGGGCATGGTGTTCCAGCGCCCGAATCCGTTCCCGACGATGTCGATCAGGGAGAACGTGCTCGCGGGGGTGAAGCTCAACAACCGGCGGATCCAGAAGTCGGATGCGGATGACCTGGTCGAGAAGTCACTGCGGGGGGCGAACCTCTGGAACGAGGTGAAGGACCGGCTCGACCGACCAGGTTCCGGGCTGTCGGGCGGCCAGCAGCAGCGGCTCTGCATCGCACGCGCGATCGCGGTGGCTCCCGAGGTCATCCTCATGGACGAGCCGTGCTCGGCGCTCGACCCGATCTCCACGCTCGCGATCGAGGACCTCATCGAGGAGCTGAAGCGCGACTACACGATCGTCATCGTGACGCACAACATGCAGCAGGCATCGCGCGTCTCCGACAAGACCGCCTTCTTCAACATCGCCGGCACCGGAAAGCCCGGCAACCTCATCGAGTACGACGACACGACGACGATCTTCTCGAACCCGTCGGTGAAGGGGACGGAGGACTACGTCTCGGGTCGCTTCGGCTGACGGATGCCGCGGCGCGCCGGGCGGGGACCGGCGCGCGAAAAGAACTCAGTCCCTGGGGCTCAGCAGGTACTCGTTGAGTGCACGGGTCTCGGCAGGATCCGACGGCATGCCGCGCCCATCGAGTTCGGTGATGCTCACGGCGAGCCGAACGCTCGACACCAGCCACGCGGCATCCGCTCGCTCGAGGTCGGCGACCGGGATGTCGCGGTACTCGGTGCTCCGCCCGGTGGAGGCGAGGTGCTCGAAGAGGCTCAGCTGGGTCGTGCCGTGCAGGATCGCGCCACTCGGCGCCGGCGTCGACCAGGTGTCGCCGTGGCGGAGGATCACGCTCGACGTGGGCCCCTCCATCACGTAGCCGTCGCTGGTGACGAAGACGGCGTCGTCGGCACCGCGCCGCTTCGCCTCGCGGAGGGCCGCCATGTTCACGGCGTAGCTGAGCGTCTTGGCGCCCAGCAGGAGCCAGGGTGCCCGTTCGGCCGTGCCGCGGGCGTAGCCGCGGTCGAGCGTCGCGACCCGCACGCCGCGCTCGCGGACCCGCGTGAAGTCGGCGGCGGGAGCGACGTGGAGCCACGCCGTCGGGGCCGGTCCGTGTTCGACGCCACGGCTGAGGACGAGTTTCAGCGCGAACTCGCCCGTCGAGGGGATGCCGTCGACGGCCCGGGCGATCGCGGCCTCCCACTGACGCAGGTTCGGCTCGGGCAGCTCGCAGATGCGCGCGGAATTGCGCAGGCGCTCGAGGTGCGGCCGGGCCTCCTGGGCATGGCCGTCGACGACGCCGATGGTCTCGAAGATGCCGTCTCCGCGCTGCGTCGAGAGCTCACCCACTCGAAGGGCCGGCGCTGAGGCGTCGACCTCGCGGAACGTGCCGTCGACCGGCGTGTCGTAGTCATCGGCGGGCAGCGGCTCGATCAGGAGCGTGACGGTATCGGGCATCCTTCGATGCTACGCGGCACGGTGCAGGCGACCGCACATGGCAGCAGGACATGAATGTACCGGGCCGCAGAACGCCTCTCGGCGCGAGGCCGCTCGAAGCGGCAAATGTTGGAGCCCGGGGTTACTGCGGCCCGGCACACCAAGTCTAAACGAGGCGGACAAGCAGAACATTCCCGCCGGCTCCGGCGGGATTCAATCGAGGCTGTCTCGGCGCCACAGCCTCGCGCAGGAGGCGAACTCGTCGGCAAGCTGCGTCAGGCGCAGTGCGCGCTGCGTCAACTCGGTGGAGCGCCCTGGATGCGCGGCATCCGCGGCATCGGCGTCGTCGGCGAGGCTGGCGGAGCCGGCTGCGACGACCCTCGCGAACGCGGCGGCACGCTCGAGGGCGACCGCGAAGTCACCCGCGAACAGGCCCTGGAGGATGCGGTCCGCGAGATCCTGCACCTCGGCGGGTCCGGCAGGGATCGGCGCACCCGCGACGATCTGGTCGATGGTGTGCGACACCTCCGTGCCCCGCTGGAATCCAAGGCTCACGCCGAACGGATCCTGGCGGATCAGGGCGCGCAGCAGGTACACGCGCCACAGCGCGCCCGGCAGGCTCTTGGCGGACGCCTGCGACCAGAGCTCGGCGATCGCATCGATGCCGTGCTCGTCGGTGTACCGGACGAGTCTTGCGACGACCTCGGGGTCGGGATCGGAACGGACACGGGAGAGGATCGCCGACGCGGTGTCGTGGGCGACACGACTGAGGTGCGCCGGGTCCTCAGCGCCGACGAACCCCTCGAACATGCCGGGAGGGAATCGGGTCGGGCGGTGGTATTCGGAAGCCATCGCGGCAAGGGTACTCCTCGGCGCTGGGCGGCATCTGATCGGCGATGCGCCAGCCCCCGTCGACACCGGATGGGGGCTCCGAACTGGTCCGCGATCAGTCCGCGTCATCCGATCGCTTCATGAGCGCCGACCGCCAGTTCGTCCCCATGCGCTCGTACGTGACTTTCGCGTGACAATTGCGACATCGAACGTCGCACATCGCGATCTCCCTCATGACACGCTCGAGCGAGTAGCCATCTTGGACGAGCTTCATGACCTCGGCGGATTTCTCGACCTCGGGTCGGTGATCGAAGTCGAGCACTCGGAGGTCACCCTCCCCGCAGTCGACGCAGGGATTCACGCTCAAGTACTGTCCGATGGCCTCCAGTGTGGCACGACGAATGACCGCCTTGCGCGCCATGATCACGCGGATGTGAGCCTCGCGGTTCTTCGCGTAGTATCGGCGTGCCTTTGCTCGGTTGCACGCCTTGCAGATGTTCTGGAGTCCATCCCACGAGGCGCGCCGGACGTTGAACTCGACCGTTGGCTTAGACTGCTGGCAGGCGGAGCAATGCTTCGTCGTCATGTTGACGCCCCCGTAGCTCAGAGGCAGAGCAGCTGACTTTTAATCAGCGGGTCGGGATTTCGAAACTCCCCGGGGGCACTGCGTTTCGTCGCCAGGGGGCGTTCTCGCCGGTCGGGTGCCGCCACTTCACGCAACTCCGATTTCTCCTCGTCGTGGGAACGCCGTACGACCAACCTATTTCCGGCCACCGACATTCATGCCATTGGTCGGCGGCGGTCGTCTGCACATTTCGCGCGCGAAGTCAAGGCCCTGTCTGGGCGTCATGGCCACGCGTACAACAGGATGACCGGGTTGAAAGAGACCCGATCGGTGGGCCGGCCTCTCGGAGCAGCGCAATCGACCACGCGCATCCCAGGACGCGACGAGCGGGCCGGCCCCATCTCAGTCCCGGGGTGCCTCCCCCTGTACCCCGGGTACTGCTCTGCCTGGCACCGCCGACGGGGTTCGAGCCGTGACGCCACGCGTCGAGCTCGAACGATCCCGTGTCGGCGGCTCCTCCCCAGGTTCCCCTTCCTGCACACCCTCATGCAGGTGATCTCACGCTAGACCGGGCGGGTCGACCGCACCAGCACCCTTCCGTCCCCCGTTGTGGGGCGAATCGGCCGGCGATGTCCCCCGGGCAGGAGCGACAGGCCTGGCGGCGTCGCTCGCGCGTGCGACCGGAATCAGCCCACCATCGCGCGGAACGCCGACATGAGGGCCACGCGCTCGGCCGAATCACGCGCGAGTGGCGTGACGGTGAGCGTCGAGACCCCGGCGTCGCGGAATGCGGCGATGCGCTCGGCGACCTCGGATGCGGGGCCGATCAGCGAGATCGCACGCACCAACTCATCGGGTACCGCCGCGATCGCCTCCTCCTTGCGTCCGTCGAGGTAGAGGTCCTGGATACGCCGAGCCTCGGACTCGAACCCGTAGCGGCCGATGAGATCGTTGTAGAAGTTCCTGCCGCGCGCGCCCATGCCTCCGACATAGAGCGCGAGCTGGGGCTTCACGAGCGGCATGACCGCCTCAGGCCGGTCGGTGATGGCGAGCGCGGGACTGGCGATGACGTCGAGCGTTCCGAGCTCGGGTGCTCGCTTCGCCGTTCCCGCAGCAAGGGCATCGCCCCACACGGCGGCGGCGCGTTCGGGGTGGAAGAACATCGGCATCCATCCGTCGGCGATCTCCGCTGTCTGCTCGACGGACTTCGGACCGAGCGAGGCGATCGTGATGGGGATGCGTTCCCGCACAGGATGGTTGATGAGCTTGAGCGGCTTGCCGAGCCCCGTGCCCTCCGCTGCCGGCAGCGGGATGCGGTACTGCTTCCCCTGGTGCACGACAGGCTCGCGTCGCCACGTCATGCGGCAGATCTCGACGAGCTCCCGAGTGCGCCCGAGGGGCGCGTCGTAGCGCACCCCGTGAAATCCTTCGATGACCTGCGGCCCGGATGCCCCGATCCCGAGTTCGAAGCGGCCGCCCGACACGTAGTCCAGGCCTGCGGCGGTCATCGCCGTCAGCGAGGGCGTTCGGGTGTACAGCTGCAGGATGCCCGAGGCGAGCGTGATCCTCGACGTTCGCGCGGCGAGGAACCCGAGTTGGCTGACGGCGTCGAACGAGTACGCCTCGGGCACCGCGATGAGGTCCACCCCGGCGCGCTCGAGCTCGGCGACCTCGTCGGCGACCTCACGGAAGCCTCCCGCATAGTTCAGGAACATGCCGACGCGCATCCGTCGCTCCTCATCGTGTGGTGTGGCGCCTCGCCGCCCGCGGGCTCCTCAGACCCTAACCGACCGCCGCGGTACGACTCAGGCGATTGTGCCCCATCGACGAGCGAGTGGCGACTGGAGACCACGGCTTTGGTGCTCGCAGCAGTCTCCGAGCCGGATGCCGCAGTCTGGAGGTTCACCACCCGCGACCCGAGAACGGACGGAGCCGACATGGGATGGAGCCTGCTGCTCGACATCCTCCTCGTGCTCGTCTTCATCGGGGCTCTCGTGAACGGGTACCGGGCGGGACTGCTCCGCACGGCCGCGGGGCTCATCGGGCTCGTGCTCGGCGGCATCGCCTCGTATTTCGTGATGCCCTGGATCGCGGGCCTCATTCCCGTGCCGGGGTGGCGGGCCCCTGCGGCCATCGCCGTGGCCATCGTGCTCCTCTGCCTCGGCGCGTGGCTCGGGGCGATCGTGGGGCGTGCGCTCCGGCGCGGGGCGAACGCCGTCAAGCTGGGTGTCCTCGACCGTGTGCTGGGCGCCATCGGCAACGTCATCGTGACCGCGTTCGTCGTGGCCCTCGTCGCCTCGGGCGTCTCCGCGATGGGCGTACCGGTGCTGTCGCCGGCGGTGGCGGGATCGCGAGTGCTGGGCGCACTGGATGCCGTCACTCCCCCACCCGCCCGAAGCCTCCTCGCCGAGCTCCGTGCCGTCACGCTCGGGCAGGGGATTCCCTGGCTCGTCGAGGTCATCGGAGGCCCGACGGAGGCGCCCGAGCTGCCCGCAGGCGTCGACGGCGAGCGCCTTGCCGCTGCCGCGGCATCCGTCGTTCGCATCACCGGAACGGCATACCAGTGCGGCACGAACCTCTCGGGCAGCGGGTTCGTCGTGGCCGAGGATCGCATCGTGACGAACGCGCACGTCGTGGCCGGCGTCACCGAGCCGATCGTGGAGGCGCCGGGGCAGCCCCCCGTGTCGGGGCAGGTCGTCGCGTTCGATGCGGAGAACGACCTCGCGCTGATCGCGGTCACGGGACTCGAGACACCGCCACTCGCGATCGCGGATGCGACATCCGGTGCCGACGTCGCCGTCGCCGGCTATCCGTTCGGCGGACCGTTCGAGCTGCGGCCCGGACGCGTGATCACGGTCGGGCCCCTCACGATCCAGGAGGGTGGTCGCAGCTCGACCCGCGACGTCATGACCCTCGCCGCCGATGTCGACCACGGCAACTCGGGCGGGCCGGTGCTCACCGGAGACGGCGCGGTCGGCGGGGTCGTGTTCGCGAAGTCCGACTCGGTCGCCAACGTCGGCTACGCCATCCCGATCGCGACGCTGTCACCACTGGCCCAGTCGGCGCCGACATTGGCATCGGCGGTCGACTCGGGGTCGTGCGTCGGATGATGCTCAGTCCGCGCTGAACCCCTCGAAGCGGATGCCCCACGACAGCTCCAACTGCTCGCCCGGGTCGAGCCACCGCAGGCCGCGTCCGTTGTTGAACGCATCGGCCGGCGCGGTCATGGGCTCGACCGCGATCGCCACCTCGCCGTCTTCGCCGGGGAACGTGCGAGTCGTGAACACCTGCACGTACTCGAACTGCTCGTCGGCCCAGATCGACACCGTGCGACCGTCGGGAGCGGTCAGCGTGTGCAGCACCCGCCCGTCGCTGCTCGCGATCTCGCCGAATGCGTCGTCGAGCTCGAGGTCACCGACGCGGCGCCCCTCGCGGAAGTCCCATTCGGTGCCGTCCACGGGTACCTCGCCGGTGGGCAGCATGCGTTCGTCGACCTCGATGTGGCTCGCGGCGTCGAGCCGCAGCGTCAGGTCGGCGGTCGGGACGTCGCCGATCTTCAGGAAGGGGTGCGCACCGATCGCCACCGGAGCAGCTTCGGCGCCGAGGGTCTCGACGAAGTGCGTGACCTGCAGCCCGTCGGAGACGAGTTCGTAGTGCACCGCGGTGCCCAGGAGGAACGGATACCCCAGCTGCGGGTAGATCGTTGCCGAGAGGGTGACCGAGTCGCGCTCCCGACTCGTCGGCGTGTACTCGGTGTAGCGCAGCAGGCCGTGGATCGCGGTGTTCCGCGACGGCTCCGTGATGGCCAGCTGGCGCTCGACGTCGTCGTGGAGCCAGACGCCGTCGCGGATGCGGTTGGGCCACGGCACGAGCACGATGCCGGCGGCGCTCGGCTGCGGCTGGTCCTCGGGGTAGACCGGAACGAGGTCGATGCCGTTGATGCTGAGGGTGCGGATGCCGGCGGCCACCGCCGTGATCGTCGCCGTGAGGTCGCCGCTGGCCGTCGACGTCTCCAAGACGAAGTGCTCGCCCGTCGGATGAGTCATGGATCCCACTCTAGGGTCTCGGGTGACCCGCATCCCGGGCCCTGCATGCGTGTGGAACCGCGTATCGTGGCGGCGTGCACGTCATCGACCCGCGCATCGCCGTTCGTGCCGGCCGGCTGGCCGACGGTCGAGAGCTGATCTACTTCGACGATGTCGACACGATGCTGACGGCGGAACGCCGCGTGGACGCTCGTACGCTCGACCCGCGACCGCCGACCGCGGAGATGCGGCAGGATCCCCTCACCCGCGACTGGATCTCGATCGCCACCGCCCGGCAGCACCGCGTGCACCTGCCTCCGGCCGATCGCGACCCCCTCGCGCCGCAGGGCCCCGACAACCCGTCGGAGGTCCCGAGCGACTACGACGTGGTCGTGTTCGAGAACCGCTCCCCGTCGTTCGGTCCGGGGCTCGCAGGTCCGGATGCCGCGAACGGCGACGAGTCGGGGTCGGTTCACCGAGTCGGACTGGAGCGGGTCCGGCCGTCGATCGGCAGGTGCGAGGTCGTCTGCTTCAGTCCCGAGCACGAGGGCTCGTTCGGCACCCTGACCCCCTCGCGCGCCCGCACCGTCATCGAGGCGTGGGCGCAACGCACGGCGGCCCTGTCGGAGCTGCCGGGGGTGGAGCAGGTGTTCCCCTTCGAGAATCGCGGCGCCGAGATCGGGGTGACGCTCCACCACCCGCACGGCCAGATCTACGCCTATCCCTACGTCACGCCGCGCACGCAGCGCCTGCTCGCCTCGATCGACGACTACGGACCGTCGCTCATGGCCGACATCCTCGAGAACGAGCGCCACGGACCACGCGTCCTGGTCGTGGGTGAGCACTGGACCGCGTTCGTCCCCTTCGCCGCTCGGTGGCCGATCGAGGTGCACGTGCTCCCTCATCGGCAGGTACCCGACTTCGCCGAGACGACCCTCGCCGAGCGCGACGAACTCGCCTCCCTGTACCTGCGACTCCTGCGCGCAGTCGACCGGCTGTACGAGACTCCCACTCCGTACATCGCGGCGTGGCACCAGGCGCCCGTGCACGAACGGCGCGACGACGTGCGGCTCATGCTGCAGCTCATGAGTCCCCGCCGGTCTGCAGGCAGGCTCAAGTACCTCGCCGGATCGGAGGCCGGGATGGGGGCGTGGATCGGTGACGTCGCTCCCGAAGCGCAAGCCGAAGCCTTGCGCGCCGCACTCGAGGAGGTCACGGTGTGAGCGAGATCGATGACGCGTCGGGTGGGTTCGCCGAACGCTACGGTTCCCGAGCAGAGGGAGTGTGGTCGGCGCCCGGTCGCGTGAACCTCATCGGGGAGCACACCGACTACAACGACGGGTTCGTGTTGCCCTTCGCGATCGACCGCCGCACGGCGGTGGCCCTCGGCGACCGTGACGACCGCGTCATCCGTGTCGCATCGACCATCGAGTCGGATGCCGCGGAGGTCGCGCTGGACGCGCTCACGCCCGACGCGGTCGACGGCTGGGCGGCGTACCCGCTGGGTGTCGCGTGGGCGCCCGGCGAGTTCGGCGCCGGCCTGTCGGGCGTCGGCGGCGTCGACCTGGCCATCGCGAGCACGGTGCCCATCGGCGCGGGGTTGTCGTCGTCAGCGGCGATCGTGTGCGCCGTCGCCCTCGCTCTCGACGAGCACTGGCGACTCGGCTTCGACCGGCCGACGCTCGCCAAGGTCGGGCGGCTCGCGGAGAATCGCGCGGCGGGTGCGCCGACCGGCATCATGGACCAGATGGCGGCGTTGTCGGGTGAAGCAGAACACGCGGTGTTCCTCGACTGCAGGAGGCTCGAGGCCGACCTCGTCCCGCTGGGCTTCGAGGCCGCCGGGCTGTCGCTCCTGGTCATCGACACGCGCGTCGCGCACGAGCACGCGGCGAACGGATATGCCGAGCGGCGGGCGTCGTGCGAGGCCGGCGCCCGGACCCTCGGGGTCGAGTCGCTCCGCGAGGTGCGCGTCGACGACCTGCCGCGCGCGCAGGCGCTCCTCGACGACGAGAGCTTCCGGCGGGTGCGTCACGTGGTGACCGAGAACCGGCGAGTACTCGACACCGTGCGGGCACTCCGCGAGCACGGTCCGAGCGCGATCGGGCCCTTCCTCGACGCCTCGCACGCATCGCTGCGCGACGACTTCGAGGTGTCCGTCCCCGAGCTCGATCTGGCTGTCGCCACCGCGCAGGCGAATGGTGCGATCGGCGCCCGCATGACCGGAGGCGGCTTCGGCGGCGCGGCGATCGCGCTGATGATCGACCCATTGGTGCCGGTGGTGGCGCGTGAGGTCGCGGCCGCGTTCGCCGAGCAGGGCTACCGCGAGCCGACCGTCTTCACCGTCAGGCCGAGCGAGGGCGCCCGGCGCGATCTCTGATCACGCGGGCTGCTTCGGTTCGACCGGGCGGGGCGTGCCGCCGGTGATGCGCACCAGCTCATCGAACGTGGTCGGGAAGACCGTCTTCGCGTGTCCGGCCGCAGCCCACACCTCGTCGTAGGCGGCGAGGTCGACATCGACGATGGTGCGCACCGGTGCGGTATGTCCGACCGGGGCGACGCCGCCGATGACCTGCCCGGTCGCCTGCTTCACGGTCTCCTTCGACGCCCGACGGATGACGCCGCCGAGCTCGGCGCCGAGCCACTCCGTGTCGACGCGGTGCGCGCCCGACGTGAGCACGAGGATCGGCTCGTCGTCGAGCGTGAACACGAGCGAGTTCGCGATCTGCCCGACCTCGACGCCGAGCGCTTCGGCCGCGAGCTGGGCCGTCGTGACGGCGTCGTCGAACCAGACGATCCGCGGCGTGAGCCCCTGCTCAGCGAGGGCGGCGGCGACGCGGTCGACCGAGGGGTGGGAGAGCGAGGAACGAGGGGTCGAGGTCATCCTCCGATCCTACGGACACCGCAGATCCCGCGAATCGCGCTGCTGCGACATCCGGACACGTCGACGACCCCCGCGTGGCGTAGGGTGCGACCGTGACCGACGACTCCGTGCCACCCCCTCCGGGTCGCCTCGCGAGACGACTGAACCTCGGCGACGCCGTGGCGATCGGGCTCGCCGCGATGGTGGGAGCCGGCGTCTTCGCCGTGTGGGCGCCGGCCGCGCAGGCGGCCGGCGCCGGACTGCTCATCGGCCTCGCCGTCGCCGCATTCGTCGCCTTCGCGAATGCCGGCTCGACCGCGCAGCTGGCGGTGCAGCATCCCGAATCGGGCGGCGCCTACCGCTACGGCCGCGAGCGGCTCGGCCCGTGGCCGGGCTTCCTCGCGGGCTGGTCGTTCGTCATCGGCAAGACGGCGAGCTGCGCCGCGATGGCCCTCACCGCGGCCGCCTACCTCGTGCCGGCCGATTGGCAGCGGCCGGTCGCGATCGCCGCCGTGATCGTACTCGTGGGCGTGAACCTGCTCGGCGTCACGCGCACCGCTCGCGTCGGTGCCGCGCTGGTCACCGCCGTGATCGTGGTGCTCGGGATCGTGGTGGTCGCCGGCCTCGTCGCCGCGTCCGGCGGCGGCAGTGCCGCTCTCGGCACGACGACCGGCGATTCCCCGGTGGCGCCGTACACGGCCGGCATCCCGGAAATCCTCTACGGCATCCTGCAGTCCGCCGGGCTGCTGTTCTTCGCGTTCGCCGGCTATGCGCGCATCGCGACCCTCGGCGAGGAGGTGCGGCATCCGGCGCGGACGATCCCACGGGCGATCGGCCTGGCCTTCCTCATCGTCGTGGTGATCTACGCGGCGGTCGGCTCCGCGGCACTCGTCACGCTCGGGCCGAGTCTGCTCGCGGCATCCGTCGCACCGCTCGTCGAGGTCGTCTCCGCCGCGGGATGGGGCTGGGCCGAGCCGGTCGTGCGCATCGCCGCGGGCGTGGCGGCGCTCGGGTCGCTGCTCGTGCTCATCGCCGGCATCGCCCGCACGGCGCTCGCGATGGCGCGTGACGACGAACTCCCCCGACGGCTGGCGTCGGTGCATCCGCGGTCGCAGGTCCCGCATGTCGCCGAGATCGCAGCCGGCGCGGCGATCATCGTGCTCGTGCTCGTCGCCGACCTGCGGGGAGCGATCGGGTTCTCGTCGTTCGGCGTGCTGCTCTACTACTTCGTGGCGAACTCGGCGGCGGTGACGCAGCCGCAGGCCGAGCGGCGAGTTCCGAGATGGCTGTCGATCGCCGGCGCGGTCGGATGCCTCGTGCTGGTGGTGACCCTGCCGCCGCAGTCGATCGTGGCCGGCGTCATCGTGCTCGCCGCCGGGGCGGTGTACCGACTGGTGAACATCGCCGTGCATCGTAGGCTGACGTCATGAGCGCAGATCCCTCGGCCCGCATCATCACCATCGCCGGAATCCCGGCCCCGGTCGTCGACGACGATGCGTTCGTCGCAGCAGGCGCCGTCATCGTCGGCGACGTGCGGCTCTCGCCCCGGTCGAGCGTCTGGTACAACGCGGTGCTTCGTGCCGAGGCCGAGCCGATCGTGCTCGGCGAGGAGTCCAACCTGCAGGACACGGTGGTGTGCCACGTCGATGGCGGGTATCCGCTCACGGTCGGCCGGCGGGTCTCGGTGGGCCATGGCGCGGTGCTGCACGGCTGCACCGTCGAGGACGACTGCCTCATCGGCATGGGCGCGAGGGTGCTGAACGGCGCCGTGATCGGCGCGGGCTCGCTCGTCGCCGCCGGAGCCGTCGTGCTCGAGGGCACGGTCGTGCCGCCGGGCTCGCTCGTCGCCGGGGTCCCGGGCAAGGTGCGACGCGAGCTCAGCGACGACGAGCGGGCGGGCATCCGCCGCAACGCCGACGCGTACCTCAGGCACGTCGAGGAGCACACCGCGCCGGTCGATTGACGCGGGTGCCCGATCGACGCGTTCGGCGGCATTCGCTTCCCCACGCCGGGCGCACGGAGCGCCGGACGGGTCTCAGCGGTCGCCGAGCGTCAGCTCCGCCGCCTTCACCACGTTGGCCAGCAGCATCGCCCTGGTCATCGGGCCGACGCCGCCGGGGTTCGGCGACAGGTGACCGGCGACCTCCGCGACCCGCGGGTCGACGTCACCCGTGAGCCGCCCCTTGCCAGAGTCCTCGTCTTCGACGCGCGTGATGCCCACGTCGAGCACGGCGGCCCCGGGCTTGATCCAATCGTGCCGCACCAGGTGCGGCACGCCCACGGCCGCGACGACGATGTCTGCGCGGCGCACCTCGGCGGCGAGGTCCTCGGTACGCGAGTGCGTGAGCGTCACCGTGGCATCCAGTCCCTTGCGGGTGAAGAGCAGCCCGAGCGGGCGGCCCACCGTGAGCCCGCGCCCGATCACCGTCACGTGACGTCCGCGGATGGGCACCTCGTAGCGGCGGAGCATCTCGACGATCCCCGCGGGCGTGCACGGCAGGGGCGAGTGCAGCTCGCCCTCGATGCCGAGCACGAGGCGGCCGAGGTTCGTCGGATGCAGGCCGTCGGCGTCTTTATCGGGATCGATGAGCTCGAGCATCGCGTTCTCGTCGTGCCCGGGCGGCAGCGGCAGCTGCACGATGTACCCGGTGACCTCTGGTGCCGCGTTGAGGTCGCGGATCGCGGCGCGCACGTCATGCGTCGTCGCCGAAGCGGGCAGGTCGACGCGGATCGACTCGATGCCCACCTCGGCGCAGTCGCGGTGCTTGCCGGCCACGTACGACTGCGAGCCCGGGTCGTCGCCCACGAGCAACGTGCCGAGGCCGGGAACCACGCCGTGCGCCCGGAGGTGCGCGATGCGCGAGGCGAGCTCCTGCTTCACGGCCGACGCGGTGGCGACGCCGTCGAGCGTGATCGCAGCCATCGAGCGGGCCCTACTGCTCGAGGCCCGGGTAGAGCGGGAACGCCGCCGTCAGAGCTTCGACACGCGAGCGGAGCGCCGCGACATCCGCACGCCCTTGCAGCGCGAGCGCGATGATGTCGGCGACCTCGGTGAACTCGTCGTCGCCGAAGCCGCGAGTGGCGAGCGCCGGCGTGCCGATGCGCAGGCCCGACGTGACCATCGGCGGGCGCGGGTCGAACGGCACCGCGTTGCGGTTCACGGTGATGAGGGCGTCGTGCAGCAGGTCTTCGGCCTGCTGGCCGTCGATCGCCGAGTTGCGC
Source organism: Agromyces sp. Marseille-P2726 (assembly GCF_902809835.1). Classification (GTDB taxonomy): domain Bacteria; phylum Actinomycetota; class Actinomycetes; order Actinomycetales; family Microbacteriaceae; genus Agromyces. The sequence goes on along the minus strand of NZ_CADDWM010000014.1, from coordinate 535,697 downwards.
AGGTCGGCGAGCACGAGGTGCACGTCGGTGCCGCCCGTCAGCACGTCGACGCCGGCCGCGCGCGAATCGTCGGCGTGCAGGCGCTCGGCGAGGATCTTCGCCCCGCGCAGCGTGCGCTCCTGACGATCCTTGAATTCGTCGGATGCCGCGATCTTGAACGCCGTGGCCTTGGCGGCGATGACGTGCATCAGCGGGCCGCCCTGCTGGCCCGGGAACACGTTCGAGTTGAGCTTCTTCGCGAGCTCGGAGTCGCGGGAGAGGATGAAGCCCGAACGCGGACCACCGATGGTCTTGTGCACGGTCGAGCTCACGACGTCGGCGTGCGGAACCGGATTGGGGTGGACCCCGGCTGCGACGAGACCCGCGAAGTGCGCCATGTCGACCCAGAGTTTCGCCCCGACCTCATCGGCGATCGCGCGGAATGCCGCGAAGTCGAGCTGCCGGGCGTATGCCGACCAGCCCGCGATGATGACCTGCGGCTTGTGCTCGAGCGCCTTGTCGCGCACGAGGTCCATGTCGACGAGGAAGCTCTCGGGGTTCACGCCGTAGGAGACGGCGTTGTAGAGCTTGCCCGAGAAGTTGAGCCGCATGCCATGCGTGAGGTGGCCGCCGTGTGCGAGCTCGAGGCCGAGGATGGTGTCGCCGGGGACCGCGATCGCCGAGAGCACGGCCGCATTGGCGGTGGCGCCCGAGTGCGGCTGCACGTTCGCGTACTCGGCGCCGAAGAGCGACTTCGCGCGCTCGATCGCGAGCGATTCGGCGATGTCGACGTACTCGCACCCGCCGTAGTAGCGACGGCCCGGGTAGCCCTCGGCGTACTTGTTCGTGAGCACGGAACCCTGCGACTGCAGCACCGAGACGGGAACGAAGTTCTCGCTCGCGATCATCTCGAGGTAGTCGCGCTGGCGCCCGAGCTCCTTCTCGAGCACTTCGGCGACCTCGGGGTCGACCTCGGAGAGGGGGGCGTTCAGCAACGACTGCTGGGTGGTGACGGACTCGGTCAAGACTGGCTCCTTCATGACTCACTGACCTGCGTGGATGCTGCCTCGCGCTCGTCAGCAGCGAGGTATGCGCACCGGCCCAGGCGAGCGGTCGGTCCGTGCCAGTCGCTCCCCGATGGTGACCATCTGAACGCCAGTCGCGACGATGGCAAGCATAGCAACGGATGCCGCGTGGCTGCGGCATCCGCCCGGCTACTTGACGCTGCCCGCGGTGAGTCCTCCGACGAGGCGCTTCTCGATGATCATGAAGAGCACGACCACGGGGATGATCGCCACGATCGAGACGCCGAACACGTAGTGCCAGCTCGTCTCGTACTGGCCGACGAACTTCGTGAGCGCGACCGAGAGCGGCTGGTTGCCGGCCGTCGACAGGATCACCAGTGACGCGGCGAACTCGTTCCAGCAGGCGACGAACGTGAACACGATCGCCGTCACGATGCCCGGCCACACGAGGGGCAGGTTGATCCGGAACAGCACCGTGAGGCGCCCGGCGCCGTCGATCTGGGCGGCCTCGTCGACCTCCTTCGGCACGCCGGCGAAGAAGGAGTGCATGATCCAGACCGCGAACGAGAGGTTGAACGCCGCGTTCACGAGGATCATCGCCGCCCAGGTGTCGATGATGCCGAAGGCCACGAACTGCCGGAACAGGCCCGACGTCAGCACCGCGGGCTGCAGCATCTGGGTGACGATCACGAGGAACAGGAACACCATGCGCCCGGGGAAGCGGAACCGGGCGGTGTAGTACGCCGCGGGAAGGGCGACGGCCAGCACGAGCAGGGTCGCGAAGACCGAGATGACGATCGTCGAGATGAGGTTCTGCACGAGGGGCGTCTCGGGCGTCGACCACATGTTGACGTAGTTCTCCCAATGCCACTCCGTGGGGAAGTAGGTGGGGTCGACGGAGCGGATCTGCGCCTTCGTCTTCACCGATCCGAAGAACATGATCGTGTACGGGAGGATGAACACGACGAGCACGATGAGGCCGGCGAGCATGCGCAGCAGCAGGCGGCCGACGGGCACCTGGTCCTCGGTGTAGCGACGTCGGCGAGCGGATGCCGCGGGCGGGGCGATCGTCTCGAATGCGGGGGCGGTGACGGCCACGGTTCAGACCTCTCGCATCGGCTTGACGACCTTCACGTACACCGCGACGATCACGATGACGATCAGGAAGGCGACGACCGAGAGCGCGCTCGCGACGTCGACCTTGTGCTGGTTCTGGATGTACTTGAAGATCATCGTCATGATCGTGTCGGCGTCGTAGCCGGGGATCGAGCCGGTCATGATCTTCAGGATCGGCAGCGAGTTGAACACGTTGATGATGTTGATGAGCACCGCGACGGAGAGCGCGCCGCGCAGCTGCGGGAGCACGACGCCGAAGTACGTTCGTGCGGGCCCGGCGCCGTCCATCTTCGCGGCCTCGAGCACGTCGGCCGGAACGGTCTGCAGGCCGGCGAGGATCGTGTACGTCGTGAACGGCAGCGAGACGAAGATCGCGATGACGATCGACCACGCGAACGCGGTCTCGGGGTTGCGGGTCCACCCGTAGCCCTCGGGCGTCTGGATGAGCCCCACGTCGACGAGGAACGTGTTGATGATGCCGAAGTAGGGCTCGAGGCCGTAGTAGACGACCATCGTCGTCATCACGACGGATGCCGCCCAGGGGATGATCACCGCGAGGCGCACGATGCGCCGGCCGGGGAACGCCTTGTTCAGGATCTGCGCGAGGCCGAGCGAGATGACGACGGTCACGCCGACGACCGCGACCACCCACACGATCGTGCGCAGGAAGATCGGCCAGAAATACGGGAACGTGAACACCTCGACGTAGTTGTCGAAGCCGACCGAGCCCTGGTCGAGGCCCGAGATCGAGATGTCGCGGGTCGAGTTGTAGAACATGAAGCCCGCCGGGAAGAGCACGATCGCGAAGATCAGCAGGACGGCGGGGGCGACCCAGGGAAGAGCGGCGACGAGGTCGCGTCCGCCGGGCTTGCGCTGGCGGACGGACGGCCCATCGGGGCGGGGGCGGCCCTCGGCCGCCCCCGCCCGGGTCGATGACGTATCGATCGTGGTGCTCATGGTGCGATGGTCACCGATCCCTCCGATGGTGCGTGCGTTCGGATGCCGCGAGACTAGCTCGCGTCGACCTGAGCCTGGATCTCGGTCAGGACCTCCTGCGCAGGCTTCGTCTGCAGCTGGCCGAACAGCGCCTTGAACGCGCCATCCGTCGCCTGCCACTTCGGGTTGGTGCTCGGGTAGAACTGCGCGTCGGGGAGCACCTCGAGGAAGGGCGCGAGCGCCTCCTCGTCGGACAGCTCCTCGGCACCCGACTTCGTGACGGGCAGGAAGCCCTCGGCCTGGACCCACGGCACGTACACGTCGGCCGAGTAGTAGTAGTCGAAGAACTTCGTGATCGCGTCCTGCTTGTCGCCGTCGTTCTGGAACGCCATGAGCTGGTCCATCACGCCGAGCGTGAAGGGGCTGCCGTCCTGCGTGGGGATCGGCACGATCGAGTAGTCCAGCTCGGGGTTGTTCTCCTCGATCTGCCCGACGGTTGGCGGAAGGCCCACCTGCATGCCGATCTTGCCCTGCACGAAGATGTCCATGAGCGGCGACCGGTCGGTGGAGCCCGCGTCGGCCTGGGTGGCGCCGGCGTCGATCATCTTCTTGATCTGCTCGGCACCCGGCAGGTTCGACGGGTCATCGACCGTGATGGCGTCGGCGTCGCCGAAGGTGCCGCCACCGCCCCACAGCCACACGGCCGCCTCGGCCTGCGCCTCCTCGGAGCCGAGCGGCATGCCGTAGCCGGCGACACCGCCGCCCAGCGCCGAGACCTTGGTCGCGGCGTCGAGCAGCTCATCCCACGTGGTGGGAGGGGCAGCGACGCCGGCCTGCTCGAGCAGGGCGTTGTTCACGAACAGCGCACGCGCGGAGGCGATGAGCGGCAGCGCGAACGCCGTGCCGTCGACCTCGGCATTCGCGATGAACGAATCCTGGAAGTCGCTGAAGGTCTCGGGCGAGGTGACCTCTTCGGCGGCGTAGAGCAGGCCGTCGGAGGCGAATCCGGCGAACGGTCCGCCGTTGTAGATGTCGGGGGCCTCGCCACCCTGGATCTTGGTCGTGATGACGGACTCGAGGTTGTCCCACGACTGCACCTCGAGGTTCACCTTGATGTCGGGGTTCTCCTCCTCGAAGCCGGCGATGACGTCCTCCCAGAGACCCTGGGTGTTGTCGGAGTAGCTCGGCACGAGCAGGTCGAGGGTGGTGCCGGATGCGTCGTCGCCACCGGACCCGCCGCCTCCGAAGCCGCAGGAGGCGAGCGTCAGCGAGGCGGTTGCCGCGAGGGCGACCGCGGCGCTGAGGCGCAGGGACTTCTTCATGAATGCTTCCTCACTCTGGGTGGATGGTGCACCGGGCGATGAGAAGCCTCGCGCGACGGTGCGTGCGATCGGGCCGCAGCGATCTTGACCGAGGTCAGAGTGCTGCTTCCTGACCGTTTCGCCGGATAAACGATCATCATCGTTCAGTCGACGCAGGAAATCTATGACGGATGCCCCGCGACCGTCAAGCTCGGATGAAGATCGTTATGCGAAGGTGCTCACCGCCGGAACCGCGCGGCACGAACGCCGATGAGCAATCGCCCGGGTGATTGTTCGACACACCAACGGATCATCTGCAATCATGTATCCGTCATCAGTTCGCGCCGTCGGTGCGAGCGCCATGCATGAGCGTCTGGAGAGCCATGACCGACCCGTCCACACCAGCCCTCGGCGTGCACATGGAGGCGGAGCTCGTCTCCCAGCCCGAAACCTGGCGTCGCACGGCGGCGCTCACGGCCGAGCGTGACCTGCTGCCCGCCCGCGGCGCGCGCGTTGCCGTCGTCGGCTGCGGGACCTCCTGGTTCATCGCCCAATCGTACGCCTGGCTCCGCGAGGCGGGCGGCCACGGCGAGACCGACGCGTTCGCGGCATCCGAGGCCTTCATGGATCGTGGCTACGATGCCGTCGTCGCCCTGACGCGGTCGGGAACGACCACCGAGGTGCTGCAACTGGTCGAAGGCCTCCGCGGCCGCGTGCCGACGATCGGCGTCATCGGCGACGCCTCCTCACCGCTCGTCGACCTGGTCGACGAAGCTGTGACGCTTCCGTTCGCCGATGAGCAGTCGGTCGTGCAGACCCGCTTCGCGACGACCGCGCTCGCCCTGTTCCGCACCTCGCTGGGAGAGGATCTCGACGCAGCGATCGACGACGCCCAGCGGGCACTCGCCGAAGAGCTCGATTCCGCGCTCATCGACGCCGAGCAGTTCACGTTCGTCGGCCGGGGCTGGTCGGTCGGACTCGCCCACGAGGCGGCGCTCAAGATGCGCGAAGCCTCGCAGTCGTGGACGGAGTCGTACCCGGCGATGGAGTACCGGCACGGGCCGATCGCGATCGCCGCGCCAGGTCGGGTGACCTGGAGCCTCGGCGAAGCACCGTCGGGCCTCGCCGAACAGGTCGGCGCGACGGGCGGCCGGTTCGAGGCCGGCGCCCTCGACCCGATGGCCGAGCTCGTGCGAGCGCAGCGCGTCGCCCTCGCCCGCGCCCGCGCCAAGGGTCTCGACCCCGACGCGCCACGCAACCTCAGCCGTTCGGTCGTGCTCGACGCCTGATGGACGAGACGGACCTGGGCCCGGGCGAGGCGGTGCTGGCGTTCGACGTCGGCGGCACCGACACGAAGACGGCACTCATCGACGGGCACGGTCGAGTGCTCGGACTCCGCCGGACCCCCACACCGCACGGCGACGAGCCGGCGGAGGCGGTCGTGGCCCGGCCCGCCGAGCTCGCCGCCGAACTGCATGACGCGCCCCCCGACGTGCGTCCGGTCGCGGCCGGGCTCCTCGTCCCGGGCATCGTCGACGCCGAGCGCGGCGTCGGCGTCTTCGCGAGCAACCTCGGCTGGCGCGATGCGCCGATCCGCGACCTCGCCGAGCGCGCCCTGGGGCTCCCGATCGCGTTCCATCATGACGTCACGGCAGCGAGCTGGGCCGAGCACCGTCTGGGCGCGGCCCGTGCGTACGACGACGTGGTCGTGCTCGTCATCGGCACGGGCATCGCGGGTTCGCTCATCCTCGGCGGCCGGCCGCACCTCGGCGGCGGCTACGCGGGCGAGATCGGGCACTCCCCAGTGGCAGAGGGCCCCACGTGCGCTTGCGGTGCGCGCGGGTGCCTCGAGGCCATCGCCTCGGCCGGCGCCATCGCCCGGCGCTACGCGGAACGCAGCGGGAGCCCGGTCGGCGGGGCACGTGAGGTGCTCGTCCGTGCCGAGGCAGGCGACGGCGACGCGCGAGAGGTCTGGCAGGCCGCGATCGATGCGCTGGCGTTCGCCGTCTCCCAGTTGTCGGCGACGGTCGCGCCCGACGCGATCGTCATCGGCGGCGGGCTCTCACGCGCGGGGGACGCACTGTTCGCACCCCTCACCGCGCGCGTGAACGCGCGGCTCAGCTTCCACCGGCGGCCATTGCTCGTGCCGGCGCAGCTCGGCGACGACGCGGGCCTGCTCGGTGCCGCCCTCATCGCACGCGAGAGCGTCGGCGCATGATCCTGACCATCACGCCGAATCCGGCCGTCGATCTCACGTGGCACGTCGACCGGTTCGAACCGGGTGCCACGCACCGTGTCGCCACGGGCGCATCCCGCGCCGGCGGCAAGGGCCTGAACGCGGCGCGGGTGCTGCAGGCGACCGGGCACCGGGTGCTGGCGCTCGCGACCGCGGGCGGAGCCACCGGCGACGAACTGCGCGCCGACCTCGAGGCATCCGGCCTGCCGCATCGGCTCATCACGATGTCCGCGGCGACGCGCCGCACCGTCGCGATCGTCGACGATCGCACGGGCGAGGCCTCGCTGCTCAACGAGGCCGGAGCTCCGCTCCTCCCGACGGAGGCGGTCGCCCTGGCCGACGCTGCCGAGGAGCTCGGGCGTACGGCTCGCGCCGTGGCCATCTGCGGCAGCCTTCCCCCGGGATTCGGTGCAGACGAGCTCGGCGGCCTCGTCGAACGGCTCGCCGCGGCGCACGTGCCCACCGTGGTCGACACGAGCGGTTCGGGCATCCTCGCGGCGGCATCCGCGGGGGCCCGGGCACTCAAGCCGAATCGCGAGGAGCTCGAAGCCGCGACGGGCCACGACGAACCACTCGCCGGCGCCCGATCACTGCTCGATCGCGGTGCGCGGCTCGTGGTCGTGTCGCTCGGCGCCGACGGGCTGCTCGTCGTGCCCCGCGACGGCGTGCCCGTGCGCGCACGGCTGCCGCGAGTCCTGCACGGGAACGCGACGGGCGCCGGCGACGCCGTGGTCGCCGCGATCGCTTCCTCGCTCGCCGACGGCGACGAGCCCTGGGCCGCAACGGATGCCGCGGCTCACGCCAGGGCGCGCCTCGCCCGCCGCGCGACGGCGTGGTCGGCGAGCGCCGTGCTCATGCCGCTCGCGGGCGAGCTCTCGCCCGACCATGCAGAGCTCGCCGACGAGGTCCGCATCACCACCATCGACGAGGACGACCGATGACCCTCACGCACACCCGCACCCTGCTCGACGCGGCGCGCGCCGCGGCCCGTGGCATCGGCGCCTTCAACGTCGTGCATCTCGAGACGGCGGAGGCGCTCGCCGGCGCCGCCGAGGACGCGGGGCTCCCCGTCATCCTGCAGATCTCGGAGAATTGCGTGCGCTACCACGGCGCCTTCGAGCCGATCGCGGCGGCGACGCTCGCCGTCGCCGAGGCGTCGACCGCCGACGTCGCGGTGCACCTCGACCACGCCGAGGATCCCGAGCTCGCGCTGCGCGCGATCGACCGGGGCTTCGGCTCGGTCATGTACGACGGGTCGAAGCTGCCGTTCGCCGACAACGTCGCCACGACGCGGCGGGTCGTCGCACGCGCCGAAGCGGCCGGCGTGCTGGTCGAGGCCGAGCTCGGCGAGATCGGCGGCAAGGACGGGGCGCACGCGCCTGGCGTCCGCACCGATCCGAGCGAGGCCGCTCGCTTCGTGGACGAGACCGGTGTGGGCGCGCTGGCGGTCGCGGTCGGTTCGTCGCACGCGATGACGGAGCGAACCGCGTCGATCGACCTCGAACTCGTCACCCGGCTCGCGCAGGCCGTGTCGGTGCCCCTCGTGCTGCACGGGTCCTCGGGTGTCCCCGACGCGACGCTCGTCCGCGGCATCCGTTCGGGGCTCACGAAGGTGAACGTGTCCACGCACCTGAACGCGGGTTTCACGGGTGCCGTTCGCGCCTTCCTCGCAGCGCATCCCGATGTCGTGGACTCACGCAGGTACATCGCCGAGGGCCGCACTGCCGTGCGCGCTGAGGCCGCACGCCTGCTCGAACTCTTCGCAACCGGGGAGGGCGCATGAATCGCGCAGAACGCCTGAGTGCCGTGCTGGACCTGCTCGCCGAGAACGGCCAGGTCGAGGTGGACACGATCGTCGACCGCCTGGGAGTGTCGCCCGCGACCGCGCGCCGCGACCTCGACGCGCTCGCGGAGCAGCAGCTGCTCACGCGCACGCGCGGAGGTGCCGTCGCCCACTCGGTCGCGTACGACCTCCCCATCCGCTACAAGAACCAGCAGAACCCGACGGCCAAGGCGTCGATCGCCCGGGCCGCCAGCTCACTCGTCCCCCGTGGGGCCGTGATCGGGCTCTGCGGCGGCACCACCGCGACCGCGATCGCCGACGCGCTCATGTCGCGGGCCGACATCATGGAGCCCTCGCACGAGCCCAGCCTCACGGTCGTCACGAACGCCATCAACATCGCGATGCAGCTGGCGATGCGGCCGCAGATCAAGACCGTGGTCACCGGGGGCGTCGTGCATGCGCGCTCGTACGAGCTCGTGGGCGCGTACACCGATGCGGTGCTCGGCAGCATCACCCTTGATCTCGCGTTCATCGGCGTGAACGGCGTCGATCCCGAGGTCGGCCCGACGTCGCACGACGAGCGCGAGGCGGCCGTGAACGCCCTCATGGCCTCACGCGCGACGCATCCGGTGATCGTGGCCGACGCGTCGAAGATCGACAAGCGGGCCTTCGCGGCGATCGGGCACCGACGGCTGTTCCCGACCGTCATCACGGACGCGGGCGCCACCAACGACCAGCGGCGGCGCCTGACGGACGCGGGCTACGACGTTATCGTGGCGGAGTGAGCACCTCGGCGACGACCGTCATCCATTCGGCCCGGCTCGTCAGCGGCCGCGAGGTGGTCGCCGATGCATGGGTGCGGTTCGCCGGCGACCGGGTCGCCGCTCGCGGCGTCGGCGAAGCCTGGCGCTCCGACCTGCCGGCCGATGCCGCGGTCACGGATGCCGCGAACCGCCACCTCGTGCCGGGGTTCATCGACCTCCACTGCCACGGTGCCGGCGGTGCGTCGGTCGACGACGGCGAGGACGCCATCGGCACGGCGCTCTCGGTGCATGTCGCCCACGGCACCACCCGCTCGGTGCTCTCGCTCGTGACCGCCCCCGTCGATGTGCTCGCGCGGCGCCTCGAGGTGATCGCGGGCGTCGCCGCGTCCGACCCCCGGGTGCTCGGCGCCCATCTCGAGGGGCCGTTCCTCGACCAGGAGTTCCGCGGCGCGCACGACCCCGCCCTGCTCCGAACGGCCGATGCGGCATCCGTCGACCGTCTGCTCGACGCGTCGGGCGGCACGCTCAGGCAGATCACCATCGCACCCGAGCACCCGGGAGCAGCCGAGGCGACCGCGCGATTCGTCGAGGCCGGCGTGGCCGTCGCGGTCGGACACACGGGCGCCGACTTCGCGACCGCGCTCGCCGCGTTCGATGCCGGAGCCTCGATCCTCACGCACGCGTTCAACGGCATGCGGGGCATCCATCACCGCGCTCCCGGACCCGTGGTCGCGGCCATGCACGCCCGCCATGTGACGCTCGAGATCATCAACGACGGCGTCCATGTGCATCCCGACGTGGTGCGGCTCGCCTTCGCGGGCGCGCCGGGCCGCGTCGCCCTCGTCACCGATGCCATGGCGGCGGCCGGCGCCGCCGACGGCCGGTACCTGCTGGGCTCGCTCGACGTGCTCGTGGCGGGCGGCGTCGCCCGGCTCGTCGAGGGCGGCTCCATCGCCGGCTCGACGCGCACGCAGGACGGGGCGCTGCGACGTGCCGGCGTCGAGTGCGGCATCGCGCTCGAGGACGCCGTGCGCGCGCTCCCCGTGGCGCCCGCCGCGGCGGTCGGCCGGGCGCAGGACCTCGGACGACTCGAGCCCGGCTACGCGGCCGACGCCGTGGTGCTCTCGCCCGACCTCACCGTCGACGCCGTGTGGGCCGCGGGCGCGCAGCTCGCCTGACCCGCGTGCGCACTACACCGACTGCGTCTGCACCGAACCGGTCGACGCGGTCGCGGGTGACGTGCGCGGCTGGGTCGGGGCGGCGGCAACGCCGAACGCCGGCCTGGCCAGCGCGACCGCCACCAGGGCGAGCACCGCGGCGTACGCGAACGGCAGGCTCTGCACGCCGATCCACTCGTACGCCAGCGCGCCCACGAGCGCTCCCCCGCCGATGCCGATGTTGAACCCCGTCGTATAGAGGGCGCTCGCCGCATCCCGATGGGCCGGCGGCGCCGCCTGGAGCAGCCGGATCTGCAGCAGCGGCGGGATGGCGCCGAACGCGAGCCCCCACACGGCGAACGCGGCGATCGACCCGGCGGCGCCCGGGGCGGCGCCGAGCACGGCGAGCGCAACCGCCGCGATCACCATCGCCACGACCAGGGCGCGAATCGGGTTCCGGCCGAGGCGAGACCCCGCGACGACCAGCCCGATCGCGCCGGTCGCGCCGTACACGAACAGCAGCGGTCCGACGGCAGTCGGCGGCAGCCCGACGACGTCGGTGATGATCGGAGCGACGAACGTGAAGACGGCGTACTGCCCGAGCATGACCGCGGCGGTCACGGCGCACACGACGAGGACGGGACCGAGCGACACGTCGCCGCGCCGCAACCGAGCCACGGTGCGCTCGGCCGTCACCGCGACGGGAGGCAGCAGGCGCCAGACGAGCCCTGCGCCCGCGAGGGTCAGCGCCCCGACGATCGCGAACGCCCACCGCCAGCCGACGGCCTGCCCGAACACGGTCGTGGCCGGCACCCCCGCGACGAGCGCGAGCGTTCCGCCGGCGAGCGTGACCGAGACCGCGCGGCCGATCTGGTCGCGGGGCACGAGCCGCGACGCGTACGCCGCGACGATGGCCCAGAACACGCCGTGCGCGAGGCCTCCGACGATCCGGATGGCGATGAGCATCCAGTACTCGGGCACCACCGCGGACGCAAGCGTCGTGACGCCGAGCACGGCGAGCACGGCGACGAGCAACGCGTGCCGCGGCATCCGTGCGGTGAGGGCGGTGAGCGGGGTCGACGTGATGACGACGGTGAAGGCGAAGACCGAGACGAGGAGGCCGACGAGCGGCTCGGCGACGCCGAGGCCCTCGCTCATCTCGGGCAGCAGCCCGGTGGGCATCATCTCGACGGTGATGGACAGGAAGACTGCCGCGGCGAGCACGATGAGTGCAGGCCACGGCAGGCGGGGTCCGCGCAGGCGCGCGGGTTCGGTGACGGACATTGGGATGTCTCTCCGACGGCGTTCCCCGCTCGGGCATCTTCACCGTGCGGGTCGACTACGCGCTCATGTGCGCGCCCAGGGCCGTGGGGGGCGCCACGACCGGGACCATTCTACCCGACGCACGCCGACGTCACGGGTAGGCTGGAACACCGTGAGCAACGCAGTCCCGGGCGAGTCCGACCCGAACATGCCGAAGGTCGGGCCCAACGACATCCTCCGGTTCTTCCTCGAGCTCTTCGCCTTCGTCTCGCTCGGCATCTGGGGCTTCCTCGCCTTCCCGCTGCCGTGGCCCGGCGTGCTCATCGGCCTCGGTGCACCCGCCCTCGCCATCCTGCTGTGGGCGCTGTTCGTCTCGCCCAAGGCGGTGTTCCGGGTCGACCCGTTCGGCAAGGCGCTCGTCGAGATCGCCGTCTTCACGGCCGCCGCCATCGGGTGGTGGATGCTCGGCCAGCCCATCGTCGCGGTCGTGTTCGCCGTCGTGGCGGCGATCAGCGGCATCCTGAACGGGCGCAAGCAGCTGGCGGGCTGACCCGGGCGCACTCAGGCGGTGACGAGCGGTTCGGAGTGCGTCTCCGTGTCGATCGCCGCCTCAGCATCGGGCTCCGCGCCGGCCTCGCGGAAGTGGCCGACGAGCGACAGCACGGTGCCGCCGAGCGCCCATGCGGCCAGCACCAGCCAGGGGAACAGCATGTCGGCGGCCGGGAAGTACGACAGCTCGCGAACGAGCGTCGCCGCGGCACCCGGCGGGAACCACTGCCCGATGGCGCCCCACGGAACCGGGTAGAACTCCTTCGGCACGGCCGCCGCCGAGATCGGATTCGCGACGAGCAGCATCACGATCGGCCCGACGGCGATGCCGACTCGCCCGAAGAGCGCGACGAATCCGGTGATCGGGGCGGCGATCGCCGCGAGTGCGAGCGCGATGGCGGCCGAATTCACCCAGTAGTCGCCCTGGAGCGCCCCGAACCAGCCCTGGAGGATGCCGGTCAGCACGAGGCCGCCGGCGACGGAGTACACGAGCCCCGCGAGCACTCGTCGCATCGCACCGATGATGGCCAGCGAGATGGCGATGCCGCCCAGCATGCCGCCGAGCACGAGCGGGAACATCGCCGCTGTGAGCCCCGTGCCGCGTGGATCGGTATCGGCGAGCGGGACGACATCGGTGACGGCGACCTCGATGCGTGGTGGCGAACTCGGAGCACCCGCCGCAGCGGCCGCGGCGGCAGCCTGCTCGTTCACCCCGTTCTCGAGTTGGGCGGCGACGCCGGTGAGCAGCTGGCTGACCGCCAGGCTCGACGCCGACGACGTGAGCACCTCGGGCTCGGGGCCGAGCACGATGGCTCCGTAGACGTCGCGTGATTCGATCGCAGCGACGGCTGCGTTGCGGTCGTCGACCTCGGTGAAGGCGACGGCGTCCTCGGCCTGGGTGTCGACCGCCTGCTCGGCTGCAGTCACGGCCTGCGCGGGCCCGGCAATGGCGATCGGCAGGTCCTTGGGCTCGCTCGTGATCGACGGCCACGCGAAGGCGATCACGATGACCGCCACGATGGCCGCCAGGGCGAGTGCCAAGGCGAGCACGCGGCCCCACGGGGTTCGGCCCTGCGGGACATCCGGATGTGACATCAGATCCTCCATATAAAAAGAATGTTCGTTCTTTTATGGTTCTCCTCTCGCGTAAGCTTGTCAAGAACGTTCGTTCGGTTTCTCGAGAGGAGTGCCGATGCCGAAGGTGACCGAGGCGTACCGCGCAGCGCGGCGCGACGAGATCATCGCCGCCGCCCTGCGGCGCGTGACCGTGCAGGGAATCCAGCGCACCTCGATGGCCGACATCATCGCCGAGTCCGGCCTGTCGGCCGGCGCCATCTACGGCCACTTCGCGGGCAAGCGCGAGCTGCTCTCCGCGATGGCGGCGCGCGTGCTCGACGCCCGGGTCACCGAGCTCGACGCTCGCCGTGACGCGGTCGGCGGTCCCCTCTCACCGGGTCAGGTGATGGCGACCCTCATCGACGGCATGCGGCACGAGCCGTTCGGCGGGGTGCTCGTGCAGATCTGGGCCGAGGCGGTCGTCGACGACGAGATCCGCGACCTCGTGCGCTCGGTCTTCGTGCGGGTTCGTGAGACGGTACGCCGGGCATTCGCCGAATGGGCGGCCGCGGAGCCGGGTCGCGTCGATGGCGATCCCGACGAGTGGGCCGCCCGGGTCACGCCGATCGCGCTGGCCGTGCTGCCGGGCTTCATGGTGCAGCGCGCCGTCGCGCCCGACTTCGACGAAGACGGCTACCTCGCCATGCTCCCCGAGGTGCTCCCCCACTGAACCCGGCCCGCCGAACCCGGCCGCCGCCGTTCCACCGAGCCGCCAGGATCTCGCCACAATCGGGCGACTCGAGGAGCGGTGCAGCGGCGCTTCGCGCTCGCGCGATCAGATGCGCTGCCAGTCGGGCTTGTGCGCCCAGGCATGCCGGTAGTAGTCGAGGTTCGCGAGGCCCGATGCCGCAGCGTCGTCGACGATCACCGTCGTGTGCGGGTGCAGCTGGATCGCCGATCCGGGCTGGCTCGCAGAGACCGGACCCTCGACCGCGGCCGCGACCGCGCGCGCCTTCGCCTCGCCGAACGCGAGCAGCACGAGGTGGCGCGCGCGCAGGATCGTGCCGATGCCCTGGGTGATGCAGTGCATGGGCACGTCGTCGGGCGAATTGAAGAACCGCGCGTTGTCTTCGCGCGTGTGCTCGGTCAGCGTCTTCACCCGGGTGAGCGACGCGAGCGACGACCCGGGCTCGTTGAACCCGATGTGCCCGGTGCGCCCGATGCCGAGGATCTGGAGGTCCACGCCGCCCGCCGCGAGGAGCGACGCCTCGTAGTCGGCGCCCGCGGTGCGGATGCTCGCCGGATCGCCGTTCGGCACGCGCACGAGCTCGGGCGTGAGCCCGAGCGGCTCGACGACCTCACGGGTGATGACCGAGCGGTAGCTCTCGGGGTGCCCTGCCGGGAGCCCCACGTACTCGTCGAGGGCGAACCCGCGCACGCCGCGCACGTCGATGCGCTCGTCGGCGATGCGCGAGGCCAGCGCCCGGTAGCTCGCGAGCGGCGTGGATCCGGTCGCGAGGCCGAGCACGGCGTCGGGCTTCCGACGGATGAGGGCGACGATCGCGTCGGCGACGAGCGCGCCCGCGGCCTCCTCGTCATCGACGATCACGACTTCGGCCATGTGGAGATCTCCTAGGAAACGACGCTGGCGGTGACTGCGGGGGATCCGGTCCGGTTCAGGATACCCAGCAGACGCAGGAGCGCCTGGCCCACGAGGCGCGATGCACCGAACGTGGCGATGTCGGCGTACGACCGGTCGTGCGAGGGCCAGCCCATGTCGATGACGACGACGTCGTCGCGGACGGATCGCAGCGCATCGACCGCTGCGACGGCGAACGGATGCCGGTGCAGGTCCCTGCCCACGACGAGCACGGGGCCCGCGAGCGACGCCGCGTCGGGAATCGCGCGGCCCTCCTCGAGCACGACGATCGCGCCGAGGGCGGCGCTCACGTCCGGCGAGTGGACCGCAGCCGCGAACGGCCCCCACGGAGCGCTGCCGACCGCGATGCTGGCCTCGGTGTCCACCCGCACGATGGTGCCGTGCCCGGATGCCGCGGAGAGACGCGCGCGCGCGACATCCGACACCTCGAAGGCCGCGGCGAGCCGATCGAGCAACTCGGCCTCCGTCGCGGCAGACGCCTCTCCCTCCGCGGTTCGGCCGGAGACGTCGAGCGGGAACGTCGCGAGCGCCCGCACCCGGGCCGCGGCGTCGCGCACGCGGCCCGCGGGCAGCCGACCCGATGCGACCGCGACCTCGACGGCGGCGACGATCTCGTCGAGTTGCCGCTCGGTGTTGTCGGAGCCGATGCACAGCAGATCGCATCCGGCGACGAGCGCCTGCACGGCCGCCTCGGGGATGCCGCGCTCGCCGCTCGCGCCGGCCATGTCGAGTGCATCCGTCACGATGACCCCGTCGAACGCCAGCTCCTCACGGAGCAGCCCGCGCACGAGACGGGGCGACAGGGTCGCGGGATGTTCCCGGTCGATCCGCGACAGCAGCAGGTGCGAGGTCATGATGGTGCGTGCGCCGGCAGCGATCGCGGCACGGAAGGGCACCAGCTCACGCGCGCGGAGCTCGTCGAGCGACACGTCGACGACCGGCAGCGCGAGGTGGGAGTCCTCTGCGGTGTCACCGTGACCGGGAAAGTGCTTCGCGCTCGCAGCGATGCCCGTCTGCTGCAGCCCGCGCACCCACGCGGCAGCGTGTCGGGCGACGAGCGCGGCGTCGGCGCCGAAGCTCCGGACGCCGATGACGGGGTTGTCGGCATTCGAGTTCACGTCCACGTCGGGAGCGAAGGTGACGGTGCAGCCGGTCGCGGCGAGGGCCTCGCCCACCGATCGTGCGACCGACGCGGTCAGCTCGAGGTCGTCGATGCGGCCCAGCAGGGCATTGCCCGGGTACGGGGCACCCCTGTCGTAGAAGAGCCGGGTGACGTCGCCGCCCTCCTCGTCGATCGCGATCACCGCGAGCGGGTTGGCCGACCGCAGCGAGGCGTTCAGGGTGCGGAGCTGTGCGGCATCCGCGATGTTCTGCCCGAAGATGCAGACTCCGCCGAGGCCGTCCTCGAGCATCCCGAGCAGCCATTCGGGCGCCTCGGTGCCGTCGAACCCCGGGAGCAGCGTGGTGAGGATGTCCCGGCGCAGGTCGTGCCCCGCGCCGGCGTCACTGCGCTCGCTCATCCCTTGACGGCTCCCGCGACCAGGCCGCTCGTCATGCGGCCCTGCACGATGAGGAAGAACACGATCACCGGAATCGCCATGAGGGTCGAACCGGCCATGAGCCCGGCCCAGTTCGTCGTGCCCGTGGCCACGAGGAACGTGCGCAGCCAGACGGGCAGGGTCATCATCTCGGGCCGCGCGTTCAGCACGAGCGCCATGATGAACTCGTTCCACGCCTGGATGAAGCCGAACACTCCCGTCGCGATGAGGCCGGGCGCGAGGAGGGGGAACGTCACGCGCCAGAACGCACCGGCTCTGGAGCATCCGTCGATCATCGCGGCCTCCTCGAGCTCGGCCGGTACGCCGTTCACGAAGCCGCGAAGGGTCCAGATCGTGAACGGCAGCACGGTCGCGATGTACACGAGTGTGAGACCGAGGATCGTGTTCAGCAGCTGCCAGCCGTCGATGACTCGGAAGACCGAGACGATCATCGCCTCACCCGGGATCATCTGGATGACGAGGATCGCGATGATGAACGTGCGCCGGCTCTTGAACCTGAAGCGGGTGACGGCGACCGCGGCGAGGAACGCGAAGACCAGGGCGATGACGACGGTGAGGATGGTGATGACCAGCGAGTTGCCGGCAGCCGGCAGGAACGGAGTCCGGCCGGGGTCGAAGAGCACCGTCTCGTAGTTGCGCAGGGTGAAGTTGTCGGGCCAGAAGTGGAGCTCCGAACCGCGGATCTCGTTGTTCGGCTGGAACGACGTGTTGACCATCCAGTAGACGGGGAACACGAAGAACGCGAAGAGCACCACGGACGCTCCGCTCAGCACCCAGGTCGTGACGCGGCGGCTCACAGCTCCTCCTCCTTCGTGACCTGGCGTACGTAGTAGATCGAGATCGACATGAGCAGCACCGCCGTGATCACGGCGATCGCTCCGCCCTGGCCGAAGTCGCCGCCCGCGATCGAGGTCTGGTAGATGTACACGCCGAGCGTGTTGGTGAGTGCGCGGATGCCGCCGATGTCCTGGAGCGCGAAGACCTGCGTGAAGACGCGCAGGTCCCAGATGAGTTGCAGGATCGTCACGATCAGGAAGATCGGCTTCAGGAAGGGGAAGACGATCAGCCGGAACCGCTTGAACCCGCCTGCCCCGTCGAGCTGTGCCGCCTCGAGCACCTCGTCGGGCACCTGCGTGAGGCCCGCGTACAGCGTGAAGGCGACGAACGGGATCGCGCCCCAGACGATGATGATGCCGGCGACGAAGAAGAAGCTCAGCGGGTCGATGAGCCAGGAGTGTTGGAAGTACTGCTCCAGGCCGAACCAGTTGACGAGCACGTGGTTGACCACACCGTAGGCGGTGTCGAACATCCAGCCCCAGACGACCGTCGCCGTGAGTGCCGGCATCGCCCAGGCGAGCAGCATGCCGACCGACAACAGCAGGCGGAACCCCTTGGGGAGCCGCATCATCATGAGCGCGATGAGCGTGCCGAGGAGCATGGTGACCACGACGCAGACGCCCGAGAAGATCAGCGTGCGCGCCAGCACGCCGTAGAAGACCGGGTCGCTGAGCACGTCCGCGTAGTTCTCGAACCAGACCCATTCGGGCGGAGCCCCGAACACTTGGGCCCGGCCGAACCGCTGGAAGGAGGTGACGATGAGCTGCAGGAGCGGCCAGCCGACGATCAAGGCGAGCACGATCATGGCCGGGGTGAGCAGCGTGTAGGGGGTGAGACCGCCCCGGCGTCGGCGAGCGCGCGAGGCGTCCGGTCCCGGCGGGGCCGTCAGCCGCTCGCCCTCGACCGCGCTCGGCGCCGTCTCGAGGGCGGGTTCGACGGTGGTCATGGTGGCACTCCTGTCGGTCGAGGGATGCGGTGCGACGGCGGTCGGGGACTCCGCCGCCGCACCGCGCAGCAGGATGACTCCGGCTAGTCGTTGAGGATCGCCTCGATCTCCTCATCGGCCGCCGCGGCGAGGGCCGCGACGTCGCCACCCTGCGCGATCTTGACGAAGAGGTCCTGCAGGATCCCGGCGGCCTCGACGTCGGCCCAGTTCGGCGAGGCCGGCGTCAGCTTCGCATTCCCGGCGGCAGCGGCGATGGCCTTGGCGACGTCGTCGGTGCCGAGCGTGTCGGCGAGCGACAGCTTGGCCGGCACGAGGCCGTTCTCACCGTAGATCGTCTGGAACTCGTCGGAGAGGATGATCTCGAGGGCGTCGATCGCGAGCTCGGGGTGAGCCGACTTGGCCGAAACGCCGATGTTCGAGCCGCCGGCGAAGACCTGCGCGGCGCCGCCGTCCATGCCCGGCAGGGCGTACACGCCGAGGTTCTCCTCCTGGTCGGGGCAACCCGGCGCCTCGGCATCCGCCGGGGCGAGGATCGACCACTTCACCCAGCTCGGCGCCGACAGCTGAAGGGTGGTGCCATCGCAGAAGCCGACCTCGGGGCTCGTCTCATTGCCGTCCTTCGGTGCGGCCGACGCGTTCGTCATGACCTGCTGGACCTGCTCGAGCCCGGCGATCGACTCGGCCGACGAGAGCTGCGCGTCCCATGCGTCACCGTCGGGAACCGCCACCTCGCCACCGTTCTCCCAGATGTACGGGAGGGCGTTGTACCAGTCCTGGCCCGGCCACCAGATGCCCGACTTCCCGGGGTTCGCGGCCGCCAGCGCCTCGCCGTTCGCGATGTACTCGTCGAGCGTGGTCGGGACCGACAGGCCGGCCGACGCGAGAGCGTCCTTCTTGTAGAAGACGAGACGCGAGCCGGCGTAGAGGGGTGCGGCATAGAACCTGCCGTCGTACGAGCCCGCCTCGACGAAGCCGGGCAGCAGGTCGTCGCCGCCGAGCTCGTCGAAGTGCTCGGTGAGGTCGAGGAATGCTCCGGCCGAGGTGAATGCCGACGCCTGGGTGTTGCCGACCTCCACCACGTCGGGGCTGTCGGACCCGGAGAGGCTCGTGGTGAGACGGTCGACGAGGCCGTCCCACGACTGCTCCTCGATCACGAGCGTCGCGTCGGGGTGTTCCTCCTCGAACGTCGCCTTCAAGTAGTCGCGCGCCTCGTCGGGCGTGTCGGTGCCGACGAGCCAGACGCGGATCTCCGCGCCCTCCTCGGAGGCGCCGGTGCCTCCCGAGGCACAACCGGCGAGCGTGATCGCAGCAGCGGCGCCGAGCGCCACGATGCCGAGTTTCCTCATTTCGTCGTTTCCTTTCATCGGAGAAGGGCCAGCGGAGTGCTGGTTCCCCTGGTGGTGCAGTGCGATCGTTAGTAAACATTACGAACGAAGTCGACGCAAGCAGGAACGCGACGTCATCCGGAGCCGTTACCGAGTCGTGACGACGGCGGCCCCTCAGCGTAGGGCCGAGACCCTCGCGGTGGCGCTGCGAGCAGGCTGCCTCCCGTCGCGTCGCCCTCCGATCGCGCGCAGGGCCGCGAGGATCGTGACGAGGTCGACCACCTCCTGCAGCAGTGCACCCGCGGTGGCCGGGATGACGCCGAAGGCGGCCACGATCATGAGGCCGACGCTGACGATGATGCCGAGCCAGATGCTCTGCAGGGCGATGCGCACGGTGTCGCGGCCGATCTCGACCGCCTTCGCCGCTCCTGAGATGTCGTCGACGAGGATGACCGCGTCCGCGGACTCGCTCGCGGCGGTCGCCCCCTTCGCACCCATCGCGATGCCGACGTCCGCGGCTGCGAGCACCGGCGCATCGTTCACCCCGTCGCCGACCATGATCACCGGCCGGGACGTGATCGAGGCGACCTCGTGCACCTTGTCGGCGGGCAGCGCCTCGGCCCGGACGCGTGTGATCCCGAGCTCCGCCGCGATGTGGTCGGCGGTGGCCTGCGCGTCACCCGTGAGCATCATCGTGTCCCGGACTCCGAGCCCGCGAAGCCGTTCGAGCGTCGCCGCGGCGTTGTCGCGCACCTGGTCGCTGGCGAGCAACGCGCCGGCGAACCGGCCGTCGATCCCGACGTACACCGCGAGCTCGCCCGGACCGATCGCCGTTCGCGCCGCATCCCGCGCATGCTCGGCGACGAAGCCGAACTTGCCGACCACGACGTCGCGGCCCCCGATGGTCGCACGCTCGCCGTTCGTCGCGTGCTCGCTCGCCCGGTCCGCCTCGGAAGGTCGCAGCCCACGGGATCTCGCCGCCTCGATCATCGACGTGGCGAGCACGTGCGACGAGTACTGCTCGGCGGATGCCACGAGCTGCAGCACCTCGTCCTCGCTGAACCCGGGCTCGGTCCTGATCTCGATGAGCTCGGGGTGGCCGCGCGTGAGCGTGCCGGTCTTGTCGAACACGGCGGTCTTGGCCGCGGAGAGCTGCTCGAGCACCCCTCCGCCCTTCACGATGAAGCCGTTCCTCGCCGCCCGGCTCATGCCGCCGATGAAGGCCACGGGTGCGGCGATGAGCAGGGGGCACGGCGTTGCGAGCACCAGGACCTCGGCGAACCGCACCGGGTCTCCCGAGAGCCACCACGCGATGCCCGCCAGCGCCAGCGAGAACACCGTGAACGGTACGGCGTACCGATCGGCCAGGCGCACGACGGGCGCCTTCGATTCGGCGGCCTCGGCGACGAGGGCGACGATCTGCTGGTACTGGCTCTCGGCCGCGGGCGCCGTCGCCCTCACCTCCACGGCGACCGGCCCGTTCACGGAGCCGCTCAGCACCTCGTCGCCGGTGCGCTTCTCGACCGGCACGCTCTCACCGGTGATGGATGACTCGTCGAACGCGCCCTCGTCGGAGCTGAGGATCGCATCGACCGGCACGATCTCGCTCGGACGGACGAGCAGCACATCGCCCGGGCGAACCTCGTCGGCGCGCACGTCGACGATCTCGTCGCCGTCGATGCGGTGCGCCGACTGAGGAGCTCGGGTGAGCAGCGCATCGAGCTCGCGCTTCGCGCGGCGGCTGGCGTAGTCCTCGAGGGCCTCGCCGCCCGTGAGCATGAGCACGACGATGAGCGCGGCGACGTACTCGCCGACGAGCACGGTGGCGACGATCGCCGTCACGGCCAGCACGTCGAGCCCCCAGTGCCCGCGGATGATGTCGCGGACCATGCCGACCGCCTGCCAGGCCGCCACGGCGAGCGCGTACCCGCTGAAGATCCACTGCACCGCCGGCTCGGCGCCCGCGAGCCACAGCACGATTCCGAGCAGCCCCAGCCCCAGGGTCAGCGCGACGACCCGGTACCGGCGAACGAGGTGGAGAACCCGCATGCCCCCATCCTGCACCGCGGGTCGCCGGAGCACGGAAACGCCGAAGGGTCGGATGCCGCGGCATCCGACCCTCCGCAACGGGGACTACGCGGCGATGCGCGCCTTCAGGTTGTCGCTGAGCGTCGAGAGGAACTCCTCGGTCGTCTGGTACGCCTGGTCGGGACCGACGAGGAGCGCGAGGTCCTTCGTCATGGCGCCCGACTCGACGGTCTTCACGACGACGTCCTCGAGGGTGTGCGAGAAGTCGATGAGCTCCTGGTTGCCGTCGAGCTTGCCGCGGTGCGCGAGGCCGCGCGTCCAGGCGTAGATCGAGGCGATCGGGTTGGTCGACGTGGGCTTGCCCTGCTGGTGCTGGCGGTAGTGGCGCGTGACCGTGCCGTGCGCCGCCTCGGCCTCGACGACCTTGCCGTCGGGCGTTGCCAGCACCGAGGTCATGAGGCCCAGCGACCCGAAGCCCTGGGCGACGGTGTCGGACTGCACGTCGCCGTCGTAGTTCTTGCACGCCCAGACGTAGCCGCCCTCCCACTTGAGGCTCGCGGCGACCATGTCGTCGATGAGGCGGTGCTCGTACGTGAGGCCGGCCTCGTCGAACCGCTCCTTGAACTCGGTGTCGAACACCTCCTGGAACAGGTCCTTGAAGCGGCCGTCATAGGCCTTCAGGATCGTGTTCTTCGTCGAGAGGTAGACGGGGTAGTTGCGGTCGAGCCCGTAGTTGAGCGAGGCCCGGGCGAAGTCCTTGATCGACTCGTCGAGGTTGTACATGCCCATTGCCACGCCGGCACCCGGGGCCTGGAACACCTCGAACGACTGCGGCTCGGAGCCGTCTTTCGGCGTGAACGTCATCGTGAGGGTGCCTTCGCCCTCGAAGCGGAAGTCGGTGGCGCGGTACTGGTCGCCGAACGCGTGGCGGCCGACGACGATCGGCTTGTTCCAGCCGGGAACGAGGCGCGGGATGTTCGAGATGATGATCGGCTCGCGGAAGATGACGCCGCCGAGGATGTTGCGGATGGTGCCGTTCGGCGAGCGCCACATCTTCTTCAGGCCGAACTCCTCGACGCGAGCCTCGTCGGGCGTGATGGTCGCGCACTTCACGCCGACGCCGTGCCGCTTGATGGCGTTCGCGGCGTCGATGGTGATCTGGTCGTCGGTCTCGTCGCGCTTCTGGATCGAGAGGTCGTAGTACTCGAGGTTCACGTCGAGGTACGGGTGGATGAGCTGGTCCTTGATGGCCTGCCAGATGATGCGCGTCATCTCGTCGCCGTCGAGCTCGACGACGGTGCCTTCAACCTTGATCTTTGACAAGTGGAGTTCTCCTTGGATTTCTCGAGGCGATGAGGAAAGTCTCGGACGGCGGAGCGGACACGCCGCCTGCCAGCTTACCGCCTCGTCCGACTGTCTCGACATCGAGACAAATCGCGGCGACGTCGCCGACCGGCCCTCACCGGGTCCCACGCACGGCTTCCGACCGCGCGGGGCCACCATATAGCCTTGGCGCATGGCTGACCTGCGACTGGAAGAACTGAACGCGTCGAACATCGTGGCCGCGAACTCGCTGTCGCTGAAGCCCGGCCAGGAGCAGTTCATCGCGCCGGTCACCTACGCCGCCGAGGCATCCGTCGTGAACCCCGCGACCTCGTGGCAGCGCGTCGCGCTCAACGACGACAAGGTCGTCGGTTTCATCCACGGCAACTTCGACCCCGAGAACGAGCACGAGGAGTTCCGCGCCTGCATCTGGCGCATCAACGTCGACGCCGAGGCACAGGGCAGGGGCGTCGGCCGGTTCCTGGCACACGCACTCGCCGAGGAGGCCAAGCGTCGCGGGTTCGACCACATCAACGTGCTCTGGGAGCCGGGCGAAGAGGGCCCCGAGGCCTTCTTCCTGCGCATCGGCTTCGTCGACGTCGGCGAGACGCAGTACGGCGACCGCATCGGCAAGCTCCAGCTCTGACCCGGGTGCCGTGACCGTCGCTGCATCGGCGGACTTCACCGAGGCGGTGCTCTCGGTCGTCGCCGACATCCCGCCCGGGCACGTCGCGACCTACGGCGACGTCGCGGCCCTACTCGGTTCGCGCGGAGCCCGCGCGGTCGGCCGGGTGATGGCGAAGAGCGGGGCGGAGGTCCCGTGGTGGCGGGTGATCCGCGCCGGCGGGCGACCCCCGGTCGGCAAGGGCGACCGCGCTCGCCGTCACTACGAGGCCGAGGGCACACCCCTCCTTCCGACGACCGACGACGAGGGCTACCGGATCGACCTGGCCGCGTGTCGCTGGCGTCCGTGACGGGCGCTACTCGGAAGGCGCCTCGTGCAGCGGAATCCGCATCGTCACGGTGGTCCCGGCGCCGGGCGGGCTCTCGAGCTCGAGCGAGCCGTCGACGGCGTCGATCCGGTCGCTGATGCCCAGCATGCCGGTGCCGGCCTCGAGTGACGCGCCGCCGACCCCGTTGTCGCGCACCACGAGCCGCAGCTCGTGGTCGAAGACGTGCGCTCGCACCCACGCCCGCGACGCCCCCGAGTGCTTGGCCACGTTCGCCAGGCATTCCGCGAGCACGAAGTACGCGGTCGACTCGATGAGCTCGGGGAGCCGCCCCTCGGCCTGCACGTCGACCTCGACCGGCACGGGACAGCGTCCGGCCAGCTCGGGGACGGCGAGCGCCAGTCCGCCCGACGACAGCAGGCTCGGGTGGATGCCGTGGGCGAGCTCCCGCAGTTCGCGCAGCGCCTGGTTCAGCATGGTGATCGTGTCCTCGAGGGCGGACGTCAGCGGCTCGTCCCCATGCTCGCGCGCCGTGTTGGCGGCGAGCCGCAGACTCATCCCCAGCGACACGAGGTGCTGCTGGGCGCCGTCGTGCAGGTCGCGCTCGATGCGACGTCGCGCCTCGACCCCCGCCTCGACGATGCGCTGGCGCGACTGCCGCACCTGCTCGAGGGTTCGCTCGATCTCGGATCGCAGCCGGCCGTTGTCGACCGAGAGCCGCAGTGCGCTCGACACGCCGTCGAGGAGTCGCGAGTTCGTGGTGAGCACCCGGTCGTGGCGGATCAGCGCGATCGGCATGCCGGTCGGCGACGAGACCGGCAGGAGGCTGTGGTCGCCGTTGCGGTCGGCGGGGTCGTGCTCGATGGGCTCCCCCGCGGCATCCGCATATCGGCCGTTCTCCTCGTCCCACCAGTAGACGCGCACCGAGGCGTCACGGAGCGTGCGCGCGAGCGACTCGGCCCAGAGCCCGCGGTCGGCGCCCTCCCGGGTGATGCGCATGAGGTCGGCCACGCGGGCGCGCATGTTCCGGGTGTGCGCGATGCCTGCGACGTAGCTGACCGGGATCGACGCGATGGCGATGAGCGAGACCGTGTCGATGACCTGGAGGCTCGTCGCCGACATGGCGTAGCTGACGACCAGGGCCAGCACGGTGAGGACCCAGGCGAGCAGTGCGACCGGCATGAGGAACGCCACCGCGCGCGCGGGCACGCTCCCTCGCACCCACCGCACGAGGAGTCGGCCCGCGATCACGAGGGCGAGGCCGGCGCCGACGACCCGGAAGCCGATGTCGACGAACGCGAACAGCGCGGGCGCCTCGGTGATCTGGTAGACGTTGGGCGCACAGTCGCAGGGGGCGGCGTCGGGCGAGGCGAACAGCACGACCACGATGAGGTTCACGAGCGAGGCGGCCACGGCGATGCGTGCGATCACACGGTCGGTGCGGTCGCCGAGCCACCCGCGTGGATACACCAGCACGAGGATGCCGGTGAGCACGGCCCACCACAGGTCGATGCCGCGCACGACCGGCCACAGCCAGCCGAGCCCGCCGATCACGGCGTAGAACGTCTGCGGAATCCACAGGATCGGGAAGATCACCATGAGCCGCGCCGGCACCCGCGACGGGCCGATCGCCCAGGCGATGCCGGCGCACGCCGCGAACACGAGCGGCACGACCGCGTGCAGCGTGACCCACGC
Source organism: Agromyces sp. Marseille-P2726 (assembly GCF_902809835.1). GTDB lineage: Bacteria > Actinomycetota > Actinomycetes > Actinomycetales > Microbacteriaceae > Agromyces. The sequence goes on along the minus strand of NZ_CADDWM010000014.1, from coordinate 510,209 downwards.
CACCTCGGGGCGCTCGGCGTCGGGGGTCGCGAGGAATCCCGACACCTCCATCGCGAGGCTCACGGCGACGACGGCCGCGATGGCGATGCTTCGTCTGACGATCCGGCCCTTACGGCCGGGCGCCATCACCGCTCGCCGAGGAGCGTGAGCACGGCGAGCACCCGCCGGTGATGCTCGGGCGACTCCTCGAGGTCGAGCTTCTGGAGGATGCTGCGCACGTGCGTCTCGACGGTCTTCAGGCCGAGGAACAGGGTCTGCGCGATGCCGCCGTTCGAGTAGCCCTGCGCCATCAGCTCGAGCACCGAGCGCTCCCGTTCGGTCAGGCGCGAGAGCGGGTCATCCGCCCGGGTGCGCTTCACCAACTGCTCGACGACCTCGGGATCGACGACGGAACCGCCCGACGCGACCGTCTCCACCGCCCGCACGAGCGTCTGGGGTTCCGAGACCCGCTCCTTCAGCAGGTAGCCCGTGCCGCTGCCCGCGCCCATGACGCGAAGGGCGTACTCGGGCGTCGCGTACATCGAGAGCAGCAGGACGCCGACCGTCGAGCCGTTGGCGCGGATCGATTCGAGCGCGACGATGCCCTCGTCGCGGTAGCTCGGCGGCATCCGGATGTCGAGCACCGCCGCATCGACGTCACCTGCCTGCAGCACCTCGAGGAGTTCGTCGCCGGTTCCGACGGATGCGACCACGTCGAGCCCACCGCCCTCCAGCACCTTGGCGATCCCCTCGCGGAGCAGCAGTGCGTCGTCGGCGATCGCGACGCGCAGGGGGCGAGCGTCGTTCATCTTCCTCCGTTCACGGGCAGCGTCGACCTTCGGGGTCTCCTCCACCCTGGGGCGAGGCTATCGCGTCGCGCATGGTCGCCGTTCCTCCCAGTTCGAGGGGTAAGCAGGCGTCGGGCTCCTCGACCAGTGTCAGCACGCACGGATCTCGCGGGGCCGCCCGGATCCGGCGCCTCGCGCGCGCGAGAAGGATCGCCGCATGCTGTCGATCGATCGCGTGCGAGTGCGCGGGTGGGTGATGCGGTACCTCCCGTTGGAGGTGTTCGGCACGATCTCCGCCGTCGCAAGCGCGTGGCTCGGCTACGAGCTGAGCGGTTCGCTCGTGGTCGCTGCGATCGCCGGCACGCTCGGTGAGAGCGCCGGGTACTACGCGCTCGTCGTCGCGCGCGCCGCTCGCGGGCACGCACGGTCGGATCGAGTGCGGCGGATGCCGCGGCGCGCGCAGCGCGTCTGGGCCACGACCTGGCTCACCGCCCGGGCCGTCGCCGCCGAGTTCGGACCGGCCGAACTGGTCGACACGTTCGCGGTGCGACCCGCCCTGCTCCTCGCCGCGACCGCGGCCTTCGGCGGCCACGTCGGCGGTTGGCTCGTGGGCAAGCTCGCCGCCGACGCCGTGTTCTACGCCGTGGCGATCGTCTCGTTCGAGCTCGGCCGCCGCGCGATCCTCCCCGACGGCGGGCACCCGCCCGGCCGGACGCGTGCGTCCGGGGCATCCGCCCGCCCCATCGTCTCCGCAACCCGACATGAGGGAGCACTCCGATGAGCACCACACTCGCGGCACGATCGCGGCGCTTCGCCGACCGCGTCGCTCGCGCATCCCGGGCGGGCTCCGCCGAGCCGGCGGAACCCCCGGCCGAGCAGCCGCCGCACCGCGAACTCGTTCGGCGGGAGCTGGCCGCATACGCCGCCCGCATCCGTCTCGATGCGCTGCTACGCACGCACGGCACCCCGCTCTTCGTGCTCGACGTCGACCGGGTGACGACGCAGCTCCTCGCGCTGCGGCAGGAGCTGCCTGACGTCCAGATCCACTTCGCGACGAAGTCGCTCCCCCACCCCGCCGTCGTCCATGCCGTCGACGCCTTCGGGGCGAGCTTCGAGGTCGCGTCCCGTGGCGAGATCGACCTGCTCGAGCGGGAGGGCGTCGCGATCGGCCGCTGCCTGCACACGCACCCCGTGAAGACGGTCGCCGACATCACGGGGTCATACCTTCGCGGCATCCGGACGTTCGTGGTCGACAGCCATGGCGAGGTTTCGAAGTTCCACGGCCTGCCGTCGGATGTCGCGGTGCTGGTGCGACTCTCGTTCCCGAATCCCGAGGTGCGATGCGACCTGTCGTCGAAGTTCGGGGTCGCTCCCGAGCGGGCCGCCGCGCTCGTCGAGCACTGCCTTCGGGCCGGCCTTCGCGTCGCCGGGTTCACCTTCCACGTCGGAAGCCAGACGGTGTCGGTCGGACCGTGGATGCGTGCCATCCATCGCACGCTCGCCCTGATGCGCCGCCTCGAACGGGCCCACGGCATCCGATTCGACACGCTCGACATCGGCGGCGGATTCCCGGTGCCCTACGACGAGCCCGTGCCCGAATTCTCGGCGCTGGCCCGCGACATTCGTGCCGCCCTCGCCGAGGCGCCCTCGCGATACCGCGTGCTCGTCGAGCCCGGTCGGTTCCTCTCGGCGCCCGCCATGACGCTCGCAACCCGGGTCGTCGGCACCACGGAGCGCGCCGACGGCTGCTGAGCGTACCTCGACGACGGGGTCTACGGTGCGTTCTCGAACATCCCGTCGGAGGCGACGCATCCGCTCGTCTTCGCCGCCGCGGAACTCGACCAGCACGCCGGCGACCTCGAACCCGACCGGGATCGCGCGGTGCGCCGGCTGCGCGCCCGCGCCCACCAGCCCGTCACGCTCGCCGGCCCGACGTGCGACAGCCTCGACGTCATGGCGCGGGCCCTCCGCCTGCCACCGCTCCGAGCCGGCGACGTGCTCGTGAGCCCGATGATGGGTGCGTACACCGCCGCGACCGCGACCGGGTTCAACGGCTTCGGTCCGACCCCCATCGTGGTGCTGCCCGGGTGACCGGCTGCGGCATCCGACACTGAACGGATGCCGCGGCCGGCCTCACACGAGCGAGTCGCGCCACGCCGCGTGGAGCGCCGCGAAGCGGCCGGTGCCGCCGATGAGCTCGGCGGGCGAGCCGTCCTCCACGATGCGGCCGTGCTCCATCACGAGGACCCGGTCGGCGATCGCGACCGTCGAGAGGCGGTGCGCGATGATGATCGCCGTGCGGTCGGCGAGGAGGGACGTGAGCCCCTCCTGGACCGCGCGCTCGCTCGGGATGTCGAGCGAGGAGGTCGCCTCGTCGAGGATCAGCACGGCGGGGTTCGCGATGAAGGCCCGCGCGAACGAGATGAGCTGCCGCTGCCCCGCGCTCACCCGGCCGCCGCGCTTGTTCACGTCGGTGTCGTACCCGTTGGGCAGCGATTCGATGAACTCGTGCGCGCCGACCGCCTTCGCCGCGGCCACGATCTCGTCGAACGGCGCGTCGGGCCTGCCGAGCGCGATGTTGTCGGCCACCGATCCCGAGAAGAGGTACGCCTCCTGCGTCACCATGACGATCGCGCGCCGAAGGTCCTTCGGGTGCATGGCCCTGAGGTCGACGCCGTCGAGCTCGACCACGCCGTCGCTCGGGTCGTAGAACCGCGCGATCAGCTTGGCGAGCGTCGACTTGCCCGCACCCGTCGAACCGACGAGTGCGACCGTCTGCCCGGCCGGGATGTCGAGGTCGAACCGCGGCAGCACGACCCGATCGGGCGTGTACGCGAACTCGACGTTCTCGAACCGCACGTGGCCGTCGGCGTTCCACAGGTCTACCGGTCGCGCGGGATCGGGGACGCTCGGCTCCTCTTCGAGGACGCCCGAGATCTTCTCGAGCGCGGATGCCGCCGACTGGTACGAGTTGTAGAACATGGCGAGCTCTTCCATCGGGTCGAAGAAGCGCTTCGTGTACAGCAGCGCCGCGAGCAGCACGCCGACCTCGAGCGCACCGTCGACGACGCGGAACCCGCCGACGAGCAGCACCGCAGCGACCGCGGCGTTGCCGATGAACGCGAGCGACGGGTTGTAGACCGCGAACAGTCCGAGCACCCGTGAGTTCACGCCGCGGTAGTCCTCCACGAGTGCGGCGAACTCGCGCTCGTTGCGGCGCTCCTTGCGGAACGCCTGCACGGCTCGGATGCCGGTCATGGTCTCGACGAACTGCACGATCATGTTCGCGCTCGCCACGCGGGAGCGGCGGAACAGCCGCTGCGAACGGACCTGGAACCACCGCGTGAGCACCGCGAGGGGCACGAGGGTGGCCACGAGCACGAGACCCGAGGTCCAGTCCAGCCAGACGAGGGCCACCGCGGTGAACACCATGTACAGCACACCCATGACGAGCTGGTTGATGCCCTCGTCGAGCAGCTCGCGGATGGCGTCGAGATCGCTCGTCTGTCGGGAGATGATGCGCCCCGAGGTGTAGGACTCGTGGAACTCCAGCGACAACTTCTGCGTGTGCAGGAACACGCGGGTGCGCAGGTCGATGAGCACCGCCTGGCTGATCCGCGCCGCCTGCCGGATGTACCACCCGATCAGGAATGCGCCGATCGCACCCGTGCCGAGATACCCGATCCCGGCGAGGCCGAGCGGCATCCAGTCCTGCCGCATGAGCGCCGGCAGGCCCTGGTCGATGCCGTAGGCGATGATGGCCGGTCCGGCGACCTGCGCGGCCGTCGACAGGACGATGATGCCCATCGTGAGCCACAGCTGCGTGCGCAGGGGGTGCAGCAGCGCACCGCGCAGCCGCAGGCTTCGCGCCCGGATGTGGTGGGATTCGGCCTTCGTGTAGTCGTGACGCTCCTCGCCCTGGACGCCGGTGACGGTGCTCATCGGATCGCCTCCTCTCGTGCGGTCTCCTCGGGCGGCCGGGGAGCGGCCGAGGTCGTTGCGCTCGTATCGAGCCCCTCGGCATCGATGCGGTCGGATGCCCCGGCCTTCGCCCGGCGCTCCTCGTCCTCGAGGCTCGAGATGACGAAGCGGTAGTGCTCCGACTCGCGGAGGAGCTCCGAGTGGGTGCCCACCGCGGTGATCCGGCCGTCCTCGAGCAGGGCGACCCGGTCGGCGAGCATGACCGTCGAGGGGCGGTGCGCCACGATGAGCGCCGTCGTCGATGCGAGCACCGTGCGCAGCGCAGCCTCCACCTTCGCCTCGGTCGCGACGTCGAGTGCCGACAACGGGTCGTCGAGCACGAGCACCGCGGGCTTCGCCGCCACCGCCCGTGCGAGCGCGAGTCGCTGGCGCTGCCCGCCCGAGAGGCTCATGCCCTCCTCGCCGACCTTCGTCTCCACGCCGTCGGGGAGGTCGTAGGCGAACCCGGCCTGCGCGATGCCGAGCGCCTCGTCGAGCACGCGATCGGCCTCCTCCCTGGTCGCGGGATCGTCGCCGGCCAGCTCGGGGCGACCGAGCAGCACGTTGTCGCGCACGGACGCCGAGAACAGCGTCGCGTCCTCGAACGCCATGGCGATGTGACGGCGCAGTTCCTCGCGAGTGAGCGCGCGCACGTCGACACCGTCGAGGCTGACCGAGCCCGACGTCACGTCGTAGAGGCGGGTCGTCAGCGCAGTCAGCGTGGTCTTGCCCGAGCCGGTGAGCCCGACGAGCGCCATGGTCTCGCCCGGTTCGAGCACGAGGTCGACCCCGTCGAGCAGGTCGCCGAAGCGCTCGGGGGAATCCTGGTAGCGGAAGCGCACGTCATGGAAGGCGAGCTCCCCACGCGGCCGCTCGAGCGACACGGGTCGCTCGGGGTCGGTGACGGAGTTCTCGGTGTCCATGATGTCGAAGTACCGATCGGTCGCCGTGCGCGCGTCGAGGGTGAAGGCCAGGAGGAACCCGATCGACTCGATCGGCCAGGCGAGCACCGCCGCGGTGGCGAAGAAGGCGACGAGCTGACCGACCGAGAGCTGTCCCTGAGACGCGAGCCAGACGCCGAGCACGAGGCAGATCGCCAGGGCGACCGCGGGCACGAAGAGGATCCACACCCAGATGTTCGCGTCGAGGCGGGCCTTCTCGATCTCGGTGGATCGCAACCGCTCGGCCTGCGCGCGGAACGAACTCAGGGCATGCTTGCCGCGGCCGAAGGCCTTCAGCACACGAATGCCGGGCACCGACTCCTCGACCGCCGTGGCGAGGTCGCCCGACTGGTCCTGGCTGCGCCGCGTGACCTCGGAGTAGCGACCCTCGAAGCGATATCCGACGATCCACAGGGGGATCGAGCAGGCGAGGTAGATGAGCCCGAGCATCCAGCTCATCGAGATGAGGATCGCCGCCCCGATGAGGATGACGACGAGGTTCATGACGAGGAGCACGAGGCCGAATGCGAGCCAGCGGCGGATGAGGCCGAGATCGGTCACCGCACGCGAGAGCAACTGGCCGCTCGGCCAGCGGTCGTGGAAGCTCACCGGCAGGTCCTGCAGCTTGGCGAAGAGCGCGTTTCGCATGCGGGCCTCGACGCGGGTGGTCGGCGTGATCACGAGCCAGCGCCGCAGCGCGAACATCGCGGCCTCACCGGCGCCGAGCCCGAGCACCAGGAGCGAGAGCGGCACGACCGCCTCGCGGTCGCCATCGGCCAGGGGGCCGTCGACGATCGACTCGAGCACCTGCGGGATGGCCAGTGCGATGAGCTGGGCGAGGAGGTAGGCGACCATGCTCGCCGCGATCGGGAGCATCGCGGAACCGACGTACGTGCGAAGCCGCCAGAGCGCGCGCACGGTGCCGACGCGCGCGGTGGAGGGATCGTGGTGGAGCTGGGTGGCGTGCAAGCCGGTTCCTTCCGAGTGGCGCCGAGAGCGCGCTGCACAGGCGATCGGCGGGAAGAGGGCGAATGACGCGGGAGGCGTCGGAGAGCGGCGGAACCGCGAACGGCAGGCGGTGCCTGCGTGGGCGAGCCGGGGAGCTACCCGGCGTCGGCCTCGAACCGGGCGAGGACCTGGCGGGCAGCGCTGTCGACCGCGACCTGGCGGGCGTTGCTGTCTGTCTGCATGGGATCCTCCTGCGTCATCGTCTGCGAAGTACGTCGTGGCCCTGCATGTCACGCGGCGGCCAGCCGTCCAGACTACGGGGGCCCGGATGTCGCGTGCAAGTGTCAGTTGGTCGTCATCGCACGCGCACCGACAGGCAGGTGACGCCCCCCTCGAGCTTCTCGAACTCGCCGATGTCGACGGTGACCACCCGATAGCCCAGGGTCGACAGCATCTGCGCCGTGCGTGGCGCAGACGCCGACATGAGCAGCGACTCGGGAGACAGCTCCACGACGGCAACGCCCCCGGGCTCGGGCACCGGAAGGAACGACGGGAACAGCGTCGGCACGTCGACCAGGTCGGGATCGCCGATGATGGTGCCGTCGGGCAGCGCGGTCAGGGTGCTCTTCAGGTGCAGCGCCTTCGTGACCGGCACCGCGACGACGTCGTATCCGTGCGGGGTGACGAGGGCCCGGAGCTGGCGGATGCCCTCGGCGTTCGTGCGGCTCGACGCTCCGACATAGACCGTGGATCCGACCTTCAGCACGTCGCCCCCGTCGAGGGTGCCGGGCAGTTCGATGCGTGCGAGGGTGAGCCCGCGCACGGCGCGCACCGCGCGCTCGACCGCTTCGGTCTCGGCCCGGCGCGACTCGGCGCCAGGACTCGTGATCACCGCGAGATCCCCGAACAGCACGACCGTGTCCTCGACGAACACGGAATCGGCGAGCTCGGGAGCCGCGTCGACCTCGACCGTCTCCCACCCCTCGGCGACGAGGGCGGCGCAGTAGTTGTCCCACTGGTCGTCGGCGAGCGCCTTGTCGATCCCGCTGCGTTCGAGGTGCGTGAGCTCGCCCTCCTCGAGATTTGACGCGGGAATGCGAACGAGGGCGACTCGCCGGGGCGCCCGGCGCGGCGCGAACGCCAAGATGGCGTCGAACACGCGCGGAGCGAGGAACACCTCCGCCAGGATCACCGTGAGGATGAACACGAGGTTCAGGCTCACGAGCGAGCCGAGCACGAAGAGGAGGAGCGGGGCCGAGAACGGGTTGCCGGCCCCGCTCGCGGTGGCGGTCGTCGCGAGCAGGGCGGCGAGGCAGCCCGAGGTGAAGCCCGTGATGAGTGCGAGGAACCACGCCCTCGTGGCGCCGACGGCGTTCGCCACGCCGACGAGCACGAAGACGATGAGCGCCGCGAGGGCGAAGTGGCCGAAGAGCTGCCCGAAGACCTGCGGCGACTGGCCGTTGCCGATGAAGAACGCGAGCAGCGAGGCGACGAGCGCCGTCCCTGCGACCACCCCGGCCGAGGCCATGACCGCCAGCACGCGCCGACCCGCCGTCGGTGCCGGCCTGAATCGGGCAGGGGCGGGCGAGGACGTGGCGGCGGGTCGGCGCGTGCTGGCGGTCATGGCCTCGGCCGGGGTGGTCGCAGGGACGGCGCTCGTCGCCTCGCTGCTGCCCCTGCCCGATTCAGGCCGGCACCGACGGCGGGGGGCGTCATGACGACGAGCCTATCGGCCCGGCGCCACGCCTCAGCGGGCGTCGTCGAGGCGAGTCCGGGGCAGCCGCCCGGCTGCTGCGAGCGTCGTCGTCCCGTGCTCGGAGGCCGATCGAAGCACGGATGCCACGGTGTCGCCGATCCCCGCGATCCGCGCGTCGAGCGCGGCCTGATCGGCACCCGGCGCGCTGGCGACGTCGAGGTAGATCACGCCGCCCGCGTTGGCCACGAAATCGGGTGCCCACACGATGCGGCGCTCGGTGAGGCGTGCGGCGACGTCGCGTTCGGCGAGCTGGTTGTTCGCGGCGCCGACGACGGCACGAACGCGGAGTGCGTCGACGACCTCGTCGGTGAGCACGCCGCCGAGCCCGCACGGCACGAACACGTCGGCCTCGACGAGGTGTGCCTCGTGGGGCTCGACCCAGGTCGCACCCAGCTCGTCTGCGAGCGCGCGCTTCGTGCCCGCGACATCCGTCACCGTCAGCTTGGCGCCGGCCGCCGCGAGGCTCCGTGCCAGGCGGCCGCCGACCTGGCCGAGGCCGGCGATGACGAGGTGCCGGTTCGAGACGTCGGACGTGCCGAACACGTGCTCGAGCGTCGCGAGGATCGAGGCGTGGACGCCGGCCGCGGTGGCATCCGCAGGTTCGCCGACGCCGCCCTGCTCGGGCGGGAGGCCGCAGACGTGTTCGGTGCGTTCGGCGACGACGGCCATGAGTTCGGCGCTCGTGCCGACGTCTTCGGCGGTCATGTAGGCGCCCCCGAGCGATTCGACGGCATCGCCGAGATCGAGCATCGCGTCGCGCGTGGTCTGCTCGTCGAGGGTCGCGCCGGGAGCGATGCAGATGACCGACTTGCCGCCGCCGCGCGCGAGGCCGGCCGCCGCGTTCTTCATGGTCATGGCCTCCGAGAGCCGCAGGGCGTCGGCGAGCGCGTCCGTCCAGTGGCCGTAACGCCAGAGCCGTGCTCCGCCGAGTGCCTGGCCGAGGCGCGTCGAGTGCACCGCGACGATGATGGTGAGCCCCGACCGAGGTCCGCGGGTGATCAGGACACGCTCGTGTTCGGGGGCCTCGGTGGGAAGTGCTGCGTTGACCTCGGCGGCGGGGGAAGCCGGGGCGTGGATGATCGTCATCGATCGTTCTCCTTGTTTCAGCGTCTTGTGGGCGCGCGGGTGCTGGCGCTTCGTGGGCACCACTTCCTCCAGCCTACCTCCGCCCGGCATCCGCCCGGTCGGGCGACGCCCACCCCTCGGGGTTTGGACGCCCACCCCTCGGGGTTTGTAGGACATCTGGCGATTCCTAGGACGCGAACCGCGGCGAGCGTCCTACATCGCGCCGAAGGTCCTACAAACCCCCGGGTGGTGGGAGACTCAGTGGAAGAAGTGCCGCTCGGCCGTGAAGTACATCGTGATCCCGGCGTCGCGGGCCGCCGCCACGACCTCCTCGTCGCGCACCGACCCCCCGGGCTGCACCACAGCCCGCACGCCGCCGTCGATGAGGATCTGCAGGCCGTCGGCGAAGGGGAAGAAGGCATCGGATGCCGCGACCGACCCGACGGCCCGATTCCCCGCCCGCTCGACCGCGAGCCGGCACGAGTCGACTCGGTTGACCTGTCCCATGCCGACGCCGACCGACGCGCCACCCGACGCCAGCAGGATGGCGTTCGACTTCACCGATCGCACGGCGCGCCAGGCGAACTCGAGGTCGGCGAGGGTCGCCGCATCGGCGGGCTCCCCGGCCGCGAGCGTCCACTCCGCCGTGGGCGCGAACCGCCGGTCGGCCTGTTGCAGCAGCATCCCGCCCGAGATCTGCCGCAGTTCGACGGCGACGGGCGTGAATCCGTCGGGGAGGGTCAGCAGCCGGATGTTCTTCTTCTTCGCCAGGAGCTCGGCCGCCCCGGCCTCGAAGGACGGGGCGATCAGCACCTCGGTGAAGATCTCCGACACGCTGCGCGCCATCTCGAGCGAGACGGGCCGGTTCGCCGCGATCACGCCGCCGAACGCCGACACGGGGTCGCACTCGTGCGCGCGACGGTGCGCGTCGGCGATGGCGTCGGCGGCGCCCGGCGAGGCGACCGCGATGCCGCATGGGTTGGCGTGCTTGATGATCGCCACGGCAGGCTCGTCGAAGTCGAAGGCGGCCCGCACCGCGGCATCCGCGTCGACGTAGTTGTTGTACGACATCTCCTTGCCGTGCGACTGCACGGCCGCGGCGATGCCGGGGCGCCCGCCGTGCGACTCGTACAGCGCCGCCCGCTGATGCGAGTTCTCGCCGTAGCGGAGGTCGGCGCGCTTGGTCCACGACCCGCCCACCCACGCGGGGAACGGGGACTCGTCGATCGGCTGGTCCTGCGCCACCACGCTGCCCATCCACGAGGCGACCGCGATGTCGTACGTCGCGGTGTGCCGGAACGCCTCACGCGCGAGGGCCTTGCGCTGCGCGAGCGTCGTGCCGCCGGCGGCGATCGCCCCGATGATCTCGTCGTACCGGTCGGGCGACACGACGATCGCGACGTTGGCATGGTTCTTCGCCGCGGCACGCACCATCGCCGGTCCGCCGATGTCGATCTGCTCGACCGTGTCGACCTCGGATGCCCCGGCGGCGACCGTGGCGGCGAACGGGTACAGGTTGACGACGACGAGTTCGAAGGGAGCGATGCCGAGACGCTCGAGCTCCTGCTCGTGGTGCTCGAGGCGCAGGTCGCCGAGGAGCCCCGCGTGGATCGACGGATGAAGCGTCTTCACCCGCCCGTCGAGCATCTCGCCGGCGCCGGTGACCGCCGCGGCATCCGTCACGTCGTACCCGGCGTCGCGGATGACCTGCGCCGTCGAGCCGGTCGACACGATCTCGGCGCCGATGCCGGCGAGCGCCGATGCGAGCTCGGCCACCCGGGTCTTGTCGCTGACGGAGATGAGCGCACGGCGCACGGGCACGAGGTCGCGCTCGCGGTAGAGGCTCGGGTCGTGCGAGGGACCGCTCATCGTCGGCTCAGCTCCTTCAGGTCGAGATGCGAATTGGCGATGTCGAGCACCGCCTGGATGAGCAGGCGCCGTTCGACGGGCTTGATGCGCTCGTGCAGGGTCGACTCCGTGTCGCCCGGCAGCACGGGCACCCGCTCCTGCGCGATGATCGGCCCTCCGTCGACCGAGTCGTCGACGACGATGAGGCTCGCGCCGGTCTCGGTCACCCCGGCCGCGAGCGCGTCGCGCACCCCGTGCGGCCCCGGGAACTCGGGCAGGTGGGCCGGGTGCGTGTTGATGAGGAACGGAGAGAACGCGTCGACGACCGCCTTGGGCACGAGACGCATGAGACCCGAGAGCACGACGAGGTCGGGCTGCCAGTGCCGGACCTGCTCGACGAGGACGTCGCCCCACGCCTCGCGATCGGGATACGCCGTGAACGGCACGGTGAAGGTGGGAATGCCGAACTCCTCGCCGAGGGCCAGACCGTCGGCCTCGCGGTCGGCACCGATGGCGACGACGCGCGCCGGGAACTCGGCGTCTTCGGAGGCTTCGAGCAGGGCACGGAGGTTGGATCCCGTGCCCGAGATGAGCACGACGAGCTGCAGCACCTTACGAGCCTACCCGTGCCGCGTGGTGTGCCTCGGTCGGAAGGCGCAGGCGGGCCGCGTACCCGCCGGCGAGGGCGCCGATTCCGATCGTCGCGGCCGCCACCGCGGCGACCGGCAACGGCTCGGGACCGACCTCGGCGAGCCGGCCCGGTCCGGCGGCGCCGCCCGACCACCAGGCGAGCAGCCCGAGCACGAGCGCTGAGGATGCCGCGGCACCGGCGGCGACCGCGAGCGGCACCCACCAGCCGCTCGGACGCAGGGGTCGGTCCCGGACGGGGCCCGCATCCCGGGCGACCGCCCACGCTCCCACGAACCCGAGCAGGACGGGCGCGATGAGCCAGAGCGCGCCGAGGGCCGGTGCCCCGGTGGGAAGGGCACCCAGGATCGGGATGCCCGGCACCGGTCCGAGCAGGGTTCCACCGGTCGAGACCAGCGTGTCGGAGCCGATCGCGAATCCGGGCCCGAGGAGCCACGACGCGGCCCACACGACGATGTTCGGCAGCAGCGCCACTTCGGCCACCGTGAGCGCGATCCCTCCGTCGATCCCGGCATCGAGCGTCTGGTACAGGCCCGCGATCGTCGCGTAGTCGGGCGCGACCAGCACCGCCACGAGCACGGCGGCGAGCCCGAGCACGCCGAGGGCCGCGCCCGCGCCGACCCTCGCCGCGGCGGCCAGGCACCAGCGCAGTGAGGCGGGAATGCGCACGAGCCAACGGCGCACGTGGCTGGTCGCGGCATCCGTCGACGACTCGGTCCGCAGGGAATCGGCGGTTGCGCCCACGACGGCGCCCAGCCCGATCACGAACGCCGGGAGCGCGGCACCCTGCCACACCTCGGCACGCGCGGCATCGGCGCCCGCGGCGAGCGCGAGCGCGGCGCCGATCGCCGCGTAGAGCGCGATCGCGGCGACGACGCCCGTGAACGAGTGGCCGCCGGCGGCGGAGCGGCGTCCGATGCGCCATCCGAAGGCTGCGGTGATGAGTGCGAACCCGAGCAGGGCGATGGTGATGGGGAACGGGTCCCCGGCTCGGGGCAGGCCGATGCGGCCGGCGGTGACGGGATCGACCTGCACCATGAGATCGACACCATGGCCGAGCAGCCACACGTCGGCCGCGGCCCGGAGCAGCACGTCGCCACCGAGCGCGAGTTCGAAGTGCATGGCCCACAGCAGCATGAGGGGCACGACGATCAGGCCGAGTCCGATGAGCGCTGCAATGGATGCCTCGAGGGCGGCCAGCAGGGCGATCGTCGTGCGTCTCATTCCTCCCGGAGCCTATCCCGGGCGGCGTCGCTCAGAGGCCGCGACGTGCTGGGTCGCCCGGACTCGGACCCACGACCTCGGTGAACTGCGCCTCGTCGGGCCCTCGCACCGAGCCGACGCCGTTGCCGTCGGCATCCCCGCCAGCGCGCACCCGCGACGCGGCGACCTCGGTGGCCGGCCGACGCAGGAGCTCGACGAGGGCGACGGCGATGAGGGCGATCACGACGGTCCAGACGACGAGCGACGTCGTCACCGGACGGTTGAACAGGATGACGAGCGAGGCGACGACCGCGATCACGACGTACGCGGCCACGCGCCACCGGTCGAGGGCGACGCCGAACGCGCCCGTCGTCACGCCGTGCGCCGCGGCACTTCGCCGAACGGCCGAGAACCCCGAGTCGGCGAACCCGCGCACCGCTCGTGCCGGCCGCCACGGTCCGGACAGCCACGCGATGACGGCGACGAAGAGGGCGAGCACGAAGATCGCGAGCACCGTCGACAGCATGAGTTCCACCAGCCCGTCGTAGAGCTCCACCGCGGTGGCCTGCGGCATGATCGACGGGCTCACGGCGCCGATGAAGAAGGCCCGCCCGATGCCGACACCGCTCGCGAGGATGATCATGCTGAGCGCCAGGCCGCCCGCGGTCCACACGAGCGCCGTTGCGCGCCGTCGTGCGACCAGCACTCCCGCGACGAGCAGCGCGAGGGTGATCCACGGCAGCCACGTGCCCGCCGCCACCGCGAGGTTGTACACGGTCTGCACCAGCGCGATCGAGTCGCTGGTGGCCACCGCGATGCTCCGGTCGACCACCGGGATGGCGGAGGCGAATCCGACGCCCTGGTCCTCGAGCCGCTGCTTCACCGCCTCGATGATGGGACCGAGTTGAATGGCGATGGTGCCGTCCTCGATCGAGAGCGCGGCGTCGGGGTCGCCCTGGATCGCCGCGACGAACTGCCGGTGGCTGGCTCGGAGCGCCGCGGCCCAGATGTCCGCGAACGCGGGTGACGTCACCACTCGATCCACGATTCCCGAGACGAGCGATTGCAGGCCCTGCGTGGCCGGGCCCTCGAGCAGTCCGAGCGCCTGCTCGGCACGCGGCGGCAGGTCGAGCGCGCGGATGCCGTCGAACAGGTCGGACGTGAGCGTCGGAATGTCGACCTGCTCCTCGATCGCGGCGGTGACCTGGTCGCCGATGTAGTCCTGCACCGCCGGCTCCTCGGCGAGCGGCGCGAACGTCGCCACGAACCGGTCGGTGTCGACCAGTTCGAGTCGCGCCCACGCGCTGATCACTGCGACGGGCGCGAGGAGCAGCCCGACGACGACGAGTGCGATCGCCACGGCGGTGCGCCCCCAGCCCCGCCGCGAGCGGACCGGTTCATCGGATGACCTGACCGAGGCGCCTTCGCGCAGGCGCGTGTTCTCGGCTTCGAGCTCTGCGATCCTGGCCTCGAGTTCGGCACTCGACATGGCGACCACCCCCGCCCCTCTGGAGGAAAACTACCGCGGAGCGGACTCCTGCGCATCACCCTCAATGGATGAACGCCTTCATCAGGATCATCGCGATGCCGAACGCGGCCGTGCCGAGCGACCCGGCGATGCGGCCGAGCCACGACGACCCGCGGCGAGAGAACGCGATCCACCCGAGCACGGCGAGCACGACCACGCCGGCCCACAGGGCCGCCCAGATCGCGACCTGGTCGGGGACCGCGCGGGTGGCTCCGAGCAGGAGGATGAACGACGGGATGAGCGCCGAGGCCAGCAGCCCGAGGGAGCGCCGCAGCGACGCCCGGAATGCGTCGCCCAGGCCGCGGTCGCGCTCGTCGCCGAGGCCGCCGTGGCGGGCCACCGTGCCCGCGTAGACGTGGGCCGCCCAGAACACGATGACGGTGCCGACGACCTTCCAGAACACGGCGAACGAGTTCGACTCGGGCCCGCCCGCCACCACGATCATGCCCGACACGAGGATGACACCGTACACCGACTCCTCGGTGACGAACGTCGTGCGCACGAGCTCCGTCGCGAACGTCGGCTTCGCGCGCTCGCCCTTCTTCGCGACAACGGATGCCGCGTCGGGATCGAACGGGCCCGAGGCATCCGGTGAGGACTCGCCCATGGATTCACCATCTCACGGAAGGAGCCCCGCAGGCATCACCTGCGGGGCTCGTTCCGTGATCGCGCGCCTACAGCGCCTCGTACACCTCGCGCAGCAGCCGTGCCGTCTCGGACGGCGTCTTGCCGACCTTGACGCCGGCGGCCTCGAGCGCCTCCTTCTTCGCCTGCGCGGTGCCGGCCGATCCCGACACGATGGCGCCGGCATGGCCCATCGTCTTGCCCTCGGGTGCGGTGAAGCCGGCGACGTAGCCGACGACCGGCTTGGTCACGTTCGCCTTGATGAAGTCGGCAGCCCGCTCCTCGGCGTCGCCGCCGATCTCGCCGATCATCACGATGGCCTTGGTCTCGGGGTCGGCCTCGAACGCGGCGAGCGCGTCGATGTGCGTGGTGCCGATGATCGGGTCGCCGCCGATGCCGATGGCGGTCGAGAACCCGAGGTCGCGCAGCTCGTACATCATCTGGTAGGTCAGCGTGCCCGACTTCGAGACGAGGCCGATCGGGCCCTTGCCCGTGATGTTCGCCGGGGTGATGCCGACGAGCGACTCCCCGGGGCTGATGATGCCCGGGCAGTTCGGCCCGATGATGCGCGTCTTCTCGCCCTGCTCCTTGGCGTAGGCCCAGAACTCGGCCGAGTCCTGCACGGGCACGCCCTCGGTGATGATGACGAGCAACGGGATCTGGGCGTCGATCGCCTCGATCACGGCATCCTTCGTGTATGCCGGCGGCACGAACACGATGGAGGCATCCGCCCCCGTCTGCTCGATGGCCTCGGTGACGGAGGCGAAGACGGGCAGCTCGACCGCGTTCCCGTCCTTGTCCTTGTGCAGCACCGTGGTGCCGGCCTTGCGGGCGTTCACGCCGCCGACGACCTGAGTGCCCGCGGCGAGCATGCGAGCCGTGTGCTTGGAGCCCTCGCCGCCGGTGATGCCCTGGACGATGACCTTGTTGTCCTTGTTCAGAAAGATGGTCACGGTTCGAATCCTTCTCTACGCGGCGTTCGCCAGCTCGGCGGCCTTGTCGGCGCCCTGGTCCATGTTCTCGGCGAGGGTCACGAGCGGGTGCGCCGCCTCCTCGAGGATTCGGCGGCCCTCTTCGACCTTGTTGCCGTCGAGCCGCACGACGAGGGGCTTGTTCGCCTCCTTGCCGAGCTCGGCGAGCGCGCCCACGATGCCCTTCGCGACCTCGTCGCACGCGGTGATGCCGCCGAAGACGTTGACGAAGACCGATTCCACCTGCGGGTCGCCCAGGATGATCGACAGCCCATTGGCCATGACCTCGGCCGAGGCGCCACCGCCGATGTCGAGGAAGTTCGCGGGCTTCACACCGCCGTGGTTCTCGCCGGCGTAGGCCACGACGTCGAGGGTCGACATGACGAGGCCCGCGCCGTTGCCGATGATGCCGACCTGGCCGTCGAGCTTCACGTAGTTGAGGTCGAGCTCCTTGGCCTTCGCCTCGAGCGGGTCGGCCGCGGCCTTGTCCTCGAGGAGGGCGTGCCCGGCGTGACGGAACTCGGCGTTCTCGTCGAGGGTGACCTTGCCGTCGAGCGCGATGATCTCGCCGTCTTCGGAGAGGATGAGCGGGTTGACCTCGACGAGCGTCGCGTCCTCGGACTTGTAGACGTCGTAGAGCTTCACGAAGACGTCGGCGACCTTGTCGACGAGCTCGGCCGGGAAGTTCGCGGCCTCCGCGATCTCGCGGGCCTTGTCGGGCGTGATGCCGTCGATCGGGTCGACCTCGATGCGCGCGAGCGCCTCGGGCTTCTCGACGGCGAGCTGCTCGATCTCCATGCCGCCCTCGACGCTCGTGAGCGAGAGGTACGAGCGGTTCGCGCGGTCGAGCAGCACCGAGAAGTAGAACTCCTGGGCGATGCGGGCACCACCGGCGACCATGACCCGCTTGACGACGTGGCCCTTGATGTCGAGGCCCAGGATGTCGCGGGCCGCCGCCTCGGCCTCGTCGGGGTTCTTCGCGACCTTGACGCCGCCGGCCTTGCCGCGGCCGCCGGTCTTCACCTGCGCCTTGACCACGACGACGCCGCCGAGCTGCTCGGCCGCGGCGCGGACCTCTTCGGGGGTGTCGGCCACGATGCCCGGAAGCACCGGAACCCCGTAGCGCTCGAACAGGTCTTTGGCCTGGTACTCGTAAAGATCCACGCTCTACTTCCAATCGGTCCGCACGCGCGATCGCGCACAGGGCTGGTGGGTGAGGCCCGGCCTGTCGTGCGAACGCCGACTCTCTCGATGTCGAGACATGCGGGCCGACGACCATCGTACTCCCCCTCATCCACCCCTCCGAGCCGGCCGCGTCACACGGGCAAGGCCCAGCCTCACCATGCTGGTGAACGCTCGGGAGCGGTGCGACACTGGCCAGATGACCGCCACCGGAGAACCGATCCACCGCGCGGACCCGCATGCCGTCTCGGTGCACTCGAAGCTCAACTGGCTTCGCGCGGGCGTGCTCGGCGCGAATGACGGCATCGTCTCGGTGGCGGCCCTGGTGGTCGGCGTCGCTGCTGCGACGACGGATGTCGCGGCCATCCTGATCGCCGGTGTCGCGTCGGTGCTGGCGGGTGCGACCTCGATGGGGCTCGGCGAGTACGTCTCGGTGTCGACCCAGCGCGACACCGAGCGCGCGCTCATCGCGAAGGAGCGTCGGGAGCTCGACACGATGCCGCAGCATGAGCTGGAGGAACTCGAGCAGCTGTACCGCGAGAAGGGCCTGTCGCGCGAGACCGCCCGGGTCGTCGCACGCGAGCTCACCGAGCACGACGCCCTCGCCGCGCACCTCGAGGCGGAGCTGCACATCAACCAGGACGACGTCGTCAGCCCCTGGCACGCGGCCGGGGCATCCGCCCTCTCGTTCCTCATCGGCGCGGTGCTCCCGATGCTCGCCATCCTGCTGCCGCCTCCCGAGTGGCGGATCCCGACGACCTTCGTCGCGGTGATCGTCGCGCTCGCCGTCACGGGCTGGACGAGCGCCTGGATCGGCGGTGCTCCCCGGACACGAGCCGTGCTCCGCGTCACCATCGGCGGGGCCCTCGCACTCGCGGCGACCTGGGCCATCGGAGCGCTGCTCGGCGTGGCCGTCTGATCCATGGCCGAGGCGCGGATCGGCATCTCGGGCTGGCTGTACCGGCCCTGGCGCGGCGTCTTCTATCCGAAGGGCCTGCGCCAGGCCGACGAGCTGGCGTACGCGGCGGAACGGCTGACCTCGATCGAGGTGAACGGCTCCTTCTACTCGCTGCAGCGGCCCTCGAACTGGGCGCGGTGGCGCGACACGTCGCCCGCCGGCTTCGTGTACGCGGTGAAGGGTCCGCGCTTCGTCACGCACATCAAGCGACTCGGCGACATCGACGCGCCGCTCGCGAACTTCTTCGCGTCGGGCGTGCTCGACCTCGGCGCGAAGCTGGGGCCCATCCTGTGGCAGCTCCCGCCGACGCTCCAGTTCGACGAGGGGCTGCTCGACGCGTTCCTCCATCGGCTGCCGCGATCGCGAGCGGATGCCGCGGCGCTGGCGTCCCGGCACGACGAGCGGATGGAGGGGCGATCGTCGTTCTCGGTGGGAGTCGACGCGCCCCTCCGGCACGCGGTCGAGGTGCGGCATCCGAGCTTCGAGACGGACGCCTGGCGCCGGATGCTCGAGCGCCACCGCGCGGCATCCGTCACCGCCGACACCGCGGGCAAGTACCCGCGCATCGACTGGACCACGGCGGACTTCGCGTACGCGCGCCTGCACGGCGAGGAGGAGCTGTACGCCTCGGGCTACGACGACCCGTCGCTCGACCGCTGGGCGGCGTGGTGCCGCGCGCACCTCGACGACGGCCGCGACGTGTACGTGTACTTCGACAACGACATCAAGGTGCGGGCGCCGTTCGACGCCATGGCGCTCATCGCGCGACTCTCCACCTGAGCCCGACGGCGACCCCCGCCTCAGGTCACGGCGACCGGCGCTACAGCTTCTCGATCGGCGCGATCTTGATGAGGAGCTTCTTCTGCCCCGACGTCTCGAAGTTCACATGCGCGACGCGCTTCGTTCCCTCGCCGGTGACCTGCGTGACGCGGCCCTCGCCGAAGTCGACGTGGCGGATGCGGTCGCCGGCCTCGAGGGTGAGATCGCCGTTGTCGCGCACGGTGCCCGTGACCCGGTTGGCCCATTCCGTCTTCGGCTTCTGCGACTTCGTGACGCTGAACCGATCGAGGTCGCGGTCGCGCGTGCCCCACACCCCGCCCTGCCCGGGGCCGCGACGTGCGTTGAGCGCGCGCGGCTGCGTGCCGCCCCGGGAGGTCGCCATGCCCGGGGACTGACGCCAGTCGACGAGGTGCTCGGGGATCTCCTGCAGGTACCTCGAGGGCATCGCCACGGCGACCTCGCCGAACTGCGCCCGGCTCATGGCGAGCGAGAGGTACAGGCGCTTGCGTGCCCGCGTGATGCCGACGTAGAAGAGGCGACGCTCCTCGGCCGGGCCGCCCGGCTCGGTCGCCGACATCTGGTGGGGAAGCAGGCCCTCTTCGAGGCCGGTCAGGAACACGGCGTGGTACTCGAGTCCCTTCGCCGTGTGGAGGGTCATGAGCGACACCGTTCCGGACGCGTCGTCGATCTCGTCGGCGGCCGCGACGAGCGACACCTGGGTGAGGAAGTCGACCAGCGTCGCACCCGGGTTCTCGCGGTCGAAGTCGCGGGTCTGGGCGACGAGCTCCTCGACGTTCTCAGCGCGAGTCTCGTCTTGCGGGTCGCGGCTGGCGCGGAGCGCGGCCAGCAGGCCGGAGCGTTCGACGAGGAACACGAGCACGTCGGAGACCTTCGCCGCCCCCTCGGTGGTACCGGCGGCCACGGCATCGGCGGTCGGCACGAGCATGGCCGCGGCCTCGTCGAGCACCTTCGCGAGCCCAGTGATGGCGCCGGTGACCTTGGGCCCCAGCCCCAACGCGTCGGCGTTGCGCATGGCCTCCCGGAACGAGATGCCGTTCTGCTCGGCGAAGCTCGCGAGCGCGGTCTCGGTCGCCGGGCCGATGCCGCGCTTGGGGGTGTTCAGGATGCGCCGCAGCGCGAGCTCGTCGAGGGGGTTGGCAACCGCGGTGAGGTAGGCCATCGCGTCCTTGATCTCGGCGCGCTCGTAGAACTTGGTGCCTCCGACGACGCGGTACGGCAGCGCGGACCGCACGAAGATCTCTTCGAGCGCACGGGTCTGCGCGTTGGTGCGGTAGAACACGGCGATGTCGCGGTACGCGACACCCGAGCGGTGCAGGGCCTCGATCTCGTCGGCGACGAACTGGGCCTCGTCGTGGGCGGTGTACCCGGTGTAGCCCGTGATCTTCTCGCCGTCGCCGACCGCGGTCCACAGCTTCTTGTCTTTGCGGTCGAAGTTGTGCGAGATGACGGCGTTCGCTGCGCTCAGGATGTTCTGCGTCGAGCGGTAGTTCTGCTCGAGGAGCACGACCTTCGCGCCGGGGAAGTCGCGCTCGAACTCCACGATGTTGCGGATGTCGGCGCCGCGGAAGGCGTAGATCGACTGGTCGGAGTCGCCGACGACGGTGAGGCTGGCCCCGGGGATGCCGCCCGTGGCATCCGTCATCGCCTGCACGTTCACGCCGTGCTGCCCCATCTCGGCGACTCGGTCGGCCGGGATCGGTCGCGTGAGCTCGCGGATGAGCGCGTACTGGGCATGATTCGTGTCTTGGTACTCGTCGACGAGGATGTGCCGGAACCGCCGCTGGTAGAGCGAGGCCACCCTCGGGAACGCGCGGAAGAGGTAGACCGTCTCGGAGATGAGATCGTCGAAGTCGAGGGCGCTCGCCTCGCGCAGGCGCCGCGTGTACTGCCGGAAGATCTCGAGGAACATGACCTCTTGCGGGTCGTTCGTGTTGGCGTTGCGCGCGTACGACTCGACATCGGCGAGCTCGTTCTTCAGCTTCGAGATCTTCGCCTGGGCGCTCGCGGGCGTGAAGCCGAGGGTGTCGGCGTCGAGCTCCTTGATGATGCGCTTCAGGATGGTGCGCTGATCGGCCGAGTCGTAGATGGTGAACGTCGAGCTCAACCCGAGCGCCTGCGCTTCGCGTCGAAGGATTCGAACGCAGGCGGAGTGGAAGGTCGAGATCCACATCCCGCTCGCGCTGTCGCCGAGCAGCGCCTCGACGCGCTCGCGCATCTCGGCGGCCGCCTTGTTCGTGAACGTGATCGCGAGGATCTGGCTCGGCCATGCCTCGCGACTCTCGATGAGGCTCGCGATGCGGTGGGTGAGCACGCGGGTCTTGCCCGACCCGGCGCCGGCGACGATGAGCAGGGCCTGGCCGCGGTACTCGACGGCCTCGCGCTGCTCGGGATTCAGCCCGTCGGTGAGGCGGGAGCCGGTCGCGGATGCTGCGGGCGGCGCCTCGCGCCAGCCGGTCGGCTCGTCGGGGTCGAGGATCAGCGTCATGTCCTCACAAGTCTAGGCGCGGCATCCGACACCCCGCCCGGCCCCGAACGGCGGCGGCTTCACGAGCGGGCGGATGCCGCGGCGCGCGCCTCCAGCCCGAGATCGGGATGATCCACGAAGATGCCGTCGACGCCCGTCGAGATCACCCGCTCGAACTCGCCGAGCCAGTCGCCGAACGCGGCCCGGGCGGTGCCGCGGCGGAACGCGGGCGACAGGAATCGGTTCTCGGGGCGGAGCGTCCACGCGAAGACGCGCAGGCCGGCGGAGTGGGCGGCGTCGACCAGCTCGGAGCCCTCGAGGGGCCTCTGCTGCCGGGCACTGCCCCTGCTCCCCGAAGCGACGCCCTCGGCGGAGGGCAGCAGCCTGGCCTTGTCCACGCTCACGCCGTCGACGCGACCCGCCAGCCGCAGCAGGCCCGCCTCCGTCACGAACTCGTCGAATCTCGGTGCCGCGCGCCCGTGCTCGAGCACGAGGTCGGCGGGCGACCCGGTCGCCTCGATGAGGAAGACCCGAGCCCCATGGATGCCGCGACCGCCCAGCCGGTCGAGCACGTCGAGCTCGAACGCCTCCATGACGAGGCGCGAGTCCCCGCGCCCCCAGCCGGCGTCGTCGAGCTCCGCGGCGAACAGCTCGTCCAGGGGCAGCCCCAGCGAGGCGAAGTGCGTCGCGTGCTTGAACTCGGCGACCATGCCGATGCGTCGGCGCTGCTCGTCGGCCGCGGTGTCGATGAGCTCGAACAGGTCGCGCAGGCGCAGGATCGGGTAGCGTCCGTCGAAGCTCATGCTGGCCTGCCGCAGTGCGCCGAGCCGTTCCCGCGCACGGAGGGTCGACAGCTCGGCCCAGGTGAAGTCCTCGGTGAACCAACCGGTCAGGAGTCGGCCGTCGATGCGGCGCGTCGTGCGCCGCGAGGCGAACTCGGGGCGGCTCGCGACATCCGTCGTGCCTGAGATCTCGTTCTCGTGCCGCAGCACCAGCACGCCGTCGCGCGTGGCCACGATGTCGGGCTCGACCGCCTCGGCGCCGAGCGCGAACGCCAGCTCGTACGCCGAGCGGGTGTGCTCGGGTCGATAGCCCGGCGCGCCGCGATGCCCGATCACGAGCGGACGCGAGCCGATGTCGTGCTGCATGGGCCAAGCGTAGTGACGGGCCGCCGGCATCCTCGGGAATGAGGCGAGAACTCGCGGTGTTCCCACTGGTGAGTCCGGTAAGTTGGAACAACGAGCGGATGCATCGTCCGCGCGATTCCCCCTCTCACCGACGACAGCCGAAAGAGGAATCACAGCATGGCTCTCGACAACCCCGCATTCAAGCGGAACCCCGCCTTCTCGTCGCAGGGTGCCGTCGCCGCCGCCCAAGACGTCTCGGCGCAGCAGCTCCAGGAGATGTACGACCAGCCCGCGACGCTGCCCGACCGCGAGGTCATGACGTACGACGACGCGCTGCAGAAGTCCGCCGTCTCGTTCGGCCTGCTGCTGGTCGGCGCGGCGATCGGCTGGTTCGCCGCCGCTCCGCTGCCGTTCCTGTGGATCGGTGCCGGCATCGTCGGCTTCGTGCTCGCGCTCGTGAACATCTTCAAGAAGGAGCCGTCGCCGGCCCTCGTGCTCGCCTACGCCGGGGTCCAGGGTGTCTTCGTCGGCGGCATCTCGGCGTGGTACGAGATGGCCTTCGGCGGCGGAATCGTCGCCCAGGCGGTCATCGCCACGCTCGTCGTGGTCGGCGTCACCCTCGCGCTCTTCGCCTCGGGCAAGATCCGCGCATCGAAGAAGGCCACGAAGATCTTCCTCATCGCGATGGTCGGCTACCTGGTGTTCTCGCTCGTGAACTTCGGCCTCATCCTGTTCGGCGCGACCGACGACCCGTGGGGTCTCCGCGGCGCCGACATCTTCGGCATCCCGCTGGGCCTGATCATCGGCGTGTTCGTCGTCATCATGGCCGCGTACTCGCTCGTGCTCGACTTCGACTTCATCCAGCAGGGCGTGCGCAACCGCGCCCCGAAGAAGTACTCGTGGACCGGCGCCTTCGGCATCATGGTGACCGTCATCTGGCTGTACCTCGAGATCCTGCGGATGCTCGCGATCATGCAGTCCAGCGACTGACGTCCGCAGCGTCTCCTCTCACGTGAACGGCCGCCCGCGGGCGGCCGTTCCGCATTTCCGTCGACGGATGCCGCGAGCCGAGCCCCCGAGACGGTGGCTCCAGCGGCGCCGGCGGAGGCGGCGGAATCCCACTCGCGCGGCCGAATCCTCACCAGACGTATTCCGCCGCAAGGGGAGGATTCCACCATGACGAGCACACGCGGCTCGTCCTCAGCCGCCGTGCGACGACCGTCTCGCGTCTCCGTTCGAAGCAGCGACGCCAGGCGACGGAGTAGCACCACGCTGGATCGGCTCGGCGCTCGGTCGCCCCTGAAGAGCCATCGCCCGCATCGCGGCCAGCAGGACTGCTGCGCCCCACACCAACACGAGCACGCTCCAGTGGGCCGACGCGGTCGCCACCGGGTACGACTGCGAGACCGCCATCGCCGCACCGATGCAGGTCGCCGTCAGCGCCGTGGCCACCGCCGCGAGCGTGCGCAGGCGGCCCACCGAGGCCGCGAGCACGGCTCCGGCGGGGACCAGCACGCCGGCCGCGACGTGAATCGGCCAATGGTCGATCCCGAGCGTGATGTCCGACGGCGACTGGTCCGCCAATGTCGCCGCGTCTCGCACGAAGATGCCCCAGAGCGGGATCCCGGCAACGGCGAGCACCGCGAACGGAACATCCAGCCCGGGTCGCCAGTGCACGCCGGGGCCGAACTCACCGCCACGCATGCCGACGATGCCGGGGATCGCGATGCCGCCGCCGGTCACCGCAACTGCCGCCGCGAGCCAGAGTCCACTCGTCTCGCCGGTCAAGAGCGACCCGATGCACAGGGCGATCACCACGAGCGCGGACATGACAACGAGGTCGGCCCAGCGGACCGGCCGAACCGCGACCACCACGAACGGCATCGCCACGAAGAAGGTGACCACCGCACCCCAACTTGCCTCGAGCGGAAGGAGCGGCAGGAATTCGACATCCCAGGTCAGCATCACGGACAGGTCGACGATGCCGTACCCGAGCGCCAACCAGATGAACCCGAGCAGTATCGCGAGCACTCGGATGACCCCTGTCACGATCTCTCACCGTCCTCCCGACTCCACGGAGGCATCGGTGACCCCGGACGAATGCGGCGTGCGCACGGACAGTGCAGACGCTCCGGATCCAGGACGGTGAGCCTCGAGATCTCAAACCCGCGAACAAATCCTGTCAGACATCGCGGAGGCTTGCGTCAGTCTTCGTCGAGTACCGCACGAGAGGCGAAGCAGAACCACCATCCGCGGGCGACTGGAGTGATGACGAACCCGCCTACTCCCACTCGATGGTGCCGGGCGGCTTCGACGTGACGTCGAGCACGACCCGGTTCACCTCGCGCACCTCGTTCGTGATGCGGTTCGAGATACGCGCGAGCACGTCGTACGGCAGGCGCGTCCAGTCGGCCGTCATGGCGTCCTCCGACGACACCGGCCGCAGCACGATCGGGTGCCCGTACGTGCGCCCGTCGCCCTGCACACCCACCGATCGCACGTCGGCGAGCAGCACGACCGGACACTGCCAGATCTGCTCGTCGAGTCCGGCCGCGGTCAGCTCGGCGCGCGCGATGGCGTCGGCTTCGCGCAGCACCTCGAGGCGGTCGCGCGTCACCTCACCGACGATTCGGATGCCGAGCCCGGGTCCGGGGAACGGCTGCCGGCCGACGATCGCCTCGGGCAGCCCGAGCTCGCGACCGATGGCGCGCACCTCGTCCTTGAAGAGCGTGCGCAGCGGCTCGACGAGCTCGAACTGCAGGTCTTCGGGCAGGCCGCCGACATTGTGGTGGCTCTTGATGTTCGCGGTGCCGGTGCCGCCCCCCGATTCGACGACGTCGGGATAGAGCGTGCCCTGCACGAGGAAGCGGATCGGCTGCCCGTCGGCGGATGCCTCGGCGACGAGGTCGCGCTCGGCGCGCTCGAAGGCGCGGATGAACTCGCGCCCGATGATCTTGCGCTTCTCCTCGGGATCGGTCACCCCGGCGAGGGCGTCGAGGAAGGTGTCGACCGCATCAACGGTCACGAGCCGGATACCGGTCGCCGCGACGTAGTCCTCCTCGACCTGGCGACGCTCGTCCTTGCGCAGCAGGCCGTGGTCGACGAACACGCACACGAGCTGGTCGCCGACGGCCTCGTGCACGAGCGCGGCGGCGACGGCCGAGTCGACACCACCCGACAGGCCCGCGATGACGCGCGCCGAGCCGACCTGCTCGCGGATGCGCGCCACCTGCTCGGCGATGACGTTGCCGGGGTTCCAGTCGGCGGGGATGCCCGCCGCCCGGTGCAGGAAGTTCTCGATGACGTCCTGTCCGTACGGCGAGTGCCTCACCTCGGGATGCCATTGCACGCCGTAGATGCCCTGCTCATCGCTGGCGAAGGCCGCGACCGGGGTGGTGGCGGTCGATGCCAACACCTCGAAGCCCTGCGGTGCGACCGCGACCGAGTCGCCGTGGCTCATCCACACGGTCTGGTGCTCGGGCTGGCCCCCGAGGAGGGCGTTCTCGTCGTCGGTGCGCACCGTGACCGCGGTCGAGCCGTACTCCCGGTGCCCGGTGTGCGCCACCTCGCCGCCCAGCTGCTGCGCCATCACCTGGAACCCGTAGCAGATGCCGAGGGTCGGCACGCCGAGCCGCAGGATGCCCTCGTCGAGTGCCGGCGCGCCCGGCTCGTACACCGACGACGGCCCGCCGGACAGCACGATGCCCACGGGGTTCTTCGCGCGCACCTCGTCAACGGTGATGGTGTGCGGCACGATCTCGGAATAGACGGATGCCTCGCGCACGCGTCGCGCGATGAGCTGCGCGTACTGCGCGCCGAAGTCGACGACGAGCACGGGGCGCTGCTCGGTCAGCTGCTCCTGCTCGGTGGACTGACCCAGCTCGGTGGACTGACCCAGCTCGGTGGACTGACCCAGATCGGTGGACTGACCCAGATCGCTCACGGCTGAGCCTCCGCTTCGGCCGGCCGAGCCACGTTCGCGACCTCGGCCTCGCGCCGCTCGAGGTAGGCGCGCACCTCGCGCGCGATCCGCACCTCGAGGAAGAACGACAGGAACGGGATGACCCCGCCGAGGGCGATGAGGATGAACCGGCCGAACGGCCAGCGCATCAGGCTCCAGAGACGGAAGTCGCTGAAGAGGTACACGACATAGAACCAGCCGTGCACGATCAGGATGCCGGTCGAGAGGTTCACCGCCGTGACCGTGTCGCTCGGGACGAAGGCGAGGAAGCCCTGCGGACCACCGAGCTCGAGTTCGAGGCCGAACGCGTACTTCATCAGCATCTCGGCGCAGAGCGCGAGCAGCAGTACGCCGGTGATGATCGAGGCGACCTGGTAGAAGCGGAGCGCCCCGCGAATGCGCGGCAGATCGGCGGGTTTCGGCTCGAGGGGCATGCGTCAAGTCTACGTGTCGGCGTGACGGCGAGGGCCCGCGTTCACGCATCGACGAGTTCGCGAGGCACCACGAACACGTCGACGAGCGCGCCATTGCGCCAGACGGTCATCTCGACCTGGCGGTCGATCGCATCCTCGACCATGAGCCGCTGGATCGACGTCGACGTGACCACGTCGTTGCCGTCGAGTGAGACCACGATGTCGCCGCGGTGGATCCCGGCGAGCTCCGCCGGACTGTCGCGTGCGACTCCCGCCACCTGCAGTCCGGTCGGGGATCCGATCCTCGCCGCCAGCTCGGGGGCGAGTTGCACCTTCGCGCCGACGATGCCGAGCCAGGCACGGCGCACGCGGCCGGAGCGCGTGAGCGTGGCGATGATGTCGCGCGTGGCTCGGTTGATGGGTACCGCGAGTCCGAGTCCGATCCCGGCGACGGCGGTGTTGACGCCCACCATCCGGCCCGCGCCGTCGGCGAGCACGCCGCCCGAGTTCCCGGGATTCAGCGCGGCATCCGTCTGGATCACCTCATCGATGACGCGGCCCGACGCGGTCGGCAGCGATCGGCCGAGGTTCGAGACGATGCCGGCGGTCACGCTGCCCGCGAGGCCCATCGGATTGCCGAGCGCCACGACGAGCTGCCCGACCCGAAGGCCGGCCGCGTCGCCGAACAGCACCGGCGGCGGCACCGGCCCCTGTGCCCGGAGGACGGCGAGGTCGGAGAGCACGTCGCGGCCGATCACGTCGACGCTCGCGGAGGTGCCGTCTCCGAACGTCGCCTCGGCCGATCGCGCTCCGGCGACGACGTGCGCGCTCGTCAGCAGCACTCCGTCGTCGGAGATGACGCTCGCACTGCCGGCGCCGCCACCACGTGACGAGCGCACCGCAAGGCTCGCGACACTCGGCAGCACCGTGCTCGCGACCCGCGTGACCACCGTCGAGTAGGCGTCGAGGGGATCCACCACATCGTCCACACCACGATCATGCGCCTGCCGCGCGTGCGTGCGGGCGGGGTTCGCCCCAGGCGGAACGGGTCCGGTCAGCCCTGCGGCGTTCCCGCCGTCTCGGCCTCCGCCTCGTCGCGCTCGCGCTCGACCGCATCACGCACGAGCCGGTACCACAGGAACACCGCGAACCCCGCGAACACGACCCACTCGACGGCGTAGAAGACGTTGAGCCAGTTGAGTTCCACCGATGCCTCGGGCGGTGGTGACGAGATGGCTTCGAGTCCCGCCGCGGGTTCGGTCGACGTGACGTATCCGAAGTACACGGGCCGATCGTCGAAGTCGGCCCAGACGTTGATGAGCTGCGCCACGGCGACCGTCTGCATGGCGAACGGATCGTCGCCCTCGCCGGGCAGCACCGGAGCCTCGCTCGGCAGGAAGCGCCCCACCACGTCGGTCTCGCCGCCCGCGCCGGCGTCGAAGCGGACGGCGGCCTCGCGTGCGGTGTCGGCGTCGCGCGCCCAGCCGAGGGCGACGGGCAGGCCGCCCGGTGCGGCATCCGAGACCTCGAAGTGGGCGACCACCCAGTACCCGGTCTCGCCCTCGTTCAGTCGGCCCTCGACGATGACCGTGTCACCCCGGACGAATGAACCGGCGACCTCGACCCGCTGCCCCGTGGCGGCCTGCGTGGTGAATCCGTCGGGTTGCGCGACCTCGCCGAGCGGCCGCACCTCCTCGGTCGGCCGTTCGTCGACCACCGCCTGCTCGATCGCCCGGTCGAGCTGCCACTGGCCGAGCAGGGCGAACCCGGCCGCAACGGCGAGGGCAAGCAGCAGCGCGAGCACCCACCGGGGGCGCAGCATCATCTTCAGCATCAGGCCCCGGGCTCTTCGGCTTCGGGACCCGGGTGACCAGCGGCACGGAACGCCTCGGCGATGCGGTCGGGCGCCCCCGCGGCGACGAGCATGTCGCCCGCCTGGATGCGGAAGCTGGGCGGGGGCGTCACCTGCACCTCGTCGCCACGCACCACCGCCACGACGGTGACCGCGGAATCGTTGAGCGCCTCGACCGAGCCGAGCTCGCGTCCGTCGATGCGGTCGCCGGGATCGACGGCGACCCAGCCGATCGGCACCCCGGGCATGGCGTCGAGGTCGGCGATCGATTCGGTGATGCGCGTTCCGCCGAGGAGCTCGGCGAGGGTGCGGGCCTCGTCGGGTTCGAGCCGTGCCGTCGTCGCCTTGGCCTCGTCGTCGTCGTCTTCGGGACGCACGATGAGGTCGCTCTGGCCGGTGCGCTGCACGACGACGGAGATCTCGCGGTTGTCGCGGGTCACGAAGGAGTGCAGGACACCGACTCCGGGCAGATCCACCCGGCGGACCTCGATCATGTGCGCGGACTCCTCGGTCTCGAGTGCGTCGCGGTCAAGTCTATCGGCCCCGGTTCAGTCGACCTTGACGATGTCGGGCGCCTCCAGCCGCGCCCGGTCGGCCGATTCGTCGTCGGGCTGCTCCTGCGATGCGCGCTCGGCGGCCACGCGCTGCAGGTACCGTTCGACCTCGAGCGCCTCGCGGTCGGCATCCCAGCCGAGCACACGGCCCATGAGCTTCGCCGCGACGGGTGCCGCGGAGACGCCTCGGTCCCACGCCTCGATCGAGATGCGCGTGCGACGGGCGAGCACGTCGTCGAGGTGCAGCGCTCCCTCGTGGGATGCCGCGTACACGACCTCGGCGGCGAGGTAGTCATCGGCGCCCGGGAGCGGCTCGCCGAGCTCGGGGTCCTCGCGGATCAGGGCGAGGAGCTCATCGGTCATGGTGCCGTAGCGGGTCAGGAGGTGCTCGATGCGCACCTTGTGCACGCCGAACGCGCGGGCGATCTTGCCGCGCTTGTTCCAGGCTGCCTGGTAGCCCTCGGCGCCGAGGAGCGGGATGTCCTGTGTGGTCGACGGGGGAACCTTGCCGTCGAGTGCGTCGGCGGCCGCGTCGATGGCGTCCTTCGCCATCACGCGGTAGGTCGTCCACTTGCCGCCGGCCACGACGACGAGTCCGGGCACCGTGTGCGCGACGATGTGCTCGCGTGACAGCTTCGAGGTCTGGTCGCTCTCACCCGCGAGCAGGGGCCGCAGTCCCGCGAACACGCCCTCGACGTCTTCGCGCGTGAGGGGCACGCGCATGACCGAGTTGACGTGCTCGAGCAGGTAGTCGATGTCGGCGGCGGTCGCGGCCGGATGCGCCTTGTCGAGGTTCCAGTCGGTGTCGGTGGTGCCGATGAGCCAGTGCCGCCCCCACGGGATGATGAAGAGCACGCTCTTCTCGGTGCGGAAGATCATGCCCATGGCCGACTGGATGCGATCGCGCGGCACCACGAGGTGGATGCCCTTCGAGGCACGCACCTTGAACGTGCCGCGCTCGCCCACCATGCGCTGGGTGTCGTCGGTCCAGACGCCGGTCGCGTTCACGACCTGCTTGGCCCGCACCTCGAAGTGCTCGTCGGTCTGCAGGTCGTGGGCCTTCACGCCGACCACCCGCTCGCCCACCTTCAGGAAGCCCTCGACCTTGACGCGGCTCGCGACGTGCGCACCGTAGAAGCTCGCGGTGCGCGCGAGGCTCGCGACGTACCTGGCGTCGTCGACCTGCGCGTCGTAGTACGTGGCGCCGCCGACGAGCGCGTCGGGCGAGAGCGACGGGATGGCCCGTAGCACCTGCCGCTTCGACAGGTGACGGTGGTGCGGCACGCCGGGCGGGCGGCCGCCCGTGTAGCTGAAGATGTCGTAGAGCAGCATGCCGGCGCCGATGTAGAGGCGCTCGAAGAACCGCTTCTTCAGGGGGTAGAGGAACCGCACGGGCTTCACGAGGTGCGGTGCGATGCGCTGGAGCAGCAGCCCTCGCTCGATGAGCGCCTCGCGCACGAGGCGGAAGTCGAGCTGTTCCAGGTACCGGATGCCGCCGTGCACGAGTTTCGAGGATCGGCTCGACGTGCCCGACGCCCAGTCGCGGGCCTCGAGCAGCCCGGTCGACAGGCCGCGCGTGACGGCATCGAGCGCGGCGCCGGTGCCGACGATGCCGCCGCCCACCACGACGATGTCGAGCTCCTTCTCCTTGAGACGAGCGATCGCGGCCGCTCGTTCCTCGGATCCGAGCTTCGTCGAACGCGTCACCGACCTCTGCTTGGCCATCGTCGTAACCCCGTTTCCGCGGCCACTGGGCATGGCCGCGCGATCGCCTTCAACGCTACCCGACCTCCGATCGCTCGCGGGCTGCTGCGCTCGGTTCGGAGGTGATCGGGAGGCTCGGCCTCCGGTCGGTGCTACGCGCCGGGGTAGGGCGCGACGACGACCTCGACGCGCTGGAACTCCTTCAGGTCGGAGTACCCGGTGGTCGCCATCGAGCGTCGCAGGGCGCCGACGAGGTTCGCAGTCCCGTCGGCGGCGGGGGCCGGCCCGTACAGCACCTCCTCGAGCGAGGCGACCTGCCCGACCTGCACGCGCTGCCCGCGAGGGAGCTTCGAGTGATGCGCCTCGGGGCCCCAGTGGTAGCCACCGCCGGGAGCGTCCGTCGCGCGTGCCAGCGCGGCGCCCAGCATGACCGCGTCGGCGCCGCAGGCGATCGCCTTGACGATGTCGCCCGACTTGCCCACGCCGCCGTCGGCGATGACATGCACGTAGCGACCCCCCGACTCGTCGAGGTAGTCACGGCGCGCTCCAGCGACATCCGCCACCGCCGTGGCCATCGCGGCGTGGATGCCCAGGGTCGGGCGAGTGGTCGATGCAGCCCCTCCGCCGAAGCCGACGAGCACGCCCGCAGCTCCGGTGCGCATGAGGTGCAGCGCCGCCGTGTACGTCGCCGCGCCGCCGACGATGACCGGCACGTCGAGCTCGTAGATGAACTTCTTGAGGTTCAGCGGCTCCTGGTTCTTCGAGACGTGCTCGGCAGAGACCGTGGTGCCGCGGATGACGAACAGGTCGACGCCCGCCGCGACCACGGTCTCGTAGAGCTCCTGCGTGCGCTGCGGCGAGAGGGCCCCCGCCACGGTGACGCCCGCGGCGCGGATCTCGGCGAGTCGAGCCGTTACGAGGTCGGGCTTGACCGGCTCCGAGTAGAGCTGCTGCATACGCTCGGTCGCCCGGTCGGACGAGAGGTTGCGGATCTCGGCGAGCACCGGCTCGGGGTCTTCATAGCGGGTCCAGAGCCCCTCGAGATCGAGCACGCCGACACCGCCGAGTCGGCCCATCATGATGGCCGTCTGCGGCGAGACGACCGAGTCCATGGGCGCGGCCAGGAAGGGGATGTCGAACTGGTACGCATCGATCGACCAGGCGATCGAGACGTCTTCGGGGTCGCGGGTGCGACGGCTCGGAACGATGGCGATGTCGTCGAAGGCATAGACGCGCTGGCCCCGCTTCGAGCGGCCGATCTCGATCTCCTGGGTCACCCGTCAACCCTACCGAACCGTGCCCTCCACGGACTGCGACTCAGCGAGCGCGGACGACGCGTGCCTCGTCCCAGACGGGCGCGTCGGTCTCGACGACCTCGCCGTTGGAGCGGAACACGAGGAACCGGTCGAAGCTGCGCGTGAACCAGCGGTCGTGCGTGACCGCGAGCACCGTGCCGTCGAACCGTTCGAGCGCGTCCTCGAGCGCCTCGGCCGAGACGAGGTCGAGATTGTCGGTGGGCTCGTCGAGCAGCAGCAGCGTCGCGCCCGAGAGCTCGAGCAGCAGGATCTGCAGCCGCGCCTGCTGGCCGCCCGACAGCGATTCGAAGCGCTGCAGCGCGGAGCCCGCGAGCCCGTACCGGTCGAGCGCCGAGCTCGCCGCCTCGCGCGCCATGCCCTCGCGATCTGCATCGCCCCGATGCAGGATGTCGAGGAGTGTGCGTCCGACGAACTCGGGGTGCTCGTGGTTCTGCGCGAACCATCCCGGCACGACGCGCGCACCCAGCACGGCTCGGCCCTCGTGCGGCACGCGGGCGAGGGTCTCGCCGACGGTGGTCACATGCCCGAGCAGGCGATCGGGTTCCGTGCCGCCGCCGGCGAGCAGCCGCAGGAAGTGCGACTTGCCCGAGCCGTTCGACCCGAGCACCGCCACGCGGTCGCCGTACCAGACCTCGAGGTCGAACGGGCGCATGAGACCGGTGAGCTCGAGCCGCTCGCACACCACGGCGCGCTTGCCCGTGCGCGATCCGCGCAGTCGCATGGACACGGCCTTGTCGGGCGGGCGCTCCTCGGGCGGCCCCGCATCCTCGAACCTGCGCAGGCGCGTCACGGCAGCTTGGTATCGGGATGCCATGCCGTCGTTGTACGTCGCCTTCACCTTCAGGGTCGCGACGAGCGTCTTCAGCGCGGCGTGCTGCTCGTCCCAGCGGCGGCGCAGCTCGTCGAGCCGGGCGAAGCGCGCCTCGCGAGCCTCGTGGTAGCCCTCGAAGCTGCCGCCGTGCACCCACGCGGTGTTGCCCGCGGCCCCGAGCTCGAGCGTCACGATGCGGTCGGCGGCTCGGGCGAGCAGTTCGCGGTCGTGCGACACGAGCAGCACGGTCTTGGGCGTCGCCCGGAGCTGCGCCTCGAGCCAGCGCTTGCCCGGCACGTCCAGCGAGTTGTCGGGCTCGTCGAGCAGCAGCACCTGCTCGGGCCCGCGCAGCAGCGCCTCGAGGGCGAGGCGCTTCTGCTCGCCACCCGAAAGGCTGGCGAGGTCGCGCCACTTCGCGCGCTCGAACGGGATGCCGAGGGCTGTGACGGTGCAGTGGTCCCACACCACCTCCTGCTCGTAGCCGCCGGCTTCCGCGTACTCGGCGAGCGCCGACGCGTACCGCATCTGGGTCTCGTTGTCATCGCGCTCGATGAGTGCGTTCTCGGATGCCTCGAGCTCGAGCGCCGCCTCTCGGATGCGCCTCGGCGCCACCGACACGAGCAGCCCCGCCACCGTCTCCTCCGCCACGGGAGCCGTGCGCCCGGTGCCGACGAACTGGTCCATGACCCCGAGGCCGCCCTCGACCTGCACGCTGCCCTCGTCGGGGCGGAGGTCGCCCCGGATGATCCGGAGCAGGGTCGACTTGCCCGCGCCATTCGCGCCGATGAGCGCGGTCGTCTTCCCCTCCGTCACGCGGAAGGCGAGGTCGGCGAGCAGCGGGCGCCCGTCGGGCAGGGAGAAGGAGACGCCGTTGACGTCGATGAAGCCCATGGTGGATCCGTTCGATTCGCGACATCCGCCGCGGCGCGCTGAGGCAGCCGTTCAGACTACCGCTGCGGGGGATCCGTCGCCACCTCGCATCCTGCGGTGTTCGGGGTCCTGTCGACGGAGGGCAAGCTGGAGGCATGCAACGCATCGCCGCAGACCCGATCGACGTCCTCCGCACTCGCACCAGCGCGAAGTGGCGGGCGTTCCCGCCCGACGTGCTACCGCTACCCGTCGCCGAGATGGACTACCCGCTCGCGGAGCCCATCGCGCACGCGCTGCACGCGGCGATCGAGCGATCCGACACCGGGTATGCGGCCGGCGGGCACCACGTCGCCGAGTCGTTCCAGGCGTTCGCCGCCGCACGCCTCGGGTGGGATGTCGACCCGGCCCGCACCACGTGCACGGCCGACGTGAGCATGGGCATCGTCGAGGTGCTGCGGCGCGTCACGGATCCCGGCGACGGCATCGTCATCACACCGCCCGTCTATCCGCCGTTCTCCGCCCTGGTCGCGGAGGCCGGCGGCACCGTCGTCGAGGTGCCCATGCGCGGGGGCATCGACGAGGGCTGGTCGCTCGACCTCGCGGGCCTGGAGGCCGCCTTCGCGGCCGGTGCCCGCGCCATGGTGCTCTGCAACCCGCACAACCCCATCGGCATCAATCCGACGCCGGTCGAGCTCGCCGCGCTCGCCGATCTTGCCGCGCGCTTCGGCGTCACGATCGTCGCCGACGAGGTCCACGGCCCGCTCGCGCGACCGGCGAGCCCGTACACGCCGTTCCTCACGGTGTCGGATGCCGCGCGCGAGTGGGGCGTCGCCGTCACCGCGGCGACCAAGGCGTTCAACATCGCCGGACTGAAGGCCGCGCTCATCGTCACGGCGAGTGCCCGCGGGGATGCGGTACGTGCGGCGATGCCCGAGGAGGTCTCGTGGCGCATGAGCCAGTTCGGCGCCATTGCCACGGTCGCTGCGTTCCGCGAGAGCGGCCACTGGCTCGACGGCGTGCTCGCGAGCCTCGACGACAACCGTCGCCTACTCGCCGACCTCCTCGCCGACGAGCTGCCGGGCGTCCGCTATCGGATGCCGGATGCCACCTACCTCGCGTGGCTCGACCTGTCAGCGCTGGGCTGGGGTGACGACCCCGCGGTCTACGCGCTCGAGCACGCGAGGGTCGCGCTCACGAGCGGACCCGACTTCGGGGCATCCGTCGGCCGGGGACACGCGAGACTCAACTTCGCCTGCACGCCGGAGGTGCTGGCGGAGGCGGTGATGCGGCTCGCGGAGGCGCGCTGACCCACCCGGTCGTCGCGGAGCGCCGCGCGCCCACCGGTCGTCGAGGAGCGCCGCGCGCAGCGCGACGACCCGGTCGTCGAGTAGCGCCGCGAGCAGCGCGACGCGTATCGAGACGCGGCATCAGCCGCGTGCACCCGGGGCTGCTCCTCGCTCGGCGCCCGATCAGCGGGTGTAGTTCGGTGCCTCGACGACGAACTGCACGTCGTGCGGGTGCGACTCCTTGAGTCCGGCCGGCGTGATCCGCACGAACCTGCCCTTCTCCTTCAACTCGGAGATCGTGCGTGCGCCGACGTAGAACATCGACTGGCGAAGACCACCGACGAGCTGGTACGCCACCGCGGCGACCGGGCCTCGGAACGGCACCTGCCCCTCGATCCCCTCGGGGATGAGCTTCTCGTCGGACGGGACGTCGGCCTGGAAGTACCGGTCCTTCGAGTACGACGTCTTCTGGCCGCGCGTCTGCAGGGCTCCGAGCGAACCCATTCCGCGATACGTCTTGAACTGCTTGCCGTTCTGGAACACCAGCTCACCCGGGCTCTCGGCCGTGCCGGCGAGCAGGGAACCGAGCATCACGGTGTCGGCGCCTGCGACGAGCGCCTTGGCGATGTCGCCCGAGTACTGCAGGCCGCCGTCGGCGATGAGCGGCACTCCGGCCGGCTTCGTGGCCTTCGACGCCTCGTACACGGCGGTGATCTGGGGGACGCCGACGCCCGCGACGACGCGCGTGGTGCAGATCGAGCCCGGTCCGACGCCGACCTTGACGGCGTCGGCGCCCGCGTCGACGAGCGCCTGCGCGCCCTCGCGGGTCGCGACGTTGCCGCCGATCACATCGACGTGGGCGAACGTCGGGTCGGCCTTCAGGCGTCGGATGATGTCGAGCACACCGGCGCTCTCACCATTGGCGGTGTCGACGACGAGCACGTCGACGCCGGCGTCACGGAGTGCCTCTGCGCGCTCCCAGGCGTCACCGAAGAATCCCATCGCCGCACCGACGCGGAGACGCCCCTCGGCGTCTTTCGTGGCGTTCGGGTACTGCTCGGACTTGTCGAAGTCCTTCACGGTGATGAGTCCGGTGAGCCGGCCCGCCCCATCGACGAGCGGAAGCTTCTCGATCTTCTTCTCGGCGAAGATGGCGATCGCCTCGTCGAGGTCCATGCCGACGTGGCCGGTGATGAGCGGCATCCTCGTCATGACGTCGCGCACGTACGTCGAGCGCTTCTCGAAATCGGAGACGAACCGCATGTCCCGGTTGGTGATGATGCCGACGAGGACGCCCTCGCCGTCGACGACGGGCAGGCCGCTGACGCGGTAGGTCGCGCAGAGCTGGTCGACTTCGGCGACGGTGGCATCGGGGGTGGTCGTCACGGGGTTCGAGATCATGCCCGACTCGCTGCGCTTCACCCGGTCGACCATGTCGGCCTGCTCCTGGATGGAGAGATTGCGATGCAGGATGCCGATACCGCCCTGCCTGGCCATGGCGATCGCCATTCGCGCCTCGGTGACGGTGTCCATCGCGGCCGAGAGCAGCGGAGTCGAGACCTCGATCCGACGAGTCAGGCGCGAGGTCGTATCCGCCTCGCTCGGGATCACGTCGGTGTGGCCTGGCAGCAGCAGGACGTCGTCGTAGGTCAGTCCTGTGAGTCCGAACGGATCCGCGTGATCCATGTCTCCCCTTCGTTCCGAATCGTGGGTGCGACCAGCGAGTGAGAGGTTCGCCGGGCCTACCAAATGTTAAGCGAGTTTGCGTGTCGGGCATTCCCCGGATAACAATCGAGGGCCGTTGTGCGCAGGTGCGAAACACATGAGACATAATCGGCACGTACTGTCGACGACGTCGTCGAGAGAAACCCGGACCGGAGGCCATCAGCCGCCGCGGCCCTTGGAGGTGCAGTGGAACCCACTCAAACAGTCGCCCGACGGTCACCCGGGAGGTGGCTCATACTCCTCGGAATCCTGTTGTCCGCACTCACCCTGTCCGGCATCGCAGCGTCCCCTGCGATGGCGGAGGAAGTGAGTCCGGCCCCGGCAGCAGAGCAGACCGAGGAGCCGACAGCGCCTGCTGAGGAGGAGGAGTTCGAGAACTTCTTCACCGGCAACGTCACCTTCGAGGACGAACCGCTCGAGGGCGTTCGCATCACCGTCGAGGGCAACGGCTTCGAGGCAGAGACCGAGACCGACGCAGAGGGCAAGTGGCGCATCGGAGTGCCCGAGAGGGCCACGTACGAGGTCACGCTCGACGAGGACACCCTGCCCGAGGGTGTCGCCGTCACCGAGGGCGGCGCCACCGTGGAGGCGGAGTTCGGGCTCACCGGCATCAAGGCGGTCAACTTCTTCATCGGCGAGGGTGAACGCCAGACGACCGGGCTGTTCGCCCAGGTGCTCATCCGGCTCGTCAACGGGCTGAACTTCGGCCTGCTTCTTGCGCTCGCCGCGATCGGGCTGTCCCTCATCTTCGGCACGACCGGACTCTCGAACTTCGCGCACGCCGAGATGGTCACGTTCGGCGCCCTCATGGTGCTGACCTTCGGGGTGGACCTCGCCCTGCCGATCTGGATCGCGATCGCCATCGCCATCGTGCTGAGCGCACTCCTCGGCTGGGTGCTCGACGCGGGGCTCTGGAAACCGCTGCGCCGTCGAGGCGTCGGCCTCATCCCCCTCATGATCGTGAGCATCGGCCTCTCGCTGGCCCTTCGGTACACGTACCAGTTCATCTACGGCGGTGGCACCCAGCAGCTGCCCGGTGCCACCGCTCCGTCCGACATCCAGCTCGGACCCATCTCCCTGTCGTGGATCGACATCGCGAGCATGACGACGAGCATCGTCGTGCTCGTCGCGGTCGCCTACTTCCTGCTGCGCACCCGCATCGGCAAGGCGACGCGCGCAGTCGCCGACAACGCCAGCCTCGCCGCCGCCAGCGGCATCGACGTCGACCGGGTCATCCGGATCGTCTGGGTCTCGGGTGCGGCGCTCGCCGGCCTCGCCGGCGTCCTCTGGGCGTACTTCCGCCCGGGTGTGAGCTGGGACATGGGCTTCCAGATCCTGCTGCTGATCTTCGCGGCGGTGGTGCTCGGCGGACTCGGCACGGCGTTCGGCGCGCTCGTGGGCTCACTCATCGTGGGCCTGTTCATCGAGATGTCGACCCTCTGGATCCCGTCCGACATGAAGTACGTGGGGGCGCTCGTCGTGCTCATCGTCGTGCTGCTGTTCCGACCGCAGGGCATCCTCGGTCGCCGCGAGAGAATCGGCTAAGGAGGACCGACCATGATCGACTGGATTACGATCTTCTCCAACGCGGCACAGGAGCTCATCAGCCCCACGACCGCCGCGTATGCGCTGGCCGCACTCGGCCTGGCCATCCACTTCGGCTACACGGGCCTCCTGAACTTCGGTCAGGCGGGCTTCATGGCGCTCGGTGCGTACGGATACGCCATCTCCACCCTGAGCTTCGGGTTCCCGGTGTGGGCGGCCGTGCTCGTCGCGATCGGGGCATCCGTGATCTTCGCCCTGATCCTCGGTATCCCGACCCTGCGTCTGCGAGCCGACTACCTGGCGATCGTGACGATCGCCGCGGCCGAGATCCTGCGGCTCATCTTCACGACGAACACGTTCGACGCGATCACCGGGTCGGCGACGGGCCTCCAGGGCTACAAGACCGGTCTCGCCGCCCTCAACCCGATCCCACCGGGCACCTACGGGTTCGGGCCCTTCACCTACAACGCGTTCGACTGGTGGATCCGCATCGTCGGCTGGACGCTCGTGGTGCTGTTCGCACTGCTCACGTGGCTCATCATGCGCAGCCCCTGGGGGCGCGTCATCAAGGGCATCCGCGAGGACGAGGACGCGGTGCGCGCATTGGGCAAGAACGTCTATTCCTACAAGATGCAGAGCCTCATCCTCGGTGGGGTCTACGGCACGTTCGCGGGTATGATCTTCATCATGCCGCGCGCGGTCGTGCCGGCGAACTACCAGACGTCGCTCACGTTCTTCATCTACGCGATCCTGCTGCTCGGCGGGGCCGCCACGATCTTCGGACCCATCGTGGGATCGATGATCTTCTGGGTGCTGCTGTCCTTCTTCTCGGGCTTCGTCGCCCGAGCGGTCGAGGTGGGTTGGTTCCCGTTCATGACGCAGGTGCAGGCCGGTCAGCTCCGGTTCATCCTCGTCGGCATCGCGATCATGTTGATCGTCATATTCAGGCCTCAGGGCATCTTCGGGAACAAGAAGGAGCTGGCCTTTGTCAAGTAACGTCACTCCCACGGCCAAGCCGGTCAAGAGCACCGGCCTCCACGTCGGCGAAGCCGAGCCGGGCGTCCGCAAGGTCGACCCGATCCTCACCGCCGACGGCGTCAAGCGCACCTTCGGGGGGCTCACGGCGGTCGATGTCGACCACGTCGAGATCCCGCGTGGCGCCATCACCGCCCTCATCGGCCCGAACGGTGCCGGCAAGACCACGTTCTTCAACCTGCTCACGGGGTTCGACAAGCCCGACGAGGGCAAGTGGGAGTTCGACGGTCGATCGCTCGCCCACGTGCCTGCCTATCGGGTCGCCAGGATGGGGCTCATCCGCACCTTCCAGCTCACGAAGGCGCTCGGCCTGCTCACCGTCATGGACAACATGAAGCTGGGTGCCAAGGGGCAGACCGGTGAGAGCCTGTTCCGTTCGATCCTGCCGTTCGTCTGGCGCAAGCAGGAGGACGAGATCGAGGCCAAGGCCGAGGAACTCCTCGTGCGTTTCAAGCTCGACGCCAAGAAGGAGGATTACGCGGCGAGCCTCTCGGGCGGACAGCGCAAGCTCCTCGAGATGGCCCGAGCGCTCATGAGCGACCCGACCCTCGTCATGCTCGACGAGCCGATGGCGGGCGTGAACCCCGCCCTCACGCAGTCGCTCCTCGATCACATCCTCGATCTCAAGTCGCAGGGCATGACGGTGCTCTTCGTCGAGCACGACATGCACATGGTGCGCCACATCGCCGACTGGGTGATCGTGATGGCCGAGGGCAGGATCGTCGCAGAGGGCGATCCGCACACGGTCATGGAGGACCCGGCCGTGATCGACGCGTACCTCGGTGCGCATCACGACACCGACCTCGGCGCGACCGACACGGAGAACGTCGAGGTGTTGAAGGAGCTCATCGATGACGAACAGTGAACCCACCGCCAGCGCGGTGCTCGAAGCCGAGACCGACACGGTCGTCGAGGTCGACACCGTCACAGCGGGCTACCTGCCAGGCGTGAACATCCTGAACTCGTGCTCGCTCGTGGCGAGGCAGGGTGAGCTGATCGGCATCATCGGCCCCAACGGTGCCGGCAAGTCGACCCTCCTGAAGGCGATCTTCGGGCTCGTGAAGGTGCGCGAGGGGAAGATCCGCCTCAACGGCGAGGAGATCACGAACCTCAAGGCGAACAAGCTCGTCGCCAAGGGCGTCGGATTCGTCCCCCAGACGAACAACGTGTTCCCCTCGCTGACCATCCAGGAGAACCTCGAGATGGGCCTCTTCCAGAAGCCCAAGGGGCTCAAGGAGCGGCTCGCGTTCGTCGTCGACATCTTCCCCGAGCTCGGCAAGCGACTCACCCAGCGCGCCGGCTCACTGTCGGGCGGTGAGCGGCAGATGGTCGCGATGTCGCGAGCGCTCATGATGGGCCCCCACGTGCTGCTGCTCGACGAGCCGTCGGCCGGACTCTCACCGGTCCGCCAGGACGAGGCGTTCCTGCGCGTCAAGGAGATCAACCGAGCGGGCGTGACGACCATCATGGTGGAGCAGAACGCCCGTCGCTGCCTGCAGATCTGCGACCGCGGCTACGTGCTCGACCAGGGCCGTGATGCCTACACCGGAACGGGTCGCGACCTGCTGAACGACCCGAAGGTCATCGGCCTGTACCTGGGCACGCTCGGCCAGGACTGAGCAACCCGGTCCACGAAGGGGCGGATGCCGCGGCATCCGCCCTTCGTCATTCCATCCGGCTTCGCCCGCGACCGTTCAGGAGCCTTCGCACGTCGGCTCGCGCGTGGCGATTGCCGTGCCGGTTCCCCGAGTGTGCTCGAAACGACGTCTCCGGCCGCTGGCGACCGGCGCGGCGGCGACGTTTCGGGCACCCTCGACGATGTGGCGAGGGTCCCGGGGACCGGGGGACGGCGACGGAGAGGGACGGGCGACGGGGGACGGAGACCGGGCACGCGAAAGGGCCCCGGCCGGAGACCGGGCATGCGAAAGGGCCCCGGCCGGAGCCGGGCACGCGAAAGGGCCCCGGCCGGAGACCGGGCATGCGAAAGGGCCCCGGCCGGAGCCGGGGCCCTTCCAGGCGAGGTGCGTACTAGTTGATACGCGAGAACGTGTTGTCCTCTGCGTACTCGTAGACACCGATGCTCGCCTCGGTGGGGTCGCCGGCCTCGTCGAGCGTGATCGGGCCCGAGGGGCCGTCCCAGTCGATCTGCTGGCCCTCAGCGAGGAGCGCGGCGGCGTCGGCGAAGGTGGAGACCTTCTCGCCGTCGCCGGTGCCACCCGAGACCTGCCGGATGTACGGAGCGAAGTCAGCGGGGTCTGCGCTGTTCGCCGCGTACGCGGCTAGGGCGATGAGCATGACCGCGTCGTACGACTCGGGGCCGTAGGCGAACTCGGTCAGTGCCGGGTCGACCGCGAGCAGGCGGTCGCGGAAGTCGTCTTCCAGCTTCGGCCCGGGCAGGGTGCCCTTCGACCCGGTGATCAGGCCGGGTGCGAAGTCCGCGGTGTAGTTGAACAGGTTTCCGTCGACGAAGTAGAGCGAGTCACCAGGCTGGCCCGCGCCCACGAGGGCCGGGACGATGACCCTCGACTCGTCGAAGGTGATGACCGCGACGGCGTCGGGGTTGGCCGCGGTGATCGCGGCCACCTGTGCGTCGAAGTTCGAGTCACCGGTGTTGTAGAGCTCTTCGGCGACCACTTCGCCGCCGGCCGCCTCGAACGCCGCCTTGGTCGCTTCGGCCAGGCCGGTGCCGTAGGGGTCGTTGATGACGATGAGACCGAGGGTCGATGCGCCATCGGAGGCGATCTGGTTGCCCAGCACCTCACCCTGCAGGAGGTCGGACGGAGCGGTACGGAAGTACAGATCGTTGTCGTCGTAATCGGTGAAGTCGGGCGACGTGTTCGCCGGCGAGAACTGCACCACACCAGCCGCGGTGATCTGGTCGATGACCGTGAAGGAGACACCCGACGAGGCCGCCCCGACGATCGCCGCGACATCCTGCGAGAGGAGGTCGGTGGTCGAGACGGTCGCGATGTCGGTGGTGGTGTCACCCGAGTCGCGGTAGACGGCTTCGACGGTGATTCCCTGGGCGGCATCGTTGACGTCCTCGACGGCGGCCGCAACACCTGCCTCCTCGGGCGGTCCGAGGAACGCGAGGTTGCCGCTCTGCGGAAGCAGGGTGCCGATCTTGAGGGTGAGGTCACGTTCGCCGGCCTCGATCGGCAGGGCGTCGCCGGCGGCCTCGGTCGGTTCATCCGATTCGGCGGGGGCCGGGGCGCCCGTGCTGCACGCGGTGAGGAGGAGGGCACTGACGCCGGCGAGGGCGACCCCCGTCCATGCTGCGCGAGCCGAGCGCGAGGCCGTGGCCTTCGCGAATACGCTCATGTTGCTCCTTGGGACTGAAGGACTGGTACACAAAATCAGCGTCTGGTGACGCCGTGTGTTTGACAGTATTGCCCGCCCCAATCGGAAACAAGTCGCTGCGGTCACAACCGTGTAACACCGCACGAATCGTTACCTCTCCGACACCGTTGTGCCAGCCGACGCACAGAATCAGCGCACATGCGGGTCATCGCAGCAGATGATTGCGTGGCCCTCGTTCGGGGGCGCCATGCCGACTTCTCAGATCGGCTCCGCCGCCGCGGCCCTTCGAGACGTCCGCATGCCGCGAACGAGATCGAACGTGAGCACCAGCAGGGCCACCCAGACCAGGCCGAACCCGATCCATCGCTCGAGCGGCATGGGCTCCTGCAGCACCACCACGCCCACCAAGAACTGGATGAACGGCGCGAAGTACTGGATGAACCCCATGTAGACGAGCGGAAGGCGACGGGATGCCGCGGCGAACAGCAGCAGCGGCACGGCCGTGACGGCACCGGCGAGCAGCAGGAGCGTCGTGTGCCACGGGCTCACCGTGCCCATCGTGAGGCCCGTGGTCATCGCGACGAACACCAACTGCGCGACCGCGAGTGGAGCCAGCCATGCCGTCTCGAGCGTGAGGCCGGCGACGGCGTCGACCCGCGGACCGACCCGCTTCTTGATGAGGCCGTAGAAACCGAACGAGAACGCCAGGATGAGCGCGATCCACGGCAGCTGCCCGTACCCGACGCCGAGCACGATGACGGCGACGATGGAGATGCCGACCGCCGTCCACTGGGTGGCGTTGAGACGCTCCCGCAGCACCAGCACCCCGAGGAAGACGGTGACGATCGGGTTGATGAAGTACCCGAGGGCGGCCTCGACCACCTGCCCCGTGAGCGCCGCGAACACGTAGGTCTGCCAGTTGATGAAGATGAGCGCCCCGGCCAGCCCCATGATGAGCACGATCCGCCGATCACGGAGGAGGAGCGCGAACGGACGCCAGGCGCGAGTCGCCGCGATGAGGATCGCGCAGAAGACGAGGGAGAGGAGCACCCGCCATGCGACGATCTCGATCGGGCCGGCGGGTTCGAGCGCGATGAAGTAGATCGGCAGGAATCCCCAGAGGCCGTACGCGCTGACCGC
Source organism: Agromyces sp. Marseille-P2726 (assembly GCF_902809835.1). Taxonomy (GTDB): domain Bacteria; phylum Actinomycetota; class Actinomycetes; order Actinomycetales; family Microbacteriaceae; genus Agromyces. Next base: position 465,906 of record NZ_CADDWM010000014.1, on the reverse strand, counting down.
GAATGCGAGGCCCGAGCGGCTCAGCGCGTGTCGGGGCCCGGCCGAGGGCAGGTCGGTTTCGGAACGCGATGACACCGGTTCAGACTACGCCCCGCACGAGACGCGACGAGGCCCGGATGCCGCATGGGCGTCCGGGCCTCGGAACGATGTCGTGTCGACTAGCGGACGACGACCGCGAGCACGTCGCGCGCGGAGAGGACGAGGAACTCGTCTGCGCCGAACTTCACCTCGGTGCCGCCGTACTTGGAGTACAGGACCCGGTCGCCGACGGCCACGTCGAGCGGAACGCGGTTGCCGTTGTCGTCGATGCGGCCGGGGCCGACCGCCACGACCTCACCTTCCTGCGGCTTCTCCTTGGCGGTGTCGGGGATCACGAGACCCGACGCGGTGGTCTGCTCTGCCTCGACCTGCTTGATGACGATGCGATCCTCGAGCGGCTTGATGGAAACCGACACGTTTGACCTCTTTCTTGATGAAGACTGATTAGCACCCTCACTGTGAGAGTGCTAAATCGAGTCTAGGGGCGATTTGGCACTCGTGCAACGTGAGTGCCAGCCCTGGAAGGCTCGGCTTCCGGCCGACCGCCATCGGGCCGATGCTAGCGTTGCCGGGTGGACCGCGCCGAGCTCGTCGAACTCCTCTCGCCCGAGGGACTCCGACTCCTCGACAGCCTCCCCGCATGGGATACCACGGCCGACGTGGTGAAGACCGTGGCAGACCTGCGCCGTCAGGGGCATCCGCCCGGCCTCGTCGCGACCGTGCTCAGCCAGTCGAAGCTGCGGGCGCGAGCGGCGGCGAAGTTCGGCGAGTTCGCCTCGCGCATGCTCTTCACCGAGGCGGGGCTCGAGCAGGCCACCCGCCGGCGGGTCGCGGCGCTGCATGCGGGCCGTTACGCGAGAGCCGGGATCGAGCACGTCGCCGACCTCGGGTGCGGCATCGGGGGTGACGCCCTCGCCCTCGCGGCGATCGACCTCGAGGTCACGGCGGTCGAGGCCGACGAGATCACCGCGGCCATCGCCGCCTACAACCTCACGCCCTTCCCTCGCGTCCGAGTGCTGCACGCACGAGCCGAGGACGTCTCGCTCAGCGGCATCGGCGGCGCCTTCCTCGATCCGGCGCGCCGCACGACCGCGGGCGGCACGACACGTCGCATCGCGGACGCCGCCGAGTACTCCCCCAGCCTCGACTTCGCATTCGGGCTGGCCGATCGCCTGCCCGTCGGCGTGAAGCTCGGTCCCGGCACCGATCGCCGCGTCATCCCGGCGGGGGCCGAGGCCCAGTGGATCTCGGTCGACGGAGACGTCCTGGAGCTGGGCGTCTGGCAGGGCGCGGTGGCCCGGCCCGGTGTCGGTCGTGCCGCGCTCGTCGTGCGCGGCGAGAGCGCGGCCGAGCTCACGGCGCCGGCCGACAGCGAAGATGCCCCCGTCGGCCCGATCGGCGACTACATCTACGAACCCGACGGTGCCGTCATCCGAGCTCGCCTCATCGGCGACCTCGCGCGGGCGAACGGCGCATGGATGCTCAGCCCGGGCATCGCATACCTGACCACCGACACGGAGTTCGAATCACCCTTCGCACGCGGGTTCCGCGTGCTCGAGCACCTGCCGGCCGACGAACGGCAGTTGCGCCAGGCCCTCCATGCCCGGGGGGTCGGCACGCTCGAGATCAAGAAGCGCGGCGTCGACGTCGATCCGGCGGCCCTCCGAACCCGCCTCAAGCTGCGCGGCGATGAGAGCGCCACGATCGTCCTGACGCGCGAATCGGGCCGGCACGTGGCGCTCCTCGTCGAGCGACTGGGATAGCGGCCCGTTCGGCCCCGGCCCCGGCACGGTGCGACCCCCTCGAGTCAGCGCGGGAGCGCGTCGAAGACGATCGCGTAGTAGCCGATCCACACGGCCGAGAAGACGAGACCGGTGATTCCCGTGCCGATCCCGACGAAGGCGAGCATGCGTCCCTCCTCCTCGCGTCGCAGCCCGAGCACGCCGAAGACGATCGCCGCGATCGACAGCGGCAGCATCCACCCGACGAAGAGCGACGCGATGGCGCCGATGGTGCCGACGATGGCGGCGACCCAGCTGTAGATGCGTCGCTGCGTGTCCTCCTCCTCGGCGTCGGCTGCCGCGCCCGCCTGGTCGGGCCGGTGCACGATGAGGAGCTGGCCGGTCGGCAGCCGGTGCAGCTCGCCCGTGTCGAAGGGGACGTCGAACTCGCGGGCCGACGGATCGACGTCGGCGGAAGCATCTCGCGGCTGAGGCAGCTGCGTGCCGGGCTGCGCCGTCGGCTGCGTCGGCGGGATCCCCGGTGCGGGATCTGCACCGGGGGAACGGTCGGGGGCCTCGCCGTCGGGCGAGACCCCCTCGCGGTCGGACATCGATCCCCTAGAACGTCGGGTCGGTGGAGAACGGGATGTTGGCGAAGGCGATGCTCCAGAAGATGATCGAGAGCACGGCGATGGCGAGGCCGACGAAGCCCAGGATGATGCCCGTGAGCCACATGCCCTTCGCGGCCGGTTCACGCTTGCGGCCGATGAAGCCGAGGACCACCGCGGCTGCCGGGATGATGAGCTGCATGACGCCGCCCACGATCGGGATGAACACCACGAAGAACCCGACGAGTCCGACGATGCCCGCGATCAACGAGATCAGGCTGAAGACGGGGGTCGGCCGCGCCGGTGCCGACGTGCCGTACGCCGGAGCGACGTATCCCGGTTCACCGTACCCGGGCTGGCGGGGGGCGCCGTAGGTGGGTCGGTCGGATACGCGGGACCGGGCTCGGGCTGGCTCGGGAAGGTCGGCTCTGGCTCCGACGGCACCGTCGGCTCCTCTGGTGCCGGCGGCACGACGGGCCGGTCGGGCTCGGTCGGAATGGTGGGCTCCTCGGGCACCCTCGGCTCGTCGGGGTTCCTGGGATCACTCATGGCGTTCGCCTTTCGTGTGAGAGGGGTCGACAGTCAGTGCTCAGTACGTGGTCGTGAAGTCGGTGTTCGCGAGCAGCGCGCCGAAGACGGCGAAGAAGATGATCGTGCCGATGATCGCGAGCGCAATGCCGACATACCCGAGGATGAGGCCGGCGAGGGCCATGCCGCGGCCCTGTTCGCCGGTCTTCTTGATCTGACTCAGCGAGATGTGGCCGCAGATGACACCGACGATGGGGCCGACGAACGGCAGGATCACGAAGCCCGAGATGGACGCGACGAGCGAGACGATGGCGAGCACGTTGGTCTTCGTGCCGGTGGGCTGCCCGTAGCCCGGCGCGGTCTGCCCGTAGCCCGGCGCGGTCTGCCCGTAGGCCGGTGCGGCGTTGGGCGCGCTGTACCCCGGTGCCGACGGAGGCGGCACGGGCGTGCCCGGCTGGTCGGGGCGATTGGGATCGGTCACGGTCGTTCTCCCTCGATGCTGTGGATGGGATGCTCCGTCGCGTCAGGCGGCGGGTGGTACGGATGCGCTTCTGAGCGACATCCGGCTCTTCGTGCTCACACTATCGCGGTGCGTATCACGTGCACAGCCTTCGAAGCGGCCGTGTCACCCTTGGACGTCGGTGACCGGAAGCGTCGAGTCCGCGCCGAATCCCAGGTCGGACGGCCCGTGGCCGGCCATGATCAGCTGGGCGCCGAGCGCGGCGATCATCGCGCCGTTGTCGGTGCAGAGCGACAGCGGCGGAACCCGCAGGGCGATGCCGGCGGCATCCGCTCGCTCCTCGGCCACCTCACGCAGCCGGGCGTTCGCCACCACGCCACCCCCGAGCAGGAGCCGCGGCACGCCGAGGTCGACGCACGCGCCGACGGCCTTCGACACCAGCACGTCGACGACGGCCTCGCGGAAGCTCGCGGCGACATCCGCCAGGGGGATCGGCTCGCCGGCCGCCTCCCGTTGCTCGACCCAGCGTGCGACGGCCGTCTTCAGTCCCGAGAAGCTGAAGTCGTAACGGTGCGCGGCCAGGTCCTTCGGCTGGGTGAGACCGCGGGGGAAGCGGATCGCGTCGGGATCGCCGCCGAGCGCTGCCCGGTCGATCTCGGGTCCGCCGGGGTAGGGCAGGCCGAGCAGCCTGGCCACCTTGTCGAACGCCTCGCCCGCCGCATCGTCGATCGTCTCGCCGAGCAGTTCCACGTCGGCCACGAGGTCGCGCACGAGCAGCAGCGACGTGTGCCCGCCCGAGACGAGCAGCGCGACGGTCGGCGTCTCGAGCGGTGCCTCGTCGTCGAGGAGGTCGGCGCCGACATGCCCGACGAGATGGTTCACGGCGTAGATCGGCCGGTCGAGCGCGAGCGCCAGCGCCTTGGCCGCACCCACGCCCACCATGAGCGCGCCCGCGAGTCCGGGCCCGCTGGTCACCGCGACGGCATCGACGTCGGGAAGTTCGATCTCGGCGTCGGCGAGGGCCGCGGCGATCGTCGGGCCCAGGGCCTCGAGGTGGGCGCGTGCGGCGACCTCGGGCACGACCCCTCCGAACCGGGCGTGCTCTTCCATCGACGACGCGATGACGTTCGCGAGCAGCTCGGTGCCGCGCACGATGCCCACGCCGGTCTCATCGCAGGAGGTCTCGATGCCGAGCACGAGGGGCGCAGCGCGGTTCATGCGCCGCCTCCATCGGATGCCGCGGGCCGGGTCATGGCCGCCGGCACCTCGAGCCGCATCAGCACGGCGTCGATGCCGCCCCGGTAGTACCGCGGACGCATCCCGATCTGTTCGAAGCCGAGCGACTCGTAGAGCGCGCGCGCGATGGGATTGTCGGAGCGCACCTCGAGGAACAGCTCGGCGACGCCCCGACGGCGGGCCTGCGTGATGAGCGCGTGCATGAGGCCACGGCCGAGACCCATGCCCCTGGCGAACGGCGCGACGGCGATGGTCTGGATGTCGCCCTGACCGCTGTCCTTCGGTGCGAGCAGGCCGGCGTACCCGAGCAGGCGCTCATCGGGATCGTCGGCGTCGTCGTCGACCGCGACGAGGTAGTAGCCGTGCGGATTCTCGATCTCGCGCCGCATCGCGTTCTCGGGCCATGCGTCGTCGACGAACGTCTCGCGTTCGAGGCGCATGATGGCGGTGAGGTCTTCGACCTTCGCCCGCCGCATCAGGACGCTCACCGTGTGCGCTCCGTACTCGCTGCGCTCGCCGTGGCCTTCACCGCAGGACCCGCTTGCGCTCGGCGAGCGTCACGTCGGGAGCCCTGAGGTAGATGGGCGCGTCGTCGGCGAGCGGCAACCGGCCCGCCGCGAACGCCAGCTCGGCGAGCATGCCGACGGCGCTCGCCGGCACGAGGGCGGCATCCACGCGGATGCCCCGGGCGGGCGGGACGTCGTCGCGGGGCGCGAGCCCTGGGCCGGTGCGCCGCACGGGAAGCCGGTCGGCGTCGAGGCCGTCGTACTCGGAGACCGCGACCTCACGACGACGCGCATCGGTGACGACCTGGAGCGCGCCTTCGCCGCCGTCGGCGTACCAGGACCACGCGACGGCATCGTGGCTGACCACGGGGACGAACGGGCGGCCGATTCCCAGCGCGAACGCATGCGCCGCCGCGATCCCGACCCGCAGGCCGGTGAACGGGCCGGGCCCCATGCCGGCCGCAACGCCCGACAGCTGCGCCGGCCGCACGTCGGCGGTGGCGAGCGCATCGCGGATGAAGCCGCCGATCACCTCGGCGTGGCGCATCGTGTCGTCGGTTCCGGTCTCGGCCAGGCAGCGTACCCCACCGCCGGCGCCGTCGTGATCGACGATTGAGACACTCGTGCCCGTCGACGTGTCGATCGCGAGGAGCATGGATCAAGCCTACTGGGGTGCGTCGTACACGCTTCCGGCCCAGCGCGGCCCGTAGCCGCGAACCTCGAGCGTGCGCGGCTCGTCGCCGCCGAGGTCGTCCGCGGCCGCGGCATCCGCCATCGCCTCGAGGTGCTCGCCCCTCGGTCGCTCGATGACGATCTCGAGCCGCGAATCGCTGACGTCGTCGACGAGGCCGGCGCCCCACTCGACGACCACCACGGAGCGGTCGAAGTCGAGGTCGAGGTCGTCGAGGAGCATCGCATCGCCGAGCCGGTATGCGTCGACGTGCACGAGCGGCGGGCCGTCGGCGAGACTCGGGTGCGTTCGCGCGAGCACGAACGTGGGGCTCTGCACGGGGCCACGCACCCGCATGCCCGCGCCGATCCCGCGTGTCAGCGTGGTCTTGCCCGCACCCAGCGGGCCGGTGAGCACGACCAGGTCGCCGGCGCGCAGCTGCGAGCCCAGCTCCCGGCCGAACGCCTCCATCTCGGCCGTGCCGGGGACGTCGAGCCGGATCACCCGTCGCCGCCGACGTACGTGCGCGGCACCCGAGGGCCGATGCGCGTGACGATCTCGTAGCCGATGGTGTCGGCGGCCGCGCCCCAGTCGTCGGCGGTCGGTGCGCCGGTCGCCGGGTCGCCGAAGAGCACGACCTCGTCTCCCACGGCCACGGCGGCATCACCCACGTCGACGAGGAACTGGTCCATCGCGATGCGGCCCACGACGCGACGGCGCGCGCCGGCGAGCCAGACCTCGGCACGGTCCGAGGCCTGCCGCGGCACGCCGTCGGCGTAGCCGAGGGGCACGAGCGCCAGCGTCGTCGGACGATCGGCCCGCCAGGCGTGTCCGTACGAGACCCCGGTGCCGGGGGCGATCCGACGCACGGCCGCCACTCGTGCGCGCAGGGTCATCGCGGGCCGGAGGCCGAGGTCGACCGCGGTCGTGCCGTCGCCGAACGGCGAGACGCCGTAGCATCCGATGCCGAGGCGAACGAGGTCGAGGCGCGCCTCGGGGTGGCGCACGGCCGCGGCGGTCGACGCGACGTGGCGCACCTCGGGGTTCAGTCCGGCCGCCGTGGCCGCCGCGAACGCGCGCGTGAACGCCGCGAGCTGCGCGGCGTCCTCCTCATCGGAGGTGTTCGCGAGGTGCGTGAACACGCCGCGCACGATCAGGTGCCCATCGCGCTCGAACCGCGCTGCCGCACTGACGGCGTCGGGCCAGTCCTCGGGAGGGACCCCGTTACGGCTGAGCCCGGTGTCGATCTTGAGGTGCACGGTGGCCCGACGGCCGACGGATGCCGCGGCATCCGCGACCGAGCGCAGCTGGCCGACCGAGGAGACGCCGAGCTCGACCTCGCGGGAGATCGCCCGGGCGAAGGCGGCCTCGGGATCGTGCAGCCACGCGAGGATCGGTGCCTCGATGCCCGCATCGCGAAGCGCCACCGCCTCGTCGAGGTCGGCGACGCCGAGCCATGCGGCGCCACCGGCGAGCGCAGCGCGGGCGACCGGCCCCGCTCCGTGGCCGTAGGCGTCGGCCTTCACGACCGCCATGGTGCGCGCCGGTGCCACCTGCTGGGTGAGCGCCGCGACGTTCTCGCGGATGGCGTCGAGGTCGATGACGGCCTCTCGGAACGGCCGGGATGCCGCGTGGCCGGCGTCTACCCGGGCGCCCTGCGGCGCCACGTCGTTCACGTCGGCGTCCGTTCGGTCTCGAGCACCACGAAGGCACTCGCGATGCCGGCGTCGTGGCTCATCGAGAGGTGCACGTGGCGGATGCCGAGCCGGAGAACGTGCTCGGCGAGCCCGCCCGACAGCTCGAAGTCGGGGTTGCCCTCGGCGTCCTGCACCACCTGCATCTCATGCCACCGGATGATCGCGTGACCGCCGAGCGCCTTGATGAGCGACTCCTTCGCGGCGAAGCGGGCCGCGAGCGACCGGGCCGGCCTGCCGCGTTCGCTCTCAGCGAACAACCGCTCGACGAGGGCCGGCGTCCGGGCGATGGAACGCTCGAAGCGCCGGATGTCGACCACGTCGATGCCGATCCCCACGATCACGACGTCGCCCGCCCCTCGTCACTCGACCGTCACGGACTTGGCGAGGTTGCGCGGCTGGTCGACGTCGAGGCCCTTCGCCTGGGCGAGCTCCATCGCGAACACCTGCAAGGGCACCACCGCGAGCAGGGGCTCGAAGAGGGGTGCCGCGAGCGGGATCCGGATGACCTCGTCGGCGAAGGGCAGCACGGCCGCGTCTCCGGCCTCGGCGATCGCGATGACCCGGGCGCCGCGCGCACGGATCTCCTGGATGTTGGAGACGACCTTCGGGTGGAGGTTCGCCGAGCCGCGAGGGCTGGGGACGACGACGAACACGGGCTGGCCGGGCTCGATGAGCGCGATCGGGCCGTGCTTCAGCTCACCGGCGGCGAAGCCCTCGGCATGGATGTACGCGAGCTCCTTGAGCTTCAGGGCGCCCTCCATCGCGATGGGGAAGCCGACGTGGCGACCGAGGAAGAGCACCGCTCGCGTGTCGGCCATCCAGTGCGCGAGCTGCCCGACGCGGTCGGCCTGCTCCAGCACGGTCGAGAGCTTCTCGGGCACCGCCTGCAGCTCGGCGAGCTGATCGGCCAGCTGCTCGGCATCGAGCGTGCCACGGACCCGTGCCAGGTGCAGGCCGAACAGGTAGAGGGCGGCGATCTGCGCGACGAACGCCTTCGTCGACGCCACGGCGACCTCGGGGCCGGCGTGCGTGTAGACCACGGCATCGGATTCGCGCGGGATGGTCGCGCCCTGGGTGTTGCAGATCGAGATCGTGCGTGCGCCGTTCTCGCGTGCGTACTTGACCGCCATGAGCGTGTCCATGGTCTCGCCGGACTGGCTGATCGAGATGACGAGGGTGTCGTCGCCGAGCACGGGCTCGCGATAGCGGAACTCGTGGCTGAGCTCGACCTCGACGGGCACGCGCGCCCACTGCTCGATGGCGTACTTCGCGACCATGCCGGCGTAGGCCGCCGTACCGCAGGCCACCACGGTGATGCGACGGATGCCGCGGAGCTCGTCGTCTCCGAATGCGGCGAGCTCGGGGATCACGACCTGGTTGTCGGCCACGCGGCCGAGCAGGGTGTTCGCCACGGCCTCGGGCTGCTCCGAGACCTCCTTGCGCATGAACGAGGACCAGCCGCCCTTCTCGGCGGCCGAGGCGTCCCACGCGACCTCGAACGGCTCGACCTCGACCGGGCGACCCGCGAAGTCGGTCACCGCGACGTCGTCGGCCGTGATCGTCACGATCTGGTCCTGCCCGATCGCCACGGCCCGCTTCGTGTACTCGACGAACGCCGCGACATCCGACCCGAGGAAGTTCTCGCCGTCGCCGAGTCCGATGACGAGCGGCGAGTTGCGACGCGCCCCGACGACGAGGCCCGGCTGGTCACGATGCACGGCGAGCAGGGTGAACGCGCCGTCGAGCCGCGACACCGTGTCGCGGAACGCCTCGGGCAGGTCGCCGGTCCGGCGGTACTCGCGACCGAGGAGCACCGCCGCCACCTCGGTGTCGGTCTCGCTCTCGAACTCGTAGCCCTCGGCGAGCAGTTCGTCCTTCAGCTCGGCGAAGTTCTCGATGATGCCGTTGTGGATGAGGGCCAGGCGGCCTTCGTCACCCAGGTGGGGGTGGGCATTGCGGTCGGTGGGTCCGCCGTGCGTCGCCCAGCGGGTGTGTCCGATGCCGGTCGTGCCGGTGTGCAGCGGAGATGCATCCAGGTCATCGGCGAGCACCTGGAGCTTGCCGGCGCGCTTCGCCGTCTCGATGACGCCGTCGTCGTCGACGATCGCGACTCCGGCCGAGTCGTATCCGCGATATTCGAGGCGCCGCAGGCCGCCCATGAGCACGTCGAGGCTGTTGCGCTCACCGACGTATCCGACAATTCCACACATGGAGGCGATTCTAGTGTCGCCCGACTGGGCGACTGCCGCATGCGCCGGCGCCCCCGGGCCCGCCCGGGGAGCACTGCGCTCCCCGCGGGCCCGCCCAGGCGGAACACTAGACTGACACGGTGCTGGATCCGCAGAGCCCGTCGTCGCACGTCGCGCAGATCTCGCCGTTCATCGAACTCAGCCGGGCGAACTGGGCTGCCCTCGCCCCCTCCATGGAGGCGCCGCTCCGCGAGACCGAGATCGTGCAGCTGCGGGGCCTCGGCGAGCCGCTCGACCTCCAGGAGGTCGCCGAGGTGTACCTGCCGCTGAGCCGTCTCCTGAACCTCTACGTCGGCGGCACCAAGGCGCTGCGCACCGTGACGAGCGAGTTCCTGCGCGAACGGTTCGAGCCCACGCCGTTCGTGATCGGCGTCGCCGGATCGGTCGCGGTCGGCAAGTCCACCATCGCGCGCCTGCTTCGCGAGCTCCTCGCCAGGTGGGAGCACACGCCTCGGGTCGAGCTCGTCACGACCGACGGGTTCCTGTTCCCCAATGCCGAGCTCGAGCGACGCGGTCTCATGGAGCGCAAGGGCTTCCCCGAGTCGTACGACCGCCGGTCGCTGCTGCGGTTCGTCAGCGAGGTGAAGGCGGGCGCTGCCGAGGTTCGGGCGCCGTTCTACTCCCACCTCGCCTACGACATCGTGCCCGATGCCCAGATCACGGTCCGTCGGCCCGACGTGCTCATCCTCGAGGGACTCAACGTGCTGCAGCCGCCCGGCCCCGGTCACCGCCTCGCGGTGAGCGACCTGTTCGACTTCTCGATCTACGTCGACGCGCGAACGAGCGACATCGCCCGGTGGTACGAGGAGCGGTTCCTGAAGCTGCAGCGCGGGGCCTTCTCGAACCCGCGCTCGTACTTCCACCGCTACGCGAGCCTCACCGAGGACGAGGCGCGTCAGCGCGCGCGCCAGATCTGGCACGCCATCAACGAGCCGAACCTGCTGCAGAACATCCGGCCGACGCGCTCGCGTGCCTCCCTCGTGCTGCGAAAGGGCGCCGACCACACGGTGTCGAGCGTGCTGCTGCGCAAGCTCTGAGCTCGCGTCGCCCGCCGTCGAGCACCGCAACTCGGTGCACCGCGGCATCCGTCGCTCAGGTCATCGAGTCGCCCGATCCTCGGCAGGATCGGGTGACTCGGATCGTCAGCGCGCGAGCCGTTCGCGTACGACGGCGGCCAGCGCCTGAGCGTGCCGTTCCGCGATGGCCTGCTCGGATGCCTCGACCATGACCCGCACCATCGGCTCGGTGCCCGAGGGGCGAAGCAGCACACGGCCCGAATCACCGAGTTCGGCCTCGACCCTCGACACGGCCGCGGCGATCTCGGCATCGTCACCGAGGGCATGGTGGTCGATGTCACGCACGTTCACGAGCACCTGCGGATAGACCGTCATCACTGACGCGAGCTCGGCGAGCGTCTTGCCCGTGCGAGCCATCTCGGCCGCCAGGTGCAGGCCCGTGAGCACCCCGTCACCCGTCGTCGCGAACTCCGTCATGATGACGTGCCCCGACTGCTCGCCGCCGAGGGCGAGGCCGTTGGCCGAGAGCGCCTCGAGCACGTAGCGGTCACCCACCTTCGTCTCGATCACGCGGATGCCGCGCTCGGCCATGGCGCGACGCAGGCCGAGGTTCGACATCACGGTGACGACGAGCGTGTCGTCGGTGAGCGTGCCGCGCTCGTGCATCGACACGGCGAGGATGGCCATGATCTTGTCGCCATCGACCACGTTGCCGTCGGCATCCACCGCGAGGCAGCGGTCGGCGTCGCCGTCATGGGCGATGCCGAGGTCGGCGCCGTGCTCGACGACGGCGGCCTGCAGCCGCTCGAGGTGCGTCGACCCGACGCCGTCGTTGATGTTGAGGCCGTCGGGATCGGCACCGATGACCGTCACCTCGGCGCCGGCGTTGCGGAACGTCTCGGGCGACACACCGGCCGCGGCGCCGTGGGCGCAGTCGAGCACGACGTGCAGACCGTCGAGCAGGTACGGCAGCGTGCTCAGCAGGTGCACGACGTAGCGGTCCTCGGCGTCGGAGAAGCGACGGATGCGCCCGACGCCGCCGCCGATCGGCGCGAGCTTCTCGCCGGCCAGGTGCGCCTCGATGCGATCTTCGACGACATCGGGCAGCTTCGTGCCGCCGAACGAGAAGAACTTGATGCCGTTGTCGGGTGCGGGATTGTGCGACGCCGAGATCATGACGCCGAAGTCGGCGCCGATGGAGTCGATGAGGAACGCGGTCGCGGGCGTCGGAAGCACTCCCGCGTCGAGGACGTCGACGCCGGAGCTGGCGAGACCCGCCGAGACGGCCGCGGTGAGGAACTCACCGGACACGCGGGGATCGCGCGCGACCACCGCCGTCGGGCGGCGTCCTGCCGCCCGGAGCTCGTCGGCGTGACGCCCCTGGGTGAGGACGGCAGCCGCTGCTTGGGCGAGGCCCAGGGCCAGGTCAGCCGTGAGTTCACGGTTGGCCAGGCCCCGGACCCCGTCGGTTCCGAAGAGCCGAGGCATGTGAGACGCTCGCGCTTAGCGCTTCGAGAACTGGGGCGCCTTGCGGGCCTTCTTGAGGCCGGCCTTCTTGCGCTCGATCACGCGTGCGTCGCGCGTCAGGAACCCGGCCTTCTTGAGGGTCGGACGGTTGTTCTCGCGGTCGATCTCGTTGAGTGCACGGGCGACGGCGAGGCGCAGCGCGCCTGCCTGGCCCGACGGCCCGCCGCCGGTGATGCGGGCGATCACGTCGTACGAACCCGCGAGCTCGAGCACGGTGAGCGGGTCGGTGATGAGCTGCTGGTGCAGCTTGTTCGGGAAGTAGTCCGCGAACTCGCGTCCGTTCACCGTGATGGTGCCGGCGCCGGGGACGACGCGCACGCGGGCGATGGCCTGCTTGCGGCGGCCGACGGCCGAGCCCGACACGTTGAGCACCGGACGGGGAGTGGCGGGAGCCGCCGCGGGCGCGCTCTCGGTCGTGTAGCTCTCAGGAGCCTGGTCGATCTGGTCTGCGATCTTCGCCATGGTGGTTGTGAATCCTTAGTTCGAGAAGGTCGAGTGCGCCGGGCTTACTGGGCGACCTGGGTGAGGGTGTACGGCTTCGGCTGCTGCGCGGCGTGCGGGTGCTCGGGGCCGGCGTAGACCTTCAGCTTCTTCAGCTGCTGGCGCCCGAGCGAGTTCTTCGGGAGCATGCCGCGGATCGCCTTCTCGACGGCGCGGACGGGGTTCTTCTCGAGGAGCTCGGCGTAGCCCACGGCCTTCAGCCCACCCGGGTAGCCCGAGTGACGGTACGCCTTCTTCTTCTCGAGCTTCTGGCCGGTGAGGGCCACCTTGTCGGCGTTCACGATGATCACGAAGTCGCCGGTGTCGACGTGGTTCGCGAAGATCGGCTTGTGCTTGCCGCGCAGCAGGGCTGCGGAGTGGCTCGCGAGACGACCGAGGACGATGTCGGTCGCGTCGATGACGACCCAGTCGCGCTGGATCTCGTTCGACTTGGGAGTGTAGGTGCGCGTCACGGAAGTGCTGCTTTCTGATCGAGTGAGGGGTTCGTGAATCCCGCTCCGGTGGGGTGTTCGCCCGCGATGCGTTCGAACGCCCCGGTGGAGGGCTCATCTTCGGGTGCCATCGTTCGGCCGGCTCGCAAGAGCAGCACTGGCGGCACCAAAGAGGTAGCTTAGCCGACGATGCCTTCGGCGTGCAATTCTCGGCGGGCCCGCGTCTGGGCGGCCCGAGCCTCGAGTTCATGGTCGTCGGGGTACCCGACCTCGGTGAGCACGAGTCCCTTGGCGGGCATCACCTTGAATGCGCTGGTGCGCTGCCCGGCGTGCAGCAGTGCCTCGGGGTCGCCGACACCGAGTCGCCCCTCCCCCACCGCGACGCAGGCACCGACGAGGGCCCGCACCATCGAGTGACAGAAGGCGTCGGCTTGCAGGGTCGCGACGAGCACCCCGTCGTCGTCACGGGTCCACCGGTACGCCTGCAGGGTTCGGATGGTGGTGGCGCCTTCGCGTGGCCGGCAGTACGCGGCGAAGTCGTGCAGACCCACGACCGACACGGCCGCGGCATCCATCGCCGTGTCGTCGAGGTGCCTGGGATAGGCGACGGTGCGACGGCGTTCGAGGGGATCACGCACGGCGGATGCATCGGCGACCCGGTACTCGTAGCGACGCCAGCTCGCGGAGAATCTCGCATCGAAGCCCGCCGGCGCGCGCTCCGCGTGGGTGACGACCACGTCGGCGTCGGCACCGAGGATGCCCGTGAGTCGACGCGCCAAGGCCGCCTCGCGCGTGGGGTCGGGGTCCTGCCCGCGGCGCGGGCGCGCGACCGCAGCGAGGGCGTGCTCGTCGACATCGACGTGCGCCACCTGGCCCAGGGCGTGGACGCCGGCGTCGGTGCGACCCGCCACCGTGAGCCGAGGGGAGGTGCCGGTGCGCCGGAAGAGCGTGGCGAGCGCGTCCTCGAGCACGCCCTGCACGGTGCGGAGCCCCGGCTGGCGGCTCCAGCCGCTGAAGTCGGTGCCGTCGTAGGCGATGCCGAGCCGGATTCGAACGACGGATGCCGCGGCATCCGTGTCGGTGGAGGGCTCGGTTCCTGGCATGCGACCAGCCTACGGCCGGGCACCGCCTGGGACGCAGGAGGGCCGCACTGCAGATGCAGCGCGGCCCTCGCGGAGTCCTTGCGGCTACTTGGCCTCGGCAGGCTCCTCGACCGGAGCCTCGGCCGACTCCTCCGACGCCTCGGCGCCGACGGCCTCGTCGACCGTGGCCTCGCCCTCGGTGACGACCTCTTCGGGCGTCTCCTCGGCCACGGGCTCCGCTGCAGGGGCCTCGTCGGCGGCGGGAGCGGCGGCCGGCTTGGCTGCGCGCTGCTTCGGGGTCACGGGCTCGAGCACGAGCTCGATGACCGCCATGGGCGCGTTGTCGCCCTTGCGGTTGCCGATCTTCGTGATGCGGGTGTACCCGCCCTCACGGTCGGCCACCTGCGGCGCGATCTCGGTGAACAGCTTGTGCACGACCGACTTGTCGCCGATCACCGACAGCACGCGACGGCGGGCGTGCAGGTCGCCGCGCTTCGCGAACGTGATCAGGCGCTCGGCGAGGGGCCGCAGGCGCTTGGCCTTCGTCTCGGTGGTGGTGATCCGCTCGTGCGTGTAGAGCGCGGCGGCGAGGTTGGCGAGCAGGAGCCGCTCGTGCGCGGGACCGCCTCCGAGGCGGGGACCCTTGTTGGGCTTCGGCATGGTTCGTTATCTCCAGTGGTGGGGGGTCGGTGTGGCGGGCGAGCGCCTAGTTCTCGTCGTCGAAGCCCGTGTAGAAGTGGGCGCCGTCGAATCCGGGCACGGAGTCCTTCAGGGAGAGACCCATCTCGGTGAGCTTGTCCTTGACCTCATCCACCGACTTCTGCCCGAAGTTCCGGATGTTCATGAGCTGCGATTCCGAGAGGGCGACGAGCTCGGAGACCGTGTTGATGCCCTCGCGCTTCAGGCAGTTGTAGCTGCGAACCGAAAGGTCGAGGTCTTCGATCGGGATGGACAGCTCGCTGGAGAGCACGGCGTCGACCGGCGCGGGGCCGATCTCGATGCCCTCGGCCGCGACGTTGAGCTCGCGCGCGAGCCCGAACAGCTCGGTCAGCGTGCGACCCGCCGAGGCGATGGCGTCGCGCGGGGAGATGGCGGGCTTCGTCTCGACGTCCACCACGAGGCGGTCGAAGTCGGTGCGCTCACCGGCACGAGTGGCCTCGACGCGGTACGTGACCTTGAGCACGGGCGAGTAGATCGAGTCGACCGGGATCTGACCGGCCTCGGAGTACTCGTTGCGGTTCTGGCTGGCCGACACGTAGCCGCGGCCGCGCTCGATCGTGAGCTCGAGCTCGAACTTCGCGGAGTCGTTGAGCGTCGCGATGACGAGTTCGGGGTTGTGCACCTCGACTCCGGCCGGTGCGGAGATGTCGGCCGCGGTGACCTCACCGGCGCCCTGCTTGCGCAGATAGGCCGTGATCGGCTCGTCGTGCTCGCTCGAGACGACGAGGTTCTTGATGTTGAGGATGATCTCGGTCACGTCCTCCTTCACGCCCGGGACGGTCGAGAACTCGTGCAGCACGCCGTCGATGCGGATGCTCGTCACGGCGGCGCCGGGGATGGAGGAGAGGAGGGTGCGACGGAGGGAGTTGCCCAGGGTGTAACCGAAGCCCGGCTCGAGGGGCTCGATCACGAAACGCGAACGGAACTCCGAGATGTTCTCTTCGGTGAGCGTCGGGCGCTGTGCGATCAGCACTGTTGATTCCTTTCGGCAGGGTGTCCGCTATATGACACCTGCGAGGTACGAGGATCTTGAGTTGTGAGAGAACGTGGCGCCGGTGGTCGAGTAGCGCCCGGCGTAGCCGGACGCGTATCGAGACCGAACTCGATACGGCCTTCGGCCTACTCGATCACCGGAACGGAGGACTAGACGCGGCGGCGCTTGGGCGGGCGGCAGCCGTTGTGCGCCTGGGGCGTCACGTCGTTGATGCTGCCGACCTCGAGGCCCGCGGCCTGGAGGGAGCGGATCGCGGTCTCACGGCCCGAACCGGGGCCCTTGACGAAGACGTCGACCTTCTTCATGCCGTGCTCCTGCGCCTGGCGCGCAGCGGACTCGGCGGCGAGCTGCGCGGCGAACGGCGTCGACTTGCGCGAACCCTTGAAGCCGACGCCCCCCGAGGAGGCCCAGCTGATCACGGCACCGTTGGTGTCGGTGATCGAGACGATCGTGTTGTTGAACGTCGACTTGATGTGGGCCTGGCCCACGGCGACGTTCTTCTTCTCCTTCTTGCGCGGCTTGCGAGTAGCCGACTTGGGTGCTGCCATGTGTGAAATCTCCTAGATCTGGCGACAAGCGGTTACTTGCGGCCGGCCTTCTTCTTGCCGGCGACGGTGCGCTTCGGGCCCTTGCGGGTACGAGCATTGGTCTTGGTGCGCTGACCACGGACCGGGAGGCCGCGACGGTGGCGCAGGCCCTCGTACGATCCGATCTCAACCTTGCGGCGGATGTCGGCGGCCACCTCGCGGCGGAGGTCACCCTCGACCTTGAAGTTGGCCTCGATGTAGTCGCGGAGGGCGACGAGCTGCTCGTCGCTCAGATCTCTCACGCGGATGTTGCCGTCGATGCCGGTCTCGGCGAGCGTGATGAGCGCTCGCGTGCGGCCGACGCCGTAGATGTAGGTCAGTGCGATCTCCACGCGCTTCTCGCGCGGGATGTCGACTCCTGCCAGACGTGCCATGTGTGGCTTCTCCTGATTCGAAGTGGAGGTGTGGAGCAACGCCGGTGCCCGGGCCTCCGACCCGAGGTGTCCCTCTCTGCGGGTCGAGGAGCGACGAAGTCGCGTCTCGAGACCGGTGAAGAGTTCTGACGTTGCCGATGCGGTGTTCAGTTGTGTGTGCGACTCGGATCTCGATACGCGTCGCGCTTCGCGCGGCGCTACTCGACCCTGAACCTGCGGATGAGCCTGCTTCGCAGCCTCATCCTCCGGTTCAGCCCTGACGCTGCTTGTGACGCGGGTTCTCGCAGATCACCATGACGCGGCCGTGGCGGCGGATGACCTTGCACTTGTCGCAGATGCGCTTGACGGAGGGGTTGACCTTCACAGTTGTTCCTTGGTTCTCGCTGTCCTCGTACCCACGGGATGCCGCGGGCCGTTACTTTCCAGCAGGCCTCACTTGTAGCGGTAGACGATGCGGCCGCGCGTCAGGTCGTACGGGCTCAACTCGACGATCACGCGGTCCTCGGGGAGGATGCGGATGTAGTGCTGGCGCATCTTGCCTGAGATGTGCGCGAGGACCTTGTGCCCGTTCGTGAGCTCCACCCGGAACATCGCGTTCGGGAGTGCCTCGATGACCGAGCCTTCGATCTCGATGACGCCGTCTTTCTTGGCCATAGCCTCACTATCGCTTGCGGTTTGGGATGCTGGTCGTGCGATGATGTTGCGCACGACGACGGATCCGTCTGGCGGGGCCATCGGGCATGCCGAAGCGGGCGTGCAGAAACACCAAGGGTCAACTATAGGCGATTCGGGCGCGATTCGCCAGTCGAGACGCGGATGCCGCCGGTCGGCCACGCACGAGCGGCGCGGCCGCGCGACGCTCAGTCGCCGACCTGTCTCGCCGCGACGACCTCGACCAGTCGGTCGGCGAGCGGATGCCCCGCCGAGATGCCCGTCACGTCGTCGACGAACGTCGGCGCGTCACGGCTCCGGAGCAGCTCCTGCAGCTCGACGCTCTCGGGATCCGACGGGACGTCGAACCGCAGCGCAGCCCCGATGGCGCCGAGGAGCCCGTCGACGGCGAGCCCGCGCGCCGCCAGCTCGGCTGCGGGCCCCACGAACCGCTCATGACGGCCGAGCTTGCGCAGCGGCTGGCGTCCGACCCGCTCGACCGTGTCGGGCAGCTCGGGATTGTGGAACCGCTCGAGGATCGTCGCGCGGTACTGCCGTTGTTCCGACTCGGTGAAGTCGTGCTTGGCCACGATGAGCGCGGAGGTCTCGCCAAGCGCACGCTCGACGGCCTCGGCGACCGTCGGATCGGCAAGGGCGTCGGCGATCCGCTCGTGCCCGGCGACGAAGCCGAAGTAGGCGGTCGCGGCGTGCCCGGTGTTCACGGTGAAGAGCTTCCGCTCGATGTACGGGGCGAGGTCGGCGACGAAGTGCGCGCCTGGGATCTGCGGCACGCGCGACCCGAACGGCGCCTCCTCGATCGCCCATTCGAAGAACGTCTCGACGGTGACGTCGAGCCCCGCCTCGGCCTGTCCGGGGACGATCCGATCGACGGCGGTGTTGGCGAACACCGCTCGGGAGGCGAGCGTCGGCCACTCCTCGGGACTCGACAGCGACGCCATCTCGTCACGGAGCCGGTCGGTCGCGTTGATCGCGTTCTCGCACGCCATGATGGCGAGCGGCGGGGCATCCGCGAGGCGCTCGCGCAGGGCCATGACGAGGTGCGGCGCAATGAACCGCAGGATCGTCGGGCCGACGGCCGTGGTGACGACATCGGCGGTCTTCAGCTCGTCGAGGAGCGCCGCGGCATCCGTGCTGCTGTCGATGGCGCGGTATCCGTCGACGACCCGGTCGCGGGCGCCCTCCCCCACCTCGTGGACCGTGTACCGGCCGGATGCCGCGAGCGCATCGATGAGCTCGGCGTCGACGTCGGCGAACACCACCTCGTAGCCGGCTTCGTGGAGCAGGAGCCCCACGAAGCCGCGGCCGATGTTGCCCGCGCCGAAATGGACGGCCTTCACGCGTCGTTCACCCCGGAGAGGAGGGCGTGGAGCTCGTCGCTCGAACCGGCGGCGAGCAGCGTGTTCACCTGGTCCTCGTCCGAGAACACGATGGCGATCTTCGACAGGATCTCGAGATGCTCGTCGCCGAGGCCCGCGATGCCGACGACGAACCGCGTCGGCTCGCCGCCCCAGTCGATCGGCTGCTCGTACCGCAGCAGCGAGAGCGCGGACTTCCTGATGAGGTCCTTCGCCTCGTTGGTTCCATGCGGGATCGCCAGCCAGTTCCCCATGTAGGTCGAGACGGTGGATTCGCGTTCCAGCATGGAGTCGACGTACGACGGCTCGACGGCGCCCGCCTCGACGAGCACGCGCCCCGCCTCGCGGATCGCCTCGTCGCGGGTGGCGCCGCCCGGCACGATCAGGACGTTCTCGGGTGCCAGGATCTGGTCGGTCATGGGTGATGCTCCTTCTTCGTCGGCCGTGCTGGATTCGGGTCGGGTGGGGGTGAGCGGATGACGCGACCGCCCGGGCCGCGGACGTCGCAGCGAGTGCGGTGTCGCGACCCGGGCGGCGGGTCATCCGGTGGCGATCGTCAGCGGTCCTCCCTCTGCGCCTCGATCAACTCGACGACCTCGTCGTACCGCGGCGAGTTCATGAAGTTGTCGACCGAGATGTGGACGGCGTCGGGCGTCTGGTGACGTGCCCGTTCCGTCAGCTGGTTCTGCGTGATCACGAGATCGGCCGACGAGTCGAGGTTCGCGATCGCCTTGTTGACGACCGTGACATCCTCGATGCCCGCCTTGTTGATCTTGTTGCGCAGGACGCTCGCGCCCATCGCGGATGATCCCATGCCGGCGTCGCAGGCGAACACGACGTTCTTGATCTCCCTCATCGTGCCGGTCGCGGGACCGCCGCCTCCTCCCGCCTGGGTCGCGGCGCCGCCGCGCAGGTTCGAAAGGGCATCGGAGGTCTTGCCCTTGGCCGCCTCCGTCTGGGTGATCGCGGCGCCGAAGGCGTCATCCGTGACGGCCATCGCCTCGAGGTCGCGCTTCCGTGACGCGCGGAGGATGACCGCCGAGATGGCGAACGTCACCGCCGCCGAGAGGACGACCGAGAGGATGACCGCCAAGTACGCCCCCGGCGCGGTCTGCGCGATCACCGCGATGATACTGCCCGGCGCAGCGGGTGCACGGAGGGCGCCGCCGAGGAGCATGTTCGTGGTGACCCCGGTCATGCCGCCCGCGATGAGCGCCACGATCAGGATCGGCTTCATCAGGGCGAACGGGAAGTACACCTCGTGGATGCCGCCGAAGAACTGGATCACGGCCGCCCCGGGTGCCGACGCCCTCGCCGCGCCGATGCCGAAGAACGTGAACGCCAGCAGCAGGCCGACGCCGGGGCCGGGGTTCGCCTCGAGCAGGAACAGGATCGACGAGCCGTCCTGGGCCGCCTCCGAGAGACCCAGCGGGGTGAGCACGCCGTGATTGATCGCATTGTTCAGGAACAGCACCTTGGCCGGCTCGATGATGACGCTGGTCAGTGGCAGCAGGTTCGTCTCGACGAGCCAGTTCACGGCGCCCGAGAGGGCGTTCATGATGCCGTTCACGAGCCACGCGACCGGGTAGAACCCGACGATGGCCATGACGAAGCCCCAGATGCCGGCCGAGAACATGTTCACGAGCATCTCGAAGCCCGCCCGGACCTTGCCCTCCCAGATCGAGTCGATCCGCTTCATAGTCCACGCCGCGAGCGGGCCGAGGATCATCGCCCCGATGAACATGTGGATCTGGCCGAGCTGGTTGTCCTCGGGCAGGGTCGCGTTCACCTGGGCGATCAGCAGGTCGGATCCGGCGATCGCACCGAAGGTCGCGATGCTGCCGACCACGCCGCCGCGGATGCCGTAGACCATCGAGCCGCCCGTGTAGCCGATCAGGATCGGCAGCAGGTAGTGGATGAACGGACCGACGATGGTCGCGAGGTCCGCGTTCGGCGTCCACCCGACGGCGATGAAGAACGCGGTGAAGATGCCCCACGCGATGAGCGCGGGAATGTTCGGCATGATCATGCCGCTGAGGAAGGTTCCGAATCTCTGGACGTGGACTCGGGCTCCCCCGGGTCGCTTGGCCTCAGCTGACGTCGTCGTCATGGCTGCCTCCTGTGCTGGTGTGGGTCACGACACCGTGGTGCCGCTGGCGGTGGGTGCGGATTCGGCGGCCCGACGGGCCGCCTGCTTCGCCTCGGCCGCGCCGTCGGCGGCGAGGGCTGACTCGGCGATCGCCTTCGCGTCGCCGAGGGTGTAGCGCGCGAGTGATGCGCGCACGTCCGCGAGGGCGGACGGGGACATCGACAGGCTCGTGGCGCCGAGGCCGACGAGCACGACGGCGAGCAGCGGATCGGCCGCAGCCTCGCCGCAGATGCCCACCGGCTTGCCGAGCTCCGCGCCGGCTGCGCCGACCTCGCCGATGAGGCGGAGCACGGCCGGATGCCACGAATCCTGCAGGTTCGCGACGGTGCCGAGCAGCCGGTCGGCGGCCATCGTGTACTGCGTCAGGTCGTTGGTGCCGATCGACGCGAAGTCGCAGGCGCCGAGGATACGGTCGGCGATGAGCGCCGCGGACGGGGTCTCCACCATCACGCCCGCGACCTTGATGCCGAGCTCCCTCGCGAGCGTGGTGAAGTAGCGGGTCTCGTCGACCGTCGCGACCATGGGGGCCATGACCCACAGCTCGGCGTCGGTCGCGGCATCCGCGGCCGCGAGGGCCGTCAGCTGCTCGCGCAGGATCACCTCGGAGTGCCGAAGGGCGCGGATGCCGCGGAGCCCGAGCGCCGGGTTGTCCTCGGGGGCGTCGTTCAGGAACGAGAGGGGCTTGTCGGCACCGGCATCGAGCACGCGCACGACCACCTTCCTGCCGGGGAACGCCGTGAGCAGGCGCGTGTAGTGCTCCTGCTGCTCTCGCACGCTGGGCGCGGTGTTCGCGTCGAGGAAGAGGAACTCGGTGCGGAACAGGCCCACGCCCTCGGCGCCGAGCCTGACCGCCTCGGCGGCGGCGTCAGCCGAGCCCAGGTTCGCAAGGAGCGGCACGGGCGTGCCGTCGGCCAGCGCGCCGGGCGTCACCGGCGCCGCCTCCATGGCCGCCCGCTCGGCGATGCGTGCCTCGGCGTCGGCGACCTGCGCGTCGCTCGGCCGGGCGATCACGAGGTCGTTGGCCGCGTCGACCACGACGATGTCGCCGTCGGCGAGGCTCGCGGCATCCGTCGCCCCGACCACCGCGACGATCGACTTCTCGCGGGCGAGGATCGCGGTGTGCGAGGTCGGCCCGCCGTCGACCGTCACCAGCCCGAGCACCTGGTCGAGGTCGAGCATCGCCGTGTCGGCCGGTGCCAGGTCGCGTGCGACGAGCACGAACGGGTACCCCGGGTTCGGCACGCCGGGGGCCGGCAGCTTCTGGAGGTGCGCGATGACGCGCTGCGAGATGTCGTCGAGGTCGGCGGCGCGCTCGCCCATGTACCCGCCCATGCCTGCCAGCAGGTCGCGGTACGCGGCGAAGGCCTCGTAGACGGCCCGCTCGGCGGTCTTGCCGGTTGCGAGCAGCTTCGTCACCTCGTCGATGAGGCTGGGATCCTCGGCCATCATCGCCTGCGCCTCGAGCACGTCCTGCGCCGCGCCGCCCGCCTTCGCCCCCCGATCGGCGAGCTCCGCCGCGACGACCGACATCGAGGCTCTCGCGCGCTCGGCCTCACGCTCGGGGTCGAGATGGCTCGGTCGGTCGACGGGCTCCGGCAACGGCGCGGCCATGCGCACGACCGGCCCGACGGCGACACCCTGTCCGATGCCCGTTCCCCTGATCTCCATCACTCGCCCTCCCGATTCGGTCGACTGGGTGACGGATGCCGCGAGCTACTCGTCGTGGTCGGTGCTGAGCAGCTCGACGAGGCGATCGAGCACCGCCTGCTCGTCGCCGCCGTCGACGACGAGCGTGACCTCGTCGCCGTGGTCGATGCCCTGCGCGATGACCGCGAGGATGCTCGCCGCGTTGACGGGCGAACCACCGGTCTTCTCGATGGTGACCGACGACCCCGATGCGGCGACCGCCTGGGTGAAGAGCTTGGCCGGGCGTGCGTGCAGGCCGTGGGTCGATCCGATCCGAACAGTGCGTTCCACCATGATTCCGGTTCCCGTCGCTGGCTTCCGTTCCCGAGTTCACCGTAGCCCACCGGCTCACCCGTCGATCGGGCGGCACGCGGCGCGTTCGGGCTCATGACACCGCTCCCGCGAACCCGAGGGCGATGTCGAGGGCCTCCTCGCCGTCGCCGGCCGAGGCGGCCGATTCGCTCAGTATCGCGACCGGCACGGATGCCGCAGCAGCCTGCTCGCGCAGACCGTCGAGCCGATCATTCAGGTGGGCACCGACGAGGAGCACGTCGGCATCGGCGAGCGCCCGCTCGAGCCCCGCCTCGCTCGTCGCGGTGGCGCGGACGTCGACGCCTCGAAGTGACGCGGCGCGGCGGATGCGGTGGGCGACGAACGTGCTCGACGCGCCCGCACCGCAGACCACGATGATGCGCACCACGATTCCTCCTCGGCGGGCGTCGCCCGGTCTTCATCGATCGTCCGACCGCGGCCCCCGCCGCGTTCGAGTCGATTCTGCTGGTCCCGTGCGCTCCGGCTCCACCCGAATCCGTTCCGCACCCCCGGAAACGCGCCCGCGCGATCATCCCGGCGTCCACCGATGGTTGACTGGGCTGCGACCGCACGGCGTCGCGTGGCGCCGCGAGAGCTGGAGCTGCATGACCGAGAAGTGGGAGCGACTCGTCGAATCGCTCGCGCGCGGCGACGGGTGGACCACCGCGTCGGAACTCGCAGCCCGACTCGGAGTGACCCCGCGCACGATCCGCAACTACGCGACCCGGGCGAATGCCGATGGCACGATCATCGAGTCCGGACCGAACGGCTACCGTCTCGATCGTGCCGCGTGGGCGGCGCGCCGAGCGTCGCCGCGTCGGTCGACCTCGCCTGCCGCACGGACCGTCCGCATCATCCGGTCGCTCATCGACGCCGAAGAGGGGCTCGACGTGCACGAGGAGGCCGAGGCACTCCACGTGAGCGACTCGACCTTCGAGGCCGACCTCACCCGCGTACGCGAGCGCCTGCAGGGCACCGGATTGGCACTCACCCGGCATGGCTCCCGCGTCACGCTGCGGGGTCCCGAGACGGCGCGTCGGCGGCTCCTCGGCGCACTGTTCCGCGAGGAGTCCTCGCGTGGGATGGTCGAGATCGACACCCTTCGCGACGCGTTCCCCCGGGTCGACGGCTTCCGCGAGGCCCTCGTCGCCGGACTCGCCGAAACCGGCTACGCCCCGAACGAGTACGGGCTCAACGACGTGCTCCTGCACATCGCGATCGCACTCGACCGCGTGTCGGCCGACCATCCGCTCGGGCCGACGATGCCGGCTCCGGCGGCGGCGCCCGAGCCCGATCGCGGCCCGCTCGCCGAGCTCCTCGCGCGGCTCGTGGCCGAGCACTTCGGCACCGCGATCGCATCCGCCGATCTCGCGCACCTCACTCGGCTCCTCGAGACGCGCGCCGCGACCCGCACTCGCGACGCGGCCGAGTCGGATGCCGCCGGCGGCACGGCCTCGCCGAGTGCGCCGCTCGTGCGCCGGATCGTGGCGAGCGCGTCATCCGCGTACCTCATCGACCTCGACGACGACGACTTCATCGATCGGCTCGCCCTCCATGTCGACAACCTGGTGGCCCGGGCGAGCGAGTCGAGCTTCTCGCGGAATCCGCTCACGAGCTCGATCAAGGCGGCCTACCCCCTCATCTACGAGCTGGCGGTCTACATCGCCGGCGAACTCGCGCGCACCGAGGACATCGGCATGAACGACGACGAGATCGCGTACATCGCGATGCACGTTGGCGCGTTCCTCGACAGGCGACGCTCACGCGGTGAGGTCGTGCGCCTGGCCGTCTCGGTGCCGGCCTACCACGACGTCCACACGACCTTCGCCGCGCGGGTCCGGTCGGCGGTCGACGACGAGGTCGTGGTGATCGAGCACGGCGACGGAACCGACGCCCACGACGTCGACGTCGTGGTCGCGGTCGTGCCGCCGTCGTCACCCGTCGGCCGGCTCATCGTCGTCCCGCCGTTTCCGTCGGAGGCCGACCTCGAGCGCATCCGCGTCGAGGTCGAGAACGTGCGGCGGGCGCGACGGCGGGCGCGGCTCGCGACCTCCCTCGCCGGGTACATCGCTCCCGAGCTGTTCGTCCGGGGCCTTCGCGGGCTCGATCGGGATGCGGCGATCCGGATGCTGGGCGACCGGATGATCGCCGCGGGCGTCATCGATCGCACCTACGTCGACGGCGCCCTCGAACGAGAGCGGCTCTCGTCGACCGCCTTCACCGAATACCTCGCGGTGCCGCATGCCATGACGATGACGGCACGGCGCACCGCGATCGCGATCGCCGTCGACGAGGTGCCCATCGACTGGGGTGGCTCCCCGGTGAACGTCGTGGCGCTCATCGCCTTCGCCGAGAGCGGGCGCGGCGAGTTCCAGGAGATCTTCGACCAGTTCGTCGAGACGTTCTCGGAGCGCGAGAACGTGCAGCGACTCGTAGATGGGGCAACGGACTACCCGGGTCTTCTCGCGGAGCTCGCTCGCCTCATGGAGCCGCACGCAACGTGAGCGTGGCGCGAGCCGGTGGGTCGCGGCGGAGGGATCGGGGAAGGATCAGGGAATCGGCACCGGTACCACGCCCAGGGGCTCCAGCCCTGCGGCCCCGCCGTCCTCGGCCGTCAGCACCCAGATGCCGTCGTCGTGCACCGCGACGGAGTGCTCCCAGTGGGCCGCGTCGGCGCCGTCGGCGGTGGTGACCGTCCAGTCGTCGTCGCGCACGAAGGTGTCGATCGAGCCCGCGACGATCATCGGCTCGATGGCGACGACGAGGCCGGGGCGCACGGCCGGCCCCTTCCGGTCGACCCGGAAGTTGAACACGGGCGGCTCCTCGTGCATGCTGCGTCCGATGCCGTGCCCGACGTAGTCGGTGAGGATGCCGTACGTCGTCGTGTCGCCGTGGGCTTCGACGAAGTCCTCGATGGCGGCACCGACCTCGTTCAGGTGCCGCGCACCGGCGAGGGCCGCGATCCCGTGCCAGAGGGCCTGCTCGGTGACGTTCGACAGCGCCTCCCGCGCGAGGACGACGCCGGGCCGATCGGGATCGGGGAGGACGACGGTGAACGCCGCGTCACCGTTCCACCCGCCGACCTCGGCCCCACCGTCGACCGAGACGATGTCGCCCGGGCGGAACGCCCGGTCGCCCGGGATGCCGTGCACGACGTCGTCGTCGACGGAGACGCACAACGTATTCCGATACCCCGGGACGAGCTGGAAGTTCGGCTGTCCGCCGAGGTTGCGGATGACGCGTTCGGCAGCGGCATCGAGCTCCAGCGGCGTCACCCCGGGGGCGACCAGCCGGCGGGCCTCGGCGAGCGCCGCCGCCGTCGCGGCCCCGGCGGCGCGCATCGAGCGAAGCTCGGCCGGGGTCTTGTAGAGGGACCGACGGAACACGCGGGCGTCAGGCTGCAGCGCCGTTGTCGCCGTTGTCGTGCTCGCGTGGACGCAGGCCACGTGCTGCGAGCGCGACGAAGATGCGTTCGGTGACCTCGTCGAGCGTTCCGACGCCGTCGATCTCGACCACGAGGCCCGACGTCCGGTAGAGGTCGAGGATCGGTGCCGTCTCGCGCTCGTAGATCGCGAGGCGGTTGGAGATGACCTCTTCGGTGTCATCCGTGCGGCCCTGCTCGATGGCCCGCTGACGCAGGCGCTCGATGCTGACCTCGCGCGGGACGTTCAGCTCGATCACGGCGTCGAGCGACTCCCCGCGGCGCGAGAGGAACGCGTCGAGGTCGTCGGCCTGGCCGCGATTGCGCGGGTATCCATCGAGGAGGAAGCCATCCGCGGCATCGGGCTGGCTCAACCGGTCGCGCACGAGCTCACTGGTGAGCTCATCGGACACGAGCTCACCCGACTCGATGATCGCCTGGACCCGCTTGCCGAGCTCGGTGCCGCCGGCAACGTTCGCACGGAAGATGTCGCCCGTGGCGATCTGCGGCACGCCGAACGCCTCGGCGACGAGCACACCCTGGGTGCCCTTGCCGGAGCCCTGTGGCCCGACGATGAGGAACCGGGCGGAGCGGGCGTCGCCCTGCGGCTCACCGTGCGTCATCGGAGCAGGCCTTCGTAGTGTCGCTGCTGGAGCTGTGCGTCGATCTGCTTGACCGTCTCGAGGCCGACGCCCACGATGATGAGGATCGAGGCGCCGCCGAACGGGAAGTTCTGGTCGGCGCCGACCCACACGAAGGCGATCAGCGGGATCAGCGCGACGAGGCCGAGGTAGAGCGAGCCGGGCAGCGTGACCCTGGTCAGCACGTAGTCGAGGTACTCGGCCGTGGGGCGGCCGGCTCGGATGCCGGGGATGAACCCGCCGTACTTCTTCATGTTCTCGGACACCTCGTCGGGGTTGAAGGTGATCGCGACGTAGAAGTAGGTGAAGCCCACGATGAGCAGGAAGTACAGCAGCCCGTAGAGCGGGCTGTCGCCCTGCGTGAGGTTGTTGGTGACCCACACGACCCACGGCTGCGGCTCCTCACCGGCGGCCGGCTGGTTGAACTGCGCGATGAGCGCGGGCAGATAGAGCAGGGAAGAGGCGAAGATCACCGGGATCACGCCGGCCATGTTGACCTTGATCGGGATGTAGGTGTTGTTCCCGCCGTAGGTGCGCCGCCCGACCATTCGCTTGGCGTACTGCACCGGGATGCGCCGCTGCGACTGCTCGACGAAGACCACCGCGAGCACGATGAGGAGGCCGATGGCGACGACGATCGCGAGGATGTCCCAGCCGCGGGCCAGGCCGATCGCCCAGAGCGACCCGGGGAAGGTCGCCGCGATGGACGTGAAGATGAGCAGGGACATGCCATTGCCGATGCCGCGCTCGGTGATGAGCTCGCCCATCCACATGATGACACCGGTTCCCGCGGTCATGGTGACGACCATGAGGAGGATGGCGTACCAGGCGTCGTTCGAGATGAGCTGGGAGCACGCGGGGTCGGCCGACGGGAAGAGCGCGCCCGACCGGGCGACCGTGATGAGCGTCGTCGACTGCAGCACGCCGAGCGCGATGGTGAGGTAGCGCGTGTACTGCGTGAGCTGGCTCTGTCCGGCCTGGCCCTCTTTGTAGAGGGCCTCGAAGTGCGGGATCACGACGCGAAGCAGCTGCACGATGATCGACGCCGTGATGTAGGGCATGATGCCGAGGGCGAAGATCGAGAGCTGGAGCAGCGCGCCGCCCGAGAACAGGTTCACGAGCTGGTAGAGGCCGGTTGCGCTCTGGCTCGCCGCGAGGCACGTCTGCACGTTGGCGAAATCGACGAACGGCGCCGGAATGAATGATCCCAGCCGGAACAGGGCCACGATACCCAGCGTGAAACCGATCTTGCGGCGAAGATCGGGGGTGCGGAAGATCCGCCCGATGGCGTTGAACACTCGTCCTCCTGTGGCTCCTGTGGGAGCGGGTCGTGCTGCTTCGACTCAGTCCGTATGCGGCTCGAGCCTGTCGGGACCCCCGTGAATCATACGCGAGGTCCCGACAGGCTCGTACAAGCGGTGGGCTTCCGGCCTACTTGACCGAGCCGCCGGCGGCGACGATCTTCTGCTCGGCGGAACCCGAGACCTTGTCGACCGCGACGTTGAGCTTCACCTGGATGTCCCCGTCGCCGAGCACCTTGACGCGCTCGTTCTTGCGCACGGCACCCTTCTCGACGAGGTCGGCGACGGTGACGTCGCCACCCTGCGGATAGAGCTCGGCCAGCTTGCCCAGGTTGACCACCTGGTACTCGACCCGGAACGGGTTCTTGAAGCCGCGCAGCTTGGGTGCACGCATGTGGTACGGAAGCTGGCCACCCTCGAAACCGGGACGGATCGTGTTGCGGGCCTTCGAGCCCTTCGTGCCGCGACCGGCGGTCTTGCCCTTCGAACCCTCACCGCGTCCGACGCGGGTCTTGTCCTTCTTGGCGCCGGGCGCCGGACGAAGGTGGTGCACCTTCAGCACAGGCTCGCGCTTGGCGACATCCTGCTCGGCCTTCTTCGCCGGTGCCCGCTTGGCGGGGGCCTTCTCGGCCTTCGCGTCGTCGGCCGTGGGCGCCGAAGCCTTGGCAGGGGCCTTCTTCGCCGGAGCCTTCTTCGCGGGAGCCTTCTCCGCCTTCTCGGCGGCCGGCTTCGCGGCAGCCTTCTTCGGAGCCTTCTCGGGCTCCGCGGCCTCAGCCGCCTTCTTCTCGTTCTCAGCCATTAGTCGATCTCCTCAACCTTCACGAGGTGGGCGACGGTCTTGACGTACCCACGGTTCTGCGGGGTGTCGTCGCGAACGACCGAGTCGCCGATGCGCTTCAGCCCGAGGCTGCGGAGCGTGTCGCGCTGGTACTGCTTCTCGCTGACCTTGGACTTGATCTGGGTCACCTTGAGCTGCTTGGCCATCAGGCACCTGCCTTCGCTGCCGCTGCGGCATCCGCCGCCTGGGCCTCGGCGCGCAGCAGACGGGCCGGGGCGACCTCGTCGTAGTCGAGACCACGACGTGCGGCGACCGCACGCGGCTCCTCGAGCTGCGAGAGGGCTTCGACCGTGGCGCGCACGATGTTGATGGTGTTCGACGAGCCGAGCGACTTGCTCAGCACGTCGTGGATGCCGGCGCACTCGAGCACCGCACGAACCGGGCCGCCGGCGATGACGCCGGTACCGGGGGATGCCGGGCGGAGCAGCACGACTCCGGCCGCGGCCTCACCCTGCACGGGGTGCGGGATGGTCGCGCCGACACGAGGCACGCGGAAGAAGTTCTTCTTCGCCTCCTCGACGCCCTTCGAGATGGCGGTCGGGACCTCGCGCGCCTTGCCGTAGCCGACGCCGACGAGCCCGTTGCCGTCGCCCACGACGACGAGCGCCGTGAAGCTGAATCGGCGGCCGCCCTTGACGACCTTCGACACACGGTTGATGGTCACGACGCGCTCGAGGAACTGGCTCTTCTCGGCGTCACGGCCACCGCGGTCGCGGCTCGGGCCACGGTCGCGGCTGCCACGACGGGCCTCGCGCGGCTCGTTCTGGGGAGGCGCGCTCGAAGCGGCGGTCTCCACGGGTGCCTCTGCCACTGCAGCCACCTCGTTCTCCTTCTTGTTGTCAGTCACAGGCTCAGCCCCGCCTCTCGGGCGCCATCGGCGATGGCGGCGACTCGCCCGGCGTACTTGTTGCCACCGCGGTCGAAGACGACCGACTCGATGCCGGCCTGCTTCGCGCGCTCGGCGACGAGCTCGCCGACCTTGCGGGCCTTGGCGGTCTTGTCGCCGTCGAACGCGCGGAGGTCGGCCTCCATGGTCGACGCGGAGGCCACCGTGCGGCCCTTGCTGTCGTCGACGACCTGCACGAAGACGTGGCGCGTCGAACGGGTCACCACGAGCCGGGGACGCTGCTCGGTGCCGACGATCTTCTTGCGGAGGCGGATGTGGCGGCGCGAACGCGCAGCCGACTTGCTCTTCACGGCCATGATTACTTACCAGCCTTTCCGGCCTTGCGACGCACGACCTCGCCGGCGTAGCGGATGCCCTTGCCCTTGTACGGCTCGGGCCTCTTGATCTTGCGGATGTTGGCGGCGGTCTCGCCGACGGCCTGCTTGTCGATGCCGGCGACCGTGAGCCGGTTGTTGCCCTCGACGGTCAGCGTGATGCCCGCCGGCGGCTCGACGGTCACGGGGTGCGAGAAGCCGAGTGCGAACTCGACCGAGGAGCCGCGCTGGGCGACGCGATACCCGGTGCCGACGATCTCGAGCGCCTTGGAGTAGCCCTGCGTGACGCCGATGATCTGGTTGGCGATGAGCGAACGGGTCAGGCCGTGACGCGAACGCGAGTCGCGCTCGTCGTCGGGACGGGTGACGAGCACCTGGCCGTCTTCGACCTTCACCTCGATGGGCGAGGGCACCGTCAGCGACAGCTCGCCCTTGGGCCCCTTGACGACGACGGCGGAGCCGTTGACATTGACGTCGACTCCGGCGGGGATGTCGATGGGAAGTCGTCCGATTCGTGACATGGAACTACCACACGTAGGCGAGGACTTCCCCACCCACGCCCTTCTTCTCGGCCTGGCGGTCGGTGAGCAGACCGCTGGAAGTGGACAGGATCGCGACGCCGAGGCCGCCGAGCACCTTGGGGATCTCGGTCGACCGCGCGTACACGCGGAGGCCGGGCTTCGAGACGCGCTTGATGCCCGCGATCGAGCGCTCGCGGTTGGGACCGAACTTGAGCTGCAGGGTGAGCGTCTTGCCCACGCGAGCGTCGGTGACCTCGAAACCGGCGATGTAGCCCTCGTTCCTGAGGATCTCGGCGATGTGCGCCTTGAGCTTCGAGTTCGGCATCGACACGGTGTCGTGGTACGCCGAGTTCGCGTTGCGCAGGCGGGTCAGCATGTCAGCGACCGGGTCGGTCATCGTCATGACGGATGTTTCCTAACGTTCACCAGGTTTCAGCACCCGTTCCACGAGTGATGACCTGTGGTGGAGGGCCCGGGCGGATGCCCGGACCTTGGTGGATGCCGCGAAGGTCCTTCGACGAGCGCAGGGCCGAGCGGCATCGGGAGATTCAGTTGTTCGCGTTCGCCCGGAACGGGAAGCCCAGCTGCCTCAGCAGCGCACGGCCCTCGTCGTCGTCTTTGGCGGTGGTCACCACGGTGATGTCCATGCCGCGGACGCGGTCGATCTTGTCCTGGTCGATCTCGTGGAACACGGACTGCTCCACGAGGCCGAAGGTGTAGTTGCCGCTGCCGTCGAACTGCTGGTCCGACAGCCCGCGGAAGTCGCGGATGCGGGGCAGCGCCAGCGACAGCAGGCGGTCGAGGAACTCCCACATGCGGTCACCGCGCAGCGTGACGTGCGCGCCGATCGGCTGGCCCTCGCGCAGCTTGAACTGCGCGATGGACTTGCGAGCCTTCGTGACCTGCGGCTTCTGGCCGGTGATCCGGGTCAGGTCGGCGATGGCGCCGTCGATGACCTTGCCGTCGCGGGCCGCCTCGCCGACGCCCATGTTCACGACGATCTTCACGAGGCCGGGCACCTGGTGCGGGTTGGTGTATCCGCGCTCCTCGGTGAGGGTCTTCGCGATCTCGTTCTTGTACTTCTGCTTGAGGCGCGGCTGGATCTTGCCAGCCGGCGCGGCAGTCGCGGTGTCGGTCATTACAGGTCCTTACCTGACTTCTTGGCGTAGCGGACGCGGACGGTCTTCTCGACGCCGTCCTTCGTCACGGTCTCGGTGCGGAAGCCGACACGGGTCGGCTTCTTGGTCTCGGGGTCGACGAGCGCGACGTTCGACACGTGGATGGGCGCCTCGTGCGTCTCGATGCCGCCCGTCTTCGTGCCGCGCTGCGTCTGGCCGACGCGCACGTGCTTGGTGACGAAGTTCACGCCCTGCACGACCACGCGATTCTGGTCGACGAGGACCTCGATGACCTTGCCCTGCTTGCCGCGGTCGCCACCGCGGGCCTGGCTGCGGCCCGAGATCACCTGGACGAGATCGCCCTTCTTGATGTTCGCCATGGCTTAGATAACCTCCGGTGCGAGCGAGATGATCTTCATGAACTTGCGGTCGCGCAGCTCGCGACCGACCGGCCCGAAGATGCGCGTGCCGCGCGGGTCGCCGTCGTTCTTGAGGATCACCGCGGCGTTCTCGTCGAACTTGATGTACGAGCCGTCGGGTCGACGGGTCTCCTTGACGGTGCGGACGATGACCGCCTTGACGACGTCGCCCTTCTTGACGTTGCCGCCGGGGATGGCGTCCTTGACGGTCGCGACGATGGTGTCGCCGAGGCCGGCGTAGCGGCGCTTCGAACCCCCGAGGACGCGGATCGTGAGCAGCTCCTTGGCGCCGGTGTTGTCGGCGACCTTGACTCGTGATTCCTGCTGAAGCATTGTGAACTCCTTCTACCGAGCAAGCCGGGGGCTTACTTGGCCTTCTCCGCGATCTCGACGAGGCGCCACCGCTTGGTCGCGCTCAGCGGGCGGGTCTCGGCGATCACGACGAGGTCGCCGATGCCGGCGGTGTTCTGCTCGTCGTGCGCCTTCACCTTCGAGGTGCGGCGGATGACCTTGCCGTAGAGCGGGTGCTTCACGCGGTCCTCGACCTCGACGACGATGGTCTTCTGCATCTTGTCGCTCACGACGTACCCGCGACGCACCTTGCGGTACGGGCGCTGCGAGGCCGTCTCGGCGACCTCGGGCGTTGCAGCCTTGGTTTCGGCAGGCTCAACCTGGCGGTCGGTCTCAGCCATGATCAGGCCTCCTTCGTCTCTGCTTCGGCAGCGGCATCCGTCTCGGGAGCCTCGGCCTTGGCCTTCTTCGTCTTCTTCTCGGCCTTGGCCGGAGCCTCGACCGGTGCGGGCGTGGCACGGATGCCGAGCTCACGCTCACGGATGACCGTGTAGATGCGGGCGATGTCGCGCTTGACCGCACGAAGGCGGCCGTGGCTCTCGAGCTGGCCGGTGGCCGACTGGAAGCGCAGGTTGAACAGCTCCTCCTTGGCCTTCTTCAGCTCGTCGATCAGTCGCTCGTCTTCGAAGGTGTCGAGCTCGACGGTCTCGAGCCCCTTGGTTCCGACGGCCATTATGCGTCGCCCTCCTCGCGCTTGATGATGCGTGCCTTGAGGGGCAGCTTGTGGATGGCACGGGTCATCGCCTCACGAGCGAGTTCCTCGGAGACACCCGAGACCTCGAAGAGGACGCGACCCGGCTTGACGTTGGCGACCCACCACTCGGGCGAGCCCTTTCCGGAACCCATGCGGGTCTCGGCGGGCTTCTTCGTGAGCGGACGGTCGGGGTAGATGTTGATCCACACCTTGCCGCCTCGCTTGATGTGACGGGTCATCGCGATACGAGCGGACTCGATCTGGCGGTTGGTCACGTAGGCGGGCGTCAGGGCCTGGATGCCGAACTCGCCGAAGGTGACCTTCGTGCCGCCGGAGGCCTGGCCGGAACGGCCGGGGTGGTGCTGCTTGCGGTACTTGACTCGACGGGGAATCAACATGGTTATGCCTCAACTCCTGCTGCCACCGGCTCCTGCGCCTTGGGCGCACGGCGGGGACGGTCACTGCGGTCGCCGCGCGACGGCTTCTGCGAAGCCTGCTCGCGGGCGAGCTCCTTGTTGGTGATGTCGCCCTTGTAGATCCAGACCTTCACTCCGATGCGGCCGAAGGTGGTCTTCGCCTCGTAGAACCCGTAGTCGATGTTCGCGCGGAGCGTGTGCAGCGGCACCCGACCCTCGCGGTAGAACTCGGAGCGGCTCATCTCGGCGCCGCCGAGGCGGCCCGACACCTGGATCCGGACGCCCTTGGCGCCGGCGCGCTGCGCGCCCTGCAGGCCCTTGCGCATGGCGCGGCGGAACGCCACACGTGCGGAGAGCTGCTCGGCGATGCCCTGAGCGACGAGCTGGGCGTCGGCCTCGGGGTTCTTCACCTCGAGGATGTTGAGCTGGATCTGCTTGCCGGTGAGCTTCTCGAGGTCGGCGCGGATGCGCTCGGCCTCGGCGCCGCGGCGGCCGATCACGATTCCGGGGCGCGCCGTGTGGATGTCGACGCGGACGCGGTCGCGGGTGCGCTCGATCTCGATGCGGCTCACGCCGGCGCGGTCGAGCGACGTCTGGAGCAGGCGACGGATCTTGACATCCTCGGCGAGGTAGTCTGCGTAGCGCTGTCCGGGCTTCGTCGAGTCGGAGAACCACCGCGACACGTGGTCGGTGGTGATGCCGAGACGGAAGCCGTACGGGTTGACCTTCTGACCCATTACTTCGTACCCTCCTCGGGCGTGGCGAGCACGACGGTGATGTGGCTCGTTCGCTTGTTGATGCGGAAGGCACGACCCTGCGCGCGCGGCTGGAATCGCTTGAGGGTGGTGCCCTCGTCGACGAATGCGCGGCTGATGTAGAGGTCCTGCTCGTCCAGGTAGGTGTTCGTGGCGTCGGCCTTGACGCGAGCGTTCGCGATGGCCGAGGCGACGAGCTTGTACACGGGCTCGCTCGCACCCTGGGGCGCGAACTTCAGGATGGCGAGCGCCTCCTGCGCCTGCTTGCCGCGGATCAGGTTGACGACGCGACGAGCCTTCTGGGGGGTGACGCGGATGTGTCGCACGCGTGCGATCGACTCCACCATTTCTTCTCCTCCTTCACGTCACCGCGTCAGCGGCGACGGCCCTTCTTGTCGTCCTTCACGTGTCCACGGAAGGTGCGGGTGGGGGCGAACTCTCCGAGCTTGTGGCCCACCATGGTCTCGGTGACGAACACCGGGATGTGCTTGCGGCCGTCGTGCACGGCGATCGTGTGACCCAGCATGGCGGGGACGATCATCGAGCGACGCGACCACGTCTTGATGACGTTCTTGGAACCGGCCTCGTTCTGCGTGACGACCTTGCGAAGCAGGTGGTCGTCGACGAAGGGGCCCTTCTTGAGACTGCGCGGCATCTTCTCTTACTCCTACTAGCGCTTCTTGCCGACGGTGCGACGACGGACGATGAGCTTGTCGCTCTCCTTGTTGGGGCGACGCGTGCGTCCCTCGGCCTGGCCCCAGGGGCTGACCGGGTGGCGACCGCCCGAGGTCTTGCCCTCGCCACCACCGTGCGGGTGGTCGACCGGGTTCATCGCGACACCGCGGACGGTCGGGCGGACGCCCTTCCAGCGCTTGCGGCCGGCCTTGCCCCAGCTGATGTTCGCCTGCTCGGCGTTGCCCACCTCGCCGACGGTCGCGCGGCAGCGGGCGTCGACGTTGCGGATCTCGCCCGAGGGCAGGCGCAGCTGTGCGTAGGGGCCGTCCTTCGCCACGAGGCGGACGGAGGCACCGGCGGAGCGGGCCAGCTTCGCGCCGCCGCCGGGGCGGAGCTCGATGGCGTGCACCACGGTACCGGTGGGGATGTTGCGCAGCGGCAGGTTGTTGCCGGGCTTGATGTCGGCGCTCGGGCCCGACTCGACGGCGTCGCCCTGCTTGAGCTTCTCAGGCGCCAGGATGTAGCGCTTGGTGCCGTCCACGAAGTGCAGCAGCGCGATGCGCGCGGTGCGGTTCGGGTCGTACTCGATGTGCGCGACCTTGGCGGGCACGCCGTCCTTGTCGTTGCGACGGAAGTCGATCACGCGGTACTGGCGCTTGTGGCCGCCACCGACATGACGCGTGGTGATGCGGCCCTGGTTGTTGCGGCCGCCCGACTTCGACAGCGGGCGGAGCAGCGACTTCTCGGGCGTCGAGCGCGTGATCTCGGCGAAGTCGGCGACCGACGAACCGCGACGACCCGGGGTCGTGGGCTTGTACTTGCGAATAGCCATGGTGAGTTACCTCTGCTCCCTAGCCGACAGCCGTGAAGATGTCGATCGAGCCGGACTTGAGGGTGACGATCGCGCGCTTCGTGTCGTTGCGCTTTCCGATGCCGAACCGCGTGCGTCGGGTCTTGCCCTGGCGGTTGAGCGTGTTGATGGATGCGACCTTCACGTTGAAGATCTTCTCGATGGCGAGCTTGATCTCGGTCTTGTTCGAGCGGGGGTCCACGATGAACGTGTACTTGCCCTCGTCGATCAGGCCGTAGCTCTTCTCCGAGACGACGGGCGCGAAGATGATGTCGCGCGGGTCCTTGTTCTGCGCGGCGCTCATGCGGAGACCTCTTCCTTCACTGCGTTGCCGGCCTTGGGCGACTTCGCGGCGACGAATGCCTCGAGCGCGGCCGTGCTGAAGACGATGTCGTCGGCGACGAGCACGTCGTAGGCGTTGAGCTGGTCGACCGGCAGCACGTGCACGGTCGGGATGTTGCGCACCGCGAGCTCGCTGAGCTCCTCGTCGCGGGTGAGCACCACGAGGAAGTGCTTCGCCGGGGCGATCGCACCGAGCAGGGCGACCGCGTCGCGGGTCTTCGGTGCGTCACCGGCGACGAACGACTCGACGGCGTGGATGCGGCCGCCGCGAGCGCGGTCGGAGAGCGCGCCGAGCAGTGCGGCGGCGATCATCTTCTTGGGAGTGCGCTGCGAGTAGTCGCGCGGCTGCGGACCGTGGACGATGCCACCGCCGGTCATCTGCGGCGCGCGGATCGAACCCTGGCGGGCGCGACCCGTGCCCTTCTGCTTGAAGGGCTTGCGGCCGGCGCCGGAGACCTCTGCGCGGGTCTTGGTCTTGTGCGTGCCCTGGCGCGCGGCAGCGAGCTGGGCGACGACCACCTGGTGGATCAGCGGCACGTTGGTCTGCACGTCGAAGAGCTCGGCGGGCAGCTCGACGGTGCCGGTCTTCTTGCCGGTGACGTCGAGGGTGTCGATGGTGTTGGTCGCGGTAGCCATGGACTACGCCCCCTTCACTGCGTTGCGGACGAATACGAGACGGCCGCGCGTGCCGGGAACGGCGCCCTTGACGAGCAGCAGGCCCTTCTCGGCGTCGACGGCGTGCACGCGGAGGTTCAGCACGGTCACGCGCTCGCCACCCATGCGACCGGCCATGCGCATGCCCTTGAAGACACGGCTGGGGGTCGACGAAGCACCGATCGAACCGGGCTTGCGGTGGTTGCGGTGGGCACCGTGCGAAGCGGAGACGCCCTTGAAGTTGTGGCGCTTCATGACACCCGCGAAGCCCTTGCCCTTGCTCGTGCCGACGACGTCGACGAGCTGGCCGGCCTCGAAGGTGCCGTCGACCGTGAGCTCCTGGCCGAGCTCGTAGCTCGCGGCATCCGCGGTGCGAACCTCGGCGAGATGACGACGCGGCGTCACGCCGGCGGCCTTGAAGTGCCCGGACGCGGGCTGGTTGACCTTGCGCGGGTCGATCGCACCGGCGGCGATCTGCACGGCCTCGTACCCGTCCTTCTCGGCGGTGCGGAGCTGAGTGACCACGTTGGGGGCGATCTCGATGACGGTGACCGGGATGAGCTTGTTGTTCTCGTCCCAGACCTGGGTCATGCCGAGCTTGGTGCCGAGCAGACCCTTCACGTTCTTGGTAGCGGTGGACATCAGGTACCTCAGAGCTTGATCTCGATGTTGACGTCGGCTGGCAGGTCGAGGCGCATGAGCGAGTCGACGGCCTTGGGCGTCGGGTCCACGATGTCGATCAGGCGCTTGTGGGTGCGCATCTCGAAGTGCTCGCGGCTGTCCTTGTACTTGTGGGGCGAACGGATGACGCACACCACGTTCTTCTCCGTCGGAAGCGGCACGGGGCCGACGACCGTGGCACCCGCGCGGGTCACCGTGTCGACGATCTTGCGCGCCGAGGTGTCGATGACCTCGTGGTCGTACGACTTCAGTCGAATGCGGATCTTCTGTCCCGCCATCTCGAACTCTCTCTCTGTCAAGGCGTCGTACCCCTTCCGAGGGCATTGGACGCCGCGTAGCTACTCCGTGTGAAGCACCACTGTTCTTCTGTCAA
Source organism: Agromyces sp. Marseille-P2726 (assembly GCF_902809835.1). Lineage (GTDB taxonomy): Bacteria > Actinomycetota > Actinomycetes > Actinomycetales > Microbacteriaceae > Agromyces. The sequence goes on along the minus strand of NZ_CADDWM010000014.1, from coordinate 427,515 downwards.
AGGCCGGTGATCGAGCCTGTCGAACCCACCCCGCGGACGCGGTGACCTCGACACGCTCGACCTTCGAGCCCAGCCGACCCCCGCGCCCGGGCGTGTCGCCCGCACGAAACGGGCATGGTGGACCCATGCTCGAAGTGGTGGTCGGTTGTGCGTTCTGCTGCCCGCGGCCTAGCCTGACCCGTGGAGCTTCGAAACCCGGCGGATGTCGAAAGCTGCGGTGGCTATGCACTGCCTGGCAGTGATTCGAACGGCACGCAGCATGGCACGCCGTTCGAAATGTTGAACTCAACGAGTTTGCCACAGTCGGGACGCTCGTGCAACCCGGGCGTGTCGCGCCGCCGAAGGTTCACAGCAGGATCGCAGCCGGCTCCCGAAGGGCGCCGAACGTGGTGGAATCGAAGGCGTGACGACGACAGACGAGCCGACCGCCGAGCACGCGCACCAGGTCAGTGACCGCCTCGGACCGGGGAGCGTCTCGGTCACCCGAGTCGGCCCGCGCATGTACGAGGGACTCAACGAACGCGGGGCCACGCTGCGGGTCGGCGGTCCCGAGCTCGAGGGGGTGCACTTCACCCCGGGCGAACTCCTGAAGCTGGCGCTCATCTCGTGCTCGGGCCTCAGCGCCGACCGAGTCGCCGCGCGTCGCCTCGGCGATGACTTCGCGCTCACCGTGTGGGCGCACGGTCACTCCGAGCGCGAGACGAATCGCTACCACCGCATCGACGAGGAGTTCCTCCTCGACCTCTCATCCTTGGATCCCGCCGAGCGCGATCAGCTGATCGCCATCATGGAGAAGGCCATCCGGAGGGGATGCACCGTGGCTCGAACGATCGAGGGCGTCGTCGAGCTTCCGACCACCATCGACGGGGACGAGGTCTGACCGGCTCCGATCAGTTCTCGTGGCCGCCGCTCATTCGCGGTCGTCCGACCGCTGGCAGGCCACGCCGTGCGGCTCCTCGATCGCATAGCCCGCCACGCCCGACGTGAGCAGCACCACGGCCGAGATGGCCGCGACGGATGCCACGGCTGCGCGCCGTGCGCGGGGCATCCGGAGCCGCTCGCGGGGCACGGAACGGCGGAACGGATCCTCGATCCAGCGCTTCGAGGCGGCGGAGACGACGATCGACAGCACCAGGAGCAGGACCATGACCGGCGCGTGGCTCGGCTGCCCCGTGATGTACGGGGTGAACATGATGATGGGCCAGTGCCAGAGGTAGAGCGAGTACGAGAGGTCGCCGAACCACTGCACGGGCCGGAGCTCGGCCACCGGCGCGAGTGAGAGCGCGGCCCGCGGCATCCCGGCCCAGATGACTGCCGCAGTGCCGAGCACCGGAACGAGGGCGATCGCCCCGGGGAAGAGCGCATGGTCGGTGAACGTCCGGGCCGCCACCGCGACCGCGGCGAGGCCCACCCACGCCGCCAGCGCCCGTGTCCGCCGCAGGCGCTCCCCCGCCATCGCCGGCACGAGCGCGAGCAGGCCGCCGACCCCGAACTCCCACGCCCGAGCGAAGGTCGAGAAGTAGGCGAGGTTGTGATCCTGTGCGGTCAGGAGCACGCAGTGCACGAAGGAGGCGAGCGTCGCTGCGCCGAGCACGGCACCCGCCATGGCGGGACGCGTGCGGCCGAACCGGGCCGCCAACCACACGGCGCCGATGATGAGGAGCGGCCAGAGCAGGTAGAACTGCTCCTCGACCGACAGCGACCAGAAATGCTGCACGGGGGTCGACTCGAGATCGGCGCTGCCTGGGATCTGGGAGTCGCGCGCCAGGTGCCAGTTCTGCACGTACAGCGCGCTCGAGAGCACCTGTTGCAGGAACGGCCGCCACTCGATGCGCGGCACGAACAGCAGCGTCGCGATGCCGCACGCCGTCAGCACCACCATTGCGGCGGGCAGGATGCGGCGGATGCGCCGAACGTAGAACTCGCGCAGGCGCACGCGCCCGAAGCGTTCGGCGTCGCGGAGCAGGAGCCCGGTGATCAGGAACCCCGACACGACGAAGAACACGTCGACGCCGACGAAACCGGCCGGCAGCGCCGCCGGCCAGAAGTGGTACAGCACGACGCACCCGATCGCCACGGCACGGAGCGCCTGGATTTCGGGGCGCACGGCGGCACGCGGTGCGGCGGCGGAAGATGAGGACATCTCCAAGAGGGTACGCAGACCGGGGTCCGCCGCGGAAAACGATGGCGGGGGTTGACAGCAGATTGCCGGGCGGGCGAAACCTGGCGTCACATCCGTCAGCCTCGGGCGCCGCAGGCGTGCGAAACGGGGCCGGACCCGAAGGTCCGACCCCGTGTCGGTTCCGCGCCGAAAGCGCGAAGAGTGTTACTTGATGATCTTCGTCACCGTACCGGCGCCGACGGTGCGACCACCCTCGCGGATGGCGAAGCCGAGGCCCTCCTCCATGGCGATCGGCTGGATGAGCTCGACCGTCATGTCGGTGGTGTCGCCGGGCATGACCATCTCGGTGCCGTCGGGCAGCGTGATGACGCCGGTGACGTCGGTGGTGCGGAAGTAGAACTGCGGACGGTAGTTCGCGTAGAACGGGTTGTGACGCCCGCCCTCCTCCTTGGAGAGGATGTACGCGGTGCCCTCGAAGTTCGTGTGCGGGGTGACCGAGCCGGGCTGCACGACGACCTGGCCGCGCTCGACGTCCTCGCGCTTGGTGCCGCGGAGCAGGAGACCGCAGTTCTCGCCGGCCCAGGCCTCGTCGAGCTGCTTGTGGAACATCTCGATGCCCGTGACGGTGGTCTTCTGCGTCGGGCGGATGCCGACGATCTCGACCTCGGAGTTGATCTTCAGCGTGCCGCGCTCAGCGCGGCCCGTGACGACCGTGCCACGACCGGTGATGGTGAAGACGTCCTCGATGGGCATGAGGAACGGCTTGTCCTTGTCGCGCACCGGGTCGGGGATCGACTCGTCGACCGCCTCCATGAGCTCGAGAACGGAGTTGACCCACTTCTCGTCGCCCTCGAGCGCCTTGAGGCCCGAGACGCGAACCACCGGTGCGTCGTCGCCGGGGAAGCCCTGGCTCGAGAGCAGCTCGCGCACCTCGAGCTCGACGAGCTCGAGGATCTCCTCGTCGTCGACCATGTCGGCCTTGTTCAGCGCGACGAGCAGGTAGGGCACGCCGACCTGCTTGGCGAGCAGGACGTGCTCACGCGTCTGCGCCATGGGGCCGTCGGTCGCCGCGACCACGAGGATCGCACCGTCCATCTGGGCCGCGCCCGTGATCATGTTCTTGATGTAGTCGGCGTGACCCGGGGCGTCGACGTGCGCGTAGTGGCGCTTCGGCGTCTCGTACTCGACGTGCGAGATGTTGATCGTGATGCCGCGCTGGCGCTCCTCGGGAGCGGAGTCGATCGACGCGAAGTCGCGCTGCACGTTGGTGGCCGACGGGTACTTGTCGGCGAGCACCTTCGAGATGGCGGCGGTGAGCGTCGTCTTGCCGTGGTCGACGTGACCGATCGTGCCGATGTTGACGTGCGGCTTGGTCCGCTCGAACTTGGCCTTAGCCACTGTGGGTCCTCCTCAGGACTCGTGTAGGAACTCCGGGCGCTGGATTGCGACCGGTGTGCTACGGGGTTGTGTTGTTATGTTACGCGACCCGGGCGGGCCGTGCGGGCAGGGCCGGAGCACCCACGAGGGGAGCTCACTCGCCCTTGTTCTTCTGGACGATCTCGTCGGCGACTGCCTTCGGGACCTCCGCGTAGCTCTCGAATTCCATCGAGTACACCGCGCGGCCCGAGGTCTTCGACCGCAGGTCGCCGATGTATCCGAACATCTCCGAGAGCGGGACGTGCGCACGCACGACCTTCACGCCGGCGGCATCCTCCATCGACTGGATCTGACCGCGACGTGAGTTCAAGTCGCCGATGACGTCGCCCATGTATTCCTCAGGGGTACGCACCTCGACGGACATGAGCGGTTCGAGCAGGACCGGGTTGGCCTTGCGAGCGGCCTCCTTGAAGCCCATCGAACCGGCGATCTTGAACGCCATCTCCGAGGAGTCGACGTCGTGGGCCGCGCCGTCGAGCAGGATGCCCTTGACGCCGACCATCGGGTAGCCGGCCAGGATGCCGTACTGCATCGCGTCCTGGAAGCCGGCGTCGACCGAGGGGATGTACTCGCGCGGAACGCGGCCACCCGTGACCTTGTTCTCGAACTCGTACGTCTTCTCGCTCGTGATCTCGAGGGGCTCGATCGCGAACTGGATCTTCGCGTACTGGCCCGAACCACCCGTCTGCTTCTTGTGGGTGTAGTCGTGGCGCTCGACGGGACGCTTGATGGTCTCGCGGTACGCCACCTGCGGCTTGCCGACGTTGGCCTCGACCTTGAACTCCCGCTTCATGCGGTCGACGAGGATGTCGAGGTGCAGCTCGCCCATGCCCTTGATGACCGTCTGGCCGGTCTCCTGGTTGAGCTCGGTGCGGAAGGTGGGGTCCTCCTCGGCGAGCTTCTGGATGGCGGTGCCGAGCTTCTCCTGGTCGGCCTTCGTCTTCGGCTCGATGGCCACCTCGATGACGGGCTCGGGGAAGGTCATCGACTCGAGCACGACCGGGTTGTCGGGGTCGCACAGGGTGTCGCCCGTGGTCGTGTCCTTCAGGCCGATGACCGCGTAGATGTTGCCCGCGGTGACCGAGTCGACCGGGTTCTCCTTGTTCGCGTGCATCTGGAAGATCTTGCCGATGCGCTCCTTCTTGCCCTTGGTCGAGTTGATGACCTGGGCGCCCGAGTCGAGGTGACCCGAGTAGACGCGCACGTAGGTGAGGCGCCCGAAGAACGGGTGCACGGCGACCTTGAAGGCGAGCGCTGCGAAGGGGTCGTTCGCGTCGGGGTGACGCTCGATGACCTTGTCCTCGTCGCGCGGGTCGCGGCCCGCGATGGCGGGGACGTCGAGCGGCGACGGGAGGTAGTCGACGACCGCGTCGAGCATGGGCTGCACGCCGCGGTTCTTGAACGCCGACCCGCAGAGCACCGGGTAGATCTCGGAGTTCACGACCAGCTTGCGGATCGCGCCCTTGATCTCGGCGACCGTCAGCTCCTCGCCCCCGAAGTACTTCTCGAGCAGCTCGTCGCTCGTCTCGGCGACGGTCTCGAGCAGCGTGTTGCGGTACTCCTCGGCCTTCTCCTTGAGGTCGGCCGGGATCTCCTGCACCTCGTACTTGGCGCCCATGGTCACGTCGCCCTTGGCGTCGCCGGGCCACACGAGGGCGCGCATCTCGATGAGGTCGACCACGCCGATGAAGTCGTTCTCGGCGCCGATCGGCAGCTGCAGCACCAGCGGCTTCGCACCGAGGCGGCTGACGATGGTGTCGACCGTGAAGTAGAAGTCGGCACCGAGCTTGTCCATCTTGTTGACGAAGCAGATGCGCGGCACGTTGTACTTGTCGGCCTGGCGCCACACCGTCTCGGACTGGGGCTCGACGCCCTCCTTGCCGTCGAAGACGGCGACGGCACCATCGAGCACGCGGAGCGAACGCTCCACCTCGACGGTGAAGTCGACGTGTCCGGGGGTGTCGATGATGTTGATCTGGTTCTTGTTCCAGAAGCAGGTCACCGCGGCCGACGTGATGGTGATGCCGCGCTCCTTCTCCTGCTCCATCCAGTCGGTCGTCGAGGCGCCGTCGTGCGTCTCGCCGAGCTTGTGGTTGACGCCCGTGTAGAACAGGATGCGCTCGGTGGTGGTGGTCTTGCCGGCATCGATGTGCGCCATGATGCCGATGTTGCGGACCTTGTTCAGGTCGGTGAGCACGTCAAGTGCCACGGGGTTCCTCCGGGGGAGTTCAGGTTCGGATGTGTTCGGTGATCGAGTAGGCCGCGTGAGCGGCCGTATCGAGATCCAGTGGGCCTCGATACGCGGCTGCGCCGCTACTCGACCACCGGCTTGCTACCAGCGGTAGTGGGCGAAGGCGCGGTTCGACTCGGCCATCTTGTGCGTGTCCTCGCGGCGCTTGACCGCGGCACCGAGTCCGTTCGATGCGTCGAGGATCTCGTTGGTGAGACGCTCGGTCATCGTCTTCTCGCGACGGGCCTTCGCGTAGCTCGTGAGCCAGCGGAGGGCGAGGGTGTTGGCGCGGTGCGGCTTGACCTCGACGGGGACCTGGTAGGTCGAACCGCCGACGCGGCGGGAGCGCACCTCGAGCGTGGGACGCACGTTGTCGAGCGCCTTCTTCAGGGTGGCGACGGCGTCCTGGCCGGACTTGTTCGCGACGTTCTCGAGCGCCTCGTAGACGATGCGCTGCGCGAGGTCCTTCTTGCCGTCGATCAGGATCTTGTTGACGAGCTGGCTGACGACCGGCGAGCCGTAGACGGGGTCGGCGACCACAGGGCGCTTCGGAGCGGGTCCCTTGCGAGGCATTACTTCTTCTCCATCTTCGCGCCGTAGCGGCTACGAGCCTGCTTGCGGTTCTTCACGGCCTGCGTGTCGAGCGCGCCGCGGATGATCTTGTAGCGCACGCCGGGGAGGTCCTTCACACGACCGCCGCGCACGAGCACCATCGAGTGCTCCTGCAGGTTGTGCCCCTCGCCGGGGATGTAGGCGGTCACCTCGGTGCCGTTCGAGAGCTTCACACGGGCGACCTTGCGGAGCGCGGAGTTCGGCTTCTTCGGGGTGGTGGTGTACACACGCGTGCACACCCCGCGCTGCTGGGGGTTGGCCTTCAGGGCGGGAGCCTTGGTCTTGGTGACCTTCGGCGAGCGACCCTTGCGGACCAACTGCTGAATGGTTGGCACTGCTTCTCCTTGTTGATGCTGCACGGTGACAGCGTTGATGGATTTCACATCACGACCCACCGGCACCGCAGAACTGCGGAACCATCGGTGGTGGGTATGCCGTGGGGGCTACCGTCGGCGCCCTTGGAGTGTGCGATCGGTGCGAACCGGAGATGTGACATGCTTGGGAACGGATCTCGCGATCTTTCCGGCAGGCACGGTTCAAGCGCGCGTCAACGCGCACACCCGATCAATGGTAATGCTGCGTAACCTCGCGGTCAAATGACGTCGGATGCCGCGGGCCGCATGTTCTCGCAGGGCGGACGCGTTCGTCAACCCGGCCATCCCGGGGCGTCGAGCTCGCGATCGAGATCGGCGAGCAGCTCCTCGACGAGCGGCTCGACGTAGACGCCGACCGCGTGGCCGATGCGGTCGCGGTGCTGCGCCAGCTCGACGCAGATCCGGCGGCCCAGCTGCTTCGCGAACTCGTCGGCGAGACGCACCTCGTCGCGCAGCGCCTCCTTCTCCTCGAACGTGAACGGGCGGGGCGCCGGCTCGTTCGCTTCCGCGGCCGCATCCGCCTCGAGCCCGCTCAGGGTGAAGAGGAACGGCTGGTCGGGCGCGGGCTCGGGATCGAGGTCGAGACCGCGGAACTCGGGGTCGAGCCCCTCGCCCGCGCGGTACGGCCGGCGCGCCTTGCGCTCCTCCGCCAGCCGGATCTCGGTGTGCAGCATGGGGAGATTCCGCGCCGTGTAGTCGTCGACCGCAGCATCGATGATGCCCTTCATGCGCATCGAGAACGCATGCTGCACCGGGTGCGGCACGTCGACGTCGAGCCCCGCCGCCGCAAGGATCGGCGAGCCGAAGCAGCGCGTGCAGAGTCGGACGCGGGCGCGGTGGGTGCCCGGCCGCCACCGCGGCAGCCAGCCCAGCCAGCGATCGACCTCGTGGCTGACGCGCGCCTCGATCGAACCCTCCACGCGGTTCACGATACTGTGCGCCGCGTCGGCACCGCCCAGACCGTGGTCGACTGGCGCGTCGCGCCGCGCTCACACCTCGTCGTCGCGCTCCCACGGCCAACGTGGCCGCTGCGCCCCGCCGACCTGCGCCCGTGCGACGCTCGCGGCGAACCAGGCGACCAGGGCGGCGAGGGCGGGTATGAGCAGCCCGAACCAGCTCACGCCGAAGCCGAGTCCGAACAGCAGCGCGGAGAGGGCGGTCCCGGTCGCGAGCGCGTAGCCGACGACCGCCACCACCACGGCGGCGACCCACGTCCACACGGCCGCGAGCAGGACGATCCGCAGGGTTCGATGGGGCGAACGCAGCGCTCGGGCGAGATGCAGCAGCAGGGCGACCACGGCCGCACCGACGATCGCCGGCCCCACCAGGAGCCCGGCATCGGCCCGCGGGATCACCTCCGCGTCGGTGAGGAGGCTCACGAAGCCGTAGGCGAACACGACGAGCGCGAGGTAGAGCGCCGCCGCGAATGCGGCGACGACCCAGGCGGGGCGGCGCGGCTGGTCGTCCATGCTCCGAGCGTACGCCCGCGGTATCCGACCGCCCGTGGTCGACCCGGTCGAAGCCGGGCCCTCAGAGCGCGACCGCGTAGCGGAGCTGTCCGCTGTCGGCGCGGCGCAGTTCCCGCAGCACGGCGGGTTCGAGGAGCTGGCGCCGGCCGAGCGCCGAGACGCCCTGAGCCGTGGCGACGCGGAGCTGGTCGCGCTGGGCCACGGTCAGCCCGCCGAGGAGCGCCCACGACTCGGCGCGTGCCGATTCGATCGCGGAGGCGAGCTCGGCCTCGAGGTCGGCCCGCAGCTCGCGCTCGGCATCGCGTGCAGCGCGACGTGCCGCCGCCTCGGCCCGCGCCTCGCGCGACGCCGCCACGAACAGCACGCCGCACGCCGCCGCGGCGAGGAGCGCGACCGCGCACGCCGTCACGATGCCGGCGGTGAGCCGCCCGTCGGCGCGCCACACGACGAGCGACCCGACCGCCACCGAAGCCAGCGCGGAGAGCAGCACGAGGTGACGCGAGGATGCGACGCTCGAACCCGTGCGCCGAGCACGCGCCGCGCCCACGGCATGGACGACAGCTGCGGCGGCGACGAGCGAGGTGCTCACCACGACGATCGCGCCGACCGGCAGCGCTCTCGTCACGCCACCCGCGAGGAGCAGCGGCGCGGCCACGAGTGCGAGCAGGAACCCCGTCATGTCCCAGCCCGTCGCGGGCTGCCGCACCGGCTCGTCGGCGACATGCTCGTGTCGGCGTGCCAGCTCCTGCCGCAGCCGGCTCACGGTGCGATCGAAACGCCGGTCGAGGTCGACGAACCGCCGGGCGGTCTCGGCGTCGATCCGCGCGAACGCCGCGTCCTCGAGGGAGCGGATGACGGCGGCCGGCGGGTCGACCGGGGTGAGCGGCATCGAGCGCGCCCGCTCGGACGCCGCCGTGGCGGCATCCGTCATCGCCCCGCTCACGCCGCCTCGACGCGGATGCCGCGCACGAGCTCGTCGAGGAAGGGCGCCATCAGTCCCGCGTCGCGTGCGCTGTCGGTGGTGCCGTTCACGGCGACCACCACGGCGCCGGTATCGAAGACGTAGTTCAGGCGGCCCGCCGCGATGCTCGGGTCGCTCGATGGCAGCACGATGGCGGCGCGCCGCCCCATGCCCAGGTGATCGGACGAGAACTCGATGACGGTCGGAGGCAGGAGCGCCCGCTCGTCGTCGGCCGACTCGTGGTCGAGGTCGACGGGGCCGCCGTCGTGCTCGCCGATGAAGATCTGCACCACCCCGAGGCTCGGCACGCTGCGCGGGCAGAACAGCAGGCACTCGGTGGCGAGCGGCGTGCGCTGGGCTCGCGCGAGCAGAGCGAACTCGCGCACCGCCGCCCTCGCGTCGTCGTCGAGCGCGCCGAGGTCGACCTCGAACTCGTCGACGAGCGCATCGGCCCAGGATGTCTCGTCGGGCCACTCCTCGGTCGGGAACTGCGCGGGCGCCGGGAACCAGATGCCCTCGTCGTAGGGGATCTCGTATCTCACGCTTCGTTCGACTCCCACGCGAAGGTGCTGACGATGGTGTCGCTGAGGAGGCACAGCTCGTCGATGAACTCGTCGCGGAACCCGTCGTCCTCCTCGGTCGGATACGGGATGGTCGTGGTGAACAGCAGTGCAGTGCGACGCCCCGTGCCCGGAACCGCGATGAGGTAGTTGAGCACCCGCGCCGCCGTGCCCTCGAGCTCGCCCCCCGCAGTGGTGTCGGCCTCCCACCGGACGATGGCACGATCGTCGCGCAGGAACTGCGCACCCCGTTCGCGGAACAGGTCGGTCACCTGGCGGTCGAGCGTACCGCCGAGCTGCCCGTCGGCGACGGCCGCCGTGATGGACAGCGGGAGGATGCGCTCCTCGGGAACATCGGTCTGCAGGTACATCGCGAACACGCGGCCCTGCTTCATCTTGCGCGCCGCGGTCTGCAGGAGCCGGCGGAACTGGGCGTCGAGGTCGGGCCGGTGCGCCGACCGGAAGACCTCGCTCGACCGTTCGACGAGGGAGCGCACCGCGGCATCGTCGGCGGCGACCTCCTCCCAGCCCGCAGGGAGCATGAGGCGGAACGGGGGCACGGGGAAGGTCGCGGCCGTGGCCATCGTCATCACCATAGTCGCTCGTGTTCCGTGCTCACCGGCGTCAGGGGGTGGCCAGCTGCACGCGCCAGGCGTCGACCGGGCTGTCGGAGGTCATGGCCTGGATGTCGTTGACACGGCCGTCGACCATGCGCCCGCGCTTCACGAGGAACTCGCTCACGTTGAAGATCGCCTCGCTCGTGGCGACCGGCTTGGCCCCGCCGCTGATCACGTCGGCGAGCGCTCCGAGGTGCGGCGTCACGACGCGCTGGTGATGCGCCGAGAGGCTCGCGAAGTTGTCGGCGAGCGCCATGGAGTAGCCGCGGCTCGACCCACCGATGATGCGGTTCAGGATGTTGCGGGGCCCGGCCCCCTGGAAGTACGAGAAGTCGCGGCCGAGCCGCGATGCGAGGCCGCTCGCCGCTCGCTGGCCGAGCCCTCCGCCGGCGCGGAGGTTGGCCGGGTTGGTGAGGCCCCGGAGCGCGGTCATGCGGCGAAGCGGTGTCGCGATCTCGAGGTACGGGCCGCCGAGGAACTCCTTCAGCCCGGTGAGCCGCTTGCCGGACTGGAACAGCTTGCCGAGCTTGCCGAACGGCAGGACGCCGACGACGGCCCACACGACGTCACCGAGACCGCGGCGACCCTTGGCCCAGAGGAAGGCCGTGCCGAGCAGGGCGATCACGCCCACGACCGCCGCGATGAGGGCGATGAATGGGCCGCCGATGATGAGCCCCGCGATCGCCAGCACGACTCCCGCCCAGGTCAGCACCTCGAGCACGACCTCGACGACGCCCGCGATGTTGTCGCTCCAGTTGTCGCTGACATTGCCTTCGGTGGCATCGTTGATGCCGCGCAGCGCCGCCTCGTACGCGTCGTCCCACAGGTCGTACTGGGTGTCGAAGAGCTCGTACTGGGCGGTGAGGGCGTCCTCCGCCGCGCCGACCGCGCTCTGCGCCGTGGCGGCGGCCTCCTGCAGCTGCTGGTTGCGCTGAACCGCGGCGGCATCGGCCGGGTCGGCGTCGGGCGCGTTCCGAGCGGTGGATGCCGCGGTGGCGGCCGCGGATCGCTTCTGGTCGAGGGTCGACTTGGCATCGACCGCGTCCTGCACGATGGTGCGCATCGCCGCCTGCACATCGGCGAGCTTCTGGCCGTACGTCTTCATGACCGTGCCGGTCGGCTTGTAGCGGTCGCCCGCCTTGCGAAGCTCCTCGTGCGCGTCACCGACCTCGGAACGGATGCGCTCGATGGAACGTCCCTGCTCCTCGGATGCCCCGTTGCCGACCTCGCGCAGGATGTCGGCCGCGCCGATCATCTGCTCGCCCAGGTCTTCGATCTCGGTGCCACGATCGATGATCCCCCGGGCGTCGCCCTCGAGCACCTCGACCCGGCGGCCCTTGTGCGTGTGCAGCTGCGTCATGTCATCGCCCCGTTCAGCGAACCGGCAGGTTCGCGCCGTCGTTCTCCTGCAGCTTCAGGCTCTCCGCCGCCTCGAGGTCGAAGTCCTGCCACCCCTGGCACGTGCTCTCGACGGCCGCCTGGATGCCCGTGAGCTTCTGGATGAGGGCGTTGCGCCGGTCATCCCAGCCACCCTCGAACTCATGGGTGCGATCACGCAGCCCCGACCGGCCGTCGGGGCGGCCGATCATGTCCTGCAGCGCGTCCGTGCGCTTCGCGGCGTCGTGGAACTCCACGAGGATCTGCTTGAGGGAGCCGTTCAACCTGTTGAGGTGATCGACCTTCACGTACACGTCGGGCATGGCGATTCCTGTCCACCGGGTTCAGCTTCGTGATCGGCCTCGCGGGCCGGAACGAGGGAGGGCGCGCAACGCGCCCTCCCTCGGAGATGTCGGTCCTGCCTACTGGCCGGCGAGCGCGGCGTCGGTGTCCTTGATGGCCTGCATCATCTTGCGGAGCGACTCGCCCATATCGCGGATGCCGTCGATCGCGGTCTCGAGGCCGGTCGTGAGCTCGGTGTAGCCCTCGCCGAACTTGCCCGACGCGTGCTCGGTCTTGAAGTCGTCGCCGAGGAGCGTGTCGACGCCCTGCTTCAGCTGGCGAAGGATGTCGGCGATGTCCTCTCGGCCCTGCTCGAGCTTGCCGGCCATCGATTCCATCTCACCGTACGAAGCCTTGAAGTCAGCCATGTCGGCCATTCCTTTCCGTTTCGGCCCCCTGCGGACCGCTCATCGACTACGGTATGCAACCCCCGAACAACAGCCAATGGGGAGGACTCCCCACCCTCGGTCAACGGGCGACGAGCGGCATCTGCACCGCGACGGCCCGGCCGTTCTCGACGAACAGCCCTCGCCCCTCGGGGAACTCGTGTCGAGCGACGCGAGGGAACGGCACCTTGAACAGGGAGTCGCCGTCGTAGGTGTCGGGCTTCAGGACGATCCCGCGCCGGCCGCCCTTGAAGTCCCCGATGAACCCGTACCCCGAGCCGAGCTGGCTCACGTCGCCGTCACCCATGAGGAAGTGGTCGCTGCGGTTGATCGCCTGGAACAGCTCCTTGAGCGGCCGTTCGGCGTCGGAGTCGGCGAACTCGGTGACGTTCTCGACGACGACCACGATCCGGCCCGGGATGGTCTCGTCGCCCACGATCCCGGTGAGCTCCTTCGCCAGCGCCCGAGCATCGTCGACGTTCGAGGCCGACGCGGTCCACGACCGGTCGCCTCGGAGCACCGCCCGGCGGCCGCCGAAGTGGAAGAACTCGGCCTCGGGATCGAAGCGCGAGATCGAGGTCATGAGGGCGCGCAGCGCGTTCGACTTGCCGCTGCGAGGAGGTCCGGCGACGACGAACGTGCCGACCGGCTCGAATCCCTTGGGGCCGAGGATGTCCTCGGAGATGCCGATGACCGGCTGGCCGTCGACGGACTCGGGCAGCTGTTCGATGGCCAGTTCGGTGGGCAGCGAGCCGATCTCGCCGACCTCGGTCGCACCTGTTGCGCGGAGCTCCTCGGCGAACGCGGTGAGCTCGGCCGTCTGCCGGGCGACGTTCGCGGTCCCGCCCATGACGGCCAGCTGCGTCTCGAATCCGTCGACGATCGCTCGCCCCGGGACGCTCCGCTCGTTCAGCACGTCCTTGGGTGCGCCGAGGATCGAATACGCCCCCTCGTCGGACATTCGCAACACGACCCGGCGACTCACGTTCGCACTCACGGCGGTCGGCACCGCGCCGTAGCGGTCGGCGGTCGCCACGGCGTGGATGCCGAGCGGGCGCCCCTCGCCGAGGATGCGCATGAAGATGTTGTAGAACGGCGAACGAGCCGACGTCGCCTCCCACTCCTGCTTGAACGTGCCGAACCCGTCGATGAGCAGGAGCACGCGCGGCTCATGGTCACCTGTCAACTCGCGATACTCCGTGAGGTTCCCGGCATTCACCGCTGAGAGGCGCTTGGCGCGATCGTCGAGCAGTCCCCGCAGCGTGCGGAGCAGGCGCTGGATGCGCTCGGCATCGTCGCCGGGCACGATCGACCCGACGTGCGGCAGCACCTCGATCGATCGGAGGGACCCGGTGCCGAAGTCGAGTCCGTAGACCTCGGCTCCGCCCAGATCCGGTCGCGCACCGACGGCGGTCGCGATCGTGCGCAGCGCCGCCGTCTTGCCGGCGCCGCTCGTGCCGTAGACGAGCAGGTGACCATCGGTATCGGGGTCGAAGAACACCGGAACCTGGGCCTGCCGCTCGGGGATGTCGGCGAGGCCCAGCGGGATGCGCGCGTCGCCCTCGAGCGGGAGTCGTCGCAGGTCGACCGTCGAGGTGAGATCGTCGAGCCACGGGCGCCGTGGTGCCGGGATCCCGGCGAGCCGGGCCGCCTCGACGAGGTTCGTGACCATCCGCTTCTGGTCGTTCGGGCCGAGGTCTTCCTCGTGCGTGTCGCCCTCGTCCTTCGCGTCGGACTCCCACACGACCGCGCCGCCGAATCGCAGCTCCGCGACACGCACCTGGGCGACATCCGGTGCGTCGCTCGTCCACCCGCCGGCGTACCCCGACTGGAACGGCACGAGACGCCCGGGCCCGGTCTTCGCGATGCCGCGACCCGGGATCGTCGGGTCGAACGTGCCCGCGACCGGGTCGCCGACGACGTCGTTCGAGTCCGACTCATCCGCCATGCGGAGTGCCACACGAAGGTTCGTGTTGGCACGCAGGTTGTCCTTGATGACGCCGGCAGGTCGCTGCGTGGCCATGATCAGGTGGATGCCGAGCGAGCGACCGCGCTGGGCGATGTCGACCACCCCGTCGACGAACTCGGGAACCTCGCCCGCGAGCGCCGCGAACTCGTCGATGACGAGGACGAGCGCCGGAGGCGTCTCGGGGTCTTGGCGCTTCTCGAGTTCGAGCAGGTCCTTCGCCTTCTTGCGGTTGAACAGGTGCTCGCGGTGATGGAGCTCGGCGCGCAGGCTCGTGAGCGCCCGCCGAACGAGGTGAGGGCTCAGGTCGGTGACGAGTCCCACGCAGTGGGGCAGCTCCACGCAGTCGGCGAAGGCCGAGCCGCCCTTGTAGTCGACGAAGAGGAACGTGACCCGGTCGGGGCTGTACTCGGCGGCCATCCCAAGCACCCACGCCTGCAGGAACTCCGACTTGCCCGATCCGGTCGTGCCTCCGACCAGGGCGTGCGGCCCCTGCGTGCGCAGGTCGAGCGACATGGCGTCGGGGCTGCCCTGTCCGATGAAGGCCTTCAGGGTTCCGGCCCGCTTCAAGCGCGGCCGCGGCCCCCGGGAACGGTCGAGGATCGAGTTGTTCTGCCGCCACCGTTCGATCGCGGCCGTCGGCTGCGCGGCGAGGTCGGTGCCGAGGAGCTTGAGCAACGACACGCTGCGCGGCAGGTCACTGGAGTCCGCCGTCACCGAGCTCGAGTCCACGACGGGCGCCAGGCGCTTGGCGAAGACCTCCGCGTATCGGTTCGAGACGCCTTCGACTCTCACGGCCTCGAACTGCTCCCCGGCGCGGACGAGCCCGACGCGTGCTCGCTCGAGGCCCTCGGTCGCATCGATGAACGTTCGGCAGGCCGCAGGCAACGACTCGACCGTCGGCGCGAGGAAGATCGTGAAGATGCCGGCGTCGGCACCCCGCTCGATGACCTGCGTGAGCCGCGGGCGGTCGACCGGCGCATCGTTCGACGCGATGAGCACGAGCGCGAGATCGCCGTCGAGCGTGCCGGCTCGATCGACGGCTTCACCCACGCGGGCGCCGAGCGCCATCGCGGTGTCGGTGTCGCGGAGGGGCCCGCGGCGGCTCGGGGTGCCGGACAGGCGGCCGAGGATCGTTTCCTCCAGTCCGTTCAGCAGGGCCGTGCCCGCCGACTGGCTGTCGGCCAGCGCGAGGTCGGCGAACGGCGAGCGCGGACTCGTCGTGTGCGGGAGCCACTTCATCCACTCGAGCTCGCGGGCCCACGCGGGATCGACGATCGCGGCGGTGATCACCTCGTTCGGCGCGTGCAGGCCGAACAGCTGCACCCCCAGCCCCCGGAGCACGTCGGCCGCGAGATGGCGCGGACCCGCGATGCCGATCGCACCCGACTGCGGCAGCGCCTCGACGAGCGGAACGTCGTCGATGAACTCGTGCCGGGCCCGTAGCGTGTCGACCTGCCGCGCGTAGCGGGCGATGCCCTTCTGCTCGTTCGACTGCTGAACCGTGTTTCGGCTCTTCGCGCGCCCCACGCCGAGTCGAAGGGCCAGGAAGTTCCAGTGCTCGGGCCGTCGGGTCCAGAGCATCCCGCCGAGCCGCATCGCCTCCTCGTACACCGTGGCCACGGCCGGCGCCTCGGCGTGCCGACGCGCGCGCTCGACGACGGTCTCGCGAGCGAGCGTCTCCTCGAGCTCCTCGACCTGCGTCTCGAAGGTGTCGATCTCGAGTCGCAGCTTCTTGCCCTGCTGGGTGCGTTGGCCGATGAAGTTGCCGAGCATCATGAGCGGCGACATCGCGACGATGGACAGCGAGTAGGGGTTCTTGGTGATGAAGAACATCGACAGGCCGAGGAGCATGGGCGCGACGATCATGGGCCACGGGAAGAGCCGCGGGTCGGCCTCGGTCGGAATCACCGGATGCCGGTGCTCGGTGCCCGGGTAGCGCACCTCGACGCGCGGCGAGCGGTTGAACATCAGCGCGCCGCCGCGCTCGAGCACAGGGTCGACCGCGTCATCGGTGCCGGCGACGAGCGAGAACGAGACGTCGGTCTCGCCGATCGTGATGACCTGGCCGGGAATGACGCGCACGCGCTGCACGAGGCCACCGTCGACGAGCAGCCCGTTCGCCGAGTTGAGGTCGACGAGCTCGATGGCCTGGTCGACCTCGACCCGCGCGTGCCGCTTCGACACGAGCGCGTCGGCCAGCACGACGTCGACGCCCGCGGCTCGGCCGATGGTGCTGTGCCCGCGACGCAGCGGCACCTCGCGACCCGCTTCCGGACCGTTGAGGATGCGCATGACCGCGGCGACCGCAGTGTCTGTGCCGACCTTCGTCGGGGCGTGCGCGACGACCGCGACGTTGAAGCCCGACCCGAGCGGAGCGTCGCCGACGAGGAGGTGAGGTTCGAGCACGACCGGCTCGGTCGAGGTCGGCGGGGCGACGGCGAGCGTGAGCGTCGACGACGAACCCCGGTCGCGGAGCGGCGAGGCGGGATCCGACTCCGCGACCGCACGCGCCAGGTCTTCGACCGTGGCCGTGGAATCCGCCGTCACGACGATGTCGACCGGCGACCCCGCCTGACGGCGGAGTCCGAGCTTGAGCTTCATGCGGGCCTTCCGGCGACGACGACGAAGCTGCGGCCGCCGAGCGTCACTCGCGAGCCCGCTGGCACTGCGGTGCGGACGCCGGGGGCCAGGCGCAACGCCTCGCCGTCGGGCGGATGCACGGTGGTGCCGTTCTTCGAGGACCGGTCGGCCATCCAGAAGCCCGCGGCGTCGACGCCGAACGCCGCGTGCGTCTTCGAGATGCGCATGCTGTCGTCGACGAGCGCGAGGAGCTGCGCCCTGGGCTCGTCGGGCGCCGCCGAGGGATTCCTGCCGAGAAGCCCGGTGGTGGATGCCGCGACCCGCGTCCCATCGTCGAACTCGAGCACGAATGCACCCGCGGCCGTCGCCGGTGCCGCTTGCGGCGCGGAGGCGGACGGCGCCAACCCGGGTGGAACCCATGCCCCGGCTTCCTCGGGCGCCGGCGACACGACGCCCGAGCTCGAGCGCGCCGAGGGGATGAACGTACGCTCATCGGGTGCGCGATCCGTCGCGAGCGATGGCAGCTTCACTGGCTCAGCGGCCGGCGGCGCCGCGAGCGCACGACGTGCGTGGCGCATCGCCTTGGAGTCGAAGGGATCGATGCCCCGCCGGGCATCGACGACGTAGCATCCGCCGATCCGGTCCAGCCAGCTGCGGCCCCGCGACTCGGGGTCCCAACTGGAGGAGGCGAACAGCACTCCCGGACCGACGAGCGGCACGACCGCTTGGGCGCCCCACAGCACGAGTGCGCGAAGGGTCACGCGCCAGAAGCCCGGCCGACGGAAGCTCGCGACGTTGACCGAGCGGAGGCCCATCGAAGCCTTGCCGAGGGTGACCCCCCGCCGACCGTGCAGGATGAGCTGCACGAGTCCGAACACCGTGAGCAACGCCTGGCTCACGACGACGAGGACGAGCGGGAGTGTCGCTGAACCCGGCGCGAGGGCGCTGGCAACGAAGCCCGCCGCCGCGAGCTCGGAGGCGAGGATCGCCGCACCCACCGCCCCGGGCACGGCGAGCACGGCCCAGGCGCCGGCGTCGAGCGCGAACGCGGCCGACCGTCGGTCGCCGGGTGCCGGCACGAGCCCGAGGCGGGCTGCATAGACGGGGTCGGGTCGGCCGTCGACGTCGAGGCCCGGGATCCGCTCGTCGTCGACGTCGAGGGTGACGCTCACTGTGCTCCTCCTGTCGCACCGCCGCTCCTGCGGCGCGACGCTCATTGCGTGGGAAAGGCTGCCTCTCGACACCCGATCATGCGCGGGTGCTGGGTGTCGATGGGGAGGAGTCACCATCCCCGACACAGCAGCCTAACCGCAGCACGCGATGACCCCGCGCCGCCGGCGGGCGGGCGGGGTCATCGGAGGGCACTGATGCGCTCAGTTCGTGTACTGCGGCTGCGGCCCCGCCGCGAGTTCGCGATCGTCCGCCCCCCGCGCGAGCCGGTTGCGTTCCCCCGCGGCCCGCCCGCGGGGGGCGATCCCCCCGCCGAGCCAGACGGGGATCTCCCGGGCGATGATGAAGGCCACGATCGCGAGCGGGTCGAACCAGCGGTCGCCGATGAAGCCCTGCACCTCGTCGATGGGACGCGTCCACGCCTGCACGGTCGCGAGCGCACCCCCGAGGTACGCCAGGTACACGAGCACGGCGACGATGAGGCCGAACACCGCGTAGTACCACCACGGGCCCCGGTTCACGATCACCGCGAGCAGGGCGAAGCCGATGAAGAACACGACGACGGGCGTCCAGAAGGCGAACGACATGAGGAACTGCACGAGCGCATCGGCGGCCTCGCCCGCGTCACGCTGCGACAGGAACAGCAGGTAGGAGACGCCCGCGTACAGGAGTCCGAACAGCACCGTGCCGATGAGCGCGACGAGGATGCCGAACCCCCGGTTGCTGCGCATCCTCGGCGGCGTGGGGGCCTGCACGTAGATGGTCTGCACGCCGGGCTGCGGCGCCACGAACAGCTCATCGCGCTCGTCATCGCGCGCCAGGGTCGCGGCGCCGGACGCGCCGGCGGCTGCGGCCGTGGATGCGGGCACGTAGGTCTCGCGGCGCACCGAATCTGCCGCGACGGGCGCGGGCATCTCGGCGTCGGAGTCGGCCGCGGGAAGCGTGCTCGCGCGTCCGAGCGCCGCGTCCAGACGCGCGGTGTCGTCGGCCCGCTCGGGCTCGCGTGCCGGCTCTTCCTCGCGCTCGGCCACCGGCTCGGCCTCGCGCTCGGCCACCGGTTCCGCTGGGATGGGCTCGGCCGCGACGGGCTCGGCGGGCGCGCGGCGGTCGGATGCCTCGGCCTCGGGCCCTTCACCCGAGCCGGCCGGCGGCGGTGCGTCGGCCTGTGCGTCGGCGTGGCGATCGAGATCGTCAGGGTCGCGGTGGACGTCGTCGGCGTCCCGCGGAGCCTCGGGGTCGGATCCGGGAGTCGTGCTGCTCATCATCGCGCTCCTTCCGGGCGCCCTCGCACCCGCGATGGGGCAACTGTAGCAACGGGCACGTACCGTTCCGGGGAGCGGCGCGGCGCTTCCGGCAGCCGAAGATCGCAGCCCCGACGTCGCGGGCGTGGCCGGGGCCTCCGGCGTCCGACGCCACGCCGAGCAGGGCCGCCGCCCCGAGACGCCGAAGGGCCCCGGAGTCGGTCTCCGGGGCCCTTCGGTCTCGATCAGGCGCTCCGCGCCGCCGCGACCACTGCTCGGGTCAGCTGTAGCTGCCCGGCGTGTAGTCGTCGCTCGAGAACGCGTCGAAGTCGACGAAGCTGAGGTCGCCTTCGGCGAACGCCGCGTCGTCGGCGAAGATGCGGTTCGGGTAGCGCTCCGCCTTCGCCTCCTCGGTGGGCTCGACCACGACGTTCCGGTACTTGGCCAGGCCGGTACCCGCGGGGATCAGCTTTCCGATGATCACGTTCTCCTTGAGGCCGACCAGCGGGTCGCTCTTGCCCTCCATGGCGGCCTGCGTGAGCACGCGGGTCGTCTCCTGGAAGGACGCGGCCGACAGCCACGACTCCGTCGCGAGCGAGGCCTTCGTGATGCCCATGACCTCCTGACGCGCGGACGCCGTGCGCTTGCCCTCGGTGAGCGCAGCACGGTTGATCTCGTTGTACCGCGAACGGTCGACGAGCTCGCCGGGCAGCAGCTCGGTGTCGCCGTGGTCCACCACGGTGACCTTGCGGAGCATCTGGCGGACGATGACCTCGATGTGCTTGTCGTGGATCGGCACGCCCTGCGAGCGGTACACATCCTGCACGCCCTCGACCAGGTGCTTCTGCACCTCGCGCACGCCCTTGACCCGGAGGACCTCCTTCGGGTCGACCGTGCCGACGATCAGCTGCTGGCCGAGCTCGACGTGCTGCCCGTCTTCTACCAGCAGCGTCGAACGCTTGAGCACGTTGTACGCGATCGGCTCGTCGCCGTTGTCGGGCGTGAGGATGACCTTGCGCTGACGCTCGGTCTCGTCGATCGTGATGCGACCGGCGGCCTCGACGATGGGCGACGCACCCTTGGGGGTCCGGGCCTCGAAGAGCTCCTGCACGCGGGGAAGACCCTGCGTGATGTCGTCGGCCGAGGCCGAACCACCGGTGTGGAAGGTGCGCATCGTCAGCTGGGTACCCGGCTCACCGATCGACTGGGCCGCGATGATGCCCACGGCCTCGCCGATGTCGACGAGCTTGCCGGTCGCGAGCGAGCGACCGTAGCACTTCGCGCAGACGCCGACGGCGGACTCGCAGGTGAGGACCGAGCGGACCTTGATCGACTCGACACCCGCGGCGATGAGCTCGTTGATGAGCACGTCGCCGACGTCGGAGCCGGCCTCGGCCACGACCTCGCCCTTCGCGTCGACCGCGTCCGCGGCCAGCGAGCGGGCGAACACCGAGTTCTCGACGTTGGGGTCGCGGACGAGGTTGCCCGAGGCATCCGTCGTCGCGATCGGCAGGTCGAGGCCCTTGGTCGTGCCGCAGTCGTCCTCGCGGATGATGACATCCTGCGAGACGTCGACCAGACGACGGGTCAGGTACCCCGAGTCGGCCGTGCGGAGCGCGGTGTCGGCGAGGCCCTTGCGGGCACCGTGCGTGGCGATGAAGTACTCCGCCACGCTCAGCCCCTCGCGGTACGAGGAGATGATCGGACGCGGGATGATCTCGCCCTTCGGGTTGTTCACGAGGCCTCGCATGCCGGCGATGTTGCGCACCTGCAGCCAGTTACCGCGAGCACCCGAGGTCACCATGCGGTTGATGGTGTTGTCGGTCGGGAAGTTCTCCTGCATGGCCTTGGCGACCTCGTCGGTGGCCTTGGTCCAGATCTGGATGAGCTCCTGACGGCGCTCGAGGTCGGTCGTGAGACCCTTCTCGAACTGCGACTGCACCTTGGCGGCCTGCTTCTCGTACTTCGAGACGATCTCGCCCTTGGTCGGCGGGGTCACGATGTCCGAGAGCGCAACCGTCACGCCGGAGCGGGTCGCCCAGCGGAAGCCGGCGTCCTTGATGCGGTCGAGCGTCGCCGCGACCTCCGTCTTCGGGTAGCGCTCGGCGAGGTCGTTGACGATCGACGAGATCTGGCCCTTGCCGGCCTGCGCGTTGAAGTACGGGTAGTCCTCGGGCAGCGCCTCGTTGAAGAGCGCACGACCGAGCGTCGTCTCGAGCAGGAACGGCTTGCCTGCCTCGAAGCCCTCGGGCTCCTCGCCCTCGGCGAAGGTCAGCCCTTCGAGGCGGATCTTCACCTTGGCGTTGAGGTCGAGCGCGATGTCGCCCGGGCGGTTCTGGTCGAACGCGAGGATCGCCTCGGCGATCGACGAGAACGCACGACCCTCACCCGGTGCGCCGTCCTTCTGCGTCGTCAGGTGGTGCAGGCCGATGATCATGTCCTGCGAGGGCAGGGTCACCGGACGGCCGTCCGACGGCTTCAGGATGTTGTTCGACGCGAGCATGAGGATGCGGGCCTCGGCCTGCGCCTCGACGGAGAGCGGCAGGTGCACGGCCATCTGGTCGCCGTCGAAGTCCGCGTTGAATGCGGCACACACGAGCGGGTGAAGCTGGATGGCCTTGCCCTCGACGAGCTGCGGCTCGAACGCCTGGATGCCGAGGCGGTGCAGGGTGGGCGCACGGTTCAGCAGCACGGGGCGCTCGCGGATGATCTCCTCGAGCACGTCCCACACCTGCGGACGCGAGCGCTCGACCATGCGCTTGGCAGCCTTGATGTTCTGCGCGTGGCTGAGGTCGATGAGGCGCTTGATGACGAACGGCTTGAACAGCTCCAGCGCCATCTGCTTCGGCAGGCCGCACTGGTGCAGCTTCAGCTGCGGGCCGACCACGATGACCGAACGGCCCGAGTAGTCGACGCGCTTGCCGAGCAGGTTCTGGCGGAAGCGGCCCTGCTTGCCCTTGAGCATGTCGCTCAGGGACTTGAGGGCGCGGTTGCCGGTTCCCGTGACGGGGCGACCACGACGACCGTTGTCGAACAGCGCGTCGACGGCCTCCTGCAGCATCCGCTTCTCGTTGTTCACGATGATCTCGGGAGCACCGAGGTCGAGCAGGCGACGGAGGCGGTTGTTGCGGTTGATCACACGACGGTAGAGGTCGTTGAGGTCGGATGTCGCGAAGCGACCACCGTCGAGCTGCACCATGGGGCGCAGCTCGGGCGGGATCACCGGCACGACATCGAGCACCATCGCGGCGGGCGAGTTGCCCGTCGAGAGGAACGAGTTCACGACACGCAGTCGCTTGATGGCGCGGATCTTCTTCTGGCCCTTGCCCTCGGCGATCTGCAGGTGCAGGTCGTCGGCCTCGGCCTGGAGGTCGAACGCCTCGAGCCGCTTCTTGATGGCCTCGGCGCCCATGTAGGCATCGAAGTACATGCCGAAGCGGTCCTGGAGCTCGTGGAAGACCGAGTCCTCGGGCTTCAGGTCGCCGACCTTGAGGGTGCGGAAGTCCTCCCACACGCGCTCGAGGTGCGCGATCTGCTCGTCGGCGGCCTTGCGGACGCCGGCCATCTCCTTGTCGGCCGCGGCCTCGGCGCGCTTGCGCTGGTCGCTCTTGGCGCCTTCGGCCTCGAGCTCGGCGAGCTCGGCCTCCTTGCGGCTCATGAGCTCGGCGATGCGCGCGTCGCGCTGGTCGCCGATCGTCTTGATCTCGAGCCGGATCTCGTTCTCGAGACCGGGAAGGTCGGCGTGCCGGCCCTCCTCGTCGACGTCGATCACCATGTACGCGGCGAAGTAGATGACCTTCTCCAGGTCCTTCGGCGCCATGTCGAGCAGGTAGCCGAGGCGCGACGGGACGCCCTTGAAGTACCAGATGTGGGTGACGGGGGCGGCGAGCTCGATGTGGCCCATCCGCTCACGGCGCACCGAGGACTTCGTGACCTCGACGCCGCAGCGCTCGCACACGATGCCCTTGAAGCGCACGCGCTTGTACTTGCCGCACGCGCACTCCCAGTCGCGGCTGGGTCCGAAGATCTGCTCGCCGAAGAGGCCGTCCTTCTCGGGCTTGAGCGTGCGGTAGTTGATGGTCTCGGGCTTCTTGACCTCGCCATAGGACCAACGACGGATGTCGTCGGCGGTGGCCAGACCGATGCGAAGCTCGTCAAAAGTGGTTGCGTCGAGCAATTTCTCTCCTAGAAAGTCTCTGTCGTCGTTCTGGCCGTGGATCAGATCTCGTCGATGTTCGACGACTCGAAGCGCGCGGAGATGTTGATGCCGAGCTCCTCCGCAGCGCGGAATGCCTCGTCATCGGTGTCGCGCAGGCTCACCGCCGTGCCGTCGGCCGAGAGGACCTCGACGTTCAGGCAGAGCGACTGCATCTCCTTCATGAGCACCTTGAAGGACTCGGGGATCCCGGGCTCCTGGATGTTCTCGCCCTTGACGATCGCCTCGTACACCTTGACGCGGCCGAGGATGTCGTCGGACTTGATCGTGAGGAGCTCCTGCAGCGCGTACGCGGCGCCGTAGGCCTCGAGGGCCCACACCTCCATCTCGCCGAAGCGCTGGCCGCCGAACTGCGCCTTCCCACCGAGCGGCTGCTGGGTGATCATCGAGTAGGGACCCGTGGAGCGGGCGTGGATCTTGTCGTCCACGAGGTGGTGCAGCTTCAGGATGTACATGTAGCCGACCGACACCGGGTACGGGAAGGGCTCACCCGAGCGGCCGTCGAACAGCTGCGTCTTGCCGCTCGAGTCGATGAGGCGCTCGCCGTCGCGGTTGGGGAGCGTCGAGTCGAGCAGACCCGCGATCTCCTCTTCGAGCGCACCGTCGAACACAGGGGTCGCGACCTTCGTGCCCGGCTCGGCCTCGTGCGCCGCCTCGGGCAGGCGCTTGGCCCATGCCGGGCTGCCGTCGACCTTCCAGCCCTGCTTGGCGACCCAGCCGAGGTGGGTCTCGAGCACCTGGCCGAAGTTCATGCGACCGGGGATGCCGAGCGGGTTCAGGATGACGTCGACCGGGGTTCCGTCGGCGAGGAACGGCATGTCCTCGACCGGCAGGATCTTCGAGATGACGCCCTTGTTGCCGTGGCGGCCGGCGAGCTTGTCGCCCTCGGTGATCTTGCGCTTCTGGGCGATGTAGACCACCACGCGCTGGTTCACGCCCGAGCCGAGCTCGTCGTCTCCGTCCTGCGCGTCGAACACCTTCACGCCGATGATCGTGCCCTGCTCACCGTGCGGCACCTTCAGCGACGTGTCGCGGACCTCGCGGCTCTTCTCGTTGAAGATCGCGCGGAGCAGACGCTCCTCGGCCGAGAGCTCGGTCTCGCCCTTGGGCGTGACCTTTCCGACGAGGATGTCGCCGGGACGCACCTCGGCGCCGATGCGGATGATGCCGCGCTCGTCGAGGTCGGCGAGCAGGTCGGGGCTCACGTTCGGGAGATCACGCGTGATCTCCTCCTTGCCGAGCTTGGTGTCGCGCGCATCGACCTCGTACTCCTCGATGTGGATCGACGAGAGCACGTCGTCCTTCACGAGGTTCTGGCTGAGGATGATCGCGTCCTCGAAGTTGTGGCCCTCCCATGGCATGAACGCGACGAGCAGGTTCTTGCCCAGCGCGAGCTCGCCGTTGTCGGTCGCGGGACCGTCGGCGATGACCTCGCCGACCTCGACACGGTCACCCGTCGAGACCACCACGCGGTTGTTGTACGACGTGCCCTGGTTGGAACGGTCGAACTTGCGCAGGTAGTAGGTCTGCGTGCCGCCCTCGTCGAGCTGCACGGTGACCGAGTCGGCCGAGACCTCGGTGACCACGCCGGCCGCGTCGGCGGTGATCACGTCACCGGCGTCGATCGCGGCGTAGCCCTCCATGCCGGTGCCGACGAACGGCGCGTCGCTGCGGAGCAGCGGCACCGCCTGGCGCTGCATGTTCGCACCCATGAGGGCGCGGTTGGCGTCGTCGTGCTCGAGGAACGGGATGAGCGACGTCGCCACCGACACCATCTGGCGCGGCGAGACATCCATGTACCCGATCTCGTCGGCGGGGAAGAGGTCGACCTCGCCGCCCTTCTTGCGGGCGAGCACGCGGTCTTCCACGAAGTGCCCGTCGGCCTTCAACGGCGCGTTGGCCTGGGCGACGATGTAGTCGTCCTCCTCCATCGCCGTGAGGTAGTCGATCTGGTCGGTGACCTTGCCGTTCACGACCTTGCGGTACGGCGTCTCGATGAAGCCGAACGAGTTGATGCGCGCGAAGGACGCGAGCGAGCCGATGAGGCCGATGTTCGGGCCTTCGGGCGTCTCGATCGGGCACATGCGGCCGTAGTGCGAGGGGTGGACGTCACGGACCTCGACGCCGGCGCGGTCACGCGAGAGACCGCCGGGGCCGAGCGCCGACAGGCGGCGCTTGTGCGTGAGGCCGGCCAGGGGGTTGTTCTGGTCCATGAACTGCGACAGCTGCGACGTGCCGAAGAACTCCTTGATCGCGGCGACGACGGGTCGCACGTTGATCAGGGTCTGCGGGGTGATCGCCTCGATGTCCTGCGTCGTCATGCGCTCGCGCACGACGCGCTCCATGCGGCTGAGGCCGGTGCGCACCTGGTTCTGGATCAGCTCGCCCACGGCGCGGATGCGGCGGTTTCCGAAGTTGTCGATGTCGTCGACGTCGAGACGGATCTCGACGTCCTTGCCACCGCGGCGGCCGGGGATGGTCGTGCGCTCGTCGTGCAGGGCGACGAGGTACTTGATCGTGGCCACGATGTCCTGCACCGTCAGCACCGAGTCGGTGAGCGGCGCCTCGAGGCCGAGCTTGTTGTTGATCTTGTACCGGCCGACCTTGGCGAGGTCGTAGCGCTTCGGGTTGAAGTAGAAGTTGTCGAGCAGCGCTCGCGCGGCCTCGGCGGCGACCTGCTCACCCGGACGCAGCTTGCGGTAGATGTCCTTGAGCGCCTCCTCCTTGGTGAGGATGTTGTCCTTCTCGAGGGTGAGCGCGATCGACTCGTACCCGGCGAACTCCTCGAGGATCTCCTCGCTCGTGAGGCCGAGGGCCTTCAGGAAGACGGTCACCGACTGCTTGCGCTTGCGGTCGATGCGCACACCGACCTGGTCGCGCTTGTCGATCTCGAACTCGAGCCAGGCACCGCGGCTCGGGATGACGCGAGCCGAGTAGATGTCCTTGTCGCTCGTCTTCTCGGGCGTGCGCTCGAAGTAGACGCCGGGCGACCGCACGAGCTGCGACACGACGACGCGCTCGGTGCCGTTGATGACGAAGGTGCCCTTCGGGGTCATGAGCGGGAAGTCGCCCATGAACACGGTCTGGGTCTTGATCTCACCGGTGAGGTGGTTCATGAACTCGGCGTTCACGTACAGCGGAGCCGAGAAGGTCTTGCCCTTCTCCTTGCACTCGTCGATCGTGTACTTCGGCGGCTCGAGCTCGGGGTTGGTGAACGAGAGCTGCATGGTCTCGCCGAGGTCTTCGATGGGAGAGATCTCCTCGAAGATCTCCTCGAGACCACTGGTCTCGGGCAGGTCCTGGCGGCCGGCCTCGATCGCCGCCTCGACGCGCGCCTTCCACGCGTCACTGCCGACGAGCCAATCGAAGCTCTCGGTCTGGAGGGCGAGCAGATCAGGTACGGTGAGGGTGTCGGTGACCTTTGCGAACGAGAGGCGGCTTGCACCGCGTCCGTTCTTGGGGGTGGGCGTGGTGGCGTTGCGCGCAGCAGCCAAGTGAATAACCTCCAACGGCCCCGTCGGGCCGGTTCACTGTCGGTAGCGGAGAGTAGTACCCCTCAGACGTTGCGAGCGCTCGAGGTCATGAACCCCGGCGCGCAGGAGCCGACCGCAATATGAAGGCATGGTGGGTCTGGGAGCGCAAAGGTTAACTATATGCGGATCGGCGCGTCGTGTCCAGTCGATTCTTGATTTGTGCGCCAAACTCGGGTATAACCCGCGAGGTCCCCGCCGGTTCGGGTTCTGCGGGGGCCTCGCGGCGCTCGTTGCCGACCGGCCCGCGCCTGCGGTGATCCCCCAGCGCTCCGTGACACGATGCAGGCATGGCTCCGCCCCGGATCGAGTTCGAGCCCGACGTGTTCTCGAAGTCGGGTCTCACCCTGCTCGTCGAGGGAACCGCGCAGTCGCACGTCGACGTCGATGACCCCGCGCACCTGTTCTTCGAGTACGTGCGCCGCATCGGCCACGTGCTCGACACGGTGCGCGGCCCCGGCGAGCCGATCAGGGCGCTGCATCTCGGGGGCGGCGCGCTGACCCTGCCCCGCTACGTGGCGGCGACGCGCTCGGGCTCCTCGCAGGTCGTCGTCGAGCACGACGCCGAGCTCGTCGAGACGGTGCTCGACCGCCTCCCGCTGCCCGCCGGCGCCGAGATCGAGGTGCACGTCGCCGACGCGCGCTCGGCACTCGGGCAGCTGACCGCCGAGGCGCCGTTCGACGCGGTGGTGGTCGACCTCTACACGCGCCTGGATGCTCCGGCCTTCGTCGACCAGCCGTCGTTCATGGGCGGATGCCTCGAGCTCGCCGCTGCCGACGGACTCGTCGTCGTCAACGTGGCCGACGCCCCCGGCCTCACCCGCCTTCGGGCCCAGACGCGCGCGCTCGCTCAAGCCGACCCCGACGCGGAGCTCCTCGTCGCCGGAGACCCGTCGGTGCTCTCCGGCGTGGAGGAGGGCAACGCCATCCTCGTGGCGGCCCACGGCGGCATCCCCGACCGGGTGGCCGCCCGTCTCGCCGCGGGCGGTCCGTTCCCGGTGGAGGTGCTCACCGGGCACCGCCTCGACGCCGCACTCTGGGGGGCGTCCTGAGCCGAACCCGCACGTCACGTGTTGCCGGATTCGGGGATCCTGCGAGGACTCGGCGAGTCGAGAGCGCCGATGCGGCGTGTCGCGGGGATCCCCGAATCCGGCAACACGGCACGTGGGCGGGGTGGCCCTCGACGAGCGGATGCCGGCCGGGAAGCACGGGTAGCGTGGCATCCGTGCCAGACCTCGAACGCCGCCTCGCCGTGAGCGGCCACCTCGCCCGCCTCGAGGAGTCCCGGAGCGTTCCCGGGTCGTGGACGCTCTACGTCGACGGCACACCGCAGTCGCACGTCGAGCTCGACAAGCCCGAGTGGCTCGGGTTCGAGTACGTCCGCCGTATCGGCCACGCCGTCGACCTCGTGCGGCCGCAGCACGAGCCCATCACTGCGGTGCACCTCGGCGGCGGCGCGCTCACCCTCCCCAGGTACGTCGCCGCCACCAGGCCGGGATCGCGCCAGCAGGTCGTCGAGCTCGAGTCCGAGCTGGTCGACCTCGTGCGCGAGCACCTGCCGCTGCCGCGCGGGGCCCAGGTGCGCGTGCGGCACGGCGACGCCCGCGAGGTGCTCGCCAAGCTGCCTTCGGGGCTCGACGGCGTGGTCGACGTCGTCGTCGTCGACATCTTCTCGGGAGCCCGCACACCCGCACATGTCACGAGCACGGAGTTCTACTCGCTCATGGCACCGCGCCTGGCGCCCGGCGGCATCGTCGCGGTGAACGTCGCCGACGGCGCCGGTCTCGCCTTCGCTCGGTCGCAGGCGGCCACGCTGGCGCACGTGTACCGGCACGTGGCGATCGCCGCCGACCCGACCATGCTGAAGGGCCGGCGCTTCGGCAACGTCGTCATGTACGCCTCGCACGACGAGCTGCCGTTCGCAGGCCTCCCGCGTCGGCTCGCGAGCGATCCGGCGCCGGCGAAGCTGGTCGACGGCGACGAGCTCCGCCGGTTCATCGCGGGTGCCCCGGTGGTGACGGATGCCACGGCGATCCCGTCGCCGCCGCCGGCCCGCGCGGTGTTCCTCGCCAAGCCCGGCGCCTGAGCTCGTTCTCGCTGCGCGTCCGCACGGAGCGCGAACGCCGCGGAGCGCGACGAACGAGCGGCCCGATCCGATCCCGAGCCGACCGCAGGTCAGCCCGAGGTACGCACCCGGCTCGGCGCCGACTCGTTCCAGACGCGGTCGAGCGCGGTCACCGCATACGTGTACTCCGCGCCCGCCGCCGCCGAGGTGTCGACGAAGCGCTGCACCACCCCGTGCTGCGCGCGCACCGTGGCGACGAGGTTCCCGGCATCCTCGACGTCGATGTCCGAGACGCGACCGTCGGCACGGTAGACGGCGAACGACGTCGCCCGCACGCTCGGCGGCGCGGCATCCGCCCACTGCAGTGCGACGCCGCCTTCGACCACCTTCGCCTCGGCGAGCACCGGTGGTCGCACGGCCGTCGCCGGCAGCCACCCCATGGCCGGCACGATCGCCGGCCGCGAGTAGTGGTCGGCCAGCACGCGTGACATGGCGCCCTTCGGGTCGGCGGGCACGTGGTTGGCGGAGAAGTACACGTTGCCGTGCACCGGGGTGCCGGCGGCATCGAGCTCGCGGTCGAAGGTGAGGTGGTTCGAGAGCTCGGCCGGGTCGGTGAACACGCCCGAGGTCACCTTGTAGAGCGCCTCGCCGATGTAGAGATGGGTGCCGGATGTCGCGGCGACCTCGGCCCACCACGGCACGAGCTTCAGGTAGTCGGCCACGGCGAGCCCGAACTGCCAGTAGATCTGCGGGTTGATGTAGTCGAGCCAGCCCTCGAGCACCCACTTGCGCGTGTCGGCGAACTGCAGGTCGTACGACTGCGAGCCGCCGGTCTCGGAACCGAGCGGGTCGGTCGCGCGGTTGCGCCAGATGCCGAACGGGCTGATCCCGAACTTCACCCACGGCTTCATCGCCTTGATGCGCTGCGAGATCGAGTGCACGAACGTGTCGACGTTGTTGCGCCGCCAGGCGGCGACGTCGTCGAAGCCCGCACCGTGGGCGGCGAAGGTCGCGTCATCCGGAATCACCTGACCGGCGACGGCATAGGGGTAGAAGTAGTCGTCGAAGTGCACGCCGTCGAGGTCGTAGTGCTCGACCGAGTGCAGGATGGCCTGCTGGATGTGCTCCTGCACCTGGGGCAGACCCGGGTCGAAGTAGAGCTTGCCGCCGTAGGCCCAGATCCAGTCGGGGTGCACGCGGGCCGGATGCTCTGGCACGAGCTTCGAGGGGTCGGCCTGCATGGAGACCCGATAGGGGTTGTACCAGGCGTGCAGCTCGAGGTTGCGGCGGTGCGCCTGCTCGACGATGAACGCGAGGGGGTCGTAGCCCGGGTCCTGCCCCTGCACGCCCGTGAGGTACTGCGACCACGGCTCGAGCGGGCTGGGCCAGAACGCGTCCGCCGTCGGGCGCACCTGCACGAACACCGCGTTCAGGTTGAACTGCTCGGCCACGTCGAGCCAGTGCAGGAACTCGGCGCGCTGCTCGTCGGCGCTGAGGCCGGTTCGGCTCGGCCAGTCGATGTTCACGACCGACGAGATCCACATGGCTCGCAGCTCGCGCTTGCGGGGGCCGCAGGCGGTGGTGGCCGCTGCCGCCTCCGCGCCGAAGGCGGGCGCCGGCGACATGGCGCCGACGGTGACGGTGAAGGCGGATGCCGCGGCGCCGGCCACCGCCAGCGTGAGGAAGCCACGGCGATCGAGGCCGAGGCCGGCGGGGTGGTCTGCGGGCGGGTGGTCGAGGGGCATCGTCGGTCCTCCGTTGGTCGCTGGCATTGGCGGTACGGAAGATACTTCCAGAGGCGACGCAGTCTGTGAAGAGTTGCTTCCAAACGCTCCGACCCGAGGCGAGCCCTCCCGACCTCAGGCGTGGCGGAAGCGCACGCCCTGCCCCGGACGCAGCTGGGCGACCGCGTCGAGCGAGCTCCGCGCGACGATGGCGATGACGGGATACCCGCCCGTCACGGGCCGATCGGCGAGGAGGATGGTCGGCTGTCCCCCGCTCGTGACCTGGATGGACCCCGCCACGGTGCCCTCGCTCTCGAGCTCGCCCGCACGCTGCCGATCGAGGACCGGTCCGACGAGGCGTGCCCCGATGCGATCGGCCTGCTCCGAGAAGCGCCACACGGTCTCGAAGAGCGCCGTGTGCGCGTCCTCCGTGAACCAATCGGCCCGCGGCCCGGCGTGCAACTCGAGGGTCACGGCATCCTTGGGCGGCGGGAATGCCGCGTCCTGATCGACGATGGGCAGGGATGCCGCAGGCTCGGGTCCGATGTCGATGACCTGCCCGGGCACGACGGGGTCGGGTCCGAGTCCCGCGAGCGTGTCCCGCGAACGCGATCCGAGCACGGCGGGAACGTCGAGGCCGCCACGAACGGCGAGCAGGTAGCGGATGCCGCGTTCGGCCGGTCCGATGTCGAGCACGGCTCCATCGCGGGCAGGGGCCGCCGTGTACGGCGCGATCGTGCGCCCGCCGAGGCGGATGCTCCCCCACGCACCCGTGACCGCGAACCACGCCTCGCCCTCGAATCGCGCGCGGAACCCGCCGACGAGCAGCTCGAGTGCCGCCTCGCCGTCGGGGTTGCCCACGAGCCGGTTCGCGAGGGTCAACGCAGCGCGGTCGAGCGCGCCGGATGCCGCGACCCCGAGATGCGCGAGGCCTGGGCGCCCGAGGTCCTGCACGAGCGCGAGGGCGCCCGGCTGCTCGATCCGCAGGCGGGTCATGGCGAGCCGATCGCCTCGAAGCGGATGCGTCGGCCGGGCGCGAGCAGCACGGGCTGTTCGGACTCGGGATCCCACAGCGACACGTCGGTGCGCCCGATGAGGCGCCAGCCGCCCGGGCTCTGCCGCGGATAGACGCCTCCGAAGACTCCCGCGAGCGCCACGGCGCCGGCGGGCACCCGGGTGCGCGGCGAATCGAGCCGCGGCACCTCGAACGGCCAGTCGTCACTCACGAGGTACCCGAAGCCGGGGGCGAAGCCGACGAACGCGACCCGCCACTCCGCTTCGGTGTGCCGGGCGACGAGCGCCTCGGGCGAGATGGCGAGCAGCGCCGCCGTTGCGGCGAGGTCGTCGCCGTCGTAGGCGACCGGGATGGTCACGGGCTCCGATCGTGCGCCGACCGCGCGCGAGCGGGGCTCGGCCGGGATGCGTCGGACCCAGGTCGCCACCGACTCGAGCGGGATGACGGCGGGGTCGATCGCGACCAGGATCGAGCGTGCGGCGGGGACGAGCTCGACGACGCCGCGCGGAGGCTCGGCCTCGAGTGCGTCGTGCAGGGCGAGCACCTCCTCGAGGCTGTCGCACTCGACGAGGAGCGCGGCCTCGCCGCTCGGCAGCAGGCGCCGGCTCATGCGAACGACCGGATCTCGACGCCGGCCCCCTCGAGCGCGGTCCGAACCGCGCGCGCCATCACGACCGCGCCCGGAGTGTCGCCGTGCAGGCACAGCGAATCGGGGGCGAGGGCGACGCGGCTGCCGTCGTCGGCCGTGATCGCACCGGTCTCCGCCAGTTCGATCGCGCGCTCGGCCGCGGCCGACGGGTCGTCGACGACGGCGCCGAGCTCACCACGCGGCACGAGCGAGCCGTCGGCGACGTAGCCGCGGTCGACGAAGGCCTCGCGGGCGAATCGCAGGCCCGCGGCATCCGCAGCTCGCTCGATCGCGCTCATCGGCGGACCCAGGATCGGCAGGGTGGGATCGAACCGGGCCAGCGCCTCGGCGAAGGCGTGGGCTGCGGCCTCGTCGGCGGCGAGGCGATGGTAGAGGGCACCATGGGCCTTCACGTAGCGCACGCGGATGCCGCCGGCCCGCGCGATGGCGTCGAGGGCCCCGACCTGGGCGAGCAGTTCGGCCGCGATCTCGGCGGGACTCGTGTCGAGCGCCCGGCGCCCGAAGCCGACGCGATCGCGGTACCCGGGGTGGGCGCCGAGCGCGACCCCGTTCCGGACGGCGAGCGCGACGCTCTCGGCCATGGTGCGCGGATCGCCGGCGTGGTAGCCGCAGGCGACGTTCGCGCTCGAGACCAGCCCGAACATCGCCTCGTCATCGCCGACTCGCCATGCTCCGAACGATTCGCCGAGGTCGCTGTTCAGGTCGATCGGTTGCGCCACGCTCCCATTCTGCCTGCGGAGCGAGCACACTGGGACCGGGAGGCGGCATGCGGCAGACCAGGCGTGACCGGCGGGGAATCCGCCGCGTGCGCTCCCCGAGTCCGTCGCGGCGGCCCGTCAGCCCGACGACCCGACCGCGTCACGTGCTCGCTGCAGCCGTCGTGGTGCTCACGCTCACGGCCTGCACAGCGCCCGCCGGGTCCGGCCCCAGCGAGGTGCGGTCGACCCCGCCCCTCGGGACCCCGACCTTCACGCCGACGACGCCTGCGCCGCCGCCGCCCGTGCTCCAACCCGCGGGCGGGGCCGAGGTGATCGCCGAGGGCCTCGAGGCCCCGTGGTCGATCCTGCGCCTTCCCGACGGCGGCGTGCTGGTGAGCGAACGCGATTCCGCCCGCATCATCGAGGTGCTGGGCGACGGCCCGCTGCGCACGGCCGCCACGGTCGACGGTGTCGTGCCGGGCGGCGAGGGCGGCCTCATGGGCCTCGCGCACCTGCCCGGCACGGGCGACCGCGCGGCGTACGTCTACGCGTACTTCACCGCGGCATCCGACAACCGGATCGTGCGGATGCCGCTCACGGGCGCTCCCGGCGCACTCGCCCTCGGGCCCGCCGAGGACGTGCTCACGGGCATCCCGAAGGCCGGCAACCACAACGGCGGGCGGCTCGCATTCGGTCCCGACGGCTTCCTGTACGCGACATCCGGCGACGCCGGCGATCGTGATGCGGCCCAGGACCCGGCTTCGCTTTCGGGCAAGATCCTGCGGATGACGCCCGAGGGGCAGCCGGCGCCGGGGAACCCGTTCGGCAACCACACGTGGTCGTTCGGCCACCGCAACCCGCAGGGCATCGCGTGGGATGCGACCGGCGCGATGTGGGCGTCGGAGTTCGGCCAGAACACGTGGGACGAGCTGAACCGCATCGAGCGCGGAGCGAACTACGGCTGGCCGATCGTCGAGGGACAGGCGGGCGATGCGCGCTTCATCGATCCCGTGATGCAGTGGTCGACCGCCGAGGCGAGCCCGAGCGGCCTGACGATCGTGGGCGACACGCTCTTCCTCGCTGCCCTGCGTGGCCAGCGGCTGTGGTCGGTGGCGCCCGCGAGCTCGGGAGGTGAGCTCGCGGCATCCGCGTGGTTCGTCGATGAGCTGGGGCGCCTGCGCGACGCCGTGCCCGGACCAGACGGCGAACTCTGGATCATCTCCAACAACACCGACGGCCGCGGCTCGCCGTCACCGGGCGACGATCGGTTGTATCGGGTGCCGCTCGCCACTGCGGGTTGAGGAGCCGCGCAGCGGCGTCTCGAAACCCGTCGGCTCAGAACCCGCCCACCGCGCGTCGGCGCCGGGGTCTATTCTCATCCCTATGGCGGATCTGGACCGGGTGCGACGGTGGGCCGAGGCTCTCATCGTGATGCATCTCGATCCGGCGGTGTGGTCGTTCGGCTTCGACAACGCCAAGAAGCGGGCCGGCCTGTGCAATTACACCGCCAAGCGCATCTCGGTGTCGCGCTACCTCGCGGCGCGGTACGACGACGACGAGATCCACCAGATCCTGCTGCACGAGGTCGCCCACGCCATGGCCGGGCCGCGCGCGGGTCACGGGCCGAAGTGGGCGGCGATCGCAACAGAGCTCGGCTACGTCGGGCGCCGCACCCACGACGGCGAGGTCGTGCACGAGCTCGCGCCCTGGGTGGGGCGCTGCCCCGCCGGGCACGAGCACTTCCGCTACCGCGAACCGGTCCGTCCCCTGAGCTGCGGCCTGTGCCGCCGTGGCTTCGATCGGGCGAACCTCATCACGTGGCGCCACCGCGAGATCTCGCCGGCGGTGCGACGACGCGCTGCGAGCGCCGCCGCAGGCTGACGAAGGCTGAGGCTCGAGGCGCGGCGATCGCCGCATGCCGAAGGGCGCATGCATGGCGGCGTCGCACGAAGTCGCGGCATCCGACCCCGGTAGGTTGGTCGCATGCCCGTCTCGACCGTGTCACTTCCCGTCGGACAGTGGTTCACCAGCACGGAGGGCACCCGGTGGTGGTTCGACTCGGGGTCGTTCGCGCTCGATTTCGCGTACACCGGAGCGCTCGGCGATGCCTCGATGCAGGAGCGATTGCACGTCCCCGACGAGCTGACGCGTTGGCTTCGCGAGCGGTTCCCGGTGGCCGTGGGTGTCGCGCGAACGCTCGACCTGTTCGACGCGATCAAGCTGCGTGATGCGATCGGCCGGATGGCGCGCGCTGCGGCCCGGGGCGAGGAGCTGCGAACCCCCGACGTCGACCTCGTGAACCTCTACGCCGCCACGCCCGACGTCCCGCCGTCACTGGCGGGCGGATCGCGGCAGGCCGGGCGCTCGGTGCAGGCCGTGGGGCAGGGGTTGTCGACGATCGCCCGCGACGCGGTGGACCTGTTCGACCCCGCGAACGACGGGCGCATCCGCGAGTGCAGCGGCAGCGGCTGCAGTTTCGTGTTCCTCGACACCTCGCGAGCGGCCACTCGCAGGTGGTGCTCCATGCAGCGGTGCGGGAATCGCGCGAAGGTGCGCGCGCACCGGGCTCGGAAGGCCGGGCGGGCCGCCTGAGGTGGGCGCAGCCTGAGGCTGGATCCGCCGTGGCCGACCCGCCGGGCCTACGCCCGGAACACCCCGTCGCGCAGCTCGGGGACGACCCGCGTCACGTCGAGCTGCGTCGCGAGGCGCACCTCGGGCTTGCGCCCCGCCGCGACGAGCTCCGCGCCGCTGCCCGATGCGCCGATGAGATGTACGGCCGCCTGCCGCAGGCCCTCGTACGCCGCCGATGCGACCGCGGCCTCGGGTGAGGTGTGATCCAGGCCCAGCGCGACCAGCGCGTCGACGACGGCCCCCGCCGTGAGCTGGTCCTCGATGGCGAATCGGATGCCGCGACCGTTGTCGGCCGGCTCACCCGCCCCGATCACCGCGACGATCATTCGCTCCCCACGCTCCTCCTGCAGGGCCAGGATCCGGTCGGCGACCGCGGCGCGGTTGCGGAGCGATGCGGCGAGCACGACGAGTTCCCGCTCGGCGACTTCGGCGTCGAGTGCCGCGGCTGCGACCCCCGATGCCGGCGAGTCCTCGCCGTTCTCGGCGGCGACGACGACGAGGGTCGTGAACAGGAGCGCGTCGACGAGCACGGCGACGTGCGCGCCCGCAAGGATTCGGTGGGCCCCGCCCACTCCCCAGTCGAACCGGACCTGGTACTTCGCCTGCCCCGAGGGTGCCGGGTCCGGCGTCGTCGCATCGCTCACCGCGACAGGCTACCGTCGGGCACGGCGGCGTCGCCGACGCGTGACCGAAGATGACGGCGAGCAGCTACCGCACGAGGCATCCCGCCATTGCAGGCCGCGCCCGCTCGGCGTGGAAGGCTACCGACCGCCGCCCATCGTGTCGTACGCGGCGAGTGCTTCCGCGTCGCTCGCGCGTGACGCCGCGCGACGGGCCGCATCCAGCGCCGCCACCGGATCGGGCTCCTGTCGCGCCATGATCAGCTGGCGCTCGCCCTCAGCGAGCCGCGTGCGCGCATCGGCACCGACACGCCCGGCGCCTCGCTCGATGGCGGCGCGAGCGACGCGCAGCTGGCTCTCGGCGATCGCGATCGCTCCGCCGAGCGCACCACGCGCCCCGTCGAGGCGGCCCTGCGCGTTGCGGGCGGCCGCGCGCGCGACCTCGAGCCGGTCGCGCGCGGCCCGGAGTCGGTCCCGATCCGCGAACGGATCGCCCGCCGACTGCGAGCGGGCGATCATGACCGCCGACGCGTCGCCGATCGCGGCACCCAGCGCCGCCTGCGCTGCTGCGTCCTCGGCGCGGTCGCGCTCGTGCCGCGCCTCGACGAGCTCGGCGTCGAGCTCCGCGGCGGCGGCCGCGGCATCCGACTGCGCCTTCGCGAGCTCGAGCTCGACGCCCTCGACCTCGGCGAGATCGCGATCGGCTCGCTCGAGCTGGTCGGTCGCGGTCGAGAGCCGTTCGGCTGCGGGCTCCGACCGCGACATGCGGGCCTCGGCCTCGTCGAGGGCCGAATCGGCTGCGGCGAGCGCCGCGTCCGCCCGCGCGGCCGCGGAGCCGGCGCTGCCGAGGGCGGCGGGCGGGAATCGGGTCGCGAGGCGTTCGAGCGCCAAGGCTGCGTCCTCCCTCCGGCGCTTCAAGCGTGCGGCATCTTCTCGCAGCGCCGGCAGCCCCTCGCCGGCACCGCGCTCCGCCCGTCGACGCGCGGTGAGCGCGGCCTCGGCCTCGTGGATCGCCCCGAGCGACGATTCGCACAGGTGCACGATGCGCGTGCTCCAGGTGCGCCGCTGCTCGGCGCTGTGCGGTTCGGCATCGTCGAGTCGCTGCTGCAGCAGGAACGCCTCGCGGAGGCGCTGCCTGGCCGTCTCGAGGGCGTCGTGCACGTCGCGTGCGACGGCAGGACCGAACTGCACTTCGGCGAACTCGACCTCGCGCTCGGCGTCGCGCACCGCATTGTCGGCCTGCACGATGAGGCCCTTCGCACGCACCTCGAGCGAGCGCCCGGCGTCGAGTGCCGTCCGTTCCCGTCGAGCGCCGAGACGGCGGGCGCCGACCACCGCCCCCACCATGGCCGCACCGGCAGCACCGAAGACGACCAGCGATGGCAACCACCACAGTCCCTCGGGCATGTGGGGAGTCTAGATCCTGAGGATGCGCTCCGACTGGGTGTGCGCGGGCCGGGAATCCATCGCGGACGCTTGGCAGCGCCATCCGGCGGCCATACCCTCGGCACATGCGGGTGCTCCTGAAACTCGAGCTCGATTGCACGCCGGATGCCGCGTGGCGCGCGCTCCGCAGCCCTGCGGTGCTGCGCGAGGTCGTCGCGCCGTGGCTCGACTTCACCTCACTGGAGGACGAAGGCCTGCCCACGCTGTGGCCCGAGGGACGTCATCGGGTTCGCGCGCTCGCCTTCCGGCGCTTCGCGGCCGGCGACGAGCAGGTCGACGTGAGCTACCCGGGCGGGCTGCCGACGGGCGTGCGAATGCTCCGCGATGCAGGCGGCGCGCTCACCGGACCGCTCGCCGTGTTCGACCGCTGGGACCACCGCATGGCCGTGTCGGCGCTGCCGAACGGCCGCACGCTGTACCGCGACCAGCTGCTCGCGCACGCCGGCGCACTCGACCTGGTGGCCTGGTATCCCACGTGGGCGTTCTGGCAGTGGCGAGGGATGCGGCTGCGCCAGCTGGCGCCCGGCTGGTCGTACGATCCGCCCGGCACGGCCGACGCCGAGGCCGCGGCCGCCGCAGCAACCGGGACGGATGGGGCAGCCGCAGGGTCGGCGCGATGAACGACTCGATCGGGGCGTTGCAGCTCGCTGATTGGCGTCGGCGCGTCTTCGGGATGTACGCCGGCGTGCGGCACCTCGGCGTGCACGACCCGGCAGCAGCGCACGAGTTCTGGCGGTCGGCGCGCGACGAGCTCTTCGCGGGGCATCCGCAGTCTCCGCTGCTGCCCGACGACCGGGCCCGCTTCACCGGACTCACGGTCGCGCGCTACGACCCCGACTGGCGCTTCGAGCTCGAGGTGCACCGCGTCGAGGAGCCGCACCGCATCGTCGTCGACAGCGCGACCGACGGACCCATTCCGTTCACACTCGTCGGCACCGTGCGGATCCCCTACCTCGGCACGCTCGACGTCTGGCGACTCGCGGTGTATGGCGGCGGCCTGTTCGTTCCCGTCAAGGACGCCCTCGCCGACGCGGCCGGTGGCACGTACAGCGGCGGCCGATACCTGATCGACACCGTCAAGGGCGCCGATCTCGGCCCCGGGTCCGACGGCGACTCCCTGATCGTGGACTTCAACTTCGCGTACAACCCGTCGTGCGCCTACGACCCGTCGTGGTCGTGCCCCCTGGCGCAGCCGGGCAACACGCTTCGCGCGGAGATCCCGGTGGGCGAACGGATGCCGCGCTGACCCAGTGACCGGCGGTCGAGTAGCGACGCCGCAGGCGACGCGTATCGAGACCTCGTGCGTGCGTCTCGATACGCGTCCGGCTGCGCCGTGCGCTACTCGACGGCCGAGGCGCGCACAGCATGCACGCAGCGGCATCCGCTATCGTGGTCATCGGCGTGCGCTGCGAACGCGCCGCCTGCGTCGTAGAAACGCTTCCGGGCAGGGCCTCACCAGAGGGCCCCCGATGACTCTCATACGGCGAACGGATGCGCCGACCGGCGCCTTCGCCACCTCCCATCGTCGGGCTTCGATCCGCCTCGCGCTTCGCGCGGCGCTCCTCGACCAGCTGACGATGCGCACTGCCTGAAAGGCACCAGTGACCGACATCACCTTCAGCACGCTCGGCGTGCCCGCTCCGCTCGTCGCGGCCCTCGCCGCCGACGACAAGACCACCGCCTTCCCGATCCAGGTCGACACGCTGCCCGACACGCTCGCCGGACGCGACGTGCTCGGCCGCGGCAAGACCGGCTCGGGCAAGACCCTCGCGTTCGCGCTGCCCATCGTCGCGCGCCTCGGCACCTCGCTCGCCGGCGGCAAGCGCCGCCCGGGCCGTCCGCTCGCGCTCGTGCTCGCGCCGACCCGCGAGCTCGCCACCCAGATCACCGCGACGATCGAGCCGCTCGCCGCCGCCTACGACCTGAGGGCCACCACCATCTACGGCGGCATCAACCAGAAGCGCCAGGTCGACGCCTTGCGCGCCGGCGTCGACATCGTCGTGGCCACGCCGGGTCGTCTCGAGGACCTCATGAAGCAGGGCTTCGTGACCCTCGACGCGATCGAGATCACGGTGCTCGACGAGGCCGACCACATGGCCGACCTCGGATTCCTCCCGGTCGTCACGCGCATCCTCGACAAGACCCCGAAGGGCGGGCAGCGCCTGCTGTTCTCCGCGACGCTCGACAACGGCGTCGACAAGCTCGTGAAGCGGTACCTCCAGAACGAGGTGCTGCACTCGGTCGACGAGGCGAACTCCCCCGTCGCGCAGATGACCCACCACGTCTTCGAGATCGCCGACGTCGACCAGAAGAACGACCTCGTGCGCACGCTGGCGTCGGGCACCGGCCGCCGCATCCTGTTCATGCGCACCAAGCACCACGCGAAGAAGCTCGCGCGCAAGCTGACCGAGCAGGGCATCCCGGCCGTCGACCTGCACGGCAACCTGTCGCAACCGCAGCGCGACCGCAACCTCGCCGCGTTCGCCGACGGCTCCGCCAAGGTCATGGTGGCCACGGATGTCGCGGCACGCGGCGTGCACGTCGACGACGTCGAGCTCGTCATCCACGTCGACCCGCCCATGGAGCACAAGGCGTACCTGCACCGCTCGGGCCGCACCGCCCGGGCCGGAAGCGAGGGCGACGTCGTGACGATCTGCCTGCCCGCCCAGAAGCAGGACCTGAAGGCGATCCTGCGCAAGGCGGCCATCACCGTGACCCCGCAGCAGGTCACGGCCACGTCGCCCGCGGTCGCCACGCTCGTCGGCGAGGTCGCGCCGTACGTGAAGCCGGCGCCGCGCGAGGCCAAGCCCCAGCAGGGTGGCGGGCGCTCGCAGGGCGCCAACGCGCAGCGCAAGCGCGCGGCCCGGGCTGAGCAGGGTACCGGCGGGCGGCGCGGGGGCCGTCGAGGCCAGTCGGATGTCGCACCCTCGACGCCGCGGCGCGACCGCTCGGGCCGCCCCGCGGAGGCGAAGGCGCACGCTCCCAGGCAGGGCGCGGGCCAGAGCCGCGGTGCCCAGTCGTCGGGTGCCCAGCGCGGAGGATCCGCTCGCTCGACGGCGAAGCAGCCGCTCCGCGTCGGCAGCCTGGTCTCGCCGAACCGCAACCAGCGCACGAACCGCCGCGCCCAGGGCTGAGCTCAGCACCGGTCGTCGAGGAGCGTCCGCCGCAGGCGGCCCCTCGGTCGTCGAGTAGCGTCCGCCGCAGGCGGCCCCTCGGTCGTCGAGGAGCGCCGCCGCAGGCGCACCCTCGGTCGTCGAGGAGCGCCGCCGCAGGCGCACCCTCGGTCGTCGAGTAGCGCCCGCCGCAGGCGGCCCCTCGGTCGTCGAGTAGCGCCCGCCGCAGGCGGCCGCGTATCGAGACGCACAAGCCCGGCCGCGTATCGAGACGCACAGGCCCGGTCTCGATACGCGTCGGCTTCGCCGGCGCTACTCGACCACGGGAGTCGGCGGAGGCCCGCCGCAGGCGCACCTTCGGTCGTCGAGTAGCGTCCGCCGCAGGCGGCCGCGTGTCGAGACGCACAAGCCCGGCCGCGTATCGAGACGCACAGACCCGGTCTCGATACGCGTCGGCTTCGCCGGCGCTGCTCGACCACCGGGGCGGCTTCGCCGGCGCTACTCGACCACCGGGGCGGCTTCGCCGGCGCTACTCGACCACCGGAGTCGACGGAGCCCCGCCGCCGACCGGGAGGTCGCGGCGGGGCTCCGGCGTTCCTGGTTCAGTAGCTGGCGTAGAAGCTTCCGAGCACGCGGTCGACGGCGTCGAAGTCGGCGTCGGCGATCGCCTGGGCGGCCATGATGATCGAGTAGGTGCCGGCGTAGTCCTGCGCGCCGACGACGACGTACGTCGCGGTGCCGCCGCATCCCGTGAAGATCTCCCAGACGCCCGAGTGCATGCCGTCGTCGAACGGCTCCCGCCCGGTCGAGACGCAGCCCTGCGACGCGAGGTCTGCAGCCACGAGGTCGGCCGAGGCATCCGGTGCCATCGTGGCGGCCGCCTGCGAGGCGTAGATCGACACGCCGGGCGTCGTCCAGGTTCCCTGGTACCCCGCGAGGTCGGGCGCTGCCGAGACCGACTGCCACGTGGTGCCGTTCACGTCCGTGACGGCAGCTCCGTCGACCTGGCTCCACGACGTGGGAACCTCGAGGCTGATCGCGCCCGAGTCATCCGTCACCGTCGTGTACTCACCCGAGACGGGCTCGTCGCTACCGCCGCCCACGACCGGCACGGCCGTGATCGCGTCGCCGTTGAACTGCCCACGGAAGTAGGCGTCCTCGGCGGGGCGGTACAGCTCCACCGAGATCGTGGCGTCCTGGCCGTGGGTGCGCAGCACGTCGCAGTACTCGGTCATGGTGCCGTCGACCGCGAGGCTGACGCCCTCCATGCGGGTCAGCAGGTCGCCGGGCTCGACGCCCGCCTTGTCGGCCACGGAGCCCGACTTGACCGAGTTGACCCAGATGCCGAGTCCGGCGCCCTCCTCGTCGACGAGCGCCTCACCGTTGATGCCGAGGCTCAGGACGTCCTTGCCGTCGACCAGGTCGCCGATGACGTCGAGCACCGCGTCGCGGTGGATCGCGAAGTTGTAGTCGAGCTCGTCGTTGCCCGCGTAGTTCACGCCGACGAGCGCACCCTCCGAGTCGATGAGGGGTCCACCCGAGTTGCCGCCGCGGATGCGCGCGTCGTGCTCGATGACGCCGTCGATCGAGGCCCACGGGGTCTCACCGCTGGTCTGCGCCTTCGAGACGATGCCTCGCGTCTCGGTGAAGGTCGGGTCGCCGAGCGGGAAGCCCGCCGCGTACACGTCGAGCGCCGTCTCGATCTCGTCCTTGCGCCAGTCCATGAAGGGATAGTCGCCCTTCTCGAGCTGCACGACCGCGAGGTCGAGGCACTCCGACGAGCCCAGCACCTTCGCGCTCAGCTCGTTGGACGTGTCGCCGCCGCGCCACACCTTGAGAGTGCCGGCGCCCGTGACCACGTGGTTGTTGGTGACGGCGAGGCCGTCGGGGGTGATGATGAATCCCGAGCCGCGGCCGGCAGTCTCGTAGCCGCCCTCCTCGGGCGACACGAACGAGCCGACGGCTTCGAGCTGGATGGTGGCCGACTGCACCCCGTCGAAGCCGACGGGGCGATTCGCAGAGGCGGTGGGAACGCAGCCCGCGAGCACGGCGACGACGGCCGTGGCTCCTGCGAGCGCGCTGATCCTGGTGGTGTTCTCAGACATGCTCCCGACGGTATTTCCGCGGGGACATGCGGCAGCACCGGGGTACCACCGGACCGCGATGATGCACGCACTGAAGACGGGCACGGGTTATCCCCGAGTGATCGGGGGCGGATGCCGCCACGGCAACCATGTCGCCCGATTTCGTCGTGCGCGCGGGCTGGCTTAGCCTCATGACATGAGCACCGATGTTGCTGCCGATGTGGTCGTCCGTCCCATCCGCGATTCCGATGTGGAGGCCCTGGGTCGCGTGCATGCGACCTGCTGGCACGAGACCTACGACCACCTCATCAGTGCCGCCGCGTTCGAGAACCTCTCGCCCCGCCGCATGGCCGAGCTGTGGACCCACATGGCCGCCCGCGGCGAGGAGTACAACCAGTTCGCCGCCCTCGTCGACGGCGAGATCGTCGGATTCGTCGGCTCGGGCCCGGCGCGCGACGAGAACCCGCCCCGCGAGCGCGAGCTGTACTTCATCTACCTGCTCGACGCGTTCCATGGCACCGGGATCGGCCAGAAGCTGTTCGACGCGGCGTGCGGCGACCGCCCCGGCTACCTCTGGGTTGCCAAGGACAACCCGCGCGCTCACCGCTTCTACCTCCGCAACGGCTTCACGCTCGACGGGGCC
The DNA here is from genome assembly GCF_902809835.1 of Agromyces sp. Marseille-P2726. Classification (GTDB taxonomy): domain Bacteria; phylum Actinomycetota; class Actinomycetes; order Actinomycetales; family Microbacteriaceae; genus Agromyces. The sequence continues at coordinate 383,634 of NZ_CADDWM010000014.1, read as the reverse complement.
GAGCAGGTCGTGCCGTTCCTCGGCGAGGAGATCCTCGAGGTGCGATTCGTCAGGTGACGACGGGCTCCCCGGGTACCCGCAATCCGGGGGTTCCCGCTGACGGTGGTCGTCGCTAGCGTGGCGAAGGTCGGCATTCGTCGACGGATGCCGCGGAAGGACTCCGATGACCGACGCTGCGCGCTCCGCGCACCCCGCCCTCGATGCACTCGCCGAACGGCTCGGCGACCGGCTGCTGTTCCCGGGTGATCCCGCTTGGGATGCCGCCCGCGCCCCGTGGAACCTCGCGATCGACCAGCATCCCGCGGCCGTCGCCTCGCCGGCCGACGTGGCCGAGCTGCAGGAGCTGCTCGCGGCGGCACGCGCCGACGGGCTGCAGCTCGCGGTGCAACCCTCGGGCCACGGTGCATCCGGCACGCTCGACGGCGCCGTGCTCGTGCGCACGGGCGCGTTCGACCTGCTCGAGATCGACCCCGACGCGCGGGTCGCTCGCATCGGGGCCGGCGTCCAGATGGGCCGGGTGCTCGAGGCCCTCGCCGGCACCGGGCTGGTGGCCATGTCGGGCTCGAGCGCGGTCGTCAACGCCACGGCGTTCACCCTGAACGGCGGGCACGCGTGGTTCGCCCGCTCGTTCGGATTCGGCTCGAGTTCGCTGCGGGCGGTCGAACTGCTGACCGCCGACGGGCGCCACCGGTGGCTGCGCGACGCCGATGCGCCCGAGCTCCTCTGGGCGCTTCGAGGTGCGGGCGGCGCATTCGGTGTCGTCACGGCCATCGAGGTCGACCTGCACGAGGCGCCGGTGCTCACCGGTGGCCGCCTCGTCTTCGATGGGGCGGATGCCGCGGCGGTGCTCCGCGCGACGGTGGCCGCAGGTCGCACGGCGCCTGAGACGCTCGCGCTGCACGCCACGGCCGTGCGCATCCCCGACGTCCCCGAGGCTCCCGCCGAGCTGCGCGGCAAGAGCTTCGTCTCGGTCGAGTCGGTCGAGCTCGGCGACTCCCCGTCGGCCCGCGACGCGCTCGACCGCATCCGCGGCGCGGGCACGGTCATCGCCGACACGTGGGGGGCGATCGATGCCCCGGCGCTCACCGCGATCGCCGAGGAGCCCACTGATCCGTCGCCCGGCTTCGGCTGGTCGGCGCTCGCAGATCTCGACGAGGCATCCGTCGACCGGCTCGTGGCCGCGTGGCAGTCGCCCGAGGGCCGGCCCGTCATGGGACTCGCGCTGCGCGTGCTCGGCGGGGCGCTCGCCCAACCGCCGCCCCGCCCCGCCATCGCCGGGGCCGTCAGCGAGGCGCACATCGTCAGCGCCCACGCCATGGGAGTGCCCGCGCTCGCCGAGCCGGCAGCCCGCGCGTTCGAGGCGCTCGACGCGGCGCTCGGGGTCGCGGGATCCGATCGCACGCTCTGCACGTTCCTCGCGCCGGGCGCCGGGTACTCGGGCGCCTACGCCGAGTCCGATGTCGCTCGCGCCGCGCGCATCAAGGTCACGGTCGATCCCGAGAACGTGTTCCGCGGCAATCGCGACTTCGCGTGAGCGGCGCGGGCAGTAGCGTGGAGCGATGAGCGTTCCCGTCATCCTCGATGTCGACACCGGGATCGACGATGCCCTCGCCATCCTCTTCGCGGTGCGGCATCCCGACCTCGACGTGCTCGGCATCTCGTGCGTGGCCGGCAACACCTCGCTCGCGCAGGTCGTCGACAACACCCTGCGGGTGCTCGACGCGGCCGGCGCCCCGCAGATCCCGGTCGCCGCGGGCGCACCGCGTCCGCTGCTGGAGCCGGCACGCGCGTCGTCGCACGTGCACGGGGCCGACGGACTCGGCGGGGTGGCACTGCCGTCGAGCTCACGCAGCGTCGAATCGGTCGGCGCCGTCGAGCTGATGCGCCGGCTCATCCTCGAGCATGAGACCCCGGTCACCCTGGTGGCGCTCGCACCGCAGACGAACCTCGCACTGCTGCTGCGCACGTATCCCGAAGTCGTCGGCAACCTCGAGCGCATCGTGTTCATGGGCGGCTCGGCGAGCGTCGGCAACGCGACCGCGGTGGCCGAGTTCAACGTGTGGCACGACCCCGAGGCGGCGGCGATCGTGCTCGACTCCAACGTGCCGACGTACATGTACGGCCTCGACGTGTTCAACCGGGTCGCGATCGACGAACCCGTCGCGCGAGCGCTCGAGGTCGGCGATGACGCGCTGGGGCGACTGGTCGGTGGCCTCGTCGGGGTGCGCATCTCACGCCCCGACGGCGGCAGGTCGGAGTACACCGGGCACATCGGCGACGCCGGCGCGGTCTGCGCGATCGTCGACCCAGACGCGCTCAGCACCCAGACGCGGCCGGTGCGCGTGGAGCTGGCCGGATACGGACGAGGTCAGACCCTCGTCGACCTCCGTCGTTCCACCGATGAGGCGATGCCGAACACGGCGGGCGACGAGTGGACCAACGTCGAGATCGCGCTCGAGGTCGACGCCGATCGCATCGTGCGGCTGTTCCTCGAGACCCTCGGGCTGGGCGGAGCGATCAGGTAGCGAGGGGATGCCGCTCAGCCGAGGGCACCGACCGAGGCGAGGGCCTGCTTCAGCAGCACGCCACGGCCGCCCTCCATCTCGGCCGCGAAGGCCTCGGACACCGCTTCAGCGGGCGTGATCCAAGTCACCTCGAGCGCATCCTGCCGGGGCTCGCAGGTGCCGGTCACGGGCACGACGTAGGCGAGCGAGACGGCATGCTGACGTTCGTCGGTGAACGGCGAGATGCCGGGAAGCGGAAAGTACTCGGCCACCGCGAACGGCACCGGGCTGGCGGGCAGCAGCGGGAACGCCATCGGCCCGAGGTCCTTCTCGAGGTGGCGGAACAACGCGTCGCGGATGGTCTCGCCGTACATCACGCGACCAGAGACGATCGTGCGGGTCATCTCGCCGAGCGAGTTGGCGCGCAACAGCACGCCGGCTTCGGTAACCTGCCCCAGGCCATCGACCCGCACGGGTACGGCCTCGACGTAGAGCAGGGGCAGCCGTCCGCGGATCTCGGCGAGCTCGAGGTCGCTGAGCCAGCCCGGATTGGCGGGCGGGCCCGACGCCGGCTCGTCGTCAGGAGTCCAGTCCGGGTCGGGAGTGCGCACGGCCATGCGTCGATTCTGCCGCACCGGGCGGCGCACCTCACGGAATCGGCGGGTACGCTCGAACGCGGGCACCGGGGAAACGGCCGGCTCGCGGCATCCGTCGCCCGGAGCGGAGGGACCCATGGCTGCGTTTCGCGTCGACGACGAGGCGGTGATCTGGTCGGCGTCCGAAGACGACCGGGCGGGCCGACCCCTGCTGCTGCTCCTGCACGGCTACAACTCGAACGAGGGAGACCTGTTCGGCCTCGCGCCCTACCTGCCGCTCGAACCGGCGATCGCGTCGCTCCGTGCACCCATCTTCACGGGGTACGGGCACGCCTGGTTCCCGCTCATGGCCGACGGGCTCGAACGATCGATCCAAGCGGCGGATGCCTCGACCGATGCGATCATCGACTGGCTCGACCGGGTGGCGCCCAACGCGACCGGCATCGGGCTGCTCGGATTCTCGCAGGGTGGCGCCATGGCGATGGAGCTGCTGCGACGTGCGCCGGAGCGGTTCGCGTTCGCCGTGAACCTCTCGGGCTTCGCCCTCCCCGGCGAGCGCGATGGCGACGCGCGGCTCGCCGAGCTCGCGACACCCGTGTTCTGGGGTCGCGGCACCGCCGACGACGTGATCATTCCCGAGGCGATCGCTCGCACCCAGGAGTGGCTGCCCCGGCACGCCGCCCTCGACGAGCGGATCTATGAGGGACTCGGCCACTCGATCGCCGAGCGAGAGCTCGCCGATATCCAGGGCTTCCTGCGGGCGCAGTACGCGTCGGCCGCCTGAGCGGCCCGAGCGACGCTGCACCCTGCAGCGGGCTCAGACGCCGCCGCCGCCTCCCCCGCCACCCGCGTCGGAGCGGCGGGATGCGCGCTCGGCGTCGCGCTCGGCGATCCGGATCTTCTCGGCACGCACCGCCGCCTGGGTGGCGCGCTCCTGCACCAGCCACTGCGGCGGCGCAGCCAGCAGCGCCTTGATCTCGGCGGTCGTGAGCGGATCGGTCACGCCACCTCGCGCGAGACCCGAGTTCGAGATGCCGAGCTTCGCGGCGACCACGCTCCGCGGGTGCGGGCCTTCGCGGCGCAGCACCTGCAGCCACTCGGGCGGGTCGGACTGGAGCGCGTTCAGCTCCTCCCGCGTGACGACGCCGTCGCGGAACTCCTCGGGCGCCGCGTCGAGCAGGATCCCGAGCTTCTTCGCGGCGGTCTCTGGCTTCATCGACTGGGGCTGCTTCACCCTCATACCGTAGCCTGAGCGGATGGTGCTGACGCTCCGCTACGTCGCCGGGGTGAGTCCGGCGAAATGGCTCCGCACCTGGGCGGAACGTCGCCCCGACCTCCCGATCGAGGCGATGCGGGTCGAGCAGGCCGAGCAGCTCGCCGACCTCGTCGCTGGTCGCGCCGATCTCGCGTTCGTGCGGCTGCCCATCGAGGCGGATGCGATGCACGCGATCCCGCTCTGGGAGGAGGCGCCCGTCGCGGTGCTGCCGAAGGACCACGCCTTCGCCGACGCCGAGTCGCTCACGACGGCCGACCTCGAGACCGAGCTGCGCGCACCGATGCAGACGGAGGCCGCGATGACGATCGAGCTGATCGCTGCCGGCGCGGGGTACGCGATCGTGCCCCACGGGGTCGCTCGCCTGCACCACCGCCGCGACGTCGTGGCGGTGCCGGTGACGGATGCCGCGCCCACGCGCATCGCGCTCGTGTGGCGGGTCGACCGCGATGACGCGGATATCCAGGAGTTCGTGGGGGTGGTGCGCGGACGCACCGCCCGGAGCTCTCGCGGCGCGGACGACGGACCCGGCTCGGCCGCGTCCAAGCCATCGTCGATCGAAAGGGCCGACACCATGGGCGGGAAGGGCAGCGCGGGCGCGAAGGGCGGAACGCCCGGCCGCAACGCCCGCCGCGGGGCATCCGCTCGCTCCGGCCGAGCCGTTCGCAAGCGTGGCGGACGCGGGCGATAAGACCGGACCTACCGGCAGCACCTTCAAGCGTGACCACGCCCGGAACGCCATCGAGCGGATGACGCCGGTCGCGTCATCCGCTCGATGTGTGAATTACGCCGGATCAGGTGGCGGAGCGGCTGCGGTTGCGCGTGATGAGACCCCAGATCAGCAGCACGATGATGGAGCCCGCGATGGCGAGCAGCCACGTGCTGAGGTCCCAGAACTCCTCGAGACCGACGCCGAACAGCAGGCTGCCGATCCAGCCGCCGAGCAGGGCGCCCACGACGCCGAGCAACAGCGTGACGAGCCATCCGCCGCCCTGCTTGCCGGGCAGGATCAGCTTCGCGATGGCACCGGCGATGAGGCCGAGGATCAGAAATGCGAGGAAACCCATGAGTGCTCCTTCTGTTAGGGGGTGGCAACACGAAACCACGCGCCGGATCGGGGCTGCAACCCCTTGCCGAGCGCTTGAATTTCGCGCTATGTGCGCAGCATACGAGCGCCGAACCGCAGTGCGACGCACGCATGCGGCGCGTCAGCAGGCAGACTGGTCGGGTGAGCGACGGCTCGGACACCTGGGTGCTGCACGTCGACCTCGACCAGTTCATCGCCGCGGTCGAGGTGCTGCGACGCCCCGAACTCGCGGGCAGGCCGGTCATCGTCGGCGGGCGCGGTGATCCGACCGAGCGAGCCGTGGTCTCCACCGCGTCCTACGAGGCTCGCGAGTACGGTGTCGGCTCCGGGATGCCGCTGCGCCTCGCTGCGCGGAAGGCGCCCGACGCCGTGATCCTTCCCGTCGACGCCGAGGCGTACACCGCGGCATCCGTCGCCGTCATGTCGACGCTGCGAGCCCAACCGGGTGCGACCGTGCAGGTGCTCGGATGGGACGAGGCGTTCATCGGCGTGCGGACCGACGATCCCGAGGCGTATGCGCGACAGGTGCAACGTGCCGTGCTCGACCGGACGAGCCTGCACTGCAGCATCGGCATCGGCGACACGCTCGTGCGTGCCAAGGTGGCGACCGGGTTCGCCAAGCCGCGCGGGGTGTTCCGGCTCACTGCCGACAACTGGCTCGAGGTCATGGGAGATCGACCGACGATCGGCCTGTGGGGCGTCGGTTCGAAGATCTCGCGCCGCCTTGCCGAGCACGGCGTCGTGACGGTCGCGCAGCTGGCGACCGCCGACCCGTCGGAGCTCGTGGCGGAGTTCGGCCCGAAGATGGGCCCCTGGTACCAGACGCTCGGTCGCGGCGAGGGCGCGCGGGTGGTCGACGATTCCCCGTGGGTGGCGCGCGGCCACAGCCGCGAGACGACCTACCAGCAGAACCTCACCGAGCCCGCGCAGATCGAGGAGGCCGTGCGCGAGCTCGCCGTGCAGGTGCTCGAGGATGTCGCGGCCGAGGGCCGCCCGGTGATCGGGCTGACGCTGAAGGTGCGCTACGCGCCGTTCATCACCAAGACGTACCAGCGGAAGATCCCCGAGACCTCAGACCGGGACGACGTCGTCGAGCGGATCCTCGGACTGCTGCACGACCGACTCGAGCGTGGCCGACCGGTGCGGCTGCTTGGAGTGCGGGCCGAGATGCCCATGCCCGACGACGCGCGAGAAGGGCACACCCCGACCCGCGGCGGCTGGTGACGTCGACGATCAGAGGCCCTGCCACCACGGCATCATCGGACCGAGCTGCTCGGGAACGTAGACGAAGACCCGGGAGACGGCAGCCGTGAGGATCCAGAGTCCGAACCCGGCGGCGGTGATGATCCAGGCGATCATCTTGTGCTGTTCGTAGTCGGGGAGCAGGCGCCCCTCCTTGTCACGCTGCACGCCGGCGAGGGTCAGGATCAGGTCGATCAGCCACCAGATCCCCAGTCCGCCGATCGTCAGGAGCTTCACGATGCCCGTGCCGACCTTGCCGAGGTAGAAGCGGTCGACGCCGAGGAATCCCAGCAGCCACGAGAACATCCAGGTCGCGATGAAGGATCGGTCGGACAGTGCGGTCGACTGGGCCGGCAGGGGCCCGGGCGGGCTCGTTGCGGGGGTGTTGGCGGACATGTTGACCTCCTTCGGTCATGAACGTGGAGCGACGATGAGCACCGGCGACGGCGGCTCGACGAGCAGGTCGTGGCTGACCGAGCCGAGGAAGAAACGGGAGAGTCCTCGTGCGCCATGGCTCGCCACGACGAGGAGGGCGGAGTCGGCTCCGAGCCTGCGGAGCACCTCGGTCGGGCGTCCGGCCTCCAGTCGGCCCGTCGGGCTCGCCCCGAGCCCATGCGCGAACTCGATGGCATCATCCAGGAGTCCATGATGGATCTCCTCGAGGGTCGCGACGTCGGAGGAGTACTCGTGGTACGCCGTGTCCCACTCCTGCGGAATCTGCCAGGCGTGCACCACCTCGAGCGACGAGCCGAGTCGATCCGCCTCGGCCGCGGCGAGTTCGACGGCGGCGAGCGAGGCGTGGGAGCCGTCCACTCCGACGACGACCCCGAGCGGCCGCTCGGTCGCCGGGACCGCGGGGACGACCGCCACGGTTCCCCCGCCGCGGCGGCCGGCCAGGCGGGACCCGAGCGTCCACCGGGTCGCCCGAGGGTGGTCCGGCCCGCCCACCACGACGAGGGTGTCGGGCCCGAGCTGCGGCTCCAGGGCCTCGATCGCCGAACCGTGGGCGGTCTCGGTCTGCAGATGAAGGCCCGGGTGCGTGGCGCGGAGCTGCTCTGCCACGTCGATGAGCCTCGTCCGCTCCGCCGAGAGCTCGCCCGTCGCACGCTGGTACTCGGCGTCCGTCGGCCTGCCGCCGATGGCATGGATGAGCATGAGGGGCAGGTCCCGGTAGCGGTCGGCAGCCCATTCGACCGCCGCTTGCGATTCCGCCGTGCCGTCCCAGCCCGCAATGACCCTCGTGAACATGCGATCAGGGTGACACCCGTGCGGCCGCCCGACTGGGCCCTAGGTCACATCGGCGCGGCCACCACCCACCGGCGCGGTGGGGTCACTCGGGCTCGCGGCGTTCCAGCTCGTAGACCGCGGCCTGGGTGCGACGCTCGAGCCCGAGCTTGCGCAACAGCCCCGACACGTAGTTCTTGACCGTCTTCTCGGCGAGCCCCAGCCGTTCCCCGATCTGCCGGTTGGTGAGCCCTTCGGCGATGAGCGCGAGCACCTGACGCTCGCGCAGCTGGAGGGAGCCGAAGCGGGGATCGTCGCGCCCGCCTGCCTCGGCGCGCTCGGCGACGTGTCGCGTGGCCGCCGGATGCAGGAGCGACCGCCCGGCGGCGACGGCGCGGATGTCCTCGAGCAGTCGCGTGCCGGCGACGTTCTTCAGCACATAGCCCGATGCTCCGGCGAGCACCGCGGAGACCGATGCCTCGTCGTCGTCATACGCAGTGAGGATGAGGCATCGCACCTCGGGATGCCGCGAGCGCACCTCGCGGCAGAGTGCGACACCGTCTCCGTCGGGCAACCGTACGTCGAGCACCGCGACGTCGGGCAGGGTCGCGGCGATCCGGGCGAGGGCGTGCGTCACGTCGCCCGCCTCGCCGACGACCTCCATGTCGGGTTCGCGATCGAGCAGCTCCGCGATGCCGCGGCGAACGATCTCGTGGTCATCGACCAGGAAGACCCGAGTCATGACGGGGCTCCGATGCGTTCGGCCGGGGATTCACGGTCCACCTCGGGGGCGGGCACGCGCCACTCGACCCTGGTCGCACCGGGTACGGAGTCGATGTGCAGCTGGCCGCCGCGGCGCTCGGCCCGCGCTCGCAGGTTGTCGAGCCCGCTTCGGCGACCGCGTTCGGGAATGCCGACGCCGTCGTCTTCGACGACGACCCGAACGGATGCCGCATCCACGCCGATCGAGATCCGGATCCGGTCTGCTCCCGAGTGCCGGATCGCGTTCATCAGCAGCTCCCGCACGGCGGCCGAGACGTCATCGGCGATCGATCCGACGAGGGCGAGATCGACGGGACCGGCGAAGCTCACCGGGACCGGACGAGCGCGACCCACGGTGCTCTCGGCGACCAAGTCGAGGATCCGTTGTCTCAGCGAATCGCCCTCCCGTTCCCGGGCTCGCAACGCGAAGATGATCGTGCGGATCTGCGCGATCGCATCGTCGATCGTCGTGATCGCTCCTCGCAGCACCGCGGCATCCGTCGACGTCTCGGCCGTGAGTGCCTGCAGCTCGAGACCGACGCCGAAGAGCTGCTGGATCACGTGGTCGTGCAGGTCGCGGGCGATGCGGGCGCGGTCCGCGTCCAACTGCGCACGCTGTCGCTGCTCGCGGGACTCGGCGAGGTCGATCGCCAGGCCGACGCGGCCGGCGAGGTCACCGGCGATGTCGATCTCCGCCGGCCCGAACGGCGGCCGCCCGGGCTCGCGAGCGACGACGATCACGGCCCAGACCGTGTCGGAGCGCCGCAGCGGGACGCTCATGACGGGGCCGGCGTCGCCGTCGACGACGATCGCCAGGGCGTCGACGGCGTCGGGATCGCGTGTGCCGGCAACGGCCCGTGCATCACCCGTCTCGAATGCGAGCCCCGCAGAGGTGTCCATCGCGGACACGATCGCGCCCGAGACCTCGTCGGCGGCGCTGCCGCGGGCCTCCGCGACTCGAAGCGTGAGCGGGTCGGGACCCGGAACGAGGATGCAGATGCGGTCGGCGGTCGACCGAGCGGCGAGCTCATCGGCGAGCAGACCGGGTGCGGCCGCACTCGCCGTGTCGACCAGCGCGGCGGCGATCTGCGCGGACGCGGCGGTCCACTCCTGTCGGAGGAGGGTCTCGTCGTAGAGCCGGGCATTCGCGATCGCGAACCCCGCGGTGGCGGCCAGCGTCGACACCAGCTCCTCGTCGGCGGCGGTGAACTCGCCGGCCCGGGGCTCCGTGAGGTACAGGTTGCCGAACACCTCATCTCGCACCCGGACGGGAACGCCCAGAAACGCATCCATGTGCGGATGCCCTGCCGGGAATCCGGCCGATCGGCGGTCGTCGGCGATGTGCAGCAGTCGTATGGGCCGTGGATCGTCGATGAGCGCACCCAGCACGCCACGTCCCTCGGGGAGGTGCCCGATCGCGGCGACCTGCTCGGGCGACATCCCGACATGCACGAACGCCTCCAGCCCGCGCCCGTCGGCGGCGATCACCCCGAGCGCCCCGTAGCGCGCGTCGACGAGCTCGACGGCCGCCCGCACGATGCGTTCCAGCACCACGGAGAGGTCGAGCGGCTGCACGACGGCCTGCGTGGCACGCAGCAGCGCCCTCAGGCGATCCTGCGACTGCATCACGTCGCCGGCGCGCTCCATGAGTTCGTGAAGGGCGCGATCCAACTCGGATCCGGGCTCCCCCGGGCCGGATCCCGGCAACGGTCGACCCGGCACGGTTCCTCCGATGGCTCGTCCGCAGGCTACCACCGGGTGGCGGCCGACCGACAGACGTCGGATCGAGGGACCATTGGCCCGTCGCCGCCGCGCTTCGAGCGCGACCATGAGGCCATGCCGGCACGCTCCCCGGGCGCTCCCAGAGACGGCCGGATTTCGGAGAGGCGGCGGTGATGGACGGGACGATCCTCGTGGGAATCGACGGATCGGTGGCGAGTCGCGCGGCGATCACCTGGGCGATCGCTCGCGCCGGCGACCTGGAGACCGGTGTTTCCCTGCTCAGCGTCGTCGACGACGAGTGGGGGACGATCAGCGATCGCGACCTCGCCGAGCTGCGAACCGACACCGAGCGGGTGGCGACGCGGGAGCTCGCCTTCGCCCGTGGTATCGCCGACGGGGTACCGGTGTCCGCCACCGTGGAGGTCGGGGCTCCGATGCTCGAGCTCGCCGCGACGGCGTCGCGGCACGAGTCGGTGGTCATCGGCTCCCACAAGACGGGGACCTTCCACGGGCATGCCCTCGGCTCGCGTGGGTTGCAGCTCGCGGCCGTCGCGCCGGTCCCGATAGCGGTCGTCCCCGTGACGTCGATGAAAGGACGCAGCGGAGTGGTCGTCGGTGCGGGCACGGCTCCCGGCTGGATCGAGGCGGTTCGCTTCGCCATGGGCGAGGCCGTCCGACTCGGTGAGCCGCTGACCGTGCTGCGGTCCGCCCAGGGGGTGCCATTCGGCGAGCAGGCGCTCGGGTCCCTGCTCGACGCCGGAGACGAGGCTGAGTCATCCGTCGACGTCATGCTCCACCGCTCGACCGCACCCGCTGGGGAGGCCCTCGCGAACGCATCCCACCGGGCAGTGCTCACCATCAGCGGCCGCCCGACCGAGCACGGCGCTCGCGGCTATCGACCGCTCGGCCGCACCAACAGCGACCTGCTCATGAACGTCGGCGGGCCGGTGATCATCGTCCCGCACCTCACCGGGGCGTGAACCGACGACCTCGTCGCGATCGCGGGACCTTCGTCCCCGGCGTGCGCGCCGTCGAGACGCATGATGATGGCATGGACGCGAACCACGCAACCCGGATCACCCTGCTCGTCGTCCAGGCGTTCGTCGCGGTGACCGCATTCGCCGGAGGCGTCGCCCTCGCCGCCGGCTCCATCGTTCCCGACCTCGCGTCGGCCATCACGCCGCCCGCCGAATACCTCGAGGGCTCGCCCTTCTCGTCCTACCTGGTACCGGGGCTCGTGCTCGCGCTCGTGCTGGGCGGGGTCCACGCCGTCGCCTTCGTGCTCCTGCTTCGCCGGAGGCCATCGGCACTGTTCGTGAGTGCCGCTGCCGGATATGCAGCGCTCATCTGGATCTTCGTGCAGATGATGGTCATCCCCTTCAGCTTCCTTCAGGCGGTCTACTTCATGGCGGGTGCGGTGGAGCTCGGCCTCGTGATGCTGCTGCTCGGCCTCCTGCCGATCACCCGCTCAACCGAGGCGCGGCGCACGGGCACGAGAGTGACCACGTCGTGACGGATCCCGGAGCTGTCACGAGAGGCCGAGTCAGGGCCGCCACGACTCCGATGGATTCGCTCGGCGGAGGGTGAGACCCTCCGAGCTGTCGGCCGCCACGGCGAGTCGCTCGATGAGTACTGGATCGATGACGGGATCAGGTGTCGCCACCTCGAAGATCAGCCCATGGGTCGGGTTCAGCAGGACTGTCGTCATCCCCCCGTGCCCGTGGTCCGTCTCGATCCATGAGAGCGTCAGCGTCTCGCCGCGGCGGAGTCGTTCGACGATGACGATCTGAAGGTGGGCGAGCACCTCGTCATCGACCTCGAAGGTCGCGTCATTGTGCTGGAAGATCCCCATCTCGGCACCGGTGGTCGCAGGATAACGAGAACATCACCGGGGTCCGGGGCGATCTCCTCCCATGCTAATCCGCGCTTCGCACGCGCACCAGACCAGTCTCCGTGCCGGGCGTGCGTCGCTCAGTCGGGCAGGTCGAGCGATCGATCGACGAGACGAGCCGCGACCTGGCTGATCCCGACTCGATGCGAGCGCGCATACGCTCGAATCAGCTCGAACGCCTCGTCGATCGAGACGCCGCGCGTGTAGGCCACCACGCCCTTCGCCTGCTCGACCACGATGCGGCTGTTCAGCGCGATCTGGAGCTGTTCCGCCAGGATCGTGGTCTCGCGCATCGACCGCTCGTGGAGGATGCCGATCGTCGCGATATCCGCGAACGCCTTGCTCGCTGCGGCATCCTCGGGGGCCAATCCACTGCTCCCGCGTCGAAGCAGGTTCAGTGAGCCGATGATCGTGTCGCGGAGGCGAAGGGGCACCGCGTGCACGGAACCGAATCCCGCCCGCACGGCGCTGTCGCGGAACGTGCTCCACTCGGCCGGCACGTCGCGAACGTCGGGCACGGACACCGGGCGACCGGTTCGGAAGCTCTCGACGCACGGCCCTGCCTCGGCGCTCAGCTGCACGAGCTCGACGAGCCGGCTCGACTCACTCGTCGACGCGATGACGTCCAAGACTCCAGCCGTGTCGGCGAGAAGGATCGCGGCCTCCGAGACGTCGAGCAGCTCCTTGCACGTGTCGACGAGCAGTTGGAGCAGGTCGACCACGTCGTAGTCGTCGACGAGCGTGTCGGCGAGCGTGACGAAGGTCTCGAGGAGGCGACTCTCGCGGGTGATGTCGTTCATCCGGCATCCCCGATTCCCTCGTCGGTGGGAGCGAAATCGAGCAGACCGCTCAGGATGTCGCGGGCGACGTCCATCACGCTCCGGGATTCCGCGAACGCGCGACCTTCGATGACGAGCAGGGCGTCGTCAGGGGTGATGCCGAGTTGCGCCAGCACCATGCCGGTCGCCTGGTGCACGAGGCGTCGGGAGTACGCGGTGCTGGACGGTTCGCTCTCACGGTCGACGGTTGCCAGCGCGCTTCGGAGGACGTGGCGCCCGACGATCGCGGCCATCGCGTCGGCCTGCCGAGTCTGCGTGCGGTCGAGCCGCACCGGCTGTGCCGAGTAGAGGTCGACCGCGCCCATTCGAAGGGGACCGACTGCGAGGGGGAACGCGAAGATCGCCCTCACGTCATCCTGTGCGATCGCCGTCCTGAAGGCGGGCCACGAGCGTCGCTGATGATCGCGAAGATCGGGCTCGAGCACGGCCGCGCCGGTGACGAGCGCGTCCCAGCACGGCCCCTCGCCGAGGTCGAACTGCAGTTCATCGAGTCGGGCCGCGAGATGATCGCTCGCGGCGATGGTCTCGCTGCCGAGAAGTGCGCCGACGGTCGCGACCGAGGCTCCCGTCACGGGGAACACGTCGAGGAACGGTCGGCAGTACTGCCCGGGATTGCCGCCGGCGCGTTCGAGCGACTCCATCGCGCTCGAGAACCCGCCGGTCACGATGCCCTCCCTCCGCGCAGCAGCCACCTCACCTTTCCGAGGCTACCCGCCGATTCTTGCGACCGAGAAGGGGGTGGCGCGATCGATCGCAGTGTGCGCCGGAACGCGACCTTGCACCCTGGGATACCACGGTCTCGCCCTGGTCGCCGGGCGCCGCCCGCGTGTCAACCCGGTTGTCCGGATGAGCGCCCCGGCGGTGGACTTGACCGAGTCGTAGAGGAGGACGTCGTGAATCAACCAGCGCAACAGCAGGAGTTCCCCGGGTCCGAACAACAGATGACGCCGAAGCCGGATCACGGCGAGGAGAGCTACCGCGGCTCGGGTCGGCTGGAGGGGAAGGTCGCCGTCATCACCGGTGCCGACAGCGGCATCGGCAAGGCGGTCGCGATCGCGTATGCCCGCGAGGGGGCAGACGTCGTCGTCAGTTACCTGGAGGAGCATGACGATGCACGCGAGACCTGCCGATACGTCGAGGAGGCGGGGCGCCGGGCCGTGCCCATCGCAGGCGACCTCGCCGACCCCGCGCACTGCCGAGAGGTCATTCAGAAGGCCGTCGACGAGTTCGGGCGGATCGATGTGCTCGTCAGCAATGCCGCCTTCCAGATGGATCACCCGACGCTGGAGGAGATCTCCGACGAGGAATGGGACCGCACCATCGCCGTGAATCTCAGCGCGTTCTTCCACCTCGTGAAGGCGGCCCTGCCGCACATGCACGAGGGGGCCTCGATCATCGGGTCGTCCTCGGTGAACTCCGACATGCCGTCGCCATCGCTGATCCCGTATGCCGCGACGAAGGCCGGAATCGCCAACATGACCGCGTCCTTGGCCCAGGCACTCGCGGAACGCGGCATCCGCGCCAACAGCGTTGCACCCGGCCCCATCTGGACGCCCTTGATCCCGTCGACGATGCCATCCGAGAAGGTCGAGAGCTTCGGCGAGCAGGTGCCCATGGGCAGGCCCGGTCAGCCGGCCGAGCTCGCGCCGGTGTACGTGCTGCTCGCGTCCGACGAGGGCAGCTACGTTTCGGGTGCCCGCATCGCGGTGACGGGCGGAAAGCCGATCCTCTGAAGTTGGAGCCCAGGTGGACATCGCGTCGATCTTCGAGGTCTCGTCGGTCTGGGACCTGTTCCTGCGGGGCACGCTGATCTTCCTCGGCCTCACGGTCTTCGTGCGCCTCACCGGGCAGCGTGAAGCCGGTTCGCTGGCGCTGACCGACCTCCTGGTGGTCGTCCTCCTCGCCAGCGCCGTCGGTCACGCGTTCGCGCCCGAGTCCACGTCGGTCACGGATGCCCTCATCCTCGCCGCGACGATCCTCGGATGGAGCGTCGCATTGGACGCGCTGGCCTATCGATTCCCGTGGCTCCGGAAGGTCCTGAAGCCGAGCAAGCGGCCGCTGATCGACGACGGCGAACTCAACCGGCATCAGATGAGACGCGAGTTCCTGACCCGCGAGGAGGTCGAGGCGCAGCTGCGGCTGCAGGGCATCGAGAGCATCGACGAGGTGCGTGTCGCGTACCTGGAGGCCAACGGCATGATCAGCGCGTTCCGCAAGGACGACGCTCCCACCGCACCGACACCGAATCCGCCCGAGCGGTGACCGGGAACTCCGCGCGGCGATCAGCGCGCGGCGATCAGACTGTCAAGCCCCTGACCGGATGCCGCTGCGCGCGGGTAGAACGAAGCATGGTCGATCTTCACCCTCAGCCATCCGGCATCGACCCCGCAGCAGAGATTCCACGGGCGCGGGCCATCGACGAGTCGCTCGGGTTCCTCCTCGACGGCTACACGTTCGGACGGCGCCGATTCCGTCGGCTCGGAACCGACGTGTTCACGACCAGGCTCGCCGGCCGACGGGCGACGGTCATGTACGGCGCCGAGGCGGCTCGGATCTTCTACGAAGGCGACCGCTTCTCCCGTGACCGTGCCATGCCCACGTCCGTGCTGCATCTGCTGCAGGACGAAGGCAGCGTGCAGACCCTCGAAGGCGACGAGCACCGTCACCGGAAGACGCTCTTCATGCAGATGCTCGAGCCGGCGTCGGTCGAGCGCCTCGTGCAGGCGTTCGACGCCGAGTGGACCAGGGCGGTCGCCGAAAGGGGCGGGCGCACCGTCTCGCTCTACGATCTCGCCGTTGAAACGCTGACCGTCGCCGCGGCCGCGTGGTGCGGCATCCCCGGTGGAGCGGTCGACCTCTCGCGCCTGTCGGGCGATCTCGCGGCCATGGTCGATCGCGCGGCGAGCTTCGGCCCGCCGAACTGGATCGCCCGGGCGCGACGCCGGAAGGCCGAGTCCGACCTCGAGGCGCTCGTCGAGGACGTGCGCAGCGGAGCCCTCGACGTGCAGCCCGGGACGCCGCTCCACCGCATCGCCGAGGCCACGGACGCCGACGGCGATCGACTGCCGGCCTCGGTGGCCGCAGTCGAGCTGCTCAACGTGCTTCGCCCCGTCGTCGCGGTGAGCCGCTTCCTCGTCTTCGCGGCACACGCCCTGCATCACCACCCCGAGTGGCGCCGACCGGTCGCCGCTGATCCCGACGTCGCCGTGCGATTCGCGAACGAGGTGCGACGGCGCTACCCGTTCTTCCCGATCATCGCGGGCACCGTGCAACGCGCGTTCACCTGGCGCGGTCGAGCGTTCCGTCCTGGCGAATGGGTGATCCTCGACCTGTACGCCACCAACCACGACGTCCGATCCTGGTCGGCGCCCGCGCGGTTCCTCCCGAGGCGGTTCGAGGGATGGAACGGAGACCCCAATACGCTCATCCCGCAGGGCGGCGGAGATCTCGCAACCGGGCACCGCTGCCCGGGTGAAGCGGCCACGATCGCGCTCACCGCACGGTTCGCGAGGCGCATCGCTGCCGACGACCCGTTCTCGGTGCCGAAGCAGGACCTGCGGATCAGCCTGCGTCGGATTCCGGCGCTGCCGCAGGATCGGTTCCGCGTGACGTTCAGGTCATGAGGGACCCAGGGCCCGCGCGGCCGTGACCGCGGTGCTCGCGCCGTCGAGCCAGGGCGCTCCGTGACCGGGCAGCACGACCGATGCCGCCGTGTCGGCGATCGCCGTGAGCGATGCGAGCGCCTGAGCGCTGTCCGCCGTCGCGGCGCCCGACACGATCTGCGGGCCGGTCCCGCCCGTGTACGGATCGAAGGTCACGAGCGCGTCGCCGCTCAGCACGGCATCGGCCGCCGGAAGGTGCAGCGCGCAGTGTCCGTACGTGTGTCCGGGCGTGAAGATCACCCGCGGATGCCCCGGAAGCCCGAGCACTTCGCCGGGAACGAGCGGTTCGAGGCCGACGATGCCGCGCACCTGGAGTGCGCCCGCCCGAAGCATCCCGAACAGCGCCGGGATCGCCTTCGGGTGCCGGATCGGATAGATGAGTCGCGGGTTCTCGTGCGCGTACCGGTACGGGTGGGCCGCGATGTACTGCTCCTTCACGTGACCGAGCACCGGAACGTCCCACTCGTCCTGCGCGCGGTGCGCGAAGCCGAGGTGGTCGAAGTGCGCGTGGGTCAGCACGACCCCTCGCACGTCGGCCGGCGCGCGCCCGATGGCGCGGATGGCGTGCGCCACGATGGGCCACGTGCTCGGGTGTGCGGTGTCGATGACGGTCAGCTCGCCGTCCTCCTCGAGGAGGTAGCAGTTCACGTAGGCATGCTCCAGGAGGTGCACGCCCGGCACGATGTTCCGGATGAGCCGTGGCCGGCCGCGGGCGCGGCGGGACCGCGTTGCGGCATCCTCACGTTCGGTCATGTCGTTCCCCTTCCTGATGCCGGGCGCCGGCGATGATCCCGGCCCAGCCGAGTCCAGAACACGGCCAGGGTCGCCGCCCCTTTCTTCAGCACATCAAGCCGCGCGCGCTCGTCGGCCGCGTGCCAGCGGTCGGTCACGAGTCCGGTGCCGAAGAACACCACCGGTGCCTGCAGTGAATCGGCGAGGAGTTGCGCCGGGCCGCCCCCGGCGTTGCCCATCCGTCCGACGGAATCGCGTCCGAATCCCTCGGCCATGGCATCGGCGAGCAGCTGCACTTCGGGCACATCCGGTGTTCGGTACGGAGGCTGTGCCGTGACCTCGGAGAGCGACAGGTCCCACCGCAGATCCGAGGCCTCCCGCTCGAGCCAACGCCGAAGCTGCTCACCGACCTCGTTCGGGCTCTGTCCGACGACGAGCCGGATGCTGAGCTCGGCGGTCGCCGTTGCT
This sequence comes from Agromyces sp. Marseille-P2726, assembly GCF_902809835.1. Classification (GTDB taxonomy): domain Bacteria; phylum Actinomycetota; class Actinomycetes; order Actinomycetales; family Microbacteriaceae; genus Agromyces. The sequence continues at coordinate 365,632 of NZ_CADDWM010000014.1, read as the reverse complement.
GGAATCACCGCCCGCGGCAGTTGACCGATGTCCCCACCCTGGATGGTGATCACCTCCAGCGCCGGTCGCGCCCAGAGCAGCTCGGGGATCGTGAACCCGTCTTCGCCGGTGAGACGCGACGTCCGGGACTGATCCAGCCAGGTGCTGGGGTCGTCGATCGGCAACGCTGCATACTCGCGGCGCTCTGCGGCTTCGGGTGTGGTGACGGGGTCGTAGAAGCCGGGGAGCGTCACCCGGCCGCGCTCGTCGTGCAGGCGCGCGAGGAGACTGGTCAGGTCGAGGATCGGGTTCGGCGACGGACCGGAGACGGCGCCACTGTGCACGTCCCGCTCGGGTCCCTCGACCGTGAGGGTCGCGCCGATCATGCCGCGGATGCTCATGCACACCGCCGGGTGCTCAGGGTCGACCAGCATCGTGTCGGAGAAGACGACGAGATCGCATTCGAGATCGCCCCGATGCTCGTCGAGCAGCTCACGAAGGTGTGGCGAGCCCAGTTCCTCCTCCGCTTCGACGAGGAACTTCAGGTTCACGTCAGGGGCGGTGCGTTCACCGGCACCGACGTGCGCGCGCACAGCCCAGAGATGGGTCAGCACCTGGCCCTTCGCGTCGGAGGCCCCTCGCCCGAACATCACCCCGTCGCGCACGACGGGGAGGAACGGCTCGCATTCCGTCCACTCCTCTCCCTCGGGGGTCCGCACGTCGTGGTGGCTGTACACGAGGACGGTCGGAGCGGCCGGGTCGGCCGGCCACTCCGCGAACACCGCGAGACCGTCGCCCTGCTGCCACGTCTCGACCCGAGGGAAGCCCGCGGTGCGGAACAGCACCGCAAGGTACTCGGCCGATCGGCTCAACGCTGCTCGGTGCTCGTCGTCACCGCTGATCGACGGAATGCGCACCCATTCGAGGAGGTCGCGCTCGACATCGCTCTCCGACGCATCGAGGAACGCCCGAACCTCGGTCACTTCGCCCGCACCGTGGTGCTCGATCGCTTCGCCACTCCCATCGTGCGGCCGCTCGTCTCTCGTCAAGGCGACTCCCCTCCGTGCCCCGACTGTATGGAGCGGGCCGCCCTCCCACCATGGGCTTGACGCGCGGCCTCAGCCGATCATCTGCTCACCCGCCGAGCGGGCAGTGAGGCTGCGGGGCGAGATTCGGTGCGGGCGACGTCACCGTGACGAGGTGACGTCGAGCAACTGCGAAAGCTGCCCGAGGGCGCCGGGCACGAGCTTGTAGTACGCCCAGGTCCCGCGCTTGCTGCGCGTGAGGAACCCGGCCTCCATCAGGATCCTGAGGTGATGCGACACCGTCGGCTGGCTGAGCCCGACCGGCTCGATGAGGTCGCAGACGCAGGCCTCCTCGCCCTCGGATGCCGCGACGATCGACACGAGCCGCAGCCGGGTCGGGTCGGCCAGCGCCTTGAGCTTCTGCGCCAGGTCTTGGGCTCGCTCGGCGTCGATCGCCTCCGTCGTCAGCGGCGTGCAGCACGCGGCATCCGTGATGTCGACGACAGGAAGCACGGTCGTGGTCATGCTTCGATCCTACCGGTTGATCGACGGGCGTCGATATTCGGGAATCGTCATGCGCTGGCGTCTTCCGGGAGGATCTCGGCCAGCAGTTGCTCGATGTGCTTCCGGATCTGGTTGCGAATGGGTCGGACGGCCTCGATGCCCTGACCCGCCGGGTCATCGAGCTCCCAGTCCTCGTAGCGCTTGCCCGGGAAGATGGGGCAGGCGTCGCCGCAGCCCATCGTGACCACGACGTCGGACTCCTTCACCGCATCGACCGTGAGCAGCTTCGGGGTCTTGCCGGCGATATCGATGCCCTCCTCGGCCATCGCCTGCACCGCGACCGGGTTGATCTCGTCCTTCGGCTCCGAGCCGGCGGACAGGACCTCGACTCGGTCGCCGCCGAGGGCCTTCAGGTACCCGGCCGCCATCTGGGAGCGACCGGCGTTGTGCACGCAGACGAAGAGGACGGTGGGCCTGTCGGACATGACACTCGCTTCCGGACCTTCGGGATCTCGGACCAACCATAGAGCGTGGACGCTGGATCACGGAGCCTGGAGGGGATCGGTGCGCATATTGACATCCATCAATATCTTCGCCAGACTTCAACATCGAAGTCCATCGATATTGGAGGCAAGCCGAAATGACCCTGGTCGATCTCGCTGTTCGGAGTTCGAGTTCCCCGAGACTCGACACGCTGCCCGTCGCGATCGTCGGTGCAGGCCCGATCGGCCTCGCGGCCGCGGCGAACCTCGTCGAGCGTGGCATCGAGTTCGTGATCTACGAGGCCGCAGACCAGGTGGCCGGCAGCATCCGCCGCTGGGGGCACACTCGGCTGTTCTCGCCGTGGAAGCACGTGGTCGATCCGGTGTCCCGCCGCCTCCTCGAAGCGACGGGATGGGAGCTCCCCTCGCCTGACGCGTTGCCGACCGGGTGGGAGCTCGTGGAGCGGTACCTCGAGCCGCTCGCCGCACTCGAGCCGATCGCCGTCCGGATCCGTTCCGGTGTCACCGTGGACGCGATCACCCGCCAGGGCATGGACCGCACCCGCACCGCGCACCGCTCGACGACGCCTTTCCTGCTCCGCGTGCACGGGCCCGACGGCGTGGAGGAAGTCACGGCTCGCGCGGTCATCGACGCCTCGGGAACGTACGAGACCCCGAACAGCCTCGCGTCCTCGGGGCTGGCTCCGCTCGGCTTGGCTGACGTCAGCGACCGCGTCTCGCACGCGCTTCCTGACGTGCTCGGTCGCGATCGGAACCGATTCGCCGGGCGACACACCACCGTGGTCGGAGCGGGTCACTCCGCCGCGAACACGCTGCTCGCGCTCGCGGAGCTCGCGGAACAGGAGCCGCAGACCCGGGTCACCTGGCTGATCCGCACTGCCAACGCGGTGCGGGTCACCACCTCGGATGACGACGAACTGATCGCCCGGGCCACCATCGGCCGGCGTGTCGACCAGTACGTCGCAGCAGGTCGAATCGACGTCGTGGATCGCTTCGAGATCACCCGACTGGGTCGCACCGCCGACGGCGTCCGACTGTACGGTGCATCAGGTGGAGAGCCGGTGCAGTACGACACGGACGTCGTGGTGAACGCCACCGGATTCCGCCCGAACCTCGAGATGCTGCGGGAGATCCGCCTCGAGCTCGACGAGATCGTCGAAGCCCCCCGGCGCCTCGCACCGCTCATCGACCCCAACGTCCACACGTGCGGCACCGTCGAGCCGCACGGGTTCGCCGAGCTCGAGCACCCCGAACCGGCGTTCTTCCTGGCCGGCATGAAGAGCTACGGGCGGGCGCCCACGTTCCTGCTCGCGACCGGTTACGAGCAGGTCCGCTCGATCACCGCGTGGATCGCGGGCGACCTTGCCGCTGCGTCCGACGTCGAGCTCGTCCTGCCGGCGACCGGTGTGTGTTCCTCGAGCCTTCAGGGCAGCACTTCCTGCTTGGAGGAGCCAGCATGACGAAACCCCCCGGACCCCGCTGGAGTCTGCGGGGTCCGGGGGGTTTCTCTGGCGGTGACGGTGGGATTTGAACCCACGGTAGGTTTCCCTACACAACTTTTCGAGAGTTGCACCTTCGGCCGCTCGGACACGTCACCGCTGACGATCTTAGACGACGCCGGGGTGAGCACCAAAACGGTCCAACTCGCTTCGGGCCGGATGCCGCACCTCACCGCCCTCGTTCAGCCGACATCCAGCACACGGTCATACTCTCTGCGTCGTGCCGCGTTCTTCCCGACCCTCCCGCTGGGCGAGCCGCCTGGCGGTGACGGCCGTCGGCGTTGTAACGGCCGCCGCGGCATCCGTCATCGGATGGCGCAGATTCCAGGCCCGGCTCACCGCCAACTCGCTCGTGCTGAATGAGACGCTGCCGATCCACTCGAAGTGGTGGCGTGATCACGCGAAGGAGAAGGGCGACCTGCTCTACGTCGCCATCGGCGACAGCGCGGCGCAGGGAATCGGCGCCAGCGCGCCGAACCGCAGTTACGTGGGCGTGCTCGCCGATGAGATCCGCGCGGTCACGGGTCGCACAGTGCGCGTCGTCAATCTCAGCGTCTCGGGCGCGACGGTCGAACTCGCCGTGCGCGACCAGCTGCCGAGGTTCGTGAAGCTCCGGCCCGACATCGTCACGGTCGCCATCGGCGCGAACGACATCGCCCTGTGGGATCCGGTGCTGTTCGAGCGCGGCATCCGCCAGATCTTCGCCGCCCTGCCGCCGTACGCACTCGTCGCCGATCTGCCGTACTTCTACTTCCCGCGCAACGAGCGCAAGGTCGCCGTGGCGAACCGCATCGTGCGGAGCGTTGCGGCCGAGCATGGCCTGACCGTCGTGCCCTTGCACGCCGAGACCAAGCACCAGGGCATCCGCGGCATGATGACGCAGTTCGCGATCGACCTGTTCCACCCCAACGACCACGGATACCGGGTGTGGGCCGACGCGTTCGCCCCGTCGCTCGCCGCCCAGCTGGTCGAGCGGTTCGAGACACCGGATGTCGCGCCCGCCGATGTCGTGGGCGCCGCCTAAGCTCGGGACATGGCCAGGCCCACCTCCGCATTCCGATGCACCGAGTGCGGGTGGAGCACCGTGAAATGGGTCGGCCGCTGCGCCGAATGCCAGCAGTGGGGCACGGTGGTCGATGCCGGCGAACAGACCGGCATCGTGCGGTCGCTGCATGCGGTCGCACCCAGCGCGACGCGGGCGGCACGGCCGATCGGCCAGATCGAATCCGGGTCCACGGCACACCGGCCGAGCGGCATCGGCGAGTTCGACCGCGTGCTCGGCGGCGGCATCGTGGCCGGCGCAGCGATCCTGCTCTCGGGCGAGCCCGGCGTGGGCAAGTCGACGCTGCTGCTCGAGGTCGCGGCTCGCGTGGCGGCCACGGGCCGGCGCGTGCTCTACGTCAGCGCCGAGGAGTCGACGGCCCAGGTCCGTCTCCGAGCCGGGCGCACGGGCGCGCTGCACGACGAGCTCTATCTCGCCGCCGAGACCGATCTCGCCACGATCCTCGGGCAGGTCGACCAGGTCTCCCCCGAACTGCTCATCGTCGACTCGGTCCAGACCGTGTCGAGCTCCCTGTCCGACGGGCTTCCCGGTCAACCGAGCCAGGTGCGCGAAGTCGCCTCGACGCTCATCCGTGTGGCGAAAGAGCGGCACCTGCCCGTGCTCCTGGTCGGGCACGTCACGAAAGACGGCTCGATCGCCGGCCCTCGCCTGCTCGAGCACCTCGTCGACGTGGTCTGCCAGTTCGAGGGCGACCGGCAGACGGCGCTCCGGTTCATCCGAGCGCTGAAGAACCGGTTCGGTCCCACCGACGAGGTCGGATGCTTCGAGATGACCGGCGACGGCATCGTCGAGGTGCCCGATCCCTCGGGCCTGTTCCTCAGCCGCTCGCGCACCGCTGTGAGCGGCACCTGTGTCACGGTGGCGCTCGAGGGGCGGCGCGCCCTCCCGGTCGAGGTGCAGGCGCTCGTCGTGGGCACGAAGGCGCCGCAGCCACGGCGCGTCGTGAACGGGGTCGACCCGTCTCGGGTCGCCATGATCATCGCGGTGCTCGAACGGCGGGCCAACCTCCCCAAGCTCGGCGATCACGATGTGTACGTGTCGACCGTCGGCGGCGTGCGGCTCGTCGAACCCGGGGCCGATCTCGCCATCGCCGTGGCCATCGCGTCGGCCATGCGCGATCGTGCGATCCCCCACGAACTGGCCGCGTTCGGCGAGATCAGCCTCGCCGGCGAGGTGCGCCCCGTCACCTCGGCGACGCAGCGCCGCAGCGAAGCACGCCGGCTCGGGTACTCGACGATCCTCGATGTCGAGTCCGGCAGTGTGCACGCCGCGGTCGAGCGCGCCATGACGGCCGCGATGCCGAGCCGCGAGCGCGAACTCGACGCGGCGTTCTGACGCCGACCCGGTGCGGCGTGCGGGCCTACGCCTCGAGCGCCTTCAGCAGTTCGGTCGGCGACGCCTGCATGGGGTGCGGGCCGGCGATGTCGAGGAACACGGTCGTGATCGTCGACTCGTAGCGCCGGAGGAACGTGCGCAGCCACTCGGGGCTCTGCAAGCCCACCGCCGGGGGCAGGTTCGCGGGCTTGTTCGCGGCGTCGCTGAACAGCAGCAGCGCTACCTCACCGGTCTTCGGGTCGCGATACGTCCACACCTCTCCGCCGTCGAGCGGCCGATCTCGCGGGCCCGGCTTCACGAGCGGCACCACGGTGTTGCCGTGCCGGAGCGCCAGCGCGACCGCCGCGACATCCTGGCGTTCGAGTGCTTCGGCGAGGGCCTGCGACCGGAAGACCAGGGGTTCAGCGGGCTTGCTCGATCTCTTGCGCTGCGCCATCTCCCCAGCGTATCGAGTCGATGCCGCTTGCCGTGGCGACCGCTGGGGCCGTGCTGGTGCGGCCCAGCGGCCCGCACGTAGGATGCAGGAACCATGGCCGAGTACGTCCTGGACCACCGCCTCGACGGCGAGCGGTCGAGGTTGGCGCTGATGTCGCGCCTCCTCGATCCGATGCACCGGCGCCACCTCGAGCACCTCGGCGTCACGCCCGGCGACCGCACCCTCGAGGTCGGATGCGGCAACGGCTCGATCTCGGCGTGGCTCGCAGAGCGGGTCGCGCCCGACGGGCTGGCCGTGGCCGACGACCTCGACCTGTCGCTCGTCGACGTTCGCGCCCCGAACCTCGAACTTCGGCAGGCCGATATCGTCTCGGGCCCCATCGATGCTGGAACGTTCGACCTCGTGACGGCGCGGGCCGTGCTCCACCATGTCGCGGACGCCAACGCGGCGGTGCGAAACCTCGTGGCGTCGATGGCGCCCGGCGGCGCCATCCTGCTCATCGAACCCGACTTCCTCCCCGTGAACATCGCCGAACCGCCCGTCGTGCGGGAGTTCTGGAACGGCTGGCTCGCGTGGTCGCGGGATGCGGGCATCGACTACCACATCGGTCGCACGCTCGCTCCGCGCCTGGCGGCGCTCGGACTGGAGGAGGTCGCGGGAACCGCGGAGACCGCGGTGTACCGTGGCGGGTCGGACTGGGCGACCTACTGGGTCGACACGGTCACCGAACTGCAGGACAAGCTCATCGGTTCGGGTCGCGTGGACCAGCCTTCGATCGAGGCCTTCCTGGCCCACTGCAAGGACCCGGAGTGGTGGACGCAGACCATCGCGTTCACCGCGGTGCACGGCCGAGCTCCGCGCGGGTGAGCGGCCACCGGCATCCGACCATCACTCGGACTCGAGCGAGCTCGTGTGGTGCGGTGCACCCACCGGCTTCGACTCCGACGACCCACGCTGCCGCAGGTAGATCGACAGCGCGATCATGCTGCCGACGGCGAGGAACTCCGACTGCCAGTTCTGCAGGGTGCGGTTCCAGAAGTCGGCGGAGATGAGGTACTCGCCCCAGGTGATCACCTCTTGCCCGTGCTCGAGCTGCTCCTCGTTGAACACGGTCATTCCCGAGATGGACTGCGCGAGCCACGACAGGAGGAAGATCGCGCCCATCACGAGCAGGAGCGAGTTGGAGAACAGCGTATGCCGCCAGCCGCGCACCTTCGCCCACTTCGGGGAGTCCTCGCGAGCGTGCTCCAGCACCAGCTGCTCCTCGTCGGTGCCGAGCCCCTCGTCACCGGGCTTCTTCGACTCGGGCGATCCCTTCTGCACGAGCCAGATCGTGGCGAGGATGAAGAGGGCGAACTGCAGGTACTCCGACTGCCAGTTCTCGGCGACGTCGACCACGAAGTCCGACGACGTGACGAACTCGATCCAGGTCACGGGCGATGACCCGTGCGACAGCTGTCGCTCGTTGTACTCGAAGAGGCCCGCGACCGACTGCCCGATCAGGGCGAGCGCGAAGATCAGTCCGAACGCGATGCTCAAGCCGTGCTGACGAAGACGCATCCCGATCACCGCCCCAGCAATCCGATGGCGAGCATGTAGACGAGACCGGCCGCGATCACCACGAGCCAGGAAGTGAAGACGATCCTCATGGTCGTGAACGTACTGCTCAGCGGTCGTACGAGGCACGCTCTTGCGCCGAGTGTCGAAAGCGGGTAGGCGGGCTCAATACACGAGGAACTGCTTGCTCGACTCCGACTCGAATCCGTCAACGGAGACCGAGAGGTGGTACGAAGCACCACCCGCGGGAACCGCCTCGCGTGGTCCCCCGCACGTGTCGACGCCCGAGCGGGTGCGATCCCACACGATCGGCACGGTCGAGCTGATCGGCGTTCCCGGCGCCAACGACACCTCTGCGTCGACGGGATCGACCTGGCAGTCGGTGGAGCGCCAGTAGACCTCCGAGCCGCTCGTGATCGTGAACGCCTGCACCTTCGTGCCCGCGTTCAGGACGCACACGTTCGTACCGGTGTTCGTGATGGTCACCGAGAGCTGCGGCTGCTCGCCCGCCTCGTAGATCGACTTGTCGGTGATCGCTTCGACGGTCACCTGCTCGGGCGAGCACGGGTCTCCGTCAGCGGCCGCCGGCTCGGACGGCGGTGCGGTCGGCGTCGGCGTTGCGGTCGGAGTCGGAGTCCCGGTCTCGACGGTCGCGCGCTCCGTGGCGGGTGTCGTGCTCGCGGCACTCGGTTCCTCGCCCTGGCTCGCGCCCGGGCGAACGATGACGAGCACGATCGCGACGATGACCCCGACGAGTCCGAGGAGCACCATCAACCGACGCCGCCGGTACACGTGCGGCGGATGCCGCCGTGCCGGTGCGGAGTTCGTCGACATGTGCACAGGGTACGGCGGGGGTGCCGTCGCTCGCGGCATCCGCCCGGCGTGCCGGAGCGACGCTCAGAGAAGCTTCAGCATGCGGGTGTTGCCGAGCGTGTTCTGCTTCACCCGAGCAAGGTCGAGGAACTCGGCGACCCCCTCGTCGTGCGAGCGCACGAGCTCGGCGTACACCTCGGGATCCACCGTCTCGTCGCCCATGTCCTCGAAGCCGTGCCGACCGAAGAACTCGACCTCGAAGGTGAGGCAGAACAACCGGCTCAGTCCGAGGTCGCGCGCCTCGCGCTCGAGCTCTTCGAGCAACGCGTGCCCGACGCCCCGGCCGAGCCATTCGTCATCGACGGCGAGCGTGCGCACCTCGCCGAGGTCCTCCCACATCACGTGCAGTGCGCCGGCACCGACGACGTGCCCCTGGGATGTCTCGGCAACGCGGAACTCCTGCACCGATCCGTAGAGGTCGACGCGCTCCTTGCCGAGCAGGATCCGCCGCGTCACGAGCGGGTCCACGATCTCGAGGATCCGGCGCACGTCGCTGGTGCGCGCGCGGCGCACCCTGAAGTCGGTCACCCGCCAATCGTATTCCGGCGCTCCGCTGTTGCCGTATTCGAGGATTCCCGCGACACGCGGGTTGGGGGCGCCCTCCGCGCGGCATTTCGCGAGAATCCCCGAATCCGGCGACACGAACGCGAGAACAGCGGAAACGACGAAGGGGCGGATGCCGCGGCATCCGCCCCTTCGCGAGCGTTCGTCAGTCGCCCGACGCCGCCGCGAGGTCTGGGCTCACAGGACCCGTGCCGATCGCCGCGCCCGTGTTCACGCCGACGCCGACGGGCAGGGCCCGCTGGGTCGTGGTGAGCACGAACTCGCCGTCGCGGAAGTCGACGAGCACGTGGTCGCCCGAGTTGAGCTCGCCGTGGAGGATCTTCTCGGACAGCCGGTCTTCGACCTCGTGCTGCACCGCGCGGCGCAGCGGGCGCGCACCGAGCGCCGGATCGAAGCCGACCTCGATGAGCCGTTCCTTCGCCGGGAGGGTGAGCTCGACCGTCATGTCGCGGTCGAGCATGCGCTCGCCGAGGCGCTTGATGAACAGGTCGACGATCTGGAGGAGCTCCTCCTTCGACAGCTGCGGGAAGACGATGATCTCGTCGACGCGGTTCAGGAACTCGGGCTTGAAGTGCTTCTTCAGCTCCTCGTTCACCTTGCCGCGCATGAGGTCGTAGCCCGTGCGCGGGTCGCCCTCGACCTGGAAGCCGACCGGCCCCGTCGAGATGTCCTTCGTGCCGAGGTTGGTCGTCATGATGATGACCGTGTTCTTGAAGTCGACGACCCGACCCTGACCGTCGGTCAGGCGGCCCTCTTCGAGGATCTGCAGGAGTGAGTTGAAGATGTCGGGGTGCGCCTTCTCGATCTCGTCGAAGAGCACGACGCTGAACGGCTTGCGGCGCACCTTCTCGGTGAGCTGGCCGCCCTCCTCGAAGCCCACGAAGCCGGGAGGAGCACCGAACAGCCGGGAGACCGTGTGCTTCTCGCCGTACTCCGACATGTCGAGCGAGATCATCGCCGCCTCGTCGTCGAACAGGAACTCGGCGAGCGCCTTGGCGAGCTCGGTCTTTCCGACGCCCGTCGGCCCGGCGAAGATGAACGAGCCCGAGGGGCGTTTCGGGTCCTTGAGGCCCGCGCGGGTGCGGCGGATCGTCTTGGCGAGGGCCGAGATGGCCTCCTCCTGGCCGATGACGCGCTCGTGCAGCGCCTTCTCCATGAACACCAGCCGCGAGCTCTCCTCTTCGGTGAGCTTGAAGACGGGAATGCCGGTGGCCTGGGCGAGCACCTCGGCGATCAGGCCCTCGTCGACGACCGCGGTCGTCTTGACGTCGCCCGACTTCCACTGCTTCTCGAGGCGCAGGCGCTCGCCGAGCAGGTTCTTCTCCTCGTCGCGCAGCGACGCGGCCTTCTCGAAGTCCTGCTCCTCGATCGCCGTCTCCTTCGCGGCGCGCACGACCGCGATCTTCTCGTCGAACTCCCGCAGCTCGGGCGGGCTCGACAGGATCGACAGGCGCAGGCGAGCGCCGGCCTCGTCGATCAGGTCGATCGCCTTGTCGGGCAGGAACCGGTCGCTGATGTACCGGTCGGCGAGGTTGGCCGCGGCGACGATCGCGCCGTCGGTGATCGAGACCTTGTGGTGCGCCTCGTAGCGGTCGCGAAGGCCCTTCAGGATGTTGATCGCGTGCGGCAGCGACGGCTCCTGCACCTGGATCGGCTGGAAGCGGCGCTCGAGCGCGGCATCCTTCTCGAAGTGCTTTCGGTACTCGTCGAGCGTGGTCGCGCCGATGGTCTGCAGCTCACCGCGGGCGAGCAGCGGCTTCAGTATCGAGGCGGCGTCGATCGCCCCCTCGGCGGCACCGGCACCCACGAGGGTGTGGATCTCGTCGATGAACACGATGATGTCGCCACGCGTGCGGATCTCTTTGGTGACCTTCTTCAGGCGCTCTTCGAAGTCGCCGCGGTACCGGCTGCCGGCGATGAGCGAGCCGAGATCGAGCGAGTAGAGCTGCTTGTCTTTCAGGGTCTCGGGCACCTCGTTCTTCACGATGGCCTGCGCGAGCCCCTCGACGACGGCGGTCTTGCCGACGCCCGGCTCACCGATGAGCACGGGGTTGTTCTTCGAGCGGCGGGAGAGAATCTGCATGACCCGCTCGATCTCCTTCTCGCGCCCGATCACGGGGTCGAGCTTCGCCTCGCGCGCGGCCTGCGTGAGGTTGCGGCCGAACTGGTCGAGGATCTGCGAGCCGCCCTGCGGCTGCGTCTGGTCGTTCGCGCCCACCTGGACCTGCTCCTTGCCCTGGTAGCCCGAGAGCAGCTGGATCACCTGCTGGCGCACGCGGTTCAGGTCGGCGCCGAGCTTCACGAGCACCTGCGCGGCGACGCCCTCTCCCTCTCGGATGAGTCCGAGCAGGATGTGCTCGGTGCCGATGTAGTTGTGGCCGAGCTGCAGCGCCTCGCGCAGCGACAGCTCGAGCACCTTCTTGGCCCGCGGCGTGAACGGGATGTGTCCGGTCGGCTGCTGCTGGCCCTGGCCGATGATGTCCTGCACCTGCTCGCGAACCGCGTCGAGTGAGATGCCGAGCGACTCGAGCGCCTTGGCGGCAACGCCCTCACCCTCGTGGATGAGGCCGAGCAGGATGTGCTCGGTGCCGATGTAGTTGTGGTTCAACATCTTGGCTTCTTCTTGCGCCAGGACGACCACCCGACGGGCGCGGTCGGTGAATCTCTCGAACATGCTCAACTCCTCACGGCGCCGGCTCGATGGGGGGCGTCGATACATCGAGCGTAAACACTCCCGATGGCGGATGCGCGTGTGTTCGCCGTGGGCGCAGCGGCGCTTGGGGGCTTGACCCGGGGTCCGATGACGGATGCCGGAAGGCGCCCGCTGCGGTTTGACAGCTCGCCGCGGCATCCGTAGCTTATCGATTGTCGTTATTATCGATAAACGTTAGGACACGGAATGCAGATGATCTCCTCGGAACCCGACCGCGCGATCTCACGCTCCGACGCGGTGAGCCTCGCGCTGTTCATGGTCGCGGGCGCGGCGATCGCGGTCTGGAGCGTGGTGGCATCGCTGCTGCGCATCATCGAGGTCGCCCCCAACCGCGACGTGCGCGTCGTGGCCGAGTTCGCCGGTACGCCGGCTGCAGCGCCGATCGGGCCCGGCGGGGCGCCGCTGGAGGTGGCGCTCGATCGGGCGACGTTGACCGTTCCCTCCCTCCCGGGCGCGTCGTGGGCGGCTGTCATCATCCAGCAGGTGGTCGCCGCGGCGACCGTCGTCACCGTCGTCACGTGCCTGATGCTGCTCTGCTGGGCGCTCATGCGCAACCGGGTCTTCAGCCGCCGCAACACCGTGCTCGTGAGCACGGCGGGCATCGTGGGAACCCTCGGCTTCGCGGCGGTGCCGTTCTTCGGCAACATGGCGGCCAACGGCGCGTTCGCCCGCCTGAGCGACCCCGACTTCGAGAATGTCGTGATGTCGGTCGACCTCTCGTCGCTCATCTTCCTGACGTTCGCCGCAGCCATGGCCGCTGCCGTCTTCACCATCGGCGATCGGCTGCGACGCGAGACCGAGGGGCTCGTCTGATGGCGCCGGCCGAGCCAGACGAGGCATCCGACCTGCACTGTCGCCTCGACGAGTTGCTCGAAGCGCGCGGCATGACGCTCACGCGCCTCAGCGAGCTCGTCGGGGTGAGCGTCGTGAACCTCAGCGTGCTGAAGAACGACCGCGCACGGGCGATCCGATTCTCGACGCTGCGGGCGATCTGCGAGGCGCTCGACTGCGACGTGGGCGACCTGCTCGTGCTCCGGCGGCGCGTGCCCGCCACGTGAAGGCGTGCCGGCCAGGAGTGGCGCGGGCCGACTACCTTATGCGCGTGCCGGCTACTTGATCGGAACCTCGACCTCGGTGCCGAGCACCTCGACGATGAGCGGCTCGGTCGTCGTGACCTCGGTCGGCGTCCAGAAGATCGTCGTGTGCGGAACGAGGTCCATGGTGCAGGCTTCGTTCTCGGCGCGCTTCACGACGTCGATCGCGACCCGGTTGCCCTCGCCGGCGGGCTCGACCACCGAGATCCGCTCACCGACGACGGGGCAGGTGGAGCTGCCCCACACGACGAGGGCCAGCTGACCGCCCTGCTCCCACCAGACGACGTTCGGCTCGCCGTCTTCGTTGAACGGCTCGCCCTCCTCCTCTTCCTCTGAGGCGTCGTTCTCTTCGCCGCCCTCCTCAGGGTTGACGTCGATGGGCTCGGCCTCGTCGGCGACGGGCAGGCCGGGGAAGTTCTCGGCCGGGTTTCCCGACGGATTGCAGCCCGAGAGCAGGAAGACGGATGCCAGCGCAGCGGCCATGAGGCCGACCCGACGAGCACGCACCATGGTAGCCATGCGGCCATGCTAGCCCTCCGCGTCCCCGATGAGCCGGAACTCGTGCTCGCTGCTCGTCGGCCTGGCCGCGAGTAGCATTCCGGCATGAGCAACCTCGAGCGCGACCCGGTCGAGCTTCTGCTGCCCGCGGCATCCGCCGGACCGGTCGTCCAGGTGCTGGCGCCGAGGGACGTGCCGCTCGGTGGTCCACGGGCGATGAACGTGCGACGCACCCTGCCGCAGCGCGGACGCACCACGATCGGAGCGTGGTGCTTCGCCGATCACTACGGCCCCGACGACGTCGCAATGACGGGCGGCATGGTCGTGCCGCCCCACCCGCACACCGGGCTGCAGACCGTGAGCTGGCTGTTCCAGGGCGAGATCGAGCACCGCGACAGCACGGGCAGCCATGCGCTCGTACGGCCGGGCGCGGTGAACCTCATGACCGCGGGGCGCGGGATCTCGCACTCCGAGGTGTCGACCCCGAGCACGACGATGCTGCACGGCGTGCAGCTCTGGGTGGTGCTTCCCGACGCGACGCGCCACATCGGCCCCTTCTTCGAGCACGCCGAGGTCGCGCCCATCGCCGTCGGCGACGCGACGGTGCGCGTCTTCGTCGGCGCACTCGCGGGCGACGAACTCGGTGCCGCCGACGTCACGGTCTTCACGCCGCTCCTCGGTGCGCAGGTCGACCTACCGGCCGGCGGACGGGCGGAGTTCGCGCTCGACCCCTCGTGGGAGCACGGCGTACTCGTCGATGTCGGGCCGGTCACGATCGAGATCGATGGCACGGATGCCGCGACGCGGGTCGAGTGGTCGGAGCTCGCCTACCTCGAGACCGGGCCTCGAAGCCTCACGCTCGTCGCGGGCGATTCGCCCGCCCGGGTCGTGCTGCTCGGTGGGGAACCGTTCGGCGAGGAACTCGTGATGTGGTGGAACTTCATCGGGCGCGACCACGACGAGATCGTGGACTATCGGCGCCAGTGGCAGGCCGACGTGATCGCGCGCGACAACCCCGACGGCCGGTTCGGCACCGTCGAGGGCTACGACGGCTCCGCGCTGCCGGCGCCTGAGCTTCCGACGGTGCGGCTGAAGCCGCGGCGGTGAGCGGTCGCTCGGGCGTGCAGCTCGCGGGATCCGTTCGGTCGCGGCATCCGCGCGCTACTGCAGCGACGAGGTCAACCGGGCCAGGTTGTCGAGCACGGTCGACCGCAGCGGCTGCCGCATCCACTCGTCGAGGGTGAGTTCGCGGCTGTTGCGGCGGTAGCCGGCTTCGACCGCGCGCATCTCGCGCACGAACGACGCTCCACGCACGAGCAGCGACACCTCCATGTTCAGTTCGAAGGACCGGATGTCCATGTTGCTCGAGCCGATCACGGCGACATCGTCGTCGATCGTGAAGTGCTTCGAGTGCAGGATGTACGGCGCCTGGTAGAGCCAGATCCGCACTCCGGCGCGAAGCAGCGCCTCGTAGTAGGACCGTTGCGCGTGGTACACCAGCGCCTGGTCGCCCAGCTCCGACACGAACAGCTCGACGTGGATGCCCCGCTGGGTGGCCCCGCTGATGGCGCGCAGCATCGCCTCGTCGGGAACGAAGTACGGGCTCGTCACGATGATGCGCTCCTGGGCGGCGTACATGAGTGCGAGGAAGAGCTTGAGGTTGTTCTCGTTGGAGTAGCCCGGACCGCTCGGCACGACCTGGCAGTCGAGGTCCTGCGCCTCGCCCTCCTGTCCGAACGGCAGGATCTCGCGCATGGGCGGCTCGCCGGTCTCGAGGTACCAGTCGGTCGCGAAGATCGCCTCGAGACCCGCGACGATCGGACCCTCGAGGCGTGCCACGAGCTCCTTCCATTTGAGGCCGCGACGGATGTTGCTGCGCTTGTTGTACGACCGGTCGATGATGTTCTGCGAGCCCATGAAGCCGACCTCGCCGTCGACGACGAGGATCTTGCGGTGGTTGCGCAGGTCGGGCCGCTGGTACTTGCCCTTGAAGGGCTGGACCGGGAGCATCAGCTGCCAGCGCACCCCCATGCGGTCGAGTCGCCGCAGCATCCTGCGGTAGCCCTTCACACGCATGGAGGCGATGTGGTCGAGCAGCACCCTGACCTCGACGCCGCGCGCGACGGCGTTGCCCAGCGCATCGAAGAAGGGAGCCGTCGTGCGGTCGTACGCGAAGATGTAGAACTCGACATGCACGTAGCGCGTCGCGGAGCGGATCGCCTCGGTCATCTCGTTGAGCGACCCCTCGTAGTCGCCGATCAGCCTGGCGCTGTTGGAGCCGATGAGCGGCATGGCTCCCAGGTTGCGGTTCAGGCGCACGACGCCCTCGAACCAGCTCGGCCATTCGCTGCTGTCGCTCACCCGCTCGATGCCGTGGGTCGACTCCCGGATGAACTCGTCGACCTCGGCCTGCTTCGCCCGCCGGTGCTTCGGCAGCTTCGGGCTGCCGATGAGCCAGAACAGCAGCACGCCGAGGATCGGGATGAAGAAGATGGCCAGGAGCCACGCCATGCCCGCCGTCGGGCGGCGGTTCCGCGGCACGACGATGATCGCGATGACGCGGATGACGATGTCGATGACGATGATCGCCCCGGCGATGACGGCCGCGGTCGTCGTCGCCGTGATGTCGATCGTCATCCGGCCGGATGTTCGCGACCGAGTTTCGCGCGCTCCTCAGCTTCGATACGGGCGTAGGCGTTGCGCTCGGTGCGGTCGGCGCGGAAGATCGCGCGCATCACGAACCAGAAGATCAGCCCGATGAGCACGGTCGGCGCAAGCGACCAGATCGCGTTGGCCCAGAATTCGTCCATAGTCCCCTCAGGATACGGCGGTTTGCTCGGAAACGCCCATCGGGGGCACGCGGCCGCTGCGTTGAACTCGCGACGAAGCCGGCTCCCGACGGAGCGTGGCATCGCACCGCGGACTCCTGAAAGCCCACCGCGGACTCCTGAAAGCAAGGACACGACATGTGCAACCTCGGATCCGCCAAGGCGTCCTTCGTTTCAGGAGTCGCCGGCAGCGCATGACGCGTCGCGACGAACAGCGCAGCCGGTGGCGAGCGTGGCGGGGGTATGCCGCACGGCCCGCCCTACTTCACGAGCGGGAAGAGGATGGTCTCGCGGATGCCGAGACCCGTGAGCGCCATGAGCAGCCGGTCGATGCCCATGCCCATTCCGCCCGACGGCGGCATGCCGTATTCGAGCGCCCGCAGGAACTCCTCGTCGAGGCGCATCGCCTCGGGGTCGCCGCCGGCCGCGAGCTTCGCCTGCTCGACGAAACGCTCGCGCTGCACGACCGGGTCGACGAGCTCGGAGTAACCGGTGGCGAGCTCGAACCCGCGCACGTAGAGGTCCCACTTCTCCACGACGCCGGGAGTCGACCGGTGCCCGCGCACGAGCGGCGAGGTGTCGAGCGGGAAGTCCATCACGAACGTGGGCCGCTCGAGCGAGCCCTTCACGTGGTGCTCCCAGAGCTCCTCGATGTACTTGCCCGGAAGCGGGTGGTCGATCTCGATGCCCTCGGCCTCGGCGAGCTCCGTGAGCCGCGACATCGGGGTCGACGCGTTGATCTCCTCGCCCACCGCCTCGGAGAGCGTGCCGTACATCGAGATGCGGTCCCACTCGCCGCCGAGATCGAACTCGGTGCCGTCGGCCCAGGTCACGACGTGCGAACCCGCGACCGCGACCGCGGCATCCTGGACCAGCTGCTGCGTGAGCGCCGCCATGGTGTGGTAGTCGCCGTAGGCCTCGTACGCCTCGAGCATCGCGAACTCGGGGCTGTGCGTCGAGTCGGCGCCCTCGTTGCGGAAGTTGCGGTTGATCTCGAACACCCGCTCGATGCCGCCGACGACGGCGCGCTTCAGGTAGAGCTCGGGTGCGATCCGCAGGTACAGCTCGGTGTCGAACGCATTCGATTGCGTCACGAAGGGGCGGGCGGATGCCCCGCCGTGCATCACCTGCAGCATGGGGGGCTCGACCTCGATGTAGCCGAGGCTCTCGAAGGTGCGGCGAAGGCTGGCGTTGACCTTCGCGCGGTCGATGACGTTGCGTCGGGCCTGCTCGCGCGCGATGAGGTCGAGGTACCGGTTGCGCACGCGGGTCTCTTCGGAGAGCTCACTGTGCAGGTTCGGCAGCGGCAGCACGGCCTTCGACGCGATGCGCCACTCCTTCACGAGGATCGAGAGCTCACCGCGCCGGCTCGTGATCACCTCTCCCGACACGAAGACGTGATCGCCGAGGTCGACGAACTCCTTCCAGTCGGCGAGCGACTCGTCGCCGACCTCGGCCAGCGACACCATCGCCTGGATGCGACTGCCATCGCCCGCCTGCAGGGTCGCGAAGCAGAGCTTGCCGGTGTTGCGCGAGTGCACCACGCGCCCGGCGAGTCCGACGTGCTCGCCGCTCGCCTCGTCGACGCCGAGGCCCACGAATCGGTCGCGCACCTCGGGAATGGTCGTCGTGATGGGAACCCGCACCGGGTACGCCCCGAGGCCGGGGTCATCGGATGCCGCGATCAGCCGTTCGCGCTTGGCGAGCCGCACGCCCTTCTGCTCCGAGATCTCTTCAGCGGTGGGCTCGGCTGCGGCATCCGTCGGGGTTTCGGCCATCGTTCACTCTCGGGTTCGCGGGAACATGCGTGCCCAGCCTAGTTGCCAGGCACCGGTCGTCGAGTAGCGCCCGGCGCAGCCGGACGCCGATCGAGACGCGGTCTGGGATCTCAACGCGCGTCGCCTGCGCGGCGGCACCACTGGATCACCCGGGACCGCTCGATCACCGGGAGCGCTCGATCACCGCGCTCGCCCGAGCGCGATGGTCGCATTGTCGATGAGGCGCACGCCGCCGACGCGAGCGGCCACGAGCACCACCGCCTCGCCGGTCATGTCGTCGTCGACGGGCAGGAAGGTGTCGGGGTCGACCACCACGAGGTAATCGAGCGTCACGTGGTCATGGTCGCCGAATGCGGCGGCGCCCTCGGCGAGCACCTCGTCGAGTCCTTGGTGGGCCGCGGCATCCGCTGCCCTGAGGGACTCGGACAGGGTGAGCGCCGCGGCCCGCTGCTCGGGCGAGAGGAATCGGTTGCGACTCGACAGCGCGAGCCCGTCGGGTTCGCGCACGGTCGGGACGACGTCGATCGCCACCGGCACGTCGAGATCGCGCACCATGCGGCGCACGAGATACACCTGCTGGGCGTCTTTCTGTCCGAACAGCACGACATCGGGCGTCGCGATGTGCAGCAGCTTCGACACCACGGTGAGCACGCCGTCGAAGTGGCCGGGACGAGCGGCGCCCTCGTACAGGGAGCCGACCGGTCCGGCGACCACGGTGGTGCCTCCGGCGCCGTCGGGATACATCTCGGCGACGGTGGGTGCGAACACGAACTCCACACCGAGTCCGGCGAGCGCCGCCACATCGGCCTCGACGGTGCGGGGGTATCGGTCGAGGTCTTCGCTGGGGCCGAACTGCAGCGGGTTCACGAAGATCGAGACGACCACGACGTCGGCCACCTCGCGGGCACGTCGGACCAACGCGAGGTGCCCCTCGTGCAGCGCGCCCATGGTGGGAACGAGGGCGACGGATGCCCCGGCCGCGCGCCGTGCGCGAAGGAGGGCGCGCAGCTCGTCGATGGTCGGCACGGTGCGCGTGTCTGCAGCGAGCTCGCTCACCCTGCCCCTCCCAGCGGCCGATCGTCGCCGGCCCCGTCGATCGTACCGGCACTCCCGCCGTCGACTCCGTCGACCAGGGGGCCGGAGTCATGACGTGCGAGGGAGTTCTCGATCGCGGTCCGTACGAGCGAGGCGAGCACGGCGCCGGGCCGGCCCACGCCGATGCCCTCGAGCAGGTCGCTCGCCTGGTCGACGATGGCGGTCGAGAACGAGACGGCGATCTCGATGGCCTCGCCGTACGTGACACGGTCGCCCTCGGCGACGACGAACGGCTCCCCGCCCATCTCGACGACGAGGGCCTGGCCGATCGGCAGCACGGGGGCGGGGGCGGTGACCGCGAACCACGCCCCACGGAGCCGCGTGAGATCGATGCTCGTTCCGGTGAAGTTCATCGCCGGGTGCACGGCGAGTGGGATCGCCCCGGCCCGGCGCGCCGGCTCGAGCACCCCCGTGCCGAAGCGAGCCGCGGTGTGCAGCACGAGCTGGCCCGGCTGCCAGACGCCCGCCTCGGCCAGCCCTGAGACGAGCGACTCGAGTTCGCCGTCGGGCACCGCGATGAGCACGAGTTCGCTGCGCTCGACCACGTCGGGGACCGGCAGCACGGGCACGGCGGGCAGCATCGCAGCCGCTCGCTCGCGACTCGGGTCGGAAACAGCCGAGATGGCCGTGAGCGCGTGGCCGGCTCCCGCGAGCGCGGACGCGAGCACCGTGCCGACTCGGCCGGCGCCGATGGTGCCGACGCCGAGACGACCCGCGCGCTCAGCGGGCATCGGCGGACTCCGGACGCGACACGGCCGCCCAGTGGTGGGACGTGTCGCTCGCAGCGCGTTCCACCGCCTCGTCGGCCAGCCGTTCGAACAGGTCGGTTGCCTCGGAACGATCGAGCGATGGCGCGAGGGCCGTCACGGGCCCGGTGACGGTGTGGATGCGCACGGAGGCCAGGCGCAGCATCCGTTGCAGCGGTCCGACCGAAACCGCGACCGACTGCATGCGAGCCAGGGGGACGAGCGTGAGGCTGCGCAGCAGCCACCCGCGCCGGATCAGCGCCACACCGCCGGCCAGCGCCCATCCGATGCGGCGCCACGAGAATGGCCGCAGCCAGGCGGCGCGCTTCGGCACCGGAGCGTAGCCGCCCGCTCCCCCGCGACCCACGAGGCCCTGTTCGATGAGCGGGTCGACGGCGAATGCCGCATCGGGCAGCAGCAGGGCGAGGACTCGATGCACGTCGGCGACGGTGCCGACGGGCAGCACGAGGGTGCGTTGGGCGGCATCGTTGGAGGCGGTCACCGACTGCCCCGCCACGTTGATGCGGATCGACCACCACCCGAACGGTCGCCAGAGGAGCCACTGGTTCGCCTCGATCGCATGGATCCGGCCGGGTGGGATCGTCTGGTTGCCGGTCGAGAGCAGGCCGTGGCCGATGCGGACGCCGTCGGGTGTGCCGGCGATCGAGTACCGCAGCGACTTCGTGATGCGCGACCACATGTAGCTCACGAGACCGATCGCGGCGGGGATGAAGGAGAACAGCACCCAGATCTGGCCGGTGGACACCCCCGCGGCGATGACGGCGGCGAGCACGATGATCCAGAGGGTCGAGCCGCCGAGCAGGGTCGACCCGATCACGCGGCCGAGCGGCAGGTGCACGACCGACTCGGGCGGCGCCAGCGACGGGTCGAGCTCGGGCGCGAGGAACTCGTCGACCCGCTGGCCGATGATCCCCGGGACATGCGCGCGCCCGGTGCCGTCGACGGTGCCCGTGCCGTCGCCGACACCCATGCCTGCGGCATCCGCTGCCTTCGCCGCCTTCTCGGCGCGTGCACCCGAGGCGAGGCGCAGCAGGTCGGCGCGCAGGCCATCGGCGAGGGCCGAACCGAGGTACGACAGCGGCACGTTGGCCGACTGGCCGGCGACCGAGACCTCGAGCTTCGCCGTGCCGAACAGGCGTGCGAACACGGGACGGTTCACGTTGATGCCCTGGATGCGGTCGAGGCGGGCGCTGCGATGCGAGCGGAAGAGGATGCCGCTGCGCACCTCGGGCGCCTCGGTCGTCACCCGGAAGGTGTGCATGCGCCACGAGAGCCAGAAGCCCGCGATCACCACGACGATCAGCACGGCCACGGCGGCGATCGCCCAGCCGACGAGGTTGAGCGAGACGATGGCGCCGATGGGGTCGTTCGCCCAGTCCTCCTGCCACCGCCCGTACTCCGCGTCGACGTCGCCGCCGAGGTCGGGAGCGAAGAGCAGGAACGCCCAGTCGACGAGGCGTTCGCGGAGGTTCGCGATGAGGAACCCGAGCACGGCGATGAACACGAGGCCGCCGCGCAGCAGCGGGCTGGCCGGGTGCAGCCGGTGCCACTCGCCGTCGGCGAGGTTCGTCACCGGTTGGGACCGAGTGGGAGCCGTCAACGCGTCCTCCGGGTCACAGCCCGGCCCGTCGGGTCTCGGCGAGGGCGACGAGCCGGTCGCGCAGCCGGTCGGCCTCCTCCATGGGGAGGCCGGGGACCGTCACGGCGGTGGATGCCGCGGCCGTCACGAACTTGAGGTCGGCGAGGCCCAGCGCGCGAGCCACGGGGCCGCGGGTGATGTCGACGAGCTGCATGCGGCCGTACGGCACGGCGACCTGCCGGTGGAACATGATCCCGCGCTTGAAGAGCAGATCGTCGGCGCGGAGGCGATACGCGATGGATCGGACGCGACGCGGTTCGAACGCGATGCCGATGAGCGAGGCGACGCCGATCACGATGGCGCCCCACAGCGCCCACCACTGGCCCCACAGCAGGTACATCACGACCAGGGCGCCGACGATCACGACCATGCCGATGAGCGAGCCGATGATCTCGACCACGAGGTACTTCGGCGAGACACGGAGCCAGCCCGTGTCGGCCGGGACCTGCTCGGGTTCCGCGGAGGCCGCGATCGCCTCGGCCGCCGGCGCTGGCTGGGCCGCGGCGGCCGCCGCCGCCGCCTCGGTCGCGGCCGCCGGCGCCGCCGACGGCTCGGACGCAGGCGTGCCGCGTTCGTCGTCACGGAGGTCAGGCATGGGCGTGTTCTTCCTTCTCGAGCTGGGTGTCGTCGGGCGGGAGGGTGCAGAAGTGCTCGGCGACGAGCCCGCCTGCGAGCAGGAGCGCGGCGCCGATCGCGGTCGCGAGCGCGAGCCACACCGTCTCGATCGACGGCACGACACTGCGGGTGACGAGGAACAGGGTGATGCCGAGGCCGAATCCGAGGACGAGCGCGCCGCTCATGCTGCAGGCCTTCGCGAGCACCGCGGTGCGCATGGCGCGGAACGGGTCGAGGTGCTTCGTGCTCTTGCGCTTGACCGCCCGCCGGATCGGCCAGGCGAGGGCCACGACGAGCACGGCGACCCCGACGAGCGTGATGGGCAACGACAGCGGCGGAACGATCGCCTTACCGCCCCCGGAGACGATGGCGAGATCGCCGAGGTAGCCGACGACGATACCGCCCACGGCGAATGCGATGAGCGTCGAGACATGGGTGCGCTTCATCGACGCTCCACCCGATCATTCGCGGCCGCGCGGAGCTGGGCGACGGGCCCGCGTCCGGTGAGCACGGCGTCGGGCTCGACATCGAGCCACGGCTGGAGCACGAACGCTCGCTGCCACGCCCGAGGATGCGGCAACGTGAGCCGCTCGTCGGAGATCACCCTGCCGCCGAAGTCGATGAGGTCGAGGTCGAGCGTGCGATCGCCCCAGTGCTCGGCACGCACCCGCCCGTGCCGGGCCTCGATCGCCTGGAGCAGGTCGAGCAGCGCGTGCGCCTCGAGCGACGTCTCGACGACGATGACGCCGTTCAGGTAGCCGGGGGCGTCGGGATCGACGCCGTCCTCTTTCAGGGCTGGAGTCTCGTACACCGGGGACACCGCGACGAGCTCGACTCCGCGGGTGTCGGCGAGCTCGCGCGTCGCAGCGGCGATGGTCGCCTCGCGGTCGCCGAGGTTGGCGCCGAAGGCGATGACGGCTCGGCTCATGTGCGACCCCGCACGATCGTGACCGCGACATCCGCGAAGGGCACGCTGATGGGCGCCTGGGGCTTGTGCACCGTGACCTCGACCTCGTCGACGGCTGCGAACCCCAGCGCCACCCCCGCCACGCGCTCGGCCACCGTCTCGATGAGATCGACGGGGTCGCGCTCGACGGCGGCCACGACCGCCTCGGCGAGCTCGCCGTAGTTCACGGTGCTGCCGAGGTCGTCTCGGGATGCCGCAGCCGCGAGGTCGACGTCGACCGCCACGTCGATCACGAACTCCTGCCCCTCGACGCGCTCGGACTCGTAGACACCGTGATGTGCGCGCACGCGAACGCCGGTGAGGGTAATGCGGTCGGGGGTCCTAGCCACGTCGTCCACTCTGCCACGCCCCGAGGACGTCGAGCGCACGCCGGGTCCCGCGCACGTCGTGCACCCGAACGCCCCATGCACCGGCTTGGGCGGAGAGCACGCTCACGACCGCCGTCGGCAGGTCGCGCTCGAGCACGTCGGCCCCCTCGGGCAGGAGCGCCCCGAGGAACCGCTTGCGGGAGGCGCCGATGAGGATCGGCAGTCCGAGCCCCGCGAGCACGTCGAGCCGCCCGAGCAGCTCCCAGTTCTGCTCGCCTCGCTTCGAGAACCCCAGACCAGGGTCGAGGATCAGCCGGTCGGATGCCACACCGGCGTCGGCCAGGGCATCGATCCGAGTCGCGAGCTCGTCTCGGACCTCCACCGCGACGTCGTCGTACACCGACAGCGAGTCCATGCGGTCGGAGTGGCCGCGCCAGTGCATCGCGACGTAGTGCACGCCCGTCTCGGCGACGATGGGTGCCATCGCGTCATCCGCGAGCCCGGCGGAAACGTCGTTGATGATCTCGGCGCCCGCCTCGACCGCGGCCAGGGCGGTCGAGGCGCGCATCGTGTCGACGCTCACACGGATGCCGCGGGCGGCGAGTTCGCGCACGACGGACACGACCCGGCGCAGCTCCTCGTCGGGTTCGACGCGCGCCGCCCCCGGGCGGGTGGATTCTCCTCCGACGTCGACGATGTCCGCACCCTCGGCGACGAGATCCAGGCCGTGCTGGATCGCGGCATCGGCGTCGAACCACCGCCCGCCGTCGCTGAAGGAGTCGGGCGTGACGTTGACCACGCCCATGATCAGGGTCGTGCTCGGAGACCCGTCAGTCATGCTGCTCGGCTCCGATCAGCGCGATGATCTCGGCGCGTGCGGCCGGCTCGGCGAGCACCCCCCGACTGGCGATCGTCACCGTGGAGCTGCGGGTCTGGCGCGGTCCGCGGGTCGTGACGCAGCGGTGCTGCGCGTCGAGGACGACGAGCACGCCCCTGGGATCGAGCCCTGCCTCCAGGGTGTCGGCGATCTCCTCGGCGAGACGCTCCTGCAGCTGCGGCCGTGCGGCGAGCGTCTCGACGACCGCGGGGATGCGCCCGAGGCCGACCACGCGCTCGCCGGGCAGGTACGCGACGTGCGCCGTGCCCACGAACGGCAGCAGGTGATGCTCGCAGACCGACCGGAACGCGAGGTCGCGGAGTACCACCGCGTCGGATGTCGCGGGAACTCCCTGCTCGGACGCCCCGATCGGCACGGCGTCGGCGAGGTGGCTCAGGGGGTCGACGTCGAGCCCGCCGAAGAACTCCGCATACGCCTCGGCGACGCGTGCCGGCGTGCGCTCCAAGCCGGGACGCATCGGGTCCTCGCCGATCGCGAGGAGGATCTCACGCACGGCACGCGCGATGCGCTCGGTGTCGACACCGGCCATCTTCCTCCCTCTTCGCGTCGCGAGCGACTACGCCGTGGCGGGGCGCGGCTTGGTGCGCGGGGCGCGTGCCGCGGCCGGCTCCTCCACCGACGTACCGCCGGAGTCGACGCCCCCGTCGACGGCGCCCTGGTCGATCGGCATCTTGTCGTCGGGGAACGCGATCGGGGGGCGGTCGGAGACGGGCCGGCGGTCGCTCGACAGCCAGAGCGGACGCTCGGGCAGCTTCTTCACGTCCTTGAAGATCTCGGCGATCTGGTTGTGGTCGAGGGTCTCGTGCTCGAGGAGCTCGGCGGCGAGCACGTCGAGGATGTCGCGGTTCGCGTTGAGTACCTGCCACGCCTCGTCGTGCGCCTGCTCGATGAGGGCGCGCACCTCGAGGTCGACGCGTTCGGCGACCTCTTCGGAGTAGTCGCGCTGGTGGCCCATGTCACGGCCGAGGAACACCTCGCCCTGAGACTGGCCGAGCTTGACGGCGCCGACGTTGGCCGACATGCCGTACTCGGTCACCATCTTGCGGGCGGTCGACGTGGCCTTCTCGATGTCGTTCGAGGCACCGGTCGACGGGTCGTGGAAGACGATCTCTTCGGCGACCCGTCCGCCCATGGCGTAGGTGAGCTGGTCGAGGAGCTCGTTGCGGGTCACGGAGTACTTGTCTTCGAGGGGCAGCACCATGGTGTACCCGAGGGCACGACCACGGGGAAGGATCGTGATCTTGGTGACCGGGTCGGTGTAGTTCATCGCCGCGGCCGCGAGCGCGTGTCCGCCCTCGTGGTACGCCGTGATGAGCTTCTCCTTGTCCTTCATCACGCGACTGCGACGCTGCGGACCGGCGATCACGCGGTCGACCGCCTCATCGAGGGCACGGTTGTCGATGAGCTGCGCGTTCGAGCGTGCCGTGAGCAGCGCGGCCTCGTTCAGCACGTTCGCGAGGTCAGCACCGGTGAATCCCGGGGTCTTGCGCGCGAGCACCTCGAGGTCGACGCCCTTGGCGAGGGGCTTGCCCTTCGAGTGCACCTCGAGGATCTTCTGACGGCCCTTGAGGTCGGGTGCGTCGACGCCGATCTGGCGGTCGAATCGACCGGGGCGCAGGAGCGCGGGGTCGAGGATGTCGGGACGGTTCGTCGCGGCGATGAGGATGACGTTCGTCTTGGGGTCGAAGCCGTCCATCTCGACGAGCAGCTGGTTCAAGGTCTGCTCGCGCTCGTCGTGCCCACCGCCGAGGCCGGCGCCGCGGTGGCGGCCGACGGCGTCGATCTCGTCGACGAAGATGATCGCCGGGGCGTTCTGCTTCGCCTGGTCGAAGAGGTCGCGCACTCGGCTCGCACCGACGCCGACGAACATCTCGACGAAGTCGGAACCGGAGATGGAGTAGAACGGCACGCCGGCCTCGCCGGCGACCGCGCGGGCGAGCAGGGTCTTTCCGGTGCCGGGAGGGCCGTAGAGCAGCACGCCCTTGGGGATGCGCGCGCCAACGGCCTGGAACTTCGCCGGCTCCTTCAGGAACTCCTTGATCTCGTGGAGCTCCTCGATCGCCTCGTCGGCGCCGGCGACGTCGTCGAACGTGACCTTCGGGCTCTCCTTCGAGACGAGCTTCGCCTTCGACTTGCCGAACTGCATGACGCGATTGCCGCCACCCTGCATACCCGACAGCATGATCCAGAAGAAGAGGCCGATCAGCACGAGCGGCAGCAGGATGCCGAGCATCGAGAGGAACCAGTTCGGCTGGGGAACCTCGTCGGTGAAACCGTCTGCGGGGTCGGCCGCGTCGACGGCCGCGATGACGTCTTCGCCCCGCGGCGTCACGTAGTAGAACTGCACCTGGGTGCCGAGCTCTTCATCGGCCTCGGCGAGCGTCAGGTCGACGCGGTTCTCGCCGTCGACGATCTTGACGGCCGAGACCTTGTCGTCTTGCAGGAGCTGCAGGCCCTCCTGCGTCGACACCTCCCGGAATCCCGAGGAGGTGATGAGACTCGATCCGATCCACACGGCGACGATCGCGAGCAGGATGTAGATGATCGGCCCGCGCAGGATCTTCTTCATGTTCATGGTCTTGCAAGGCTACCGTCCTGTTCCTGTGGGCCGGCTCCCCGTTCGCTGAGGGCTGCACGGCCCGCACCGGACCCACCCGTGGCCCGTCGTACAGCACCGTCGGGGTATGACGCGCCGGCCTATTCGACGACCGGAGCGGCGTCGCGGCGGGAGCGACGAAGGCCCAGCTGGTACGGGAGGCCGAGCCCGGCGGCCACCGCGGTCCTTCCGAGGCGTCCCGGCCAGGAAGGCTGCGGCGCTAGCTCGTCGGCGCCGTCGAGTTCGCCGACGTCGAGGTAGTAGGCGCGAACCGTTCCGAATCCCTCGAGTTCGGGCGAGACCTCGTGGGCGGGCGCCGGCAGGGATTCCTCGGCGGTGCGGTAGAGCTCCTCCGAGAGCAGCACGTACTCGGGAATGCCGACGGGGTTCTTCAGCAGCCGGTGCACGAGGATGACGTCGATCCCGACGAGCTTGATCCGCTCGCGGATGGCCTGCGTCGCCACATCGCCGACGTGCGCCACGAACTTCAGCTTGAGCTGCGCCGCCTCCTTGCAGCCCGCGCAGGGACAGAGATTCGCCGCGACGTAGGAGCGCTCGAGGTGGAACGCCCGATGCATGGCGGCCGCGGCGTCGAGGATCACGGTGATCTCGGCATCGGCGTCGCCGTCATCGGCCTGGCGTGAGAGGAAGGCTGCGTCGCCCTCGATCTCGATCAGCTCGAATCCGGGGGCGGCATCGATCATCTTCTCGAGCATGCGCGCGGTGTTGACCTCGGCGTGCGCGAGGCTCATGCGGTGCGTGCTCATGTAGTCGGTGTAGCCACCGATGTCCGCGATCAGCAGGACGGCACGGCCGGACTTCATGCCTCACGATCTCACCATCACCCCTCCGCCACAACGGAGGACTTCTTCAGGATGGGTTCGCCGACTCCCCCGACGGATCCTTCGGCGAGAACCGGTCGAGCTCGCTGTCGACGGCCACCGCCGCCTCCCGGGCGCTCGCGGTGTACCCGAGCACGACGGGAAGGAAGTGCTCCGCGGTGAGCGCCCGCAGCAGGAGGGGTGTCCGAGCCAAGACGGTCGCGGTGCGGCGCGTGCGACGCAGCAGCGCGATCTCGCCGAATCCCTCGCCGGGCCCGAGCGTCGTCACGACGCGACCGTCGCCGACCACCTCGGCCTCGCCCGACTCGATCACGTAGTAGCGGTCGCCGACGTCGCCCTGCGTGAACACCGCCCTGCCGGCGGGCACCTCCGCCGTCTCGAGACCACGCGCCAGCTGCTCGATGGAGGGCAGCGGAAGGGTGGCGAACATCGGCACGCGCTGGAGCAGCGCGACATCCGCGTCCAGGGCGTGCACCGTCGTATCGAGCGCCCGCAGCCGACGCCACGCGGCCACCGCGAGCACCGGGCAGACGAGCCCGATGGCCACCAGCGCACCCTGCACCCCGATCCATCCGATCACCGCCGGCGCGACGACGGCCCCGATGCCGATGAACACGGCGACCATGCTCTCAAGCACGCCGAAGACCCGGGCGAGGACCTCGTCGGGAGCAAGGCGGCCGAGCAGCGTGAACCCGGCCAAATCGATGAGGGCGTTGCCCACGCCGATGAACGCGAGCAGGAACAGCGCCGCCGCCTGCTGGGGGAACACGCCGACGAGGGCGAGCGGCAGGCCCCAGAGCGCGACCCCGATGGCGAACCATGCACCGAGCCGGCGCGTGCCGACGAGGAACGAGGCGAACAGCGAGGCGAGCACGGCGCCGACACCCACTGCGGTCATGAGGGCGCCCACCCCCGGCTCGCCGGTACCCAGCAGCTCGATCGCGACCACCACCGAGAGCACGGTGAGCGCGCCCCGCGTGAACGCCTGCGCGCCGGCCAGGCCGACGATGACGGCGAGGCCGCGATTGCGTGCCACGGCGCGGGGGCCGGGGGGCGCGGCGGCGCGTCGTAGCGCAGGCGCGCCAGCAGGGCGGCCGCCCAGAGGGAGGCCGCGGCGGCAACCGCGAACACCACGGCCACGTCGGTGAACTGGAGCAGCACCGCGGCGAGCAACGGGCCGACCAGCGTCGCGGCGGAGTCGAGCAGGCCCCGCACCATGTTGGCGCTGGCCAGCTCGTAGCCCGTGCGGCAGAGGGACGGCAGGAGCGCCGAATGCGCCGGACGGAAGAGGGTGGCGGCGACCGTGGACAACACCGCGAGCGCATAGACGATGGCCACGGGCCCCGCGAGCGCGATCACGACTGCCGCACCCGCGGTCGCGGCGCCGCGCACGATCGACACCAGGATCAGCACTCGCTCGCGGCGTCCTCGGTCGGCGATGGGCGACAGGAGCGGCGCGCAGATCGCCGACGGGAGCATCCGGAGCAGCCCCACGAGCCCGACGGCCACGGCGCCGCCGTCGCGGTAGGCGACGATCCCGAGCGCGACGGTGAACGCCCACTCGGCCGTCCATGCGCCGAGGAAGCTCAGCTGGGCGCGACGGAGGTTCGCGTTGCGCACGTTGCTCGTGAACGCAGCGACAGCTTTGCGCACCTGGCTCAGGGGCCGGCCATCGGCCATGGGATGACTCTAGGGCCTCGGGTCGAGGCGTGGTCGATCGCTCCTGCGGGTTGATGAGCGACCGCTCAGCGGTCGGGTCTCGAAACCCGGTGATTCAGCTGTAGACGTGCGGCGCGAGGATCGCCACGTCGCGCAGGTTGCGGTACCGCTCGGCGTAGTCGAGGCCGTAGCCCACGACGAACTGGTTCGGGATGTCGAAGCCGAGGTACTTCACCGTGACATCCACCTTCGCGGCATCGGGCTTGCGCAGCAGCGCGCAGATCTCCACCGACTCGGCACCGCGGGATTCGAGGTTGCCGAGCAGCCAGCTCAGGGTGAGGCCCGAGTCGATGATGTCCTCGACGATGAGCACGTGGCGCCCGGTGAGGTCGGTGTCGAGGTCCTTCAGGATGCGGACGACGCCGCTCGAGTGCGTGCCGGCGCCGTACGACGAGACCGCCATCCAGTCCATGCTCACGTGCGGCCTGAGCTCGCGTGCGAGGTCGGCCATCACCATGACCGCGCCCTTCAGCACGCCGACCAGCAGCAGGTCTCGGCCCTCGTAGTCGGCCTCGATGCGGCGGGCGAGCTCGGCGAGCTTCTCGTGGATCTGCTCCTCGGTGACGAGCACCTCGGTGAGGTCGGCGTCGATCTCGCGCGCGTCCATGCTGCTCCCTCGGGTCGTGCGGCGGGCGGATGCCACGAGCCTAGCGGGATGCCGAGGCGCTCAGCCCGCGGCGAAGACGATGAGCCCGTGCTCACGGCGGGCCCGGATGCCGCTGGGCAGGTCGATCGGGCCCTGCCCTCGCCACTCGGTCACGAGTCGAGCGACCTCGAGGGTCTGCGTGCGGCTCAGTGAGACGCCGAACTCCGACGCGACGACGTGCCGGATGATGCGCTGGCGGAGCGCGGCCGGGTTCGCGGCGAGCGCACCTACCGAAACCGCGATGCCGGCCTCGGCGGGTTCGCAGACCTCTTCGATGAACTCGCCGATCTGCGCGTCGAACGCCTCCTCGTCTTCGCGCAGCTGTTCGGCGGTGCGCACGAGCGCCTCGGCGATTCCGGGCCCGAGCTCGGCTTCGAGCACGGGCAGCACCCGTTCGCGCACTCGCACGCGCGCATAGGACGGGTCGACGTTGTGCGGGTCGTCCCACGGCTCGAGACCAGCGTCGAGACAGGCCTGCCGCGTGGTCGACCTGCGGATGCCCAGCAGCGGACGAGCGTACCGACCCGACCTGGCGGGCATCCCGCCGAGGCTCGCGGCACCCGATCCGCGGGCGAGACCGAGCAGCACCGTCTCGGCCTGGTCGTCGAGCGTGTGGCCGAGCAGCACCAGCGCGGCATCGGTCTCGTCGGCGACCTCGTCGAGCGCGGCGTAGCGAGCGGCACGAGCGGATGCCTCGGGTCCGCCTCCGCCCGTCGCGTCGACCTGGCGCACCACCACGGGGTCGAGCCGCAGCTCGCGCGCCTGCGCCGCGGCGCGAGCCGCGACATCCGCCGATCCCTCCTGCAGCCCGTGGTCGACGATCACTGCACCGGCCCGAAGTCCCGCCCGCGGTGCCTCGAACGCGACGCCCGCGGCGAGCGCGAGCGAGTCGGCGCCGCCCGACAGGGCCACCAGTACGGGACCCTCGGCGGGCAGCACGCCGCGAACGGCGCGGCGCACGTCGGCGATCGGCGGTGTCAGCCGCGGGCGGCGCGCGGCCGCGGCATCCGTCGGCTGGTCGGAAGGCATCAAGTAACCTTATTCCGCCGTTCGTGCCGCGTTTCGAGGCGGCCCGGCATGCTTTCGCATCGCGCATCGTCGCAGCGCACCAGGATCCAGCGTTTCGGAACAAGGAGAACCAGTATGGGCGAATACGCCGCCGTCATCGAGATCCCGAAGGGGAGCCGCAACAAGTACGAGGTCGACCATGAGACGGGCCGAGTGTTCCTCGACCGCGTGCTCTACACGAGCTTCGAGTACCCCACCGACTACGGCTTCTTCGAGAACACGCTCGGCGACGACGGCGACCCGCTCGACGTGCTGGTGCTCACGCAGTACCCGCTGTTCCCGGGGGTCGGGGTGAAGGTGCGCCCGGTCGGCGTGTTCAACATGGTCGACGACGGCGGCGGCGATGCGAAAATCATCGCGGTTCCGGCCGGCGACCCGCGCTGGAACCACGTCCAGGACGTCGACGACGTGCCCGAGTTCACGCGCAAGGAGATCCAGCACTTCTTCGAGCACTACAAGGACCTCGAGCCCGGCAAGTGGGTCAAGACCGAGGGCTGGGCGGATGCCGCGGAGGCGGAGCGCCTGATCCAGAAGGCGATCGAGGCATTCCCGGGTCACTGACGCCGTTTCCATTCCGGCGCTCCCGCCGAACGGTGTCAATCCGCCCGTGACGACCACTTGACGGCACACGACCTCTCCCAGACGTCCTCCACCGCGCAATAGGTCGTCACGGCAGCGGATGCCATGATCAGAAGAGCCGCAGCCGACGGGCGCCCACGGGCAGGCCGAGTCGGCGCAGGCGGTGGACGAGCGGTGTGCGGGCCCACATCTCGGGCCAGTCCCAGCGGTCGAATGCGCGCAGCCGTCGCCGCGCCGCGGCCCCGCGCTTCTTCTCGCGCACGACCGTCCGGGCTGAGGCCGCCCCGCTTCCGCCGCCGAGGTACTTCCCGTCGCCATCCGCCTCGCCGCCGGCATCGAACTGGGGCCAGTAGAAGTCGAGGTACCCCCACTCCCCGAGTTCGGGCAACCAGAGCCGGTGCTGCAGCGTCGGTTCCGGGACGCCGAACTCCTCCATGACGAGGCGACTGCACGTTTCGAGCGGCGTGTCCGCGAGCGACGTCGCGCGCCGGAGTACCGCGTCGGTTCGACGGCTCCCGGCGTAGGGCCGTAACCGTTCGTGTTCGGCGGTCAGCCGTTCGATCGTCGTCGAGGGAGTCGTCGTTTCCCACGGCATCGCACGGAGCGCGGCGTCGACCGCAACGAGCGCCGCGCCGAGGGATGCGTGACGGCACAGCTGAATGAGCGTGTGCTCGACGGATGTCACGACGACGCCATCGACCGATGCGACGGCGAACTCACCGATCCGCGCCACCGAAACGGCGGTTCGGCGCCGGTGGCCGTGGCGGTCGGGAGCCATGACGTACACCTCGGCCGGCCATTCGCCGATGATCGGCAGCCCGTGGATGACCGCCGCCGAGTACGAGGTGAAGATCGGTGAACGCATGGTGTGCGGGGCCGCCATCACCTGTGCGCGGTATCGGAGCGCTGCCCGCTGCGGCCGAGACAGAGCCGGGTCGGATGGAAGGGGTGCCCGGTACACGCCACGGCGGACCCGTTCGAGTGCGCCATCGGAAACGGCCGCGGCCAGCGACGACGCGAGACCCGCGGCGCGGGCGTCGCGCGCGAGCACGAAGCCTTCCTTGGTGGTGAGGAACTCGGAATGCATCCGGACACGCTCGCAGCTCGCGACATCCCTTCACCTCTTGCAGAGCTCGTCATGTGCAGAGGACGAGAGCATCGGGGCGCTGTTGAGGACGCTTGACGTGCACACCGCACATCGCGACGACCGTTTGACGGCACACGACCTGGTGAACGCGTCGTCCACCGACAAGAGGTCGTCGCGCGGCCGACGAAGGATGCCAGGCGAGGAGGAAGCGCGGCGTTCAGCCGGCGGGGCGGGCGGCGGCGGCCGGGGATCCCCAGATGAAGTACTCGCGCACCGGCACGCCGTCGCGAGGCGCCTCGATGATGCGTCCGCCGCCGAGGTAGATCGCGACGTGGTAGTAGTCGCCGCCACCGCCCCAGAACAGCAGGTCGCCGCGCTGGATCTGCGAGAGCGGCACCGCGAGGCCGCGCGCCGCCAGCGTCCGGTACTGGTTCGTCGCCGGGTGGGTGCCGATGGAGATGCCCGCCTGGGCGTACGAGACCTTCGTGAGGCCCGAGCAGTCCCACACGTTCGGGCCTGCTCCCCCGAGGCGATACGGCTTGCCGAGCTGCTGGCTCGCGAACCAGATCGCCGTCTCGACGGCGCCGGCGTCGGGCGGCGCCGGAGCAGCCGGTGCGGGAGCGGGAGCGGCCGGAGCCGGCCCGCCTCCGGTCGATCCACCGGGCGCGGGGGCTGGTGGTGGTGCTGCAGGGACAGGGGCGGGCGCCTGCTGTGCACGCCGGGCAGCTTCGGCCGCTGCGGCGGCCGCCTCCGCCGCCTCTCGAGCCTGACCCTCGAAGCGCTGGCGCTCGAGCTCCGCCGTCGTGTCCTTGAGGCTCGCGAGCTGCGCGTAGAGCTCCTCCGACTTCTGCTCCTGCACCGTCACCGCGGCGTTGGCCGCGTCGGCGGCCTCGCGTGCGTCGTCGGCCTTCGCCTCGGCGAGGGCGGCGAGCCGCTCGCGTTCGGCCGCGGCATCCGCCGCCTGCTCTCGCAATGCGTCAGCCGTGTTGCGGTCGGCGATCGCCTGCTCGTAGACCGCATTCGACTGCTCGCCGAGCTTCGAGGCCATGCCGAGTTGCTCGAGCAGGCCGGTGTCGCCCGAGAACGCGAGCGTCGCGCTGAGGTCGGCACCGGCGGTCTTGGCGAGGTGGGCGGCGAGGAGTCCGGCACGCATCTTCGAGATCTCGGCGACAGCGTCGGCCTGGTCGGCCTGCTCACCGAGCGCCCGCTCGCGGGACGCCGCCCGGTCGCGTTGGTCGACCGCCACGCGGTACGCCTCATCGGCCATCATCGATGCCTGCACCGCGGCATCCGCTGCCCGCTGGAGGCCGGTGAGCAGGTCGGCGACCCGCGCGATCTCGGCCTGCTTCGTCTGCTCGTTCTGCTTCGCCTGCTCGATGTCGCTCCACGACGGGTAGTCGGGTTCGGCCATCGCGGGGCCGCCCGACGCGACGACCGACGCCGTGACGGCGCCCACCGCGACGGCCGAGAAGAGCGTCGCGGGCTTGACCCGCGACACCGGACGAGTGCGGTGCTCGCTCAAAAGTAGATCCCGCGATCGGCCATGAACGAGATCGGGTTGATGCGACCGCCGCCGACGAACACCTCGAAGTGGAGGTGGCATCCGGTGGAGGCGCCGGTCGTGCCGCTCGAGGCGATGTTGTCGCCCGAGTTGACCCACTGGCCGGTGCCGACGAACGTGCCGCCGGGCCGGATGTGCGCGTACCCGGTCCAGACGCCGCCGCCGTGGTCGATCTGCACGTAGTTGCCGTACGTGCCCGACCAGCCGGCGAACCGCACGATGCCGCTGTTGGCCGCATAGATGGGTGCGGAGCATCCGGTGCCCAGATCCACCGCGTAGTGGAACGAGTTCGAGCACCCGCCCCCCGTGCAGATCGAGCCGCGAGCACCGTAGCCCGACGTGATGCGACCCCAGGCGGGTCGCGCCCATCCAGAGCTGGCGACCGAAGAGGGTCCGCCGTTCGCCATGGCCTCGCGCATCCGGGCTTCTTCCTCGCGGCGCCGTCGCTCTTCTTCTTCGCGGCGGATCCGCTCGCCCTCTTCGTAGGCGGCTGCCGTCTTCGCTTCGGTGTCCTTCAGGAACGCGAGCTGCTGCTCGAGCTCGATCTTCTTCGCCTGGGATTCGGCGAGGGCCGCCTCCGCCGCGGCCTGCGCGGCCTGCGCGGCGGCGAGCGCCTCCTCGGCGGCGATGCGCAGCTTCTCGCGCTCGGCCCGGGCGACCGCGGCCTGGTCGCCGAGCGCCTGTGCGGAGTTCCGCTTCTCCTGCGCGCGGTTGTAGATGCCCGACGTGCGCTCGACCATCTTCTCCATGCTGCCGAGCTTCGCGAGCAGCGCCTCGGTCGCCGCCGCGTTCCCCGCGTCGAGGAACAGGTTCACGCCCACGTCGCCGCTGCCGGCACGGTAGAGCTGCGCGGCCACCTGGCCGGCGTTCTTCTGGGCGGTGGCGGCCTCCGCGGCCGCGGCGTCGGCCTGGGCCTGGAGCTGTTCGGCCCGCAACACGGCGTCGTCGAACTTCTGCTGCGCGATGATGAGCTCGTCGGTGCGACGTTCGGCCTCAGCGCGCGTCGCGGCGACGTTGGCCTCGAGCTGCGCGATGAGGGCCGTGACCTGCACGACCGCCGCGGCACCCGCGGCCGTGTTGGCCTTCGCCGCCTGCAGTTCCTCCCACGTCGGGTAGTCGGCGGCCTGCGCGCCGGTCGCCGGTACGGCGATCGATCCGCCCAGCGCCATGGCCGCGATCGAGAGCGACGCCATCACGTGCC
The DNA here is from genome assembly GCF_902809835.1 of Agromyces sp. Marseille-P2726. Taxonomy (GTDB): domain Bacteria; phylum Actinomycetota; class Actinomycetes; order Actinomycetales; family Microbacteriaceae; genus Agromyces. The sequence goes on along the minus strand of NZ_CADDWM010000014.1, from coordinate 329,795 downwards.
GAATGCCCCGGCGCACGCCACCGCGTCGCTCGCCGATCGGCCGGCGAGTCGCGGGCCTCGGTCGCGACATCCGGGCTCGCGCGATCGCCGTGCGGCGGTCGCTCGTGCGGTCCATGGTCCCCCGTTCGCGCGGGCTCGCAGCCCCGCGCTCCTCGCTCCAGCGGGCAGTGGCAGCCTTCACGATAGGCGCGGGGTCGGGGCTTTCCGGGGATTGAGCGCGGGTGTGGCGGATGCCGCAGGCAGCGGCTCGCGGCATTCGTTCGAGCCGCTCAGCAGCGCTCGCCGCCGTCGTTTTGCCATCGGCGGCGTCGACACGTATGCTTGCTTGTCGGCGGTCATGCCCGGCATGGCCACCCGGCCCCATCGTTTAGTGGCCTAGGACACCGCCCTTTCACGGCGGCAGCACGGGTTCGAATCCCGTTGGGGTCACACCACGAAGGCAGTTACAATTCAATAGCTCGGTGTGTTGGAGACAGCACACACACGAGGCCCTGTGGCGCAGTTGGTTAGCGTGCCGCCCTGTCACGGCGGAGGTCGCGGGTTCAAGTCCCGTCAGGGTCGCTCAGGCGACAGGCCCTTTCCCTTTCGAGAGAAGGGGCCTTTCTCCTTGATCGAGGTATCGGCACCGGTTTCGGTCGGTCGGATGCCGCGAGGCTCTGTAGCTCAGTTGGTAGAGCGTTCGACTGAAAATCGAAAGGTCACCGGATCGATGCCGGTCGGAGCCACAGTCAAAACCCCCGCGCAACCGGGGCTCTTGGGCTCTTGTTGTTTCAGCGGGCAATTCCGCCGGGTCGCCGGTGAGGCTGTGCCATCAAGGTCGGCGGGCGCGCTCTTCGGTTCCCTGCGCTGGCGACGGCGCGATTCTGGAACTCTACCTCGCCCTCATCGCCGACGACCGAAACGGGCGTCCCCTCGCGTTGCGATCGTGGACCGAGCACCGGCGGCCCGCAGCTCCACGCACCAGCTGTCGGGATCCTGTTGTGCACTGGCCGTGCGGTCCACCGCCCGGTACGCACTTGCCTCGACAGTTGGAGCGCCGTCCGTTCACCGGTCGTTCAGCGGATCTGTCGACTGCCGCGCATTCCGATCCTCCAGCGCGAATCACGGGTGTTGTCCGCTCGGGCCGGCACTCGTTTTCTTACTCGTAGACCTCGCGGCGGTGCGCGACCCGGAACACCGTGACCAGGACCACATCATCCTCGATCTCGTAGAGGATTCGGTAGTCACCGACGCGAACTCGCCAAGCATTGTCGACCCCGGTCAGCCTCTTCACGCCGGCCGGTCTCGGGTCGACCTCGAGTTCGCCAAGCGCGACCACCACTCGCCGCCGGGCGGCAGGCTCGAGCTTTCGAACCTGCCGCGCGGCGGCAGTGGTCAACTCGACGCGATAGCTCACTCCGCGAGTTCAGCGCGCAGCTCATCAAGCGACACGCGGCCACCGTCATCATCACGTCTTGCTGCGCGGAACTCCTCGACGTCACGAGCCATCTCGAACGCCTCCAGCGCCTCAAGATCCTCGACACTGATTACCACCGCGGCGAGCTTGCCGTGGCGGGTGATGCCAACCCGCTCGTGCGCGTAAGCGGCACGGCCGATCACCTCAGCCAGCCCCTCACGCAACTGCCGAGTCGATACCGTCTCATTTACCGCAACCATGTCGCTGAGTCTACCCTCAATTGCGTACACATTGTACCTATTGGGCAAAGTGTCCACTTGTAGTCTATTTAGGGATACATGAGCGCGAACCCCGGGGTCGGTAGCATGCACCGCATGGCCATCAAACTTGAGAACGTCGCGATCGCCGTTCGCGACCTCGAAGCCACGATCGCCTTCTTCACCGACCTCGGGCTCACGGTCATCGGCCGCGACACGGTCAGCGGCGAGTGGACCGACACCGCCGTCGGCCTCGACGGCAACCACGCGAAGATCGCCATGCTCGAGACGCCTGATGGGAACGGTCGCCTCGAACTGTTCGAGTACATCACTCCCGACGCGATCGAGACGGAGCCCACCCGTCCCAACGAGATCGGCATGCACCGTGTCGCGTTCTCAGTAGATGACCTCGACGAAGCGCTCGAGATCGCCGCGCGGCACGGTTGCCGACCGCTCCGGGGCGTGGCGACCTACGAGGACGTGTACAAGCTGACGTACCTGCGCGGTCCGAGCGGCATCCTCGTCATGCTCGCCGAGGAACTGAAGAAGAACTGACCGCCGATCCGACGGGCGTGATCCCGGCCCATATGCCGACCAGCTCGTCGCTCGTCACCACCGTGCCGAAGTTGCGCCGCACGTTGCGCACCGAGCTCTCGTGCGCCTCCGCGGTGTACGTCGCCGCGCAGTCCTCGACGAGCGAGACGAAGTACTCCGCCGACAACCCGTCGCGGAGTGTGGACTCCACGCACACCTCGGTGGCCACGCCGGTGACGAGCAGGGAACGGACGCTGAGCGTCTTCAGCACGATGTCGAGGTTCGTTCCGACGAAGGCCGAGAACCGGTGCTTGGTGACGACCGTATCGTCGGAGCCAGGAGTCACGCCGTAGAACTCCGCTCCCCACGATCCGGTGCGGCAGATGCGTCCGGTCTGCACGCCGCCCGGTTCGGCGGTGACGCGCCCGAGCCACATCGCCGTGTCGTTGGTGTCGTCGTGCAGCGTCTGCACGAACACGACCGGGACACCGACGGAATGGGCCTGATCGATGAGCGACCGGAGGCGAGGAACCATCTCGACCGCGGCGGACACGTCGCTCCCCATCGTCGCGACCGAGCCTTCGGGATGGCAGAAGTCGTTCTGCACATCGACGACGACGAGCGCCGCGTGTGCCGGATCGTAACGGTAGGGGCGTTCGGCCATAGCGTTCGGTCCTTCTGGGAGATGGCTGTTCCGGCCACCATAGCGGCCCCCGCAACGATGGCAACCCGGGGCGATCGGATGACGGAAAGCTATGATGCTGGCGTGGCGGAGGCGGGTGATGGTCCCCGATATCGCATCGGATCGGTCGATCACGCGCTGCAGATCCTGCTGCTCCTGCATCGGCATCGGGACCTGCGGGTCACCACGGCAGCCAGTGAGCTCGGCATCGCGCCCTCGACGGCGCATCGACTGCTGACCACCCTCGCCGCTCGGCGCTTCGTCTCCCAGGACCGGGTGACGAAGGCCTACCGCGCCGGCCCGGCGCTGATCGAGCTCGGCGTGCGGAGCACCGGCTCGTTCGACCTGCGGGAGGCCGCCGAGCCCCACCTCAAGGCGCTCGCGGGGCGGATCGGCGAGACCGTCAACCTGCTCGTGCTGCAGGGCCCGAACGTGCAGTTCGTCGCCGGCTTCGAGAGCGACCAGCGGGTGCGCACGAGAGTGCTCACCGGCACGTTGCTGCCGGCATATGCCGTGTCGGGCGGAAAGGTGCTCCTGGCCGAACTGTCGCGGGACACGCTCAGAGAGATGTATCCGCGCGGGCTCCGGAAGCTCACCCCGCGCACGAAGACGTTCACGCAGCTCGTCGACGAGCTCGCGCTCGTCATGATGCGCGGGTATGCGGTGAACGAGGGGGAGAGCGAGGCCGGGCTGACCGCCGTCGCCGTCCCCCTGAAGGATCCGGTCGGCCGCACGATCGCCGCCGTGGCGATGTCGGGCCCGAGCGCCCGCCTCCGGAACCGGAGAATCCGCGAGCTCGTGATCGAGCTTCGGGAGTGCGCGGCCCAGATCCGCGCCACCCTCGCCCACGCGGATCTGTAGCGAGGATCTGCAGCGACGAGCGGCGACCTGGCGCTGCAGCCCCCGCCGGGATTCTGCACTGCGGAATCTTCCGCCCCGATCTCTTGTCCGCGCCGAACCGGCTGGCTTGGCTGGCGTGGCGTCATGAGACCGCAGAGCCGCGGAATCGGAAAGGAACCGGCCGATGAAGATCGATGCCTTCTGTCACCTCTTGCCTCCCGCCTATGCGGAGCGACTGTTCGCGATCGACGACAGTCCCGTCGCGCGCAACATCCAGAAGCGGGTGAGCGGAGTTCCCGCACTCGTCGATCTCGACGTGCGACTGCGGATAATGGACGAGTTCGGCGAGGACTACCGACAGATCATCAACACCGCGGCGCCGCCGCTCGAGGACCTGGGCCCCGCAGCGCGCACCGTAGAACTCGCGCGAATCGCCAACGACGGCATGGCCGAGATCGTCGCCGACCACCCGGACCGTTTCGCGGGATTCTGCGCGGCCGTCTCGCTCGACGACGTGGACGCGGCAATCGTCGAGACCGAGCGCGCCTTCGACGAGCTCGGAGCTGTGGGTGTGCAGATCTACACCCACTTCCACGGCGGCCCGATGGACCAGGAGCGGTTCTTCCCCTTCTATGAGGCCGTCGCGCGCCGAGGCGACAAGATGATCCAGGTCCACCCCTGCCGAGACTCGAGCTGGGCGGACTACAAGACCGAGCAGCGGTCGAAGTTCGAGATCTGGTGGACACTCGGCTGGGAGTACGACCTGTCGGCGTTCATGTCGCGGCTCGTCTTCGCCGGGATCTTCGAGCGGCTTCCCGACATCAAGATCCTGATCCATCACGGCGGGGCGATGATCCCGCACTTCGCGGGCCGTGTCGGACCCGGTTGGGACCAGCTGGGCGCCCGGACCCCGGCCGACCAGGCCGAGGACATCGCGGGTTACCCGCTGACCCAGCGGCCGATCGAGTACTTCAAGAAGTTCTACGTCGACACGGCCTACTTCGGCGCGGGCGACTCGATGCGCACGGCCATCAAGTTCTTCGGCGTGGACCACACGCTCTTCGGATCGGACTCGCCGTTCGACCCGGAGAAGGGCCCCGGATACATCCGCTCCACCATCGCGAACCTCCAGGAGATGGACATCCTCACGGACGCCGACCGGGAGGCGATCTACCACCGCAACGTGTCGAATCTTCTCGGGCTCCCCGACCGCACAACTGAATACGCCACCTCAGTCACATCCGACCAGAAGTAATCACCGCCAACAAGAAATGAGGCAGACAATGAAGTTCCTCAGACGACGCGCACTCGGAGGCATCGCGGCGATCGCCGGCGCCGGCCTCCTCCTCGCCGGCTGCTCGGGGGCGCCCGCAGCAAGCAACGACGAAGGCGACGCCAACGCCGACACGACGCCGGAGAAGTCCAGCCTGACCGTGGCGATCAACCCCTCGTCGCAGTTCGCGCCACTCTTCCATGGAATCGATTCCGGCATCTTCGAAGAGCACGGCCTCGACCTCGAGATCGTCCCGCAGACCGACGTCGCGGCGATCGTCTCCGGCATCGCGAGTGGGCAGTACGACTTCGGTTTCGCCACGGTGGTTCACGTCATCACGGCGAATGCCAACGGCATCCCGCTGCGAACGGTCTCGACCATCGAGGGTCAGATCAAGCCCGACGACGAGGGCACCGTGACGATCGCCTCCGCCGAATCGGGGATCACCGACTTCAAGGACCTCGAGGGCAAGCGCTTGGCGACCGTCGGCCTGTCCTCGATGAACACGCTCACCACCTGGGCGCTCGCCGACGAGGCCGGCGCCGATGCGAAGGCGATCGAGCTGGTTCAGCTGCCCTTCGGGCAGATGGCGGCCGCACTCGCGAACGGCGATGTCGATGCCGCGGTGATGCAGTGGCCGTTCGCCGAGGACGCCCTCAACGCGGGCGGCGTGGCTCTCGGGTACAACAACCGCGTCATGTTCAAGAACACCGCGACGACGTTCTTCAACACGTCGCAGTCGTTCATCGACCAGAACCCGAACACGGTGCAGGCGTTCTCCGACGCGATGATCGAGTCGATCGAGGCGGCGAGTGAGGACCCCGACGGGGCTCGTGAGGCGTTGGTGCCCGGCCTCGGGCTCACGGAGGAGCAGGCGGCAGGAGCGCGCTGGAACATCGGTGGCGTGCCGTACGTCAACCTCGATGCGTTCGAGAGCGCGCAGGGGTTCCTGACGAAGTTCACCGAGGATGCCTCGGTGAAGGCGGCGATCGAGAAGCTCGACGTCTCGACGTTGGTATGGCCGGGCGCCCTGCAGTAGCACGGCGATCGTCACGGGAGGGAGCACGATGAGCATGCCAGCACATGGATGGATCCGATGGATCCTGCCGTCGCTGACGGTGCTCGTCGTGCTCCTCTTCTGGGAACTGGTGACGGCCGCGGGAGTCGTGAGCCCGCTCCAGTTCCCGTCGATGACCGACTCGCTCGAAGCGCTGTGGCGGGAGTTCGGCTCGGAGCGGCTGTGGAGCGCGGTGGGAGCGACCATGCTCGGCTGGCTGATCGGCATGGTGATCACGATCGTGCTGGGGCTCGTCGTCGGAACGGCGCTCGCCTTCAACGGGTTCGCCCGACGCAGCGCCGCGCCCGTCATCGAGCTGTTCAAGGCGATCCCCTCGATCGCGATCCTGCCGCTCGTCATCCTCGTCCTCGGATCGACCCTTCCGATGAAGGTCTTCCTGATCTGCTTCGCGGCGTTCTGGCCCTTCGTCATCCAGGTGATCTACGGCGTGCAGTCGATGGACCCGGTGGTGCTCGACACCTCGCGGGCACTCGGGGTCCGCGGCCCGCGTCGCTTCTTCTGGGTCAGCATCCCGAGCGCATCCCCCTACCTGGTCACGGGCATGCGGATCGCATCTGCGCAGGCATTGATCCTCTCGATCGTCGCGGAGATCGTCGGCGGTGCCGAGGGGATCGGCCGGAACATCCTGCTCGCCCAGAACTCGGGGACGACCGCGTATCCGACCATGTACGCGTACATCATCGTGGCGGGTCTGCTCGGAATCCTCCTGACCGGTGCCTTCTTCCTGATGGAACGCAGAGTCATGCATTGGCACGAATCCCAGCGCAACATCCGCGCCTCGAGCAAGGTTGGACGAGCATGAGCCGCCTCACGACCAGCGCCGTTCCGACGGAGCGCACGAAGGTGCCGGCATCGACCGAGGCACGGCGACGCTTCGGTCGCATCGCGACCGTCCTGTGGCTGCCCGCCCTCCTGGTGGTGCTCTGGTGGGTGGTGAGCGCCAACAGCACGTCGCCGTTCTTCCCGCCGCTGGCCGACATCCTCGCGGAGACCTGGAACCAGTGGGTCGTCTTCGGAGCCTGGCCGAACGCCACCTCGAGCCTGCAGAACCTGTTCTTCGGATACGTGCTGGGGGTGACGATCGGCATCGTCGGCGGATCCCTCCTGTGGCGCTACGAGCACGTGAGGATCGCGACCAACCCGCTCATCTACTTCCTCTACGTCCTTCCCGCACCTGCGCTGCTGCCCGCGATGATCGCCATCTTCGGCATCGGCGACATGCGCCAGATCGCGCTCATCGCGCTCGGTTCCATCTGGCCGACGCTGCTCAACACGCTCGACGGCATGCGCGGCATCGATGCCGTGAAGTTCGACACCGCTCGCGCGCTCCGGTTGGGCGGCTGGCGCACGTACTTCACGCTCGTGCTGCCCGGCGCCGCACCCCAGATCGCCGCCGGACTCCGCGCCAGCCTGACGGTCGGCATCATCCTGGTCGTGGTGAGCGAGATGGTCGCGGCACAGTCGGGCATCGGCTACTTCATCCTGCAGGCGCAGGCGGAATTCGCCATCAAGAAGATGTGGACCGGCATCCTGGTCCTCGCACTCATCGGCACGTTGCTGAACTACCTGTTCATGTTCGTCGAGCGCATCGCGCTGCGTTGGTACTACCGATCACGCGCGCTGGGCGGATCGTAGGAGGACCAATCATGACCATCACGCAGACCGATACGGCCGTACTCGCCGTCGACGGCCTCCGCAAGATCTACAACGAAGGCACCGACCAGGCCAACATGGCGATCGATCGGGTGTCGTTCCTGGTCGAGAAGGGCGAGTTCGTCTGCATCGTCGGTCCCAGCGGCGCCGGCAAGACGACCCTGCTTCGCTGCATCTCGGGACTCGCAGCACCCAGCGCAGGATCCATCGCGTTCGAGGGCGAGCCGCTCGACAGCGTGCCCGAGCAGCTGGGGCTGGTCTTCCAGGACTACAGTCGCTCGCTCTACCCGTGGTTCACCAACGGGAAGAACGTCGCGCTGCCGCTCGCGGCCCGCGGCGTGCCGAAGTCGGAGCGGGCGCAGCGCGTCACCCAAGCGCTCACGAGCGTCGGCCTCGGGCACGTCGAGAAGAAGTACCCGTGGGAGCTGTCGGGCGGAATGCAGCAGCGCGTCGCGATCGCGCGTTCCCTGTCGTATCGGCCCGAGCTGCTCCTGATGGACGAGCCATTCGCGTCGGTCGATGCGCAGACCCGGTTCGACCTCGAGGACCTGATCCTGAAGGTCCGACGCGAGTTGGGAATCACCGTCGTGCTCGTGACCCACGACATCGACGAGGCGATCTACCTGAGCGACCGCATCGTCGTGCTGTCGAAGAATCCGAGCGTCGTGAAGGAAGTGGTGACCGTGCCCCTGGGTGCCGAGAGGTCGCAGGTGGAGACGCGGTCGAGCGAGACGTTCCTCGAGTTGCGCAGTCACCTGCTCTCGCTCGTGATGCCCAACGACGACTGATACGGACACCCCTCGAATGGGAAGCGCGAGCACGCAGCGCGAGCGCGAGCACGGAGCGCACAGCCAGCACAGAGAGCATGGAGACATGGAACACGTGGAATCGATGTCATCGACGATCACGCCGGTGCGACTCGGCCAGCTGATCGGCGGTCGGGAGCTGCCGGCCGATCGCGAGATCGAGGTACGCAACCCCAGTCGGCGGGGCGAGCTCGTCGGTGCGGTTGCGGATGGCACGGCGGCGGACGTCGACGCGGCAGTCGACGCCGCCGTCGCTGCCGCGCACGCATGGGCGGCGACGTCGCCGCAGCACCGGATCGAGCTGTTCGCACGGATCGCGGACGAGATCGACGCACAGGCGGACGACCTTGCGACGCTCGTCGCGCGGGAGAACGGCAGCGTGCGTCCGATCGTGCGACGCGAGTTGATCGGCACCGGCGCGGCCTTCCGCGACGTCGCCGCGTACCTCGTCGAGAAGCTCTCGCCCGTCGAGCACCCGTCAGGCCCTGCTGGTGAGTTCGTCCGGGTGCATCGACGGCCGTTCGGCGTGGTCGCCTGCGTCGTGCCCTGGAACGCGCCGCTCATCCTGACCGCGAACAAGCTCGCTCCCGCCCTCGCGGCAGGGAACGCCGTCGTGCTCAAGCCATCCCCTTTCGCACCGCTCGGGGTGACGCTCATCGCGCGCATCGCCGCATCGATCCTCCCGCCGGGGGTCGTCAACGTCGTCAACGGCGGCGGCGAGGTGGGTGCTGCGCTGATCGGGCACCGCGAGGTACGCAAGATCTCGTTCACGGGGGGCGGCGAGACCGCACGCCACATCATGAGGCAGGCCGCAGACACCCTTACGGGCGTGCATTTCGAGCTCGGCGGCAACGACCCGGCGATCGTGCTCGACGACGCCGATCTCGAGGCCACCGCCGACCGTATCGTCGAGTCCGCCTTCCGACGGGCGGGCCAGGTCTGCTTCGCCGTGAAGCGGATCTACGTCCCACGGTCGCAGGCCGACGAGTTCGCGCGCCTCCTGGTCAAGCGCGCAGAGCGCATCACCGTCGGCGATGCGCTCGACGAGCGCGCCACCATGGGCCCACTCAACAACGCCGGTCAGCTCGAGAAGGTCCAGGGGCTTCGCGAGCGCACGACCGCCCTGGGTCGCGACGTCCGCGAGGTGGGCACCGCACTCGATCCCGACGCGTGGAACGACGGGTACTACCTGATGCCGGCGCTCGTGCTGGATGCACAGCACGACGACGAGATCGTGCGCGAGGAGCAGTTCGGCCCGATCCTTCCGATCGTCGCCTACGACACCGAAGACGCGGCGATCGCGATGGCGAACGACACCGAGTACGGCCTGTGCTCGTCGGTCTGGTCGCGATCGGTGGACCGCGCCCTCGACGTCGCATCGCGCATCGAAGCGGGGATGACGATCGTCAACAACCACCTCTTCACACCGGTGGGCTCCCGCGAGATCCCGTTCGGCGGCTGGAAGCAGAGCGGCATCGGCTGGGAGGCCTCCCCCTACGGGATCGACGAGTACCTGCAGTTCCAGAGCGTCGACGTCCAGTCGTTCCCCGAGCGGGACGCTTCGTGACGAAGACGGCGTCGACGGCGAGCGTCCTGATCGATGCGCTGCGCGAGGCAGGCGTCCGGTACCTGTTCGCGAATTTCGGCAGCGATCACCCTGCGATCATCGAGGCGCTCGCGGCCGACCGGGAGCGGGGCATCCCGAGCCCTGCCGTCGTGCTCTGCCCGCACGAGTACACGGCCCTCAGTGCGGCGCACGGCTACGCGGCCGTGACCGGCGAGCCGCAAGCCGTCTTCATCCACACCGACGTGGGCACGGCCAACCTCGGCGGCGCCGTGCACAACGCCGCACGCTCGCGGGTGCCGGTCTTCATCTTCGCCGGCCTCACGCCATACACCCTCGAGGGTGAACTGCCCGGGTCGCGCAACACCCACATCAACCACCTGCAGGACGCGCCCGATCAGCACGCGCTGGTGCGTCAGTACGTGAAGTGGAGCTACGACATCCGCACCGGGCGGAACGCTCCGCAGCTCGTGCATCGTGGGCTGCAGCTCGCCGCGAGTGCGCCGGCCGGTCCGGTGTACCTGACCGGTGCGCGCGAGGTGCTCGCCGAGGACGTCCCGCGCGCGGAGGTGTCGCCGCGGCAATGGCGGCCGGTGGCTCGCATGGCGGCGCCCGAGCAGCTGATCGACGGACTTCTCGACGATCTCGGGCGGTCGCGGCATCCCCTCGTCGTGACGACCTACCTCGGACGCCGCCAGACGGCCGTGGCGAAGCTCGTCGAGTTCGCCGAGCGGTTCGCCATCCCAGTCGTCGAGGTGAACGCCGAGGTGCTCAGCTTTCCGCACGACCACCCGCCCCACGGCGGCGACGACCCGCACCGCATGATCACCGAGGCCGATCTCGTCATCGCGCTCGACACGGATGCGCCCTGGCTGGCGGCGACCGCCCGGCCTCGCGACGACGCGAGGGTGTACGTGATCAACGAGGATCCCCTGCAGGAGGCGATCCCGCTCTGGTATGCGCCGGCCGACCACTTCGTCCGAGCCGACGGCGAGATGCTGCTCGACCAGCTCCTCGACCGAGTCGCGCCGAGCGACGACGACGGACGGATCGAGCGGCGCGCAGCGGCCGTCGCTGCCCAAGGACGAGAACAGCGCTCGGCGTTGACCGAGACAGCGACCACGGATGCCGCGAACCAGCGCCTCACGCCGGCCAGTGTCGCGCACGTGCTCTCCGGACTCATCGACGACGACACCATCGTGCTCAATGAGGCGATCTCCGAGGCGCCGACCATCTGGAAGCACCTGCCGCGCCGCAAGCCCGGCACGCTCTTCGGCAATCGCGGCACTTCCCTCGGCTGGTCGGGTGGAGGCGCGCTCGGCGTGAAGCTCGCCGTGCAGGATCGGACCGTCGTCAGCATCGTCGGTGACGGCACGTTCTTCTTCAGCGTCCCCTCGTCGACCTACTGGATCGCCGACCGGTACCGCATCCCCGTCCTGACGGTCGTGCTCGACAACGGCGGCTGGAACGCCACGAAGCGCAACCTGCAGCGTCAGCACGCAGGGCAGCTCGCCGATCGCACCGATCGGTACTGGGTGAACCTGCAGCAGACCGCCGACCTGCCGGGTATCGCCGGCGCGGCCGGATCCGCCTGGGGGACGACGGTGACCGAGTACGACGACCTCGCGGACGCGCTGCGCACGGGACTCGCCCACGTGGCCGCGGGCACCGCAGCCGTCGTGTCCGTGCGGCTGGACGCCATCTCCCGTCAGCCGGAAGACGCGCTGTGACGCTGCCCGGCAGCAGCACTGCATCGGTCTCCGACGGCATCGGACTGCGCTCCGCTCGCGGTCCGGCGCTGCTGGCGATGCTGCTGGCGACGTTCCTCATCGGCATGTCGGCCTGGGTCATCTCCACCGCCATCCCGTCGATCGTCGCCGACATCGGCGGGTTCGCGTCGTTCCCTTGGTTGTTCTCGGTCTACCTGCTGACGATGACGGTCACGGTGCCGGTATTCTCGAAGCTCGCCGACACCATAGGACGCAAGCGGCTGCTGATGTTCGGCATCGTCGTGTTCATCCTCGGATCCGTGCTGTGCGGACTCGCCTGGGACATGCCGTCGTTGATCGCCTTCCGCATCGTGCAGGCGCTCGGCGGTGGCTCGATCCAGCTCCTCGCCCTCACCGTCATCGGCGACCTGTACACCCGCGAGGAGCGCGCACGGATCCAGGGATACCTCGCGGTGACGCTGGCAACGGCGAGCGTGGTCGGCCCGGCCGTCGGCGGCGTCTTCGCCATGTTGGATGCCTGGCGGCTGGTCTTCCTGATCAACCTTCCGCTCGGCATCCTGACGGCATGGCTCGTGCATCGCAACATCCACGAGCAGCTCGAGCGACGGCGGCATCGCATCGACTACCCGGGTGCCGTGCTGATCACCGGAGCCCTGACACTCATCATGCTCGGCCTGCTGGAAGGCGGCGACGCTTGGGAGTGGACCTCGCCGATCAGCATCGGCCTGTTCGCCGTCGGAGGCGTCTTGATGATGGCGTTCCTCGTTCGCGAACGGTACGCCGCCGAGCCGATCATCCCGCTCCCCCTGTTCCGACGTCGGCTCGTCGTCGTGCTCGCCGTGCTCGGCGTGATGATGGGCGCGATCATGGTGGGGTTGACGGCGTTCGCACCGACGTACCTGCAGATCTCGGCCGGCATCTCACCGGTGTGGGCCGGCGTCGCCGTCGCCGCAATGGCGATCGGGCTGCCGGTTGCCTCGGCCCTTGCGGCACGGCTCTACCTACGGTGGGGGCTGTGGCCCACGACGGTGCTCGGCGCGGTGGCCACGTTCGCCGGGGCAGCGGGCCTCGCCGCGTGCGCATCCTTCCCGTCCCCGTGGATCGTCGCGCTGTGCGCGGCGGTGATCGGCATCGGTTTCGGCTTCACGACCGTCCCCGGTCTGGTGGCGGTGCAGGAGAGCGTGAGCTGGGATCAGCGGGGGGTCGTCACGGGCCTCGTGACCTTCTTCCGCTCGCTGGGGCAGGCGATCGGCGTCGCCGTCCTGGGCGCGGTGGCGAAGAGCGTGCTCGACACCGGCCCCTCTGGGCAGCAGGATCCGTCAGTGGTCTTGACGGCGAGCACCGCGGTGTTCGTGGTCGTCGCGGGATTCGCACTCGTGCACCTGGTCGCTGCGTTCGGGATGCCGCGGGGTCGACGCGTCCCGAGCTCGCACGTCAGCTCTCGTCGGGCGTCAGCGGAAGGTCTTCGGCCATGATGATGAGGCCGCCGCCCTTGCCCGCGGAGTCGGCGAGTTTCTCCGCCCACGCCATGTTCAGCTCGGGCTCCAGACCGCTGGCGTACTCGAAGTAGAGGTGCGCGCCGTTATCGATCCAGATGGCCTGCCGTCGCTCACCCGAGGAGGGGGGCGTCTTCCATGCCATGAAGAAGTTCTCGCCGCGGCGCAGCTTCACGCCGATGATGAGCTGCAGATGGGCGAGCAGGCGATCGTCCATCTCGAATGTGTGGTTGCCGTAGTGCAGTCGTCCCATCTGATCCTCCCGGCGCAAACGCTAGCGCGAACGCGCGGCGTGCGGGCGGAGCCGTTCGGGGCTTGAATCCCGGCTGACGCCCCTGCTATTCACTCAGAACACGTCGAGATCGTCGAGGTAGGTCTGCGCCGGCGGCGCCTGCTGCGAGTCGGCGACGGTCCCCGGGACCGGATCCTCCTCCTGGGTGACCTCGATGGACAGGCTCATCCCCGGTGACACGAGCACGTTCCACACCCGCTCGGGTGTACGAACCAGCTCCACGAAACCCCCGCCCGCGCGCAGCTGATCGGTGATCGCCTTCATGATCGCCTCGGTATCGAGCTCGGGCGGGAGGAAGTGCGCCCGCCCGTCGATGGTGATCCAAGCCTGCAGCATCGGCTACCCCGTTCCGTCTCGCCCAGCCAGTCTGAGGGATCGACCCGATGGTGAAAACGCCCTTGACGAGCGGCGCATCTTGCACGAGGCATCGACCGACGGGCCGTCGTGCGGGCCATCCGGCAGCTCGGCAATCCCCTTGACCGGCCCTCGGCCGACTGGTTTCGTGGCTCACTCCTGAGGACGGCGCGGCATCACGATGAAGGAGCAGAGCATGCGAGCGATGGTGTATCGCGGGCCGTACAAGGTGCGCGTCGAGGAGAAGGACATCCCGCGGATCGAGCATCCGAACGATGCGATCGTCAGGGTGGAGCTCGCGGCCATCTGCGGCTCCGACCTGCACCTCTATCACGGCATGATGCCCGACACTCGCGTCGGCCAGACCTTCGGCCACGAGTTCATCGGCGTCGTGACCGAGGTCGGCTCATCGGTCCAACGGCTGAAGCCCGGAGACCGCGTCATGGTGCCGTTCAACATCTACTGCGGCTCCTGCTACTTCTGCGAGCGCGGCCTGTACTCGAACTGCCACAACGTCAACCCGAACGCGACGGCCGTCGGCGCGATCTACGGCTACTCGCACACGTGCGGCGGATACGACGGCGGGCAGTCGCAGTACGTACGCGTGCCGTTCGCCGATGTGGGTCCCGCGCTCATCCCCGACTGGATGGACGCCGAGGACGCCCTCATGTGCACCGACGCGCTCGCCACGGGGTACTTCGGCGCTCAACTCGGCGACATCACCCAGGGTGACACGGTCGTCGTGTTCGGCGCCGGCCCCGTGGGCCTCTTCGCTGCGAAGTCGGCTTGGTTCATGGGAGCCGGGCGCGTCGTGGTCGTCGACCACCTCGACTATCGCCTCGAGAAGGCCCGCAGTTTCGCGCAGGCCGAGACCGTGAACTTCGCGGAGATCGACGACATCGTCGTGCACCTCAAGCGCGACACCGACGGACTGGGCACGGATGTCGCGATCGACGCAGTCGGCGCGGAAGCGGACGGCAACTTCACCCAGCACGTGACCTCGGCGAAGTTGAAGCTCCAGGGAGGATCGCCGGTCGCGCTCAACTGGGCCATCGATTCGGTTCGCAAGGGCGGGACCGTCTCGGTGATGGGTGCCTACGGCCCGATGTTCAGCGCCGTGAAGTTCGGCGACGCGATGAACAAGGGGCTCACGCTCAGGATGAACCAGTGCCCGGTGAAGCGGCAGTGGCCGCGACTCTTCGAGCACATCAGGAACGGCTATCTCAGGCCGAAAGACGTGATCACCCACCGCATCCCCCTCGAGCACATCGCCGAGGGCTACCACATGTTCTCGGCCAAGCTCGACGGCTGCATCAAGCCGGTCATCGTGCCCAACGCTGCCTAGGAGGATCGTCATGCCGTACACATCTGCACCGCACGAGCATCAGGTCGACACCGCGGAACTGCGACGTCGGATCCCGGGCTGGGGCGTCGACCTCGACCCCGCGAACCGGCCCGCGGTCCCCCGTGAGCGCATGGAACCCGGCGGCACCGGGTCGCACTGGGCCTTCCCCGAGCGGCAGCCCGAGCCCTCCCCCAGGGAGCGGTCGATCGAGCACCTGGAACTCCCGCCGGTGTTCGGCACGGTCGCGCCGCTCAAGGGCCTGTCGGGAGCCATCCGCCGATATGCCTATGCGAGGTACAGCGAGGGCAGGGCCGCCCACTGGCTGCTGCTCATCCTGGGCGACCGGGTCGACGCCGTCGAGAGCCACCTTCGCTCATTCGCGACACTTCGCCCTGACAACCCCGTCACGCAGACTGGCGTGCTGAGCGAGTTCCGGCGGCACGGGTTCTCGTCGCGGTTCCGCACTCGTCGAGCCGACCGTTCGCATCAGTGGCTCGATCCCATCATCATCGCCGGCCCGTGGGTGCTCACGGGCGTCGTCGTTGCGGCGGCCGCTCGAGGTGTGCTGCGGCGGGCGGCCGGGCGGCGCACCTGAATCGGCGAGACCACCAACCCGACGTCCGGGCCTGAACGACACCAGTGGGCGACCAGTGGTCATCACGGGCGCGATCCGGGGACGAGAAGAGCACGCTCGAGGCATCCACGACCGCATGCGGTCTCATCTGAAGGAGCCTCACATGAGCACGATCACCACGACCCCCGGGTCCGCCGCCGCGTCGACTGCCGACATCCAGGCGTTCAGGGTCGAGTATCCCCAGGAACGGCTCGATGACCTGCGCCGTCGCATCGAGGCGACACGCTGGCCGACCGCGGAGCTGGTCACCGACCGGTCGCAGGGCGTTCAGCTGGCGACGGCGCAGGCGCTCGCCCGATACTGGGCGACCGAGTACGACCTGCGCAGGGGCGAGTCGAGGCTGAACGCACTCCCCCAGTTCACCACCGAGATCGACGGCGTCGACATCCATTTCATCCACGTCCGGTCGCCGCACGAAACCGCGATTCCGTTGATCATGACCCACGGCTGGCCCGGGTCGGTGATCGAGCTGCTCGACTCGGTCGGGCCGCTGACCGACCCGACTGCCCACGGCGGTACCGCCGACGACGCCTTCCACCTCGTGCTGCCCTCGCTGCCGGGCTATGGCTTCTCGAGCGAACCCACCGAGCTCGGCTGGGACTCCGCTCGCACGGCGCGGGCTTGGGCGGATCTCATGCACCGGCTCGGCTACGAGCGCTACGTTGCCCAGGGTGGCGATGTGGGCGCCCTCGTCACGGATCTCATGGGTCGCCAGGCGGTCGAGGGTCTGGCCGGGTATCACCTCAGCCTCCTCACCGCTGTGCTGGCGGTCGGCGATCACCTGCCGCGGGAGTCCGAGCAGGAGCGCGCGGCGGCGACGGCGTTCCGAACCTTCCGGGAGGACGGCTTCGGGTACTTCCTCGAGATGGCCACTCGGCCGCAGACGATCGGGTACTCGCTGCTGGATTCACCCATCGGGCTGGCGACGTGGTTGCTCGACCATGACACCGACAGCTACTACAAGATCTCCCGGGCATTCGTCGATGGCGAACCCGTGGGCAACCTCACCCGCGACAACATCCTCGACAACATCACGCTCTACTGGATGACCGGAACCGCTGTCTCGGCGGCCAGGTCGTACTGGGAGGACGCTCGAGCCCTCGCCGCCTCCCTCGCCAGTGGTCAAGCCCCTCCGCCCGTCAACGTTCCGGTCGGGTTCACCACCTTCCCCGGCGAGATCTGGGCGTCCCCCCGAAGCTGGGTCGAGGCGGTGTACCCCGACCTCGCGTACTTCAACGAGGCCGACCGGGGCGGCCACTTCGCCGCCTGGGAGGAACCCGACGTCTTCACCGGGGAACTTCGCGCCTCGTTCAAGGCCCTGCGTTGACGGCGTGCCACCGAACGGGGAGGTGAGCATCGTGCGCGCTCTGCATGCGTACGCCAGGAGCGACCCGTCGCGCCTGGTCGTCGAGGATGCGCCGTTGCCGGAACTCGGCCCGAGCGACGTCCTGGTCCGCGTGCATGCCAGTGGAGTGAGTCCGGGCGAGCTCGACTGGCCGACGGCGTGGCTTCATCACGACGACACGCCACGCCGTCCGCCCATCGTGCCCGGTCACGAGGTCGCGGGAATCGTCGACGCGGTCGGACCGGACGCCGCCGGGCTCACCGTCGGTGATGCCGTGTTCGGCTACATCGATGTCCGACGTGACGGCGCGGACGCGGAGTACACGGCGGCCCGGGCGGACGAGCTCGCACCGGAGCCCGTGACACTGAGCCATGCGCAGGCAGCCGCGGTCCCGCTGTCGGGCTTGACCGCATGGCAGGCGCTCGTCGACCACGGGAATCTCGCGCCGGGCCAGCGGGTACTGATCCACGGGGGCGCGGGCGGCGTCGGCACGTTCGCCGTTCAGCTGGCGTCTTGGCGGGGTGCTCACGTCGTGGCGACGAGCGCGTCGCGCGATGCCGACCTCGTTCGTGACCTCGGTGCCCGGGACGTGATCGACTACCGAACGGGCCGGTTCGAGGAGGTCGTGTCGGAGATGGATCTCGTCATCGACACGGTCGGTGGCGAGACCTGGGAGCGGTCCTGGCGCGTGCTGCGCCCCGGAGGCCGACTGGTGTCGATCGCCGTTCCGCGTCCGCCGGGGCGCGACCCCGTCGAGGGGCGGCAGGCGATCTGGTTCGTCGTCAGGCCCGACAGGGAGCAGCTGATGGAGCTGGGCAGGTTGATCGACGCGGGGCATCTCCGGCCGATCATCTCGGATGTCGTACCGCTCGCCAGAGGCGCGGAGGTGTACGGGCGGGCCGGGCCCCGAGGCGGGCCCGGCAGGGTCGCCCTGCTCGTGGCTGCGGCCGGGGCGGGGGCGTCCGCGCCCGCGGCCGCAAGGACGACCGCCGTGCCCTAGTTCAGGATCACCGTCCGAGTCGCCATCAGGGCCTGCCGCAACTCCTTGCGAGAGGCGATCCCGAGCTTGTGGAAGACCTTGCGAAGGTGCCACTCCACCGTCCGCGGGCTGAGGAACAACTGGGCGCTGATCTCGGGGTTCGAGTGTCCGTCGCGTGCGAGGCGGGCGATCTGCTCCTCCTGCGGGGTCAACGCGTCGCGGGTGCCGGGCCCCCGCCTGCGGACATGCTCACCCGTGGCGACGAGCTCACGGCGGGCGCGCCCCGCGAAGGCGTCCCTCCCGATCGCCGTGAACCGCCGGGACGCGGTACGCAGGCGATCGCGGGCCTCGATACGGCGTCCTTCGCGACGAAGCCATTCGCCGTGGAGCAGATACGCCCGCGCCAGCTCCGGGCGGAGCGGCGTGCGACCCAGCCTGTGGACGGCCTCACGATAGGCATCCTCCGCGGCGTCGCCCTCGCTCACGAGCGCGCGGCTACGGGCCTCGATCCCAGCCGCAGAGTCCGTGTCGCAGGGCTGCGTGGTCTCGACCAGCCGAGCGAGCGCCTGGGCCGCCCGTTGCGAGTCCCCGGCGCGCGCAGCCGCCTCCACCAGCTCGGGCAGGGCCCACACCGAGACGAACGGCTCGGACGTGGCCGACGTCGCGCGTTCGGCGGCGGCCATCGCCTCGCCGTATCGGGCGAGGCCGTTGTAGAGCACCGCGGCGGCCCAGTCGGCATTGGTCGCAGCCATCCCCTGCCCGCCTCGGCCCGCCGCGGACAGCGTCTCACCGATCAGCGCCTCCGCCTCACGCTCATCGCCCCGAGCGGCCGCCAGCCGGAGTGCGACCGTGGGCGGGAAGTGGCTCCCGATCGACGCCGCGACGCTGGTGGCCTCGGCGGCGATCGAGGCGGCGCCGGCGAGGTCCCCGGTCCACACCGAGACGTTTCCGAGGGCGGCAAGGGGAATCGACAACTGACCGAGGGCCCCCGCCCGCCGGAAGATCGCACTCTGCGACTCGGCGATCGACCTGGTGCCGTCGGGATCCCATGTGGCATCCGTGGCCGCCGTCGCCGCCCATCCCCACGCGATGACGTCCCCGGCACCGATGCCCGCGAGCGCCTGGGCCGCGCGCTGCAGCGTGGTGGCCGCCGCGCGATGTCCCTCCAGGATCAATCGTGCGACACCCTCCAAGAGCAGGTCGAGCGCACGGGGTTCACCCGGTCGAGGTGGGAGGGAGAGGATGGTCCGGCAGAGGTCGGCGAGATCGTCGGGGCCGGCGTGGTGCCCGGCGAAGACCGTCGCGACCCAGGCGATCAGGTAGGTCTGGCGCCCCTGTTCCGGGTCGAACGCCTCCACCTGGCGGGCGGCCTTCACCAGCATCGGCGGAGCTTCGCTGCCGAAGCCGGATGCGAAGGCGACATGCGCGCGAAGCAGGTCGGCCAGCACGACCTGGACGGTGTTCAGCTGTCCGCCCTCCACCCTGTCGAGCAGTGCCAGCGCGTCGTCGAACGCGCCTGCCTGGAAGCAGGCCTGAGCGGCGGCCAGGGTACGCGCCGTGCGGCGCTCGGGCTCGGGTGTCAATGCCGCGGAGCGCTGGAGGAAGGCCGCGGCGGCCGAGAGACCGCCGCGGGCCTGCGCCCGCCCGGCGGAATGCTCCAATGCCGACGCGACCTCCTCGTCGGGACCGTCGCTGGCGGCCGCAAGGTGCCACGCCCGACGATCGGGATCGGCCTCGGGATTCGTCGCCTCGGCCAGGACGGCGTGGACCCGCCGACGGTCGCCGACGTCGGACTCGCGATAGACGACAGAGCGCACGAGGGGATGCCGGAACCCCACCTCACTTCGGCCGTCGAACAGTCCGGCTGCCCTCGCTGGGACGGCCGCATCGGGGGCGATGCCCATCCGTTCGGCGGCGGCGCGGATCAGGTCGGTGTCGCCGACCGGCTCGGCGGCGGCGATGAGCAGGAGTTGCCGGCTCGGGTTAGGCAGCGCGTCGAGCCGACGGCGGAAGCTCTCCTCCACCCGGGCGGGTACTGATACCGAGTCGGGCAGACCGTAGCCGCCGGCGATGTCCGACGCCGACCACGACTTGGGAAGCTCGAGCAGGGCGAGGGGATTGCCGCCGGCCTCTGCGATGATCCGGTCTCGCACCGACTCGTCGAGGCGACCGGGAATCACCGCCGCAGCGAGAGCACGGGCATCCCGGTCTCGAAGTGGCGAGACCGTCAGCTCCGGCAGACCCGCGAGCTCTGCAAGGTCCTCGCCGTCGCGCGCTGCGAAGACCAGGACCACCGACTCGGCGGCAAGCCGCCGCGCGACGAAGCCCAGCACCTGCGCCGAGACCCGGTCGAGCCACTGCGCGTCGTCGATGAGGCAGACGAGCGGCTGCTCCTCCGCAACGTGCGACAGGAGCGTCAGCACAGCCAACCCCACCAGGAACTTGTCGGTCGGGTTGCCGGCTCGGAGGCCGAACGCCGTTGCCAAGGCATCGCGTTGCGGTTCGGGGAGGCTGTCGAGGTGATCCAGGAGCGGCGCGCAGAGCTGGTGCAGTCCGCTGAAGGCGAGCTCCATCTCCGATTCGACGGAATCCGTTCGTAGGATGCGGCATCCGGCAGCGTTCCGCAACAGGTAGTCGAGCAGGGCGGTCTTGCCGATTCCGGGCGTGCCGCGAACGACGAGGGCGCCGCTCGTGCCGTCATGCGCGTGGGCGATCAACTGGTCCAGTCGGGCGCGCTCGTCTCGCCTGTCCGTCAGGCGTCGATCAGCCTGGGCCTTCGCTCCCACGAGTGGCTCACCACCTCGGCTCGACCACGGGGTCGCGGCGGTGAGGGCCGCCGCTTCCTGCGACTGTACTCGGATGCCGGCGGCGAGACCACCGGGGGATCCATGCGCGGATCGGAAGTCAAGGGGCTGGGAAGCGCATCGGCTCCCGAGTAGAACGAGGAGCACCGGAGGCGATGACCTGAACCGAGTGGGCACGCCCGCACGAGAGAAGGAGACACCGTGGACACGACGCAGTCGCAGCGGGCGAAACAGCCCCGCACTCCCTTGGCAGGACCGTACGGCCATCCGTTCCATCCGATCCTCGTCACCATCCCGATCGGCACCTGGATCGCGAGCCTGATCTTCGACCTCATCGGTCTCGTCGTGGAGGATGCCACGCCGTACGCACTCGGCGCCCAGGTGCTGATCGCGATCGGAGTGATCGGCGCCCTGCTCGCCGCCATCTTCGGATTCCTCGACTACTCGGTCATCCCCTCGAACACGGTCGCCAAGCGCACCGCGCTCACCCACATGCTGCTCAACCTGGGTGCCGTGGTGCTCTTCGCGGTGAACTACTTCGTGCGGGCGGCATCCGACCATGACGAGGTGAGCATCATCGGACTCGTGCTCACGATCATCGGACTCGCGGCGATCGGGGTCTCGGGTTGGCTCGGCGGGAAACTGGCGTATCACTACGGTGTGCGCGTCGCTGCCGAGGAGACGCAGGCGGAGGGGTTCCGTCGCGCCTGACCGAGGCGGGAGCTTCGAATATCCTCCAGACGCTAACGCTCAGGACGAAGCTGGCGTAGGTTTGCGTTATATCGCGTTTCGAGCCTGAGTGGCGCTGGAGGGATGCACGACGAAGGCGGGTCGGCCGAGCCGACGACGCACGCCGGGTGACCGCGAGGCGCCTCCGAAGGGTGGAGGTGGTCACTGTGGACGTCATTCTCGGCGTGCTGCTCGCGCTCCTGATCATCATGGCCGTCTCCTTGGCCACGGTGTTCTTCGTCGCCCGGGCGATCGCGAGGCGGGTCCGCCGCAGCCGTGCGATCGGCGGGGCGGTGCTGCGCACTCGCGCCGGACTCAGTTCCGGCGCGCGCGGAAAGGTGCTTCGCCTGCGCGTTCGGCTGCACGACTCGCTCGACAGCGGACGCGCCGCGGTCGAGGTCGCGGGTCGAGGGCAGGCTCCGCGCGGAGACGTCGACCGCCTCTTCCGTCGGATCCGGCACGAGGGCGAAGCGCTCGACCTGCAGTTGCGGCTGATGGAGAGCGAGACGGATGCCGCGGTGCTGGCCGAGCAGCTCCCGGCCGCCGGCCGGCGGGTCGACCAGGTCGCCGACCTGATCCACCGACTCCGCGCGGCCGTGGCTTCGGGCCTCGGCGACGTCTCGGATGACGCGCTCACCACGCTCCACACGGATGTGGAGCACGAAGTCGTCGCGCTGCACGCCGGGGTGCAGCACCTGCGAACGTTGAACCAGCGGGACCACCCCGACGCGCGACCGCGAATCATCCGGCCGACCGCCTGACACCTTCGAGAAGGGACCGAACATGAGCAACACATCGCGGATGCGAGACATCTTCCGGGTCAAGACCTCGAAGGCATTGGACCGGGTCGAAGACCCCCGGGAGATGCTCGACCACAGCTACGACCAGCAGGTGAAGCTGCTGCAGCAGGTGCGACAGGCACTGGCGGAGGTCGCGACCGCGAAGAAGCGGGTCGACCTGCAGGGGCAGGAGCTGGGCGCCCGCTACCAGCGCCTGGAGGGCCAGGCCCGCGAGGCCCTGGCGCAGGGCCGAGAGGATCTCGCACGCGCTGCACTCGAGCGTCGATCCCTCATCGAGCGACAGGTCGCGAAGCTCCAGGAGCAGTACGCGGGCATGCAGCAGCAGACTGCGCAGCTGGAGGAACGCGAACGCCGGCTCGCCGAGCAGATCGCCGTGTTCAAGGTCGAGAAGGAGACGATCAAGGCCACGTACACCGCCTCCGAGGCGCAGGTGAAGGCGAACGAGGCGGTGGCCGGCATCGGCTCGACGATCAACGACATCGGCACGAGCCTCGACCGGGCTCGCGACCGCGTCGCACAGATGCAGGCTCGGGCGGCGGCCACCGACGAGATGCTCGCGAGCGGCGCCCTCCAGGACCTCACCGCAGCGCCCGATGCCGACATCGACCGGCAGCTCGCGGCGCTGAGCGCCCAGGCCGAGGTGGAGCGCCAACTCCAGGCCATGCGCGACGCCGAGAAGGGTCACGGAGCGGCCGACCGCCGTGGCGACGGCGACTCGGGATGGCTCAGCATCGGGCAGGGCCCGAGCGCGCAATAGTCCCGGCACGTTGACGTCGGCCACGGCGTCGAGGAAGATCATCGTCATGGCCAGGGGGGCCGCCGACGAGACGACTGACGCCCGACGACGGGTGCGGCGCACTCCGAAGCGCCCGGCGTCGACCCTCGCCGAGCGGTGGACGACGATCGACGGCGTCGACGTCTTCTATCGGGAGTCGCCCGACGTGCCCGACGAGCCCGCGATGGTGCACCTGCACGGCTTCGGCCTCTCGGGCCGATACCTGCTGCCGACTGCGGAGCGGCTCGCGGGCGAGTTCCACACCCTGGTCCCCGATCTGCCCGGGTTCGGCCTGAGCTGGCGGGCGCCCCGAGCGCTCGACGTGCCGGGCCTCGCGCGTGCGGCCGTCACGTTCCTCGACGACCGCGGAATCGAGAAGGCCACGCTGGTGGGCAACTCGATGGGCTGTCCCGTCATCTGCGAGTTCGCGTACGAGTTCCCCGAGCGGGTCGAACGTGCGGTGCTCGTCTCACCCGCCGGCGGACGATTCAACCAACCGCTCATGGGCGCGATCGCGCAGCTCGCCCGCGACGGGGGTCGCGAGCCGAGCAGCATGGTCAAGGTCGCGACGCCCGACTACCTCCGGTTCGGGATCTACAGCACATTCCGGATGTTCCGGGCGCTCACACGGTACCCGACGCTCGAGCGACTCCTGGAGCTGCGCGTTCCCACGCTGGTCGTGGTCGGCGACAAGGACCCGCTGATGCCCCCGCCGGCCGCCGTCCGGGAGGTCGCCGCCCTGGCTGAGACCTCAGTGGTGCTGGTGGTCATCGAAGGCGCTGCACACGCCATCAACTTCAGCCACCCCGACGAGCTCGCCAACGTGATCCGCCTGTTCATGGCGGACCGGCCCATCGTCGACGATCCCGATGCCCCCGGAGTCGCTCGACAGATCGACCTGCATCCGCAATAGTGCTGCCGCGCTCGGGCTGCGACCAGAATGGGACCGGTGAGCGAGAGGAGCGCGACATGAGCGGATGGACCAACGATGACCTCGAGGCGATCGGCGATGCCGAAGAACTGAGGATCGCCTCCCGGCGGTCCGACGGCTCCCTGCGCCCGTACATCATCATCTGGGTCGTCCGCCACGGTGACGAGCTCTACGTGCGTTCGGCCTACGGACCCGACAACCCCTGGTTCGTCCGCGCCCGGCGCAGCGGTTCTGGCCGTATCGCCGCAGGCGGTGTCGAGCGCGATGTGCGAATCATCGATCCGGGCACCGACGCCGAGCTCCACGAGGCCCTCGATGCGGCGTACCGCGCCAAGTACGGAAGCCATCCGCCGCGCGTCGTCGCCACGGTGGTCGGACCGCAGGTGGTCACCACGACGCTCCGGCTCGACCCGGTCCCCTGACGGCAGCTCGGAGCCGACATGATGCGGGGCCGGATGTCGCGGCTGCGGCATCCGGCCCCGTCATGTCGGACCGGGAAGGCCCGGCGCGGCGGTCAGGCCTCGGCGGTGCGAGCGGTGCGCCGGCGCCCGACGAAGATGCCGAGCAGTATCATGACCACGCCCAGGCCGAGATGCAGCCAGTTGTCTGCGTTGTTGAGGGGCACGAAGTTGGCCGGGTTGTCACCGCTCACGAACAGGCCGTAGAGCCAGATCAGCAGGTACACGGCACCACCCCAGATGAGGTAGTTGCGTGATGCCGCGGCGCTGATCGCGACGGCGACACCCACCACGCCGTAGAGCAGGTGCACGATGTTGTGCAGGATCGACACCTGGAAGACCCCGAGCAGCAGCGCGCCCGACTCGTGGCCCGCGAAGAGCATCGCGTCGACGTTGGTCGTCAGGCCGGGGATGAATCCGGCGATTCCGACCACGAGGAAGACGATGCCGAGGATGAGGGCGGTCTTCTGGATGGGGGTCTCGGCGTAGCGGGTGCGGCCAGTCGTATCGCGTGTGGCACTCATGGTTCCTTCCCTTCGCTGTGTGTTGCCTGATACTCCTCCTAACCCGGAAGATACTCCTTCCGCACCCGGAACGGGCCATTCACCGAACCCTTGACATCCCGCAGCGGGAGCCGCTACGGGATCCCGGGGATCTCCCTGCGGGGTCCAGCCGATGCACCACGGCACCGACCTGTCAAGGGGAGGCGGGACCGTTCCCGCCGTGCGACGGTTGGGGCATGAACACGCAGGATGCACCGATCGAAGACGGCCACGACGAGGCGACCGACGACCAGCGGCTCGAAGGAGTGATCCAGCAGGTGCGCGCCGACGTCGCCCTCGGCAATGTCGACGGCACGCGCGAGATGGTGCGGCAACGCCTCTCGGAGGCGGGCATGCCCGCGTCCGAGAACGACATCGACGCGGTCATGAGCGCGGTCGACGGCGGCACGCCCGCCGGCTGATCAGCCGCCCCGACTCCACTCGAGCAGGCGCTCGACGGGCCAGGTCGTCACGATTCGCTCGGCCGGCACGCCGTTGTCCTCCGCGCGCGCGGCGCCCAGGTCGAGGAAGGAGAAGTGCCCCGGCGCGTGCGCATCGGTGTCGATGCTGAAGAGGCATCCGGCCTCGAGCGCGAGCTGGATGAGCTCGTCGGGCGGATCCTGACGCTCTGGGCGGGAGTTGATCTCGACCGCGACGTCGTACTCGGCGCACGCGGCGAACACGGCTCGTGCGTCGAACGTCGACTGCGGTCGGGTGCCGCGCGACCCTTCGACGAGCCGGCCGGTGCAGTGCCCGAGCACGTTCATGCGCGGGGTCTCGATCGCTCGGAGCATCCGTTCCGTCATCTCACGTGATTCCATGCGCAACTTGGAATGCACGCTCGCGACCACCACGTCGAGACGGCCGAGCATGGCGGGCGACTGGTCGAGGGTGCCGTCGAGCAGGATGTCGGTCTCGATTCCCGAGAGCAGTCGGATGCCGCCACCGCCGAGTTCGGTCACGGCGTTCAGCTCGTCGAGGACGCCGAGCTGCTGCTCGAGCCGTTCGGCGCTCAGGCCGTTCGCGATCGTGAGGTTCGGCGAGTGATCGGAGATCACGAGGTACTCGAGTCCCACGAGCTGCGCAGCGCGCGCCATCGTCTCGATCGGGGTCGTGCCGTCGGACCACTCGGTGTGGCTGTGCAGGTCGCCCTTCAGCTTGGAGCGAAGGCCGTCGCCGGATGCCGCGACGGCGGGGCCGCTGCGCTCGCGCAGGTCTGCGAGGTACGCCGGCACCTGCCCGGCGACCGCCTCGGCGATGACCGCGTACGTGCTCGCGCCGATGCCCTTCGTGCGCTTCAGCGTGCCGTCGCGCACGCGTGCGGCGAGCTCGTCGGGCGAATACGCGCCGATCACGTCGGCGGCGCGCCGGAACGCCTTCGACTTGAACGACGACGCCCGATCCCGTTCCAGCAGGAAGGCGATCTCCTCGAGCGCTGCGACCGGGTCCATCGCCTCATTCTGGCCGAGGTCGGGTCGACGAGGGAACTGCGGCTCGCGGCATCCGCCCGTCGCAGGTCGGATGCCGCTACAGCTCGACGACCGTCATGCCCGACCCCGAGGCTCCGGCCGTGCCCATCGCGGCGAGCGCGCTGGGCACCTCCTCGAGGCCGATGCGCCGACCCACCAGCTCGATCGGCCGGAAGTCGCCCGACGCGACCGCGCCGAGCATCGAGGGGTACTCGTGGGCGGCCATGCCGTGGCTGCCCAGGATCTCGAGCTCACCCGCGATGACCGCGTCCATGGGCATGGCCGCGAGCGCGCTGTCGCCGAGCATCAGCCCCACCTGCACGTGCCGACCGCGCTTCTTGAGGCTTCGCACCGAGGCGAAGGAGGTCTCGGTGCTGCCGAACGCGTCGACCGACACGTCGACGCCGCCACCGGATGCCTCGACGATGCGCTCGGCCGCCCCCTCGCCCCCACGCACGGGGACGGCACCCAGCTGCTCGGCCGCGGCGAGCGCCGCGTCGGAGACGTCGACGCCGTACACCTTCACCCCCGCAGCGAGGGCGATCAGGATCGCCGAGAGGCCGACGCCGCCGCATCCGTGCACCGCGACCTGCTCGCCGGGAGCGAGCCGGCTGCGCGACACGATCGCGCGATAGGCGGTGGCGAAGCGGCATCCGAGTGATGCGGCCTCGACGAAGCCGAGCGAGTCGGGCAGGCGGATGAGGTTCAGCTCGGCCTCGTCGACCACCACGTACTCGGCGAACGACCCCCAGTGCGTGAAGCCCGGCTGCGACTGGTCGTCGCACACCTGTTCGTTGCCCGACCGGCACTCGGGGCAGCGGCCGCAGGCGCAGATGAAGGGCGCCGTGACGCGGTCGCCGACCCTCCAGCCGCCGGCGGCGGCCGCGGAGCCGAGCACCGCGATCTCGCCGGCGAACTCGTGCCCGGGCACATGCGGCAGCGCGACCGTGTCGTCGTGGCCCATCCAGGCGTGCCAATCGCTGCGGCACAACCCGGTCGCCCGCACTCGGATGACGGCTCCGCGGGGCGGACATGCCGGTTCGGGCACGTCGACGAGTGCGGGGGCCTCGCCGAAGGCGGTGAAGAGCACGGCGCGCACAGGGGTCCTCCGATTCGGGTCGATCCGTCGTCGAGCCGAGGCTCGCGGATGTCGCGGCAGCAGTGTGCCGATCGACGATCGGATGCCGCGGGGCGGGCATCCGTCGCAGCGCGTCGCCCGCGACATCCGTGAGCCTACCGGCACGCGCGTCCGACGTCGGTGGCCGTCGATAGGTTCGAGGCATGGATCTCATCCTCATTCCCGGATTCTGGCTCGATGCGTCGTCGTGGCAGCGGGTGACGCCCGTGCTCGAAGAGGCCGGGCACCGCGTGCATCCCGTGACGCTGCCCGGTCTCGAGTCGGTCGACGCCGACCGCTCGGGCGTCGGCCTGCGCGACCACATCGACGCCGTGGTGCGACTCGTCGACGGATTCGACGAGCCGGTCGTGCTCGTCGGTCATTCGGGCGGCGGCGCCATCGCGCACGGCGTCGTCGACGCGCGGCCCGACCGCATCGCGCGTGTCGTCTACGTCGATGCGGGCCCTCAGGCCCATGGCGATGCGATCAACGACCAACTCCCGGTCGTCGACGGCGAGATACCGCTGCCCGACTGGTGCGTGTTCGAGGAGCCCGATCTCGTCGACCTCGAC
Organism: Agromyces sp. Marseille-P2726; assembly: GCF_902809835.1. Classification (GTDB taxonomy): domain Bacteria; phylum Actinomycetota; class Actinomycetes; order Actinomycetales; family Microbacteriaceae; genus Agromyces. The sequence continues at coordinate 301,340 of NZ_CADDWM010000014.1, read as the reverse complement.
GACGAGCTTCGCGCCGAGTTCCGCTCGCGGGCCATTCCGCACCCCCGTGCTGCGGCATCCGATCCGATGGTTCTCCGCGACGAGCGGCGGTACGACGTGCCGATCACCGTGATCGCGTGCGAGTTCCCGAGCTCGGTGCTGACCGGGGCCGTCGCCGCCGGCGCCCCATGGACCCGCGAGCTCGCCGCGGTCAAGCACGTCGACTACGTCGACCTGCCCACGGGCCACTGGCCGCAGTTCACGAAGCCGGTGCAACTCGGGCAGGCGATCGTCTCGGCGCTCGACTGATCAGAGCAGCGCTCGCCCGATCAGAGCTGGGAGCCGTCCACCCCGAACGTGTCGCATGCGCCGGCGCCCTGCTCGTACCCCGTCTCGAACCACCGCATGCGCTGCTCACTCGACCCGTGGGTGAACGTGTGCGGGTTCACCTGGCCCTGCATGGTCTCCTGGATGCGGTCGTCGCCCACCGCCGCGGCCGCATCGATGGCCTGCGCGTACTCGTCGCGCGAGATGGGCTGGAGGAATGGCACGCCTTCGGGGTCCTCCGTGCTCGAGGCCGCCGCCGCCCATGAGCCGGCGAAGCAGTCGGCCTGCAGCTCGACCCGCACGGCGTTCGACGTCGGCCCGGTCTGGCCGTCCTGCGCCCGCTGGAGGATCCCGGCGATGTTCTGCACATGGTGTCCCCACTCGTGCGCCACGACGTACATCTCGGCGAGGGGGCCACCGCTCGCCCCGAACTGGCTCTCCAGCTGGTCGTAGAAGCTCGTATCGATGTAGATGGTCTGGTCGGGCGGGCAGTAGAACGGCCCGGTGGCCGACGAGGCGTTGCCGCATCCGGTCGCGACCGCCTGCTCGAAGAGGATGAAGTTCTGCGGACCGGCGTATTCGACCCCGATGGCGGGCGCCTCCTCCTGCCAGTACTCCTCGAGCGAGGCCGAGGCGCCCTGCATGCGGCATTCGATGCGCTCATTCGCGTCCTGGCCGGTCAGGCACTGCTCGAGCGCCGAGTCGCTCGCGGGCGGCTGACCCTGGCCGCCGCCGAGCAGGCCGGTGAGGTCGACGCCGAGGAACTGCGAGAGCACGAACAGCGCGACGACGCCCAGCCCACCTCCGACCGCGATGCCGGTGTTGCGCCCTCGGTGGGATGCCTTGCCGCCGCTGATGTCGGAGTTCGGGTTGAACGTCATGATCCGAAGCTACCTCGCACGGTCGGCCGTGCCCTCATTTCGGGGCCGACTCTGCCGACCCGTTGACATCCGTCGTCGTTTCCGCTTCGGTTCCCCCGTCGTCGTCGGGGTCATCCGAGTCGGCTGCGTCGTCATCGCCGTCGCCGCCCCGCGCGAATCGATCGGTCGCCTGGATGAGCGCATCGAGGATGCCGGGCTCGTCGAACGCGTGGCCCGCATCGGGCACGATCCGCAGTTCCGCCTCGGGCCACGCGGCATGCAGGTCCCACGCCGTCATCATGGGCGTGCACACGTCGTACCGACCCTGCACGATCACCGCCGGAATCCCGGCCAGCCGGTGGGCGTCCCGGATCAGCTGACCCTCCTCCCACCACCCGCCGTGCCGGAAGTAGTGGTTCTCGATGCGAGCGAACGCGGTCGCGTACTCGGGCTGCGTGTAGCGCTCGATGTTCTCGGGGTCGGGCACGAGGCTGATGGTCGACGACTCCCACCGCGACCAGGCGATCGCCGCCGGCTCATGCACGTCGGGATCGGGGTTGCTGAGCAGGCGCGAGTACGCCTCGATGAGATGACCGCGTTCGAGCACCGGGACCGGCGCGACGAACTCCTCCCAGAGGTCGGGGAAGATGGCCGAGGCGCCTCCCTCGTAGAACCAGTCGAGCTCCGAGCGACGCAGGGTGAAGATGCCGCGCAGCACCAGTTCGGTGACCCGCTCGGGGTGCGTCTCGGCGTAGGCGAGCGCGAGGGCACTTCCCCACGACCCGCCGAAGACCATCCAGCGGTCGATTCCGAGGTGACGCCGCAGCCGTTCCATGTCGGCGATGAGATGCCAGCTCGTGTTCGCGGAGAGGTCGGCATCGGGCCGGCTGGCGTGGGGGATGGACAGCCCGCACCCTCGCTGGTCGAACAGCACGATCCGATACCGGGCGGGGTCGAAGAGCCGCCGATGGGTGGGCGTGGTGCCACCCCCGGGTCCGCCGTGCAGGAACACCACTGGCTTGCCGGCGAGATTGCCCGACACCTCCCAGTAGATGTGCTGCCCGTCGCCGACATCCAACATGCCCGTCTCGAGCGGCTCGATCTCCGGGTACAGGTCTCTCATGACCACACGGTAACGATGCGCGGATGCCGCGCCCCGCCGCCGCGCCGCGGCATCCGGGTGGAGCGCCCCTGATCTTCGAGAGGAGCATTCGGTCCCCCTTTAGGGGGACTGGGTGCGCCTCTCGTGAAGCCGTATTCTCAAACGTGCGAACCAGAGTTTTTCTCAGATGTTCGCGGACTACAGCCGGAGAGGGTGCTCGCATTCCCTCCGGCGGAGCATTACCGGCTCCGCACCCAGCCCGGGATTACCCGCCCGGGACTGCCCGGGGTACCCACCCGGGCGAGTAGGCGGCTTTACCCGCAGTAAACCCGAAACAGGCCGACCGTGAACACTCCGCGTCGGCGAGCCGACTCGCCGATCGCTCGAACCCGACTCTCAGCGCCGAACGAATGCGGCGCGTGCGCCCTTCGGAGCCGACGATGACGTCGGCCAGAATGACGGATGCAGCCCCGTTCGCCCCCTCGGCGACTGCGGTCGAGAGCGGGCGCGCGATTCGCCGACGTGTCACCGTCGCCCGAGGTAATGCCGCCTTCTGGGTGCGGCCCATCCGTTGGCGACTCGCCGCGACCGACACGGCGGTCGTCTTCGCGAGCATCGCGACGGCGACGGCGGGCGGCCCCGCGACCGAACCCGCCGTCCTGAGCGCCTCGAGGTCGCAGTACGCGGCGATCGCCGGCTTGACGGCCATCACCTGGCTTGCGTGCATCGCGTCGTCCCACACGCGTGATGACCGCGTGCTCGGCATGGGCGCCCTGGAGTACCGTCGAATCGCCACCGCCACGGTGTTCGAGTTCGGCATCCTCGCGTTGATCGTGCTCGTCGCGGGGCTGCACCTGACCCGGACGTTCGTGCTCATCGCCCTTCCCGTCGGGCTGTTCGGCCTGCTGCTCGAGCGCTGGCTCTGGCGCAAGTGGCTGCTCGCCCAGCGCCGAATGGGCAAGTACCTCGCTCGCGCCATCGTCGTCGGCGAGGCCAGCGACGCCGAATACGTCGTGCACCGCATCGGCGAGCGCCGTGGCGTCGGCTACCGGGTGATCGGCGTCGCGACGAACTCCCCGAGTCATCCGTTCTTCGATGAAGGCGGCACGAGTGTCCCCGTCGTCGCGGCCATCCCGGACGTCGGCGACCGGGCGCGCGAGCTCGGCGCCGAAGCGGTGATCATCGCCGGACGAACGCCAGGTGACAGCGAGTTCATCCGGGAGCTGAGCTGGCAGCTCGAAGGCAGCGGGGCCGAACTGGTGCTCTCCAGTCCGCTCACCGACGTGGCCGGTCCGCGGATCCACTTCCATCCGGTCGAGGGACTGCCGCTCATCCAGGTCGAGATCCCTCAGTTCGAGGGCGGGAAGCACGCGCTGAAGCGCGGCTTCGACCTGGTGGCGGCGAGCCTCGGGCTGCTGGTGATCGCGCCCGTCCTCCTCGCGATCGCCGTGGCGATCCGGCTCGACGGACCGGGGCCCATCCTGTACGCGCAGGATCGCGTCGGGCGCGACGGACGCACGTTCCGGATGCTGAAGTTCCGCACCATGGTGCCCGACGCGGACCAACGGCTGCGGGCGCTCGCGGCGCTCAACGAGGGGTCGGGACCGCTCTTCAAGCTGCACGACGACCCGCGCGTCACCTCCGTCGGCCGATTCCTGCGGCGGCATTCCCTCGATGAGCTGCCGCAGCTGTTCAACGTGCTCCGCGGTGACATGAGCATGGTCGGCCCACGTCCTCCGCTCACCTGCGAGGTCGAGGAGTACGAGGGGCACGTGCATCGGCGCCTCCTGATCAAGCCGGGCCTCACCGGTCTGTGGCAGGTGAGCGGGCGCAGCGACCTGGAGTGGGACGAGGGGGTGCGGCTCGACCTCTATTACGTCGAGAACTGGTCGCTGACGGGCGACCTCATGCTGATCTGGCGCACGTTGCGCGTCGTCCTGCGAGGGGACGGAGCGTACTGATGACCGATCGACGCCTCATCCGCGAGCGCCCGACTGACGGACGCGTCGGATACGCGGGCGGCGCGTTCGACCTGTTCCACGTCGGACACCTCAACATCCTGAAGCACGCGCGGAACGAGTGCGACTTCCTGATCGCGGGCGTGGTCTCCGACGAGGTCTTGCGTGCGACGAAGGGATCACTGCCGGTCGTCCCCCTCAACGAGCGGATCGAGATCGTGCGGAGCGTGAGGTACGTCGACGATGCGGTCGCCGAGACCGAACTCGACAAGCTCGACACCTGGCGGGCGGTCGGGTTCGACGTGTACTTCAAGGGCGGGGACTGGAAGGGCACCGAGCGCGGCAGGCGCCTCGAGCGGCGGTTCGCGGCCGTCGGCGTCGAGGTCGTGTACTTCCCGTACACCATGACGACCTCGAGCACGATCCTCCGTCGCGCCCTCGCGGTGCTCGCCGACGACGCCGAGGCCTCGGCTCGAGCGGAGGGCGTGCACTGATGCCCAGGCGAGCGCTGATCACCGGGATCACGGGTCAGGACGGCTCGTACCTCGCGGAGTTCCTCCTCGAGCGGGGCTACGAGGTGCATGGCCTGAAGCGGCGCTCGTCGCAGTTCAACACGCAGCGCATCGACCACCTCTACGAGGATCCCCACGCCGAGCACCGCCGGCTCATCCTGCACCACGGCGACCTCACCGATGCGACGAACCTGACGCGCATCGTCCGTGACGTCGAGCCCGACGAGATCTACAACCTCGCCGCGCAGTCGCACGTGGCCGTGAGCTTCGAGGAGCCCGAGTACACGGCCGACGTGAACGGCCTCGGCACGCTTCGCCTGCTCGAGGCGATCAGGCTCCTGCGGATGACCGACCGCGTCCGCTTCTACCAGGCCTCGACGTCGGAGTTGTTCGGCAAGGTGATGGAGACGCCGCAGCGCGAGACCACGCCGTTCTACCCACGCTCGCCCTACGCCGTCTCCAAGCTGTTCGCCTTCTGGATCACGGTGAACTACCGCGAGGCCTACGGCATGTTCGCCTGCAACGGCGTCCTGTTCAACCACGAGTCACCCCGGCGCGGCGAGACCTTCGTGACCAGGAAGATCACGCGTGGCATCGCCAACTGCGCTCAAGGCCTCGAGCGGTGCCTCTACCTCGGCAACCTCGACGCGCGGCGCGACTGGGGCCACGCCCGCGACTACGTGCGACTGCAGTGGATGATGCTGCAGCGAGAGACCCCCGAGGACTTCGTCATCGCGAGTGGGGTGCAGCACTCGGTACGCCAGTTCACCCGGTGGGCCGCCGAGGAGGTCGGGATCACGCTCCGCTTCGAGGGCTCGGGCCTCGACGAGGTCGGCGTGGTCGACGAGGTCATCGGTTCGCAGGCGCCCGGCGTCCACGCCGGTGATGTCATCGTGAGGGTCGACCCGCGCTACTACCGCCCGACCGAGGTCGACACCCTGCTCGGGGATGCGTCGAAGGCCCGGCACGAGTTCGGGTGGCTGCCCGAGATCGGCGCGAGCGAGCTGTGCTCCGAGATGATGTCCGTCGACTTCGCCGCCGCGGAGCAGCAGGCGCTCCTGCGGTCGCTGGGCTATCCGGCACTGATCCCGGTGGAGGCCTGACATGGCCAGACCTCGGATCTACGTGGCCGGCCACACCGGAATGGTGGGCTCCGCGATCGCGCGGCGACTCGCGGGGCTCGGTCGAGGCGAGGTCGTCACCCGTACCCGTTCGCAACTCGACCTCACCGATCAGGCCGCCGTGCGGGCCTTCTTCTCCGCCGAGGCCATCGACGAGGTGTACCTCGCCGCGGCACGGGTCGGCGGCATCCATGCGAACGCGACGTACCCCGCCGAATTCGCGTACGAGAACCTCATGATCGAGGCCAACGTCATCCGCGCCGCGCACGACTTCGGGGTCGAGCGACTGCTGTTCCTCGGCTCGTCGTGCATCTACCCGAAGTACGCGCCGCAGCCGATCGCCGAGGAAGCCCTGCTGTCCGGGCCGCTCGAACCCACCAACGAGGCGTACGCGATCGCGAAGATCGCGGGCATCTCGCTCTGCGAGAGCCTCCGAACGCAGTTCGGCCGCGACTACCGCGCGGTGATGCCGACCAACCTGTACGGCACCGGCGACCGGTACCACCCCCTGAACAGTCACGTCATCCCGGGCCTCATCCGCCGGTTCCATGAGGCACGAGTCAGCGGCGCGCACGAAGTCGTCGTCTGGGGCACGGGCACTCCCCGGCGGGAGTTCCTGCACGTCGACGACCTCGCGGCCGCGAGCGTCTTCGTCATGGAGTGCCCCCGCGCCGAGTACGAGGCCACGGTCGGCGATCACCGCATCTCCATCAACGTCGGCAGCGGCACCGACCTCACCATCCGGGAACTCGCCGACCTCATCGCCGAGGTCGTCGGCTTCCACGGGCTGGTCTCGTTCGACCCGTCGATGCCCGATGGAACGCCGCGGAAGCTCCTCGACGTCTCGCGCCTCAACCGCCTCGGCTGGACATCGTCGATCGCCCTCGCCGACGGGCTCCGCCGCACGTACGCGGAGTACATGGCCGAGCTGGCCCGGGTCGAGGCCCCGTCCCCGTCCGTCGCAGGAGGTGCGCCATGACCGAGTCGGACCTCGAGCCGATGCCCGAGGACTGGACCGAGACTCCGAAGCCCCCGCGGCGGCCTCGGCCGCTGCGTTGGATCATCGCCGGCGTCGTCGGGCTCGCGGTCGTCGCCGCGGGATTCGGCATCGCCAGGATGGCCGCGCCACCGCCGGAAGACGGCACCGAACCCGTCGACGCCGCGCTGCAGGAGGAGCAGGAGCCGCCTCCCCCGCCGCTCGAGTACCCCATGCCGACACCGGCGCCCCTGGGCGATGAAGCCGAGGCGAGCGAAGCCGTCGTCACCAGCGTGGAGACGCTCATCGCGGCCACCAACGAGGTGCTGCAGCGCGGCGACGGCGGCTTCGAGGGCATCGAGTCCGTCGCGACCGGCTTCGTCGAGGGCGAGGTCCAGGCGCTCGCGATCGAGCGTGAGCACCTCGGTTACACGCAGACCGGCGAGGCCACCGTCACGAGTGTGGACGTGCAGTCGATCGACCTCGCGGCGTCGCCTCCGACGGCCGTGCTCGAGGTCTGCATCGACACGAGCGACCTCGACGTGCTCGACGCGAACGGTGAGTCGGTCGCCGACCAGCTCTACCGACCGGGCCACCCGGTCGTGCACCTGTACGGAGCCGTCTACGTCGACGGCCTCTGGCGACTGTCCACCCACGAAATCCCCGACGGCGCGACCTGCGGGTGAGAGGACGAGGCTGATCATGAACACAGCGACCCGTCGAACGGGACACATCAGGCGGGCTGCGCTCGCCCTCGGCACATCGGCGGTGATGGCGGCATCCCTGCTGATGTTCACCGCCACCCCGAGTACGGCGGCCGATCCGCTGCCCGACGGCAAGACCTCGCTGACGGCCGCGGGCTCGTGCTGGGAGGCGAAGCAGAACTATCCGGCGTCCACGGACGGGATCTACTGGCTGCTCACCCCGGCCCTCAAGGCGCCCGCGGAGTTCTACTGCGACATGACCACCGACGGCGGCGGGTGGGTGCTCGTCGGGCGAGGTCGCGAGGGATGGAAGAACAACTACAACGGCCTGCGCACGCCGGAGATCCTCCGAACCACCGTCACCGGGCAGAACGCGTTCCTCGTCGCGCAGCTTCCGGCGCTGACGGTCGACGGACTGCTGAACAACGGCGCCGTCAGCGCGCTCACGGACGGCGTGCGGCTGCGCCGCGCGACGAACTCGACCGGCACGACCTGGCAGGAGGTTCGCTTCGCGATGCCGAGGCGCGACCGCTGGATCTGGACGTTCCGGGGTGAGCACCCCGTCGGCAGCTGGCGATTCGACACGACGACCGGCTCGGGCGGCACGACGAACAGTTTCGGCAACAACACGCAGTTCCGCCGGGTCGACACGAACGTCCGCCAGGCGCAGGGCTGGGTCGGCGGCTTCGGGTACGGCTCCTCGGTCGCCGGGCAGAACGCCGCCTCGTCATACCTCTACTCGGCGACGAACGGTGCCGGCAACGCGATTCCGTTCACGCAGGTGTACCTGCGGCCGCGGCTTCGCATCTCGCAGATGACCTTCGCGGCCATTCCCGACGCCGGCGCTCCTGCGCAGACGTTGCGCGCGATGCCCGACAGCGACGCCCGCCCGACGGTGTGGGGCGTCACCGGGCAGGCGAACGGCGTCGACGGCGAGCTCAACACCGAGGTCTCGGCATTCGCGCAGATCGGCAGCCGGGTGTACGTCGGCGGCAACTTCCAGTTCGTGCAGCGGACACTCAACGCGACCGGCTCGAACAAGGTCGAGCGGCACTTCCTCGCCGCGTTCGACGTCAACACCGGCGAGTTCATCCCGGGCTTCCAGCCGGTGCTGAACAACCAGGTGAAGGCCCTCGCCGCCCTACCCGACGGCCGACTCGCGGTCGGCGGGCAGTTCTCGCAGGCCAACGGCGCCGCTCGATCGGCGTTCGTCATCGTCAACGCGACGACGGGTGCGACGACGGGCTGGCAGGTCGACGCCGAGAACCGGACGGCCGGCGGTGCCGCTCAGGTGCGCGGTCTGTCGGTCAACGGGCAGAACCTCTACCTGTCGGGCGCGTTCACGCACCTCGTGGGCTCCGGCGGCGTGACGTCGAGTTCGTGGAACGGCGGCCGGATCAACCTCGCTGCCGGCGCTCCCGACACCAACTGGAACCCCAACCTCAACGGCACGAGCGTCGGCATCGAAGCCGCGACCGACGGGGCACGCGCGTACTTCTCGGGGTACTTCAAGCAGAGCGGTTCGACCTCGACGCCCAACTCCGCGGCGTTCACGTCGGCGGCCGGCGCCCCGTTGGCGCAGCCGCTGTGGGTACCGACGTTCAGCACCACCGACCCGACGCGCGGCTGGCAGCTCGGCGTGGCCGAATCGAGCGGTCGGGTCTTCGTCGGCGGTTCCGAGCACAGCCTCTTCGGGTACGACCGGAACACCTTCAGTCGGGTGAGCGGCAGCATCACCAAGGCCGGCGGCGACTTCCAGGTCGTCGAGGCGAACACCGACACCGTGTTCGCCGGGTGCCACTGCGGCGACTTCTCCTACCAGGACGCCTACACGTGGAGCAACATCGGCTCGAACTGGACCCAGGGCGACAGCATCAACCTGTTCGGGGCGTGGGATGCCGCGACCGGGAGGTACATCGCCGACTTCAACCCCATCACGCAGGCTCGCCGGGGCTTCGGCGTCTGGGCCCTCTTCCAGGACTCCACGGGAACGCTCTGGGTCGGCGGCGACCTCGCCTTCTCGACTCGGGCAGCCCAGGTCAACCAGTGGGCCGGCGGCTTCACCCGCTTCGCCATGCGCGACTCCGCGGCACCGTCGACACCGGGCGGTGCCTCGGCGACGCCGGTGAACGGCACGACCGCGCTGCTCAGCTGGTCGGCGTCGAGCGACAATCGCGGCGTCACCGGGTACGAGGTGATCCGCGACAACAAGGCCATCGGCACGACGACGGCCACCGAGATGACCGTGCCCGTCGCGACCACCCCGACGCGCTACTTCGTGCGGGCCGTGGATGCCGCGGGCAACCGCTCCGCGACGACGACGGTCGTGCTCGTCGCACCGCCGTCGGCGGACGACCTGACGTTCGTGGTCACGGGCGACACCTGGCGCTGGCAGTACACGTCTGCGGCATGGCAGCCGGGATGGAACGACCGCGGGTTCAACGACTCCTCGTGGTCGCAGGGTCCGTCGTTCCTGGGCTTCAACTCCTCGCTCATCCAGACCGACATCTCGGTCGGAGCGCCTTCGCCACGACCGCTCAGCGCCCAGTTCCGAAGGTCGTTCAACGTGACCGATCCGGCGACCGTGGTGAACGGCGTCATCTCGGTCGTCGCCGATGACGGCGTCGTCGTGTACGTCAACGGCGTCGAGATCGGGCGCAGCAACATGCCCACCGGAACGCTGACGCAGAACTCGTTCGCGACGGCGGCACCACGCACCTCGACCGCTTCGGCGAACCGCGTCGAGTTCGCGGTGCCCGACGGGCTCCTCGTCGCCGGCACGAACGTGGTCGCGGCATCCACGCACCTGAACTACCGTTCGACGCCCGACGCCAGCTTCGACCTGCGATTCAACGCGAAGCGCGGCACGAGCCAGGCGCCGGCCCCGCCCACCGTGACGGCGACGGCGACGGGTGCGTCGTCGGTGCAGCTGTCGTGGACGCATCCGTCACCCGCGTCGATCGACGAATACGTGGTGTCGCGCAACGGCACGGAGATCACGCGCGTGGATGCCCCGGGCACCTCGTTCACCGACACGGGCCTCACCGCCGAGACGACCTACTCGTACTCGGTCGTCGCGATCGACGGGGCGGGTCGCCTCTCGGCGCCGGGAACGGCGCAGGCGACGACGGCGAGTGAGCCGACGAATCCGAACGCCACGCTCGTCGCTGCGGGGAGCCAGTGGCGGTGGCAGTACCTCTCGACGGCGTGGGATGCCGCGTGGAACCAGCCGGGATACGACGACTCCGGGTGGTCGACGGGCGGCGCGCCGCTCGGCTTCGGATCGGCGCTCGGCACCGACATCTCGGTCGGCGCGCCATCCCCGCGGCCACTCAGCGCGCAGTTCCGGCACCAGTTCACGGTGAGCGATCCGAACGAGTTCGCGACCGCGACCGTGAGCGTGATCGCCAACGACGGCGTGGTCGTGTACCTGAACGGCACCGAGATCGCACGCGGCAACATGCCGACCGGCACGCTCGGCCAGAACACCTACGCGACGGCGGCGCCGCGCACCACCACGGCGAACGCCAACCCCGTCGTCGTGCAGGTGCCGGTCTCGCTGCTGGTGGCCGGGCAGAACGTGCTGGCCGCCTCGACCCACCTGAACTACCGGTCGACGCCCGACGCGAGCTTCGAGCTGACGCTCACGGCCGTGCGATGATCCGCCCGCCGAGGGGGATGGACAGATGGCGACTGACGAACGCCGGAGCTACCCGGAGGCCCTCGAGCGCCTGACGGCGGCTCAGAAGCCCGGGGCGGGCGTGCCCGCCTATCTCCGGTGGGTGAACCGCGGGCTCGGTCGCCGTGCGGCAGCGGTCGCCTACGTGGCACGGTGGAGCCCGAACCAGGTCACGGCGGTGAGCATGCTGCTGTCCCTCGCCGGAATGGTGGTGCTCGCAGCCGTCGAGGCATCCGTCGTCTCCGCGATCGCGGCGAGCGTGCTGCTGCTGGCGGGATATGCGCTCGATTCGGCCGATGGGCAGCTCGCGAGGCTGACGGGCGGCGGGTCGGTCGCGGGCGAGTGGCTCGACCACGTGATCGACGCGTTCCGCCTCCCGCTGTTCCACGTCGCCGTGACGGTGTACCTGCTGCGGGAGACCGGATCGCTCGCGCTCGCGGGCATCGGCGTGGCGTTCTCGGTGCTCGCATCGGCCTGGTTCTTCGCGCAGACCCTGGCCGAGAAGCTCGCACCCGGGGCATCCGATGGGTCGACGGATGCCCCGGTCTGGGTGTCGTTCGCCAAGCTCCCCTATGACGTCGGCGTGCTCTACCTCATCGTGCTCACGGCCGCCTGGCCTGCGGTGTTCCTCTCGGCGTACGTGGCGCTGCTCGTGATCACGGCCGCGGTCGCCGTGCTCTCGATGGGGCGCAAGTACCGTGGGCTCGCCCGCTCGAAGGTCGCGGTCGCGGCCCATCGGGAGTGACGCGTGTCGACCGCCACCCGAGTCGCGGTGCCGATGTCGGAGACGTCGGTTCCTCCGTCGCCGGCCCTCGCGACCTCGCGACGACCCCCGACGTCGACGGGGCCTGCCGCGCGGAAGGAGCTCCCGGCGTGGCCGGTGCTCGTGCTGCTCTGGGGCATGCCCGCGTGGTGGGCGTTCGGATTGCTGCCGTTCTACCTGCAGATCATGTCGGTGCCGATGGTGGCGTATCTGATCCAGCGCGGCCGTGTGTCGATCGTGCCCGGCACGATCCCATGGCTCGCCTTCGTCGTGTGGATGCTCCCCTGCGCGCTCATGCTCGACTCGCTCGGCCGGGTCGTCGGCTTCGGCATGCGGTTCACGCAGTTCGCGGGCATCGCCATCGCGTTGGTCTACCTCCTCAATGCGCCACGGTCGCTGTCGGTCCGACGCGTCCTGACCGCCCTGAGCTTCACGTGGGGGTTCATCATCGTCTGCGGCTACCTCGGCATGATCTGGCCCGACGGAGAACTCACCCTGACGATCGGGCGCGTGCTCCCGGCATCCGTGCTCGAGAACGAGTACGTGAAGGACCTCGTGTTCCCCGGGTTCTCGGAGGTGCAGGATCCCTGGGGCGCCGAGGAGCCGTTCGTGCGGCCGTCGGCGCCGTTCCCCTATGCGAACGGGTGGGGCGCCTCGCTCGTCATCCTGACTCCCGCTGCGATCGCCGCGGCGCTGGAACGCGGCACGGTCAACGCCTTCGGCTGGTTCCTGGCCATGGCGGGACTCGCGGTGCCGCCGGCCGTGGCATCGAGCAACCGGGGTCTGTTCCTCGGACTGATCATCGGCGTCGCGTATGTCTCGGTGCGGCTCCTGCTGCGGGGGCGGTGGGTCGCCTTCGTAGTGGTGGGCATCCTGAGCTCGGGAGTCGTGTTCCTGCTCTCCGCCTCGGGCGCGGTCGAGGCGATCGTCGCCCGACAGGAGGTCGCGGACACCACGACCGGGCGCAGCCTGCTCTACGACGAGACGTTCGCGCGCACGCTCGAATCGCCGATCCTCGGGTTCGGCTCACCGCGGCCGTCGCTCACGAGCGAGATCACCGTCGGCACCCAGGGCACGCTCTGGAACACGATGTTCTGCTTCGGATTCGTGGGGCTCGCGCTGTTCGCGTGGTTCCTCATCGGGGGCGTGATCCGCACGGCTGCCGCCCCCAACACGATCGCGCTGTGGCTGCATGCCGCGGTCGTGAGCTCCTGTGTCGTGGCGGTCTTCTACGGACTCGATCGCCACCTGCTCGCCATCTGCCTCATCCTCGGCCTCCTGCTGCGCGAGCGGTACCTCCCGTCGTCGACGCTCTGGCGGCGAGACCCGCTGAGGGGAGGCGCGCATGCGAACTGAACGCCTGGCGCAGAGCGGCCTGCTCGGCCTCGTCGGCTCGGTCGTCGCCGCGGCCGCCGCCTTCGCCGTCGCACTCGTCGTGGGCAACGCCCTCGGGACCTACGGCACCGGCCTGTTCTTCCAGGCGGTCGGCGTCTTCACCATCGCGAGCCAGGTGCTGCGCCTCGGAACGAACAGCGGGATCGTGCGGACCGTGTCCGAGCAGCACGCGTTCGGGCGCCGGGGTGAGGCGTGGCGTACGATCCTCATCGCCGCGGTACCCGTCGCAGTGCTGTCGACGCTCGTCGCCGCCGTGCTGTGGTGGTCGGCCCCATGGCTCGCCGGGTGGCTCGTGGCCCCCGGCGGGAGCGAACAGTTCGAGGGGTACCTGCGGCTCATGGCGCCCTTCATCCCCGCGGGAGCGGTGCTCGCGGTCCTCCAGATGTCCTCCCGCATGCTGGATGGCATCGTCACCTACACCGCGGCGCACGCGATCGCCTATCCGATCGCCCGTCTGGGGGCCGTCGTCCTCGCGGTGCTCGCCATCGGCTCGGCCTACAGCAGCTTCGCGGCGTGGCTCTGGGCCATTCCGGTCTGGCTGGTCGTGGCCGTCGCCCTGCTGGCGCGTCCGTTCGTGCAGGACTGGCGGCGGCGCGCCGACGCACTCGAGACGCTTCCCGTGGCGACTCGCCGGTTCTGGGCATTCAGCTCCGCGCGAGCAGTCGGCGGGTCGCTCGAGATCCTGCTCGAGTGGTCGGACGTGCTCATCGTCGCGGCACTGACCTCGCCCGCCGAGGCCGGCGTGTATGCGATCGTGACCCGTACCGTGCGTGCGGGTCAGGTGGTCGATCACTCGATGCGCATCGCGGTGACGCCGACGATCTCACGACTGCTCGCCCGCGGCGAGTCGTCGGCGACCCGAGCATTGCACACGTCGGTGACCCGGGCGATGATCCTCATCAGCTGGCCGTTCTACCTCACGCTCGCGATCATGGGCCCGGCGATCCTCGGGCTGTTCGGACCCGGCTTCGAGTCGGGTGCAGCGCCACTCGTCATCCTCGCGGGCGCGATGATGGTCGCGTCGAGCGCCGGCATGCTCCAGAGCATCATCCTCCAGGGCGGCCACAGCAGCTGGCAGGTCGGCAACAAGTCGGTGGTGCTCGCCGCGAGCGTCGCGTTCAACCTGCTGCTCGTGCCCGTGCTCGGGATCATGGGCGCCGCCGTGACCTGGGCGGTCATCGTCCTGCTCGACACGGCGATCGCCGCCTGGCAGGTCCACCGACGGATGCGCGTGGGCCCCTACCTGAGGCCCCTCGTCCCCGCGATGGCCGTGCCGGTGATCGTCTTCGGGGTCGGCCTCGGCGTCGCCCGGCTGGCGTTCGGCACGTCCGCCAGCGCCCTCATCGGCGGGGTGATCGGCGTCGGGCTCGTGTACGCCGCCGTGCTCTGGGTGCTTCGGAGGCGGCTCGGCATCGAGTCACTGTGGCGGGAGGCGCCCGGCCTTCGCAGGCTGGTCGATCGATCGATGCAGGCGGGGTGAGCACCATGTCGTTGCCACCCGTGACCGCGGTCGTGCCGACGCACGAGCGACCCGAGCTGATGCGGCGCGCGGTGCAGAGCATCCTCGACCAGGAGTACGCCGGCGACGTGGAGGTCGTCGTGGTGTTCGACGCCTGCGAGCCCGTGCTGCCCGCCGTCGACCTCCGAGCCCGGCGCGCCCTTCGCGGCGTCGTCAACGAGCGCAGCCGGGGGCTCGCCGGCGCCAGGAACACGGGCATCCTCGCGGCACGCCACGAGCTCGTCGCCTTCCTCGACGACGACGACGTCTGGTTGCCCGGCAAGCTCGCGACCCAGGTCGGGGCGATCAGGTCGAACCCCGAGGCCGCGCTGGTGGGGACCGCGATGGTCGTCGACGACGGCACCCGTGAGCATGAACGCCTCGTCGGCTCCGACTGGGTCACGCACGACATGCTCCTGCACGACCGCCTCGCCGGACTGCACTCCTCGAGCTTCCTGTTCCGGCGTTCGGCGCTGCTCGACGAGATCGGCCTCATCGACGAGGAGCTGCCGCGCAGCTACGGAGAGGACTACGACATCCTCCTGCGCACGTCGGAGCTCGGTGCCGTCCACGTCGTCGACCGACCGTTCGTGCGCGTGACCTGGCAGGGGCAGTCGTACTTCTTCGGACGCTGGAACGACTACGCGGACGCCCTCGAGTACCTGCTCGCGAAGCATCCCGCCTTCGGCCGCAGCGACCGCGCCATCGCACGGATCGAGTCGCAGATCGCGTTCGCACGCGCGTCAGCGGCACGCCAGAGGGACGGCGCCCGATGGGCCCGCCGCTCCCTGCGACACTCTCCGACCCAGGTGAAGTCCTACCTCGCCCTGCTCATCGCGGCGAGGCTCGTCACCCCGCGACAGGTCACGCGGGTCGCGGCCCGGTTCGGGAAGGGGATCTGACCATGCGGGTGCTCATCGTCTGCTCGTCGGGTGGCCACCTCACCCAGGCACTCTCGCTCCGAGCGTGGTGGGGGGCGCATGACCGCACCTGGGTGACGCTGCCCACCGAGGACGCGCGGTCGCGGCTCGTCGGCGAGCACGTCGTCGAAGCGCACTACCCGACGGTGCGGAACCTGCCGAACCTCGTGCGGAACTTCGGGCTCGCGCGTCGCGTGCTCGCCGACACGCGTCCCGACCTGGTGTTCAGCACCGGCGCGGCGATCGCGCTGCCGTTCTTCATGCAGGCGCACCGGTACGGGGCGACCACGGTCTTCCTCGAACCCGTCGACCGAATCACGACCGCGTCGCTCAGCGGACGCCTCGTCTACCCCTTCGCCGACCGATTCCTCGTGCAGTGGGAGTCGCTGCGCGAGGTCTATCCCGACGCCGACGTGATCGGAGTGGTGTTGTGAGCGAGCAACTGGTGGTCGTCAGCGCGGGAAGCTACCACCTCCCGTTCGATCGACTGGGAGCCTGGATGGAACCGTGGGTCGGCGCCCACGCCGACGTGCGCGTGATCGTGCAGCACGGCCCCGGCAGGCCCGTTCCGGGCGCCGAGAACCACGACGTGCTCCCGTACCACGAGCTCCTCGAGCTGTGCCGCGCCGCCGACGCCGTGGTGCTTCAGGGCGGGGCCGGCGGGGTGATGGACATGCGTGCGATCGGGCGCGTGCCCGTCGTGGTGCCGCGCGTTCCGGTGCACGAGGAGGTGGTCGACGAGCACCAGCTCATCTTCACCGACCGGGCCGAGCAACTCGGGGCGGTGCACCGGGCGACCTCGAGAGAACGGCTGTGGGGCTACCTCGACGCGATGCTCGACGGCCGCGTGGCGACCCATGCGCTGACGCCGCCGCCGACGCCGGGCATCGCCGCCGCGACCGCGGTGCTCGCGACGCCGCCGTCGCGTCTCGCAGCGCGAGCGCGAGTGCGCCGGATGGCGCGTTCGATCCGGGTGATCCTGCAGCAACCGTCGCGGGGCACGCAGACGCCCCCTCGATGGGGGCACTCGGTGACATCGTCGTCTGCAGTCAGGGGGTCGCTGTGATCAGGGTCGGAGTCATCGGTGCGGGCAAGATGGGGCTCTCCCACCTGGCGATCCTCGGGGCGCATCCCGATGTCGAGGTCGTCGGCGTCTGCGATTCCATGGGGTACCTGCTCGACGTGCTCGAGAAGTACACGGGCCTCCGCAAGTTCAGCGACTCGGCCGACCTGTTCGACCAGCACCCCGACGCGGTGCTCATCGCCACGCCGTCGGCGTCGCACGTCGTACTGGTCCGCGACGCGCTCGACCGCGGCATCCACGTGTTCTGCGAGAAGCCGCTCACGTTGACGGCGGCCGAGTCGGCCATGCTGGCGGATGCCGCGACCGACGCGCGCCTGGTCACGCAGGTCGGCTACCACAACCGGTTCGTCGGCACGTTCCGGGAGGTGAAGCGCCTGCTCGACCTGCACGCGATCGGACGCGTGAGCCATGTCCTCGCGGAGGCGTACGGGCCGGTCGTGCTGCGCCCCAAGGGCGAGACGTGGCGGAGCAGGAAGACCGCGGGCGGTGGCGCCCTCTACGACTACGCGGCGCACCCCCTCGACCTCCTGTGCTGGTACCTGGGCGAACCCGAGACGGTGACCGGCACCGTGCTCGGGCGCGACTTCTCGGCTGAGGCGGACGACGAGGTCTACGGAACGCTGCGGTACGCCGACGATGCCAGCGCCCAGCTCTCGGTGAACTGGTCCGACGAGTCGTACCGCAAGATGTCGACGAAGATGACGCTCTGGGGCGAACGCGGCAAGATCATCGCCGATCGGCAGGAGTGCGAGATCTACTTCCGCGACACCGCCGAGGTGCCCGACGGGTACCGGGTCGGGTGGAACAGCATCAACACGACGACGCTCACGCCGTCGGTGTGGTACTACCTGCGCGGCGAGGAGTACAGCGCGCAGATCGACCACTTCGTGCGATCGGTCGCAGCGGCCAAGACCGGCTCGCCCGCGCTCGAACCGGTCAACGATTTCGCCAGCGCCGCCGCAACCGATCGCCTCATCGAGCGGTTCGCGCGCGGGCCGTCGACCGACGAACCCCGTCACGTGGCGGCCCCAGCCGCTCGCCCCGACCGTCGACTCTTCACCCGAGCGCGAAGGAGGACCCGATGACGCTCGACCGGCTCCTGCTCGGCGACAACCAGTTCTTCGGCGTCAACCACATGTCGGAGGAGCGGGCGCACGCGAGCGCGCTCCGCTTCCAGGACACCTCGGCGATCATCGAGGTCATCGACGACGCCGTCGAGGCCGGTGTGCGCTCGTTCATGTGCACGACGCACGAGCGGATCGGGGAGGTCTGCGACCACGTCCGCGAGCATCCCGCCGACTACCCCGGGTTCGCCTTCCTGCCGTGCATGCCGTACGCCCACAAGTATGCGAACGCCGTCACCGAACTCGGCATGATGGGCGCGCTTCGGAGCTTCCTGCCCGACGAAGGATTCATGAACGCGGCGCTCCGCGGCGGAAGGTCGCTCGCGGGCAAGGACATCGAAGGGCTCATCACGCTCCTCGTGGACGCCGAGATGAAGATGTTCCACGGCCTGGCGACGCCCGTGGTGTTCCTCCAGAACATCGTGGTCGACCTGCTCCTCGGCCTGCGGTTCGATGCCGCGTTCTCGATCTTCGCCGAGCATGTGCGGTCGCGGTACGGCGCGGAGCCGGGGTTCATCACGATGAACCTGCCGATGGCGGTCGACGCGCTCGAGCGGGCTGGGATCGACGACCCCATCGTGTGCTCGAACATGAACAAGCTGGCATTCCGGGTATCGGGCGGCATGCATGCGTACGACGACGTGCTCGCGACGCGCGAGTTCCGGCCGGTGGCGATGTCGGTGTTCGCGTCGGGTGCCATTCCGCCACGTGAGGCGCTGACGTGGGTGCGCGAGCGCCCGCAGATCCGTTCCGTGGTGTTCGGCGCATCCACGCCGCAGCACATCCGTGCGACGGTGGAGATCGCCGAGGAGCTCTGGGGAGCGGAAGTCCTCAGCCCTCGGTGACGCGCTTCTCGGCGTCGCCCCGCGCCGCACGGGGCCGGCGGCTTTCCTTCACGCGGTCCCAGATGAGGGCGACGAAGGCCCCGACGAACAGCCCGAGGAAGATGCCAGCGCCGACGAAGACGTACAGGCCCGGGGTGTTGGAATCCTCGGGGGGCGTCGCCGGATCGATGAGGGAGCCCGCGTTGATCGAGGTCGCGATGAGCACCGCACGCTGGGTGTCGAGGGCGCGGACCTGACCCTCGAGGGAGAGTCTCAGCGGATTCTCGGGTTCCAGGGCCGCGAGCTGCGCGCGAAGCTCCTCGGCGGTCGACGCCAGCGCGTCGGATGCCTCCGAGATGCGTCGCTGCGCGGCGGCCGTCCGCTGGTCGAGGTACGCCGTGGCGATGGTGTTCGCGAGCTCGGCGGAGCGCTCCGCGTCGCCGGTGGTCACGCGGAACTCGAGTACCTGCGAGCCTCGAGGGATCGTCACCTCCAACTGGCTCCGGAGGCCCGAGACGGACGTGTCCTCGATCTCGTCGACCGCGATGGAGAGCACCTCGGTCGACCGCGCGATGAGCCGCTGCGTCTCCATGTTGACGTCGGGCGTCGACCCGTCGGCCGCGGGGATCGCCTCGACCGTGACGGAGGCCGTCGCGGTGTACCGGTCGGGCCAGATGAGGCCGAGCACGGTGGCTGCGACCGCGACGAGGGATGCCACCACGACGAGCACCCGCCACTGGCGAGCGATGCTGCGGTACACGTCTTCGAGCATCGCAGCTCCCTCCACGCAGCTGCTTCTCCGACCGGTCGACACCGTCGGAATGTGCCCAGCATATGCCCGCCGACGGATACGGCGCGGATTTTGTCCTTCCCGGAACCGTCACGTAAAGTGGGGCGCTGTTCGTTACCGAATCGAGATAGTTGAGCAATACTTGCGACACGCGAAGCACAGGGAAACCCCCGCCGGAACCACCCGATCCCGCCTGATCGTCGCCGGAGCCCTCGCATCGGCCATGGCACTCTCCCCCATCGCCGCAGGCGCCATCGCGTCGACCACCGGAACCGATTCCGGCGAGGTCGCCTTCGGAAGCGGCGACTGGTCGTACTATCGCGGCACGTCCGCGCCGGCCGCCGACTGGCGCGACGGCGACAACGGATGGCGCACCGGCACCGCGCCCCTCGGCTTCGGCATCGGTACCGGCTCACTCGGCACCAAGGTGAACAACGACTTCAGGACCCGCCCGCTGGCGACCTACTTCACCAAGACGTTCACCCTCTCCGAGGTGCCGGCCGCCGGCATGACGCTGACGACGTGGGCCGACGACGGCCTCGTCGCCTACGTCAACGGCGCCGAGGTCGTGCGCCGCAACATGCCGACCGGAGAGATCAAGCACACGAGCTACGCGACGGCGGCCCCGCAGAGCAGCACGGCACGTTCCGCGTCGTTCGAGGTGACCGTGCCAGCCTCGCAGCTTCGCGTCGGTGAGAACGTGATCGCCGCGCAGGTGCAGTCGAACTGGCGAGCCACCCACAACGTGACCTTCGACGCGGAGCTGACTGCGAACGCCCCGTCGACGCCCGAGACGACGCCGTCATCCACGCCGGGCTCCGGAGTGGGCGTGGATGACGGCGTCGTCTCGGCCCGCGCCGGAGCCCGCGCCGACCCCCACTCCCACGCCCACGCCCACTCCGGAGCCCGGCGTGGATGACGGCGTCGTCTCGGGCTGGGGCGCACCCGCTTGGCGTGACGAGTTCGACTACGTCGACTCGGCGACCGGCCAGCCGGCCATCGATCCCGCGAAGTGGAACGTGCGAGACCGGTCGGACCTCGGCCTGCTGCAGGACGTGGCCGTGCCAACTCGCGAGCAGGTTTCGGTCGACGAGAACGGCATCGCGCACCTGAAGGGCGAGTGGCTCGACACGCCGATCTCCCGCCCGGCCGGGCAGGCGGGCGCCTCTCCGACGCTGACGCACAAGACCGGCTACATGGACCAGCGCTCGCTGGGCGGCGACGACATGTCGTACAGCCAGCAGTACGGCCGCTGGGAGATCCGCGCCAAGACGCCGACCGGCCCGAAGACGTACGGCTCGCTCGCCGCATTCTGGCTGCGCAACAGCCAGTCGGGTGAGATCGACATCATGGAGGCGTGGGGCTACAACGATGGTCCCGCACCGGGCGGCCAGCGCATCGACACGGCGACGACGACCGTGCACACGCAGACCTCCGGTTCGGGCAACGAGAAGTACGCCTGGACGCACACCGAGTTCGCGAACGACACCGCGCCGTGGCAGGACTTCCACACGTACGCGTTCGAGTTCACGCCGACCTACGCCGCCATCATCGTGGACGACAAGGAAGTGGCCCGGGCAACCCCGGCGACGCATCCGAACCTCTGGAACAAGGACTACTTCGGCAGCCCGCTGCACGTGCGCCTGAACCTGCACGTCGGCCCGTCCGCCCAGTACTGGGGTCTGCCCGACCCGAACCACAAGGACTGGACCCAGCCGCTCGACTACCAGGTCGACTACGTGCGGATCTGGAGCTACCAGGGCTAGAGCCGAACCCAGTCTCGGGGCACCAGTTCTCCCGCATCGCTGTGCCCGTCGGCGAACCACGTCGACGGTGCGATCACCGGATGCGTCGGGGAGCTCGGTGCCCCGAGCCATCCGCCCCACCAGCTGAAGCTGCTGTTCGCGATGATGCGCGTCGAACACGACGCGATCAGCGCGATCTCGCCGCCATCCTGCCGGGTGGCGTCGGCTGGGCACAGCACGTCGCCGTCCTGCGCGAGGTGCTCGCGCACCCAGTCGAGGTCGTCGCTGAACCAGACGCGGCGGGTGCGGCCCAGCGCGGAGACGCGTTCGAGCGCGCGGTCGTAGTAGCCCGCGCCGAGCGCGCCGTGTCGCGCGGCCGCCCCGGGATCGCTCACGTAATCGCCGCGGCGCACGTGCACCGCGACCCGATCTGGGTCAGCACGGAGCTCGTCGGCGAGACGCCGTCCCTGCGGCGAGAGCATCCCGTCGAGGAGATCGCGCACCGTCGCGCGCACCTCGGGCTCGATGTCCGCGAAATACCGCGGCGACTGGAAGTACCCGAGCAGGTACGAGGTGCCGCCGAGCCGCTCGAGCACCGACGGGTCGTACCCCGAACGACGCTGCCGCACGAGTCGGGGCCGTGATCGGTCCGACAGCAGCCCCGCCTTCGTCGCGCCGGCCAGCGCGAGACCCACGGGTGCGGCGAGCCGCTCGCGGGCGGGCAGGAGCGGCCCGATCATGAGCGGCCGGTCGCCGCGGCATCGAACGGCGTCGAACAGCACGCGACGGCCGCTCGCACGCAGCGCGGCCCCGAACGCCCACTCGAACAGCTGGTTGCCGACGCCCCCCTGCAGGCTGAGCACGATCTCACCGGTGCGGATGCGCCAGACCATCCGACCTCCCACCGTCGGTGCCCCGAGCATACTCGTTCGCACGCGGACCGACGGTTCGTCGGCCGTGCCGAGGGCGCGGATGCCGCGAGTCCGCGGCTCGGCGTAGGCTCGCCTCATGAGCGCCGCACCGGTCACGATCACCATCACCGGAGCCGGAGGGCAGATCGGGTACGCCCTGTTGTTCCGAATCGCGTCGGGCGCCATGCTCGGTCCCGAGACGCCGATGCGACTCAACCTGCTCGAGATCCCCCAGGGCCTGCGCGCGGCCGAGGGCGCGGCGCTCGAGCTGCAGGACTCCGCCTTCCCCCTCCTGGCCCGGGTCGAGGTCTTCGACGATGCGGCGGCCGCGTTCCGCGGAGCGAACCACGCGCTCCTCGTCGGAGCCCGTGCCCGCACGGCGGGCATGGAACGGGGCGACCTCCTCGGGGCGAACGCCGGCATCTTCGGGCCGCAGGGCGCGGCGATCAACGCCGAGGCGGCCGACGACATCCGAGTCACCGTCGTCGGGAACCCGGCCAACACGAACGCGCTCATCGCGGCCGCGCACGCTCCCGACGTGCCGCCCGAGCGCTTCTCGGCGCTGACCCGACTCGACCACAACCGAGCGCTCGGCCAGCTGGCACCGGTGCTCGGCACGCCCGTCAGCGACATCCGGAACCTGACGATCTGGGGCAATCACTCCGCGACCCAGTTCCCCGACGTCGCGCATGCGACCGCCGGCGAGCGCCGGGTGCCCGAACTGCTCGCCGAGCGGCTCGGCGGGGCTGAGGCCGCGCGCACCTGGCTCACCGAGGAGTTCATCCCCCGGGGGGCCAAGCGCGGCGCCGAGATCATCGAGGGGCGCGGCTCCTCGTCGGTCGCCTCGGCGGCGAGCGCCACCATCGACCATGTGCGCGACTGGGGGCACGGCACGTCCCGCGGGTGGACGAGCGCCGCGCTCGTCTCCGACGGATCGTACGGGGTACCCGAGGGCCTCATCTCATCGTTCCCGGTCGAATCCGTCGATGGCGCCTGGCGCGTGGTGCAGGGCCTCGAGCTCGACGACTTCGCCCGGCAGCGGATCGAGGCATCCGTTGCCGAGCTCATCGACGAGCGCGAGGCGGTCCGGGCTCTCGGAGTGCTCTGAAACGCGCGACTAGTCTGGACGGATGGCTCGCGAACCGATGACCCCGGCACGCCGCAAGCAGCTCATCGTCGGGCTCGCAGTCGGCGTGATCGTCGGCGTGGGCATCAGCCTCTGGACCGGCTTCTGGCTCTGGCTCGCAGCCGGGCTCGCGGTCGGGCTGGCCGCGGGTGCACTCATGAAGCCGCCGGCCGAATAGTCCACGGTCGTCAGAACAGGCTCACGGAGCCGAACCAGGCCCGTCGCGCCTGTTCTCGCTGCGGGTACGGCGTGGCGCCTGCTTCAGGGGGACGAAGCGGATGCGACGTACGCCTCGATTCCGTCGATGACGCGCGCGAGGCCGAATTCGAAGGCGCGCTCGGGGTCGGAGGGCGCGCCGTACTCCTCGCCGGCGGCCTGCCCGACGCGGCCCGAGATCGGGTACCGTTCGGGCTCCATGATCTGGTCGAGGATCGGCGCGTTCCGCTCCCACCACTCCTCGTCGGTCTCGTCGGTCGTGCGATGCAGGCGTTCTGCGTCGATGTACGCGCGGGCAGGCCCCGACACGAACCCGGTGACGAGCGTGATGATCTGGTCCATGTCGAGGTCGCTGAGCCCGAGTCCCTCGATCATCCTCAGGCTCCACTCCCAGCGGTCGGACACGTTGGGCCCGAGCGGCGGGCGACTCGTATCGATCGAGAGCAGCCACGGATGCCGCAGGAACTCGTTCCACGTGAGCCTGGCGATCTGCTCGAGCCGCTCACGTAGGGATCCGGCGGGCTCGGGCAGCGGTTGCTCGCCCGCCGACCGGTCGACCATGAGGTCGATGAGCTCGGCCTTGCCCGGAACGTAGGTGTAGACCGACATCGGCTTCATCCCGAGCCGCTCTGCGATGCGGCGCATCGAGAGCGCCTCCATGCCCTCCTCATCGGCGATCGCGATGGCGGCGTCGACCACGGCGTCGACGCTCGCGCGCTGCTTCGGGCCGCGGGAGCCCACCGGTTCACCGAGCCGCTCCCGCCACAGCAGGTGCAGGGTGCGGTCGGGTTCGCCGAGGCCGGTCGATTCGGTCGACATGGGGGCTAGCCTACATTCTCCGTATGGTGTACGGTTCGAGAATAATCCCGTACGATGTACGCTGAAAGTGGACGATGAACACAGCCATGGGCTCCACCGCACCTCGACCACCGGCGCTGCGCGGCGCCGGCCTCGCCAAGCGCTACGGCACGACGACCGCGCTCGACGGATTCGACCTCGTCGTCGAGTCGGCCACCGTGCACGGCCTGCTCGGCCCGAACGGCGCCGGCAAGACCACCGCCGTGCGCTGCTTCACCACCCTCACCGATCTCGACGAGGGCACCGCAGCGATCGACGGCATCGACGTACGGCGCGACCCTGCCGCGGTCCGCGAACGCATCGGCCTCGTCGGCCAGTTCCACGCGGTCGACGAGGCGCTCACCGCGCGCCAGAACCTCGTGCTCTTCGGCCGGCTCAGCGGGCTCTCGAAGACGCACGCTCACGAGCGCAGCGCCGAACTGCTCGACGCGTTCGACCTGACGGATGCCGCGGACCGAGCCGTCTCGGGGTTCTCCGGCGGCATGCGCCGCCGCCTCGACATCGCCGCGAGCCTGGTGCTGACGCCGGCCGTGCTGTTCCTCGACGAGCCCACGACGGGCCTGGATCCCCGCGGACGCGCCACCGTCTGGCAGGCCGTGCGCGACATCGCCGCCGCGGGCACGACGGTGCTGCTCACGACGCAATACCTCGACGAGGCCGACCAGCTCGCCGACCGCATCTCGGTGATGGATCACGGCCGGGTCATCGCCGAGGGCACGCCCGACGAGCTCAAGGCGCGGCTCGGTGGCGACCGCGTGCAGGTGGTGGTCGCCGACGCGGGGCGAGCGGATGCCGCAGCCGCGTCCATGGCGCGAGCGGCGGGGGCGGAGGCATCCGTCGACCTCGACACTCGCACCGTCACCGTCGAGGTCGCGAACGGCGCGGCGACGCTCGCGCCGATCGTCCGAGCGTTGGACGCAGACGGCATCGCCTTCGACGACCTCGTGCTGCGCCGACCCACGCTCGACGAGGTGTTCCTGCACCTCACCGGCCCCGCCACGTCCGCCGAACCCCGACTGGAGCCACGATGACCACGACCACGAGCACGCTCCGCGGCGCACCCGTGCGCCGCGGTCACCGCCCGAACGCGCTTCGCGAGGGGGCGCTCATCGCCCGACGTGATGTGCTGCACTGGGTGCGCGAGCCGTGGGGCATCATCTTCGGGCTCGCCTTCAACTTCATGCTGGTGCTGATGTTCGGGTTCCTCTTCGGGGGAGCGATCGCGCTGCCCGGCGGGGGCGACTACCTGCAGTTCCTGCTTCCGGGCATGTTCGCGCTGACGATGCTCTTCGGACTCGAGTCCACGATGACGGCGATGGCGGAGGACGCCGGGCGCGGCATCACCGACCGATTCCGGTCGCTCCCGATCTCGAGCGCGTCCGTCGCCCTCGGTCGTGCCCTCGCCGACCTCGCCAGTTCGGCGTTGAGCCTCGCGGTGCTCATGCTCGGGGGACTCGTGATCGGATGGCGCCCGACCACCGGGCCGGCCGAGATCGCGTTGGGCGTCGTCCTGTTGCTCTGGCTCCGCTTCGCCCTGCTCTGGCTCGGCATCTTCCTCGGGCTGCGGCTCCGCGGCTCGGGCGCCGTCACCGCGGTGCAGGTGCTCGTGTGGCCGATCGGGTTCCTCTCGACCGTGTTCGTGTCGGCCGAGACGATGCCCGGTTGGCTCGGCGCGATCGCCGAGTGGAACCCCGTGTCGGCCACGGCGACGGCCGCTCGAGTCCTCTTCGGCAACCCGACGGGAGCGACGAGCGGGTGGCTCGCCGAGAACGCGGTGCTCGCGGCATCCGTCTGGCCGCTCGCCATCACCCTCGTGTTCCTGCCGCTGGCGGCCGGCGCGTACCGGCGGCTGCGCCGCTGACGCCTCTGCTGATCGAGGAGCGCCGGCGCGAAGCGCCGACCCCTCTGCTGATCGAGGAGCGCCGTCGCGAAGCGCCGACCCCTCTGCTGATCGAGGAGCGCCGGCGCGAAGCGCCGACGCGTCTCGAGATCGGGGGACCGGGTCTCGATACGCGGCCGCCTCCGGCGGGCGCTACTCGACCACCAGAGCC
Source organism: Agromyces sp. Marseille-P2726 (assembly GCF_902809835.1). Lineage (GTDB taxonomy): Bacteria > Actinomycetota > Actinomycetes > Actinomycetales > Microbacteriaceae > Agromyces. The sequence continues at coordinate 274,817 of NZ_CADDWM010000014.1, read as the reverse complement.
GCCTCCGGCGGGCGCTACTCGACCAACAGAGCCGCCGCCGCGGGCGCTACTCGACCAATGGGAGTTACCGCTGCTTCGCGGACTTCTCGGGAACGGGGAGCGTACCGGCGGCCCGCTGTGCCGCGTAGTACGCACGCGCCTCCTCCTGCCGCTCGAGCTCGGCGCCCGACGCGATCTTCGCGCGCAGATGCTCGGGCTTGAAGCCGAACGCATCGACGAGATCCTGGGCGTGCGGGCGCAGTCGCTCGAGCAGGCGGTCGATGTAGGCGGTCACGGCCTGCGCGCGCTGCGGCGACAGGCGCCCGTGCATCAGGTACCACGCGAGGTGCTTCTCGATGAGGCCGAGTCCGAAGAGGTCGCGCACCCAGGTGAGCACCTGCTTGGTGCCGGGATCGGTCGTGCGCTCGAGGCCGCGCGTGAACGCCTCCCATTGCAGCAGCTCGCCGTGCGCACGGGCCGCCTCGATGAGCTCGTTCTGGTTGCGGTTGAACGCAGCCGCCGCCTCCGCCTTGGGTAGCTTGCGCGCGTCGCGCAGGCGTCCGGCGATCTCGGAGATCATGGTCTCGACGCGGTCGGTGAGCAGCTCGCGCTGGGTCTCCTCGTCGCGGAGCTCGGTGACCGAGCGAGCGGTCGAGCCGAAGTCGGCGATCGTCTGGGCGAGGCGGCGCAGGCCGGTGCCGTGGTACGCGCGCTCGGCGGTCTGTGCGACGACGTAGCGCGCGAGCGCGCCGGCATCCGCCTTGGCGAACTGCTTCGAGAAGTCGGTCAGCAGGCGCTTTGCGACGAGCTGGAGCAGCACGTTGTTGTCGCCCTCGAAGGTCGCGTAGATGTCGAGGTCCTGTCGGAGGCCGACGATGCGGTTCTCGGCGAGGAAGCCGGCGCCACCGGTCGCCTCGCGTGCCTCCTGCAGGGTGTCGAGGGCGTGCCAGGTCGACAGCGGCTTGAGTGCCGCGGCCATCGTCTCGAGGTCTTGACGGTCGTCGTCGGTGTCGGCCTTGCCCGAGAACACGGCGTCGAACTTCAGGAGGAACTCGTCGTGTGCGAAGAACTGCGCGTACGTCGTCGCGAGCTTCGGGAGCAGGCGGCGCTGGTGCCGCTGGTAGTCGAGGAGCACCTCTTCGTCGACGTCGCTCGCCGCGTTGAACTGCCGGCGCTGGTTGCCGTAGGTGATGGCGATGGCGAGTGCCATCGCGGCCGCTGTCGTCGACGCGCCGTCGAGCGAGACGCGGCCCTGCACCAGCGTGCCGAGCATCGTGAAGAAGCGGCGGCCGGGGCTCGAGATCGGGCTCGAGTAGGTGCCGTCCTCGGCGACCGATCCGTAGCGGTTCAACAGGTCCTGGCGCGGAACGCGCACGTTCGTGAAGTGGAGGCGCCCGTTGTCGATGCCGTTGAGCCCGCCCTTGAGACCGTCGTCCTCGCCGCCGACCCCGGGCAGGAACTCGCCGTTCTCGTCGCGGATCGGCACGTAGAACGCGTGCACGCCGTGGTTCACGCCCTTGGTGATGAGCTGGGCGAACACGACCGCGGCCGTACCGTGCAGTGCGGCGTTCCCGAGGTAGTCCTTCCACGCGCCGCGGAACGGCGTGTCGATCACGAACTCCTGCGTGGACTCGTCGTAGGTCGCGGTCGTGCCGATCGCCGCGACATCCGACCCGTGCCCGGTCTCGGTCATCGCGAACGCGCCGGGCACCTTGAGCGACATGATGTCGGGCAGGAAGCGCCTGTGGTGGTCCTCGGTGCCCAGGTGCAGCACGGCCGCACCGAAGAGCCCCCACTGCACGCCCGACTTGATCTGCAGGCTCGGGTCGGCGATCACGAGCTCTTCGAAGGCGGCGATGTTGCCGCCGTGGTCGGCCTCGCCGCCGAGCTCCTTCGGGAACGCGCGGTGCACCGCGCCCTGCTCGACGAGGATGTGCAGCTGCTTCAGTACGCGGTCGCGGTGCTCGGCCATCGACTGGCCCTCGATGCGCTGGAGGTCGGGGTGGGCTGCGCGCTCCCGTGCGGCGAGGCGCAGGTCGGCCCAGGTGCCGAGCAGCTGGCGTCCGAGCGCCTCGACGTCGACCTTCGGAGCCCGGGGTGCGGCAGCGGCCGGTGCGCCGGGGATCGGCGTGGCGTCGGTGTCGTGCGACGGCGTTGCGGGCACGGTGGCGGCGTGATCGCTGGAGGTTTCGGAGGTGGTGCGGGATGCCGTGTCGACCATCGTGAGTACACGTCCTTCGTCAGGTGGATTGGGCTCATTCCAACGTAGGACGGGCCCGACGGCCCTGGAAATGAGGCGTGCGACGCCCACAAACAGCCTCGGCGGGGTCTCGGCGGCGCCTGTTCAGACCCTACAAGGCGACCTCAGCCGGGCATTGCGATATCGACAAGCGGATGCCGCGGCATCCGCTCGGTGTCATGACGCTCAACCGCGGAAGAACGCGCTCGCCCGACGCGTCCAGAGCAGGAAGAGCACGATCACCGCGACCGCGATGCTGAAGTACTCGGCGATGGCGCCGGCCGGATACGCGATCGCGAGGAACACCGAGCCGATGATCGAGAGCATCTCGAAGATCGTGATGAGGATGCGAGAGGCGTTGTTGCCCCGAAGCAGCCCGACGGCGACGACGATGACGACCACGCCGATGAGGATCGTGAGCAGTGCCGACGCGATCAACTGGCTCTCGCCGCCGAACTGCTCGACGGTCGCGCTGACGCTCGTCTGGAACAGCAGGAGGCTGCCGCTGACGATGTCGAGCAGGCCCGAGATCCAGGTCAGCACGGCGACGAGGGTGACTCCCCCAGGTCGATCGATCGAACCGGCCACGACCACTCCCTTGATCGGGCACCGCCAGGACACGGTGCGCCTGCTGCGATGCTAGTGCGCGGCGGCCTGACTGCTGCGGAAATAGGAGCTCGCCGGTCGCGTCCAGAGCAGGATCAGAACGACCGCCGACAGGAGCACGCTCGCCCATTCGCCAACCGGGTTCCCGAGGTACGCGACCGCGAGGAACAGGGAATGGATGAGCGACAGCGCCTGCAGCACGGTGACGATCATGCGTGCGAGTCCCCAGCCGGTCCAGAGGCCGAGCGCGAGCACCACGACGACAAGGCCGAGCACCATGGAGCCGATCGAGTGGGCGAGCACACCGCCCGACCCACCGAGCCCGGCCTCCGCATCCTCGCCGCCCAGCAGCACGAGGACGCCGTTGATGATGTCGACGACCCCCGAGATGAGCGCCAGCACCGCGACGATCGACACGCCGACGGGTCGAGCCACTGCTTCAGCCATGATGCGCACCCCATTCGCTCGGCGCCGCGGCGGGCGACGCCCTGCGCTGATGCTAGCGCGGTGACGGATGCCGCGGCGAGAGCGTCAGCTCGTCGGCTCGTCGGGAGCCAGCCCACGGAAGTACCGGGTCGCGTCGCTCGTCCAGAGCAGGATCACGATCGCGACCGCGAGCAGCGCGCTCGGGATCTCGGTGGCCAGCGTCGTCGGCTGCGTGATGCCGACCCAGATCGACATCGCGAGCGACAGCGCCTGCAGGATCGTCGCCGCGATGCGCGCGACGGGGTTGCCGCCCAGGAGGCCGAACGCGACGACGAGCGTGAGGATGCCGACCAGCGTCGAGATCACGGCCATCGTCACGACCATCGCCGCTCCGCCGAACCGGTCGGCCACGGCGGCGTCGCCCTGGAGGGGAAGCAGCAGCAGGCCGCCGATGATGTCGAAGGCGCCCGAGATGAACGCCAGCGCAGCGACGATGGTGACGCCGAGCGGTCGCCGGGGTCCGAACTGCTCTGACATGACACTCCCTACGACGCAGTGGGTGGTGCACGGATGCCTCGCCGGGCCGCGCTTGCGCTGATCTTAGCCTCAGGCGCTCGCGACCACCGCGAGGAGCGCGTCGCCGTACGCCTCGAGCTTCTTGGCGCCGATGCCCGTGATGCCGTTCAGGTCGGTGAGGGTCTCTGGCCGTGCGACCGCGACGGCGCGCAGCGTGGCGTCGCCGAAGACGATGTAGGCCGGAACACCCTGCTCGCGCGCCTCGCCGGCGCGCCATGCGCGCAACGCCTCGAAGAGCTCGGCCTGCATCGGTTCGAGGTCGGATGCCGCGGGCGCCGGCCTCGCGCCGCGAGCGCGGGGGGCCCGCTCGGGTTCGGTGCGGAGCATGACCGTGCGGCGGCCCGAGAGCACGTCGGCCGCGGCATCCGTCACGACCAGGGTGCCGTATTCGCCGTGCGTGGCGAGCAGGCCCTGCGCGAGGAGCTGGCGCACGACCCCGCGCCACTGCTGCTCGCTGAGATCGCCGCCGATGCTCCAGGTGGCGAGCGAGTCGTGGCCGTACTGCTGCACGCGCGGCGTCTGCTTGCCGCGGAGGATGTCGATGAGGTGGCCCGCGCCGAACCGCTGTCGACGCTCGCGCTGCAGCCGAACGATGGTCGACATGAGCTTCTGCGCCGGGACCGTGCCATCCCACGCGGCCGGGGGTTCGAGGCACGTGTCGCAGTTGCCGCACGGCTCGCTCGCCTCGCCGAAGTACGCGAGCAGGTTCTGGCGGCGGCACTGCACGGTCTCGCACAGGGCGAGCATCGCGTCGAGGTGCTGGCTCAGGCGACGACGGTGGGCGAGGTCGCCCGGGCTCTCGTCGATCATGCGGCGCTGCTGCACCACGTCTTGCAGGCCGTAGGCGAGCCACGCGGTGGCGGGTTCGCCGTCGCGACCGGCGCGGCCGGTCTCTTGGTAGTAGCCCTCGACCGACTTCGGCAGGTCGACGTGCGCGACGAACCGCACGTCGGGCTTGTCGATGCCCATGCCGAACGCGATCGTCGCGACCACGACGACGCCGTCTTCACGGAGGAACTGCTCTTGGGTAAGGCGGCGCGTGCCGGCATCGAGACCCGCGTGGTAGGGCAGCGCGTTCACGCCGTTCGCGGTCAGGAACGCCGCGAGCTTCTCGGTGCTCGCTCGCGAGAGGGCGTAGACGATGCCCGAGACCGGGTTGCCCGCGGCATCCCTGCCCTCGGTTCGAACGAAGTCGAGCAGCTGCGAGCGCACCTCGAGCTTCGGCACGATGCGGTACTGGATGTTCGGGCGGTCGAAGCTCGACACGAAGTGGCGAGCGCCGTCGAGCGAGAGTCGCGCGGTGATCTCGCGATGGGTCGCCTCGGTCGCCGTCGCGGTGAGCGCGATGCGCGGCACCTCGGGCCAGCGCTCGGCGAGCTCGGCGAGCGCCAGGTAGTCGGGCCGGAAGTCGTGACCCCACTGGGCCACGCAGTGCGCCTCGTCGATGGCGAACAGCGCGATGCGCCCACGTTCGAGGAACCGCTTCGTCGCTTCGGTGTTGAGCCGCTCGGGGGCGACGTAGAGCAGGTCGAGCTCGCCGGCGAGGTAGGCGCGCTCGACCTCGGCACGCTCGAACGGCTGCTGGCTCGAGTTGAGGTAGCCGGCGCGCACGCCGTTGCGCACGAGCGCGTCGACCTGGTCGTGCATGAGCGCGACGAGCGGAGAGACGACGACGCCGGTGCCCTCTCGGAGCAGTGATGGGATCTGGTAGCAGAGGCTCTTGCCGCCGCCGGTGGGCACGAGCACGACGGCGTCGCCACCGGCGCTGACGTGGGCGATGATCTCGGCCTGCTCGCCCCGGAACGACTCGAACCCGAAGACGGTGTGCAGCGCGTCGTCGGCGCCGGCGAAGCGGCGCGGCGCGGCGCGGACCTCGGCAGGGGCCGCATCGAGGGGCACCGGGGCCTCGGCCGGCGGCGCCCACTCGTCGGGCGGCGGTGCCCATTCGTCGTCGGGCGGCGGCGGGAACGCCTCAGGATCGGAGGGCACCTCGTCGGCGCCGTGGAGATCCGGGTTCCAGCTCACCCGTCGAGTGTAACGAGCACCCCCGACGGGTGAGCCGTACCATCCCCAGGGCCGCGGTCAGGCTCGGCGACGTACCACGAGCCACGTGCCGAGCGCGGCCGCGATCACGACGAGCACGCCACCGCCGATCCACAGCACGTCGCCGAGGGCGACGGATGCCGCCGACGCGGACCCGCTCGACTCGGCCTCGCCACGTGGCGACTCCTCTGTGGCGTCGCCGCACGCCGGATGGTCGGAGCCAGCTGCGAGCGCCTCACCTTCGGCCGGCGCCCAGTGGAACGCGAACTCGCCGGAGATCGGATGCCCGTCGGCCGAGACGACCTGCCACTCCACGGTGTATCGACCGGCCTGGCCGAGCTCGGCGGAGACCTCGGCGGTGACCCCGTCGACCGTCGCGCAGGCCGTCTCGAAGTGCCGGCCGTCGGGTCCGACGACCCGCATCACGGTGCTACCCCCGATGTCGATGAGTTCGTCGCTCGTGGTCAGCGAGACCGAGCCCGGCTGCTCCGAGACGACCGACTTCTCGGTCGGCGAGGTGGCCACGACGGTGTTGTGGGCTGACGCCGGGCTCGCGACCATGGTCGCCAGGCCGACCGAGGCCACCAGGGCCAGCGCCGCCCCGAGTGCGCGGCGGATCATGGCTTCTTCGTCGCGCCGCGGCGCGCGGTCAGCGCCAGCACGATGCCCACCACTCCGACGGCGAGGCCGCCGATGGCGAGCACGCGGGCGATCGTGTCATCGGACGAGGTCGTGGCCGCGGCATCCGACACCTCGGTCGCCTCGTCGTGCGAGTGCTCGTCGGTCGAATCGTCAGCGGGGGCTTCTGCGCCGTGGCCGTGCTCGTCGCCGGTGGCCTCGGTCACGAGGATCGTGGGTGCTGGACTCTCGGGCTCGGCCTCGCCCTCTTCGGCCACCTCGCTCCAGTTGGTCTCGCCGACTGCGCAGCTCTGGAGCACGGGGAAGGCCAGGGTCTCGCCGGCCGCGTCCTCGGGGAGGCGGACCGACAACTCGATCGTGTCGCGGAAGCCGTCTTCGACGGGGGTGACGGCCGTGTACACGACCTGCGCGGTGCGGTCGCCGTCGGCGATCTTCTCGATCGTCCATCCGGGATGCACCGTCGGCGAGACGCTGGCGATCGACTCGGGGATGTCGAAGGTGAGCGCGGTGGTGGGCGAACCGTCGCAGCCGTGGCTGAACGCGAAGGTCAGCACCGACGAGCTGCCGGCGGCCGTGCTGCTCGGGGTCACCGAGACGTGGGCCTGGGCCGCGGTGGGAACGGCGAGGGCGAGCAGGGCGCCGCCGGCGAGACCGGCGATGGTGAGGCGTGCATGACGCATGTGCGGGAGATCTCTCTTCTGGTCGTCTGCCGGCACGGTGACGTGGATCCGGCGAGGATGGGGTCGAGCGCGGGTCGCCTCAGGGGGCGACGGCGACGACTCGGGGCGGGCCCCGTGACCAGAGCGTGGTGCGATGGAACGAGGTGAGGAGCGTCGGAAGCCAGGCATCCGCGGCGGTGCGGGGCGTCGAGACGACGACAGGCGACGGCATCGCGGTGAGCCGACGCACGAACAGGTGGACGACCCGCGCCAGCGCACGCGCGGCGTCATGGCCGAACGCGAGGGCGATCACGACGATCGCCGCGGCGACGACGTGCGCGAGCGGCATGAGGGCGTGACCGTGGTCGATCACCGGCGCAGTCAGGACGGTGCCGGATTGCGCACCGCCGAGGTGGGCGGCGTGCCCCGACGCAGGTACGGCGACGGATGCTCCGCCGACGATCGCATAGCAGAGGTGCAGCGCGCTCTGGCTGATCAGCGCCGCGACCGACGTGCGAAGGAGTCTCGCGCGACCGCCGGTCAACAGCATGGCGAGCGGAGTGGAGAACGCGATGGCGAGCGCGATGGCGACCGGTCCGGGCGGCGTGCCACCCCCGACCGTGTGCGCGAGCGAGGCCACGAAGGTCGCGAGAGCGGCGATGGCCACTCCGCGAGCTGCGCGCGTGCCTCGGGAAGTCACCTTCCCAGCCTAGCCGTCGGGGACTCCGGGGCTGATGGTCCCGGAACTGAGGGACAACGGGAAACGGCCCCGGACTCGCGTCCGGGGCCGTTCCGCAGGGGTCGAGACTCAGCTCACAGCGGGAGCGTGAACGAAGTCGTCGTGCCGGTCGGGGTGGTGATGACGAACCGGGTGTCCGCGGTGGCGTCCGCGGGGATCGGGAACGTCACCGTGGCCCGCCCGATCTCGTCGAAGGTGTTCGGCGTCGGGAACGACGGGTCGACCGTCGCGGTGGCGAGCACCGTGCCGTCCTCGAGCGCGACCGTCACGGTGCCGGCCTTCGGCTCGGTCGTGCTGAAGTCGAGCGACGAGAGGTTGACCTCCGCCTGACCGCCGGCAACGCTCACCACGTCGACGCCGACCGCGCGCTGGCGGTAGTCGGGCGTTGCCGTGCCGAACTCCTCGAAGTAGGCCACCATCGCCTCGAGGTCGATCTTGCCGGTGTCGGCCTTGTTCGTGCCCTCACGGAAGGTGACGAAGTTGTCACCGCCCGAGGCGAGGAACGAGTTGGCGCCCACCTTGTAGGTCGCCCCGAGGTCGAGCGGCTCACCGTTCAGGAAGATCTCGGTGATGTGCGATCCCTGAGCGGCCGTCGGGTCGTAGGTGTACGTCAGCGCCTCGTTCACGCCGAGCTTCAGGAACGGGCGGGACGCACCGGCCGGCTGCCATTGCTCCTCGAGGATCTGCTTGATCTGGGCACCCGTCAGGTCGAGCGTGACCAGGGTGTTCGCGAACGGCTGCACGTTGGCCGCCTCGCGGTACGTGGTGCCATCGGCGTTGATGTCGGCGCGCAGGCCGCCCGGGTTCATGAACGTGATCTGCACGCCACGGTCCTGATCGGTTTCGTTCAGCGACCAGAGCTGCACGTCGGCGACGAAGTTGCCGAGCGTGGACTCCCCGCCGCGGTTCTCGACGAGGCCGGGCTGGCCGTTCGGCAGGGTACCCGGGCGCTGGGCACGCATGAACGCGCCTTCCGCGATGCCGATCTCGACGTTGCCGAGCTCGTCGGCCACCGCGGTGGCGGCCGTCACGAGCGGGACGATCGCGGGGTCGGGCTCGTACAGCCACTGGGTCACGTTGCCACTCGAGTCCTGCGCGACGGCCATCGTGTAGATGGTGTTCTCCATCTTGGTGATGGACTTCGTGGCCCGGTCGTACGAGATCTCCATGTTGCTGAAGCGCTCGCCGTACTGGCCGCTCGAGATGACGGGACGACCGTCGATCACGTGGTTGTAGGCCAAATGGGTGTGGCCCGAGACGATGGCGTCGATGTTGTCGTTCGCGCCCAGAACGATCTGCCCGAACCGCGATTCGGGGTCGACGGCGTCGGCGATGTTCGTCGTCGCGGCGCCCTCGTGCACGAGCAGGATGACGATGTCGGCCTCGCCGTTGTTCTTCTTGCCGTCGCTGAGCTGGTCGGCGACGCGGTTCGCCGCGACGACCGGCGCCTCGACCGTGATGTCGGCGATGCCGGCCGGGCTGACCAGCGAGGGCAGCTCGTCGGTGACCGCGCCGACGAACCCGATGGTCACGCCCTGGAACTTCTGCAGCCAGTACTCGGGCAGTGCCGCCTCTCCGGTCTCGGCATCGTGGATGTTGGCGCCCAGGTACTCCCAGTCGGCGAGCGGCATCACGCGATCGGTGAGGTCGGCGAAGCCCTGGTCGAACTCGTGGTTGCCGACGGCGCTGACGTCGAGGCCCGCCGCGTTGAGGCCCTCGATGGTGGGAACGTCCTGCTGGATGAACGACGTGAACGTCGACGCGCCGATGAGGTCGCCCGCCGCCGCGAACACGGTATTCGGGTTCTGCGCGCGGAACGCGTCGACGGCACTGCCGAGTCGGGCGATGCCGGCGGCGGTGCCGGACTGCTCGATGCGGCCGTGGAAGTCGTTGATGGTGACCAGATTGATGTCGACGCTGCGGGCTTCCTTGCCCTTCGGCGACGGTGCAGCCTGGGCCGGTGCCAATGCACCGAGCGTGAGTCCGACGGCCGTCGCCGTGGCGAGCGCCGCCCCGGCGACCATCCGCCTGCGTGAACGTGATTGCATCCCGTTGTCTCCTCTGCGAGTCGCGCGAGGGAGCTTCGGATTCGCATCCCCCGGCCATGCGCCCCCTGACACGCAATGCAGGGGACATCAGCAGCGTACGTTCGGGTTCCCCCTCTGCCAAGAGGAATGCGCGCATTCCTCCCCCGTCGACACCCGAGATCCACCTCGAGCGCTCAGATGAGCACGGATGCCGCGGTCGAACGCGCGGATGCGCGCAGTCGGTCCCGTGGGTCGAGTAGCGCCCGACGAAGTCGGTCGCGTATCGAGACCAGTCGCGTCTCGGTCCCGCCCTCCTCAAAGCCGCACGACCTCGGTGACGCGCAGGACCGCAGCGCCCTCCTCGGCAGACGCATGCAGGTCGACCTCCGCCCGGATGCGCCAATCGTGGTCGCCGGCGGGATCGTCGATCGTCTGCTCGACGTGCCAGACGCCGTCCGCGGCATCCGATTCGTCGATCGTGACCAGCCGCGGCGAGCGCGCGGGGCCGCCCGTGAGGATCTCATCGTGCTCGGCGTAGTAGCGGTTCAGCGCGTCGGGCCACATGGGACCCGGGTCGAGCAACTGGAGCTCGTCGTCGTGATCGAGCGCGGCGAGCTGCACGCGTCGGAACAGCTCGTTGCGCACGAGCACCGTGAAGGCGCGCCGGTTCGTCACCACCGACGGCGGTGGCGGCGGAACCACGGCGGCCTCGTCCTCGGGCAGGTGACTCGAGGGATCGACGAGCTCGTTCCACTCGTCGACGAGACTCGAGTCGACCTGTCGCACGAGTTCGCCGAGCCACTCGATGATGTCGAGCAGCTCCTCGTCCTTCGCCTCGCTCGGCACCGTCTGCCGGATGGCTCGGAAGGCGTCGGAGAGGTACCGCAGCACGAGCCCCTCGCTGCGCGCCAGCTGGTAGTACGACACGTACTCGCCGAACGACATGCTGCGCTCGAACATGTCGCGCACGACCGACTTCGGCGACAGCTCGAAGTCGAGCACCCACGGCTGGGTCGACGCGAACGTCTCGAAGGCCTGGGCGAGCAGTTCGTCGAGCGGTTTGGGCCAGGTCACCTCCTCGAGCGCCTCCATGCGCTGCTCGAACTCGATGCCCTCGCGCTTCATCTCGGCGACGGCCTCGCCGCGGGCCTTGAACTGCTGCTGCGACAGGATCGGCCGCGGGTCGTCGAGTGTCGACTCGATGATCGACACGACGTCGAGGGCGTAATGGCCCGTGCCGACGCCGTCGGTCGCCGTCTCGAGACGGCCCTCGGTCTCGAGACGGCCCTGCGGGCCTCCTCGACCCGCAGAATCCGGACGGCCCTGCGGGCCTCCTCGACCCGCAGAATCGAGACGGCCCTGCGGGCCTCCTCGACCCGCAGAATCCGGACGGCCCTGCGGGCCTCCTCGACCCGCAGAAGGGTCGAGCAGCTCGATGGCCGCGAGCGCGAACGGCGAGAGCGGCTGGTTCAGCGCGAAGTTCGGCTGCAGGTCGACCGTGAGCCGGAGGTCGGCGAGGCGCCCGGGCGCCGTGGGCTCGAGGATCTCGACCACCCCGGCGGCGCGCAGCGTCCGCAGGATCTCGAGCGCACGCCGGGCCAGCTCGTACTGCCGCGCCCGCGGCTCGTGATTGTCGAAGACGAGCGATCGGATGCCGCCGACGACGTCTCCCCCGCGGCCGATCACGTTGATCAGCATCGCCGCCGTCAGCTTCAGTTGCGGCACCAGCGCCTCGGGCTCGGCCGCGACGAGCCGCTCGAACGACCCCTCGCCCCAGGTGACGAATCCCGTGGGCGCCTTCTTGCGCACGATCTTCCGCAGCTTCTTCGGGTCGTCGCCGGCCTTGCGGATCGCGGTCTCGTTCTCGATCTCGTGGTCGGGTGCGAGCACCACGACCGTTCCGGCCGTGTCGTACCCCGCACGCCCGGCCCGCCCCGAGATCTGGTGGAACTCACGGGCGCTGAGCTGCCGCATCCGCTGGCCGTCGTACTTCGAGAGCGCGGTGATGAGCACCGAGCGGATCGGCACGTTGATGCCGACCCCGAGCGTGTCGGTGCCGCAGATGACGCGGAGCAGCCCGCGCTGGGCGAGCGTCTCGACGAGCCTCCGGTACCGCGGCAGCATGCCCGCGTGATGCACGCCGATGCCGGCGCGCACGAGCCGCGAGAGGGTCTTGCCGAACGCCGTCGTGAAGCGGAACCCGCCGATCGCGTCGGCGATCTCGTCACGCCCCTCGCGCGAGACGACCCGGATCGACGACAGGGCCTGCGCCCGCTCCATGGCGGCGGCCTGCGAGAAGTGCACGATGTAGACCGGCGCCTGCCGGGTCTCGAGCAGCTCCTCCACGGTCTCCTGCACGGGGGTCTTCGCGTAGGAGAAGTGCAGCGGCACGGGCCGATCCACCCCCATGACGCGCGCGGTCTCGCGACCCGTGCGTCGCGTGAGGTCGTCGGCGATGGCCGTGACGTCGCCGAGCGTGGCCGACATGAGGATGAACTGCACCCGCGGCAGCGTGATGAGCGGCACCTGCCACGCCCAGCCGCGCTCGGGATCGCCGTAGTAGTGGAACTCGTCCATGACGACCTGGTCGACCGCGGCATCCGGGCCCTGACGCAGCGCGAGGTTGGCGAGGATCTCGGCGGTGCAGCAGATGATCGGGGCATCGGGATTCACCGAGCTGTCACCGGTGACCATGCCGACGTTCCGGGCGCCGAAGATCTCGACCAGCTGGAAGAACTTCTCGCTCACGAGCGCCTTGATGGGCGCCGTGTACCAGGTGCGGCCGCCCCGGGCGACGGATGCCGCGTGCGCCGCGACCGCGACGAGCGACTTGCCCGTGCCGGTCGGCGTGGAGAGGATCACGTTCGCGCCCGAGACGATCTCGATGATCGCCTCGTCCTGCGCAGGGTAGAGCGCGAACCCCCGCTCGTCGGCCCACTCGACGAACGCGTCGTACATCGCGTCGGCGTCGTACGGGCGCGGGGCACGATCGAGGAGCGGCTGGGTCATCCGTCCGAGTCTGTCACGAGCGGCCGGATGGCCCGGTGTCAGGTCGCGGGTGCGAGATCCGCGTTCGGGCCGCCGACCGCCTCGAGGTCCCCGCCGTCCACGAGCGCATCGGCTGCGGAGGTCGCGGGCACCGCCACCGAGATGGTGGGACCCAGGGCGGGCGACCAAACGATGCTGCCGTGCTCGAAGCATCCGCTGAACTCACCGTTCGTCGCGTCGAACTGGACATCGGCCACGGGCAGCCCGAGCGCCGAGCGCTCGCCGCCGAGCAGCGTCCAGATGTCGCGAACCATGCCGTGCACGAGTGCCGTGCCGTGCCGTTCGGTCCAGTAGACGGTGCCGCGCTCGTACTCGCGGCGGTGCACCTCGCCGTCGCCGACGCGTGTGTGCAGCGAGACCGCCTCACCGAGCCAGGAATGCTCGGCGCGCTTCGCGCTGATCGCGGGGACCGCCAGCAGCAGCGGACTCGTCGGGTCGTAGCGCACCGCGGTGCGGAAGTCGCTCCAGGTGATCGAGTGGTCCATCGGGTTCTCCGCTCGTCGGCCCGGCCGTGCCGGGGTGGGGGCCGGGCCGGGCCCGGGAGGAAGAGGGAGCCGGCCGGCACCTCGCGTTCGGAGGTGCGGGCCGGCTGTCGGGTCGGCGCCACCGTGACAGTTCCCCCTGCGATCCGGCAGCGCGCGACCGAGATCAACGTTACGAACGGCGTCGGGCTGGGGCATCAGGGGTACCCCTGAACGTCGTGATCGGGCTTCCGGCGGTCGAGGACCACCGAAAGCTTGATCCGCCCGGGCGCGGCCCACTAGCGTGCCGAGAGGCCCGTGAGCGGGGCGCCGACCGACGCAGGAGGAGCACATGCTGATCGCCCCCGATGTGGGTTCCGAATCGACCGCCCGGCCGCAGGCCGGCCAGTTCGACGCGGCGCTGGTCGTCGTGCACGGCATGGGCAACGCCCATCGGAGCCAGATCCTGCTGGAGTGGGCGGAGCCGCTGCTCGAGCGCATGGACTGGGTCGCGCGCGACCGCATGATCGGCGCCGACGAGACCCACGGGGTGACCATCCACGAGTCCGACCTCTCGGGCGACGTTCCCATGGTGACGGCCACCGTGCGGTTCCCGAAGCGTCGCGATCCCGACGCCCCATCGGATGCCCCGGTCGAGACGGTCGAGCGCAACGTCGCGATCCTCGAGGCCAGGTGGTCGGAGTCCTTCGTGCCGATGACCCGCGCACAGGTGTTCAAGTGGGCCGTACCGTTCATGTGGCGGGCGATCACGCGCAGCCTCGGGTTGTTCTGGAACACGATGGTCGTGCTCTCGTGCCTCACCCTCGTGCACCGGCTTCGCGCCCCGAAGCAGGTGCTGCTCATGCCGAAGCCAGTGAACTTCCTCGTCGACCTCGTGCGGCTCGTCATCTCGTCGCTCGCGTACGTCGTGGTCTGGGTGTTCCTCGTGCTGGTCGGCGTCGTGCTCACGCCGATCCTCCCGCTCCTCAGCCCGCTGCTGCTCATCCCGTGGTTCAAGAACATCGCCCAGGGCGTGCTCGACCAGCTCGTCGAGTCGATCGGCGACGTCGCCTCCTGGAAGGAGCGACCCGTTCGAGCGTCCGCGATGCGGCTCGTGGTGCGCGACGCGCTCGAACGGGCGAAGCAGCTCGTCGGCGACGACGGCGAGGTGCACCTCTTCGCCCACTCCCAGGGGGCCGCCGTCGCCACCTTCGCGCTCTTCGAGGAGCTCGAGCCCGCGAAGCTCAACGTGCGTCGGCTCACGACCGTCGGTGCGGCCGTGGTGCTGCTCGGCCGGGAGAAGTGGCAGGGTCGCAAGGACACGTACACGCCCGTGAACACGTGGATCGAGAAGAACCGGAACGCGCCGGAGCACGAGCGCGTGGCCTGGTCGAATCACTGGGCGATCTGGGATCCGTTCTCGGCCGGCCCGATCGCCGACACCAAGCGGGAGGCGCGCAAGCGCTGGCAGGCCGCGTACTTCCCGTCGCCGGCGACCGACGCGCTCGGCCCCGAGGAACACGCCGTGCACAACACCAGCCAGCCGATCCTCGACCACGGCATGTACTTCGCCAACACGGTGCAGGTCGTCGAGCCCACCGTGCGGCACCTGCTCGGACCCGACTTCCCGACGGTCACCGCGCCGGTCGACTACATCCGCAACCGCCTCGTCGTCATCGACAAGAAGTCGCTCGGGCTGTCGACGATCGCCGCCCTCGTGATCGCGGCGATCCTGCCCGGGCTGTCGGGGGCGTCGGCGTTCCTGGCCCTGGTCATCACGGCGGTCGCACGTGCCATCGGCTGGGTGATCGGGCTCATCCCCGGCCTCGACGGATCGGCACCGCTGAACCTCGTCTCGTTCCTCCTCGACGAGAACGCGAATCCCACGCGGCTGACCCCCATCGGCTGGGTCGTGGCCTCGGCGCTCGTCGCGGCGCTCCTCATCTGGCTCAACCAGCTCATGCAGAAGCAGACCGAACGCTCGATCGTCTGGGATCGGTGTCCCCTCGACGTGCGCACCTGGCTGGTGCTGACCGCACTCCCACGCGCGATCTACGTGGCCGGCGCCGCCCTCGTCGTCTGGTTCGCCATCGTCGACTGGGTCGAGCCGCCGCTGGATTCGGGGTGGCTGGCGTTCTGGGCCGTCGTGCTCATCGTCGTCGCGGCGTTCGTCATCGCCGAGCCGCGGTTCGCGCCGGCGCCGGTCGTCGTGCCCGAGCGCGAGTCGCTCGACGCGCCGTCGTCGATCCTGCCCCCGGCCGAGCGCATGCGCCTCGGCGTCGCGATCGAGAGCGCCGAGTACACGCAGGAGCTCGCGGCGCGCAGGGCGCTGCTCGACCCCGAGGGCGCCTGGGCGACGTGGTGGGCGAAGCACTTCCACGGATGGGTGCCGCGGCCCGAACCCGATGCCGCCGGGCTCGACGACCGCACCGTGCGGGGTGCCTGAGTTCGCGCACCGAGCTCAGCGGGCGCCGGCATCGCGCCGCGGTCTCTCGGCCGTCGGGCGGATCACGCCGCCCGGGTCGCCGCCCGTCACGACCTCCACGATCGCCTCGATGAGCCTGAACGGCACCACCGACGCGACGTGCACGACGATGAGGGGGGTCAGCACGGCGCTCGAGTACGTCAGCAGCAGCACGAGCGAGGCGAGTCCCCTCGCGAGCCACGCGAGCGCCGCGAGCGCCGGAACGGGAACGAGCAGCAGCCACCAGGGGTTCCAGAACGCAGCGACGGATGCTCCGACCACGAGCAGCGCGCCCACCACCACCTGCGCGAGCAGCAGCACTCCCCCGGCACCGCCGAACTCGCGCTCTCGATCCGCGGAGACCCAGGCCCACATGAGCCACGCCCGCAGGAGCGGTACGCGCTGCTCGCGCAGCGCCGTGCGGAACACGCGATCGTCTTCGGTGCGCTGGGCGAGCGCTGCACGCCGATCGCCGAGCTCCGCGGCATCCGTCGACCGCTCGTCATGCAGCACCGCCGGCGCGGACTGCCGTCCGTAGCTCGCGATGAAGCTCCACAGCCACATCGGCACGGACGCGAGGTCGGTGACACCGTGCCGGCGCTCCCGGAGGGGCGTCGACGGCCCAGGCGGCGGAATGGACGGCGCGGGCGGCGCTGCCGCCGCAGCCGGCACCCGGTACCGCCGGCCCGTCACGGGGTCGTCGTACACGAACCCGTCGCGAACCTCGAAGCGATACCCGTCAGCGGGCCGCTGCGCCAGCAGCAGCTCGTCGAGCGGGCGTCCGTCGTCGGTCAGGAAGGGCATGCAGCCTCCGGGGTGCTCGCTGGTTCGGTGCTCGCGACCATCCTGCCCTGATCGCTCAGCCGAGGAGCAGCGCCACCGCGAGCAGCACGGGCACGGAGCCGATCGTGGTGAGCAGGACCGTGTCGCGCGCGAGGACCTCGGCGGTCTCGTACCGCTGCGCGAAGTTGTAGACGTTCTGGGCGGTGGGAAGCGCCGCCAGTACCGTCACCGCGTACAGCGCGACGCCGTCGAGCCCGAACGCGAACCGCCCGAACGCCCAGGCTGCGAGGGGCATGGCGATGAGCTTCAGCGCCGTGGCGAGCAGCACGTCGCGTCGGCCGGTCCCTGCGGCGAGCAGACGCTGGCCGTGCAGCGACATCCCGTACGAGATGAGCATGACCGGGACGGCGGCGTGGCCGATGAGCTCGATCGGCTCGAGGACGATGGGTGGCAGGTCGATGCGGGTCACCGCCACCAGAACTCCCGCGAGCGATCCGATGATGATCGGGTTCAGCAACGTCGAACGCAGGATGGCGCGAACCGACGTGCGGCCCTCGACCTGCGCGCCGAGCGTCGCGAGCGCGAACGGCGCGAAGATGAGCAGCTGCAGCAGCACGACGGGTGCGGCGAAGGCGGCGTCGCCGAGCATGTACACGGCGATCGGGATGCCGAAGTTGTTGCCGTTCACGTAGCCCGACGAGAGCGAGCCGATCACGGTGTGCGAGATGCTCCGGCGCCACGCGAGCAGCGCGACGAGGGCGAAGGCCAGCATCATGGTCACGGCCGCCACCGCCGAGACGGGCAGCAACGCCGAGAACAGCGCACCGACGTCGGCGGTCGCGAGCACGGAGAACAGGAGGAACGGCGCGAGCACGTAGAACGCGAGCAGCGCCAGCACCTGACGGCCGCCCGGCCCGAGGATGCCGGTACGAGCGGTGACGTAGCCGACGACGACGGCGAGTGCGATGATCGCAAAGCCCGTGAGGATCTCGATCACCGGCGATCGCCACCGTCGGTCGCCGCGTGCACGTGGGCCATCGCCCCACGCTATCGCTGGTCGCACCGCACCTCCGCGGCCTACGCTCGAAGGGCACGCCGAGCCGAGCGAACGGGGAGACGATGGCCGAGTCAGTCGAGCGGCGCGAGGGATTCGAACGAGCGGCCGAGGCGGCATCCGTACCGCTGGAGATCGTCGACGCGTGGTGGCGCGCGGCCAACTACCTCAGCGTGGGGCAGATCTACCTGATGCGGAATCCGCTCCTCGACGCGCCACTCGGTCGCGACGACGTCAAGCCGCGGCTGCTCGGCCACTGGGGCACGTCGCCCGGACTCAACCTCGTCTACGCGCACCTGAACCGTGCGATCGTCGAGCGCGGGACGCCGACGCTCTACGTCTGCGGGCCCGGGCACGGCGGCCCGGCGATGGTTGCGAACACGTGGCTCGACGGCACGTACTCCGAGCTGTTCCCGGCCGTCACCGCCGATCGCGCCGGCATGGAGGTGCTGTTCCGCCAGTTCTCGTTCCCGGGCGGCATCCCGTCGCATGCCGCACCCGAGACGCCGGGATCGATCAACGAGGGCGGGGAGCTCGGCTACTCGCTCATGCACGCCTTCGGCGCCGCGCTCGACAATCCGGGGCTCGTCGTCGCGTGCGTGATCGGCGACGGCGAGGCCGAGACCGGGCCACTCGCGGCGAGCTGGCGCGCGCACACCTTCCTCAACCCTGTGACCGATGGAGCTGTGCTGCCGATCCTGCACCTGAACGGCTTCAAGATCGCGAACCCGACGCTGCTCGCGCGCATCCCCGAGCCCGAGCTCGTCGACTTCCTGCGGGGCAACGGCTACGACCCGCTGCTCGTCACAGGCGGCTTCGACGGCGAGGACCCGATGCTCGTGCACACGCGAATGGCCGACGCCATCGACGTCGCGTACGACCGCATCGCCGACATCCGGGCGGATGCCACCACGGGCGCGTTCGACGATGAAGCGCCGCGCTGGCCCACCATCGTGCTGCGAACCCCCAAGGGCTGGACGGGCCCGAGCGTGGTCGACGGGGTGCAGGTGGAGGGGACGTTCCACTCGCACCAGGTTCCGCTCGCCGGGGTGCGCGACAACCCCGAGCACCTCGCACTGCTCGAGGAGTGGTTCCGCTCCTACCGTCCCGAGGAGCTCTTCGACGCCGACGGGCGCCCCGTCGCCGAACTCGGGGCGCTGCGGCCCGCCGGCGACCTGCGGATGAGTGCGATGCCGCTCGCGAACGGCGGCACCCTGCAGCCGCTCGAACTGCCCGACACCGCGCCGTTCGCGCTCGAGGTCGACACCGACGAGCGCGGTTCGAGCGGGCTGGCGATGACGACGATGGGCGCCTGGTTCGCCGAGCTCGTGCGCCGCAATCCCGACGACGTGCGCCTGTTCGGGCCCGACGAGGTGCTGTCGAATCGGCTCGGGGCGGTGTTCGACGTGACCGCGCGCGTGTGGGCGGCTCACCTGCATCCGCTCGACGAACATCTCGCGAGGTCGGGTCGCGTCATCGAGTCGCTCAGCGAGCACCTGATGCAGGGCATGCTCGAGGGCTACCTCCTGACCGGGCGGCACGGGCTCATCACGAGTTACGAGGCGTTCATCCACATCGTCGACTCGATGTTCAACCAGCACGCGAAGTGGCTGGAATCGGCGAAGGAGGTGCCGTGGCGCGGCGACGTCGCCTCGCTCAACTACGTGCTCTCATCGCACGTGTGGCGCCAGGACCACAACGGCTTCTCGCATCAGGATCCCGGCTTCCTCAACGTGGTCGTCAACAAGCAGGCGGAGATCGTGCGGGTCTACCTGCCGCCCGACGCGAACACGCTGCTCGCGGTCATGCGACACGCGTTCGACACGCAGAACCGGGTGAACGTGGTGATCGCGGGCAAGCAGCCGCAGCCGCAGTGGCTGACCGCCGACGAGGCCGATGCCCACGTCGCGGCCGGGCTCGGCGTGTGGGAGTGGGCGGGCAACGAGCCGGGATTCGACGCCGGCGACCCCGCGGCATCCGTGCCCGACGTCGTGCTCGCCTGCGCCGGGGACGTGCCGACCATGGAGGCCGTCGCCGCCGCGCAACTGCTGCGCGAACGGCTGCCCGAGCTCAGCGTGCGGTTCGTCAACGTGGTCGACGTGATGCGGATCCAGGACCCGTCGCACCATCCGCACGGCATGAACGACCTGGAGTTCGACGCGATCTTCACGCGCTCGTCTCCCGTGATCTTCGCGTTCCACGGGTACGCGTCGCTGATCCACCAGCTCGCCTACCGGCGCACGAACCACGCGAACCTGCACGTGCGGGGCTTCATCGAGAAGGGCACCACGACCACGCCGTTCGACATGCTGCACCTGAACGACCTGGATCGGTACCGGCTCGCGCTCGACGTGCTGAACCGCGTACCCGGGCTGGCCGGGCAGCCCGGCATCGCCGAGGTCGCCGACGAGTGGCACGCCGCCAGGGCGGCGGCGCGCGACTCCGCCTACGAACACGGCGAGGACCCCGAGTGGCTCACGGGATGGCGGTTCCGCCCCGCTCCCTCTTCGGGTTGAGGAGCGCCGAAGGCGCGTCTCGAAACCGCTCGCGAAGACGGGTTTCGAGACGCCCGCGGTGCGGGCTCCTCAACCCGCAGGAGCGCCTTACCAGCGGTCGTGCACGAGCGCCCGGATCTCGCGGTCGTACAGCTCGCGAACGGCGGCGCCGAATTCGTCGGGGAGCTCGAGGGAGCCCGCCGCCGCGTTCGCGCGCGCCTGCTCGGGGGTGCGGGCGCCGGGAATCACGGTGCTGACGCCGGGCTGCTCTGCGACCCAGGCGAGCGCGACCTGGGCTGCAGTGGCGTCGGGGGCGGCCCGACGAGCGAGCTCGGTGAACTCGGCCGCCGCGCGGACCCCGGTCGCGTAGTCGACCCCTGAGAACGTCTCGCCGACGTCGAACGATTCGCCGTGGCGGTTGAAGTTGCGGTGATCGTCCTGGGGGAACCGGGTGTCGAGCGTGTACCGGCCCGAGAGCAGCCCGCTCGCGAGCGGCACGCGTGCGATGATGCCGACGCCGGCCTCCCGAGCAGCGGGGAGCACCTCGTCGAGCGGCTTCAGCCGGAACGCGTTCAGGATGATCTGCACGGATGCCACGTGCGGGCGTGCGATGGCCGCGAGCGCCTCTTCGACCCGTTCGACGCTGACCCCGTAGTTCGCGACGGCGCCCTCGTCGACGAGGGTGTCGAGCGCGTCGTACACCCGGTCGTCGGAGTACACCGAGGTGGGCGGGCAGTGCAGCTGCACGAGGTCGAGGGTGTCGACGCCGAGCTTGGCACGCGAGCGATCGGTCCACGCGCGGAAGTGCTCGAGCGAGTAGTTCTCGTGCTCCTGCGGCATGCGTCGGCCCATCTTCGTGGCGACGGTGACGCGGGCGTCGGGGTGCTCGCGAAGCCATCGACCGATGAGCGACTCGCTGCGCCCGTCGCCGTAGACGTCGGCGGTGTCGAAGAGGGTGACGCCCGACTCGTGCGCCGCATCGAGCACCGCGAGCGCGTCGGCCTCGTCGACCTCGCCCCAGTCGGCACCGAGCTGCCAGGTGCCGAGGCCGATGATCGAGACGCTGCGGCCCGTGCGGCCGAGGATTCGAGTCTGCATGGTCGCCTACGATATCGGCACGGCGTGCCCGCTCACGACGATGCCGCCGTGCTCGGGGATGTCGACGGTCAGTTCGCTCGGGCGACCGACGTGCCGGCCCTGCTCGATGAGCACGCGGGCCGGCGGCGTGACGGCGCCGAGGTCGCGCAGGTATCCGCCGACCGCCGCCGCCGCGGCACCCGTCGCCGGGTCCTCCGTGATCCGGCCCACCGGGAAGATGTTGCGCGCCTCGAATCGGAGCACGGCCCCGGGTCCGTCGGGGAGGCGATGCAGCACCGTGATCGTCGCGGGCCACTCCTGCGCATCCATGAACGCGCGTGCCGCCCCGGGGTCGAAGGTGAATGCGTCGAAGACGGCGGGGCGTGCGATCACGAGCACCGGGTGCCGGTTGCCGGCGAACGCGATGCGCGGCGGATACCGCTCGTCGAGGTCGGTCCGGTCCACGCCGATGAGCTCGAGCAGCGCCTCGAGCACGAACTCGGGGAAGTGCTCCGTCGCGGGCTCGACGCTGGTGAACGCGGCACGGAGTCCGGCACCGTTCGCCGCCGTCTCGATGACGACCTCGCCGACGGGCGTGGCGAAGCGCACCGATCCGGGCCCATCGCGCTCGGCGATCGCGATCGCCGTCGCGATCGTCGCGTGCCCGCAGAACGGCACCTCGGCGACGGGCGAGAAGTAGCGGATGACACGGGTACCGCCCGACTCGTCGGTGACGAACGCGGTCTCGGAGTACCCCACCTCGGTGGCGATGCGCTGCATCTCGGCGTCGTCGAGGCCCCCCGCGTCGAGCACCACGCCGGCCGGGTTGCCGCCGTCGGGATCGTCGGCGAACGCGGCGTAGCGCAGCACCCTCGGTCGGGTCATGACGCCGTCACGATGCCCTCGCCGGCGTGTACCGCGTCGCCGACCACGTGTCGGCCACCGCGCTCACCTTCGTGTCGCGCCAGCCGGCCGGCCGCAGCACGGAACGCACGGCGTCGTCGCCTGGGGCCCTGGTCTCGCGGCCCTTGCCATGCACGATCCAGACGTGCGTGTCGACCCCGCATTCCCGGAACCACACGGGCAGCGAGGCCAGCTCGGCGTCGGTGCGAATGACCACGACCACGACGTCGGCCTCCCACGGCGCGACGCGCGCGGCATCCGCGAGTGCCTCCTCGAGCTCGGGTCGCGGCAGCTCACCCCGCACGGCGACGGTCGCCTCGCCCGACACGCCGAGCTTCTCGGCCAGCGACGGGGGCGTCGTCGCGAGTGCGTCCGCCCATGCGGACGCCGCCGAGCCCAGCCGGAATCGGAAGGTGTCGCCGTGGGCGACGAACGAGACGACGCCGTCGCTCGCCTCGACCTGCGACCAGGCATGGCGCGGGACCGTCAGGCGACGCTCGCCCGAGATCTGCAACCCTCCCGATTCGAGATGAAGGATGACATCGGCTGCGCCGTGTTCGCCGATCCAGGTCGCCTTGGCCTGCCGTCCCATCTAGAAGAACCCCCGGGAACATGATCCACGCCGATCCGCCGCGATGCAATGCCCCAGTGGGGTGTCGAATGGGGGATGAGGCGACAGCCGATGCCGCGAGCCGAACCCGGAGGCCGGCCCGCGGCATCCGCTGCCTCGGGTGATCGCGTCAGGCCTGCTGCTCGGCCCCGAACGGCCGCCGTGACTCCTCGGGGATGAGCGGATGCTCGGCGCGATCCCTGATCTGCTGCACGCTCCACGAGTTGCCGTCGGGGTCTTCGAAGCCGAAGAAGGTGCCGCCGTCGCGCTCATCGAACACGACGATGTCGCTCGCAGCGACGCCGCGCGCGAGCAGCTCGGCGCGAGCGGCCTCGGCATCGGCCACGACGAGCTGCACTCCCTTCAGCGCGCCGGGCGTCATCTCGTTCTGCGATGGGAGCGTGCCCACGACGATCGAACAGCCCGAGCCGCGTGGGGTGAGCTGGGCGAAGCGCTGGTCGCCGATCACGGTGTCGTGGTCGAGGTCGAATCCGACCTGGTCGCGGTAGAACTCGATGGCGCGGTCGATGTCGGTGACCGGCACGATGACGACCTCGAGCGTCCAGTCCATGGTGTCCTCCGGTGGATTGCGGGTACGGGTGTGGTGGTGGGGCGGATGCCGCGGCATCCGTTCGCATCAGGCCGCGAGGAGTGCGTCGAGACGCCGGTAGCCGTCGGTCAGTCCCCCTTCCATGCCGCTGGCGACCATGCCGTCACGGGACTCGACGCTCGGGTAGACGGAGTGGATGCGCAGACGGGTCCGACCGTCGCCGAGGTCTTCGAACGTCAGCGACTCGATCGCCACGACGTCGGGGTAGCCCTCGAACTCGAAGGTCTGGATCGCGAACTCGTTCTCGCGCACCGTGTGGAACGTGCCGTTGAAGCCGTAGGACTGGCCCTCGGCGTCGGTGTGCACGTAGCGATAGCCGCCTTGGGTGGTGAAGTCCCACCGCTCGATGGTCATCTCGTACCCGTTCGGGCCCAGCCATTGCCGGACGAGCTCGGGGTCGCGATGGGCGTTGAACACTGCGGCGACCGGCGCGTCGAACTCGCGCTCGATGTCGATGAAGGGAAGGCCTTCGGGGGCCGACACGGTGACGGGGTTGGTGGTGGTGGTCATGATTCAGTCGCTTCCTCTGCGGTGCCGGCGGTGGCGCCGGCGTCGGATGCCGCGACCTGCGAGTCGCGGTGGGTGGCGAGCAGCGCGTCCAGGTTGCGGAACCGCTGCTCGTGGATCAATCGATAGCGATCGATCCACGCGGTCAGGGCCTCGAGTCCCGCCGCATCGAGATGCACCGGCCGTCGCTGTGCGTCGCGCGTTCGCGTGACCAGGCCGGCGTGCTCGAGCACCTGGATGTGCTTCGAGACCGCCTGCTTGGTGATCGAGAACGGCTCGGCCAGCTCGTTGACCGTGGCGGGCCCGCGGCTGAGACGGGCGATGATGCGCCGACGCACCGGGTCGGCGAGCGCCATGAAGGCGCGATCGAGGCGGTCGTCGGCGCTGGGATCGAGGATCACGACCGCCTCCTTTCGTCAACCCGGTGCTTGATCAATCTCTTGGTTGATTACGATACGACGGAGCCGACTCCGCGTCAACCGCCAGATGAGACCCTCGCGGAGAGCGCCCCTCGGGAGCAGAATCGGACCGGACGGAACGAACCGAACGGTCGCGAACTGCGGGGTGCCGCGACGAGCACCCACCATGTGCGACGATCTCAACCCACCCGGGAGGACACCATGGCCGTGACGCTCAACCCCTACATCAACTTCAAGGACAACGCCCGCGAGGCCCTGGAGTTCTACCAGTCGGTGTTCGGAGGCGACCTCAACGTGAGCACGTTCGCCGACTTCCAGGCCGCGCAGGACCCCGCTGAGAACGACCTCATCATGCATGGTCAGCTCGAGGGCGCCCAGGGAATGGTGATCATGGGCGCCGACACGCCCAAGCACATGGAGTTCCGGGCGCCCGCCGGAATCTCGATCTCGCTGTCAGGCGACGACGACGCCGCCCTCCGCAGCTACTGGGACAAGCTCGCCGACGGCGGCACGTTCATCCAGCCGCTGGAGGTCGCGCCATGGGGCGACGCGTTCGGCATGCTCACCGACCGCTTCGGGATCACCTGGCTCGTCAACATCACCGGCGCCGCGGCCTGAGCGGAGGGAGCTCTCCGCGCAGCTTACCGACGCCCCGAACTCGGTCAATCCCCTCGCCGCGAGCGCCCGGAGTACCTAGCGTGTCGGTGAAGCGGCCTGGGCTCCCGGACTGACGGTCCGTCGCGCCGGGGCCGAGAGGTGGTGGAACATGACTGGTTGGAATACGGACACACTCGCGAACTCGGCCGGGCCAGGTGCGGTCACCATCGTCGAGGGGACCTCGTTCTGCGTGTCCGCGGAGAACGGCGACATGCTGCCCGAGCTGCCGCACGGTGCCTTCTTCCGCGACACGCGAATCGTCTCCCGATGGAACCTGCTCGTCGACGGCTCTCCAGTCGAGCCGCTCTCGTGCATGAGCTCGGAGCCGTTCCGGGCGTTCATGGTCGGGCGAGCGGGGCACGTGCCGGGTCGGGCCGACACGCCGCTGATCGTCGAACGCGACCGACGCGT
This sequence comes from Agromyces sp. Marseille-P2726, assembly GCF_902809835.1. Lineage (GTDB taxonomy): Bacteria > Actinomycetota > Actinomycetes > Actinomycetales > Microbacteriaceae > Agromyces. Next base: position 249,385 of record NZ_CADDWM010000014.1, on the reverse strand, counting down.
GGGCGTGGGAATCCTCGAGGAGATCACGCTGCGGAACTTCTCCCGGGAGCCGATGGCGTTCTCCATCGAGCTCGTGATCGAGGCGGATTTCGCCGACATCTTCGAGGTGAAGGAGGGACGGGCCTCCCGCCGGCCGCGCCCCATTCAGGAGGAGGCGCTGGGCCGGCTCCGGATCGGGCCCCCTCGAGGCGACGGCTTGAGCCTGCTCGTGTCGGCCGACGGAGCCGAGTTCCGCGGCGACCGGATCGCGTTCGACGTGGTCCTCGAGCCTCGCGGCACGTGGTCTCGCGGCATCCGCGTCGCACCGTCGGGGGAAGGGGCGGGCGTCGCCCTCGGCCCCGATGGCGAGGACAGCAACCTGCAAGCACCGCAGCGACGGTTCCTCGCCTGGCAGTCGGGCTCGCCCGTGTCGTCGCTCGAGGACGATGCGATGGAGCGCGTCATCCGCCAGAGCCAGCGTGACTTGGGTTCACTTCGGATCTTCGACCCTGCGCATCCCGATCGTCCGGTGATGGCCGCCGGTGTCCCGTGGTTCATGGCACTCTTCGGCCGCGACTCGCTGCTCACCTCGTTCATGGCGTTGCCGCTCGATCCGTCCCTCGCGCTCGGCACCTTGGGAACACTTGCCGAGTTGCAGGGCGAACGTGTCGACACGTCGTCAGAGGAGGAGCCTGGCCGCATCCTGCATGAGGTGCGCCTCGGCGCCACCACCAACCTGGCGCTCGGCGGCAGTTCGGTCTACTACGGCACGGTCGACGCGACGCCGTTGTTCGTGGTCGTCCTCGGCGAACTGGCCCGGTGGGGCGGCCTTCCCGCCGACAGCGACGGCCTGCTCGCAGCCGCCGACCGGGCGCTCGACTGGGTGGGCGAGTACGGCGACCGGGACGGGGATGGATTCGTCGAGTACCACCGCCTCAACGAGCACGGCCTGATCAACCAGGGCTGGAAGGACTCCTGGGACGGCATCAACTTCGCCGACGGTGAGCTCGCCCAGTCGCCGATCGCGCTCTGCGAGGTGCAGGGATACGTGTACGCGGCGTTCGTCGCCCGGGCGACGCTCGCGTCGCACCGGGGCGATGACGACACGGCTCACACGTGGCTGGAGCGCGCCGACGACCTGAAACGCGAGTTCAACGAGCGGTTCTGGCTCCCCGATCGCGGGTACTTCGCCGTCGCGCTCGATCGCGACAAGCGGCCCGTGGATGCCTGCGCCTCGAACATGGGCCATTGCCTCTGGAGTGGGATCGTCGACGATGACAAGGCGGAGGCTGTCGCCGAGCGCCTGCTCTCGCCCGAGATGTTCAGCGGATGGGGCGTTCGAACGCTCGGGACCGACATGGCCGCGTACAATCCGGCGAGCTACCACAACGGGTCCGTCTGGCCGCACGACAACGCCATCATCGCCGCCGGCCTGATGCGGTACGGCTTCGTCGAGGAGGCGAACCGCATCGCGTCCGCCCTGTTCGAGGCCGCCGGGCACTTCGGTGGACGCCTTCCCGAGCTGTTCTGCGGATTCGATCGCTCGCGCTATCCCGAGCCGGTCTCGTACCCGGCGTCGTGCTCGCCGCAGGCCTGGGCGGCCGCGACACCGCTCTCGTTGCTCCGAACCACGCTGCGGTTCGACCCGTCACTGCCCACCGGCGACATCTGGGTGGCACCCACCTCGGCTGCGCACTTCGGCGACATCCACCTCCGGAACGTGCCGTTCGCCGGCGGCCGGATCTCATTGGACACCTCGCGTTCGGGCACGTCGATCAACGGCCTGCCCGACGGCATCACCCTGCACCACGAAGCGGCCCCGCGCGTCATGGTGCCGACCCGAAGGGAACGCGCATGAGAATCGGCATCATCGCTCCACCGTGGATTCCGATCCCGCCCGAGGCGTACGGGGGCATCGAGTCATTCATCGACACCCTGGCGCGGGCGCTCCACGATGCCGGTCACGACGTGCTGCTCGCGGCATCCGACGACAGCACCACCCCGGTGCCCAAACTCGAGGGCCTCGAGCCGTCGGACCCCGAGACGATGGGTGTCACGTCGCACGAGCTGCGGCATCTGCTTCGTGCGTTCCAAGGCCTCTCGGATGTCGACGTGATCCTCGACAACACGGTCGCCGGTCCCATCGTCGCCAAGACGGCCACGACGGTTCCGGTGGTGACCGTGGCGCACGGGCCGCTCATCCCGCTCGAGCAGGAGCTCTACCTCGCCGCCGCATCGGATGTCGCGTTCGTGGCGATCTCGCACAACCAGGCGTCCCTGGCCGGCCAAGTGCCGATCGCCCGGGTCATCCATCACGGCATCTGCGTCGACGACGTGCCCTTCGGTGCGGGTGGGGATGCGGCCTGCTTCGTCGGCCGGATGCATCCGACGAAGGGCATCCCCGAGGCGATCCGGGCCGCGGAGTTCGCCGGGATCCCGCTCCGCATCGCCGCGAAGATGCATGAACCCGACGAGGAGGAGTACTTCAACGAGGTCATTCGTCCGGCGCTCGGGTCCAACGCCGAGTACGTAGGCGAACTGTCGGCCGCTGAGAAGTACGAGTTGATGGGCAGCTCCTGCGCGATGCTCAACCCGATCCAGTGGGACGAGCCGTTCGGTCTGGTCATGATCGAGGCGCTGGCCGCCGGGACGCCGATCGTGGCCACCCCGCGAGGGTCGGTCGAGGAGATCGTCGAGGAGGGACGCACGGGGTTCATCCGGTCGGAGCCCGAGGATCTCGCGCTGGCCCTCGGCCAGGCGTCGACCTTGGATCGGGAAGCATGCCGCCGGTCGGCCGAGACGCGCTTCTCGGACACCCGGATGGCCGCCGACTACGTGGCCCTGTTCGAGGATCTCCTGCGCGGCCGGGCGCGACCGTCACACGCGGGAGCCGCCCGGAACGCCGCCATCAACGACTGACGGGGTTCAGTCGAACAGCTCCGCCGAGAGCCAGTTCTCGTTCTCCGGCAGCTGGGCCAGTAGTCGATCCCGAAGCGAGCGGATGCCGCGCCGTGCACCTCTGGGAGGCGCCGGGGTGCGGCATCCGCTCGTCGCGGTGGAGTCGAGGACTCAGCCGATGACGGTGATGTTCTCGGCCTGCAGGCCCTTGGGGCCGCGGGCGGTGTCGAATTCGACCTTCTGGTCCTCCTCGAGTGAGCGGTATCCGCCCGACGCGATCGCGCTGAAATGCGCGAAGACGTCGGCAGTGCCGTCATCCGGGGCGATGAAGCCGAAGCCCTTGTCGGCGTTGAACCACTTGACGGTTCCGGTTGCCATATTCATTTCCTTCTGTAGAGCCGAGCCGCTGAACGGCTGCGACGTGCACGACTCGGGGCCGTGCGGGGTTCCGACGGCGACGTCCGCCGCCGGAAGTGCGTGGTCGATCAGACCCGACGGAACTGGTTCACCATCGGGCAGTCGAACGGGTCGCGCGCGGCGAGGCCGACGCGGTTGAGGTAGCGGACCACGATGCCGTACGAGTTCATCAGCGTCGTCTCGGTGTAGGGCACGTCGAGCGTGGCGCAGTACTCGCGAACGATCTCGCGCGTCTTCGCGAGGTGCGGCCGCGGCATGTTCGGGAACAGGTGGTGCTCGACCTGGTAGTTGAGCCCGCCGAAGAGCGCGCTCGCCCAGAATCCGCCCGAGATGTTGCGTGACGTCAGCACCTGCTTCGAGAAGAAGTCGAGCTTCGCGTCGGCGGGGATGATCGGCATTCCCTTGTGGTTCGGAGCGAACGAGGCGCCCATGTAGATGCCGAACACGGCGAGCTGCACGCCGATGAACGCGAACGCCATGCCGAGCGGCAGCACCCAGAAGATCGCGCCGAGGTACACGGCGAAACGCGTCGCGATGAGGCTGAGCTCGATCCACCGTCCCTTCACCGGGCCCCGCTCGAACAGCGTGCGGATCGATCGGAAGTGCAGGTTGAGTCCTTCCAGGGTCAGCAGCGGGAAGAACAGCCAGCCCTGGTTGCGAGTGATGAGCGCCATGAGGGCGCGCTGCTTCGCGGCATCCGACTCGACGAAGGAGATGGTGTCGAACTCGATGTCGGGGTCCTTGCCGAGCTTGTTCGGGTTCGCGTGATGGCGGGTGTGCTTCGTCATCCACCACGAGTAGCTGATGCCCACGACGCCCGCCGCGAGGAGGCGTCCGACACGGTCGTTCGCCGGGCCCGACTCGAGCACCTGGCGGTGCGATGCCTCATGGGCGAGGAAGGCGAACTGCGTGAAGATGAGTCCCAGCGCACCGGCGATGAGCAGTTGGAACCACGAGTCGCCCAGCAGGACGAACCCCGTGATCGCACCGCCAAGCGCCAGTGCGAGCAGCGAGACGAGCGCGAGGTAGAACCATCGCGTCCGGTTCAGGAGCCCCGACTCGCGAACGACGCGTGAGAGCGCGGTGTAGCTGCGGGTGATGTCGGCAGAGCCGGTACGGGGCTTCGTCGCCCGAATCGCACCGAGGGTTTCGGCGTGAGAGATGGTGCACGTCCAAGCTGGGTCGTCGACTTCCCAGCCGGGGATCGCGGGCAAGGCGCCCGCTGCAGATACCCTCACCCTACGCGACCCCGATGCGAGGCGCCTGTGACGCACACGATTCGGCCGGCGAAGCGGCAGCGACCTCAGCTCGCCGCGGCATCCGCAGCAGTACGCAGGTCGGCGACGAGCGCGTCGAACGCCTCGCGGCGCTTGGCCGCGTCGTCGATGCGGAGGAGGGCCGACGGATGCGTCGTCACGAGCACCGGCGCCGGCAGTGCGGATGCCGCGCCCGCGGCATCCGGCGGAAGCACTCGACCGCGCACCTCGCCGATGCGCACCGTGCGCCCGAGCACCGACCGCGCCGCGGTCGCCCCCAGCGCAACGACGACGTCGGGGTTCACCACGTCGAATTCGGCCTCCAGCCACGGCCGGCACGCGACGATGTGCCCGACCGATGGCTTCTGGTGGATGCGACGCTTGCCGCGGCGTTCGAACCTGAAGTGCTTCACGGCGTTCGTCACGTAGACCTGCCGGCGTGGGATACCCGCGGCGTCGATGGCATCGGCCAGCACCCGACCGGCCGGGCCCACGAATGGCTCACCCTCGAGGTCCTCGCGGTCGCCCGGCTGCTCGCCCACGAGCATGAGGCGCGCGTCCTCCCGACCCTTCGAGAACACGACGTGGGTCGCGTCCTGCCACAGCTCGCAGCCCCGGCAGTCGGGCGCCGCGGCGCGGAGCTCGTCGAGGCCGGCTCCGCTCGGCACCCACTGCTCGGCGCCGGGACGTTCCACGTCACCCGCCATGGCGCGACGCTACGCCGGCGCCCCCTTCGTCGGAAGGGGGTTGCCAAGCGCTCGGGCCAGCCCGGCCTGGGGTGCACACTGAACGGGTGCGCATCATCGTCATCAGCCGCCTGGTGTGACGATATGTGACGAACGCCCCCGCCAGCCGAGACTGTGGGGGCGTTCGAGTGGAGAATCCGAAGCTCAGATGCTGCGGATGTTCTCGGCCTGCAGACCCTTGGGGCCCTGCGCGACCTCGAACTCGACCTTCTGGCCCTCGTCGAGCGAGCGGTACCCGCTGCCCGTGATGGCGCTGAAGTGCGCGAAGACGTCGGCCGAGCCGTCGTCGGGAGCGATGAAGCCGAAGCCCTTTTCGGCGTTGAACCACTTGACGGTTCCGGTTGCCATACTGCTGTCCTTCTAATCAATGGGCCGCTTACTGCGGACCCGAAGCGATCGACGGTCGATCGCAGCCTCGGCGACACGGTGCCGCCGAAGCGAGGGGGCGAGGGGCGGGTGTGCGCTGCGGCAGCCGCCGTCTCGTATCGGGTCATGCCACGCGGATCGGTCCGCCTCCGGGCAATCAGGATGGAGGCGCGGGCAGTTGCCCGCCTGATGGAGGAATCGTGGGATCTACCCTATCGGTTCCCGCCGGCGTTCTGAAGGTCGAGAGCGGATCGTGACGTGCGCCGATGGATCGCCTCGGCTGCGCTGCCCGCGACGCGGGAAGCGAACATGCGGCAAGATGCCAGCCCACTCGTAGGAATCGGGAGCAGAATCGAGGGATGAACCGCCGCCCCCTGCGATTCGTCGCCCTCGCCTATGCCGCCCTCGTGCTGTGGGTGACCCTCGGGCCGGCGCCGTGGCGGACGAGCGGGCACCAGGTCGCCGGCGGCATCCTGAACCCCCAGGCGTGGACCGACTCGGTCACGTGGACGACCGGATATCTCGCGGAGATGGCGTTCAACGTGGCGCTGTTCCTGCCCGTCGGGATGCTCGCGGCGTTGCTCATCCGCCGTCGGCGATGGCCCCTGGCCCTGCTCGCCGGATTCGCCTTCACCGCGGTGATCGAGCTCGTGCAGGCGCCGCTCGATGACCGCATCTCAGATCCTCGCGACCTGGTGATGAACACGACCGGCGCCGTCTTCGGCGTGCTGCTCGTGATGGCGGCGCGGATGGTGCGCCGGTCGGGTGCGGTCGCCGCGATCCCCGTGACGGCGCCGACGCCGATCGTCGCCCCACCGCCCGCCGACGACGACCGCGCCCACCCCGAGCCGGTGGGCGCGAGCTCCGGGCGATCCGCCTCGGTCGGCGACGGACACGCCGCCTGACGCTGCCGCGCCGCAGCCTTCGGGGCGAGTGCTCGGCCGCCGCTACAGTGTTCGGGTGACCTCCCCCACCGCTCCCGCCTCCCCCGCGGGTCCGTCGCGGGTGCGGTTGGCGATCGTCGGCGCAGCCGGCGGGCTCTTCTCGGGAGCGTTCGGCGTGGGCGGCGGCATCCTGATGGTGCCGCTGCTCATCACCTTCGCCGGCCTCGACCAGCGACGCGCCTCATCGACATCGCTCGCGGCGATCGTGCCGGCGGCCGTCGCAGGATCGGTGACGTACCTCGTCAACGGCGAGATCGACCTGCTCGCCGCCCTCTTCGTCGCCGTCGGAGCCGTCGTCGGCTCGTGGGTGGGCGCGTGGCTGCTCCGCACGCTCTCGCTCGACTGGCTTCGCTGGTTGTTCATCGCACTGCTCGTCGCCGTCGCGGTGCGCCTGGTGGTCGTGACGCCGGTGCGAGGCGGCGGACTCGCCGAGCTGGACGCCGCGACGATCGCCGGCATGGTCGCCCTCGGAGTGGTGATCGGGATCGCCTCGGGGCTCTTCGGCATCGGCGGCGGCGTCATCATGGTGCCCGCGTTCATCGCCCTGTTCGGCATGGGCGACCTGGTGGCCAAGGGCACGTCGCTCCTGGTCATGATCCCGACGGCCGTCAGCGGCACCGTGGTCAACGCGCGCGCCGGCATCGTCGACGTTCGCGCGGCACTCGTGGTCGGCGTCGCGGCGACGATCGCGTCGTTCGGCGGCGTCGCGATCGCCTTCGTGCTCTCGCCCGAATGGTCGGCATGGCTGTTCGCCGCCCTCATCGTGGTCGCCGCGACCCAGCTCACGATCCGCGCGATCCGGCTGCAGAAGAAGGGGCGGCGCGACGACTGAGACCCGGCCACACCGGGCCGGGCGGCCGTTACGAAGACCCGGGAGCGGCGCGGCGACGGGGCGACGGTCAGCGGATGCTTCGGAGCGCCTCGGCCTTGCCGGCGAGATAGCGCTGCTCGGGCCCGTTCAGGGTGCGGCGTCCCGCCTCGGCGAACGCGAGCGAGGCGGCATCCGTTCGCCCCGCCCGCTCGAGCAGGTGCGCGCGCACGGCCCAGGTGCGGTGGTGCTCGGTGAGCGGCGCGTCCGCCTCGACGTCGGACCGCATCTCCTCGAGGTCGAGCGCCGAGAGGCCGGCCTCGGGGCCCTCGACCATGGCGAGCGCGACGATGCGACCCAGCGTCACCATGGGGCCGGGCGCCAGATGACCGAGCAGCTTGTAGAGGGTGAGGATCTCGAGCCAGTCGGTGTCGGCGGTCGACGCGGCCTCGTCGTGCACGGCGGCGATCGCCGCCTGCACCTGATACGGCCCGATGGGGGCACGGTCGAGCACCTGGGTCACGAGCGCGACGCCCTCGTCGATCATGGCGCGGTCCCACAGGGCGCGGTCCTGCTCGTCGAGCGGGACGAGGGCGCCGGTCGAGTCGGTTCGTGCAGCGCGGCGGGCGTCGGTGAGCAGCATCAGGGCGAGCAGGCCGGTGGTCTCGCCTGAGGGGTCGGGTCCGGCGGCGTGCAGCTGCCTCGTGAGCCGGATCGCCTCCGTGGACAGGTCCACGCGGGCGAGCGCCTCGCCGGAGCTCGCCGTGTGCCCCTCGGTGAAGATGAGGTAGAGCACGTCGCGGAGTGCGGTGAGGCGGGCGTCGACCTCGTCGGCTCGGGGCATCCGGAATCTCTCTCCACTGGCGCGGATGCGGGCCTTGGCCCGCGAGATCCGCTGCGCGACCGTCGCCTCGGGCACGAGCAGGCCGCGTGCGATCTCGGCGGTCGTGAGCCCGCCGACGGCCCGCAGGGTCAGGGCGACCTGTGCCGGTTGGGAGAGGGCCGGGTGGCAGCACAGCAGGAACAGCGCGAGCGTGTCGTCGCGTGACGGGACGGGCGCGGGCGGGGGCTCGAGCTCGGCGGCGACCGACTCGCGGCGGCGGCGGGCGGCATCCGATCGGACCTCGTCGATGTACCGCCGCGAGGCGACTCGCACGAGCCAGGCTCGCGGGTTGTCGGGGATGCCGTCTCGGAGCCATTGGTCGGATGCCGCGAGCAGCGCCTCCTGCATGGCGTCCTCGCACGCCGCGAAGTCGCCGTACCGGCGCACGAGCACCGCGAGCGCCGAAGGAGCGGCGTCTCGCAGGGCTCGGACGGCGTCGATGGCGGCGTCCTCCGCGGCGTGGTTCACGGTCGGATGCGCCTCACAGATCGCTCCCGCCGGACATCTCGAGCACGGGGCGCACCTCGATGAGACCGTACTCGGCCTCGGGGAAGCGACCGGCGATCTCGATGGCGCGCGCCTCGGACTCGCAGTCGACGAGGTAGAAGCCGGCGAGCAGCTCCTTCGTCTCGGCGAAGGGGCCGTCGCCCACGGTCACCCCGTCGGCGGTGCGGGTGACGTGCTTCGCGAGCGAGACATCGGCGAGGGCCTCGTCGGCGATGAGCTCCCCGCTCGCGGCGAGCTCATCGGAGATGCGCTGGTAGTAGTCGTATCCCGCCGCCTGCTCGTCGGCGCTGAAGCTCTCCCACGCCTGTCGCGACGACGGGTTGCTGTAGATCTGGATGAAGTACTTCATGGGAATCGCTCCTTGGATCCTGTGTTCGTCTCATTCCTTCGTCGGGAGGCTCGTCGCGCTCCCATCAGTATGTCGAGGCTGATTCACGATTCTCGACTGATCCGAAGCATCGGTGCGTACCGTTATGGCGTCGGCCGGGTCTTGGGGTTGACAGCGCGGTGCGCGCGTGGCGAGAGTTCGCGTAGGGCATCCGGCCCGCGGAGGTGGGTATGAGGACGTTCGGCATCGAAGAGGAGTTCCAGTTCCTCGTTCCCGACACGCTCGCGCCCGCCGACGTCGGCGAGGAGGTGTTCCGGCGGCTGTCGGCGTCGCTCGAGTGGCACGACGTGACGCACCGCGAGTTCATGGCGTCGCAGGTGGAGCACGCCTCAGCGGTGTTCGAGTCGCTGGATGTCGCGCGTTCGGCGCTGCTCGGATTCCGGCGCACCATCGCGGCCCATGCTGCCGAGCTCGGGGTCCTCGCGGGCAGCGTGGGTACCTCGCCTCAGGCGCCCCCATTCCCGTCGATCACGGAGCTCGAGCGTTACCGTCGCATCGTTCTCGATATGGCGGGCGGCATCGCCGACCACCAGCTGAACGGGCTCCACGTGCACATCGGCGTGGCCGATCGCGAGAGCGGCGTCATCGCGCTGAACGCCGCACGGCCGTGGATTCCCCTGCTGAAGGCCATGACCGCGAACTCGCCGCTGTGGCGCGGCCAGGACACCGGCTACGACAGCTGGCGCACCGTGCTCCTGCGCCGATGGACCACGGCGGGCGCGCCGCCGGCGTTCGTGGACGCCGACGATTACCAGCACCGGGTCTCACGCCTGATCGGCATCGGCGGCACGTCGGACCGGGCGCTGGTCGCGTGGGACCTGCGGCTGTCGGAGCACCTGCCGACCATCGAGTTCCGCATCGGTGATGCCCAGCTCGACGCTGAGACGTCGCTCGCCGTGGCGGCACTCTGCCGAGCGCTCGTGACGCACGCGCTCGAGCGCCCGTCGGCCGCGAGGGTGGCGGCGCTCGAGTCTGCGGATGCCCCGACGGAGCTGCTCTCGTCGGCAGTCCTGCACTCGGCTCGGTACGGGATGCGGCAGCGCGTGCTCGATCCCCTGACACGCAGGATGGCCCCGTCGGCCGATGTGCTCGCGGGATGCGTGCGATTGCTCGCCGACGAGCTGGAGGACACGGGCGACCTGGAGGTGGTGACGGAGGTCGCGCGGCGATTGGTGCTCTCGGGCACCGGCGCCGAACATCAGCGGGCGGCGTTCGAAGAGGCGGGCATCGCGGGCGTCCGTCGACTGCTCGAGTCGGGATTCGTGGCCGATCAGGGCAGCAGCAGCGAGCCGTTGACGTCGATCCTATAGCGGGGGGCCTCCCGCCTCGGGAACGCATGAGAATCCGGGTCATGGCCCGCTGTGCGGCCCCATCGTGCGGATGCTCATGCGTTTTGCGCAGTTCGCGCCTGCGCTCTGCGTCGGCGTTCGGTGACTGCACCGCCCCCGGGACCCCGCGGAGGTCGCGGGTACCATGCGGACATGCGATTCCGCTTCACCGCACCGCTCTGGCAGTGGAGCGCGCAGGACGGGTGGTTCTTCGTCACCGTGCCCGAAGGTCCGTCTGAGGACATCCGGGGGATTCCGCGCGTGCCGCGCGGCTTCGGCTCGGTGCGTGTGCGCGCGACCGTTGGCGGAACGACGTGGTCGACCTCAGTCTTCCCCGATTCCAAGCTCGGCTGCTACGTGCTGCCGGTGAAGAAGGCCGTGCGGACCGCGGAGGGAATCGGTGACGGCGATGACGTCGAGGTGGCGCTCGAAGTGCTCGACATGTGAGCTGACGGCGGTGGCGGGGGCATCAGCCGATCGCCCGTCTCGAGCTCGCGGAGGATGGTTCCGATCTGGTGTCTCCGGCACTTCGGCACTTCGGCACTTCGGCACCGCAATCGCCGGATGAGGAAGGCCACCCGCAGCCGGCGGCTCGGAGGCGATCCGGCGGTCAGCACCCCGGTCCGGCCGGATTCGCGATGCAGTCGCCGTTCGTGAGCACGGTGTCGAACTGCCCCACGAGCACGCGTTGCGGACCGCTTGAAATCGCGAGCGTTCCGGCGATGGGTCGCCAGGCGGACCCGGCGAATCGGTACTCGGCGCTGAGCACAACCTCGAGCTCGACGGCGAATTCACCCGCCGCGGCATACGTGTGGCTCGTGGGAGTGTCGGTGAACTCGGCCTGACCGAGCGCGGCCCATGTGGCACCCGGCCCGCCGTTCACGACGAGTCCGCCGTCGCTGTGAATCCAGCGGTACCCGACCGGCGTGAACCGCACGTCGGCCGGTTGCCCGAGCAGCGTGCCCGAAACCACCTGAACGGATGCCGCAGCCACGAAGTTCGCCGGCAGCCCCTGCACCGCCCAGCCGCCGGGCTCCATGTCGTTCACCGGCGCGGCCGGACGGAACGACGCGATGTCGCGCAACCTCACGACGACGGGTGCGGCGGGGTCTTCGGTCGGCGGTGGGGTCGGATTCCCGGCGCAGATCGCGAGGTTCAGGGGACTGCAGTTCGACGGCGGGGGTGGCGGTGGCGGTGGCGGCGCCTGGGGGTGGCCAGTCTCCGCACCTTCGCTTGAGCCGACATCCTGCTCGATGTCGGACTCGCGTTCGCTCTGAGATTGGTCCTCATGACGGGCTATGCCCTCAAGAATGGCCTCCTCACCGTTCGTCGACCCGTCCACATCTCGGGGACAGCCGATGTACCCGACTGCCGGGTTACAGGCGCTGGCTGGGGCTACGCCGGTGAGGACCGCTGCGATCACGCCCAGCGTGGTCCCAGTAGTCAGCAGAAGTCGTCGCCGGGCCACAGGCTTACCTCATCGACCAACAGCTTCGTCGTACCGGCCAGTGCGACCAGCGACGCTGTAAGGGGAGTGCGATTGTCGCGGTCGGGCGGGGTAACATCGGCGCCCGAGTCGTCCAGTATCCTCACTGAAGTCACGTCCCGGCAGACGTAGACGGTCACACGTGTTTCAGACCCATCGTCGCTGGCCTGGGCGAGCGAGAAGGAGTCGAGAACCGCTGCTCCCTCCGCCCGGATACCGAGCTCTCGATACTGGGCGAACTCGTCCAGTAATTGCGGAACAAGCGACGGAGTCGCAAAATCTGCGATTCGTTCGGCACCTTCCCCGGCTTGCGAAGCGATTGACTGAGATGCTGACTCGAAAGCCTCGTACGCCTCGATGGCCGCTGCGAGCGCCTCCTCGTCGGACGCGAAGATGGGCTCGACCGAAGGGGCAGCGGCGGTCGGGGTGGGGCTCGGTTCGGGCGCTCCGGCGCATCCGCTGAGCAGCACCGCGACGAGCGCCGTCGTCGCGGCCGCGGCCGCCGCGCCCCGGCGCGCGAGCGCCGAAGGACGGGGACGGGAGCGCGGCGGCATGCCGACGAGCCTAGAGGAGCACGCGCGAGCGACGGGCCGCGTTATCCACAGCCGGGAGCCGACCGGCAGCCGAGCCCCGTCAGCGCATGAGGCCGCGCACGAGTTCGCCCCACTCGAAGCCGCACTCGCGGCAGTCGAAGAGCGGGTCGTCGACCGGGAAGGGCTCGGCCGCGGCATCCGTCGACGAATCGAGATCGGGCTCCACCCAGAGTGCGGTCACGACCAGCCGCACGGCGGTCGAGTCGCAGCGCGGGCACTGCTCATCGAGCACATCGCGTTCGACGTGGGGCTGCGGGTGCACCGGGTTGTTCATGGCGCCCACGGTACGCCGCGCCGCCGACATCGGCGGTCGCACACGCGCGTGCGAGGCGATCCCGAAGACGCGGAACGCGCGCTCAGTCCCGTCGCCGACGCCCGTTCACGCGGTGCTTCGCCGTCACCTCGAAGGTGCGCCGAAGGGGGTCGGCGACCTGGTCGTGGCGGCCCTGCGCCACGCGCACGAACAGGAAGTCGACGACGGCAAGCTGTGCGATCCGGCTCGACATGGCGCCCATGCGGTAGGTCGACTCGCGGGCCTGGGTCGTGAGCACGATGTCGGCGACCTCGGTGATGGGCGACTCCGCCGAGTTGGTGAGGGCCACCGTCGTGGCACCCGCGTCGCGAGCGGTGCTCAGCGCGTGGATCGTCTCGCTCGTGAGTCCCGAGTGCGAGATGCCGATCGCCACATCCCCCGTTCCGCGCAACGCCGCCGAGACGAGCGCGAGGTGCACGTCGACGGAACAGAACGCCGAGATGCCGATGCGGGCGAGCTTCTGCTGCAGGTCCTGCGCGGTGAGGCCGCTCGCACCGAACCCGTAGACGTCGACGTGGCCGGCGGCCGAGATCGCGTCCACGACCTGGTCGAGCACCGCGACGTCGAGGCCCTGCGCGGTCTGCTCGATCGCGAGCACCTCGTGAAACGCGATCTTCGCGATGACCTCGGCGCCCGAGTCGTCCGGGCTGATATCCGAATCGGCCAGCCCGAACCGGTCGCGCTCGGCGGCCTCGCGGCTCAGCGCGCTCGCGACCTCCATTCGGAACTCGCGGTATCCCGTGTACCCGAGCGTCTGGCAGAACCGCGCCACCGTCGACAGCGACGTGCCGCAGCGCTGCGCGAGATCGGTGATCGTCAGGTCGACGACGATCGTCGGGTCGGAGATGATCGCCTCGGCCACCCGCGCCTCCGACGAGCTCAGCCGCGGCAGGGCCTGCCGCACGGTCGAGAGCACGTCAAGCGCCATCGCCACCCGTCTCCTCTCGTGAACCGGTTCGTGGGCCACTCCCTGCGCGCGGCGATCCCTCGAGCGCCCCCACGACGACGTCGGCGGAAGGGGCGCTCGCGAGCGCATCACGCAACACCCCATCGTGCGCCGCGAGGCGAGCGATCGCCTCATCGGGCGTCACCCCAGTAAGGGTCACGAGGATCGCCGCCTTCACCGATCCGCCGACCGATTCGAGGGCAGCGGATGCCGCGGCCGCGTCGATCCCCGTCGCAAGCATGACGATGCGTTCCGCGCGAGCCCGCAGCTTCGCGTTCGTCGCCTGCACGTCGACCATGAGGTTGCCGTGCACCTTGCCGAGGCGCACCATCGCGATCGTCGAGATCGCGTTGAGCACGAGCTTCTGCGCAGTGCCGCCCTTCAGCCGGGTCGAGCCCGCGACGATCTCGGGGCCCACCACCGTCTCGATCGCGACATCCGCCAGCTCACCGATGCGCGAACCGGCGTTGCACGAGAGTCCGACGGTGAGCGCTCCGAGGCCGCGCGCGTATTCGAGCGCGCCCACGACATACGGGGTGCGGCCCGACGCCGAGACGCCGACGACCGCATCGGCGGCGGTGAGCCCGATCGACTCGAGGTCGGCCGCCCCCAGCGCCGCGTCGTCCTCGGCGTCCTCGACGGCAGTGCGAAGCGCGACGTCTCCGCCGGCGATGAGGCCGACCACGAGCGACGGATCCGTGCCGAACGTCGGCGGGATCTCGCTCGCGTCGAGCACGCCCATGCGGCCCGCCGTTCCGGCGCCGAGGTAGACGAGCCGGCCGCCCGCGCGAAGCCGCGGCACGATCGCGTCGACGGCCACGGCCACCTGGGGACTCGCGTCGGTCACCGCGGCCACGGCCTGCGCGCTCTCCTCATGCATGGCGGCGAGCTGCGCCTCGGTGTCGAGCAGGTCGAAGTCGCGGTGCGTCTCGTTCACGCCCTCCGTGGCGAGTCCGCCGAGCACATCGCGGAGCGACTCGTGCGGTGCGGTGTGGTTCATTGCGGTGGTCCCCCTCGTTCTGTGCCGACAGTGCGGTCGGTGCCTTCGACGGTGACGGATGCGACGCCGACGAGCGGCGGCGGAAGCTGCAGCGGCATCCGACCGCTCGTGAACCGCCCGGCCACGCGCGGTTCGCCCGGGCCGCCGCTCGAGAGCCGCGCGGGCACGCCGTGCCAGCTGAGGAAGCCGAGGAGCGCGAACATCAGCGACTCCTTGAACAGCGGGTCGATGCCGCGCCGGGCGCTCGACTCGACGGCGATGCCACGATCGGCCGCGTGCGCGCGGAGCCGGGCGAGCAGCTCGGGGTTCAGGGCGCCGCCACCCGAGCAGACGAGCGATCGGGGCGCGTCGTCGTCCGCGGGCAGCGCCTCGGCGATCGTGCGGGCGGTGAATTCGGTGAGGGTGGCGACGAGGTCCTCGAAGGCGATGGCTTCGGTTCGGGATGCCGCGACCGCGCGATCGACGACACCGACGTCGAACGTCTCACGACCGGTCGACTTCGGCGGCGATGCCGCGAGGTACGGATGCCGCAGCAGCTCGTCGAGGAGCCCGCCGTCGACGCGACCCGACGCCGCGAGGCGACCGCCGTCGTCGAAGGCCATGCGACCGTCGGTGTGCCGCGCGACCACCGCGTCGACGAGCCCGTTCCCGGGCCCGCTGTCGAAGGCGGTCACCTCGCCGTCGGGATGCACCACCTGCACGTTGGCGATGCCCCCGATGTTCACGGTCGCGAGCGCACGCCCTGTCGCGGCGGCCTCGGCCCCGAGCCAGGCACGGTCGAACACCGCCATGAGCGGGGCCCCCTCACCGCCGGCGGCGATGTCGGCGGCGCGCAGGTGCGAGAGCACGGGAACGCCGATGCGCTCAGCGATCCACGCGGGCTCGCCGAGCTGCAGGGTTCCCCGAGCCCGACCCCCGTCGACCCAGTGGAAGAGGGTCTGGCCGTGCGACACGACGAGGTCGGGCATCGATGCGACGGCGTCGACCGAGCTCGCGGCGACCTCGGCGAACGCCTGGCCGAGGTCGGTGTCGAGCCGGCAGAACTCGCCCGCGGTGAACGGCCGGCCCTCAGCGGCGCGGAGGATGCGCTCACGCAGTTCGGGTGACCACGGCACGGTGTCGGTGTCGAGCACCCGCATGGACAGGTCTGCCGATTCGGCATCGGAACCGCCGTTTCGCGGCTGCTCGACGGGCGCGATGTCGACGACCGCGACGTCGATGCCATCGGCGGAGGTGCCCGACTGCAGGGAGCAGACGATCATGCGCTCGCGCTTCCCGCGGTGGCCGCGGCGTCGGCGTGCGAGCCGGCGAGCTGGGCGTCGGCGGCCTCCCCCGCGAGGCGGCTGCCGGCACGCAGGTGCATGGCGGGGAGCGCGAGCGGCCCGCTCGGCATGCCGACGTTGACGACCACCGCGTCGGGCCGGGTGCCGGCGATCCGCGCGACGGCATCGACCTGGGCGCCTTCGACCCCGACGGCGTCGACGAGCACGACGACAGGCCGCCGCGCGCGGAACGCCAGCGCCTCCTCGAGCGCGCGAGTTCGTTCAACTTCGGTCATCGCGCCGACATCCACACGCACCGTTCGGCCGCCGGCTGCGAGCGCACGGGCGACGTGGTCGGTGTCGCCCTCGACCGCCATCGACGGCCGGCCGCGAAGGTCGAGCACGATGCGCGGGCCAGGTGCGGCAGCGACGTCGCCGTCGATGCTGATGGCGGCACGCGCGACGGATGCCGCATCGAACGGCCCGGGCTCGTCATCGCCCCACGCAGCCCCGCCGTCGAGGCCGCCGCCGGCGAGCGAGCCACCCAGGATCCGTACGCGGGCCGCGGCAGCCTCGAGCACCGAGACGGGAAGGGTTCCGTCGTCGAGCGCCGCGAGGATGGCCGCCTGCACCTCGTGGAAGTCGCGTTCGTCCTGGTCGGGCGCTGCCGCGTCGCCCAGGTTCAGCGGATTGCCCACGCAGAGCAGGTCGGCGCCGGCGAGGAGGGCCTGCACGGCTCCGGGGCCGGCGCCGACGGTCTCGCGGATCGCCGCCATGTCGAGCGCGTCGGAGACGATGACGCCCTCGAAGCCCATCCCCCGCAGCCGCGCGAGGACCGCGGAGTTCAACGTCGCGGGCGCAGCTCCCCACTCGGGCACCACGAGGTGGCCGGTCATGATCGCCGCGACACCGGCCTCGATCGCCGCCTGGAAGGGCGGCAGGTGCATCCGCTCGATCTCGTCGGCGTCGATCGGCAGGGTCGGCAGCGCGAGGTGCGAGTCGAGGTGCGTGTCGCCGTGACCGGGGAAGTGCTTCACGCAGGCCGCGGCGCCCGCCGATTGGATGCCGCGGACGGCCGCCACGACGTGCCGCGAGACGAGCTCGGCGGTGTCGCCGAACGCGCGGACGCCGATCACCGGGTTGCGCGGATCGGTGTTCACGTCGGCGACGGGAGCGAGCACGACGTTCGCGCCGACGGCGAGCGAACGCCGCGCGAGTTCGCGGCCGACGGCGGTCGTGGCATCCGTGTCGTCGACGAAGCCGAGCTGGGCCGCTCCGGGCAGGGTGGAGCCGGTGGACGCCTCGAGTCGCGTGACGTTGCCGCCCTCCTCGTCGATGCCGACGAGCACGTCGTCGCGGAGGTTGCGGAACGCGGGTCTCGAGACGCGTCCGGCTTCGCCGGGCGCTCCTCGACCAGCAGAGGCATCGGCTTCGCCGGGCGCTCCTCGACCAGCAGAGGCATCGGCTTCGCCGGGCGCTCCTCGACCGCCGGCGGGGAGGTTCTGCGAGAACATCACCGCGCCCGCGAGGCCGCCGTCGCCGATCTCTCGACGCAGCCAGTCGGGCACGTCGTGCCCGAGGTACCCGGGCCAGAGCACGCCGCCCACGAGCGCGCGCAGCGTGGGGTCGTCGGCGGCGCTCATCCCTTCACCGCTCCCGCGACGAGACCCGCCGAGAGCCGCCGCTGCACGACGACGAAGAAGATCATGACGGGAATCGTGATGATCGTGGAGGCGGCCATGATGTAACCCCACTCATTGGTGTGCTCGCCGAAGAACTGCTTGAGCCCGATGGCGACGGTGTAGTTCTCGGACGCCCCGCCGAGCAGGGTCATCGCGAAGATGAACTCGTTCCAGGCGGTGATGAACGAGAAGACGGATGTCGCGACGAGGCCGGGCATCACGAGGGGCAGCAGCACCGACCGGAACATCCGGCCCCAGCTGGCGCCGTCGATGTACGCCGCCTCCTCGAGCTCGATCGGGACCGCGGCGACGAAGCCCCGGAGCATCCAGATGCCGAACGGCAGCGACAGCGCGACGTAGACCACCATGAGGCCGAGCAGCGTGTTCAGCATGCCGAGGTCGCGCACCTGCACGAAGAGGGGGATCACGAGCGCCTCGAGCGGCACCATCTGCACGATGAGGATCATGAGCAGCACCGACGTGCGGAACGTGAACCGGAAGCGGGCGACGGCGACCGAGGCGAGCAGGGCGAGCACCGCGCTGGCGAGCACGGTCACCACCGCGACGATGGCGGAGTTGCGGAGGAAGACGTCGAAGCCGCCCTCGGTGAGCACGTAGGTGAAGTTGTCGAACGTGAACTCGCGCGGCACGAGGGTCTGGCCGCCCGCGCCCGCCTTGGCGTCGAACGCACTGGAGAGCATCCAGAACGCGGGGAAGAGCGTGAACGCGAGCAGCAGCGCGACGAGCACGGCCTTCAGCGCCGCGAAGCGCGTCTTGCGGTTCACAGCTCCTCCTCCTTCAGCATGGTGCGCACGTAGATGACAGTGATGATGAGCAGCAGCACGGTCAGGAGCACGGCGATCGCCGAGCCGAAGCCGTAGCGGTTCTGGCCGAAGGACTCGACGTACGACCAGACGCCGAGGTTCAGCGCCTCGCGGTTCGAGCCCGCGCCGCCCGGCATCAGGTAGACCTGCGCGAAGACCTTGAAGTCCCAGATGGTCGACAGGATGATCACCACGGTGAACACCTGCTTCAGGTTGGGCACGATGATGCGCCAGAAGCGGCGCCAGGCGCCGGCCCCGTCCATCTCGGCGGCCTCGAGCATCTCCTTCGGCACGCCGAGCAGGCCCGCGAGGATGGTGATGGCCACGAACGGGAAGCCGTGGTGGATGACGTTCAGCAGCACGATCGCGTAGAACGTGTATCGGTTCGTGAACCAGTTGACGGGCTCGTCCTGGAGCCCGAGCGCCTGGAGGGTCTCGTTGAAGATGCCCCGGTCGGCATCGAAGATCCACACCCAGACGTACGTGCCGGTGACCGCCGGCATGGCCCATGCCACCATGATCGCGCTGCCGACGATCGTGCGCCAGAACGTTCCGAGCGACGCCATGAGCACGGCGACCGCGGTGCCGAGGGCGACGGTGCCCGCCACGGCGAGCGCCGCGAAGCCCGCGGTGTTCGGCAGGACGACGGTCCACAGGGTGGGGTCGGTGAAGACCTCGACATAGTTGTCGAAGCCGATCCAGTTCGGCTCGCCCGACACGATCTCGCGCAGGCCGTAGTCCTGCAGCGAGAACAGGAAGACGCGCACGAGCGGCCAGAGCAGCAGCACCGCGAGCACGGCGAGCGCGGGTGCCAGCAGCAGCCACGGTCGCGAGCGCACGAGCGGATTCCGCCGCTGCACGGGCCCGCCGGCCGCGCGGGGGGACTCCGCCCCCCGCGCGACCTGCGGTGCCTGGATCGTCGAGGTCACGAACTCAGTTGCCGTTCATGATCTCGTCCATCTCCGCCGCGGCATCCGTCATGGCCTGTTCGACCGTCTTCTGCCCGGAGAGGATCGCCTGGATGGCAGTGTTCGTCGTCTTCTTCGCCTGCACGGCCCCGAACTTCGGCGTCACCGGCACGGCACCGCCACCGTCGACCATCTGCGTGGCGAACGGCGTGACGAGCGGGTCATCCGACTCCATCGTCTCGGCGAGCAGGGACTGCTGGCCCGGGAAGTACCCGGTCTGCTGACCCCACTGCTCGGCGAACTCGCCGGTCGTCATGAGCTTGATGAACTCCCACGCGAGCTCCTTGTTCTCCGCGGTCTCGAACATCGAGAGGTGGGAGCCGCCGAGCACCGACGGCGCGATCCCGCCGTCCTTGCCGGGGATCGGTGCCGCGGCGAACTTGCCCTCGAGTTCGGCGTTCTTCTCGACGATCGCCGACGGGGTCCACGAGCCCATGAGCGCCATCGCGATGTTGCCCTGTGCGAAGTTGTCGAGGACGTCGGTCTCCTTCCACGTCGTGGCACCGGCCGAGGAGAAGCCGTGCTTCAGGGCGAGGTCGGTGTAGAACTGCACGCCCTCCTGCGACTCCGAGCTCGCGAGGCCCGACTTCCAGGCGTCGCCGTCCTGCTCGGACACCTCGCCGCCGGCTCCCCAGACCCACGGGTAGACCAGGAACTCGGCGTCACCCGGAACCGCGAAGGCCATCATCTCGGGGTGCGCGGCCTTGATCGCCTCGCCCGCCGCGACGATCTCGTCCCAGCTGGTCGGCGCGGCGAGACCGAGCTCGTCGAAGATGTCGGAGCGGTACACGAGCGACCGAACGCCCGCGTACCAGGGCATGCCGTAGAGCTCCCTGTCGTAGGTGCCCGACTCCACGAGCCCGTCGACGAGGTCGTCGGCGAGCTCATCGTCGTCGACGAAGTCGCCGATCGGTGCGAGCGCGCCCGCGTCGGCGAACTCGGCGGTCCAGGTCGTGCCGGTCTCGGCCACGTCGGGAGTCGTGCCGCCCGCGATCGACGTGACGAAGCGGTCGTGGGCATCCGCCCACTGCACGAACTCGACGTTGAGCTCCGCGCCGGTCTCCTCGGTGAAGGCCGCACCGACCTCGTCGAAGAAGGCCTCGGAGTCGGGGTTCGTCCCGTCCATGATCCAGACGTTCAGGGTCTCGCCCTCGGCGCTGACATCGCCACTCTCGTTGTTCGAACCGCCGGCGCACGCGGTGAGTCCCAGTGCGGCCGTGGCGAGCACGGCGATGGGCAGCAATCGCTTCTTCATGGATGTCTCCTCGTTGAACATCGCTCGATGGCGCACGACGGCGCCGGGGAATGTGACTCTGGAAGTAGTATTCGTCAACGATTTCTTTTTTGCAACAAACTTCCGAACACTCGAATACGGGCCGACGCGACCCGCGTAGGCTCTCGTCGTGAGCACCGCCCCGAACCCCGGCCCGTCGGCGGTCGACCCGACGAGGCACGATACGTCATCGGGCTGGATTCTCGGCATCGACGTGGGCGGAACCGGGTCCCGCGCGGCGCTCGAACGGTTCACGACGACCTCCCCCGACGAGCGGCAACGCTTCGACGGCGCACGCGTCAGCGTCGACTCCGGCGGCTCGACGGTGCTCGACGTCGCCGCGTCGCTCATCGAGGCGGTGCGTCTCGAGCGGCCGGATGCCGCGATCGCGGCGGTCGGCGTCGGTGCCACCGGGCTGGCATCTCTCGTCTCCGATCCGGTCGCGGGGCTCGAGCGCCTCGCGGCCGCCGCCGGCGGGGCATCCGTCGCTCTGGCCGTGGATGCCGTGACGGCGCATCTCGGCGCGCTCGGCGGACGCGGCGGTGCCGTCGTCGCCGTCGGCACTGGCGCGATCGCGATCGGCACCGACCTCGGCGAGCGATGGAAGCGCGTCGGCGGATGGGGCCACCTCTTCGACGACCGCGGCTCGGGCGCGTGGATCGGCATCGAGGGCCTGAAGGCCGCCATCCGCACCCACGACGGCGTGACGACGGATGCCGCGGCACTCCTCGCGGCGGCGGTCGAACGGTTCGGCTCCGCGCCGTCGTGGCCCGGGCAGCTGCTCGGCCGGCCCGACCGGGCCGCGCTGCTCGCGGAGTTCGCGGCGGATGTCGCCGGGCTCGCGGATTCGGACGACCCCGTGGCATCCGACATCATGCGACGGGCGGGCGCCGGGGTCGCCGCCACCCTCGCCGCCGCCCTCGACCCCGGGATCCCGCCGCTGGCGGCCGGGACGGGAGGCGTCTTCTCGGCGGGTGGCGTGTTCGCCGCTGCGTTCGAGCGGGAGTTCGCCCGGCTCGCGCCGCACGCCGAGTTGGTCGCGCCGGCGGGCAGCCCGCTCGACGGCGCCGTGCGGCTCGCCGGGCTCGTCGTGTCGCGAGAGGTCGTGGCGGGGCATCCGCCGTTCGTCTGGATGCGATGAGCCGCAGCCGGCGGGTCGGCGCTAGCGTTTCCACATGGCGGAGACGAGTGCGGGCGTCCTGCTCTTCCGGCGCGACGGCGCGCTCGAGGTGCTGCTCGGGCACATGGGCGGGCCGTTCTGGCGTGGCAAGGAGGTGGCCGCGTGGTCCATCCCGAAGGGCACGTACACCGACGAGGATCCGCTCGTCGCGGCGCTGCGCGAGTTCGAGGAGGAGCTGGGCCGACCCGCACCCGACGTGCCGTACATCGAGCTCGGCGCGTTCAGGTACGCGTCGGGCAAGGTCGTGGCGGTGTTCGCGGGCGAGTCCGACTTCGACGCGAGCGAGATCGACAGCAACCTGTTCGAGATCGAGTGGCCGCCGAGGTCGGGGCGTCGGCAGTCGTTCCCCGAGTTCGATGCGGCGGCGTGGTTCCGGCTCGACGTCGCTCGCGAACGGCTCGTGAAGGGCCAGCGTCCGGCCCTCGATGCGCTCGAGCGATTCGTCGCCGGCGCGTGATCATCCCGGGCCCGCGCCGCCCGGTTCACGCGGCTCGGTAGTGTGCGACGGTCACGCCCTTCGGGGTCGTCACGCTGCGGGTGAGCTCGAGCTGTTGATGCGTGTCGCCGAACAGGCGAGTGCCCGAGCCGAGGACGACCGGATGGATGATGAGCACGTACTCGTCGATGAGCCCGGCCGACGCCAGGGTGCGGAGGAGCTGACCGCTGCCGAGGATCGTGAGATCGGGGCCGTCGGAATCCTTGAGCGTGCGGACGGTGTCGACCGCATCGCCCGCGAGGAGCGTCGAGTTCTGCCAGTCCAGTTGCGTCGCGGCGTTCCACGAGGTCACGTACTTCTCGACGCGGTTCATGTACTCGGTGTACGGGTTGCCGTCGGTCTGGTGAGGCCAGAACGAGGCCATGGTGCGGTACGTGCGGTGGCCGAACAGCAGGGCGCCGTCGGAGTCCGTGCCGACGCCCATCTCGGCGGCGAGCGCCTCGTCGCTGCCCGCGACCGCCCAGCCGCCGTGGCGGAAGCCCCCGCGCGTGTCCTCGTCGGGCGCCATCGGCGCCTGCATGACGCCGTCGAGCGAGACGTTGTTGTTCACCGTGATCCTGCGCATGCTCCACATCCTCCCGCCGGGCGCCGCCCGGCACCAGAGGCGCAGCCGTCGCAGACAACGGAGCCGTACATTCGCGCACCGATCCGAGAACCATTTCCTCTCGCGAATCTCCGGCACTTCGGCACTCCGGCACTTCGGCACCGAGCGCGAAGAACGAAGGCAGTCGTCGGGCCGGGTACGGGTCGTCACGAGATCATCACGGACGGAATGGCTCCGCCGGCAGGGGTGGATGCCGCGGCCTCAGGCCCGCGCGAGGAGCCGCACCCGCGGAACAGCCGATGCCGCGGCCTCAGGCCCGCGCGAGCATCGCCGCACCCGAACCCGCCGGCACAGGCCGATGCCGCGGCCTCACGCCCGCGCGAGGATCGCCGTCGTGTCGACGCCCGGGGGAAGGGCACCGTATTGCGTGCCGCCGCCGCCCTCGAGGCGCGTGCGCACGAATCCGTCGGCGACTGCGACCGGCGAATGCTGCAGGAGCAGCGAGGCCTGCAGCACGAGGGCCAGCCGTTCGGTGAGCTCCCGCGCCCGGGCGGCGGCGCCCGCGGCATCCGTCGCCACCTCGGTCACAACCGACCGCGCCTCGGCGAGCGCCAGGTCGAACGCGGCGTGCTCGCCGGTCGCCGCCCCGACCACCTCGAAGAACGCCTCGAACGACTCGGGCTCCCGCGCGAGCACGCGCAGCACGTCGAGGGCGATGACGTTGCCCGAGCCCTCCCAGATCGCGAGCAGCGGCTGCTCGCGGTAGCGGCGCGCGAGCGGGAACGCCTCGGTGTAGCCGTTGCCGCCGAGGCACTCGAGCGCCTCGTAGGCGTGGCCCGGTCCACGCTTGCACACCCAGTACTTCGACACGGCCGTGGCGAGGCGCCGGAATGCGACCTCCGTGCCCGAGGCGTCGTCGTCGTAGGCCCGGGCCAGGCGCATCGCGGTCAGTGTCGCCGCCTCGGACTCGAGCGCCAGGTCGGCGACGACCGCCGCCATCGTCGGCTGGTCGACGAGCAGCGCCCCGAATGCGCTGCGATGGCGCACGTGCCACGCCGCCTCGGCCACCGACTGCCGCATGCCGGCCGCGCTGCCGATGACGCAGTCGAGCCGCGTGCGCGTCACCATCTGCACGATCGTGGCGACGCCGCGGCCCTCCTCGCCGACGAGGCACCCGCTCGTGCCCTCGAACTCGACCTCGCTCGACGCGTTCGACCGGTTGCCGAGCTTGTCCTTCAGCCGCTGGATGCGGAACACGTTCCGTGAGCCGTCGGGCAGCACGCGCGGCACGAAGAAGCAGCTGAGCCCGCCCGGCGCCTGCGCGATCACGAGGAACGCGTCGCTCATGGGCGCGCTGCAGAACCACTTGTGGCCCGCCAGCCGGAACTCGCGGCCCCAGGGGCCGTCGCCGCCGGCGGGCTCGGCACGGGTCGTGTTGGCCCGCACGTCGGATCCGCCCTGCTTCTCGGTCATGGCCATGCCGATGAGCGCCCCCGCTGCGGGTCGAGGAGGCAGCGCAGCAGCCGTCTCGAGACCGCTTCCCCCGAGACCCGGCTCGTACTCGCGGCTCAGCAGCCGCGGCATCCACTCGTCTCGCAATCGGGATGCTGCGAGCTCGAGCACCGGCACCGCCGAGTGCGTCATCGACACCGGGCAGGCGTGGCCGGGCTCGACCTGGGCGAAGAGGAAGAACGCCGCGGCCCGGTCGACGTTCGCACCCGGGCCGGGATCCGCCCAGGCCGACGTGTGCGCGCCTGCGCCGATCGCCGCGGTCATGATGCGGTGGTACGCGTCGTCGTACTCGACCTCGTCGATGCGGCCGCCCCAGCGGTCGTGCGTGTGCAGCACCGGCGGATGCGTGTTCGCGCGCTCGGCATCGTGCTGGAACCCCGCGGTGCCGACGAGCCGGCCCACGTCGTGCAGCGCCGACGCTCCGGAGCCGCCACCGCGCCCCCATCTCGCCACCGCCTCGACGAGCGGCACGTTCGCCGCGTACTCGTCGACGCCCTCGCGGGGCGGCGCCTGGTTCAGGACCTCGTGCGTCTCGGGCATCCTCGACCTCCGCCGTCCATTCTGCGATGGACAGCCGACCCGTCGGCAGCGTGATTGCGCTCTCAGCGATATCCCCCGAGCGAAGGATGTCGGAGGCATCCGCTTGGATGCAGACTTGACGGGTGCATCGCCGGGCCTCCCGCCCGACCCTGCACCACGCGTCGTCCCCCGCGTCTCACATCCCTCACACCTCGTTCGATCTCGGAGTCCCATGCTCGGAAAACTGCTCCTCCGCTATCTGAAGCCCTACCGATGGCTGTTGCTGGGCGTGCTGGTGTTCCAGTTCGCGTCCGCACTCGGCTCCCTCTACCTTCCGAGCCTCAACGCCGACATCATCGACGAGGGCGTCGCGAAGGGTGACACGGGCTACATCTGGTCGACCGGCGCGTTCATGCTCGCGATCTCGCTCGGGCAGATCACCGCCGCGATCATCGCGACGTACTTCGCCGCCAAGGCGGCCATGCGGGTCGGCCGCGACATCCGCAACGACGTCTTCGACAAGGTCAGCGCCTTCTCCGAGCGCGAGGTGTCGCAGTTCGGGCCGGGGTCGCTCATCACGCGCAACACGAACGACGTGCAGCAGGTGCAGATGCTCGCGATGACGGGCGCCACCATGCTCGTGAGCGCGCCGCTGCTCGCGATCGGCGGCATCGTCATGGCGCTGCGCCAAGACGTCGGGCTCAGCTGGCTGATCTGGGCATCGGTCGGCACGATCCTCGTGGTGGCGAGCTTCGTCATCCTGCTGATGGTGCCGCTGTTCCGGCTCTACCAGAAGCGGCTCGACGCCGTGAACCGCATCCTGCGCGAGCAGCTCACCGGCATCCGGGTCGTCCGGGCGTTCGTGCGCGAGGCGATCGAGGAGGGCCGCTTCCGGGTCGCCAACACCGACATCATGGATGTCGGCCGGCGCGTGGGCACGCTCTTCATCACGCTCTTCCCGCTCTTCATGCTGGTGCTCAACGTCACCGTCATCGGCGTCATCTGGTTCGGTGCGATCGAGGTCGACGAGGGCGGCGTGCAGATCGGCACGCTCTTCGCATTCATGCAGTACGTGGGCATCATCCTGAGCGGCGTGCTCATGGCCGCGTTCACGACGATCATGATCCCGAGGGCTGCGGTGTCGGCCGAGCGCATCAGCGAGGTGCTCGCCAGCGAGTCGACCCTTCACCGCCCCGAGAACCCGATCACCGAGTTCCCCGAGCCGGGCACGGTCGAGTTCCGCGACGTCGAGTTCGCCTACCCGGGTGCCCAGCACCCCGTGCTCGCGGGCATCACCTTCCGCGCGGACCCGGGCGAGACCGTGGCCGTCGTGGGGTCCACGGGCGCCGGCAAGACCACGCTCGTGTCGCTGATCCCGCGGCTCTTCGATGCCACCGGCGGCTCGGTCCGGGTGAACGGCGTCGACGTGCGCCAGGCCGACCTCGACCGCCTGTGGAAGACGATCGGCCTCGTGCCGCAGCGTCCGTTCCTGTTCGCCGGCACCGTGGCATCCAACCTGCGATTCGGTCGTGAAGACGCCACCGATGCCGAGCTCTGGCACGCGCTCGAGATCGCGCAGGGCCGCGACTTCGTCGCCGAGATGGAGGGCGGCCTCAACGCGCGGATCTCCCAGGGCGGCACGAACGTCTCGGGCGGGCAGCGCCAGCGGCTCGCGATCGCGCGCGCGATCGTGCACAACCCCGACATCCTCGTGTTCGACGACTCGTTCTCGGCGCTCGACCTCACCACCGACGCGCGTCTGAGACAGGCGTTGTGGCGAGAGCTGCCCGACGTGACGAAGATCGTCGTCGCGCAGCGCGTCTCGACGATCACCGACGCCGACCGCATCATCGTGCTCGAAGACGGCGGCATGGTCGGCCTGGGCACGCACGACGAGTTGCTCGAGACGTCGAAGACCTATCGCGAGATCGTCGAATCCCAGCTCGGGGTGGAGGCCACGGCATGAGCACCGACACGAAGAACCGCGACGCCGGCGGCGGCCGCGGCCGGGGCCGGGCTCGCGCCAACGGGCGGCAGCCCGAGCCCCAGGAGCTGACCGAGGAAGAGCGCATCGAGGCCGAACTGGCCGAGCAGGCTCGCCTCAACTCCGGCGACTGGGACAGCGTGAAGCCGGGCAAGGCGCAGAACTTCGGCGTGAGCTTCCGCCGCATGCTCGGGCTGCTCGCCCCGTGGAAGTGGTCGTTCGCGTTCGTCTCGCTGCTCGGCGCCATCGGCGTCGTGCTCACGGTCATCGCGCCGAAGGTGCTGGCCGAGGCCACGAACATCATCTTCGAGGGCTTCATCTCGCTGCAGCTGCCCGCGGGCGTGACGCAGGCGCAGGTCGTCGAGGGCCTCCGTGCACAGGGCCAGAACGACCTGGCGAACATCGTCGAAGCAGCGACGCTCACGCCGGGCGAGGGCATCGACTTCGTTCGGCTCAGCCAGGTCGTGATCATCGTGCTGCTGCTGTACGTCGTGGCATCCGTGCTGTCGTGGATCCAGGGGTACGTGATCAACGTCATCATGGTGCGGGCGATGTGGCGCCTGCGCGAAGACGTCGAGGCGAAGGTGCACCGCCTTCCCCTGAGCTACTTCGACCGCACGCAGCGGGGCGAGCTGATCTCCCGGGTCACGAACGACATCGACAACATCACCCAGACGATGCAGCAATCGCTGTCGAGTGCGCTCACGAGCGTGCTCACCGTGGTCGGCGTGATCATCATGATGTTCTCGATCTCGTGGCAGCTCGCGCTCGTCACCCTGGTGTCGCTGCCGCTCATGGGCGTCATCTTCGGCCTCATCGGGCCGAAGTCGCAGGCGGCCTTCGGCATCCAGTGGAAGAAGGTCGGGCGACTGAACGCGCGCGTCGAGGAGTCGTTCTCGGGTCACGCGCTCGTCAAGGTCTTCGGTCGCGAGAAGGACTCGAGCGAGAAGTTCCGCGCCGAGAACGAGGAGCTGTACGAGGCGGCGTTCAAGGCCCAGTTCCTGGCGGGCATGATCATGCCCGGCATGATGTTCATCGGCAACCTGACGTACGTCGGCATCGCCGTGCTCGGCGGCCTCATGGTCGCGAGCGGGCAGCTCCGCCTCGGTGACGTGCAGGCGTTCATCCAGTACTCGCAGCAGTTCACCCAGCCGCTCGCGCAGCTGGGCGGCATGGCCGCGGTAGTGCAGTCCGGAACGGCCTCGGCCGAGCGGGTCTTCGAACTGCTCGACGCCGACGAGCAGGAGCCCGATGCGGCCGACGCTCCCCCGCCGGTCGACGGCGACGGCACGATCGTGTTCGAGAACGTCTCGTTCTCGTACACGCCCGAGCGGCCGCTGATCGAAGACCTGTCGTTCCGCGTCGAGCCGGGCCAGACGGTCGCGATCGTCGGACCCACGGGTGCCGGCAAGACGACGCTCGTGAACCTCATCATGCGGTTCTACGAGCTCGACGGCGGTCGCATCCTGCTGAACGGGCAGGACATCGCCGAGCTCACGAGGCACGACGTGCGCGCGCGTACCGGCATGGTGCTGCAGGACCCGTGGCTGTTCGCCGGAACCATTCGCGAGAACATCCGATACGGACGTGAGGACGCGACCGACGAGGAGATCCTCGAGGCCGCGCGCGCGACGTACGTCGATCGATTCGTGCACTCCCTGCCCGACGGCTACGAGACCGTGCTCGACGAGGAGGCGTCGAACGTGTCGGCGGGCGAGAAGCAGCTCATCACGATCGCCCGCGCGTTCGTCGCCCAGCCGTCGGTGCTGATCCTCGACGAGGCGACCTCCTCCGTCGACACCCGAACCGAGCTGCTCGTGCAGCATGCGATGGCGGCGCTGCGCGAGGGACGCACCTCGTTCGTGATCGCGCACCGCCTCTCGACGATCCGCGATGCCGACCTCATCCTCGTGATGGAGCACGGCGACATCGTCGAGAAGGGCACGCACGACGAGCTCATCGCGGCGAAGGGTGCCTACTGGCGCCTGTACAACTCGCAGTTCGAGCAGGCGGCCTACGACTTCGACGCCGAGGAGGCCCTCGCCCTCGGCGACGTGCCGACGCCGTCGGGCGCGCGGCTCGAGGCCGAGCTCGCGGCGAAGGTCGACGCCGAGGCTGCTGCGGGCGAGCTGTAGGCACACGCACATCGTGACGGGCCGGCCACGTGAGTGGCCGGCCGTCGCCGTCGCACGGCACGGGCGAGGCCTTCGGCGCGGCCGGCATTGTGGCACGTCACCGGTCCCGATGTAACCCCGCTGCGGCGCCCGGTGTTCTCACGTTGACTTGCCGGACCCTGCCGACGCGCCACCGTGGCGTACCCGAGTTGCGACGCAGGGGTGATTGGACGGGAAGCCCATGTTCTTCCATCGACAGGAGCTCCAGCACAAGGCGACACCGGATGCCCCGGACGCCGTGTACGCGCGCAAGCTGCAGGAGGTGCTCGGCGGCCAGTACGGCGAGATCACCGTCGCCCTGCAGTACCAGTTCCAGGCGTGGAACATGCACATCCCGGGCAAGTACCGCGACCTGGTCTACGGTATCGGCGCCGAGGAGATGGGCCATGTCGAGATGCTGGCGATCATGATCGCGCAACTGCTCGAGAAGGCCCCGCTCGGCATCACGAAGGATGCCGTACAGGACGACCCGACCGTCGCCGCGGTCGTGGGCGGCATGGACGTGCAGCACGCGATCGTGGCCGGAGCCGGCGCACGCGCCGTCGACAGCAACGGCAACCCCTGGCAGGGCAGTTACATCACGGCGAGCGGCAACCTGCTCGCCGATTTCACCGCCAACGCGAATGCCGAGATGCAGGGCCGCCTGCAGGTGGCTCGCCTGTACCACATGACCGACGACCACGGCGTGAGGGACCTCCTCTCGTTCCTCCTCGCGCGCGATACGATGCACCAGAACCAGTGGCTGCAGGCCGCCTCGGAGCTTCGATCCGAGGGCGCCGAAGACCTGCCGGTGCCGAGCAACTTCCCCCTGTCGAAGGAGGAGCGCGACGTCGCGTACCAGTACCTCAACTTCAGCGACGGCGCGACGGCCGCCGAGGGATCGTGGGCGGCTGGGCCGACGCCCGACGGCAAGGGCGAGTTCACCTATCACGAGGGTCCGACGACCAGTGCCCCCATGCCGCCGCCGACACATCCCGATTCGCGGATGTACGGCACGACCGAACTGCCGAACATCGTCGAGAAGGCGGCCGGGGGCATCCAAGACGCGCTGAAGAAGGAGTGATCCACTGACGAACGGACGACGCGCCGGCTTCGGAGCGGTACTGCGCGAGCGGGCGTACTGGGCGGGATTCCTCATCGGCGTCGCCGTGATGGCGGCGATCGACGAGATCGTGTTCCACCAGCTGCTCGCGTGGCACCACTTCTTCGACCGGGCGACACCCGCCATCGGGCTCATCTCCGACGGCATCCTGCACGCGGCCGAGCTGTTCGCGCTGGTCGGAGGCTTCTTCCTCCTGTTCGACGCCCGGCGCCGCGAAGGATTCTCTGCGGCATCCGCGTGGGCGGGAGTGGTCGTCGGGCTCGGGCTCTTCCAGGTGTGGGACGGCCTGATCCACCACAAGGTCCTGCGCGTGCACCAGGTACGGTACGACGTCGAGCTGCTGCCGTACGACCTGGCGTGGATCGGTTCGGGCCTCGTGCTGCTCGCGGTGGGCGTGATCGTCACGATCGCGGCGGCGCGTCGAACCGGCGATGAACGGGCAACGGCGGGTGAGCGGCATGCATGAGCACGGCGGCGGGGGTCTGAGCCACGAGCTGGTGCTGCCGTTCGCGCTGGCCCTCGTGCTCTACGTCGCCGCGGTGGTCTCGAACCGGAAGCACCGGCGACGGCCGTGGCCGGCCCACCGCACCGTCGCGTGGGTCGGCGGCGTCGTCGCCGCCGCGGCCGCCTTCCTCGGGCCCCTCGCCGGTGCCGCACGTCACGAGTTGCCGGCGCACATGACGGCGCATCTGCTCGTCGGCATAGTCGCTCCCCTGCTGCTCGTGCTGGCCGCACCCGTGACGCTCGCGCTGCGGACGTTGCCCGTCGTCCCCGCGCGACGCCTCGCCCGCCTGCTGCGGAGCGCGCCGGTCGCGATCGTGGCCCATCCCGTGACGACCGCCGTGGCATCCGTCGGCTCACTCTGGCTCGTCTACGGCACGCCCGCCTTCGGCGAACTCCTGCATGCCCCGCTCATCCACGAGCTCGTGCTCGTGCACTTCCTCATCGTGGGGTACCTGTTCACCGCGGCGATCGTGGGCATCGACCCGTCGCACCGCCGGACGTCGTTCCGCCTGCGCGCCATCGTGCTGGCTGCGGTGCTCGCGGCGCACGCCATCCTCGCGAAGCTCGTGTACTCGGTGCCGCACCCGGGGGTGCCCGTGGCCGAGGCCGAGGCTGCGGGCCTGATCATGTACTACGGCGGTGACCTCGTGGCGCTCGCGATCATCGCGATCCTCTGCGCCCAGTGGTTCCGCGCGACCCGGTCGCTAGGCTGGACGGGCGGCGGCGCCAAGCAGATGCCACCGTCACCTGTTCCTCCCCGGCCGCTCTCCTGAAGGTTCCGTGACGTCAGCCCCCTCATCCGTGCGCCCGTGGCGTCTGTGGCTGGTGTACGGCGTGGGCGTCGCCGCGTACGTGCTGTCGGTCACGAACCGCACGTCGCTGTCAGCGGTCGGTGTCGATGCGGCCGTGCGATTCGACGCGGATGCCGCGACACTGTCGATGTTCGCGGTCATCCAGCTGGCCGTCTACGGCGCCATGCAGATCCCGGTCGGCGTGCTGCTCGACCGGTACGGTGCCCGCCCCATCATCACCGCTGGCATGCTCCTGATGGCGATCGGGCAGCTCGTGATGGCGTTCGCACCCGACGTCGGCACGGCGATCTTCGCTCGCATGCTGCTCGGTGCCGGCGACGCGGCGGTCTTCCCGAGCGTGCTGCGCGTCGTCGCCGTGTGGTTCCCCGAGCGGCAGGCGCCGCTCCTCGTGCAGCTCACCGGCATCATCGGACAGTCGGGGCAGCTCCTGGCGATCCTGCCCATCGCGGCGCTGCTGCACGCCACCACGTGGACGGTCGCGTTCGGCAGCCTCGCCGGCCTCGGCGTGCTGTTCACCATCCTGACCTTCGCGGTGATCCGCAACCGACCTCCCGGCCGGCACGCCGACGTTTCGGTCGACACGACGACGGGCGCCATGCGTGTCGTCACCTCCGCGGCCGACCTGCGCGAAGGCTTCCGCGAGTCGTGGGGCCATCCCGCAACACGACTCGCGTTCTGGTCGCACTTCGCGACCCCGTTCTCGGGTACGGCCTTCATCCTGCTCTGGGGCTTCCCGTTCCTCACCATCGGGCAAGGGCTCTCCGCGGCCGTCGCGTCGCTCCTCTTCAGCGTGTACGTCGTCTTCGGCATGGCGATCGGTCCGGTGATCGGCGCGCTCTCCAGCCGGCATCCGATGCGTCGGTCGAAGCTGCTGGTGCTGCCGATCATCGCCATCCAAGCGGCCGTGTGGCTCATCGTCATCGCGTGGCCCGAACCCGCGCCGCTCTGGCTCCTGTTCGTGCTCGCCTTCGCCCTCGCCACGGGCGGCCCCGCCTCGATGATCGGCTTCGACCACGCGCGCACGTTCAACCCGAGGCATCGGCTCAGCACGGCGTCGGGCATCGTGAACGTGGGCGGCTTCCTCGCGGCGCTGCTCGCGATCCTCTTCATCGGCCTCGCGATGAACTGGCTGGGCGCCGGCTCACCTGACACGTACAGCCTCGATGCGTTCCGGATCGCGTTCCTCACCCAGGTCCCGCTGTGGGCGGTCGGCGCCCTGTTCATCATCATCGAGCGCAAGCGCACGCGCGTGATGATGGGACTCGACGAGCCCCGATCGCGCCGACGCGATCGCAACATCCTCTGAGGCTCAGTCCCCCAGCAGCGCCCGCAGGTCGTCGGCGCCGAGGGGCTCGTCGAGCGCGAGCGCACCGCCGTCGTCATCGAGCAATGATGCGACCAGCTCACCCTTGCGCGCCTTCAGCGCCATGACCTTCTCCTCGATGGTGTCGGCCGCGACGAGCCGATACACCATCACCTGCTTCGTCTGGCCGATCCTGTGCGCACGATCGACGGCCTGATCTTCGCTGGCGGGATTCCACCACGGGTCGAGCAGGAACACGTAGTCGGCCTCGGTCAGGTTCAGTCCGAAGCCGCCGGCCTTGAGACTGATGAGGAACACGGATGCCTCGCCGCCACGGAACCGGGCGATCTGCGCGTCGCGGTGGCGAGCGGGTGTGGTGCCGTCGAGGTACGCGAACGGCACGCCCGCGGCATCCAACCGGTCGGCTGCCCGCCCGAGGAACGACGTGAACTGGCTGAACACGAGGGCACGATGTCCCTCGGCGAGCACGTCGTCGAGCTGCTCAGCCAGCGCGTCGAGCTTCGCCGAGGCGTACCCGGCATAGCGGGACTCGTCGATCAGCGTCGCGTCGAGCGCGAGCATGCGCAGCAGTGTGAGCGATCGGTACACGATGAAGCGCTGCCGGTCGAGGTCGTCGAGGAGTCCGAGCAGCTTCTGCCGCTCACGCTGCAGCATGGTGTCGTAGAGCCGCCGGTGCCGGGGGTGCAGGTCGACCCTCAGCACCTGCTCCTGCTTCTGCGGCAGTTCGGGCGCAACGAACTCCTTCGTGCGGCGCAGCATGAGCGGGCGGATGCGCCTGCGCAGGCGCTCGAGCCGCTCGACGTTGCCATCCTCCTCGATCGGCCGCCGGTAGCGCTCGTCGAAGGCTCTGCGCGACGGGAACAGCCCGGGCGCCACGATGCCGAGCAGCGCCCACAGCTCCGACAGGTTGTTCTCGACCGGGGTTCCGGTGACGGCGAGCCTGAGCGGCGCACGGATGTCGCGGGCCGCCTGGTGCACCTTCGTGGCGGCGTTCTTCACGAACTGCGCCTCATCGAGCACGAGTCCGCCCCATTCGAGCGCTGCGAACGCCGACGCCTCGAGACGCAGCACCGCGTAGGTGGTGATCACGAGATCGGCGGATGCCGCGGCCTCGACGATGCGGCCCGGGCGCCGTGCCTCGGTCGCGGTGACGGTCGCCACACGAAGACCGGGGGTGAAGCGCGCCGCCTCGCTCACCCAGTTCGACGCGACCGACGTCGGCGCCACCACGAGGAACGGCGCCCCCTCCGGTGGTCGAGTGGCGCCCTGCGCAGCCGGACGCGTATCGAGACCGCTCGCCCGGGTCTCGATACGCGACGCCTGCGGCGCTACTCGACCGCCGGAATGCTCGACGGCGTGCGCCACGAGCGCCAGCGCCTGGGCCGTCTTGCCGAGGCCCATGTCGTCGGCCAGGACGCCGCCGAGCCCGTGCTGCCAGAGGAATGCGAGCCACCGGAATCCCGCGAGCTGGTACGGGCGAAGCGGAAGCGCCAACCCGGCCGGCGGCTCGACCGGCTCGATCTCGCCGTGCTCCAGCCCGGCCACCGTGTGCCGCCAGGCGAGCGCCGGCTCCGAGACATCCGCCAGGTCTTCGAAGTCGGCCCAGAGGCTCGTCTGGCTGCGGTGGATGCGCAGGCCGACCTCCCACTCGGCGAGCGTGCCGGCCTCCTCGATGAGCTCGCGCAGCGGCTCGAAGATCGGCTGGTTCAACGACAGGTACGTCTTGTCGACGAGCAGCAGCCGCTTCTGCCCCTTCGCGAGCGCCCGGAACAGCGGCATGAACGGCACGGTCTTGCCCGCGACCGTGACCATGACGCCGAGGTCGAACCAGTCGGTTCGCCGCGACTCCACGGTGGTGACCCTGACCTGCGGCGGCTCGACGAGCTCGCGGTAGTCAGGCCGCTCACCGGCGACGTCGATGCGCAGCCCGCCGTGCTCGGCCAGCAGCTCGAGTCGCGGCATCCGCTCTGCTGCGAACTCGGCCGTATCGACTCCCCTGAGGACGATCGCATCGAGCGGCACCCATCCCAGCTCGTCGACGACCCTGGCGAGCAGGTCGTCGTCGAGCTCGGGGTCATCAGCGACGGAATCGGCGGCGGATCTCTCGACCGCAACCACGCGGCCGTCGGCGTACTCCCAGGTCCACGCGAGGCGCAACACGTCGTGCGGCTCGAAGCGGGCGTCGAGCACGAGCGTGGCGAGCGGCGCGGGCGGCGGCACGAAGGTGCCGTCACGGCTCGTGACCTCGAGCGTCCGAGCGAGCCGGTGGTAGTGCTCGCGCAGGAAGGCAGGCACGTCGGCCGCGGGCACGTGAATCGGTTCGGGTGCGGCGAGGAGTGACCGTTGTGCCGGCGTCAGCTCGCCGTCGGCGAGGGGTGCGAGCTCGATACGCCCCCGGTCGAGGTCGTAGCGGAAGAGCCCGTGGCCCGCGATCGGTCGAGCCCCGCTGGCGGCGCTCGCACGCCACCGGTCGCCGTCGATCGCCACGGTCGGCTCGAGCACGAGATCGCCGGCCCCGCCGGCCCCGTCGGCAACGCTCGCATCGAGGTCGACCGATGCCGCGGCACCGACGACGACGTCGGGCGTGACATCGGACCCGACCAATGCGATGCCGAGTCGGGACGCCTCGTCGAGCAGCGCCCACAGCAGCGGGCTCTCGAACTCGTCGAGCGTGATCCACTCGGAGCCGTACTGGTACACCGCAGGGTTGGAGCCCTTGAGCAGCGCGAACTGCGCGAACCACCGCGACTGCGCGGGATCGATGCCGGCCGCGCTCGCCTGGTAGGCGATGTTCTGCCAGGTCAGGTTGCCCTTGATCCACGCGTCGCGCGAGCCCTTGACGACCGGGCGCACGCCGAGGCGGTCGACGTTGGTCGCCCGTCGGGCGGGTTCGTCGCGGGGGCCCTGCCAGTGGCCGTTTCGGCGGTGGATGCGACGACGCAGCTCGAACTGGAGCGCGAGTGGGCGCGTCGCCGGTCGGGAGCCGGACCGGGAGCCGGCGCTGGAGCCGGAATCGAACGCGGACGTCGATTCCGAACCGGAACCGAGCCCGGCGCCGAGCCCGAGCCCCTGGAGTGCGGTGCGCCAATCACCATCGCGGCTCGACTCCGGCCGGGACGAGCGATGGGCGGGCATCCCTCCATGCTGTCACGAGCGCAGGACACCCGACCTCGCGGTGCCGTTCCGCTGAACCCCTCGGGAGCTGCTCGGAAACTCACTCTTGACCGTCCCCCGGACGGGGATCAAGATGAGGAACGTTCGGCTGCCACATCATCGGCGCCGAGCGCGCCGGGTGAGCAACTCGGCATGACGCATCACGCTACAAGGGGGTAGGGATGTTCCGTCACGTTGCTGTCGCCGCCACCGCGGCCCTGGTTCTCTCCGGGCTCGCCGCCGCACCGGCCGCCGCGAGTCCACCGCCGACATCCGGCGGTGATGACCGGCTCGCGGTCTATTCCGGCACGGTGGATGCCGCGGGCCTGGCCGCGATCGTCGACCTCGGCGTCGACCGTCGCGAGGTCGTCACGGCGCCGAGCGCCGATGGCTCAGGCCAGGTCGACGTGCAGGTCATTCTGAGCGGTGCGCAGGCTGAGGAGCTCGCCGAGTCCGGTACTGCACTCGAGGTGCAGGCCGACCCGTCGGCGCAGCGCCGAGCGCTGGAGGCGGTCCCCGAGGGCGTCTTCCGCATGTACAGCGGCGAGGGCGGCATCCTCGAGGAGCTCATGGCGCAGGCGGCGGCGCATCCCGACATCGCCGAGTTCCGCGTGATCGGACAGACGCAGCAGGGCCAGGACATCGGCGCCGTGCGCGTGACGAAGGGCGTGCAGAAGGCGAAGGACGGCAAGAAGCCGACGACCGTGTACGTCGCAGCGCAGCACGCACGTGAGTGGATCACGCCCGAGATGGTGCGACGACTGCTCGACCTGTACCTCACCTCGTACGGCACGGACCCGCGGATCACGGACATCGTCGACGACACCGAGCTCTGGTTCGTGCCGGTCGCGAATCCGGATGGCTACGACTACACGTTCCAGCCCGGCCAGCGGCTCTGGCGCAAGAACCTCCGCGACAACAACGGCGACGGCCAGATCACCGGCGTCGACGGGGTCGACCTGAACCGCAACTCCGCGACCCGCTGGGGCTACGACAACGAGGGATCCTCGCCGAACCCCGCCAGCGACACCTACCGCGGTCCGTCGCCGGCATCTGAGCCCGAGACCCAAGCGCTCGACGAGCTGTTCGGCGCCATCACGCCGCAGTTCATGATCAACTACCACTCCGCCGCCGAGCTGCTGCTCTACGGCATCGGCTGGCAGGTGGCGACGCCGTCGCCCGACGACGTCATCTACGAGGCGATGGCGGGCGACGATGAGAACTCCGCCATTCCCGGGTACGACCCCGACATCTCGGCGGAGCTCTACACGACGAACGGCGACCTCGACACGCACATGCAGGAGGCCCACGGCACGCTCGGGTTCACGCCCGAGATGTCGACGTGCGAGGCGGCGGTGAACTCGGTTCCCGACGACGAATGGACCGAGGACGACTGCCAGTTCCTCGGGTTCGACTTCCCCGACGACGAGGCGCTGATCCAGGCCGAGTTCGAGAAGAACATCCCATTCGCGCTGGCCGTCGCCGAGTCGGCGATGGACCCCGACGACCCCGTGTCGGTCGTGAACCGCGACGCCGAGGACTTCCGCGTCGACTCGTTCACCGTCTCGTACGGCGACCCGCAGACCGTCGCGGTCTGGGCGAAGCGCGCCCTGACGGCGAAGGCGATGTACTACTCGATCAACGGCGGCAAGGCCAAGCGGGCGAACGTCTCCGAGTGGGCGGGCGGCGAACGCTACGGCTTCGAGAACGTCGACTACTACGCCGAGTACCGCGGTGTGGTGACCGGCGCGAGCCCCGGCGACAGCGTCGAGGTGTGGTTCACGGGCACCGCGACCGGCAAGGACCTCCCCAAGGGCCAGAAGCCGGGCAAGGTCGAGAGCGAGCACTTCACCTACGAGGTCGCGCAGGACACCGGCAACTCGGTGCTCATCATCGCGAATGAGGACTACACGGGCGTGAACCCCGAGCCGGTGCCGACGAACGCCGGCCCGAAGTACCTCGACGAGCACATCGCGGCATTCGAGGCGAACGGCGTCGCTCCCGACGTCTGGGACGTCGACGCGCAGGGCGTGCCGCACGACCTGGGTGTCCTCAGCCACTACGACGCGGTGCTCTGGTACCTCGGCGACAACCGGCTGACGCAGGATCCCGAGGATGTGCTGACCGACACGTACCTCTTCGGCGAGGTGGAGGAGCTGTCCGTCGCGGAGCGCCAGCAGTACCTCACCGTCGCCGTGCGGGACTTCCTGAACGAGGGCGGCAAGCTCGCGTTCGCCGGCGAGACCACGGCGT
This sequence comes from Agromyces sp. Marseille-P2726, assembly GCF_902809835.1. GTDB lineage: Bacteria > Actinomycetota > Actinomycetes > Actinomycetales > Microbacteriaceae > Agromyces. Next base: position 210,961 of record NZ_CADDWM010000014.1, on the reverse strand, counting down.
ACTACGGGATCCTGGCGGGCGCGCTCGGCGGGATCTACTACGGTCTCGACGGGCATCCCGATCAGGACTGCGTGGTCACGTCGGACTTCTTCTCCGACTGCCTGATCGTCGCCGACGACTTCACGCAGTACTGGCTGGGTGCGTACAACCGAACCCCGCTGGCAGCTGACGGGGTCGTCGGAACCGATGACCCGCTGACGGGCTTCGAGGCGCTCTTCGGAGGCCCGGCGACCGAGGACAACCCGATCGACGAGGCCGGCGAGTTCACCGTGACGAGCGACGTGCTCCCGGTCGACGAGTTCCCGCAGTTCGAGAGCTGGGCGGCCGCCGAGTACACCGAGCCCAGCGGGCCGTTCATCCCGATCGAGGGGGAGTGGGCGGCATTCGCCGAGCACGCCGACAACTCGTACCAGCGTCTCGGTCGCACCTTCGACCTCTCCGGCGTCACGGCCGGAACGCCGGTGACGTTCGACGCGCAGATCTCGGTCTCGACCGAGACGGGCTACGACAACGTCATCGTGGAGGCGCGCCCGGTCGGCAGCGAGGAGTGGACGACCCTGCCGGAGCTGGGCGGCGCGACGTCGACCACGGTGCCGGCAGAGTGCGAGGCCGGGTTCTATGCCGACATCCATCCGCAGCTGGAGAACTACCTGACGATCGCCAACCCATGTCTTCCCCAGGGTGCAACCGGTGAGTGGAACGCCTTCACCGGCTCGACCGGCGGGTGGATCCCGGTGTCGTTCGACCTCAGCGGGTACGCCGGCGAGGAGGTCGAGATCGTCGTCAGCTACGTGACCGACCCGTTCACGGGCGAGATCGGCGTGATGCTCGACGACACCCGACTGACCATCGACGGCGCCGTGACCGAAGCCGAGGGCTTCGAGACCGGACTGGGTGCCTGGTCGGTGCTCGGAGCGCCCGAGACCAGCCCCGGCAACGACAGCGACTGGGAGCGGATCACCGTGGAGGGCCCGTTCTACAGCGTCACGGCGACCCCCGACACCCTGCTCTTCGGCTTCGGCCTCGAGCAGCTCGAGTCGGATGCCGCCCGGGCGGATGCCGTCGCCAGGATGCTCGCGCACTTCTCCGGGTAGGCCGAAGGCCGGCGGTCGATGACGGATGCCGCGTCGCGGGGTTGTCCGGCGGCGCGGCATCCGCCTGCCAGGTTGAAGAGGGTCTCGAGACGCGGCTCCGCCGCTCCTCAACCCGCAGGACTCGCCTCGGTTGCGAGCGCACCCGGGTAGAGCTCGTCGAGCAGCCCGAGCGCGAGCTCGCTGAGCACGGCCTGCAGCCGGCGCTCGAAGCGGTCGCGCCCACCGTCGTCGGCGGCGTCCGAGCTCAGCTGCCAGACCTCGGCGAGCTTCGCCTCGTTCGCGACGACGGCGTCGACGACGAGGCCGTGCCAGAACGGCGGGTACTCGCTCTGCTTCCACTCGCCGCGGCCGCGGCCGTAGTGCGCGATGGCGAGGTAGCGCAGCAACGCCGAGGTGACGAGCCCGTCGAGGAATGCCGCCTCCCAGCGCAGGGTCGACTCGGTTCGGCCGCGTACCACGTTGACGCCGCGGGCGATGCCGGCTCCACCGAGGGCTCCGATGACGGCGCCCGCCACCATGCCGGCGCCGAACGTCAGGCCGCCCGCCATGAGGTCGGCGCCGAGGCCGGCGGCGGCGCCCGAGAGCACGCCCGACACCACGCCCGCTCGTCCCTCGTCGATGGGCGCGTCGACCCGCACGTCGCTGGCGACGCGCTCGAGCACCTCGTCGGCGGCTCGGCCCTCGAGCTCGTGGATGGCGATGAGGCGCTCGGTGCTCGATCTGAGACCCGCGTCCAGCCGGTCACCCATCTGCTTCACGGCCGCGGCCTGCGCCTGCGTGCGAGCAGCGTTCGGCAGGCCGATCGAGCCGCCGAGCCGGGTGGTGAGCGGCTCGGTCGGGAGGACGGCGCGATCGCACGCGGCATCCGCGATCGGTTCGGCGAGCGCCGTCATCGCCCGGTCGAACTGGTCCATGCGCCGATCGCGCCAGGCCTGCGACAGGCGGGCGAACCCGTCGGCCCGCTCCTCGGGCAGCACCCGGGCGATCGCCGCGAACAACGTGAACTCCTGTACCCAGCAGCGGGCGAACGCGTCGAGCGCGAGCACCTCGCGCACGTGCGCGGCATCCGTCATCGCCGTTCGCCAACGCTCGACCTCGGCCGCCTCGACCGCACGCTCGCGGGGCCGACCCGTCTGGTTGAGCAGCACCAGCACGGGCTTGCCGACCCACTCGAGCACCTCGAGCTCGGAGGCCAGGTAGCCCGCGTCGCCCGGTTCCTCGGCCGCGTTCACGAGGTAGAGCACCACGTCGGCCTGCTCGGCGACGTTGCGAACGGCGAGCTGCGTGAGCCAGAACGGCCGGTCCTGGTAGCGATCCCACACCTGCGAGAGGAACCAGCCGATGGGGCTGCCGTCCTGCCGGAGCCGCCGCACGAGTCGCACGCTGTCGCCGAAGCCCGGGGTGTCCCAGAGGGTGAGCAGGTCGCCCTCCGCGGTCTGCACGAGTGGGAACGGCGTCGCCTCCGCCGTGACGTGCGGCTCGTCGCGCACCTCGCCCACATCGCGCCCGAGCAGCGTGCGCGCGAGCGTGGTCTTGCCCGCGTTCGTGTGCGAGATGAGCGAGAGCGCGATGGCGGCCGGCTCGGTCACGAGGTGCTCCTCCCCCGCGGTTCGCCGGCATCGAAAGCGGATGCCGCGACGAGGTCGGCCTCGGTCGCCGCGAGATCGGGCGATGCGAGGTCGACGAAGACGGCCGTCGCCTCCCCGTCGGCGAGGAACTCGCGCCAGGCCTCGCGACGGGCGGCGCGTCGGTCTTCATCGTCGGGCCAGCGCGCGAGGAAGCCCGATTCGTCGACCAGCGCGACGAGGCTCCGCCCCGCTCGCCCGGGTGCGGCAAGCGCGTCGAGGAACGCACCGTGCGCTTCTCGCTCAGGCGTCGCGGCGAGACTGAACAGCGGGAGGATGACGGAGGTCTCGCCCTCCGCCGCTCGTGCCGCGGCCGAGAGCCCGAGGAGCGCCTCGTCGTCGCCCCAGCCGACGGGCGGGTCGACGGTGGCCGCGGCACCGCCGTACGCACGGGCGAGGATCGCATCGAGCCCCGTGCGCAGCTCGGGCGTGAGCGTGTAGCTGTACGGAACGACCCGGACCCGGCCGGGCCCGCCGAGGTACCCGGTGACGAGGCGCCGGTAGTACGGCTCCGACAGCGGCAGCACGAGATGCGTTGCGCGCCGACGCTCGATCACGCCGGTCGCGAGGGCAAGCACCAGCCGCGGGACGACGACGACCGCGGCGACGGTTCCGGCGAGCAGGTGCATCCAGGTCGCGGCGTTCTCGCTGGCGGGGGCGCGAATCGCCCCGATCGCGGCCACGGCGGGCACGGGGATGCCGGTGATCCACGAGCCGGGCGCGAGCGTCGCCGCCCGCAGGGCGTGCCCCCGCTCGGCGCCGAGGAACGTGCTCTCCCAGGTCGCCCGGTACTCGAACGCGAGCCCCCGGATATAGAGGCCGGCGACGACCCCGAGCGCCGTGGCGGCGGCCGCGAGGTGCAGCACTCGCGCCGCGCGGGCGCCGGACAGCGGTGCGGCGATGCGCGCCCAGTCGGCGGGAAGGGCCGTGAGGATCGATCGTCGGGCGGCTCCGGCGTCGTCGGCGCGATTGCGCGTGAGCGGGGTTCGCAGCGCGGCGAGCCGGATGAGCAGGCCGCGCACCGGCCCCGGCCTCGCCCCACGGAACGCGATCGCACGGACGATGAGCCACACGTACACGACGAGGTTCCACACCACGAGGGCGAACACGGGTGGTGCGAGCAGGTTGATGCTCGAACCGCCGCCGATGCGGTCGATGAGCAGGCCGAGCAGGAAGGCCGCGACGATGACGACGACGCCGACCCACGGCCGCCACCGCAGGGCCCGAACGGTGCGGGGCCCCGCCGGTTGCCGCGGGCCGATGCGCTCGAGCACGAGCCGGGCGCGGCGAGCGAGGAAGACCTCGGCGTCAACGCCCTCGCCCACCACCTCGGCGGCCGCGCGGCTCGCCCAGTCGCGATCGGCATCCGACCAGAGCAGCCGGTCGCGGTCCCCGGTCTCGACGGCGCGGGCCGCGGTGACGTCGAGGGCGGCTGACTCGTCCATATGCGCGAAGTCTATTCGGGGACCCCGGTCCCTGAGCTCGTCGAAGGGGGCCCGGACAGCGGATGCCGCGGCGGAGTCACCTCGCCGCGGCATCCGTACGCCGTTGGTCAGTCCTTCGATCCCCGGCGCCGGGTGTAGGCCGACGTGCCCTTGTCGATGAGGTTCTTGGCGGTGCCCCAGATGCCGCGACGGAACAGCAGCACGCAGAGGATGAAGATCGAACCGGTGATGATGCCGATGCCGTCGAAGCCGCTCGTCGCGAGGCGGTCTTCGAGGAGCACGATGACCGCCGCGCCGACCGGGCCGCCCCAGAGGGTGCCCATGCCGCCGAGCACGGTCATGAGCACGACCTTGCCCGACGTCGTCCAGTCGAGCTCCTGCAGCGAGACGAACCCGTGGCTGATCGCGAACACGCCACCGGCAACACCGGCGATGCCGGCCGAGAGCACGAACGCGATGAGCTTGTAGCGCTCGACGTCGTAGCCGAGCGCCCGCGTGCGCGCCGGATTGTCGCGGATCGCGACCAGGACGCGTCCGAACGGGGAGTTCACGATGCGCCAGGCGAGCCAGGCGCCGAGCACGATGAAGATCACCGCGACGTAGTAGAAGTAGAACGCCTGGGTCTCGATGAACTCGATGCCGAAGAACGACTTGGGAACGCCCTGCAGCCCGTTCTCGCCGCCCGTCACGTCCTTCCACTGGTTCGCGACGAACCAGATCATCTGCGCGAACGCGAGCGTCACCATCGCGAAGTAGATGCCCGAGCGACGCACGGCGAGATAGCCGATCGGTACGGCCAGGATCATCGCCGCGATCGCTCCGCCGATGATCGCCACCGGGAACGGCACGCCGAAGCTCTGCGCGATGAGCCCGGCCGAGTACGCCGAGACGCCCCAGAACGCGGCGTGGCCGAACGACAGCAGGCCGACGAATCCGAGCAGCAGGTCGATCGAGATCGCGAACAGCGCCCACGCGGCGATGTCGACGGCGATGGGCGGGTATACCCACCACGGCAGGCCGAGCACGGCGACGAGGGCGACGAGACCGAGTGCGATGCGGCGGATGTCGCGGGAGCGCCGGGCCTTCGGGTCGAAGTCGGCGACATCGAACTTCGTCGGCAGCGGGGTTTCGAGGTCGGTGCTCATACCGCTTCCTTCCTTCCGAACAGGCCCGCGGGGCGCACCATGATGACGACGGCCATCAGCACGAAGATGAGCACCTGCGAGAACGTGCCGGCGTAGCCCTGGCCGTAGGCCTCGACGAGGCCCACGAGGAATCCGGCCACGACCGCGCCCAGCACCGACCCGAGGCCGCCGATGACGACGATCGCGAACAGGATGATGATGAAGTTGCTGCCCATCGTCGCGGTGATCGCGCGGAACGGCGCCGCGAGCACGCCCGCGAGCCCGGCCAGCGCGACGCCGAAGCCGAAGACCGGGGTGACCCACGCGCTCACGTTGATGCCCAGTGCCCGGGCACGTTCGGGCTCCTCGGTCGCGGCGCGCACGATCATGCCGACGCGCGTCTTGCTGAGCACGAACCACACGACGAGGCAGACGACCAGCGAGAAGGCGAATACGAACAGCTGGTAGATCGGGAGTTCCACCGCTCCGATGACGAGCAGGCCCTCGAGGCCGGGCGGCACCTCGTACGGCAGGCTCGAGACGCCGTACTGGCGCTTCACGAGGTCGACGAGCACGAGGCTCAGGCCGAACGTGAGCAGGAAGTTGTAGAGGATGTCGAGCTTCAGCAGCCACTGCACGAGCAGCAGCTCGATGATGATGCCGAAGACGAACATGAGGATCGGCACGACCACGAGCGACGCCCAGAAGTTCAGGCCGAGCACGTCGAGGAGCACGGCCGACGTGACCGCACCGAGCATGTAGAACGCGCCGTGCGCGAAGTTCACCACGCCGAGGGCGCCGAAGATCACGGCCAGACCGAGCGCTGCGAGGGCGTAGAAGCCGCCGGCGGCGAGCCCCTGCACCGTGTATTGGAGGAATGCGTCCATTGGCTTTCGCTTCCGAGTGAGGAGATGGGGTGGGTGGACGTATCCACCCACCCGTCGGTTTCAGTGGCCCACGACTACTTCATCGAGCAGTTCGGGTTCACGTCGGGGAAGGCATCCTCGGCGGGAATCGTGGCGATGATCTCCTCGTAGTCCCAGTCCTCCTCGACGTCGGCGGCATCCTTCACCTTCGCCACGTAGGAGTCGTGGACCACCGAGTGGTCGCCGGCGCGGATCTCGCCGTTGCGCAGGAACACGTCGTCGACCTTGAGGCCCTCGAGCTCCTCGACGATCGCGTCCGCGTCATCCGTGCCGGCGCGCTGGATCGCGTCGAGGTACTGGTAGGCGGCCGAGTAGTTCGCGGCGTGGGCGAACGAGGGGCGAGTGTCGGTCAGCTCGAGGAACCGGTCGGCCCACTCGCGGTTCTGCTCGTCGTAGTCCCAGTACCACGCGTCGGTGAAGGTCGTGCCCGAGAACTCCTCGACACCGAGCGAGTGGATGTCGGTGATGAACATGAGCCCGACGGCGAGCGTCGCCTGGTCGCGCACACCCGACTGGTTGAACTGCTTGACGAAGTTGATCAGGTCGCCGCCCGCGGCCATGATCCCGACGACGTCGGGGTCGGTCGACGCCGCGCGCGTGATGAACGTCGAGAAGTTGTCGTTCGGGAACGGCGTGGCGATCGCCTCGGTGATGCTGCCGCCCGCGTCCTCGACCGCGGCGGTGAAGGAGGCGACCATGTCCTGACCGAACGCGTAGTCGGGGTAGACGAGGCTCCAGCTCTCGCCGCCGTCTTCGACGACGCCGGCCGCACCCTTGGCGAGCATCTGCGTGTTGTACGCCCAGTGGAACGTGTACGGGTTGCACGCGGCACCGGTGAGCTCCATCGTGGCCGCGCCGACGTTGATGTAGAGCTTCTTCTTCTGCGCGGCGACCTCGGCGACCGCGAGGGCTGCCGACGAGGCCGGAACGTCGAGGATGATGTCGGCGTTCGAGCGGTCGTACATCTGCTGGGCCTGGGTGTTCGCGACATCGGGCTTGTTCTGGGTGTCGGCCGTGATGATCTCGATCTGCTCCTCGCTCACGACGGCCTGGTCACCGTACTCGGCGAGGTAGTCCTCGATCGCCATCTCGATCGCGACCTTGCTGTTCGGGCCGGAGAGGTCCTTGTAGACGCCCGACTGGTCGTTCAGCAGGCCGATGACGACCTTGTCATTGCTGAGCTCGGACTCGGCGGCCGGTGCGGGACCGCCCGCACATCCGGTGAGGGCGAGCGCGGTCGCGGCAGCGAAGCCCGTCACGACGAGGCCTCTTCTCGTGTGTGCCATGTGGACTACTCCTTCGTAGGGGTGTTGCAGTGGTTGGTGCAGGTGTGACGCGGGGGCGGATGCCGCTGGGCCGGCGTATCCGATGGTTCCAGACGGGTGGGTCAGAGAGACGAGGGTGCGAGCGTCACATGCCGAGATGCTCCAGCAGCTCGCCCTCGCGGGCCTGGAAGTCGGCGTTGCTCAACTGCTCGACGACCCGGCCCTGCGACAGGAGGTAATGGCGGTCGGCGACCGTCGACGCGAACTTCACGTTCTGCTCGACCAGCAGCACCGCGACCCCCCGCGCCGTGATCTCGCGGATGATGTCGCCGATGCGCTGCACGATGACGGGCGCGAGTCCCCCGCTCGGCTCGTCGAGCAGCAGGAGCCGCGACCCGCTCCGCAGGACCCGGGCGATCGCGAGCATCTGCTGCTCGCCGCCCGAGAGCTGGGTGCCCATCGACGAGCGGCGCTCGCGCAGGCGCGGGAAGGTGGCATGGATCTGCTCCATCGACCACGCGTCCTTGTGCACGACGGGCGGCAGGGGGAGGTTCTCGGCGACGGTGAGGCTCGCGTAGATGCCGCGGTCGTCGGGGACCCAGCCGATGCCGGCGCGGGCCCGAGCGTTCGGAGTCCACGTGTCGATCGGCTTGCCGTCGAACGAGATGGACCCGCTGGCCTCGCGGTGCAGCCCCATGATCGAGCGCAGCAGCGTGGTCTTGCCGGCGCCGTTGCGGCCGACGAGGGTCACGACCTCTCCCGGCCGCACGGTCAGCGAGACCTCGTTCAGGACTTGGGCCTCGCCGTAGAAGGCGGAGAGCCCGTCGACCTCGATCATCGTCGCGGTCTCGGTCATTGCGGCTGTCTCGGTCATTGCGCCTGCCCCAGGTATGCCGTGATGACCTTCTCGTCGGTGCGGACCTCGTCGTAGGTGCCCTCGACGAGGACCTCGCCCTGCTGCAGCACGCTGACGCGGTCGGCGAGGCTGCCGACGACGTGCATGTTGTGGTCGACGAAGACGATGGTGCGGCCGGCCGAGATCTGCTTCACGAGGTCGATCGTGCGGTCGACGTCTTCGAGGCTCATGCCGGCGGTGGGCTCGTCGAGCAGGAGCAGCTTGGGCTCGAGCGCCAGGGCGAGGGCGAGTTCGAGCGCGCGCTTCTGGCCGTACGCGAACTCGCCCACCTGGCGGTCGGCGAGGTCGGTCATGCCGACCTGGTCGAGCAGCTCGAGCGATCGGCTGCGGAACCGGCGGAACCTGCGTGACGAGCCCCAGAAGCGGAATCCGAGGCCGGTCGGGCTGGCCAGTGCGAGCTCGAGGTGCTCGAGCGCGGTGAGGTTGTCGAAGAGGCTCGTGATCTGGAACGAGCGGGCGACGCCGAGGTGGGCGATGACCTCGGGGTCCTTGCCCGTGATGTCCTGGCCGTCGAGCGTGATGGTGCCGGAGGTGGGCGTCAGGAAGCCGGTGAGCAGGTTGAACAGCGTCGTCTTGCCGGCACCGTTCGGACCCACGAGCGCGTGGATCGACCCGGCCGCGATGTCGAGGTCGACCTGGCGAACGGCGGTGAACCCGCGGAAGTCCTTCGTCAGGGCCCGGGCCCGAAGCAGCGGCCGGGTCTCGACGGTCGCGGTCATCGGGCGGCCCCGATGGGGGAGTCTCGACGTGAAGGCATGGGTGATGCTCCTGCTGCCATAGGAGGAATGGGGGACAAACCTGACGAATGATTCAGGTGTCACTCACCATAGGACCGTGCTCACTCCACTGTCAACTACGGCCGGGTTCTGCGAAATGGGCAGTCGTGCAGAGGCGAGGTGCATTCCTGCACATCGCCTGGATCAGCGGATGCCGCGGCCGAACAGCAGCAATGGGGTACGCGCGGCGTAAGCCCGGTAGTCATCACCGTAGGCGTCGACGAGGCGGTGCTGCTCGACGTGCGCCTTCGCGATGAGGACGATCGCCAGCAGCACCCAGATCACGATGAGCTCGATCCTGCCGCGCCAGAGCACCCACCCCGCCGTGCCGACGAGCAGCCCGAGGTAGATCGGGTTGCGCGTGCGCACGTACACCCCGCTCGTGCGCAGCGGTGCCTCGGGCTTGGGGGCGACCCACGGCACGAGGTCGCGTCCGAGCACGGCGACGCCCGCGAAGGACAGCGCGGCGCCCAGGACGCCGAGGACGACGGCGATCACCGTGATCCACGGCTCGCTCCACATGGGATCGCCAGGGAGCAGCAGCAGGACGAGCAGCAGGAACTGCGCCCACACCAGCCAGTTCGCACGGTCCTTCATCGCCGGCGCGCCTCCCCCCGACATCCGCTCCCGGATCCGTTCACGACCATCATCCTCTCGGCCAGACTGGTCGACATGCCCGACTACGGTCTTCCGCTCGAGTTCGGAACCTTCATCACGCCGTCGAACCAGTCCTCCCCCGATGCACCGGTGGCGCTCGCGCAACTCAGCGAGCGGCTCGGCTACGACCTCGTCACCTTCCAGGACCATCCGTACCAGCCCCGGTTCTACGACACGTGGACGCTGCTGTCGTGGGTCGCGGCGCGCACCGAGCGCGTTCGCCTCACGGGCAACGTGCTGAACCTGCAACTCCGCCAGCCCGCCGTGCTCGCCCGCGCGGCGGCGAGTCTCGACATCCTGAGCGGCGGACGCATCGAGCTCGGCCTCGGCGCGGGCGGCTTCTGGGACGCCGCGGCCGCGATGGGCGCCGAGCGCCTCACCCCGCGCCGAGCGGTCGACGGGCTGAGCGAGGCGATCGACATCATCCGCGGCATCTGGGATCAGAGCACGCGCGAACCGCTGCGGGTCGACGGCACCGTCCACCACGTCAACGGCGCCAAGCGCGGGCCGGCGCCCGCTCATGACATCGCCATCTGGCTCGGCGCCCTGAAGCCGCGGATGCTCCGGCTCACCGGGAGCAAGGCCGACGGCTGGCTGCCCTCACTCCAGCGCCTCGAACCCGGCGGCCTCGCTGCAGGCAACGCGATCATCGACGAGGCAGCGGATGCCGCGGGCCGCCGCCCGAGCGACATCCGACGCCTGCTCAACATCGGCGCAACCGCCGCGCCCGACCGCCTCGCCGACGAGCTCACGGGCTACGCGATCGACCACGGCGTGGCCACGTTCATCCTCATGGGCGACGACCCCGGCGAACTCCAGCGCTTCGCCGAGGAGGTGATCCCGGTCGTGCGCACGCAGGTCGCCGCCGAGCGGCTCCCTGCGCGGCTGACGGCGCAGTGCGGGGCGGCGGCTCGGCCCGTCGCCGGCCCGGCGGTTATCGCGCCCGCGCTCCGACCAGCTCGGCCCGGTTCTCCTCGTACCGGCGCCTGCCCACCCAGCGCCAGATCAGGCGGAACGGCGCGGGCAGGTGCTCGCGCTGCCACTCGGCGCCGCCGTCGGGTTGTGCTGCGAGGATGGCGCCGAGCTGCGCCCAGGTCTTGCCCTTCGGCGTCGCCTTGCGTCCGTGCACGCCGGCGGCGTCGACCTCCTTCTGGGTGAGCACGGTCTCCATGACGGGCACGATGTTCTGCTCCTCGTCGGGCAGGTGCACGGCGAGCGCGGCATTGATGCCGTCGAGGGCGGCGTTCACGGCCGCGGCATCCGTCGCCCTTCCGCTCTTGCGCCACACCGGGAGCGCCGCATCGAGCTCGCGGAGGTGCACGAGCATCACCGCGTGCTGCTCCTTCATGCGCGAGACGTGGCCGGCGCAGGCGGGCGCGCGCTCGTCGAGGGTGTCCCAGAGGTGCTCGTCCTCGAACTCGTGGTGGGCGTGCAGGCTCACCGAGAGCATGTCGAGGTGGTCGCCGACCACGTCGGCGTGCGCCGCATCACCCTCGGCGACGCCGGCGACGAGGTCGCGCCCCTCGCCGAAGCCGGCCCGGTACATGCGGTGGATCTCGGCCATGCCCCGCGCGTCGCACGTCTTCGGTGCTGCTCCGGATGCCCCAGATCCGGGTTGATCTCCACTGGACGGAAGCGCGGTCGCTGGCATGTCGGGTCCGATCGTCGATGCGGGCGGTGGTGCGGCGACACTACGACGCTGCGGATGCCGCGGCAAGACCCCGAACGCGCCGAAATGCCCGGGCGACCACCGGTGTCGCCCGGGCGCTGAGTTCGGTCGGGATCACTTCCCGCTCGTCGGCGAGAGGTCGTCGTCGACGGTCGTCTGCTCGCAGAGCCCCTCGGGGGCCCGCTCGCGGATGTACGACGACTGGTTGCAGATCTCGGTCGACGGGAAGCGGAACTCGACCGAACCTGATCCTCGCTCGCTGAGCGAGTTCCCGTCGGTCTGGCCACACCCGGCGAGCACGGCCACGACCACTGCGGCTGGGACGAGCAGCAATGCGCGTGCGTTCATGTCGTCATTCCTTTCGTGTGTCGGGGTGTGGGGGAATGCCACGAACCTCACGCTAGGTAGGCGGAGGAACCGACGCATGACGTGGATCGATCATCTTCGTCGCCGCGGTCGCATAGTCAATTCGGGGGACATCGACCGTCGATTCGAAGCCCGAGCGAAGACTGCCCTCGACGCCCGCCCGATGCCGTCGTACGGTTCAGGCATGGGCACCGATCGAGCAGAGCCGGTGATGGCCGGTCGCGTGAAGCGGGCCTGGCTCTGGACGATCAAGCACTCGTTCAACCACCTGACGCTGGCGATGGCGCGGAGCGGGTTCGGGCCCTTCGCGCTCGTGCGGCACGTCGGACGCAAGAGCGGCACGACGTTCGAGACCCCGATCCTGCATGCGCGAACGCGCACCGGCCTCGTCGCGGTGCTCATGTACGGCACGGAGGCGAGCTGGTATCGCAATGTCCGCGCGGCCGGGCGGGGCGTGGTTCTTCGTGGAGCTCGCACGTACCAGATCGACGGCATCGAGAAGTACCCGACCAAGGCGGGGCTGCGAGCGTTCGCGTTCCCGATCCGGGTGTTCCTCCGCGCCACCCGACGAGACGAGTTCCGGCTCATGCACATCGCGTCGGCGACCACGTCGCGTCGAGCAGGGCCCGGCCCGGTGAAGCGCGCGTGGCTCTGGACGATCAAGCACACGCTCAACCCGCTCGCGCTCGGGATGGCGCGCCGCGGACTCGGCCCGTTCTCCCTCGTACGCCACGTGGGACGCAAGAGCGGCGCTGCGTACGAGACACCGCTCATCCTCGCCCGGGTGCCGGGCGGCTTCATCGCCGAGCTGACCTACGGCACGAGCGTGAACTGGTATCGCAACCTCCGGGCCGCCGACGGTCACGGCGTCATCATCTGGCACGGACGCGAGCACGACATCGCCGGCATCGAGCCGTACCCGACGGATGCCGGCCGGCGCGCGTTCGGGCGCCCGGCATCCTGGCTGCTGACGCTGTTGCGCCGGAAGGAGTTCCGCTTCCTGCGCGAAGGAGGATAGGGGACCGTCGCCGTCGGCTCCACGGCCCACTATCGTGTGGCACATGGGGGAATGGTCCGCCCCACCGCTCCCGGCGGGCTGGACCACATCGGGGCAGCCGCCGTTCGTCGCTCGACACGAGGAGGTCGCAGCGCTGGAGGCGGCGTGGTCCGACGTCACGAGCGGCGCCGGCCGCGCGATCTTCGTGAGTGGCGAACCGGGCTCGGGTAAGTCGCGGCTCGTGAGCGAGGTGTGCACCAGGCTTCACTCGGAAGGAGCGGCGGTGTTCACCGGCGCGTGCATCCAGGAGCTCGGTACACCGTTCGAGCCGTTCGATGAGCCGCTCCGAGTGCTGTTGCCCGCACTCCGACCATGGGTGACGGATGCCGCAGATGCCTCCCTCGTCGAATCCGTCGAGTTGCTCGACCGCGTGCTCGAACGCACGGATCAGGATGCCGCCGATCGATGGACCGGGCAGGAGCGCGTGCTCTCCGCCGTGGTCGACCTGTTGCGCTGGGCCGCCGCGTCACGTCCGCTCGTGCTCGCCCTCGACGATCTGCACTGGGCGGGCCTCGCGGCGATGCGACTGCTCGACCGAGTGGTCACGGGGACGGCGCGGTCGAAGGTCCTGCTGCTCGGGACCCTTCGAAGCACCCCTCCGGACCGGTCGGACTCGCTCGCCGACGCGCTCGCCTCGCTCGACCGACTTCCCGGCGTGCAGCGGCTCGAGCTCGCCCCGTTCACGGTCGCGGAGATCACCGACTACGTCGCGCTCAGCGCGGGACTCGAGCTCGACGACGCCCGCCAGGCGGCCGGCGTGCTCGATGAACTCACCGGCGGCAACCCGTTCCTCCTGCGGACGATGTGGCGCCCGGTCGTCGAGGCCGAGCAGCACGGTGACCAACGCGTGGTCGAACTGCCCGACTCAGTCGGCGACCTCGTGCGTGGCCGCATGGCCCGGCTCGACGACGAACAGCGATCGGTGCTCGCGCTCGCCGCCCTGCTCGGCCAAGAGGTGGACCTGGCCGAGGTGCTCGGCATCAGCGAGGCATCCGTCGAGGTCACCCTCGAGGCGATGGATGCCTCGGTGCGGAACGGTCTCATCGAGCCCCCGCGTACCGCCGGCGACGCCTATCACTTCCCGCACGCGATCGCCCGGCAGGCGGTCATCGATGTCATCCCGAGCACCGAGGTGCTGCGCATCCACGCGCGAATCGCGCAGACGCTCGAGGCGGACTTCCCGGCCGCCCCGCGACTCGTCCAGCGTCTCGCTCACCACTACACCGCGGCCCGGGCGCTGGGATTCCGGGAACGTGCGGTCACCTACCTCTCACGGGCCGCCGAGCTCGCGGCGAGCCGGGTGGCGTTCGACGACGCCGGCCGCCTGTTCGAACGCGCCGCCGACATCTCCAGCGACGCCGACGAACGTGGCGAACTGCTCCTGCGCGCGGCGGGAAGCTGGGATCTCGAAGCCGATACCTCGCGAGCACGTGCGATCTTCGAGCAGGTGACCGTCGTGGGCAACCCGCGGCAGCGGGTCCGAGCCGCCATCGGGTTCGAAGACGCGTCCTGGCGTCCGGGACTTCCCGGGCACCGGGCGCTCACCCTGCTGACGACGGCCCTGGCATCGATCCCAGCCGATCCCGATGACCCGCTCTACATCGAGGGGCTCGCCTCACTGGCACGGGCCACCGCGTTCACCGGCTCGGTCGACGAGGCCGAACGGCTCGGGGATCGTGCTGTCGAGCTCGCGCGTGCGAACGGCGACGAACAGGCGCTCGCCGCGGCACTGCGTGCGAGCATGTCACTCACACTTCGGCCGGCCCGCATCACGACACGGCTCGAACACTCGAGAGAGCTGATGCGCCTGATTCGTTCCACCGGGAGGGAGTGGTTCGTGGCCGGCGCCATACACCATGGGGCCTACAGCTATATCGTCGGCGACCGCGAGGGCATGGACGAGTCCGAGCGTGATCTCATCGAACTCGAGCGGCAGTGGGCTCACCACCTCAGCTACTGGGCCGACTGCGTGAGCTTCGCGCGCGCACTGATCGGCGGTCGTCTGGACGACGCGGCGAGCGCATGCCGCCGGGTCATGCGCGACGAGGCGGTCTTCCGGTCGGACGCGACCTCGGGGGCGACGGCCCTGATGAGCTACATGGTTCGGCGGGAGACCGGCCGGATCGAACTCGTTCGGCCGCTGATCACGGGCGACGAATCGCCCACCGACCGCTGGGCGCCCGGCCTTCTCGCCCTCTACACCGAGCTCGAGCTCGAGCGGCCCGCGCACCGGGTCCTCGAGTGGCTGATCGAACGCGTCGAGTCCGAGCCGACCAACTCGGCCGAGTGGCCGGCGCGCCTCGTATTCATGACCGAGGCGGCACTGTGGCTGCGTGATGTCGAAACCTCCGTGCGCCTGCACGGCTGGCTGCAGGAATACGAGCACCTCAACCTCATGTCGGGATTCTTCGTGGCTCCGTTCGGGCCGGCCGACTGCTACCTCGGCGAGGTCGAATCGCTGTGCGGCATCGGTGCGCCCATCGAGCGATTCGCCGGCGCGCTCCACCTGGCCGAGCGGTCGGACGCTCCGCTCCATGCGGCTCGAACGCTCGCCGCGCACGCCACGCATCTCCGTCGCGCCGATCGGACATCCCAGGAGGCGACCGCGCTCGCCGAGCGCGCCCGAGCGATCGCCGAGCCGGCCGGCATGGTGCGGGTACTTCGCGCGCTCGACCGGGGCATGGGCGTCGCGGCATCCGTTCGCGAATCGGGCGGACTCACGGAACGCGAACGCGACGTCATCGGACTCCTCGCCGAGGGTCTCAGCAACAGGGAGATCGCTGGGCGACTCGTGATCAGCGAGCACACCGCGGCGAATCACGTGCGCAACATCCTCACGAAGACCGGTGCCGCGAACCGGACCCAAGCGGCCCGGTACGCGCGCGAGCACGGGCTCGCGTGACGCGCGTACGCCGGTACCAGCGTCAGAGAGCCGGGCCGGCGTCAGCCGACTGGGACGAGCACGCCATCGGGCATGACGCGACCGGTCACCTCCGTGATGACATCGGCCGGCAGTCCGGCGCGCATGGCGGCCACTCGAATGGCCTCCATCGACGGCGCCTCGTACAGGCAGTAGGTCTTGCGACGATCGACCGAGAGGAACGAGAAGAGCCACCGCACGTCCTCCTCGTCGTTGATGAGGTTGACGTTCGGGGCGTTCTCGACCGGGGTGACGACTTCGTTGAGGTAATTGCGTTCGATGATGTAGTACGGCATGCGCGACCCCCTTCGGCGCGTCAGCGTCACCAAGGGTACTCTTCACTCCGGATGACTGCAGCCTGTCCACCCGTCGACGGCCCGACCTCAGCCGGTTATCGTTCAGGCATGACCGACGTGACCAGGAACTCCGCCGCCCCTCTCTCGGATGCCGCCCGTGCGCAGATCCTCAACGCCGAAGTGGCGAAGTACGTGAAGCAGGGCTGGACCGTGGAGACCTCCACGAGTGAGCAGGCCGTGCTCTCGAAGAACAAGCGCATCGGATGGTTCTGGAACCTGATCCTCGTGCTGCTGACCGGCGGGCTCTGGCTGATCTACATCGTCTACCGCGCGCTCAACCGCAAGAAGCTCACCGCGATCATCACGGTCGATGAGCGCGGGCTCGTTCGAACCGCCGGCTGAGGATCCGCCAGGTCGCACCCGACACCGCGAGGTCGGCGCGATCGCGCGACGCTTCGATGCCGACCGCGTTCGCGCCGTCGACCTCGATCGCCCACGCTCGGGCGGCCTCGGGCGTGCGACCGAACTCGGTGTGCCGGCGCACGAGCCGCGACATCCGCTCGGCCTCGTCGACCTCGCAGAACCACGTCTCGTCGAGCAGGTCGCGCACGCGTCGCCACGGTTCGTCGTCGGCGAGCAGGTAGTTGCCCTCGACGATCACGAAGCGAGTGGATGCCGCGATCGGGATCTCCCCCGCGACCGGCTCGTCGACCTGCCGCTCGAACGCGGGCGCGTACACCGTGTGGTCTCGCTCCTGCCGCACGCGCTCGAGGAGGGCGACGAATCCCCATCCGTCGAACGTCTCGATCGCGCCCTTCCGGTCGCGCAGGCCGAGCCGGTCGAGCGTCGCGTTCGCGAGGTGGAAGCCGTCCATCGGCAGGTGGACGGCGATCGGCTCGGCGTCGGCCGCGGCATCCGACCCCCGGTTCAGCTCGTGGGCGAGCGCACGCGCGAGCGTCGTCTTGCCCGAACCCGGACTGCCCGTGACACCGAGCATGAGGCGGTCGTCGGACGCCGCATGCTGTGCTCGCGCGCGGACCCGTCCGACCAGCACGTCGAGCGCCGCCGAGGGAGAGTGCACGGGGCGGGCGGACATGCACCCAGCATGTCGCATGCAGGGGCATCCGCTTGCTCGCATACGATGCGAACGCGGGTTCGACCGGGGAGGGGCGCATGCCGGATGACGAGGTGGCAGCCGCTCCTGCCGTCGCCCGCCCGCAGCGTGCCGGACGCGTGCTCAACCTCGTGGTGCTCACGGTCATCGTGGCGTTCGGCGTGCTGTTCGTCTTCGCCGACGAGGACTCCTGGTTCCAGCTCGTGTCGCTGTTCGCGTGGTGCCTGCTGTCGACGATCTACCTGATCGTGTGGCTGGTGATCCTCGGACGCCTGTCGCGAACCATCTGGCATGCGTCGCCGGCGCTCATCGCGACGCGCCCGCCGAGTCGACTCGCGTCGATGATCATCACGATCCTCTCGAGCCTCATCGGCGTCTCGGCGGCGAGCGAGCTGCTCGTGCTGCGCGACGACCCTGACTTCACGATCGCCATCGACTTCCTCGGGGTGTGGGCGATGCTCCTCGCGTGGGGATTCCTGCACTGGGGGTTCGCGCAGATCTACTACCGGCTGTACCACGTGGGACGCGGGGCGGACGACGCCTCGTCGACCGGCGGCGGGGGGTGGCGGGGGCGCCCCCGGTCCCCGAGGCGCCGGCCGCCCCTGCGGCGCCCGCCGTCGATGCGGCGTCGTCGGTTCCTTCGGCGCCCGCGGTCGATGCGGCGTCGTCGGTTCCTCCGGCGCCCGCGGTCGATGGCGCCCCACCTGCACGCGAACGGCTGCTGCGCTTCCCCGCCACCGAGAACCCGGGCCTGCTCGACTTCGTGTACGTCGCCTACATGATCGGCACCAGCTTCACCCCGAACGATGTCGAGACCAGTCCGCGCATCCGCTGGACCGTCGTGTGGCACTCAGTGCTCAGCTACTTCTTCAACGGCTTCATCATCGTGCTCGCGCTGAACACGATCATGGGCGGCAGCTTCAGCAACTGAGCCGGCGTCAGCCTCGAGGTCGCGCCCGTTCAGAAGAGCCGCGCCTGCGCCACCACCGGCGCGCCCTCGAGTTCGAGCAGGAACCGCTTGCGCTCGAGGCCGCCCGCGTAGCCGGTGAGAGCTCCGTCGGCCCCCACCACTCGATGGCATGGCACCAGGATGCTGAGCGGGTTTCGCCCGACGGCGTTTCCGACACGACGCGCGAGTCGATGGTCGCCCAGCCGGGATGCGAGCTCGCCGTAGGTGGCGGTCGAGCCATACGGGATGCCGCGGAGCATCGACCACACCGCCTGCTGGAACTCGTCGCCCGTCGCCGCGGCGGGGAGTTCGAAATCGAGGCGCCGGCCGTCAAGGTACTCGCGGAGCTGGGCGTCGAGCCGATGGAACAGCTCATCGGACCGCCGATCGACCTCGACGCCGATCGACCCGGCCGCCGGCGGGTGCCAGTGCTCGGGAAAGTAGATGCCGACCAGCGCGTCACCATCGGCGACCACCAGCAGATCGCCGAGCGACGTCGGCAGCGTGGTGTGGCGGCGGGACATGTCTTCATCCTCGCTCCGGTTCGTCGCGTCGGCCGCAGCGAACACGGCGGGAATCGGACGCGAACGCAACTGGCGAGTGTTCTCGGTGGTCGAGTAGCGCTCGGCGAAGCCGAACGCGTATCGAGACCCCCGGTCCGGTGGTCGAGTAGCGCTCGGCGGAGCCGAACGCGTATCGAGACCCCCGCCATGGCGACTCACGCCGCGGGTTCGTTGCACTGCACGCCCCGAGCCGGCCCACTCTCGAGCCGGTCGGCGAGTCGCGTGGGCGATTTCGTCGCCGGCCACCATCGGCCACCGGGGTCGAGCCACGCCGGCGGTCGGATGTGTGGCGAGCCCCGAACCATGCGGATTTTCCAGCCCGAGGTGTCGATGGTGCGGTGATGAAAGAAGCAGAGCATCACGCCGTTGTCGGGATGCGTCGGGCCACCGTCGACGTCGGGCACGACGTGGTGGATCTCGCACCACGATGCCGGCACGGAGCACCCAGGAATGAGGCATCCGCCGTCGCGCAACAGGATCGCGCGACGCTGGTGTGCGGTGAAGCACCGCTCGGGGGAGCCGAGCTGGAGGATCGCGCCGCGATCGTCGACGACGACGGTCTGGATGCCGCCGGTGCACATCAGGTGCCGCGCGGCGCGCAGCGAGACCGGGATCTGCACGCCGTCGGCGTGAGGGGCGCCGTGCCCCGACGGGGGGTGGGAAGCCCGAACGCCCACGAGCAGGGGCGGCGCCGCCCCGCCGATCGTGGGTTGCTCGGCCGAGCGGGCTGCGGTCGCGATGATCGACGCGACCACGTCGTGACGCTGCTGATCGGAGGTGCGGGTCTCGGCCTGCACCTCGAGCTTGGCGCGCTCTTCTGCCGTCATGAAGCCCCCGCCCGAACGCGGCGCGAGATGCGCATCGAAGAGGCGCGTCAGCGCGGCGGCCACCTCGGGCAGCAGCTCGCCGCTCACGGCGACCAACCCGTCGCGTGCCCGCCCCACGCGGAATCCGCGTCGGCGCATCGCACGCTCATCGTCGGGTTCAGGGCCGTCTTGATCGAGGAACATCGCCCA
Source organism: Agromyces sp. Marseille-P2726 (assembly GCF_902809835.1). GTDB lineage: Bacteria > Actinomycetota > Actinomycetes > Actinomycetales > Microbacteriaceae > Agromyces. The sequence continues at coordinate 191,183 of NZ_CADDWM010000014.1, read as the reverse complement.
TGCCTGCGCTTGCACGCGCAACTCATCGGCGGTGCACCGCACCGGAGCGCCGACGCCTGCACCGATCGCCGAATCGAGGAGCTCGCCCTCGGCGACGGCCAGCCTGGCGGGGTCGGCGACGCGTCGAGTGCGGTCGAGTTCGCGGATGATCGTTGCCGCGGCATCGGCCCCGATCTCGCCCGCGGCGAGCGCCGCCCCGATCTGCGGAAAGCGGGCGTCGTAGGAATCGGCGCCGAGCCCCGCCTGCGGCCGCGTCGCCGAACCGAGGGCGACCCGTCGGCGTGCCTCGGCGCCCGAGACCTGTGTGACCCGCTCGATCAGCTCGGATGCCGAGCGGCAACCCATGCGCGTCGACAGCCGTTCGCTGCCGAGCTCGACCCTCGACCGGTCGGCGACCTCACCGGCGATCGTTGCGCGCTGGGCGTCGACGACCCGCCCGATCGACTCGACGGCCGCCATCGCGACGAGCAACTCGTCGTCGGACCAGTCGCGCGCAGCATCGAACTCGAACAGCTCGAGCAGCGCCGAGCGGACCGGCTCGAGCGCCTCGGGAAGTTCGGTCATGAGTCCATCATTGCGGCACCCACCGACATTCCTTTCCGTCAGAAATGGCCGGTCAGCCTGTGAATAACTGGTGACGATCGTAGCCTGTTGAGGACAAGTGACCCGCTATTGTGGCCGCATGCCCATGGAGCGAAGAGCCGACGAAGAAGCCGGAGAGACCGCACCCACGGCACCCGACGCACCCGCGGCATCCGACGCACCCACGGCACCCGACGCACCCACGGCACCCGACGCACCCGCGGCATCCGATCGACCCGTAACATCCACCCGCCTCGCCCCACTCGCCCGCGGGCCCGTCATCACCGCCATGGCCGCACTGGCCGCGCTGCTCGCCGCGACCAGCCAGCTCTACGGCTACCACCGCGACGAGCTGTACTTCCGCATGCTCGATCCGGCGTGGGGATACGTCGACCAGCCGCCGCTCACGCCCCTCATCGCCGGCGCACTCGCGTCGATCATCGACGAGCCGTGGTTCCTGCGGATCCCCGCCATCGTCGCAGCCGTCGCCGCCGTGCTCGTGGCCGCACTCATCGCGCGTGAGGTCGGCGGCGGACGCCTGGCGCAGTCACTGGCGGCGTGGTCGGCCGCGGCATCCGCGTTCCCCCTGATCTTCGGACACGTGCTGCTCACGGCGTCGCTCGACCTCGTGGTCTGGCCGCTCGTTGCCCTGTTCGCGATGCGGGCGCTGCTGCGGTCCGACGGGCGCTGGTGGCTCGCCGTGGGTGCCGTCGCCGGCCTCGGCAGCTCGAGCAAGCTCCTCGTCGCCGTGCTCCTCATCGGGCTCGGCGTCGGCCTGCTGGCGTTCGGACCGTGGCGCCAGCTGCGGTCACCGTGGCTCTGGGCCGGCGTCGCGATCGCCGTCGTGCTCGCGCTGCCGAACATCGTCTACCAGGCGACGCACGACTGGCCGCAGTTCGCGATGGGCGCCGCACTCGCCGAGAACAACGCCGACGAGACGCGTGTGCTGATGTGGCCGATGCTGCTCCTGCTCGTCGGGCCGTACCTCGTGCCGATCTGGGTGGCCGGCATCGTGGCGCTCCTGCGGCGTCGGTCGTGGCGCGACATCCGCCTGCTCCTGGGAGCGCTCGTCGTCGTGGTCGTCTTCACGTTCGTCGGCGGCTCGCAGTTCTACTATCCCCTCGGCGTGCTGCAGGTGCTGCTGGCGATCGGCTGCGTCCCGACCGCCGAATGGATGCGCACGCGCGCCCGCAGCATGCTCGTCTGGGTGGGCGTCATCCTGAACGGGCTGACGTCGGCCGTCATCGCGCTCCCGCTCGTGCCCCTCGACGCCCTCGGTGCGACGCCCCTCCCGGAGATGAACCAGGTGACGGCCGACAGCATCGGCTGGCCCGCCTACGTGCAGCAGGTGGTGGATGCCGCAGGGTCGGATGCCGCAGGGTCGGATGCCGCGGCATCCGAGCCCGGCGCCCTCGGCGCGCCGATCATCACCGCCAACTACGGCGAGGCGGGCGCGCTCGATCGCTTCGGGCCAGCGCTCGGCATCGACGCCGACGACGTGTACAGCGGACACAACGAGCTCTGGTTCCGCGGGCATCCGCCCCACGCGGCTGACGCCGAGGGCTCGGCCGTGTTCGTCGGCTACTTCCGCCCGGGATTCCTGGCGACGATGTTCGATTCGTGCGAGGTGCGCGGCGAGCTCGACAACGGGCTGGGCGTCGACAACGAGGAACAGGGCGCGCCGATCACCGTCTGCACCGGCATGCGCGTGCCCTGGAGCGAGGCGTGGCCGCGCTTCGCGCACCTCGACTGAATCCGTCAGTGCGCGGCCGGCAGTCCTCGGGCGGCGCGAGCCGAGCGACCCTGTGCCGGAACCGCGCGACGGTGCAGGCGCGTCTCGCGGCGGTGGGTCCGCTCCGCGCGCTCCCCCTCGTCGGCCCGGCGCTCGGCAGCCATGCGGCGCTGCTCGTTGATGCGGGCCGCCGTCAGCTCGTCGCTCGTGTGGAGCGTCTGGGCGATGTAGCCGTGTGCGTGGTTCATGATTCCGATCGCCTTCAGGAGGTTCGGGCCGGGTTTCGGCCTCTGAGATCAGGTTCCTCGCTGAGGTGGGGATGCCGTATCGGGCGAGTGTCGTATCTTCGCGGCATCCGGGCGCACCGAAGGCACGCGCACTACCTCAGACGGCGCTCACAGCTAAGGTGCCTCAGACCTGGGTGCCTCAGACCCTGCGCCGCCGCACCGGCAGCATCGTCGCTGGTGGCTCGGGGCCCAGCAGGAACTCCTCGATGAAGCGCGCCACGAGCTGCGGCTGCTCGAGCACCACGAGGTGCGACGCGCCGGGCACCACGCAGAGCCGGCCGGCGGGCAATGCCTCGTACAGCGCGACCGTGTGGTCGAGGCGCACGAGGTCGTCGTCGCCGACGAGCACGAGCGTCGGATGCCGCAGCTGCGAGACATCCTCGGCGGTCAGCCTGGGCTCCGACGTGACCATCGAGACGACCTTCTCGGCCACCACGGGATAGTGGTCGGCGCCGTCGGGTGATCGTGCGGCGTATCCCTCGAGCAGCGGCGACGGTCCGTCGTCATCGTCGTGCGGCAGGGGGTGGATGCCCTCGCAGTGGAAGTTCGCGCCGATGAGCACGAGCCGGTCCACGAGATCGGGTCGGCGCAGCGCAACGAGCATCGCCACGATGCCGCCGTCGCTCCATCCCACGAGGTGCACCGGCGGCGCGAGGTCCAGGCGCTCGAGGATCCCGATCGCGTGCGCGGCCATGTCGTCGTAGTGGAACGGTTCGTCGGTGTCGGCGGTGTACCCGTGTCCGCGTCGATCGAACGCGACCAGGCGGAACCGGGCCTCGAGCGCGGGGCCGATCGAGTCGAGCAGGTCGTCGCTGTGGCCCATGCCGCCGTGCAGGAGCACGACGGTGTGCTCGCCGTTTCCGCGCTTCTCGGTCCACGTGCTGAGACCGTCGACATCGATGCGTTCGGCCATGATCCCCCACCCATCCGTTCGCAGGATACGACGACGGATGCCGCGGCCGCCCGCCGTGCGCTAGTACCGCCGCGACGCGTGGTCGAAGATGAGGCTCGTGTTGGTGTCGGCCACCTCTTCGCGAATGCTGATCGTGTCGGCGACGAGCTCGCGCATCGCGGCGGCGTCGCGCACGGCGACGTGCACGAGGAAGTCCTGGTCGCCGGCGAGGAAGTACACGTGCCGGGTGGCGGGCAGCTGTTCGAGGTAGGCCTGGAAACGTCGCAGGTCGCCGCGGGCGTGCGCGTGCAGGCGGATCGCGATGAGCGCCTCGAGCTGCAGGCCGACCGCCGCGGGGTCGACCTCGGCGTGGAACCCGCGGATCGCTCCCGACGCGACGAGCGCGCGCATCCGCTTGTGGCAGGGGGATTCGGCGGCACCGACGCGCGGGGCGAGCTCGCTGTTCGACATGCGGCCGTTGCGCTCGAGCTCCGCCAGGATGGCGCGGTCGATTCGGTCGAGCTCGTACGCGGGGGCGGCCGTCGTCCCCGCCGAAGATTCCTGTGCGGTCATGCGCCCGACGCCCTCCTCCGAATCGGATTCTTTCCTGCAGTCTCATTCTGCGACCGAATCTCCCTCGAGTTGGCACTTCCTCACGTGATTCTTCATACTGGCTGCGACTGAGCGTGAACCAAGGAGGGTGCTGCAGTGGCGCGATCGATCGTCATCGGTGCGGGGATGGTCGGGCTGGCGACGGCGTGGCACCTGCAGGAGCACGGGGTCGACGTGACCGTCGTCGACCGCAGCGGCGTGGCCGCCGGCTCATCGTGGGGGAACGCGGGATGGCTGACGCCGGGCAAGACGATTCCGCTGGCCGACCCCAGCCTGTGGACATACGGCCCGCGAGCGCTGATGGACCCCGATGCCGCACTGCACGTGCCGTTCCGCGTCGACGCCGGCCTCTGGGCGTTCCTGGCCCGGTTCGCGTCGCATGGCACCCACCGCGCGTGGGATCGCACCATGGCCAAGCTGACCCCCATCGACAAGATCGCCCTCGAGGCGTTCGACGAGCTCACGGCCGGCGGCGTCGACGCCTGGACCCGTGAGGGCCCGTTCGTGATCGGGTTCACCGAGGAGCCGCACTCGAAGGGCTTCCTGCGCGAGATCGAGGGCGTGATCCGGCACGGCCAGGACGTGCCGTTCGAGCGGCTCGACAACCCGCGCGAGCTCGCCCCGCAGCTGTCCGACCGGGTGACCGTGGCGTACCGGCTCGACGGGCAGCGGTTCATCGAACCCGGACCCTACGTGCAGGCCCTCGCCGACTCCGTCGTCGCCCGCGGCGGCGACCTCCGCACCGGGCTCGAGGTCCGCTCGATCGGCTCGGCGTCCCCGCTGCCCACCGTCGTCCTGGCGAACGGCGAGCAGCTGTCGGCCGAGTCCGTGGTGATCGCGACGGGCGCATGGATGCCGCATCTGGCCCGCCCGCTCGGCGTGAAGGTGCGAGTGCAGGCCGGGCGCGGCTACTCGTTCACCGTCGACACCGACGAGCCGGCGCGGCATCCGGTCTACCTGCCGTTCCAGCGGATCGCCTGCACGCCGTACCAGGGGCGATTCCGCATCGCGGGGACCATGGAGTTCCGCCGGCCCGACGAACCGCTGCAGCCGCGCCGCATCCAGGCCATCATCAACCAGGCGCGCACGCTCCTCACCGGGGTGAACCTCGACGAGCGCTTCGACGAGTGGGTCGGCTCACGCCCGGTGACTCCCGACGGACTTCCGCTCGTCGGCGCCACCCGAGCGCCCGGCGTGTACGTCGCCGGCGGCCACGGCATGTGGGGCGTCGTGCTCGGGCCGGCCACCGGCAAGCTGCTCGCCGAGCGCATCGTCACCGGCCGAACCGACCCGGCCATCGCGCCGTTCGACCCGCTCCGCTGAACGCGACATCACCCTGCGTCAACCCCGCGCGACCGGCGACCACACGTGCCTAGCATTCAGGCATCAAGCCTCCCCTCGCGAAAGGACGACGCCCGATGACAGTCGCACGCGATCTCATGACCCCCGACCCCACCTGCGTGATCGAGAACCAGACACTCGTCGAAGCCGCCAGGATGCTGCGCGACCACGACGTCGGCTCACTGCCCATCTGCAGCAAGGACAAGCGCCTCAGGGGCATGCTCACCGACCGCGACATCGTGGTGAAGTGCATCGCCAGCGGCGGCGACCCGAACACCGTCACCGCCGGCAGCCTCGCCGACGGAGGCCCGATCACGATCGGCGCCGACGACGACATCCGCGAGGCACTCGAGATGATGCAGCAGTACCAGGTGCGCCGCCTGCCCGTGGTCGACGGGCACGACCTCGTCGGCATCCTCAGCCAGGCCGACGTCGCGCGAGCGCTCTCGGCCGACGAGATCGGCCACACGGTGGCCGAGATCTCGGAGGCATGACCGAGACGACGACCGCGGATGCCGCAACTGATGCATTGACGGATGCCACGACCGCCGCACACCGACGAACACCCGAAGGAGCGCCTCATGACCGACTCGAAGCTTCCCGACGACATCGCGCCCGTGCCCGATGACGCCGAGGGTGCCGACGAGCAGCAGCGGCATCGCAACCAGCCCGGCGATGAGAAGCCGGGTGCGCCCGGTGACGCCGAGCCGATGACCGAGTCCACCGAGGGCGGCCTCGAGGGCGGCGACCCCGGCGTCGAGGAGTAGACGGGGCAGCACCGCTGCGCTGCAGGAGCTTCACCCCACGCACGCCGGCTCCGTGCCGGTGGCGAAGTAGGTCTCGCTCGCGAGAACGAACTCCCCCACCCCGCACGCGACACCACCGAGGTAGACGCTCTGGTAGGCCGATTCCTCGAGCCGTGCGGTGACGCGGAACGGCGGCTCCGAGGCATCCGGGACCAGAATCGACGACCTCGCGTCGCCGTGGAGCACGGTGAACCGCACCCTGAAGTCGCACGACTGCTGCGAGGTGCTCCCCGTCACGACGAGCGACACCTGCTCCTCGGGTGCGAGCGAGATGGTCTCTGCGGGAAAGACCTGCACCGGCTCCCCCGTCTCGTTGCTGCGCCTGGTGGCGACGGGGTCGGGTGCATCGAGGTCGAAGTCGAGTCGCAGGGAGTCATCTGCGCCTGCCGGCGGGTCGAGGAAGAGGCTGCCGTCGAGTGGCTCGGAACAGTCTCGCTCGATGTCGGCGTCGACGATGCGCACCGTGTCGCTCCGGTTTCCCTCGAGCACGACCAGGGCGAATGACGTGCCGACGGGAGATGCCCCGAGATCGAGCAGATGAGCGAAACGATCCGTCGACGCATTCACTTGCCCGAGGTCAACGGCATCCATCTCGACATCCGTGGAGAACGCGACGGTTCCGCCCTCCTCGGACTTGACCGGCTGCGCTTCTCGGACGATGACGACGTCGCCTCCCTGGGTCACTCGCCCGATCATCTCGCCGAACCGCGGGACGAGTGCGTTGGTGATCGCGACGCCGAGCGCGGCGACCACGATGCCGCCGAACCAGACGACCGGCTTCTTCAGCCACGACCGGATGTCTCTGCTGCCCGTTCCGCTTTCGTGCTCGCCTGCCATCCCAACCCCCGAGATGCTGCGTTCTTCGCAAGCTACCACCTTGCTGGCGCGTCACGGGTGCCGCGTGCTCGTGATGTCGATCGGGGCCGTGCTCGTTCGACGTCCTTGATGAGGGTGATACCGAAGTCGCCCACGACGTAAGGATGAAGCAATGACGCAGTACTTCCTCACCATGCCGCACGACTCCGCCGAGGAGCCGACGATGGCGTCGATGCAGGAGTTCGACCCTGCGGAACTCGCCGCCGTGATGGCCGCGGTCGACGCGTTCAACACGGAACTGAAGGAGTCGGGAACCTGGCTCTTCGCCGGCGGCCTGCACCCACCCTCGACGGCGAAGACCGTCGACGCCACGTCGGGCGAGACCCGCGTGCTCGACGAGCCGTTCGTGGAGGCCCCGGCCTACGTTGGCGGTTTCTGGGTGATCGAGGCGGCCGACGAGGCGGCCGCCGTCGAGTGGGCCACCAAGGCGTCGGCCGCGGTGCAGTCGCGGATCGAGGTGCGCTCGCTGCAGGAGGCGCCACCCGAGAGCTAGACCCCCGTTGCCTGGCTCATCGCGCGGGCGCCCTCGACTCATCGCGGGCGGGCGCGACTCATCGCGCGGGCGCCCTCGACTCATCGCGCGGCCGCGCACGCCTCATCGCGTGGGCGCGCACGACTCATCGGGCGGGCGCGCACGACTCATCGCCCGGGCGCGCACGACTCATCGCGCCGGCGCGCGCGACTCATCGCCCGGGCGCGCACGACTCATCGCGCGGGGCGCGCACGACTCATCGCGCGGGCGCGCACGACTCATCGCGCGGGGCGCGCACGACTCATCGCGCGGGACGCGCGCGACTCATCGCGTGGGCGCGCTCGCCTCATCGCGCGCCATGGCACGTGCTGTCGCGCGGCGGGCCCTTCGGCGGGTCGCCCGGGGTTCGCCCGCCCGGTGGTCAGGAGCGGGGTTGCCCGGTCGGGCCACCTGATCGGGGGCGAGGGGCACCGGCGGGATGAACCAACTTCGGCCGTCTCGGATGGTGATGACCCACCCGTCGTCGTGCACCCGATGGTGATGGTGCGAACACAGCAGGATGCCGTTCTCGAGATCGGTCGGGCCGCGGTCTCGCGTCCACCACCGGATGTGGTGCGCCTGCGTGTGCGACGGCGGACGCTCGCATCCCGGCCAGGCGCAACCCCCGTCGCGTGCGACCAGCACGGCCTTCTGCGCCGCGCTGAAGAGACGCCTCGAGCGACCGAGCTGCACCCGCTCGCTGCCGTCGCCCAGGTACAGCGGGGCGATGCCGGCCGACATGGCCAGCTCACGCGCCGTGTCGATGGAGACCGGATGCTCGATGCCGTCGATCGTGGCATGCCCTCGGGCCGAGACGAGCGCGTCAGCATCGACGCGCGCGATCACGGTGACCCCCCTCAAGGCGGCCGGGGCATCGGTGCTCGACAGCGACAGCCGTGCGATGTCGGCGAGCGCGTCGGCGTTCATCTGGGCGATCGTGCGGTCTTCGGCGACGGCGCGGTCGCCCGCGAGGCCGCCACCTTCGGCGATGGCGCGGTCACCCACGAGGCCGCCATCTTCGGCGACGCCACTCGACGCGTCGGCACCGAACCCACGACGGGCATCACGCGCGGCATGCAGCTCGGCGCCGACGAGCGTTTCGATCGCGAGCTTGATCGGAGCGCCGTTGGCGGGGTCGAACGCACCGCGAAGATTCACCATGCCCGAGGCGTCTTGCCAGATCTTCAGCGATCGAGCGCTGCGCAGCTCGTCTTCACGCGGCTTCACGCCGTCAGGATCGAGATGCGCCTCGAGTTGCCGGATCAGGCGCTGCGTTCCGTCGACCCCCACGAGCGGAGCTCGCTCGACGAGGAGCACCTCTGCGTCGTCGAGATCGGCGCGGTCGGCGCGATCGGCCACGCGGTCGAGAAAGCGGCGGATCAGGTCGGCGGCATCGATGCTCACCGAGCCAGATTCGAACGCTGCCGCGAGGTGCGGGTGCCGGGCAGGAAGAACCTCACCGGTGAAGGACTGACGAGCCGACGTCGCTTCACCGATGGACACCAGGCGCGCGGCATCCGCATACCGACCACCCGTCGCCTGCACGAGGAGACGTTCGGCCGTCGCGAAACCGTGCCGCTTGGCCACATCGGACTCGTCGCCCGTGCGCGACCGGGCCGCAAGCTCGGCCGCACAGCGCGCCTGCAGGACCTGCACGTTCCGTTGCAGCCGGGCAAGCGCCTCAGTGGCACGAACGAGACCGTCGTCGCTCATGACCCGAACGTCGGAGCTCACGTCGTTCGACGCGCCGAGGAGCGCCCCCGACCAAGCGTCGACCAGCTTCGCATGCAACGCCCGAGCGAATCGAGGGCGGCGGGCGAATCGGTCATGCTTCATTCTCCCAAAGAAGGAGAAGGGATGGGAACACAGATTCGATCTGTGGATAAGTCGTCGAGATCGTCATTCGCAGCTATATTCGAGTCAAGAAGCAGGACGAAACAACGCGAGCTGCGGCATCCTGAAGCTCGCCGCACGAACTCCACATCGCTACGCTGAGCGTGGAACCAGACCGGGGAGGGTGGTGAGTTCCATGACTGCGACGAAGCAGTGGAGCATCACCGTCGACATCGACGAGCAAGAGGACGCGACGCTGGCAACCGTCAGCCTGCGCACGCCCACGGGCCACGACGTGACCGGCGTCGGCGAGGCGCATCGCAATCCGCTCGATGCGAGCGTGCCCGAGATCGGGGACGAACTCGCGGTGTCGCGTGCGCTGCGCAATCTCGCCGAGCGGCTGCTGCACACGACCGAGAAGGACATCAGCGGCGTCACCGGCGAGCCGGCGCACCTGCACCGGTAGCACCTGACGCCGCGGGGCCGCGCTGATACGCCGCGTCTCAGTGCCGGCGACAACCCCGCGCGCTCAGCGGGGAAGCGTCGGCGTGCGACGGTAACCATCGCGTCCGAACTGCACCAGGGCCGACGTGACCGCCGTCACCGCGAGCAGTCCCAGCAGAACCATGAGCTCGAGCATCGCGCACCTCCCTTCGAATCCGAGTCGGTGCGGCGGTGAGATTCCCGCCGAACTCCACACTCCTCGCGAATCCGCCCGAGCGAATCCGTAGAGCACACGGATATCTGGATGCCGCGCTACCGAGGTCACGAAGGGACGTGTGCTCGCGGCATCCGTAGCGGGCGGACGCCCGACGTCCTACTCTGGTGGCGCCGCGCGCCGGTGCGCGGCGAACCGAGGGGAGGTCGACGCGTGAGCGAGCGAGAGAACCTTGAGATCATCCACGACGTGTATGCCGCGTTCGGGCGCGGCGACGTGCCCGGCGTGCTGGCGCTGCTGACCGACGACGTGCGGTGGACGACACCCGGACCGCCCGACGTCATCCCGTACGCGGGCGTTCGCACGGGGCACGACGAGGTGGCCGAGTACTTCCAGGCGTTCGGCACGTCGGCCGAGACGACCTCGTTCGACCCGCAGCGGTTCTTCGCCGACGGGGACATGGTCGTCGTGGTCGGGCACTACACCCTGAAGGTCGTGAAGACCGGCGCCGTCATCGACAACGACTGGGTGCACAGCTTCACCCTCACCGACGGCAGGATCTCGGCATTCGAGGGTTACGAAGACAGCGCCGCCGTGGTGGCCGCATTCACCGCCGCGCCGCAGCACAGCTGACACGACCCGAAGAGACTCTCCTGGCGGATGCCTCCGGCACCTCGGCACTCCGGCACTTCGGCACCGAGTTTGTTGAGGCATCCATGTCGTGGCCGCGTGCAGCGACCGGATGCCGCGGCGCGCGCGTCGGAGGCGACCGCCCCGGCCATCGCGGCATTCGCGCCGGCAGGTGTACGCTGACGCCGTCCCCCGACGACGAGGAAGGGGGCGCCATGCAGCCGCTCCGTCTGATGACGTTCAACGTGCAGCTCCTGCCGGTCATCGCGGGCGTGGGGGCGGGCACGGTCAGCGTGCCGGCCGGCATCGCCGGACTCATCCCGGGCAGCGCCGCCGACTCGATCGCGCAGGCCGAGGCGGTCGCCGACGACCTGCTCGACATCCCGCCCGCCGAGCGGCCCGACGTGCTGGCCCTCAACGAGGTCTTCAGCGAAGACGCCCGCGACGTGCTCATCAACCGGCTGAAGCCCGAGTGGCCGCACGTCATCGAGTCCGTGCACGAGGGCGACCTCGAGGAGGACGCCGGCCTCATGGTGTTCTCGCAACTGCCGTTCGAGACCCTGCCGGGTGGCGGCGACCGCCGCGAACGCTTCTACTCGGATGACGCGGGCGCCGACTCCTGGGCGTCGAAGGCCGCCGTGCTGGTGCAGGTGAACCGCCCTGCCGAGCACACCACGCTGGTGTTCACGCACTTGCAGGCCGCCTACGACACGGAGGAGCAGTACCGCGACATCCGCAAGTCGCAGCTCGCCGAGATCCGCGACCTGGTGGCCGAGGTGCTCGGCCCGTCGCCGAACAGCTGGCAGAACGTGATCGTGGCGGGCGATCTCAACATCCGCGGCGACCTCGACGCGACGAGCAACGAGTGGTTCGACGTGTTCGACACGGCGGGCGACCCGTTCGGCGAGCTGTTCGCCGACAGCTGGATCGAGATGCGGCCGCCCGCGGCATCCGTCGATCTTGACAAGGGCCTCACCAACCGCAATCGCGACACCCAGGCCGAGCAGCGGCTCGACTACATCTGCCGGTTCAAGACGATCGACGGCGTCGACCTGGTCGCGCACCACATGGGCATCGGGCACCGCGACACGTCGGATCACTACGCGCTCGAGGCGATCATCCAGGTGCGCGACGACCACTGCCAGCCGACGTCAGCCGTCGACATCGATGCGGCGGGGCCGGTCGCGGGCACCTCGGGTCCGAGTCAGCCGACCACCTCGCAGGCCTACGCCGTGCTGCCGACCATCGCGGTCGAGGGCGGCCGGTCGTGGGTGTGGGTCCCGCGGCCGGGCACGTACACGTTCCACCACAGCGCGTCGCTGCTCGTCGACGTCTACGCGGCATCCGACATCTCGCGGCCGCTGACCCGGCTCGACCAGCTTTCGGTCTCGGATGTCCCGGCCGCCGTGCAGAGCGTGTACCGCCGATTCGACGACATCGACGGCGAGGGCTCGACGTTCGTGAACCGCTCGCCGCTGCTCGTGTCGATGCGCACGAAGAACGGCGACCCGGGAAGCGGCGTGCTCATCGTGCTCGAGCACCTGGGCGATACGAAGGCGACGGCGATCGCGCTGCCGCCGCACGAGGACGTGACGGTGCCGTTCCCACCGAACCAGCGGCTCGGCGACGACGACATCGCGTGGTTCCGGGTGCATCCGGTCGCGACGCTGATGGGCGCGCCGCGGCAGGAGACCGTGACGCTGAAGCAGCCGCAGGGGTCGGGCACGCTCGAGGCGATGGATGCCGCGGGCGGCTCGCTCGGCGGCGATTCGGGTTCGTCGCAGCTGTCGTTCGAGTTCACGGTGAGCGCCGACGACGAGATCTTCGTGACCGTGCAACGCGACGACGATGCGGACACGGGGCAGGTGATCCGGTGGGCGACCCCCGTGACCTACCTGCGGCTCGACAAGAGGTTCGCCGTGCACGTGAACAACGAGTCGGGCCCCGACTGGCCCGGCGCCGACGAGCCCGAACTCGACATGTGGATGGACGGCGAGAAGCTCATCCACACCGTGTGGGACGACGCCGACACCGGCGAGGACTGGCCCGGCATCGCTGACAAGATCCACTTCGAGGTGGTGCAGCGCGGCTGGCCGAGCAAGTCGGTCGCGTTCACGCAGTCCCTCGACTTCGTCATCGAGGACCCCGACACCCTCGGGGGCGCGCACGGCGTGACCTCGTACCCGATCGCCGGTCTCAGCCCGAACGAGCCGCCCGAGCGCAAGCGCACCACGGCGATCGCGGTGTACGACACCGTGTCCAACGGCACCTACACGGTGAGCTGCACACTGTCGCGGGATCCGTAGGGAGCAATTCGTCAGCCGTTCGAGTCCTCGGCGAAACCGGGAGGGAGGTCGTGCACGTAGGCACTGGCCAGCGCGCCGAGCGCCTCTCCGCCGGCTCCGAAGAAGTCGATCACACCATATTCCGTGATGCGGTAGTCGTCTGCGATCTCGGTGTAGAAGTTGGCCGGAGTGCGTTCACGGAACGCGACGAGGTCGGCAGGCGCATCTTCCAGCGTCCCGAAGTACTCGAACGCCGTGGGCGTCTCGGGTGTCAGGAAGAGGGTGTCTCCACAGGCACGATTGATCCCCACCAAGTGGGTTTTCCAACCATGGCCACTTGCTTGTGGCACGACGGATTCCTCGATCAATTGGCCGAGACTGCTGCCGGTGCCTCCTTCGAGATAGTACAAAGACCGCTCATTCGGGTCCTCTTCAGAGTCCCAGGACTCGGATTGCCCGATCGGCGGTTCCTGCAGCACGACGGTCGACCCCGACGGGGTCTGGAAGGGTGCCGCGACATCGGGCTCACACACCAGAACTGAGTACAGGACGGTGATTCCCGAGTCGTCGACGACGGCCGTAGCGGCGACAGAGTCACGCGCGTACGTATGCTCCACCCAACCGAGTTTTCCATCGAGGACTCGCGTCGCGATCGGACCGCCGAACAGTTCGTCGATGCGAGCCGCGGGGAACCCGACATGGATGTCTGCTGCGAGTGCCGCGACGGAACTCCCAGTCGGCGTTGCCGAGGCGCTCGGCGGGGGCTCGGCGGTGCCCCCGCCGGGACCGCCTGATGATGCACTACCTTGGCCGATTCCCGAGATCTGCCACACCACCCCGAGGATCGAGGCCAACCCGACGATGGTCCCGAACACGGCGCCGGCGATCTTCCATCCGCGATGCGAAGTCCAGTCGGCCTTGGTGCGATCTCGAGTAGTCACTTCCCCGTCCGCGCCCCCACGCAATTGGTGAATCTTGTGACATCAGCGTCTCTTGCACATGTACCAGCTACATCACATCATCGTGCAGACCGCGATTCTTCGACAATGCCATTGGCGCGAGTCGGATGGCGTCAGTCGGGTCGAGACACTGCCTCGACTTCGAGGAGCTCATCGAGTCCCACGAAGTCGCGCGGGTTCGTCGTGTAGAGCGGAAGCGATTGCGCGGCCGCCACGGCAGCGATCATGAGGTCTGCGATTCGGCGCCGGGGTGTGCGGCCGACCGCTTGTACCGCCGCCGAAATGCGACCGAATGCGCGAGCAGCGTCGACGTCGAACGGGATCGGGTCGAATTCGTGCTCCACTCGTTGCAGCACGTCGATGCGTCGTGCGCGTTCCGTGGCGCTGTCGGCTCCCCGCACGAGGTGCACACCTGCAGAGAGTTCGGCCAACGTCACCGCGCTGATAGCCACTTCGGCGGGTAGGTCATCGGGATCGATCCACCGCCGCAGAATCACGATGTTCGTGTCGAGAAGCCCTCGTGGGTGCTCAGCGGGCATACGGGTCGTTGAATGCTGTGTCGATGACGGCCTCTTCGTTCGCACGGAACGTTTCAAGGTCGATCGCCGGGGCGGTACGCGACATGGCAGCGAACTCCGAGCGGCTCACGAATCGGCGACGACGACGCAGCGGAATGAGCTCACCGATCTCGTGCCCGTCGCGCGTCACCGTGAACGACTCACCACGCTCGACGGCGTCCATGATCTCCCGCGAGCGCATCCGAAGGTCGCGCTGGCTGATCTCGCCCGTCATCCCGCAACAGTAGCATCATGTAGCACGGGATGCTGCAGACGAAACTCAGCAACTGAGGCGGTAGAACACGAACGGAATCGCCGACACCAGGCAGCTGGCGGCCGGAACGAGGGTGAGCGATGCAAAGACGGTCCACTGCATCTCGGGGGTCACGGTCACACCGGCCTCGTAACCGGCGAGCACGATGAACATGCCGAAGACGAGCACCGCCAGCGCGGCCATGATCTTGGACACGAACGTGAGGCTCGAGAACGAGATTCCGTCGTTGCGCATCCCGGTGCGGCGCTCGATGTCGTCCACGGCGTCAGCGATCATCGTCGCCTGCACGACGAGGAAGATGCCGAGGGTCATCCCGGTGAGGAAGATGAACAGCAGCAGCACGACGATGTTCTCGAACCCGGCGAGGAACATCGCCACATACAGCGCCGCGCCGATCATCGAGCTGCCGATCACCAGGGTCTTCGCCGACATGACCGTGAGCAGGAGCGGCGTGAGGAACGACGCGAGCACCATGCCGATGATGATCGCCGCGCCGATGAGGGTGAACGCGCCCTCGTTGTCGTAGGCGATGACGACGAACACCGCGCCGCCGGCCTGCACGATGTAGCGGCCGAAGCCGAGCACCGACCCGATCAGCACCATGAGCAACGGCGTGTTGCGCAACAGCGTGCCGAACAGCTGCCGGAGCGTGAGCCGATCCTGCACCCCGGGGGTGTGCCGCTCGCGCGTGTTCGTGAACGCGAGCAGGAACAGCCCCATGCCCAGGACCGAGACGACGCCCACCGCCAGCGACCACCCGGTGCCGGTGGTCTCGTCGCCGGAGCTCAGCAAAAGCGCGAGCCACGGCATCCCGAGCGTCGCCAGCCCGAGCGCGATTGCGCCGTACGCCCGCACGTCTGAGATCACTCGCATGCGGTACTGGGGTTCGCTGAACGCCGAGCCGATGATCCCCCAGAACGGCACATCGCACACGGTGTACGCGACGCCCCACAAGAAGTAGCAGACGGCGAAGAAGACGAGCTTGCCCGTCTCGGACACATCCGGCACGGTGAACAGCAGCGTCGACAGCACCGCGACCGGCACGGCGGAGAAGAGGATGTACGGCCGCAGCTTGCCCCAGCGTGTGCGAGTCATGTCGATGAGGCTGCCCATGACCGGGTCGTCGATCGCGTCGAAGATCTTCGCGGCCGTGATCACGGCGGTCACGACCGCCATGCCCTGGGTGCTGATGCGGGCGTACTGCAACAGGTAGAGGAGGATGAACGTCGTCACCGTCGTCAGCACGAGGTTCTGGCCGAACCCGGCCACCACGATCGAGCTCCGCTGCGTGCGGCGGCTCGGGATCCGCGCTTCGGCGGCGCTGACGCTCACGGGCGCTCCAGCAGGATCGTCTTGATCTCGAACGGCCGGAAGCTCAGGTGCGCGAGATCCACGGGATCGAGACGGCGCTCGATGAGGTCGGTTGCGATGGCTCGCCGGTGCGGGATGCCGGTGCGCAGCGCCGTCCGGATCGGCCGCCCGAGGCTCTCGTACACCCGCACGACCACGCCCGAGCCGTCCTCGGCGGGCTTGATGGTCTCGACCACCACGCTCGGGTCCTCGGCCGACACGGCACTGTCGAAGACCACGCCGTCGGCGATCAGCAGCGGATTGTTCAGGCGGTAGGCCTCGCGCACGACCGCGGCCAGATCGTCGGGCGCGAACGGCATGAACGCATACGTGAACTCGTGGGTGCCCCGGTCGGCCGTCTTGTCGGGGAAGGTCGGCGCCCGCAGCAGGTTGAGGCTGATGAGCCCGTTCTTCGCCCGATGCCCGTACTTGGAATCGTTGAGCAGGGCGACCCCGCCGGCATCCCCTCGGTCATCCGACCCACCGGCATCCGACCCATCGTCACTCGACACCGTCGCGATCCACTTGTGGGCGCAGATCTCGAACTGGGCCTTCTCCATGGGGTCGCGCTCAGTCGTCGGGCGGGCGATATGCCCGAACTGGATCTCGCACAGCGCCTCGGCGCCGTAATGACGCGGGCGGAATTCGGCGCGCAGCATCCGGTGTCGCTCACGCCAGTCGACGTGCGTCTCGAACCGGATGACGGGGCTGCCCGCCTCGAGCACGACGCGCTGATGCACGGTGACCTTCGGCGCGCGGTACTCGTGGTGGCGGATGACGAGGGGCCCGTCGATCGAGGTGCGGTGGGAGGTGACAGCCAGCACCTGCGGTTTCGTGTCGACGTAGCCGGGGTCGATGTCCCACGCTTCAAACGGGAACTGGCGGGGGTCCTTGTACATCGCGAGGCGGTTGAACCCTCCGGCCACGTGTTCGGTGCCCGCGGCGTCGACGCACGAAACGAGCTCGCCGCTGGGGTCGAAGCGCACCGTGAGCAGGCCGTTCGAGATCGTGTCGGCGGAGTGCGACAGCTCGGAGAACGAGCCGGCCGGCTGCAGACGTGCGGCCGCATACGGGTCGACGTCGGCCGACCACCACCGACCGCCGACGCGGAGGTGGTCGCGCCGGGGGAACGAGGTGAGGTTGATCGCCGACGCGCCGGCATCGTCGCGGGGCAGCTCGCTCATCAACCGTGCGCCGATGCGATCGAGCGCTGTCTCGACGGCTGCGTACGACTCACGCGCTTCGCGGTTGACCCGCTCGATCGACGAGCCGGGAAGGATGTCGTGGAACTGGTTCAGCAGCACGTCGCGCCACAGCGGCTCGAGCTCGGCGTTCACCTCAGCGCCCGCCAGGGCGGCGAGCGCCTCGACCTCGTGCAGCTTGCGTTCGGCGATGCGGTTGTGCCGCTTCGTATGCCCGATCGTGGTGTACGTGCCTTGGTGCGTTTCCAAGTAGAGCTCGCCGGAGTGTCGCTGGGGGATGTCGCGTTGCTCGAGAGCTCGGAAGAAGGCGGATGCCGTGGACTTCTCAACCTTCGGAAGCCCACGCAGCGATCCCTCGCGCCGGAGCAGCTCGTGGTGCACCTCGCCGGGTCCGCCCCCTCCGTCGCCGGCGCCGTACACCAGCAGTGCCGTCCGCAGGTCTCGCTCGGGATACTGGTCGATGCCCTTGAGTAGACCGTCGGCCGCGGCGCGGCTGTTGTAGTCGCCTTCCGGCGGCATGTGCACGAGCACCGAAGACCCGTCGATCCCCTCCCAGTGGAACGTGCGGTGCGGGAACACGTTGACGCTGTTCCACGACAGCTTGATGGTCTGGAACCAGTCCATGCCGCAGCCGCGAAGGATCTGGGGGAGGTTGCCGCTGTATCCGAAGGTGTCGGGCAACCAACACAGCCGCAGGTCCTCATCGTCGAGCCCGAACTCGTCCTTCAGGAACCTTCTGCCGACCAGAGCCTGGCGGATCAGCGATTCCCCGCTGGGCAGATTCGTGTCGGGTTCAACCCAGAACGACCCCTGCAGTTCGATGCGGCCCTGCGCCACGGCATCCTTCACCCGGTCGAACAGCTCGGGGTGACGCTCCTTCGTCCACAGCAGCTGCTGCGGCTCGCTCGTGCCGTAGATGAAGTCGTCGTAGCGGTCGATCGAGTCCAGCGCCTTGACGAACGTGCGCGCTGCCTTGCGCTTCGTCTCGCGAATCGGCCACACCCACGCCGTGTCGAGGTGGCCGTGACCGACGGCGCTGTAGGTGAACGCACTCGTGGAAGGCTGCGAGAGCTCTTCCGCGAGCCGCGCCCGGGCGGATCTGTTGTCTCCCTTGGCGAAACGGGAGTACGCCTCGCCGAGCGCTGTGAACAGATCGGCCGCGAGCCGAGAATCGTCGGTCGACTCGGCCAGGGCGAACAGCGTGAGGTAGTCGTAGTAGAGCCCGAACGCGTCCTCGTCGCGCTCGGCGAGGTGGGCGCCGAAGTACACGCCACGCCCGGCGCCGAAGAACAGGAAGCCGTTGAAGGCGACGTCGGCGTAGAGGTCCACCCGGCCCGTCGACAGGTCGGCGTGCGGAACCGGCCGGAACCTTCCCCCGCTGTGCGGCAGATCGCCCTGGGTCCACACCGTGCTGATCGAGTCGAGCATCGTTCCGTCGGGAGAGTAGACGAGTCCCTCGCCGCGGATTCCGAGCATGACGACGGGATCTGCAGGAGCCGCCGGCACGTCGCCCGTGAGGTGCAGCCACGCGCATTCGAGCGGCCGGCCGAAGCGGGCGCCGGCGCGGATCGGTTCGAATGCGCCGCGGTCGAGTTCGGTGAACGAGATCGGCTCGGGCGAGCGGACGACGTCGGCATGCAGGTCGACGATCTTGCGGTAGACGCGGCTGCGAATCGCGCGCAGTCGCCGGCCGTGGAACGGATGCTTGTCGACCAGCCCCGGCAGCGTCGCCAGCACCCCGAGCATCCTACCTCCCGACGACCCGCGGCGCCCCTCTGCCGCCCCGCCCAGCCTATGGGTTGCGATGGACGCCGAACTTGCTGCCGCATCGGGTTGTGCGTCCATCCGTGCGCTGAGAGGTGAGCCCGAGCCCATGTCGGTGCCCCCTTGCTGACTCCAGCCGTAGCCGAAGATTGCGACGGTAGTGTGATGCCGCCGACATCTCGCGGCCGCTGACCCGCCTCGACCAGCTTTCGGTGTCGGATGTCCCGGCCGCCGTGCAGAGCGCGTACCGCCGGATCGACGACATCGACTTCGAGGTGGTGCAGCGCGGCAGCCCGAGCAAGTCGGTTGCCTTCACGCAGTCCCTCGACTTCGTGATCGAGGACCCGACACGCTCGGCGGCGCGCACGGCGTGACCTCGTACCCCGTGGCGGGTCTCAGCCCGAACGAGCCCGCCGAGCGCAAGCGCACGACCGCGATCGCGGTGTACGACACCGTCTCGAACGGCACGTACACGGTGAGCTGCACGCTGTCGCGGGATCCGTAGGGCGTCGCTGCCCCAATGTCTCGTGCCTGGGCGGAATGGTCTCCTCCGCGACTTCGCGGTACTCCGGTACTCCGATACCGCGCTCGGTGAAGCATCCGCTCTTGGCTGCGCCCATCGAGCGGATGCCGCGGCACCCCGGGCAACCCGCCGCACAAATGCCCCAAGAACTGGAGGCATCTCGCCGGGACGACCAAGAGGAGACTTGCATCCGACGGTCCACTCCGAGAATGGAGGACGACATGCGACGTCCCATCCGGCCGTGGATGCCCGTGTTCGGCATCTCTCTCGCGCTTCTCTCGCTCACTGGATGCGCTCCGCTCCAGAGAGTCGGAACCGTCGCCTCACAGCACGTCGACACCTTCGTGCAGTCCGGAGGCACACTTTCGGACGACATCGGCCGGCTCGGTGACGATGCCGCCAGGGTCGCCGACGAAGCGGCTCTGTCGAGCAGCTTCGACGACCTCAAAGCGGCGGTCCAGCGCAACGCAGAAACCCTGGACCGAATGCGGAGCTCGGAGTTCTGCGCTCTCACCATGGAGGCCGTCTTCGCCGAGGACACCGATGATCTCGTCGATATGGTTCGCTCTCGTGCCGACGAGTTCGCCGCGTTGGCGATCGAGATCGAGTCGACCATCGAGCTCTTGCAGACCGAGCCACCCGAGCGATTCGCCGCAGCAGTGTCGATCAAGCTGATCCAAGAGCTCGCCTGCAAGTAGTGCCACCCAGCACGCGCCGAACATGGAAGTGCCAGACCCCCGACCGGGGCTGCAGCGACCGCAGCGGACCGGCCGCCCCGCCCCTGAGCACCGACGGCCGCAGCAGCCAGACGTACACGACCAGGTTCCACACAACGAGCGCGAACACCGGCGGCGCGAGCAGGTTGATGCTCGACCCGCCGCCGATGCAATCGATGAGCACGCCGAACAGGAACGCCGCGATCGCGGTCGCCACGCCCACCCACGGCCGCCATCGGATGCCGCGCACTGTGCGCGTCACGGCCGGCTGGCGCGTCCCGATCCGCTCGAGCACGAGCTGCGCCCGCCGCCCCAGGAACTCGTCCGCGCTCGCCCGCTCCCCCACGATCGTCGCGGCCGCGCGGCTCGCCCACTCCCGGTCGGCGTCCGACCACAGCACGCGCTCGCGGTCAGCCGTCTCTACGGCGCGCCCCGCGGTCGTGTCGAGGGCGGCCGACTCGTCCATATGTTGGGGAGTATATGCCGCGGTGGTCATCCGCACAGCGTGCCTGCTAGCATCGCCACGAATCCACGCTTACAGCGTTCCGCGGGTCCGGACCATAAGGTCGCGGGCTCAGGTGACGGGCAGGCATAGAACTGCAGCGCACTCTCTTTCTCACGATCCGAGAGGGGTGCGCTGATGCGACCCGAATGCACGAAGGTCCGATTCCCAACCCGATGGGCCGCGCTGCGCGCCGGCAGCAAGCTCAACGCCTCGGGTCGGCATTTGCGGGCCGCATATCCGTGCGCAGTCTGCGGTGATCAGGTCTGGCACCTCACATCGCAGCGCCCGAGAGGTTTCGCAGTGCCCACCTGTTGAGGCTGGGCTCTCACGCGCGGGCATTCGATCGATCCGGCCGAGCGCCCGGCGTGCGGAGGACTTGAACTCTTACGCGGCGACCGCCGGGAACACCTTCAGCGATCCATCGCTGCTTCGCTCGATCTCGATCGCGACGTCGGTCAGAACGGTTCGGTTGTCGATCCCGTCTCCCAACGCGTGTAGGCCATAGACGGCCTTCAAGAGCTTGTCGACCTCGCGGGGCGTGAACGCGGGGCGAATACCGCCGTGCCGCTTCAGTTCGAGCGAAGACAGGCGAAGAAGGACGGTGCGGATCCGCGCTTCGAGCTCGTCGACCTGCCGCTCGTCGTCCCGCAGTGCCCCTACGAACCGCGTGAAGGGGTTGCCCGACTCGTCGAGTTGCGCGTGTTCGACCGCTTCCAGCACCAGCACGCGGCGCTTCAGGGCGATGGCCAGTCGCGCGAGTTCGACGTGCGCTCGGAATTCGCCTCCATCCTCGTTGACGCCCGGGAACGATTTTGTGAGAGCCGCGATCTCCACGGGGCCGTCGGGGAGCGACGCCAATCCTTCCTCCCACTTCGAAAGCCGGGTCTTCGTGTCCGAGATCGCCTTGCTGATGGCGAACGATGCCGAATCCAGTCCGAGCGAGTGTCCGATCTTGCCCTTATCGAGCAGAATCGACGTCGCCTTGTCGATTGCGTCGCGGCACGCGTCGAGTTCGCTACGCTCGCGCGCGAGGTTGTTGTCGTGCAGTTGTTCGAGCAGTCGGGTGATGTGCTCGATCGCCTTCTGTCGCTGCCGGTCGGCGTACGCGCTGACGCCGACTGCCACAGCCATCAGGACGAGCGGCGCGGCCACGGTGATCGCGCCCCCCGTCGCGACGGCCACGCCGGCTGTCGCGGCGGAGCCCGTTGCGGCGCCTGCGACGGCGGCCTTGCCGGCGACAGGAACGAAGGTTGCCTTCGCCACGATGCCAGTGGAATCGCGCAGAGCTGAGTACACCCCTCCCGCGACGGCCGTCGAAGTCATCGGCTTCACGAGTCCTTGGCCAACCTGAGCCGCGACTTTCGCCGGCACAACCATTCGGTACAGCACCTCACCGGTGGCGCCGAGGTTCAAGTTGGCCGGCGCCGTCCTCGCCGTCTGCGTGACGAGTTGCGACAACTGCTGGGCGAGCGGACTCGTCGCGTGGAGGACGATGCCACCGGCTCTGTCTCGCTTCGCCGGCATCGGATGCGCCTCCAGCGTGGCAAGCGGGATGTCGGCGAACGCGGCGAGCGCCGTGCGCAGCTCGTCTAGCCGCCCTGCGCTCATGCCTTCGTCGCCGATCAGGCTCGGCACGTTCATAGGCTCGGTGGCGATAGTCCACACTGGGACGGCTGGCTGGTGATCCAAGGGTTGGCTCCTGGCGGATAGGGGAGAGCACGTGGGCGCCCACCGTCGGGTTGTTCGGTGATTCAGTATGACCGCTCGAATCGACGGATAAAGCCGCGATTACCTTTCCCCGTGCCGCGGGATCTCATTGGTGTTCGAAAACGCCCTGAATGAACGGATCCTGGTCGAGCTGGGCCACCCATACCGGCCTGCGACGATGGTGCAGTATCCATGAGGATGCTCTCCTCACCTGGATGCAGTCATGCCCCCGTTCTGGGCGGATAGTCCTCACCGCACCAGGAACTCAGCCCCGCGAAAGAGCGGCCCATCCCGCCGTCGTACGCGCCGGTCGCGGAACTTGGCGTGAGCCTCATCAAGCCCATGAATACGACGCCGCAGCACCGTCAGCAGCGCGGCCACGCGGCGCCGCTGGGGCGCATCGAGAGCGCCGTGTGCTTCGAGCGATCCCGCACGGTCGGCGACCGACCGCAGTCGCGTCACGGTGTCCCGACGCCACGTCTGATAAGCATCATCCGGGCGCGCGGCGAGCCGCTCGAAGCGGTCGTCGATGATCGCGAGCCGAAGCTCGAGCGCTTGGACGTCGGCGAGGAACTGCGGGCGATCGATGTGGTCCACGGGGATGCCCGCCGCGCGAAGCTGCGCGTCCATCCGTGCACTGAGAGGCGAGTCCGAGCCCATGTCGGTGCTCCTTGCTGACTCCAGCCGTAGCCGAAGATTCCGACGGTATGGAGTGCCACTGACATCCGCTCGATCGAGCCGCCGAGTAGGCGTGTGCCCGGTTGTGGGGCGGATGCCGCGGCATCCGCTGATCAGAATCGATTTGCGCACCCCGGCAACACTGGCTCAGCGCGATCGCGACGGCGCTACGTCGGTCGCCTTCAGTAACGTCGGTCGGCTGTCGACCTGACGGCGGCGTCGCGCATTCGCGGCGCCCACCCACAGCGAACGGACGCGATCATGAGCGACACCACGAACACCCCAGAGGGCGGCAATCCGAACGCCGCCGCACCCGCCGGCTGGTACCCCGACGGCACCGGCGGACAGCGGTACTGGGACGGCAACGACTGGACCGAGCACAGGGCACCCGGAGCGGATGCCACGGGTGCCACTGGGCACGTCACCCACAACGCCGGCGACGCGGCATCCGTCACCACCACCGCGGCACCCACTGCGACCGCGACGCTCGCCGACCCGGCAGCCGTCGCCGCGCCCTCGACCGCTGATCCGACCCCGCGAAAGTCGTTCATCGCGACCTGGCTATTCGCGCTCCTCCTCGGCGTCTTCGGGGTCGACCGGTTCTACCTCGGCAAGATCGGCACGGCGCTCGCGAAGCTGTTCACCCTGGGCGGGCTCGGCGTGTGGGTGCTCGTCGACCTGGTCCTCGTGCTCGCCGGAGCGCAGCGTGACAAGCTCGGCCGCCCGCTCGAGGGCTACGCCAGGTACCGCACGATGGCGTGGATCGTCACCGGCGTCGTGCTCGTCGTCTCGCTCATCGTGAACGGTGTCGGAGCGGCGATCGAGCAGTCGAGTCCGCCACGACCGAGCCCGTCGCCGGCGCGGCATCCGCTGCTGACGACGAGAGCGAAGCGGACGCCGCATCCGCGCCGGAACCGGAAGAACCCGCCGCGCCCGCCATTCAGGAGCTCGCCGTCGTCGAGACGGCCTTCGGGAAGGACATCGACTCCGACACGTGGTGGTACGCCGTGGTGCTCGAGAACCCGAACGCCGACTACGTCTTCCCGTCAGCGGGCATCACCGTGGAGGCGGTGGACGCGAACGGCGTCATCCTCGACTCGGGAATCGACTACACGACGATCCTCCAGGGTCGCACCGTGGTGGTCGGCGACTTCTTCGGGATCGGCTCCGGCACGATCGCCAAGCTCGACGTCCGCGGTCCGACGAGCGCCGCGGCAACCTCCTCTCCGGCCGCGGAGACGGGGTCGTTCAGCGTCTCCGAGCTCGCGACCGCCGCGGAGTACGGATGGATGGATGTGACCGGCAAGGTCACCTCGACCTTCAGCGAGGACCAGGACCTTGTGACCGTCTCGGTGATCGCCCGGGATGCTGCGGGGAAGATCGTCGGCGGCGACTTCACGTTCATCGATCGCTTGCCGGCCGGCGGTACGGCGCAGTTCGAGTCGTCGTTGTGGAACGTCGAGAACCTGCCCGGGGATGTGCGTTTCGAGGCGTTCGCTTCGCTGTAGGGACCGCGGGGCGGGCGACCCCTTGGTGGTCGCCCGCCATATGCTCATCGAGTGACCCATCCCGTCGTGTTCCGATTCGCTATGCCCAAGCCGGTTCGCATTACCGGGCGCTCTTCGAGCATCACAAATTCATTCGTGAACGGGATCATTCCGGTCATTCCTCCGACGAACGAACAAGTCGATGAGGCGCTATTCATCCTCGGCATGGCGGACTCGGTGACGTGCGCATATTGTGGCGACACGGCCACCGAATGGGACCACCTTCGCCCTCTTGTGGTCGGGAAGAAGCCGACTGGTTACATCTCCGAGATACACAACCTCGTCCCGTCTTGCGGCAAATGCAATCAGAGCAAGGGCAACAAGCCATGGCGTGAGTGGATGTTCAGCTCGGCCCGGCTGTCGCCTGCAACGCGGGGGATCGCCCGCCTGCAGGATCGGGCAGACCGCCTTACCGCGTACGAGCAGTGGCAGACTCCCACACGAGTCGACTTCGCAGCGGTGGTCGGTGAGGAGCTGTGGGAGCAGCACTGGCGAAATCACGCGGGGATCCTCCTTGCAATGAGGGATGCGGAGGCGACCGTGGAGTTGATTCGCGAGCGTGTCGCGAACGCAAGTCTGCGCGCGTAGCCCGATATGCACCGAGGGGCCCGAGATGATCAGGCGCACGACCGCCAAGTGGTCGAGTGTGAGCACAATCCATGGCTCCTGAGGGTATGCCCCATTCGGGGGTATTGATGAACCACCCTCTCACTGAGATTCTGTTCTACTGCCTTCCGGACGGAACGCAGGAAATGGAATCCCGGAAGGGCTTCCGGTCGAAGTGGCGTCGCGTGCGGCAAGCATGTCTTCGCACATCCACCGGAGGTCCTCCTTGGCACAAAGGAGGATCTTATGGAACACACGCAGGCCGACGACTCGGTCATCATCAAGTTCGAACAGCCCGCAGAGCAGACGATCCGCGGGATCACTCGCATATCGGGTTTCGTCAAGGCGCGGAACTTTGTCCCGATCATCGACGCACTAGATCTCGAGGCGAATCCGCGGTCGTCCAAGGTCGGGCCTGTGACCGCTGCGATCCGCGAGTCGATCATCGACACGCCGGACGAGTTCCCGTTCAAGACCAAGGGAATCCTGCTCGGGGCCGCCGATTACGAACGGCTTGAACGCGGACGTTTCCGCGTCGTCTTCGCGGATACCGAAACCGAGGGAATCCTCGACGGCGGCCACAACACCCTGGCCATCGGTCTCCACGTTCTCGGCATGACCGGGATCCCGGAGGCGCAGCTCCGCAAGGTGAAGCTGTGGGCTGACTTCCGCGACCTGTGGAATGAGAACCGCGGTGTCGTAGCCTCCACTCGCAGCGCTGCCTCGGAGCCCCGGAAAGACCACGCCACCGACGACCTCGACTTCCTGATCCCGGTCGAGCTGATCGTGCCGGAGGATGTCGACGACCCTGGGATCGTTGAGGCGTTTTCGGCGTCGCTCCTCGAAATCTGCGCGGCTCGGAACAACAACGTCCAGCTGAAGGCCGAAGCGAAGGCGAATCAGCACGGCTACTACGACGACCTGAGGGCGCTGCTTCCCGCGGAACTTGCAGGCAGAGTGGAATGGAAGACGAACGACGGCGGCGCGATCAAGGTCGCGGACCTTCTGGCGCTTGCGTGGATCCCGCTCGGACTGCTCGATCCGATGCCGAGGGACGAAGACGGCCGCACAGTCGAACCACCGCTGCCGCAGAACATCTACCGCAGCAAGGGGGATTGCGTGACGAGGTTCGAGCGGCTCATGAGTTCCGCAGACGTCACCGGCGAGATCCCCGGGGTGTATCGACGGGAGCTCTCGAGTCGGCAGGTGAAGAGCGCCCTCGAGATCGCCTCGGAGATGCCCGCCCTCTACGACCACATCTACGCGACCTTCCCCAAGATCTATAACGAGCAGGGCGGTAAGTACGGCCGCATCATCGCCGTCGCCAAGCTCAACGCCGGCAAGCGCAGCAAGGTCACGAAGTACTTCGGCGCGAAGGTCGACTACAACAGTCCGGAGGGGTTCATCGTGCCCCTCGTGTACGGGCTCAAGGCCCTGATGGAGACGACCGACGAGGGTACTGTCCGCTGGCGGACGCCGCCCTATCCCTTCCTGGAACGGAGCCTTCCCGCCGTCGTGAAGCAGTTCAAGCTGCTACTCGCCCCCCTCCAGTACGACCCGCAGAAGGTCGGCAAGGCGCCGGAGACCTACGAACTGGCATACAACGCATTCGAGACCGAGTACCTTCGTCTCGTGTCCAAGGAGGCCCACCGATGACGAAGCCGGACACGGCGGGCGATGACCTCGACTTCAACGTCGGCCTCGTAGCGGTCACCCTCTTCGCGGAGGAGCTCGAGCACGAAGGAGTCCCGACGAGCGCGGGCCGCGGTGGAGAGCCGGCGGTCGGGAGGATGAGGTACGCGGAGTTCTCGACGCCCGACGGGCTCGCCATGCGTGCAGGATTCATCCGATGGCCCGACGGGTCGGCCGATGTGCAGCCGCTGGATTTCTTGGCGGGACCTGACGCCTACCGCCGCCTTGAGGGCGCGGGTCGCCTGACGCTGTCCGACTCGGGCGCGGGTTCACTCGTCGGTTTGCTTCGGGCGATGAAGTTCTCTGCCGGCCGCCAGTACCAGACCCTGGCTTCGGTCGGATGGCCCGAACTGGACGCGCTCGCCGGATCGGACGGTGCGGAGCTCCTGCGCTCGCATGGCGCGATGCGCGTCGGAAGCTACGTCGAGCTGAAGCCCGAAGCGAAGCGGTTCCGGGACGATCCGGCCTTCGAGATCGACGAAGACGGCGCCGAGGCCGTGTTCACGGCGTTCGCGATCACGCGCGTAGCCGCGATCCAGCAGTCGTTCGGCAAGCGTGGCGTGCAAGTGCTGCACGCATGACGCCGGTGATCATCGAGTACCCGGATCGCGACACGTACGGGGATGTCATGAAGGGCTACTTCTCGCTCATGCGCGGGTTCGGCCTCGAACTGGCACACCGGGCGGACGAGCAGCTGATCCCCGAGTTCGGCCCTGGCTGGTTCGGCCACTGGGTGAGGGTCTTGAAAACCCGCGGGAAGGCCAAGGGCCGCGTCGCCCTCAACGACCCTAGCTTTTTCCTCGGCGAGCTGGTCTGGACGACCGACTCGCCCCTTCGGCTCGTCTTCCCCTTTCATGAGCACCGGTTCGGCCTGGCGAAGAGGATCCTCGACACCCGCAACACCTGGCTGCATTTCAGCGCGGACCCTACTCTGAGTCAGCTCGAGGAGGCCGCGAATCTGGTGCGCCGATTCGGCGAGGGTACGGGACTGCAGATCTCGGTTCCCGCGGCAAGGCTCATCAAGCGCATCACCCGAATCCGCACCGGCCAGCACGTTCCTCCCGCATACGGTCGAGCCCCCATCGCGCCGATGGCGCAGGCTGATCCAGATGTCGCCGCTGAACTTTCCCCGCGCGATGTCCCGAACGATGACGCAGAAGCCGCGATCGAGCTCGCCCCGGTCGCCGGGAGTCGGCCCCCGATCGGCGGTCGTTGGATCGGCGAAGTTCCCCAGCGAAAGCTGCGAGTCACGAAGACCCGGGACGTCATCGATCTCGCCACTGGGCGCACGGTCCGCGACGAAGTCGAGGGCGATCTTCGCGAGAAGGTCCGTCAGTGGACGAGCCCGTCACCGCTCGGCGACCTGTCCGTCGCCGAAGACGGGGCAGTCGTCGGCTTCGTGGCCGGGGTCGCACGTCTGCTCGGCTACACAGGCGTCGACCCCGAGAACGAGGAAGCGCGCGGCTTCCTGTTGCCGCACTTCTATGACTTCGTGGGCGGGCACCTCGTCGACCTCGACTCGGGCATCCGGCTTGCCGACGCGGCGGCCGATTCAGCGCCCGCGGTGGATTCCGCGCTGGAAGGCATCGCCCACGAAGGCGGCACCATCCGATTGACGACCTTCGGCGATCTCATCTACCTCGACGACCAGGGCCTGCGCCGTGTCGCCACGGTCACCCCGTCGGGCTGGTTTCCCGGGCACTTCGATCTTTGAGACAAGGAAGGACAGCGATGGCAACGCCTGACAGCTTCATCGTCGACAACACCTCTGAAGAATGGAAGGCGCTCCAGTACGTCCGCGAATGGTGTGATCTGAGCGAGTCGATCGATATCGCGACCGGTCACTTCGAGATCGGGGCCTTCCTCGAGCTCGATGGGGCATGGCAGAAGGTCGATCGCATCCGGTTGCTGATCGGCGGTGAGACCAGCCGGACGACGGCCGACGCGATCGCGGCGGCGCTCGACGAGTCGATCGTCGTCGAGCGCCGGACCGGCGATGCGTTCCTCACGGGGATCGAGGCGGTCGTCAACGCTATTCGCTCCGGGAAGATCGAAGTGCGGGTCTACAAGCCCAAGAAATTCCACGCGAAGGCGTACATCACTCACGGACGACACCGCGTGGTCGGTTCAGCCGCTCTCGTCGGCTCGTCGAACTTCACCCGCCCGGGCCTGACCAGGAACGTCGAGCTCAACGTGCGCTTCCAGGGTCCGGAAGTCGTCGAGCTTCAGGAGTGGTACGAAGAGCACTGGAATCAGGCCGCGCCGGTCAACCCGCGCCTGCTTACGGTCCTCGAGCACAACGTCCGCACCTTCTCGCCGTTCGAGGTCTATGCGAAGGCGCTGCACGCGCTCACAGCGAACGCCGAAACGAGCGACTCGAGTTGGGAGGAGTCGGAGTCGACCATCTATCCGATGCTCGCGCCCTACCAGCGCGAAGCGTTCCACTCGCTGGTGGAGATGGCAAGGCAGTGGAACGGCGGTTTCGTCACCGACGGAGTAGGTCTGGGCAAGACTTTCGTCGGCCTGATGCTCACCGAGTACTACGCGGTGCGGCAGCGTAAGAACGTCCTCATCATGGCGACCAAGACCGGCCAGGACGCAGTGTGGAACCCGGAGATCAAGGAGAAGCTGCCCGACCTTTACGGGGGGCAGTTCTCGAACGTAATCGTCAAGGCGCATACAGACCTGACGACGAAAGCCGGCGCCGAGGAGATCGAACACCTGGCCAAGCGAGCGGACGTCGTCATCATCGACGAGGCGCACAACTTCCGGAACCACGGCAAGTCGCCGACCGAGGAGAATCCTTGGGGCTCACGGTGGTGGCGCATGCACACGATCTGCGAAGGCAAGACGGTGTTCCTGCTCACCGCGACGCCGATCAACAATTCGCTCTTCGACCTGGTCCACCAGGCGGAACTGTTCACCGGCGAGAACTCCGACGCGTACTTCGCGAGCATCGGCGTCAATAGCCTGCGGAAGTACGTGGCCTCGCTGGAAAAGCCGTTCAAGCACACCGTTCCGGACCACGCCGCGATCGACGCGTTGATGGCGGAGGACAAGCTGTTCCAGTCGATCATCCATCAGAACAGTCGCCGCTATGCGATCGAAAGCGCGAAGGTCGTCGGCGGCGCCGAGGTGGTGTTCCCCGAAACTCAGGTGCCGCGTGTCGTACCATACGAGTTCGGGCTGCTGTACACGCCGCTCTTCGCCGAGATCCAAGTCGCCTTCAGCCGCGCGAATCCGCTGTTCGTACTGCCGATGTATTACCCGCTGGCATTCTCGACGGATCCGCTGGTCGATCCGCTCGCAGAGAACAGGCAAAGACAAGTCGTCGCCCTGATCCGCACGATCTTCCTGAAGCGCTTCGAATCGAGCTTTGCAGCATTCGCGGGGTCATGCCTGGATCTGTCGGCGAAGATTCTCCACTGGCTCGACGTCAACGTGAAAGCCGATCCTGCAAGTGAGCAACGCCTGCTCGAGTGGCGGGCGGGGAACGAGACCACGCTGCAGGCGATCCACGATACGTACCGTCCAGCTCTCGACGAGGTTTGGCATGAAGAGGATCTCACCGAAGAGGCGCTCGAGGAGCTGGACTACAACCTGGTCGGCGGCGCATATCGGCTGGGCGAGATGATCGACGCCGCCTTCGAGGACCTGGATCAGCTCACACGGTTCATGAACCTCGTCCTCGCCGGTGCCGGCCTCGACGAGAAGTACGCGAAGCTCCGAACTTTGCTCATGGGGCCGCAGAAGTCGGAGAAACACGGCCTGGATGCCTCCGTCTTCACCGACGAGTTCCGCACTCAGCAAGTCATCGTGTTCACCGAGTTCGCCGACACGGCCCGCTATCTGGAAACTCGGCTCAAAGAGGACGGGCTCACCGATGTCGACCGCATCGACGGGACGCGGGGAAACGATCGTTACGCGATGATTAAGCGCTTCGCCCCCTTCTATAACAAGGTGGGCGCGTCCGAGCGGAAGGATCTCACCCCGCTACGCGTGCTGATCTCCACCGACGTGCTCAGCGAAGGCGTAAACCTGCAGGACGGCACGTTGCTGGTGAACTACGACATCCACTGGAATCCGGTGCGTCTGATGCAGCGTATCGGCCGCGTGGACCGCCGCATGAACCCGGCGATCGAAGCGGCGTTGGTGAAGGAGCGCCCCGCCGCGAGGAAGTCACGCGGGCACATTCAGATCCGGAACTTCCTTCCCCCGGACGAGATCGAGAGCCTGATCAGGCTCCACAACCGGGTGAACGGCAAGACCCTGATGATCTCGAAGACGCTCGGAATCCCAGGCGGAAAGCTCCTCGACGAATCCGACATGTTCGACGACGTGAAGGTGTTCCAGGCGTTCAAGGATGAGTACGTCGGGGACATCGCGCCGATCGAACAGCTCAGGCTCAAGTGGCTCGAGCTCACTCAAGCCGATCCGAGCCTTGCTGGGCTTGTCGAACGGCTACCGGACGGGATCTCGACCGCGAAGGGCGGCAACCCGAAGGGAATCTTCGTATGCCGCAGAGTGCCGGTCCTGTCCAAGGCGTCCGAGCACGCTGAGGCGGAGTGGAGCATGGAACTCGGTCGAGTCGAGTGGGCGCTCAAGACCGGAGCGGACGTCGTACGAGGCCTGTTGCTCATCGATGCGGCGATCAGCGCAGAGCCCGAGGAGCCCGCCGTCGGCTTCAGCCCCCGAGCCGAGCTCCTCGCCTCTCTCCGCGAGTTCGAGCGAGACGAGACCAAACAGCTCCGCAAAGAGACTCAGCTTCCGCTCGATGCCCCTGCTCCTGAGACCGTCTGCTGGATGGAGATCCGATGACCCCGAACGAAGCCCATATGCAGCGACTGATCAAGGCTGCGCCTAGATCCACCGGGGACCTCCTGGCCTTTCTTAACGAGGGGCTGGACTGGCCGCTGTACGACGCGGCCCTGGAGCCGGAAGAGCTGCTTCTCGACTGGAAACCCGAAGAACTTCATCTCGACCCGAGCCAGGTGGCGAAACTGGCTGGGATCTCGCAGATTCCGCCCTTGACCGCCAAGCAGGAGTTCGGCGCGTTCCTCTTGCGCTTCGAAGGCGGGCAGCTCCCCATCGGAGCGATCCGCCGACTCGTTCAGCGGCTGGTGACCAGTAAGCGGGGTGCTTCAGGAGGCAAGCTTCCGACATGGGATCT
The DNA here is from genome assembly GCF_902809835.1 of Agromyces sp. Marseille-P2726. Taxonomy (GTDB): domain Bacteria; phylum Actinomycetota; class Actinomycetes; order Actinomycetales; family Microbacteriaceae; genus Agromyces. The sequence goes on along the minus strand of NZ_CADDWM010000014.1, from coordinate 158,888 downwards.
CGGAGATCTGCTCTTCTTCTGCCTCTCCGACGGCCATGAGCCGGCCGTCCACGTGGTGAACTTCCGAGAGGCGGACGGCAAACGAGTCCTTCGGGTCCTCTCGTGGACCGGTAACCCGACTGAGACCCGCCTCAGTCTCCTCGTCCAGCGCGCCCTCACCGAGCTGAAGTGGACCGACGAGCGAGGACCTCGGCTGGTCGTCGAACCGGGTGCGACGAACAGCTTCGCCGGCTACCGAGAAGGCCTGCGAAGCGCGAAGACGCTCTCCCGGCGGATGGCGGAGGTAGCCCAAGATGTCCGCGACGAGGTGAAGGCGCTCCTCGCCGTGGAGACCGACAGCGGACCGATGCGGTCGCTGTATCGAGACGTCCAGGAGCGGCTGATCGGAGACATCTCGGCCGCGCGTTTCGCGGACGTCTACGCCCAGACAATGGTCTACGGGCTGCTGACCGCGCGAATCGCCCACCCGGAGCGGTTCAAGGCGGAACGATCGCTCGCGGTCATCAGTTTCGACAACGAGTTCCTCGACGCGATCTACTCTCGCTTCCGCGACGAGGCGGACGGCGTCATCGACGTTGACGAACTCGGGCTCGCCGATCTCGCAGAACAGCTCGCGAAGACCGACGTGGACGAACTCCTCGCCGACTTCGGCGCGGACAACCAGCGCGACGACCCGGTCGTCTACTTCTACGAGGAGTTCCTCGCCCAGTACGACCCTCAGCAGCGCAAGGATCTTGGCGCCTTCTACACCCCGAAGCCCGTCGTCCGATACATCGTGAAGACCGTCGACGACGCGCTCAAGTCCTTCGGCCTCCCGCTCGGCGTCGCCGACCCAACGACATGGGCTGACTACGTCAAAGCGCATCCCGATATCCAGATTCCTGCGAACGTGAAGCCCGAGAGCACGGTCGTCTCGATGTTCGACCCGGCGAACGGCACGGGGACGTTCCTGGTCGAATGGCTTGAGCAGGCGAAGTGGAATGTAGGAGAGGCCGGGCTGACAACGGCGCTCCACCACGCATCCGCACTCGAAATCTCGCTCGCCTCCTACGCAGTTAGCCATCTCAAGGTGTCCCTCGACCTTCCCGGCGAGTTGCGCGACAAGGAAAGGCTTCCGATCTTCCTGGGGGACACGCTCGGCCCCCGTCGAGTCGCCCGACTTACCGGCATGGACGACCCGGTAGGCATCGAGGGCGTGCTGGCGAATGAGGTCAAGTACGACCGTCACCACAACGTGATAATCGGAAACCCTCCCTATGACCGGGTGGAGAGCACCGGCAGCGGAGGCTTCATCACTGCCCCTAGGCCCGGTGGCCACAGATCGCTCTTCGACGACATCTTCGACGACGCGAAACAGCACGTCATTTTCAGTGCACACGCAAGCCTCTACAACCTCTACGTGTACTTCTGGCGCTGGGCCATCTGGAAAGCCTTCGAGGAGAACGACGGGCCAGCCGTCGTATCAATGATCACAGCATCCTCATGGCTCAACGGGCCCGGCTTCCTTGGCCTCCGGCGTTTGGCTCGCGAGGTAGCCGACGAGATCTTCGTGCTCGACTTGCATGGGGACAATAAGGGAGCTCGCAAGGACGAGAATGTCTTCGACATTGAGTCACCAGTCGCAATCGTGACTCTTGTTCGCCAGGGAGCACTAGATCGTTCTGTCCCAGGTCGAGTGCACTACGCATCGAAATGGGGCACCCGCGTAGAAAAGCTCAAGTTGCTCGACGACTTGGTGGCAGGCGGTTCGAGTCTGGCTTGGACAGAGGCGAGTGCCGATTGGCACGCACCGTTTGTCCCCACGACTGGCGGGGAAGAATGGAATGCTCATCCAGCATTGCCCGCCCTGCTACCACTCCAGCAGCCCGGAATGATGATCACCCGACCCTGGCCGGTAGCACCTGATCGAGCGCCCCTTGCCTCACGCTGGAAGGCGTTAGTGGCCACCGCCGTACCCGACGAACGGGAAGAAGCGTATGGCACCTCGTCTACCGGACGGCAAATCACAACCAAGGTTTCCGGAATGACACGGATCATTGAACTGAAGACAGGCGATAAGCCCGAGCCCATCGTGCCGACCGGGCTTCGATCATTCGATCGCCAGTGGATAATCCACGATCCGCGCCTCATCGCCCTCGAGCGACCGGCGCTTTGGGCTTCGCTTTCCGCGAGGCAAGTCTTCCTAACTACTATGACCTCAAGTCGGCTCGGATACGGTCCAGCTGGGACAGTCACTACCGCCGTCCCGGACAAACATCACTTCCGCGGTTCATTCGGCGGCAAAGATGTCATCCCTCTCTACCGCGACGCCGCCGGTACGCCGAACGTCGATCCGAGTTTGCTCGAACGCCTCAGGAAACATCTCGACGACCGCGGGTCAACCACGCGGAATGTCACGGCCGAGCGCCTGTTCGCATACGTCTTCGGCGTGCTCGCCGGCACGGACTACACCGTTCGTTTTCGGGAGGGCTTGGAGACCCCGGGACCTCGGGTGCCGCTATCCGCCAACCCCTCGCTGTTCGACGCAATGGCCGAACATGGCGAGTACCTGCTCTGGCTGCAGACGTTCGCTCAACGGTTTGCAAAGGGTAAGGGCAGCCTACCGATTTCAGGGATTCGCTGGAAGTCGAAGCCTACGCGCCTGCCCGAGGACAGCAAGGACATCTCGTACGATGCAGCTGCGCAACAGCTTCGAGTCGCCGACGGGGTGCTCTCTGGAGTTCCGCCAGAGGTATTCGTGTTCGAGGTGAGCGGCATGGCCGTCATTCCGAAATGGCTGGGCTATCGCATGACCAAACCGGCCGGTCGTGCCGCATCGAGCGCATCCCCGCTCGACAAGATTCGCCCGGAGAACTGGTCAGCAGCATGGAGCGACGAGCTCATCGAGATTGTCGCAGTACTCCGCGAAACCCTCTCGATTCTCCCAACCGGCGTCGAGTTGCTCGATCAGATCTTGGACGGACCACTGATCCGCGCTAATGATCTCCCTGAACCGCCAGCTTGGATGCGTCAGCCGCCGAAAGCGAGGGTGGACGACGGCGCGCTCTTCTCAGGGGACGATTTGAGATAGCGCCCCCACCGCAGATTCGGAGCTCGACGATGATTGCGTCATTTCCGTCCATGGATGCAACGCAGGATCACGGACAAATGCAACGCGGATGAGCAGCGAACGCAGCGGACCGGTCGCCCCGCCCCTGAGCACCAGCGGCCGCACGAGCAGCCAGAGGTACACGACCAGGTTCCACACGACGAGCGCGAACACGGGCGGGGCGAGCAGGTTGATGCTCGACCCGCCGCCGATGCGGTCGATGAGCAGGCCGAACAGGAACGCCCCGATCACGGTCACGACGCCCACCCACGGCCGCCATCGGATGCCGCGCACCGTGCGCGTCACGGCCGGCTGGCGGGTCCCGATCCGCTCGAGCACGAGCGGCGCCCGCCGCCCGAGGAACTCCTCCGCGCTCGCCCGCTCTCCCACGATCGTCGCGGCCGCGCGGCTCGCCCACTCGCGGTCGGCATCCGACCAGAGCACGCGGTCGCGGTCAGCCGTTTCGACGGCGCGCGCCGCGGTCCTGTCGAGGGCGGCCGACTCGTCCATATCGCGGAGTCTATGCGGCGGATACGCTGTCCGACGCCGGTCGGACGTTCTGCGCGGCCCGCGATCTCGGCCGTCGGTTCGCGAGCCAAGAAGTATGCTCTGGCTCGCGGCTTCGACGTAGGTTGTCGCGAACCTGACGGCACATACACCGGCTGCGCCAATGCGGTGACGAGCTCAGGACCATGCAAGGTGACGAAGCTGCGTTGACGAGGTCGTTCCGGGCCCCCAACCGGGTTCCAAATGCATTAGATTCGCCCTATGCCAGACCAGCGATACGACGCGAACCGCCAAACCATCGGCACGTTGCTAAGTACCACGAGCCCCCGCATCCAGGTTCCCGACTGGCAGCGTTCGTACTCTTGGGGGTCGGACGAAATCGAATCATTCTGGATGGATCTTGTTGCCTTCGATGCGATGTATCCAGAGAAGAATATCGTCGGCGAAGAATATTTCCTTGGTTCGACGGTGCTCGTCACGGGTGGCGCTACGAATCTTATCCTTGACGGCCAGCAGCGGCTCGCAACGGCGACAATACTTCTGTCCGTGCTTCGTGATGAAAGGCGCGGATATAAGGCTGATGCTGCGACCAGACTCCAGAACAAGTACATCGCCGACTTCGATGATGCGACTGAGATGTCGACGCCAGTCCTGACACTTAACGCGTACGACCGCGAGTTCTTCAGGGCAGAGGTACAGGACGAACGAAACGTTGACCAGCCTCGCCCAGCTCCGAGGCTGAAGTCTCATGGTCTCATCAGAAAGGCTCGCGACTTCTTCTTGGAAAAGGTGCGTGCGGTTGGAGCTGAGGAAGGCGGTGGCGAAGCCGCATTCGAACGCAATCTCCGCCTTGGTCGTGTGACCTGTGACCACATGTCGGTCGTGGTCGTGAGCTCCACCGATGAGGACAACGCCGCGGCGGTCTTTGAGACTCTCAACGACCGCGGGATTGGATTGTCGACACCTGATCTACTCAGGAATCTCTTGATGAGACGCGCTGCCAACGATGACGTTCGGCAACGCATCGTCGCTGCTTGGCAGATTGTGTTGGGAATTGCTGATGAAGCCAATGTCGACGACTTCCTGCGGCACTTCTGGGTCAGCCGATACGGAGATGTAAAGGCTCGAAAGCTCTATCGAGAGATCAAGGACACGGTCCTGACTGAAAACCTTGATCCGCTTCAGTTGTCTCTTGACCTGGCCGACGCTGCCCCCATATATCGCGACATCGCCCGCGGTCAAGACGCGGACCCGGCTGTACGGAAGCAGCTCGAAGCGATGAAAGCTCTGGGAGCAAAAGTGCTCTACCCTGCAATGCTCTCCGCATATTCGGCCAGAGGCGACGACATCGGAGCGCTGCGTGAATTCAGCTCAGCTCTAGTAACGACGTTCGTCCGTTACAACGTCATCGGCGGTCGGGAGAGCACACTTCTCGAATCAACGATCTACGAGGCCGCGGCGCATCTGAGAAGTTCAGGCGACTTCGCAGCTGCGGTCGACGCGCTCCGCGCGCTCGCGCCCGACGGTAGCGAATTTATTTCACGCTTCAAGCGAGCAAGTGTAAGCAGAATTGCAACGGCACGATATCTATTGCTCGAAATCGAACACGCCAAGCGCGCAACTGGAGAGATGTCCGTTGAGGCTCCAGACAAGGTTCACGTTGAGCACATCTATCCGCAGACTCCATCCGACGCTAAGTGGGCAAATCACGCCCAAATCATTAACCGGTTGGGCAACCTGACATTGCTCGGCAAACGATTCAACACATCCATCAAGAACGCCGGCTTTGCACAGAAAAAGGTCGATGCCTACGAGTCCTCAGACATCATCATGACGAGCGAATTGTTGGGATACGAGACCTGGGGTCCTGCGGAAATCGATGCCAGGCAAGAGGAGTTGAGCCGGTGGGTCTTCGACGTGTGGTCCTTCCCGGGCGAGCCACGGCCGGAGAGTACTGAGGTCGAGGCCGATGAGGTCGCTCAGCTCGCCAACCTTTCGGACGACGCGCAATACCTTGACGAACTTCCCGATGTCCCCGAGTGATCCGACTAGGAGCAGAAGGCTTCTCCTAATACAGCGAGGAAATCCAATCCGCCAACCCCACCAGTCGGCCGGATGAGATGTGCGCTCGCGCCCTTGCGATTCCGCGGCTATCTGTTCGTCCTTGAGATAGTCCAACGCTGTAAGCCGCCAAGGGGCCGGCCGGGTTCACGTGGACCACTTCCGTGAACATCTCAGCATTCTGCCTTCGGTTCTCACACGCCGCTGCCAATCGGGCTGGATCGAACTCGTTTGTGACGAGGACATACGCGAAATCTTCCCCGCTTGATTCGAGATGGGCATAGGCTTCGAAATCCGTCGCGAACTGTTCCTCCCGATCGCTACGAATGCTCCACTTGCAGCTGACTAGGGTCCGTCGACCATCCGATCGACGCACAAGGGCGAGATCAACCCGCTTCGTCTTATCACCACCTCGAGGCGGGTTGAATCCCGGAAGCTCGTGCAGCGCCGGCCGCAGCAGGATGTCATAGGCGCGGTTCAGCGACGGGATACGGAAGAGTACCTCGGCGAGGGTGTCCTCGAACCCTTCCCCGACAAGATTCTTGCGTTTGTTTTCGCTCGCGAGATAGGTCTGCACCTTCATCGATAGGTTCTTCGCAAACCCAGCGGGCGCCGTCATACCGAGATCATCGAGCACCGCGTGCTCAATCATGTTCTCGAGCTCGGGATCTTCTCCGGGTAAGGGCATGTCATCATGCGCAAAGGGAGCGCGCTGAGCGTTCGCTTTCTGAGCCAGAAGAGCGCTCTGTGACTCCCGGGCTCTCGTCAAGTCCTGGACCGCTGAGGTGAAGAGCCAGTCCACGCCTTCTGACAACTTGGCTGGTGTAGTTCCTAGCTCCGCGCTGAGCCAACGATGAAACTGTAGCGAGCGCGCATACCACGGCCTTCCCGGCTGGCACTTGTCGCTCTCGTAACAGTGGGCCAGTCCGATTGTGCGATCGACCCACATCAACAGGCGATAAACGTGCTGCCAAGCCGACGCGGCAGTTACCGGCTCAATCGCAATGTCGTCGAAGTAGATGGCCAACAATCGGGCCCGGTTCTCGGCGCCGAACGCCCGCTCTGAGGCGACTGCCCCGACGCCAACCGTCACGCCGACGCGCCACTCAGAGCGGGAGCGATGATCGAATGAAGTTGGGCGCCAATCGCACGAGCAAGCAGCGGTGGAACGGCGTTCCCGATCTGCCGGTAGCGACTGTGCGTCGCTCCATTGGGGACTCGGCCAGCTATGTCGCCCTGACGGGAGTCGGTCGTGACGACGAAGTCATCAGGAAAAGACTGCAGGCGACAGAACTCTCTAACGCTCAGGGCTCGTGCATTGTGATAGTGATAGACCGCGTCAGCCTTTGTATTCAACGTCCACGCCCAGAGATCGGGGTGAAGCCGCCGATATGCGTAGTAGTGCTTTCGGGCCAACCGATCAGAGTCAGTGCTTGGTCCCCATTTCTGCCCGGTGAGATACCGTGCCCGCAGCTCGTCGGGGAGATCTCGGTGGTTTCCCCCGGCCGGAATGCCGTTCAATCTCATTGTCGTGTCTACATTCATGCGCGGGACGCCCAAGTTGCGTACGACTCCAGACACCCGCATGCTTCGCTGATAGGCCGAGCGGACGGCTCCAAGATCGCGAGAGTCAAGCGCGTCTTTTCGGTGACCTGCCTCTAGGAAGCTCAAATCGCCGATTGCCTGCTCCGCGGAAACAATCCCTACATCACTCGGGTCTTGAAGTCGGTGGAGCAACTCTTCCGCGATGACGTCCGTTCTCAGACCTAGCCGATAACCCCGACGCCGCTCTGAGTCGGGCAAAAGGGTAAGTGCAGCGCTAGCGCCTGACCCTTCGACCTCTGGCGGCTCGACGCCCAGGTCTCGATGAATCCCAATGAATATGAGCCTCTTTCGCGTCTGTGGGACCCCGAAATCAGCTGCGTCAACGAGTCTAGCGACCACTCTGTACTGTCCACGCTGGCTCAAGTCGTGGAGTACCTGCTCCTTGACGCCCATCTGGGACATACCCTGAACGTTCTCCATCAGGAATGCTCGCGGCTCAATGCGGCCCACAACGTGAACGAACTCACGATAGAGCGAATTCCTGGGATCATCGATTAGTCGCGAGTGATTCCTGACCTGCGAGAACGCCTGACAAGGTGGTCCTCCGACGACGACATCAGCGCTGGCGCCAATCTCGACAATCTGACGTTTGACCTCTGCCTGCCGAATGTCGCCGGTGATGGTTGTCGCTTCGGGGAAATTGAGCGAGAACGTGGCCATGGCATCAGGGTCATTATCAGAGCCCGCGAGCACTCTGTACCCCGCACTGCGGAGGCCAACAGAAAGCCCACCGGCGCCAGCAAACAGATCAACCACCCGCGGGGCGGGTGTCGTTGTACCTTCGTCCAGTTCCAAGCTCGCCATCCTTGAAGCATGCCAGCATCCACTGACTCGAGAGGGATGGCACCGCGAGCGTCGCGAGACAGCCTCCCAGAATCCCTGGAGGCCGGAGCGAAACACGCTGCTCGTTGACGACGCTGGGTCGGTCAGCCCGACGAAGACTCTGGATCCGCGAGTACGTGTCTCGTGCCACGGCATTCGAGGAGAGGCGGGACGCTGAGATCGACTGCACGGGCACCATCGTGGATCTCATAGCAAATGGCCACCACCCCTAGCGTCGGCTCTAATCCAGCACTGCCACCGGCTCTCGGGCAGGCAATCCGTCCCCAATGCGCCGCGGCGCTTGGGTCCACAGATCAGTTTGGCAGCGAGTTCGGGCGGAATGGCGGCTGCGCAGAGGAGCGCGCCTATGCTCAGAACCATGGGTAACACGCGTGCAGCGGACTCCTGGGCGTCCTCGCCTGGCCGCCGACGCAACATGCAGGCGATACGGGCGCGAGACACGCAGCCAGAGCTCGCCGTGCGACGAGTCCTCCACAGCCGCGGACTTCGCTTTCGAGTGTCCATCGCACCCGATCCCGACTTGCGGCGGAAGGCGGACATCGTCTTCACGAAGGCCAAAGTGGCCGTCTTCATCGACGGTTGCTTCTGGCACGGCTGCCCCCAACATGGGCGAGTGGCGTTCAAACACAATGTTGACTACTGGCCAAACAAGATCGCCGCGAATATAGCGCGCGACATTGACACCAACATCAAACTGGAAGCTTGCGGCTGGCTCGTGTTGCGGTTCTGGGAGCACGAAGGTGCGGCAGCCGTCGCTGACAAGATCCAAATGACAATCCGCAGTCCCGATAAGCAATGAGTCGACGCGGAAGGCGTCGGAACTCCCCGAGCAGATTCATCGCGGTCAGGTGGCGCCGCGGTATCTGCAGCGAAGTAGTGCCTGTCGGCCCCACCACGCCACCAATGCCGAACGCCCACAGGTTAGCGTCTGCTGCTTGAGGCGGCCGGCTCGACGATCTTGATCACGAACGACACGAGCACCTTGAATGGCCAGGTCAGGAAAATCGGATGCGATGCGAAGTCGGTGTGCCGGGCAGCCACGGCATGCGCACCATGTAGACGAGACCCTCACGCCAGGAACAGGCTGTGGCCGGACTCATCGTGCCGCCGGCCTTCTGTGCGCCGGAGAGTATGCAGCTGTGCGAACTTGGGATGGGGTCGGCCAAAGCGCGATCGGAACGCTGCGCTCGCCTCATCAACCGGCGCTGAGCGTGACGCGTCGGCCAGCGAGAAGTGGGCAACCCGCGTCAGTGCCCGCCCACCCAGGCGTGGACAGAATCCGAGTCGGTCAGTCGAAGATCCCGTCGAGCACGCTCCCGATCACGAGCCCGCCGAGGATGCCGCCCATCATGTCGCCGCCGCCGCCGCGGCGGCCGCCGCCCCAGCCCGGGCCGCCGCCCCAGGGATCCTGCGGGCGGGACGAGTCGATGTCGCGCCGAGCGAGGTGCAGGGCTTCGGCGGCGAGATACGCCACACGGCGGGCCATCGCCATCGCCTGTTCGCGGTGGTCCTCGTCGATCACCGTGGCCGTCGCCGCCGACCGGCCGAGGAAGTGGTCGAGGTCGATCCGGATGCGCTCGGACTCGGCCAGTCGGGTGCGGGCGTCGGCGCCGATCCAGCCGCGGTGGCCAGCGATGACGTCGCGGGCAACGGCCAGCTGGCGGTCGGCGTCGTCGATGGCGTGGCGCACGTGCTCGAGCGGTGGGATCGGGCGCGCCGCCCGCTCGCGAGCAGCGGCGATCGCGGCATCCAACCCTGAATTCGCCTCTCGCAACCGGTCGAGCTGGGTGAACGGGTCGGTGTTGACGCCGGCCGTCGGCAGGGAGGCGAGTGCCGCCTGCAGCTCGTCGACCGCCTGCTCGACGCCGGGCGAGTGCGGCTCCTTGAGCGCGACGACGATGTCGCCGCGGGAGTCCTCGACGATCGCCGCCAGCGTGGACTCGGCCCGTAGCGCCTCGACCTCGAAGTTCTCGACTGCATCCAGCAGGGCCGCCGCTCGTCGCACCGATTCAGCGGATGCTTCGAGCGCAAGATTCGCCTGCTCGCGCTGCCCGGCCTCACGCCGGCGCTCGGCGACACCGGCACTGTGCTCGGCGAATCCGAGCAGCTGCTCGGCCTCTCCGGGGTTGGACTGCACCTGAGCGAGCGCCTCGGGCGAGTAGCGGGCGGCGAGTCGTTCGATGGTGTCGCGGGCCTGCGGGGTGCGGGCGCGCAGCAGTGCGACATCCCCTCGCACGCCGGCGATGATCTCGGGAGCACGCCGTGCGCGGGCGATCTTCTCGGCGAGGGCGGAGGTGCGCTCATCGAGCACGTCCTCGGCCCAGTCGCACAGCTGGACGATGCGGGCGTTGCGGGTGCGCAGCTCCTCGGGGGTGTCGGGGATCTCGTCGTAGTTGAGCTGGTTCAGCCGGAAGGCCTCGCCCAGATGCGTGCGCACCGCAGCGAGTCCCTCGCGAAGGTCGGCGGTCGCGTCGGGACCGAGCTCGGCCTCGGCGAACGCGAGTTCGTCGGTGGTGACGCGGATGCGCTCGTCGGCGGCGACCAGGGCGGTTCCGGCCCGCTTCGCCAGGTCGGCGTCCTGCGCCTGGAGTTGCTGCTCTTCTTCGCGCTTGCTCGACGAGTTCGTGCCGCGTTGCTGCGCTCAACCCGGGACTTCGCACCGTCGCGCTTCCGTTCAACCCGGTGAACTAGGAGGCTGCACGGATCCCGCAGACCCTGATCGCGGCATCCGTGCACTGCCTACGGGATTGAGCCGAGATGCGTGTCGGCGCCGACCCGCTGCTTCAGACCGTTGCGCCGGGATGCCTCGATGTCGCGCCGCGCCAGGCTCACGGTTTCGCTTGCGAGACTCGCGACTCGCTCGGCCATCGTGATCACCTGCGCCCGTCGGTCCAGGTCCAGGTCCATCATCGTGGTCGTCGTCGCCATGTAGCCGCCGAGATAGTGGCGCAGGTCGGCCCGAATCCGCTCGGACTGTGCGAGGCATGTGAACGCCTCGATGCCGATCCGTCCGGGGTGGCGAGCGATGGCATCGCGGGCGACCTCGAGCTCCCGGTCCGCGCGCGTGATCGCACGGCGCACGTGGTCGAGGAGCACGACCGGGCGCGCAGCGCGCTCGCGGGCCGCCGCAATCGCGGCATCCAGCCTCGCCCGTGCCTCGCGCAGCCGGTTCAGGTGGGCGAACGGGTCGATGTTCACACCAACCGGTGGAAGGTCCATGAGCGCCGCCCGCAGCCCGACGATCGCGTCCGCGACGCCATTGGGCTGGGCTCCGTGAGCGCGATCTCGAGATCGCGGCAGGACTCCTCGACCACCGCCGCCAGCATGGTCTCCGCTCGCAGCGCCTCCACCTCGAACGCCTCCACCGCGTCGAGCAGGGCCGCGGCACGACGCACCGAGTCGACGGATGCCGCGAGCGCGACGTTTGCCTGCTCGCGATGTCCACCATCACGACGCCGCTCGGCCACGCGCACGCTCTGCTCGGCGAATCCGAGCAGCTGCTCGGCCTCCGCGGGATTGGACTCCACCGGGGTGAGCGCCGAGCGCGCATAGCGAACGGCCAGCTGATCGATGATGTCGCGGGCCTGCGGGACGCGAGAGCGCAGGTGCTCGACGTCGGCTCGCACGCCGGTGATCACCTCGGGAGCATGGCGGGCTCGAGTGATCACGTCGGCGAGCCTGGCGATGTGCCCGTCGAGCACGCTCTCGGCCTGCTGGCACAGCACGACGATGCGATCATTGCGGGCCTGTACCTCTTGGGAGGTGCCATGGATCGCGTCGCGATTCGCCCGGTTCAATCGGAACGCCTCGCCCAGGAGCCCCCGTGCCGCGAGGATCGCCTCAGCCGAGGCTACGTTCGCTTCGGATCCGAGCTCCGCCTCGGCGAAGGCGAACTCCTCGGCGGCGAGACGGAGGCGTTCGTCGGCGGCGACCAAGGCCGATCCGGCCAGCTTCGCCACATCGGCGTCACGGCCCTCGAGCTCCTGTACACCGCGTCGGTGCCTGACCCAGAACCCGGCCATGGTTCATGATACGTCGCGACTCCGGGCCTGCTGCCGGGAGAGCCCCATTCTCCGACGAAGTAGCACCGCGACTCTAGTTCACGCCCGCTGGCACCTGAGCAGACTCAGCGAATCGCGGTGCTCGAGTCGTGGCATCCGCTCAGGCCGTGCCGGCCGGCGGCCAGACGCCGATGATGATGCCCATGATGACCACCGTCACGAGCTCGTGGGCGATGTTGAGCACGGTCAGCGACGATGGGCGACCCTCGAACACGTCGTGCGTGATGAACCGCGCCGCCGTGAAGCCCGCCCACAGGATCACCGCGGTGAGCAGCGCGCCCCACAGGTAGCTGCCGCCGTAGAAGTGCCACGCGATCGTCGACGCGCCCGCGAGCACCCACGCCGTCACGAAGCTCACGAGCACCGTCACGATGATCGGCATCACGGCACTCGCGCCGGGGCGATCCATGTCGACGTTCGCGAGCTTCGCCCAGCGGGTTCCGAACACGCCTCGCGCGTACCAGACCGAGCCGACGAGCATGCTCGATGCCGTCGCCAACAACACCGCCCAGTAGTTGATCTCGGGGACCATCTCCGCCTCCTCGTCACGACCATCGCCGCCGACCTCTGACCTGCGCAGCGGCGAGCGCGCGCCGCACCGATGCGGCACTGCGCCAAGAGCGTACTCGGATCGCGACGCGCGTGGGCCGCAGCGCGCGGGTGGCGGGGCGGGCCGACTGATCACGATTCGGTCAACGAGTTCCGGCGCGGCATCCGCTCTGTCACCATCGAAGTATGAGCGACCCGACGCGGGCGCCCGCGGGGTGGTACGAAGACGGGTTCGGCGGACGGCGGTACTGGGACGGCGACGCCTGGACGCAGTACGTGGCGCCCGCGGCCGAGACGGCGCCGTTGACGCCGCTCGATCCTGACGCGACGACCACCCACGTGTTGGCGACCGGGGACGACAATCCGACGATCCCGTTCGTGTGGGGGTCGAGGGGCTCGGATGCCGCGAGCTCGGCCTATGGCGACGGCGACGCGGCGCCCACCGCGCCGTACGCGGCATCCGCCCCGACCGCAGCAACCACACCGTACGTGGCCCCGACGATGGCCACCACGCCCCTCACGCCGCCGGCGCCGACCGTGCCGTACGCGGCATCCGCCCCGACTGCAGCGACCACACCATACTCGGCCGTCGGCGCGAACCCGTACGCGGCGCCGGGGACCTACGTCGCACCTCCCCCGGCGGCGCTGCCGGGGCATCCGTTCACCGAGCCTTCGAACCCCGGGCCGAACATCGTGGGCGTCATTGCGCTGCTGCTCGCGATCCTCGGGCTCGTGATCACGTTCATCCCCGCGACGAGCGGGTTCGCGTGGATCCTCGTGCCCGTCGCGTTCGTGCTCTCGATCATCGGGCTGTTCCTTCGCGGCGCGAAGTGGGCGGCGGTCACCGCACTCGTCGTGTCGATCATCGCCGCGATCGTCGGCGTCGTGATGTTCGTCACGTTCCTCATCGGGTCGCTCGGCACGGTGTTCGACGAGATCGACGACACGCTGCCCGACGTGCCGGTGTTCCCGCAGCCGGCGCCCGAGGACCCGGGCGCGCCGCCTGCGCCCGAGCAACCCGAGGGGCAGGTCGAGGGGTCGCTCGCCTTCGGCGACACGATGACCTGGGACGACGGCGTCGCGCTCACCGTGTCAGCGCCCGAGCCGTACACGCCGAGCGATTTCTCCGTCGGCGCAACGCACGCGAGCAACGTCGTGTTCACGCTGACGATCACGAACAACTCGGCGGCGGACCTGCAGCCGCTGCCGCTTCCAACGCTCTCGTCGGGCGATCAGGACGTGAGCCAGATCTTCGATGTCGGCACCGATGTGTTCGGGCCGGGTGACGACGTGGGCTTCCCGCCGGCCGCCACGCTCGCTCCGGGAGAATCGGTGAGCTGGCGGGCCGCCTGGTCGCTCGACGACGCGAGCGCGCTCACGCTCCAGGTGGCGCCGAGCTTGCTCTACCCGAGCGCGACGTTCACGAACGGGCCGTAGCGCCGACGCACGGACGGTCGCTCGAGCTCAGCTCACGCCTCGGGAAGTCGGGTGCCGCAGTTCGAGCAGAAGTGCGCCTGCGCGCTGTTCACCGTTCCGCAGTTCGTGCAGACGACAGTTGGCGCGGCCTGCGTCGCAGGAGCCGCCGCTGGGGCTGGCGGAACCGTCTCTGACGATGGCTCGGACGCAGGTGCCGGCGCAGCAGCGGGAGGCGGTGCCGGCGCAGCCGCGGGTGGAGCCGCAACCGGAGGTGCAGCTGCCGGTGGAGCCGCGGCGGGCGGAGCCGCAGCAGCCGGTGGGGCCGCCACCGGCGGTGCCGCAGCAAACGGCGCAGCGGCGGCAGGCGCCGTCGGCGCAGCCGGACTCGTGGGCTGCACCGGTCCCCCGGGAGCCGCCACCGGACCGGCAGCACCGGGCGCGCCGGCCGCCTGAGGCTGCTGGCGTCGCCGGAGGAGCACGACCACGAGCACGATGGCGCCGGCGAGGACCACCGCTCCGATGATGCCGATCATGACGGGCGTCATCAGGCCCATGACGTCGGTCGCGGCGGCCGCGTCGTCGGACTTCGCGGGCTCTTCGGTCGCATCGGCCTCAACGACTTCGCTCACGGTGAACGGCACGTTGTTGCTCGTGAGGAATGAGTGGAGGTTGTCGGTGTCGGTGATGAAGTTGAAGTTCTGCTCCTCGCCCGTGATCAGGTAGCTGTTCACGCCGTAGACGCTGCCTTGCGGGTCCACCGTCGGGCCGCCCGACATCCCGGGGCTGATGTCGGCGTTGATCTCAGTGCCGGCGACGCCCGATGTGCTCACCTGCTGGCTCGACGCGGTGCCCGACTTGAACGACGCCCGGATGCGTGCGCCGTCGACGACGTTGCTGACCGATCCGGGGAATCCGATCGCCGTCAGCTCCTGGCCCACGGCGGGATTCTCCTCGGCGAGGGCGAGCGGGGGCGTATCCGAGATGCCGGCGACGCGCAGCAGGGCGACATCACCCTCGTCGAACGGCTGGAA
The DNA here is from genome assembly GCF_902809835.1 of Agromyces sp. Marseille-P2726. Classification (GTDB taxonomy): domain Bacteria; phylum Actinomycetota; class Actinomycetes; order Actinomycetales; family Microbacteriaceae; genus Agromyces. The sequence goes on along the minus strand of NZ_CADDWM010000014.1, from coordinate 143,727 downwards.
GGCCACCACCTGTGCCGTGACCGGATTGCCGGTGATCGGCGCGCCATCGACCTCGTCGGGTTGGATGACCTGCACGGTGCGCTCGACCTCCGAGCCATCCGCCTCGCCCTCGACCGTCCAGGTCGCGTACGCATCGTCGAAGAGCTCTGGCTGGCCGAGCTCCGCGAGCAGCGTCTCGAGCAGCGCGACGCGCCCCTCGTCCGGGTCCACGCAGTGGCCGGCGGTCACGATGTGGCCCTCGTCACTGGCGAACCATCCGGTGCACGAGCCGGATGCCTCCACCTGCTCCCACTCTTCGCCGTCCTCGTAGGGCACCAGGACGTACCCGCTGTACGTCGTGCCCACCAAGAGGATCGACTTCTCGATCTGCTGCTCGACGGTCTCCTCGGCCTGCGAGGGCGTCGAGGCGAACAGAACGGTCGCCGTGGCGCACAGCCCGGCGATGCACAGGGCCAGGGGTCGGCGGATGTCCACCCGGACGACCGGTTCGGCGTTCATGATCATCACCCTTCTCGTACATCGGGTGCGACATCGCCGGATGGCGCCGAGCCCGACACGACCAGGGTGCGGGCACGATTCGGCTTCATCGCCAACTCGATCTCCGGCGGGGCAGCCGGTTTGAACCGAATTATCCTCAGTTCGGTGGCCCCCGGCAGCCCCCAGTAGGCGGGACGTGCTGGACCTGGATCCCGGCCGGCCGCTGTCAGCGATGCCTACGACAACGGCATGTCGCCACTCGGCGGCGCCACCGACGCCCGCTCCATGAGCCGGGTGTCGAGGGTGTGCAGTGAACGCGGCGTCGAACCGCCGTCGACGAGGGTGAGCAGCGTGGCGGCGGCCTGCTCGCCGAGCTCGTGCATCGGCTGCTCGATCATGGTGAGCGGCGGATCCATGACTGCCGCCCACGAGCTGTCGTCGAAGCCAATCAGGCTGATGTCGGCCGGGTAGGCCAGTCCGGCGGCGCGCACGGCGCGCAGCGTGCCGGTCATCGCATCGGTCTCAGAGCAGAACACCGCCGTCGGCCGGTCGGGCAGGGCGAGCATGCGGGCGACCTCGTCGACGGCCCGCGACTCGGTCTTGTCGCCCACCATGACGAGCTCGGGGTCGAAGCGGATGCCGGCGTCGTCGAGCGCGTCGAGGTAGCCGCGCAGGCGCTCGCCGTCGGTCCAGAGGTTCTTCGCGGCCGCGTCGAGCAGGTCGCGGCGCGTCGTGGGCCGGGTGTCGGTCGACGGGCCCCAGACGAAGCCGATGCGCGTGTGTCCGGCCTGTATGAGCGAGTCCACCGCCTCGCGGGCGGCTGCCCGGTTGTCGATGACGACCGCGTCGAGGTCGAGGTGCGACACCTCGCGGTCGACGAGCACTACGGGGATGCCGTGCTCGATCGCGGCGTTGATGTGCGCGACATCCGCTCGCTGAACCGCGGCCGATGCGACGATCACGCCGTCGACGCGCTTGTCGATGAGCACGTTCATCGCGGCGATCTCTTCACCGAGGTCTTCGTGCGTGCTGAGCACGATGGTGTCGAAGCCCCGCTCGCGCGACGTGTCGGAGATACCGCGCACGACGCCGGCGAAGAACGGGTTGCCGATGTCGGCGACGATCACGCCGAGGGTGTGGGTCACACCGGTCGACATGCTGCGGGCGAGCGCGTTCGTCCGGTAGCCGATCTGCTCGGCCGCGGCGAGCACGCGCTCGCGCAGCTCGGGACTCACGTACCCGTACCCGCCGAGGGTGCGTGCGGCGGTCGACCGGCCCACGCCGGCGGCTGCGGCAACCTCGGAGATGGTGGGTGGACTCGAGACCCGCTCGCGTTCAGTCGTCATACCGCCGTGCCGACCTTTCACCCGTGCGCCTCGACTCACCACATGCTAGCCGCGACGAAGCGGCCAGACGCTCGACCGCGGCCGAACGCGCCCTCGACGAAGCATTGCGCGTGCGCGGCATCCGCACCCGCCTCGAGCGCCGCCGTAAGCTGCGACCGCCCGGGGCGCACACCACGCCGCCAGCCCGACCCGAGCAGCGAGACGATGAACCCCGCGAGGAAGGCGTCGCCGCAGCCCATCGTGTCGACGATCGTGGCGGCGCCATCGACGAGCTTGGCGCCGGCCGACACGGTCGCGCGCCCATCGGTCACGATCGCCCCGTCGGTGCCGCGGGTCGCCAGGGCGATGGATGCCCCTCGCGCGATCGCCTCGGCGAGCAGTTCCCGTGTGGCCTCGTCGGACTCGTGCGAGCACGACAGGAGCACGAGGTCGGCAGACGGGCACACCCGATCGAGGTACTCGGGCCTGCGGAACTCGTCTTCGCTCGACAGGTCGTACGAGACGAGGGCCGGGCCACCCGCGACTTTCGCCAGCTCGGGCTCGCTGCGCGAGTAGACGCTCGAGTGCACGAGGTCGAAGCCCGACGCGTACTCGAGCAGGGCCGCGTCGAGCTCCAGCGGCGATCGCACCGTGACGCCGCCGCCGTTCCAACCGAGGAACGTGCGCTCGCCCGCCTCCACCTGCAGCGTCGATACCCCGCTCTCACCCTCGCGCACGACGCTCCGCGACACGTCGACCCCCTCGGCGGCGATCGCGTCGCGCAGGAAGGCCCCGGCCTCGTCGCTGCCGAACACCCCGAGGTATCCGGCGTCGGCACCCAGCCGGCGCGCGAACACCGCGACGTTCACGCAGTTGCCGCCGGGGTAGTCGATTCCCCGGTCGAGGAAGCGGTCGACGATGTTGTCGCCGAAGCCGAGCACGCGCATGGGTTCTCCTGTGAACGATGACGAGGAACGGCCGCCCCGCCCGGCACACGGCCGAGGCGGGGCATCCGCCGATCAGTACTCGACGACGCGGTAGTACCGACGCAGGTCGAGCGAGTGGTTGCGCACCCGCTCGAGGTGCTTCGAGACCCGCCCCATCACCGTGTCGAGCACGAGCGGAGCGAGCAGCCCGCGGAACTCGGGGCTGATGCCCTCGAGCGGGTAGTCCTTCGTGTCGAACACGGTGACGTCGTTCGAGACCTTCTTCACGAAGCGCTCGACACGGTCGGTGAGCGCGCGCGTCTCGTCTTCGCCCTGGAACACGATGACGCTCGTGTCCTGCTCGAGCAGCTCGAGCGAGCCGTGGAAGAACTCGGCACTGTGCACTCGCGTGGTGCGCAGCCACTGCATCTCCTCGAGGATGCACATCGAGTACAGGTAGGTGAAGCCCCACAGGTTTCCGCCGCCGACGAGGAAGTGGTAGTCGGTCTCGGCGTGCGCCTCGGCGAAGTCGGATGCCGCGGGCTCGGCCTGTTCGGCCACGGCGACGAGCACGTCGGGCAGCGCGGCCAGTTCGTCGGCGAACTTCTCGTAGCCCTCGAACTCGCCGCGCGCCGAGAGCAGGCGGGTCATGAACAGGAGCAGCTGCATGTCGAACGGCCAGGTCTTCGGCTCGGAGACGAGGGCGACGTCGACGGCCTGGGCGATCGGGGAGTCGGGGTAGCCCGTGAACCCGACGGTGGTGACGCCCCGGGCCTTGCAGTACTCGATGGCGCGAAGGCTGTCGTCGGTGGTGCCCGAGACCGAGGTGAAGATCGCGACCGAATCGGCGCCGAGGGTGGCGTCGCCCGACTCGATGAGCTCGGCGGCGATGACGCTCCGCACGGGGAGCGTCGAGCGGGTGCGCGCGAGATGCTCGTACGGCCACATCGCCGCATAGGTGCCACCGGCGCCGATCAGGAAGAGGTTCGCGAACCCGTCGGCCTGCAGCCGGTCGACGAGTTCCTCGATGCGGGGCCGGAGCGCGACGGCGCTCGCCGTCTGAGCGCGGAAAGTCGACTCGTCGAAGCCGAGCAGCGTGGTCGTCTCGAGCATGGTGGTCCTTTCGAAGCGGATGTCCGGCGCCGATCTCTGTCTAGGTGGTACCGGTATCAGAACTCGCTCATGCTGACACACGCTGAGTTCACCGTCAACCGGGACAATTTTCTCCAAGGTCTGGTACCGGTATCAGGTTTTGTGTATTGTCGGTCCCCATCGAGCACCCACGTGTCACTGATCCAAAGGCGGGTCCGCCGGAGCTTCCAGCTCCGCTCTGGTCCGGCCTTCGTCCGAGTTGAAGGAAGACCATGCACGCACAGAGATTCACCGCACTCACCGCGCTCGCCGCGGCATCCGCTCTCGTCCTCAGCGGGTGCGCGGGAGGCAACGCCGCCCCCGCGGCCGACATCACGGCCGAGCCCGAGTACTCGGGCACCCTCAGCATCCTCACCAAGTTCGCGGGCGAGCCGCTCGGGCCGTACTTCGAGAACCTGGCCGCCGAGTACGAGGAGCTCCACCCCGAGGTCACCATCGAGCTCATCCAGGAGACCGACCAGAGCGTGAAGGACAAGACCAAGACGCTCACCGCCTCCGGCGCGCTTCCCGACATCTACTTCACGTGGGCCGGCAACTGGGCGCAGAACTTCATCGACGGCGGCCTCGCGGCCGACCTGACCGAGGTGATCGAGCCCGGCACCGAGTGGGGCGACACGTTCGGGGAGGCGTCCCTCAGCGCCTTCCAGGTCGACGGCAAGTACTTCGGCATCCCCCTGTACAACAACGGCAAGTTCATGGGCTACAACACGAAGATCTTCGACGAGGTCGGCATCGAGGTGCCGACCACGTTCGAGGAGCTCATCGAGAGCTGCGCTCCCATCCGCGCCGCCGGCTACGAGCCGATCGCGTTCGGCAACAAGGACGGCTGGCCCGCGCTGCATTACCTGCAGCAGCTGTTCGCGTACAACGTGCCGAGCGACGTGCTGCACGCTGATTTCTCGCCTGCGACCGCCACGCTCGACGACCCCGGCTACGTGACGTCGCTCGAGCAGTTCAAGACGCTCGTCGACGAGTGCACCGACACGGGCACGGGCACGAACGGCGTGCTGTACTCGACCGCGCAGGAGGCGCTCGCCGGCGGCCGCGCCGCCATGTACTACCAGGAGATCCTCGAGTTCGACACGGTCACCGCCGAGGGCAACGTGGTCACCCCCGAGATGTTCGGGATCTTCCCGCTGCCCGTTCCCGAGGGGGCGAAGGGCAACCCCGGTGCCATCGAGGGATCGCCCGAGGGGTACCTCATCAACGCCAAGTCGCCGCAGGCCGCCCTCGCCGTCGACTTCATGAAGTTCGCCACAAGCCTCGAGAACGCCACGGTGCTCTCGTCCCCGCCCTACGGCCAGCCGAGCACCATCGTCGGCGCCGTGACGCCCGAGACCTCGAGCGCCGCCGTGTTCGACGGCATCACGCAGGTCAACGAGGCATCCGAGCTCATCATCTGGCTCGACACCGTAACGGTACCCGAGGTCGCCGACGCGTGGCTCGCCGGCGGGGAGGCGCTCATCAGCGGCGGCTCGACCCCCGAGCAGGTGCTGGAGAGCGTGCGGAATGCTTCTCACTCAGCCGAGTAAGACCGAGGAGGGGGTGACGGCGGCGCTCACCGCCGTCACCCCACCCCCTCGCGCCCCGAGACGGCCCGGCGCCCGGCGCCTGCTCGGCCTCGCGTGGATCCTGCCGGCGGTCGTCGTGCTCGCCGTGTTCGTGTACCTGCCGCTCGTGCAGAACCTCGGGTTCTCGACGCTCGAGTGGGACATCTACAGCGGCAGCCAGGAGTTCATCGGGCTCGACAACTACACCAAGCTCGTCGGCGACCCGATCTTCTGGTCATCGCTGTGGAACAACGTGCTGTACGCGGTGATCTCGCTCGCGTTCCAGGTGTTCGGCGCGATCGTGCTGGCGGCCATCATCGAGGGCATCCGCAACGACCGCTTGCGGCGAAGCCTTCGAGCCGTCTACTTCATCCCGTCGGCCATCTCGCTCACCGTCGCCGGCCTGCTCTTCTACTTCATCTACGAGCCGAATCTCGGCCTCCTCAACTACGTGCTCGACGCGATCGGGCTCGACGCACTGGCACAGCCCTGGCTCGGTCAGGAGAGCACGGCGATGGTCTCGATCATCGTGATGAGCCAGTGGCAGGGCTTCGGCTACTCGACGCTGCTCTTCGCCGTGGCCATCCAGCGCATCCCATCCGAGCTCTACGAGGCCGCCTCGATCGACGGGATCGGCCCGGTGCGCCGGTTCTTCACCATTACGCTCCCGCTCGTGCGTGAGATGACCGGGCTCATGATCATCGTCACGATCTCGGGTGCGTTCCAGGTGTTCAACGAGGTGATGGTCATGACCTCGGGTGGCCCGAACAACTCGACGCAGGTGCTCGGCACGTGGCTCTACCGCAACGGCTTCGTGCGCAACGACTTCGGCTACGCCGCCGCCATCGCGACCGTCATCTTCGTCATCACGCTGACGATCGCGCTGGTGCAGCTCTGGATCAATCGCCGCAGAAGGGTGGAATGGTGACCCGACTCTCCTTCGCGGGCGTCATCGCTCGCGTGTTCATGTGGACGTTCCTGCTGTGCCTCGTGGTCGTGGTGATCTATCCGCTCACGTGGATGGTGCTGAACGGCTTCAAGACCAACGCCGAGCTGTTCGGCAACCCGTTCGCGCTGCCCATGCAGTGGGACTGGGACAACTACGCCGCCGCGTGGAACCGCGGGGTCAGCAACTACCTCACGACGAGCATCCTCGTCACGATCACGTCGACGATCGCGACCGTCTTCATCAGCGCCTGGGCGGCATACGGGCTCACTCGCGTCGACATCCCGCTCAGTCGCACGGCATCCACCGTGATCCTCGGCGGGCTCATGCTCGCACCGACCGTCGCCCTGGTTCCCCTCGTGAAGATGTTCCAGTCGATGGGCCTGTACAACACGTTCTGGGCGCTGCTGATCCTCTACACCGCGTTCCGGATCCCGTTCACGACGTTCCTCATCCGTGCCTACATGATCGACCTGCCCCGCGAGGTCGATGAGGCTGCCGAGGTCGACGGGGCGAGCCGGTGGACGGCGTTCTGGCGCATCATCCTGCCGATGTGCAGGCCGATCATCATCTCGGTGATCATCCTGCACATCCTGTTCGCCTGGAACGAGTACCTCTTCGCCATGGTGTTCACGAGCGGCACCGACATGCAGACGCTGCCGGTCGGACTCACCAGCCTCATGAGCAAGCACGGCACCGACTATCCGGTGGTGTTCGCCGGCATGGTGATCGCCGCGCTGCCGGTCGTCGTGCTCTTCTTCGCGTGCCAGCGCTACTTCATCAAGGGACTCGCCGATGGGATCGGAAAATGACCATCACGATCGACCAGATCACGGGATCGAACTTCTCGTACCAGCACCTGCCGTTCGACCGGTTCCTCGACGACATGGTCGAGCTCGGCCGTGAACGCGTCGAGCTGTGGGGCATCGCGCCGCAGCTGCACGTGCCGCACATGAGCGTCGAGGAGGCGCGCGGCCTGCGCCGACGCATCACCGAACGCGGAATGGCCGTGCACTGCCTGACGCCCGAGCAGGTGATCTACCCGGTGAACGTCGCGTCGCCGTCGCGCTGGCTGCGTGAATCGAGCATCGCCATGTTCCGGCGGGCCGCCGAGCTGTGCGCCGAACTGGAGGCACCCCTGCTGTTCCTCACGCCGGGGCGGGGCTTCGAGAACGAGCCGACGGATGCCGCGTGGCGGCGTTCCGTCGACGGGATCGGCGAGATCGTGGCCTACGCCGCCGCCCTCGGCGTCTCGTGCGTGCTCGAGCCGCTGCAGCGCGTGGAATCCAACCTCGTCAACGACTCGACGACCCTCGCGCGGATGCTCGACGAGATCGCCGCGCCCACCCTCGGCGCCGCCCTCGACACGGTCGCCATGGCCACCGCGGGCGAGACGGTCGACGACTACTTCGCCGCCCTCGGCGGCCGCATCCGTCACGTGCACCTCATCGACGGCAGGCCCAACGGGCACCTCGCGTGGGGCGACGGCGAGCTTCCGCTCGGCCGGTACCTCGATGCGCTCGGCCGACATCGGTACGACGGATGCCTCACCTTCGAGCTCTTCGGCGACGGCAGCTACGCCTTCGACCCGAGGCGCGCCCTCGACCGGTGCTTCGCCGCCGTCGAGCGCGAACTCGCGGCCGCGGCCGCCTGACGCTGTCGCCTCTCGACTGTCGCCGGCCGCTCGGCTCGCCCGGCGCCCCACGAACCTGCACCACCCCACCACGAAAGGACCACCATGCTCAACTTCGACGAGGCGCGCTTCCTCGACATCCAGTCGGGTGCCGTCGCGCTGGCCGAGCCCATCGACGCCTTCATCTCGGAACGCCTCGGCGCAGGTGCGACGAACATCTTCTTCGGCGGCTCCGGAGGCGCCGGCATCCTCGTCGACCCCGCCGTGCGGCTGCTGCAGACGCGGTCGACGTTCCCGACCTTCCACGAGATGCCGGCCGAGCTCGTCGAGACCGGCTCGACGCACCTCGGCCCCGACTCGATCGTGGTGATCCCGTCGCTCTCCGGCACGACGCTCGAGAGCGTGCGCGCGCTCGAGTACGCCCAGGAGCACGGCGCCACCGTGCTCGCGCTCACCGGCCACGCCGACACCCCGCTCGCCGAGGGAGCCGATGTGAACCTCACGGCGTTCGCGGCCGACGACACGTCGAGCGAGTCGTTCGCCGTGCAGTCGCTGCTCATCGCCCTGTCGATCATGCGGGCGCGCGGCGAGTTCGACGGGTACGACGAGGTGCTCGCCCAGCTCGCCGCCCTGCCCGACGCCCTGCTCGGCGTGAAGCGCGGGTTCGAGGAGCGTGCGTCCGAGATCGCCCGGACCATCGCGGCATCCGACTACCACGTGATCACCGGCGCGGGCGCGAGCTGGCCCGAGGCGTTCTACTACGGCATGTGCATCCTCGAGGAGATGCAGTGGATCCGCACCCGGCCGGTGCACGCGTCGGACTTCTTCCACGGCACGCTCGAGCTGCTCGAACCTGGTGTCAGCGTGATCGCGCTGAAGGGTGAGGACGCCGGTCGAGCGCTGGTCGAGCGCGTCGAGGCGTTCGTGCCCCGCATCACCGAGACGCTCACCGTCATCGACACCGCGGAGTTCGAGCTGCTCGGGTTCTCGCCCGAGGTGCGTGCGCTGCTCGCGCCGGCCCTGCTGGCCACGGCGCTCGAGCGGGTGAGCGCCCACCTCGAGGTGCTTCGCGACCACCCGCTCACCACGCGTCGGTACTACCGGCAGCTGCAGTACTGAGAAGGAGGCGCTCGGTGGGCGGCACGTCCGGGTTCACCGTCGCCACGGTCGGCGACAACACGATCGACCGGTACGTCGGCGACGAATCGGCGCTCTACGCGGGCGGCAACGCCTACAACGTCGCCGCGCAGCTCGCCGGTCACGGCCGGTCGGCCGCCTACTTCGGCGCCGTCGGCGACGACGCGAACGGCCGCACGATCGCCCGGGGACTGCAACGCGCCGGCGTCGACCCCGTGGGCCTCGTCACGATGACGGGGTCCACGGCCGTCACGACGATCCGCGTCGATGACGGGGAGCGGGTGTTCGAGAGCGAGGAGTTCGGCGTCACCACGGAGTACTTCCCGAGCGACGAGCACCTCGAGCTGCTCGCGGCATCCGCCTGGGTGCACCTCGGCATGATCCCTCGGGCCGACGAGCTCCGGCGCCGGCTCGCCGAATTCGCGGTTCGTGGACCCGGGACACCGGTGCGACCGATCGTCAGCCAGGACTGCGCGGTCGCGCAGGGATTCACGGCGCTGGATGTCGCGTTCGGGTCGGTCGGCGAGCACGGCGATGCCCGCACGTGGGCCCTTGATGCGTTGGCCCGCGGTGCGGCATCCGTCGTCGTCACGCGTGGCGCGGCCGGATCGATCGCCACCGACGGTGACGGCTGGTTCGAACAGGACGCAATCACGACCGACGTCGTCGACACGACCGGCGCAGGGGACGCCTTCATCGGAGGGTGCATCGCGGCGCGAGTCGAGGGGCGCGACTGGCCTGCAGCGCTCGAGCGCGGCGCCTCGTGGGCCGCGGAGGCGTGCCGCCATCGAGGCGGGTGGCCGAACGCCCTGGTGAGTGGCAGCGGCGTGGCGCTGTGACCGATCGGCTTCGGTCGGCCGGCGAGATAGCCTCGATGGATGCCCGCTTCGGGCGATGGGAGACATGCATGCACAAGCTCGCCGGCGTACCGAGGGAGTACGACTGGGGTTCGACCACCCACATCCAAGACGTGCTCGGCGTGCCGGCCGACGGCCGGCCGCTCGCCGAGTTCTGGTTCGGCGCGCACCCGACGGGTCCGTCGCCCCTGCTCCCCGCCGGCGATGACGCCGCAACGCTCGAAGAGCTCATCGCTGCGGATCCCGTGGGTGCGTTGGGCGAGAGGGTGACCCGCGAGTTCGACCAGCGGCTCCCGTTCCTCATGAAGTTCCTGGCCCCCGGCCAGGCCGTCTCGCTGCAGGTGCATCCCAGCCCCGAGAACGCCGTGGCCGGGTTCAACCGCGAGGAGGCGGCTGGGATCCCGATCGACGCGTTCCACCGCAGCTTCAAGGACACCAACCACAAGCCCGAGATGGTCTTCGCGATCACCGACTTCGAGGGGCTCGTGGGCTTCCGACCGCTCGAAGAGATCGTCGCACTGCTCGGCCGCTACGACCACCCGATACTGCAATGGTGCCATCGAGAACTCGCGGCAGAGCCCACCCCCGCGGGTCTGCGCGAGTGCCTCCGAGCGCTGGTCGAGCTCGGGACGTCCGATGTCGAGGCGATCGTCGACGAGGCCCGCACATCGGCGGCCGAGGGCCGCTCGGGTGCGGCCGCGCATGCCACGGTGGTCGAGCTCGCGGCGACCTACCCGGGCGACGCCGGTGCCGTGGCATCCCTCATGCTGAATCGCATCGCGTTCGCGGCGGGTGAGTGCGTGTTCGTGTCGTCGGGCACCCCGCACGCGTACCTAAGGGGTCTCGCGGTCGAGATCATGGCCAACTCCGACAACGTGTTCCGCGCGGGGCTCACGTCGAAGTACGTCGACGTCGAGGGACTGCTCGACAACGTGGCGTTCTCGGTGGTTCCGGTCGATCTGCTCGAGGGCGAGGAAACGGCGGCGGGGGTTCGCGTCCTCCGACCCGACGCGCGCGAGTTCCAGCTCACGTCGGTCACGATCGAGGGAGCTGAGCGGGTGGAGGTCTCGGGCTCGGGCCCGCGCATCGCGGTGTGCGTCGAGGGGCGGGTGCAGGTGCGAGCCGCTGGTGGGGATGAGGCGGTCGAGCTCGAACTCGCACCCGGCGAAGCCGTGTTCGCCGGCGACACCGACGGCGACCTGCGCATGCTGGGTACGGGCGACGTGGTGATGGCCAGCGTTCCGATGGCACGGCGCCACTGACGCGTGAAAGCGGCCACCAGCCGACGACCCGCATGACGAAGCGGATGCCGCGTCCCCCGATGACGCCGCATCCGCCCGTGCCGTTCCGACTCGCTACCGCTGCGGCACCGGAGCCCAGGCACCGGTCGGCACGGTCTCCGGCGCGGTGTCGGCGCCGAAGCGGTCGAGACGGAAGGTCCGAAGCACCGGCGACGGCGAGCCGGTGAGGATCTCCTCGGCGAGCAGCTCGCCGAGGATCAGCCCGAGCGTCGCGCCGGAATGGGTGAACAGCGTGAAGAGGTTGCCGATCGAGGGCACCGCTCCGACGACCGGATCGCCGTCACCGGGGATCGGCTTGAGCCCGGCGCCGACCCGCTGCGCGGTCAGCCGGGGGTTGCCGGCAAGCACCTTCGACGCTTCGTCGAGCAGGCCCTGCACCGACTCCTCGGGGACAGTGAGCGAGCCGTCGTCGCCGACGACGATCGACTTCTCAGCCCAGTCGGCGTCGAGCACGAGCCGCCCGTCGGGCGTCGGCCGAACGGCGACGCGCGGTGTGTTCAGCACGGTCTTCACCTCGACGTCGACGGGATCGGTGAACAACACGAAGGCAGCGGGTGTGGCATCCGGAACCATCACTCCCAGCGCGGCGAGGTGAGCTGGCACCGCCGCGCCGGTCGCGAGCACGACCCGGTCGGCCGGCAGTCGCTTCCCGTCGCCGAGGATCACCCCGGTGGCCTCACCGTCCTGCACGTCGACGCGAGCGTCGCCGGCGTGTTCGACGACGCGCGCCCCATGGGCCACCGCCTCGTCGACCAGCGCCGCAATGAGGTCCGGCAGGCTGACCCAGCCCTCGCCGGGGTTGAAGATCGCGCCCTCGTCGGCCAGGGCGTCGGGGTCCACGTCGGGGGCGATCTCGGCGACGTCGGCGCGGTCGACCCAGATCGCGTCGTAGCCGCCGGCGCGCTCGAACGCGAACGTCGTGCCGAAGGTCTCCCCTTGGGCCGCCCATTTCATGGCGCCATCGAAGCGCAGGTACTCGCGGCTTTCGGGGTGACGCACGCTCCAGGTGCGGTAGCGGTCGAGCCCGAGCAGGCGCAGGTAGTGGTATTCGGCGGAGCGATCGCCAGAGGAGTTGAGCCAGGCGATCGAGCGACCGGATGCCCCGTCGCCGAGCGAGCCGGCGGTGACGAGGGTCACCTGTGCTCCGCCGCGTGCGAGGTGCGCCGCGGTCGACGCGCCGAGGATGCCCCCGCCGATCACGGCGACGTGGGTGGGCTGGGTGATGCTCATGTGAAGTGGTTCTCTTTCTCTGTCGTGCAGTGGTGCGGGAATCGAAGATGGTGAGCGGCGGTCAAGAGGGCACCCGGTCCGATACGGCGAGCGCTCGCTCGATGATCTCGAGCACGTCGACGGCATCCGACGGGTCGACGGGCATCGGCCCACCGTCGCGGATCGCCCCGGCGAGCAGGCGATAGAACTCGCCGTAGTCGCCTCGCTCGGTCGGCAGCGGGGCGGTGTGGCCGTCGATGCCGACCACCCCCCAGCGGGCCTCGGGCGTCTCCCCGAACCCGGGATCGGTCGGCTGTGCGCCCGCGAGGAGCGACGGCTCCTGCACGTCGAGCCCCCAGCTGGTGTACCCGGCGGTCGAGCCCAACACGCGGAATCGCGGGCCGAACTGCGGCGCGACCGCGTTCATCCAGAGGTGCGACGTGACGCCCGACCGGTGCTGCAGCGCGAGGAAGACATCGTCATCCGCCGCGGTGTCGGTTCTCCTGCGAGCGACCTCGGTGTAGAGGTCGTCGACCGGACCGAACAGCTGCACCGCCTGGTCGATGAGGTGCGTGCCCAGGTCGTAGAGGATGCCGCCGCCCTCGGCGGTGGTCGCCTCGGTCTTCCACGAGGCGCCCGGCTCGGGCTTCCACCACTCGAACCGTGATTCGAAGCGACGGACGTCACCGAGCGTGCCCTCCTCGATGAGCTTCCGCACCGTTCGGAAGTCGCCGTCCCAACGTCGGTTCTGGAACACCGTGAGCCGCCGGCCGAGGCGCTCGGCCTTGGCGATCAGCTCGCGACCCTCGTCGGCGGTCACCGCGAACGGCTTGTCGACGACCACGTCGAGCCCCGCTTCGAGCGCGGCATCCGTCAACGCTGCGTGCGTGCCGCTCGGCGAGCCGATGACCACGAGATCGAGTCGGCCGGCGTCCGCGAAGAGCTCCTCGGGCGTGTCCACGACCCGAGCGCCCGGATGCCGCGTCTCAGCCGCCGCGCGACGGCCCGGGTCGCGCGTCACGATGGCGTCGAGCGAGAAGTCGGCGTCGGCGGCGAGGAAGGGGGCGTGGAAGATCCGGCCCGACGTGCCGAAGCCGATCACGGCCGTGCGGATCGGCCCGGCGCCGGAACTTGAGCGCCGTGCTGCGGCATCCGTCATCAGAGCACCTCCGACAGGAATCGCTGCAGCCGCGAACTCTGCGGCCGGTCGAAGAGATCGGCCGGCTTGCCCGACTCGAGGACCCGGCCTTCGTCCATGAAGACGACCTGGTCGGCCACCTTGCGCGCGAAGCCCATCTCGTGCGTGACCACGAGCATCGTCATGCCCCGTTGCGCGAGGCCGGCCATGAGGTTCAGCACGCCCTTCACGAGCTCGGGGTCGAGCGCGCTCGTGGCCTCGTCGAACAGCATGACCTCCGGTTCCATCGCGAGCGCCCTGGCGATCGCGACGCGCTGCTGCTGCCCACCCGAGAGGTCGCGGGGGCGATGGTCGGCGCGCTCCGCCAAGCCGACCTCGGCGAGCCGCTCGCGTGCGATTCGCAGCGATTCCGCCTTGGAGAGGCCCTTCACGTTGCGCAGCGCGAGCGCCACGTTCTGCTCGGCCGTGTGGTCGGGGAACAGGTTGAAGTGCTGGAAGACAAGGCCGATGCGTCTGCGCACCGAGTCGGGCTTCTGTGTCAGCACGCTCTCGCCGGCGAGTCGCACGTCTCCCGACTTCGGCTCGTGCAGCCGGTTCACGCCACGAAGCAGCGTCGACTTGCCCGAACCCGACGGCCCGATGACGCAGGTCGTGGTGCCGGGCGGCACGGTGAGACTCACTTCCCGGAGGACCTCGACGTCGCCGTAGGCCATGGTGAGGTCGATGAGCTCGAGGCTCGAGCCCTCATAGAAGTGGCCGTCGGTCACGGGCACGGGTGAGGTGTAGGTCATGAGTTCTCTCCGTAGGTGAGCGTCGGAGTGGGGTTCTGCTCTTCGACCTCGTCGAGGCCGGACTTCGGCGGCACGGCCTTGCGCCGCCCGGTGCGGAACCGGTTGTCGAAGTAGTTGACGAGGTGTGTCAGCGGCACGGTGATGACGAGGTAGAACAGGCCCGCCATGACGAGTGGCGACAGGTTGCCCGTCAGCACCGCGGCATCCTGACCGACACGGAACAGTTCGCGCTCCGAGACCAGCAGGCCGAGGAAGTACACGAGGCTGGAGTCCTTCACGATGGCGATGAACTGGTTCACGAGGGCGGGAAGCACTCGCCGAACCCCCTGGGGCACGACCACGAGCCGCATCGCCTTGCCGTAGCTCATTCCGAGCGCCCGGCACGCCTCGAGCTGGCCGCGGTCGACGCTCTGGATGCCGGCACGGAAGATCTCGCCCATGTACGCGCTGGCGATCAGGCTGAGCGCGAGGATCCCGAGCGGATACGGCGAGGGGCCGAAGATGTCCTGGCTGAACCGCGCGAACCCCTGGCCGATGAGCAGGATCGTGAGGATCGCGGGCAGGCCGCGGAAGATGTCGGTGTAGATGCGGGCAGGAATGCGTAGCCAGCGCGAGGGCGAGATGCCCATGATCGCGACGATCATGCCGAGCACGAGACCGATCACGGTCGCCCAGATCGAGATGATGAGGGTGTTCACGAGGCCGACGCCGAGCAGTTGTGGGAACACCTGCCACATGGCTTCGAAATCGAAGAACGTCTTGATGATGTTGTCGAGCCAGTCCATGGTTCGCTTTCGTTCAGGGGAACGGTGGGGCGGTGCGGGGAGGCGGGCAGCCGCCCCGCACCGCGGTCCGGCTACTGCGCCGGCGCCTCGGACTCGGCCGGCGTGCCGGTCTGCTCGGCCTTCGGAAGGTACTGGTCGGGCATCGGCGAGCCCGGGAACCACTTCTGGTAGAGCTCCTTCCAAGTGCCGTCCTCCATGGCGGCGAGGAGCGCCTCGTCGAGTGCGGCCTTGAACTCGGTGTTGCCCTTCGCGATGGCGAATCCGGCCGGAGCGTCGAACGAGGGAATGTCGATCGCGTTCTCGAGGCCGTACTGCGCTGCGTACTCCTTGGCCGCCTCGTAGTCGAGGAAGTGGGCGTCGACGCTGCCCGAGTTCACCGCGGAGATCGCCGCGTTGTTGTCGGGGAAGCGCACGAGCTCGGTCTCAGTGAAGTTCTTCACGGCGAAGGCCTCCTGAAGGGTGCCCTGCACCACGCCGAGCCGCTTGCCCGCGAGGTCGTCCTCGTCGGCGATCCCCGCCTCGGGGTTCGCCATGACGGTCAGGTACCCGGCGAGGTAGCCCTCCGAGAAGTCGACGGTCTGCTTGCGCTCGTCGGTGATGCCGATGGCGGCGACGCCGACATCGAACTGGCCGTTGGCGACTGCGGCGAGCAGGCCCGAGAAGTCCTGGCCGGTGAACACCACGTCGTCGATGCCGATGCGCTCGGCGACATCCGTGAAGAGTTCGACGTCGAATCCGGTGAACTCGCCGCTCTCGTCGGTGAAGGTGTAGGGCTTCGCGTCGCCGAGGCTCGCGACTCGGATCTGACCCGGGGTGATCAGGTTGTACGGGTTCTCGTCGCCGCCGGCGCCGGCGTCGGTGCTGGCGGAGCCCCCCGACGAGGCGCAGGCCGCGAGGGCGAGGGCTGCGGATGCCGCAACGGCGGCGATCGCCGCACGGCGGATGGTGGTGCGAATGGTCACGATGTTCCTCTCGTGTGCTGTGGATCGTGATTCGGTTGCGAAGTCTCGCTTCCGCTGATCCGCCGATTCGCTGGTCCCTCGTCGGATGCTGCGGTGTCGCTGTTGCTGAGACCGGTCTCAATCCGGTATGTTGAGACCGGTCTCAGTTCGCTTTCTGGGACAGTACGCGACCATCACCGCCGCGTCAACCCATGACATGAATTTTTCTCGGAGGTCTTGTGAGCGGCGACAACGGACGACGTGAAGTGACGGTGAGCGACGTCGCCACCACCGCCGGAGTGTCGAAGGCGACCGCGGCGCGTGCCCTCGGCGACTATGGCGCCGTGAGCGCCGCCGTGCGAGATCGCGTGCTCGCGGCGGCAGAGCAACTCGGCTACCGGCCGAACGCCCTGGCGAAGACGATGAGCACCGGGCGATCGAACACCTTGGGCATCGTGATCGGCGACATCGAGAACCCGTTCTTCGCGCAGGCCACGCGGGGCGCCGCCGATGTGGCGAATGCGGCCGGATTCGATCTCATCCTCTCGAACTCCGACGAAGATGCCGAGATCGAGGCGAACGCCATCGGCGTGCAGCTCGCGAAACGGGTCGACGGGCTGCTCGTCGCGCCCGCGTCATCCGTGCGCATCGACAACCTCCGCACGATCATCGACGCCGGCCGCCCGCTCGTGCTGTTCGACCGCGCCGCACCCGAACTTCAGGTCGACACGGTCATCGCGGCGAATCGGAAAGGCGCCCGGGATCTCACCTCCCTGCTTCTCGCCGCAGGTCATCGGCGCATCGCGTTCATTTCGTCGATCGCGCACGACGGCCCCTTCCGTCGCGCCGACTCGCTGACGTCGTCGTCGGTCGACGAACGTGTGCGAGGCTTCGTCGAGACGCTCGAGGCAGCAGGAGTTCCGGAACCCGAACGGTTCGTGCACCTGAACGCACGCATCGAGGGTGTCGAGCAGCTGGCTCGACGCCTACTCGAAGGAGATGCCGCGGTGACCGCCATCGTCGCGTCCGACAGCCTCATCGCACTGGGCGTCTTCCGCGCCGCGCGCGCCCTCGACCTGCGCATCCCTGACGACCTGTCGCTCGTGGCGTTCGACGACGCCGACTGGACCGGTGTCACGACCCCCGGCGTCACCGTGATGGCGCAGCCGATCCACGAGATCGGCGCTGAGGCGGCGAGGCTCCTGATCCGCCGCATCCGTGGCGACGGCGGGCCGCCGGTGACGAGCGTGTTGGAGCAACGCTTGATCGCGCGCGACTCGGTGGCGCCACCGCGCGCTGTCTGAGCTCATCGACCCGGACCCTGTGACCTTTGCGGTTCTCGCGACATCTCTAAGGTAAGGGAGGTGCGCGTGGACGAGAGCGAAGGGTCCGACGCCGATCTGTTGAAACGGGTGGCGGGCGGAGATCAACGGGCGCTGGCGGTCGTGTTCGACCGGTATGCGCCGGCGGTGACGAGATATGCGTGGGCGATCGCGGCGAGCCGGATGGACGTCGAGGAGATCGTGCAGGACACCTTCGTGACGATGTGGCGGCGAGCCGGCGAGGTCACGATCGCCGAGACATCCCTGCTGCCCTGGTTGCTGGTCACCTGCCGCAACCTGGGCCGGAACGCGGCCCGCAAGTCGGCGAGGCATGAAGCCGACGAGCTCGACGAGACGTCGACGAACCGGGCCGACGCGGTGCGTGACCATCACGACGCCGAGTCGGCACGCGACGACCTGCGCTGGGTGCTCGACGAGATCGAGCGACTCGATCCGATCGACCGACGGGTGTGCGAGCTGTGCCTGATCGAGGGCATGCCGTACGCCGAAGCCGCGGAGCACCTCGGCCTGAGCGTCGGTGCGGTGAAGCAACGCGTGTCCCGGAGCCGGGCCCGATTGAAGAAGGCGGTGACACTTCGATGAGATCCGAACCACCCACAGGCGACGACCTGACGCGCATGCTCGTGTCGATGAAGCGCAACGTGCTCAAGCAGGCCGCGAGCGAGCCGGCATCCGCCAAGCGCTCGACGCGCACCGACCGCATCGTCGGCGGCGTGCTCGGCGCGGCACTGCTCGTGGGCGTCGCTGTCGGAGCAGCCTTCGTCTTCGGAGTCGGCCCGATCGGGCAGTACTCGATGGACCCGGCGTCCACGCCGACGCCGACCATCACCCCGAGCCCGACGCCGACGCCGAGCCCGACCCCGACGCCGCCCCCCACCGAGGATCCGGTGGCCACTGGAACGCCGGAGTCGCGCTACGGACTCGCGTGCGAAACGCTGGTCGACCCCTCGCTGGCGTCGAATCTCTTCACCACGGATGTCGCGCCGGCCGACCCCATCGTCACCGCATCCGGTATCGGCATCGCGATCCCGAGGGTCACGTCGATCCTCTCGGTCGGCGGAACCGCGTGCGAGTGGTCGAACGGAGCTCCCGAGAACCACCAGTACGGCACGAATCCCGACTACGTGGGGGTCACCGTCATGGTCGTGCCGCGGCCCACCGCGGGCTGGAGCGAACGCGCCGCGCAGTATGGACTGCCCGACGAGCGCAACCAGTGCGACCCGGCAGCGGTGCTCGATGCGTTCGCGCTCTGCGAGGGATCCGCGGCCGTCGGCGACGCGTGGGTGGTCGTGTCGGCGTTCGGCGGAGCGGGCACGATGGATGCATCCCAGTGGCAGCCGTTCTTCGACGCCATCATCGCCGCCGTGAGTGCGGCAGGCCCCGCCGCGCCCCCCGCTGCCGTCGAGCACGCGGGCACGCCGCCGGCGGAGGATTGCGAGGCGATTCTGCCGCTCGACACTGTTCGGTCCATCACCGGCACGCCCGAACCCGAACTGCGCCGAAGCGGTGGCGGCGGCTGGAGTGCGTGGGCGGAGGCCCGGGAGACCGCCGGCAACACCGGATGCATGTGGACCGTCCTCGACGCCGACCTCGCGGCCGGCGTGGACTGGGTGACCGACGGCCGCTGGGCGTTCGAGCGGATGCTGCAGGCCGGCACGACGGCGCCGGTGGAGGTGGCCGGGCTCAGTGCCGGCGACGCGGCGGTGATCCGATGCTCGTCCGCCCCGTATGGGGACAGCTGCGCAGTGGATCTGCGGATCGGCACGGACTGGTACAACGTCACGGGCGCCGACCGCGACACCGCGATCGCCCTCGCTGAGGCGGTGGTGGCACAGCTCGGACCCTGACACCGCCGACGCTCACTCGGCGCTCACGCAGAGCTCACTCGCCAGGTGCGGGTGAGCTCTGCGGCGTTCGTCTCGGGTGGATGCCGGGGGCAGTGCGCCGCATACGACGTGGCGCGGATCTGAGTCCGCGCCATGTCTGGTGGTCGTGTCAGGCCGCGGCGGCGGCCAAGGCGTCGGCCGGCGCGAGCGGCGCGTCCGCGGCGTCCGCGTCATCGGGCTCGAAGGTTTCGACCTCCTCGCCCGCGTCGAGCGGGTTCGCGATCTCGTCGCGGGTCATCCGCGCGGCCACGATCGCGACAATCGAGATCACCAGCGGCGCAACACCCGCGATGAGGAACACGACCGGCAGCCCCAGCGACTCCCCCGCCGGACCCGCGACGGCCATCGACACGGGCATGAACGCCAGCGACACGAAGAAGTCGAGACTCGAGACCCGGCCGAGCATCTCGGCCGGCACCCGGCGCTGGAGCAGCGTGCCCCAGATCACGACGCCGCCGTTGAACGCCGCGCCGACCAGGAAGGCCGCGATCGCCATCACCCAGATCTGATCGGTCAGCCCGAAGACCGCGAGCGGGAGGCATCCGAACGCCCAGAGCAGGTTCATCACGGTGAGGTAGCGGCGCGGCATCCGGAGCGACGCGATGATCGCGGAACCGACCGCACCACCGATGCCGAACGCGGCCAGGATGAGCGCGTGGTCTTCGGGTCCGCCGGCGGCACGGTCCTTGATCACGAACGGCACGAGCACCTCGAACGGCCCCATGATCAGCAGGATCAGCAGCGACGCGAACGTCAGCGTGCCGAGCAGCCACGGCGTGCGAACCATGTAGCTGAACCCGTCGCGCACATCCACGAGCAGGGCCACGGCCGGATGCCGCGATCCGGCGTCGTTCGCGTTCGCGAGCTCGGGGCGCTCGCCCCGCATCGGCACCTCGGGCACCTTCAGGATGAACACCGCGGCGGCGACACTGGTGAGTGCGGCGACGGCGAGTGCCGCGCCCGGCGATGAGATCGCGATGAGCGCGCTCGCGAGCGCCGGTCCGCCGGCCTGCATGAGCACCGGACGTGCCATGCCCTCGAAGCCGTTCGCGGCCATGAGCTCGTCTTCTGGCAGCACGCTCGGCAGCAGCGCCGAGTACGCCGGGTAGTACAGCCCGGCCATGATCCCGCCGACGAGCGCGACCACGGCCAGCTGCCACGCGGCGAGCGAGCCCGTGAGCGAGAGCAGCGCGACGATGCCGACGCTGGCGGCCCGCACGACCTCGACGACGAGCAGGATGCGCCGCTGCGACATCCGGTCGGCGAGCGCACCGCCGAGCAGGGTGGTCAGCAGCATCCCGACCGCGGAGGCACCGGCGACGAGCGAGAGTTCGGCCGCCCCGCCGCCGATCGCGACGATCTGCCAGACGAGCGCGACCATCCAGATGCCGGCGCCGACCATCGACGCCACGAGCGCCGCGGCCAGCCGGCGGTAGGCCGGGTTGCGAAGGGGCCGGAGGGCCCGCGGTGTTGACATGATGTCGTCTCCTGAAATGTTCGCCGTCGCGTCAGCTTCGGTTCGTGCACGAAGCGGATGCCTCGAACGGATGCTTCTACTCATGCGTCGAACCGGGCGCGACGAAATCGACACCTCGCGAGAAATGATCCGAAAGGTTCAGCACCACCGAGGGGGATGACTCGTGTCGAAACGTGACCAGTTCGGGGCGTGTCGACCGTGTTCCAGCCCGAGTAGCGTCGAGGACACGCCTCTCGATGAGAGAGCGAGCCGAGGCATCAGAGCTCGAACTTTTTCATCACTCGTCGGTCCAGGTCTTCCATCGAGCTCAGCGAAGTCGACGTTCAACCCTCTCCTCCCAGGTTCCGCCGCCAGCTTGCGGGAAACGGCTCAGGTCTGGAGTATCGGGATGTCCGCCGAGGAAACGAATGCGACTTCTGGCACGGGGAAGGATTCCCGCCCTTCCGCGGTGAGCGAGCAGGCTCAAGACGGTACCGAAGCCACCGCACCCCGCACCGACTTCAGCACTACCGACCTGGTGAGCACCACTTCAGGCAGAGCCAACAATGACGAGTCCAAGGCGAAGAAGCGTCGAAGTCGCCTCTTCGTGGACATTGCCATCGCGGTGGGAAGTGGGATCGTGTCCGGCGCGATTGTTGGGTTCATGATTTTCGCCTTCCAGTACAACGTCGAAGAAGAACGCATGACGCGCGAGCAGATTCGAGAAGACGAACGCCAAGCCGTGGCGATTCGGCTCGAGAACCTGCGTTTCGTGCGGGCGCTGTCATCTGACGTGATCCTGGATCGTCCATTTCGCGGGCTGGATCTCCGCGGAATGGAATTGAGTGGACTCAATCTCGCGGGAGCGGACCTCCAGGGAGCGGACCTCACCCAAGCGACCATCACTGCGACGAACCTTGTCGGGGCGAATCTGAGCGGTGCCAACCTCACGGACGCGAGCCTGACCTTCAGCGACCTGACCGGTGCCCAGCTGCTCAACGTCAACATCGAGGGGGCCCGCTTCGACAGCGTCGACCTCTCCGGCGCGTGGCTCGATGTGACCGAGATCTACGATGAAGCACCGGCGGTGGTCTCGGAGCCCGCAGCGAGCTGGGAGGGCGTGGACCTCATCGGGGCCACGGTTGGCTTCATCGACTTCTCCAACATGAGTTACGTGCACGGGAGCTCCATTAGCGCTGCGGAGTTTCGGGGCGTCGACCTCTCGGGCGTCTCGATCGACAACGAGCCGATGTCCGACTCGGGTGGGGTGGAGAATGTCTGGTTCTGTGCCGATGGAACTCAGCTGCCCGCTGATTTCGACGCATCGTACGTCACGGACGACCCCAATCGTTGTGTGGAGCCTCGGAACCGGATCAGTGCGATCGTCGATATGTATCTGGGCGGACTCATCTCCGAGCAGGATCTTCTCCAAACCCCGATGATCGAAGAAGGCATGTTCGAGCGTTTCGTAATTGGGTGACGCACGAAACACCGCTTGGGCAGCTCAACCCCCGCACGAACGCCGAAAGGCCATCGATGCTCCACACGAACTCACGCAGGTCTCGCTCGGCGAACCAGACCGGCGTCGCCCACGGGCGCCCGGTCGCGTCGGCGGTCGCGAGGGTCAGGTACTCGTTCGCCTCGATCACGTGGCGCGCGGCATCCGTGGATGACTCATTCTCGTGAGTGGCCATGCTCATGGCTACCACCCATCAGCCGTGGCGCGACTCGGGTCGAGCGGCGCGCGAGCGTTGCGTCTGGCTCGTGTCGGTCTCGCCTCATGTGAGGCGACCTTGACATGAGCGGAAGGGAGACCAAGTTCCGGGGGCGGTCGCGATGCGGTGACCGTCGCCACCCCGCTACGGCTCGCTCGCCCGACCGCATCAGCCTGTCAACCCCGCGCGACACCGCCGCGCCGCTGCGACGCTGGAGAGCGAGCAGCAGACCACGACGGAAGGACGATCATGAGCGACGAACGCAGACCGGACCGCGACGACGTCGAGAGCGCCGGAATTCCGACCGATACCCGAAGCGACGGCGGAGTCGGCAGCGTCGGTGGCGTGTCGGGCGTCGGTCTCGTCGGCACGGACTTCGGGATCGCTGGCAACGTTCCCGAACCGCCCGGCGTCGATGAGGAACCGGTCATGATCGAAGACGCCGACGACCCCGATGCGATGGCGCACCGCGGCGAGTCGGGCGACGACTCGATCTCGCCCAGCGGGGTCGGCCCTGAGGTACGGCCGCCGAGCTGACACCACCAGGGCGCGGCGACCGAGGCGGCTTAGCTCCGTTCCGCCAGCTGGCGGAACGTGACCGACCACCGCTCCTCGCGGACCGCGCGGATCGAGTGCTGCCACGCCCACCGGGCGGCTCCGGCGAGCACGTACGCCGACCTGGGCAGGAGCGGCTGTTCGAAGACGCGACGCTCACCGCCGGCCGCGGTGCGCTGGAAGCGCATGACGCAGCTCGAGGCGAGTGACACGCCGACCACGATGCGCCCGAACGTCGGCACGTCCCGGTGCCAACTGATCGTCGCGCCGGGCGGGTAGAGGGTGACGAGCGCTTCCTCGAAGCTCTCGGAAGGCGCACCGCCGAGTTCCGCAGCGCGGTCGCGCAGCTCGAGCAGGTACTCGGGGATCGGGTCGACCTCGGTGGTGCCGCGGGTGTCGAAGTCGTATCCCACGCCGAAGGCGCGGGTGAGCCGGCGCGACGGCACACCGTGCAGCACAAGGGGCGACATCTCGAGCTGCGAGAACCGCCCGAGCAGGGCGGACTCCTCGTCGGGCGAGATGAGACCGTCGCGGTACAAGAGTCCCGAGGGCCGCTCGACCACTCCGCGCATCGCCATGGTCACCAGTATGGGCCGGGTACGGCCGTCGGCGGGCCGGGGTTGCGACCGGTGACCCGATGAGGCAGCGAGGCGGCATCGCGGCATCCGCCTGTCAACCGCCTGCCGCGTCGGCTCGGGGCGTGCGACCGTGGCACGACGACCGAATGGAAGGAACGCATCGTGACCGACATCGGAACCGGCTTCGTCGACCCGGGCGACAACAAGGACGCCGATCGCAAGGACATCCCCATGACGCAGGTGCAGGACGACGAGGTCGCCCGGCACAGCACGACCGCAGACGACGCGCCCGCGGGCGAGGGCGTGGGAATCGGCGGCGAACCGACGCGGCTTCCCCGTGACGACGAGGACGAAACCGCGAACGACGTCGGCTGAGACCGGGGCACCACCGAGGAGGCCGCCGGCCGCGGCATCCGATCAGTCCACGCTGAGCGCGATGCGCGCCAGGCGGTACTTCTCCACGAGGCGCAACTGGGTGTCGTAGTCGAGACGGCGCAGGCGCCAGCGAGCGGTGTTGTCGTCGATGTCGGCGAGCTTGACGCGGCGAGCGATGGGGTCACGGCGGATCCGCTCGTAGTACTCCTCGACCGTGATGTCGGCGGTGCGCGTCAGCAGCTGCACGACGTCGAGCACCTCGGGCAGCACGCCGGCTTCGAAGAGCTCCTGCGGCGTGACCGGCGAGTCTTCGAGCACGTCGTGCAGCCACGCCGCCGCCGCCTCGACGGGCTCGGTCGCGGCGTCGAACCGCTCGGCGATGCGACCCGGGTGATCGATGTACGGCGCGCCGCTGCGGTCGTGCTGGCCGCGATGCGCCATGAACGCGATCCCCTTCGCGAGCGCCACCTGCGCGATCGCCTCGTCGGGCGACATCGCCGGGTGCGGCACGGATGCCGCCGCATCGTCGCGCTCGAACGTCACCGTCGACGCCATCATCGCCTCGAACTCCTCGGTCACGGGGTCCACCTCCACCTCTGCTTCGCGTTCATCCGCCTCGTCCTCCTGCCGCTCGTGCTCGGCCTCCGACCCTGCGTCGGCCTCGACGTCGACGCGGTGCTCTGCGTCAGTCGTCGTCTCGGCGGCCACCTCGGCGAGCGGATCCCGCCCGCGAACCGGGCGCACGAACTGCAGCTCGACCTCCAGCTCACCGAGCTCGCGTTCATCGAGCTCGAGCATCGAGCGCGCCCCGCTCTCGCGGCGCTCCTCGAACGAGTGCTCATCGACCTCGCCGAAGCGCTCACCGTCACGGGTCGAGAAGTACCGCCGACGATCGCCGTCGGTCACCGCGACGATCACCGAGTCGTAGTCGCCGCTCGGCTCCACGCAGCTGAGGAAGTACCGGCGACGATCGGGCAGCGGATGCCGCGGCACCTCGATCTCGGGAACCTCGACGCGCCGCCCGTGCGCCCCGACCTGCGCGCTCGCGGCCTCCGCCTCCGCATGCCCGACCTGCGCGTCTTCGGCCGGTTCACGGCCGACCCGATCCTCGTCGCGGTCGACGTCCGCCGCGGGCGCGCCGTACGCCGACACCTGATCGTCATCGGGGGCGTGCAAACCGGCTCCAGGGGGCGGGCGGTCCGGCGGACCGGTGGGGTCGTCGAGCGTGCTGGTTCGGATGCCAAGGGCGCGCACCCGTGGGTCCGATGCTACGTCGTGGGGAGCGCGGAGGTGAACGCGCACTCCGGCATGGCGAACTTCGCGAGCGTTGCCGCGTCGAAGGGCGAGGAGTAGATTCCGCCCCGACTGGGTATGCCGACTGGCAGTGGCGCATTCGCGTCGAGGAGGGAATCGAAGTGGCTGAGCACGAGACCGGCTTGGAACCGACGATCGAGATCACCGAGGGCGATTACCCCGAGATCATGCGGGTCATGACGTCCGACGGCGAGGTCGACGCCTACCTCGACAGCGTCGGCATCGGGCAGGACACATTCGCCGACGACGCAGGCGGCGCGTCGTGCGCCGACGAGCGGGCCGCACTCGGCGGCTCACTGCTCTACGTGGTCGAGGTCGGCGAGGTGACCGACGCGACCGAATCCGAGGGCGCCCTCAACCTGGCAGCGTCGGCTGCCGCCTCGCTGATGGCCTCGCTCATCGAGGTGAGCAACGAGGGACTCCGGCTGGCCGAGTGCCTGGATTCGACGCATCCGGATGCCGGGACTCGACTCCGCGAGACGTTCGAGCTGCTCGGCCTCGACATCGACCGCCTCCGGCGCGCCGTCGAGGAGCGGTCCGCAGGCTGACCCCAGGCAACTGCGCCCACCCGGCCTCGGAACCGAGTGCGGTCAGTCGAACATGCCGTCGAAGATGCTGCCGATGACGAGGCCGCCGAGGATGCCGCCCATGACGTCGCCCGCACCGCTGCGCCGGCCGCCGCCCCAACCGGGGCCGCCCCAGCCCGGGTCGCCCCACTGACCGGGATGCTGCGGCCGCGAGACGTCGATGTCGCGCTGGGCGAGCTGCAGCGCCTCGCCCGCGAGGTACGCGACGCGCCGCGCCATGGCCATCGCCTGTTCGCGGTGGTCCTCATCGATGGCGGTCGCGGCCGCCGCCGACCCGCCGAGGTACCGGTCGAGGTCGACGCGGATACGCTCGGACTCGGCCAGTCGCGTGCGCGCGTCGGCGCCGATCCAGCCGCGGTGCCCGGCGATGACGTCGCGGGCGACGGCGAGCTGGCGGTCGGCGTCGTCGATCGCGTGGCGCACGTGCTCGAGCGGCGGGATGGGCCGCGCCGCGCGCTCGCGAGCTTCGGCGATCGCGGCATCCAGCCCCGCGTTCGCCTCGCGCAGCCGGCTCAGCTGCGTGAACGGGTCGGTGTTGACGCCGGCAGCCGGGAGCGCGGCGAGGGCGGACTGCAGCTCGGCGATCGCCTTGGAGACTCCGGGGGAGGGCGGCTCCTTGAGCGCGACAACGAGGTCGTCGCGGGAGTCCTCGACGATCGCCGCCAACGTGGACTCCGCCCGGAGCGCCTCGACCTCGAAGGTCTCCACCGCATCGAGCAGGGTCGCCGCCCGGCGCACCGACTCCGTGGCGGCCTCGAGCGCCAGGTTCGCCTGCTCGCGCTGCCCGGCCTCGCGCCGGCGCTCGGCGACACCGGCGCTGTGTTCGGCGAACCCGAGCAGCTGATCGGCCTCGGCGGGGTTCGCCTCGACCTGGGCCAGCGCCTCGGGCGCGTAGCGGGCTGCGAGGCGTTCGACGGTCTCGCGCGCCTGGGGAATGCGGGAACGGAGGCGCGCGGCATCCGACCGGACCCCGGCGATGATCTGGGGCGCGCGCCGTGCCCGCGCGATCCGGTCGGCGAGCGCCGCGGTCCGCTCGTCGAGCACGTCTTCGGCCCATTCGCACAGCTGCACGATGCGTCCATTGCGCTCGCGCAGTTCGTCGGGGGTGTCTGGGATCTCGTCGTGGTTGAGCTGGTTCAGCCGAAAGGCCTCGCCGAGGTGCTGGCGCACGGCGGTGAGTGCGACCCGCAACTCCTGCGTCGCCTCGTGGCCGAGCTCCGCCTCGGCGAACACGAGCTCGTCGGCGGTCACACGGATGCGCTCGTCGGCCGCGACCAGCGCGGTGCCGGCCCGCTTCGCCAGATCGAGGTCCTGGGCTTGGAGCTCCTGCTGCTGTTCACGTTTGCGCTTGCCCCAGAATCCGGCCATGCCTTCGATCCTATGGGCGCTGCTGGGAGAGTGCTGCGGGGTGAACGGGTCGGGCGTCTCGATACGCGGCGCCTTCGGCGGCGCTACTCGACGACCGAGGGCGTGGGCGTCTCGATACGCGTCGCCTTCGGCGGCGCTACTCGACGACCGAGGGCGTGGGCGTCTCGATACGCGTCGCCTCCGGCGGCGCTACTCGACGACCGAGAGCAAGCGTCTCGATAGGCGGCGCTACTCGACGACCGAGCGGATGCGCTCCCGCCGACCCGGGATTCCGTCCCTTACCGGCACCCAGGCGCCGTCGCGCTCCACCTCGTAGGCGCCGAACGCGCACGGGATGCCGCGGGCCGTCATCGGATCGAGCGCGTCCATGAGCTGGAAATGCAGGTGGGGGCTCGTCGAGTTGCCGGTGTGGCCGACCCGGCCGAGGACGTCGCCGGATGCCACGCGCTGACCCTCGGCGACCGCAACCGAGCCCGGCGCCAGGTGCACGAACGCGCCGAACACCTCGCGTTCAGGCGCTCGGGCGCCGGCTGCGCCGCCGCCGATGCCGCCGGTCGCCCGCAGGATCACGTGGTTGCCCAGGATCTCGGGCAGCCGCTCGGGCGTGAACGTCGCGGCGTTCCTGACCATGCGCGCCGCCTCTCGCGCCGGGTGGATCCACTCGCGCTCGGGCACGCCGTCGAGCGCACGCACGACCTCTCCGTCGAAGGGCGCGTGCACCGGCGCTCCCCACGCGTAGGCGTCGCGCGTGCGGCTGCCGGCGATCAGCTGCCGCGCCGACGAGCCAGCCGTGAAGTGCACTCCGCCACGTGCATCGACCTTGATGAAGTCGTACGCGTACCGCTGCCCGAGCATGTCGGTGCCATGGCTCGGGACGCGATGCGCGGGCGTGGTCACCGCCATCCATCGCTCCCCTCGCAGCGGGAACTCGACCACGACGGGGGTGCGAAGCGCGTCATCCATCGCAGGCGAGGTTACCGAGCGAGATCGGGTGTCGCGACCTGTTCGGACACGCATGCCGGGATCGAGACTCCTGAAGACAAGGACGACGGTGGCGAGCAGGAACAACGTCCTTGTTTTCAGGAGTTGCTCCGGGATGATCGCCACGCGCGCAGCATCGCGAAGACACCCGGGGAGCGGTGTCGGCGGCACCCCGTAGTGTCGCCGTCATGACCGGCATCCGACCCTTCGAACTCCACGTCGACGACGAGGTGCTCGACGACCTGCACGCCCGCCTCGCCCGCGCGCGACTCCTTCCCGATTCGCCGCGCAAGCCGCGGTCGGGCATGACGGCCGGATATCTGCGCGAGCTCATCGACTCATGGCTCGACTGGGACTGGCGCGCCCGCGAAGACTGGCTCAACCGGCATCCGCAGTTCATCGCCCGGGTCGACGACGCCGACGTGCACTTCGTGCACCTGCGATCGGAGCGAGCGGATGCCCCGGCCCTGCTCGTCATGCACGGATGGCCGCACACGTTCGCGCTGCAACTCGACTTCGCCGACCGGCTGCCCGACTTCGACGTCGTCGTCGCGAGCCTGCCCGGGTTCGCGTTCTCGTCGCCCTACGACGAGGGCGCAATGACCGAGAAGCGACTCGCGGCCACCTTGCACGCGCTCATGACCGACGTGCTCGACTATCAGCGGTACGTCACCTACGGCGAAGACGTCACGGCGAACGTCAGCGACCTCATCGCGGCGCGGTACCCCGAGCACGTCGCGGGCATCGTCGCGACGCACGCGCACTTCCCCACCGGCAGCGAACGCGAGCTGCTGACGGATGCCGCGGAGCGCGCGTTCTTCGACGACCTCTCGGCCCGGCACGGCTCCGACGGAGCGTACGGGCACGTGCAGGCCACCCGGCCCGACACGCTCGCGGCGGCGCTGAACGACTCGCCGGCCGGGCTGCTCGCGTGGATCGCCGAGAAGCTCGTCGAGTGGAGCGACACCCCGCCCGGCGATCCGCGCGCGGTGGAGCGCCGCATCTCGCGCGGCCGCATCCTCACCGAGGCGATGATCTACTGGGTCACCCAGACGATCGGGTCATCGTTCCGCCCGTACTACGAGGGCGCCGACCAACCCGACCCGATTCCGCCGACCTCGGTGCCCGCGGCGGTCTTCATCCAGCGGCACGAGGGCGACTACCCCGAGTCGATCGCGCGGCGGCACTACCTCGACCTACGAGTCTTCGACCGACTCGAGCAGGGCGGGCACTTCGCCGCGGCCGAGGTGCCCGACCGGCTGGCGTCGCTGGTGCGGGAGTTCGTGACCACCGAGGTCGTGCCGGCCTAGACGCCGCGCTCGACCGGCACCAGCGTCACGTCGCGAAGCACGCCGTCGTCGGCGACGGCGGTCATGATCGTGCAGACCGGTTGGCGACGTCGGTCGGTCGGCGACCCGGGGTTCAGCAGTCGGATGCCGCGAGGCGTCACGGTGTCCCAGGGGATGTGACTGTGCCCGAATACGAGCACGTCGAGACCGTCGTACGCGGCATCCATGCGGGCCTCGCGGCCCGCCGCAGGGCCGGTCTCATGGACGACGCCGACTCGCAGCGCGTCGACCTCGACCCGCGCGAACTCGCCCAGGCGCGCGTGCAGTTCGGTGCCGTCGTTGTTGCCGGCGACACCGACGAGTCGCGCGGCACGTGCGTCGAGCGCGTCGAGGGTCGCGGCATCCACCCAGTCGCCCGCATGGATCACGAGGTCGGCGGCGTCGACCGCGCGCCACACGGCCTCGGGCAGGCGCCGCGCTCGCGCGGGCACGTGCGTGTCGGAGATGAGGAGCAGCCGGGTCGCCACCGCTCCATCATCACCCGTGCATCGCCGGCTCACGCTCCCCCGACTCGTGCGGCGCGGCGATCCCGTGCCGAGGCGGCTCGACCCGGTCCTCGAGCAGGAACCTCGAGAGGCGCACCCGCAGGCGCTCGGCGAGCGTCAGCCTGCCGAGTTCGTCGGGCCGCAGCACGAGGGGCCGGTAGTCGGATGCGTCGGCGAGCCGCCACCGCTCGGACTCGCCGAGCGGGCGATGCACCTCGACGTACTCTCCCCCGGGCAGGCGCACGATGCGCCCGGTCTCGTAGCCATGCAGCAGCACCTCGCGGTCCTTGCGGCGCAGGCCGAGGCAGACTCGCCGCGCGATGACGAATCCGAGGGCCGGCCCGACCACGAGCAGCACCTGGAGCGCGACGATGACGTGCTCGAACGCGAGCCCGAAGTGCGTCGCGATGAGGTCGGCGCTTCCGGCGATCCACAGCACGCCGTAGAAGACGATCCCGGCGACGCCGATGCCGGTTCTCGAGGGCATGTTGCGCGGTCGGTCGAGCAGGTGGTGCTCCCGATGGTCGCCCGTGATCCACTCCTCGACGAACGGGTAGACCACCACTGCCACGAGGAAGAGCGTCACGACCGCGAGCGGAACGAGGATCGCGAGCGTCCAGGTGCGGTCGAGCCAGACCACCTCCCACCCCGGCGGCACGAGCCGAAGGGCGCCGTCGAGGAAGCCCGTGTACCAGTCGGGCTGGCTGCCCGCACCGGCGTCACCCGGCGCGGCGGGGCCGTAGAGCCAGATCGGGTTCACCGTCACGGTCGCCGAGATGAGCACGACGAGTGCCGTCACGATCGCGAACAGCCCGCCCGCCCGTACAGCAGCCTTGGGTAGCACGGGAACGCCGACGACGTTCTGCTCGGTGCGTCCAGGGCCGGGGAACTGCGCCGGCCCGTGCCGCCACCCGGCGAACGCTCGCAGGGCGACGAGCGCGATGAGCACTGCCGGTACCACTGCGACATGCAGTGGATAGAGGTGCTCGATGATCTGGCCGGGGAACTCCCCACCGAAGAGGAGGACTTTCAGCCAGGTTCCGACGACCGGGATGCCGAGCGTGATGCCCTCCGTGATGCGCAGTCCGGTGCCCGAGAGCATGTCATCGGGAAGCGCGTAGCCGCTCCATCCGCCTGCGAGGGCCACGATCCAGATGAGGAAGAGCAGCACCCACATGGCGCGACGAGGACGCCGGAAGCCCCCCGTGAAGAAGGTCGTGAGGAGCTGCATGATGATCGACGCCGGCAGCAGCAGACCCGACCAGTGGTGCGCCTGGCGGAGGAGCAGGCCACCCGGGACGTCGAAGGTGAGCCGCATGGTGGAGTCGAAGGCCTTCGAGACCTCGGCACCGTGCAGCGGCGCATAGCTGCCCGTGTACGTGGTCAGGCCACTCGATGGCGTGTAGAAGAACATCAACAGGAGGCCCGTGACGGTCACGACGGTGAGGAGGGCCACCGTGACGATTCCGAAGAGGTTCGTCCAGTGGTTCGGCACCGTTCGCCGACGCAACGTGTCCCTGACGTCGGAGACGCGGCGACCGAACACGGTCGTGTTCAGCACTCGGGCGGCGAGCCGCTCGCTCGTCGAGCGGCGAGGAGGGCGGCGGTCAACGGGCATGGGGAACACCTCCGGCGACGAACGCGCCACGCGGATCCTGCACCGAGAGGAGCGAGACGATGTCGCGCCCCAGGAGCGCGGCGGTCAGCCACACCGCGAGCACGCGGATCTTGCGCTCCCACGTGGGGATCGCCAGCACGTGATATCCGCGGTGCATGAGCCAGGCGAGCGGCCCCTTCACGACGAGGCCCTGGTACTGGAAGATCCCGCGCCCGAGTCCGAGCGTGGCGACGACGCCGAGGGAGTCGTGCCGGTAGTCGCGGGTGGGCTGGCCGTGGAGGCTCGCGGCGATGTTCGCCGCCAACCGCTTGCCCTGCCGCACGGCGTGCTGCGCGTTCGGCACCGTGAGGGCGCCGGGAACGGGCGAGGCGAGATCGGGCACCGCGGCGTTGTCGCCAGCCGCCCACGCGTCGGGCACGGGCTCCTCGGGGGTGCCCACGCGGAGGTCGGGGCGCACGATGAGCCGGCCGCGTTCATCGGTGGGCAGATCGGTGTGCTTGGCGATCACCGGGTGCGCAGCATTTCCGGCCGTCCAGACGATCAGGTTGGCGTCGAACACCACGCCGTTCGAGAGCTCGACCCTGCCGTCCACCGCCGAGACCACCCTCGCGTCGAGATGCACGTGGGCACCCCGCGACCGGAGCGACTCGACGACCCATCGGCCGGGCTCATCCGTCACCTCGGGGAGGATGCGATGATTCGCCTCCACGAGGTGGAACGACAGCTCGGAGAAGCGGATCTCGGGGTAGGACTTCAGCAGGGCCGTTGCGAGCGAGAGCAGCTCGCCGAACCCCTCGACCCCCGAGAACCCGCCGCCGACGAAGGCGAAGGTGAGCAGCTTGCGCCGCTCGGGGCCGGGCTCGAGCACCGAGGCACGGTCGAAGGCGGTGAGCACGCGGTCGCGAATCGCGACGGCCTCCTCGACGTGCTTCATGCCGATCGCGACCTCGTCGGCACCGGGGATCGGAAGCGTCCGTGTCACCGCACCCGCGGTCACCACGATCACGTCGTAGTCGACCGTGAAGTCGGGGCCGTCGGCCGGCCGTACCGTCACCGTTCGGTCGGCGTGGCGGACCATCGTGGCCCCGCCCGCGATGATCCGCGTGCGACGGAGGTGGGAACGCAGCGAGATCGCCGCATGCCGCGCCTCGACCGATCCAGCGGCCACCTCGGGGAGGAACGGCTGGTAGGTCATGTACGGCCGTGGGTCGATGATGACGAGCTCGGCCTCGTCGGGCCTGAGCCGCTTCTCGAGCTTCCACGCCGTGTAGAAACCGGCGTATCCCCCGCCGACGATCACGATCCTGCGCATCTGCAGCTCCTCGATTCATTCCTTCACCCGTTAAGACCGCGCAGGGCTTCGATTTGTGACATCCACGCCTCTGTCACGACTTGAACCTCGACACGGTCGGAGCTTGCAGACCCAGTGACAGGATGACCGTATGGACGCGAACCTCGACGATGCGCTCGACGTGTTCCAGGGCGTTCGCCGGCGCCTCTTCGGCATTGCCTACCGGATGCTCGGGAGCGCGACGGAGGCCGAGGACGTCGTGCAGGACACTTGGCTGCGCTGGCAGCGCACGGATCGAAGCGTTGTGGTCGACCCTCCGGCGTTCCTCGCCACGACGGCGACCCGCTTGGCCATCAACGCGCTCCAATCGGCCCGCGCCCGTCGCGAGACGTACGTCGGCCCCTGGCTGCCGGAGCCGGTCGACACGAGCGCCGATCCGACCCTTGGCGCCGAGCGCGCTGAGGGACTCGGGTTCGCGGTGCTCACGATGCTCGAGAAGCTCACCCCGACCGAACGCGCGGCCTACGTGCTGCACGAGGCGTTCGTCTATCCGTATTCGCAGATCGCCGAGATCATCCGGACCTCCGAGGCGGCGGCGCGCCAGCTCGTGAGCCGCGCACGCAAGCATCTCGCCGAGGACCGCCGTCGCGAGGTGTCATCCGAGGAGCAGCGGCGCCTCCTCACGGCGTTCGTGGGGGCGGCACGCACGGGCGACCTCGACCAGCTCGAGCGGCTCTTCGCCGAGGATGTCGTCTCCTACTCCGACGGTGGCGGCGTGGTCCGTGCCTCACGGATCCCCGTGCACGGTCGAACCGTGGTCGCGAAGTTCGTCCGCGCCTTCCACCTCCGATTCTGGGAGGGTGTGCGCGCCGAGGAGGCGACCATCAACGGCCAACCGTCGGTGGTGCTCTCTCGCGATGGAACGGTGTTCGCGGTGCTCACCGTCGTCGCATCCATCCGGGGCATCGACCAGGTGCTCTGGATGATGAACCCCCACAAGCTCGGCGCCGTGAGCCGTGCAGCGTGAAGCAGTCGTCGCCCGCCTCCTCCGCGGTCTTGTCGGCGGCGACGACCTGACGCTGGCGGGCGTGCTGCATCCGTCTGCGCGCATGCTGCTCGACACCGGCGACGGCGTGGGCGGCGACATCCACGGTCGCGCCGACGTCATCCGGGGGCTGAGATCACTGCTGTCAAGACATGCGGATGCCGCACCGCAGACGGCACACGTGAACGGAAGCACGGGGCTGGTACTCCGTCGGCACGATGGGGCGGTGGTCGTGGTGGTATGTCTCGACCTGGATGCCGCCGGCGCCATCAGGACGGTCTGGGTGACGGCCGACGCGAGCAGGCTTCGTCACTGGAACCGTCGCCAAGACGACGGCCCCGACCGACGGGGTTCGCCGATGCCGTCACAGAACGGCCCGCCGCCCGGTCGAAGCTGACGACGGGCGCGAACCGCACCCGTTCGGAACCCTGAACTCGAAGGAACGCTCATGAAGATCGTCGTCATCGGAGGCACGGGCCTCATCGGATCCAAGCTCGTCGCGAAACTCGGCGACCACGGGCACGAAGCCCTCGCTGCCGCGCCGAACACCGGCGTCAACACCCTCACCGGCGATGGGGTCGCCGAGGCGCTCGCCGGTGCCGACGTCGTCGTGGATGTCTCGAACTCGCCCTCGTTCGACGAGCAGGCGGTGCTGGACTTCTTCACGACGTCGACCGCGAACCTGCTGGATGCCGCGAAGGCCGCCGGAGTCCGCCATTACGTCGCCCTCTCGGTCGTCGGCACCGAGCGCCTGGCCGAGAGCCCGTACTTCCGGGGGAAGATCGCGCAGGAGCGCCTCATCCGCGATGGCGGAGTGCCCTACTCGATCGTGCATGCGACCCAGTTCTTCGAGTTCGTGAAGAGCATCGCCGACGCCGCGACGGTCGACGGCGAGGTGCGGCTCTCGCACGCCGGCATCCGGCCCATGGCTGCCGATGACGTCGCCTCCGCGGTCGAGCGCGTCGCCCTCGCCGAGCCGATCAACGGCGTCGTCGAGGTGGCCGGGCCCGAGCAGTGGAGCCTCGACGACCTCGTGCGCACGGGCCTGGAGTTCCGCGGCGACGACCGGCCGGTGGTCGCCGACCCCGAATCGCGGTACTTCGGCGCGATCCTCGAGCCCGACACGTTGCTTCCCGGCCCCGAAGCCGAGCTCGCCGAGACACGTTTCGAGGACTGGCTTCCGGCCAACCCGCTCCCGAAGGGACGCTGACACCAGTTTCCGGGTCGTCCCGCACCTCTTCCCGGGCGGGCGCGTTTCAATCTCGGACAAGCGCGCATCTCTCCCGGACACCCGGCATCAGGCTCGTTCCGCAATCTGCCAGCCCTCACGCCGCGGGGTCGGATCTTCGTCGCTCGAGTTGGTCGGCGAGTCGCGTGGGTGATTTCGTGGCGGGGCGCCATGCGCCGCCGGGGTCGAGCCATCTCGGGGCGCGGATCTGGGGTGCGCCTCGGATCATGCGGATGCCCCACCCCGAGGTGTCGATGGTGCGGTGATGGAACCAGCAGACGAGCACGCCGTTGTCGGGGTGGGTGGGGCCGCCGTCGGCGTCGGGGATCACGTGGTGGATCTCGCACCAGGACGCCGGTACCGAGCAGCCGGGGATGAGGCAGCCGCCGTCGCGGACCGTGATCGCGCGACGCTGCGCGGGCGTGAAGCACCGCTCCTGCGCCCCGAGTTCGACGATTTTGCCCTGGTCGTCGAGCACGACGCGTTGGGTGCCGCCGGTGCAGATCAGGTGCCGCACCGCCCGCATCGAGATCGGGAGGCCGACGCCGTCGGCGTGCCCGGCCCCGCGACCGGCGTGCAGGTCGGCCGCGCGCACGCTGACCAGCACGGTCGGTGCGGCTCCGCCGATGGTGGGATGCTCGCCCGAGCGGGCGGCGGTGTCGACGATCGCAGCGAACACGTCGTGCCGTTGCTGATCGGAGCTGCGCTGCTCGCCCGAGGCGGCGAAGTGGGCGACCTCCTCGTCGGTCATGAACCCGGTGCCCGACCGTGGTGAGAGGTGCGCGTCGAACAACCGGGTGAGTTTTGCGGCCACCTCGGGCATCAGCTCGCCCCGGACCGCAATGAGGCCGTCACGGGCCCG
The DNA here is from genome assembly GCF_902809835.1 of Agromyces sp. Marseille-P2726. Classification (GTDB taxonomy): domain Bacteria; phylum Actinomycetota; class Actinomycetes; order Actinomycetales; family Microbacteriaceae; genus Agromyces. The sequence continues at coordinate 107,523 of NZ_CADDWM010000014.1, read as the reverse complement.
ACCGAGTCGGATGCCGCGGCGGCGCATCGCGCGCTCGTCATCGGGTTCGGTGCCGTCTTGGTCGAGGAACACCGCCCACGCCTGCGCTTGGATGCGCAGCTCATCGGCGGTGCACCGCACGGTCGCCGCCTCGCCGGTGCCGGTGGCGGCGGCCACGAGTTCGTGCTCGGCGGCAGCGAACGTCACCGGGTCGGCCACCCGCCGGGACCGGTCGAGTTCGCGCACGATCGTGCCCGCGGCATCCGCCCCCAGCTCGCCGGCGGCGAGCGCCGCCGCGACACCCGGGAACTCGGCCTCGAGCGGCTCACCGGTAAAGGACACGCGGGCCCGGCTCGCCGACCCCAGCGTGATGCGCCGCCGCGCCTCGACCCCCGACACCTGCGTCACCCGTTCGACCAGCTCGGAAGCGGAGCGGCACCCGCGCCGCGTCGACAGCCGCTGATCACCCAGCTCGACCCGAGACCGCTCGGCCACCTCACCGGCGATCGCCGCACGTTGCGCGTCGACCACTCGGCCCACCGCCTCGACCGCGGCCGTCACGGCGAGCAGGTCATCGTCGGACCACCGAGCCGGCTCGTCGAACCCGACCACCCCGGCAAGCGCGGAACGGAGCCGCTCCAGCGCTTCGGGGATGCCGGTCATGAGTCCATCATCGCGCGACCCACCGACATTCAAAGGCGGTCGAAATGGCCGATCAGCCTGTGAATATTCCCGGATTCAGCCGATCTGTTGAGGACATGTGCCGCCGAGGAGACTATGGGTTCCGATCCGCCGGAACCGACGCGGGCTCAGCGGCCGCGGTCGCCTCAGGCCCGGGCGCCAACTCCTCCGCGCACGCAGCCTCTGGCCCCTCCGCCGCAACGGCGACGACACGGCGACGCCGCGTCACCAGGTACGACCCGAGCAGCACGAGCGCGAAGCCCACGATCGTCCACACGGTGACCCGCTCGCCGAGCACCAGCACGCCAGCGACGATGGCGACGGCCGGGTTGACGTAAGTGATCGCCGTCGCCTTCACGGGCCCGATCTCGGACACGAGCGCGACCATGAGCAGGAACGCGAGCGCGCTGCAGACCACCGCCAGCACGACGATCGACCACACCACCACGTCGGACGGCCACGCGGTCGGCCACGCGCCGGTGAACAGCACGAACGGCACGTACACGACGGCTGTGGCGGCCAAGGACACGGCCACGACACCGACGCCCGGGAGGTCGGACATCCACCGCGCGAGGATCGCCGGTCCGAGTGCGTACCCGACCACGACGATGCCCACCTCGGCAACCGCGATGAGGTCGGACCCGGCCACATCGAGGCCCACGAGGGCGGCGACGCCGAGCATGCCCAACACGATGCCGAGCCAGTTCAGGCGTGTGAGGCGCTCGGGCCGACCCATGATGAAGGCGATCGCCACGCCGACCAGCGGCACCGTGGCGAGCAGCAGCCCGGCCGTCGAGCTCGGCAGCCGCTGCTCGGCCGAGCTGAGGAAGTACCACGGGATGATGATCTCGACCACGGTGTACGCGAGCATCGGCTTCCATCGGCGCACCACGGGCGCCACCTCGCGCCGGAAGAACGCCAGCGGCAGCAGCAGGAGTGCCGCGAGCCCGGCCCGCCCGAGAACCACCATGGCCGGCTCCAGCTCGCCGACCGCCACCTTGATGAAGAGGTAGGGGATGCCCCACGCGATGCCGAGCGCGGCGAACAGGATCAGGCCACGTCGTGTCACCTGTACATTCTCGTGGGTGCCGCCGACATCGAACGACGAGTGGCTGCCGCATGACCCCGAAATCCTGCCGTGCAAGGATCACCCCATGACCACGACCTCGCTCGAGCCAGCCGAGGCGCTCCCCACCGGCGTCACCCTTCGACGCCCCACCGAGCACGACCACGGCGCGGTGGTCGGCGTCATCGTCGACTGGTGGAGCCTGCCCGGCACATCGCACCTGCCGCTGCTGCTCCCCCGCCTGTTCTTCCAGCACTTCTCCGACACGAGCTTCATCGCGACGGATGCGGCGGGGCTGGCAGGATTCCTCATCGGGTTCCGCTCCGCGTCGCAACCGGGGGTCGCGTATATCCACTTCGTCGGCGTCCGTCCCGACCTGCGGAAGGCCGGCCTCGCGCGCGCCCTCTACGAGACGTTCTTCGCGGAGTCGAGAGCGGCCGGATGCCACCGCGTCGACGCGATCACGGGCCCCGGCAACCACGGATCGCAGGCGTTCCATGCGGCGATGGGCTTCGAGACATCCGGAGACGCCGAGATCGACGGCGTGCTCGCCTGGCGCGACTACGACGGCCCCGGCGAGCACCGGGTCGCCTTCACCCGCCGGCTCTGAGGAACTCGCGAATCGCCGGCAGCACCGCGTCGGGCTCCTCCAGCAGCGCATGGCCGGCATCGGCGACATCCGTCACCCGTGCCTGCGGGAGCTCGCGCGCGTAGTCGTCGGCGATGCCGGCGTCGAGATAATCGCACTTCCCGCGGAGAATCAGCACCGGATGCCGCGCCAGGCGGTCGATCGTCTCGGTCGTCACACCGCTCGCGTATCCGCGGGTCTCACCGGGGCCGTGGTTCGCGTAGTGACCGAGTCGCACAGGTGCATCGGGGACCGCGTGCCCGTCGCAGACCAGTCCGGGCGCAGCTGCCCGGTAGAGATCGAGGTACCGCGCGTCCGCCTCCTGGTCGGGCATGAACTCGTGCGCGAGCTCGGGGCTCACGACGGTCATCGCGTAGCCGAACAGGTTTCGTGGCGTGAGCGCCAGGGCGTAGAGGCCTAACCGCTGAACCAGGGGCAGCCGGCTCTGCGGCGATCCAGGCGTCAGGGGCTGGCCGTCCCACGGAATGGCGCCCGGCGACAGGAATACGAGCCGATCGACCCGGTCGGGGTGCGCGACCGCGTAGGCGAGCGCGACCTGGGCGCCCCAGGAGTAGCCGAGCAACGTGATGCGCGGTGCTCCCGTGGAGTCGATCACCGCCCCGAGATCGGCAACGGCACGCTCGAACGTGTACCCCGAGGGATGGTCGAGGCGCGCCGAATCGCCGGTCCCGATCTGGTCGTACGCGATCACCTGGCGATCGATCGCGAGGCGCTCGAGCACGTCCTGCTCGTGCCGCGTCCACGGGACCCCTGGGCCTCCATGCACGGCGACGATCGGGACCGGGCCCTCGGGCCCGACCGAGCGAATCGCGAGATATGTCCCATCGGCCAGCTCCAGGGCGCCCTCCGGCGGCGTCGCGGTGACGGGTGCGGTGGGCATCACCACAACGAGGCTCAGCGCCGCGGCCACCACGAACGCGATCGCCGCCCGGATCGAACGCTTGCCGAGATCGCGGCGCTTGCGAACGAGCGTCCACGCCCACGCCCACACCAGCACGAGGATCGCGGACATGCCCAGTCCGACTGCGATCGCGACCGGCGGCGTCGACGCGAACGTGCCGGCGACCACCACGAGAGCGATCTGCAGCGCAGCGAGGACCAACACGATCAGCACGCGACGCACCCAGATCCCGACCACGCGCGCCACCCTCGGCGGACGGCTCGACGATGCCGGCGACGGATGCTCCGCAGAAGTCGTCATCCCGGTGTCGTGCGACATGCTTCCATGTTGCGTCGGGCGCCGTTCCGAATGATCCCCCGGGCGAGCGAATCCGGTCGCTCACGAAGGTGAGAATCGAGGTGAGAACGCAGCCCCGCGGCATCCGGAACCCTCGAATTGTGGGATGGCACAAACGCGCGCGGCCCGAGCCCGGGACGCCTTCGTAGAACCCGCAAGAACGCTGCTGACGCAAGATTTCCCGGGTTAGGCTGCACGAATGAGCGAATTCCGTCCGCCCGTCGCAGACCTCACCTTCGCCCTCGAACACGTCGTGGGCTACGACCAGGTGGCAGACCTTCCGGGCTTCGAACATGCCGACATCGACACGGTCACCGAGATCCTGTCCGAGGCCGGCGACTTCATGGCCGAGGTCGTCGCCCCCACCAACCGCGCCGGCGATCTCGAGGGCGCCAAGCTGAACGCAGATGGCACCGTGACGACCCCCACGGGCTTCGCCGAGGCGTACGCCGCCTATGTCGAGGCCGGCTGGGGCTCGGTCCCGCTTCCCGAGGAGTACGGAGGCGGCAGTTTCCCGCGCACCATCGGCCTCGCACTGCAGGAGCTCATGATGGAGGCCAACATGGCCTTCTCGCTCGCGCCGCTCCTCACCCAGGGCGCGATCGAGGCGCTCCTCAACTACGGCTCCGACGAGCAGAAGCAGCAGTGGCTGCCGAAGATGGTCAGCGGCGAGTGGGCGGGCACGATGAACCTCACCGAGCCGCAGGCCGGCTCCGATGTCGGCGCGCTCACCACGAAGGCCGTCAAGCGCCCCGACGGAACGTACGGCATCACCGGGCAGAAGATCTTCATCACGTTCGGCGACCACGACCTCAGCGAGCAGATCGTGCACCTGGTGCTCGCCCGCACCCCCGACGCGCCCGCCGGCACCAAGGGGATCTCGATCTTCATCGTGCCGAAGTTCCTCGTGAACGACGACGGCTCGCTCGGCGAGCGCAACGGCGTGCACACGGTGGGCGTCGAGCACAAGATGGGCATCCACGGATCGCCCACCTGCGTGCTGTCGTACGAGGATGCCACGGGGTACCTCGTCGGCGAGGAGAACCTGGGCATGCGCATCATGTTCGTCATGATGAACAGCGCCCGCCTGTCGGTGGGCACGCAGGGTCTCGCCGTCGCCGAGCGCGCCTACCAGCAGTCGCTCGACTACGCGAAGGAGCGCCTCCAGGGCCGTGCGATCGGTGCAACCGAGACCTCGCCGATCATCGACTTCCCCGACGTGCGCCGCATGCTCATGACGCAGAAGGCGTACATCGCGGCCATGCGTCGCCTGATGCTGCTGAACGCCGTGAACGTCGACATCTCGACCCACCACCCCGACGCGGCCACCCGCACGCGCGCCGACGAGATCGCGGGGCTGCTCACCCCCATCTGCAAGGCGTTCGGCACCGACCTCGGCAACGAGCTCACGTCGCTGGCCCTGCAGATCCACGGCGGCATGGGGTACATCGAAGAGACCGGCGTCGCCCAGCATTACCGCGACGTGCGCATCGCCGCGATCTACGAGGGCACGAACGGCATCCAGGCCGCCGACCTCATCGGCCGCAAGCTGCCCGTCCGCGACGGCGCCTCCTTCCTCGAGTTCATCGCCTCGATGCGCGAGCTCGACGTCGAACTGGCCGCCGCGGGCGATGAGTTCGCCTCGATCCGCGCGCAGCTCAACGCGCAGCTCGACACGCTGGAGCAGACCACCATGTGGATGCTCCGCACCAGCGCGACCGACCCGAACTCGGCGCTCAGCGGCTCCGTGCCGTACCTGCGCATCTGGGGCCTCGTGCTCGGCGGCTGGCTCATGGCGAAGTCGGCGCTGGCCGCCCGCGGGCAGGAGGCCGACGGGGTCGCCGAGGCCCAGCTGCCGCTCGCCAGGTTCTACGCCGAGCAGCTGCTGCCGCAGGCGGCGGGTCTCGTCAGTGCCGCCACGGCCGGATCCCGCGACCTCTTCGCGCTCGACGCCGACGCGCTGGCAGACCGCGCGCCGAGCCGGGCGCGAGTCTGACGACGGGCCGAATCACGATCGAGCTGAGTCCGACGAACGACTGAACGGATGCCGCGAGCGCGAGCCGCGGCATCCGTTCAGTGCGTTCAGCGTTCGACGTCGAAGACGTTCTTCACGACGCCGTTCGAGTACGCCTCATGCTCGACGAGCTTCAGCTTTCCCTGCTCGCGGCCGTTGAACAGGCGCTTGCCCTCGCCGAGCGCGACCGGGAAGACGAGCAGGTGGTAGCGGTCGACGAGACCGGCCTCGGCGAGGCCCTGCGCGAGCGTCGGGCTGGCGTGCACGAGGATGGTGCCCTCGCCGTCGCCCTGCTTGAGCTCGGCGACCTCGTCGAGCGAGCGCAGCACGGTCGTGTTGCTCCACTCGGGGTCGGTGAGGGTCGACGACACGACGTACTTCGGCATCGCGTTGTACTCGACGAATTCGTCCATCTTCGGCCAGACCGGCGCGAACTCGTCGTAGCTGACGCGACCGAGGAGCATCGCGCCCGCCTCCTCCTGTTCGCGGCCCTTGATCTCGTACGCCTCCTCGACGAACGGCACCTCCTTGAAGGTCCAGCCGGCGCGCGGGTGATCACCGCCGCCTGGCGAGTCGACGATGCCGTCGAGCGTGATGAACTCCGTGACGATGAGGGTGCGCATGGGGTGCTCCTGTCTGTTCGGTTCGTGCGAGTGTCCGCCTTCAACAATGGCGTCGAACCGGATGCCGCGCGATCGACATCGGGCACGAATTCGTGGCAGGGCGCGTCCGTGTCGGGCCGTGACGCGCGCCTTGTGACCCGTGCGGCACGGGCGGATACTGGCGGCATGCGCACGCAGAGCCTCGTGACGCAGACCGACTGGACGGCCCGATACGACGACCTCGCCGCCCGCCGCGATGCGCTCTCGGCCGCCGAACTCGACGAGCTCGGGCTGGCCGCATGGTTCATCGGGCGCGAATCCGACTCCGAGCAGGCGTGGAGCGACGCGCATCGCGCCTACCTCGATCTCGGGGACTCGGATGCCGCGATCCAGTGCGTGTTCTGGCTCGGCTTCTCGCTCGGCGAGCACGGGCAGATGGTGAAGGCGGCCGCGTGGATGTCGCGGCTGTTCGAACTGTGCGAGGTGCACCCGAGCGCTCGCAGCCAGGTGCTGGCGGTCGTCTGCGAGTCGTTCGCCGCCTACCTCGCCGGCCGCCTCAGCGACTCCGCCGACCGCAACGAGCAGGCCATCGTGCTCGCCCGCGACCTCGGCGACACCGACCTCGAGGCGCTCGCGACCATGGGACTCGGACGTGCCCTGCTCATGACGGGCCACCTCGCCGAGGGCTTCGCCTGCATGGACCGCCTCATGCTCGCCATCTCCTCGGGCGGTGTGAGCGCTCGCGTCGCCGGCCCGGCGTACTGCGCCGTCATTGCCAGCTGCCTCGACCGATGGGACCTCGACCGCGCGCGAGTGTGGACGCGAGATCTCAGCGACTGGTGCGATGCGCAGCGGGGGCTCGACCCGTTCCGCGGCGAGTGCTCGGTGAACCGCGCCAGGGTGCTGCGACTCGGAGGCGAGTGGGGTGAGGCGACCACCACCCTCGTGGAGGTGGTCGATCACGAGCGACGTCACGAGGCCCTCGAGAACGCGTTCTATTCGCTCGGCGACCTGCACCGACTCGCCGGGCACGCGGCCGAGGCCGAGTCCGCGTACCGCCGGGCCGCCGAACTGGGTCGCGAGGTCCAGCCCGGGCTGGCCCTGCTGCGCCGCGATGCGGGGCGCCGCGGCGCCGCTCGTGCCGGCATCGCCCGGGCCCTGGAGGCGTCGCCGTCGCCGGGCGTGCGAGCCGAGTTGCTGACCGCACGGGTCGACCTCGAGACGGAACGCGGCGACATCGAGGTCGACGTCGACGTGGCCCGGAACGCGGTCGCCGAACTGCGAGCGCTCGCCGACGAGATCGGCACCGAGTACCTCCGTGCCCTCGCGGACCGCGCGTCGGCACTCGTGCTCATCGCCACGGACGCCGCCGACGAAGCGCTTCCCCTGCTGCGCGCTTCGTGGGCCGCGTGGCGCCGGCTCGAGGCGCCGTACGAGGCGGCGATCACCCGCATGCACCTGGGTCGCGCCGCCCGAGCACTCGGCGACGAGGACGCGGCACAGCTCGAGTTCGATGCGGCGCGCACCGTGTTGACCGACCTCGGCGCGATTCCCGATCTCGCCCGCCTCGAACGCCTCGCGGCCGGACCCGAACCAGCACGATCCGACGGCGGGCTGAGTCGCCGGGAACTCGAGGTGCTGCAGCTCATCGCGCGCGGCTCGTCGAACCGCGAGATCGCACGTGACCTGTTCCTGAGCGAGCGCACCGTCGCGAGGCACGTGAGCAACATCCTGACCAAGCTCGGCCTCGCCAACCGCACCGCGGCGGCGAACTTCGCGTTCGAGCACGGGCTCGTCGCGACGAGCTGAGGCCGTTCGTGATCGAGTAGAGTCCGGCGGAGCCGGGCGCGGGGGGAGATCGGGCGCGGGGGGTCTCGATACGCGTCGCTGCGCGGCGCTACTCGACCACCGAGGAAGTCGCTGCGCGGCGCTACTCGACCACCAATTGGTCATTTCTGCCGAGTCGGCCGCGCCGCGGCATCCGTAGCGTCCTGCGCATCATCACTCGCAGTCCGACCTTCGGAGGCCATCATGCACACCACCGTTCTCGACACCGCCGTCATCGGCGCCGGCGCCGCCGGACTCGCGGCGGGACACCGCCTCGCCGAGCGGGGCGACCGCTTCGAGCTGTTCGACGACCACGCGCGCGTGGGCGACTCCTGGCGTGAGCGCTACCGTTCGCTGCGCCTGTTCACGCCCCGACCGTTCATCAGCCTGCCGGGCCTGCCGATCGAGATCGGCCGATTCGGCTACCCGACCGGCGCCGAACTCGCCGACTACCTCGAGCGCTATGCACGGCACTCCGCACTGCCGATCCGCCTGTCGACCCGCGTCGTGCGGCTCAGCCGGGCGGGCGCGGCATCCGACGGGCGATTCCGGCTCGAGCTCTCTGACGGCGACGACGTGTTCGCCGATCGCGTCATCGTGACGACCGGCGCACACCGTGTCCCGATCGTGCCCGCGATCGCGTCGCAGCTCGACCCCGCCATCCGCCAATTGCACTCGATCGACTATCGCGGCCCCGAGCAGTTCGCCGACGGACCGGTGCTCGTGGTCGGTGCTGCCAACTCGGGCACGGATGTCGCACTCGACGCCGCGCGGGCGGGGCACACCGTCACCCTCGCCGGCCGTCACCCGGGCCACGTGCCGGTCGACATCGACCGCCCGATGGGCAACCTCATGGCCGGCGTGATCCTCAGCCGCCGCTTGCGCCTCACCGTCGACACGCCGAAGGGCCGCGCGGCCCGCGAGGCGAGTCGCGGTCACGGGCTCATGGTCATCCGCAACGGGCCAACGGTGCTCGAGCGCGCCGGGGTCTCGCGTGCCGCACGCATCGAGCGTGTCGAAGCCGGGCGTCCGGTCACCGACGACGGCACCGCGATCGACGCCGCCACGGTGGTCTGGTGCACGGGCTCGCGTCCCGACCTCTCGTGGATCGACATCGACGGCGTCGTCGACGACGACGGTTTCCCGATCGAGCACCTGGGCCTCGCGACCGGATGCCGCGGACTCGCGTTCGTGGGCATGCCGTTCCAGCACTCGGCGGTATCGGTGGCACTCACGGGCATCGCTCACGACGCCGCCGACGTGGTCGACACGCTGGCCGCGGCATCCGTCACCGCCCGGGAGGTCGCCGTGTAGTCCACCCTCGGTGACTGCTGCGGAGTAGCATCCCGCACGGGAGGCCATGTGAGCGGGGAACTCGTGCTCGTGACCGGCGGCTCCGGATTCATCGGGGCGCACTGCATCGTCGCGCTGCTGCGCGAGGGGTACCGGGTGCGCACCACCGTCCGCTCGCCGACTCGCGCCGACGCCGTTCGGGCGATGGTGCGGGTCGGCGGCGCAGACCCCGCGGGTGTCGAGTTCGCGACGGCCGACCTGATGCGCGACGGGGGATGGCGCGAGGCCGCCGACGGTGCGAGGTTCGTGCTGCACGTGGCATCCCCATTTCCGGTGCGCCAACCGAAGGACGAGGACGAGCTCATCGCGCCGGCCCGCGAGGGCGCCCTGCGGGTGCTGCGGGCGTCACGCGATGCGGGCGTCGAGCGCGTCGTGCTCACCTCGTCGTTCGCCGCGATCGGCTACCGCGACGATGCCGGCCGGCCGTTCACCGAAGCGGACTGGACCGACCTCTCGAAGCCCGACCTCACCGCGTACGTGAAGTCGAAGACGATCGCTGAACGCGACGCGTGGGCGTTCGTTGCACGCGAGGGCGCCGAACGCGACGGAGCGCCGCTCGAACTCGCGACGGTCAACCCCGTGCCGGTCTTCGGTCCCGCGCTCGGCCCCGAGGTCTCCACGTCGGTCGAGCTGCTGCGCCGGCTGCTCGACGGCCGCGTGCCGGCGGTCCCCAACGGCACGACGACGGGCGTCGACGTGCGCGACGTCGCCGACCTGCACGTGCTCGCGATGCGGCATCCGGATGCCGCGGGCGAGCGCTTCCTCACGATTGCCGGCGACCCGATCACCTTCCCCGACCTCGCGCGGCTGCTGCGCGACCGGCTCGGCCATGACGCCCGCCGCGTGACCACCCGAGTGCTGCCCGACTGGCTCGTGCGGGTCGGCGCCCGGTTCAGCACCGAGCTCCGCGCCGTCGCACCGCAGCTCGACCGCCGGCAGGGCGCGTCGCACGAGAAGGCCACCCGGATGCTCGGGTGGAATCCACGTTCGACCGAGGATGCGATCGTCGCATCGGGGCGGAGCCTCATCGAGCTGGGCCTCGTCCGGCGCTGAGCTCGGCGCTGTCAACCCCGCGCCTGCCGCGGCCGTTCGTGTGATCGTGAGAAGGGCGGGTCTGCCAACGGATGCCACGACGAGAGGAGCGGCGATGAGCGACACCTCGAACACCACCTCGAACGGCCCCGACGACGGCACGAAGAAGTCGGGCGGCCTGGGATCCGAGGGCACGATCCCGAACGAACCGGGCAGCGTCGGCGTGGGGGCCGGCGAGGCGACGACGTTCGAGCCCGAGGAGGACCCCGACGCGGCTGCACGGCGCGACCCCGAGGCGGCAGGCGGCCCGACGTTGTCGGACTTCGGCCAGGGTGACGGCACGAGCACGAACGACGCCGACGCGTCGAGCTGAGCACGGCTCGCGGCATCCGCCCGCACGGCCGGGCCCTACCATCGGAGCATGAGCGAGCCGACGAATCCGTGGTGGCGGGGAGACGAGGGGATCGGCGGCATCGGGTTCGCCCGGTTCTTCGCCTGGGCGGGGCTCGTCATCGCCGTGGGCGCGCTCGTCTTCGCGCTGGTCGCGCCGATCGCGGGGAATGCCCTGCGCACGGTGTGGATCACCGGATTCGCGGCCGCCGGCATGTGGGTCGCCTTCCTTGCGATGCCCCGGTATCGTGCCGAGGGCGTACGACGATCACCCGTGGTCACCGCCGCGATGGTCGTGGGAGGGCTCACCATCGCGATCATGATCTACGCATTCATCGTGATCGTGGCCGCCTCGGGCGGCATCGACCTCCCCGCGCCCGACTACTGGACCGGCGAAGTCGATCGAAGCCCGGCTCCCGACGGCGTCACGACCTGACCCCGCGTCCGGTGCGCCGATGCCGGCGCCGTGCGCCGTGTGCGCGCGCGGCTCGTCCTCGGCGGCAGGCTCAGATCCAGAATCCGTCGTGCACGTCGACCGCCTCGGGCAACTCGACGGGGCCGGCGACGACCACCCGACGGCCCCCGCGCGCGAACACCTCGCGACACGGGAGTCGCATCGTGGGCACACCCTCCTGTTCGGCGACGATCGCCGCGAGCCCCTGCTCCGAGAGGGCGAAGACGACGCGGCCGATCCCGCTCCAGTAGATGGCGCCCGCGCACATGGCGCACGGCTCCGTGCTCGTGTAGAGGGTGCTCGTCGCGAGCTCCTCGGGGCTGAGTTGCAGCGCCGCCAGACGAACGACATTCGTCTCGGCGTGGCCGGTCGGATCGCGCCCGGTCACGACCGAGTTCAGCCCCTCGACCGTACGGCCGGCGGTGGTCACGACGAGCGAGCCGAAGGGATGGTCCCCGCGGTCACGAGCGCTGCCCGCCAGAAGGATGCAGTGCGCCAGCCACTCGAGGTCGGCACTCGTCACTTCGGTCTCGTCGTCCACGACACCCCCGTCCGTCGTCTCGATTCTCGTCGCCGTTGCGCCGTCGCGCACCCGGAAGCACCTTCTCGTTCGCGAAAGGGGTGCCGAAGTGCCGGGCGATCGAGAAGCGGAACGTCACTCGAGGCCGACGCGCACGGAGTCCTGCGCGCGGGGCTGCAACCGCGGTGGAGCGCGGGCGTGCCCCTCGATTTCGCACGTCGTCGGCGGTAGCGTCGCTCGCGACGGAGTCCACCCCCCTACCTCGAGAGGACACCGAGATGGATGACCCGACGCGCATCGCGAAGCACGTCGCCGACGCCTACATGGCGTCGGCAGCCGCCCTCGACCTCGACGGGTTCATGTCGCTCTACGATCCCGGCGCGAGGGTCTTCGACCTGTGGACCACCTGGTCGTACGACGGCAGCACCGAGTGGCGCCGCGCCGTCGAGGCGTGGTTCGAGTCGGTGGGCCCAGAACAGGTCGTGGTCACCTTCGATGACGTGCGCGCGGTCGGATCGGGCGACGTCATCGTCGCGCATGGATTCATCGGGTACGCAGCGACGGCCGACGGCGTGCCCCAGCGGGCGATGACGAACCGCCTCACCTGGGTGCTCATCCGGCACGGGCACGACTGGCGGATCGTGCACGAGCACACGTCGGCGCCGATCGACGATTCGAACGAGGTGATCCTCGAGCGATGAGGCGGATGCCGCAAGCAGGGGTCGGTGCGTCACAGTGACCGCATCGACCCCCGAATGGGACGAGGATGAACTGCCAGGCGACGCCGTCTGCTGGATCGCCAGCGTCTGCGACGAATGCGGCGCGCTGATCGAGGGCGAGGGACCGTGCTGGAGGTGCGGAACCCCGCGGAACAGGGAGTAAGACGTGTCGGAGCATGACGTGGCGGAACGATTGACGACGGCGCTCGGCATCCGACATCCGATCGTGCTCGGCCCGTTCGGCGGTCTCTCGTCGGTCGAGCTGACGGCGGCCGTCAGCGAGCTCGGCGGACTCGGCTCCTACGGGCTGTACGGTTACGACGCCGCCCGGATCGCCGAGACCGCCACGGAGTTGCGCGCCGCAACCCGCCGACCGTTCGCGCTCAATCTCTGGCTGCCGCTGGAGATGGACGGCGAGGGTTTCGATACGCGTCGCCCCACGGGCGGCGCCACTCGACCACCGGCCAAGCCGGCCAGCTTCGACGATGCCGTCTCGGCACTGCGGGGGTTCTTCGAGGAGCTCGACCTGCCGGTGCCCACGCCGCCGGAACGCTACCTGCCCTCGTTCGACGAGCAGTGGTCGGCCGTGCTCCAGGCGCAACCCGCCGTGGCGAGCTTCGTCTTCGGGGTGCCGCCCGCCGAGGTCGTGGCGAGCGCTCGTGAACGCGGCATCCTGCTCGTCGGAACCGCCACGTCGGTCGACGAGGCCATCGCCCTGCAGGCGGGCGGCGTCGACGCGATCGTCGCCACCGGGCTCGAGGCGGCCGGTCACCGGGTGTCGTTCCTGCGGCCGGCCGAGTCCGCGCTCGTCGGCTCCATCTCGCTCATTCCACAGGTCGTCGACGCGGTCGACGTTCCCGTGATCGCCGGTGGCGGCATCGCCGACCGTCGTGGCGTCGCCGCCGCCTTCGCGCTCGGTGCGAGCGCGGTGCAAGTGGGCACGGCATTCCTGCGCACCCGGCAGTCCGCTGCGAACGACGCCCACCGCAACGCCATCGCCTCGACGCCCGCACACGACACCGTGCTCACCCGCGCGATGAGCGGACGCCTGTCGAGAGGCGCGGCGAACCGTGCGGTGCGGTCGATCGAGCAGGGCGGCGCCATTGCGCCGTTCCCGGTGCAGAACTGGCTGACGGGGCGATTCCGTATCGAAGCCGGTCGCCGCAACCTCGGCGAGCTCCAGTCGCTCTGGCTCGGGCAGTCGGCTCCCCTCGCCGTGCACGACGAGGCATCCGACGTCTTCGCCGAGCTCGTCGCCGGAGTGCCCGCGTGAGCCCCGGCGCAGACCGCGACGCCGACCGCGTGCGCGACGCCGATCCGACCCACGTCGTGATCCGGCCGAAGGTGCTCTACGTGGGCACGCCCGTCTTCCTCGTGACGACGGTGAACGCCGACGGCACGTTCAACCTGGCACCCGCGTCGTCGTACTGGGCGCTCGGGCAGATGCTCGTGCTCGGCCTCGAAACCGACGGCCTGAGTTCGCAGAACGTGCTCGAGCGTCCCGAACTCACGGTGAGCTTTCCGCATCCCGAGCTGTGGCCGGCCGTGGAGCGACTCGCCGAGGTCACGGGTCGCCACCCCGTGCCTCCCGCCAAGGCGCGAGCGTACCGGCACGCCTCCGACAAGCTCGAGGTCTCGGGCCTCAGCTTCCAGGCGTCCGACCTCGTCGCGCCACCGCGAGTGCGAGAGTGCCGGCTCCAGTTCGAGGCCGAGGTGCGGCGTGCGACCCGGGGCCTCGGGGAGTACCTCATGGTCGAGGCCGAGGTCGTGCGCGTGCACGCCGACCCCGCGATCGTGGTGCCCGGCACCGACCACGTGGACCCGCGGTCGTGGCATCCGACGATCTACAGCTTCCGGCACTACTTCGGCATCGGCGCCGAGGTCGGCTGGCGCAGCACGAGCGACACGGCCTGACTCGCCGGCAGCCGCCGGCCGCGGGAGGACTCCGAGGCCTCAGGCGAGCACCGCCTGCCACCACGGGCCGGCCGCGTCGAGCGCGTCCACGTCTGAGCGGTCGCCCAGCAGCTCCCACCGTTGCAGCGACATCGGCACATTCCCGTTGCGCCACACGTGATCGTGGAAGTCGCGGACCGAGAACGGGGCACCGGATGTCGCGGCCGCGGTCGCGGCATCCGAGAACAATCGCTGCACCTCCTGCTTGCCGACGTGGTACGACATCGCGAGGCCCGGCGTCGCCACGTAGTACGACGTCTCCTCCGACGCGGTCTCGGCATCCATGGGCACGGACTCGACGAAGAAGTCGACCGCTTGGGAACGACTGAAGACGCCGGTCGCGAGGTTCACGTCGACGATCACGCGCAGGGCGCGCAGCCGCATGAAGTTGTGCACGATCGCCCGGGAGTGCGGCGCGTCGGCGAAGAGCCCGGCCGTGAGTGCGAGCTCTTCGTTGTAGTGCGCGATGCCCTCGTTCGCGACCGAGTCGATGAAGTGACGCCGCATCGGGTTCGGATGCGCCCACGACAGGGCGAGCTGCTGGCTGTGCACGCCCTCGTGGATGATGCCGAGCCGCGGGTCGCGGGCGTTCGCCGCGTCGAAGTACGGCAGGTCGGGGCCCGGCACCGGCACGTAGTGCGTCGAGTCCTCGTCGCGTCGGCGGATGCTCGTGAGGTCGTCGTTCACGCCGAGGAACGCGAGCGGCTCGAGGTAGGCGGGCGTCGGTGCGAACCGGTAGTGGCGCAGCGATTCGGGCTGGCTGAGCAGGTCGGATGCCTCGAAGAACTCGCGCACCTCGGCCTCGCGAACGAACTCCACGCCGATCTGTGCGACGGCGTCGACGGCGCGCGGCAGGTCGGGCACGCCGTGGGCACGGGCGGTCGCGCGGGTCACCGCCTCGCCGACGACGGCACGGTGGTGGTCTTGGAGGGCGGCGCGCACGAGCTCCTCGGGCTCGGCGGTGACGAGCGCGACATGGCGGAGGTATCAGACGAAAGCGTCGCGTCCGACGACGACGTCGGGACCGAGGCGGTCGGCGGATGCCGCGAGCCACCCCCGGAACCGCTCGAGCGCGTCGCTCGCGTCGGGCTGCGCCGCGGCGAGTGCGGCGGCGGTCGCGGCATCCGTCAGCGGGGCGACCTGCGCGACCGAGCGCACGAGCCGCCCCGAGATGCCGTCGAGATCGGCCGCGGCCACCCGGGCGAGCGTCGCGACGCCCCCGTGCTCGAGATTGGCGACCGCCTGATCGACCGCCGCGGGCACGGCCTCGAGCACGCGGACGAGCTCGGCCTGGCGCCGCGCGTCGAACGGGGGCGGCGGCAGCAGCAGATCGTACCACGGACCGATGACCTGCGAGGTGAGGAAGACGGCGTCGCGCTCGTGGTTGCGAAGCACGTCGAGCTCCCAGTGCACGCGCGCCATCGCTGCACCGAGCAGCCGGTGGTCGACCTGCGCCTCGATGGGCAGGGCGGAGAGGCCGCTCGCGCCGCCGATCGCGCGCCAGCGCGCGGCGAACTCACCGAGCGCCACGCGGAACTGCTCGACCGACGTGCGATCGAAGCGAGGCAGCCAACCCGCCGGACGCTCGACGCGCGGGATGTCGTCGGACGTGCGGAACGAGGTGGCATCGCGCCACTCCCAGAACACCGTGCCGAGTCGGTCGAGATCGTTCGAGAGCGACGTCATGCGCACCACGGTAGCGCCGGCCTCCGACGCCGTCGGCACGGGCCGTTCGATACCGTTGGCGGACGCGTCTCGAGATCCGCATCCCTGCTGATCGAGGAGCGCCCGCCGGAGGCGGACGCGTCTCGAGATCCGCATCCCTGCTGATCGAGGAGCGCCCGCCGGAGGCGGATGCGACTCGAGATCCGCATCTCGACAACGCGACGGAGCCCGCCCCGCCGAGTGGCGGTGCGGGCTCGGATCGGAAGGGCGTCAGCTCGACGCGCCGCTGGTGACCTGAGGGTTCTCGGACTTGGCCGCGACGGTCTGCACCTCGACCTTGCGGGGCTTCGCCTTCTCGCTCACGGGGATGACCACGCTCAGCACGCCGTTCTCGTAGTGCGCGCTGATGGCCGCCGTGTCGAGACCCTCGCCGAGGGTGAGCTGGCGAAGGAACGAACCGCTCGGCCGCTCGTGTGCCAGCCACTGCACATCCTCATTCGAGCGCAGCGTGCGCTCGGCGCGGATGGTGAGCAGCTGCCCGTCGACATCGACGTCGACCGAGCCCGGGTCGACGCCCGGCAGGTCAGCCGAGAGCACGTAGTGGTCACCGTCTCGGTGCAGGTCGATCGGCATCACCCGAGGCCCCTGCCTCGAGTCGAGCATGCCCGCAGCGAGGCGGTCGAGCTCACGGAACGGATCCCAGTACATGGCCATGGCTTCTCCTTCCTCTTGGCCGTCTTCGGCCTTTCGCTCTGAGAGTTGAGTCTGTCTGACTCAACTACCCCCAGATTAGCACTCTCAAGGGGAGAGTGCCAAGTGTGATCTGTCCCATTTCTCCGGCCCTTGCGCCTTCCGGAACGGCCGCGTTGACTGGATCGATGCGTATCGTCATCGCCGGAGGCCACGGCAAGATCGCCCTCATCCTCGAACGGATGCTCGCCGAGGCCGGCCACGAGCCGGTCGCCATCATCCGCAATCCCGACCACCGCAGCGACGTCGACGCAACGGGCGCGGTCGCCGTCGTCCTCGATCTCGAGGAGGCATCCGTCGACGAGGTCGGCCAGGTGCTGAAGAACGCGGATGCCGCGGTCTTCGCGGCCGGGGCCGGACCGGGCAGCGGTGCGGCTCGCAAGTTCACCGTCGATCGCGACGCCGCGATCCTGCTCGCGGACGCGGCGGAGGCGGCGGGGGCGCCGCGCCTGGTCGTCATCTCCGCGATGAATGCCGACCGGTTCGACCCGGCATCCGACGACGTCTTCCAGCAGTACCTGCGGGCCAAGAGCGAAGCGGATGCCTCGGTGCGCGGCCGCGACCTCGACTGGACGATCGTGCGGCCCGGGTCGCTGACGAACGACGAGGGCACCCGACGCATCCGGGCGGCCGAATCCGTGCCGTATGGGCGCATTCCCCGAGCGGACGTCGCGGCCACGATCGCGGCCCTGCTCGAGACGGGCGCTGCGAGCCGGGTGCAGTTCGATCTCGTGTCGGGTGATGACACGATCGAGGAGGCACTCACGAGTCTCGGCTGAGGGTCTCGGCCCGTGGCCGCCCGAGCCGGGCGCGCTCCTGGGCCCCGCAGCCGTCGCTCCTCCACCACGGGTCCGCGATTAGCCTTGGCGCATGAGGATCACCTCGACGTTCCGCGCCGCGAAGCGAGCGCCGATCCTCCAGGTGCTGAAGTCCGCCGTGGCAACCGCGGCCGCCTGGCTCGTGGCGAGCCTCGTCGCCCAGGGCCAACCCCCGGTGTTCGCGGCCATCGCGGCGCTGCTCGTGGTGCAGCCGAGCGTCAACCAGTCGCTCGCCAAGGCGATCGAGCGATCGATCGGCGTGATCCTCGGGGTGCTGATCGCCACGGCGATCTCGCTGCCGCTCGGCCAGAGCACGTGGGTCATCCTCCTCGCGATCCTCGTCGCCATGCTCGTCGCATGGGCGCTGAAGATGACCGCGGGCACGGCGAACCAGGTCGCCATCAGCGCGATGCTGGTGCTCGCCCTCGGCGCCTCCTCCCCCGAGTACGCACTCTCCCGCGTGGTCGAGACGCTCATCGGCGCTGCGATCGGCATCATCGTGAACGCCCTCATCGTGCCCCCGGTGGCGGTCGCGCCGGCTCGCGACAAGCTCGCCCTGCTCGGCGGAGAGCTCGCGGCATCCCTCGATCGCCTCGCCGACGCGCTCGAGCGGAAGCAGCGCCCAGCGGACATCGAGAGCCTGCTCATCGAGGTCCGGCTGTTGCGGCCGATGCGGGATGCCGCCGACAGCGCGATCGCGGAAGGCGAGGAGTCCCTCACCCTGAACCCGAGGAGATCGGCGCATCGCGATGAGCTCGCGGCACTGCGCGACCTGCTCGGGCAGCTGAGCCCGATCGTGACGCAGGTGATCGGCATGACGAGGGCGTTCGCCGATCACTACGACGACACCCTCGCGGCCGAGCCGACGGTGCGCGCGATCGCCGAGCAGTTGCGACGCGCCGCCCACGACGTGCGACTCGCCGTTCGGGTCGCCGACCCCGAACCCGAGCCGTTGACCTCGGAGACGCCGGCCCTCACCTCGGCCCTCGTCGTGAAGCCGCCCGCGTCGGGCCACTGGATCCTCGTGGGGTCGCTCATGGAGGACCTGCGCCGAATCCGCGAGGAGCTCGGCGCCGGCTGATCGGCGCATCGGCCGCAGCGCTGGCTAGGGTCGACAAGGAGAGGGGCGCGGATGTCGCAACAGCACGAAGCGGGCGTTCGGGGGTTCGACTTCTTCGGAGCCGGAGAGCTGCCGGCGCCGAACCTGCCCGACGACGAGGTCGCGTCGATCATGCGCGAGCACTGGGGGGTCGACGCCGAACTCTCGCCCCTCGGCAGCCAGCAGGACCAGAACTTCCTGGCGATGGTCGACGGCTCCGTCGCCGGCGTGGTCAAGATCACGAACCCCGCATTCACGGCCGCGGAACTCGCCGCACAGGAGGAGGCCGCCGCCCGCGTCGCCGAAAGCGCGCCCGCACTGCGAGTCGCGACCACGACGACGGATGCCGCGGGACTTCCCCGGTCGATCGTCGCCGCCACCAGCGTTGGCTCGCTCCGCATCCGCATGATCGAGCACCTCGACGGCGGCACGCTCACGGGCGGTGCGTACCTCTCTCCCGCGACGGTCGCGCGGATGGGTGAGCTCGCCGCGCGCACGAGCCTCGCCCTCGCGGACTTCGACCATGAGGGACTCGACCGAGTGCTGCAGTGGGATCCGCGCCACGCGGACCGTGTCGTGGAGCTCCTCGCCCCGCAGCATCCCGACCCCGTCAGGCGCAAGCAGGTCGAGGATGCCGCGACCGCCGTCTGGGCCCGACTCGCCACCGTGGCATCCGCCCTGCCGCTGCAGGCCGTGCACCTCGACCTGACCGACGACAACGTCGTGTGCACCACCGCCCGCGGCATCCGGATCCCCGACGGGATCATCGACTTCGGCGACGTGACCCGCAGCTGGGCCGTGGGCGAGCTCACCATCACGGTCTCGTCGGTGCTCCACCACGCCGGAGCCGAACCCGTGTCGGTCATCCCTGCGATCAGGGCGTTCCACGCGCTTCGACCGCTGTCGGCTGAGGAGGTCGTCGCGATCTGGCCGATCGTCGTGCTGCGGGCGGCGGTGCTCGTCGTGAGCGGCGAGCACCAGCTGCGGGTCGACGGCGGCGAGAACGCGTACGCCGCGAGGGGCATCGAACGCGAGTGGCGCATCTTCGAGCAGGCCGTGTCGGTGCCCACCGAGGTGATGACGGGCGTGATCGCCGACGCCCTCGGCATCGCCCCCGCTGGTCGAGTAGGGCCCGGCGAAGCCGCCACCGGTGGTCGAGTAGGGCCCGGCGAAGCCGCCACCGGTGGTCGAGTAGGGCCCGGCGAAGCCCCCACCGGTGGTCGAGTAGGGCCCGGCGAAGCCGGACCCGAATCGAGACCCGACGCACAAGCGTCTCGATACGCGTCGCCTCCGGCGTCGCTACTCGACGAACGGGTCACCGCCGGACCCGTATCGAGACCCGACGCACAAGCGTCTCGATACGCGTCGCCTCCGGCGTCGCTACTCGACGAACGGGTCACCGCCGAACCCGAATCGAGACCCGACGCACAAGCGTCTCGATACGCGTCGCCTCCGGCGGCGCTACTCGACGAGCGGGTCACCGTTGGACCCGTATCGAGACCCGACGCAGAAGCGTCTCGATACACGTCGCCTCCGGCGTCGCTACTCGACGAACGGGTCACCGCCCGCGCGGTGCGACTCGACGTCTCCATCACGTCCGACGACGTCGACGCCGGCGCCTGGCTCGACCCGGGCCTCGAGGAGCGGCTCGCGCTCGCAGCACTCGACGCCGGGGCATCCGTCGCCTGGCTCGATCGAGGCACGCCGCGCCTCTCGGCGAGCCGCACCCTCGCAACGGAGTCGCCCGCGACCGTCCCGACGGGTGTCGACGTCTGGTTCGCGGAGCCGCAGCACCTCGCCGCACCCGACGGCGTGGGGCTCGTGATCGAGGCCGCCGACGGTGCCACGATCATCGACGGGCACATGCTCGCGCGCACCCGTCACCGGATCCGCATCGAGGTGACCCGAGGGCTGAGGGTGCCGCACCTCGTGCGTCCCGAGTACGCGGCGGGGTGGCTCGGGGTCTCGATGAATCCTGCGGGGCTCTTGGGTCTCGATACGCGTCCGGCTTCGCCGGGCGCTACTCGACCACCGGAGGCGGCTTCGCCGGGCGCTACTCGACCACCGGGGGCGGCTACGCCGGGCGCTACTCGACCACCGGGGGCGGCTACGCCGGTCACTACTCGACCACCGGGGGCGGCTTCGCCGGGCGCTACTCGACCGCCGCGGGCGGATGCTGCGGCGCTCATCGACCGGCGCGGGCGCGCCTTCGCCGAGGTTCAGGAGCACTACTACGAGGCACCGCCGCGCATCGAGCGGGGCTGGCGCGAGCACCTCGTGGACACCGACGGGCGCACGTACCTCGACATGGTGAACAACGTGACGCCGCTCGGTCACGGGCATCCGCGGCTCGCCGCGGCCGTCGCGAAGCAGCTGCGCGCCCTCAACACCAACTCCCGCTTCAACTACGGCGCCGTCGTCGAGTTCTCGGAGCGACTCGCCGCACTGCTCCCCGACCCGCTCGGCACCGTCTTCCTCGTCAACTCGGGCTCCGAGGCGACGGATCTCGCCATCCGCATCGCGCTCGCCGCGACCCGGCGCCGCGACGTCGTGTCGATCCTCGAGGCATACCACGGGTGGACCTCCGCCTCCGACGCCGTGTCGACGTCGATCGCCGACAACCCGAACGCCCTCACGTCCCGCCCCGAGTGGGTGCATGTCGTCGACCCGCCGAACCCGTTCCGCGGGCGGCATCGGGGCACGGATGCCGCGCGCTACGCGCCCGAGGCTGCCGATCGCATCCGTGAGCTCGCGGCATCCGGCACGCCGCCCGCGGCCTTCATCGCCGAGACGTTCTTCGGCAACGCCGGCGGCATCCCGCTGCCCGACGGATACCTGGCCGAGGTGTACGCGGCCGTGCGCGAGGCGGGCGGGCTCGCGATCGCCGACGAGGTGCAGGCGGGATACGGGCGCCTCGGCGAGTGGTTCTGGGGCTTCGAGCAGCAGGGCGTCGTGCCCGACATCGTCGCCGTGGCGAAGGCCGCCGGCAACGGGTATCCCCTCGGTGCCGTCGTCACGACGCGCGAGATCGCGGCGCGCTTCCGCACGCAGGGCTCCTTCTTCTCGTCCACGGGCGGGAGCCCGGCGTCGAGTGCGGCGGGCCTCGCAGTGCTCGATGCGTTCCGCGAGGAGCGGCTGCAGCAGAGCGCCGCCGAGGGCGGTGCGCACCTGAAGGGCCGGCTCGCTCGGCTCGCCCCGCGGCATCCGCTCATCGGAGCCGTGCACGGGCTCGGCCTCTACCTCGGCGTCGAGTTCGTGCGCGACCGCGAGACGCTCGAGCCCGCCCCCGAGGAGCCCGGCGCCATCTGCGCCCGCCTGCTCGAGCTCGGCGTCGTCATGCACCCCCCCGGCGACCACCGGAACGTGCTCAAGGTGAAACCGCCGCTGTGCATCGACCGCGCCTCGGCGGACTTCTTCGTCGACACGCTCGATCGGGTGCTCACCGAGGGGTGGTGAAGGCGCGGAACGGATGCCGCGGCGACTGTTCCCCCTCTCGAGGCCCGTTGTCAACAGCCTGACACGGGCAGTTCCGACCTCCCTAGACTGAGGGCCGTGCTCACCGCCGCCATCGTGCTCGCCGTCGTGCCTGCGTTCATCATCCTCGGGCTCGGGATCACCGCCCGGGGGTTCGCGGCCCGTCGGGTGATCCCGTCCGTCGTGCACGACGCACCCGAGAAGGGGTCGACGATCCTGCGTGACGCGGTGCTCGTCGATGCCGACCGGCGGGCGGCATCCGCGGCCCTCATCGACCTCGCGGTGAAGCGCAAGGTACGCCTGAGCAGCGACGGCTCGAGGCGCGATCCGATCCGGGTCGAGCTGGTGCCGGGCGCCGTGCTGACCACCGATGAGCTCGCCCTTCTCGAAGCGCTGTTCTCGCCCGAGCGCGCACCCGGCCGGGCGCGGCGGTTCAGCGTCGACGGTCGTGCCCTCACCGGGCGGCTGCGCACGCTCGTCCAGCACACCGAGGATGCGCTCGCGCGCGAGGGACTCGTCGACGAGCGTCGCGTCACCTGGCCGAGCGTCACGCTCATGGTGCTCGCGTACCTCGGAATGTTCGTCGAGGCGTTGCTGATCGTCTTCACGCTGTTCGCCGCGGACTGGCCCGCCCTCATCGCCACGCTGCTCGCGCTGGCCGCGACCGTCGCGGCGATCCTCGTGACCCCCTCGTCGTGGCGTCGCTTCCTCCCGCCCGCGCGCCCGAGGCGCGAGCACCTCGAGGGCTTGCGCCAGTACCTGTCACTCGCCGCGGGCGACCGGCTGCACGTGCTCGAGTCGGCGTCCGACACGGGGCCCACGTCAGTGGATGCGGCGGTGGATCTGGATGTGCACACCGAGGCATCCGCCCTCGTCGCCCGCTTCCACCTGCATGAGCGGCTCCTGCCGTACGCCGTGCTCTTCGGGCTGGAGCGGGAGTGGCTGGTCCAACTCCAGCGCGAGCGGGCGACGCTTCGAGCGCGCGGATTCGACGTGGCGGGCGACGACGGCCACGTCACGGCGACCGTCGCGCGGGCCCTCGAATCGGCCGGAGCCGCGCGCGAGCTTCCCGCCGCCGTCGGCGACCTGGTCGACGCCGACGGCGACGTGCTCGACGGCGTGGACGGTTCCTTCGAAGTGTTCAGTTCGTGACCGACGAGCAGCAGATCACGATCGACGCTGACGGCACACCGGTGTCGGGCGTCTACGGCCGGCCGGCGGATGCCGCGGGCACGGTCATTGTGGCGCATGGCGCCGGCGCGGGCATGGAGCATCCGTTCATGTCGGGATTCACCAGGGCGATGCACCGCCTCGGGTACGCCACGCTGCGCTTCAACTTCCCGTACCGCGAGGCACGGCGGCGCTTTCCCGCCCGTCCGCCCGTCGCGATCGCGACGTGGCGTGCGGCGCTGGCCGCCGCCGCCGAACGGGCCGGCAGTCGCACCGAGCCGCTCTGGGCCGGGGGCAAGTCGTTCGGCGGGCGCATGGCGTCGATGGCCGTCGCCGAGGGCATGCCCGCCGCCGGACTGGTGTTCCTCGGCTACCCGTTGCACCCGCCTGGTCGGCCCGACAAGTCACGCGACGAGCACCTGCCCGGCATCACGGTGCCGATGCTGTTCCTGCAGGGACGCAACGACCCGTTCGCGATCCCCAACGAGCAGCTCGATGAGGTCGTGCGCCGGATCGGATCGAACGCGACGATCGAGTGGATCGAGAACGCCAACCACTCGTTCGAGGTGAAGGGCGTGAAGCGGTCGGCTTCCGAGGTCGGCGCGGGGCTCGCGCCCCGTGTGGCGGCATTCATCGGCTCGCCCGCGTCGAACACGGACTGAATCCCGAGCACGAGCGCAGCCCCCGAGCGTACGCTGTGCCCATGCCCCAGACGAGGCATCGGCGACGCGGGTGGGTGCTGCCTGCGGCGGCGGGTGTGGCATCCGTCGTCTTCGGGGCCGGCATCGGCGAACTGGCCGCTGCCATCCTCGCGCCGCCGTCGAGCCCGTTCGTCGTCGTCGGATCGCTGCTCATCGACCTGGCGCCGCCCTGGGCGAAGGATGCCGCGATCGCCCTCTTCGGCACGGCCGACAAGGCTGCGCTGCTCGTCGGCATCGCCCTCGTGCTCATCGCGGTCGCCGGTGCCGCGGGGGTCCTGGAGGATCGGTGGCCACCGTTCGGGCAGGTGCTCATCGGTGCGCTCGGCGTCGTGGGAGTCGTCGCCGCGCTGACGCGGGCCAATGCGACGATGCTTGCGTTCGCTCCCCCGGCGATCGCCGCGATCGCCGGGGTGCTCGCGCTGCAGGTGCTCGTTCGGCGGTTGCGGGTCAGGGAGGGGGGGCGGGTTGCGGATGCCCCGGGGGCGTCGGGTCGACCGGGTGCGGCGACCTCTCCTCGACCGGCGGAGGGCGGTGCGGCGACCTCTCCTCGACCGGCGGAGGGGGGTGCGGCGACCTCTCCTCGACCGGCGGAAGGGGGGATCGACCGGCGTCGCTTCCTCGGCTGGGCAGGCGGAGCCGCTGCGATCGGAGCGCTCGCCGCCTTGGGGGGTTACGCGATGCAGGCGGGCTCTCGCGCCGTCACGGCGATCCGCGAGACGATCACGCTGCCTCGCCCGACGAACACCGCGACGATCCCTGCGGGAGCCCAGCTCGACGTCGACGGCATCACGCCGCTCTTCACGCCGAACGCCCGGTTCTACCGCATCGACACGGCGCTCGCGGCACCGGCGGTGGATCCGTCGAGCTGGAGCCTGCGCATTCACGGCATGGTCGAGCGCGAGGTGACGATCGCCTGGGAGGAGTTGCTCGCCCTTCCGCTCGAGGAGAGCACGACGACGCTCGCATGCGTCTCGAACGAGGTGGGCGGCGGCCTGATCGGCAACGCCGTGTGGCTCGGCTATCCCATCCGTGAGCTGCTGCGGCGCGCGCGGCCCGGCGCCGACGCCGACATGGTGCTCTCACGCAGCGTCGACGGGTTCACCGCATCGACCCCGCTCAGCGTGCTCGAGGACGACCGCAACGCGATCCTCGCCGTCGGCATGAATGGCGAGCCGCTGCCCGCGGAGCACGGGTTCCCGGTGCGCATGGTGGTACCCGGCCTGTACGGTTACGTCTCGGCGACGAAGTGGGTGGTCGACCTCGAGGTGACCCGGTTCGATGCGGCGACCGCCTACTGGACCGACCGGGGGTGGAGCGCGCGGGGTCCCGTCAAGCTGTCATCGCGCATCGACGTGCCCCGCGTCGGACAGGCGCTCGCGTCAGGCCCGATCACCGTCGCGGGCGTCGCCTGGCATCAGCACGTCGGCATCTCGGCCGTCGACGTGCAGGTCGACGACGGACCCTGGCAGCCGGCCGAACTTGCGACCGCGATCTCGACGGACACGTGGGTGCAGTGGCGCTACGAATGGGATGCCGCGAGGGGGAACCACACCATCCGCGTGCGCGCGACCGGAGCCGACGGCGAGGTGCAGACCTCGAAGCGACAGGGCGTCGTGCCCGACGGCGCCACCGGCCTGCACGAGCGCTCGGTCTCCGTCTCGTGACCCCGGCCCGCGCGAGTGAGCCGGAAGGGCCGAGCGAGATGACGTCGGCATGGAGGGGTCCGGTCAGAGCGGCGGCGTGCGCGGAGGCGAGGTCCGGCGCGATCCGGTCGCCTCGAAGGCCGCGGCCAGGGCGAGCAGGGCCGTGTCATCGTAGGCGCGTCCGGCGAAGGTGAGGCCCACCGGCATCCCGATGTCGCTCATGGTGCCCATCGGCACCGTGACGGTCGGGATGCCGAGGTGGCGCGGCACGAGATTGCCATTCGCGACCCACACGCCGTTTCGCCAACCGAGGTCGGCGGATGCCTCGTTCACGTCCATGTCGGCCGGGCCGACGTCGGCGACCGCCGGGAACACGACCGCGTCGAGGCCGAGTTCGTCCATCCAATGCTCGAGGTCGATGCGCCGGGTCTCCTCGAGGCCACGCAGGCCCGACTCGAGCTCGGGCATGGCGTCGAGGCCGGCGCCGGGGTTGGCTCGGACCCACGCGGGATACTCCGCGATGTCGTCGTCGAAGCCCGTGTAGCGGTCGGGCAGCGCGGCCTCGGGAGGCGGGAAGATCCGCGCACCATCGACGTCGGCCAAGCTATGCAGCGCCGGATCGCCGTTCGCGTCGAGGAAGTCGTTCCACGCCCACGCCGACAGGTCGAGGATCTCGCGTCGGAGGAACTCGGGCGACACGAGCCCCCGCGTCGCGATGGTGGGCGCACCGACGCGGTCGCCCTCGTAGTTCGACACGACCGGGAAGTCGACCTCGACGACCTCGGCGCCGGCGGCCTCGAGATCGCGACGCGCGGCCTCCCAGAGCTCGATGACGGATGCCCGTGTGTCGATGCGCTGCCCGGTCGGGCCTCCGATCCCGGGGGTGCGCCCGGGCTCCGCCGTTCCCGCGTCGGGGTCGGCGTTGATGTACATGCGCGGCACCCCGAAGCGCCTGCCCGCGAGCCTCGAGCGCGCTGCCGCGGCATCCTTCACCTGAAGCGTCCGATACGAACCGGGGCGGACCACGGATGCCGGGGGGATGTGGATCCACGGCTGCACGCGCCAGAAGTCGCCGCGCACCTCGCGGTCGTCGGCCACGATCACGTCGAGCACCTCGAGCAGGTCGGCCATGGTGCGCGTGTGCGGCACGACGACGTCCATCGTGGGCACGAGGGGCCAGTTGCCCCGCACCGAAATGACGCCCCTCGAGGGGGTGTACGCGCAGAGCGCGTTGTTGGAGGCGGGCGCGCGGCCCGACGACCACGTCTCCTCGCCGAGGCCGAACGCGGCGAACGACGCGGCCGGCGCCGTGCCCGAGCCGTTCGATGAGCCCGAGCCGAAGGCTGCCGGGAGGGAGTCGGGGGTGTACGGGCTCTCGGCGCGTCCGTAGAGTCCGCGCTGCATGCCGCCGTTCGCCATCGGCGGCATGTTCGTGAGGCCGATGAGCACGACCCCGGCCGCACGGAGCCGCTCGATCGTGAACGCGTCGCGCTGGGCGACGAGGTGCTCGAACGCGGGGCTTCCGGCCGCGGCGGTGAGGCCGCGAACGAGGTAACTGTCCTTGGCGGTGTACGGGATCCCATCGAGCGGCCCGCGCGCTTCGCCACGGGCTCGGCGCTCGTCGGACGCCCGCGCGTCGGCGCGTGCGTCGGGGTTCATCACGACCACGGAGTTCAGCGCGGTGGGCGTGCCGGGGCGGTCGTACGCCTCGATGCGGGCCAGGTAGGCCTCGACAAGGTAGACGGATGTCGCGGCACCCGACTCGAGCGCCGACCGCAGCTCGGCGATCGACGCCTCGACGACGTCGAACCCGCCTGCACCACGCGGGGGCCGAGTGGGCCGCGCAGCAGCCCTTTCGAGACGTGTGGCGGGGTCTCGATACGCGTCGCCTCCGGCGGCGCTACTCGACCACCGGGCGTCGCCTGTGGCGGGGTCTCGATACGCGTCGCCTCCGGCGGCGCTACTCGACCACCGGGCGTCGCCTGTGGCGGGGTCTCGATACGCGTCGCCTGCGGCGGCGCTACTCGACCACCGGGCGGCGCTACTCGACCACCGGGCGTCGCTCATCGCTCCACCGCCGGCTGCTGCTGCGTGATGCAGTGGATGCCGCCGCCCCGGGCGAGGATCGGCCGGGCGTCGACGGTCACGACCCGTCGCCCCGGGTAGGCGGCTGCGAGCAGGTCGCGAGCCGCGGCATCCGCCCGCTCGTCGCCGTAGCCGCAGGCGATGACGCCGCCGTTCACCACGAGGTGATTCACGTAGTTCCAGTCGACGAAGCCCTCGTCGTCGCGCAACTGCGCCGGAGCGGGCAGGTCGATGATCTCGAAGCGGCGGCCTGCGGCATCCGTCGCCTCGGACAGCACCGCGCGCAGCTCGCGCATCACCTCGTGATCGGGATGCTCGGGGTTCGACTGAGCGTGCAGCAGCAGCACGCCGGGCGAAGAGATCGTCGCGACCATGTCAACGTGGCCGCGGGTGCCGAGCTCCTCGTAGTCGCGTGTGAGTCCGCGGGGCAGCCAGACGACGTGCGTCGCCCCGATCGTACGCGCGAGCTCCGCCTCGATGCGCGCCTTGTCGGCGTACGGGTTGCGTCCGGGGTCGAGCTGCACGGTCTCGGTGACGAGCACCGTGCCATCGCCGTCGACGTGGATCGCGCCGCCCTCGTTCACGAGCATCGACGAGACGAGCTCAGCGCCGGCGGCCTCCGTGACGTACCGACCGATCTCGCGATCCTTCGCCCACGTCGACCAGGCCGGTGCGCCCCACCCGTTGAAGATCCAGTCGACGCCGCCGAGTACGCCCGGGCGCTCGTCGTCGACCACGAACGTCGGTCCCATGTCGCGCATCCAGAAGTCGTCGAGCGGCGCCTCGAGCTGCTCGATGTCGGCGCTCAGCATGCGGCGCGCGCGATCGCGCTCGACCGGGTCGACGACCATCGTGACCGGCTCGAACTCGGCGACGGCGTGCGCCACGGCCGTCCAGGCGGCGCATGCCTCGTCGGCCGCCGCGGGGTCGTCGCCGAGCGTGAGCCCCGGGCGCGGGAACGCCATCCACGTGCGCTCGTGCGGGGCGGTCTCTGCGGGCATGCGCCAGGCCATGCGGGCTCCTCGTCGTCTGGGGGTCGGATGCCGCGGCATCCGTCTCTCATCATGGCCCGCGGATGCCGCGTCGGCATCATCTGCGACCGACGAACGACCCCGGGGCGTGGGCGCGACCGACGACGGCGGCGGATGTCGGCGGCGGCGGCTACGGTGAAAACCGGGAACGACGAAGGGATGCCGAATGTACCTGGTCGACGGCACCGTCGTCACGAGCGCGAGCGACCTCAAGAAGGCGTCCGAGTGCGAGTTCGCGTTCCTGCGCGCGCTCGACGCGAAGCTCGGGCGCATCGACCCGGTACCCGATCCCGAAGACGTGATGCTCGAGCGGGCCGGTCGCATGGGCGACGAACACGAGCACCGGGTGCTCGAGGCGTATCGCGCCCGGTTCGGGCCGGGCGTGGTCGAGATCGCGCGTCCCGACGTGCGCGACGCGGCCGCCGTCGCGGCGGCGGTCGACGCGACCCGGGCGGCGTTCGAGGCCGGTGCGCCCGTCGTGTTCCAGGCGACCTTCGCCGACGACGGCTTCATCGGCTTCGCCGACTTCATCGTGCGCCGACCCGACGGCCGCTACCTCGTGCAAGACTCCAAGCTCGCCCGGCGCGCGCGCGTCACGGCGCTCCTCCAGCTCGCTGCGTACGCCGAGCAGCTCGAGCGCACGGGCGTGCCGTGCGCCGACACCGTCGAGCTGCTGCTCGGCGACGGCACCGTCAGCGAGCACCGACTCGACGACATCGCCCCCGTGTACCGGCTGCGACGCGCGCGGCTCGAGCAGATCGTCGCCGAGCGGCTGTCCGAAGACGGGCCGGTCGCGTGGGGTGACCCGCGCTACGCCCTCGACGGGCGGTGTCCCACCTGCGACCTCGAGGTGCAGGCGCACCGCGACGTGCTCCTCGTCGCCGGACTCCGCGTCACCCAGCGCGCGGCCCTCTTCGACGCGGGCATCACGACGATCGACGAGCTCGCGGCATCCGATGGCCCGGTGTCCGGCATCCTCGACGGCACGATCGAGAACCACCGCATCCAGGCACGGCTGCAACTCGAGGCCGAGGCGGCCGAGGCCGCGGCCGATGCCTCCGGCGAGCGCTTCCCCGACGATCCACCGCTTCCGCCGCCGGTGGTCGTGCGCGACGCGGCGTCGCTCGCGGCGATCCCGCACCCCGATCCCGGTGACCTCTTCTTCGACTTCGAGGGCGACCCCCTCTACACCGAGGGCGCAGCCACCGACTGGGGTCTCGACTACCTGTTCGGCATGATCGACACCGACGAGCGCTACACCCCGCTGTGGGCGCACAGCTTCGCCGAAGAGCGGGTGGCGCTCGAGCGTTTCCTCGAGCTCGTCGCGGCGCGCCGTGCGGCCCATCCCGACATGCACATCTACCACTACGCGAGCTACGAGCGCACGCACCTGCTGACGATCGCCGCCCGCCACGGCGTCGGTGAGGCCGAGGTCGACCAGCTGCTGGCCGACGGCGTGCTCGTCGACCTCTACCCGATCGTGAAGCGGGCCGTGCGCGTGGGCAGCCGGTCGTACTCGATCAAGAAGCTCGAACCGCTCTACATGGGCACCGAGCTGCGCGAGGCCGACGTGAAGTCGGGCGGCGACTCGATCCTCGAGTACGTTCGCGCGCGCGAGCTGCTCGCGACGGGTGAGCTCGACCCGGCGACGGGCCTCGCCGGCGCCGAAGCGGCGCAGTACGTGCTCGACGACCTGGCCGACTACAACCGCTACGACTGCGTCTCGACGTTGCGACTTCGCGACTGGTTGCTGGGTCTCGCACGCGATGCCGGCGTCGAGCCCGTGCCCGAGTCCCTCCTCGTCGAGGCCGCGAAGTCCGAGGGCAAGATCTACGAGCGATCGCCGCTCGCGGTCGTGCTCCACGGCCTCGCCGGCCCGCCCGACGATCCCGAGCGCGACGCCGACCACACTGCCCTCGCCCTCGCGGCCGCCGCCATCGACTATCACGACCGCGAGGCGAAGACCTTCTGGTGGTCGCACTTCTTCCGTGTCGAGCAGCCCGTCGAGGCCTGGGAGGACCACCGCGACGTGCTCGTCGTCGACCCCGCGATCTCGCACGTCGAGCAGCGCTGGTATCGCGAGGAGCCGCAGCGCAGCGACCGCCGGCACGTGCGACTGCGCGGGCGCGTCGCTCCAGGCTCGAAGTTCAGTGTCGGCGCAGAGCTGTTCGTGCTCTACGACTCCCCTGCGCCGTTCCCGCGCTTCGGACTCAGACCCGGCTCGCGCACGCCGAACTCGGTACGGGTGCTCGAGGTGCTCGACGACGGGCTCGTCATTGAAGAGCGCTCCGTCGCCGGAGCGACCTGGTCGGAGCTGCCCATGGCCGTCGTTCCCGGCGCACCCCCGAGCGCCGGCCGACAGCAGGGCGCCATCGCCGAGTGGGCGCAGGAGCTCGCGGGCCTCTACCCGTTCGCGTGGCCGAAGAACCCGTCGGTCGACATCCTGCGTCGAACCCCGCCTCGCACCCGAGGCACCGGGCTCGCCCCGCTCGCCGATCACGACTACGTGCCGTCCGTCATCGCGTCGCTGCGCGCCCTCGACGACTCGTACCTCGCCGTGCAGGGCCCGCCAGGCACGGGCAAGACCTACGTCGCCTCGCACGTGATCACCGAGCTCGTGTCGAAGCACCGGTGGAAGATCGGGGTCGTCGCCCAGTCGCACGCGGTGGTCGAGAACGTGCTCGACGCCACGATCCGCGCGGGCCTCGCGCCCGACCTCGTGGCCAAGGCGCCGAAAGACCCGCGCCAGCCGGGCAACCACGCGTACACGACCATCACGAAAGACGGCGTCGCCGGGTTCGCAGCCGAACACGCGGCATCCGGATTCGTCGTCGGCGGCACCGCCTGGGACTTCGCGAACGCCGACCGCGTGCCCCGCGGCTCGCTCGACCTGCTCGTCATCGACGAGGCGGGGCAGTTCTCGCTCGCGTCGACCATCGCCGCGTCGGTCGCGGCGCGCAACCTGCTCCTGCTCGGCGACCCGCAGCAGCTGCCGCAGGTGAGTCAGGGCAACCATCCCGAGCCGGTCGACGCCTCCGCCCTCGGGTGGGTGGCCGACGGCCACGACGTGCTGCCTCCCGAGTACGGGTACTTCCTCGCCGAGAGCCGGCGCATGCATCCCGCGGTCGCCGAACCGGTCTCGCACCTCTCGTACGACGGCGAGCTGCACTCGCACGAGGTGGCGTCGCTGCGCCGCCTCGACGGCGTCCCGCCGGGGCTCGTGCCGATCCCCGTCGAGCACGTCGGCAATGCCACCGCCTCGCCCGAAGAGGCGCTCGTCGTCGTCGACCTCGTGCGCGGCCTGCTCGGGCGCACGTGGGTCGACGCCACGGATGCCGCATCCGCACCGCGCGCACTCAGCCAACGCGACCTCATCGTGGTCACCCCGTACAACGCGCAGCTCACCGAGGTCCGCTCGTCGCTCGACGCCGCGGGCTACCGCGACGTGCCCGTCGGCACGGTCGACAAGTTCCAGGGCCAGGAGGCGGCGGTGGCCGTCGTGTCGCTGGCGGCGTCATCGGCGGCGGCCGCGCCGCGCGGCGTGGAGTTCCTGCTCCTGAAGAACCGGCTGAACGTGGCCATCTCGCGCGCCAAGTGGGCGGCCTACCTCGTGTACTCGCCCGGACTCCTCGACACGCTGCCGCGCACGCCCGACGGCGTCGCGCAGCTCAGCGCATTCATCCGCCTCGTGGGTGCCGACACGCCGGCGCGCGCCATGCTGTCGGCCTGAGTGCGCCGCGCCGCGCTCGGGCCCACGCAGGCGCACACACCACGCGAGGGCGGTGCGAGGCCGCGGATACAGGGCGCAGACGCGAGAACCGGTGGGTCGGCCCTGTCCTCGCTGTCGCCGCGGCGTGTCGCCCTGCTTTCTCGAGCTGAGGGTGACTCGTCGCCGCGGCCGTCCCCGGGTCGGCGTCACCCCGACAGCGACTCGACCGCCTTCGAAATGCGGCGCTGCCGAGTCTCGGGCGCCTTCGCCGACTCGACCGCGGTGACGTGGGCCTTCTTGTGGCTCGGCGGAAGCTTCTCCCAGGCCGCCCGGGCACCGGGCGCCGCGTCGAGCGCCGCCGCCAGGTCGTCGGGCACCTCCACCGTGCGCGGCTCGCTGTCCACCTCCAGTTCGACCACGATCGGGTCGCCGCCCTGGATTCCGGTGGCCGCGCGCTTGTCGGAACTGAACGGGATCAGGAACCTCCCACCCATGACCGCGACGGTGCTGCGGTACTCGAACCCGTTCACCGTGACCTTCACGGGCGGCTTCTTCCCGGCGCCGAGCGCCTCGATCACCTCGGGCGGCACCTCGATGCCGGTGTTGTTGCCCGACAGGAACATCGTCGTCTCGAACCGCATGGGCCCGAGTCTGCCATCAGGCGGCCAAGCTGGGAACGACGATCAGATTCCATGCATATCTTTGGAGTCATGACCTTCCCTGCGAATCCCGACCTGAACCCTGCCCGCATCACGATGTACGGCGCCGACTGGTGCAGCGACTGCCGCCGCTCGAAGGCGCTGCTCGACCGTCGCGGCGTCGACTACGAGTAC
Source organism: Agromyces sp. Marseille-P2726 (assembly GCF_902809835.1). GTDB lineage: Bacteria > Actinomycetota > Actinomycetes > Actinomycetales > Microbacteriaceae > Agromyces. The sequence goes on along the minus strand of NZ_CADDWM010000014.1, from coordinate 74,069 downwards.
GTCGACCTCGAGGCGATCCCCGACGCCGCCGACCGGGCGAAGGCCATCAGCGGGCGTACCCAGATCCCCGTGGTCGTCTTCCCCGACGGCACGCACTTCACCGAGCCGACCGACGCCGAGCTCGCCGCGAAGCTCGACGAGGAGCTCGCCGCGTAGCTCGAGCCGAGCGCGCCGGAAGCAGGCGCCGTGTTCACCGGAGCGCCGGCATGACCTCCGACGCGAAGAGCTCCAGCCCCGACCGGTCGTACGCGGCCTCGGGAAAGTAGTGGATCGCGTACGAGAGCCCGAGCCCCCGACGTTCCGCGAGCTTCGCCACGACCTCCGAGGGCGTCCCGACCAGGGCGTTGGGCGCGTGCAGGTCGGCCAGGTAGCGGGCCATCTTCTCGGGGCCGAGGTACGGCGAGAGGCGCGCCTCGAGGCGATCGAGTCGCGCAGCGACATCCGCGGCATCCGACCCGATCACGGTGTTGAAGTTGCTGGAGCGGGTGATCTCGTCGAAGTCCCTGCCGAGCTTCTCGCAGTGCCCGCGGAGCACGTCGCTCTTGTGCGCGAACTCGTCGGGAGTGCCGGTGAAGTTCGTGTACGACGCGTACGTCGCGGCGATCTTGAGCGTGACCTGCTCACCGCCCCCGGCCACCCACATCGGGACGCCGTCGGCCTGCAGCGGTCTGGGCTGCACGATCGCGCCGTCGACCTGGTAGTACCTGCCGTCGAGGGTGGCGGACCCGGTGGTCCACGCCTGCCGCATGATCTCGACGCCCTCGCGCAGCCGGCCGAGTCGCTCGGCGACGGGTGGGAAGCCGTATCCGTAGGCCCGCCACTCGTGCTCGTACCAGCCGCCGCCGATGCCCATCTCGAGTCGCCCGCCCGAGATCACGTCGACCGTCGCGGCGACCTTGGCGAGGTACGCCGGGTTGCGGTAGCTCATGCACGTGCACATCTGGCCGATCCGCACGCGTGACGTCGACGCCGCGTACGCCGCCATGAGGGCCCACGCCTCGTGCGCGCCCTCGGACCGCGACACCACCGGCACCGTGTGGAAGTGGTCGTAGACCCAGATCGACTCCCAGCCGGAATCGGGCGAATCGGCGTAGGCGGCCAGCGAGTGCATCGCGTCCCAGTGGTCGGCGGGCTCGATGCCCACGAGGTCATGACGCCAGCCCTGGGGAACGAACATTCCGAATCGCATTCCCCCAGCCTCGCATCTCAGCGCCAGCACTGACGACAGCGCGAGATCGGCCCAATAGCGTCGGTGAGATGGATGCCCCGATGCACTGCGATTTCTCCGCCCGGGATTTCACGGCGACCACGGTCGAGACGTCCGAGGGCCGGCTCGTCCACGTGATCGGCTCGGGCCTGTGTCCGACCGGTGGCTGGGAGCTTCGGCTCGCCGCGGCGAATCCCGGCGTCGTTCCGCACCCCGGAAGCCTCTGGCTCGAGCTCCGCGAGACCCCGCCCCGTCGTCGCGTGGTGCGCGAGCGCACGCGAACGACGGTCGAGGCGATCATCGAGGACTCGGAGGTCTCCGAGATCGTGATCCGCTTCGGGTGGCGCGATCCGATCGTCGTGCCGGTGCGGGCAACTGCGCGCCGCGTCCGCGGTGCCCACCAGGGGTCGAAGCGATCGGATGCCGCGGGGCGCGCCGTCGCGGCATCCATCTAAACCGATCCCGATCGTCAGGCGAGCGCGTACCGAAGCTCGGCCATCGCGGGCGCCGACCACACGTCACCATCGAGATCGTCGCTGCGGACCGTGACGACCTTGCCGCCCTTCGAGATGACGAGGAGCGCGAGCTGCGGGAGCACGTCGCCGGCCTGCGTCCCGTCCTGCAGTTCCTCGCCCTCGCCGTTGCCCATGGCGAACTGCACGGCTCCGGTCTCCTGGTCGAGCGTGCCGTTCACCGACCTCGTGAAGTCGAACCAGAGCGTCTCGACGGCACCCTCGGCCGCGAGCCGGGCGATCGCGGCCAGATCGCGCTCGACACGACCGGCGCTGCCTTCGACGAGGCCGTGGATCGCCTGCTTGGCCTCGGAGATGTTCAGGCTCGCCAGCTCGCGTCGCACGGCCTCGTCGAGCTCTGCCGCCCCGAGACGATCGGGGGCGCCCTGCACCGGCACGAGTCGGCGACCGTTGCGGGCACGATCGATGAACTGGCTCAGCATCGGCTCGGCGGCGAACACGATGAGCGGTACGCGCTCATCGGGGTCGTGCGTCAGGAGCTCCTGGCGGACGGCATCGGCGACCCGCTTGGCGTAGATGTCGAGGGTCGTGGAACGGCGGTCCTCCTCGCTCATGCCGCGGTCGCCGTGTCCGCTGCCGCGGCGCTGCCCGAGCTCGCCGGGCTCGCGATTGGATGCCTCGTCGGCGCTCTTGGGCAGGTTGGGGTCGACCGGCATCTGCACGGCACGGTCGGTCGGTGTCGCGTGCCACAGCGACCACTCGTTCGACGAGATGGCGACGGCGAACGCCTCCTGGTCCTGGCTCGGTGCACGAAGCAGCTGCCCGAGGGTGAAGTGCGAGCCGACGTGCACCGCGTCGTCGAGCTGGTTCGGGAGCACGAACACCTCGCTGAAACCCGGTGAGACGAAGATCGCGAGCGAGCGGGCGAGGCCCGCCCAGAGCTCCGCGTCGCCGAGGATCGCGTCTCGTTCCTCGCGGAGCCGGTCGATCTCAGCGGCGGTTGCTCCCGATGATCTCACGCGCTCGATCGCCTCGTCGAAGGCGCTCTTGACGGCGACCTCGGCGCGTTCGCGTTCGGTCACGACCGGCGAAGTCGAGGCGTAGATGCTGATGGCCGGGGCGTGCGGGCCGGCCAGCGTGGCGAAGTCGGCGGTCGTGGGCAGCTCGTAGTGGACCGACATTGGTACCTCCCCGGTTTCCCGCGACGTTGGGTGTCGCTCGTCCCAGCCTATGAAGGCCCGGTCACGAACGACACCCCTCGTCAGCGGCGAACGGGGTGGTTGGAACGGATGACGCCCGTGGGATCCACGGCGTTCTTCACTGCGCGCAGGCGGTGCACGCGCTCGCCGAAGATGCGCTCGGCAGGCCGCTCGTGCTCGGCGAAGTTGAGGTAATCGACCTCCGCACGCCAGGGCTCGACACCGGAGAGCAGCCGCCCGAGGGATGCCGCGATGGCATCCTCCATGCCGGGCACCGCGATCGCGACGCCGTAGACGAGGTACTGCGCGTCGAATCCGGCGACCGCGCCCGGCTCGGGCGTGTCCTCTTCGGCAGCCGTTGCATACGCGACCTGCGGATCGAGCGCGCCCCCGAGGTGGCGGATCTCGGCAGAGAGGAGCGCACTGCCCGATTCGGGACCCACGGCCGCGACGAACGCCCGCACCGCGGCGGGCGAGAGCTCGCGCAGCGACATGCCGTCGCCGGCGCCCGGCACGGGTGCGGGCGGGTCCATATGCAGTTGGAGCAGCTCCGCAACCGGTTGCGGATGCACCGAGTCCATCGCGGGGTGAAGTGCGCGCAGCGGCGCGAGCAGCTGATCGGCACGCTCGGGCGATTCCTGGAGCACGGCCTCCACGACGACGAACGACGCTCCCGACAGGAACGGGGGCAGCTCGGGCAGCGGCGGGAATCGGAGCACGCGTCCGACGGAGGTGACGGTGTCGGGCACCGTGGTGGTCCACTCGGCCCAGGCCTGGAGCACCTCCTCGGCCCGCTCGAGCGGGAAGAAGAGCGTGCCGGCTGTGACCTCGGCGATCGGGAACAGGCGGAACTCGAGGGCGGTGACGACTCCGAAGTCTCCCCCGCCGCCGCGGAGGGCCCAGAAGAGCTCGGGGTCGTGGTCGGCGTCGACGCGACGGTGTTCGCCGTCGGCGGTGACGAGTTCGACGGCGAGCACCTGGTTCGCGGCCAGCCCGTGCGAGCGAGCCAGCCAGCTGACGCCGCCGCCGAGCGTGTAGCCGACCACGCCGACGTCGTGCGACGAGCCGGCGAGCGCGGCGAGGCCGTGCGGCGCCGCCGCGGCGACGACGTCGGCCCAGACCGCGCCCGGCTCGACCCGCGCGAGGCGCCGTTCGGCATCGACGTGCACGCCCCGCATCGGGGAGGTGCGCACCAGGATGGCGTCGGCGAGCCCGTTGCGGCCCGCCAGCGGCCCCGCGTTGTGCCCGGTGCCCTGCGGCGCGACGCCGAGTCCGAGGCTCCTCGCGGTTCGGACGGTGCGGACGATGTCGTCGACGCTCTCGGGAAGGACCACGGCGACGGGTCGCTGATCGACGGCGAGGTTCCATGCGGCGCGGGCCTCGTCCCAGTCGGGGTCGGCGGGCATGACGACCCGCCCGTCGATGCGACCGCGGAGCTGTCCGAGGGTCTCTCGCAGCGAGGAGGCAGTCGCCGTGCGCGTTGCGGCACGCGCCCGGGTGTCGTCGACGAAGGTGGTGGAGGGCACAGGAGTGTTCACGGATGAGGTCCTTTCGGGAGGTCGCGTCGCGGGCCCGGACCCTCAATCGAGGCGGACGGCACCGGAACTCCCGGCGGCTCGCACGAACGCGATCTCCATCTCACGACACGCGACCGCCCGTCGCGTCAGGGTGCCCCCTCCGGATGACTCAGGGTTGTCCCGATCCTCCTCCCGAGGTGCATGCCCCGGAATACCCCAGATCGGGCGTCCGTTGCGATGAGGGATGACCACACGACTTCGCCTCTCCGTACTCGACCTCGTTCCCGTCCGAACCGGCCAGACGAGCGCCGGAGCCGTCGCGGCATCCGTTCGCCTGGCGCAGCTCGCCGATCGACTCGGATATACCCGCTACTGGTTCGCCGAGCACCACAACATGCCCGCCGTCGCCTCGACCACCCCGCCGGTGCTCGTCGCAGCGACGGTCGCGCAGACCGAGCGCATCCGCGTGGGCTCCGGCGGCGTCATGCTGCCGAACCATGCGCCGCTCGTCGTCGCCGAGCAGTTCGCCGCCCTCGAGGCGCTCGCACCCGGCCGCATCGACCTCGGCATCGGCCGCGCCCCCGGCCGCGATCCCGTCATCACCCAGCTGCTGCGCATCAGCGGGCCGCCCGCCGACGTCGACCGGTTCCCCGACCACGTCGCCGACATCCTGAGCCTGCTCTCGCCCGACGGTGCGTCGCTGCGGCTCACGAGCGGCCGCGAGTACGGCATCGCCGCGACTCCGGCGGCGACGGATGCTCCCGAACTCTGGCTGCTCGGATCGAGCGACTACTCGGCGAAGCTCGCAGCGCAGCTCGGGCTGCCGTACGTGTTCGCCAACCACTTCTCAGGTGAGGGAATCGAGCGTGCGCTCGAGCTGTATCGCACCGAGTACCGGCCGAGCGAACGGCATCCGGCGCCGATGACGTTCCTCACCGTGAACGCGTCAGTGGCGCCCACCGTCGAGGAGGCCCGTGCTCGAGCACTGCCGCAACCAGAGCGCTCTCGGGCGGCTTCGACGACCGACTCGTCGACGTCGACCGCGTCGACGTGTCCGCCGGGGCCGACGAGTTCGGCGGTCGGCACGGCCGACGCCCCGCCGCCGCTCCCGGCGTCGAGCACGCGTTCGTCGAAGCCGGGGTGCGATCGCGCCACCGCTGCCGTCGAGATCGGCTCCCAGAGCAGCCTGTCGAGATCGCCCGAGGAGTCGCTCGCCCGAGCGAATTCCTCCTCGGAATCAGGTACCGTCGTCGTGTCCCCCATATGCCCATTCTGTCGTCCCTCCGACCTGAAGGTGCGCATTCAGGCAATCGAAAGGCACGCAGGGCACACTTGTGACTTCGCGTTCCACGATCGAATCGAGACCTCCCCGCATGAACCGTGCCCTGCGCCGCGCCGCGCCCATCGCGCTCGCCGCCACCGCCGCCCTCGTCCTCGCCGGCTGCAGCGGGCAGCCCGACGACGCCGCGTCCTCGAAAGCCGCCGACTGCATGGATGTCTCGTCGGGCAGCCTGAGCGACGGCGTCGACGTCGAGGGCGACTTCGCCTCACCGCCAACCGTCACCTTCAGCACGCCGCTCGAGGCCGAGAAGCTCGAGCGCACCGTGCTCATCGAGGGCGAGGGAGAGACGACGCAGGCGGGCGACAACGTGAACGCCATCGTCAGCGCGTACGCGGGCACGAGCGGCGAGCAGGTCTTCTCGCAGCCGGCCACCATCAAGGCCGGCGATGAGCAGGTCTTCGAGGCGTTCCTCGCCGGAGTCGACTGCGTGCCCACGGGTTCACGCACCGTCACGGTCGCGCCGGCGTCGGCGCTCTACGGCGACGCGGGCAACGAGTCGATCGGCATCGGCCCCGGCGAGACGGTCGTCATCGTCGTCGACGTGCAGGAGCCGCTGACGCCGGCCGAGTGGACCGAGGACGTGCCCGAGGTGCAGTTCGGCGCCGACGGCGCGCCCCCCACGGTGACTCTGCCCGCCACCGCGCCTCCGGCCGAGTACCAGCTCAAGGTGCTCGAGGAGGGCGACGGCGACGAGGTCGCGAGCGGCGCCACCGTCACCCTGCACTACCAGGGCACGAGCTGGGACACGGGCGAGGTGTTCGACCAGAGCTACGGCGGCGAGCCCGCCCAGTTCTCGACCGACCAGGTCATCCAGGGCTTCGGCGCCGCGCTCGTCGGCCAGAAGGCGGGCACGAAGCTCATCGTGACGATCCCGCCGCAGTATGCGTACGGCCTCGAGCAGTCCGAGCAGAACACGCTCGGCGGCCAGACGCTCGTGTTCGTGGTCGAGATCCAGGACACGGCGCCCGCCGCGGGCTGAGTCGCGGGTTTCGGGGTCGGCTGCCGCGGCATCCGGCCCCCTGCTCGTCTGCGCTCCCGAGTGCCCCCGACGGCGCCGGGTCAGCGGCTGGCGACTGCCAGGCCCCACCAGAAGACGGCGACGGATGCCGCCCAGAAGAGCACCACGAACACCGTGTCGCGTGCCCGCCAGCGACTGATCACCCGCTCGGTGCGGATGGGGTGCGCGCCGAACGCCCGTGCGTCCATGGCGAGCGCCACCCGCTCGGCATGACGGACGCTGCTCGCGAGCAGCGGGATGGCGTACGAGACCATGCGGCGCAGCGCCGCGACGGGGCCGCGCCCGCGATGCAACCCCCGCACGCGATGCGCGGCACGGATGAGGTCGAGCTCACGCCGGAACCGCGGCACGAACCGCAGCGCCGCCAGGGCGGTGAAGCCGACACGGTAGGGCACGCGCAGGTTCTGCACCAGGGCGCGCACGAGTTCGGGCCCGGTCGTGGTCAGGCCGACCACGAGCGAGAGCAGCAGGATCGCGGCGATCCGCAGCGCGGTGGCGACACCGACCAGGTAGGCGGCGAGCGTGAATCGCCAGTCGCCCACCTCGACGAGCACGACGTCGGCGCCGACGGCGGCGGGGTCGATGCGCGCCCGGTCCACCCACACGCCGAGCGTGAACCCGATGAGGGCGACGCCCGCCGGGGTGCCGATGAGCAGCGCGGCGATGGCACGGCCCGACAGGCGGGCCCCGAGCAGCAGCAGCGCGAGCGCGCCCACGGTGAACAGGAGCGGCGTCAGCACATCGCGCGTGAACAGCAGCGCGATCATCACCGGAAGCGGCGCTGCGAGCTTCGCGATCGGGTTCAGGCGGTGCAGGAAGGGGCGCCGCACCGCGGGTTCGCCCGCAGCCACGAGGTCGGATGCCGCGGGGCGTGCGCCGGTCGTCGTGGCCGTCATGCGGCGGCTCCGCCGGGCGACGGCAGCTGCGACATCCGGGCCACCGCGTGCCACTCGGGGTGGCGGGCGAGACTGCGCGTCGCCCTCGCGAGCGGAGGATGACGCAGCCCGCCCGCCTCGATGAGCGGGCCGCCGAGCACCTCGGCCGTCGGCCCCACTCCGAGCAGCCGCCCCTCCTGCATGACCGCGACCCGGTCGGCGTAGTCGGCGACGAGCTGCAGGTCGTGCGTGACCACGAGCACGGTGGTGCCCTCCTCGTTGAGGTCGCGCAGCATCGCGAGCAGCTCCGACGCGCGGGCACGGTCCTGACCGAAGGTCGGTTCGTCGAGCGCGAGCACGGGCGCCCCCGCGACCAGCGCGGTGCCGACCGACAGCCGCCGCTTCTCGCCACCGGAGAGGAGGAACGGATGCCGGTCACGATGCTGCTCCAGACCGAACCGGCGCAGCATCCGATCGACCTCGCCTCGGCGCTCTGGTTCGTCGATCCCCTGGAGTCGGAGGCTGAGCTCGAGTTCGCCGGCGACGGTGTCGGCGACGAACTGGTGCTCCGGGTTCTGGAAGACGAATCCGATCCGCCGCGCCCGTTCGCGCGCGTCCGCACGTGACGGATCCATGCCGAGCACGTCGACGCTGCCGCGCGGCGCGGGAATCACCCCGGCGATCGCCTGCAGGAGCGACGTCTTACCGGCTCCGTTGGTGCCGATGATCGCGAGGAAATCGCCGGATGCCACGTCGAGATCGACCCCGTCGACGACGACGGGTCCGCGGCGCCCACCCCGCTGCACCGACAGGTCGCGCACCGTGATCGCGGCCGCGCTCGCCGCCGATGGCTCCGCGGCAGGGTCGCCGACCGGCGTGGGAAGCTCATCGATCGAGTCGAGGGCCTCGGCGAGCTCTGCGGGCGTGAGCGGGAGCGGGTCGATCGCGACGCCGGCCTCGCGCAGCCGCAGTCCGGCGAGCGTCGAGACGGGCAGCCAGACGCCGAGCTCGAGCAGTTCGGCAGCGCGCTCCTGCAGCACCTGGCGTGCGGGGCCGTCGATCACCAGGCGGCCGGTCGCGTCGAGCACGACCACACGGTCGACGATGTCCACGGCCGAGTCGAGGTTGTGCTCGATGAGCACGATCGCGTGCTCCCGCTCGTTCGCCAGTTCGCGCAGCACCGCGTACACCTCGTCGATGCCGGCCGGGTCGAGGTTGGCGGTCGGCTCGTCGAGCACGAGCACCGGCGCCGCGAGGGGGAGGGCCGCCGCGATCGCGAGGCGCTGGCGACCGCCGCCCGACAGCACGTCGGGGTTGTCGTCGCGCCGGTCCCAGAGCCCGACCAGCTTGAGTGCGCGCTCGGCGCGGCCGAGCACCTCGCCGACGGGGGCGAGGCGATTCTCGGGGCCGAACGCCACTTCGTCGAGCAGCGTGCCGGTCACGACCTGCGCATCGGGGTCCTGGAACACCATGGCCACGGTCTCGCTGAGCTCGGCGACGGGGTGGCGGCGGCTGTCGCGTCCGTCGACCCGGACCGTGCCCTCGAGGTCGGCTGCGATCGCGTGGGGCACGAGCCCGTCGAGGGCGAGTGCCAGGCTCGACTTGCCGCATCCCGACGGGCCGAGCAGCAGCACGACCTCACCGGCCCGGATGTCGAGTGACACGCCGTCGGGTGTCGCGCGACCCGCATCGCGATGGCGGATGCGCACGGCATCGAGCTCGAGCAGCGGAGCGGCGGTCATGGGCGGTCCCGGGTCGGGCCGGCAGGTCGTCGGCGGAGGCGGTGCCGACGGCGTCGGCTTAGGACAGCCTAACTTGCAGGCTCCGCGAAGCGGCGTTCCGACCGAAGCGGCGCCGCCGAGGCCAGGCGCGCCGTGGTCGACGCGGCCGCGGTCGGGGCGACGCCCGAGACGTCACCTGAGTGCCGGCTGAGACCACGGGAATGCGCAGGTCAGCGCGGATGTTGTACATGTGTCCGGACGTGGAGCCACCACGTCGGAAGGAGGAGAACGTGGGCATTACGTACGTCGAGTTCGAAGACGAAGCCGGAGTCCTGCGTCGATACCGCAAGCACGTGAACGGTCGCGGCCTCGTGGCGACCACTGCGAAGGTCGACAAGACGGCATTCGTCGACCCGACGGCCTACGTCGACCCCGGCGCCGAAGTGCAGCGCGGGGCCCAGATCGGCCCCGGCGCATGGGTCGACCGTGACGCCATCGTCGCCGAGCGCGCGGTGGTCGGAGTGAACGTGCACGTCGGCCCTCGGGCCGTCGTCGGCCGCAACGCCGTCCTCGGCGCATACGCCTCGATCGGTGCCGGCGCGCGCGTGCAGAACGGGGCACGAGTGCCCCGCGAGATCGTCGTCGCCGACGGCGACGAGTACCACGCGTCGAGCGAGGACCTGCGCCGGCTCGGGCTCGCGGCCTGACCGAGACGCGATTCACCGGATGCCCCTGGCGGAACCGCTCGGGGCATCGTCATGTCTGCGTGCGACGTCGGAGCCCCGGCGGCTCCTCGCCCGCGGCATCCAGTTCGCCCGCCAGCAGCTCGAGCGTCTGCTCCCGGCCGGGCGCGGCATCCGTCGGCTCCGATTCGTAGGAACCGGCGATGGGCGACACCATCACCTCGTCGACGCCGTGTCGAGCAGCCAGGGTGGCGAGCTCGGCCGCGGCGGTCGCGGCATCGGCGACGATCCATCGCCGCTCCATCGCCGCGATGAGCTCGGCGCTCATCGAGTCGATGGTTGCCGCCTCGGCCTCTTCGACCGTCTCGAGCGGGCGCATCGGCTGATTGGTGCGCAGTCGAGCCATCGAGCGCAGCTGAGCGGATGCCGCAGCTGCACCTGTATGGCGCCGACGTCACCGAGTGGGAGTCCGGCGGCTACGACCTCGTGCAGAGCGTGCTCGGCGTCCACTCCTTCTCGGAGGTCGACGCGGACACCGCGCGGCTCATCGAGCGGGCCCGCCCGGGTGGCCGCGTTGCCGTCACCGTGTGGGCGCGCGGCGCCCTGGACCCGTTACCCGAGCTTCTCGCGGACGCGCTGCACGACGATGCGGCATCCGACGCCGACGCGGCATCCGACACCGAGGCCGCATCCGACGCCGACGCAGCAACCGACACCGAGGCACGGGTCGCCGACACCCCCGGGACGCTCGCCAAGTGGCTCACCGAGCTCGGCCTGGTCGACGTGCGCGCCGAGACCGTGCAGCGTCACCTCGACGTGACCCCCGAGCTCGCGTGGCAGCTCGTGCTCGGCACGCATCTGCGCCGGCTCGTCGAGCAGCTCGACGACGAAGCGCTCGCCGCGGTTCGCGAGCGCTGTCTCGCGGAGGTCGCCCGGCGATCGGTGAGCTCGGTCGACGTGACGACCCTCATCGCGGTGGGCAGGCGCCCCGCCTGAGCAACCCGCGGCGGCGGCGCGCGATTCGGTGTATCGGTTGCATCACGACGCCTTGCGGATGCCTCCTGACGCAACGTATCTTCGAAGGCACCGAAATAGTGACCGAATGGTCGGTCATGAAGTCACACCCCCTCAGCGTCGAGAACCCGAGAGGGCTCAAAGGAGAGTTCACAACATGCACCGTGCGCATCGCCGACTGCTCATTCCCGCCGCGGTCGCGGCGTCCATCGCCCTCGCCTTCACCGGTTGCACCGCCTCGAACTTCGGCGGCGACAATGGTGGCGGCGGCGACGCCACCGAAGAGGGCCCGATCAAGATCGGCGCCGTGCTCGACATCACGGGCGTCGGCGCCAACCTCGGCGTGCCCGAGCAGAACACGCTGAACATGCTCGCCGAGCAGCTCAACGAGGAGGGCGGCATCAACGGCCGTGAGGTCGAGCTGATCATCGAGGACAACCAGTCCACCGAAGACGGCGCCGCCCGCGCCACCACGCAGCTCATCGAGAACGACGAGGTCGACCTCATCATCGGCGCCTCGCGCACCGGCCCCAGCCTGGCCATGCGGCCCCTCGTCGAGGCCGCGCAGGTTCCCACGATCTCCGTCGCCGCGAATGCGGCGATCGTCGACGGGTCGGAGTGGGTGTTCAAGACGGCGCAGAACGACGTCGTCGTGATCGAGCGCATCCTCGACCACGCCGAGGAACAGGGCTACACCAAGGTGGCGCTCGCTCGCGACGCCACCGGGTTCGGCGAGGGCATCGCCGAACTGATCACCGAACTGGGGGCCGAGCGCGGCATCACCCTCACCGCGACCGAGGCGTTCGAGCCCAGCGCGACGGACTTCACCGCGCAGATGACCAACCTCCGCGCGGCCGACGCCGACTTCGTCATCATCTGGGGCATCACGCCGTCGGCCGGCCTGGCCCAGGCGGCCTACGTACAGATCGGCGTCGGCAAGCCCGTGTACCAGTCGCACGGCGTGGCCAACGACGCGTTCTTCGAGGCGGCCGGTGATGCCGCCGAGGGCGTCATCGCCCCGATGGGCCGCCTGCTCGTCGCCGACCAGCTGGGCGACGACGACCCGCAGAAGGAGGTCATCGACCGGTTCATCGCCGACTACACCGAGGCCTACGACACCCCGCCGTCGAGCTTCGCGGGTCACGCCTACGACGCATGGAAGATCGGCGTCGCGGCGATCGAAGAGGCCGGCACCGACCCCGAGGCGCTCCGTGACGCGATCGAGGCGACGAGCGACTTCGTCGGCATCTCGGGCGTCTTCACGATGACCCCCGAGAACCACTCGGGCCTCACCGCCGACGCGCTCATCATGGCGATCGCCGAGGGCGGCCGCTGGAACCTCCTCGAAGAGTGAGCGGCATCCGTTGACCGACTTCCTCCAGCTGACGGCGGCAGGGTTGTCGCAGGGCTCCGTGTACGCCCTGCTCGCCGTCGGCCTCATCGCCACCTACACGGTGCGGCACGTCGTGAACATCGCCCAGGGCGACTACGCGACGCTGGCCGGCCTCGGGAGCATCTCGCTCGTGAGCGCCGGCCTGCCGCTGCCCGTCGCCATCCTCATCGCGCTCGTCACCGTCACGCTCGCGTCGGTGATCATCGAACGGCTCGTGATCTCGCGCGTGAAGAACCTCACGACGCTCGTGTCGATCATCCTGACGCTCGGGGTGTCGACCCTGCTGCAGGCGATCATGCTCCTGACGTGGGGCGCCGAGGCTCGGCGCCTGCCCGCCTTCCCCGGCTCCGACCTGAACCTGGGCGGGGTGAGCATCCGCTCGCAGGAGCTCTGGATGCTCGGGGCGCTGGTGGTGGTCGGGGGCGGCGTGCTGCTCTTCTACGAGAAGACGCGCTGGGGCAAGGCGCTCCGCGCCTCCGCGGAGCAGCCGGTCGCGGCCCGCATCGTCGGCATCTCGCCGGCCGCGGCATCCATCATCGCCTTCGCCATCGCCGGCTTCGTCGGCGCCGCGGCCGGCGTGGTCTCGTCGCCGATCTACCTGTCGATCTGGTCGGGGGGACTCCTGCTCGGGCTCAAGGGGTTCGTGGCGGCGGTGCTCGGCGGGCTGTACTCGTTCCGCGCCGCGATCGTCGGCGCGCTGCTGCTCGGCGTGCTCGAGTCGTACGTCGCGGGCTACGTGGCATCCGGCTGGAAGGATGCGGTCGCGTTCTTCATCCTCATCATCGTGCTCATCATCCGGCCGGCGGGCCTCGTGCTGCGCCCGAATGCGGTAAGGGTCTGACGTGACGCTGCTCGACACCACCGAAGGCGCCATCCGGTCGAAGACCGGCTTCTGGCCGAACAACCGCGCCACCATCATCGGCGTCGCGGTGCTCATCGTGATCATCCTGATCGTGCCGTTCACCGCGAGCTCGTCGATGATGAACATCGCCGTCTTCTCCATGATCTTCGCGTTGCCGGCGATCGGCCTGTCGCTGCTCATGGGACTCGCCGGACAGGTCTCGCTCGGCCAGGCGGCGTTCTTCGCGATCGGCGCCTACACGCACGCGATCCTGCTGCAGAAGTTCGAGATGCCCGGCGTGGTCGCGGCGATCGGCGGGGGCGTCGCGGCCATGCTCGCGGCGCTGCTCGTCGGCCTGCCGATGCTCCGCCCGCGCGGGCACTACCTCGCGCTCGCCACCCTCGGCCTCGGGTTCATCGTCATGATCGCCGTGCGCGAATGGGAGTTCACGGGCCGCACCACGGGCATCTACGGGTTCGGGCGACCCGAGGTCTTCGGCATCCCCATCGACAACAACGGGCTGTTCTTCTGGTTCGTCGCGCCGTTCGTGATCATCGGCCTCGTGCTCGCGCTGAACCTCACCCGGTCGCGAGCCGGCCGTGCGCTCTCGGCGGTCAACGACTCCGAGCTCGCGGCCGAGTCGGTGGGCGTGAACACCTACTCCCTGCGCGTGAAGGTGTTCACCCTGTCGGCCGGGTTCGCGGGGCTCGGCGGCGTGTTCTACGCGTACCAGGTGCAGATCGTGTCGCCGCAGGTCGCGGAGTTCCACGTCTCGGTCGAGCTGCTCCTGATGGTCGTGATCGGCGGGCTCGGGTCGGTATGGGGCGCCATCGCCGGCGCGTTCATCGTCGAGCTCCTGTCCGAGGGCCTGCGCGACCTCATCCCCGCGATCATCCCCGGCGCCACCGGCGAGGTGCAGCTCATCGGCTACGGCATCGTGCTGATCCTCGTGATCCTGTTGCTGCCCGGGGGCCTGGTGCAGGTCGTGCGCACGGTCTGGGCCGCGATTCGTGGCAGGGCCGGTCGGCGAGCGGATGCCGCGGCAGCACGCGCGGCCGCTGCGGCCGACGCGACGGGCGACGTGCCGACCCGCGCGTTCGGCGGATTGAGGGCCCGAGCAGGCGACGCCGACGCCGACGCCGACGCCGACGCGGTGATCGAAGCGGATGCCGCGACGAACGCCGCCCGAACCGCCGACCTCGACGACGTCGCGCTGCCGACCGTGTCGACCCCGGTGCCCGTCGGCGAGCCGATCCTCGAGGTGCGCGGACTCACGAAGCGCTACGGCGGCGTCGTCGCCGTCGACGACGTGACCTTCACGGTGCCCGCCGGCCGGATCATGGGCCTCATCGGGCCGAACGGCGCGGGCAAGACCACGTGCTTCAACATGATCACGGGCGCCATCTCGCCGACCTCCGGAACGGTGTCGTTCCTCGGCGAGGAGATCCAGGGGCGCAAGCCGCACGTCGGTGCGGTGCGCGGCCTCACCCGCACCTTCCAGAACCTGCAGGTGTTCTCGTCGACCGATGTCGAGGGCAACGTCTACATGGGTCGCTACCGCAAGGGCCGCGCGGGCATCCTCCGCGGAATGCTCGGCCTGCAGGGCCGGGAGCAGTACGCCCACGAGCGGGTCGCCCACGACATCCTCGCGGCCATGCGCCTCGGCGACGTCGCGAGCCTTCCCGCTGGTGACCTCCCCTTCGGCCGGCAGCGCATGATGGAGGTCTGCCGGGCGCTCGCCCTCGAGCCGGCGCTGCTGCTCCTCGACGAGCCCATGGCGGGGCTCTCCGGCCATGAGCGGGAGATGCTCGCCGCCCTGCTCCGCCGGCTTCGCGACGCGGGCCTCACGATCGTGCTCGTCGAGCACGACGTGGCCCAGGTGATGGCGCTCGCCGACACCGTCGCGGTGCTCGACGAGGGCGTGCTCATCGCGCACGGCGACCCCGAGTCGGTTCGGAACGACCCCGCGGTCATCGTCGCGTACCTCGGCACCGACGCCGAGGAAGCGAAGGCCGAACTCGAGGAACTGGAGGAGCACGCATGACGCTCAAGGTCGAGTCGCTCGGCGCCGGCTACGGCAAGCTGGCGATCCTCCACGAGGTCAGCCTCGAGGTCGCTGCCGGCGAGATCGTGACGGTCGTCGGCTCGAACGGGGCCGGCAAGACCACGCTGCTGCGGGCGGTGAACGGCATCCTCAAGCCGACCGCCGGCCGCGTGACCCTCGAGGGCACCGACATCACCGGCCGCCCCACCGAGAAGATGGCGTCGCTCGGGCTCACCCACGTTCCCGAGAACCGGCTGTGCTTCCCGACGCTCTCGGTCCGCGACAACCTCGATCTCGGGGCATGGACGCGGCGCGGCAAGGGCGACCTCGACGCCGTGCTCGAGCTGTTCCCCCGCCTCGAGCCGCGGCTGGGCCAGGCGGCCGGAACGCTCTCGGGCGGCGAGCAGCAGATGGTGGCCATCGGTCGAGGCCTCATGGCCGACCCGAAGGCGATCCTGCTCGATGAGCCCTCGATCGGGCTCGCACCGAAGGTCGTCGCCGAGATCATGCGGGTGCTGACGCAGCTTCGCGACCGCGGGCTCGCGGTGCTGCTCGTCGAGCAGAACGTCCGTGCGTCGTTCGGCATCGCCGACCGCGCCGTGGTGATGCAGCGCGGGCGCGTGGTGCTCGAGGGCACACCGGCGGAGCTCGTCGAACTCCCCGAGGTGCGCAACGCCTACCTCGGCGGGGCTGCCGCCTAGCGACTCGGGCTCGATCCGCGTCGGCATCACCGGCGCCCGTCGGCCGACGGCGTTTCGCACTCGGGGGCGCCCGGTAAACTGTTCGGACGGATGACGCGCGAACCCGGGGAGGCTGGATGATCGCCTGCCTCGTCGCCTTCGCGGTGGTCTCGCTCCTCACTCCGTTCGCGACGAGGCTCCTCGGTCGTCGTGTCTTCGCGGTGATCGCCCTGGTGCCCGCCGTCGTCTTCGTCGTGCTCCTCACGTGGCTTCCCGACGTGCTCGCCGACCGGCCGATCGTCGAGTCCGTGCCGTGGATCCCGCAGCTCGACATGGCCATCTCGTTCCGTGTCGATGCGCTCGCGCTGCTCCTCGCGCTCATCGTGACCGGCATCGGCGCCCTCGTGCTGCTGTACTGCATGCACTACTTCGACGACGACGAGCCCGCGCTCGGCCGATTCGCCGCCCTCCTCCTCGCCTTCGCCGGCGTCATGCTGGGGCTGGTCACCGCAGACGACGTGTTCCTGCTGTTCGTCTTCTGGGAGGCGACGAGCGTGCTCTCGTACCTCCTCATCGGGCACTACACGGGTAGGAAGGAGAGCCGCGGTGCCGCCCTGCAGGCGCTCACCGTCACCACGTTCGGCGGCCTCACCATGCTCGTCGGCCTCATCGTGCTCGTCGCCGCCGGCGGCACGTCGTCGCTCGCCGAGCTCATCGCCGACCCCGTCACCGGGGCGGCGGGCGAGTGGGGCATCGCCCTCGTGCTCGTCGGCGCGATCTCGAAAAGCGCCCTCGTACCGTTCCACTTCTGGCTCCCGGCGGCGATGGCGGCGCCCACGCCGGTGTCGGCATACCTGCACGCCGCCGCCATGGTGAAGGCGGGCGTGTACCTCGTCGCGCGACTCGCGCCGGGCTACGCAGACCTGGCGGTGTGGCATCCGATCATCGTCATCCTGGGCGTGCTCACCATGATCGTGGGCGGATGGCGGGCCCTGCGGCAGTACGACCTGAAGCTCCTGCTCGCCTACGGCACGGTCAGCCAGCTCGGCTTCCTCGTGCTCGTCACCGGGTTCGGCACGCGCGACGCCGCCCTCGCGGGGGTCGCGCTCCTCCTCGCGCACGCGCTGTTCAAGGCCGCGCTGTTCCTCATCGTCGGCATCGTCGACCATGCGGCAGGCACTCGCGACTGGCGCAAGCTCTCGGGGCTCGGTCGGCGCATGCCGGTGATCGCGACCTTCGCCATCCTCGCGGCCGCCTCGATGGCGGGTCTGCCGCCGCTGCTCGGGTTCGTCGCGAAGGAGGCCGTGTTCGCCGCCGAGCTCGATGCCATCGCAACCGGCGACGGATGGGCGGTCGCCGCGCTCATCGGCGCGTTCGCGGGTTCGGTGCTCACCGTCGCCTACTCGGTGCGGTTCGTGTGGGGCGCGTTCTTCACGAGGTCCGACGTCCCACCGACCCCCCTGACCACGGTGCCGCGCGCGATCGGCACGGCGCCCGGCGTCCTCGCCGTGGCGAGTCTCGTCGCCGGGTTCGCGCTGACGAGCATCGAACCGCTGCTCGCGGCGTACGCCGACGAACTGCCGGGGCCGAGCGACTACCACCTCGCGCTGTGGCACGGGCTCGAGCCGGCGCTGGCCCTCTCGGTCGCGGTCTTCGGCCTCGGCGCGCTGCTCGTCTGGGGCCGCCAACGCGTCGCGAAGATGCAGGCCTCGGTCTCACCGATGTTCGACTCCGCGCGCGGCTACCTCAGCACGGTCTCGCTCGTCGACCGGGTGGCCGCCGCGGTGACGACGGCGATCCAGCACCAGGGCCTTCCCGGCTACCTCGCGATCATCGCCGCGGTGTTCATCGGCGGGCTCGGCACGGCGACCGCGATGAACACCACCTGGCCGGCGGAGTTCCGCCTCTGGGACTATCCGGCGCAGCCGTTCATCGCCGTGGTCATGGGCGTCGCCGCCGTCGCGGCCGCGACCGTGCGGCAGCGGGTCACGGCCGTGCTGCTGGTCAGTGTCACGGGCTACGGCCTCGTGCTGCTGTTCGGTATGTCGGGCGCCCCCGACCTCGCGCTCACGCAGGCGCTCATCGAGACCATCGTGCTGGTGGTCTTCGTGCTCGTCATGCGTCGACTGCCGAAGCAGATCGCGCAGCGGAACCCGCCGGTGCACAAGCTCGCCCGCGCCATCATCGGATCGCTCGCCGGCCTCGTGATGGGCGTCATCGGACTCGTCGCCCTCGGGGCGCGCATCCAGCCGACGATCGCCGAGGGACTGCCCGCGCTCGCGATCGAGGCGCACGGCAAGAACATCGTCAACGTGCTCCTCGTCGACATCCGAGCCTGGGACACGCTCGGCGAGATCTCGGTGCTCGTGGCCGTCGCCACCGGCGTCGCCAGCCTGATCTTCGTGTCAGGGCGCACGGGCGGCGCGCCTCGGCTCGAAGACCTCGATCCCCAGCTCAGCGTCGACCGCAGCCAGCGCCTGCGTCCCGTGCCCGAGCCGGCCTGGAGCATCCGTGCCCCGCGCACCAGCCTCGCGAACACCGATGGCGAAGAGGATGCCGCGGCCGAGGCTGCTTCGACCCGGCAGACGTGGATCCTCGCCGGCCGCACCCTCTCGCCGCGCAACCGCTCGATCCTCATCGAGGTGCTCGTGCGCCTGCTCTTCCACCCGGCCATCGTCGTGTCGGTGTTCCTGCTCTTCGTCGGACACAACGCACCGGGCGGCGGCTTCGCCGGCGGCCTGCTCGCGGGTCTCGCGCTCGTCGCCCGATACCTCGCGGGCGGACGGTACGAGCTCGGAGAGGCGGCGCCCGTCGACGCCGGCAGGCTGCTGGGCACCGGTCTGCTGCTCGCCGCCGGTACCGCGGCGGGATCGCTCTTCTTCGGGGGCCTCCCGCTCGAATCGGCCTGGTTCGAGCAGGAGGTGCCGGTCCTCGGCACGATCTCGATCGGCACGTCGACGCTGTTCGACATCGGTGTCTACCTGATCGTGGTCGGACTGGTGCTCGACATCCTCCGTGCGCTCGGCGGAGAGGTCGACCGGCAGGAGGAGCTGGCGGGCGAGAGCGACTCCCAGGAGGGCGGCGACCTCGACCGGGCCGCCGAGGTGATCGAACAGGGTGAGGGACCCGAGATCGTCGAACGACCCGAGCACCTGGAGTCCGAGCTCGTGACCCCCCTCACCGGTGACGATCGACCCGAGGAGGCCAGCAGATGACCGGTTCCCTCACGCTCGTCGGGCTCATGGCCGTGCTCTTCGGCGCCGGCATCTCGATCATGCTCGAGCGCAGCCTGACCCGCGTGCTCATCGGATTCCTGCTGGTGGGCAACTCCGTGAACATCCTCATCTACCTCATGAGCGGGAGCCCCGGCCTCGCCCCCATCCTCAACGAGGGCGTCGACGCCGCCGAGATCTCCGACCCCCTGCCGCAGGCGTTCATCCTCACGGCGATCGTCATCAACCTCGGCATCACGGCGTTCATGCTGGCGCTGATCTACCGCTCGTGGTGGCTGGCCCAGCTCGGCGTGAAGGGCGACGAGGTCGACGACGTGACCGACGACATCGAGGACGCCGAGGAGGCGGCCGACCTCATCCGCAGCTCCGCGGCCGACGACGCCGCGATCCAGGAGATCATCGACGCCAGCGATGAGGGACCCGAGGATCTCGACGAGGAGCTCGAGCTCGAGGCCGCCGCCCGCGATCACGTCGAAGGAGGGGGCGACCGATGACGGCCGTGCTCGTGCCCCTCGTGGTGCTGCTCCCGCTCCTCGGAGCGGCCGCGGCGCTCATCCTCGGCCGGCGCCGGCGCGCCCAGATGGCCGTCAGCGCCTCGGTCCTCTCGGCCGTGGCCGTGATCGCGATCGTGCTCCTCGCCGCGGTCGACGGAGGCGAGCCCATGGCCGTCACCGTCGGCGGATGGGAGGCGCCCTTCGGCATCCTCCTCGTCGTCGACCGGCTCTCGGCGATCATGCTGATCATCTCGGCGATCGTCCTGCTCGGCGTGCTCATCTACGCCGTCGGACAGGGCGTGGCCGACCGCCACCGCGAGACGCCGGTGTCGATCTTCTACCCGAGCTACCTGATCCTGTCGGCGGGCGTGTTCAACGCCTTCATCGCGGGCGACCTCTTCAACCTGTACGTCGGGTTCGAGATCCTCCTCTCCGCAAGCTATGTGCTGCTGACGTTGGGCGGCACCGGCGAGCGCATCCGCGCCGGCGTCACGTACATCATCGTGAGCCTCGTCTCCTCGCTGTTCTTCCTCAGTGCGATCGCGCTCATCTACGGCGCCACGGGCACCGCGAACATCGCCCACCTGTCGGTGCGCATCGCGGAGCTCCCGTCGAACGTGCAGCTCATCCTGCACCTGCTGCTGCTCATCGCGTTCGGCATCAAGGCCGCGGTGTTCCCGCTGTCGTTCTGGCTGCCCGACTCGTACCCGACCGCGCCCGCACCGGTCACCGCGGTGTTCGCCGGCTTGCTCACGAAGGTCGGCGTCTACGCCATCATCCGCACCGAGACGGTGATCTTCGCCGAGCACGACCTCACCGTGCTGCTCATGATCATCGGCGGCCTGACCTTGCTCATCGGCATCCTCGGCGCGCTCACCCAGGCCGACATCAAGCGACTGCTCTCGTTCACCCTGGTGAGCCACATCGGATACATGATCTTCGGCATCGCCGTCGGCACCGAGCTCGGGTACGCGGCGACCATCTACTACGTCGTGCACCACATCACCGTGCAGACCACCCTGTTCCTCACGACCGGACTCATCGAGCGCTTCGGCGGCGCCACCTCGATCAACCGGCTCGCCGGGCTGCTGAAGGCGTCGCCGCTGCTGGCCATCCTCTTCTTCATCCCCGCGCTGAACCTCGGCGGCATCCCGCCGTTCTCGGGCTTCCTCGGCAAGGTGGGGCTGTTCCTCGCCGGAGCCGACGACGCGGGGGCGGATGCCGCAGGGCCGGCGTGGCTCATCTGGACCGTGATCGCCGCCGGCACGATCACCTCGCTCATCACCCTGTACGCCCTGACCCGCTTCTGGAACATGGTGTTCTGGCGCCGCCGCGAGGAACTCGAGGGCTACGAATCGGTGCTGCTCGAATCGGTGCAGGAGGCGCCCGAGGGCGCCACCGTCACGGCGACGCGCACGACACCGGTGCTGATGGTCGCGGCCACGACGGCGCTCGTCGTGCTCACGATCCTGCTCACCGTGTTCGCCGGACCGCTGTTCGACCTCACCAGCCGGGCGGCCGCCAACCTCGTCGACCCCGACGTGTACGTGTCGCTCGTCTTCCCCCGAGGCATCCGATGACCCGCGCCGAGCTCGAGACGTCGCGCTGGCGGCTGGTCTGGCGCCAGGCGCCGCTGCTCGTCGCGCTCGTCGTGCTCTGGATCTTCCTCTGGGACCACATCGACGTGCTCACGATCACCACGGGCGTGGTGCTCGCGATCGCGATCACCCGCGTGCTCTACCTGCCGCCCATCCTGCTCAGCGGGCGCTTCAACCCGTGGCGCGGCCTGCTCTTCGGCCTGCGCATGATGCTCGACGTGACGATCGCGTCGCTGCAGGTCGGGTTCTTCGCCGTGAATCCACGCTGGCAGCCGATGAACTCGATCATCGCGATCCAGCTGCTCACCCGATCCGATCTCGTCCCCACCCTCACCGCCGAGGCCACCTCGGTCGTCCCCGGCACGGTGGTCGTCGACATCGACCGGGAACGGGGCCTGCTCTACCTCCACCTGCTCGGCACGCGCACGCAAGCCGACATCGAGCGCATGCGGAACCAGGTGCTCGGCATGGAGGAGGGCATCGTGCTGGCCATCGGCACACGCGAGCAGGCGGCATCCGTTCGCGCGGCCCGTCGAGAACGCCGGGCAGCCAAGGGGCGGGCGAGGAGCTCCGCCTCGGCCGCATCCGAGTCCGATCGATCACCGAAGGGAGGCGCCTCATGACGTTCCTCAACATCGCTGCCGTCGGCGCCGGCCTCATGTTCGCCGTCGGCGCCATCGCCGCCGTCTACCACATCATCCGCGGGCCATCGATCCTCGACCGCGCCCTCGCGACGGATGTGCTGCTGGCGATCGCGATCTGCGCCCTCGGTGCCGAGATGGCCCTCAACAAGCACACCGACACGCTCGTCATCATGCTCGTCCTTTCGATGTTCGCGGTGGTCGGCTCGATCTCGATCGCCCGGTTCATGGCCAAGCAGGATGCATCGTGAACGTCACCGAGATCGCCGTCGGCGTGCTCATCCTCGTGAGCGCGTTCCTGTCCATGGCTGCGGGGATCGGCATCGTGCGATTCCCCGATGTGCTCACCCGGCTGCATGCCGCGACGAAGCCCCAGGTGCTCGGGCTGGGCACCGCGCTCCTCGCGATCGTGCTGAGCGTGCCCACATGGGGCGTCGTGACGACGGCCGTGCTCGTCATGACGTTCCAGCTGCTCACCCAGCCCATGACGGCGCACATGCTGGGGCGCGGTGCGTATCGGAGCGATCACGTGCGACGTGACCTCCTCATCGAGGACGATCTGGGTCGCGACATCGCCGAGCACGACCAGGAGGAATCCACGCGCTGACGCCCGAGGAGGCGGGCCCCCACCGTGGGCCCGCCTCCTCGTGTCGATCACTCGCTGCCGGGATCGTACTGCCACTCGTCAGTCGGCAGCTCGACCCATGGCAGCTCCTGCTGGTCGTACGGCTCGATCTTCCAGGTGTCCACCGGCTCGGGCGGCGCGGGCGGTGCGGCTCGTCGCTGCGGTGCCAGCGGCTCGGGCTCGGTTCCGGTCGTGGCCGGCTGGAACAGCGCCCCGACCTGGTTCATCACCGTATTGGGGATCGCGCCCGAGGAACCCGCCAAGAGCACCAGACTCGGATCGGCGCGCCTGAGCTCCTCGGCGACCGCCGGCGAGAGCGTCGAACTCACGAGCAGCAGGGAACCCCCTGCCGCCGCGACGGCAGGGCCGGCCGCGAGTGCGTCGGGGAAGTTGAGCGCCGTGGCGAGTCCCACCGTGTGGGCGGAGGAGGGAGCGCCGAGGGCCCGGGCCACCGCCAACGCGGTCTCGTACCGGTCGGCACCGGCCAAGCGCACCGTCTGGGGTGCGAGCTGGTCAAGGGCGCTGAGGACGCCGTTCGAGACCACCCCGTCTCCGCCGACGACGACGATGCGGGCCGGCTTGAGCCGCTCGAGCTCCGCCCTGGTCGACGGCGGGAGCGCGGTGCCGGCGGTGAGCAGTACCGGGCCACCGAGCTGGGCTCCGGCCGCACCGGCGGCGAGAGCGTCGGGGAAGTTCGCCCCGGTCGCGACGTACGCCACCGGGACACCTGGCCCGAACGTGTTCGCCGAGAGCGCGGCAGCGGTCTCGTAGCGGTCGGCGCCCGACCGACGAACGGCGGTCACGCCCGCGGCAGCCGAAGCCTGCTGCATGACCGCATCCGACACCACCGACGAGCCACCGACGACCTCGAGCTTGGTCGGCGTGAGCCGCGCGAGCTCGTCGAGCACGGCCTGCGGGATCGACGCGCCCGGCACGAGCAGTACGGGACCATCACCCTGCGTGGCCGCTGCTGCGGCGAGCGCATCGGGGTAGTTCGCACCGGTCGCGAGGTACGCCACGGGCACATCGTCGGGGTCGGGGAACGCGTGCTGCGAGAGTCCCACAGCCGTCGAGTAGCGGTCGTCGCCACCCACCCGCTTCGTGGCGGCATTCTCAGCCAGGCCTTGGAACTTGGCGAAGAGGTTCGTCGTCATGCTCCGCACGCTCTGCTGAGCAGCCGGGCCGTCGCCGTACAACCCGCGCGGGTAGCGCAGGGTGCCGGCGCTGAACACGTACGCCTGGGACGGCGCCTGGTAGAGGGTCGCCTCCTGGGGCCCGACCCACCTGTACGGTTCTAGCCGCTCCGTATAGTACGAGCTCGCGAGCACCGCCGTCGAGGTGCCCGCGAGTCGCGCCGGCTCGGGGTAGTACGGCAGGCGCCGGTCGACCTCGATGCCGACGAGCATCGGGATTTCGGAACCGTTGCCGAGACCGGTGCCCCGGTAGAACCAGTGGTCGGCCTGCGAGACGGTCCACGGCCAGTCACCAAGGGTCATCCCGATGCCCTCGTCCCACATCTGCCCCATCAGCGTCTGCTCGGGCCGTGGGGTGTCGAGGTACCGGAACCGGACCGAGGCGTCGGCGCCCTGCACGGGGTCGATGGTCGGGTCGCGATAGACGACCATGACGCGATCGCCATCACCGCTGAAGGTGGACGGCTCCATGCGCGTCTGCCAGTAGACGTTGTTCGCACCGAAGTACGCGAGGTCGACGCCGGCATCGCGCGCCTTCTCGGCCGCGGTGAACATGGCGCCCGTCCAGTACTCGTCGTGCCCGACCGACACCATGCCGATCTGCCCCGTGAGCAGGTCGGGCCGGTTGTGCAGGTCGGTGTCGGTCGTGTACTTCATGTCGAAGCCGCGCGACTCGGCGTACCGGATCATCGGGGCGTCGTCGGTCATCACGAAGGCGGCGCCCGACATCGAGTACGGCCGGTCGAAACTCACCTTGACGGCCCGAGTGTCGCCGCCGATGGTGTTCGCTCCGTACGAGTTGTAGGGGTAGAGGCTCTTGCCAGTCCAGCCATTGTCGGGGAAGTTGTTGTACGCCTGCGAGGTGAGCGCCGACTGCAGGTGCACGATCGCGTTCTTCTTGGCGTCGTCCCGCACGACGAACGACGCGTAGTTCTGCCAGGTGCCCTTGGTCAGCGTGACGACGTAGATGCCGGTGGGCCAGGGCTCGCCGTCGGCGTACTTCGTCTCGATCGTGAAGCTGTCGTTCCATGGGCACTCGATGAGGCCCGTCGTCCCATCGAGGGTGCACGCGCGCCCAGGCTGCGATCCGGCCTGGAAGGTACCGCTGGCCATCGTGCGCCCCCCGAGGCCCTGGTACCAGCCGAGGCGATACACGCCGTAACTCGCCGTGCCCGTGGATGCGGCGAGCGCACGGATGCCGACCGTCTCGCCTCGGTTCACGCTCGCGTCCGACGCGTACCCCTTGATCTCCAGGTTGTTGTCGTTCGCCATGTTGTACCCGTTCCATGGGAGACGCCACGCGGTCGTGCCCCCCTTGCGGTTCTCGAGCACGATCTCGTTCGTCTCGGGCGGTACCGCGGCGGCCTGCACGGCGATCGGCGCCGCAGCGGCGGCATCCTGCGTGACCGACGATGCGAGCGCGGGATTCGAACCCAGGATCAGCGCGAAGGCGGTGGCGGATGCGACGAGGATCGCCGCAGGGCGTGTTCTCATGGTGACTCCGGGTTCGGGTACTTCGGCGTCCCCTCAGGGTGGGACCCGATCGAGACCGAGCCTATGAGGCCCCCTCAGGAACGGCAGCCCCCCGACCCGAAATGTCCCCCGAACTGGGAGTGAGCTGGGGTCAGCCCCGACCGGCGAAGACCGGCTTGCGCTTCTCCTGGAACGCGGCGAACCCCTCGCGGTAGTCGGCGGTGTCGCAGAGCGCCGCCTGGGCCCGGTTCTCCTCGGCCATCGAGTCCCACAGCCCGAGCCGCTGGTCGCGCAGGGCGGCCACCAGCGCCTTCGACGCCACGAACGCCTGGGTGGCTCCGGATGCCGCGGCGCGGGCCGCCGTGCGGGCGGCATCCGTCACCTCCTCGGCCGGGAACACCTGGGAGAACAGGCCCGACGCCACCGCCTCGGTGCCCGACATGAGCCGGCCCGTGACGATGAGGTCCATGGTCTTGTGCGCGCCGAGCCGCTCGACGAACAGCGCGTGGCCGCCCGAGTCGAGCGTTGCGCCCAGGTTCGCGAACGGTGAGCCGATCTTCGCGGTGTCGGCGACGTAGACGATGTCGCTCGCGATGAGCAGCCCGAGGCCGACGCCGAGGCAGGCGCCGTGCGCGACGGCGAACGTCGGCGCCGGGAACGAGGCCATGCGCTCGAGCAGCGGCTGCACGAGGCCGCCGAGGTAGCCGAGCACGTCGTCCTCCCGGGGGTCGACGCCCGAGATATCGCGACCGGCGCAGAACGCGCGGCCCTCGCCGCGCAGCACGAGTGCGCGGATGTCGCCGCGCTGCGACATCCGCTCGGCCTCGCGGTACGCGTCGGACAACTCGGCGATCGCGTCGGCGTCGAGTGCGTTCAGCTTCTCGGGCGCGTTCAGCACGATCTCGGCGACGCCGTCGGCACTGCTCAGCTCGATCATCTGGGTGTTCTCCTCTTTCGTTTGTGCCCAGTGTGCCCGTTTCGACACGATTCAGCGCTCTGCAGCGCCCTCGACCGGGTGAAACGGGCACAATCGGCGCCGAGCGGACATGACTACACGTCGTAGTCGACCACGACGCGGTCGGTCTTCGGGTGCGACTGGCACGTGAGCACGTAGCCGCGCTCGAGCTCGTCGGGTTCGAGCGCGTAGTTCTCGGTCATGTTCACGCTGCCCTCGACGACCCGCGCACGGCAGGTGCCGCACACCCCGCCCGCGCACGCGAACGGGACGTCGGGACGCACCCGGAGCGCGGCGTTGAGGATCGACTCGTTCGCCGAGACCGGGCTCTCGACCACCGACGACTGCCCGTCGAGGGTGAACTCGATCGCGACGGTCTGCTCTCCGCGCTTCACCTCGACGGGGCGACCGTGCCGCGGTTCGACGCGATCGGCATCGGTCGTGAACAGCTCGTACCGCACGTGATCACCCGGCACGCCCTTGGCGGCGAGGGTGTCGCGGGCGAGCTGCACGAGCTCGAAGGGTCCGCAGAGGAACCACTCGTCGACCGTCTCGGGGCGGATCAGCACGTCGAGCATCGTCTCGAGCTTCTCGGCGTCGATGCGACCCGAGAGGAGTGGCGCGGTGCGCTGCTCGCGGGAGAGCACGTGGTGCAGTGCGAGCCGCGACGGGTAGCGGTCCTTCAGCTCGGCGAGCTCCTCGAGGAACATGACGTCGAGCGTCGAGCGGTTCGTGTACACGAGCTCGAACTCCGCGGTCGCCGACCGGGAGAGCACCGTGTGCGCGAGCGCCATGAGCGGGGTGATGCCGCTGCCGGCCGCGATGCCGACGATGTGCTTGCCGTCGAGCGCGTCGAGCGTCGACGTGAACGTGCCCTGCGGGCTCATGACGTCGAGCGTGTCACCCGCCCTGAGCTCGGAGTTGGCCCACGTCGAGAAGATGCCGCCGAGATCGCGCTTGATCGCGACCGAGATGCTGCCTCGCTCGGGCGGACGGCAGATCGAGTAGCTGCGGCGGCGCTCGTGGCCCTCGAGCTCGGTGCGCAGCGCGACGTACTGGCCGGGCAGGTACGTGTACTCGTCGGCGAGTTCCTCGGGAACCGCGAACGTCACCTCGACCGCATCGGCCGTGAGCGGCCGCACCTCGGCGACCTCGAGCCGGTGGAACCGCGCGCGCCGCCGCCTCGGCGCGTCCTTCGTGGAGAGCGACTCGCCGCCGACCGTCGATGCCAGGAACGCCTGGGCGACCGCGGCATCCGTCGATGTACCAGAGCTCGCGTCGGCGGGCCGGTTCGTGATCGACCCCAGGTTGCGCGCCGCCATCACAGCACCTTGAAGTAGTCGAACGGCTCGAGGCAGTCGCGGCACTCGTAGAGTGCCTTGCACGACGTCGAGCCGAAGCGGGCCAGCTCGCGCGTGTTCAGCGAGTCGCAGCGGGGGCACTTCACGGCCAGCTGCACCCGCACCGGGCCCGAGCTTCGCGCGGGCGCGTGGCCCGACGGGGCCTGGATGCCGTACTCGCGCAGCTTCTGCTTGCCCTCGTCGCTCATCCAGTCGGTGGTCCACGCTGGGGCGAGCACGAGCGACACGTCGACGTCGGCGTAGCCGGCATGCGTGAGTGCGATCGTCACGTCGTCGCGCATGGCGTCGAGGGCGGGGCATCCGCTGTACGTGGGAGTCAGCTGCACATGCACGGCACCGTCGTCGTCGACCTCGACCGAGCGCAGCACGCCGAGATCCTCGATCGTCAGCACCGGGATCTCGGGGTCGGTCACGGTCGCCGCGACCTCCCACGCGCGGCGGGCCGCCGGGTCGGTGGGCACGGGCCGCGCGACGTGCTCGGGTGGTCGGGGAGCGGGCGGCTGCGTCTCGATGCGCGGCTGCGTCTGCGTCTCGACGTGCGTCTGCGTCTCGACGTGCGTCTGCGTCTCGATACGCGTCGCCTGCGGCGGCGCTACTCGACGACCGTCGGGCTGCGCTACTCGACGACCGTCGGGCGGCGCTACTCGACGACCGTCGGGCGCTGCTCGACCTACCGCGGTCACCATGACGCCCCCGGATGCTGCCGGGCGAGCACCTGCATCTCCGCGAGGAGCGGGCCGAGGTGCTCGGTGTGCCTGCCCTGGCGTCCGCCGCCGGACGCGATGAACGCCGTGCGACCGGTGGGCCGCTCGAGTTCCGCCTCGGCGAACACGGCATCGATGGCGGCCTCGAACGCCGGGCGCAACGTCGACGGAAGCACCGCGACCCCCTCGGCGGCGAGTCGCTCGACGAGCTCGTCGTCGACGAACAGCTCGTCGACGTACGGCCAGGTGTCGGTGATGGCGAGGATCATGCGGCGACGCGATTCGTCGGTGCCGCCCGCGAGCCGAAGCACCCACTGCACGGCGTGATCACGGTGGTAGTCGACCTCCTTCACCGACTTGGCGGCGATGGCCGCGAGGGTGGGGTCGGTCGACCGGGCGAGCGCGTCGTAGAGCTCGAACCAGTACACGGATGCCGCGAGCTGTCGTGCGATGGTGTGGGCGAAGTCGCCGTTCGGCTGCTCGAAGAGCCACGCGTTGCGCCACTCGGGCTCGTCGCGCCAATAGGCGAGGTCGTCTTCGGAGCGACCCGTGGCGGTGCCCGCGTAATGCAGGAGCGAACGCGCGTGTCCGATGAGGTCGAGCGCGATGTTGCCCAGCGCGACGTCCTCTTCGAGCTCGGGCGCTCGCGAGATCCACATGCCGAGCCACTGGGCGAGCACGAGAGCGTCGTCGCCGAGCCGCATGGCGTACTCCGCGGCATCCGACGTCGCCTGATGCCCGGCGCTCGTGATGCCGGCTCCGGCGAGCTCCTCGGCGAGCGCGACCCGGTCGACGGTGACGTCGCCGTGCTCGTCGGGTGATCGAGTGGCGACCGGCGCAGCCGGACGCGTATCGAGATCCGCGTCGGCGTCTCGATACGCGTCGCCGACGGCGGCGCGACTCGACGACCCATCGGCGGCGCGACGCGACGAACGGTCGTCGGTCACAGGTGCTTCACCCCCTCGGACTTCGTGTAGTACACCGCGTGGCGGTAGTTCTTGCCGGCCGGGCTCTCGAAGAACGCCCCCTTCGCGTCGGGGTCGCTCGTGGTGATGGCGTCGGCGGGCACCACCCAGATCGAGACGCCTTCACCCCGCCGGGTGTAGAGATCGCGGGCGTTCCGCACCGCCATGTCGGGGTCGGGCGCGTGCAGCGAGCCGACGTGCACGTGGCTGAGGCCGCGGTTGGCGCGCACGAAGACCTCCCACAGCGGCCACGCCTCGGTGCCGGTCTCTCCGGGGGTGCTCATCGGTTGCCTCCCTGCGTCTCGATCCGCGTCGCCTTCGGCGGCGCGACTCGACGACCGAACGTGCTCATCACGCCACCGCCCCGGATGCCGCGAGCTCGCGTTCGGCCTGCTTGCGGGCGTACTCGGCGGCGGCCTCGCGCACCCAGGCACCCTCCTCGTGCGCCTCGCGGCGGCGACGCATGCGCTCCGCGTTCGCGGGGCCCCGCCCGGAGAGCACCTCGTGGAACTCGTTCCAGTCGATCTCGCTCATGTCGTAGCGCTGCTCGGCCTCGTTCCACTTCAGGTTCGGGTCGGGCAGGGTCACGCCGAGCACCTCGGCCTGGGGAACGAGCATGCCGACGAAGCGCTGGCGCAGGTCGTCGTTCGAGAAGCGCTTGATGTTCCACGCCATCGACTGCGCCGAGTTCGGCGACTCGTCGTCGGGTGGGCCGAACATCATGAGCGCCGGCCAGTACCAGCGGTTCACGGCATCCTGCGCCATCTCGCGCTGCGCCTCGTTCCCCTGCATGAGTTCGAGCAGGATCTCGAAGCCCTGCCGCTGGTGGAACGACTCCTCCTTGCAGATGCGCACCATGGCCCGACCGTACGGCCCGTACGAGGCTCGGCACAGCGGAACCTGATTGCAGATGGCGGCGCCGTCGACGAGCCAGCCGATCGCACCCATGTCGGCCCAGGTGGGCGTCGGGTAGTTGAAGATCGACGAGTAGCGCGCCCTGCCGTCGATGAGCTGCTGCATCATCTCCTCGCGCGAGATGCCGAGCGTCTGGGCGGCCGAGTAGAGGTAGAGTCCGTGACCCGCCTCGTCTTGTACCTTCGCCATGAGGATCGCCTTGCGCTTCAGGCTCGGCGCACGCGTGATCCAGTTCGACTCGGGCTGCATGCCGATGATCTCGGAGTGGGCGTGCTGGCTGATCTGCCGGATCAGCGTCTTGCGATACGCGTCGGGCATCCAGTCGCGCGGCTCGATGCGCGAGTCCTTCGCGATGAGGTCGTCGAAGAGCGCCTGCGCTGCTTCGTTCTCGACCACGCCGAGGTCTGCGGGAGAGGTCATCGTCGACTCCTGGTTTCTCGCGGGAATGCGGACGCCGATGTGCAGCGGCATCCGACATTACTAACCGATCGTTCAGTTAGTATATAGTCATGTTGAGCGTCGCAGCAACGGCGCGCGGACTCGATGAGGAGCTTCAGATGACGGATGCCGCGACGGATGCCACGACGGATGCCGCGACCGACGAGGTCGCCGCCGACGTCGAGGCCCACCGCATCAACCGCGCCATGATGGACCGCGACCTGGCGTCGGCGGCGCTGGGCATGGTCGTCGAACGCGATGATCCAGGTCACGCGGTCGTCTCGATGCGGGTGCGCGACGACATGACGAACGGCTTCCACATCACGCATGGCGGCCTCGTCTTCACGCTCGCCGACACCGCGTTCGCAATCGCGTGCAACGAAGACGACAACGTCACCGTGGCGGCCGGCGCCGACATCACCTTCCTGAAGTCGACCGTGGCGGGTCAGACCCTGACGGCGACGGCCGTGCGCCGCGCGAGGTCGGGTCGCACCGGCCTCTACGATGTGACCGTCGTCGATGACCATGGCGACACGGTCGCCGAGTTCCGCGGCCGCTCGATCTCCACGAACCGACCCTTCACGGCGCCCATCGCCTAGCCGCGCACCCCCGCGCCGCCTCCAACCCCAGACCACCAGACCACGACCTCTCGGAGCACACCGTGTCGACGACGACCGCAGCCAGCACCGTCTCGGGCCTCCGCCCGCCCGCACGCGAGGAACTCGACCCCGAGGAGCGGATGTCCCGCGCCGAGCTCGAGGCGCTCCAGCTCGAACGCCTCCAGCACACCGTGCGCCACGCATACGAGAACGTTCCGCTGTACACGCGCAAGTTCGACGACGCGGGCGTGCACCCCAGCGACATCCGGAGCCTCGACGACGTCGCGAAGCTGCCGTTCACGACCAAGGAGGACCTGCGCCAGACCTACCCGTTCGGCATGTTCGCCGTGCCGATGCAGCGCGTCGCGCGAATCCACGCGTCGAGCGGCACGACGGGGCGGCCGACGGTCGTCGGGTACACGAAGGGCGACCTCGACCACTGGGCGACGCTCATCGCCCGGTCGCTGCGCGCCAGCGGCATCCGACCCGGCATGAAGGTGCACAACGCGTACGGGTACGGCCTCTTCACGGGCGGGCTCGGCGCCCACGGCGGCATCGAGAAGCTGGGCGCGACCGTCATCCCGATGTCGGGCGGGCAGACCGCGCGGCAAGTGCAACTGATCCGCGACTTCGAGCCCGACGCGATCCTGTGCACGCCGAGCTACCTGCTCACGATCGCCGACGCGATGGTGAGCGCCGGCATCCACCCCCACTCCACGAGCCTCAAGGTCGGCGTGCTCGGTGCCGAGCCGTGGACCAACGAGCTTCGCCGCGAACTCCAGCAGCGACTGGGCATCGACGCCCTCGACATCTACGGCCTGAGCGAGGTGATGGGCCCCGGCGTGGGCAACGAGTGCATCGAGACGAAGGACGGGCCGCACATCTGGGAGGACCACTTCCTCCCCGAGATCGTCGACGGCGACACCCTGCAGCGGGTTCCCGACGGCACGATGGGCGAGCTGGTGTTCACGTCGCTCACGAAGGAGGCGTTCCCCGTCATCCGCTACCGCACCCGCGACCTGACGCGGCTGCTGCCCGGCACCGCTCGGCCCTCGATGCGCCGCATCGAGAAGATCACCGGGCGCAACGACGACATGATCATCCTGCGCGGCGTCAACCTCTTCCCAACGCAGATCGAGGAGCTCGTGCTCGGCATCGAGCAGCTCACGCCGCACTTCATCCTCGAGCTGACCCGCAGGGGCACCATGGACGAGATGACCGTGCGCATCGAGCGCCACCCCGACCTGTCGGTCGAGACCTGCGAGGCCGCCACGGTGGTGCTCGCCGAGCGCATCAAGCAGTTCGTCGGGTCGACGGTCGCCGTGCAGCTCGTCGAGCCGGGCACACTCCCCCGCAGCGAGGGCAAGTACAAGCGGGTCTACGACCTGCGGAACGGTTGAGCGGATGCCGCGCGACCGGGTCTGCGTCGGCGCTGCGCCAGTTCGACCCCCGCTGCGCCATTCCGGATGGCGCGGAGCGCACGGAAGTGGCGCAGCGGCCGCCACGGCGACACGAGTGCGAGACTGAGGGCGATGTCTGAGAACGGAGCACTCCGCCGCGGCCGGCCCGGCTACGACCAGCAGGGCATCCTCGACGTCGCCGTCGCCGCGTTCAACCAGTACGGCTACGACGCCACGTCGATGGGTGTGCTCGCCGACCGACTCGGACTCTCGAAGTCGGCGATCTACCACCACTTCGCGTCGAAGGACGAGATCCTCGAGCGCGCGCTCGACGAAGCGCTCGGTGCGCTCGAAGGCGTGCTCGAGGAGCCCGCGGCCACTCGCGGTCGTGCGGCCGACCGGATCGACCACGTGCTGCGCGCCGCGGTGCACGTGCTCGTCGACAAGCTCGCCTACGTGACCCTGTTGCTGCGGGTGCGCGGCAACACCGAGGTCGAGCGCCGGGCCCTCGCCCGCCGGCGTGCGTTCGACAAGCAGGTGACGTCGCTCGTCTCGGAGGCCCAGCTCGAGGGGTCGCTGCGCAGCGACATCGACGCGAGCGTCGTCGCACGCCTGGCGTTCGGCATGATCAACTCGATCGTCGAGTGGTATCGGCCCGGCGGCAAGGAGGACGCCGACCGCATCGCCGACGACGTGATCGCCGTCGCGCTCGACGGGGTGCGCATGCCGACGTCGAACCGCGTCGAGGAACTGCTCCGCTGAGGCCGTGATCCGGTGATCGAGTAGCGCTCGCCGCAGGCGAGCGCGTAGCGAGATCGGGTCGGCGGATCTCGATACGCGTCGGCTTCGCCGGCGCTACTCGATCACCAGAAAACGGCTTCGCCGGCGCTACTCGATCACCAGAAGATGGCTTCGCCGGCGCTACTCGATCACCAGCAGGCGGCTTCGCCGGCGCTACTCGATCACCAGCAGGCGGCTTCGCCGGCGCTACTCGATCACCAGCAGGCGGCTTCGCCGGCGCTCCTCGACCACCGGCGGTCGTCAGGTCGGGCAGGGCTCCGCGGCCGGCGCGACCGCCCGTGTAAGGCGTCGACGGCGGTACCGGGTCGCGGGGTGGGCGGCCCGCTCGATGGCGGCCTCCTCCTCGAGGATCTCGCGGATGACGCGTCGACGCTCGAGTTCCTCGCTGAGGCGCGCCTCGTGAGCGGCCTGCAGGTGCGGGAAGGACAGTTCCGAGATCAACATCTTCACTCCGGTTCTTCGTCGTGTGCCTCTAAGCTCCTCCCTAAGGCGGGCCCTCGGCATCCGGAGGATGTCGTATTTCGCAGTCGCCGCCACATGAGGGGAATGGACGGATGCCGCAGGGCGCTGAGACGGGTGTGAAGAAGCGCATCGGGTTCCTCTCGTTCGGCCACTGGCATCCGTCACCGCAGTCGCGCACGCGAACCGGTCGCGACGCGCTCGTGCAGTCGATCGAGCTCGCCGTGGCGGCCGAGGAGCTCGGGATCGACGGCGCGTTCTTCCGGGTGCACCATTTCGCCCGCCAGCTCGCGAGCCCGTTCCCGCTGCTCGCGGCGATCGCGGCCCGCACGAGCCGCATCGAGATCGGCACCGGCGTCATCGACATGCGCTACGAGAACCCGCTCTACATGGCGGAGGAGGCGGCGGCCGCCGACCTCATCAGCGCGCCGCCCGACGGCGAGGGGCGGCTGCAGCTCGGCGTGAGCCGCGGGTCGCCCGAGCCGGCCCTCAACGGTGCGCACGCGTTCGGCTACGTGCCGCCCGACGGACAGGACGACGCCGACCTCGCGCGGGCGAAGACGGAGCTGTTCCGGGCCGCGCTGGCCGGGGCGGGCGTCGCGCCGGCTAACCCGCAGATGACGGGCTCCCCCGGCACCCTGCCGATCCAGCCGCAGTCGCCGGGGCTCGTCGACCGGATCTGGTGGGGGGCGGGGACGCGCGCGACGGCCAAGTGGACGGCTGAGCAGGGCATGAACCTCATGAGCTCGACGCTGCTGACCGAAGACACGGGCGTGCCGTTCGACGAGCTGCAGGCCGAGCAGATCCAGGTCTTCCGCGACACCTGGGCGGATGCCGGATGGGAGCGCACCCCTCGCGTCTCGGTGTCGCGCAGCGTGATCCCGCTGGTGACCGATGAGGATCGCGAGATCTTCGGGCCGCGCATGGCCGGCGACACGAAGGACCAGGTCGGGTTCCTCGACGGCGGGCTCGCCCGCTTCGGCAAGAGCTATATCGGGGAGCCCGACGAGATCGCCGCCGACCTCGCGAAGGACGCCGCCGTCGCCGCGGCCGACACCATGCTCGTCACGGTGCCCAACCAGCTCGGGGTCGACTACAACGCGCGACTGCTCGCCGCCATCGCCGAGCACGTGGCCCCGGCCATCGGGTGGGAGCCCGCGGTCGTCGAGTAGCGCCCGCCGCAGGCGGACGCGTATCGAGACGCCCGACCCCGCTCGTCGAGTAGCGCCCGCCGCAGGCGGACGCGTATCGAGACGCCCGCCCCCTGGATCTCGATACGGGTGCGGCTCCGCCGCTCCCTACTCGGTCAACGTCTGCGACCCGCGGATCTCGATACGGGTGCGGCTCCGCCGCTCCCTACTCGATCAACGTCTGCGACCCGCGGATCTCGATACGGGTGCGGCTCCGCCGCCCCCGACTCGATCAACGTTTGCGGCCGCCGGATCTCGATACGGGTGCGGCTCCGCCGCTCCCTACTCGATCAACGTCTGCGGCCGCCGCTCTCTGCTCGATCCATGGGTGCGGCGCAGGTCGGGCAGCAGGGCCTTCGGCGAGCGCGCCCGCAGGGCGCTCCACCAGACGCCCGCACCGTACGCGGCGTCGTCGAGGCGGCGGGCGATCCCGAAGCGCACGGGATCGAGCCGGGGTTTCGTGCGCGCGAACTCCCACGCCGTGTCGGCGAGGGCCGCCACGAGCACGGCCCGGCGTACGCGCGCCGACACGAGGCATCCCATGACCGTCAACGGCCACCAGTGCCGCAGCAGCAGAGCGAATCCCTGTGCGATCGCAGCGATCGCCCCGTATCCGGTGAGCCTGGCTGCGAGCCGATACGGATGCCGCACCGCCGTCGCGCGGCGGCCGATACGCGCCGCCGTGCCGGCCATGACGAGCGCTGCGACCGGCAGCGACCAGCGTCGCTGGGCGGCGAGCGCGACGAGCAGCGCGGCGCCCCACGGCGGGAGCACGACGGGCGCGATGTCGTCGGGGTGTCGTTCGGCGAGGGGGTGCGCGCCCGTGCCGTAGAAGAACTTGCGTGCGAGCCAGGCCCGCACCGTCGACCGGTGCTCGTGGTGCACGGTGGCCGCGGGCTCGAACCGCACCCGGAGGCCCCGCTCCACGAGACGCCACACGAGGTCGACGTCTTCGCCGACGCGCATCGATTCGTCGAATCCGTGCCCAAGCGCGTCGACCCGTGCCACGAGGCACGTGCTCGACACCCAGGTCACGGGTGAGCGGGGCCGCACGCTCGACGAGTCGCTGCCGAGGTCGAGGGACGAGCGGGCGTCTTCATACCGGGTGATCCAGTTGGGCCGATCGCTCGCGAGACCGAGCACGCGCGGGGCGACCATCGCCAGCCCCGGGTCGGCGAAGTGCCGCAGCATCACCTCGATGGCGGTCAGCTCGACGACCACGTCGGAGTCGACGAAGACCACGAACGGCGTCGCGACCCGAGCAAGCCCCGCGTTGCGCGCGCCCGCCGGCCCGACGTTCACGTCGAGCGTCAGCAGCTCGGCCCCGTGCCGTCGGGCCACCTCGGCGACGGCCGAGCGGTCGACGGATGCATCGTCGACCACGATCACCGGCAGCGTGCCGCCGAGCGACCGCAGCAGGCGGTCGAGCTGTCGCGGACGGTCGCGCACGGGAATCACCACGGTGGCGAGCGAGAGGTCGACGGGAGGCAGGACGTCGACCACCGGGTCGGCCATGCCGGTTACGAGGAGGTGGTCCGCGAACGCTCGGCTCGCGGCATCCGTCACCGTGATCTCGCGACCCCGCATGCTGCGGAGCGCGAGCGGCTTCAGCCGGGAGATGCGCGTCGGGGAGCCGCCCACGAGTGCGGCGCCATCGTCGAGCACGCGGGTGTGGCGGTTGAGGCGCACCACGAACCCGTCGGGGAGCGCCGACGGGGGCGGCGAAGCGCCGGTCGACGCCGTCGAGGGCGGTGCCGTCGTCACGACACGGCTCCAATGGTCGGATCGGGTGTCGCGACGCCGGCGACGAGGCATCCACGCTCATCGATCCGGCCGCTTCGGAGGCGCGACCACGCCTCCTCGACCATGGAGCGAAGCAGCGTCCGTCCCTCGCCGGCGGTGGCCTCGGTGGGGTCGCCGAGCACGCCGTCGGGCGCGATCGCGCGCACCCCACCGGCGCGCAGCTCGCCGATGAGCTCCCGGATCGGAGCGCTGTTGCCGGGGTGCAGCCGGTCGACATGCACGCGCGCCTCGTCGATGGCGAGGAGCACCGAGGTCTCGGACCGCCCGGCGTGCGCGTCGACGGGAATGCCGTCGCGCGTCGCGTCGGGCCCGGGCACGCAGGGCACCCACGCCACTGCCCGCTGCTCGGAGACGAGCACCGGAACCGACCGGGCGAGCGCCTCCACGTTGCCGCCGTGGCCGTTCACGAACACCACGCGGTCGAACCATGATGACGCCGATCGACCGTACTCGAGCAGGAGGAACGCGAGCGCCTCGGTGCCGATCGAGACGGTGCCCGGGAAGCCCTGGTGCTCGCCGCTCGCGCCGTAGGCGATGGCGGGCGCCACGACCGCGTCGGTGCCGGCTGCGGTGAGCCGAGCAGCGAGCTCGGTCGCGACGACGGATGCCACGAGAGTGTCGGTGTCGAGCGGCAGGTGCGGCCCGTGCTGCTCGGTGGATCCGACCGGCACGAACACCACCGGACGGCCCACGTCGGGCCACGACCGGGCGACGAGCCGCGCCGCCGGGGCAGGCCGACCCCCGGCGGGCGACGACCGGTCGTGGGGCCCCTCAGCCGTCACCGCCCCGCCTCAGGCGTTGCCGAGTGCGACAGCTTCGTCGGGGTGGGGCTCCGCGACGTCGGGTTTCGTCGGGGCTGCCGCGGGCTCGGCCGCCCGCCCGGCAGCCTGCGCCGGCGCCGCATCCGCACCGGCCCCGAGGTCGCGTCGGAAGGTCGCCGGGATGTGCAGGTCGGCCGGAGAGAGCTCGTCGATCCCCGAGTGGCCGAGGCCGAGTACCGCTGAGTCGAGGCCGCCGCGGAGCACGTCGAACACGTTCTCGACACCGGCCTGCCCGTTGGCCGCCAAGCCCCAGAGGTAGGCCCGGCCGATCATGACCGCACGCGCCCCGAGCGCGAGCGCCTTCGCGACATCTCCGCCACGCCGGATGCCGCCGTCGAGGAGCACCTCGACCTGGTCGCCGACCGCCTCGGCGATGCCGGGCAGCATCCGGATCGACGCGGGCGTCGAGTCGAGGTTGTTGCCGCCGTGATTCGACACCGAGATCGCCGTCACGCCGGCATCGACCGCACGCCTTGCGTCGTCGATCCGGGTCACGCCCTTCAGCATGAACGGCCCGCCCCACTGCTCACGAAGCCACGCCACGTCCTCCCAGGTCGGCGGCGGGGGCGACATCCATTCGCCGTAGGCGCCGAAGAACGTGGGCGCCGGGCCCCCGTCGGCCGGGGCCAGGTTCGGTGTCGTGAGGTCGGGGATCTGGCCCGCCTTCAGGAAGTCGAGCAGCCACGTCGGCTTCGTGATCGCCTGCGGCCCGAACCGCATCGCCGCCTGGAGGGTGAGCTTCTCGGGGATCCAGGGGCTCCCCCAGTCCCGGCCGTTGGAGAACGACCAGTCGAGCGTGGCGATGAGGCCCTTCGCGCCCGCCGCGCGGGCGCGCTCCAGCCGGTGCAGCATCGCGTCGCGGGTCCCGCTCCAGTACACCTGGAAGAACGTGTTCGGATTCGCCGCCGCCACGTCCTCGACCGGCTTCGACGCGAACGAGCTGAGGCCCATGATCGTGCCCCGGTTCGCGGCCGCACGGGCCACCGCCACCTCACCCTCGGGATGCACCGCCTGCACGCCCGTCGGCGAGATCAGCACCGGCAGCGAGATGGGGATGCCCATCACCGTGGTGTCGAGCTTGCGCTCGGCCTGGTGTCCGGCGACGTGCGGCGAGAACTGCAGCTCGCCGAAGGCGTCCATGTTGTCGCGATACGTGAGCCCCCGTTCGGACCCTCCGATCAATGCACCGTAGACCGACCCGGGCAGCCGCTTCTTGGCCCGTCGCTGTGCGACGGCCACCGTCTCGAACCACTTGTTGGCCATTTCGGATCTCCCTTCGCGGATCTCGTCCGCTCATTCATCGTGCAGGTCATGCAGGTCATGCAGGTCGCAGGTCACGCAGGCCATGCAGGTCGTTCACCTGGGGCGAATCGTCCTCCGTCTCGAAGCACTCGCGTGGTCTCGGGTCATCCTCCGAAGATGCTGCTCACCGCCGGTGCGACGCTCCGGTAGTCGCGCACGACATGGAGCGTACCCCGCCCGATCCGGGCGAGATCCCGCCCGAGTTCCACGTCGTGTTCGCCACTCGCATCGAGCAGCACGTCGAGTCGCGGAAGGCGGGCGGCGAGCGGTCGTGGGTCGGGTCCGGCGTTGTGCACGCAGTCCGAGAGCAGGACGACACGGGCATCACGCACGGGCGCGCGGTGGAGCTGCTTCGCGGCGAGCTCCAGAGGGAATGCCACGTTGGTGAGCCCCTGTGCCGGGATCCGCATGATGGAGTCGAGTAGGTCCATGGGCTTCACGAGCTCGCCGAGGTTCAGCAGGATCGCGGCATCCGACCAGAACGCGATCACGGCGAGGTCGTCGTGCTCGAGCTCACCGGCGAGTGCGCCGACGGTCGCCGCGGCGGTCGCGACGCGCTCGCCCTTCATCGACCCCGAGACATCCACCGCGAGCACCACCGACCGCTTGGTGCGGATGCGATCGCGCACGACGATGTCCTCGTCCTCGGGCACCGGACGCTCGGCGAGCACCTCGATCGTGGCGTCGAGGTCGATCTCGTCGGAGCCGCCCCGGTACGGCAGGCTGCCGAGCTCGCCGATGCCGCCCCGGCTGGTCGCATCGCGTCTGGGCCGCCGGATGGCGAGACGCGAGGCGATCTGCCGGGCGCGGGTCCGGGCGACCGGGTCGACCGCGGCATCCGCTTCGGGGACGACGACGGATGCCGCCTCGTCAGTGAATCCCATGGCCGTGCTCCCCGGCATCGGCTTCGCCGGCGCGCCGCGCCGACCCTCGTCCGTCGGCCGCATGATCATCGCCCCGCCGGGGCCGGCGGTCGCGTCGAACACCGTGGGCTGCTCGTCGAGCTGCTTCGGCTTGCGACGCAGCGGCTTGCCCTTCACGCCGCGCCGATCGGGACGCCGGCGCTGAAGCGGCGAGTCCGCGGGGACCTCCCTTCATCCCGGTGCCGCCGTCGCCGGCTCGAGGATGAATCGGTCCTCCCAGATCTCGCGGAGCACTCGCTCGGGGGTCGTGTCGACCGCCTCGTCGATGTGGATCCGGCCCGAGAGCGACACGATCATCGCGTCGAACACGAGCTCTGCATACCCCTCCTCATCGGGCGAGGTGACGCCGCGCAGGTCGGCGAGCTTCGTCGCGACGAGCACGCAGTCGATCGCGCCACGCACGCTCGACCCCTGTCGGATGTCGGGATGGTCGCGAGTCGCGCGGGTGACCGCGACCGCGTCGGAGACGAGGCGATCACCGACGGGGCCCTCGGCGCCGGTGCGGAGCCGGACGATCGCCTCCTCGCTCGGGGCGTCCTGGTAGCCCACCGCCAACCGGTTGAGCCGGTCGTGCACGCTCGTCGAGAGACGGGTCGTGCCGACGTTGTCGTAGGGGTTCATCGAGGCGATGACCCGGAACGTCGGCTTGGCCTTGATCTTCCCGACGCGCGGCACCGCGATGGAGCGATCAGCCATCGCGGTGAGCAGCGTATTCAAGGTGTCCTCCGGCGCGCGGTTGAACTCCTCGATGTAGAGGAATCCACCCTCGGTCATCGCCTCGACGAGTGGACCGGCCACGAAGTTGTCAGGACTGTAGTCCTCCTTCAACACCCGCGCCGGGTTGTGGTGGCCCACGAGCTTCGCAGGCGTCAGGTCGGCGTTGCCCTCGACGAAGAGCAGCGGGATGCCCCACTCCTCGGTGATCGCCGTGAGCATCGTCGTCTTGCTCGTGCCGGGCGGCCCCTCGAGCAGGATGTCGCGCCCAGCCGCGACGGCCGCGAGCGTGAGTTCCAGCTCGCGTTCGCGGCCGACGACATGCGAGGCGATGCGTTGGCGGTTCGCCGCGAGCTCGCCGGGCGCGGCATCCGCTCGAGTGGTGTCGGTCACGGTGTTGCTCCTCCTACTTGGTGGTCTGCCCAGCGTCGACCGGCAGCGCCACGCCTGTGATGTAGCGCGCCTCGTCGGAGGCGAGGAACAGCACGGCGTTCGAGATGTCGACGGCCTCGACCCACGGGACCGGCAACGCATTCAGGGTCGCGAACCGCTCGCCGACCGCCTCTCGCGTACGCTCTTCGGGCTCGAGGTCGGGCGCGAACAGCCCGTAGATGGTCTCGTTCTGAATCATGTCGGTGTCGACGCTGGTCGGGTGCACCGAGTTCACCCGAATCATGTCGGGTGCGAGCTCGAGCGCGAGCGTGCGCATCAGCCCCACCACACCGTGCTTGGCCGATACGTAATGCGCCAGGTTCTGGTAGGCGTTGAGGCCCGCGGTCGAGCTCGTGATGATGATCGACCCACGACCCGCGGCCTTGAGGTGCGGGATCGCTGCCTTGATACTCCGCCACACCCCCGAGAGGTTGATGTCGATCATCGTCGTCCAGTCCTCTTCGGACAGGTTCTCGGCGGGGTTCGGCGTTCCCGCGATTCCGGCGTTGGCCGCGACGATGTCGAGCCGGCCAAGCTCGGCGACCCCCTCGTCGACCGCTGCCTTCACCGCGTCGTAGTCGCGGACGTCGGCCTTCGTGGCGATGATGCGCCGGTCGAGGGCTTCGACCAGCCGCACCGTCTCGGCCATGTCGGCCTCGGTCGCCGGCGGGATGTTGTTCGTCGGCACGGGCTCGCAGATGTCGACGCCGATGATGTCGGCGCCCTCCTGGGCCAGCCGGATCGCATGACTGCGACCCTGCCCACGCGCGACGCCAGTGATGAATGCGACCTTGCCGTCAAGACGACCCATTGATTCTTTCCTTTCGATGCATCGATTTCTTCTGGGTTGCACGACTTCGCTGTCGTACGGTTTCCGGGTACGCGGCTACTTGATCGTGTAGCCCGCGTCGACCTTCAGCTCGTTGCCCGTGATGTACCGGGCCTCGTCCGAGGCGAGGAACAGCACGGCGTTCGAGATGTCGATGGGCTCGACCCACGGAACCGGCAGCGCGTTCGTCGACTCGAAGATCGGCGCTGCCTCTTCCTGGGTCGGGTGCTCGGCGTCGGGCATGAAGAGCTTGAACGTGGCCTCGTTGAGGATCATGTCCGTCGCCACGCCCGTGGGGTGCACGGTGTTCACCCTGATCCGGTGCGGCGCCAGCTCGAGTGCCAGC
Source organism: Agromyces sp. Marseille-P2726 (assembly GCF_902809835.1). GTDB lineage: Bacteria > Actinomycetota > Actinomycetes > Actinomycetales > Microbacteriaceae > Agromyces. The sequence continues at coordinate 31,848 of NZ_CADDWM010000014.1, read as the reverse complement.
GTGCGCATGATGCCCACGACGGCGTGCTTGCTCGCGGTGTACGCCGCGACGTTCGGCGTGCCCTTGAGTCCAGCGGTCGAGCTGGTGATGATGATCGACCCGCCCGTGCCCTGCTCGATCATGTGCGGGATCACGGCCTTCGCGGTGTGCCAGACGCCCGTCTGGTTGATGTCGGTGACGAGCTGCCACTCCTCATCCGAGACCAGGTGGGTCTGGTCGCCGAATACGAAGATGCCGGCGTTCGCCGACACGATGTCGACGTGACCGAGTTCGGCCACACCCTCGTCGAGCGCGGCCTTCAGCCCGTCGTAATCGCGGACGTCGGCTTTGCGCGCGACGATGCGCCGGTCGAGCGCCTCGACCTGCTTCACCGTCTCGGCGAGGTCCTCCTCGGTCGCGCCCTCGTAGTAGCGATCCATGCCGGGCAACGACTCCGCGATGTCGATCGCGATGATGTCGGCACCCTCCTGCGCGAGCCGCAACGCGTGCGAGCGGCCCTGGCCCCGTGCCGCGCCCGTGATGAACGCGACCTTGCCTTCGACTCGGCCCATGATGATGACTCCTTCCGTATGGGATGCCGCGGCCGCACCGCAGCCGGATGGCGCGGCCGCGGCATCCGCTCAGTACTGGGACAGACCGCCGTCGACCGCCAGCGCGTGCCCGGTGATCCACGTTGACTCGTCGGATGCGAGGAAGAGGATCGCGTTCGAGATCTCGCGGGGCGGCATCATGCCGGGGATCCACTGCGTGAACATGCCGGTGAGGTTCGGATTCTCCTCCGAGCCCTTGGCGAATCCGCTGTCTGGGACACCCATGATCCCCTCGACCATCGGGGTGTCGACGCCGCCGGGGTGCACGCTGTTCACCCGGATGTTGTCCTTGGCGAGCTCCATCGCGAACGACTTCGCCATGCCGGTGACGCCGTACTTCGACATGTTGTAGGCCATGTTGAACGGCCCCGCCTTCAGCCCGTTCGCCGAGCTCGTGAGGATGATCGATCCTCCTCGCCCGCCATCGAGGATGTGCGGCAACGACGCCATGACCGTGTTCCAGACGCCGATCAGGTTGATGTCGATCGTCGTCCGCACGATCTCGGGGGTCATCGAGTGCCACGGCCCGACGATGTCCACTCCGGCGTTCGCCGCCACGATGTCGAGGCGCCCGAGTTCTGCGACGCCCTTCTCGAGCACCGATTTCAGCGTGCCGAGATCGCGCACGTCGGCCGTCTCGGCGACGATGCGTCGGTCGAGCGCCTCGACCTGGCGGACCGTCTCCTGCAGGTCCTCGGCCTTCGCCGTCGGGTACGGCACCTCTTCGACCTGCTCCTCGATGTCGATCGCGATGATGTCGGCACCCTCTTCTGCGAGCCGCAGGGCATGTGCACGCCCCTGGCCGCGCGCCGCGCCGGTGATGAACGCGACCTTTCCCTCTACTCGTCCAGCCATTGCTTCATTCCTTCTCACTGATCGATTCGATGAGGTGGGGTTCCGGATGTCGCGGGCCGCGGCATCCGGCTGTGCTCAGTACTGCGTGTTGCCGGCGTCGACGGTGAACTCCATGCTCGTGACGTAGCGCGCCTCGTCGGAGGCGAGGAACAGCACCGCGTTCGACTGATCGCGCGGCTCGGTGCTCTCGACGGGGAGCAGGTTGGTCATCATCGGGCCGAGCTTCGGGTGCGCCTCGAGGAGCGGGCCGAACTTCTCCATGGTCCTGGGATCGGCCATGGGGGTGTTCACCCCGGTCGGGTGGAGCGTGTTCACCCGGATGCTGTGCTCGGCCAGCTCGGTCGCGAAGGCGCGCATGAGGCCGACGACGCCGTGCTTGGCCGCGACGTACGCCGTGAGGAACGGCAGCCCCTTGAGGCCCGCCGCCGAGCTCGTGAGGATCATCGATCCTCCCCCGGCCGCGATCAGGTGCGGTGCCGTCAGTTGCACGGTGTTCCACACGCCGGTGAGGTTCGTCGAGATGGTCTGGTCCCACACCTCGACGCTCGTCTCATCCCAGCCGGCGATCACGCAGATGCCCGCGTTCGCGACGACGATGTCGAGCTTTCCGAGTTCCGCGACGCCCTCGTCGATGACCGCCTTCATCGCATCGCGATCGCGCACGTCGGCTTTGCGCGCGATGATCCGGCGGTCGAGCGCCTCGACCTGTCGAACCGTCTCGGCGAGGTCCTCCTCGGTCGCCGAGGAGTACGCCACGTTCGGGATGTCGTCGCAGAGGTCGACCGCGATGATGTCTGCGCCCTCCTCGGCGAGCCGGAGTGCGTGCGACCGACCTTGCCCTCGTGCCGCGCCCGTGATGAAGGCGACCTTGCCTTCGACCCGTCCAGCCATGTCTCGTCCTCTCCTACTTCTTGTTCGTGAAGCCCGCGTCGACGGGCAGGGTCACACCGGTGACGTACCGCCCGGCGTCCGAGACGAGGTAGAGGATCGCGTTCGAGATGTCGACGGCGTCGATCATCGGCACGGGCAGGGCATTGGCCATCGCCTGGCCCATCTGCGGGTCGGCCTCCAGGAACTCCTGCATCACGTCGTTGACCACCATCGGCGTGTCGACACCGGTCGGGTGCACCGTGTTGACGCGAATCGAGTGCTCGGCCAGCTGGTTGGCGTAGCTGCGCATCAGCCCGACCACGCCGTGCTTGGCGGCGGTGTATCCGAGGCCGCCGGGCGTGTTGCCGCCGATCCCGTTCAGGCCGGCGGTCGAGCTCGTGATGACGATGGCGCCGCCTCGGCCACCCTCGATCATCGACGGCTTGGCGACCTCCACCGTGTTGTAGACGCCCGTGAGGTTGACGTCGAGCACGTCCTGCCACTCCTCGGGAACGGGGTTCAGCGACAGCGGCGCGATACCGGCGTTCGCGAGCACGATGTCGACCGGGCCGAGCTCGGCGACGCCCGCATCGAACGCCGCCTGGAGGGCGGCACGATCGCGCACGTCGGCCTCGACCGCGTGGATGCGTCGGTCGAGGGCCTCGACCTGGCTCACGGTCTCGGCGAGATCCTCGGGAGTCGACATCTGGTATCCGACGGTGTCGATCTGCTTGCAGATGTCGACGGCGATGATGTCGGCACCTTCCTGTGCGAGGCGGATCGCGTGCGACCTGCCCTGTCCTCGTGCGGCGCCGGTGATGAATGCGACCTTGCCTTCGAGCTGACCTGCCATGGCGTGTCCTTTCTGCCGATCTCTGTGAGGGAATCTGGAATAAGCGGGGGATTGGAACTGCGGGGACTTGGAACTGCGGGGGACTTGGAACCGGCTACCTGACCGGGTTGTGGTTGACGCCGGGCATGAGCAGGTGTCCGGCATCGACCGGCAGCGTGACGCCCGTGACGGACGCCGCCAGGTCGGAGTTGAGGTACAGCGCACTGTCGGCGATCACCTGCGGGTTCAAGAAGCCGTTGCCCTTGAGCGCGTGGAAGTGGTACCCGGCGTCGAGCATGTCGGCCTCGGTGCCCTCGCCGGCCGGCTTGCCCGACATCATGTCCCAAGCGCCCTGCCAGCTGGTCATCGGCGTGAGGATCGCGCCGGGGTGCACACTGTTGACGCGGATGCCGTAGGGCGCGTACTCGAGCGCGAGCGTCTTCATGACCCCGACGACCCCGAACTTGGCGGCGCAGTAGTGCACGTAGTTCGCGCCCGGCTCGAGCCCGTTGATCGACGACGTGATGACGATCGAGCCGCCGCCCTGCTCCATCATGTGGGGGAGCACGGCCTTCGCCGACTTCCAGACCCCGGTGAGGTTCACCGCGATCGTGTCGTCCCACTGCTCCTCGGTGAGCTCGTGGGCCGGGGCCAGTGAGAAGATGCCGGCGTTCGCGATGAGGATGTCGATCTTGCCGAGCTCCGCGATGCCCTTCTGCACGGCAGCGTCGAGGTCGGCCTGCTTGCGGACGTCACCGACGTGCGTGACGATGCGCCGGTCATGCGCCTCGACCTGTCGCACGGTCTCATCGAAGTCCGACTGCTGCGCCATCGGGTACTGGACGGTCGCGATCTGGTCCAGCGTGTCGATGATGATCACGTCGGCGCCCTCGCGGGCACAGGTCACCGCGTGCGCGCGACCCTGCCCTCGCGAACCCCCGGTGATGAGCGCGACCTTCCCGTCGAGCATTCCCATGACGTGTTCCTTCCTGTGTCTCCTGTTTCAGGGCATGCCGCTGCCGAGCCGTGTGAGCGCACACGTCTACCCCGTCCGCGTCATCGCGGTCGTGTCGGCGAGTCGGGTCTCACACGGGTTCGAAGCGGATGCCTCCCTGGTGGCGCCGGTCGGCGCCGGGTTGTCTCTTCATTCCTTCGTTGCGAAGTCGGATGCCGCGGCCGCAGTGAACCCGGCGAGCGGGTCCTCGGCGCACGCGCTCACGGGTGGCGCCTGCAGGTCTTCACGACGCGACAGCGTCACCCGGACCGGACCCATGCCCGTTCGCGGCCGAGGCGGAGAGGTGCGATGCGAGTGGTCGCCCGAGTGCTTCGGGATCTCGATCTTGTCCTTCCGGCCCGCCAACAGCTCCTCGCCGTAGCCCTGCACGCACTCGGGGTCGGGCCCGTCGAGCGGCAGGCCGGTGAAGAACTTCGCGGCCATGCATCCGCCCTTGCAGGTGTCGAAGAACTGGCACGACGTGCACGCCCCGCCCGACTGCGGCTCGCGCAACCGGGTGAACAGCTCCGAGTTCTGCCACACGTCTCGGAAGCCGCCCTCGCCACGCACGTTGCCGGCGAGGAACTCCTCGTGGATCGCGAACGGGCACGCGTACACGTCGCCGATCGGATCGATGAGGCACACGACGCGGCCCGCTCCGCACAGGTTCAGCCCGGGAAGAGCCTGGCCGTACGCGGACAGGTGGAAGAACGAGTCGCCGGTCAGCACGTCTTCACCGTGCGCGACGAGCCAGTCGTACAGTTCGCGCTGCTGCGCCTGCGTGGGATGCAACTCGTCCCAGACGTCGGCGCCCCGGCCCGACGGCCGCAGGCGCGTGAGCCGCAGCTGCGCCCCGTAGCGGTCGGCGATCGCCTTGAACTCGTCGAGCTGCGGGATGTTCTGCCGAGTGCACACGACCGAGATCTTGAAGTTGCGCATCCCGGCATCCGACAGGTTCTGCAGCGCGCGCAGCGCCGTCTCGTACGACCGCGGCCCGCGCACGAAGTCGTTGACCTCGGCCGTCGCGCCGTCGAGCGAGATCTGCACGTCGACGTAGTCGTTCGCGGCGAGCTTCGCGGCCACTTCGGGGGTGATCTTGATGCCGTTCGTCGAGAACTTCACGCCCACGTGATGCGCGGTCGCATAGTCGAGCAGCTCCCAGAAGTCGCTGCGCACGGTCGGCTCACCGCCGCCGATGTTCACGTAGAACACCTGCATCCGCTCGAGCTCGTCGATGACCGCCTTGCACTCCTCGGTCGACAGCTCGCGCGGGTCGCGACGACCCGAGCTCGACAGGCAGTGCACGCACGACAGGTTGCACGCGTACGTCAGCTCCCACGTCAGGCAGATCGGCGCGTCGAGGCCGAGCTCGAAGTGGTCGACCAAGCGCATCGCCTTCGGCGGCGGGGCGGTGACCGGTCGGATGTCACGGGCCGGAGTATCCAGAAGGGTCATGCCGCACGCTCCACGAGCATCCTCGAGTCCACGAGCGTGCCGAGCGCCCGGAGGTACGTCGGCACGTGTTCGGGCGAAACCCCGGCCGCGTCGCACGCGGCACGGGCATTGGGGGCATCCGAGAGGCCCTCCACCACGGTCAGCAGGGTGCGGTCCTTCAGGAAGGACAGCTTGCGCGTGCCGAAGTGATAGAGCAGCGCACCGAAGGGCTCGGGCCTGACCGAGACCTGCGGATGCAGCTGCCAGGCGCTCTCGGGATCGATGGTGCTCATCGGTCGGCGCTCAGTACACGCCGCACATGCCGTCGATCGAAACCTCTTCGACAAGGGAATCCGTCTCGATCACGTCCTCGACCTCGCCCTGCGGCGCAACGAGCTGTTCGGTTCGACTCATGGGATGCTCCTCATGTCGTGATCGCCGCCATTGGCGATCTTCCGTTGGTCGCCGACCTTGGCGACCGTCGTGGTTGGGACGATACTAATGACACTCAGTGCCGAAGTGAAGGGGGTTGACTTGGCTGCTGATGTGGAAAGGATGGAAGAGCCCGCTGTATCGGAGCCCGAGCATCGTCGGCTGGGCCGCGCGCCCTCGACGACCCACGCCGAGATCAGCCACACGGCGCTGCGGCTCTTCATGGACCGCGGGTTCGATCAGACGACGATCGACGACATCGCGCGCGAAGCCGGGATCGGCCGGCGCACGTTCTTCCGGTACTTCGCGTCGAAGAGCGACCTGCCGTGGGGGCATTTCGACGTCCTGCTCGATCGCATGCGGCAACACCTGGCGAGCATGTCCGACGATCTGCCGCTCATGGAGCAGCTCCGTGAGGCGATCGTCGAGTTCAACCGCGTCCCCGAGACCGAGTGGGCGTACCACCGCCGGCGGATGGACCTGCTCCTGCACGTGCCGACGCTGCTCGCGCATTCGACGCTCCGGTACGCATCGTGGCGTCAGGTCGTCGCGGAGCACGTCGCGCGACGGCTGGAGCTGCCCGAGCACGACCTGATCCCGCAGACCATGGCGTGGACCTGCCTCGGGGTGTGCTTGGCGGCCTACGAGCAGTGGCTCGCCGACGAGGAGTCCACGCTCATCGACCTCCTCGACGAGGCCTTCCGGCTCATCGACGAGCGGATCGACACCAGCACCGTGCAGGCGCATCGGAGCGCCTCGATGTGACCCGGCGCACCACGGTCGTCGTGGGGGCCGGCTCGGCGGGCGCCGCGCTCGCCGCCCGCCTGAGCGAAGATCCCGATCACCGGGTCCTCGTGCTCGAGGCCGGAGCGGTGCCGCGCACGACCGGCGAGTTCCCGGCCGAGCTGCTCGACGGGTCGACGGTGCAGGGCGCGATGCCGGGGCATCCGGCCAACTGGTCGTACCTCGGGCACCTGACGCCCGAGCTTCCGTACACGATCGCCCGCGGTCGCATCATCGGCGGCTCCTCCACCATCAACGGCGGGTACTTCGTGCGAGCTCGCCCCGACGACCACGCACGATGGGCGGATGCCGCGGGCCCCGAGTGGAGCTACGAGCGCGTGCTTCCCGTGATGCGCGACCTCGAACGCGACCTCGACCTCGGTGCCGGGCCGTTCCACGGCGACGCCGGTCCGATGCCGGTGCGACGCGCCTCGCAGGCGAACCCCGCTGCCCGGGCGTTCGCCGCCGCGGCCCTCGAGCTCGGATTCGCCGAGGAACCGGACAAGAACGCGCCGGGCCCCGAGGGCGTGGGACCGGTGCCGGTGAACGTGGTCGACGGCGTGCGCGTGAACACCGGCATCGCCTACCTGAATCCTGCGCGCGATCGACCCAATCTCGAGGTGATCGGCCGATGCCGCGTGCTTCGGGTGCTGTGCGACGGGACACGGGCCCTGGGCGTCGAGGTGCTCGACGCGGGCCCCACAGGTGGCCGGAGCGGCGGAGGCACGCCCCGCGTCATCCACGCCGACGACGTCGTGCTCTGCGCCGGCGGGATCGGCACGCCGCACCTCCTGCTCGCCTCGGGCATCGGGCCGGCCGGGCAGTTGGCATCGTTCGGGATCCCGGTGGTGCGCGACGCGCCCGGCGTGGGGCGCGCGTTCAGCGACCATCCCGACCTGTCCGTGGGGTGGCGGTCGTCGACCGACGTGGTCGATCCCGGGGCGTCCGAGACCTTCCCGACCGCGCTGAACTTCGACGACCTCGAGATCATGGTCTGCGTCACGACCACGAGCCACCTGCTCACGGGCTCGGGCAGCCTCGTCGCGGGAGGGGCGAAGTCGACGCTGCGGCATCCGATCGCGACCACTCGCGCGCTGCGCGGCGCGTCGCTTCGGCGAGTTCGGCAGCAGGTCGCACACGGCCGGGATCTGACGTTGCTCGTCGGCCTCCAGCGCGAGGAGGCGCGCGGGTCGATCACGCTCGAGTCGGCCGACCCGCTGACCCCACCGCGTATCGACTACCGGTACCTGTCGACGCCGCACGACCGGGAGCGGATGCGCCGGGGCATCCGCACCGCCGTCGCACTGTTGCGCGCTCGTGCGTTCGCCGGTCTGTTCGACCGGCTCTCCGAGCTCGACGACGCCACGCTGGACGACGACTCGGCGCTCGACGCCTGGATGCTCGCGCACCTCGGCACGGCGATCCACCTCTGCGGCAGCGCGCCGATGGGGCCGGCATCGGATGCCGCGGCCGTCGTCGACGGATTCGGCCGGGTGCACGGCACGACGGGCCTGCGCATCGCCGACACGTCGATGCTGCCGGATGCCCCGTCGCGGGGCCCGGCGGCCACGGCCGTGCTGATCGGCGAGCTCGTCGCACGCTTCATGCGCCGCGGCGACTGAGCGCGGCTCGGGCCCCACGAGGTTGTCGAGTGTGCCCGATTCAGCCAGTGATCGCGGACATGGAGGAGCACACTCGGTGGGATCGGACAGACTCGGCGCTGCAGGCCCACGAGGGGACGCGGCGATGGACGACGGCGGTACCATTCGGTACCATCGAGTATGGCCGTCAACCTCCGCCTCGACCCCGAGGCCGCCGAGGCTCTCCGCAAACGCTCGCGCGAGAGCGGCGTGAGCCAGCAGGAGATCCTTCGTCGTGCGCTCGAGCGCTTCCTCGAAACCGACGCCCGTCCGGGGCGTTCGTATCGGGCGAACCTCATTGCTCCGCGGCGGCCGTTCGAAGTGGCCCGAGAGCTCCTCGAACTCCCCGAGGGCGTCACAGCTGAAACGCTCCTCGATCGCGACGATCGATTCTGATGCTGATCTATCTCGACAGCAGCGCACTGTTGAAGCGCGTCGTCGCCGAAGCGGAATCTCCGGCCATGGATGCGTCCACCCGCGATGCGGTGGCGGCTGGCCATGTGATCGCCTCGTCCACGCTCGCGTGGATCGAGGTCACGCGAGCGCTACGCAGCCGGCTCGACTCGGTCGACCCGCGACTCATCGCCCGGCTCAGCGACAATGCCCTCTCAGGTGTGCAGGAGGCACCGATCGTGCCCGAGGTGACCGCAGTTGCGCGCCGCATCGGACCCCCGACCCTTCGCTCGCTCGACGCCATTCACCTCGCGACGGCCACCCTCCTCGAGGCAGACGAGGTCTGGGCGTACGACCGTCGCCTGCTGGACGCGGCTGCCGGGCTCGGTATCGTTACGACGTCGCCGTCGTAGGGCGGGCGGGTGGCGGTCTGGTGTTTCCGGGCAGTCCATTGTCAGCGGCGTCGAATCGAGGTGCGGGCGCAGTGGCCGAGCGGGGTCGATCGGCGGCAACACCGCGTTCCGGCTCGCCGGGTTGTGGGGACGGTTCACGGCCGACGGACTCGAGCTGCCCACGGCCCGGTTCTGCTCATCGACGACCTCGCCGACAGTCGCTGGACAGTCACGGTCGCGGCGCGGGTTCTGCGCGAGGCTGGCGCGACCGACGTTCTGCCGTTCGCTCTCGCGTTGCGCGCCTGATCTCGCTCCGCGGGCTGCCGGTCGGGATGTCGCCGAGTGTGCTCGTTTCTACGGACGTTCGTCGACCTGGACGAGCACACCCCGGCGAAACGGGCACACTCGACGCGGCGACGCCGGCCGCCGCCCGGAGAGGTTACGCGGGTTGGCTGGCCTGCTCCTTCGCGACGAGCGTGAGCACGTCGTAGGTCGCCACGATCTCGTCGTTCTGGTTCTTCAGCACCGCGTCCCAGCGCACCTCGCCGTACTCGTCGGTCTCGCGCGGCGAGATCTGCTTCGCCGTGAGCTCGACCCGGATCTCGTCGCCCGGGGAGACGGGCGTGATGAAGCGCAGGTTCTCGAGTCCGTAGTTCGCGAGCACCGGACCCGGCTCGGGGTCGACGAAGAGTCCGGCCGCCCACGACACGAGCAGGTAGCCGTGCGCGACTCGCCCTGGGAAGAAGGGGTTGGCGGCCGCGGCCTCCTCGTCCATGTGGGCGTAGAAGGTGTCGCCCGTGAACTCGGCGAAGGTCTCGATGTCGTCGAGCGTCACGGTGCGCGACGCCGACACCACCTGGTCGCCCAGGCGCAGCTCGGCGAGCGACTTGCGGAACGGGTGCACCCCGTCGGCCCGCGACGCCGCGCCCGCGTGCCAGACCCCGGTGAGCGCCGTCAGCATCTCGGGCGAGCCCTGCACGGCCGTGCGCTGCATGTGGTGCAGCACGGCACGGATGCCGCCGAGCTCCTCGCCCCCGCCGGCCCGACCGGGGCCGCCGTGCACGAGATGCGGCACGGGCGATCCGTGACCCGTCGAGCTGCGGGCGTCGTCGCGATCGAGGAACAGCACGCGCCCGTTGTAGGCCGCGATGCCCGAGGCGAGCCGCATCGCCACCTCGGGGTCGTGCGTCGCAACGCTCGTCACGAGCGAACCGCCGCCCCGCGCCACCAGCGCGGCGGCCTCATCGAGCGAGTCGTAGCCGACGACGCTGGCCACCGGACCGAACGCCTCGACCTCGTGCAACGCTGGGCTGGAGGCATCGGGGAACCGCAGCAGCATCGGCTCGACGAACGCGCCCTCGGAGGCCTCACCGGTCTCGCCGTCGGCTCGTATGACGTTCGGGGCATGCGTCGATCCGACCACGAGCTCGCCGCCGCCCGCCTCGAGCTTGCCGACCTGGCGCAGCACCTCGTCGCGCTGCGCCGTCGAGGCGAGGGGGCCCATGGTGACGCCCTCCGCACGCGGATCACCGACGACGACGCGCTCGGCGATGCGGGCACGCACGGCCTCGACCACGTCGTCGACGGATGCCGCGGGCACGATCGCCCGGCGGATCGCCGTGCACTTCTGACCCGCCTTCGACGTCATCTCGGTGACGAGCTGCTTCACGTACGCATCGAACTCGGGCGTGCCCGCGGAGGCATCCGTCCCGAGCACGCTCGCGTTGATCGAGTCGGTCTCGACGGTGAACCGCACGCCGCCGGTCTGCACCGACTCGTGCTGGCGCAGCTTCTCGGCGGTCGACGCCGAGCCCGTGAACGCCACCAGGTCGCCGAGCCGGAGGTGGTCGAAGAGGTCGGGCACGCTGCCCGACACGAGCTGCAGCGACCCCTCGGGCAGCAGGCCCCACTCGACGAGGATCCGCACGTACGCCTCGGTCACGTAGCCCGTCGGCGTCGCGGGCTTCACGAGCGTGGGCACGCCGGCGAGGAAGGCCGGCGCGAACTTCTCGAGCGATCCCCACACCGGGAAGTTGAACGCGTTGATCTGCACGGCGACCCCGGGCAGGCGGGTGTAGATATGCCGCCCGAGGAATGAGCCGTCCTTCGAGAGGTTCTCGACCGGTCCGTCGACGTAGACCTTGGCGTTCGGCAGCTCGCGCCGACCCTTCGACGAGTACGTGAACAGCACGCCGATGCCGCCGTCGATGTCGACCCACGAGTCCTGCTTCGTCGCACCGGTGCGTGCCGACAGCTCGTAGAGCTCGGCCTTGCGCTCGGTGAGCGCCAGCGCCATCTGCTTCAGGAGCACCGCCCGCTGGTGGAACGTCAGCTCGCCGAGGCTGCGCTGGCCGACCGTCCGTGCGTACTCGAGCGCGGTGCCCAGGTCGAGCCCGGCGGTGCTCACGCGAGTGATCAGCTCCCCGGTCGACGCGTCGCGCACTTCGGCCGGCTCTGCGCCTCGAAGGGCCGCATCATCGGGGCTCCACCACGCGCCGTTCACGTAGCTCGGCAGGATCTCGTTCATCGTGTTCCTTTCATGTGCGCTCACCCGATCCACTTCGCCGCGGTCTGCGCCACTTCATCTGGCGCGGGAGCCGCCAAAGTGGCGCAGTCGGTCTGGGTCTGGGTTCGTCATGGGGCGTCCCACAGGTAGAAGCCCTCACCGGTCTTGCGGCCGAGCTTGCCCTCGGCGACGAGGCGGCGCAGCAGGGCCGGGGGCGCGAACCGCTCGCCGAGCGTGTTCGAGAGGTACTCGGCGATGCCCAGCCGCACATCGAGCCCGACGATGTCGGTGAGTCGCAGCGGCCCGATCGGGTGCTTGTATCCGAGCGTCATGGCCTTGTCGATGTCCTCGGCGGACGCCACCCCGTCTTCGAGCATGCGGATCGCCTCGAGTCCGAGCGCGACGCCCAGCCGCGAAGAGGCGAACCCCGGGGCATCCGTCACGACGATCGGGGTCTTTCCGATCGCGTCGACCCACTCGCGAGCCTGCGCCAACAGGGTTCCATCGGTGGCGCCGCCGCACACGATCTCGACGAGCGCCGACGCCGGCACCGGGTTGAAGAAGTGCATGCCGAGGAATCGGTCGGGCCGGTCGAGCAGCGCCGCGAGCTGGTCGATCGAGATCGACGACGTGTTCGACGCGAGGGCGGCCGCCGGCGCCAGCACCGACTCGACCCGGGTGAGCGCGTCGATCTTCAGCTCGAGATCTTCGGGCACCGCCTCGACGACCAGGTCGCAGCGTGCGAAATCGTCGACGTCGGTGCTCGTGGCGAACCGGGCGCCGATGACCGCAGCGTCCTCGTGTGCCGTGCCGCGCTCGACGGATGCCGCGACCGATTCGAGCACCCGGGCGGACGCCGCCTTCGCGGCATCCGCGTCTCGCTCGACCACGGTGACCCGGGAGCCCGCGAGCAGGAACGCGTGGGCGATGCCCGCGCCCATGCGGCCGCCGCCGAGCACTCCGACGTCGGACGGGGCGCCGCTCGCCACGCGACGCATCTCGACGCGCGCACCGCTCGTCTCCGGTGATCGAGCAGCGCCGCGCGCACCGCTCGTCTCCGGTGATCGAGTAGCGCCGCGCGCACCGCTCGTCTCCGGTGATCGAGTAGCGCCGCGCGCAGCGCGACGCGTATCGAGATCCCCCTCACCAGGTCTCGATACGCGTCCGGCTTCGCCGGGCGCTACTCGACCACCGGAGTGTTGATCAGTCACTTCTGCCTCCGCTCGAGGAACTCGGTCATGCGCCGCATCTTCTCGGGGCTCTCGAAGAGCCCAGCCTGCGCCTCGAGATCGACGGCAGGATGCTCGGATCGCGGCGCCCGCATCACGCGCTTCGTGGCGATCGTGGCGGCCGGGTCGTTGCGCGCGATGCGATCGGCGATGGCGTGAGCGGCGGTGAGCAGCTCGTCTTCGGGGTGCAGCTCGCTCACGAGGCCGATGTCGCGTGCCTCGTCGGCTCCGATCGTGCGCCCGGTGAGCAGCAGCTCGGCCGCGCGCGCCTCACCGACGATCTCCTTCAGCCGCCAGGTCGCCCCGGCCGCGGCGATGATGCCGAGCCCGGTCTCTGGGTTGCCGATCTTGAGGCGCGGCGTCGCGATGCGGATGTCGGCGGCGTACGCGAGCTCGGCCCCGCCGCCGAGCGCGTACCCGTCGAGGGCGGCGATCACGGGCATGGGCAGGGCGGCCACGCGGATGAAGGCGTTCGCGTTGATGCCGCGCCGCGCGTCATCCGCGCGCCGCTCGCGGAGCTGTGCGATGTCGGCGCCCGATGCGAAGACGCCCCCGGTGCCGGTGATGATGAGGATTCTCGGGATCGCCTCGAGCTCGGCGCAGAGCAGGTGCAGCGCGTCGATGGTGGCCTGGTCGATGGCGTTGCGCTTCTCGGGACGGTTGAGGGTCGCGACGACCCGGTCCTCGAGTCGATCGATGAGCAGGGGCGACTCCGCCGCGGCATCCGCCGGGGATGCTGCACCGAGCGGCAGCCCGTCGACTCGCTCGGGGAGCCGGCCTTCGCGCATCACGCGCGCTCCACGATGAGCGCGGTGCCCTGGCCGACGCCGACGCACATGGTCGCGAGACCGTAGCGCGAGTCCTCGCGCTCCATCCGGCCGAGCAGCGTGACGACCAGGCGCGAGCCCGACGAGCCGAGTGGATGCCCCAGGGCGATCGCACCTCCGTCGGCGTTCACGCGCGCGTCGTCGAGCCCGAGCCGGCGGATGCATGCGATGGACTGCGTGGCGAACGCCTCGTTGAGTTCGACCGAGCCGATGTCGTCGAGGTCGATGCCCGACCGCTCGAGCGCCTTCTCGGTCGCGGGCACCGGGCCGAGGCCCATGATCTCGGGCGCGAGGCCCGCCGACGTGCCGACGACCACGCGAGCGCGTGGGGTCAGCCCGTAGCGTTCGACGGCGGCGGCGCTCGCCACGAGGATCGCGGATGCCCCGTCGTTGAGCGCGCTCGAGTTGCCCGCCGTGACGACCGAGCCACCGGGCACGACGGGACGCAGCCTGGCGAGCCCCTCCATGGTGGACTCGGGCCGCGGGCCCTCGTCGACGAGCACCTCACCCTGGTGCGTCTGCACGCCCACGATCTCGGCCTCGAATCGACCGGCGGCGATGGCCGCGGCCGCTCGGTGCTGCGATCGCAGGGCGAACTCGTCGGCCTCCTCGCGGGTGATGCCGTCGACGCGCGCGACCTCCTCGGCCGTCTCGGGCATGGAGTACGTCGCCTTGTCACGAGCCAGGAGCGTGGGATTCGGGAACCGCCAGCCGATCGACGTGTCGTACGTCGCGCCGGGACGCGCCCACGCCTTGTCGGGCTTCGCCTGCACCCAGGGGGCCCGCGTCATCGACTCGACCCCGCCCGCGATGATCAGGTCGGCGTCGCCCGCGCGAATCGCCTGCGCCGCCATCGTGATCGCCGACATGCCGGACGCGCAGAGGCGGTTCACCGTGATGCCGGGCACCTCGTCGGGAAGCCCGGCGAGCAGCACCGACATCCGTGCGACATTGCGATTGTCTTCGCCGGCCTGGTTGGCCCCGCCCAGGATGACCTCGTCGATCGCGCCGAGCTCGCCGGCGCCATCGAGGTCGGTGCGCCGCACGAGCTCGCCGACGACGAGCGCCGCGAGGTCGTCGGGTCGCACGCCTGCGAGCGCGCCGCCGTAGCGTCCGACGGGCGTGCGCACTCCGCCGACGAGATAGGCCTCTGCCATGCTTCACTCCTTGACCGCTCTGTCTGTGGAAGGCTGCTCCCAGCGTAGGCAGGGGCTTGCGGCATCCGCGCGCCGGTATTTTCTGACCGACCGTTCAGGAAGTAATTATGGCAAACGGATGTCGGGTGCGCCACTCGGCCGGTGCGTCACCGGCTCGGGCGCTCATCCCGCCGACGGTGTCTCAGGGGTCTCGGGTTGCTCGGGAGCCGCCGGCTCGTCGGTGGGCACCGGGACGGGGGCAGCCGGTCCGAACAGCACCCATGTTCCGGCCGCGCACTGGTAGAAGGCGACCCGCTCGGTGTCGATGTAGACGTCGCCGTCGGTGGTGCAGGTGTCGTTCGACGGCGAGCCGAGCCCGAGCGAGACCTGCGTTCCGGGCGCTCCGGGCTCGCCCTGCACCCCCTGCTCACCCTGGGCGCCCTGCTCACCCTGAGCGCCCTGCTCACCCTGCGGCCCGGTCGCACCCGTCAGGTTCTCCGCGGCCGAGGTGCGGATGTTCCCCACGAGCGTCCACTCGCCGTCCTGGAAGAGGTAGACGTCGGAGGTGGAGATGTCGATGTACACATCCCCCTCGTAGCCCTTGCCGGACTCGGGCACGCCGGTTCCCGCACGGACTGCCGAGCCTGCCGGAAGGATCTCGTCGAGCGCCTCCTCGTAGGCGGCCTCGTCGACCTCGTCCTCGGTGACCGCGGGCTGGGTGGCGACCGCCTCCGTCGCATCCGCGGATCGAGCGAGCCACGAACCGAGGAACGCCGCGACGAACGACAACACGACGACCGCCGCACCGACCCAGAGGAGCAGGGCACGGCTCACGGTCGGCGGCGACGTTCGGGTCGCCGGCGGCGCCGCCCCTGGCGTGGTGGGTTCCGTACCCGGCGTGCTGCGGTCGTCACTCATCAGGCGCCCCCACGTCTCGCGCTCCGCGCGGACCGTGCCGCCCGGCGGCGATCCACGTCGCGCTCATGCTACTCGCGCGTCGAGCGGTGCGGCCGGTGCGCGTCAGCGAGCCGCGCCGGCGAGTTCTGCGTGCAGGTCGTCGCCGAGGCGGACGTCGACGAAGTCGACGTCGATCTCCGCACGGTCGAGCAGCTCGCTCATGCGTCGCTGGCGGCCCCGCGGGATGAGCGTCACGACGCGCCCCGCGTTGCCGGCGCGACCCGTGCGGCCGGCGCGATGCAGGTACGTCTTGTACTCGTCGGGCGCGTCGGCCTGGATCACGAGATCGATGTCGTCGACGTGGATGCCGCGGGCTGCGACATCCGTGGCCACGAGCACGTTCACCCGACCCGACGTCAACTGCTGCAGGTTGCGGGTGCGACGCGACTGGTTGAGGTCGCCGTGCAACGCGACCGCACGGATGCCATGGTCCTCGAGGTGCTCGGTGAGATCCTCGGCGAACGCGCGGGTGCGCGAGAACACGAGGGTCCGGCCCTCGCGGTTCGCGAGCTCGGCCACGATGTCGCGCTTCTCGTGGTTGCCGATCACGAACACACGGTGCTCGATCGACGACGACGCCTGGTCCTCACCCGCGACCTCGTGCACCGACGGGTCGACGAGGAACTCGTCGACGAGCGCGGCCACGCCGGTGTCGAGGGTGGCAGAGAACAGGAGCTTCTGGCCGCCCTCGGCGGTGCGACGGATGATCCGCTGCACGGGCTCGAGGAACCCGAGGTCGCACATGTGGTCGGCCTCGTCGAGCACCGTGATCTCGACCTCGCTGAGGTCGAGCCGGCGCTGTTCGATGAGATCCTCGATGCGGCCGGGGGTGCCGATCACGATGTCGACACCGCGCTGCAGCGCGCCGACCTGTCGTCCCTGCGGGACGCCGCCGTAGATCTGCGTGGTGAAGAGGCCGACGCTCTGCGCGATCGGCTGCACCGTGCGGTCGATCTGCAGTGCGAGCTCGCGAGTCGGCGCGAGGATCAGTGCGCGGGGCTTGCGCCCGATCTGGCGCTTCACGCGCTTGCCGCCCGAACCCTCGGTCCAGAGGTTCATCAGTCGTTCGACGAGGGGTGCGCCGAAGGCGATGGTCTTGCCCGAGCCCGTCCTGCCGCGGCCGAGGACGTCGCGGCCCTCGAGCACGACCGGGATCGTCGCCGCCTGGATGGGGAACGGATGCTCCGCCCCGAGCTCGGCGAGCGCGCGCACGATGTTGGTCCCGAGCCCGAGGTCGGCGAAGCTCACGCCCTCCACCGCCGCGGCCTCGATGGCCTGGGCCTCGAGGCGGTCGAGCACGACATCGTCGGCCGGCGTGGGGCGGCGACCGCGGTCATTCGCGGGGAAGAAGCTGGAGGGGCGACGGCCGGAGTCGCGGAATCCGGGGCGATCGAAGCCGCGATGCGGCGACCGGTCGCGGTCTCGAGACGCGTCGCTCCGCGGCGCTCCTCGACCAGCGAAGTGGGCACGGTCGCGGTCTCGAGACGCGTCGCTCCGCGGCGCTCCTCGACCAGCGAAGTGGGCACGGTCGCGGTCTCGAGACGCGTCGCTCCGCGGCGCTCCTCGACCAGCGGAGTAGTCGCGGGTGCCGTCCCGATCGGCGCGGTGCGGGGTGCGGCCGGCGGCGATTCGCTCGTCGCGCGACCAGCGCTCCTTGCGCGGAGCGTCGGTCTGCTCGGACCGGTACCCGCGGTGGCCGGGGCTGCGCGAGCCGGGCTTCCTGGTCGACGAGGTCGAGCCGTGACGCGCGGCTGGGCCGCCCTTGCGGCCGCCCTTCGCATACGACGGATCGAAGTCCTTGGCCGGTCGTCCGCCCTGGCGCTTGGTGTTCTTGGGCATGGTGGTGCTTCCTGGGTTGTACTCGAGTACATGGCAGGCCCGCCGGAAACGCGAGAAGCGCCAGCAGGACTGAGAACCCGGAAAACGTCGACCGGGGCCGTTCACATACGGTGATTCTCCGAACGCAGGACGCGCTCGGAACCGGCCCTTCAGACTCACAAACCCATCCGCACCACGGCGCGGTGTCCAGAACCGACTCCGCAACGCTACCGGAGGCCGGCTGGGAATGTGCCGCACGACGCATCCGCGCGCGATGCCGTAACACGCAGGTAACGCGCTGCGCATACGCTCGCGGGGTGGAACGCCAGCACCCGCCCATCGCCATCACAGTCGAGTCGCCGCGACAGCCCGAGATCGAACGCCTCCTCGACGGCAGCAGCGCGTATGCGCAGAGCCTCTACCCGCCCGAGAGCAACTTCCTGCTCGACGTCGCCACGCTCGAACGCCCCGAGGTCGCCTTCTACGTCGCTCGCGACGGCCATCGCGCAGTCGGCATCGCCGCCCTCGTCGCAGACGTCGGGATGGGGCCGGATGGCGCACCCGAACGAGGCGAGCTCAAGCGCATGTTCGTCGACCCCGACGTGCGCGGGCGCGGCGTCGCGGCCGCCCTGCTGGCCCGGATCGAGGCCGATGCGGTGGCTCGCGGCATCCGCGAGGTCGTGCTCGAGACCGGGGACCTGCATCACGCGGCGCAGGCCCTCTACACCTCGCACGGATACCGCGAGATCCCGCAGTTCGGGCAGTACGTCGGCGAGCCGCACTCGGTCTGCTTCGCCAAGACTTTGCGGTAGCACGCCACCGGGTTAGCATCGCTCGACCCCTGACCCGGAGCCCGGTGTGACATCGACCCGAATCACAGGCGGCTCCGGCATCCGCGCCAGGCGGATCGCCCTGGCCGCGCTGGCCGCCCTCGCGGCCGTCGTCGGCGTGAGCGCGCTCTCGGGGTTCCACACGCAGCTGCGCGAGATCGACCCGACGGGTCCGGATGCCGCGAGCGAGGTCTCGACCGCCGCGACCGTCGGCATCCGTACCTTCACGCCACCGTCCGGCCTCGAGGTGCATGCCGACCTCGAGTACGGCACCCGCGAGGACGGCACCCTACTCACGCTCGACATCTGCACGCCGGCCGCCGACGTCGAATGGGGGGCCCGGCCCGCCGTCGTCGCGATCCACGGCGGCAGCTGGGCGCGCGGCGACAAGGCGAACGCCGACTGGCGCAACGTCTGCCTGTGGCTCGCGAGCGAGGGGTTCGTCGCGGCATCCGTCAACTACCGGCTCGTGCCCGACGTTCGCTTCCCGGCCGCGCTCGACGACGTCGCCCTTGCCGTGGAGTGGCTGCGCGCGCCAGAGCAGGTGGAGCGCTTCGGCCTCGATCCGGCACGCATCGGCGCGTTCGGTGGATCGGCCGGCGGCAACCTCGCCGCCCTGCTCGGCGCGACGGGCGAGGGCGCCCTCGACTCGGGATCGCGCGTCGCCGCCGTCGCCGAGCTCTCGGGCCCTGTGGGACTCACCGCGGTCGAGCTCGCGGCCGACGGCGCCTCGACCTGGCTGCACGGAATCGTCGCCGACTACCTCGACTGCGAGCCAGGTGCGGCTCTCGAGGCGTGTCCGCAGTCCTCGGATGCCTCGCCGACGAGCCGCCTGGATCCGACCGACCCGCCCGTCTTCATCGGCCACGCCGAGCAGGAGGTCGTTCCGCTCGGCCAGTCGACGCGGTTCGCGACCGCCCTCGCCGCGGCAGGCGTGCCCGTAGAGCTCGCCGTCGTGCCGGGCGACCTGCACTCCATCGGCATCCTCGACGAGGCGCTGCGCGCCCGCGTCGCGGCGTTCCTGCGCGCGCACCTCGGCTGATCGCCGCCTCCAGAGGCCGGCGGGGCCGCAACCCCTGCCCAGCCGTGGCGCGGCGGACGTATGCTCGCAACACCCCAGCGACCCGGAGGCGACGATGGCCGACCACGACTCACCCGTCCAGCTCTCGGGTGACGACTGGCGCGTCATCCTCACGAGAACCTGGCATGAGTTCCGCATCCACCAGGCGTACGACATCGCCGGCACGCTGACGTACTACGTGGTCCTCGCGTTCTTCCCGGCGCTGCTGGCGACGCTCGCGGCGGTCGGCATCTTCGGCAGCGCCGAGGCCGGTGCGCAGAACGTGCTGCACGTGATCGACGACCTCGGCGGGGAGTCCGTGTCCGCCGCGCTTCGCGAGCCGCTCGAGCAGCTCGTGAACGCCTCGAGCGCCGAGCTGGCGTTCATCACGGGCCTCGTCGGCGTGCTCTGGGCGACGTCGGGCTACCTCGGCACCCTCGGTCGCGGCCTGAACCGCATCTACGACGTCGAGGAGGGCCGACCCTTCTGGGAGATGCGGCCCGCGATGATCGGAGTGTCGGCGGTGCTCGTCGTGGCCGGGACGCTCGCCGCGCTCGGCCTCATCATCACCGGGCCGGTGGCGGAATCGCTCGCCCGGGTGCTCGGCCTCGACGAGGGCGTCGTGTTCTGGTGGGACCTGCTGAAGCTGCCCGTCATCGCGGCCATCGGGATCTTCGTCATCGCGCTGCTGTACTGGTCGGCGCCGAACGTCAAGCGTCGCCACTTCCGCTGGTTCAGCGTCGGCGCCGTGGGGGCGCTCCTCGTCTGGGTCGGCACGACCACCCTCTTCGGCGCGTACGTGTTCGGAATCGGGCAGTACCAGCGCACCTACGGCGTCGTCGGCGGCGTCATCGCCTTCCTGCTCTGGATCTGGCTGTCGAACCTCGCCATGCTCTTCGGCGCCGTGCTCGACACCGAGGTCGAGCGGGCCCGCCAGCTGCGGGCGGGTGTGCCCGCCGAAGAGCGGGTGCACCTGCCGCTTCGCGACGACCGGCTGATCGCGAAGAACCTCGAACAGCGTGCCCGCGACTACCGGGCATCGGCCGCCATGCGCGAGCCGAGCGCCGTCGACGGCATCGCCTCGTTCGACGCGGCCGCGGAGCCCGCCGACGAGCCGTCGCGCTGATCGCCCCCTACGCCGGTACCATCGCGGAATCGCTCCGCGGAGGGATGCCGGGCGCCGAGGCGCGTGACAGGCTGCTGCCACTATGGACGACTCCCGGCATCCGACCGAACCGCCGATCCCACCGGCGCCGCCCACCGCGACCGCCCACCCGGCGACCGTTCGCGGCGTCACCGGCGGCCCGCGCCTCGGCATGGCGCTCGCGGACGAGCGGAGCTTCCGCGCGTGGATGTGGGTCGGCACCGCCGTCTTCGCCGTACTCCTGTTCTCGGTCGCGGTACCGATCGCGGCGACGCTGTACGACGTGCACCTGCTCGCGGCGTTCGCGACCGGGCTGGCGATCGCCGGCGCGGTGCCGCTCGCCATTCGATTCCCGTGGGTCGCCGCCGGGCTCGCGACCGCCGGCATCCTCGCATTCGCGCTGCTGTCCGCAGGGTCGGAGGGCGCGCCATGGCCGTGGCCGGTCACGACGATCATCGCGGAGTTCGCCCTGCTCATCGTGTTGGGCCTCATGCGGATGACGTGGGTCGGATTGCTCGGGGTGTGGCTCGCCGGCGTCATCGTCACGACGCCGTTCGCGTTCGTCGACCTCGGTGCCACCGCGAACCAGATCACGGCCGCCGCGGTCACCGTCATCGCCGTGCCGATCGCGCTGCTCATCACCCAGCGCCGCCAGATCGGCGCCGAGCTGTTCCGCGAACGCGCGCACTCGGCGTCGGAGCAGCAGCGCCGCGTGCTCGTCGAGGAGCGCAACCGCATCGCGCGCGAACTCCACGACGTCGTCGCGCACGGACTCTCGATCATCCACGTGCAGGCCACGAGCGCGCCGTACCGGGTCGAGGGCCTGAACGACGGCGCCAGGGCCGAGTTCGCCGAGATCGCGGCATCCGCTCGTTCCGCGATGACCGAGATGCGCCAACTGCTCGGCGTGCTCCGCAGCACGGATGCCGCGGCCGAGACGGCGCCGCAACCCGGGCTCGACGAGCTGCCCGCGCTCGCCGCATCCGTCGAACGAGCGGGGGTGCCGGTGACGCTCGAGCTGGGCGCCCACCTGCCCGAGTCGGGCCTCGCGGCCACGTCCGCGTACCGCATCGTGCAGGAGGCGCTGAGCAACGTCGTGCGCCATGCGCCTGGAGCGCCGACCCGGGTGTCGGTCGAGGTGCTCGCCGGTGACCTGGTCGTCTCGGTCGAGAACGAGCCGGCGGCGGATGCCGCGGGGCCCGAGGCCAAGGGCGGCGGCCACGGTCTCGTGGGCATCGGCGAGCGCGCGGCCCTGCTCGGTGGGCGCGCCGAGTACGGAGCCGTCCCCGGTGGGGGCTACCGTGTTCTCGCGACCCTTCCGCTCGCGACCGACGGAGGAACGGTGTGACGATCTCGGTGCTCATCGCCGACGACCAGGCGATGGTGCGCGCCGGATTCGCCGCCGTGCTCGCCGCGCAGCCGGGGATCGAGGTCGTGGGGCAGGCCTCCGACGGCGTCGAGGCGGTGACGCTGGCGCACGAACTGCGGCCTGACGTGGTCATCATGGACGTGCGGATGCCGCACCGGAACGGCATCGAGGCGACCCGTGCCCTGCAGACCCCGCCGCGCAGCTCGGACTACGTGCCGCGGGTGCTCATGCTCACGACGTTCGACATCGACGAGTACGTCTACGAGGCATTGCGCGCCGGCGCGAGCGGTTTCCTCCTGAAGGACGCGACGCCAGAGGAACTCGTCGCGGCCGTGCGCGTGGTCGCCGGCGGTGACGCCCTGCTCGCGCCGAGCGTCACCCGGCGCCTCATCGAGGACTTCGCCCGCTCTGCTCGCCCGCCGAAGCCGCAGACGAATCGGCTCGCCGACCTCACCGAGCGGGAGCGCGAGGTGCTCACCCTAATCGGCCGGGGCCTGTCGAACTCCGAGATCGCGGCCGAGCTGTTCATCGCCGAGCAGACCGTGAAGACCCACGTGTCGAAGATCCTGCAGAAGCTCGGCCTGCGCGACCGCGTGCACGCCGTGGTGCTCGCGTACGACACGGGCCTCGTGCAGCCCGGCTCCTGAATGCGGGTTGAGGAGCCGCGGAGCGGCGTCTCGAAACCCGTGCTCGCCGTGCGGTTTCGAGACGAGCGCTTCGCGCTCTCCTCGACCTGCAGATCCCCCGTACCGCAGTAGGGGTCGAGAACGGCTCCGCGGGGTGATGTGACGGCGCGAAGCCCGTTCGTACTGTGCGGGCATGGCTACAACACATCAGCTCGAACGCCCGGCCGCGGCATCCGCTCGGCCTCGCACCGGAGTCGCTCGCGACACGAGCGTCGACGCCATCCGAATCGTGCTCCTCGTCGTGGTGTTCGCACTGCACGCCATGATGTGCGGCGTCAGCATGGGCGCCGCCGGCCCGGTCCTCGAGAACGCGCTCGAGGAGCAGGACTGGTTCGGCCCCGTCAGCTGGGTCGTGCAGATCATGCCGCTGTTCTTCATCGCCGGCGGATTCTCGAGCTTCCACCACTGGCGTTCGATGCGCTCGCGCGGCGCGACCGCTTCGGACTACGTGCGCGCGCGCCTCGAACGGCTCGTGCGACCGGCGATCGCACTCGTGGTCGTCGTCGCCGGCGGACTCGTGGTGCTATCGCTCGTCGGCCTGCCGGCTGAGCTGGTCGCGACCGCGGGCTTCCGCATCGGTCAGCCGCTGTGGTTCCTTGGCGTCTACGTCGCGATCTCGGCGCTCGTGCCCGTGATGATGCGCGCCCACGAGCGCGCCCCGATGGCGACGCCGGCAGTGCTGCTCGGCGCGGTCGTGGCCGTCGACGTCACGCGCATCGCGACCGGTGTCGAGCCGATCGGCTTCCTGAACCTCATCCTCGTGTGGCTGCTCGTGCAGCAGCTGGGCTTCCACCTGGCCGACGGCACGCTCGACCGCTTCCACCGCGGCGCGCTTTGGGGCATGGCGGGTGGCGCGCTGGCGGTGCTGGCCACCCTCGTCGCCACCGGGCCGTACTCCCCCGACATGTTCGAGAACCTCAACCCGCCCACCGTGGCCCTGGTGCTGCTCGGCGTCGCGCAGCTCGCGCTGTTCCAGCTGGCACGCCCGCACATCCGTGCATGGGTCGAGCGAGCGGATGCCTCGCGGCTGATCTCCGCGCTCGGCGAGCGCGCCATGACCGTGTACCTGTGGCACATGCCCGTGCTCGTCGGACTCGCAGGCCTGAGCCTCGTCGCGAACGCGAGCGTCGGGCTGCCCCTCCCCGAGCCCCTCAGCTTCGAGTGGTGGGCGACGCGTCCGCTGTGGCTCGGTGTCGCCGCCGCCGCCGGCGTGCCGGTCGTGCTCGTGTTCGCGCGGTTCGAGCGGGCGCGGCGGCAGACGCCGGCCGGGATTCAGGGCGGGCTGCCCGCGGCAACCGTCGCGTCGACCACCCGGCTGGCTACCGTGTGGACCGCCGTGGATGCCGTCTCGGGCGTCGCCGGCGTGGCGGTGCTGCTTCTGACCGGCTTCGGCCCGGTGTCCGCGATCGTCGCGCTCGCCCTGCTCACGGTCGCGCTGGTCGGCAGCGCGCGCCTCGTCGCGGGCGGCCGTGTCGCGGCCGCGCTCCGTCTCGCGCCCTGAGCATCGAACCGGCCGAACCGTGTCCATTCGGATCGGGGCGCCGGTTCCGTTCCGAACATGCCGTTCGTCCGCCGATCGCGGGGCCGGAGTGCCGGAGTGCCGAGGTGCCGGCCTTCGCAGCGGTGAAGAGGTCGTCCACACGTCCCCACCAGCGCGAAGCGCCGGCCCTCGCCGGTACGAAGCGATCGTCCAGGCGCCCCACCGGCGGCTCCCACGACGAAGCGATCGTGCAGGCGCCCACCTCCGCCGCTCGCGCCGTGAGAGGTGGCGGTCACCCGAGCTCCCACGCTCAGCGGGTGCGGTCGACCTCCGCGACGGCAGCCGCCTCGACCGACGCACGAGCCGTTTCGTCGGTGTCAGCCCGGGCACGACGGTGCTCGAGGTAACGGCGCACGACGAGCGTCGCGAGTCCGAGCGCGATCGCGGCGTAGACGACGAGGTCGACGTATCCGAGGTACTGGTCGAGCAACTCGTGCTGGGTGCCGAGCGCGGCGCCGACGCCGATGAGGAACGTGTTCCAGACGCCGCTGCCGAGCACGGTGTAGAGGCAGAACCGCGGCAGGCTCATGCGGGCGGCGCCCGCGGGGATGGAGATGAGGCTTCGCACGCCGGGGATGACACGCCCGACGAGCACCGACCACGCTCCGTGCCGCGTGAACCACTCGGCACCTCGTTCGAGGTCGGTGCGGCTGACGAGCCGCGTGCGCACGATGAGGTCCACGGCGCGGCGCATGCCGACGGCCGCACCGAGCCAGTACAGCACGAGCGCGCCGGCGAGCGAGGCGACCGTGCTCCAGGCGATGAGCCACCCGAGCTCGAGCTCGCCCGCCTGGCTGAGGTAGCCGGCGAACGGGAGGATCACCTCGCTCGGGATCGGCGGCACGAGCACCTCGATGAAGACGAGGACGCCGACACCGAACTCGCCGAGGGCGGTCAGGATATCGGCGGCGAAGCCGGTGAGTCCGGTGAACCCGTGGTCGGCCGTGGCGGCGAGGAGTGTCATGCGGTCGTCTTTCCGGTCGGGACGTGCGGCGGCGGCAGCGCTGACCGGGCAACCCTACGAACCTCAGGTGGACGAACCCTGAGTCCTGACGCCGGTAGCGTGGCTGGCGGAGGCCGCATGGACTGGATCATCCTCATCGCCTCGGGTGTGCTCGAGGCGGTCTGGGCGACCGCACTCGGTGCCTCGAAGGGCTTCCGCAGGCTCCGGCCGACCGTGATCTTCGTCGTCGCGCTGGTGCTCAGCATGGGCGGACTCGCCATCGCGATGACGTCCATACCGGTGGGCACCGCCTACGCCGTCTGGGTCGGCATCGGCGCGGTGCTGACCGTCGCGTACGCGATGATCTTCGGCGGGGAGCGGGCGAGCGTGGTGAAGGTGCTGCTGCTCCTCGGCATCGTCGGCTGCGTGATCGGCCTCCGAATCCTCGGGGAGGCGTGATGCACTGGCCCGTCCTGATCCTGAGCGGCGTGCTCGAGGCCGTGTGGGCCGTCGCCCTCGGCCTGTCCGACGGGTTCACCGTCTTCTGGCCGACGGTCGTCTTCCTCGTCGCGGGAGTCGCCAGCATGGTCGGCCTCGCCTACGCGATGCGCGGCATCCCGGTGGGCACGGCATACGCCGTCTGGACCGGGCTCGGCGCGGCGCTCACGGTCGTATACTCGACCGTCTTCGGCGGCGAGTCCGCGAGCGTGCTCAAGCTGCTCTTCCTCGCGGGCATCGTCGGCTGCGTCATCGGGCTGAAGCTCGTGCATTCTCGTGAGGAACACGCCGCAGAGGCCCACCACGACCTGCCGGTGCCCGACGAGCCGCCGGGCGCCTGAAGTGCCCGGCGGCGTCGGCATCGGTCGAGGCGTCAGCGCCCGTCGACATCAGGTCGTGGCATGTTCGGCATCGATGAGCCCGAGCTGCGCGATCATGCTCGCGACGTCGTAGTAGCGTCGCTCGTCGATGACAAGTCCATCGTCGTCCAGCGTTGAGAACACGGCGCCCGGAATGTCAAGCGTTCGACCTGTCGGCGCGACCTCCCCGTCGGGCAACGAGAGGGGACCGAGGTGGGTCCCGCTCAACCCGTACTCGACGGCGACCGTTCCTCCATCCTGCATGACCTCGCCGAGCGTGAAGCGTGCGTCGGGCATGGCACGGAGGACGTCCGCGACATCCTGTTCGACCGCGGCCCGGCCGCTGAGCGGCTTCGGGTACTGCGGATCGTGCACGATCGCATTCTCGGCGTACAGCGCGGCGAATGAGGCCGTGTCGCCACGGTTGAATGCGTCGACGGCGCTGGCGTAGATCTCTCGTGCGTTCATGATGCTGTCCTCCTTCGGGGCGAGATGTCCGCCCCCACGAGCATGATGCCCACCGAACGTGCCACCACGGATCGGCCAGGTGACCCATCTTCCTGCCCGGTTGGTCTCTTGTTCGTCGCCGGTTCGTCTCGTTTCCCGTCGCGGAAACAGCACTGCGACAATGAAGAGGTGACTGCGCAGTCGCCGCTCGAGCGGGGCATGGCCGCCATGACGGCGGGCGACTGGGAGTCGGCCCGCGCGGCCTTCGAAGGGGCGCTCACGCAGACGGGTTCCGCCGACGCGCTCGCCGGCCTCGGGGATGCCCTCTTCTTCCTCGGCGACGTGAGAGCCGCGGTGCGGCACCGTGAACGGGCGTATGCCGTGAGCCTCCGCGCGGGCGACCGGGACGCCGCGGCGGAGTCGGCGATCTGGCTGTGCCTCACCTACGGCATGGCGGTCGGAAACCTCGTCGCCGCGCAAGGTTGGCATGCGCGTGCCCGCAGCGTGCTCGCCGGAAGCGATGACGCGATCCCGCTGGCGTGGCTCGAGTACGAGAGCGCGATCCTGTCAACCGACACGGCGCGCAGTCACGAGCTCCTGGAACGGGTCATCGGCGTCGCCCGGGGGCTCGGCGACCGGGACCTGGAGCTGTGCGCGCTCGCCGAGCGGGGCGTCGCGCGGGTCAAGCTCGGCGACACCGCCGCCGGTCTGACCGACGTCGACGAAGCAATGGCGGGCGTGATCGCGGGTGAACCGGGCGACTTCTTCACCGTCGTCATGTCGACCTGCTCGATGATGACGCTCTGCGACATGATCGGCGACCTCGAGCGTGCTCGTACTTGGTCGGATGCCGCAGACGAGGTCATGCTCGATCGAGGCTGCCCCTACCTCTTCGCCCAATGCCGGGTCGCGCACGGCAGGGTGCTGATGCTGTCCGGCAGGTGGGCCGAGGCCGAGGTCGAGCTCAGCCGGGCGGAGACCGTCGCTCGTGGCACGTTCCCCGGGATCCACGGTCGGGTGATCGCCGGTCTCGCCGAGCTCCGCACGCGACAGGGCCGCTCCGCCGAGGCCTCGGCCCTCATCGAGGAGGCGGGGACGCCCATCCAGACGGCCGTGGCGGCCGCGGAACTCGCCCTGCAGTCCGGCGAACCGACCACCGCCGCCGCCCTGGTCGATCGTTGGTTCGACGCGGAACGAGCGGTCGCGATCACGCCCCTGCACGTCGGCGGGCCCGCGGGGTCGATCGAAGCGGCCACCGCGCTCGGAATCAAGGTGGAGGCGCTGATCGCCCTCGACGACCGTGAGGGCGCCGCCTCGACGGCCGCCCTACTCGACGAGCGAGCTCTCGCAAACGCTCACGGCATCGATGCGGCGCACGCCGCACTGGCCCGGGGACGCCTCGCCACTGACGCATCGGATGCGGTGCGATGCTTCGAGCGATCGCTCGACCTGTTCGCTGCCATGGACCTTCCGCTGGAGACCGCGCGCGTTCGGCTGGAGCTTGCTCGAGCACTTGCGCCCGAGTTCCACCAGTTGGCCGCGACGGAGGCGCGGACCGCTCTCGGTGCGTTCGATCGACTCGGCGCCACCCGCGACGCGGACCGGACCGCCGAACAGCTCCGTGCGTGGGGAGTACGAGGCCGCTACGTGCCACGCTCACCCGCACAGCTCACGCGTCGCGAGGAGGAGGTGCTCGGACTCCTGGCCGAGGGCCTGACGAATCCCGAGATCGCCGGGCGCCTCCACATCTCGCCCAAGACCGCAGCGCATCACGTGAGCAACCTGCTGTCGAAGCTCGGAGTGCGCAATCGAGCGCAGGCGATCGGGTACGCGAACCGAGCGCGCTCCGGCGGACCGACGTGACCGACGGGTCGGGATCCGATCCGAGGACCGATGGTCACCGCGTTCCGAGGATGCGCCGCGTCAGCGTTGCCGCGGCATCCTGAACACCACTCGACGCCCGGTCGCGCAGTTCGGCCGGCGCATCGTCGGGGAAGGTCACCGCGATCGCCGCAGCCGGCCATCCGACGTGATCGAGTACCGCCGCGCCGACCGATGCCAGGCCCGGCGTGACCTCGCCGTCCTCGTCGGCCCAGCCGCAAGCACGCACCTCGACGAGCACGCGCTTCAGGCGCCCGTACGTCCACTCCCCGGGGTCGGCCGCGGTCGACGGATGCCGCGACTCGAAGGCCGCCCGATCGGGATAGAGCGCGCGCAACTGGGCCGCCGGCAGCGCCGCGAGCATCGCGCGCCCGGTCGCCGTCAGGTAGGCGGGGAGGCGCACGCCCACATCGGTCACGAGCGACGGACGGCGAGGCGCACGCTCCTCGACGAGGTAGAGCACATCGCGTCCGTGCAGCACGGCGAGGTGCCCCGACTCGCCGAGCAGGTCGACGAGTGCCGCGACGAGTGGGCGACCGAGTCGCGACAGGGGCTGCTGCCGGCTGAACCCGCTCGACAGCTCGAACGCGGCCACGCCGAGTCCATACCTGCGCTCCTCGGGCAGATGCACGACGAATCCGCGTTCCTGCATCACGGCGAGCAGGTGGTAGACCGTCGACCGGGGCAACGCGAGCGCCTGCGCGATCGTCGCGGCCGGGACGGGCCCGCGCTGTGCCGCCAGGTGCGCGAGGATCGCCAGGGTCTGGTCGGCCGCGGGGACCTTCGAGGGCTGGCTCACGCCGCCAGCCTACGCCGGTCTGGGATCCCGGACGGATGCCGCAGCTGCGGCGTTCCCGCGCGCGCGAGGCCGGTGTGGAATCGAAGGCATGAGCTCCATCGCGCACGCCCACCCATCGACCTTCGGCGTCCCCGGGGCCGGGCGCACCGCCTCCGTCACCGTCGGAACCGGCGCGCTCGCGATCGACGAGGTCGTGGCCGTCGCTCGCCACGGGGCATCCGTCGCCCTCGATCCGACCGCCCTCGACGGCGTCGCGGCCAGTCGGGAGATCATCGAGGGCCTCGCCGCCGACCCCGAGCCGCACTACGGCATCTCGACCGGCTTCGGCGCGCTCGCGACCACGTTCATCGCCGAGGACCGACGCGCCCAGTTGCAGGCGAGCCTCGTGCGCTCGCACGCCGCCGGCTCGGGCTCCGAGGTGGAGCGCGAGGTCGTGCGCGCGCTCATGCTCCTGCGCCTCTCGACCTTGATGACGGGCCGCACGGGCGTGCGCCGCGAGACGGCGGAGACCTATGCCGCGATCCTCAACGCCGGCATCACGCCCGTCGTACGGGAGTACGGGTCGCTCGGGTGCTCGGGCGACCTCGCGCCGCTCGCGCACTGCGCGCTCGCGGCGATGGGCGAGGGCGAGGTCCGCGTCGCCCCCGTCGGTCGAGTAGCGCCGGCGGAGCCGTCGCGTATCGAGACCGAGGCCGCGGGTCTCGATACGCCTCCTGCGGCGGCAACTCGACCACCGGTCGTGCACGCCGCCCCCGCCGGTCGAGTAGCGCAGGCGGGGCCGTCGCGTATCGAGACCGAGGCCGCGGGTCTCGATACACCTCCTGCGGGGGCTACTCGACCACCGGTCGTGCCCGCCGCCGATGCGCTCGCCGACGCCGGCATCACGCCGTTGCGCCTCGGCGAGAAGGAGGGTCTCGCCCTCATCAACGGCACCGACGGCATGCTCGGCATGCTCGCCCTCGCGATCGACGACCTCCGCGTCCTCCTCACCACCGCCGACGTCGCCGCGGCGATGAGCGTGGAGGGGCTCATGGGTACCGACGCGGTCTTCGCGGAGGACCTGCACGCCCTGCGACCGCAGCGCGGGCAGGCGGCATCCGCATCGAACCTGCGACGGCTGCTCGCCGACTCGCCGATCGTGGCGAGCCACAAGGGCCCCGAGTGCACTCGAGTGCAAGACGCCTATTCGCTTCGGTGCGCCCCGCAGGTGCACGGCGCCGCTCGCGACACCCTCGCCCACGCGACATCCGTCGCCGAGGCTGAGCTCGCGAGCGCGATCGACAACCCGGTGCTGACGCTCGACTGTCGCGTCGAGTCGAACGGCAACTTCCACGGCGCTCCGGTCGGGTACGTGCTCGACTTCCTCGCGATCGCGGTGGCGGATGTCGCATCGATGAGCGAGCGGCGTACCGACCGGTTCCTCGACCGCGCACGCAACCAGGGGCTGCCGCCGTTCCTCGCGCACGAGGTCGGCGTCGATTCGGGACTCATGATCGCGCAGTACACCGCGGCCGGCATCGTGTCGGAGCTGAAGCGGCTCGCGGTGCCGGCATCCGTCGACTCGATCCCGTCGTCGGCGATGCAGGAGGACCACGTGTCGATGGGGTGGGCCGCCGCGCGGAAGCTCCGGCGTGCGATCGACGGGCTGACCCGTGTGCTCGCGATCGAGATCATGACCGCGGGGCGCGGCCTACGCCTGCGGGCCCCGCTCGAGCCCGGCCCGGCGACCGGGGAGGTCGTGTCGCTCGTCGCCGGCGTCGGTGCCGTGCCGGGTGCAGACCGGTTCCTCACGCCCGAGATCGAGGCGATCACCGAGCTCGTCGGGTCGGGTCAGGTCATTGCACGAGCGGGGCGCGCGGTCGGCGTACTCGAGTGATCCTCGCCGACGTGCCCCTGAATGCCGACGTGCCCCTGAATGGGGAGCATCCTCTCAGATCCGGAGGTTGTCCCACTCTTCACTGGGTGTCAGACTGATGGGGATCGGCTCCAGAGCCGGCACCCGAACGGAACTCGATGACGCCGAACCGAGACACGCTTGACGAAGAGCGCCCGTGGTACTCACGGAGCGCGCGATCGAGATCATGACCGCGGGGCGCGGCCTACGCCTGCGGGCCCCGCTCGAGCCCGGCCCGGCGACCGGGGAGGTCGTGTCGCTCGTCGCCGGCGTCGGTGCCGTGCCGGGTGCAGACCGGTTCCTCACGCCCGAGATCGAGGCGATCACCGAGCTCGTCGGGTCGGGTCAGGTCATTGCACGAGCGGGGCGCGCGGTCGGCGTACTCGAGTGATCCTCGCCGACGTGCCCCTGAATGCCGACGTGCCCCTGAATGGGGAGCATCCTCTCAGATCCGGAGGTTGTCCCACTCTTCACTGGGTGTCAGACTGATGGGGATCGGCTCCAGAGCCGGCACCCGAACGGAACTCGATGACGCCGAACCGAGACACGCTTGACGAAGAGCGCCCGTGGTACTCACGGAGCGCGCGATCGAGATCATGACCGCGGGGCGCGGCCTACGCCTGCGGGCCCCGCTCGAGCCCGGCCCGGCGACCGGGGAGGTCGTGTCGCTCGTCGCCGGCGTCGGTGCCGTGCCGGGTGCAGACCGGTTC
>NZ_CADDWM010000013.1 GCF_902809835.1 Agromyces sp. Marseille-P2726 | reverse complement strand
GCCCTCGAGTTCGAGGAGCACCACGGATGACGGGGTTCACGTACCTCGGCGCGTTGCTCCTCGCGATCGCGTCGATGGCCCTCATCGACGCGCGATGGCGGCTCGCGTTCTGGCGCGCGCCCGGCGCGGCCGCCGCGGCCGTCGGCGCGGGCACGGTGCTGCTCCTCGTCTGGGACGCGGTGGGCATCGCGTTCGGCGTCTTCTTCCGCGGCGACTCCGAGTTCGCGACCGGCATCGTGCTCGCTCCCGAGCTCCCCGTCGAGGAGCCCGTGTTCCTCGTGTTCCTCTGCTACCTGACCCTGGTCGCGGTGCTCGGGGCCGAGCGCGTTCTCGCCTCGCGCGACGGGGCCGGGCGGTCGAACGACGTGCCGTCGAATGAGGCGACGGATGCCGCGAGCCGATCGCATCGGGGGCATCCGTGACCTACGCCCTCATCTGCGTGCCGTTCCTGGCTGTCGCCATCGTGATCGCGCTGCTCGCCACCCGGGGGATGACGGCTCGCGAGCGCCGTCGGCGCTGGCTGGCCACGGCCGTCGCCGGCGTGGTGCTGCTCGTGCTCACGGCCGTCTTCGACTCGTTCATGATCTGGGCGGGCCTCTTCGGCTATGCCGACGGAACGCGACTCGGACCCACGGTGGGCCTGGCTCCGATCGAGGACTTCGCGTATCCGATCGCGGCCGTCCTGCTCGTTCCGGCGGTCTGGAGCCTCGTGCTCCGTGCCCCCCGCACACGAGCGAGCGGGGCGCGGCGAGCAGGCGGTGCGCGGCGAGCAGGCGGTGCGCAGCGAGCGGGCCATGAGCGGCGGGCGCATCGTGGAGACTGAGACCGTGAGTCGCACCGTGCGGAACCCGGTTGCGCAGATCGTGCTGTCGTCGCGTCCGGTGAGCTGGATCAACACGGCGTTCCCCTTCGCCGCCGCCTACCTGCTCACGACCGGCAGCATCGACGCCCTGTTCGTGGTGGGCACGCTCTTCTTCCTCATCCCGTACAACCTGCTCATGTACGGCGTGAACGACGTGTTCGACTACGCGTCCGACCTGCGCAATCCCCGCAAGGGAGGCGCCGAGGGCGCCCTGCTCGAACCCCGGCTCCATCGGGTCGTGGTGTGGGCCGGTGTCGCGACGGCCATGCCGCTCGTGATCGCGATGCTCTGGCTCGGCGGCACGCGGCATCCGTGGTCGTGGCTCGTCCTGGCCATCAGCCTGTTCGCGGTGTTCGCCTACTCGGTGCCGGGGCTGCGCTTCAAGGAACGCCCGGTGCTCGACTCGATCACCTCGAGCACGCATTTCGTGAGCCCGGCCGTCTACGGCCTGGCGGTGGCGGGTGCCGAGCCGACGCCGCAGCTCATCGCGCTGCTCGCGGCGTTCTTCTGCTGGGGCATGGCGAGTCACGCGTTCGGTGCGGTGCAAGACGTCGTGCCCGACCGCGAGGCCGGCATCGCGTCGATCGCGACGGCGTTCGGTGCGCGGGCGACGGTGCGGATCGCGCTCGGCCTGTGGATCGCCGCCGGCCTGCTCATGCTGCTCACGGCATGGCCCGGCCCGCTCGCCGCGGTGCTCGTGGTCCCCTACCTCGCCGCGGCGTGGCCGTATCGCTCGGTGTCCGACGCCGAGTCGGGGCGCGCGAACGGCGGCTGGCGATGGTTCATCGTGCTGAACTACGGGGTCGGATTCCTCGTCACGATGCTGCTCATCTGGTGGGCCGTCCTGTCTTCGGGTTGAGGAGCGGCGCCGCCGCGTCTCGCTGCGGGTTGAGGAGCGGCGCAGCCGCGTCTCGTGTCTGCGGGTTGAGGAGCGGCGCAGCCGCGTCTCGTGTCTGCGGGTTGAGGAGCGGCGCAGCCGCGTCTCGTGTCTGCGGGTTGAGGAGCGGCGCAGCCGCGTCTCGAAACCCGGCCGTGCCGTCGCTCCGATGTCGGTGGGCCGTCGTACCTTCGGATTCATGGATGACCGCACCCGCGGTCGCGAGCGACTGGCCGGCGTCGCGAGCGACCTGACTGCGAGGCCCGACGTCGGCGTCGGCCGCATGTTCGGCTCAGAGGGATACTCCGTACGCGGCAAGCTGTTCGCGTTCGTCGCGAACGACGGACGGCTCGTGGTGAAGCTCCCGGCCGAGCGCATCGACGAGCGCGGGCTCGACAACATGGTCATGCACGGCCGTCCGATGCGTGAGTGGGCCGCCGTTCCGTATGAGCTGGGCGCCGACGAGTGGGGTGCGATCACCCGCGAGGCGCACGCGTTCGTCGACTCGATCACGCCCTGAGGGCTGCGGGTTGAGGAGCGGCGAAGCCGCGTCTCGAAACCCGGTCTTCGCGCGGGGGTTCGAGACGACGCTGCGCGCCTCCTCGACCGGCAGATCGCACCGTTTCCTGCGGCATCCGCCGCTCAGGCCGACCCGGCTTCGCGCAGGTGCACCCGCTCGCCCTGGGTGCTGAGCAGGTTGATGACCTCGGCCGGCTCGAGTGACGCCGACGCGCTGCCGTGCGGAATACGTGTGTCGAACTCGGCGGCCTCGCCCGGCCCGAGCACGATCTCGTCATCGCCGAGGGCGAGGCGCACGCGGCCGCTGAGCACGTAGATCCAGTCATAGCCCTCGTGGGCACCCTGCTCGACCGGCTTCTCGGGCGCGTGCCCGGGCAGCACGATCTTGTACGCGCGCACGTCGGGATTGCTGCGGGTCAGCGGGATGATGGCGCGACCCTCGCGGAAGAACGGCTTCGGGTGCACGCGCGGGTCGGCGATCTGCGGTGCACCGACGAGGTCGTCGAGGCTCGCCCGGTAGACGCCGGCGAGGCGGATCAGCAGGTCGAGCGTCGGGCGGCGCCCGCCCGATTCCAGTCGCGACAGGGTGCTCACCGAGATGCCGGTCGGCTCCGAGAGCTCGGCGAGCGTGAGTCCGCGCCGGGCGCGCAGGGCCCGCAGTCGCGGGGCGACGCCGTCGAGCACCATGTCGAGTTCGTCGGCCACGCCGCCTCCTTCTTGCGGTTTCGGCAAACCGGGTTGCCGTCGCGGCAGACTACTCGCAGGGTTGTGGCATGCACAACACCTCCTGGGACGTCATCATCATCGGCGGCGGCAGCGCCGGGCTCAGCGCGGCCCTGCAGCTCGGCCGCTCCCGGCGCCGCGTGCTCGTGCTCGACTCGGGAGCCCCGCGCAATCGCTTCGCGGCGCACATGCACGGCGTGCTCGGGCGCGACGGGTGGTCGCCGCTCGACCTGCTCGCCGCCGGCCGCGACGAGGTGGCCCGGTACGGGGTCGTCGTGGAGGTGGCGGATGTCACGAGCGCGTCCTTCGGCGACGACGGATTCCAGATCGTGGTCGACGGCACGCACCACATCGGGCGGCGGCTGCTCGTCGCCACCGGAGTCCGCGACGAGCTACCGGACGTTCCCGGACTCGCCGAGCAGTGGGGAACCGGCGCGGCCGTCTGCCCCTACTGCGACGGCTGGGAGGTGCGCGACCAGCGCATCGCCGTGCTCGCATCGGGCGAGATGAGCGTGCACCAGGCGCAGCTCCTTCGCCAGTTGTCGACCGACATCACCTACTTCGTCAACGGGTCCGACCTCTCGGACGAGGCGCGAGCGGGCCTGGTCGCGCGCGGCGTCGACGTGGAGCCGCGGCGCGTCGATCGAGTGCTCGCCGACGAGGACGGGCGGCTCAGCGGCATCCGTCTCGTCGATGGGGCGGAGGTGCCGATCGACGCGATCTTCCTGCATCCGCGCCCGGTGCCGAACGATGGCGTGCTCCGCTCGCTCGGCGCGACGACGACCGAGCTCGCCGGCGTCGACTGGGTCGCCGTCGACGAGAACGGCCGCACGAGCGTGGCCGGACTCTTCGCGGCGGGCAACGTCGTGTCGCCGCGCACCTCGGTGCCCATGGCGTCGGGGTCGGGCAACGCGGTCGGAGCGATGATCAACGCCGACCTCGTCGAGGAGGACGTGCGGCTCGCGGCCGCGGCATCCGGAGCATCTTTGGCCTGAGCCTGCGCTCAGCCCGCGATCACGCGCACCCCCTACTGGGTGGTGCCGATCCGATCGATGGTCTGCTCGATGACGCGTTCGAACGCGCCGGGTCCCACGGAGATCGCGCCCTGGTACGGATGGTCCATGTCGGCGGTGACGAACATCACGAGGCCGATGAACAACGAGAGCAGGCCGGCGATCAAGAGGTGCAGTCGAAGACTGCTCACGTAGATGAACGAGATGAGCACCGTGTTGATCGCGGCGCCGACCCAGATGACGACCCAGAACAATGGTGGGAGCTCGAGGGTGGTCGCGTCGATCCGTGCGCGTCGGCTCTCGATGAAGTCGTCGAACGTCGCGAGGAGCTGGATGTACTCGGCCTGCTCGGGCGCGGCCGTGGGTTCGTACTCGTGCAGCATCCGCTGCATGTCGTCGACGAGCACGGCACTGTGCTCGGGCAGGATCCCTTGCTCCTGGGAGGGGAAGTCCTGGTCGATGACGGTCTCGAGATACTCGCGGATCGCGCCGCGCAGTGGCGTGCCGACGGGCTCGGGCATTCCGCTGGTGCCGCGGTAGAGTGCCGTGACGTCCGCGGCCTCCTGCAGGGTCGAGGTGCGCGTGTCGGCGAAGTTCTCGTACACCGAGACCGCCACCAGCGCGAGCAGGATGCCGAAGAACACGCCGAACGCGCCGATCACGTGGGCGAGCGCCCGGTCCCACTCCTCGGGGTCGCTCACCAGCCGCCGAACGACGGGTCGCATGGCGTACACGACCAGGCAGGTTGCCAGGACGAATCCACCGACGAGCAGCGGCAGCGTGATCCACACGCTCGTGTCGTAGAACCAGTTCACGTGCCGCCCTCCCCCGGCGCGGCCTCCGACCGGCGATGGCCGGCCGTGCATCAGCCTAAGGATTCACCCCGGCTGCCGCATCCGTTTTCGGGTGCTGGTTCAGCGATGCTGGGTTCAGTGGCCTACCGGCCGAGAAGCCGGTTCAACCAACCTGGCCCGGCCACCACGACACCGTGCGGAAGTCGCGCCCGAAGGCCGCGGTCCGCGGTGACCACGAGCACGCCGGTCGAACCCGCTTCGGCGATTCGCTCGGCGACGGACACGACAGAGCTGTCGCCGTCCTTCGGGGCTCGGACGACGTCGACACCGTCGGGAGCGTCGACGTGCTTCGCCGCTCCCTCGACCACGGCGACGATCCGCTCGATGCGCACGCTTCCCTCGTCATCGGGAGCGGCCACGGTTCGCGACACGAGTCGGGGCATCGCCGCGAGCAGGCTGGTCGCCGCCCCGGCACGGTCGCGCCACCAACCGTCGGGTCGCGAACCCATGACGTTCGCCACGTCGACCACGAGGACGACGGGCGCGCCCCGCCCCTCGCTGCCGGGGGCGGCCATGTCGTCCATCGGGTCAGCGTACCCACAGCCTCGCTCGCGCGGTGGAATGTCGGTGGGTGCTGAGACACTCTCACTATGGAGGTCATCGAGCTGCGGCAGACGCGCCACCTGCAGGTGGGCGACACGCTCGTCAGCGCCTCCGGTCGTGAGTACGAGATCACCAAGGTCGCGCGGGTCGGCCGCGGCATCCGTGTGCACTACCTCAACGCCGACGGCGTCGCCGGCCGATTCACCGCCGCGCCCGACGCGATCAGTCGCGTGCGCGTCGGGCCGAGTTCGCAGGCCGCCTGACGAGCCCGGGTGCGGGCGCAGCTCAGGCGCCGCACTGGTACTCGTACTATCGATAGTGTTACTATCAGTGCGTGCGGATCTCCGAGCTGAGCCGACGCAGCGGCGCTCCCGTCTCGACCCTGAAGTACTTCCTCAGGGAGGGCCTGTTGCGCGAGGGCGAGCGACTGAGCGGCAACCAGACGTCGTACGACGACTCGCACGTGCAGCGCGTTCGACTCGTGCGCGCCCTGCTCGACACCGGCGGTCTCTCGATCGCCGCGGCGAAGCGGGTGCTCGCGACGCTCGACGACGAGAACAGCTCGCTCGCGCACACCTTCGAGGCCGCACAGCACGCGCTCGGCGTCGGCCGCGATGGCTCGTCGCGGGCCGCGGCATCCGAGGCAGCTCGCGAGCGGATCGCCCGAGTTGCGGCCCGCAACTCGTGGCACACGTCACCCGAGAACCCCGGGTTCGAGATCAGCGCGCGCGTGCTCGACGACCTGGCGGCAATCGGCTACGAGCCATCCGACGCCTATCTCGCGGCCTATGCCGCGGCGGCCGACACCATCGCCCACGCCGACCTCGGGGCCCTGCGCGATCGCGAGAGCGCAGACCTCATCGCCGAGCTCATGATCGTGGGCACCGTGCTCGGCGACGCCCTCATCGCCGGGCTCAGGCGTCTCGCCCAGGAGTCCGCGACCGAGGAACTGTTCCCGGTCGCCGAACCGCGCGCCGACGCCCGACCTTCCGGCGCCCGACAGCCACAGCGAAGGGACCCGAAATGACCCTCCATGCCGTACTGGGAAGCACCGGAGTCGTCGGCCGCGAGACCGTGACGGCGCTCCGAAACGCAGGGCAGACCGTTCGCACCGTCTCGCGCGCCGCCGCGGATCCGGAGCGACCCGGTGCCGAGCACCGCACCGCCGACCTCCGTGAGGCCGGCCCGGCGATGCACGCCGTCGAGGGCGCCGACGTCGCCTACCTGACGGTCGGACTGCCCTACTCGACGCGCGTCTGGCAGCGTGACTGGCCACGCGTCATCCGCAATGTCATCGACGCGTGCACCGCCTCGGGCACGCACCTCGTGTACTTCGACAACGTCTACGCCTACGGCGACCTGCACGGCCGGCCGATGACCGAGTCGACGCCCATCCGGCCGAGCAGCCGCAAGGGTCGAATCCGCGCCGGGCTGCTCCAGCTGCTCGCCGACGCCGAACGGGATCGCGGCCTCACGGTGACGATCGCCCGCAGCGCCGACTTCTACGGACCCGGCGCGTCGACGAGCGCGTTCAACATGTTCGCGATCGATCCGGTCGCGCGCGGCAAGCCGCCGACCTGGCTGTTCGATGCCGGGCAACCGCACTCCATGACCTACACGCCCGACATCGGCGCGGCGCTCGCCGTGCTCGGCACCGACGACCGCGCGAAGGGACGCACCTGGCACCTGCCGACGGCGGCCCCGGCGCTCACGGGTGAGGAGTACCTCGAGCTCGCGACCGGCGGCGGCGCGGGCCGCACCCGCACCATGTCGATGGCGATGATGCGGATCGGTGCGATCTTCGTGCCGGCCGCCCGCGAGAGCCTCGAGCTGGCCTACCAGTACATGGCTCCGTACGTGTTCGATTCCTCGGCGTTCGAGCGCACGTTCGGCCTTTCGCCGACGCCGTACGCCGAGGGCATCGCGACGACGCTCGAGCGCGCTCGCCACGATGCTCGGCTGTCGGATGCCGCGAGCCGCCGCTGAGGCCCTGCAGGTCAACCGGGTGCGGCGACTCGGCACGGCGGCGTATCGTCGCGAGCGGACCCGAGACGCAGCGAACGGAAGGCAGCGCACATGGCCGACAACGACGTGGAGACCCGATCGAACCGCGGACAGTGGGAGAACCGAGTCGAAGGCGCGCCCGGACTGTCGCAGAGCTACGCGAGCCGCGAGGAGGCGATCGACGCGGGTCGCGAACTGGCCGCGTCGCTCGGCTCGACGCACACCGTTCGCGAGAGCCCGCCGACGGGCGTCATCACCGACGAGGACCCCGCGTCGGGCAGCGATCGCTGAGCGGCGCGATCAGGCGGGTCGCACCGGCTGTCGCAGCACGGTGCGGAGCTTCTCGGGCGCGGTGCGGCGCGCGTCGTTCAGGTAGATCTCGTGATGGGCGCCGTTGAACGTGAGGCCGTGCTGCGGCATCCATTCGTGGTGAAGGCGGGCCAGGGTGGGAGCCTCGTCGTCGTATGAGCCGACGTGCAGGATCTGCGCGGAGGTCCCCTCGTGCAGCTCGTGGAGGCGCAGCAGCTCGAGCGCGGGGTTCTCGCCCTTGGCGCGCACGGCGGCCACCGCGTCGGCGACGAGCGGCTCGTCGATCCACTCGGGCTGCGCGATGAGGGCGGTCCAGCTCCAGGCGCTCTTCTCCCCCGTCGCGAACACGACGGGATCGTCGGCCCGCCAGAGCGCCTCGAGCGGCGCGACCACGAAGTCGCGACCGAGTTCCTTCTTGCTCCGGAACTTCAGGGTGTGCGCCACGCCGAAGAGCGCCTCCAGCGCGGCCGCATAGTCGCGCGACGTGTTCGGGTCGCCGTGCCCGTCGATCGCGAGGTACCGCATCGGCGGCACCTCGACGATGGTGAAGTCGCGGGCCGATGGCGCGTACAGCGCGCGGTGG
Source organism: Agromyces sp. Marseille-P2726 (assembly GCF_902809835.1). Classification (GTDB taxonomy): domain Bacteria; phylum Actinomycetota; class Actinomycetes; order Actinomycetales; family Microbacteriaceae; genus Agromyces. Next base: position 274,505 of record NZ_CADDWM010000013.1, on the reverse strand, counting down.
GCGCGCTTGAGGTCGTACTTCTCGCTCGCTGGGGCCGCCATCACGTGAGACTACGGCAATCTGGCGATCTCGGCCCAGCGTGACGACCTTTTGCCGGGTGGAGGACGCGCGCAAACGGCCGTGAGCCGTCAAAGGGTCGTCACGGCGGGTGAACCGGCGCACGCTCAGCCGAGCGCGGCGATGGCGTCCTCCACGAGCTGCACGATCGACGCGTCGGCATTCTCGGCCGGCGTGAACCCCATGCGCACGACGACGAGACCTTCGGACGGCACCACGAGCATCTTCTGCCCGTCGTGTCCGCTGGCGTCGAAGGTGTCCTCGGGGAGCTCGGGCCAGCGCAGGTTGCCGTCGGGGAGCAGGTTGCCGCGCCAGCCCATGCCGTAGCCGGGCACGTCGGTCGGCTCGATGTCGGGCAGGATCTCGACGGAACGGTCCATCCAGTCGGCGGGCAGCAGCTGCTCGCCGCGCCACTCGCCGTCCTGCAGGGCGAACTGCCCGATCGCGGCCCAGTCACGCGGAGTCGCCCACAGGTACGACGAGCAGACCGGCGTGCCCGCGGCATCCGGTTCGAACGTGGCCGACGTGAGCCCGAGCGGCTCGAGCAGCAGCTGCCGGGGCAGGTCGGCGCCGAGACCGGTGCGCTCGGCGAGCACGGAGCAGAGCAGGTTCGTGTTGCCGCTCGAGTACTCCTGCGCCGTGCCGGGCTCATGCTCGAGCGGGAGGCTCGCGACGTAGGAACCCATGTCCTCCTCGAGGTAGAGCATCCGCGTGATCGGCGTGCCGAGGTCGTACGTCTCGTCCCATTCCAGGCCGCTCGTCATGCGCAGCAGCTGCTCGACGGTGATGTCGGCGCGATCATCGGTCCACTCGGGACGCAGGTGATCATCGTCGAGCGACACGACACCCTGCTCGACGAGCACGCCGGTCAGCAGGTTGGCGACGCTCTTCGACATCGACCAGCCGAGCTGGGGTGTCTCGGCGTCGAAGCCATCGGCGTATCGTTCGGCGACGAGCTCGCCGTCTTCGAGGATCACGACCGCGCGCGTGCCGAGGTTCTCGGCACGTCCTTCGGGCAGGTTGTCGCCGAAGGCGCCCGCCATCGCCGCCTGGAGGGCGGGGTTCGGTGATGGCGGGGGTGCGTCGGTGAGCGGGTTGGCTCCGGCTTCGATGACGGATGCCGCGCCGAGGTCGGGACGCTCACGGGCGAGCGTGCACCCGAACCCCTCGGTGAACCACGCCCGCTGGCGCGCGAGCGCCCCGAGCAGGCTCGCGGTCGTCGGATCGCCCGCACCATCGACCCGGAGGTAGGGCACGAGCGGGTTCGACGGCAGATCGGACGCGGGGTCGTCGCGCCCGGCGACCTCGGTGACGGCGCACGCATTGTGGGCGGCGTATCCGGTTCCGGTGAGCAGGATCGGCTGCTGCTGCAGGTACACGCCGGTGAACGCCGCGATGAGCACGAGGACGAGGACGGCGACGACGGCGATCGTCCGGCGGAGAGTGCGCACCAGCGGATGGTAGCAGCGCCCCCCGGGCATCGACCGCGGCAAGGTTGCGATTGTGGCCGACGCCGTCCCGCGGCATCCTGAACGCATGAGTGACCGTGAGGAGTTCCTGGCCTGGGTCGAGAGCGATCTCGTCGAGGCCGAGCGTGCGATGTTCGACGGCGACGACGGCCCGCGCCGCGAGATCTGGGCGCAGGCCGAGCCCGTGAGCGTGCTCGGCGCCTGGCGGAACGCGGTGGGCCGAGCCGAGCTCGTGGAGGCGTTCGAGGTGCTCGTCACAAGCTTCTCGGAGTGCACCGACTATGCGTTCGAGCTCATCTCGTTCGACGTCGTCGGCGACCTCGCGTACACCGTGGGCTACGAACGCGTCTCGGCGTCGATCGACGGCGAGCCGCGCACGTTCACGTTGCGCGCCACGCAGGTGTACCGGCGCGACGACGGCGCGTGGCGCGTCGTGCACCGGCACGCCGACACGATCGCGGGCCCGGCGGCCGGCGGCACCCCGCCCGTGTAACTGCACTCCGCTGGTCGAGGAGCGCCCCCGAGGGCGACGCGTATCGAGACCACTCGAACCCATCAGGATCGGTGAACGTCCCGCCATCCGAGTTGATCCGGATCCGGTGGGAGCCGCTGCCCTCGGGCGGGACACCCGCAGCCTTGGCGAGCGCGCGCCGCTTGTACAGGCCGAGGCCGATGGGGCTCGAGGGGGTCGCGAAGTCGACGTAGCTGCCGAAGCCCTTCGCGACGGCGAGGCCACGCTGGCCGTAGAACTTCTTGCTCGCGCCGACGTCTTCGGCCGCCAGCAGCACCACGATGTCGTCGAAGTCGCGGGATGCCTCGGCGGTGTCCTTCTTCGACGAGGTCGCCAGCTGCCAGATGGCGCCGTCGGGCGCCTGCACGACGCCTCCGGCACCCCAGAGGGACTTCTCGACAGGCTTCACGACGGAGGCACCGGCGGCGACGGCCGCGTCGAACAGCGCCCGCACGTTGGCCGGTTGCGAGGTGACGAGCGACACGGTGTAGCCCCGGAATCCGGAGCTCGGGGCATCCGTCGCCACCGTTCGCACCCGTGAGTCGAGCCCGAACGCCTCGGAGTAGAACCGCTGCGCAGCCTCGGGGTCGTCTGCCTCGAGGGTGATGGAGTCGATGGACGTGATGGTCTTCAGGTCGCTTGCGTTCATGACCCCCACGCTATTGACGTGCGCCGACGCCCGCTTCTCGATTCCTGCTCGATGCCTGCTCGATGTGGTCGAGCGATCAGCCTCGGCCACCAGTCCGGGAGCGCCGTCTCACCACTCGGCGAAGTTGCCGTCGCCGCAGGGCGGGCTCATGCTCCAGTTCGGCGTCGCGCGCACGTACTGACGGCAGATCGCGCCGCCCAGGTAGACGGCGCCGTACTTGCTCTCGTTCTCCTCGAGCTCGATCGACATGACGACGAACGGGTCGTCGCCCTCGTCGGGGACGGACTGGTGGTGTTCGACATTCCCGTCCCAAACCGTCATCTTCAGCCGCACGTTGCAGATCGACCCGCTGAAATCGGGAACGAGGTGAACGACCAGCGGAAACTCCTCGTCGCGAGCGAGGGTGATCGTGCGGTCGGGGAAGTAGTTCTTCTTCGTGCCGCTTGCATCGGCCTGGTAGGCATCGGAGGAGCCTTCGCCGACATCGATATGCACGATGTCGGAATCGACGCCGGCGCCACGGCCGGGCACCATCCGCACCAGCGTGCCGCCGGGGATCGGGACGCACTCCTCCGAAGATGTCAGGTCGGTGACGCGAACCGTGCCGGCACGGTTGCCCTTCAGGTACAGCGTGAACGTGCGCGTCCCAGCGACGGTGGCCTGCTTCTGGTCCTGGAGCCACGCGACCTGCTCCTCCACGGGCAGGTCGGCGAGCCTGGCGAGTTCGTCGGCCGACAGCGTCGCATTCGACGAGAGGACCACGTCCTCCACGGGGTTCTCGGCGTCGATCCGGACCTTGACGGGATCGCCCTGAATGATCACCAGATCGTGGAGCAATCCGAAGCCCTGAGTGACGGTTCCGGCCAGGACCGTCGCGAGCGCCGCCGCCGCCACGCCTCCGGCCCACACACCGGCTCGGCGCCAGACCGGGGGTCGCGGGTTCGTCCTCCCGCCGGTGTCGTTCGGCTGCTCGCGCTCGCCTCGTCCTGCTGACATGGCCTGCACCTCACGGTTCCGCCTCGATGCTAGACCTGAGGAGTTCTCGTGTTCTCCGTGGCAGCCCTGAACCTTGCGAGCGCCGAGCCCATTGCCGAAACGGCAATCGAGTGTGCGGATGGCGCGCGGCATCCGTACCGTCGTCATCGACCGGCGGAAAGGAAGCACCTCGATGGCTCATCACGAACACCGGCCCAGCGAAACGGATGCCGCTTCCACGGATCTGTTCGAGCCACCGGCGTGGGACGAGCGGTACTCGGGCGAGGAGACGGTGTGGAGCGGCAAGCCGAATCCGCAGCTCGTGGCGGAGGCATCCCGGCTGAGACCTGGCACGGCGCTCGACGTCGGATGCGGCGAGGGTGGCGACGTGATCTGGCTGGCCCGCCACGGCTGGCGGGTGACGGGTGCCGACTTCTCCGCCAACGGTCTCGCCCGGGCAGCCCGCAACGCGGAAGCGGCGGGGGTCGCCGATCGCACCGAATGGTGGCAGGTCGACGCGCGTACCTTCGCCGCCGAGGGGCGTTCGTACGACCTCGTGACGACGCACTTCCTGCATCCGCCCGGCGGCGGAATGGTCGATGTGACCCGCCGACTGGCCTCGGCCGTCGCGCCGGGCGGCCATCTCCTCGTGGTCGGCCACGCGCCCTCGGAGGCGTTCTCGCATCTCGCCGCGAGCCGTCACAACGCGCTGTTCCTCGCCGCGGAGCTGTTGCCCGCCCTACCCGACGACTTCGAGGCGCTCGTGATCGAGCAGCGTCCGCGCACGGTGGTTCGCGACGGCACAACGGTCGAGATCGAGGACTCGACGCTGCTCGCCCGTCGGGTTCAGTGAGCGCCTCCTCGCGGTCGGCGAGCTGCAGTTCCGTTCTCGAGGTCGCGGTACTTCGGCACTTCGGCACTTCGGCACTCCATGCCGCGACGCGAACTTCTCCGGCGCGGGCGCCGGCTCGCGGGTCGCGAATGTCGCCGGGGCGGCGTACCGTGTGCGGCATCCGTGACCAGGGAGGAATCACCATGGCGAACCTCGTCGTGCACTTCGAGATCCACGCATCCGAGCCGCAGCGGCTCGTCGACTTCTACAGCGAGCTGCTCGGCTGGAAGTTCACGCAGTACGGCGACACCTATTGGGTGATCGAAACGGGCGAGGGCGCCATCGACAATGCCGGCCAACCGGGCATGGGCATCAACGGAGGGCTCACCAAGCGCGAGGGCCCCGCGCCCGAGGTCGGTGCGCCAGTGAACGGTTGCAACATCGTGATCGGAGTCGACGACGTCGACGGCCTGATGCGGCGAGGCATCGAACTGGGCGCCACCGAGGCGCTTCCCGCTACTGACTGGCCTGGAATCGGCCGGGGCGGGTACCTGCTCGACCCCGACCACAACGTCTTCGGCCTCATTTCGCCGGTACTCTCCGACGGCACGACCGCGATGGGCATGGAGACCGAGCCAGCGTAGTCAGGCCGAGCCGTCGTCGCGATCAGCGAGCGGCGGTCACATTCCAGTAATCGACCTCAGGGGTCGACTGGGTGAAATTCGGGATGTCGCCGAGGATCTCGTCGCCGTGTTCGGCCAACGTCTGTCCGATCGCATCCGGGGAGTCGAGCCAGACGTACGCAACAGCGGCGTATTCGGCGGGCGCCGATTCCGGAGTCTGGGTCGGTGTTTGCACCTCCAGGCGCAGGCAGCGGTCGCCGAGCAACTCGACGAAGCGCGGCACGTGCTTCGACACGTAGTACTCGTGATCGAACGGCTCGTCGGTCGTGCGGTACATCACGCGTGCGCAGTACATGTTCCCCCCAAGAACTGCATCATTGGGAGCCACCTTGCTCCCGCGGCGCAGTCTTCCACGATTCCGGCCGGGCCGCGAGCGGCCAGGTATCTGATGGCCTGCACGACGAACGCCCGGTCCTCGTGTTGGGACCGGGCGTTCGGTTGGTAGTGCGTCTCGATACGCGTCGCCGGCGGCGGCGCTACTCGACGACCCGAGCGGGGTTACGCCGCGAGCACGGCGCGGGGCACGGGGGCCACCGCGAACTCGCCGTCGGCGGCATCCACGGTCACGCCCTCGCCGTCGCCGAGCTGGCCGGTGACGAAGAGGTCGGCGATGCGGTCGTCGATCTCGCGCTGGATCAGGCGGCGCAGCGGGCGGGCACCGTACTCGGGCTCGTAGCCGCGCTCCGCGAGGAGCGCCACCGCGGCATCCGTCACCTCGATGGTGACCTCACGCGCCGCGAGCCGCTTCTCGGTCGCAGCCAGCATCAGGCGCACGATCTGCGCGAGCTCGTCCTGCGTGAGCTTCTGGAACAGCACGATCTCGTCGATGCGGTTCAGGAACTCGGGCCGCATGGCCTCGCGCACCTTGCCCATGACGCGCTGGCGCACGTCCTCCTGCGACGAGAAACCAGAGCCATCAGCGGATGCCACGAAGCCGAGCGCACCCGACCGCGACGCCAGGAACTCCGAACCGAGGTTCGAGGTCATCACGACCACCGTGTTGCGGAAGTCGACCGTGCGACCCTGGCCGTCGGTGAGACGTCCGTCGTCGAGCACCTGCAGCAGCAGGTTGAACACGTCGGGGTGCGCCTTCTCGATCTCGTCGAACAGCACGATCGAGTACGGGTTGCGCCGCACGCGCTCGGTGAGCTGTCCGGCCTCGTCGTAGCCGACGTAGCCGGGAGGAGCTCCGACGAGTCGCGACACGGTGTGCCGCTCGCCGAACTCGCTCATGTCGAAGCGGATGATCGCGCCCTCGTCGTCGAACAGCCGGTCGGCCAGCGCACGCGCCAGCTCGGTCTTGCCGACGCCGGTCGGTCCGAGGAACAGGAACGATCCCACCGGACGCTTCGCGTCGCCCATGCCCGTGCGGTTGCGGCGCACGGCGCGCGCGACGGCGGTGACGGCGTCGTCCTGTCCGATGACGCGCTCGTGCAGCTCGCCCTCGAGGTCGGCCAGGCGCTCGCGCTCGCTCTCGGTGAGGCGGTTCACCGGGATGCCGGTCGCCCGCGAGATCACGGCGGCGATCTGCGCCTCGTCGATGACGTTGGTCGAGTAGGCAGCGTCAGCGGCCGTATCGAGACCCACACCCTCACCGTCTCGAGACGCGTCGCTTCGCGGCGCTCCTCGACCCACGGTGGCGGTCGCCTCATCGAGCTTCGCCTGCACCTTCGAGATCTCGTCGCGGATGCGCGACGCCTCCTCGTAGTGCTCGGCCGTGACCGCAGCGTTCTTGTCGGCCTCGAGCGTCGCGAGACGCTCGATGAGCTCCGACACGTCGACCTTCACGCCGAGCTTCAGGCGCAGTCGCGCGCCGGCCTGGTCGATCAGGTCGATCGCCTTGTCGGGCAGAACGCGGTCGGTGAGGTAGCGCGCACTCAGTTCGACGGACGCCCGCAGCGCGGCATCCGTGTACTCGACACCGTGGTGCTCCTCATACGCGGGCTTCAGGCCGTGCAGGATCAGCACCGAGTCCTCGATCGAGGGCTCGCCAACCCGAACGGGCTGGAACCGGCGCTCGAGCGCGGCATCCTTCTCGATCTGGCGGTACTCGTTGAGCGTGGTCGCACCGACGAGGTGCAGCTCACCGCGCGCGAGGCGCGGCTTCAGGATGTTGCCCGCGTCCATGCCTTCGCCGCCGCCACTACCGCCCGCGCCGACGACGGTGTGCACCTCGTCGACGAAGATGATGAGCTCGCCCTTGTGGTCGGCGATCTCCTCCATGGTCTTGGTGAGGCGCTCCTCGAAGTCGCCGCGGTAGCGCGTGCCGGCCAGCATGCCGGGCAGGTCGAGGGCGATGACGCGCTTGCCGAGCAGTGCCTCGGGCACCGACTCCTCGACGATCGCGCGGGCCAGTCCCTCGACGATCGCGGTCTTGCCGACGCCGGCCTCGCCGACCAGCACGGGGTTGTTCTTCGTGCGGCGGCTCAGGATCTCGATCGTCTGCTCGATCTCGTCGGCGCGCCCGATCACGGGGTCGAGGTCACCCTCGCGGGCCATCTCGGTGAGATCGGTGCCGAACTTGTCGAGCATCGGCGTGCTCGTGGGTTGAGTAGCGCTCGACGAAGTCGACCGCGTATCGAAACCCTCGTCACCCTCGCCAATGACGCTCTCACGCACCTGCTGCGTCAGCGCCTCAGCGGTGACGCCGGCGCGTGCCAGCACCTGGCCGGCGGGGGCATCCTGCCCCAGCACGAGGGCGAAGAAGAGGTGCTCAGGATCGATGTACGTCGAGCCGCTCGAGCGCGCCACCTGGTACGCGTGGAACAGCGCGCGGGACGCGCTCGGCGTGATCGTGGCCGCGTTGACGGCTTCCCGCCGATTGAGCTCGTCGAAATCAAGGGCCGCGGGCAGACGCGCCTCGGTCGCCGTGATGATGCGCTCGGGGTCGACCCCGATGCGCTGAATAGCCTGCCGGACCGCCTCGTCTTCGACGATGACGCGCAGGATGTGCAGCGCGTCGAGCTCGGTCTGGCCGCGCTCGAGCGCGAAGCGCCCTGCCTGCTGCAGGATGCTCTGGGTGCGGGCGGTCAGGAAGCGGCTGAGGTCGATCGACCGCGCCTGCCGCGCCTGCTCACCCGCGAGGTATCGGGCGAGGAACTCGTCGAACGAGCTCGCGCCTGCCTCGGGGTTGAAGTTGTCGGGCACCTAGGTCCTCCTGGGGGAACTTGAGTTGGGTACGCTCAAGTTTAACGCGAGGACGGCCGCAATATTCCTCGCTGCACCGGGGGACGGCTGGGACGACGAAGCGCGGCCTCGGCCCGGTCCCTAGCAAGACGACGTCTATCCGAACTCCCGGATGGCTCGACAGTCGCGGAAGGGCGACGTCGAACTGGCTAGGCAAGTCATCGGCATACCGACGGCAGCGACTGGCGTTTCGTATGCCAGCCCTAGTATCTGGAGTACGAGATCGGACCGGAGGGAATAGTCCAGTGAAGCTTCGTGCGGTGACGATTCAGCGGTTTCGGAACTTTGTCGAACCGCAATGCATTGAGATTGAGGATGACGTCACCGCACTGGTCGGGAAGAACGAGTCGGGTAAGACGACAATTCTCAAGGCGCTCCACAGATTGAACCCGGCGAACGGAGACGCCCGGACGTTCGACGTCATCACCGAGTACCCGCGCTGGAGGCTCATCGCCGACCAGCGGAAAGACGATCTCGAGAAGGTGCGCCCTGTCGTCGCAGAATTCGCCGTCGAGGACGCAGACATCGATGCTCTTCGCGAGGCGTTGCCCGCGCCGCTTCCGGCCGATGTCGTGATACGCGTTTCGCGCAGCTACGACAACAAGTACTACGTCACCCCCGAAGCGCCCCTCGAAGCGGTGATCCGACAGGCCGGAACCACTGCCTCCGTCGATGAGGACGACATTGATGAACTGGTGGGGTCGGCGACTATCGATGACGCCATCGCGCGGGCGAAGCAGCTTGCCAAATCGCTCAAGGAGTCGGCCCCTCCTCGTGCAAAGTCCTTGTCATCGTTCCCCGCTGTCGCGGAAAAGCACCGGTACCTGCTCACGGGAGAGTTGGAGCAGGAAGCCTCGAACGCTCTCGCCGCGCGAGTTCCGAAATTCTTCTACTTCTCGAACTACAGCCTGCTTCCCGGCGAGACCGACCTGACAGAACTGGCAAGCAAGGCGGGGCGTTCCGACGCACTGTCGGAGGAAGAGCGAACAGTACTATCTCTGCTGAGCCACGCTCAGGTCGAGCCGGAGGACTTCCTCGACACGAATTACGACAGCCGTAAGGCTCAACTTCAGGCCGCAGGCTCAGACTTTGAGCCGAGAGGTGTTCAAGTATTGGAAGGCCAATACAGACCTTGCGGTGGTCTTCGGCGATGACAACGTGCAGGTCGACACGCTGCCCAACGGGAATGTCGTGAACCACCGCATTCTCAAGATTGAGCTTCGCGACGCCCGCCACGGGGATGTCGAAACGAACTTCTCGACACGATCGACCGGTTTCCAGTGGTTCTTCTCGTTCTTCGCAGCGTTCAGCGCCCATCAGCACAGCGACGATCCTGTAATCGTACTTCTGGACGAACCCGGCACGAGCCTGCACGGAGAGGCTCAAAAAGACTTCATCAACTTCATCTTCAACGAACTCGGAGCCTCCAAGCAGACGATCTACACGACGCACTCGCAGTTCATGGTCGACCCCGCGGCCTACGAGAAACTGCGTGCCGTGCACGACCGTGCCACAAGGGAGGATCAGGGGGCCGGTGTCGAAGTCACGCCAGTCAACCTCAAGGCCGACCGCGCGACAGTCCTGCCCGTTGAATCCGCGCTGGGCTATACAATCAGCCAGCATCTGTTCCTAGGTGGGGGTCAGCACTTGCTCGTCGAAGGCAGTTCGGACTTTGTCTACCTCATGCGAATGAGCGCGCACCTCGCTTCCATTGGGAAGACCTCGCTCGACTCCCGCTTGTCTATTATTCCCGTCGGCGGTGTTACGAACATGCCGGCATTCGTCGCGCTGATGGGTCGCCGTCTTGAGGTGTCGGTCCTGGTTGACGGCGAGAAGACCGCTTCCGTACTGGATCGGACTAAAGCTGCCGCGCGCGCAAATGGCGTTTCCGAGACGCGCATCGTCGCGGTGTCCGACGTTGCCAAAGCGCTGCCGAACAGTTCGGATATCGAGGATCTCTTTGCGCTTAGCGACTATCTGCGGCTGTACAATTTGACGTTCTCCAAGAACCTCGCCGAGGCAGATCTCGCTGAAACGCACGGGCGGATAATAGGCCGGATCGAAGAGGTCGAGGGCAAGTTCAACCACGCACTCCCGGCGCACATGCTGACTTCGCGACAAGAGGAGTTCTTCACGTCGGTCAAGGCTGAATCCGTGAAGCACTTCGAGAAGCTGTTCGAGTTGCTCAACGCGACTCTTGCCTAATCTTCGGCAATGACCCGGTCCAGCTCGACCCGAGCCGGTCGGCGAGCTTGTCGACGAAGAAGCGGTCGTGCGAGACCACGATCACCGCGCCGGGCAAATGCGTGAGCGCGCGCTCCATCAACTTGGGTCGAGTTGATGTCGAAGTGGTTGGTGGGCTCGTCGAGCACGATCACGGCTGCGCCCGAGAACAGGCATGGGGCGATCGCGACGCGGGCGCTGGCCGCCAGAGGGGGTGCCGACTTCTGCTGCAGGTCGGCCCCCGAGGACTGCAGCATCGACAGGAACCGGTTCACGCGCTTCTTCGTCGCCGTGAACGCCAGCGAATCCGGGTAGGCGTTCACCGCGTGGCCGACGGTGTCATCGAGGTCCAGTTCGGCGCAATCCCGGTTGTACGAGACGGACCTGACGCCCTTCGCCCAACGGATGGTCCCGGCATCCGCTTCGGTCTGACCGGTCAGCACGTCGAGCAGCGTCGACTTGCCCGACCGCGCGAGCCGAGCACCATGATCCGGTCGCCGCGATGCAGGTCGAACGGAAACCCCGCAACTCCGAATCGCAGGGTGTGGCAGGCGCGCGCTAACGTAGTAATCCGCATCGACGAAGGAGTCGTCATGCGTGCACCTGAACCTCGTCCCCAACCGATCGCCGCACCGGCGGATCTCGCACGGCCGCTGCCCGAGGCATCCGGGTTCGAACACCTCATCGTCGAGACCCCGGGCCTGCGCACCCACCTCGCCACCATCGGCGACGGTGAGCCCGTCGTCATGCTCCACGGCTTCCCGCTGCATTGGTGGCAGTGGCACCAGGTCGCGCCGCTGATCGCCGAGCAGGGCTACCGCGTGATCTGTCCCGACCTTCGCGGTGCCGGCTGGACCGAAGCCGACGACCCCGGCATCGAGCGCGAGACGCGACTGCATGACCTGCTCGCCCTCTTCGATGCGCTCGGCGTCGAACGTGCGCACCTCGTCAGTCACGATATGGGGGCGATCACCGCGATGCAGCTCGCCTACGCCCACCCCGAGCGCGTGGGGAGGGCGGTTCAGCTCTCGGTGCCGCCCGGATTCATCTCGTTCAGCCCCAGGCTCGTCGCCGCCTTCCGGCACATGCCGAAGCTGCTCTGGCATCGCCCCGGCAGCTCGCTCCGCGGTGTGTGGGCCGATCAGTACAACGCGAGACGGACGCCGGAGGAGGAGATCGACGCGCACCTCGCGCCCATGCAGCGGCCCGCCATCGACCAGGCGGTCCGTGCGCTCTACCGAGGCATGGTGATCCCCGAGTCGATGCGGCTGAGCCGTGGTGTGTACAAGCGGATGCGCCTGACCGTCCCGACGCTCTTCGCGTTCGGCCGGGTCAACACCAGGTTCGACGAGGAGCTCATCCGCCGCCTCTGCGCGAACCCCGAGCGATTCGCCGACGACGTCGAGTTCGCGTTCGTCGACGACGGGGGCAAGCTCCTCCCCGCCGAAGCACCCGAGGCGGTCGCGAACCTCACGCTCGATTGGATCCGGCGAGCCGACTGAGACGGCCCGCCGACAGCGACCCGGTCTGCGAATGCCACGGCGAGCGGATGCCACGGCGTCACGCGCGCCCGTGCGAGACTCATCGACGTACGCGACGTGAAAGGCGCCGATGGCTGCAGCAACCAGGGAGCGAGCCCTCGAGGCGGCGGTCGAGGTCCTCGGCACCGACGGCGTGCGTGCACTCAGTCATGCGCGCGTCGATCAACGGGCCGGACTGCCCGCCGGGTCGACGTCGAACTGGTTCCGCACCCGGCGGGCCCTGCTGGCCGGCATCATCGACTGGATGGCCGAACTCGAGCGAGCCGACTTCACGCCCGAGCTGCTCGAGCAGCCGACGCCCGACTCGATCGCCGAGGGACTCTGCGCCGTGCTGCTCGTGCAGACCGGCCCGGCCGCGACCCGCACCCGGGCGCGCTACGCACTCTTCGTCGAACTCGCCGCCGACCCCGAACTCCTCGAACCACTGCGCCGCCAGCGTCGCGAGTTCGAACAGTGGACCGACCGGCTCATCGCCGCAGCCGGCATCCCCGACCCCGTGCCGGCCGCACGCGCCCTCATGGCGCTGAGCGACGGGCTGGCCCTGCACCGACTCACGGTCGACCCCGAACTCGACGTCCGCCCCGCGGTCGAGCGTGCCGTGCGCGCGCTCGCGGCGACGGCCTGAGCGACGCTGCCAGCGAGACCCGGCGACTAGTTCGCGGACCCGAGATCGGCCGGCGGCGGCACGTCGGGAGGCACGAGCGGCCCGCCAGTAAGGATGCGCTCGACCATGAGCCACGCACGGTCGGTCAGCGAGTCGCCCGGGAAGAACTCGCTGAACAACGCGTCGGCCGCCTCGACGGAGTCGATGCCGCACACGGCCAGAAGCTGCCGAATGTCGTCGGTGTCGCGGCCGGGGCGGCTCGCCTTCAGCTTCATCGCCAGCAGGGCATCGGCCGGGGCGACCTCGATCGTCACGAGGTCGTCGTGGTGGATCGGTTCCCAGCGGATGTCACGACCCCACCACGGCGCAAGCTGGGCAGCCTTGAAGTTCAGCCAGTCGAGCTGCCACCCCCGGCGTTCCGCCACGCGTTCGGCGGCGGCCAGGACCGAGCCCTCGTCGCCCGGGCTCACCTGAACCGCGTCGATGTCGACCGTCGTGCGGCGATCGAAGTGACGCAGCGCCAACGCTCCGCCTCCGACGATGCGCAGGCCGACCGGCTCGCCGGCGGCGTGCAGTTCTGCGACGAGTTCGCGCAGCCCGTCGATGAGGTCGTCTCGGTCGAGGAGGATCACACGCTCTCCAGGGAGTCGCGCCAGAGGAGCACGCCGTGGTCGAGGAATTCGGCCGGAACGTCAGCGGGCGGCGGCACCGGGTCGGCCGGGTCGACGATCAGGGGCCGGGCGCGCTCGAGGTGCCGGGTCGACGCGCTCGTCCAAGATGGGCTCGGTACGCCCTCCTGATTGAGCCGGTACTCGACGAGCGCCGCGATCGCGGCATCCCACGTCTTCGAACCGGTCAGTTCGGGCTCGGTGACGGCGAGGATGCCGCGGAGCAGCCCGCGCTCAGCCACCAGATGGTCGTTCATCTGGATGAAGAACCGGAACGCCAGCGCCCGGTCATCGCGCCCGAGCGCGTAGCGGATCTCTGCTGCGATCGTCGCGACGTCGTCGCGCGTGGTCGCCGCGGCGTAGAGCCGGTGCCCTGCCCCCGCGAGGAGGCGGCTCGCCGTGTCGAAGCGCGGATCTTCGTGCGCATTCTCGGCGACGGCGACCCGGCTCTGCGGCAGCCCGGCGCGTCGTGCGAGCTCGCGCTGGGTCAGACGGCGCGATCGGCGCGCCGAACGGACCAGCGTGGCGATGTCAGTCACTACGACTCCTATGCTCCGGTAAACCATATCATAAGCGGAGCAGACTGCACCGCGGCGCCGGTGTGTTCGCAAGCGGAAGCCCTCAGCGCGGCAGCGCGATTCAGCGCGCCACGGGCAGCGCGTCCGCGGGCACGCCCCACTCCTTCGGCAGGGCAGTGCGGCCCGCCCGGGTGATGCGCACGGCCCGCGGCACTTCGCGTTCGATCCACTGCTGCGCGAGGAAGTGCGCGGCCACGGCCGAACCCAGCGACCCCGCCAGGTGCGGTCGCCGTTCCGTCCAATCCGCGCACGCGCGGGTGAGCCGTCGCCGTCCCGAGCGCAGCGCGGCGAGGTCGATGCCGCGCTCGGCGAGGGCGGTCTCGCCGCGGGCAGTGAGTGCGAGGTCGCCCCCGAGCCATCCGGCATCGCTCATCGAGTCGGTCACCGCGACGCCCAGTCGACCGGCCAGGTGGTCGTAGCAGAATCGGGCGTCCGCGAGTCGACGCGCGTCCCTCGCCCGGTAGTACGTGAGGTCCTCGGTGGGCGGGCATAGCAGGCCGAGTTGCTCGAGCGCGGCGGCGATGCCGCCGTCGGCGATGCGGTACAGGCGTCGACGGCCGTTCGTCTCCACGACGAGGATGCCGGCCTCGACGAGCACCGCCAGGTGCTCGCTCGCGGTCGAGGCACTCACGGCGGCGACGGACGCCAGTTCGCCCGCCGGGCGGGACGAACCGTCCATAAGGATGTTGACGATGTCCGAGCGGGCCGGCGCCGACAGCGCGCGCCCGATCGTGGTGAAGTCCCGCGGCATGCCTCGACGGTACTCGGGAACACTTCGGCGCGTGCCGAAACGTTCCTGCGTAGCGTCGCATCCATGAGACACGACCACCTCACCAACCTCGCCTGGTCGGGGTCGACCGGCGCGGGCTACCGCGCCTACGACCGCGCCCACACGGTCTACGCCACGCCGGCCGAGGCGTCGCTGCACCTCAGCGCCGATGCGCGCTTCCGCGGCGACGACGCACGGCTCAACCCCGAGCAGTTGCTCGTCGCGGCCGCCAGCTCGTGCCAGCTGCTGTCGTTCCTCGCCGTCGCGGCGGCAGCCGGCATCGACATCCGCAGCTATGAAGACCGCGCGATCGGCACGATGGACCTTACCGACAGCCCCGCTCGCGTGGGCCGTATCGTCCTGTCGCCGATCATCGGCGTTCCCGCGGGCACCGATCGCGAGGCGGTGCTCCACGCTCTCGAGACGGCACACGAGCGATGCTTCATCGCGAACTCGCTCACCTCCGAGATCACGATCGACGCGACGGTGACCGAGACGGTGACCGAGACGGTGACCGAACGATGAGGGCGGCGATGCAGGATGTCTCGGTCGAGCTCGATCCGCGCACGGGCTCGCTCGCCGACTTCGCCGAGATCCTCGGCGCCGCGGGCATCAGTCTGGAGGGCGGCGGAGTCTTCTCGGCGGGCGGCGTCGCGGTCGCCCACTTCCTCGTCGCCGGTGCCGAGGGCGCACGCATCGCGCTCGAGGCGGCGGGCATCCGGCCCGTCGCCATCAGCGACGTGGTCATGCTTCGACTCGATCAGGGCCGCCCCGGGCAACTGGGGGCATTCGCCCGGCGGCTGGCCGCCGCCGGCATCGACATCCGCGTACAGTACAGCGACCACGACAACCGGCTCGTGCTCATCGTCGATCCTCAGCGGGAGGCGGAGGCGGCGGGCATCGCTGCACAGTGGGACGCCGACCGGCGGGAGCCCTATGCCGACGCGCGCGACGGGGCCGACCCGCGGGCGGTTGGAGACGGGTGAACCGCCGTCTCCGGCGACCTCGCGGCGCCGCAGTCCGCCTCCTCCTCCTCCGGATGTCCATTCGGCCGCCCCTCGATCGTTCATCCCATGACAGGCCGCACCGCGCGGCCGGACAACGGAGCGAACGATGGCCACCATCACCGTGTTCGAGAGCGTCACGCTCGACGGCGTCATGCAGGCGCCCGGCGTCCCGACGAGGACACGCGCCCCGCTGCGTTGTCCGGGGCCTCGAATACCGTCGACGACCGGCCGATTCAGGGCGCGTGCGGCCCAGCCGAACCCGCCCGCACCGCGTCCAGCACCGCCTGCAGCGCCGGCGAGTCCGCCTGGCTGCGGCGGTGCACGGCCGACACCCCGCGGGTCGATGCCGGCCGCACGGTCGGGATCGCCACGAGGTCGTCGGGCAGCGGCGGACGCCCCATCCGCGGCACCAGCGCCACCCCGAGCCCGGCGCGCACGAGCTCGAGGTGGTTCTCGAACTCCATCGACTCGTGCACGATGCGCGGCGCGTTCGAGACGCCGTCGAAGAGGCGCCGCAGCCACTGCCGGCAGATCGTCGAGTCGAACGTCGCGATCCACTGCTGCTCGGCGAGGTCGGCCGGGGTGAGCTCGGTGCGGCCCGCGAGCGGGTGCTCGCGGCGCAGGATCACGTCCGCGACATCCGTGAACAGGGGCGTCTCGACCAGGTGATCGGGCATGGCGAGCGCGACGCCACCCCACCGATGCACGATGCCGAGATCCCGCTGACCCGACGCGACGAGCGCGATCGTCTCCCACGGCTCGCTCTCGCGCAGCGGCACCCGTAGCTCCGGATGCTCCTCCCGCAGCCGCGGCAGCACGTCGACCAGCAGGCCCCGCACCGCGGTCGAGAACGCGCCGATGCGCACCTCGCCCGTGATGCGGCGCGCCGGCGCGCCATCCGGGCCCATCGTCTGGCCTGTGAGATGCAGGTCGGCCTCGATGCGCTCGAGGTCGGCGAGCACCGTCGCCGACGACGTGACCAGCTGGCGACCGGCATCCGTCAACACCACACCGCGACCCGCCCGCTCGAGCAGCGCGACCCGCGTGCCGCGCTCGAGGCGCTTGATCTGCTGCGACACCGCCGACGGCGTGAAGCCGAGCGCGTCCGCCGCTGCCGCGACGCTGCCGTTGGTGGCCACCGCCCGGAGCGCGACCACGGCTTCGAGATCGATCATGCAGCGATGCTACCGATTCAGGCGCAGTAATGGTCGCTGGTGGTTCCGGATGCCGCGGGCGCAGAGTAATGCACATGACGAGACGCGACATGCTGCTGGCCGCCCTGGTGGCGACGATGTGGGGCTTCAACTTCGTCGTCATCGACTGGGGCATGGATGGCATCCCGCCGCTGTTCTTCGTCGCCGTGCGCTTCGCGGTGGTTGCGCTCGCCGTCGTGGTCGTGCCGCGGCCGCTCGCGAGCTGGAAGACCGTCGTCGGCGTCGGCCTCTTCATGTGCCTCGGCCAGTTCGCGTTGCTCTACACGTCGATCGCGCTCGGGCTGCAGCCCGGCATCGCGGCGCTGCTGCTGCAGGCGCAGGTGGTGCTGACGATCCTGGTCGCGGCGCTCGCGCTGCGCGAGCGGCCGACGCGGCTGCAGGTCGCGGGGGTGCTGCTCGGGACGGTGGGGCTCGGCGTCGTCGCCCTCGGCCGCGGTGGCGACGCGCCTGCGCTGGCGGTCGTGCTGTGCCTGCTCGCTGCGCTGTCGTGGGCTCTTGGAAACATGGTGGCGCGCCGGGCCGGGCCGGTCGCGCCGGCGCGGCGGTTCGGCGCGCTGTCGCTCACGGTGTGGTCGTCGCTCGTCGTGCCGCTGCCCGCGCTCGGACTGTCGGCGCTCATCGAGGGGCCAGATGCCATCGCTGCCGGCATCGCCGCGTTCGGGTGGCGGCCCCTGCTCTCGACGCTGTACACCGCGGGGCTGTGCACGCTCGTCGGCTACGCGATCTTCCACGGGCTGCTCGCGCGAAACCGGTCGGCGTCGGTGGTGCCGTGGGTGCTGCTTGCGCCGGTCGTCGCGATGGTGTCGGCGGCGCTGTTGCTCGGGCAAGTGCCGAACGTGTGGGAGACGGTCGGCGGGGCGGTGCTCGTGGCCGGGGTGTTCGTTGCAAATGCGCCGGGGCGGCGGCGGGCGACGGTTGCGGAGGCATCCGGGTTGGAGACGGTCGGGGCCCGGCCCAGGTGACCCTGAAACGGATGACGCGGGCCCCGGCGTGGTGGAGCGAGACGGATGAGGCGGGCCCCGGGGAGGTGGAGCGAGACGGATGACGCGGGCGCCCCCCCCCTTCCCAGCGACTCGTCCTCCACAGGCAGCCTTGCGGAGGGCTTCTCCACAGGGAAACGGGCCGATCAGCGATGATTTCTGGCACGCCTGAATGTCGGTGGGTGGGTGCAGGATCGAAGCATGGAACAGCCCCCGGTCTCGCAGCACCAGCTCGCTGCGCTGGCTGCGCTCGAGCGAGATGTCGCCGTGCTGCGCGACGTGTGGGCTGGCGGGTCGCCGGTGGGGGCCGCCGTTCGCGCGGGCGCGCAGGTCGAGGTCGAGCAGCTCAGCGATGCCGGGCTCATGCACGTCACCGATGCGCTGGCGAGGGTGCGACGTGATGTCGATGCGGTGCTCGCCAGAGTCGCCGCCGAGGTGTCGAAACGGTCCGGGCCCGAGTTCGGCGACACTGGGTTCGCCAAGACACAGGGGTTCCATAACCCGATCCGCCTCGTGGCCGCGGCTACCGGAGGATCGCGCGCCGACGCGCGTCGGCTGGTCGCAGTCGGCACCGCCACCGCAGAACGGCAGATCTTCACCGGCGAGCGGCTCCCATCGCGGCATCGGCATATCGCCAGTGCCCTCGAGTCGGCCGCGATCAGCATCGAGGCGGCCTCCGCGATCGCCACGATGCTCGACCGGGCGTCGATGCGCGTGGATTCGAGCCGCGCCGAGGTCGTCGAAGCCGCGCTGGTCGACCTCGCGGGGCAGGTTCCGCTCGAGACCCTCCTGCGTGGAGTGCGCGAAGCCGAAGCGCGGCTCGATCCCGACGGCGTCGAACCCCGCGAAGACGAGCTCCGCATGGAGCGCTCGCTGACCATCCGTGAAGACGGCCGCGGTGTGGTGCACCTGCATGCGCGACTCGACCCCGAGAGCGCCGCACCAGTGAAGGCGGCGATCGAAGCGCTCGTCAGCGACGTGCTGCGGCGACGCGAACCCGGCGAGGCCCCGGCGGGCGCGGGCCAGCCGCGCCCGGTCATCGATGACCACCGTACGATTCCGCAGCTTCAAGCCGACGCACTCGCCGCACTTGCACGCCACACGCTCGGCTGCACCCAGACCCTCACCCCGCTCGCGAAGACCACCGTGATCGTCCGGGTCGATCTCGACACGCTGCGCACCGGACTCGGGCACGCCCGCATCGACGGTCTCGAACAGCCCGTCTCAGCGGGCACCGCCCGCCGCATGGCCGCCGACGCCGAGCTCATTCCCGCTGTGCTCGGCGGCGACAGCCTGCCGCTCGACCTCGGACGAGCCGCCCGCCTGTTCACCAAGGCTCAGCGACTCGCGCTCGGCGAACGCGACGGCGGTTGCGCCTCCTGCGGCCAGAACATCGGGTACGTCGAAGCCCACCACATCGACTGGTGGGAACGAGATACCGGTCCGACCGACCTCGCCAATGGAGTCCTCATGTGCAGCTTCTGCCACCACATGATCCACCGCGACGGATGGCAGATCCGCGCGAGTCTGCGAGAGGTGTGGTTCGTCCCACCACCCCACATCGACCCGGCACAGATCCCACGACTGGGCGGCCGAGCCCGCTTCGAGCTGCGCGAAGACCGGGCGGCATGATGCGCTCCGCGGAGTCGACGTGCGGGTGGCGCACGTCGGGCAGATCGTAGAAGCGAGCTTCACAGAGAACTCACGACCACTCGGCCGATGAACCGATATATCGTTGATATATCGTCGAGACCCGAGCAGGGCCCCGCACACGGGAGGTCATCATGAACGGTTCGTACATGGGCGGCGGCGGCTTCACCGGCGCATCCGGCAACTGGGGGCAAGGCGGCGGCCCGGGCCCGAACCTCTGGGATGCCCTGAATCAACTTCGCGGCATGTTCGAGCAGAAGGCCGGGCCGCGGATGGCCCGCGGCGACGTGCGCGCGGCGGTGCTCGCGCTGCTCGCCGAGAAGCCGATGCACGGCTACCAGATCATCAGCGAGATCGCCGAGCGCAGCGGCGGCGCCTGGAAGCCGAGCGCGGGCTCGGTGTATCCGACCCTGCAGCTGCTCGCCGACGAGGGGCTGATCACCGCCGAGGAGGAGGGCGGCCGCAAGACCTACTCGTTGACCCAGGCGGGCAGAGCCGAGGCCGAGGCATCCGCTGATCGTCCGGCACCGTGGCCCACGGCGAGCGGCGGCGGCACGCGCGACCACTGGATGTCGGGTGAGCTGCCGAGGGCCGGCATGGAGCTCGCGCAGGCGGCGGCCCAGGTCGGCCGCACGGGCACACCCGAACAGGTCAAGCAGGCAGTCGAGGTGCTCGAGGACGCGCGGCGCAAGCTGTACTCGATCCTCGCCCAGGACTGAACCCGGTGCCCTCGACACGTCGGCATCCAGCAGGCAGGATGCCCGATGTGGGGAACACGCGCGCCCGCTACCGGCGGATCCTGTGGTTCGCCGCGCGAGTCATCGCGCAGACGTGGTGGTACGAGCTCCTGCTGCCGCGCATCGGGTTCCGGGCGGTCGCCGAGCGGGGGCGCACGGCGCGACTGACGCGGATCGCGCGGCGCTTCCACGCGCTCGCGGTCGACCTCGGCGGCCTCATGATCAAGGTCGGCCAGTACCTCTCGTCGCGCCTCGACGTGCTGCCGCCCGAGATCACGCGCGAGCTCGCCGGCCTGCAAGACGAGGTGCCGCCGGTGCCGTTCGACGCGATCCGGCGGCTCGCCGAGGCCGAGCTGGGCGTGCGGCTCGAGCGGGCGTACGCGGAGTTCGATCCGACACCGTTGGCCGCGGCATCCCTCGGCCAAGCACACCGCGCCAGGCTCTCGCCGCTCGACGCCGCCGACGTGGGATACGATGAGGCCGTCGTCAAGGTGCAGCGACCGGGTATCGAGACGATCGTCGACGTCGACCTGTCGGCGCTGCGCCGCGTCGCCGGATGGCTCAGCCGCGTGGGGTTCGTCGCGCGGCACGTCGACGTTCCCGCGCTCGTCGAGGAGTTCGCGGCCACGAGCCTCGAGGAGATCGACTACCTGCACGAAGCGCAGAACGCCGAGCGGTTCGCCGCGAGCTTCGCCGGCGATCCGCGCGTCGCCGCGCCCGAGGTGGTGTGGGAGCGCACCACCCGCCGCGTGCTGACCCTCGCCGACGTGACGGCGATCAAGATCAACGACCGCGACGCCCTGCTGGCGGCGGGCATCGACCCGAAGGCCGTCGCCAAGCAGTTCGCGACCGTCATGTTCGACCAGCTCTTCCGCGACGGCTTCTTCCACGCCGACCCGCACCCCGGCAACATCTTCGTCACGCCCGTCTCTCCGGTCGAGCGGGTGACGGATGCCGCGGCCGCGGCTTCTTCGAACATGACGGATGCCGCGGCATCAGCTTCGCCGTCCTACCAGCTCACTTTCATCGACTTCGGCATGATGGGCGAGGTGCCCGACACGCTGCGCCGCGGCCTGCAGCAGCTCATGCTCGCGGTCGCCGCGCGCGACGGAAAGCGGCTGGTCGAGAGCATCCGCAGCGTCGGCATCCTGCTGCCGTCGGCCGAGACGGCCGAACTCGAGCGGGCGATGACCGAGCTGTTCGCACGCTTCGGCGGCATGGGCCTGGCCGAGGTGCGCCAGGTCGACGAGCGCGAGCTGCGCAGCTTCGCGATCGAGTTCGGGGAGGTGACGCGGGCGCTGCCGTTCACGCTGCCCGAGAACTTCCTACTCATCATCCGGGCGATGTCGCTCACCTCGGGCATGTGCAGCTCGCTCGACCCCGACTTCAACATGTGGGACGCCGTCGAGCCCTACGCCACGCAGCTCCTGCGCGACGAGCGCGGCAACTTCGTGCAGTCCGTGGGGCGTCAGGCGCTGTCGGTCGCGGGCACGGTGGCGCGGCTGCCGCAGCGCCTCGACGCGCTGGCCGACCGCATCGAGGAGGGGCGCCTGGTTGCGAACGCTCCGAAACTCGAGCAGCGGGTCACGCGGCTCGAGAAAACCGCGGGGCGGATCGTCTCGGCGGTCGTGTTCGTCGGCCTGTTCCTCGGCGGCATCCTGCTTCGTGTCGACGAGCCGGTGTGGGGCGGCATCCTGATCGCGCTGTCGGTGATCCCGTTCCTGCACGCGGTGTTCGCGGGCCTGTTCGGCCGGCGCGGGCCGCGCTAGCGAGGGCCGCCCCCGGCGTGCGTTGAGGAGTCGTGCCATTTCTGGCCCCCGATGGCGTCGTGACCTCGGCGGAGAAGATCAAACAATAGGCACGAAGATCGCCGAAGTCCATCGCCACCAAGACGATCGAACGTCCGGCAGTCGAGCACTACCGCTATTCCTGTGGAGTGGAGCACATCCGATGGTGAGTTCGTCGCCACCATTGCCGAGTTCCCAGCGTTGTGGTTGGCCTCCACGCAGATTGACGCACTTCGCGGTCTGGAAGACCTGGTGCGGTCGGTGATCGCGAACATGGTCGGTTCCGGAGAAGAGGTCCCCGAACCACTCGCCGACCGCACGTACTCCGGGCGCGTGAACCTCCGCGTCGATCCCGCACTCCACCGGCCATTGGCGACCGAAGCAGTCAGGCACGGCACCAGCCTCCAACGCGTACGCAGCACGCCTGCTCGAGCGCTAGCGAGTCGGATGGCCGAGGACATGTGACCGTGCAAGGACGACCGCTAAGCCGGGGTGGCCCTTAGCTCGAGGACCTTGCTCAGCCCCTCGACGTACTGGCCGATGATCTCAGGTCGTTCCTTGCCAGAGAAGGGCCGACTCGTACGTACCGGCATGAACGAGATCCGCTCCTCGCCGGGAGTATGGAGGACGACATCAACAGACATCGCGCTTCCGAACGGGAACGGGATTGAACCGAGCTCGACGGTTCTCAACGACGCTTGCGGAATCATGAGGTCCGTCGCGAACCCCCAACCGGACAGAACCCGGACGCCTCCCGCATCCCCAACCAACAGGCCGAAGCCTCTCCCGGGCATGTACAGTCTCTGACCCAACGCAGCTGCAGCCCGATCCACCTGGTTGGGCAATTGCATGGTGATGACGAACGGGATGACGAATGACCCCGGCCATATTGATTCGGCTCGGTGCAATCGCACGACGCGACCGACCTCGAACCCGGCGAAGATCATCGGCATGAGCACGAGCATGAAGCCGCCCACGGCGACCAGCGGAGGGCCCCATGTGCTGGCGTCGAGATCGTCGAACATGACCTGGAACGCCCACACGAGCATGGCGATCCCGGCGACCGCAACAGCAAGCAGTACCAGCCAAACCGACAGGCTCATCCCGCGGCGAG
This sequence comes from Agromyces sp. Marseille-P2726, assembly GCF_902809835.1. Classification (GTDB taxonomy): domain Bacteria; phylum Actinomycetota; class Actinomycetes; order Actinomycetales; family Microbacteriaceae; genus Agromyces. The sequence goes on along the minus strand of NZ_CADDWM010000013.1, from coordinate 251,271 downwards.
CGTGTAAGGCAACGTCGATTTGTCCTGGGATGGCTTCGGTCGGTCGCGTCACGGGACAACCCTATGCTGGCGAAGCGGTCACGAGCCTGGCGAGGCGCGCGGCTGCGGCAGCGCCTCGATGCGCTCGCCGACCGTAGGGGGGCGGTCATCAGGCTGCGGCGCCGGCCGGCGGCATCCGTGAGCTCAGGGCGGCCCCCGCTAGATCAACTGGGCGCTTGAAGCTCGGCGCGGGTATGCGGCGTCCGCTTGACGCCAGCCGGGCTCTGGGAACCGGGCCAGCGACTCGTCCTCCACAGGAGGCGCTCAGTCGAAGTTCTCCACAGGTAAATCCCTGATGACGCTGGATTTTGCGCGTCATCCGATGTCAGCGGGTGGGTGCAGGATCGAAGCATGGAACAGCGCACGACCTCGCGTTCGCAGGCGCAGCCGCAGCCGCAGCCGCTCGCCGCGCTCGAGCGCGACTTCGCGGCGCTGTGCGAGGCGTGGGCGGGCTCAATGCCGGCGGGCGGCGCCATACGCGGGGCCGCGCAGGTGGAGGTGGAGCAGATGAGCGACACCGGGCTCATCCAGGTCACCGACGCGCTCGCCAGGGTGCGCCGCGACATCGAGGTCGTGCTCGCCAAGGTCGCCGCCGAGGTGACGAAGCGATCCGGACAGGAGTTCGGTGATACCGGATTGGCGAAGGCGCAGGGTTTCCACAACCCGGTGCGACTGATCGCCGCATCCACCGGAGGGTCCCGCGTCGACGCGCAGCGGCTGATCGCGGTCGGCACTGCCACCGCGCAGCGCCAGTCATTCAGCGGTGAGCGCCTGCCGTCACGGCATCCGCACGTGGCGGCGGCCCTCGAGGCCGCGTCGATCAGTATTGGGGCAGCATCGGCGATCACCTCGATGCTCGACCGGGCCTCGGCGAGGGCCGAGGCGGGCAGGGTCGACATCGTCGAAGCGGCGCTCGTCGACTTGGCAACGCGGGTTTCGCTCGAGACACTCATTCGCGGAGTGCGCGAAGCGGAGGCGAGGCTGGACCCAGACGGCGTCGAGCCACGCGAAGACCTGCTCCGCACCGAGCGCTCGCTGACGATGCGCGAAGACGGGCGGGGCATGGTGCATCTGCACGCGCGCCTCGACCCCGAAAGCGCCGCCCCGGTGAAGGCCGCGATCGGGGCGCTCGTCAGCGACGCGCTTCGCCGCCGCGAAACCACCGACGGCGATCCAACCGCCGTCGTCGATGACCAACGGTCGATCCCGCAGATTCAGGCCGACGCGCTCGCGGCACTTGCCCGCCACACGCTCGGCTGCACCCAGACGATCACGCCGCTCGCGAAGACCACCGTGGTCGTCCGCGTCGACCTCGACACGCTCGTCAGCGGGCTCGGGCACGCCCGCACCGACGGTCTCGATCAGCCGATCTCCGCAGGCACGGCACGCCGCATGGCGGCCGACGCAGAGCTCATCCCGGCCGTGCTCGGCGGCGAGAGTCTCCCGCTCGATCTCGGACGAGGAGCCCGACTCTTCACTCGAGCGCAACGACTCGCGCTCGGCGAGCGCGACGGCGGCTGCGCCTCATGCGGCCAGAACATCGCCTACGTCGAAGCGCACCACATCAGATGGTGGGAGCGAGATACCGGCCCGACCGACCTGTCGAATGGAGTCTTGCTCTGCAGTTTCTGCCACCACATGATCCACCGGGAGGGGTGGGGAATCGACGCGGGCCCGAGCGAAGTGTGGTTCATTCCGCCGCCGCACGTCGACCCGGCTCAAGTCCCACGACTCGGCGGCCGTGCGCGATTCGACCTGCGCGAAGGGCAGGCGGCATGACACGACGACGGATCTCGAAATCTTTCGCCGACCTGTCGAATCGAGGCATCCCCGTTCGTGGCAGTGATGAGAGGCCGCCCACGAGGGGTGGCCACGGGAGGGATTCGATCATGCGACTCGTCACCAACACCCAGGTCACCGTCGACGGCGTGATGCAGGCGAACGGCGGGAACGACCCGGTGCTCGACCCCGGCTTCGAACGCGGCGGATGGGCGATGGGCATCGACGACCCTGAGGCGGAGCAGTTCATCGGCGACTCCTACCTGCGTGCCGACGCGTTCCTGTTCGGCCGGCGAACCTGCGACCTCTTCGCTGGGTACTGGGGAGTGCGCACCGACGACAGCCCGTTCGTGTCGTCGCTGAACTCGCGGCCGAAGTACGTTGCGTCGAACACCATGAGCGACGCGACCTGGGCCGGCACCACCGTGCTGCCGGGAGACGACCTCGAGTCGGCGGTTCGCAAGCTGAAGGCGAAGCCCGGCGGTGAGCTGCAGGTGCACGGCAGCGGACAGCTCATCCGATGGCTGCTGGAGCGCGGCCTCGTCGACGAGTTGACGCTGATCGTGTTCCCGGTGGTGGTGGGAGGCGGCGGCATCCGACTGTTCGCCGACGACGGGCCCGACGTCGCGCTCGAACTGCTCGAGTCGCGCACGTTCCCCGCCGGCATCACCGCGCAGACCTTCCGGCCGGTCGGTCGGCCCGTGTATGCATGAACGGATGCCGCAGCCGAGACATGCAGGAGGTGTGACATGCAGTACCTGGTCTCCGTGATCGACGACCGCACGAACTCGGGCACTCCCGAGGAGATGGTCGCGATCGACGCGTTCAACGAGAAGCTCCGTGCCGGAGGGCACTGGGTCTTCGCGGCGGGCCTCGCCGCACCCAGCACCGCCACGGTCATCGACGGCCGCGGCGAGCAGCCCATCTTCACCGACGGCCCGTTCATCGAGTCGAAGGAGCACATGGCCGGCCTCTGGATCATCGAGGCGCCCGACCTCGACATCGCGCTCGAGCTCATGGCCGAGGGGTCGAAGGCCTGCAATCGGCGCCTCGAGGTGCGGCCGGTGCTGCCGCCGCCGGCGTCGGAGGCGTGATCGACGGCGTGAGCGGCAGCGACCCTGACGCGCAGGCGGCCCTCGCCTGCGCATACTCCGAGGAGTGGGCCCGGGTGGTCGCCTCGCTCGCCCGGCGATTCGGTGATCTCGATGTGGCCGAGGATGCCGCGGCCGAGGCGTTCGCGATCGCGGTCGAGCGCTGGCCGGCCGACGGTGTGCCGCCCAACCCCGGCGGATGGCTCACGACCACCGCGAACCACAAGGCGGTCGACCGCATCCGGCGCGAGCAGCGGCGCGCCGACAAGCACCGGGAGGCGCTGATGCTGCACGACGACGACCCGCCAGAGCCGCTCGGCGCCATCGACGACGACCGGCTGCGACTGGTCTTCACCTGCTGCCACCCCGCCCTGTCGATGGAGGCGCGCGTCGCGCTCACGCTGCGCCTGGTCGGCGGCCTGACCGTCGCCGAGATCGCACGCGCCTTCCTCGTTCAGGAGACCACCATGGGTCAGCGGATCACGCGGGCGAAGGGCAAGATCGCGGCCGCGCGCATCCCCTACCGCGTCCCCGCATCCGCCGACCTGCCGAGGCGCGTGACCGGAGTGCTCGCCGTGCTGTACCTCGTCTTCAACGAGGGCTACCTCGCGACCAGCGCCGACACCGACCCGCTCCGAGCCGACCTCACCGCCGAGGCGATCCGGCTGACCCGGCTCGTCCGCGAGCTGCTCCCCGACGACGGCGAGGTCGCGGGCCTGCTCGCCCTGATGCTGCTCACCGAGGCGCGTCGGCCGGCGCGCATCGCCGCCGACGGGTCGCTCGCGCCGCTCGCCGAGCAGGACCGCACGGTGTGGGTCGCCTCACTCATCACCGAAGGACATCGGCTGGTGCGCGAGCGACTGGATGCCGCAGCTGCGCCCGGCCGCTACCAACTGCTCGCGGCGATCAACGCCGTGCACACCGACGCACCGACCGCCGACGACACGGACTGGTCGCAGGTGCTCGCGCTCTACGACCAGCTCGTGCGTCTCGATCCCTCGCCGATCGTCGCCCTCAACCGCGCGGTCGCCGTCGCCGAGGTCGAGGGGGCGGATGCCGCGCTGGAGATCATCGAGCCCCTCGGCTCCGCACTCGACGCCTACCACGCCTTTCACGCCACTCGGGCAGAACTGCTTCGTCGCGTGGGTCGCCGTGCGGATGCCCGGCAGGCCTTCGATCGGGCCATCGCCCTCGCCGGCAACACCGCCGAGGCCGCCACCCTCTCCCGACGTCGCGATCAGCTCGAGGCGTGACCCAACCTCAGGGCAGGGGTGGTGTGGTGTCGCCGCTACGCGAGCGGATTCATCCGTTGTCGAACCCACTCCGCGACGTCTGCCGGTTCGACGTCTCCCGACGCGACCGAGCGCAGGAACCGATCCGCTGCATCGACGTCGTCGACCACCAGGTCGACGCCGTTGAGCTCGAGGAACGCGGCCGTCACCAGCCACGCGAGGCGCTTGTTGCCGTCGGCGAGCGCGTGATTGCGCATCACCGCCAGTAGGAGCGTCGCTGCCTTCTCATCGAGGGTCGGATGTACGTCTTCGCCGAACACCGGCATCGGTGCGGCAAGCGCCGAGAGCAGCAGATTTCGGCCGCGCCCGCCGTCCTTGAAGTGGAAGCCCTCCTCCTCGAGGAGAGCCTCCACGTCTTCAGGATCGAGGAACTCCGTCACTGAGCGAGGCGGTCGAGGAGCTCCGCGTCGCGGGCACGAATGCGGTCGAAGGCGGCCCGCGTACGAGCCGACTTGTCGGCTCGAGCCGCGAGCTCATCGAGGGCGATCTCGACGACCTCGGTCTTCGAGCGCCCGAGCTTCGCGGCGAGAGCCTCGAGCAGGCGGTCGTGGTGCTCGTCAAGACGCAGCGTCATCGCCATGGCAGTTCCTCCCGTCGGGGCCCAGTCCAGCGCGCTGGTATCAGCATGATACCAGCGGCCCGGCCCATTCGCTGCCCGGCGTTCCATTCCCGAACGTCCTAGTTTTCAGGAGTGCGGGGCTCACGGATGCCGCTGGCTGCAGTCGCCCCGCACAACGCGATCTCGCAGCAAACCGGAGCGTCGAACACCTCGCCGACCATTCGCTCGAAGTCGTCGTCGGAGAGCTCGACCATGCCGATCCGACCTCACTCAGGGCGGGCGCCCGACATGCCCTCGACCGCGTCCTCGATCCCCAGCGGCGCGCGCTCCACGTCCTCCACGTACAGCGTCCCCGCGACGATGAGTCCGTCGCGGATCTCGAAGAGGGTGACACCGCGAACCTCGAACGGCTGCCCATCCGATCGGATGCCACGCCAGACCCACTCGCTCCAGTTCAGGTCGCCGTCCTGCACCGAGCGAACCACCTCCGCCCTGAAGTCGGGAATGCCGCCGAACATCGCAGCCCAGTTCGCCCGAACCTGCTCGCGTCCGACGAACGCTCGGCCGGGGTGAGCCGGCTGCCGGCTGTCGTACGCAGGGTGGAAGAGCGCGACCATCCGATCCAGGTCGTGATCATTCATCGCCGCCACGAGCCGGTCGATGACGACCGCTCCGTCGCGACGCTCCTCCAAGGTCACCTCTCCAGTGTGACCCATTCGGGCACAGCGGCCACTGCCGATCTACTCGGCCGCCGTGCCGATCGAGAGGTTCGGCTCCATCGCCTGCTCGATGGTGAGCCCGAAGTCGACCTCGTCGCCGTAGAGCGTCATGGCGAGGGCCTGCATCATGGGCGGCGGCGTGATGGCGTTCCAGATCTTCGTCGTCACCACGGCGATCGTCGTATCGAGCTCGGGCGAGTACATCGTCGACGACTCGTACCCGGCGAAACTGCCCTCGGCGACGACGAACCCGCCGGTCACGACGAAGCCGAGCGCGTTGAACCACTCACCCGGGCCGTTGTAGTCGCCCTCGAACACGAAGGGCACCGGTTCGGCGTTCGCCTCCTCCCACACCTCGGGCGAGACCAGCGTCGACATCGAGCTCAGCCAGACGTGCAGATCCTCGAGCGTCGAGACCATGCCCCCGTGGGCCCACAGGCACGACAGCGGCACCCAGGTCGCATCGTTCTCGGCCGTCGCCGCCTGGGTGGGGCCGAGCTCGCCCGCGCCGTAGCCGCGGGTGAACGGCTCGGTCAGCCCGTTGCCCGACGTCACCAGGGATGTGCGGGTCATCCCCAGCGGCTCGGTGATGCGCCGCTCGAGCACCGTGCTCAGGTCCTCGCCCTCGACCACCTCCACCACGCGCCCGAGCAGGTTGAAGCCGTAGTTGCTGTACGACCACTCCTCACCGGGCTCGGCGATCGGCGGGAACTCGGCCTCGAGCGTGAGGAGTTCCTCCACGGTGCATCCCTCGGGCGTCTTCGCCTGGATCGTCGGGGCCGTGAAGCCGTTGGCGAGCCCGCTTGTGTGGTTGAGCAGCTGACGAATCGTGATCTCGTCGCCGTTCGGCACGCCCTCGACCCACTCCGAGATGTGGTCGTCGAAGTCGACCTCGCCCTCGCTGACGAGCTGCAGGATGAGGTTGCCGGTGAACGTCTTCGTCTGGCTGGCGATCTTGAACTGCATGTCGGGTTCGAGCGGGGTTCCGGTTGCGAGGTCGGATGTGCCGGTCGCCGACACGTACGTTCCCTGCGGGCTCCACACGCCGACCAGCACGCCGGGGGTCTGGTTGACGTCTTGGAACTCGCGGACGAGTGCGTCGAACTGCGCAACCGTGTCAGCGTCGAACGCGGCCGGCGTCGAGATGTCGGTGCCAGTGCCGGTCTCGGCGGCATCCTCGGCCGGCGTGCCGGCGGTGCATCCGGCCAGGGTCAGCATTCCGATCCCGACGACGGCGACGACAGCAGTGACCGGATGCCGCGGAGCCGCGCGGCCCGTCGGTCCTCGCGTGAGCGCAGGCTGGTCGTCCGTCGTGTTCCGCTGCACTCCCATGGTCATGATCCGTGTCCTGGTATCACGTGGCCGCCCACGTCGGTCGGAAACGCGGGGCCGACATTCCGATTCTCGATGAATCCTCGGCTCTGCGCAGGCCCCCGTTCGGAGTGCACCGGGGTTCCTGTGCGGATCGGAGGCGGCCTCACAGGCCGGCGACCGCGTCCACCACGAACGGCCACGCGCTCGGTGGCAACTCGTGCCCGCCGCCCGGTATCGCCACGAGCCGGGCGCCCGGGATGTCGCGCGCCAGCGCCTCGCCGTTGCCGATCGGGAACATCGGATCGGTGGTGCCGTGCACGACCGTCGTCGGCAGGCGGATCTCGCTCAGCCGCTCCCGCCAGCGGGGGGCATCCTCGAACTCGACCGTTCCGTCCTCGTCGCGGTGCATGCCCGGCGACCGGCGCACCGTGTCGGTCCAGATCCCCCGGTCGTGGGCCTCGTCGAACTCGTCGCCCGCGTAGTCGCGATCGATCTCGACATGGTGCTCGATCACCGCGTCGGCATCGTTCCAATCAGGATCGGGAGGCGGGTTCGCCCACGCCTCACGCAGCCGTGCGACCGGTCCGGGCAGGTCGGCGTCGCCCCCGAACATGGTCGGCGTCGTCGACACGAGCGTCAGGGCACGCACCCGGTCGGGGTGGTCGAGCGCGGCCAGCTGGCACACCCACCCGCCCGCCGAGAACCCCAGCCAGTGCGCCTCGCCCGCGCCGGCCGCGTCGAGCACGGCGAGCGCATCACCGACCGCAACGGCCAGCCCGTCATGCCGCGTGCCCATCGGCCCGAGCGTCGTCTCCCCCAAGCCGCGCTGGTCGTACCGCGCGACCCGAAGCCCGCGGTCCACGAGCAGGTCGCAGAATTCGGGGCGCCACCAGTCCATCGACGACTCGCCGCCGGCGACCAGCAGCACGAGCGGATGCCCCGCCGGGCCGATGAGCTCCGCCGCGATCACCGCGCCGTCGGGCCGCGGGATCCGCAGCCCGACGACGTCGGCTCGCGGCATCCGTTCGCCCGTGTCATCCGAACGCACGACTCGACCACCAGAGGCGGTTACCGGTTGTGCGCCGCGAGGTCGGTGACGCGCTTCGCCATGTCGGGACTGACCTCGGTGGTCCATCCGCAGTTCGAGCAGATCATGACGTAGCGGCGGCCGAAGGTGAACAGCGGGATGAAGAACAGCCAGAGACGGCTTCCGCTCTCGACGAAGTGCTGGGCGACATCCTCATGGCAGTGGTCGCAGCGGAACCTCGCGGACGCAACCTCGCGCTCACGCGGGAAGACGCCGATGAAGAAGAACATTCCTCGATGCTACGAAGCATGCCAGAGATGCAGACCGGCCTTGACGTCGACGGATATCCGTGCAGCATACGGATGCCGCGAGGCCGCGTGCGGCGTAGCTTCCTCCCATGACACCTGAAACAGGCGAGCCCGCGACAAAGGCTCCCGAGAAGCAGTCCGCTCGGCTCGCGCGAGTGCCCCTGTGGATGCGCATCGCCGTGCCCGTCGTGGTCGTCGTCGGCGGGGCGGCGGTGATCGCCGGCGTCGTCATGGCGGGCTCGCAGTCACCCGCGACCGTGGAATCGATGTGCAGGCCGGCCATCGAGAGCCTGCTCGAGTCCCGCGGGCACTCCGAGATCGACGTCGCGCAGTCCTTGCGGGTCACCGAGGCCGACGACGGCCACCGCGTGTCGGGCACCGTGACCTCCGTCGACGACTCCGGCGACGCCGATCACGCCCAACTCCGCTGCGTCGTGCGCGTCGACGGCGACACGATCAGCGTCGTGAGCGCTCGCGTCTCGGATTGACGGCGCAGCCCTGACCCGTCCGTCGGTCAGGCCGGCGCGTACCTCGCGGCGATGATGCCCGACTCGTACGCCTTCAGGTCGAGCAGTCGCAGGCCGACGGGGTGCGGCGTGCGCAGCCGGTGCTCGGCATTGCCGACCAGGAACGGATGGATGCCGGCGTGGATCTCGTCGACCAGGCCGGCGTCGACGAGCTCGGCGGCCAAGCCTCCGTAGCCGTGCGAGATGATCGACGTGTACCGGTCGCGAAGGCCCCGCACTGCCTCGGCCACGTCGCCCTCGATGAGGGTGGCGTTCCAGTCGAGCGGCCCCTCGAGCGTCGTCGAGGCGACGTACTTCGGCAGCGCGTTGTAGTGCGCGGCGAAGCCGCGGTCGTCGGTCTGCGCGGGCCAGTACTCGCGGAAGAACTCGTAGCTCTCCCTCCCGAGCAGCACCGCGTCGGCACCGAAGACCAGCTCGTCGGAGTGCCGCACGAGTTCCGGATCATCGACGTTGAACCAGTGCTCCATCTGGTCGAACACGCCGTCGAGGGTCATTTCGAAGGAGATCGTCACGGTGCCCATTCGCCCAGCATGCCTGCTTAGTCGACGGATGTCACCGCCGCGCGCGGCGGCGGGCCGTTGCGGGTCGGCGCGCCAGCGTGCAGAGTGCTGAGATGGCTGGTCGCGGCATCCGTTCGGATCGAGACGTCGGAGCCGCACTGCTTCGCATCGCGCGTGAGGACGCGGTGCCGTCGAAAGCGATCCGGGATGACGCGATCCTCGACGCCGTTCCCGAGCTGGCCGCACTCGCGGAGACGCCGCAGGACCCGTACTGGCACCCCGAGGGCGACGTGCTCGTGCACTCGCTGTGGGCCGCCGACCTCGCCGCGGCCCATGCGGACGAGCAGGGCTTCGATGCCGATCGGCGCGCACTGCTCGTGCTCGCGTCGCTGTTCCACGACCTCGGCAAACCCGACACGACGCGGCACCGGAACGGCCGCATCAGCTCCCACGGCCACGATCAGCGCGGTGCCGAGCTGATCCGGTCGATGGGTCGTCGACTCAGCCTTCCCTACCCGCTCGTGCGCGCGGCTGCGGCGATCGCCGAGACCCACATGGCGCACGTGTCTGTTCGGGGCGAACCGTCGGCGAAGGCCGTGCGCCGCGTGCGCGACCGGCTCGAGGCGGCCGGCACCTCGCTCGAGGATTGGGCCGTCGTCGTCCGCTGCGACGGCGAGGCGCGGGGCCCGGCCGCGCGGCCTGATGCCTCCGTGCCGTGGCTTCGCGTCGCGCAGAGCCTCGACGATTAGAACCCGGGGATGGTCGCCGGGCTGGCAGAAGTCAGGATGGCCTCGAGTCTCGACCGGCACTCGGCGACGAACTCGTGGAAGGTCTGCCAGTAGTACGGGATGCCCAAGACGCGGTGCCCATGAGGTCGAGGCCGTGAAGCTCGCCGACGAACCCCGCGAGGTGGGCGCCGAACGACGTCCAGTCGTCGACACTGCGTGCGTCGGGCGCGGATCCGTCGATCCAACGGTAGACCGCGCACTCGAGCGTGTACTCGGGCGACGGTGAACCCGCGTGGACCGGGTCGGGCACCTGCAAGCTCAGGCCCGGCGCGAGCCGCGGGAGCCATTCGCGCACCGTACGCAGCGACGCTGCCTTGGACGCCGTCCGCGGCATGCGCACCAGCAGGTCGTTACCGACCGGGAGCGGGCGCCGCCGGCGAGCGGTGAATGCGGATCGCCGGCGACGACGCCGCTCAGCGCGCGGAGAGCGAGACGGCGGGGAGCGAGGGTCCCTCGCCGCAGCCCTCCCGCTCGATGACGTCGGTGATCGCGCGGTACTCGTCCTCGGTCAGCTCGATGTCACCGGCCGACCGCCAACCACGGATCTGCTCGGGTCGGCGTGCGCCGACGATGGCCCCGGTCACCCCCGGGAAACCAAGCGTCCAGGCGATCGCGACCTCCGCGGTGGTGACGCCGCGCGACGAGGCGATCTCGCCGAGGGCGTCCGCGACGGCCAGGTTGCGTCGCAGCCCTTCGCCACGGAAGTCCTCGTGCCGGGAGCGCCAGTCGTTCGACGGAAGCGCCGCGACGCGTTCGGCGGTCATCGACCCGGTCAGCAGGCCCGACTGCATGGGGCTGTAGACGATGACGGCGGTGCCGTTGGCGGCACACCACGGGATGACGTCGGCGGCCGCTCCACGATGGATGGCCGAGAACGGCGGCTGCAGCGAGTCCACGTGGCCGATTCGCTCGGCACGCTCGAGCTCGTCGACGTCGTGATTCGAGAGTCCGATGGCGCGAACCTTTCCGGCGTCGCGAAGCTCGACCAGCGTCCCCCAGTAGTCCTCGAGCGACGTGCCGTCCTGAGCCGGCCAGTGCATCTGATAGAGGTCGATGACGTCCACACCGAGACGTTCGAGCGAGTCGTCGACCTCGCGCCGCAGGCTCGCCGGGTGACCGACCTTCCGTTCGCCGGTTTCGAGCGTGTCGTCGTCCGACCAGACCAGGCCACCCTTGGTGAAGATGAGGGGCCGCTCCTCGGCGCTGAACGCCGAGATCGCCCGACCGACGACGCGTTCCGAATGCCCGCGCCCGTACACCGCTGCGGTGTCGATCCAGTTGATTCCCTGTTCGACGGCCGAGCGGATGGTGGCGACCGACTCGTCATCGTCCTGCGCGCCCCATCCGTACGACCATGCGGGTCCGCCGATGGCGAAGGCGCCGAGTCCGACGGTGGTGGTCTGCCATCCGGTCCGACCGAAGGCGCGAGTCGTGAGCGTCGTCATGCGATTCCTACTTTCTCTTCCTGCTGAGCGTGCGTGCGATTGATGGTGGTGATGAGTTCGGCGGCCCGGCGTGCGACCGCGTCGCGCCCGGCCCCGAGGTACGTGCGCGGGTCGACCAGACCGGCGTCGTCGGTGAGCAGGGTGCGCACCGCTCCCGTGAAGGCGATGTTGAGCTGCGTGGCCACGTTGACCTTCGTGATGCCGGCGTCGATGGCCTCGGCGATCCCCGCATCGGAGACCCCCGACGAGCCGTGCAGGACGAGCGGAACGGCGACGCGAGCGCGGATTCGCGCGAGTAGGTCGAGGTCGAGCGTCGCGTCTCGAGTGCGCATGGCATGCGACGATCCGATGGCGATGGCGAGGCCATCGACCCCTGTCTGCTCCACGAAGCGCTCGGCCTGGACCGGGTCGGTGCGCGCACCGGTGACGTGCGCGCCCTTTCCTCCGACCTCGCCGATCTCCGCCTCGATCCAGAGCCCTCGGTCGTGGCCCCACACGGCGATCTCAGCCGTGATCGCGACGTTCTCGCTCCAGGGTGCTGCCGATGCGTCGATCATCACCGAGTCGAACCCGGCGTCGGCGGCTCGATGGCACAGTTCGGCGGTCGTCGCGTGGTCGAGGTGCAGGGCGACGGGCACGGATGCCTGTTCCGCGACGTTCCTGCAGGCTGCGGCGATCGGCTCCAGCGCACCGTGGTAGCGCACGGCGTTCTCGCTGAGCTGGAGGATGACCGGGGCGCCGACGCGCTCCGCGCCCTCGACGATGGCTTCGGCGTGCTCGATCTGGATGACGTTGAGCGCGGCGGTGCCGATACCCGCGGTTCGCGACGCGTCGATGAGCGCGCGCGTGCCGACCCGCGTCATCGCGTCGCCTCGAGGCGGGATGCCGCGGAACGGGATGCCGGGCGACGGGATGCCGCGGAAGCGGCCAGGATGCCGGCGCCGACGGCGGAGGGCTCCTCGACGCCGACGAACTCGACCGGTCGCCCGGCGGTCGAGCGTCGCAGCCGCCGCCAGATCTCGTGCTGCACGGGCGAGCCGGTGATGCGGATCCGACCGGCCGGTCGGCCGGCGGCCTGCTCCAGCATCGAGGTCAGCTCCGCGGCATCCGTCGCCTGGCGATGCAGCTCATGGAACAACGCCGCCGCTGAGGGGTCGATCCCCTCGGCGTTCTGGAGCAGCACGGGCGCATCGGATGCCGTGGGGTCGATGATCGCGCTGAGCGCCGCGTACATCTCGGCGATGCCACGCCCGGCCGGGTCGGCAGCGACGAGGTCGGCGACCCGGCGACCCGAGGGACGCGCCGCGTGCAGGTATCGGAGCCTGCCATCGACGAAGTAGCCGACCTCCAGGCCCGGGCGTTCGAGGGCTGCGACCTCGGGCCACGAGGCATCGACGAGCATGAGCTGGCTCTCCGACGTGCCGACGGAGAGGAGGACGTCACCCGGCTCACTCACGCCTGCCGCGAGGGCGGCGCAGAGGTGGTCGTGTGCGCCGGCGCGCACCGGAATGTCCGCCGGGATGCCGAGCTCCTCGGCAGCGCCGGCATCGACGACCCCGATCCGCGCGCCGCTGTCGACGAGCTCGGGTGTGCGGAGGTGCGCGATGCCGGATGACGCGAGCCGAGCCGACGACCATCCACCGTGATCCGCGTCGAGCAGCCCGGTGCGGCAGGCATGCGTGCGGTCCATGATCGGCAGCCGGGCCCCGGCGAGGCGCAGGAGCACCGAGCTGCCCAAGTCGGTGAAGGCGACCGCCGAACGGACGGCAGGATCCTCTCCACGAATCGCGGCCCGCACGGCGTACCAGCTCGCGAGTGCGTGAGGCGGAGCCGTCACGTCGTCGACGTCGGACGAATGGTCGACGTACCAGCACGACACGGGACCCGTCGACCGCCCTTGCTCGTCGAGGAACACGATCTCCTCGCCGACGGCAGCGACCGAGACGCCGTCGATGCGATCGAGCGGCGCACCCTCGTGGGCGAGCCGATGGCAGAGCTCGACCGTGCTGAGCCACACCGCCTCGGGGTCCCGGCGGTCGCCCGCGGCATCCCGAACCACGGGCGTCGCCAGCGAGACGCTCGCCATGGCCATGCCCGCGGCCGCGTCGTAGACCACGGCCTTCATGCGTGTTGTGCCGATGTCCAGCCCGAGCGTGATGGTCACGGAACCCCCACGACAGCAGGCTCGACCGCGAACGTCACCTGCGACCGGAACGGCTCGAGCTCGGCATGGGGCTGCAGCCCCGCTTCGAGCTGACCCGCGTTCACGACCCCGCCGGCGGTGGCGTCGCGCAGGGCGTCGGCGAATCCGTCGCCGCGGGCCACTGCTGCGACGAAGCAGCCGAGGAAGGTGTCGCCCGAGCCCGTGGCGTTCACAACCTCGGTCACCGGGACCCCGACCCTCCAGATTCCGTCGTGCGTGGCGGCGAGGAACGACGCCGCTCCCATGGTCACGATCACGAGGGTGCTGCCTCGCTCGACTTGGGCCGACATCGCGGCGACGACCTCCGCGTCGTCCGCATCCGCGGCAAGCCCGTGCACGGTGGTGAACTCGGCACGATTGCACTTGACCAGCCACGGGGCCGCTTCGAGGGCGAGCCGGAGGGAGTCGCCGCTCGCATCGACGCCCACGTAGGCTCCACGTGCGGCGGCCTCCCGCGCAATCGTCGCGTACAGGCCCGTGTCGACCCCCGGCGGCAAGCTGCCGGTGCACACGATCACGTCGCCGGCGCAAAGGTCGGCGACGAGGGACTCACGGAACACGGCGTCCTCCGCCGGCTCGATCCTGGGCCCCGGCTCGTTGATGACGGTGGATCGCCCAGTGGAGGCCTCCACGATCACCGGAGTGATCCGAGTGGACTCCTTCACCCTCGTGTGCCGGTCGTCGATGCCGAGCGCGCGGCACTCCGCCGCGGCCAGGTCGACGATGACTCCGCCGAGGAATCCGTACATCGCGACGCCGACGCCGCGCCGGCGAAGCGTGCGAGCCACGATGAACGACTTGCCGCCGGCCCGTGCGGCAACCTCCGTCGCCCGGTGGACGGCCCCGGGCTTCAGCGTGTCGACGACCTGCAGTCGATCCATGGCGGGGTTGGGCCCCACGACTCTGACCGTCGGCAGCGGCCTCGGCCAGGCGCTCGGCGTGACCGGCACGTTCGCGCCGCTCATGTGAGCACCTCGGAGAGGAATGCCTGCAGTCGGGGCGACTCGGGTCTGTTGAAGATCGCATCGGGGGTTCCCGACTCGACGACCTGACCCCGGTCCATGAAGATGACGCGGTCGGCCACCTGCCGTGCGAAGCCCATCTCGTGGGTCACGACGATCATGGTCATGCCGCCCTCGGCGAGCTTGGTCATGATGTTCAGGACGCCCTTGACGAGCTCGGGGTCGAGTGCGCTCGTGACCTCGTCGAAGAGCATGATCTCCGGGGCCATCGCGAGCGCACGCGCGATCGCGACGCGCTGCTGCTGCCCACCCGAGAGGCTTGCGGGGCGTGCAGTCGCCTTCTGGGCGAGGCCGACGTCTGCCAGCCGTTCGCCCGCGATTCGCCGGGCCTCGGCACCCTTGATGCCGCGAACTCGCTCGAGCGCGATGGTGATGTTGCGCTCGACCGTGAGATGCGGGAAGAGGTTAAAGCTCTGGAAGACCATGCCGACGCGTCGGCGCACCTCGTTGATGTCGGTGCCCTTCGCGGTGAGGTCGGTCTCGCCGATGAGCACCGTGCCCGCGGTCGGCTCCTCCAGAAGGTTGAGGCTCCGGAGCAACGTCGACTTGCCCGAACCCGATGGGCCGATGATGCACACGACCTCGCCCTGGCGGATATCGAGATCGATGCCCTTCAGCACCTCGTTCTGGCCGAAGCTCTTCCGGAGGTTCCGCACGCTGACGGCGGTCGTGCCTGGCGCAATGGTGGTGGTCATGCGAACGTCCTCTGGGCGGTGGGCTCGGCATCGGCGGGTTGCTCGACCACGACGGGAACCTTGCCGGAACGGAGGCGCCGGTCGAGCCAGTTGACGAGGTGCGTGAGCGGCACGGTGATGAGCAGGTAGATGATTCCGGCCGCGACGAGCGGTGACAGGTTGCCGACCCGCTGCGACATGTCCTGGCCGATGCGGTAGAGCTCGCGCTCGCCGATTCCGAGGCCCAGGACGTAGACGAGGCTCGTATCCTTCACGATGCTGATGAACTGGTTCGTGAGGGCGGGCAGTACATTGCGTACGCCCTGAGGTACGACGATCAGGCTCATGGCGGTGCCGTACGGCATGCCGAGAGCTCGAGCGGCTTCGAGTTGGCCATGGTGCACGGCCTGGATCCCGGAGCGGAAGATCTCCGCGGTGTAGGCCGAGGCGATGAGCCCGAGGGCGGCGATGCCGTACGGGTATGCGCTCGTACCGAGGAACGTGAACCCGGCGTAGGGCAGTCCTTGCCCGATGAGGAAGATGGTGAGGATCGTCGGGAGCCCGCGAAGGACGTCGACGTAGACCTGCGCCGGGACCCGGAGCCACCGTCGCTTGGAGAGCAGCGCCATCGACACCAGCATGCCGATGAACAGCGCGATGATGGTCGCGGCCGCGGCAAGCATGAGCGTGTTCACCAGGCCGACGAGCACCAGGTCGGGGAGCACCTTGAAGATGTACTCCCAATTGAAGAACATGCCGAGGAAATCGCCCATGTCCGCTCCGTTCCGTCAGGGGTGCGGCTGGGCCGACGTTGCCGGCCCAGCCGCTCCCGATCACTCGTTGGGGTAGTCGTCGCTCGGGTGCTCGGCGTAGTACTTCGTGAGGAAGTCGAGCTGCGGCTCGACCGACTCCGTCGTCACCCACGTCTCGAAGATCTCCTGGTAGGTGCCGTCGTCCAGGATTTCGCGCAGCGTCGCGTTGATGTCCTGACGGAGCTTCTCGGCATCCTGGTTCAGCACGATGGCCGCACCGCGGTTGTCGTCGTTGACGCCCGAGAAGACGATCTTCACGTCGTACTGCTGGACGTACTTGTCGGCGACCTGGCCGTCGAAGAATGCGGCATCGATCGTCGACGACTGCAGGGCGTTGAACAGCGGCGACTCAGCCGGGAAGTAGATGAGCTCCGACTCGGTGAAGTACTGCTCGGCGTACTCGGCGTTGCGGCTTCCCGAGATGACGCCGACCTTGCGGCCGGGAAGGTCGTTCTCGTCGGCGATGTCGGAGTCCTCCCGAACGGTGACCGACATCACGCCGGTGTACGTGGGCAGGGAGAATGTGACGGTCTCGCGCCGCTCATCGGTGTCGGCGATCGAGGATGCCGCGGCATCCGCCTGCCCGATGGCCACGGTCGGCAGGATCGTGTCGAACTCCTGCGACCGGATCTCGAGGTCGAGATCGAGGCGCTCGGTGACCTCCGTGAGCAGCGCGACATCGAATCCCTCGTAGTCGCCGTCGTCGTTGACCGACGCGAACGGCGCGGCGTCTCCGATGACGAGCAGCTGCAGGGTGTTGTCCCCGCCGGCGAGTTCGTAGCCGGCGTCGGCCACGGCGGCGTCGCCGTCGGCTTCCGCCGGCTGCCCGGCGCATCCGGCGAGGAGGCCGACCGCGGCGAGGCCCGCGACGGCGGTCGACAGCAAGTGCTTGCGCTTCATGTGTTTCTACTCCAATGGTTGTGGTTGGTTGGGCTACTGCTGGGTCGTGCGGAATCGATACGGGTCGAACAGGCTGAGGTCGAGCTCGGGGTCCTCGTCGATGGCGAGTCGGGCACCCAGGTCGCCGACTGCGGCCGAGTGCTTGAACCCGTGCCCTGAGCACGCAGCGAGGAGCACGACACCGGACTCGAGCGTGCCGATCGAGAAGTGCTCGTCGCGCGTGACCGTGATCATGCAGCCGCGCGGATGCCGCGCCACCGGCTCGAGGCCGTCGAACTGCCGAGCGCAGAACGCCTCGACGCCCTCGAGTTCCCACGCTGCAACGTCGGCACGGTTCGCCGCGGGGTCGTCGATCTCGTACCCCGCCTGATCGTGCAGCCCGATCTTCACGCCGTAGTCGTCGATCGTCGGTGCGCCCCAGCCGGTCACCGACTGGTCTTCGCGGGTGAAGACGGGGAAGCGGTCGGGCAGGAACTCGGACTCGCGACCCGGCTTCGGCTGGAACCAGCTGAGCACGGCGCGTCGCACGATGAAGTCACTCGAAAGCTCGGGAACCAACCGGCCCGTCCAGGCTCCGCCCGCCACGATCACGCGGCTGGTCTCGATCTCATCGCCATCGTCGAGCATGATCCGGTGTCCGCCACCTGCCAGCTGTTCGATGCGATCGACTCGGATGCCTCCGTGCACCACGGCTCCCGCAGCGACGGCGGCATCGATGGCGGTCGTGATGGCGAGCTCAGGCCGGACGACGCCCGTGGCGGCATCCAAGAGACCGCGATCCTCATCGCGGATGCGGTGCTGCGGGAATTGCCGGCGGAGTTCATCGGCATCGAAGACATCGACCGGCAGTTCCCGTTCGCGCATGGCCGTTTCAGTGCGGCGCAGGAGCTCGGATTCGGCGGTCGCGATGGTGACGCCGCCGACGAGGCTGACGAGCTCGACCCCGGCGCTGGCCTCGAGATCGCGCCAGATCTCGAGCGATCGGCGTGCCAGGTCGACGTAGGCGACGCCTTCGGCGGCGCCGCCGCGGAACAGGCGGGATCGGCCATGCGAAGATCCGCGGTCGTGTGCGATGTCGAACTGCTCGATGCCGACCACGCTGACCCCGCGGCGCGCAAGCGCCCAAAGGGCGCCGGCACCGGCGGCACCGAGTCCGATCACGACAGCTTCATGTCTCATGGTTCACCTTTGAATGGAAGGGAATCACAGCCAAACACAGGTGACCGCAAGTTGTCAACGCGGCCAATCACAAGTGACCCCAATCAACGGCAGTGATACTGTGGCGGAAACCCAAGCAAACCCAGAGCGGAGGCACGGTGACCGACGAGAAGGTGTTCGCCGATGAGCGTCGTTACGAGATCCTGCAACGGGTGCGGGCGGCGGGACGCGTCGAGGTGTCGTCGCTCGCCACCGAGTACGGAGTGAGCACCGAGACCATCCGTCAGGACCTGAACTCGCTCCAGGAGTCGGGCGTAATCCGCAGGACGCACGGCGGGGCGGTTCCAGTGGATCGAACACTCATCGAACCGCGGGTGACCGAGCGCACCACCTTCTCCGCCGAGAAGCGAGCGATCGCCGGGGCGGCGGTGGCCCACGTGCCCCCGGGAGGATCCATCTTCATCGAATCGGGATCCACGTCGCTGCTGCTCGCGGAGTCGCTCCCCGACGATGTGCCGCTGACGGTGTTCACGAACTCGCTGCCGGTCGCGGTCCTCCTGGCACAGCGGCCCAATGCCACCGTCATCACCCTCGGTGGCCGCGTCCGTCCCGTCACGCTGGGAGAAGTGGACAGCTTCGCCCTGCGCAGCCTTCGCGACATCCACGTCGATACCGCCTTTCTCGGGACGAACGGCCTCTCGGTCGAGCACGGCCTCACCACACCTGACCAATCAGAGGCCGACGTGAAGCGCGAGATGCTTCGCATCAGCGGCCACACGGTGCTCCTCGCCGATCGGAGCAAGCTCGGCACGGTGTCGCTCTGGCGATACGGCTCCGTCACCGACGTCGACGTCGTGATCACCAGCGCACGAGCGGATGCCGCGGAGATCGAGTTGCTGCGGGCGACGGGTACCGCGGTCGAGTTGGCGTAGTCCCTCGGATCGGACCTCCGAGGGGTGGCGCTGCGAGACTTGAGGCCATGGGCAACGCACCGATCGACCGAGCCGCCGCCGACGCGATGTGGAATGAATACCGAGCCGCATATCCCGGCGATGCCACCGACCCCGAACCGCCGACGGCCGAGTTCTTCGGCGACCACCCCGAACTGACCGACGCGCTGCTCGCACTCGTGCTCGACGGCACCAAGCGTGCGACCGCGACTCTCGTCGCCGAGTTCGAGGCCGAGGGGCAACCGCTCCCCCGCGTCGGCAGCCACTGGATCGCCTGCGACTCGACCGGTGCGCCCCGCGCCGTGCTCCGGAGCACCGAACTTCGCCTCGGTCCGTTCTCGAGCGTGGATGCGGCATTCGCCTTCGATGAGGGCGAAGACGATCGGTCGCTGGAGTCATGGCGTGAGAACCACAGCCGCTACTGGCGGCGGGCGGCGGCGGCCATCGGACTCGAATGGTCCGAAACGCACGAGATCCTCTTCGAGCGGTTCTCGGTCGTCTGGCCCGAAGTCAGGCGGAGAGTTCCCTGACCGGGGTGCCGGCCGCGAACGCGAGGATGTCCTCGACGGCGTCGCCATAGAAGGTGCGGAAGTTGCCGCGGGTCACGTAGCCCATATGCGGCGACCGCAGCACGCGCGCCTGCCCCGGGGCATCCGCTCGGCGGACCCAATGGTCGGGGGGCAGCGGCTCGATCTCGTAGACGTCGAGCCCGACGCCCGCGATCCAGCCCTCCTCGATCGCCCGCCGAAGCGCGACCTCGTCGATGATCGGCCCCCGCGACGTGTTCACGAGGAGCGCTCCGGGCTGCATCCGCCGAAGGTCATCGGCGCCGATGAGCCCGCGGGTCGAGTCGCTCAGCACCATGTGCACCGAGACGATGTCGGCGCGCTCGAAGAGCTCGGCGCGCGCGACGGCGACGGCGCCGACGTCGGCCGCCTTCGCCCGCTCGGGGGTGAGGTGCGGACTCCACGCGATCACCTGCATGCCGAACGCGCGACCGATCGCGGCGACGCGCTGGCCGAGCCGCCCGAGTCCGACCAACCCGAGCGTCGCACCGTCGAGGTCTCCGGGAAGCGCGGTCTGCCATCCGCCGTCGCGAACGACCGCATCATCGGATGCCACGTCGCGAACCAGCCCCAGGATGAGCGCCCAGGTGAGTTCGACCGTCGGCGTCGTCCCACCGCGTGTCCCGCACACGGTGATGCCGAGGTCGCGCGCGGCGGCGAGGTCGATGGACGCGTTGCGCATGCCGGTCGTCACGAGGAGCCGCAGCGCGGGCAGGGCTTCGAGCACCGCGCGAGGGAACGGCGTGCGCTCGCGCATCGCGACGATGACGTCGAATCCGGCCAGCGCCTGCACGACGGCGGTCGCGTCGCCGAGGGGCTCGCGGAACACCGTGATCTCGCCCGGCAGCGTCGACCAGTCGGCGGAATCGAGTGCGACGCCCTGGTAATCGTCGAGGATCGCGACTCGCTTGACCGACGGCTCTGCCACGGGGGCCAGCGTACCTCCCACGGGACGCCGAAGCCGGCTTCTCCGAGCTGAGGGATTTGCTTCGGTCTCGTGGACTCCTGAAATGAAGGACGCTTCAGAATGTCCTTCATTTCAGGAGTCGCCGAGAGGCCGAACCGTTTCCGCAACCACCGGGCAGCCGGCGCAGCCACCGGCGGGCAGCCCGCGCAGCCACCGGGCAGCCCGCGCTTCCGCGAGTCGACCCGGCCTCCACAGGGGGATGCTGGTTCCGGGTTCCTTCATTCAGCGCTGGTCGGGTGACCGCATACTCGCCCACGTCGAGACTCGAACAGTGAGATACCGGCGCGAGATGGCAGAACTCGGTGGCATCGCGACGAGATCCGATCTGCGGCGAATGGGTCTCGACGACGAGATGGTCCGCATGCTGGTCGCCTACGGCAGCGTCGTTCGGGTCCGTCAGGGTTGGTATGCGCTCCCGCACGCCGATCCCGACGCCATTCGGGCGTGCCGCTTCGGCGGGCGTCTGGCGTGTGCGAGTGCGCTGCGCTTCCATGGCGAGCCGGTCGAAGACGACGGCGTGCTCCACATCGAGATGCCGGCGAATGCCGTCGGACGAGCACTCGAGGGCGGCAGGCACAGCGTCAGGGCGCACTGGCCGCGGCATCCATCGGGCGGGAACCGGGCGGTCGTCGACGCCGACGCCGCGTGGCGGCAGTGGGAACGGTGCGTCCACGGCAACCACCGCCGCCTGGCCCGCGGGGGGAGAATCGAGGGAGGAGAGATCGAACGATGAACACGACCGACGAGCAGGGCGGCTTCGACGCGGATGTCGCGGTGATCGGCCTCGGCGCGATCGGGTCGAGCGCCGCGTGGCGGCTCGCCACGCGCGGGGTCGACGTCATCGGGTTCGAGCAGTTCGAGCCGGGCAACGCGTGGGGCGGATCCACCGGCAAGACGCGCCTGTTCCGGGTCGCGTGCCTCGAGCATCCGGGCCTACCGCCCATCGCGCGGCGTGCGCGTGACCTCTGGCGCGAGCTCGAGGCATCCGCTGGCGAGCGCCTGTTCCTCGAGACGGGCGGACTCATGATCGGCCCGCCCGATTCCCACATCATCGAGGGCACGCTCGCGGCGGCCGCCGCGCACGACCTGCCCGTCGAGCGACTCGATGCCGACGAGATCGCGAGGCGATTCCCCGCCCACGCACTCATGAACCCGGGCGATGTCGGCGTGTGGGATCCCGAGGCGGGAATCCTGCGCCCCGAGGCGGCGATCGTCGCCGCGGCCGCCGCCGCGCGGGCAGCCGGGGCGCGGATCCTCACCGGCACGAGGGTCGTCGCCATCGAGCCCGACGCCGAGGGCATCACCGTGCGAACGGATGCCGCCGAGTACCGCGTGCGGCAGGTCGCCGTGACCTCGGGCCCGTGGATCGGCCACTTCCTGCCCGAACTGCCGCTCACCCCGCACCGCGTGATCATGACGTGGTTCCGTGCCCGCGACGGTCACTCCGCCGATCTCGACCGGCTGCCCGTGTTCATCCGCAGCGTGCCCGGGCACGACACGTGGATCTGGGGGCACGGCGTGGTACCCGCCGACGGCGCGAAGACGCCCAGGGAGTTCGGCGGCTTCGACGCGAAGGTCGGTCCCGAGTTCGACGGCCCGTTCACCGCCGACGACCCCGACGCGATCGACCGGGTCGTGCATCCGGGCGAGACCGATGAGATCCGCGATCTCGTCGCCGCGACGTTCCCCGACCTCGAGCCCGAGCCGTCCGACGTGACGACCTGCATCATGGCGCACACCCCTGACGGGCAGTTCCTCATCGGCGCGACCGAGCATCCTCGGGTCTTCGTCGGCGGCGGCTGCTCGGGGCACTCCTTCAAGCACGCATCGGCGCTCGGCGAGCTCGTCGCGCAATCGGTCGTGGGCGAGCCGCACTTCACGGATGCCGCATTCCTCGACCCGCGGCGGTTCAGCGCCTGATCCGACGAGATCGCCTCAGTCCTCGCCCGACGAGGTGTCGCGGGTCGCGATCCAGTAGACCGTGTACGTGTAACCCGAGACGATGATCGTGCCGAGCACGATCTCGCCGCCGAACTGGGCGGCTTGGCCGAGCGTCGACACGGTCAGGTACCCGTTGTTGATCGGGAACATGAGGCCCGTCGGCAGGCCCTTGAGGCCACGGACCCGCAGCTGCGCGACCGTCTCGGCGAGCGCCTCCTCGAGTCCGCGCATGATGAACGACTTCTGGTACAGCGTCATGCGAACGCTGGCCCGGAACTCGCGGAACGCCAGCAGCTTCGGACTGAGGATCGAGTGCACCTGCTCGTGGTACTTGGCGAGGTTCTGCTCGGTGACGGTGCCCTGCGTCGAATACCAGTAGTCGCCGTACCGATTCGTGCCGCCGGTTCCGGCCTGCTTCGACACGTCGCCCGTGACGGAGGGCTTGTGGAACCGTGCGAGCTCGTCGGCCTTGGCGACGTCTCCAGCAGCGCCGGCGGCAGCAGTGTCGGCGGATGCCGCGGCCTCCCCCGTGACCCCGAATCGCGTCGCGGCCTTGCGGCTGAGCTCGGCAGCCGCGTCATCGCCGACCACGGCGGCGGCCCGAGCCCGGAACGCCACGAGCGCCTCCGGGCTCCGCAACGCGGCGAGCGCCCGCGCGCTCGGACGGATCGCCCGCGCGAGCGGCCCGAGTTCCAGTCCGAGCGTCAGGGCGTCGATCATGACCCAGGTGAGCGTGGGTTCCTTCAGGGAGATGTCGGCCTCGGATTCCTCGAGCGCGACGTTCTCGGCCGCGGTCTCGTTGCGGTACTCCGTGATGCTGCCGGCGAGGTTGCCGACACCCCAGGCGGCGGCGACCGCCATGCCGGCGGCCGGCGTGAACACGAGACCCGCGACCACCGACGTCACGATCGCGAGCGCGACCTTGACCCAGCTGAGGAACGTCTCGTCGGACTCGATCTCGGCGATGCGCCGCTGCACCGCCCCGATGAGCACCGGATCCTCGACGCCGAGCCGCTGCAGGGTGATCTGGAGCACGTTGCGCAGGTTCCACACCTTGAGCTCGTCGTCGGCGATGGCGCGGCGCACGCGGGTGATGTTCTCGAGGATCTCGGTAACCGGCCCGCGCACGACCTCGCTGAGCTGCTCGTACGAGGCCATCGAGAACATGCCGGGCCGGTACGTGGAGTGCAGCAGGATCGGGTAGTCACGGCCGAACCCGAAGCGCGCCGCGTCGTAGACCGCGCGCCGCTGCGGCGCGAGTTTGCGGTTCTTCTCGAGGTTCGCGATGTCGACGAGCACGCTGCGCTCGTGCTCGGGGATCATCGCCTCGAACTCCTCGGGCGTCGGAACGCCGGCGGCGGGAGCGAATCGGCGCATCGCGTCCTCGGCGACTCGGATCGACAGTTCGACCGGATGCGGATCGAGCTCGGCGAGCGTGCGGTCGGCGTCGAAGAGCCCGTCGATGTCGGGGCTGCACACGTTCTGCGAGTACCGCTCCTGTTCAGCGCGGGCCTGCTGTTCGTTGGCGGTCAGCATGCCGTCGGCCACGAGTCGTGCCTCACGAAGGAACATCCGGGGGAACTCCTCGTTCACCAGCCGCAGCAGTGCCGCCTCGTCGGCCACGCCGAGCTTCGCGAGTCGCGCTTGGATCTGCTGCGTGAGCTGCGCCTCGTAGCTGTGCGCCCGGTCGTATTCCTCGAAGAGGCCGCCCTGGTCGCCGCCCGGCGTGCGCGCCCGGGCCTCCATGTCGGCGAGCGACCGGCGTGCGGCGTCGCGGCGCTCGATCATGGCGACGAGTTCACTGCCGCCCGTGGCCTGCCGCAGCCGGTTCGAGTCGGCCTCGTCGAGCGCCGGGCGCAGCAGTGACGAGTAGCGATCGGGAAGCGGCATCCCATCGGCGCCGACCGGCGCGGGTCGTGGCGTGCTGGCGGTGCCCGCGCCCGAGGTCCCGGACGCGGGCGCGGTGGCCCAGGGCGCCATGCTCATGTTCGGATTCGCGGGCGTCGCCGGCCTCAGCGTCAGCTCGGGCGGGATGGTGAGCGTCGCCTGGCGCGCGACGACCGGCGGGGTCATCCCATCGACGAAGCGGTGGGCGGATGCCACGACCCGCGCCGTAGCGGCGTTCCCTCCCGCACGCTGCAGGGCGAGCAGCTCGGTCCCCGGCATGCGCATGACGCCGAGCGCGGCATCCCTCGCGATCCTGGGCAGCCCCGTCGACGCGGAACGCGCGGCGACTCGCCCGCCCGCGGCGGAGTGCAGCGCCAGGGCTGCGCCCGCCGCCCGACTCGGGTTGGAGCGACCGGGAGCCGCGCCGAGCCTCGCGCCCGCCGCATCACGCATGTTCGGACGCTACCGCGCGTACCGACGACTCGCGCGACGGCTGCCCTTGCGGGCAGGGGCTGCTGCCCGATCGGGCATTCCGCCCGTGCGCCGCCCGCGTCGCGGCATCCCGCATCCACGGCTGAGAGGATCGACGGATGACGACGCCCGTACCCATCGACCTCAGCACCTGGCCGCGCCGCGAGACGTTCGAGCACTACCGCGAGCGCGTGCCGTGCACCTACGCGATCACCGTCGAGATCGACGTGACCGAGCTCGTCGCGGCGCTGCGGCGCACGGGCCGGAAGACGTACGTCGCCCAGATCTGGGCGATCGCCGACGCCGTGAACCGACGACCGGAGTTCCGGATGGCGGTCACCGACGCCGGAGCACCGGCGACCTGGCCCGTCGTGCATCCGGCGTTCACCGTGTTCAACCCGGCGCGCGAGACCTTCGCAGCCGTGTGGACGCCGTACGACGCCGATTTCGGCGCGTTCCACGATCGTGCGGCCGAACTGCTCGCGGATGCGGCATCCGCGACCACGATGTTCCCGCTGGGTGAGCTGCCACCCGACGTCTTCGACGTGTCGAGCCTGCCGTGGACGAGCTTCACCGGGTTCTCGCTGCAGATCGACGGTGGCAGCCGCCACCTGCTGCCGATCTTCACGCTCGGCCGGTACGTCGAACGCGACGGGCGCACGTTCATGCCCCTCGGCGTGCAGATCCACCACGCATCGGCCGACGGGTTCCACACGGCACGGCTCATCGGCGACATCCGTGGGCTGGTCGCCGAGCCCAGCTGGCTCGGTTGAGCTTCGACGGAAGAACCGTCGCCCGCCTCGCGTTGCCACAATCATGAGAGCGATCGCGTACTCCCGAACCGGCCCGTCCTCGGTCCTCCGACTCGTCGACCGGGACGTTCCCGATCCCGGGGCGGGCGAAGTGCGCGTGCGCGTCGTCGTGTCGGGGGTGAACCCGACCGACTGGAAGGCGCGAGCGGGCGCACGCGCCGGACGCCCAACTCCCTTCCCCGAGGTCGTGCCGAACCAGGACGGAGCAGGCGTCGTCGACGCCGTCGGCGACGGGGTGACCGGGTTCGAGATCGGCGACCGCGTGTGGGTCTTCCTCGCCGCTCACGAGCGTCCGTCCGGCACCGCCCAAGAGCTCACCGTGCTGCCGGCCACCCGGGTCGTGCACCTGCCGCATGCCGCGAGCTTCGACCTCGGGGCATCCCTCGGCGTCCCCGCGATGACCGCGCACCGAGCGCTGACCGTGCACGAGGGCGGGCCCACGCGACTGGCACCGGGCGCACTCGACGGACGCACGGTGCTCGTCGCCGGCGGCGCCGGAGCGGTCGGGCACGCCGCGATCCAGCTCGCCCGCTGGGCCGGTGCGAGCGTCATCACGACCGTGAGCTCACCCGAGAAGGAAGTCCTCGCGAACTCCGCCGGTGCCCACCACGTCGTGAACTACCGGGCGGATGACGCGGCGAAGGCGATCCGCGCGATCGCACCCGACGGCGTCGACCAGATCGTCGAGGTCTCGCCCGCGCGGAACGCGGAGCTCGATTCCCGCATCATCGCGAATCACGGATCGATCTCGGTGTACGCGACCGACGGCGGCGCCGACATGACGCTCGACGTGCGCCGGCACTTCTCGCTCAACGTGCGCTACCAGTTCCTGCTGCTCTACACGGTCGGCGACGGGGCGCTCGCGGCCGCCGCCGACGACATCTCGCGCGCCCTCGACGATGGGGCGCTTCCCGTCGGCGAGGATGCCGGGCTGCCGATCACGCGCTTCCCACTCGAGCGTACGGCCGAGGCGCACGATGCGGTCGAGGCGGGCACGGTCGGCAAGGTGCTCATCGACGTCGCCTCGGATGCCGCGGGCGGCACCACGTAGGCCGGGCGCCGGCGGTCACAGCTCGACGCTGCTGAGCACCTCGGTGGCCGCGATCTTGAGCACGCCTCCCTCGTCGACCAGGCGGTACGCCGTGACCTCCTGCACGACGCTGCCGTCGGTGAAGTGGTAGGTCAACGTCGCCTGAGCAGCGTCGGGAGGTGACGGCGTCACGTCCGCGATCTCCACTTGGGCGACCTCGCCCCAGAAGGCACCGTAGGCGTCACGACCTCCGACGTGGTTCACCTGGTAGTCGGCCGTCATCATCGGCCAGGCGCTGTCGAGGTCGGACGGCAGCATGGCGTAGTACGACGTGATGGCATCGACGATCCGTTGCTCGGCGCTCGCTGCCGGCGGCGGCGCCTCCTGCGGAGGTGACGGAACGGCGGGCGCCGGTTGGGCGTCGGGTGTCTCGGCGGGCGGCGACGCCGTCGCCGTCTCCGTCGCCGTCGGCGTGGCCGCCCGCGTCTCGTCGGCCGTGGTGTCGCTCGCGGTGCCGGAGTTCTGTCCGAGCAGGCCGATGAGGAGCGCTCCACCGCCCAACAGGAGAATGCCCGCCAGGACGAAGACCCCGATCATCGCGGCGGTGCGGCGCCGCCGATTCGGTTGCGGCCCCGGTTCGACCTCTCGGGGTGGTGGCGGGCCCCCGCGATGACCGATGGGCCTCGCCCTCGGGGGCGGCGTCGGCCGGTTCCGCGCGGGCGCTACCACGGCGTCGAAGGCGGCAATTCCGGCGGCGTCCTCTGTCTCCGAGGCCGCAGGCGCCGCGACCTCGGGCTCCTCGGCGCGTTCCGTCACGGCCGTCGGTTCATCCAGCCGCTCGGTCTCCGCCGTGGCCTCGTCCAACCGCTCGGTCTCCGTGGTCGCGCCGACCGGGCGCGTTTCCGCTGTGGCGGGTCGGTCGCCGTCCCGAGCCCCGCCCGCCGCCGCGACGGCACCAGCACCAGCACCAGCGCCAGCAAGCGGCCCGGTCCCCCACTCCGCTGCCGCGGCATCCGTGCCCCCGTACATCGCCGCCCACCCGGAGGCGACGGAGCTCATCGCGGGCCGCCGCTTCGGGTCGGCCGACAGCATCTCATCGAGCAGCGGGGCGAGCGCTCCCGCGTTCTGCGGGCCCGGGTACGCTCCGCGCCCGACCCTGTGCAGCAGGGCGATCGCGTTGTTGTCCACACCGAAGGGCGGCGTGCCTTCGAGCATCGCGTACAACGTCGAGCCGAGTGAGAAGACGTCGGACGCGAAGCTCGAGGCCTTCCCTCGTGCGACCTCGGGTGCGAGGTAGGCCGGGGTGCCGTGCATCATCCCCGTTCCGGTGATGGTGGTGTCGCCGAGCGCGTGCGAGATGCCGAAGTCGCTGATCATCGCCGACCCGTCCTCGGTGATCAGGATGTTGCCGGGCTTGACGTCCCGGTGCACGATGCGCAGCTTGTGGGCGGCGGCCAGGGCCGAGCCCACCTCCGCGCCGATGCGGGCCGTCTCTCGCGGGGTCAGCGGTCCGTGCTCGCGCAGGAGCACCGACAGGGGGGTCGACTCGATGAACTGCATCACGATGCACGGCTGGCCCTCGTGTTCGACGACATCGAAGACCGTCACCGCGTGCGGGTGGTGCAGGCCGGCGGTGATGCGCGCCTCGCGCATGGCCCGTTCCGTTGCGACCTCTCGTTCACGGTCGGTGAGCTCGGGCTGCGTGCGGAGCATCTTGAGCGCGACCGCGCGGCGAAGCCGCTCGTCCCACGCCTGCCACACGACGCCCATCCCGCCCGTGCCGAGCAGGTTGATCAGTCGGTAACGGTCGGCGATGAGGATCGACGGTGTACTCACTCGAACTCGCTCCCTCGAGGACTGCACTCGACCGTAACTCCCGTGCGACCACTTGCTCAGGGGCTTGACGCGAGATTGGGTCTCGACCTGAGCCACGAGGCTGTGCCAACATGCGATCAAACCGCCGGCCCGACGTCGTGCCGGCAGAAGGGGGCGACATGCAGAACCGAACCAGGCGCGTGTGGAGCGTCGCGACGATCGCCGCACTCGCGGCGGCGGCGCTGGCGGCAACACCCGCGTACGCAGCACCGAACAACAATTCAGTGAAGAAACTCACGAAGGCCGTCACGGTCGAGGGGGTGCTCGACCATCTCGAGGCCCTCCAGGACATCGCCGATGAGCACGGCGACCGGGCAGCCGGTCGCGATGGCTACGAGGCCTCGGTCGACTACGTCGTCGAGCAGCTGCAGGGCGCGGGCTACACGCCCGAGGTGCAGGAGTTCGAGTTCCCCTACTTCGAGGAGAACAGCGAGCTCATCCGCGTCAGCCCGATTCCGACGACCTTCGTCAACGGCATCGACTTCCTGCGCAACACCTTCGACTCCGGCACACCCGAGGGAACCGCGACGGGCGCACTCCGGCCGGTCGACCTGGTCATTCCAGCAGCCGCACTTCCGGCGAACAGCAACACCAGCGGTTGCGAGGCAGCCGACTTCGCCGGGTTCACGCCGGGCGCGATCGCGTTGATGCAGCGCGGCACCTGCGGCTTCGCGGTGAAGGCGCTCAACGCGCAAGCCGCGGGCGCTACGGGCGTGATCATCATGAACGAGGGCCAGCCCGGACGCACGGGGCTCCTCAACATGATCGGCGACGCCACCGGCCTCACGATCCCGGCGGTGTTCGTCACGTCGGCGGTCGGCGAGAATCTCGCCTCCACGCCGGGCGCGACCGTCACGGTGACGGTCGAGTTCACGGCTGAGACGCGAGTCGCGTACAACGTCATCGCCGAGACCGCGACTGGCAACGATGCCAACACGGTCATGGCGGGCGCGCACCTCGACAGCGTGCAGGACGGCGCCGGCATCAACGACAACGGTTCCGGAAGCGCCGCACTGTTGGAAACGGCGATCCAGATGCAGAAGGTCAAGCCGAACAACACGGTTCGATTCGCGTGGTGGGGCGCGGAGGAGGAGGGCCTGCTCGGGTCCGAGTACTACGTCGAGCAGCTCACCGAGGCCGAGATCGCCCAGATCGCGCTGTACGTGAACTTCGACATGATCGGCTCGCCGAACTACATGTTCGGGGTCTACGACGGCGACAACTCGAGCGGCACGGCGCAACCGGGGTTCATCCCGCCTGGGTCCGCCGAGATCGAGGACGTCTTCGAGGGGTTCTACGAGAGCCGCGGGCTGCCGTACCAGGACACCGAGTTCTCGGGTCGCAGCGACTACGGTCCGTTCATCGCGGTGGGGATCCCGGCCGGTGGCCTGTTCACCGGCGCGGAGGGCGTGAAGACGGCCGACGAGGCTGCGCTCTACGGCGGCGTGATCGGCGCCTCGTACGACCCGTGCTACCACCAGTTCTGCGACAACCTGCGTGGTGACGGCCAGAACGTGGCGCTGTACGACCAGCTGCGTCTTGACTACGACCTCGTGGGCAACGTCAACGTGTTCGCGCTGGACGTGAACGCGGACGCAGTCGCGACCGCCGTGATCACGTTCGCGTACGACACGTCGACGGTCAACGGCGTGCGCGTGCCGGGCAAGTCGCACGGCGCGGGCAAGAGCGCCGACGCGTTCAAGAACCGGTTCCAGAGCTGACGCTCTGACGAAGCGGCGGGTGCCCTCGGGCATCCGCCGCTTCGTCGTTCACTCACCCGAACGTGAAGCAGCTCACCCGAACGTGAAGCAGTAGGCCTCGACGCCCCCGTCGAGGAACTCGATCTCGAACACCCGATCGGTCACCCGATCCAGCTGGCGCACCAGCTGGTACGTGTTCTGATCGGCCACGGCGCCTCGACCGTCGGTGTCGACGTCGGTTCCGCGTGACTCGCCCACCGGTCGGCCGTCGAGCGTGACCCGGAACGGCACGGATGCCTCGGACTGCACCGGCCCCATGACGAGGTTCACGTCGCGGGCGTGGAAGCGGAAGGCGATCCGGCCGCCCGGCTCGTTCAGCACCGCAGCATGTCGTGCGTGCGTCCAGTCGCCCGAGAGCTGCCACGTGTTGGGCAGCAGGCGCCCGGTCGCCGCGTAGGAGTGCGGGCGATCGTAGGTCGCGGCATCCTCGCCGACGAATCCGCTGCTCTGGCCGTACCCGAGATAGGTCTCGGGCGTCCGCAGCGAGGTCCAGTCGGCCGCCACTTCCAGTCCTTGCGGATCGACGGTCACCAGGTCCAGGTCGAGGTCCGACGCGCCCGCGTCGACGAGGAGCTGCTGGATCACCATCTCGGTCATGGCGTACTCGCCCTCGCCGAAGTGGTGGTACCGAAGGCGCCCCTGCGCATCGGCGATGTAGACCGCGGGCCAGTAGTGGTTGGCGAACTCATCCCAGACGCCGTAGGCGCTGTCGACGGCGACCGGGTAGCGGACGCCGAGGTTCCGGGTCTGCGCCGTGACGTTGTCGAGGTCTGCTTCGAAGCCGAACTCGGGGGTGTGCACGCCGACGATCGTCAGACCCGCGTCGACGTACTTCTCGTGCCATGCCCGCAGGTAGGGCAGCGTCCGCAGCCAGTTGATGCAGGTGTACGTCCAGAAGTCGACGAGCACGACCCGTCCGCGCAGACCGGCCGGGGTCAGGGGGTCCGAATTGAGCCAGCTCGTCGCGCGGTCGAACGACGGCAGCGCCCCTTCATCGGGCAGGAGGGGCCGGTCGCCCACCAGGCGGTGGGCGATGGATCGGAGGATGCCGCCGCGGCCCTCCTTCGACGTCGTGGGTCCACCGGATGGCGGATCGGTTCGGCGATCTTCAGACATGTTGGATCTCCACCATCTGCCCGGGATGGGCTGGAGGATAGCGCACCACGGATGCCGCCGACACAGATCGAGGACGTCCTGCCGCGGCATCCGACCCTCGCGCTTCAGGCGTCGATACGCACCCGCGCCTCGAGCCCGAGGAACTCGCCGTACCGGTCGGCGGCATCGTGGATGCTCGCGACTTCGCGCTTGCGAAGCGTTCGATGCGGCCGGATCGCGAACGTCACTGCCTTCGCGCCGACCGTGCGCTTCATGCCGGCGACGAGCTGCGCATCGACGATGGCCATGCCGATCGCCGACTCACGTCCGCGCGGCACCACGCCGTCGGCATCGAGCATCCAGCGCGAGTCCTGGTAGCCCCGGTACATCTCGTCGAGGAGCTGCAGCAGGTGACCCGAGGGCGGCGCGGATGCTGGAGCATCGCCCGGCGCGTGCCAGAACGTGCGCCCGTCGTGCTCGAACGAGGCGAGCCGGCCTTCGGCGGCGGCGAGGCCCCGGCGCACGTCGGTGAGCGTCAGTGTGGCCCAGTACGTGAGGTCGCGTTCGGTCGCAGGGCCGTGCGAGCTGAAGTAGCGCACTGCCAGCTCGGCGAGAGCCTCGTCGCGCTCGAGGCGCCTCGGCTCGGGCACCCGGTCGGCGAACAGGGCGTAGGTGTGCTCGCCGTCACGCGGTGCTCCGCTGGTCACTCGGCCCTCGAGTTCGAGGAAGCCGAGCAGCAGCATCAGCTGGAAGCCGGTCAGTTCCTCGCCGCGGTCGGCCAGCGCGTCGGCGAGCTCGGAGCGAGTGCGACGGGATGTCGCCGCCAGGGTCTGCTCGATCGCCTCGGCGATCTGCGACACACGCTCGCCAAGGGGTTGCAGCTGCTGCTCGAAGATCGGCCGCACGCGCGGAGACGTGAGCTCCTGCAGCCACTGGATGTCGTCGCGGCGCACGTAGTGCCAGGTCGAACGCAGCACGTGGGTGCGCAGCACGCGACCGTCGGCGAGCGCGTCGCCCAGGTCGTCCTGACGCGGCGAGGCCGTGCGCGTCGCGACCGCCCAGGCCGACTGCGACGGATTCTCGGCCTGCACGGCGAGCAGTGTCTGCACGACCTCATCGGCAGCGCCGACCGGAGCGGCGAGCAACTGCGAGTGCAGCCGCCAGCGTGCGATGTCGCGGTCGCTGATCACGGTCGCACTGTCAGGCGCGTGCGTCCTCGAGGTGCGGCGCTCCGTGGCTGAGCACCTTCACGACGAGGTTGTGCCGGCGGAGGATGCGGATCGTGCGTGCGATCTCCTCCGCCGTGCGACCGAGCGCACGCTCGTTCGCCACCACGAGCACGTCGCCGGGCCGCAGCGTCTCGAAGAGGCGGCCGAGTCGCTGCTCCCACGTCACGGTCGCCTCGGGGACGGGGTGCTTGAAGTCGAGGATCGCGACTCCGAAGGCGGCCAGGTCGTTCCGCTGCTCGACGACCGGCGGCATGTCGTCGCGTGAGACGACGAGGCCGACCAGCCGCGAACTCTCGGGGCGCGCCTTCCACCAGTCGCGATTGCGCTGCAACTCCTCGAAGCACTCGGGACAGCCGATCGCGTGGTGGCCGGGCACATGCGACGTGCTCGCGAGATCGGGAACCGCCGCCCCGGTCGTCGGCATCGTCGGATCAGTCGTCAGCTCGTTCATGCGCATCGCCTCCACGTCGCCTTCCATTCTGGCGGCGATCACCGACACGTGGTCACCGGATGGGTTCAGCGGCCCGGATGCTCGGGGTCGATCAGGTCGGCGAACTGCGGGTTCCCGGCCATGAACGCGGCGACGACGCGGCAGTAGACAGTGACGCGCATGCCCCGGCCGCGCACGTCGTCGAGCACGTCGGCGATGAGATCCGTGGCGATGCCGCGACCACGGAACTCGGGAGCGACGGTCGTGGTGTACACCACGACACGGCCGTCGACCTCGTCGTAGCGCAGATCGGCGACCTCGAGATCGCCGATCGTGGCGAAATAGACGTGTTCGTCGTCGCGGCGGTGCACTTCGATCTCGGCTTCCGCGTCAGCCGACGGCCGATCGACGGCGCGCACGGCGTCGGCCGTCACCTCGTCGACGAGCTCGTCGGTGCCCTCGTCGAGGTAGCCGACGCCGTCGGGATACCCCGCTCGATCGCGATACTCCCACGCCCGTTCGCGATCTTCCTCACTCATCCCGTCCTCCTTCGTTCCCAGCAGGATGCCGCGGCTCGACGCCGGCGCGAGGAGTCAACCGGATCACCGGGATCTCCCGGTCGGTGATCCGCTCGTACCGGGCGAACCCTCGTGCGCTCGACTTGATGCGCTGCCATGCCGCATCACGTTCGGCGCCGTGGAGCTGCTGCGGCGTGACGTCGATGCGCTGCCCGGCGAACTCGATACGCACCCGGTCGGGGTGTGCGGCCATGTTGTAGTACCACGACGGGTTGCGGGGTGCACCGCTCGCGGAAGCGACGATGAGGCGCGACTCGCCGACGTCGGGGAACCATCGCACGGGCGTCATCCGCTCAGTGCCGGTCTTCCTGCCGAGCGTGACGAGGACGAGCTTCGTTCCACGCCGATCGCCCTTGCGGCGCAGGCTCTCGACCATTCGCTGGTTGCCCCAGCGCTCGAGGCGGCTGCGGCCGGGCTGACGCGCTCCACGCGTGCCGTTGGGAGTGTCGAATGCCATGGCGACGCCTCCTTCAGGGGCGATGGCGATCCTTCCCTCCATCATGGCGCGAGCGAGGCAGATGCGCCCGCCCGATCGCGCTACAGCTCCTCGGCGATCTGCCTGATGGCCGCGAGACGACGGTCCCACTCGGCGCCGATGGCCTCGAGCCGGCGGGCCGTCTGGGCCAACTGCGAGCCGATGACGCGGTACCGCACCTCTCGGCCGACCCGGATCGGCTCGACGAGACCCACCTCCTGGAGCACAGCGAGGTGCTTCGCGATCGCCTGCCGAGTCACGGGCAGGCGCCCGGCGAGGGCCGACGCGGATGCGTCTCCCTCGCCGAGCGCCGCCAGGATGCTCCATCGCGTGTCGTCGCCGAGCGCGGCGAACACGGGGACCAGCGTTCCTGTGCTCACGCGGCACCCTCGACGCTCGACGCTCCAGCGCCCTCGAGCAGGGCCACGAGCTTGTCGAGCTCCGAGACCCAGCCCTCCCCATGGGACGCCATGTTCGCGGCGGGGTCGGAGGTGCGGTCGAACCCCGTCTCGACGACGGTGAGCTGCGTGCCGTCCTCCACGCGTTCGAGGGTGAACGTGAACACGGTCGACGTGTCGTCGTCGACGGCGTCGGGCAGTCGCCCGAGCGCATCGTCGTTGCCCCAGCGGTACGACACCAGGTGGGGCGGATCGATCGCCTCGACCCGGATGGGCACCGCGCCGTAGTCGGGGAAGGTCATCGTCCCGGTTGCCCCGGGTCCGGCACCGTCGAGCACGGTGCGCCCGAACCATCGGGAGATGTGCTCGGGCTCGGTGATCGCGCGCCACACCTTCTCGACCGGCGCGGCGATGCGGATGGTACGGCGCACGCTGAACGTGCCCTCGTCGATGATCGATGGCTGGTTGTCGGTCATGGTCATGATGATCGTTCCTTTCGATGGGTGAGTGCAACTGTTCAGTTGCTTTACTCCTGCAACCCGATAGTTGCATATTGCCGCTCTTCGCGCAACTGTTTGGTTGCATACTGTTGATCAACCTCACCTATCTCACTTGTGATATCGTTCTCAATTGTGAGAGAGAAGCCACTCGCCAAGGCCGACGTGCTGCTGCAGCCGCAGCGCATCGCGATCCTGCGCGCCCTCGGCTCGCAGTCGCTGACCCCGAAGCAGTTGGCCGAGGTCCTCCCCACGCTTCCGCATGCCACGCTGTACCGGCACCTGGCCGCGCTGCACGAGGCGGGCATCATCGCGGTCGTCGATGAGCGGCCCGTGCGCGGGGCGATCGAGCGCACGTACTCGCTCGCCGCGGGCGCCGGCATCCTGGGCGCCGACGACCTCGCGACCGCGACGCGCGACGACCACTTCCGATACTTCGCAACCTTCGTCGCCGGGCTGCTCGGCGAGTTCGGCCACTACCTCGAGCGACCCGAGGTCGACCTGCTCGCCGACGGTGTCGGGTACCGCGAACTCGTGCTGAACCTGACCGACGATGAGCTGCGCGAGCTGCTCGCCGAGCTGCGTGCCGTGCTCGACGCCCACCGCCACCATCCCCGGTCCACAGACCGAACCCCCCGCCTGATCGGCACCATCACGATGCCGGTCGATCGACCGAACGGAAACGCATGACCGACCTGACCCTGCTCGCACCCCGGGCCCGCCGAAACGTGCCGCTGATGCTCGTCGCCCCGCTGCTCGCCGGTGCGATCCTCATCGCCACGATCGGGGCGCCGCTCTGGCTGGCTCTCGTGCTCGGCGCCGCCGGTTGGCTCGTGGCACTCGTGCTGCGGCAGCCGGTCGCGCTCATCGCCGATCGCCTGTTCGGCCGCCAGCGGGCGATGACCATCGTGGGCTGGTTCTCGGGCCCCGCCGAGGAGCTCGTGCGCCTGGCGCTCGTGCTCCTCGCGATCCGCAGTCTCGACGAGGCACTCTGGGCCGGCTTCGGCTGGGCCACGGTCGAGGTCCTCCTCGTCGTGGTCAACATGCTGGTGCTGGCGTCGCTCATGACGAAAGACGATCCGAAGTCGCTCGAGGCGCAGCAGCAGCTGCGAGATCTGGGCATGACCGAACCGCAGTCGGGCGTCTGGGGCCTGCTCGAACGCCTCAGCGCCACCGCGCTGCACATCGGCTTCACGCTGTTGCTGTTCGCCTCGCCGTGGTTCGTGCTGCTCACCCTGCCGGTGCACTCGATCACCAACATGGTGGCCGTGCGGTTCGTCAAGACGCACCTCGTCGGCACCGAGCTGGCCCTGCTCGTCGCCGGTGTGCTCGCCCTCGGCGGCGGCCTTGCCGCCGTGCTTCTCTGACGGACACGTTCCGCCTCGAGCTTGACGGCTAACGGCGTTAGCCCTAACCTTGAGCTAACACCGTTAGCCGAGAGGATCGAGTTCCCATGCCCACCACCATCACCACCGGCATCCGCATCGACGCGCCGGCCGACGCCGTCTGGGCTACGCTCACCGACACCAGCCTGTTCCGCGAATGGAACCCGTTCGTGACCGAGATCCACGGGCGCCTCGCCCTGGGCGAGCGGTTGCGAGTCCGCATCGCTCCCCCCGGCGGCGCGGCCATGACCTTCCGCCCCCGAATCACCCGCTTCATCCCCGGGCGCCAGCTCGCCTGGCTGGGTTCGTTCGGCGTGCGGGGCATCTTCGACGGCGAGCACTCGTTCACGATCGAACCGATCGGCGCGCACGCCTGCCGATTCACGCACGCCGAGACCTTCCGGGGCGTGCTGGTGCCGCTCATGCGCGGCGCGCTGGCCCGCACCGAGTCCGGGTTCGAGCTCATGAACGCCGCACTCCGCGACCGCGTCGAGACGGTCGTGCCCGTCCGATGAGCCGACGAGACGAGATCCTGGATGCCGCAGCCGGCCTGCTCGTCGAAGAAGGGCCCGACGCCCTCTCGATGCGGCGGCTGGGGGAGCTCCTCGGCATCCGCGCGCCGTCGCTCTACAAGCACGTCAGCGGCAAGGAGGAGATCCTCGCCGCGCTCCAGGAGCGGGCGTTGCGCGCGATGGCGGTCGAACTCGAAGCGGCTCGCCCTGATGTGCGCGGTCTCGGAGATGCGTACCGGGCGTGGGCGCTCGCGAACCCGCAGCAGTACACGCTCGTGACGCGGCATCCACTCGACCGCGACCGACTCGCCCCCGGCGTCGAGGCGGCTGCTGCGGCACCGCTCCTCGCAGCGGTCGGCGGCGACCAGGCGCGCGCGCGGGCGCTGTGGGGCCTCGCGCACGGGCTCGTCGACCTCGAGCTCGCCGGGCGCTTCCCGTCCACCGCCGACCTCGACGCCACCTGGCGTGCGGCGATCGAACTGTTCGAACCAGAACCGACGCAGAAGGAATCCCAGCCATGAGCGCTCTGACCTCATCCGCCGCCATCAGCGCGCCTGCGGAGCTCGACGGCCGCGCCGTGCGCGTCCCAGGACGTCGCATCGCCGAGCTGCTGCTCGTGCGGCTCGCGCTCTTCGCCGTGTTCCAGGCCGTGATCGCCGGCCTCCTCGCCGTCGGCGGCACCGCAGACCCGTGGGCCGCTTCCGCCGCGTGGTGGCCGCTCACCGCCACGGCCGCGAACCTCGTGAACCTCGGCCTGCTCGCCCGGTATCTGCGACTCGACGGATCGTCGATCGCGTCGCTCTACCGAGTACGTCGCGAAACGCTCGGGCGCGACATCCTGACCACCCTCGGCATCGTTGCGATCGCTGCTCCGCTCGCCGCGCTGCCCAACATCGGGCTGGCCGCCTGGCTGTTCGGCGACCCGCAGGTCGCGCTCGACCTGTTCGTGCAGCCGCTGCCGATGTGGGCCGCGATCGCCGGCCTCGTGCTGTTCCCGATCACGACCGCGCTCGCCGAGCTGCCGACCTACTACGGGTACGTGCAGCCGCACCTGGCACGCCTCACCCGTTCGGCGTGGCTCATCGTGCTGCTTCCGGCGCTGGTGCACGCGTTCCAGCACGCCGCGCTGCCGCTCATCTTCGACACCGAGTTCATCATGTGGCGTGCGCTCATGTTCCTGCCGTTCGCGCTGCTGCTGTCGATCGCGCTGCGCTGGCGCCCGAGGGTGCTGCCCTACCTGCTCGTCGTGCACTTCGCGCTCGACCTGCAGGCGGTGCTCATGGTGGTCGCGGCATCCTGAGGCCTGACGACCCTCGGCATTCGAGGGTCTCCCAGCCGTCACCATCTACGCTCGATGCATCCCCGACCCGTGAGGAGCACTCCGCCATGAGCGAATCCGCGATCCTGGAATCCGCCACCCTCGACGTCTTCGACCGCCGGGAGTCGGAGGTGCGCGGGTACGTCCGCGCCTTCCCGACCGTGTTCGACCGTGCGACCGGGTCGGTCCTCATCGACGCCGACGGCCGCGAGTACCTCGACTTCTTCGCGGGCGCCGGCGTGCTCAACTACGGGCACAACAACCCGGCATTCACCCGGGCGATCATCGAGTACCTCGAGCGAGACGGCATCATCCACGGCCTCGACATGGCGACCTCGGCCAAGAAGGCGTTCATCGAGACGTTCGAGCGGGTCGTGCTGCAGCCGCGCGGTCTCGACCACAAGCTGCAGTTCACCGGCCCGACGGGTGCGAACGCCGTCGAGGCCGCGCTCAAGGTCGCCCGTCAGGCGACGGGCCGGTCGAACATCGTGGCGTTCACGAACGCGTTCCACGGGCTGAGCTTGGGCTCGCTCGCCGCAACGGGCAACAGCCACTACCGCGGGGCGGCCGGCGTGGGCCTCGACGACATCGCCCGCCTGCCGTACGACGGATACCTCGGCTCCGATGTCGACACGCTCGACCTGCTCGAGAAGATGCTCGACGACGCGGGTTCCGGACTCGACCTGCCCGCCGCCGTGATCGTCGAAGCCGTGCAGGGCGAGGGCGGCATCAACGTCGCGAGCGTGTCGTGGCTGCGGCGCCTGCGCGAGCTCACCGAGGCCCGCGGCATCCTGCTCATCCTCGATGAGATCCAGGCCGGCATCGGTCGTACCGGGGCGTTCTTCGCGTTCGAGGAATCCGGGATCGTGCCCGATCTCGTGACCGTCTCGAAGTCGATCTCGGGGTCGGGCCTGCCCATGTCACTCGTCCTGCTGCGCCCCGAGGTCGACGTGTGGAAGCCGGGCCAGCACACCGGCACGTTCCGCGGCAACAACCTCGCGTTCGTCTCCGCCCGGGTCGCGCTCGAGACCTACTGGGCGGACTCCGCATTCACCGACGGGGTTCGCACGAAGTCCGAACTCCTTCGCGCCGAGCTCGACCGCATCGCCACCGATCACCCCGATCAGGGCTTCGCCGTGCGCGGCCGGGGCCTCATGTACGGCCTCGCGTGCGACTCCGACCGCTCGCTCGCCGGGCGCATCTCGAAGGAGGCGTTCCGCCGCGGGCTCGTGATCGAGACGTCGGGTGCGTTCGACGAGGTGCTGAAGTTCCTGCCGGCACTCACGATCACCGAGGAGGAGCTCGCCCGCGGGCTCGCCATCGTGCGCGAGAGCCTCGACGCCGTGCTCGCCGACCGCTGACCGACCGGGTCGATCGCACGCCGACATCCGCGTGATCCGCGGGCGTTCCGTGTGCCCGAGGATCGGCGTAGCGTGAGCGAACCGGCATCCTCGAACAAGGGAGTCAGCGATGGCCCAGCTCGCACCGATCCAGCCGTGCCTCTGGTTCGACGACCAGGCGCGCGAGGCGATGGAGTACTACGTCAGCGTGTTCCCGAACTCGCGCATCACGCGGATCGACGAGTATCCCGACGCGTCGCTCGATGAGCACTTCGCGGGCATGACGGGAAAGGTGATCAACGGGCAGTTCATCCTGAACGGCGTCGACTTCGTCTGCCTCGACGGCGGGCCGCTGTTCACGTTCAACGAGTCGATCTCGTTCATCGTGTCGTGCGCCGACCAGGCCGAGATCGACGAGTACTGGGCGAAGCTGTCGCACGTTCCCGAGGCCGAGCAGTGCGGCTGGTGCAAAGACCGATTCGGCGTCAGCTGGCAGGTCATTCCCGCGAACATGGGCGAACTGACCCGCCGGCCCGAGCAGATCCAGGTGATGATGCAGCAGAAGAAGATCGTCATCGCCGAACTCGAGAACGCGTAGCAGACGGATGCCCCGAAACCCCGACATCCCCGAGGCGTTCGACGTCTACACGGTCGTCGTGCTGCGGCGTCCGGCGGATGCGCCCGAGATGCCCGACGACGAGCTCGACGCGCTGCAGGCGCGCCACCTCGCCTATCGCGCCGAGTTGGGACGGCGAGGTGTGCTCGTCGTGAACGGACCCTTCGGCGAGCAGAGCGATGCGTCGTATCGCGGCATGTCGATCTTCGCCTGCGATCCGGCCGAGGCGGCGAAGGTGTCGGATGCCGATCCCTCCGTCGCGGCGGGGCGACTCGCCTACGACGTGATGGAGTGGTGGGTGCGGGCGGACTCGCTCGCCTTCCCGCTCACCGATCGCGTCGTCGGCGACCGCCGCTCGATGCCCGACGAGTGACACGCCGACGACCGACGCGCCGACGAGCCGCGCGCCCGAGCGTCCTCACCGAGCGAGCAGCGCCTCCGTGTCGAGCCATGCGAGCTTCTGCGGGTTTGCGACCGAGTAGGTGCGCGTGATCTTCCCGTGCTCGATGGTGAGGCTCACCGCGGCGGCGACCTGCCCGTCGACCTCGATCAGCACGCCGGGCTCACCGTTCACCCACGCCCGAGTGGCCACAGCCCGCACCTCGAGCTTCGCCAGGCCGCCGGCCAGGTAGGCCGCCAACTTCTTCGCCCCGACGATCGGCCGTCGGGCCGCGCCGCGGACCTGGCCACCTCCGTCTGCGACCGCGACGACATCGGGTGCGAGCACGTCCATCAGCGACTGCAGGTCGCCGGTATTGAACGCGGCGATGAAGCGTTCGACGACCTGCTCCTGCTCGGTCGGATCCACGCGCACGCGAGGGCGCCGAGCCGCCACGTGGTCTCGCGCGCGGTGGCCGATCTGCCGCACGGCGGCCGGCGTCTTGCCGACCGCCTCCGCGATCTCGTCATAGGGCAGGTCGAACACCTCACGCAGCACGAACACCGCTCGCTCGGTCGGCCCGAGCGTCTCGAGCACGGT
Source organism: Agromyces sp. Marseille-P2726 (assembly GCF_902809835.1). Lineage (GTDB taxonomy): Bacteria > Actinomycetota > Actinomycetes > Actinomycetales > Microbacteriaceae > Agromyces. Next base: position 210,003 of record NZ_CADDWM010000013.1, on the reverse strand, counting down.
CAGCATCGCCATCGAGAGGTTCTCGGCGAGCTCGACGTCATCCGCGACATCCGGGCTCGTGAGCAGCGGCTCGGGCAGCCACTCCCCCACGTAGTCCTCGCGGCGGCGCGACACGGTGCGCAGGTGGTTGAGTGCCTGCCGGGTCACGATCCGAACGAGGTACGCCCGGGGATCGCGCACGCCGCTGTGGTCGACACCGGCCCATCGGATCCACGACTCCTGCAGCACGTCCTCGGCGTCGGCCGCCGAGCCGAGCATCTCGTAGGCGACCGTGAAGAGCAGCCCGCGGTGCCGGACGAACGGGTCGGTACTCATGCTCGCGACACTACGTCGTCGGCTGGCCGGGTGGCGAGCGGCGGCAGGTCGCAGGCGTCCGCGAACCCGTCGGAGTGGATGCCGAGGGCGATGTTCGCCCGTGCCGTCGCGTTGAGGTAGGCGACCGTCGCGCTCAACTCGATGAGCGCTGGGGCGCCCAACTCGGCGAGGAGTTCCTCGGAGAGCTCATCGGTGACGGTCGGCGGCGTCTGGCTCATGGCTTCGGCGTACTCCATCACGCGTCGCTCGAGCGGCGTGAACACCGACGACTCCCGCCATCGCGGTACCTCGCGTGCCTTCGCCTCGTCGAGCTTGTGATTGTGCGCCAGGAAGTAATGCAGGTCGAGGCAGAAGCTGCAGCCTACGAGTGCGGCCGTCGCCATCGACGCGAACGAGCTGAGGTTCGGGTCGAGCCGATTCCACTTCTCGACCTTGCGACCGAACTGAGCCATGTCCTTCAGCACCTGGGGGTGATGCCACATCACCCCCAGGGAGTCGGGAACGAAGCCCACCATCCGCTTGCTCATCGTCTTCATGAGCGCGCCGTAGAGTCCGGTGATCTCCGTGGACGGAATTCGGGTCGAGCCGGTCATGTCTCCTCCAATGGTTCTTGCCTTCAGCATGGAGACACCGGCGCTCACGAGGATGTGACACGTGTGCTGCGAATGATGGATGCCGCGGCATCCCCACCGCGGCATCGGTCACCCGCTCAGGCGTGCTCGTCGGGCGAACCGCCCTCGGGCTCGACCGCCCACGACGGCGGTTCGTCTTTGCCCGTCTCTTCGTCGCGCTCGGCCTCATCGGCCGTCTTCTGCACGAGGCCGGGGGCGTGATGCACCGGCGCGTACACCGCGTAGAGTCGCAGGGGCTCGTTGCCCGTGTTCTCGACGTCGTGCCAGGTGCCGGCCGGCACCTGGATGCTCCATCCGTCGGCGACATCGCGTTGGAAGCTCAGGTCGTCCTTCGAGGGACCCATCTTCACCCTGCCCTTTCCTGCGTCGAGCCGCAGGAACTGGTCGGTTTCAGGGTGCACCTCGAGGCCGATCGACTCGCCCACCGGGATCGACATGAGCGTCACCTGCAGGTACCGGCCGGTCCAGGCGACGGTGCGGTACGTGCCGTTCTCGCGTGTGGCCGTCTCGATGTCGAAGGCGTTGGGGTCGGGTCCGTTGTCGGTGATGTCCATCGTCGCAGTCCTTCCAAGTTCGATCGGTCGACGGGGGTCCGAGCGGATGCCGCTGAGCACCACCATCTCGAGTCGACCCGGTCGGCGGCAAGGAGGTTGTTGCCTTCGGGACCCCGTGCTACGACGGCAGGCGCGGCTCAGAGACGGCAGGCTCGGCTCAGAATGGCGCGGGCTCGTGCTGCTCGTGCTGCGCGTGCTGCATGAGCAACCACCGCAACTCGTCGTCGAACGACTCGTTCGGATCGGGCGGGACCGGCGGCGCAAGAGTCGCCGCAACGTCGGGCGGTGCCGGAAGCCCGGCGGCCCCGTCGCGCGCGGCGACCGGCGTGAACGGCCGCTCGGGCAGTGTGCGCAGCACGTGACCGACCGGTGACGTCCACTGCATCACGCCGCCGGGCTCTTGCACCATCCGCCATCCGCTCTCGTGCTTGAGGCGGTGGTGGTGTCGGCAGAGCGCCGCGAGATTCATGTCGCAGGTCTCGCCGCCGTGCGCACGTGCGGTGGTGTGGTCGAGATCGGCCTGGTCGGCCCGTCGTGAGCAGCCCGGGAATCGGCAGCGACCGTCACGGTACCGCACGAACCCGTCGAGGTCGGCCGGTGCGCGGTAGTGCTCGCGCCCGTAACTGAGCACCGCGCCGGTTTCTGGATGCACCAGGATGCGCCGCATCGACGGCGCGTGCGCGGCAAGCCGTCGTGCGGTCTCGGCATCGATCGGGCCGTACCCATCGAGGTCGGCCGGCTCGTCGTCGAGGCCGAGCAAGGTCAGCACCGGCACGGTGACGTTGATGCTCGGCCGCATCGCACCGGTGCCGGCGGCCAGGCCGGCGCGGGTTCGGCCATCGTCGCCGAGCACACCCCCCAGGAGCAGATCGGCGGCGAGGTCTGCGGCGCGCTGGGCGGCGGTGCGGGAATCACCCGATGTCTCGCGTGCGCCCAGCGCCGTGAGGCGAGCGTCGATCGCGAGCGCCCGCTCGGCCTCGAGGAACACACTGAACCACGCCATGCCGTCGGGTGCTGGATCGACGCAGACCCGCCGCTCGTCGCTGGCGCGGGCGCGCCGGTCGACGATGGGCTCGGGATGCAGCCGCTCACGCACCCGCCGCATGCGGCGGCGCACCTCGGCGTTCGTGGATACCACGCCCCGTGTCACGGCGGCCGCGGCGGCATCGAGCGCGACCTGTTCAACGGCATCGGCGACCTCGACGGGCAAGCCATGGGTGAGCTCGAGCACCGAGCGGACCTGGGTGAGCGAGAGCGTGCCCTCGCTCAGCGCTTCACGCGTCGCAACGCGCGGCCCCGTCAGCCGCTCGGCCTCGGCCACCAGGCGCGACGCGGTGACCTCATGCAGCCCCAGTGTGGTGGCGAGCTCGGCCACGAAGGAGCGCATCGCCATATCGCGCTCACGGGACGTGCTCGACGGTGTGACGCCGTCGACTTCGGCCGCGAGCTCGCGAGCGCGTTGGACCCGCCGGTACTGGTCGGCCTGGATCTGCCGGATCATGCGATCGAAGGTCTCGATCGCGGCCAGTTCGAACTCGAGAGCCGCTGCAGGCGGAAGGTCGATGATCGCTGGCACGGCTTCATCCAATCAGCAGCCACCGACATTCGAGGCCGACGAAATCACTGGTCAGATAGGGGGATCCCAGCACAGCGCAAGATCGATGGCCGAGCGGTGACCGCTCATCCCGAGGACCCCACCAGCGCCTCCCCGAGCGGGGTGCGCAGGTGGAGCATCCTCGCGCCGTCGCGTCGGCTGGCGATGAGACCGGCGTCGCGAAGCACCGTGAGATGGTGCGAGGCCGTCGAGAGGGCGATCCCGGCGTCAGTCGCCACTCGTGACGTGGTGCGTTCCTCGTGCGCGGTCAGCAGGATGTCGGCGCGAGCGCCGCCGAGCAGCACCGCCAGCGCCTCCGCGAGCGCCGCGGCATCCGTCGCCCACTGCTCCGTGACGCCCTGCGCAGGATAGAACATCGTCGGTTGAGCGGGTGGCTCGGTGAGCACGGCACACCCGAGGCCGCCGAACACCGACGGAACGAGCACCACCCCCGAGCCGCGGCAGTCGAGCACCTCGGAGTGCAGCGCGAGCTCGACCCGGAGCGCGCTCTCGTGCCATCCGACGGTGTGATGCAGCCCCTCGACCATGCTGGCCAGGCCATCGGAGGCGATGCGGCGGGCGCGCACCGCGATGTCGGCGCGCAGGATGCGCTCGAGTTGCGCCCATACCGGGTCGAGCAACGCCGACCACAACTCGAGCCACGCGTCGGCGATCATCGCCCGGGCACGCGGAAGGTCGTCGAGCATGCGCTGCACCGCGTCGCGCCTGGCTCCCGTCGACCTCACCAGCACCTTGCCGAGGTCGACTCGCATGAGCTCATCGGGAACCTCCCGCAGCCGCGCGGCCTCGTGGATGGGCTCGAGCTCCCACGTCGGCGTGGTCGTGAGGAAGTCGGGAAAGTATCCGCGATCGCGCACGATCACGGCGAAGAGCTCGAAGGCGTCGCGCGGCACGCGCTCGCGCACGCTGCGGAGCCAGCCCCACTGCAGCGGATGCTCGCCCGGGCGCTGCAGCACCCGCACTGCGTGGCACAACTCATGGCCGGGTGAGACGCCGAAGCGGATCGCCGAGACATCGCCCGGCGCGAGGCGGAACTCCACGAAGTTTCGATCCACGTCGAAACACTACCGACGACGGATGTTGCGCGCGAGCCTTGCTGCAGGCATCCGCCGAGACCGCAGTCGCGGCATCCGATACCGAGGCATCCGAGTCCGAATGGAGCACCCATGAACACCGCTGAGATCACCCTCGCACCCACCATGGACGGCACGGCGAGCGTCGGCATCGTGCCGGCCGAATCACTGGTGGTGGGCACCGGGCGTACCCGCCGATTCGTCGGTCGCGAGCACGGCGCCGGCATCTCGTACTTCTTCGTCGACAACGAGCCCGGACAGGGGCCGGGGCTGCATTGGCACCCCTACACCGAGACCTGGGTCGTGCTCGAGGGGTCCGCCGAGATCACCATGGGCGACCGCCGACTGATCGCTGGTGTCGGCGACACTGCGACCGTGCCGACCGGGGTGTGGCACCGCTTCGAGAACGTCGGCGACGGGCGGCTGAAGATGCTCTGCATCCACGCGTCGGACGTCATCATCCAGACCTGGGCCGACGAGGACTGACTCGGCCAGACGAAGAAACGAAGGAGAGCACCGCAATGTCATTCCAGGCCTACCTCGACAACATCGAGACCAAGGCCGGACTCCCGCCCCGCCAGTTCGTCGCACTCGCCGACGAGAAGGGCTTCGGCCCGGGCACCAAGGCGACGCCCATCGTCGAATGGCTCGCCGCCGACTACGGCCTCGGCCGCGGCCACGCGATGGCGCTCGTGCACGTCATCACGATGGGCCCGCAGATCAGCACGAAGCACGTCGACAGCGGTGGCACGCACAGCGACCCGACCGACACGCTCTGGCTCGACGGGGCTGCGTCCAATCCGAACCGGTGAGGCGCTCGCTCGATCGATCAGTCGGTCGATGCCGACTGCGCCTCGGGCTCGGCCGCTTCGACCCACTCGAGCAGGTCACCCGGCTGGCACTCGAGCACACGGCACATGGCGTCGAGGGTGCTGAACCGCACCGCTTTGGCGCGACCGTTCTTCAGCACGGCGACGTTCGCCGGCGTGAGCCCGACCCGGTCGGCGAACTCGCCGACGCTCATCTTGCGCTTGGCGAGTTCGACGTCGATGCGCACGATGATCGGCATCAGATCACTTCCTCCAGGTCGGTGCGCAGCACGGTGGCCTGCCGCAGCAGCGCGCGGAGCACGACCACCGTCAGCACGACGACGGCGCCGATCAGCACCATCCCGGTCAGGAGGATCGGAGTTCCGGGGTCACGGAGCTCGGGCGTGAAATAGATCACGGCGACGAGGTAGGTCGACAGGCCGGCCAGCATGATCCACGCGGCAGCCATCGCCCAGACGATCACGTCGACCCACACGAAGGACTCGTCGCTGAAGATGCGATCGGCCCTGACCAGCGTGAGCAGCCGCCACGTGCACACGATGACGATCTGGAAGCAGAGGATCTCGAGGATCGCGAAGGTGAGGAGCAGTCCCGGGACGAACCCCGCGTCGGGATTCTCGTCGGCCATCTGCCGGAACTCGCCGGGCAGGCTGAACACCTGCGCCATGATGAGCCCGAGGAAGACCAGCACGAGCAGCACCCTGAGTGGGATGACCACCCAATTCATCTTCGTCATGCATCGACTATCGTGGTGTATCTATCGTTTGTCAATAGCTTTCTGCCGTAGCACCGTCGCAGGGCGTCGCGCTGCTTCCGCCGGATCGACGCGACCTCGGCGCTCACTCCGACGACGCCTCGCCGTCCTGCAGGAACGTCAGCACCGCCGCCACCCGCCGATGCACGCCCGTCTCTGGAAGCCGCAGCTTCGTGAAGATCGCGTTGACATGCTTCTCCACCGTCGACGACGACAGGAACAGCGACTGCTCGATGCCCGCGTTGGTCTTGCCCGCCGCCATCTCGCGCAGCACTTCGAGCTCGCGCGGCGAGAGCGCCGCGAGCGGGCTGGCCGCGCCCGCCGCACTGCGGCGGCGCACGAGCGTGTCGACGATCTGCGGGTCGATCACCGAACCACCCGCCCGCACCTCGCGCAGCGCGTGCACGAGGTCCTCGAGGTCGCCGATGCGGTCCTTCAGCAGGTAGCCGAGCCCGGCCGAGCCGTCGGAGAACAGTGCGAGCGCGTAGCTCTCGTCGGCGTGCTGCGACAGCACCACCACGCCCGTCGACGGCGAGGTCGCGCGGATGGCGTGGGCTGCCTCGATGCCCTCCATGTGGTGGCCCGGCGGCATCCGGATGTCGGTCAGGACCGCGTGCGGCGACAGGCGTCGCACGGCGTCGACCAGCTCGATCGCATTCCCCGTCGAGGCGACGACGTCGATCTCGCCGGAGTCCTCGAGCAGGCGACGCAGCCCCTCCCGCACGAGGTAGTTGTCCTCGGCGATCACGACGCGCAGCACGGCCTGGTCATTCAACGCGATCACCGACCGGCAGGTCGACGAGCACCGTCGTGCCGGTGCCCGATGAGTCGGCCGGCGACACGCTCACGGTGCCGCGGAGCGCGGCGACCCGGTCGCGGATGTTCGCGAGTCCACCGTGCGAGGACGCCGCGGCATCCGTCGCAGATCCGGTGATGCCGCACCCGTCGTCGGTGATCGCGATGCGCAGGTGCCCGTCGTCCCGGGCGAGCGCCACGGAGGCCTGCGTCGCGTTCGCGTGCTTCGCCGTGTTCGCCAGCGCCTCGCGCACCACGTAGTAGGCGGTCGTCTCGACATCGTCGGGGTACCGCTCGGCGCGCACCGCGGCATCCGCCTCGACCGTGAGCGGGATCGGGTATCGCGCGACACCCGATTCGACGGCGGCGACGAGGCCGTTGTCGCTCAGCACTGGCGGGTGGATGCCCTGCGCGAGTTCGCGCAGGTCGGTGAGCGTCTCGCGCGCCTGGTCCTGCAGCTCGACGAGTTCCTCGGGCGTGAGTTCGCCGCGCTGAAGCCGGTTACGGGCGAGCCGCAGGCCCGCGATCTGCGCCACGACGTTCTGCTGGATCCCGTCGTGCAGGTCGCGCTCGAGCCGCCGGCGCTCATCGTCCTGCGCGGCCACGAGCCGCTCGCGCGACGCGGTGAGCTCGTCGAGTTGCTCGGCAAGTTGCGCGGTCAGCCGCACGTTCGCGACGGATGCCGCGGCCTGGCCGGCGACCGTGCGCAGCAGCATCCGCTCGGCGTCGTTGTAGTCGCCGTGGTGACGCGGTCCCACGTCGATGCGACCGAGGGTCTCGTCGCCGCGCACGAGATCGGCCGTGAGCGTGGGCTCGGCCGACGGGTCCGCGTCGCCCGCGGCGCCCATCGGCGACGCGGCGAGCGTTCCGTTGGTCGATGCGAGCCGGATCTGCACCCACGACGCCCCGAGCCCATCGCGCACGGCTTCGGCGAGGCGGGTGAGCAGGTCGCCCGGCTCGCCGGCCTCCTCGAGGCTCGCGCCGAGCCCGCCCAGCAGCTCGAGCTGGCGGTCGCGATCGCCGAAGAGCCGCCGGTGGATCCACCGCTGCACCCAGGTGCGCACCGGCAGAAGCACGACCGCGACGATGGTCGTGACGATCACGGCGGGCACGACGCGGAGACGCCCGGCCAGCAGGATCGCCGGCGTCGCGACCCCGATGGCGTAGAACACGGTGATGATCAGGTTCGCGGAGCGCGCGGCGTTGCGTCCGCGATCGCCCGACGGCACGTCGAACGCCCCGTACTTGAAGATGCCGTGCACCGCGGCGATCGGGATTGCGATGAGCACCGCGTACACGAGGAACTGGCCGACCTCGGGCCACGGAAGGAGCGGCCAGATCGCGAACGCCGCCGAGGCCGCGGCGATCGTGATCGCCATGACGCGGGTGCGCCGCCGAACCTCGGGCGACCCGAACAGCGCCCGCGTGCCGAGCACGACGAGCCCGAGGATCACCGCCGGCCACGACTGGAAGAACAGGACGGTCACGATGGGCTGCGCCCATTCGAGCCACGGCACGACGTACGGATTGGGGATGCCGTCGCCGCTGATGCCGATCCACGGCGACATCACGACGTGCGGTGTCGTGAGCAGCGTCAGCGGACCCTGGAGCAGCGGGACCCACAGGAAGCCCACGGCGATCCGTTGCCATCGGTGCTCGACCACACCGTCGGGGAACGTCGCGAAGACGATGAGGAATGCCGAGGTCGCCACCGCGTCGGACGTGAGCCCGATGAGGTTGAAGAGCGGGAACCAGGGCTCCGCCATGATCTCGATGTTGCGATGCAGGAAGGTCTCGTATGCGGAGCCGACGAGGATGGCCGTCGCCGCGAGCGCGATGAGCACGGCGGTCAGCGATCTCGTCACCGTCAGCAGCCAGATGCCCAGCACGAACAACGGAAGCGCGCCGAGGATCGGCCACGCGAGCCCGTGGTCGGCGTCGGCCTCGATGAAGCCCCGCACGATGACGATGTACACCAGCGCGGCGACCCCGATCGGGCCCAGCGTCGCGAGGCACAGCCACCTGCGGTCCACGGTTCCATGGTCCTCCTCTCGGGCAGGCCGCGGGAGAGGGACATCCGCACCGCCCCTTGGAGGCTGGCCACCATGCAGTCCAAGGCGTTCCGCCACGCGGCATCCGGCCTGCTGCGTTCCGCCTGCATCGCGGGTCGACGAGGGTCGAGGGCGAAGCGGCGCCGCCCTGAGCCCGTCGAAGGGATGCCACGGACCGGCGCCGCACGAAGGAGAAGGCATCATGCGCAAGCTCTACATCGGCCTCGCCTGGACCGTCGCGGGCGCCGTCGTCGTGCAGGCCGCCGCGATCGCGTTCGCGTTCGGCGGCATGCTCAACCTCGTGTCGGAGGGCGGCGTGGTCGACAAGGCGCTGCTCGAGAGCTTCCAGGCGGCCGGCGTCGGCGAGATCGGATTCCTGATCCACGGGGTCGTTGGCGGTGTGCTCATCCCGCTCATCGCGCTCGCGTTGCTCGTGGTCTCGTTCTTCGTGCGGGTCCGCGGCACGACGACGTGGGCGGCGATCGTGTTCGGGCTCGTCGCGTTGCAGGTGACGCTCGGCTTCTCGATCACCGACATGCCGTATCTCGGACTGATCCACGGTGCGAACGCGCTCGCGGTCGTGGCCACGGCGTCGTTCTCGGCGTTCCGCGTCCGGCGGGCACGGGAGGCAGACCCCGCGGACACGTCGGTGACGCCCTCCGAGGGGGCGAGCTCCGATGCCGTCTCGGCGTGACCTCCTGCGATGCGCCGTCGTCGGGGTCGCGGTGGCGACCGCGCTCGGCGCCGGCGCGGTCGCGTGGAGTTCCACACTGCTGGGTGAGTACTCGGTCATGACCATGGGCGGCAGCGCCCACGGGAGCAGCGGCGGTCACGCCGGGCACGGCGGTGAGAGCGGCGGCGCTGCCGCGGCATCCGGAACCGTCGCCTCCAGCAGCGAGGTCAGCGTCACCTCGCTCACCGCCGACCCCGACCGCGCCCCCGACGTGCGGGTCGAGCTCGTGGCCCGGCAGGAGCCGATCGACGTGCCGGGCGGACGCCGAGTCGACGGCTACACGTTGAACGGCACCTCGCCCGGCCCCGAGATCCGCGCCCGGCAGGGCGAGCTCGTCGAGGTGACGCTCGTGAACGAGTCGGTGGCGGCTGGGGCGACCCTGCACTGGCACGGCATCGACGTGCCGAACGCGGCCGACGGCGTCGCCGGCATCACGCAGGATGCGGTGCCCGTCGGCGGCCGCCACGTCTACCGCTTCGTGGCGCAGGATGCCGGCACGTACTGGTACCACTCGCATCAGGTGTCGCACGAGCAGGTGCTGCGCGGCCTCCTGGGTGCGATCGTGATCGACCCGGCCGTGCCGTCGACGGATGCCGCCGACCTCGACGTCACCGCGCTGCTCCACGTGTACGGCGGTCAGCACACCCTCAACGGCCGTGTCGCAGATGAGCGCGTCACCGCCGACCCCGGCTCCACGGTGCGCGTGCGCGTCATCAACAGCGACCAGGGCACCGCCGCAGTCTGGTCGACGGCTCCGTACCGGGTCGTCGCGACCGACGGCGACGACGTGAGCGAGCCGACCGACGTCGACGGGCAGCGCCTGCTCATCCCCGCCGGTGGGCGAGCGGATGTCGCGGTGCGGGCGCCGGCCGACGGCAGCGCCGTGCGACTCCACGTGGGCGGTGCCCGCAGCATCGTGATCGGCGGCCCCGAAGCGTCCGACCCGCCGGCAGCGCGCCAGCCCTCGGAGACGATCGACCTGTTCGCCTACGGCTCGCCGGCGCCGCTCGGCTTCGACCCGTCGTCACCCGACCGCTCGTACGAGTACGTGATCGCCCGGCGCTTCGGCATCATCGACGGCCGCCCCGGCAACTTCTGGACCATCAACGGACGGATGTTCCCCGACGTGCCGATGTTCGAGGTCCGCGAGGGCGAGGTCGTCGTGATGCACCTCCGCAACGACTCGGGCGACGTGCATCCCATGCACCTGCACGGCCACCACGTCGTCGTGCTGTCACGCGACGGCGTCGCGGCATCCGGAAGCCCATGGATCGTCGACTCGCTCGACGTGCACCCCGGCGAGCGATACGACATCGCCTTCGTCGCCGACAACCCCGGCATCTGGAGCGATCACTGCCACACGCTCCCGCACGCGGTCGACGGACTCGTGGCTCACGTCATGTACGAGGGCGTCACATCGCCGTTCACGATCAACGGCGACGCGGGAAACCAGCCCGAGTGACGGAAACACCTTTCGGCATCCGCCCACGAGGACTTGAATGCAGCCATGGCCGATCGCGACGAATTCCTCGACTGGTTCGACACCACGTGGCGCGCCGCCGAGGACGCGCTCCATGACGGCGATGCCGGGCCACGGTTCCAGACCTGGTCGGAGCGAGCACCCGTGACGCTCTTCGGCGCGTGGCGCAATGCCATCGACCCCGCCGGTGCGCGCGATGTCTTCCTGAGGCTGGCGGAGGGCTTTTCCGACGTGACATCGACTGACATCGACCTCGTCGCCGCAGATGTGAGCGGCGACCTCGCCTACACCGTCCATCGGGAGATCACGTCGACGAGCGTCGACGGCGAGCCGCGCGACTACGTGCTCAGGGTGACCCAGGTATACCGCCGGGAGGACGGCGAATGGAAGGTCGTCCACCGGCACGCCGACGAAGAGGCGGAACCCGACTCCTAGGTCGGAAGTTCAACCGTGTACGAGACGATCTCGGTGATGCGGCCGGCTTCGTCGAAGTCGAACACGTCGCAGGAGGCGACCACCGAGACGTCGCCGTCGGCCCCCGTGTACCTCGCCAGGCTGTCGACCACCACGCTGTCCTCACCCACTACGGTGCGTTGACGCTGGAACTCGGTGGTCACCGCAGCGAGACCGCCGGCCGTGCGCTCGCAGGCCTTCTTCACGGCCTTTCGCCCGATCAGGGGATCGGAACCCACCACCGTCCAGATGACGTCGTCGGCGAGGTACGGCAGGGCGACGTCGAAGCGGTGGCTCGAGAACGCGCAGGCGATCCGCTCGGTCGAGAGATCGGTCTTCTCCTTCTCGGTCGTGAGGTCCATGTGGCTTGCCCCTTTCGCGCGGGCTTCCCCGCGCCGTTGCGGATACCGAGTGCGTTCAGCCTCGTTCGCGGGCGGCCATCCGTCAAGGGCTCACAGGACGTGCTCAGAGGAACAGCTTGAAACCGACGTGCGACGCCTCGAATCCGAGTCGCTCGTAGAACCTATGGGCATCCTCGCGCCGAACATCGGAGGTGAGCTGAACGAGCGCCGCTCCACACGCACGGCCCTCGTCGATGGCCCAGCGGATCATCGCCGAGCCGAGCCCGAGCCCGCGCGCAGACTCGCCCACCCGCACCGCCTCGATCTGCATGCGCGCCGCGCCGGCGCGCGCGAGACCCGGGAGCAACGTGAGCTGCATCGTGCCGGCGACGGCGCCGTCGGCGTCCTCCACCACGACCAGCGTGTGCGCAGAATCGCGGTCGATCGCGTCGAACGCCACCTCGTAGGGCCCGCGGTGCTCCGGCGCGCTGCTGTCGTCGTTCGCGCGGAGGGCGTCCGCAGCGATCAGTTCGGTCAGCGCGGGAAGGTCATCGCGCTCCGCGCGTCGCACGGTGAAGGGCACGCCATTGGCGTCGATCGTGGCGAGGGGCATCCCTCGAGTCTGACACGGCGCGCGGCGCACCGCGCACGGAACGCAACCGCGCACGCGTCGCGCCGGCTTCACCGCAGCGAGTCGGGGAGCGGCGCTTCGCCCACCGCGCTCACCGCCGTGAGCGTCGGCCGACCGGCCGCGAGCAGGTGCGCGTCGCTTCGCGGATCGTGCTCGCCGGCGAGGTCGGCGACCGTCAATCGTACGCCGCCCTCGTCACCCTCGCCGGCCGGGGCCACGGCGGTGGTCTGCACGATTCCGAATGGGGCCAGCGTCGCCGGTTGCGGATCGAGGTCGCCCGCGCGAGCATCGTTCGGCACGTTGAGGTTGAGTACTGTGCCGGGCGGAGCGGCGACGACCCCTGCCAGCAGACGGCGAGTGATCTTCGCGGCTGCGGCCCACTCATGGGTCTTGGGGTTCATGCCGACGTCGAGCGAGATCGCCAGGCCGCGTGCTCCGTTCGCCCCGCCGGTCAGCGCAGCCCCGACCGTGCCCGAGTGCAGGATGGCGTGACCGATGTTCGCACCGCGATTGATGCCGGAGAGCACGAGGTCGGGCACGGCACCGAACGCGCCGTGCGCCGCGATCAGCGCGATGAGTGCAGGAGCAGCGCGCACGGCGTAGCAGGGCAGCTCGAGTCCTTCGATCTCGCGACGTTGCATGCGGATCTGCCCGTCGGGCTCGGCGCCGATGATCGAGGCACTCGAACCGCTCGACTCGGTATCGGGCGCGGCGACCACGACGACGAATCCCTCGGCGACCGCGGCTTCGGCCAGCGCGTGGAGGCCGGGCGACTGGATGCCGTCGTCGTTCGTGATCAGCACGGTCGTCATCGTTCATCCACCTCCGCGCGAGCGGCGAGCTGGTCGGGGCTGACGATCTCGGCCTCCTCCGCCGTTTCGCCCTGGTCGCCGACCGGGCGCACGTCCACCCGCTCGCGGAGCCGCTGGATCGCCTCGTGGTCGCCGGTGCCGAGGCCGTGCCGAGTGACGTTCAGCGCGCCGGCCGCCGCACCCAGCGCCACGGCTTCCTGCAGCGAGTCACCCGCGGCGAGCGCGGCCACGACCGCGGCGGTGAAGGAGTCTCCCGCCCCAGCGGAGTCGACCTCCTGCATCTGCGGCACCCGAACGGTGACCGCCTCGTCGCCGTCGATGAGCAGGGCCGGTTCGTGGGCGCGCGTGATGAGGACGCTCTCGGCCCCGGCATCCCGCATCCGTCGTCCGGCCTGCACCAGCTCGTCGACCGAATCGCCCTCCAGCTCCCCGGCATCGCGCAACTCGGAGTCGCTCACCTTCGCCAGTCGCACGCCGCCCTCCAGGGCGGAGGCGAGCCGTGTGCCGGCCAGGTCGACCACCACCGGGCGCCCCGCTGCCGTCACGTCTGCGGCGAGCCGACGGTACACATCGTCGGGGAGGATCCCATCGTCAGCCGGACCGCTGAGGATCACGAGGCTGGCGTTCATCGCCTCCCGCAGCATGACGGCGTAGAGCTCGTCGAGGTCGTGCCGCGACAGCGGGTCACCGGCAAGCTCCGCGACTGCGACGCGTTCTCCACTGCGTCGGTCGTGCACGTACGCCGAGCCGCGACCCTCGCGCTCGACGGCGTGCACCTCGATGCCCTCGTCGTGGAGCAGGTGCTGCACGACCCGTCCGGGCTCGCCCGTGAACGCTCCCGCGATCGCGACGCTGCGCCCGAGTGTTCGGAGCATTCGTGCCTGCCAGATGCCCTGGCCACCTGAGTGGATGTGCAGATCGCCGGATGCCGCATCGCCCTCGAGCGTGACCGTGAGCAGCGGCGCGGGCGCGAAGATCAGTACGTCGGCCATGTGTTCACCTCGGTCGTTCGATCGATGTGCTTCGACGCTAGGAGGATGCGGAGCCCGCTCGCGAGGGGTTGACCCGCTCGAACAGGTGCCCGTACCGCAGCACGAGTCCGTCCTCGTCCACGTCGAGGTCGGCCTCGAACCCGGCCGCGACGCCGAGATCGACGTAGCGCACGCGGTTCGGATTCACGCGCACGTACCGCTGCCTGGAGCGCACCACGTTCATCATCGACGCATCGACGTAGCACGTGTCGAGCGTGAGGCGGGCACCGGCTTTCGGGCAGGCGCCTGATCGGAGGGTGCCCCAGTCGGGGGTCAGCCTCCAGCGGTGCCGCAGCTCGAAACCGCCGTCGTCGAGGCAGACGACGGTCGACTCGGCGGCGATCCCGTCAGGTGACTCGTCAGCACCATTCGTTCGAGCCCGACCACGTCGGTCCGTCGCCAGAACAGCACCCGCGAAGCATCCGGTGCGGTCATGTCGACAGCCTCTCGGAGGTGACGTGACGATCTCAAGAGGCCACCCTCGGCCGCACCATTCGCGTCGCCGTTGCCGGTGTCGGAGGCTGCTGGCAGGGTGTCGATATGGCGATCGAGGTGCGACCCGCGACCGTCTTCGCCGACGTCGAAACCATCGTCGGGCCCAAGCGGCCCGACGCCAGCGTGTGCTGGTGCCTGAGCTATCGGCTCACCTCCTCCAAAGAGAACCAGGCGCTCACCGGCCCGGCCCGCGGTGCGAAGGTCCGCGAACTGGTCACCCAAGACCCGCCACCCGGTGTCCTCGCATATGACAGTGACGAGGTCGTCGGGTGGGCCGGCGTGCATCCGCGGGCCGACACCAGCTTCGCGACGAACCGCAAGATCCCGCATGTCGACGACCTCGACGTCTGGTCGGTGTGGTGCATCCGCGTGCGGCCGGGGCATCGGGGCCAGGGCATCTCGCACCACCTGCTGGCCGGCGCCGTCGAGTTCGCGCGCGACCAGGGAGCGCCCGCGATCGAGGGGTATCCCGTCGACAACGACGGCGCGAAGGTCGACCTCACCATGGCCTACGTCGGCACGAAGGGCCTGTTCGAGAAGGCGGGCTTCTCGAAGGCGGCCGACACGGCATCGGTGCTGAACGGGTTTCCTCGCGTGCTGATGCGACTCGATCTGCGGTGAGCGCCGGGTGTCGGCGGCATCGGCAAGGATGGTCCGCATGCACGTGACCGACTGGCTTCTCGACGCAGACGTTTCGATTCGCTGGCAGGTGATGCGCGACCTGCTCGATGCGCCCGACGAGGCCGTCGTTGCCGAGCGCGCCCGCGTGGCGCACGAGGGGTGGGCCGCTCGGCTGCTCGCACTGCAGGATGACCGCGGGTACTGGGGCGATCATGAGTACGGCGTCGATGGCGACCGCAGGGGCACGCACTGGTCGCTGCACCTGCTCCGGCGACTGGGCGCCGAACCCACCGACCCGGCGGTACGGGCGGCGGTCGCCCGAACGCGCGACGGCGTCGTATGGAGCGACTGGGACGACCGGCCGTACTTCCACGGCGAGGTCGAGGAGTGCGTGAACGGCGGCGTGCTCGCGAACGCCGCCTACTTCGGTGAGCTCGGCGATGGCAGTGCCCGCATCATCGGGTTGCTCCGCGAGGAGCAGCTCGACGACGGCGGATGGAACTGCGATCGCGTCGAAGGATCGACCCGCAGCTCGTTCGACTCGACCATCTGCGTGCTCGAGGGACTGCTCGCGTTGGAGCGCGCCGGAGGGTCGGGCGATGCCTCGACCGACGCCGCCCTTGCCGAGGCTCGCCGCCGGGGTGAGGAGTACCTGCTCGAACGCAGCCTGTTCCGGCGGCGCTCCACGGGCGAGGTGGTGAGAGATCGCTACCTGAACTTCTCGTTCCCGCCCTACTGGTTCTACGACGTGCTGCGGGCGCTCGACTACTTCCGCGAGGCGGGCGGCAGGCCAGACCGTCGCCTCTCGGAGGCGATCGACCTGCTGCGATCGCGCCGCGGCGACGACGGCCGCTGGATCGCCGGCAAGCCCTGGCATGGGCAGGTGTTCTTCGCGGTCGACGCGCCAGAGGGCGAACCGAGCCGATGGAACACCCTTCGGGCGATGCGCGTGCTGCGCTGGTACGAGGAGTCGTGAGCGCGGTCAGACGAGCAGCACGATCTTGCCGCGAACCTCGCCCGACTCGCTCGCGCGCTGCGCCTCGGCAGCGTCTTCGAGTCGGTACGTCCGGCCCACCTCGAGGTCGAATCGCCCCTCGGCGGCCAATGCTGCGCCGACCTCGACGCCCTCGTCGCGCCAGCGCTGCTCCTCGTCGGTGAGCGGTACCGGGTTGCCGCCGCTGAACGCGCGGATCCCCCAGCCGGCGGCATCCCGACCGCGCACGATCGTGGCGATGCGGTCTCGATCGGCCACGAGGGCGAGCGACACCTCGATCGCCTCGTCGGTGCCCGCGCAGTCGATCGCCACGGTGACTCCTCGGGGCGCAAGCTCTCGCACACGCGCTTCGAGGCCGGCGCCGTACGCCACCGGCTCACCGCCGAGCGCGCGGATCCGGTCGTGATTGCGTTCGCTCGCGGTGGCGATCACCCGTGCTCCGGCGGCCACGGCGAACTGGATCGCGGCCTGCCCGACGCTGCCAGATCCACCGTGGAGCAGCAGCGTGTCGCCCTCACCGACCCCGAGCGAGCGAAGCACCTGGTACGCCGTCGCCACCGGCACCCCGATGCTCGCCGACTCGGTCCAGCCGAGCTCGGCCGGCTTCCGCACCAGCTGGTCGGCGCGGGCCACCACCTGGGTCGCATACGCGCCCCGCGCACGCCGCACGATCACCTCGTCGCCGACGCTCACCGAGTCGACGCCGTCACCGACGGCCTCGACCACGCCCGCGGCATCCTGGCCGATGCGCCTCGGCTCACCCGCCGGATCGGGAGCCCTTGCACCAGTGCGCTGTTTCACATCGATGGGGTTCACGCCGATCGCGCGCACGGCGACCACCACCTCGCCGGGGCCGGGAGTTGCGTCGGGCATCTCCTCGAGGCTCAGCACCTCGGGGCCGCCGCTGTGCCGGTAGACGACCGCTCTCGCCATGTGTTCTTCCTCTCGTGATCCGATTCGATGCTCGAGCGTCGATTCAGCGCGCCGGCGGGAACGCCGGTGCGAAGAAGGCGAGCACGGTGAAGCCCCCGGCGTCGGGATTGGACAGCCGAAGTTCCTCGCTGCCGCTGAGGGTCGCCAGTGAGCCGGCGGGGAACCGGCGCTGGCCCGACTCAGTCTCGATGACGCCCTCGCCCTCGACGGCGAAGAGCGTCACATCCGAGTGCCCATGGGTGTGGGGCGGCACCGACTGCCCCTGCGAGAGGCGGAAGACCCGCACGTTCGAGTGCTCCCCTGTTGCCACGACCTGCGCCACGAAGCGCTCGGGGTCGTATGGGGCGACGTCGCCGAGGTCGATGATCTGCATGCATCCAACGTACCGAGCGTTCGTCCGTCAGTCGGCCGAGGACATCGACGCATGAGCGCCGTCGAGGCGCGCGACGCGAGCCCGAGCGTTCTGCTCGCTCGGCGAGACGCGGCCGAGCACTCGCACCGCGACGGCGAGGAACATCCGGGTCAGCGTGATCGCCGGCCACCACGGCCGGCGCAGGCCGAGCAGCGCCCGATATCGCGGGTCGAGTGAGGCGACCGCACCCCCGAACAGGATCGGGTAGAGCCGTCCGGTGAGCCCCGGGAGTCCGGGTCGGCGGATGAACCGCACGGCGGCAACGACCCGTTCGTCGAGCTTCGTCTCGGGGAGGAACGCCTCGAGCTCGGCCTGCAACTCCGCCACGGTGGTCGGCGGATCCGCCAGGCCCATGAGCCGACCCGCCTGCGCCCACTCGCGCACGTACGCGTCGGGCCCGCCCGGGATCGGACCACCCCAGATTCGGTGCGCACCGACGAACGCCTCGGTGAACGCGTCGTGCACCCACCGCAGCAGCTCCTGGTCGTTCGCCGAGTAGCTGCGTTCGACGCCCCGCGCGTCGACGTAGGTGCCGGTCACGTGTTCGTGCAGGCGTGAGACGAAGGCGGATGCCGCGGTGGCCGCGCGCCGGTCACCGAACGTGGTCACGGCGACCCATCGCACGGTTCCGTCGAGTCGCCGGAGCGGATCCTCGCTGTAGCGCGAGTGATCGTGCACGCCCGCCATCGCCCCGGGATGCAAGGTCTGCAGCAGGAGCGCGCGGATGCCCGCCACCAGGGTCGGCAGCGAGCCGTTGACGGCCCACACCGCACTGCCCGGTCCGAAGAAGCCGGCATCGTCGCCCTCGGCGAGCGACCGCGTCCACCCCGCCGGCTCCCGACGGCCCGTGCGGCCGGGCCGCCACCGTGCCGGCGGCTCGGTGAGCACCTGCTGATCGCCCATAGTCGACGGTACCTCCTCGCCGCGGAGCGTGCTCGGAGAACCTAGGGTCGTGGCGCACGCCGCGACGACACCGCCGCGATGATGCGCAGGGCCTCGACGACGGTGGCGACCTGGTTGCGGGACAGGTCGGCGACGAGCGCGGCCTCCGCGCCCACGAGCTCTCGCATGGCGGCTTCGACACGACGGCGCCCCTCGGGAAGCAGCGTCACGAGTCGGCTTCGCAGGTCATCGGGGTTGTCGGTACGGGCGACCATCCCACGTTCGACGAGGCGATCGACGCGGTAGGTCGACGTGGCCGACGCCGTGCTCGTCACCGCCGAGAGCTGCGACGGCGTCATCGACTCCCCGTTGGATGCGCGGCGCAGGTTGGACAGGATGTCGAACTCCCACGCTCGAAGCTCGGCCGACGCGAAGGCGCGTTCCCGGATGACCTGCAGGTCGCGCGCCACTCGGCGAAGCCGCGACATGACATCGAGCGGCGTGAGGTCGACGTCGGGCAGGATCTCCGACCATGCGTCGATGACCGAGTCGACGTCATCATCAGCCCAGTCCACGTCACCTCCAACCGGTCGTCGACGATCGAGGCCGTCGGCCTCGCACCTTTCAAGTATCGACGGATGCCGCGGCATCCGTCGTACCCACTGGACCGGCGCAGGACGCGCTCAGAAGACGGGCGTCCCCCCGGTGACACCGACGACGGTCCCCGTGACGTAGCTGGCTTCGGCCGGGCAGGCGAGGAAGACGTAGGCGCCGGCGAGCTCGGCGGGTTGACCGATCCGACCCAACGGGGTGTCCTTGCCCATGTTGGCGACGGCCTCGGGCTCCTTTGTGGCCGGCTGCAGTGGCGTCCAGATCGGGCCCGGCGCCACGGCGTTGACCCGAATGCCCTCTGGACCCAGCTCCTGGGCGAGGTTGGCCGTGATGTTGTTCAGTGCTGCCTTGGTCGCGGCATAGTCGATCATCGGCACCGACGGCTCGTAGGCCTGCACCGAGCTCGTGATGATGATGGAATCGCCGCGACCGAGGTGCTCGAGCGCGGCCTGGCTGACCCACAGCGGGGCGTAGAGGTTGGTGCGCATCACGCGGTCGAGCTGTTCGGCGGTCAGGCCCTTGAGCCCCTTCTCGCCGCGCGCCCAGTGGTAGCCGGCGTTGTTGACGACGATGTTCAGCCCGCCCAGCTCGGCGGCGGCGCGTGCCACGACGTCTCGGCAGGTCTGCTCGTCACGAAGGTCGCCCTCGACGAGCACGGCCGTGCGTCCGGCCTTCTCGACCCACCCGGCGGTGTCGCGGGCGTCCTCCTCCTCGGGTGCGAGGTAGTTGATCGCGACATCGGCGCCCTCCCGGGCGAAGGCGATCGCGACGGCTCGTCCGATGCCGGAGTCGCCGCCGGTGATGAGGGCCTTGAGGCCCTCGAGCCGGCCCCGGCCCTCCCAGGAGGACTCCCCGTGATCGGGAACCGGGTTCATCTGCGAAGTCAGGCCGGGAGGCGTCTGCTGCTGCTCGGGCATGCCGCCCTCGTCGTCGGCCATGGACCGGGCGTGCTGGGCGATGGGCGCTTCGGGCATGGTGAGCTCCTTGCATCGGTTTCCGGAGGCTGAACCCCCGAGCGTAGGAGGACGTGCGCGCCGCGTCTGCCCCGAGACGGCGAGCACTCGAGCGAGTAGACTCCGACGCCCCGCCCGTGTCGGTCGTGCTGGGTAGGCTCGCACGGTGGCCACTCTCGACGACGTCCGCCGCATCACCGTCGGGCTCCCCGGCAGCGAGGAGCGCGCGACGACGGGCGGCGCAGCGTGGTTCGTTCGGCGCAAGCTGTTCGCATGGGAGTGCCATCCGTGGCCGAGCATCCCGGCAGACATGCGAGCGATCATCGCGGCCGAACTCGTCGTCGGGGTGAAGGTCGCCGACCCGGTCGACGCGCTCGCCCTCGTCGAGATGGCGCCCGACGTGTTCCTGCGCACCACGACGAGGTGGGGCGAACCGAAGGTCGCGTTCCGCATGGCCGGCATCGACGATGACCATCTCGCCGAGCTCGTCACCGAAGCGTGGCGCGTGCAGGCTCCGAGGTACCTGCGGCGCGAGTTCGACGCCGACGGCCCGTAGGCGAACGCTCACTCCATGCGGATCGACCGCAGCGCGTACTGGCGCACCTGCACGAACCGAGTCGCGGCGCAGGTCGAGAGCAGGGGCTCCGACTGGGTCTCCTCGACGTCGACCACGACGTCTCGGGCCGCCGCCGAGAGCCGCACGCGCCAGCCGCCCTCGGTCGTCTCCTCCGCCACGGGCGGGAACGCGTCGATGCGGTCGTCGCCGAACGCCTCCCGGGCATAGTGCTGCGCGGCCTGCACCGGATGGGTCAGCGAACTGCGCCCGCGGTACTTCTCGGTCACGATGCGACCCTCGTCGAACGCCTGGCCGATGCGAACCGGATCGCCGTCGTCGGCGTACCCGTAGTAGAGCCCGTGGGGGAACACCACCATCGTGCCCGCGAAGCGATCGCCGCCGAGATGCGAGCACTCCCACGTCTCCTCGGGGTACGCCTCCGCGAGCGCCGTGACCACGCGCCGTCCCCGCACGGCGCAGCATCGGTCGTGGCGGCCGTGGGTGCAGACGCAGTACAGCGGTCTCGACGACGGAGTTCCGCCGGAACCGTCGAGCGGCACGTCGAGGAGCGCCGCGGCATCCTTCACCTCACCCCAGATGACGCTCTCGTGACCCGGACGGGAATCGACCATCGCCCACCGCTGCGTCGACGGCGTGACCCGCCGGCCGGTCCGACGGATGGCGAGCGGACGCATGCCGGCTGCCTCGATGCGACGCACCAGCGCGCGGCCGAGCGCGCGGTCGAACGGCAGGTCGAGCAGGGCGTTGTGGCCCCAGCTCGCCGCGACCTCGATGAGGAACCAGCGGAGCCCGCGGGGGCCGGTGCCGGCGAGCGGGTCGACACGCTCCCGTGCCCGGTCGCTGCACGGCGCCCACTGCTCTGCCGACAGGGTCACGCCGGCGCCGCCACCGGCACCACGAAGCCCTCGCGCACCAGCCGTCGTGCCACCACCACCGCGCTCTCGGGGTCGAGGCCGGGCAAGTCGCCGACCGCGATGGGTCGCCCGTCGGCGATTCGGCGAAGCGCCGGCTCCGCCTCGATGGGAAGCGAGAGCGACTTCGCGCGCGAGACGATGCGCACGCGGTCTTCGACCGTCGTGATTCCGGCGTGCAACGATCGGCGCCACCGCACCACGCTGCGGCCGTCGAGCTCGGCGAGGGCGTCGAGCGTCGCGAGGGGCGCGAGGGCTTCTGCGCGGGTGTCGGCGTCGAAGCGGCGGCTGAGGGCCGCGGCCGGCCACGCGGCATCCGTCTCGTGCAGTGCCTCGATGAGGTCGCGCACGGTCTGCTCGACGAGCGGGGCGAGTGCCGCGGAGTCACGAACGTCGATGCCCAGCGGCAGCGAAGCGCGCAACTCGGCACGATCACCGGCCCGCTCGACGAGCGCCTGCACGAGGTCGGCCCGCGTGTAGGCCGACATGCCCACGGTGAGGTGCACGGATGTCGCGCCGAGGGCCGTCGCGGAGTGGATCCACCCGCGCGGCAGGTACAGGGCGTCGCCGGGGCTCAGCACCGCGTCGATGACCGGCTCTCGGGTGGCCGCACGGGCCACGGCTGCTCGGTGGTCGGACCACGGCTGCGTACGCAACGGGTCGACGTGCACCGGTGCGTGGATGCGCCAGTGCTTCTCGCCGGCGATCTGCAACACGAACACGTCGTGGGTGTCGTAGTGGGGGTCGAAGCCCTGCGACGACGGTGGCGTCACGTACGCGTTCACCTGCGCGGGTTGACCGAGGTCGTCGACGAGGGCGCGAGTGAAGTCGATGAGCGGCGGCCACAACCGGTGCAGCCCCTGCAGCACGATCGTGGCGCCGCCCGCGAACTCGTCGAGCACCTTGTCGCTCGAGACCTGGTCGGCGATCTCGGCGCCGTAGCCACCGGGGGCGGTGTAGGCGGATGCCGCGAGCACGGTTCCCTCGTGCGCCATCCGGATGAACGGCGTGCGCACGCCGCGCGACGTGATCAGCTCATCGACCGCGGCGGACGAGAACAGGTCGTCGAACGGGGAGCCGAGTTCGTCGGCACGGGAGAGGAGCGGCTCGCGGCCCCAGTGGCGCTCGGCAAACTCGTCAGCCGAGACCCGGATGCAGCGAGAGAGCGCGGGCCGGCTTGAGAGCCCGCGCTCCGAGTCGCTCACTGTGCGGAACCGTCGGCACCGCCGTCGCGGCCCTCGGGGTTGGCGCCGCCGTCAGCGACACCTTCACCCTCGGAGGCGGCCCCATCGGCGCCGCCGTCGTGTCCGCCGGGGTTCGCGCCGCCGTCGGCGACGCCCTCGCCGCCCGCCGAACCGTCGGCACCGCCGTCACGGCCCTCGGGGTTGGCGCCGCCGTCGGCGATTCCCTCTCCATCGGCACCCGGCTCGCGCGTGATGTCGTCGTCGTTGATCGTCATGAGATCTCCTCCCGTGGGGTCTGCGTTTCAGCGTAACGAGCACGGCCCGCGGCGGCTACGGCTTGACGCGGGTCCGCTCGGCGCTGCCGGGCGGGGTGAGCCGGCGGCCGTGCCGGGCTCCTCGAGCTCCCGGCGAGACTCCTGAAAGCAAGGACCTGTGGCGTCACCACAGATGGGACCAGATGGTTTGGGCGCTCACCAGATGGTCCCGGCGCTCACCAGATGGTCCCTGCGCTCACCAGATGGTGCCGGCGCCGAAGAAGATCGAGATGAACGCGAGGCCGCCGAGCACGAGCCCGGCCACCGCGAACGCCATGCCGCGACCGTTCGACTGGTTGGCGCGGATGATGCCGATGATGCCGAAGACGATGGCGAGCAGGTCAGGCAGCCCTCCGAGCAGGAGGCCGATGAACAACGGGATCCACGTCGTGAGGAAGCCCCAGAGGCCGAGAATGAACGCGGCGATCGCGAAGCCGTTGGGCTCGGGGGCATACACGGGCCCTCGGGCGGCCATCGACTGGGCGGCGACGGACTCGGGCCCGCCTGCGGCGGTCCGGTGCTGCGTGGTCGCCTGCGGCCGCGGCGCTTCCATGGGCATCTGCTCGTAGTACACGGTCCAGTTCGCCCCGTCCCACCACCGGTACCTCCCCGTCGACTGTTCGAGGTGCCAGCCGGCGGGGGCGACGGATCGATACGGATTGTGCGGGGTGCTCATCGCGCGGCCTTTCAGGAGGGGATTGCCGTTCAGGTGGGGGATGAGGTCAGCGTATCGCTCCGGTCCTCGATGACCTGGGCGAGGAACGCATTCTCGTGCGCCTGCGTCTCGTACCCCACCGGGTCGGCGACGCAGACCGGACACCAGTGACCGGCGGCGAGCACGAGACGAGCGCTCGCCCGGAACTCGTGCCCGTCGGCGCATGCCCAGGTGAGCCGGGTCGACACGTCGCCGGTCGGCGGGTCGGAGCTCAGCAACCGCCCGCCCCGGTGCGCCGCGACACCGGCGTAGTCGCCCGCCGTCCACCCCGCCGCCGGCTTCGACTCGTCGAAGCCGTGGTCGAGCATGGTCGGCACCCGTGACGGGTCGGGCGGCTCGAAGGTCGACCAGTCGCCGATCGCGCGCCATTCGTCGAGCGACCCGAAGTACGCTGCGATCCTCGCCTCGTCGCGGTCGCGGACCGCAGCCATCGTGCCCCGCGGCATCCGCGCCAGTCGCTGCATCGCGAACCGCTTGACGATCCAGGCGGGCACGCGACCGGCGTTGCGCACGGTGGCCGGCGCGGCCGCCGTCGCGCGGTGCAGCGCACCCTCGAACGTGTCTCGACGGAACGGCACGAGCTCCTCGAGCCGGTCGCTGTCGGTGTACCAGTGGCCGTGGAAGTTGCGGGTGGCGAACCAGTTGCGGTCGTACCATCGCCGGATGTCGCGGACGCCCATCGCGCCGCCGAGCGCGTTCAGGAACTGCCAGTTCGTCAGCCGCCAGCCGTCGCCGCCACCGACGTTGTGCACGCTGCCCCAGACGTCGGCTGCGGCATCCGGATCGCAGAGGTTCGCGAGCAGGCGGGCTGCATCTTCGGCCGACACCCACTCCATGACGTCGCCGATGGTCAGGTGCGTCATGATCGGGTCGCGGATGCCGAGCATCGCGGGGTGCACGATGCCGGGCAGCCGAAGCCACGTCCACTTCGGCAGCCCCGAGTCGACGAGTTCACGTTCGGCGATGACCTTGCTGAGCCCGTACTCGTCGAACCGGGAGATCTGCACCGGATCGCCGATGCGGCCCCAGTGGCGTGGCGGGTTGCGGGGACCGGTCTCGGCGACCGAGCCGATGCCGACGACCGCGACGGCGCCCGGCTCGGGCAGCGACCTCACCGCATCGATGATGTTCCGCATGCCGCCCACGTTCACCGGCTGCACCAGCTCGGGATGCGCGTCGGCCTCGGGCGAGACCAGACCGCCGGCGTGCAGCACGACATCCGCGCGTCGCACGCACGCGGCGACCGACGCGTCATCCGTCAGATCGCCCCAAGCCACCTCGAGATTCTCCATGTCGGCGAAGCGCTCGAGCACCGTGCGGCTGCGGTCCGTCCGTCGGGCGAGGGCGAGTACCGTGACCCGGTCGTCGCGCTCGCGCAACTCGGCGAGCACGGCGCGGCCGAGGTTTCCCGTCGCACCCGTGAGCAGCACGCGAGTGCGGCCCTTGCCGTCCATGCCTCAGACCCTACCGACCGCGCTCCGCGAGCGCCTGCGGCGAAGCGCCGGTGGCACGACGACGCAGCCCGCGCAGCATCCCGCTCGACATGAGGTGATCCGCCGGGATGATCGTGAGATGGGCGCCGACGGTGAGCCACCAGGGACTCGTTCGGGCACGCCACCGGAAGACGATCCGCGTCGCACGCCCGCCGTCGAGGGGCGTGAGCTGGAAGCTCCAGGTCCACCGGAGGTGCGCCAGGCCCCGTTGCCGCCAGGAGAGCGGGAGGTGGGTCGTCGACTCCAGGACCAGCCGTTCGCCGACCTCCACCTCGCGCACGATGAACCGGCACTCGGTGTCGGGCGAGCCGTCTGGAATCTCGTCGCCGACCGCGAGTTCCTGGTACTCGTCGAGGATCCGCTGCGCGCTGGGCCAGTTGTCGGGGAACAGCAGAACGTCGACCCAGCGAGGCGTGTACCAGCCGCCGCGATGCCAGCCGACCTGCACCAGCCACGGCCAGATCCGGTCGGGTGGGGCCGCGATGGTCGCGGCATGGGTGGCTCCGACCTGTGGATGCCGCACCAGCTCGTCGCCCGGCAGTTGCGCTCGGCGCTCGGCCGCCGTCGACCCCGAGGTCCGACCGAGCCACTGCAGCGCCAGGTAGCCGACCACGGTCGCAATCGCCACCGCCGCCGCTGCCCGAGAACCTCGTGCCATGCTTCGATTCTCGGCGGGGCGTCAGATCGTCGTCCAGAGCCATTGGTCACGGGACCTTCGCCCCTGCATCGGGCCTGCTCGAGGCGCACAGTCGTCGTATGGGCGCGGTGGTCAAGGTCTCGCAGGGCGAACTCCGCGGGACCGTCACCGACGGGGTGCACGTCTTCCTCGGAATTCCGTACGCTGCAGCAGCCGTCGGCGTGAATCGGATGCTTCCACCGAGACCAGCGGAGCCTTGGAGCGGTGTGCGTGAGGCGACCGAACCGGGCCCCGAGCCGCCACAGGTGGCACCGCCGGCGACGGGCGGGTCGGCGGTCGGCCCGGCCGAGGACTGGGTGGACGTGGATGAAGCGTTCGCCCACGTCAGACTCGCCACGGCGTCCGATGACTATCTCAATGTCAATCTCTGGACGCCCGACCCGGCGGCGATCGGGCTGCCGGTCATGGTGTGGATTCAGGGTGGCATGTTCGAGATCAGCTCGACGGCCGCCTACGACGGGAGTCGTTTCGCTCGGGACGGCGTCGTGTGCGTCGTGATCAACTGGCGGCCGGGCGCGGAGGGATTGCTCTACCTCGGCGACGGCATCGCGAACGTCGGACTGCTCGACCAGGTCGCCGCGCTGGAATGGGTGCGCGACAACATCGCCGCGTTCGGCGGAGATCCGGGCAACGTGACGGTGTTCGGAGAGTCGGCCGGTGCGATGAGCATCGGCGTGCTGCTCGCGATGCCGCGCGCAGAGGGGTTGTGCCGCCGAGCGATCCTGCAGAGCGGCGCAGCGCACCACGTCATCTCCGCTGCGAACGCGACGCGGATCGGCGAATACCTCGCCCACAAGCTCGGTGTGCCGGCGACACGAGAGGCCATCGCCGCCGTCGGGATCGATCGGCTCCTCGCCGCGCAGGCCCAGCTGAAGCGCGAACTGATGGCCGACCCCGATCCCGAACGTTGGGGTCGGGATGTGGTCGCGAGCATGATGCCGTGGCAGCCGGTGATCGACGGCGAGATCCTTCCCGGGCCGCCCATCGAGCGGATCACGGCCGGGGCGGGAAGCGAGGTCGACGTCATCGTCGGTACGAACACCGAGGACTGGCGGTTGTGGATCGTGGTGAGCGGGGTGTTCCCCCAGATCAACGACGAGATCCTGACCGGGCCGGTCGCAGCTCACGGATATCTGTCGCTCGGGGCCTACTGCATCTCGGCCGAGGAGGCGCTCTCGGCTTATCGGGATCGGTACCCCGAATCCGCCCCCGGTGACCTGCTGGCGGCGGTCCAGACCGACTGGTGGACACGGATCCCGGCGATCCGCCTCGCCGATGCGCATGCCGAGGCGAGTTCCGGGGCGGGCGTCGGCAGCACGTACATGTACGAGTTCGCGTGGCCCTCCCCCGGCCTCGGTGCGGTGCACGCGCTCGAGGTCCCGTTCGTGTTCGACACCGCAAGACCCGACGCGCCGCTCTTCGGGGGACTGCTCGGTGACGACCCGCCGCAGGAGCTCGCACACGCGATGCACGCCGCCTGGGTCGACTTCGCCACGCACGGTGATCCCGGCTGGCCGAGGTACGACCCGACGAGCCGGGCCACGATGCGGTTCGACACCATCTCGCAGGTGGTGGATGACCCGCGAGCGTGGGAGCGAGGCCTCTGGGAGGGAGTCCGCTGACGACACGGCAATCACCCGGATATCTCCTCACGCCGATACCGAAGAACCGTCAGCCGGTGCTGAACCGATTGATCGGCGCGAGCCGCCGATTCCAAGTGCACGCGCTGCTCGAGTTCGACGTGACCGAGGCGAAGGCGCGAATCGCCGAGAGTGACCACCGCATCTCGTGGACCGGCTTCGTGGTTGCGACCCTCGGTCGTGCGGTCGCGCTCCACCCCGAGGTGAATGCGCGCAGGGCCGGCAACCGCATCCTCACCTTCGAGCGCGTCGACGTCGGTGCGACGGTCGAACGGCATCGGACGGAGAGGCAGCGGTCCTGGATGTCGCCACGATCCGGGACGCCGACCGCAGATCGTGCGCGGAGATCTCGAGCATGCTGCACGCCGCGAAGGTCGGCCCCGGTGCCTCGAGGCCCCCGGCCGGCCTGACCGCACGGGCCCTGCGGCTGCCCGGTCCCCTGCGTCGGACCGCGTTCCGCATGGCCGCGAGGAGACCGCGCGCGGCGGCGACGTTCGGACCCGCGGTCGGCGTCACCTCACTCGGGATGTACTCGAGCGGCTGGGGCTGGGCTGTTCCGCTCGCCCCGCTCACGCTCATCGTCACCGTGGGCGAGGTCATGGAGCGTCCCGTCGTCCACGAGGGACGCATCGTGGCGCGGCCGATGCTCCCGCTCACCCTGAGCTTCGACCACGCGGTGATCGACGGCGCGCCCGCCGCCCGCTTCACGGCAGCGCTTCGCACGCTCGTCGAGTCGGCGGATGCGCTCGACGATCCGGTCATGTGAAATGCGCCCCACGTGTGGCGAGTTCGAAAGGACGGTGACGGGATGCCACCCCTGGGCGCTCCCGCGGGCCTCGCTCGAGTCAGTCGTCGGCGGAATCGAGCCCGACCAGATGGCACAGCCGAGCGAACGGGGCGTCAGCCTCGGGCTCCGTGCCAGCGCACTCCTCCGCCTCGGTCTTCAGCGATCGTTCGAGGCTTTCGATGCTGTGCGCGGAGAGCGCCCATCCGAGTGGGGGAACGACGGCGGGCCGGGTCGATGGAGCCACGACGACGATGCCGTTTCCGAAGGCCTCCCGGACCTCCTGCTGCGCGGCATTGCACTGGCCCGAAGCGGGACAGGAGCTGCGCAGCGTGCTGGCGAGTCGCTGCATCCACGCAGCCTCGGCGGCCTGTTCGGCCTTGGCGGCCATGCCCATCAGCGGAACCAGCGGCTCCGCGGTGATGTCCTTGAGCTCTTCGGCCACGTCGAACCCGGCCGAGTTGCGAAGGTACACGATGATGGGCACGTAGAACGGTCCGCCGCTGCCGACGACCGCATTCCTCGAGCGCAGGGCGGCGGCGATCGACGGTGCGAGGTCGGCCATGGTTCCGAGGCCGGAACCTTCCGCATATCCGCCGTCGATCAGCTGCACTGAATCCGGGCAACCGGGAGCGTCGGGCATCCGACCCGCGGGGGTGATGATCGGAAACCGCGCGGACAGCATCGCCGCCGAGGCCCAGCTGAGCGAGCGCTGACACTGCCTCCCGAGCCATCGGCTCGCGGCAGGTTGGTCTGTCGACAGGTCGCATCCGGCATCACTGGTCACCGTCCGAGGGAACACATTCGGGCCGACGAGGATACGGCACTTGGTGTTCGTGTCGGTCGAGTTCATGACGAGGAATCCGGTTCGCTCCGAGGGCATCGGGTCGTACTGATCGCCGAGCCCCGTGGCGTCCTCGGTCCAACCGCTCTCGATGAGCGCGGCCCGATCGCGCCAGATGAATCCCTCGTCGTGAATGAGCGACGGTACGTGCACACCCAGGGCGGTTGCGATGGCATCTCCGACGAGCAGGCCTGCCACTCCGGACCCGACGGTCTCGGGTGTCGCGAGCTTCTGCAGTTGTTCGGTGATCGTTCCCTCGCCGCGTGTGGCGGTGACCGCCAGGCCGACGCTGCCCCCGCTCACACCGCTGGATGCCAGGATGCTGCCGCCGAGGCATCCGTCGCCCGAGTTCAGGATCTCGAGGGCGCGGCCGGTCCAGTAGGCGGCACGAATGCCTCCGCCTTCGGCGACCACCAGCAGGACCGGTTGCACCGTCTGTTCACCGATCTGTACAGGACAGTCGATCTCGTTCAGGCGCGTCCGGAGTCCCGGCATGCCAGCGGCATCCGACCCCGACCCGGCCGAATCGATCTGCCGGACTGCGTGAATGCCGGTGTCGCCACCGAAGGTGGGAATGATCGCGCCGGAGATCAGGGGAATGGTCAGGCCGAGCGTGAGCACGGGCGTCGCGGTCAGCCGCATCCAACGGAACACCGCCAGCGGACGATACTCCTGCAATGCCACCGTGAAGGCGCCGAGTGCGGTGGTCCAGGCCGTGATCGCGAGCACGGTCAGGGCGACGGGGCCGAGCACGAGGGCCATGAACGTCGGGATGAGCGCGATGATCAGCAACAGCACCATCGAGGCGATGAGGATGCCGGCGAGCCAATGACGGTACGACCGCCACTCGTCAGGGAGCTCCGGGGTCCGCATCGCGGTCGGATCCTGCGCCGACCGGAGGCGCGCGAGCCAGCGTGGACGGCTGGCTCCGGGAGCCAGCCACCGGAGCATCTGCGGCGCGGCGACGGCCACCGCGGCGCCGCCGAGCCACAGGAGCAGCGCGCCGGCCCAGGGCCAGCCTTCGAGCGAGCCGCCCGGTCCGAGGAAGACCGGCGCGGTCATCGAACGAACGAGTCCGAGCCCGCCGATCGCGAGCACGAGCACCGCGAGCAGGTCGCCGACGATCCATGCGTACCGTGCACGCCAGTGGTCGCGCTCGACCTCTCGGTTCCACTCGCCCGATCGGGCGATGAAGGATGTCCCGAGCACGATGACCGTGACCCCGAGGAACGCGGTCCATTCCCATCCGAAGGCGCCTGGTATCGCTTTCCAGCCGTCGTTGATCCAGGCCGTCACGCCAGCGAGCGCAGCGAGCACGAGCCAGGCGATCGGCGGGATGAGCCACCAGAGGAGCGTCCTGCGCAGTTCGTCCTTCATCTGGGGCACGCCGAGCACATGCGCTGCGATCGCACGTCGCGTCCGGTTCCGCCCGAGCACGAACGCGGCCAGGGATGCGAGCGTCATCGTCGCGAATGCGAACAGGATGTGCCAGCCCTGGAACTCCTCGCCGAGCCACTGGCGTTGGATGTCGGGCAACTGGTCGAGGATGCCGTCAGACGGAATGCACGCCAGCGCGAAGAGCAGGATCAGGAGCACCGCGGAGAGCCGATGCAGCCAGAGCCCCTGGACGAGCCGTTGGAACACCCAACCGAGCACTCCACGGGTGAGCCGATTGCGCAGCAGCGCGACCACGAGGAGCGCCGTGACGACCCACTTCGCCGTCGCCGCCGCGACCACGATCCAACCGATGGTCTCGAGTGCGAACTCGACCGGCCGCGGCACGTTCAGCATCGCCGCGCCCGCAAGCAGCGCGACCGCCTCGAAGAGCTCGACGAGGACGAGGATCCCGAGCAGGTATGCCGCGACGGGATAGTTGCCGGCCTCGTCGATTCCACGACGGAGCAGCGGGAGCAGAACCGCCACGTACGCCGCAATGAAGACGAAGTCGATCACGACGGAAACGATGAGCCACGTGACGACGTCACCATGCAACGCACTCGACCCCCATCCGGGGAATGCCTCACGCTGTTCGAACGCGAAGGGCCCGATGGCAGCGTTCAACGAGTGCCCGACGGGTCCGCAGTCGAATCCATCCCGCGTGCAACTCAATGCGCCGGAGATGAGCCGATCGATCTCGCCGAGCGCGATGAGGGCGACCAGGGCAACCATGGACCACGAGGCCAGGTACGCCAGCGGACGCATCCGACCATCGACCCACTCCGTGACCGGCGGTGGCGACGGCTGCGCTGCACCCGGCGCGGGCGACTCGGGGGCAGCCTGATCCTCGCCCGACGGAGGAGATTGCGTCGTCGTTGCATCACTCATGCCGGCCCCCCAGCTGCACGATCACTGCACGTTCGCTGACCGGATTCTAGACTTCGGCCGAGCATCATCGCGACGCGCGAACGGGGTACATGGTGTCCAGCCACCGCTCAGCAGCGACGGCCGCGTACCCTCACTCGCTGAAGAACTCCACGGCGGCACGGCGGAACACGCGCGACCCCGGCGCATTGAAGTGGTGCCGATCGGGCAACTCGACGAATGATCCGCTCGGTGTGGCATCCGCCAGTGCGCGCGACTGCGGCAGAATCGCATCCTCACTGCCCGTGGCGAACAGGACCGGCTGCCGCGGCGGGTCGGATGCATCGGGGTCGGCGTCGCCGAGTCGCATGCCCTCGGCGAGGGCCACGAGTGCGCGGGCGTCGTTGCCCGGCACCCGCTCGGCGAGCGTGATGTAGTTGCGCGTCACGGGATCCTCGACCGGCGTGCCGCGCTCGGCGTACGCGCGCGCCTGCTCGATCTGCAGGCGAGCGAGCGGGCGCCCATCGGGGATGCCGCCCAGCACCGCACGCTCGACGCGGTGCGGCACCTGCACGGCGACCTGCCAGCCGACTCGCGCGCCGAGCGAGTACCCGGCGTAGAGCACCGTGTCGAGCAGGTAGGTGTCGAGCACGATCACGATGTCGTTCACGAACGCATCCATGTTGAACGCGGATGCCTCGTGGGGCTTGGCGCTCTCGCCGTGCCCGCGTTGGTCGAGGCCGAGCACGCTGAACCCCGCGCGCAGCAGGTCGCGCACCCACCCCGTGTTCACCCAGTTGTCGCGGCAGCTCGACGCGAATCCGTGCACGCACAGCACGACCGGGGCATCCGCGTCACCCCAGGTGTACGTGGCGATGCGGTAGCCCTCGGTCGACATCACGTAGACGGGCGACGGCATCTCGGTCAGGGCGGGAATCGCGGCGCTCATGTCGGCCATTCTTCCGGTGCGCGGGCTGCACCTGATTGTGGCGCGCGTCAGCCCTGGAAGTCCTCGGGATCCACGTCCTCGAGGAACCGCTTGAACTCGTCGAGCTTCTCCTCGGTCGTCTCGCCGCTGTCCTCACTTTCGACGTCGACCATCTCGGCGGGGATGCCCGCCTCCTCGAGCACCTCGTCGGCCACCCAGATCGGGGCGTCGGCCCGGACGGCGAGCGCGATGGCGTCGGACGGCCGGGAGTCGAGGACCTGCGGGCCGGTCGGCGTCGCGAGCGTGAGCTCGGCGTAGAAGGTGCCGTCTTCGATGCGGGTCACGTCGACCCGCTCGACCTTGGCGCCCAGGGTGCCGAACAGCGTCGTGATGAGGTCGTGCGACAGCGGTCGGGGCGCGTGCTGTCCTTCGACGGCGATCAGGATGGAGGTCGCCTCCTGCGCACCGATCCACACCGGCAGCACCCGACCCACCCCCGGATCCTCGAGCAGCGGCTTCAGGAGCACGATGTGCTGCCGGGCAGCATCGAGCGCGACACCGAGGACGCGGACCTGGACCATGGCGCTCTCCCGTCGAACGATCGGACGTGCGGCCGTGACACTGCCATCGTACGCGCGGCATCTACCAGAGCGGATGCCGCGCGGCAACCACCCGGGAGCGTTTCCGCGCCGTTCGGGCCAGTCGGTATCGTCGGAACGCATGGGCCGACCGCTTCCCTTCGATGTCGAACCGTGGAGCATCGGCCTCGCCGGTCTCGACGTGTCACGACTGGCCCACCGGGAATCGGTGTTCGCGCTGTCGAACGGGCACATCGGATGGCGAGGGAACCTCGACGAGGGCGAACCGCACGGAATCCCCGGGAGCTACCTCAACGGCGTGTTCGAGCGGCGCCCGATGCCGTACGCCGAGGAGGGGTACGGCTATCCGAGCTCTGGTGAGAGCGTCGTCAACGTGCCAAACGGCATGATCATCCGGTTGCTGCTCGATGACGAGCCGTTCGATCTCACCCAAGGTCGCGCAGCTCGTCACGAGCAACGGCTCGATTTCCGCGCCGGCACCCTGCACCGCGAGGTCGAGTGGACGTCGCCGGCCGGCCGCACGGTGCGCATCACGTCGACCCGACTCGTCTCACTGACGCACCGAGCCATCGCGGCGGTGCGCTACGAGGTGGAAGCTGTCGGCGCAGCCGTGACGGTGACAGTCCAATCCGAGCTCGTCGCGAACGAGCCCCTCCCCGAGATGCATCCCGACCCTCGCGTGAAGGAGGTCCTCGACGCACCACTTGAGGGCGTCGACCACTTCGTCCTCGGCACGGCGGCCACGCTGGTGCACCGCACTCGGCACAGCGACCTCGGCGTCGCGGTCGCCATGGACCATGTCGTCACGACGACGGGCAACCGTGCCGGCGCGCCGAACGTGCTCACCGAGGCATCCGCAGATCTGGCCCGCACCACCATCACCGCACGACTCGAACCGGATGAGCGCCTCGAGGTGGTGAAGTTCGTCGGGCACGAGTGGTCGGCCGCCGCATCGGCTCCGGCGCTGCGCGACCGGGCCGAGGGCGCCGTGGCCGACGCGATGCAGGACGGTTGGAAGGGCCTCGCCGCGGGCCAGCGAGAGCGCCTCGACGACTACTGGACCTGCGCCGACGTCGAGGTCGACGGAGAGCCGAGGCTGCAGCAGGCCGTTCGGTTCGCACTCTTCCACGTGTTCCAGGCGGCCGCCCGGGCCGAGCTCCGCTCGGTGCCGGGCAAGGGCCTCACCGGTGCCGGCTACGAGGGCCACACGTTCTGGGACTTCGAGGCCTTCGTGCTGCCCGTGCTGACCTCGACCGCACCCGACGCCGCGAATCAGGCCCTGCGCTGGCGCCATGCGACCCTCGATCACGCTCGCGAGCGAGCTCGGGAGCTCCACCTCGGGGGCGCTGCCTTCCCGTGGCGCACCATCGACGGACGCGAGAGCTCCGGATACTGGCCGGCGAGCACGATCGCCTTCCACCTCAACGCCGACATCGCGGGTGCCGTGCTGCACTACGTGCGTGCGACCGGGGACGACGTCTTCGAGCGCGAGGCCGGGCTCGAACTGCTGGTCGAGACGGCACGGCTCTGGACCTCGCTCGGCCGATGGGACGATGCCGGTCGCTTCCACCTCGACGGCATCACCGGCCCCGACGAGTACTCCGCGATCGTCGACGACAACGTCTTCACGAACCTCATGGCCCGGCTCAATCTGCACGGTGCGGCGGCGGCGGCGCGTCGCCATCCCGACGTCGCCCGCGCGCTGGACGTGACCGACGACGAGGTCGGCAACTGGAAGGTCACGGCCGACGCCATCCACGTCCCGTTCGACACCCGGCGCGGCGTGCATCCGCAGTCGGCCGGATTCACCGACCAGGAGCGATGGGACTTCGAAGCCACGGGAGCCGACGACTACCCGCTGCACGACCACTTCCCCTACTTCGATCTCTATCGCAAGCAGGTCGTCAAGCAGGCGGACCTGGTGCTGGCGCTCTACTTCGCCCATCAGGCGTTCACCCCCGAGGAGAAGGCGCGCGCCTTCGCCTACTACGAGCCGCTCACCGTGCGCGACTCCTCGCTCTCGGCGTCGGTGCAGGCGATCATCGCTGCCGAGGTGGGCCACCTCGACCTCGCCGCCGACTACCTCGCCGAGGTCGCCACCATCGACCTCGACGACACGCAGGGCAATGCCGAGGAAGGACTGCACATCGCCTCGCTGGCCGGCCTGTGGACGAGCATCACCGCGGGGTTCGGCGGCATGCGGGACAGTGACGCCGGCCTGCGGTTCGCCCCGCGCCTGCCGCCCCAGCTGACCCGACTCACCTTCGGGATCCGGGTGGCAGGGCACGTCCTCCGCGTCGAGATCGGCTCGGATGCCGCGACCTACCGGCTCGCCTCGGGACCGCCGCTGACCGTGCACCACTTCGATGACGAGCTCGACCTGCAAGCGGGGCGCCCCACCACGGCGCCCATTCCGCCGTTGCCCGACCCGGGCCCACGGCCCGAACAACCACCCGGGCGACGCCCGCGCGCCTTCGGTGAGGCGTTCGGCGCGTAGGGCGAGCGTCGCACGGCTCCAGGAACGGCACTGCGGCCGCGGCATCCGTTTCTGGATGACCGCGGCCGCAGCCGTCATGGACGTCGGATCAGCGCGGAGCCGTCACCGTCGTCTTGTTGAAGTTGTTCCCGTTCCCATCGGGACGGTAGTTCTTCTCGACATTCCCGGCCGAGTCCACCGAGAACCAGTGGATCTTCGTGCCGGCCGGCACCGTGAGCGTCTCGGCCCCCTCGCGGAGTCCGGCGGTGCCGTAGAGCGTGGACTCGTACGTGGGCTTCGAGCCGTCGAGCGTGTAGAACACGGCCGCCGACTCGGAGACCTCGAACATCACGTCGACCATGCCGGCCTCGGCGCTCGCCGACACCTCCACGGAGCTCGTCGGGCGCTGCGAGTCCTTGTCGTAGTCGTGCGCGACCCGCATGAGCTCGATGAGCCCGTTGGCGAACTCCTGCGACTCGGCGTGGGCCGAAGCGCCGTTCGGGTTGTCGTTCTCGAACGGCGGCTGGAACGTCGTCCCGACCTCGAAGTTCCACGCGTAGATCCCGTACTTGTACCAGAGCATGTCACCGGAGTTGCCGGCCGCCGAGTACAGCACGTCCGAGATCGGCCCAGTGCGCGCCGGCGTGACCGACATGCCCCGGTAGCGCTTGATCTCCGAGAGGATTCGCGACGAGGCGCCCCAGAAGAACGACTCCTCCTCGAGCGTCGGCCGCGGCGCCGAGATCCGACCGGGCGTGATGTAGGCGCCGGGCGACCACATGAAGTAGTTGCCCGAGCTGTGCAGGTTCATCGCGAACTTGATGTTCGGGTTCGCGCCGGCGATCCAGTCGATGTTCGCACTCTCGGGCTCGCTCAGCTCCGCCGGGCCCGCGTACGTGCCGCTCGTGCACGACGACGACGCCCCGTTGTAGCCGTCGAACAGGCTGTAGACGTCGTAGTTGCGGTTGTTGTCGACGCCCCAGCTGTTCCTCGCATTGAAGTCGGCGCTCCCCGTGCGCTCGCAGTGGTTGAACATGTTCTTGCGCTGCGAATTGAAGTCGTAGAACGAGTAGTGCCCGCCATCGGGGTTCACCGACGGCACGATCCAGATGTCGAGGTTGTTGACCAGCTTCTTGGTCGAGGCGTCCTGCGCGTAGTTGCGCAGCAGGCGCTCAGCCGACTCGACGGCGACCAGCGGCGGGACCCACCCGCGCGCATGCTCCTGCGCGTAGGCCAGCACGCCCGGCTTCGAGCCGTCACGCACCTTGCCGATCCGGATCGCGTACACCGGGTGCGGGTCACGCGACACCGAGTCCGGCGCCGAGAGCCCGTCGCTGAGGTCGGCCGACCCGGGTGCCACCACGCCCGATCCGGCATTGCCGCGGTAGGTGTAGGCCTCGATCAGCGCGGATGCCTCGGAAGAGCCGTTGATCGCGGCGACCACCTGAGCGGCGGTGCTGGGGACCGAGCCGCTCGCGGTGGTCGCGGGCGAGACCGTGACGCTCGACCCGTCGACCGCCACCGACAGCGGCGAGTTCGCGATGCCGGGCGAGGTCAGGGCGACGCTGATGTCGTTACCACCTTCGTGACCCCACGCGACGGAGTCGATCGCGACGCGGTTCGCGTTGCTGTTGCCGAGCACCGCCTGCGCGTGGCGCCGGTATCCGTTCGTCTGGTACGGCAGCTCGACGATCTCGGAGATCTCGGGGAACTCCGCGGCCAGGGCCTTGACCCGGTCGTACAGCTCGGTCGGCGTGAGGTATGACGTGATGAAGTCGGTCTGGTAGTTCGGACCCCACGTCGGCTCACCCTCGATGGGCAGCCAGTCGTTCACCTTCGCCGTCGCCACATCGCCGGTCGGGCTGACGATGCGAATCGTGTCCGGCCGGCTCTCGACGGTGGAGGCACCTCGGTGGTAGAGGTACACGCCGGCGTCGACGAATCGGCTGATGTTCTGCGTGCCGCCCGAGCCGAGCTCGGTGCCCGGCCCACTGTCGCGCTCGACGGTGAGCTGCGACGAGTTGGTCTGACCGTCGGCCCACTTGGCCTCGACCGAGAGGTACCCGACGCCGAACTGGGTGTAGTAGTCGGCACGGATGATCTTGACGTCGGCGACGTCGGCAGCGTCCGCCGCAGCGGCGAACTCCTCGTTCTCCTCGACGGCGGCGGCGATGGTGGCATCCCGTTCGGCGAGGACCGCCTGGGTGTCGTCCTCGTCGTGCAGGGTCTCGCCGACCTGGAACCCGTGCGCGCGCAGCGCCTTGGCTTCACTCGGACTGATCACCGCGTGCGCCGTGATCGAGCCGTCGGCGTTCAGGTGAGCGGCGTGATCGAGGTCGACTCCGGTGTCGACCAGGCGATCGAGCTCGGTGTGATCCGCCAGGGTCACCTCGATGACGCTGACTTCCTCGTCGGCGTCGCGAGTGAGCTCGGGCAGCGGCTCCGAACCGACGGCTGGCCCGATCGGATTCAGCGTGGTCAGGGTCAGGCCCAGGATGGCGGCGAGCACCGCCGACCCCCCGAGCGCTTTCCTTCTCCTCAACATGGACATCAGTGCGTTCCCTCCTCATTGCGGGCGCTGTCGTGCAGTTGAGTCGGAGTCATACGAAGGGGGTGATGCGGGGGCGTCACTCCGACGGCACCGACCCTCCTTTTGGGGAGGCGGGCCGGTGCTTGCCGATCTGTCTAGCCCACGGCTGACAGGGGCGTCAACTGTTGCATGCTGAGCAACCCCGACCGCGCACTGTGCGGCGTCGCCTCGGATATCGGGCAGAATTCAGGGTTGATCAGGCAAAATGCGAACCGCCGATACGGAGATTCCGCCCCGGATCTGGAGCACCTGGCGATGGCGGGTGTTCCGACATGCGGAAGTCATGCCGAAGAGGGCATACGATCCCGGGGTGGCCCCCAGGGCATCCTCGACGGCCGCTCCCGGCCGACGAGCGCCTCAACCTGAGGATGCCGCGGCGTACTCGTTCGCGACCCTGGCGACCTTGTCGACATAGTCGTTGTCGTGGTTGTACGAGTACACGGCCGCTCGCCATCCCTCAGGGCTCGTCATCGATCCCGAGGCGCACAGGTACCGCGCGGCAGCTTGGGCGGCATCGTCGATCTGGTTCGGGTCGGCCATGCCGTCGCCGTTGGCATCGCTGCCCCACTTGGCCCACGTCGAGGGGATGAACTGCATGGGCCCGACCGCGCGGTCCCAGCTGGTGTCCCCATCGAGGAGCCCGCCATCCGTATCGGCGATCTTGGCCACGCCGTCGCCGTCGAGGGCTCGGCCGATGATCGCCGGCTGCACGGAGCCGTTCTCGTCGAGCGCTCTCCCGCCATGGCTTCCGTGACGCGACTCGACCGAACCGATCGCGGCGATCGTCGCCCAGTCGATGCCGCACTCGGGCTCCTCCTCGGCGAGGGCCACGTGGGCGAGCGCGTACGCCAGGAGGGCTCGTTGCGGGATCCCGGTGGCTTCGGCGATCCGGGACGTCCACTCGGGATCGACCACCGGCACCGACGGCAGCGGAGACTCCGACACGGCTGCTGGTTGCTGCTCTGACAGCGTGTCGGACTGGCCGCCGCCGCCCTGCTCGGCACGCGCGGTCGGCGGGGCGAGGGGCGGAAGCGCGACACTCGGGCCATAGGCGGCCGGCGCCGAGAATCCTCCGGGCTTCGCCGCGAGCCCGACCGTGCTGACGGCGTAGACCGCTCCGGCGGCCAGGGCGACCACGCCGACGACGGCGCCGGCGTACCCCAACGCCCGCCGGGCGACGCGCCATCCTGCCCCGCGTCCGCGAGCCGGACCCTCCCGGGGCACGCCGTATTCGTCGGCGTCGAAATCGTCATCCCAGGACATCGGTGGCCTGCTCCGTTCGGGCGTTGGTGCACGGTTGCCCGTGGGGGCCGACCCGTGGCCGCTCGTCCGAGGTCCATGTCGCCGACCCGTCCTCTCAGCGTACCCGCCGCGCAGCGAACGGCATAGGGCCGCGAACGGTCGACAGCCCCAGTGATGACGGAGGTCACTGGCAGACTCTCCTCATGACGGAGATCGGCACGCCGGGCGGCACCCCTGAGCGGCCCGCCATCTTCTTCTCGGGCCCCGAGGAGTTCCGGGCATGGCTCGAGGCGAACCACGCCACTGAGACCGAGTTGTGGATGGGCCTGTACAAGAAGCACGTGCCCGATCGCGGGCTGACGTGGGAGCAGGCGGTGCCCGAGGCACTCTGCTTCGGATGGATCGACTCGGTCTCGCAGAGCATCGATGACGATGCCCGTCGCCAGCGGTGGACGCCGCGCAAGCCGTCGAGCAACTGGTCGGCCGTGAACATCGCCCACGTCGAGCGACTCACCGCCGAGGGCCGCATGCATCCGGCCGGCATCGCCGCGTTCGAGCGACGGCGCGACGACCGGTCGGGCGTCTACTCCTTCGAGAACCCCGCTCGAGAGCTGCCGCCCGCGTTCGCCGAGAAGCTGGCAGCCGATTCCGCGGCGACCGCGTTCTTCGAGGCCGCGACCCCGACCTATCGCCGTCAAGTCGTGCACTGGGTGCTCTCGGCCAAGCAGGAGGCCACTCGCGAGCGGCGACTGGCGCAGCTCATCGACGACAGCGCCGCCGGCCGACTCGTGCCGCCGATGCGCTTCGGCGAGACGCCGAAGTGGGCAGAGCGAGCCGCCGAGGCGGCGCGCACTGCGCACGAGCGCGCGCCCGGCTCGACGGCGTAGCGATCGGTTCAGCCGGTCGCGCTCCAGGCCCGAGGTGACGCCGCGAAGAGGTTGTGCGGCCGGCACCCGCAGCGCACCTTCGGTTCCGGGTCGTGAAGTAGACGCGCTGTCCTCCGCGCCGGGTGACGGCGTCCGGCCGCGGAGACTCCTGAAAAGAAGGACGGCGCCGAGGGATTTCGCACGTTCAGGATCCGTGTTCTTGATACCGACGAGGCAATCGGTGTCCTTGCTTTCAGGAGTCCCGGAAGGGCTCAGGAGTCCCGGAACGGCTCAGGAATCCCGGAACGGCTCAGGAATCCCGGAACGGCTCAGGAATCCCGGAACGGCTCAGGAGTCCAAGGAGGGTTCCGGATTCCAAGAGGGTGGCTGGCGTCCGGCCGCTCAGCGTCGCGGCGTCCGGCCGCTCAGCGTCGCGGCGTCCGGCCGCTCAGCGGCGCGGCGTCCAGCCGAACGGCGTCGGCCCGTCGAGTTCGGCGCGCTCGAGGTCGGCTTGCGCCGACCATCCCTGCGCGGCATCCGTCGCATCGAAGCCGCCTCGCGCGACCCGGAACCCGACGTCGTCGTGGTGCATGCGCGGCGCTCCGCCGCGACGCGTCGAGGCGCGCACGCTCCATGCGTCATCGGCGAACCCGCCCCCGCGGAACACCCGGTACTCGTCGTACCGCGCCGGGTCGAGCAGGTCCCAGCACCACTCCCACACGTTGCCGAGCGTGTCGAACAGCCCGTTGAGGTTGGGATGCTTGCCACCCACGTCCTGTGGGGTGGTCACGCCGTCGGCGCTCGTCCAGGCGATCTCGTCGAGCGGACCGTAGTGCGGGCCCGTCGAGCCGGCACGGCATGCGAACTCCCACTCCGCCTCGGTCGGCAGCCGGTATCCGTCGGCGTCGACGTGCCAGGTGACGTCCTCGCCGTCATAGGTGTAGGCGGGGTCGAGTCCCTCCCACTCGGATGCCGCGTTGCAGAATCGGATGGCGCGAAGCCAGCTCACGTCGGACGCCGGCCGGCGCGGGTGCGACGCCGTCTCGCCGAGCAACTCCGCGAGCTGCTCCTGCGTCACCGGGAACACGCCGATCTCGAACGACTCGAGCTCGACACTCCAGCGCACCTTGCGGCGCGCGTCGTGCAGGTTGACGGTGCCGGCCGCGATGCGGGCCATCTCGATATCCGTCACCGGTGCAGTCTCGCATGCGGCACCGCCGCCATGACGACGGAGAGCCAGGGCCTACCGAGGCCCCGGGTCCCGCGGCGCCATCGCGCTGATGAGCTCGTAGGCCACGTGTGATGCCGCGACCCCCGTGAGCTGCGCGTGGTCGTAGGCGGGGGCCACCTCGACGATGTCGGCCCCGACGATGCGGCGATCCGCGAGCGCGCGCAGGATGCGCAGCAGCTCCCGGCTCGTCATCCCACCCGCTTCGGGTGTGCCTGTGCCGGGCGCGTGCGCAGGGTCGAGCACGTCGATGTCGACCGAGATGTACAGCGGCGCGTCCCCGATGCGGGCGCGGATGCGCTCGATCGCCGCGGGGACGCCGTGCTCCTCGAGGTCCTCGCTCGTGACGATCGCGAAGCCGAGCCGCTCGTCGTCGGCGAGATCCTCCACGCCGTAGAGCGGTCCGCGCGTGCCGACGTGCATGCTCGCGGTGAGGTCGATGAGCCCCTCCTCCGACGCCCGGCGGAACGGCGTGCCGTGCGTCACCGGAGCCCCGAAGTAGGTGTCCCACGTGTCGAGGTGCGCGTCGAAGTGCAGCACGGCGACCGGGCCGTGCTTCGCGTGCACCGCACGCAGCAGCGGGAGGGCGATGGTGTGGTCGCCGCCGATGACGACGAGCCGGTCGGCGCGGTCGTCGAGCGCCCGCGCACCCCGCTCGATCTCGGCGACGGCCTCGTCGATGCTGAAGGGGTTCACCGCGAGGTCGCCGGCGTCGGCGACCTGCTGCGTCGCGAACGGCGAGATGTCCTGCGCCGGGTTGTAGGGCCGCAGCAGACGGGATGCCTCGCGCACGTGCGCCGGTCCGAAGCGCGCACCCGGGCGGTAGCTCACGCCGCTGTCGAACGGCACGCCCACCACGGCGATGTCGGCGCGCTCGACGTCCTCGAGTCGTGGGAGGCGCGCGAACGTGGCGATGCCCGCGAAACGCGGCACCAGGCTGGCGTCGACGGGCCCGACCGGATGCCTCGATCCGGTGCCCGCGCCCGACGTGTCGGCCGCGCCGACAGGGGCCGTGGCATCCGTGTCATCGGTGTTCGAGGAGTGCATCTCGAGTTCCTTCCGGTGGGTGGGTCAAGCGAGGCGGGTGCGCGATCACTCCTGCGCCTGCGGCACATGTACGAGCTGCACGCCACCTTCAGCGATCGCGTCGCGGATCGCGTCGGCGACGGCGGCGAGGTCGTCGACGCGCCGGCCACGGGCCCCGAAGGCGTTCGCCAGCGCCGCCCAGTCGGGCTGCACCAGGTCGACGCCGATCGGCTGCATGCCCCGGTCGAGCTCGTTCTGGCGGATCTCGCCGTAGCCGCCGTTGTCGACGCACACGATGGTCAGGTCGAGACGCTGCTCGACCGCGGTGACGAGCTCGTTGACCGCGAACATCAGGGCGCCGTCGCCGAGCACGGCGACCACCGGTCGGTCCTGCTGGGCGACGCGAGCGCCGATCGCCGCGGGCAGCCCGTAGCCGAGCGTCGCGTAGGTGGGTGTGTAGAGCAGGGAGTGCGGTCGGGCGCAGCGCAGCACGTTCGCGAGCGCGAGGTACACGATCTGCGACGAGTCCCCCGCGACGATCGCGTCGTCGGGCAGCGCTTCCGAGATGCGCTCGGCGAGCGCGACCGTCGATGGCGCCGCCGCCGCGGTCTCCTCCGCGATCGCCCGACGTGGGGCCGACAGGTCGGGAACCGGGCGCGTCTCCACGGGCAGCGCCGCAAGCAGCTCGGCCACGACCGGCGCGCAGTCGCCGAGGATGCCGACCGTCGCCTCGAGGTTCTTGTGCAGCTGCGCAGCCGAGCGGTCCACGCGCACGACGCGGCCGCGCGCCTCGAGCGCGGGCGCCCAGAGTTCGGCCTCACCGAGCTTCGAGCCGAGTACGATCAGCACGTCGGCGGCCTCGGCGACCTCGCGCGCCGCGGCCAGGCGCAGGTTCGAGCCGAGCGAGAGCGGATGGCGCTCGTCGACGGTTCCCTTGCCGTTGAGCGTCGTGAGCACCGGCGCCCCGAGCCGCTCGGCGAGCGCGGTGACCTCGCGTACGGCGCGCGTCGCACCGCCGCCGGCGATGATGACGGGCGATCGGGCGCCCGCGATGAGCTCGGCGGCCGCGCGGATCGCCGCGGCATCCCCTACGGCCGGTGCCCGAGCAGGGCGGGCCGCCCGAGCGCCGGCGGGCACCTCGGCCGGCGCCTCGAGCACGTCGAGCGGAATCTCGATGTGCACGGGCCGCGGGCGGCCGGTGCGGAACAGCTCGAAGGCGGCGTGCACCGCATCGACCGCCTCGGCCGCGCTCTTGACCCGCCGCGACCACTCGGCGATCGCGCCCACCATGGCCGAGGCATCCTTCGTCTCGTGCAGGGTGCCGACATCGCGGAACTCGTCGCCCAGCGCCACGCCCGGTGAGAGCACGAGCAGTGGGCGCGACTCGCAGAACGCCGTGCCGATCGCGCTCATCGCATTCTGCAGTCCTGGCCCCGACGTCGTGATGACGACACCCGGGAGGCCGGTCTGCTGCGCCCATCCGTCGGCGCCGTAGCCCGCACCCTGCTCGTGCCGGTTGGTGACCGCCCGGATTCCGAGGTCGGCGAGCGGACGGTACAACTCGAGGTTGTGCGTGCCCGGGATGCCGAACACCGTCGTCACCCCGTAGGCGCGGATGGTCTCGAGCACGGCGCGGCCCGCCGTGTCGGCGTACGGTGCGGCGAGGTCGACCGGCGCATCCGTCATCGTCATGGGTGGGCCCCCTTCGTCACGCCGCGCGGTGACGCGGCTCTCCGCCGACCCACGTCTCGAGCACGGCGATCTGCGCGATGCGCTCGGGTGCGACGGCGAGCGGGTCGTCGGCGAGCACGGCGAAGTCGGCGTACTTGCCGACCTCGAGCGAGCCGAGGTCGTCCTCGCGCCCGAGCGACACCGCGCCCTCGTACGTGTGCGCACGCAGGGCGGCCTCTGCCGAGACGCGCAGGTCGTCGGATCCGAGCTGGTGGCCGCGTCGCGTGACCCGCGTCACGGCGGTCTGGATCGCTTCGAGCGGGATGGGGTCGGCGACCGGGGCATCCGAGGAGATCGTGATCGGCACGCCCGCCGCCTCGAACTCGCCGAGCGGGTTGAACCGCTCGCCC
This sequence comes from Agromyces sp. Marseille-P2726, assembly GCF_902809835.1. Taxonomy (GTDB): domain Bacteria; phylum Actinomycetota; class Actinomycetes; order Actinomycetales; family Microbacteriaceae; genus Agromyces. Next base: position 165,505 of record NZ_CADDWM010000013.1, on the reverse strand, counting down.
GGAGTGCCGATGGCCTCCTCGACGCCCTCGCCCCAGTTGTAGTAGTGCTGCGGCTGGTTCACGGGGCGGATACCCGCCGCCGCCATGCGCACGATCTGCTCGGGCGTCGGCAGTCCGCAGTGCTCGATGCGGTGTCGCGCGTCGTCGTCGGGCCGCTCGGCGAGGGCCGCCTCGATCGCCGAGACGACCATCTCGATCGCCGTCGGCGACTGCGCGTGCGTCGCCGTCTGCAGGCCGGCCGCGTGCGCCCTGCGCACCAGCTCGGCGTACTCCGCGGGCTCGTGGTAGAGCTGGCCGGTGCGACACGGGTCGCCGACGTAGCCGTCGGGGAAGTACGCGGTCCACCCGCCGAGGGTGCCGTCGGCGTAGAGCTTGATGCCCGCGAAGCTGAGGTGCGCGTTGCCGAACTGACCGACGAGCCCCATGTCGAGGGCATCGTCGAGCAGGTGCGAGAGCAGGTACATCGACACCCGCAGCTCGAGCCGGCCGGCCTCGGCCGATCGCAGGTACATGTCGAACTCGCGTCGCGACACCTGCGCGTCGCCGATCGTGGTGACCCCGCCCGCGAGGAACCGCTGCGTCGCGAGGTCGAGCTGGCGCAGGTGCTCCTCGGGCTCGTCGGCCAAGTGGAAGTTCGGCCCGTGGTGGCCGATCTTCACGCCGTGCACACCGGTCAGGATATTGCACGCGGCATCCGACAACTCACCCGTGAGCTCGCCCTCGGCGTCGCGGAAGAACTCCCCGCCCTCGGGGTTCGGCGTCTCGCGGTCGACGCCGTTCACATCGAGGGTGTACGAGTTCACGACGCCACCGTGCCCCGAGGCGTTCATGAGGTACACCTCGCGATCGGTCGCGACCTCGTCGAGCTCGAAGCGGGTCGGATGCCGCTGCTCGACGAGATTGCGGTGCTCGTAGCCGTAGCCGCGCACCGGTCGCCCCTCGGGCAGCTCGTCCGCCGCGGCCTTCAGCAGGGCGACGATCTCGGGGATGCTCCCCGCCTTCGCCGGCCCGCAGTCGACCCACGTCATCATCTGCCCGTACATCAGCGGATGCGCGTGGGGATCGATGAAGCCGGGGACGACGACCGCGTCGCCGAGGTCGATGCGCTCGGGCGCCAGCCCCGCGGCATCCGCCGCCGCCTCGCAGTCAGCCGCGGAGCCGATCGCGAGGATGCGTCCGCGGTCGAGGAGCATGGCCGTCGCCGTCGTCGACGCCGGGTCGACGGTGTGGATGGCGCGGGCGGTCACGAGGCGCGGCGCGGTCTGCGCCGGCCGGTCGAAGGCGGTGAGCTTCCTCATGCCGTCGGGTTCGCCGTCGTGTCGGTGCGAGCGTTGAACGAGGCCGTGACCGGCGCCTCATCCGAATGCTGCGGCGCGAGCTTCGTGCAGATGCCGGCGAGGATGGCCATGCCGGTGAACATCGCGATGACCGACCAGATGTTGTCGGTCCACGCGATGAGCTGCGTGGCGAACCACGGCGAGAAGCCGGCCCAGATCGCGGCGCCGACGCCGTACGCCAGCGCGATGGAGGTGTACCGCGCCTGGGGGCGGAACATCTGGGCGAGGATGGCGGCGATCGGCGCGTACGTGGCGCTCATCGCGATACGCACGAGCGAGGCGAGCAGGAAGATGAGCGGCTCGATCCTGCCGGGCAGCACCAGCATGAACGGCGCGAACGTGAGCACGGAGGTGACGAGCCCGATGTACATGACGTTCTTGCGGCCCCACTTGTCGCCGAGCCAGGCGACCGGCAGCGTCACCACGAACTCGACGAACGAGGCGATCGTCATCGCGTCGAGGATTACCTGCTCGCTGATGGAGATCGGCTCCCCGGTCGCGTAGGCGGTGGCGAAGGTGGTGGCGAGGTAATAGCCGCCGGTCGAGATCGGCAGCAGGCCGATGCCGAGCAGGATCGGCTTCCAGTTGCGGCGGAGTGCGAATGCGAGCGGCATCGACTGCTTGCGGCCTTCGACCTTCTGCTCGAAGACCGGCGTCTCCTCGACGCGGTACCGCACCCAGAGGCCCACGCCGATCAGCACGATCGAGAGCAGGAACGGGATGCGCCATCCGCCGTTGATGATGAAGTCGTCGCCGAATCGGGTCATGAGCGCGAACACGCCCGAGGCGAGCAATGCGCCGGCCGGGTTGCCGAGCTGCGTGAAGCCGCCGTAGAACGTCTTCGACTTCTCGGGCGCGTGCTCGACGCTCATGAGCACCGCGCCGCCCCACTCGCCGCCGACCGCGAGACCCTGGAGCGCGCGCAGGAGGATGAGCATGATCGGCGCCCAGATGCCGATGACCTCGTACGTCGGCAGGCAGCCCACGAGCACGGTCGCGACGCCCATCAACAGCAGCGTGATGACGAGCGACACGCGACGGCCGAGCTTGTCGCCGATGTGCCCGAACAGGATGCCGCCGAAGGGGCGGACGACGAAGGCGACCGCGAATGTGGCGAACGCGGCAGCCGTCTCGGCGAGGGGATCCTCGCTGGGGAAGAAGAGGGGGCCGAAGACGAGCGCCGCTGCGGTGGCGTAGACGTAGAAGTCGTACCACTCGATCGTCGTGCCGACGAAGGCCGCGAAGCCGGCGCGCCGGGCCCTGCTGTGCGTTGAGGTCATGACCGCTCCTTTGCGGGTGGGTGATGCCGGTCGAGGTGGCCGGCGAACGGGGCGACGATTCGGATGCTACGAGCACCCGAGCGCGACGGCAAGCACGGAACTCCAGCGCGAGGCCCTCGCGGACTGCGCTTTTGCTTTGGCGGGAGTGCACATCTCTGCTGCACGTGCACTCGCGCGCCGCCTACACTGGAGATATGGCGAGCGTCACGCACGTTCGTGGGAATCTGAGCGGATCGAGTAAACCATGGTGAATTTCGATGCCGAGCTCATCCGCGCCCTGCAAGACGACGGCCGGGCGAGCATCCATGACCTCGCCGCTCGACTCGGGCATTCGCGGGCCGGGGTCTCGGCACGCCTGCGGGCGATGCTCGCCGACGGAACGGTGCGCGTGATCGCCGCCGTCGATCCCGAGTTCCTCGGCCAGAACGTGCTCGCGCATGTGTCGATCCGCACTGACGGCACCACCGAGCCGGTCGCCGAGCACCTGCGCGGGCTGGGCGAGACGGTGCTCGTCTCGGCGGTGGGCGGCGTGCACGACCTCGTCACCGAGATCCGGCTCGGCTCGATGCCCGCGTTGCACCGCCTCCTCGAGCAGATCCGGTCGCTGCCGGGTGTCGCCGACATCAACACCCTCATCTACTCGACGGTGATCAAGGGCTTCTTCGTCTCGGAGTATCGCGGCGGCATCCGGATCGACGCGACCGACGCGGGCCTCATCGAGCACCTGCAACGTGACGGCCGCACGAGCTTCCGGGCGCTCGGAGAGGCCGTGCGTCTCTCGCCGTCGGCGGTCGCGACGCGGGTCGATCGGCTCATCGCGGCCGGCGTGATCAAGATCAGCGCCGTCGAGGCACGTGGACTCGCCCATCGGCAGCTCTCACTCGGCGTCGGCATGAACCTCGCCGGCGACGACGATGCGATCGTCGACGCGATCCGCTCCTGGCGCGGGGTCGACTTCGCCGCGCGCACGCTCGGCCGGTTCGACCTGATCATGACGCTCGTCGAGCCGTCGGCCGGCGCCCTCTACGCAAGCCTCGAGCGGATCCGCGCGCTGCCCGGCGTCATGCGCACCGAGGCCTGGTTCCACCTCGCCGTGCTGAAGGAGGACTATGCGCGGACGCTGCGGGCCGCGGAGGTGGTGGGCGCCCGGGCCTGACGCCTCCCGTCGCGCTCGCGTCTCGGTCAGGTGCTGGTGGCCGCGACCGATGATGCCAGGCGCTCAGCGGCGGAATGACGAAGCGAAGTCACCGTACGGCACCTGGCCGCCACTCGCTTCGAGCGCCTGCACCACGTCGTCGGGAATGGGCGTCCACCAGGCGGGCATCCGCGCCGCCACCTCGGGTCTCAGCACGTAGAGCAGCACGAAGTTGACGATCCAGATCGACGGCGCCATCGACATGCCGACGGTCGTCTGCCGGCCGCGCTTGTCGTTGGGCACGAGCTGGACCGGGGCGCCCAGCTGCTGGGCCTCGTTTCCGAAGACGAGCTCAGACGGATAGGCCGAGTCCTCGTAGAGCATCTTCAGGGAGTCCTCGCAACCGTTGTGCCTGCACCATCTCGCCAGGTACCCCACGACCGGCACGAGGACGGGGTTCACCTGCTTCGTGGGTGCAGCGTCGTTCGCGAGGCTCATCAGGATCCCGTCGGGGTTGACGAACAGTCCGTAGCTGGCCAGCACGGTCGGCGTCGGCGTGCCGTCGACGTTGGAGATGAGCGGACGACCGTTGGTGTTCGTGAAGATGCGAACGCTTTCGTCGACCAGCTTCGCCCACTCGGGCTCACCGCCGATCCCTCCGCCACTGATGAAGAGCAGGTACTGCTCCTCGGTGAAGACGCGGCTCTTGTCGAGCCCCAGCTTGCGCGCGATCTGATCCGCTTGTGCCTGACCGAGCGGCCGGTTGATCAGCGGCGTGCTCGGAGCCTGCTTCGGCGCCCACTTCTCGTACTCCGGCGTCCCGGCGTACGGCTGCACGAAGCCGGTGTCGGGCCCCGCTCCCATCGCCGGTGCGGCTCCGAGCCCGAGCACGAGCGCGATCGCCGCGGCGATTCCGGTGACCGTCGCGACACCGCGGGTCGCGCGCAGCCCTTCATGTACCCCTTGCATCACGACCACTTCCCCCAGGAACGTGTACCCGCAGTCTGATTCGCACGTTCCGCACTGTCAAGCGCTGGCGGGCCGCATGGTCGTCCCGCCAGCGGGCGGCAGCGCTTCGAGCCCACCGACCGCAGCCCGGGCGATCGACCAGCGCCTCTACGGCGTCCACCACGGTCGCAGCGGAAGGTCGCCGACGCCGCCCTGCTCGTCGGGCTTGACCGCGAGCACCTGGTGCAACTGGATGCCGCCGCGCTCGAACTGGAGGCGCGACCCGGCCATGTAGAGCCCCCAGACCTTGGACTTCTCGAGCCCGACCTCCTCGACGGCCTCATCCCAGTGCGCGACGAGGTTCGCGCACCAGTCGCGCAGGGTCAGCGCATAGTGCGGGCGGAGGTTCTCCTCGTGCAGCACCTCGAGGCCGGCGTTCTGCGCCTCCGTGATGATGCGGCCCGAGCCGGTGAGCTCGCCGTCGGGGAAGACGTAGCGGTCGATGAACCCGTGGGTCGTAGGCTCGGCCTTGTTCTCGGGGCGCGTGATGCAGTGGTTCAGCAGCATCCCGCCCGAGCGCAGCCGCGACTTCAGGAAGCGGAAGTACGACCGGTAGTTCTTCACGCCGATGTGCTCGAGCAGCCCGATCGACGACACCGCGTCGAAGCCGGTCTCACGGATGTCGCGGTAGTCGCCGAAGCGCACCTCGGCCAGGTCGGCCAGGCCTTCGTCGGCGATCGCGCGCTGCCCCCACCTCGCCTGTTCCTGCGAGAGGGTCACGCCGACCGCGTGGACGCCACGACGAGCGGCATAGCGCACCATGCCGCCCCAGCCGCATCCGACGTCGAGCAGCCGGTCGCCCGGTTCGAGCCGCAGCTTCTCGAACACGAGGCGGTACTTGTTCTCCTGCGCTTCGTCGAGGGATGCCTCGGCGCTCGGGTAGCACGCGCACGTGTACGTCATCGACGGCCCGAGCACCCACTCGTAGAAGGTGTTCGACACGTCGTAGTGGTAGTGGATCACCTCGGCGTCTCGAGTCTTGCTGTGTCGGCGTCCGGTGGCCAGGCGGCGCCAGCGCGGCGGCACCTCCTGGGGCGGCGGGGCGATCGGCCGCAGGTGTTCGACCCCGATGGACCGAACGATCCGGGCCATCGTCTTCGGCGGCGGCATCCGGAACACGAGCTCGTCGGCGAGCGCCTTGAGCAGCTCGTACGGGTCGCCGGGGTGCACGCCGTGGATCTCGATGTCGCCGGCGATGTAGGCGCGGGCGAGGCCGAGGTCGCCGCGAGCCGTGGCGAGGTAGGTCGTGCCCCGTGGCGACGTCAGCTCGAGCCCGAACGGGGCATCCGCCGGGCCGGCCGAGCTGCCGTCGTACGCGGTGAACCGCAAGGGCAGCCTACCGCCGGCCAGGAGTTCGAGGATCTCGGCGAGGGCGAGCTTGCCGTCATCTGCCGGCGCCCCCGATATCGCGTCGGGAATCGACGCAGGGTCGGATGCCGCTGGCTCGCTCGTTCCGGGCGCCCGGTCCTTGAACGTCGTCATCGTCGTTGCACCGCCTTCGCATAGAGGTCGAGGAGTCGACCGCCGGGGTCGTATCGCGCCTTCACCGCGCGAAAGGCGTCGCCGCCGTACCGCGCGTCGAACTCCTCCCGGGAGTAGTAGGCGTCGGAGTAGAGCGACTTGTGCCCGTCGAGCTCGCCGACCTCGCGCTCGATCCGGCGGTTCGTCTCGCCCTCGGTCGCGCCGACCGGAACCGTCGACCAGAAGCCGACATTGACGTAGGTCTGGTTGGGCCGCAGCGGGTACAGCGGCCAGCCGTCGTCGTTGCGCAGGCGCACCGGGCACAGCCAGATCGGCGAGATCGGCACATTGGCCAGGAACCAGTCGAGGAACTCGACGGTTCGCCCGATCGGCACCTCGATGTCCTGGATGACCCATTCACGCGGCGGGCGGCGCTTGAGGCGCTCGAGCCTGTCGCCGATGCCGTACCGCCGTGCGAGACGCATGAGCTTCCAGTACGAGCTGCTTCGCCGATATCGACGCGGCCACAGCCGCCGAACGAGCGGGTGCTGCGCGCCGAACCCCTTCGAGCACCAGAACCAGTCGGTGTCCCACCGCCAGAGGTAGTCGTCGATGGTCAGACGATCGGGGAGCGCTCCCTCGTCGTGCTGGATGGAGCGGTAGTAGATCCGCTGTCGCGTGTAGTCGCTCACCGGGCCGGATGCCGCGGTCTGCGTGCCCAGGCACAGGTAGCTCTCCTCAGCACTGAACACGACGCCGTCGAGGTAGTCGACTCGCACGCCGTCGTGGGCGCCGGTCTCGACGATCCGATCCATCTCGGCGACGAGGTCGTCGAGCGCGTGGAATCGCAGGTGCGTGAGGGCGACGAACGGCTGCACGGGCTCGAGCTCGATGCGCAGGCGCACCGCGTAGCCGAGCGTGCCGTACGAGTTGGGGAAGGCGCGGAACAGGTCGACGTGCTCGTCGGGCGACGCCGTGACGAGCTCGCCCGCCCCGGTGAGGATGTCGAGTTCGAGCACGGACTCGTGCGGCATCCCATTGCGGAACGAGGCTGACTCGATACCGAGCCCGGTGACTGCGCCGCCGAGCGTGATGGTCTTCAGCTGCGGTACGACCAGCGGGGTGAGCCCGAACGGGAGGGTCGCGGCGACGAGGTCCTCGTAGGTGCACATGCCCGCGACATCCGCCGTGCGCGCCTCGGGGTCGACCGCGATCACGTGCGTCAGTCCTGAGGTGTCGAGCCCCGGGGCATCCGCCCTCGCACGTGGCCGGAACAGGTTCGACGTGGGCTTCGCGAGCCGCACCGGGGCACGTGCCGGCACGGCCCGGTAGCTCGCGAGCAGGCGCTCGACGCCGTCGGCGTGGGCGGTGCGTGCGTCGGTCTCGCGAACGGACACGCCTTCACGGTAGTCCCGTGCAGGTCACGCGGCCACCGATCAGGCGAGCCGCATCGTCTTTCCCGCCCGGGCCGCGAACGCCGTGGCGGTGGCCGCGATCGTGCGCTGCATGACGTCGACGGCAGCGGTCGGCGCGACATCCGCTGGCCTGGTGAGACTGATCAGCCGCGTGAGCGTCGGCTCTTCGAGCCGCACCGAGCGCAGGCCGGGGCGGTCGATGAGCACCATCGCGGGCACGATCGCGACCCCGAGCCCGCGCTCGACGAACCGCAGCACGGCGTCCATCTCCGCGCCCTCGAGCACCACCTCGGGAATGAGGTCGGCGTCGCGGAAGGCCGCGTCGGTGGTGCTGCGCAGGTCGTAGGTCGAGCTGAAGACGATCTGCGGCAGGCCTGCGACATCCGCCAGCCTGATCGCGTCGCGATTGGTGATGGGGGCTTCGGCGGCGGATGACACGACCACGAGCTGCTCGACGAGCAACGGGGTCACGGTGAAGCGCTCGGCCGCGGCGGCGGATGCCGCGTGGGAGGTGGTGACCAGGGCGAGATCGAGCTCGCCGCTGCCGAGTTCGTCGAGCAGGCGGCGCGAGCCCTGCTCGGAGAGGTGCAGCTCGATGCCCGGATGCTCCCGGTGGAACTCGCTGAGCGCCTCGGCGGCGAGGCTGATGCTGAGCGTCGGCGTCGCACCGATGCGCACCCTCCCCCGCTCGAGGCCGGCGAGTTCGGCGAGCTCGCGTCGCACCGACTCGGCATCGGCGAGCATGCGACGCGCGAGCGGCAGCAGCACCTCGCCCGCGGCCGTCAGCGTGCTGCCGCCGCGTGCGCGGTGGAACAGCTCGGCACCGAGATCCCGCTCCAAGGCCGCGATCTGCCGGCTCAGCGAGGGCTGAGCGAGATACAGCTCTTCGGCGGCCCGGCTGAAGTTGCCGAACCGGGCCACCTCGACGAAGCTCCGGAGTTGCTCGAAGTTCACATCGATAGCTTACTCGCATCGTCCCCACGTCGAAGATGCATTGGACTCATCGAAATCGCGAGCCTACCGTGGTTGGCATGAGTACCACTGAGCGTCAGATCTCCACGACCGTCCTGGTCATCGGCACGGGTGGATCGGGTCTGCGCGCCGCCATCGAACTCGCCGAGGCGGGCGTCGACGTGCTCGCCGTCGGCAAACGGCCGAAGTCCGACGCGCACACCTCGCTCGCGGCCGGCGGCATCAACGCCGCCCTCGCCACGATGGACGCTGACGACAGCTGGCAGCAGCACGCGGCCGACACCCTCAAGGAGAGTTACCTCCTCGCAAACCCCCACACGGTCGAGATCGTGACCTCGGGTGCGGCCCGCGGCATCGAGGACCTCGAGCGCTACGGCATGCCGTTCGCCCGCGAAGACGACGGCCGCATCTCGCAGCGCTTCTTCGGCGCGCACACCTACCGCCGAACCGCGTTCGCCGGCGACTACACCGGGCTCGAGATCCAGCGCACCCTCGTCAATCGAGCCGCCCAGCTGACCGTGCCGATCCTCGACACGGTCTACGTCACGCGCATCCTCGTGAACGACGATGGCGCGGTCTTCGGCGCCTACGGCTTCGATCTCGAAGACGGCACGCGCTACCTCATCCACGCCGACGCGGTCATCCTCGCCGCCGGCGGACACAACCGCATCTGGCGCCGCACGTCGTCGCGGCGCGACGAGAACACGGGCGACTCGTGGCGCCTCGCGGTCGAGGCGGGCGGACGCGTGCGCGATCCCGAGCTCGTGCAGTTCCACCCGTCGGGCATCATCGAGCCCGAGAGCGCGGCCGGCACCCTCATCTCCGAGGCGGCGCGCGGCGAAGGCGGCATCCTCACCAACGGCCTCGGCGAGCGCTTCATGGCTCGCTACGACTCCGAGCGGATGGAGCTGTCGACTCGAGATCGCGTCGCCCTCGCCGCCTACACCGAGATCAAGGAGGGGCGCGGAACGCCCAATGGCGGTGTCTGGCTGGATGTCTCGCACCTGCCCCGCGAGACGATCATGCGGCGCCTCCCCCGCGTCTACCAGACCATGCTCGAGCTGCAGATGCTCGACATCACGAAGCAGCCGATCGAGATCGCACCCACCGCGCACTACTCGATGGGCGGCGTGTGGGTGCGACCCCAGGACCACGGCACGGATGTCCCGGGCCTCTACGCCATCGGCGAGGCATCCTCTGGCCTCCACGGTGCCAACCGCCTGGGCGGCAACTCGCTCATCGAGCTGCTCGTGTTCGGGCGCATCGTGGGCCAGGCCGCGGCGGAGTACTCGGCCGGGCTGCCGGCGCAGAAGCGGTCGGCAGCCGCGGTGGCGGCGGCGCGCGACGAGATCGACGGGCTGCTGGCGGCAGACGGGCCCGAGAACGTACGAGCGCTGCAGCGCGCCATCCGCAACACCATGACCGAGCACGCGGGCGTCGTTCGCGACGAGCAGGGCCTGCTCACCGGCCTCGCCGAGCTCGACGCGATCGAGGAGCGCATGCAGCACGTCGGCGTGCACCCCGACCTCGCCGGCTACCAGGACCTCGCCCACGCCTTCGACCTCAAGTCGGCGGCAATGGCGGCTCGGGCCACCCTCGAGGCGGCGCTCGAACGCCGCGAGACCCGCGGGGCCCACAACCGCAGCGACTACCCCGAGACGGATGCCGCGCTGCAGGTCAACCTCGTCTGGTCGCCCTCGACCGGCGTGACCCGCGAGGAGATCCCGCCGATCCCCGAGGAGATCGCGGCGCTCATGCGCGAGGTCTCGACGGTCGGCAAGCTCGTCGAATGACCGCCACGGCCTAGGCTTTCTTCCGTGGCCGAAACACTGGACGAAGGGCCGTTCTACCACGGCACGAAGGCCGACCTCCGGAGCGGCGAACTCCTCACGCCGGGCTACCGGTCGAACTACCGACCCGAGATCGTGATGAATCACATCTACTTCACGGCGGTTCCCGACGGCGCCGGGCTCGCCGCAGAACTCGCGCCCGGTGAAGCGGCCCCCGGGTCTACATCGTAGAGCCGACCGGCCCGTTCGAGAACGACCCGAACGTGACAGACAAGAAGTTCCCCGGCAACCCCACCCGCTCGTACCGATGCAGCGCTCCACTACGGGTCGTGGGCGAGGTCACCGATTGGACGCGCCTCACTCCCGAAGCCCTGCGGGCCTGGAGAGAACGGCTGGCCGCGCTCCGCGCTCATGAGCGAGGCGACATCATCAACTGACGCGTCCTTCATCGACGACGACAACGGCGTCGGGCCCGAGTTCATGTACGACCCACCGCCAGAAGCATCCGCCGACTGAGCCGCATGCCGGCGGCGGCGCACCGGTCGGCCGACTACCAGATGGTTCCGCCGCCGACCGAGATGCCGCCCCACGTGAGCGCGATGAAGATCGCGGCGAAGACGACGGGCGCGATGCCCTTGCCGCTGCGCGACAGTCCCTTGAGGAGGGCGATCACCGTGAGCACGGCGGCGACGATGGAGAGGCCGCCGCCGAGAATCAGTCCGATGAACAGCGGGATGGGCATGAGCACGAGGCCGGCCAGCGCGAACCAGAAGGCGGCCCAGGCTGTCGGATTGGAGCGGCGCTCGACGGAGGAAGACATGCGTCTATTATCTCGGGTCGCAGTCCGGGCCCACGCGCTACGGCCGGAACGAAGTCGTCGGTCGCCGGCTACCAGTTGCGAGCGCCGTGGCGGAGCATCCTGATCAGGAACAGGCCGGTGGTGACATGGATGATCCCGAGCGCCACCCGCGTGCTGTCGGACGTCTCGACGAACGCGATCGGCAGCACCGACAGTGCGAGCGCGGCGACGGCAACGATCGTCCAGATCGTTCGAGCGCGCCGGGTGAGGCGCTCGAGCACCGCCAGCACACCCCATGCCGCCAGTGCGATGGGGAGGGTGCTGAGGATCAGGAGCGTCCATTCGATCTCGAGCGTGCCGATGAGCGGATTCGCGACGACGAACTCGGCGCCTGCGGCGCTGGCCAGAGCCCACACGATGACCGGCACGATGACCGCGACAGCCATGGTGAGCATGCGACGGTGTCGACGGGCGATGCGAAAGTCCTCTGGCGTACGAAGTACGAGGGTCATTTCGGTCCTCTTTCGGTGGAGGGCGTCGGGTGATCTCTCACACGAACTGCTTCACTCCATACGACCGGCGAGACCGTGCGATTGTGACATGAGGGGGCGCCGGCCGTGAGCGGTCGTCGCATGCGCCCCGGATGCTTCGCAGACCTCGGTCGACCACCGACATAGACTCGCGATGATGACGTATCAGGCCCCGCGCATGGATGCGCTCGAGTCCCGGGCATGGCTGTCGTTGGTGTGGACCGCGGAACTGCTGCCTTCGGCCCTCGACCTGCAGTTGCAGGCGGAGTCGGGCATCACGCACTTCGAATTCCTGGTGCTCGGCACCCTGCAGCAGGCGGAGGGCGCTTCATTGCGCATGTCGGACCTGGCCTCCGCCGTGAACGCGACGATGCCGCGGCTGTCCCGTGTGGTGGGGAAGCTCGCGGAGCGTGACCCCCTGGGCCGGCGCGCGTTCTCCTCGGTGCCACGCACGTCCTCGACGTGACGGTTCGTCGTCGCCTGCCTCAGCCCGAGACTGCGGCCGGGGTCCGGAGGGCCGCGCGCACCTCGGGAACCACCTCGGTGGCCAGCAGCTCGATCGAGCGCAGTGTCTCGCGCTGATCCAGCCCGCCCAGGCCGACCTGGGCGAGGAAGCGGCTGTGGCCGAGCATCTCGTGTTCCCACAGGATCTTGTCGACGATCTCGGCCGGGCTTCCGGCGAACAGGGCCCCGCCGGGTCCGGCCCAGGCGTCCAGCGTCTCGCGGTCGAGTCGCCCGCTTCGAGGCATGTTCTCGGCGAAGTAGGCGGCGTAGTGCGGGAAGAACGTGTCGCGCGCGCTCTGAGATGTGTCGCCCGCGTGGAAGTGCGAGGTCACGCCGAGCTGCGGTTCCGGATGACCAGCACGAGCCGCGGCCTCGCGGTGCAACGTGGCGAGTCCGCGGAAACGCGCGGGTGCTCCAAGAATGGCGAGGTACATCGGGAGGCCGAGATGCCCGGCGCGGAAGGCCGATTCCGGAGTGCCGCCGACGGCGATCCAGACGGGCAGCTGCTCCTGGATCGGGCGTGGCCAGATCCCGGCGTCATCCAGCGGTTCCCGCGTCGTGCCCGTCCAGGTGACGGGGTTGTTCTCGCGCAACTCGAGGAGCAGGCCCAGACGGTCCTCGAAATACTCGTCGTAGCGACCGAGTTCCTGCCCGAACAGGGGGAAGGACTCGACGTACGCGCCGCGGCCCGCGGTGATCTCGGCACGGCCGGCGCTCAGCAGGTCGAGGGTCGCCCACTCTTCGAACAACCGCACCGGGTCGGCACTCGACAGCACGGTCACCGTGCTCGTCAGCCGGATGCGCTCGGTCTCGCGGGCGGCGGCGGCCAGCACCATCTGCGGGGATGACACGGCGAAGTCGGGACGGTGGTGCTCACCGACGCCGAAGACGTCGAGCCCGGCCTCGTCGGCGAATCGTGCCCACTCGAGAATCTGCTCGAGGCGGGCTCGCGGGTCGCCGAAGGCGCCGTTCGCCTCGCGCGACAGCTCACCGAAGGTGAAGATGCCGATCTCGAACGGCCGGCGCGAGGCATCCTCACTCATCAGCGCACCGTCGCGAGCTGCTCGGCGAGGAACGCTTGCACGTCGGCGAGCACGCGCCCGTCGATCCCGTGGCCGAGTCCGGGGTAGAGACGCGAGGTCGGCGTCGTGTACTCGGGCAGCCACGCCTCCGTGCGCGCCACGGCCGCTTCGGCGATGACGTGATCCACGGAGCCGCGGCCCGAGAACACCAGCGGGCGTTCCTCGCGCAGCTGTGCGTCGGCCGGCTGCTCGCCCGCCTGCACGAAGCCGCCGAGGATCACCGGCGCAAGCACCCGCTCGGGAGCGGTGCGCAGGAGCTGCGACGCCATGAGCCCACCCTGCGAGAAGCCGATCGGCACGACTCGGGTCTCGGGTGACAGCGAGGCATCCACCCACGCCCAGATCGCGTCGGTGGCGACTTCGACCGCTGCCGGATCGGGGTTGCCGGGCGTGGTGATCTGGAACCAGGCGAACCCGGCCTGCCCGACCTGCAGCGGAGCTCGCAACGACGCCCACGGCATCCCCTCGGGCAGGGCGGCGGAGAGCGCCGCGAGGTCGCGCTCGTTCGAGCCGTAGCCGTGCAGGAAGAGAGCGACGGCCGGCGCGGCATCCACCGACCAGTTCTCGGAGGTGACGGCGTGCAGGGTCATCGAGCCAGCACCTCCTCAACGTTCGCGCCGGGCAGCGACACGGTGACCTGGGTGCCCCACGGGTCGACGACCACGATGGAGCGGCCGTCGTCGGCGAACTGGATCTTGCGATGCGTCAGTCGCGCGGCGAGTGCGTCGAGGTCGTCGCGACCGGGCACGGTGATGGCCACGTCGCCGAGGCCGAGGCTCGCGGCGCGCGGTCCGGCGCCTGCACTGTTCCAGACGTTCATGGCGACGTGGTGGTGGTAGCCACCGGCCGCGGCGAAGAGCGCGCCGGGGTAGCTGGCGACGGTGGTCTCGAAGCCGAGCGCGTCGACGTAGAAGGCACGCGCGGTCGCGACATCCCCCACCTGCAGGTGGACGTGGCCGACCTTGCCCGCCTTGCTGGCCACGGCGTCGACCGTGTTCTGGTCGAGGTGACGCTGCAGGTACGCGTTCGGGTCGAGGAACAGCGTCGACATCTGCAGCTCGCCGTTCGCGTACTGCCACTCGGAACGGTCGCGGTCGGTGTACAGCTCGATGCCGTTGCCCTCGGGGTCGGTGAAGTAGAAGGCCTCGCTCACGAGGTGGTCGCTCGACCCGGCGAATCGGCTGCGTGGGTCTTGCGCGGCACGCAGCACCGTCGCGGCGAGCGCCGGCGCGTCGTCGAAGAGGAACGCCGTGTGGAACAGGCCGGCCTGGCGGGGGTCGACGCCGGGCAGCCCCGGCGTGGAGATCAGGCGCACCATCGGCGTCGCACCTCGACCAAGCACGCGATGCACCTCGGCGCCCCGCGAGCGCTCCTCGAGCGGCTGCAGCGCGAGCGCGTCGGTGTAGTACGAGGACATGAGGTCGAGGTCGCCGACGCGAAGGGTGACGGCATCCATACCGGTCTGCGCGTTGAGCACGCGGTCGGGCGCAGTGGCCTGGGTGGTGGCGGTTGCGGTGGCGGTTTCGGTGACGGTCATGGGCTCTTCCCTGTCGTGACGTGGTGCGGTGGTCGACGCTTGTTGTAGCTACAACTGATTGGGGGTGTGGTTCATTCCCGGCGTAATCCGACCTTCTGTCGATCTGCGCCGCGTACCGTTCGACGCTGGTGTAGGAGCCCGTCTTCACGGAAGGGAACACATCATGGGAACGGTGATCTTCGACATCAGCATGTCGCTCGACGGCTTCATCGCTGCGAGCGGCATGACGCCCGACGTCGGCATGGGCGAGGGCGGCGAGGCGCTGCACGACTGGGCGTTCGCCGGCGACGAGCGCGACCGCGAGATGCTCGAGCAGGCCGGCGCACGGCTGGGCGCGGTCATCGCCGGGCGCCGCACCTACGACAACTCCATCAAGTGGTGGGATGCCGATGGCCCGACAGGCCCCGCACGAATCCCCCTGTTCGTAGTGAGCCACGGCATGCCCGACCACGTGCCCGCGGGCGGCGTCTACACGTTCGTGCCCGACACCCGTTCAGCGCTGGAAGCCGCTCGCGCGACGGCCGGCGACAAGGACGTCGGCATCATGGGCGGCGCCGACATCGCCCGCCAGTACCTGCACGATGGACTCGTCGACGAGATCTCGATCCACCTCGTGCCGGTGCTCTTCGGCAGCGGCACTCCGTTGTTCGGCGACTCCTGGATCGAAGGACATGTTCGACTCGAGGCGCCAGAGGTGATCGCCACGGATGCCGCGACCCACCTGCGGTACCGGGTCGTGAAGTAGGCGGGGTTGCTCCCCCATAGGATGTCCGGATGCGTCTCTTCGATCATCTGGGCGTCTCCGTCGACGACCTGCCTCGCTCCATCGCACAGTTCGATCCGGTGATGCAGGCGCTCGGCTGCGAGCGACAGGATGCCGACGGCAGCGTGTCGTGGTCCAAAGGCGAGGACGAGCTGATCCTCTTCCCCGCGCGCGTGGGTGAGAGCGGCCCGCACCGCCACGGTCGCGTCGGCTGGCAGCACCTCGCGTTTCCGGTCTCATCGCGCGACGAGGTCGATCGCCTGCACGCGATCGCGATCGACGCGGGTTGGACGGCCGTGCGCGAGCCCAAGCTGTACCCGCGGTTCAACGACCGCTACTACGCGTCCTTCGTCGAGGACGACAACGGCATCCGCTTCGAGTTCATGCACAACCCGCCGCGGGAACCCGCAGCCGCGGACTGACCCCGCGCCCACCTGCGAATTCGTCAGAGCAGTGAGGCGGCCCTACGCAGGAGATGATCGGGCTCCGCTGCCCACCGTTCGATGATCCGCCGAGCGCGTGCAGCTTCGGCGCCGCTCAGTCGTTCAAGCATCGGCCGTACGACGTCGATCGCGAGCGGCTCTACGAGCTCGAGGACCCGCGCGTCGCGGATGAACTGCTCGATCCGAGTGAGGTCGTTTCCCCCGAGCATCGTCACGTGCCCCTGGAGGAGAACCACCGCCGCGAACCGGCGCTCGTACACCGGCTTCGACCACAGCTCAGTGGCGAGCGCCGTCACCTCGTCGTGCGCCATGCCTGGATACCGCCGCTGCGCGTCGCGCACTGTTCCGCGTACCGCGCCGATTGAGGCACCGTAGAAGCGCAGCCCTCCCCCGATGCGCTCGGCTTCGGCGCCGGCCCGCTCCTCGGAGCCTTCCATCCGAAGCGTGCGGTCGATGAATTCGGCGGCTGGCGTCGTCACCTTCCGATTCTGCGTCACATCGACATGTGGACTCCTTCCGGATGCGTCCTCGGCCCGCCGCTGGGGACCGAGGTACGGCCCCGGTCCGCTCGGAGGCCGGGCCCTTCGTCCCGGTGGCGCCCCGAGGCATCCGCGCACACTGGAGGCACCGGCACAACGGACGAGATCGGAAGGGGGAAGCGGATGTCGGCCTCCGACGACGGTCGGGCACGTGAGGACGCCCGCCAGTGGGCGGGCTTGATCATCACCGGCAGGTGGGCGGCCCTGGCGAGCGTGGCCTTCATCGTCGTGCAGGTCGCGATATTCCTCGCTTGGCCACCGCCGGGTGACAGCCGGGGCTTCTTCGAGTTGCTGCTGGAGAACCCGCTCCTCGGCGTCGTTGCGCTCGACGGGCTCTACGTCGTGAGCAACCTCCTCGCCTTCCTGCTCTACCTGGCGCTCGCCGTCGCCCTGTGGCGCGTGAGCCGGTCAGCCGTGGTCATCGCCCTCGCTTTCGGCGTGCTCGGGATGGCGGCCTACATGGCCTCGCCACGCCCCGTCGAGATGTTCAGTCTGGCCACCGCCTACGGCCAGGCCGGCGATGCCGAGCGGGTAGCCCTCATCGCGGTGGGCGACGGGATGCTCGCAACTTGGACGGGCACCGCGTTCGACATCTACTACTTCTTCAACCTGGCGACGCTCCTCATCTTCGCCCTCCTGATGTTCCGAACGCCCGTGTTCAGGCGATCGACCGCGGTCGTGGGCCTCGTCGCCGCAGTGCTCATGGCGGTGCCCTCGAACTTCGGCATGGTTGGCGTGGTGTTCGCGCTGCTGTCGCTCGTGCCATGGGCGGTGTTCGCCATCCTGGTCGCCGTCGACCTGTCGCGCCTCGTCACGCCGAAGGAAGCCGTGCCGGCTGCGGCATCCGACCGCGACGAGTGACGCCAGCCGAGACGGCGACAGCGGATGGCGCGGCGCCGGCTACTGCTTCCGGAATGCGCCGCCGCGCCCAGCGTTGGAGACCAGTATGAAGCGCATCGGTTTCCTCTCCTTCGGGCACTGGTCGAACTCGCCCGGCTCGCAGACGCGAACGGCGTCCGACGTGCTGCTGCAGTCGATCGACTTGGCGGTCGCGGCCGAGGAGGTCGGTGCCGACGGCGCGTACTTCCGCGTGCACCACTACGCGAACCAGCTCGCCAGCCCGTTCCCCCTCCTCGCAGCGGCGGGCGCGAAGACGAGTCGCATCGAGCTCGGCACGGGCGTGATCGACATGCGGTACGAGAACCCGCTGTACATGGCCGAGGATGCCGGCGCCGCCGACCTCATCGCCGGCGGCCGCCTGCAGCTGGGCATCTCGCGCGGTTCGCCCGAGCAGGTCATCGACGGCTACCGCTACTTCGGCTACGAGGCGCCCGAGGGCTCGACCATGGCCGACGTCGCCCGGAACAACGCGACAGTCTTCCTGAAGGTCATCGACGGGGCGCGATTCGCCGAGCCGAACCCACGCCCCATGTTCCCGAATCCGCATCCGGGGCAGCTCGGCATCCAGCCGCAGTCGCCGGGCCTCCGCGACCGCATCTGGTGGGGCGCCGGCTCCGACTCGACCGCCGTGTGGGCGGCCGAGCAGGGCATGAACCTCATGAGCTCGACGCTCAAGGAGGATGAGTCGGGCGAGCCGTTCCACGTGCAGCAACGCAAGCAGATCGAGGCGTTCCGCGCCGCCTGGGTCGAGGCGGGCCACGAGCGTGAGCCGCGGGTCTCGGTGAGCCGATCGATCTTCGCCATCGTGAACGACATGGACCGCGCGTACTTCGTCGGCGGTGGCGACCGGTCGGACCAGTTCGGCGTGATCGACGACTACCGCGCCGTCTTCGGCCGCAGCTACGCCGCCGAACCCGATGTCCTCATCGACCAGTTGCGCGAAGACGAGGCGATCGCGGCCGCCGACACCCTGCTGCTCACGGTGCCGAACCAGTTGGGTGTCGGCTACAACGCGCACGTCCTCGAGTCGATCCTGACGCACGTGGCGCCGGCGCTGGGGTGGCGGTAGGCGCGGGCCTTAGCTCGCTTCGACCGCCGCCTCACCTCTTAGGAACGGATGCCGCAGCAACCGCTCTACCCTTGGCACGCCGCATGCAAGTGCCATATCGCCTATCAGTCAGATCTCGAGCCACGATGGGCCACGCCTCACGCCACTTCCTCACCCGACGACGCCTGCACGGACTTCCAGTCAAGTTCACCGAGCCGCGTTGTAAATTGACCTGCCTTTGTGGCCTTCTCCAGGTTGCTCCCCGTGCCCGCAATGAAGGCATCGATTTCTCGGTGAACCACTCGCAACGCATCGTGGACTTCGTCTTCGGAGGGCTCCCAACCCGAGCTGGCGAGCGCGGACAATTTGGCACCCGGCCGTACCCACGTCCCGAGCTTCAAAGACACTACGGCGGAGATCACATGCAGTCTGAGGTACCGACGCTCTACTGCGTTTGTCCCAGCCTGCTCGGTCGCCAATACGGCGCCGACTCTTGTCCAAACCTTGGCTGCGAAGAGATACATGTTCCAAGCCGACTTTGTCGTTGAACAAAGTAGCGTAGCGCTGATCATCCTTCAGAAGGCTCGTTGGCTTTCCCCGCGCAATATCTGGCCTTGACGAGAGGATTGCGGTTAGCGTCTGCCCCAAGTCCCGAATCGACAGCAGCGTAAGTTCCGGCTTCTGATTGTCTCGGAAGCTTCCCTTTCGTCGATCGTAGAAGAAGCCATTCTTCGCGAAGTGCTCCTCGATGTGACGCTGGATCTCATCGGTCGCCCGGAGCGATGCGGGGTCCACATTCGTCTGACTATTCGTCGCCCGAATGACGGAGTCCCGCTGAGCCGGGTCCTCACTCATGATTACTCTCACGAGAACGAGATCGGATGAAGCTCTAGAACCGGGGTTTTCGTTAAGGAAGTTGTGAATGACGCGGGTGGTTTGTAGACCATTGACGATTCTGGGCTCCAGCACCTTGAGGCTCTCACCGATCGTCGTTACCGACTTGCAGATCAGCGTTACGCCGTTGTTCAGCCACCAGAAAGGGGTGCTCCCGGCACTCTCCAGGGATGCGCGGATTGCGCCGTTCACTTCGACGCCACCCTGCCAATCACGCACGTTGTCTTCGAGAAGTCGAGCGGTGACACGACCGGTGCCATCGTCAACGAAGTTGGCGAATTCATCGAGGCGAACCAAGGCGACGACGCCATCCCCGCTTGGAAAGCTTTTCGCAAATGGAATCTTGTATTCCACGGGGGCTTTTGCTCGTTGGCGGGCGATCAGTTCCCGAGCTCCATCGAGCAACACCTCAACCGTTGCGCCGGGAAGCTCCGACTCCAGTGTTGCTGCGAGGTGTTCCGACTTTCGCTTCGATTCACCGCTCAACTCGCCGACATCCGTCAGGGTTGCGATGAGCACATGGAAATGCAGCGGGCAGGCATACCCTGCGAGATTGGCCCATGCAGCGCGGGCGACCTGGAAGCGGTCCAGAACGAGATCGTTGAACTCTCCGGTTGCCAGCTCTGGTTCCGAGAGATCCATCAATCGTGGCAAATTGGCTACAAGCTTCTCAATTGCGGTGGTGCCGGCACCATGCATCTTTGTCTGAACGACGTAGACGTCAAGTCGGCCGTTCCCTTGTTTCGCTACAAGAGGCACGTTCCCGACAACGATGTCGCTGTCGTGCTCAAGCACTTCGCCGTTGAACAGCGTGTAGACGGCGTCAACTCCTCCATCCAGCGCACCATCGACGACACCGTCCTCCAGAGCCTCGTCATCGATGTCGAATGGGTTCCGCTGTAGCACGAGATGCGCTGCGAACCGAATGAACTGCTGGCCATCGGTCAACGATCCTGGGCGCTCGGCTTTGTACTCCTCAAAGGCAATTTCGATGAATTGCTGATGGGACGTGGGAATGACTCGCTCCTCGGAAATTGTCTTCAGGTAAGTACAGCCAAGCGACAGACTGGCCTGCTAATGCTCCTAGAAGTCCCAGTCCTCATCCTCGGTGTTCACGGCCTTGCCGATCACGTACGACGAGCCCGACCCCGAGAAGAAGTCGTGGTTCTCGTCGGCGTTCGGAGAGAGTGCCGAGAGGATCGCCGGATTCACGTCGGTGACCGTCTTCGGGAACATGGGCTCGTAGCCGAGGTTCATGAGCGCCTTGTTCGCGTTGTAGTGCAGGAACTTCTTCACGTCTTCGGTGAGACCGACGCCGTCGTAGAGGTCTTGGGTGTACTGCACCTCGTTGTCGTAGAGCTCGTAGAGCAGCGAGAACGTGTAGTCCTTGAGGTCGTCGCGCTTGGCCTGGTCGACCAACTCGAGCCCCTTCTGGTACTTGTAGCCGATGTAGTACCCGTGCACGGCCTCGTCGCGGATGATCAGACGAATGAGGTCGGCCGTGTTGGTCAGCTTCGCCCGCGACGACCAGTGCATCGGCAGGTAGAAGCCCGAGTAGAAGAGGAAGCTCTCGAGCAGCGTCGACGCGACCTTGCGCTTCAGGGGCTCGTCGCCACGGTAGTACTCCATGACGATCGCGGCCTTCTTCTGCAGGTTCTCGTTCTCGACCGACCAGCGGAAGGCGTCGTCGATCTCTTTCGTCGAGCACAGCGTCGAGAAGATCGACGAGTAGCTCTTCGCGTGCACCGACTCCATGAACGCGATGTTCGTGTACACCGCTTCCTCGTGGGGGGTCAGCGCGTCGGGGATGAGCGACACGGCGCCCACCGTGCCCTGGATCGTGTCGAGCAGCGTCAGACCCGTGAACACGCGCATCGTGAGCGTCTGCTCCTCGGGCGTCAGCGTGTTCCACGACTGGATGTCGTTCGACAGCGGCACCTTCTCGGGCAGCCAGAAGTTGTTGACCAGCCGGTTCCAGACTTCGAGGTCTTTGTCGTCTTGGATCCGGTTCCAGTTGATCGCGCTGACGTGATCCACGAGCTTCAGCTTTCCGCCGGTGTGCGCCGGGTCGTTACTGGCCGAGTTCACCGGGTCTGTGAGGGTCATCCGTCTCATCCTCTTTCTTGGTCTGGGGGTCTCGATACGCGTCGCCTTCGGCGGCGCTACTCGACCACCGGGCTGTCGCCTGCGGCGGCGCTACTCGACCACCGGCGTCACAGCATGCATGAGACGCACTCGCTCAGGTTCGTGCCCTCGAGGGCGAGCTGCCGCAGGCGGATGTAGTAGATCGTCTTGATCCCCTTCTTCCACGCGTAGATCTGGGCGCGGTTGATGTCGCGCGTTGTTGCCGTGTCCTTGAAGAAGAGCGTCAGCGACAGGCCCTGGTCGACGTGCTGCGTCGCCGCGGCGTACGTGTCGATGACCTTCTCGTAGCCGATCTCGTAGGCGTCTTGGTAGTACTCGAGGTTGTCGTTCGTCATGAACGCCGCCGGGTAGTACACGCGCCCGAGCTTGCCCTCTTTACGGATCTCGATCTTCGACGCGATCGGGTGGATCGACGCCGTCGAGTTGTTGATGTACGAGATCGAACCGGTGGGCGGCACGGCCTGCAGGTTCTGGTTGTAGATGCCGTGCTGCTTGACGGATGCCGCGAGCTCGCGCCAGTCGTCTTGTGTCGGAATGTGCACGCCGGCGTCGGCGAAGAGCTGCGTCACCTTGGCGGTCGCGGGCACCCACGCGGCATCCGTGTACTTCTCGAAGAACTCGCCCGAGGCGTACTTGGAGTCCCAGAAGCCCTCGAACACCTCGCCGCGCTCGATCGCGATCGTGTTCGACGCGCGCAGCGCATGGTAGAGCACCGTGTAGAAGTAGATGTTCGTGAAGTCGATGCCCTCTTCGCTGCCGTAGAAGATGCGCTCGCGGGCGAGGTAGCCGTGCAGGTTCATCTGGCCGAGGCCGATGGCGTGCGACTTGTCGTTGCCGTCTTCGATCGAGCGCACCGACGAGATGTGCGACATGTTCGACACGGCGGTGAGTCCACGGATGGCCGTCTCGACGGTCTTGCCGAAGTTGGGGCCGTCCATCGTGAGGGCGATGTTCAGCGACCCGAGGTTGCAGCTGATGTCCTTGCCGATCTGGTTGTAGCTGAGGTCTTCGTTGTAGGTCGTCGGCGTGTTCACCTGCAGGATCTCGGAGCACAGGTTCGACATGTTGATGCGGCCCTTGATCGGGTTCGCCCGGTTCACCGTGTCTTCGAACACGATGTAGGGGTATCCGCTCTCGAACTGGATCTCGGCGATCGTCTGGAAGAACTCGCGCGCGTTGATCTTCGACTTCTTGATGCGGGGGTCGTCGACCATGGCCCGGTAGTTCTCGGTGATCGGCACGTCGCCGAACGGCTTGCCGTAGACGCGCTCGACGTCGTACGGCGAGAACAGGTACATGTCTTCGTTGTTCTTGGCGAGCTCGAACGTGATGTCGGGCACGACCACACCGAGCGACAGCGTCTTGATGCGGATCTTCTCGTCGGCGTTCTCGCGCTTGGTGTCGAGGAACCGCATGATGTCGGGGTGGTGGGCGCTGAGGTACACGGCGCCGGCACCCTGGCGTGCACCGAGCTGGTTGGCATAGCTGAAGCTGTCTTCGAGGAGCTTCATGACGGGGATGATGCCCGACGACTGGTTCTCGATCTGCTTGATCGGAGCACCCGACTCGCGGATGTTGCTGAGCAGCAGCGCCACGCCGCCGCCACGCTTCGACAGCTGCAGCGACGAGTTGATGCCGCGCGAGATCGACTCCATGTTGTCTTCGATGCGGAGCAGGAAGCACGACACGAGCTCACCGCGCTGCTTCTTGCCCGCGTTGAGGAACGTGGGCGTCGCCGGCTGGAAGCGGCCGCCGATGATCTCCTCCACCAGGTCGGTGGCGAGCTGCTCGTCGCCCCGCGCGAGGGCGAGCGCCGTCATCACGACACGGTCTTCGAAGCGCTCGAGGTAGCGCTTGCCGTCGAAGGTCTTCAGCGTGTAGCTCGTGTAGTACTTGAACGCGCCGAGGAACGTCTCGAAGCGGAACTTCTTCGAGTAGGCGAGGTCGTTGAGCTTCTGGATGAACGCGAAGTCGTACTGTGCCAGCACCTCGGGCTCGTAGTACTCCTTCTCCACGAGGTAGTCGAGCCGCTCTTTGAGGGAGTGGAAGAAGACCGTGTTCTGGTTGACGTGCTGCAGGAAGTACTCGCGCGCCGCCTCGCGGTCTTTCTCGAACTGGATCTCGCCGTTCGGGCCGTAGAGGTTGAGCATCGCGTTGAGCGAGTGGTAGTCCATCGCGACGCTGGTGCGTGGAGCATCCATGAGCGCTACGCCGTCTGCAGGTGCTGAGTCAGCCAAAATGCATCCAATCCTTCGTTGACGGCGCGAACGTCGTCAGGGGTTCCGAACACTTCGAAGCGATACAGGTGGGGCACTCCGGTTTTGGCGGCGACGATGTCGCCGGCCAGACCGAAGGCCGCACCGAAGTTGGTGTTGCCGGCGCTGATCACGCCGCGGATGAGCGAGCGGTTGTGCGGGTCGTTCAGGAACCTGATGACCTGCTTCGGCACCGCGCCCTTGCCGTCGCCCCCGCCGTAGGTCGGGACGACGAGCACGTACGGTTCGTCGACGCGCAGCGACTGCTCACGCGCGAACAGCGGGATGCGGATCGCCGGGCGGTCGAGCTTCTCGATGAAGCGCTTCGTGTTGCCCGAGACGCTCGAGAAGTAGACCAGGTTCGTCATGACGCACCTCCGCTCGCCGCTCCGTCGGTTCCGGTGGTCGAGTAGCGCCGGGCGAGGCCCGCCGCGTATCGAGACCCCGCGACCGGCGCCCTTCTCACACGAGACGGGACGCCAGCTCGTCGATCTTGTCGGGGCGGAAGCCCGACCAGTGGTCTTCGTCGGTGATCACGACGGGGGCCTGCAGGTAGCCGAGCTCCTTGACCTGTGCGAGGGCGTTCTCGTCTTGCGAGAGGTCGAGCACCTCGTACTCGATGCCCTTGCTGTCGAGAGCGCGATACGTCGCGTTGCACTGCACGCAAGAAGGCTTGGTGTAGACCGTGACCGTCATGGTTTCCCCTCGTTCTCTTCGTTCTCTCGAGCCCCCGGAGGAGCTGCCCCCGTACTGCTGAATTCCGTTCTTCTAATACTACATCTAGTGGCTGCGGAACTGAACAGCCACAAGATGATGTAGTTACATCAGTGTAGTTTTCCACCGCGTTATCCACCGTTCATCCCCAGCCCGGATGCCTCGGCACCCGCGGATTCTCGCGAATCACACCGGTGTTATCCACAGCCCCGCCCGGTTCAGTAAATTCGCCCTGTGGACGGCGGCCCCGGCGTGTCGCCCTGCGTCTTCCGCTGATGCAGTGCGACACCTTGGGGTGAATGGATGCCGCTACCCCTACATATGGTGTTGTGCCGATCATGTTGCCACCACCCACCGACATTCCCGCGGCGCGGCACGCGCGTCGGGCCGCAACCGGTGGAGGACGCCGTGGGCCCTCGCTAGGGTGGCGAGCGAAGCGGCAAGGGAGCTCCATGACCGAGTACGTGACATCCGCCGACGGCACGCGCATCGCGTTCGATCGCGAGGGATCGGGGCCGCCGGTGATCCTCATCGGCGGCGCCATGCAGTTCCGCGCGTTCGACCCCGCGACCGTCGAGATGGCGCACCTCCTGGCCGGCCACGGGTTCACCGTCGTCAACTACGACCGGCGCGGCCGGGGCGAGAGCCCAGCGGATGCCCCCATCACCCTCGCCCAGACCATCGATGACCTGCGCGCACTCACCGACGACCTCACCGAGGGGGCGGATGACGCGGTCGCCCTCTTCGGCAACTCGTCGGGTGGCTCGATCGCGCTCGCCGCAGCGGCGGCCGGACTGCCCGTGTCGAAGCTCGTGTTCTTCGAGATCCCGCTCGATGACGAGGGTGGATCGGAGGGCGCCGAGTACCTCGCCGGCCTGCGCGAGTACATCGCCGCCCGGGACCACGACGGTGCCGTCGAGTATTACATGCGCGACATGCCGCGCGAGTGGCTCGACGGCGCGAAGCAGAGCCCGGCCTGGGCGACGATGGTCGACATCGCGCCGAGCCTCGAGCCCGACGCCGAGTCGCTGGCGTGGACGCAGAGCGCCCCGCGCGCCGAGCTGTGGCGGCGCATCACGGCGCCGACGCTAGCGCTGGTCGGCGAAGAGACGCTGCCGATCATGACCTCGGCTGCGGCATCCGTCGTCGCCTCCATGCCGAATGCGCAGGCGGGCACCGTACCGGCGGCCGACCACCGCTGGGAGCCGCGCACGCTGGCGCTCGCGATCGCGGAGTTCCTCGTCGGCGAGCCGCCCGCGGACCAGAGACCCACTGAGTAGTTCGTTTCCTGAACGCCAGGCACTCCGGCACTTCGGCACTTCGGCACTTCGGCACTTCGGCACCGATTTCGCGGAGGGGAACATCACTTCCGCGCGGGTACGGGCGAGCATTCGGCGCGCAGCCGTCGACACCGGGCGTGCTCCATTCCGAGCGCGGCCGCGTCTGAGCGGCACTCAGCCCTTCGGCGCCTTGGCCGCCGCCTTCGCGGCCTGCTTCGTCGCGCGAACCTTGGCGAGCGACTCGGGGTCGACGATGTCGGCGACCGACGCGAACGATCCGTCGACTCCGTAGTGACCGGCGGCCTCGCGCCAGCCGGGCGCCTGGAGTCCGCACTGCTTGCCGAGCAGCGCGAGGAAGATCTTCGCCTTCTGCTCGCCGAATCCGGGCAGCGCCTGCAGCCGGCGCAGCACTTCAGCGCCGTCAGGGTCGCCCTGGGTCCAGATGGCGGATGCATCGCCACCCCAGTCGTCGCGGACCGCCGACGCCAGCGCCTGCACGCGACCGGCCATCGAACCCGGGAAGCGGTGAACCGACGGCCGCTGCTTGAACACCTCGACGAACGCCTCGGGATCCTGGTCGGCGATCGTCGCCGGATCGATCGACCCGAGCCGCTCGCGGATCTTCTCGGGCCCGGCGAAGGCGGTCTCCATCGGCACCTGCTGGTCGAGCAGCATGCCCGTGAGCAGGGCGAACGGATCCGTGCTCAGCAGTTCGTCGGCAGCAGGGTCTCCGGTGATGTGCAGCGCCATGCGCCAATCCTCGCACTGTGCGGGCGCCCTCGCCCAACCTCGGCTCGCCTCGCCACGGCTCGGCTCGGCTCGTCCCGATGAAATCTCCACGAATCGAGAGTGCACCTGCGGCCCACAACAGGGCACGAACTGCACTCTGGGCGAGAGTCGACGACGTTCCTACGAATCGAGAGTGCACCTGCGGCCCACAACAGGGCACGAACTGCACTCTGGACGAGAGTCGACGACGTTCCTACGAATCGAGAGTGCACCTGCCGCCCACAACAGGGCACGAACTGCACTCTCGACGGCACTCTCGACGGCAGCGGCATCCGGAAATGCGGACGGAAACTGACCGGAGACCTTGCGAGACTGACGTCACAGGGATTCGATAAGCGGATCGCGACCACACCACCGAGGAGCAGACCCATGGACTGGAAGATCGAGCTCATCCACGTGCCCGTCAGCGACGTCGACCGCGCGAAGGAGTTCTACGTCGAGAAGCTCGGCTTCAACGCCGACCACGACCAGCGGGTCAGCGACGATCTGCGTTTCGTGCAGCTCACCCCGCCCGGCTCGGCCTGCTCGATCGCGATCGGCGAGGGACTCGGCGCCACGCTCGCGCCCGGCTCGCTCGACGTGATCCAGGTCGTGATCCCCGACGCCGACGCCGCGCTCGCCGAACTGCGCGCCAAGGGCGTCGAGGCCGAGGGCGTCGACGAGCAGGCGTGGGGCCGCTTCATCACCCTGCGCGACCCCGACGGCAACCGCTGGACCCTGCAGCAGCTGCCCGCCTGGTCGGCCGGCGCGTCGGCGTCGTAGGTCGACCGGCCGCGCGCACGAGTCAGGCGCGCGGCCGCACGCGCCCGGCGAGCGCCACGGCGACGAACGCGATCACGACGGTCACCGCGAACTCGGTCGTGAACGCGCCGCCCGCGACGGCGCTCGCGGCGATGGCGGTGATGGCGAGCGCGACGGATGCCCCGAGCGACTCGCCGATCGTCAGCGCGGCGCTGTTGAACCCCTGCGCCGACACGGGCGACAGCTTCAGTACCGCGACCGAGAACCGCGGATACATGAAGCCCATACCGGCGCCCGCGAACGTCCACGCGACGAACCCGAGCCAGGGCGACAGCGTGAACGCCGCGACGAGCAGCACGGTGACGAGCGAGACGGCGAGCACCACCGCACCGATCTGCACCGCCTGCGTGTCGGACACGCGATCACCGAGCCGGCCCTGCAGCCACGAGGCGACAGCCCACGACACTCCCGCCCCGGTCAGCGCGATGCCCGCGAGGCTGGGTGCGAAGTCGTAGCGCTCGATGAAGAGGTAGGGCAGGTAGATCTCGGCGGCGAAGAACGCGGCCGCGACGATGAGCCGCATCAGCCCCGTCGCGGGCATGCCGCGCGCCGCGCGCAGCGTGCCGGCCGGCATGAGCGGACGCGCCGCGACGACGACGAGCGCGACCGCCGCCGCCGCGACGATCCACCGCCACGGGTCGACCAACTCCTTCGAGAGCGACAGTGCGAGCGCCGCCCCCGCAGTGAGCACCGCCCAGCCGACCCGCCCGATGCTCCAGGGCACCCGCGGGTCGCCCTGCACCCGGTCGAGCACCTTCAGGATCGGCACGAGCATCATCGCCGCGGCCGGGACGAGCAGGCCGATCACGCCGAGGAACACCCAGTGCCAACTGAACGCCTCGGCGATCAGACCGGCGATCGCGGGCCCGACGATCGACGGGATGACCCACGCTGCCGCGAATCCCGCGAACACGCGGGCACGCAGCGCCTCGGGATAGATGCGTGCGACGATCACGTAGAGCGGCACGATGACCGCCGCCCCCGAGAGCCCGTGCAGGAACCGGCCGACGATGAAGACGCCCATGTCGACGGCCGTGCCGGCGACGAGCAGTCCGATCACGAAGACCACCGCCGACGTGATCAGCGACGGCAGCGGTCCGGCGCGGTCGGTCCAGTTGCCGGCGATGACCATGCCGATGATGCCGGCGGCCAGTGGCACGGCGAACGCGAGCGCGAACCACGACAGCCCGTCGAGGTCGGTGGCGACGAGCGGCATGATCGTCGTGACGGCCATCGCCTCGAAGGCGGCGAGGAAGATGATCGCGTACATGCCGGCCGAGAGCCAGCGGTACGGGGGCGACAGCGGCCCCTTCGCCGCGGCGACGTGCGGAGCGTGAGCGGATGCCTCGGCCGACGCGGCTCCCTCGGCCATGGGAATCACCGAGTGCTCGGACGTGGTCGCCGCGGGCTCTCGGGTCGGCGCGGGCTCCCCCGCGGATCCGATCTTCTCACTCACCCGATCGAGCCTAGCCCCGACCGATGACAGCTCAGGCGGCGGTGCCGACACGCGACGGGCCGACTGCGAGACGACCCCTAGAACTCCTCGTTCGTCTCGGGATCGCCGCCCCACAGCCGACCGCGCTCGAGCGACGAGATCGCCTCGACCTCGTCGTCGGAGAGGCTGAACGAGAAGATGTCGAGGTTCTCACGTCGGCGCGTGGCATCCGCCGACTTCGGAATCGGCACGGCCTCGAGCTCGACGTGCCACCGCAGCACGACCTGCGGATGCGACACCCCGTGCACCGCCGCGATCTCGGCGATCACGGGCTCCTCCATCAGCTGCGCTCGCAGGCGCTTGGCGAGCGGGCTCCAGCTCTCGGTGCGGATGCCGTGCTCGTCGTGGTAGGCGCGCAGCTCGGCCTGCGGGAAGTACGGGTGCAGCTCGACCTGGTTGACGACCGGTACGACGCCCGTCTCGCGCTCGAGCCGTTCGAGCATCTCGATCGTGAAGTTCGAGACGCCGATCGAGCGCACGAGGCCCTTCTCCCGCAACCGGATCATCGCGCGCCACGAGTCGACGTACTTGTCGATGCGCGGCAGTGGCCAGTGGATGAGGTACAGGTCGATCCAGTCGAGGTCGAGGCGCTTGCGGGATTCCTCGAGGCTCGCCAGCGTCTCGTCGTAGCCGTGATGACGCCCGGGCAGCTTCGTCGTGACGACGAGGTCGCTGCGGTCGACGTCGGTGCGCCGGATCGCCTCGCCCACCACGTCTTCGTTGCCGTAGTTGTACGCGGTGTCGATCAGCCGGTACCCGTCGGCGATGCCCGACACGATCGCCTCGATGCCGCTCTGCTCGTTCAACCCGTAGGTGCCGAGCCCGATCGCGGGAATCGAATTGCCGTCGCTGAGTGAGTACGCCGGTGCGATCATTCCACCATCCTCACGCACGAGAGCGGCGGATGCCACCACAGCGCGCTACGCGCGCCGGGCGTGTCGATCAGGGCACGAGCAGCGTCTTGCCGATCGTGGCCCGCGCTTCGATCGCGGCGTGGGCGGAGCTCGCGTCGTCGAGGGGGAAGACCTGGCCGACGACGGCACGCGGGTCGCCCCGGGCCGCGAGCTCGAGCGCGCGCTCGACGAGTTCGAAGAGCTCGGCTCGGCTGCTGCCGATCGCCGCGAGCGGGATCACGGCGACGCCTCGCGCGGCGAGTGCGTTCCCATCGAGCTCACCCCATGCGCCGCCGGCGGCGCCGTGCTGCAGGTACCGGCCCCCGGTGCGAGTGCGCCGGGCGAGCGCCGCCGTGAGATCGCCGCCGACACCGTCGAACACGACGTCGACGCCGTCGGGCGCGACCGCATCGAGGCGTTCGAGCCAGTCGGACGCGCGGTAGTCCACGACATGCGCGGCACCGAGTTCGCGCGCCAGGCCCAGCTTCGCCGCGCTGCCGGCGAGCGCGATGACGGATGCCCCATGGCGGGCGGCGAGCTGCACGAGCAGGCTGCCCACGCCCCCGGCCGCCGCCGACACCACGACCCGATCGCCCGGTCGAATGGCGGCGGCATCCGCAAGCCCGATCGCCGTGCGGCCGTCGGCGAGCAGCGCGGTCGCCTCGCGCAGCTCGAGATCGTCGGGCACGCGGTGCAGGTCGTCGAGGTGCGCGAGCGCCGAGCTCGCGTAGCCACCCGTGCCGCCGGTCGAGGTCACCACCTTCGTGTCGAGCCAGGCCGGGTCCACGTCGGGCCCGACCGCGTCGATGTTGCCGCCGACGCCGTTGCCGGGTACGAGCGGGAACGACCCCGGGGCATCCGCTCGGCCGCTGCGCAGCATCGTGTCGCGAAACGTGATCGCGGCGAACTCGACCGACACCCGCCCCTGCCCCGAACCGGGCGCGAGGTCGGGCAGGGTGATGATCGACAGCACGTCGGGTGGGCCCGGCCGGCCCGCGACGACCGCCCGCATCGTCAGGCCGCCACGGTCGTCGCGGCCCGCGCGGGCGGCTCGGCGTGCGCGCGGAGCCCGGCGAAGAGCGCGACCGCCCAGACGCCGAGGGCGACCGCGATGGCGCCGGCCACGGCGACGACGGAACCGCTGGGCAGCAGCACCGCGTAGACGATGGCCGTGAGCGCGATCGCGACGGCCGCCCCGAGCGCATCCGAGACCGTCATCGCCGAGCTGATGAACCCCTGGTTCTCGTCGGTCGAGGACTGCAGGCCCATCACGGTGGTGCGCGGGTACATGAGTCCCATGCCGCCACCCGCCAGCGTCCACGCGAGCATGAACGCGAACGGCGGCAGCTGCAGCAGGGTCGCGACCAGCGACATCGTGATCGCGGCCCCCAGCAGCACCAGGCCGATGCGCAGGGCGCGTTCGTTGCTGAGCCGCACCGGGTTGCGCCCCTGCACCTGGGAGGCGATCGCCCAGGCGACGCCGCCGAGCGTGAGCACGAGACCGGCCATCGCCGTGCTGAGCACGTACGGTTCGCCGGTCAGCAGCAGCGGCAGGTACACCTGGGTGCCGAAGAACGCACCGGCGAGCGCGCCGCGAGTGAGCACGCTGGCCGGGAGGCCGCGAACGGCACGGAGCGTGCCGCGGGGAACCATCGGCCGCACGGCGATCGCGATGACCGCGATCGAGGCGATCGGGAGCACCCAGGCGGCCCACCCACTCGCCTCGGTCGAGAGGTTCAGCACCAGCACGGCCACGCCGGCCAGGGTCGCCCACGCGATCCGCGAGACGCTCCACGGCGGTCGCTCGCCGTTGGTGCCGCTGCGCAGCCCCCGAAGGCTCGGCACGACCATGAGCAGAGCGGGAACGACCAGCGCGACCACCCCGAGGAACACCCACGGCCATCCCGCGCTGTCGGCGACCACGCCCGCGACGAACGGGCCGACGAGCGACGGCACCACCCAGGCGGCTGCGAACCCGGCGAACATCCCGGGATGCAGGCCGGGCGGGATGATCCTCGCGACGATCACGTACAGCGCGACCGTGAGCCCGCCGCCGCCGAGTCCGTGCACGAGCCGGCCGGCGACCAACTGCCACATCTCGACCGCGGTGCCCGCGATCACGAGGCCCACGACGAAGAGGGCGACCGACGTGTACAACGCGAGCCGCGGGCCGCCGCGATCGGCCGCGTTGCCGGCGACGATCATGCCGATGACGCTGACGGCGAGCGGGCCGGCGAACGCGAGTGCGTAGAGTGCGCGCCCGTCGAGGTCGGCGGCCACGGCGGGCATGACCGCCGTCACGGCCATCGACTCGAAGGCCGCGAGAAACACCAGGGCGAACATGCCGATGCTGACCCAGCGGAAGCGGGGGCCGAGCAGGGTCTCGCGCACGGCCGGGATGCCACCGGTCTCATTCGTCGTCTCAACAGTCATGCGCATCAACGTACGACCTCAACCTCGGTTGAGGTCAACTCTGCTTCGGGCGATCATGGTGGGATGCCTCAGCTCGAAGCCGTCGGACACACGATGCTCACCGTCGGCGACCTCGCCGCACGCAGCGGGGTGTCGGTGTCGGCGCTGCACTTCTACGAACGCAAGGGACTCATCACGGCCGAGCGCGACGACCGCAACCAGCGGCGCTATCGCCGCGACGCCCTGCGCCGGGTCACGTTCATCCGCGTGGCGCAGCGCGTCGGCATCCCGCTCGCCGAGGTGCATGAGGCGCTCGCCTCGTTGCCCTCGGGGCGCACGCCGACCAAGGCCGACTGGGCGCGACTCTCGCGCCGCTGGCGTGCTGCCCTCGACGCTCGCATCGCCGACCTCGAGCACCTGCGCAACGACCTCGACGGGTGCATCGGGTGCGGATGCCTCAGCCTCAGGACCTGCCGCTTGAACAACCCCGACGACGTGCTGGGCGCCACCGGCACCGGCGCACGTCGTTGGGACGGCGAGTCGATCGGCGGCAACACGACCGACGACAACACGACCGCCGACAGCACGACCGACGACAGCACGACCGCCGGCCGCAGTACGACTCACAGCTAGGCGACCGGGAGCTCCGCGAACGCGCGCACCGGAAACGTGCCGAACCCCTCGACCTTCGGAGGCACGGCCGTGAACCGGGCGCCGCGCGCTTGTACCCGGTCGAGCGCGGTGAGGTGCTCGACGACGTGGATGCCCGCGGCCAGCAGCAACGAGTGGGCCGGCCGCGTGCCGCTGCCCGATTCGGTGTCGTCGATGTTGAGCGAATCGATGCCGACGATGGCGACGCCCACGTCGACGAGGTGCTGGGCCCCGTCTTCGGTGAGGAACGGCGCACCGTGCGCGTACTCGGGTGTGCCGAAGTGCCGGCTCCACCCGGTGTGCAGCAGCACCGCCGTGCCGGCGAGTTCACGGTCGAGGAATGCCGCTGCGGGGATGCCGCGGCCCGCGGCATCCGTGAATCGGAACACCTCGGCGGGCACGCCGACCAGGGTCGCGAGGTCGAGGCTCGCGAGGTCGCCGCCGTCGGCGTAGCGGGGGTACGGGCTGTCGAGGTACGTGCCGGTGTTGCCGGCCATCGTGATGACGTCGATCGCGAATTCGGTGCCGGGCGCGTAGTGCTCGCGCGACGCCTCGCGCGTGAGGTGCGGCACGATCGTCGGCGCCGGGATGCCCGGATACGTCACGAGCCCGGCGCGAACCGGGTGGCTGAGATCGACGACCTCGCCCCTGGTCGCCGACGAGGCACCGGATGCCGCGGCGGCACCGGCCGAGGCGTCGGGCACTCCGCGCGAGCCCTTGTGCGCCTCCTCGACGATCTCGAGGTTCGCGAGCTCGATGCGACCCACCATCGCGAGGCCGAGATGCCGCACGAACAACTCGCCGACCTGTGCTTCGGTGAGGCCGGCCGACGGCAGGTCGAGTCGGAATGCCTCGGCCCGCAGGCCGCCCCCGTTGACGAACTCGATCTCGGCGTCGAAGTGGGCGCGGTACTCGGTCACTCGGTCTCCTTCTGCAGGGAGTCGGCGTGGGGGTCGGCTCGCAGGTCTGACGTCATGCCCGCGGCGACGAACTCGGATGGAGCGGTGGCCTCGTCGGCCGTTGGCCTCGCGACCTCGTCGTCGGGCGGCGGGGCATCCATTGGGTGGCGGCGGGCTCGGAGCCGGCGTACCAGCGTCACGGCCAGCGCCGCGGCGGCGAGCACGAGAGGGACCACGAGGTTCGCCCAGGCGAGCACGAGCAGCCCGGCCGTCATGACGGTGGCGACGACGGCGAGCCACCACCCGAACGACCAGCGCTGGAGCAGCAGGGTGGCCGCGAGCATGCCGGCCGCGTAGATCGCGACCATGTTGCTCGTGTGGATGAGGATGAAGGCGGTGAGGTCGAGCTCGTTCAGCAGCATGAGCCCGAAGTAGACGACGATGAGCACGCCGGTCAGGGCGAGCGCGCGGCGCGGGATCTCGCCGTCGGCCGCGCCCTTGGCGAAGAACTTCGGCAGATCGCCGTCGCGGCCGAGCGCGGCGCCGAGCTTGCCGAACGCGGGCAGGTAGGCGTTGACTACGCCGACCGTGACGATCGCCGCGACGATCGCGACGAGCACCGACCCGATGCCGGGCGCCGTGGTCTCGACGAGGTCGAGCAGCGGCACCTGGCTCGCGCCCGCCCGGTCGCCGAGCACGGCGACGGTCACGAACTGCAGGGCGAGGTAGCCGGTGCCGACGATGACCACGGCGATGGCGGTCGCGATCGGGATGATGCGGCGCGGGTTCTTGAACTCACCGGCGATGTGCGTGCCGACCTCCCACCCGGCGAAGGCCCACACGAAGAGGCTGATCGCGACGCCCACCCCGGCCCAGCCGTGGGGCAGGAACGGCTCGAAGTTGGAGGCCTCGGCGGCCGGGAACGTGGCCGCGACCACACCCACCACGACGGCGAGCAGCAGACCGGTGAGCACGAACTGCACCCACCCGGCCACGCGCACGCCGAACCAGTTGGCGATGAACGGCGGGATGAAGACGGCGAAGCCGATGATCGGCACGGCGGCCCGATCGACGCCCAGCACGGCGACGACGTATTCGCCGCCGAGGACCGCGACCACGGGCGCGCCGACGCACACCCCGAAGAAGAACCAGTATCCGGCCATGCGCGCGGCCGTGCCGCCGAGTGCGCGTCGCACGTAGCTCGCGACACCGCCCGGGTCGGGGAACCGTGCTGCGAGCGCGGCGAACGTGCCCGCCAGCGGGATCGAGAGCACGAGCACCGCGGCGACCGCGACGACCGACGCCGGCCCGGCGGCAGCGGCCGCGACCCCCGGCAGCACGAGGATGCCGGTGCCCAGCACGCTCGCCACGTAGAGCGCCGTGCCCTGGCCCAGCCCGAGGGTTCCGCCGTGTGCGTGGGTGCGGGCGGGCTCGTTCGAAGTCACCCGCTCATTCTGCGGCATCCCACCGACACCCGCGATGGCAGGGATGACACCCATCGGCGACTTCCTGCCACTGGTGTGGTCGGGTGGTCGAGTAGCGACCCGGTGGTCGAGTAGCGAGCCGCGAAGCGGCACGCGTATCGAGACCCCCGATCCGTCACCCCGGTGGTCGAGTAGCGAGCCGCGAAGCGGCACGCGTATCGAGACCCACGATCCGTCACCTCGGTGGTCGAGTAGCGCGCCCCGAAGCGGCACGCGTATCGAGACCCGCGATGCGTCTCGATACGCGTCGCCCTGCGGGCGGCGCTACTCGACGACCGGCGCTACTCGACGACCGGCGGTGGTTGCAGGCGGGCCAGCGCCTCGTCGATGTCGGCCAGCAGGTCGTCGACGTCCTCGATGCCGACCGACAGCCGCACGATCGACTCGGGCACCTCAGCCTCCGTGCCGCGAACCGACGCGTGCGTCATCTCCGACGGGTAGTTCACGAGCGACTCGACGCCGCCGAGCGACTCGGCGAGCTGGAACAACCGGGTCGACTCCGCGAACCGGCGCGCCGCCTCACCGCCGCCCGCGAGGTCGATCGAGACCATGCCGCCGAAGCCCGACATCTGCCGCGCCGCAAGCTGGTGCCCTGGGTGCGACTCGAGGCCCGGGTAGAGCACGCGCGAGATGCCCGGATGCTCCTCGAGCCGCCGCGCGATGGCCAGGGCGTTCTGGCTGTGCCGCTGCATCCGGATCCCCAGCGTCTTGATTCCCCGGGAAGTCAGGAACGCGTCGAACGGGCTCGACACCGCACCCGCGGCGAACTGCGTGAAGCCGACCCGCTCGGCGAGCTCCTCCTGCCCGGCCGCGAACACGAGCGCGCCCCCCACCACGTCGGAGTGCCCGCCGAGGTACTTCGTGGTCGAGTGCACGACCACCGCCGCGCCGAGCGCGATCGGCTGCTGCAGGGCCGGCGACGCGAAGGTGTTGTCGACCACCACGAGCACGCCCGCCTCGTCGCCGAGCTCGGCGAGCGCCGCGACATCCGACACCTTCATCAGCGGGTTCGACGGCGTCTCGACCCAGAGCACCTTGGTGGTGCCCAGCTCGATCGCGTCGCGAACTGCGTCGATGTCGCTCGTGTCGACGGTGGTGTGCCGGATGCCCCAGTCGCCGAAGATCCGGCGGATGAGCCGGTGCGTGCCGCCGTACACGTCGTTGCCGATGACGACGTGGTCGCCGGGCGTCAGCACGGTGCGCAGCAGGGCGTCTTCAGCGGCGAGTCCGGATGCGAAGGACAGGCCGCGGATGCCGCCCTCGAGCGCCGCGAGCTGGGTCTCGAGTGCGGTGCGCGTCGGGTTGCCGCCGCGCGAGTACTCGTACCCGTTGCGCAGGCCGCCGATGCCGTCCTGCACGTACGTGGAGGTGAGGTACACGGGCGGGATCACCGCGCCCGTCGTCGGGTCGAACTCCTGGCCGGCGTGGATGGCGCGGGTGTCGAAGCGTGCGTCGTTCGTGTTCATGGCGCGGGACTTCCTTGATTCTCGAGTCGAGGCGATGGGTCAGGCCGACAGGTAGGTCAGCAGGTCGGAGCGGGTGATCACGCCGAGCGCCTTGCCCCCGTCGGTCACGAGCATGGCCGGTGCGTCGGTGAACGCGCTGCGCGCGGTGGCCACGGGCTCGGTCACGCCGATGAGCGGCCGCGAGTCGCCGACGAATCCCGCGACCTGGTCGCTGAGCTTGACCTGCCCCGAGAAGACGAGCTCGAGCAGCTCCTGTTCGTGCAGCGCGCCGACGACCTCGCCGAGCACGACGGGCGGCTCGGCCGAGAGCACGAGCAGTTGCGAGACGCCGGTCTCGGTCATCTTGTCGATGGCGTCGCGCACCGTGTCGTTCGGGTGCACGAAGACGAGCGGCGGCGTACGGTCGGCCTTCGCGGCGAGCAGCTCGGCGACCGTGTCACCCTTCGGCGCGTTGCCGAAGCCGTACGCCCGGAGCCACTTGTCGTTGAAGATCTTGCCCAGGTAGCCGCGTCCGCCGTCAGGCAGCAGCACCACGAAGACCTCGTCGGGGCCGGCGGATGCCGCGGCCTTCAGCGCCGCGACCACGGCCATGCCGCTCGAGCCGCCGACGAGGATGCCCTCCTCGCGCGCCAGGCGCCGGGTCATCGCGATCGACTCCGCGTCGGAGACGGCGATGATCTCGTGCGGCACCGCCGGGTCGTACGCGGTCGGCCAGAAGTCCTCGCCGACGCCCTCGACGAAGTACGGCCGGCCGGTGCCTCCGGAGTACACCGAGCCCTCGGGGTCAGCGCCGATGATGCGCACCGAGTCGCCCGACACCTCGCGCAGGTAGCGGCCCGTTCCGGTGATCGTGCCGCCCGTGCCGACGCCCGCGACGAAGTGCGTGACCTTGCCGTCGGTGTCGCGCCAGATCTCTGGCCCGGTGGTCTCGTAGTGCGAGCGGGGCCCGTTCTGGTTGGAGTACTGGTCGGGCTTGAACGCGCCCGGGATCTCTCGAGCCAGCCGGTCGGACACGCCGTAGTACGACTCGGGGCTGTCGGGCGCAACCGCCGTCGGCGTCACCACGACCTCGGCTCCGTAGGCGGTGAGCACGTTGCGCTTGTCCTCGCCGACCTTGTCGGGGCACACGAAGATGCACTTGTAGCCCCGCTGCTGCGCGATGAGCGCGAGTCCCACGCCGGTGTTGCCCGACGTCGGCTCCACGATGGTGCCTCCGGGCTTCAGCTTGCCCTCGCGCTCGGCGGCGTCGATGATGCGGGCGGCGATGCGGTCCTTCGATGAGCCGCCCGGGTTGAAGTACTCGAGCTTCACCAGCACCGTGGCATCCGTCACCCCCTCGGTCACACGGTGGAGCTTCACGAGCGGGGTGTCGCCGACGAGGTCGACGATGGATTCTGCGTACTTCATGGTGTCCTTCGGTTCTCGGCTCGTGCGCCGCGGAGGCCATGCGGCAGACGGGCGGCGGACGGTCGGGCGGCTGGGGTCGGGTGACGTCGGCGTCAGCGACAACACAGCGAGAGGACCACGGGTCCACTCTAGTCACGCGGATGCCGCAGCCGCGACGACCTCGGAATGCAGCACCTTCGACGAAGGCACCCGACACCGCGGATGCTGCAGCCCGGCCCGCGGTGTCGCCGCTGAGTGTTCTCCCAGCGCATGCGTACGTATGATTGAAGGGACAACCTTACGAGAGAGGCCTGCGCGTGAACGCGACCCCGCCCGTTCCCCCCAAGGTGAAGCAGCAGCAGAAGCAGCTGTCGATTAAGCAGCAGCGAGCCGCCGACCGCGAGCGCAAGCTCGAGGAGTTCCGCAAGAAGGAGGCGCGGCGCCGGCGGAACCGGCTCATCGGCATCTGGAGCGCCGTGGTCGGTGCGGTGGCCATCGTGGGGCTGATCGTGACGACCATCGTGCTGACGCCGCAGCCCGCGTCGTACACCGCAGGCGGCACGGGGGCCACGATCGAGGGCGTCGAGACCTTCGACAACGGGGCCGGCCACGTCGAGGGCGCAGTCGACTACGCGCAGACCCCGCCGGCCGGTGGCGAGCACAATCCCGCCTGGTTGAACTGCGGCGTGTACGACCAGCCCGTGCCGAACGAGAACGCGGTGCACTCGATGGAGCACGGCGCCGTCTGGGTGACCTACGACCCGAGCCTCTCCGATGCCGACCTCGAGACGCTGCGGTCGAAGCTGCCCTCCACGTACGTCATCCTCTCGCCGTTCGAGGGGCTGCCGTCCGACGTCGTGCTGAGCGGTTGGAACAGCCAGCTGCAGGTCGACAACGTCGACGACCCGCGCATCGCGGAGTTCCTCGAGGAGTACTGGAAGAGCCAGAACGTGCCCGAGCCCGGCGCGCTCTGCACCGGTGCGATCGACGCTCCCGGTAAGGTCGCGTGACCGACGAGTCGACCCGGGCCGGCGGTTCCGACGACGGGCGTCGCGGCGCGAGCCGGGTGGCGGTGCTCGTCGCGGCATCCGTCGCCCTCGTGATCGTGGCGATCGCGGCCTTCTCGATCGGCCGCCTGTCGACCCTCGGCGATCCCACGCCGACGCAGAACAGCGCCGAGGCGGGATTCGCCCGCGACATGCAGGTGCACCACATCCAAGGGGTCGAGCTCGCGATGATCGTGCGCGATGCGACCGACGACCCCGATCTGCGCCTGCTCGCCTACGACATCGCCACGACGCAGGGGCAGCAGGCCGGCCAGATGTACGGGTGGCTCAATGAGTGGGGCCTCTCGCAGGCGGGCAGTGAGCCGTCGATGACCTGGATGACGCGGCCGGTCGCCGGCGGAGGCCACGAGGGCCACGCGACGCACGAGCCCGGCGCGCCGATGCCCGGGTACGCGACCCCCGAGCAGGTGGCGGAGCTGCGCGCGCTCACGGGCCTCGACGCCGAGCGGCTCTTCCTGGAGCTGATGATCACGCACCATGAGGGTGGCGTCGAGATGGCGGAGGCGGTGCTCGACCGCTCCTCGTACGGCGTGGTGGTCGCGCTGGCCCGGTCGATCGTCGACAGCCAGAAGGCCGAGATCGACCTCATGACGCGGATGCTCGACGAGCGCAGCTGACCTGCCGGGTGTCCCGCACGGGTTCTCGATCCGTTCCGTGCGCCGATGCGCCGCGGCTTCACCTGGAGTCGTGAAGCCGCGCAGCTCCTGAAAAGAAGGACACTCCTCACGCCGACGGTGGCCGCATGCTCCGCTGAAGATGTCCTTGTTTTCAGGAGTCGCGCGGTCGTGAAACCGATCTCTTCGCGTGACGCGATGGAGCGCAACGAACCGGGCGTCTTCGCAGCCGACGACGAGCGCCACCCGAGGCAGGGGGTCAGTGCTCGAGCACCGGGCGCTCCTCCTGCTGGCGGTAGAGCGAGGCGTAGACACCGTCGCCGGCGACGAGCTCGGCGTGGGTGCCCTGCTCGACGATGCGGCCCGCCACGATCACGAAGATCACGTCGGCGGCGACCACGGTCGACAGGCGATGCGCGATGGCGATCGTCGTGCGGCCACGCGACGCGTCGTCGAGGGCCTGCTGCACGACTCGCTCCGAGATCGTGTCGAGCGCACTCGTCGCCTCGTCGAGCACGAGCACCGCGGGATCCTTGAGCAGCACCCGCGCGATCGCGATGCGCTGCTTCTCTCCGCCCGACAGCCGGTAGCCGCGCTCGCCCACGACGGTCTCGTATCCCTCGGGGAACGAGGCGATCGTCTCGTGGATGTTCGCGGCACGGGCGGCCGCCTCGAGCTCGGCGTCGGTCGCATCGGGCCTGGCATAGCGCAGGTTCTCGGCGATCGACGCGTGGAACAGGTAGGTCTCCTGGCTCACGATGCCGATGTGCGACATGAGCGACTCCTGGCGGAGATCGCGCACGTCGACGCCGGCGAACCGCACCGCACCGCCCGATGCCTCGTACAGCCGCGGCACGAGGTACGAGACCGTGGTCTTGCCCGCGCCCGACGGCCCGACGAATGCGGCGAACTGCCCGGGCTCGATGGCGAAGGTCACCTCGTCGAGGGTGGGCGTGGAGTCGTCGTCGGCATCGGGGTAGCGGAACGTCACGTGGTCGAACTCGACCCGCCCGAGATCAGGCCCGTCGGGCACATCGCGGGCTCCGGGGGCATCCGTGATCGCCGGCTTCAGGTCGAGGTACTCGAAGATCCGCGCGAAGAGCGCGCTCGAGGTCTGCAGGTCGAGGGCGACGCGCATGAGGCCCATGAGAGGGAAGAGGAGCCGCGCCTGCACGGTGGTGAAGGCGACGATCGTCCCGGCGGTGATGTCGGCGACGCCGCCGGTGATGAGCCAGCCCGCGGCGAGGTAGACGATCGCCGGGATCGAGGACATGAAGATGTTCACCATCGCGAAGAACCACTGGCCGGTCATCTGCTGCCGCACCTGCAGCCGGATCTGGTTGCGGTTCTCGTCCGCGTAGCGGTCGATCTCGCTCCGCTGCCGCGTGAAGCTCTTCGACAGCAGGATGCCCGACACCGAGAGCGTCTCCTGCGTGATTGCGGTCATCTCCGACAGGGACTCCTGGGTCTTGCCGGCGATGCGGGCCCGCACCCGTCCGACGCGACGCTGCGCGATGACCATGAACGGCATCAGGATGAGCGCGATGATCGTGAGCTGCCAGTTGAGCAGGAGCATCGCGATGAACGCCGAGATCACCGTCACCGTGTTGCCGAGCACGCTCGACACGGTGTTGGTGAGCACGGATGCCACGCCGCCGACGTCGTTCTGCAGGCGCGACTGGATCACGCCGGTCTTCGTGCGCGTGAAGAACGACAGCTCCATCGCCTGCAGGTGCGTGAAGAGCCGGACGCGCAGCGCGCCCATGACCTTGTTGCCGATCGTGGCGGTGAGCCAGGTCTGCCAGACCCCGAGCAGGGCCGAGACGATGAACACGGCGATCATCGCACCCACGATCGTCGCGAGCACCGGGAGGTTCGGGCCGGCCTGGTCGCCGCTGGGGTCGACTGGGAACACCCCGTCGTCGAAGGCCCGCTGGGTCAGCAGCGGCGGGATGACGCTGAGCGCCGCCCCCGCCAGCACGAGCACCACCGTGGTGACGAGCGCCGCCTTGTGCGGGGCGAACAGCTCGGTGATCCGGCGCAGCAGGTGCGGGATCTTCGGCGCCTCGGCGTTCTCGGCGCGCTGCGCCTCCTCGTCGGCGGAGCTGATGCGCGAGCGCACCCTGCCCCCCCCGGCCGCTCCGCCCGGCCCGGCCGGCCCGCCACCGCGCATACTCATGCGCCAAGCCTAGGTCGCGCCACCCGCGCCGCCGCCCGATGTCGCCGCAGGCGAACGATCAGGCCGACAACGGCACGTCCCGCTTCGCGGGGACGGTGACGGATGCCACGGCCTCGAGTCGCGGGTGCAGCTCGTCGCCGTCGTCGATCACCCCGGTGCTCCACGTCATCGTCAGCCCATCAACACCGTCCTCGAGGAGCGCGAGGTTGTTGTCGAACCACGGGCCCTTCACGGTCCGCCAGGTGAACGGCGGATCGGGGACCTTGACCGAACGCGCGGCGGCCGCACCGATGGGAGTGGCCAGGCCGTACGACATGACCACCGCGAACCAGCGCAGGAACCTCGGCAGCGGGTTGCGCACCGGCGAGCAGACCGCCTGCACGATGCGACCTCCGCCCTCGCGGTCGACCTCGGCGAGGTACGAGTAGTGCACGTCGCCGGAGAGGAACGTGACGGTCTGCGGGGGCGCGCCCCGCTCCCCGTCGGCCACCTCGGTCGCGATGCGCGCGACCGCCTGGAAGCTGTTCTGGAACGCCGCCCAGTGCTCGAGATCGACGGCCTGCCGGAGCTTCTCCCCGACCCAGGCGGCCGCCCGCCCCCAGGCGCCCTCGGAGATGGCCTCGTCCCACGCCTCGACATGATGCAGACCCGTCGGCAGCAGGAACGGCAGCGAGCTCGCCACGAGCACGTGACGGAACCCGCCGCGCATCTGCTCGTCGAACCAGGCGAACTCCGCGGCATCCAGGAGCCCCCGCTTCGACGGGTCGAGTTCCCTCGAGACCCGCGAATCGACCACGATCAGGCGCACGTCGTCGAAGTCGCGGCAGAAGCTGAATCGGTAGGTCTCGGGGTCCTTGTCGCACCGGTCGGCGAACTCATCGAGCGCCTCGGTGAGGTCGAGCTCACCGGGGCCCTCGTGCGTGCTGATCCGCCGCCACAGCTCGTCGTCGGCACGCTCGCTCGGCGAGAGGTTCCCGAGGTGCTGGTACACCCAGTACGACGCGAGCCCGGCGACGATCCTGCCCTGCCACCACGAGGTCGCCTCCATCTTCCGCTTCCACGACAGCGATGCGTTCCAGTCGTCGCGGATGTCGTGGTCGTCGAAGATCATCGCGGTGGGCACGCACGACAGCAGCCAGCGGTTCGCTGGATCCGTCCAGGCGAGCTGGTAGAGATGGGCGTACTCCTCGTAGTCCTTCAGCTCCTTGCCCGGCTCCTCCCGGATGTCGCGCCGCGCACGAATGAACTCCTGCATCTCCTTCGACGTGGAATCGGCGTACACCTGGTCGCCGACGAACAGGAGCAGGTCGGGTCGGATGCCGCGCCCTCCCGCCACGGCGAGCGCGAACGCCCGCAGCGAGTCCACGCCGTGCCCGCGGTTCCCGGCGCGATCGTGCGACACGCTTGTGCGGCACGACCCGAACGCGAGCCGAAGGGGACGCCCGGGGGCCAGCGTGGCGATGACCGGCGCCGGGTACTCCGAGTCGGGTTCGGGCCAGGCGAGCGTGCCGTCGACGCGCACCTCGTATGGCCGCTCGGTACCCGGTTCGAGGCCGTCGACCTCGACGAGCGCGTAGTGGTGTCCGTGCACCGCGAACGTCGCGGCATCCCACGACCGCCCCTCGGCGTGGACGCTCACGCGGCACGCCGCACGCGTCTCCACCCAGATGGCGGCAGAGGTCTCGTCGACGTACCGCAGCATCGGTCCGAGCAGCAGCGGCGATGCGGCCATGCACCAGTTCTACCGCGCCGCCGTGGGCGTGACCAAGGGTTGCGCGAACGGATGCCGCAGCCTCGTGGCGCGGCATCCGTTCACCTCGGCTGCGCGGAACGTCGAGCGGTCTATCCCTTCGTGGCGCCGGCCAGGAGCCCGCGCACGAAGTATCGCTGCAGGGCGAAGAAGACGATCAGCGGGATGATGATCGACACGAACGCGGCGGCTGTCAGCAACTGCCAGTCCTGGCCTCTCGTGCCCACCAACTCCGCCAATCGTTGCGTGATCGGTGCGACGTCTTGGGTGCCTCCGGAGAAGATGAGCGCGACGAGCAGGTCGTTCCACACCCAGATGAACTGGAAGATCGCGAACGATGCGAGCGCCGGGGTCGCCAGCGGCAGCACGATGCGGAAGAAGATCTGCCCGTGCGTGGCTCCGTCGACCTTCGCCGCTTCGATGACGTCGGCGGGGATGTCGGAGATGAAGTTGTGCAGCAGGAAGATGGCGAGCGGCAGGCCGAACATCGTGTGCGCCAGCCAGAGCGGCAGGTAGTTCTGCTCGGGGATGATCGGCACGATGTCGTGCAACCAGGCCTGCATCGGCCGGAGCCAGGTCGAGAAGATCTGGAGCACCGGAACGAGCGACATCTGCAGGGGGACGATCTGCAGGGCGAACACGAAGATGAACAACCAGTTCACCCACTTGAACTTGATCCACGCGAACGCGTACGCGGCCATCGCCGCGAAGGTCAACGTGATCAGGGTGGCGAGCAGCGTGATCGCGATGGAGTTCACCAGGTATGCGCCGAGCTGAGGTGACGACCTCGAGCTCGAGAAGAGCACGCTGGCGTAGTTCTCGAGCGTGAAGCCGGGATTCTGGAAGATCGTCCACCAGCCTGTCGTGCGGATGAGCTCGGCGGGGCGGAACGACGAGATGAACAGGCCGAACGTCGGGATGGTCCAGACGACGGCGATGACGAGCGCCGCGATCGTCGCGGTTCGCGACGTGAGTCGCTTCTTGACGCGGCCTGCCTTGGTGCCGGGCTCGACTTCGGCGAGCTCGGCAGCCTCGCCTTCGGCGAGGTCCTTGCCGATCGGGAGTTCGGCCGGGGCGACGCTACTCATCGGATCTCCCTCTGCTTCCGAAGCACGTTGACGTTGTAGATGATGATCGGCAGGACCATCACGAACAGGATCA
This sequence comes from Agromyces sp. Marseille-P2726, assembly GCF_902809835.1. GTDB lineage: Bacteria > Actinomycetota > Actinomycetes > Actinomycetales > Microbacteriaceae > Agromyces. The sequence continues at coordinate 120,627 of NZ_CADDWM010000013.1, read as the reverse complement.
GTGCAAGGGCCGAGCCTCGACCGACCTCGCTGGCTCGGAAGGCCTGGGTGTACATCTCGTTCGCCACCACGCTGGTCTCGAAGTTGCCCGCGGTCATGGTTCTCACGATGTCGAAGACCTTCAGCGTCGCGATCGAGATGGTCGTGAACACCACGACCAGGGCGCCGCGGATGCCAGGGACCGTCACGTTCCTGAAGCGTTGCCACCCGTTCGTTCCGTCGAGCTGCGCAGCCTCGATCTGTTCGGTCGGAATCCCCTTGATGGCGGCGCTGAGGAGCACCATCGCGAAGCCGGTCTGAACCCAGATCATGATGACGATCAGCAGGATCGTGTTGATCGGGTCGGTCTGCAGCCACTGCACCGGCTCGCCGCCGAAAGCGACCACGATGGCGTTCAGCAGGCCGATCTGCTCGCGATCGCCCGAGCGGTACTCGTAGACGAAGCGCCAGATGACACTCGCCCCGACGAACGAGATCGCGATCGGCATGAACACGAGCACCTTGTAGTACTTCTCACCACGCGACCGGTCGATGAACACCGCGTACGCGAGCCCGATCACCGTGGAGACGATCGGCGCGATCGCCACCCACACGATCGTGTTGATGAGCGTGCGGATGGCCGTCGGCTGGGTGAACATCCAGATGAAGTTGTCGAGGCTCCAGGCGCCAGAGCGGTCCTGGAACGCGAGGAGGCTCGTGCGGATGGCCGGATAGACGAGACCGACCACGACGAAGAGCATCGCGGGGAGCAGGAACAGCGCGAGCTGCCAATAGTCGCGGCCCTTCTTCGGCGCCTTGTCGATGAAGAAGATGAGCAGGCCGACGACCGCCGCGAACACGGCGAGGCCCATCACCACCTGCAGGATCTTGCCGAGCAGATCGGCCGTGGTCATCGTTGCCTCCCGGTTCGTCGTTGAAGCTGGGTGCCGAGGGGCGGGGTTCGCAGACCCCGCCCCTCGATCATGCCCCGTAGTGGGGGTGCGCCGCACGCGACGCGCGGTGAGCTAGCTCGCGGGCCAGCTCGCTTCGATGGTGTCGAGCACCTGCTGGGTGCTCTGCCCGCCGACCCACGACACGATGCCCTTCCAGAAGGAGTCGGCGCCCACGGCGCCGGGCATCAGGTCGGAACCGTCGAACCGGAACGTCGTCTCCTCGTCCTGGAGGATCTCGATCGACTGGGTCAGCAGTTCACTCGACGCGACCTGGGGGTCGAGACCCTTGTTCGCGCTGATCACGCCGCCGAGGCTCACGCGCTCGTTCGCCCACGTGTCGCTGGAGAGGTAGGCACGGAACGCCTCGACCTCTTCGGCGTCGCGGAACGCGACCGGGAACTCGCCACCACCGGTCACCGACAGCGGGTCGTCGGCGTTCACCGGCGGGAGCAGGAACGCGAACACGGTTCCGTCGGAGGCCACGGTGTTCTCGTCGCCGCCCTCGGGGTTCCAGAAGGTCTCGTAGAACGAGGCCTGGTGGTGCAGCGAGCACTCGCCGTCGAGGATCGGGAGACCGGCCGTCTGGAACGCCTCGGTCACCAGGGTCGACACGTCGCCGATGCCGCCGTTGACCATCTCGTCGTTCTTCAGGTACTCACCGACGGCGTCGAACGCCTCGGCGACCTGCGGGTCGTTGAACGGAATGCCGTGCGTCACCCACTGGTCGTAGACGTCGGCGCCGTGCAGGCGCAGCATGTAGTCCTCGATCCAGTCGGTGCCGGGCCATCCGGTCGCGTCACCCGACTCGAGGCCGACGCACCAGGGCTTGTGCTCGCCCTCGGCCGCGATGTCCTCGGAAAGGGACTTCAGCTCGTCGAGGGTCTTGGGGATCTCGTAGCCCTTCTCCTCGAACTCGTCGGGCGAGTACCAGACGTAGCCCTTGATGCTCGCCATGAGCGGCGCGGCGTAGAACGTGCCGTCGGCGGTGCCGTACTGCTTCCAGTCTTCGGACCAGAACTCGTCGACGTTGGCCTCGACCTCTTCGGACGCCGGGATGAGCCAGCCGCCCGCCGCGAGCCGCTGGAGCAGGCCGGGCTGCGGCACGATGCCCACGTCGGGAGCGTTGCCGCCCTCGGCGAGCACGGCGATCTGCGCCTCGAACTCGCTCGAGCCCTGGTAGTCGACGGTGATGCCGGTGCACGTCTCGAAGTCGGACCACGACTCGTCGAGGCGGTCGGCCTCGAGGTCGAGGATGGTGCCGGCCACCGTGACGTTGGCACCGTCGAAGGTGCCGTACTCCTCATAGGGGCCGCAGTCGACGTCGCCGGCCTCTTCATTCGCGATGTCGCCAGTACAGGCGGTCAGTGCCAGGCCGGCCGCAGCGGCGATCGCCGCAGGAGCCAGCCAACGGCGATGCCGTGTGAGTCTCATGTCATCTCCTCATCGAGGTTGCGTGTGGTGCAGGAGGGAGCCGGAACCGGTTCCAGCCTCCACGGTAGGTCACACCGCCGCTTCGTCACAAGGGACCGGAGGTCACGGTTCGGACACCGACGACACGGGCGCGCAGCGTCTGGGTGAGAGCGCTCACATGACCGCCCGGGATTTCACGCTGAATCGTCGGCTGCGGCATCCGGAACCGGTTCCACATTGCGGCCTCGGAGCACTACACTGCAACCGGGCAGCCCGAGGGAGGGAGGCGGCGCGATGGCCGCGATCGGAGATGTCGCGCGGCTCGCCGGGGTGTCGAAGGCCACCGCCTCGCGCGCCCTCAGCGGCCGTGGCTACGTCGCCGTCGAGACCCGACGACGGGTCGAGGCCGCCGCCGCCGAGATCGGCTACATCGCGTCACCCGATGCCGCGAGCCTCGTCACGGGTCGAACGAAGAACGTGGGCGTGGTGATCCCGTTCGTGAACCGGTGGTTCTTCGGCGAGGTGCTCGAGGGCATCGAGCGTGCCCTGCTGAGCGCCGGGTACGACCTGACGCTCTACAACCTCGCGGGCCGAGGCGCCGAGCGCGCGCGGGTCTTCGACTTCTTCCTGGCTCGCAAGCGAGTCGATGCCGTCATCGCGGTCGGGGTCGACCTGACCGGGCACGAGGTCGATGCGCTCGAGCGGCGCGAGAAGCCGCTCGTCTGCCTCGGAGGCAGTGGGGGCGCCGCCGCGCGCCTCGCCGTCGACGACCGCGCCGTCGGCCAGCTCGCCACCGAGCACCTCCTCCACCTCGGCCACACCCGCATCGCCCACCTCGCGGGCCTCGATGCGGCCGCGCGACCCGACAGCGTGCAGGGCCGGCGCCTCCAGGGGTTCCTCGACGCCATCGCGTCCGAGGGCCTCGAGGTCGATCGCGCGCTCGTGGTGGAGGCCGACGTGAGCCTTCCGGGCGGATACACCGGGGCGCTGCAGCTGCTCGGGCACCCGCGCCGCAGGCCCACCGCCCTGTTCGCGGCATCCGACGAGATGGCCATCGGCGCGATCCGGGCGGCCGAACGACTCGGGATCTCCGTTCCGGCGGAGCTCTCCGTGATCGGCGTCGACGGGCACGAGTACGCCGAGATGTTCGACCTGACGACCGTCGAGCAGTACCCGGGCGAGCAGGGGCGACTGGCGGTCGACGTGGTGATGCGCCTGCTCGGCGAGGGCGCACTGGCCGACCCGCTGCCCGACTCGGGAGCCCCGCTGCCGACGCGGCTCGTGGTGCGCGGGAGCACGACGAGCGCACCCCGCTGAGCGTCAGCGGCGGTGAATGCCGGGCAGCACCATGGTCACGGCGCCGCGTGCTCGGCCGCCGGCCGGCCGTCGTCGCCCGGAGCGGCTCCGTGGGCCGGTCGGCGCGTGGTGCTCTCGAAGATGAGCCAGATGAAGGGGAGCAGGATGACGACCTTCACGTTCGCCATCGGAATCCCGAGCATCGAGGTGACCAGCGCCGCGACCTCGAGTCCGATGACGATCACCATGATGACCCATCCGACGATGCGCGAGATGCCCTTGCTCGACAGCAGCAGCAGCGCGATGAACCAGAGGTAGACCACATACGGCAGCAGCCGCTCGAGCTGTTGCCCGAGGACGTCGAAGGCGACGTACCGGAGTCCGTCGAGCCGAGTCACGTCGCTGACGCCCTGCAGCAGGAAGATCACGCCGAACGCGCCGGCCGCGGCCGCACCGATCACGTTCACCCATCGCGGCAGGTCGAAGTCGAAGACCGCCGTGGCGAAGACGACGAAGCCCGCTCCGGTGAGGAAGTGGATCACGGTCTCAGCGCCGCCGCCGAAGAGGAGCTGGACGCCGAGGGCGACCGGATACGACAACACGATGATCGCCGACCCGATCAGCGCTCGTGAAGACCTCATGCGGAGTTCGTCCGCGCGAACACCCACGTGAGCACAGTAGCAGCGATCGGCTCCGGCCAGACAGTTCCGCTCGCAGACGACGGATGCCCCGTGCCGAACGAATCGGCACGGGGCATCCGTGTGGTTCAGGCGACGCTGCACCCAGTGTCTGCTGCCCTCTTCGAGGGCGGCCGACTACTTGAGGGTGACGGTGGCACCCAGTGTCTGCTCCCCTCTTCGAGGGCGGCCGACTACTTGAGGGTGACCGTGGCGCCGGCCTCTTCGAGGGCGGCCTTCGCCTTGTCGGCGGTCTCCTTGTTCGCGCCCTCGAGCACGGCCTTGGGAGCACCGTCGACGACGGCCTTCGCCTCGCCGAGGCCGAGCGAGGTGAGCTCGCGCACGACCTTGATGACCTGGATCTTCTTGTCGCCGGCGGCCTCGAGGACGACGTCGAACGAGTCCTTCTCCTCCTCGACCGCGGCGTCGCCACCACCCGCGGCCGGGGCACCGGCAGCGGCAACGGCGACGGGGGCGGCGGCGGTGACCTCGAAGGTCTCCTCGAACGCCTTGACGAACTCCGAGAGCTCGATGAGGGTCAGGCCCTTGAACTGCTCGAGCAGCTCCTCAGTGGACAGCTTTGCCATTTCTAATCTCCTTGTTGTGGTTACTCACCGCTTGAGAGGCTCGCGCCTACGCAGCGGACTCCTGCTTCTCACGCAGCGCGTCGACCGTGCGAACGGCCTTCGACAGCGGTGCGTTGAACAGATATGCGGCTCCGAACAGCGAGGCCTTGAAGGCGCCGGCGAGCTTCGCCAGCAGCACGTCGCGGGACTCGAGGTCGGCGAGCTTGCCTACCTCTTGCGCAGTCAGGGGCTTGCCATCGAAATAGCCGCCCTTGACCACGAGGAGAGGGTTCGCCTTGGCGAAGTCGCGCAGGGCCTTCGCGACGGCGACCGGGTCGCCGTGCACGAACGCGATCGCGGACGGACCGGCGAGCTCGTCGTCGAACGACGAGATGCCGGCGTTGTTCGCCGCGATCTTGGTCAGCGTGTTCTTCACCACGGCGTAGCTCGCGTCCCCACTGATGGACTTGCGCAGCTCCTTGAGCTGGGCAACAGTGAGGCCGCGGTATTCGGTCAGCAGAACGGCGGTCGAGCTCTCGAACAGGTTCGTGAGTTCGGCAACCGCGGCTTCCTTGTTCGCCATGGCCACTCCTTGTGTCTTCAACGCGCATCGCGGTGGCGATGCACGGCCTGGGAGCGCTGGCAAAGAAAAGAGCTCCGGCGCAGTTGCGCGGAGCTCGGCCCGATCACTCGGGGAAGTCTTCGTCACACCTGCGCGGGCACTTGCTTTCGCAAGACTTCGGTCATGCTGCGTTTTCAGGGCAGCGCGACAACCAGCGGTCTTCGGCTCCGTCAAGGGTAACGGATGCCGCTGCAGCGGCCAAATCGCCGTCGAGGTCGCGCGGACACACGGGTGACGGCGTCGGCGGACCCGCGTATCGTGCCAATCAGGGTGTCCCCCGATGCCGCCCGATCGGTCCCGATCCAGACTGTGCGCACGACGGGCGTTGTCCCCCGGCACTCGGTACGCGACGGCGCCCCCGAGCAAAGGAACACGACATGAGCACCGCATCGACCGTCGATCGGCTTCCTGAGGGTCCGACCGGTCGGCAGATCATCACCTTCGACAACGTCGACGCCGGAAGGGCGAGAGGCGAGGCGCGGGATGTCGCGGGACTCGACCTTGCCGACTCCCGCGAGGTCGAGCCGTTCGAGACGCTCGACGAGGTCGACGGCGACGGCGTCTACTTCGCGACGCTCGGCATCGCCGTCGTCGATTCCGCCCCCGAACGGCTCGGCGACCTGTCACGTGCGGTTGGCGACTCCGCGAGTCCGGTCCTCGCGGTGGAGCCCGAGGTCTACGTGCACGTCTTCGACACGATCGAGACGGATGAGACACGCGAGCTCATCGATGAGGTGGCCGCCGTCGACGCCGACGAGGAGACCGAGGACGACGAGCTCGACGAAGCCGAGGTCTACGCCGACACTCCGACGTACGCGTGGGGGCTCAAGGCCGTGCGGGCCATCCCGCCCATCCTGCACACGGCCCCGTGGACCGGCGCAGGCATGCGGATCGCCGTGCTCGACACGGGCATCGACCTCGAGCACCCCGACTTCGCCGGCCGGATCATCGCGAGCGAGAGCTTCATCCCGGGCCAGTCGGTGCAGGACGGGCACTCCCACGGCACGCACTGCGCCGGTACCGCAGCCGGGATCAAGTCGCCCGCGAGCGGACGGCGCTACGGCGTGGCGCATCATGCGCGCCTCCTCATCGGCAAGGTGCTGTCAAACTCGGGCAGCGGCACGAGCGGCCAGATCCTCGCGGGCATCGACTGGGCGATCCGGCAGCGCGCGCACGTCATCTCGATGTCGCTCGGGTCAGCCGTGGCCGTGGGTCAACCCCACTTCGTCTACTACGAGCAGGCGGCGGTGGCCGCGTTGAACGCCGGTTCGCTCATCGTGGCCGCCGCCGGCAATGAGGGATGGAAGCCCGTGGGTGCGCCCGCGAACAGCCCCTCGGTGCTCGCGGTCGCGGCGCTCGACCAATCGCTCCAGCGTGCGTCGTTCTCGTGCGTCGCGCTCAACGGCGGCGGCGGCGAGATCAACGTCGCCGCCCCCGGCGTGGCGACGGACTCGTCGGTGCCCGTCGGCAAGGGCTCGCACGGCATCAAGAGCGGGACGAGCATGGCGACCCCGCACGTCGCAGGGGTCGCGGCGCGGCTCGGACAGAAGACCGGATTCCGCGGACGGGCGCTCTGGCGGGAGCTCGAGCGAACGGCCGTGCCGCTGCCGCAGTCGGTACAGGAGGTCGGCAAGGGGCTCGCCGTCGTGCCCGTGCGGCGGATGGCGGTCATCGCTCCTGCGCCGATGGCCTGGCAGCCCGGTCCGATCACCGAACCGGGTCCGGTCGAGCCGCCCACGCCGTGACCAGCATCGATGGCGGCCGGAGGCGCCGCGTGCACGTCACGCTCGGCGGCCCCGCCGCCGCCCTCGCGCCCGAGGCGCTCGCCGAGACCGGCCTCGTCGTCGACGAGCACCTCGAGGTCGTCGGGGTGGTCACCGGCTGGGCCGACGACGACACCATCGAGCGCCTCCGGGCCATCGAGGGGGTCACCGTCGAGTTCGAGCGGGGCGTGCAGATCGCGCCGCCCGATGCTCCGCTGCAGTAGGGGGGCGCGGGCACGACGGATGTCGCGGGGTCGGAGTAGAACGGTCGGCATGGATATCACTCACCTGAACCCCGACGCGCTCCACAAGAACCCGGCCTTCAGCCAGGGCGTCCTGGCGCGGGGAGTGCGCGACACGCTCTACGTCGGAGGCCAGAACGGCACGGATGCCTCGGGGGCGATCGTCGAGGGCGGCCTCGGCCCGCAGACCGAGCAGGCGCTGCGTAACGTGCTCGCGGTGCTGGCCGAGGCGGGTGCCGATCAGTCGAACGTCGTGCGCATGGCGGTCTACGTCGCCGCCGGCGAGTCGGTCGACGAGGGATTCGGGGCGTCGATGCGCGTCTGGGGGCCCCACCCGACCGCCATCACGGTGCTGTTCGTCGCGGCGCTCGGCCGCCCTGGAGCGCTCGTCGAGATCGAAGCGGTCGCCGTGCTCGATTGACCCCTCCGATAGTTGACGGAAGTCCACTATCGGGTATATGGTTGATCACCGTCAACCAATTTTTCTGGAGTTCGATGGCCTTCGCCGCCCGTAGACGCGCCCGCAAGAATGCCGATGCCGCGGCATCCGCTCAGCTGTCCGACAACGGCATGACGCACCGCGAGGTGCTCACCGCTCTCTCGGGCCTGCTGCTCGGCATGTTCGTGTCGATGCTGGCATCCACCGTCGTCGGCACCTCGTTGCCGCTCATCATCGCCGACCTCGAGGGCGACCAGGGCGCCTTCACGTGGGTCGTCACCGCGACCCTGCTCGCGACCACCGTCTCGACACCCATCTGGGGCAAGCTCGCCGACCTCTTCAACCGCAAGCTCCTGCTGCAGATCGCGCTCGTCATCTTCGTCGTCGCCTCGGCCGCCGCCGGGTTCTCGCAAGACCCCGGCACGCTCATCACGATGCGCGTCTTCCAGGGCCTCGGCGCCGGCGGCCTCGCCGCGTTGAGCCAGATCGTCATGGCCGACATCATCAGCCCGCGCGAGCGAGGCAAATACGCCGGGCTCTTCGGTGCGGTCATGGCCATCGCCACCATCGGCGGCCCGCTCCTCGGCGGCGTCATCACCGACGTGCTCGGCTGGCGATGGAACTTCTTCGTCGGCCTGCCCATCGCGGTCGTCGCCCTCGTCCTGCTGCAGCGCACCCTGCACCTGCCCAAGCGACCGAAGACGAAGGTGTCGATCGACTACGTCGGCATCATGCTCATCTCGTCCGGCGTCTCGCTCATCCTGCTCTGGGTGACGTTCGCCGGAACCGACTTCGAGTGGATCTCGCTGCCGAGTCTGCTCATGGTGGGCGCCGCGGCGCTGCTGCTCGTCATCGCCGTGATCGTCGAGCTCCGCGTGAAGGAGCCCGTGATCCCGCTCGGGCTCTTCACCGACCGCACGTTCACGCTCGCGGTGATCGCATCGCTCTCGGTCGGCGTGGCGATGTTCGGCACGGCCGTGTTCCTGAGCCAGTACATGCAGCTCGCACGCGGCGCGACTCCGACGGAGTCCGGCCTGCTCACGATCCCCATGATGGGCGGCGTGCTCATCGCATCGACCGTGATCGGCGCGCTCGTGAGCCGGCGCGGCAAGTGGAAGGGCTACATGGTCACGGGCGGCGTGCTCATGATCGCCGGCAGCTTCATGCTCTCGCGTCTGCACTACGACACCGACTTCTGGTACGTCGGCATCTCGATGTTCGTGCTCGGCGCGGGCGTCGGCATGCTCATGCAGAACCTCGTGCTCGTCGTGCAGAACACGACCGAGCTGAAGAACATGGGCGTCGCCACGAGCGCGGTCACGTTCTTCCGCAGCCTCGGCGGCACCATCGGCGTGGCCGTCATGGGTTCGATCCTGGGCACGGTCGTGGCCGAGAACCTGAAGCACAGCATCGCCGGGCTCGATCCCGAGCAGCAGCTCGAGGCCGCGAAGGTCCTCGGCTCCGGCACGATCCCGCGGATCAGCGAGCTTCCGGCGTTCCTCCGCGTCATCGTGGAGTCGGCCTACGGCATCGGTTCCGGCGCGGTCTTCCTCGCCGCGGTCCCCCTCGCGATCGTCACGCTGATCGCCGTGGCGTTCCTTCCCAACATCCGCCTGGGCACGCAGAACGCGATCGAGCGTGCGAAGGCCGAGCGCCAGAACGCCGAACGCGAACTCGAAGATGCCGAGGATGCCGCGATCGACGCGGCCGCGGCATCCGTCGCCCTCGCCCCGGTCGGACTCGCGCACGACCCGGCGACCGGCTCGGTCGAGGCGGTCGACGAGCGCGCCGGCGTCAGCCGGGTCGAGCGAGCACGGAGCGAATAGGGTCGCCATGATCGCATCCGCTTCCCCATCCGCCGCCGCACGCGACGCGGCCGCTCGCCGCGCCGACGACGACGAGATCGCCTCGGTCGAGGAGCAGCTTCGACTGCTCTTCGTCAGGGCGCGCGCCGTCTGGAAGGAGGCGGCCGAGGCCGTGCACCCAGACCTCCAGCCGGTCGGATACAAGATCCTCTCGGTCGTCGTGCACCGCGGCCGCGCCCACGCCCGCACGATCGCCGAGGTGCTGGAACTCGACAAGAGCGTCGTCAGCCGCCAGGTCAAGCACCTCGAGGAGCTGGGCCTCGTCGTGAGCGTGCCCGATCCCGACGACGGACGCGCACGGTTCATCGAACCCACGCCGGTCGCCGTGGCGAAGGTCGGCGATCGCCGGTCGCGACTTCAGCAGCGCTTCCATGCGCAGCTGAGCACCTGGTCGAGCGACGACGTCGCCCGTCTCGCCACGCTGCTCGAACGACTCACCGAGGGGGTCATCGGCCCCGACGCGGGTTCGTGACGGCGATCAGGAAGCGGATGCCGGCAGGCGAACGCTGAACCGGGTCGCCCCGGGTTCGCTGGAGACCCCCACCCTCCCGTGATGCGCCTCGACGACCGCTCGCACGATCGCCAGCCCCAGCCCGGTGCTTCCGGCACGGCGCGAACGCGAGGAGTCGCCGCGCGCGAACCGCTCGAAGAGCGAGTCGAGGAGCTCGGGCGGGATCCCGGGACCGTCGTCCGCCACGGTCAGCACGACCTCGTCGCCGTCCCGTTCGAGCGACGCGACGACGCTCGTGCCCTCAGGGGTGTGCACACGCGCATTGGCGAGCAGGTTCATCACGACCTGGCGCAGGCGTGGCTCGTCGCCGGCGACGACGGTCGCGGCATCCGTCAAGCGCACCTCCCAGTCGTGGTCGGGCCCGGCCGCCTGGGCGTCGCCCACGGCCTCGACGACGATCCGGCCGAGGTCGACCGGGCCAACCGTGAGCTCGCGGCCCTCGTCGAGCCGCGCGAGCAGCAGCAGGTCCTCGACGAGATCGGTCATGCGGACCGACTCCGACTCGATCCGCCCGATCGCGTGCAGCACGTCGGGCGGCAGCTCGCCTCCGTGCAGCCGGGTGAGCTCGGCGTAGCCGCGGATCGACGCGAGCGGGGTTCGTAGTTCGTGGCTGGCGTCGGCGACGAAGCGGCGCACCTTCTGCTCGCTCTGCTCGCGCGCGGAGAGTGCGGATGCCACGTGGCCGAGCATGCGGTTGAAGGCGGTGCCGAGCCGGCCCACCTCGGTGCGTTCGTCGTCGACGGCGACGCGTTCCGCGAGGGCCACGTCGCCACGGTCGAGGGGCAGCTCCGAGACGCGCTGCGCCGTGGCGGTCACCTCGGCGAGCGGACTGAGTGCGCGGCGAACGACGACGGATCCCAGCGCGACCGCGACGGCGAGGCCGCCGAGCGCGACGAGCGCGATGGTGATCGCGAGCTGGCGAGTGTCGGCGTCGACGTCGGCGAGGGGCAGGGCGAGCACGATCGACACGCCCTCTGCGCCCTGGGGCGAGATGGCCAGCGCGCGATACGCCCCGAGCCGGCCGACCTCGATCGTGTGCGGCTCTCCGTCGGGCGGCACGGCGGCGAGCGACTGCGCCAGCGACGATGGCAGGTCCAGCACCCGCCCGGCGTCGGCGATGTACCCGGCGCTCGCGGTGCCGTCGGCCCGCACGAGGGCCGCGAGGGTGCCGGCCGACTGCCCGGGCACGTTCAGCACGAGGTCGGGCTCTGCAGACGGGTCCCCGGGGAATCCGGGCGACACCTGCGCAATGGCCACGTTGGCGCGTGAGATCGCATCGTCGAGCGCCGCGTCGAGGCGGGCGAGCGACGAGCCGCGGAACACCGCCACGCTCACGATGCCGACGATCGCCGACACGAGCACCACGAGCGCGACGACGATGAGGAGGAGCCGACGGCGGAGGGTCCACGGTGGGCGGCGGCCCGTGGCATCCGTCGCCCTCTCATCCGTCGCCGCGGTGGTCGTCTCGGGCGTCCGGCTCCGCGCCTCCTCGCGTGCGGCGGCGGCGTATCCCGGGTCGCCCGGTCGCGTCATCCGGCGGCCTTCAGCATGTAGCCCGCACCGCGAACCGTGTGGATCATCGGCTCGCGGCCGGCGTCGATCTTCTTGCGCAGGTACGAGATGTAGAGCTCGACCACCGATTCCCTGCCGCCGAAGTCGTACGACCAGACGCGGTCGAGGATCTGCGCCTTCGACAGCACGCGACGCGGGTTGCGCATGAGGAATCGGAGCAGCTCGAACTCCGTGGCGGTGAGATCGATGGGGATGCCTCCGCGGGCGACCTCGTAGGAGTCCTCGTCGAGGGTGAGGTCGCCGACTGCGAGCACGGGGTCCTTCGTCTGGGCGAGGGTGAGCGTCGAGCGGCGGATGAGCCCGCGCAGGCGCGCGACGACCTCCTCGAGGCTGAACGGCTTGGTGACGTAGTCATCGCCGCCCGCCGTGAGCCCGGCGATGCGGTCGTCGAGCGAGTCCTTCGCGGTGAGGAAGAGCACCGGCGTCTCGGTGCCGTCGGCGCGAACCCGCTGCAGCACCTCGAGCCCGTCGATGTCGGGAAGCATGATGTCGAGCACGATCGCGTCGGGTCGGAAATCGCGCGCCACGCGCACGGCGCTGAGGCCGTCGGCGGCGGTACGCACGTCCCAGCCCTCGTACTTGAGGGCCATCTTCAGCAGCTCGGTCAGGGAGTGCTCGTCGTCGACGACCAGGACTCGGACCATCGACCCGTCGGCCTTGGTGACGTTCGGGGTGCGGGAGTCGGCCCGGGCACTGCTCATGGTTCCAGTATCCGCGCGGACCTATGCGTTTCCTATGCGTTCCTTGAGCGGATGCCGCGGGTCACGTCGTGGGTGGATGCCGCGGGCGGTTCGGTCCGAATGTGCCGGGTGGCGGCATCCGCTCACTCAGCCGTCCGAACTCAGATGAGCTCGTTGCGCAGCGCCCACGCCGCCGCGGCGGCGCGCGACGGCACGCCGAGCTTCGTGCGGATGTTGGCCACGTGGCGGTGCACCGTGTGCGGCGACAGCACGAGATGCGTCGCGATCTCGGCGTCGGTCTCGCCGCGGGCGACGAGGCGCAGCACCTCGCGCTCGCGTTCGGTGAGGTGGGCGGACCGGGCGGCTGGCGTCGCGTTCGCCTTCGGCGCCTCGACCGGCGCCCCGAGGAAAGCCGACGTCTCGCGCGCCACGGCGTCGGCGTCCCCCCTCCACGGGAAGTGGTCGTCGCCCTCGAGCGCGACGAAGCGAGCGTTGCGGATGCGGGCGGCGACGTCCTTGCCGAGTGCGAACGGGATCGCGCGATCGGCGCGACGGTGGAGCACGAGCGTCGGCGCGAGCACGTCGCCGAGGTGACCGGTCGAGTCGAACGCGTACGCCGCCTCGAGCGACGCGAGCGCCGCCTCGCGGGAGGCGGTTCGGCGCTGGAACTCCACGAACTCGTCGCGTTCCTGCACGGTCGCGTCGGGCAGGAACAGGTCGGCGAGCATGCGCGACCCCAGCCCCCAATGCTGCTCGACGATGCCGAGCATCGTCGAGCGCGCAGCGGGTGGCGCGAGCTCGGCGCCCCGCGCATAGGTGCCGTAGAGCACGAGACGCTCGACGCGTTCGGGATGCCGCGCCGCGAACAGCGAGGTGACGCCACCGCCCGACGACGCACCGAAGAGCGACACGGTCCCGGATGCCGGAGCCGCTGCCTCGACGACCGCCTCGAGCGTCGCGAGCTCCTCGTCGAGCGTGCGCGCCGGCATCACGTCACGATCGGAGACGCCGGTGCCGGGCCGGTCGTAGCGGATGACCGTGCGGTGCTGCGCGAGGTGCGCGACGAACGCGCGGAACCTCGGGTTGCGCCAGTCGAGCTCGAGGTGGCTCGACCACCAACCGCCGACCATGAGCACCGGGCCGGCCCCCACCGCCGACCACGCGATGGTTCGACCATCGAGCGCGGTATAGCGGATGACCTGATCCTCCGGCTGCACGGGCCAAGTCTAGGAAGGCGAGGCGGGCGCGGACCACACCGCGCGAGCGAGGCGTGCGCCCTCGGCGAGGGTGCGTACCCGCTCGGCGTCGGCGCGGTGCACGTCGAGCATGGCGCGTGCACCCTGGAGCTCCGTTCCGCCGTGGTCGCCGAGCAGGATCGGAACGTACTCGCCAGGCAGCAGCAGCTCGTCGCCCTCGCCCGAGGGAGCGACGACGACGCGCAGTACGCCCGCACTCGCCTGCTCCTCCAGCCAGGTCTGCGCCTCGTGTTCGGCGATGCCCGCGAGCGCGGCGAACGTCGACACGTCGACCGGTCCTGCCTCGAAGAGCAGACGGTAGTAGCCGCGCTCGAGCCCGAAGACGGTCGAAGCGCGGTCGAGCTCCGAAGGATGCGGTTCCGTGGCCGCCGATGCGGCTCGAATCGCGGTGGACATGATGACTCTCCTCCTGCAGGCCGCGAATGGCCCGCGATGCCCTCCGATTCCATCGTCGCCAGTGGTCGGCGTGCATCGCGGGTTCGGGCCAACTCGACGTGGCCGGTTCGGGCCATCTGCCCTGATGGAGGCGATGCACAGGTGCGGGACCGTACCGTTGAAGCGATGCCCTCCGCCTTCCAAGACCGTGCTCCTCGCCGACCGTTGATGCGGCGGGTGGCAGCGATGGCGGCCGTCCTCGCCGCGGGTACCGGAGTCGGCGTCGCGGCCGTCGTCGCCGGGATCGCGCCGGCCCCGGCCCCCGCCACGAGCGCAGGCGACGTCGCCGCCGGCGGGGCATCCGGCACGGCGGAATCTCAGGCCGATGAGGCCTCGGCGGGCGGCCGCGACACGGCCGGAATGAGCATGGGCGTCGCCGAGCAATTCGAGTACGTCCGCGAGCACTGGGACGCCACCGACAGCGATCAGTTCGGCTTCCTCCCGGAGAACGACTGCATGAACTTCGCCAGCCAGTCGCTACTCGTGCGAGGCTGGGCTCCCGACGACGATTGGTGGTACGACGAGTCGGGCGACGAGTGGTCGCATCCGACCGCGTGGGTCAGCTCGACCTCCTTCATGGAGTACGCCGAGCAGCACCCCGAACGGGCGACGGCCCTCACCGACGACCAGCGCGACCAGGTGAAGGTCGGCGACCTCGTGCAATTCGACTGGGACGACTCGGGCGATCGTGACCACACGGGCGTCGTCACGTCAGTCCGGACCGAGCTCGACGGCTCCATCACGATCGAGTACGCCGGTCACACGGATGCCACGTGGGACCGCTCGGTCGACTGGGCGATCACCACCTACCACCCCGGTGGCGTCGCGTACTACTGGAGCATCCCCGACACGCCCCCGCTCGTCGAGTAGCGCCCGGCACAGCCCCGCTCGTCGAGACGGCCCCGACACGCCCCGCTCGTCGAGTAGCGCCCGGCGCAGCCGGACGCGTATCGAGACGTCGCTCGTCGAGTAGCGCCCGGCGCAGCCGGACGCGTATCGAGACGCCCCCGGAGCCCCGCTCGTCGAGCAGCGCCCGGCGCAGCCGGACGCGTATCGAGACGGCCCCGGCCACGCCCCCGACGCCGCAATGCGTCTCGATACGCGTCGCCTTCGGCGGCGCTACTCGACGACCGACCGCGTTCGGCGTCGCGCTACTGGTTGGAGAACGCGGCGTCGAACGACGCGGTCGGGAGCGGCCACAGCAGCGAGCGGATGAAGCCGACGGCCTCCTTCGCGCCGTGCAGGCGGTCCATGCCGGCGTCCTCCCACTCGACCGAGATCGGTCCCGCGTAGCCGATCGCGTCGAGCGCGCGGAACGCGTCCTCCCAGGGCACGTCGCCGTGTCCGGTCGACACGAAGTCCCAGCCGCGACGAGGGTCGCCCCAGGGCAGGTGCGATCCGAGCACACCGGCACGACCGTTCGTCGGTCGCAGGCGGGTGTCCTTGCAGTCGACGTGGTAGATGCGGTCCTTGAAGTCGAGGATGAAGCCGACGGGGTCGATGTTCTGCCACATCATGTGGCTCGGGTCCCAGTTGAAGCCGAAGGCGTCGCGATGGTCGATCGCGTCGAGGGTGCGAACCGAGCTCCAGTAGTCGTACGCGATCTCGCCGGGATGCACCTCGTGTGCGAAGCGCACCCCCTCGGCGTCGAACACGTCGAGGATCGGATTCCAGCGCGCGGCGAAGTCCTCGAAGCCTCCCTCGATCACCGATGCCGGAACCGGCGGGAACATGGCCACGTACGGCCAGATCGACGAGCCCGTGAAGCCGACCACGGTGTCGACGCCGAGGGCCCGAGCGACCCTGGCCGATCGCTTCATGTCCTCGGCGGCGCGCTGCCGAACGCCCTCAGCGTCGCCGTCGCCCCAGGTGTACGGCCGCAGGATCGCCTCGTGCCGGAAGTCGATGGGTGCATCGCACACGGCCTGACCGGTGAGGTGGTTCGAGATCGCGAAGACCTGGAGGCCGTGGCGCTTCAGGATCTCGCGGCGTTCCTCGAGGTACCCCGGCTCCTCCTCCGCGAGTTTCAGGTCGAGGTGATCGCCCGAACAGGCGATCTCGAGTCCGTCGTATCCCCACTCGGCGGCGAGGCGCGCGACCTCCTCGAACGGGAGGTCGGCCCACTGGCCGGTGAAGAGCGTGACGGGGTGCGAGCCCGCCCCTGAGTCTGCCGAAGCCGTCATCGTCGTTCCCTTTCGTCCTGCAGTGCGGTCAGGTAGCGGATGCTGCGCTCCGCGAGCTCGTCCTGGGATGCCGCGAGCGGCCGCCACACCGACGCGGCGACCGCGATGGTGGCGTTCTCGCCGGTGAAGCTCTCGAGCCCGAGGGGCCCGTCGTATCCGACGTCGTCGAGCGCGTCGAGGAAGGCCGGCCAGTCGAGGTGGTCATCGCCGACCGCGCCCCGGTCGTTGCCGCAGACCTGCACGTGCGCGAGGTGCTCGCCTGCCGCGCGCACGGCAGCGCCGATGTCCTTCTCCTCGATGTTCAGGTGGTAGCTGTCGAGGGCCAGTCCGAGCCCCGTGCCGAGCAGCGGCCCGAGCGCCTCGAGCGCCTGCTCGACCGTGTTCACGAGGCTCGTCTCGTAGCGGTTCAGTGGTTCGATGGCGAGGCGGATGCCGCTGCGCTCCGCCGTTCGCACGAGGGGTGTGAGGCTCGTGCGCAACTCGCGGTAGCGCGCCTCGCGTTCCTCGGCGTCCATGCGCCAGGCACGCCCCGTCGCCGCGGTGAACGGACCGGCGACAACCCGGGAACCGAGTCGTTCGGCCACACGGATGCAGTGCACGAGGTAATTCTGCGTCGCCACGACCTCGGAGCCGGGAGCGGCGACGAGGTTCCGCCCGGGCCCCATCGCGCCGATCACGACGGGGGCGAGCCCGTGCTCGGCGAGCACGTCGGCCGCGGCATCCGTCGACCAGTCCCCCGGCTGCTCGACCGGCAGCTCCAGCGCGCCGAACCCCATGCCCGCGGCCTTGGACGCGATCTGGACGAGCGCCGCGTCGTCGAGCGGCGACGTCCAGACCCAGGTGTTCACGCCGATAGTGCGGCGCATGCGGCCTCCTTGGTGACGCGGGGTGGTCAGTAGCGCCGCCTTGGCGACGCCCGGTGGTCGAGTAGCGCCGCCCTGGCGACGCCCGGTGGTCGAGTAGCGCCGCCCTGGCCA
Organism: Agromyces sp. Marseille-P2726; assembly: GCF_902809835.1. Classification (GTDB taxonomy): domain Bacteria; phylum Actinomycetota; class Actinomycetes; order Actinomycetales; family Microbacteriaceae; genus Agromyces. Next base: position 103,202 of record NZ_CADDWM010000013.1, on the reverse strand, counting down.
CGCCCGGTGGTCGAGTAGCGCCGCCCTGGCGACGCACGGTGGTCGAGTAGCGCCGCCTTGGCGACGCACGGTGGTCGAGTAGCGCCGCCTTGGCGACGCACGGTGGTCGAGTAGCGCCGCCTTGGCGACGCGTATCGAGACCAAGCCGGCCGATCTCGATACGCGTCCACCTGCGGCGGTCGCTACTCGATCACCGGGCACCGATCTCGATACGCGGCCACCTGCGGCGGTCGCTACTCGATCACCGGACACCGATCTCGATACGCGTCCACCTGCGGCGGTCGCTACTCGATCACCGGACACCGATCTCGATACGCGTCCACCTGCGGCAGTCGCTCCTCGATCACCGATTCGGCTACGGGATCACCCGATCCTGCCAGACCTGCGGGTAGCCGGGCAGGTCCTCGCCGCCGAACTTCGCGTAGTGGCCGTCGGGCATGCCCTCGTTGGCCGCGAGGTACTGGTCGACCTCCTCAGCGGGGATCGGCTCCTGCGGGAGCACCCACTCCTTCGGCACCTGCTGGCCCGCGAAGATCATCTGCGCGGCGAGCAGCGGCGTGCGCCACTGGAAGTTGGAGTACACGGGGGCGAGACCGGTGAGTCCCGTCTCCTTCCACTTACGGAGGAAGCTCATCTCGTCCTCGCCCGTCATCACGGGGTAGTCGACGCCGGCGTCCTCGAACGCCTCGATGGCCGCGACGGCGCCGTCACCGGCATCCATCCACACGCCCTGCACGTCGCCCTTGGCGAGCTCGTCGGAGATGATCTTCTTGATCTCGGCGGGGTCGGCACCGGTGAAGTAGTCGACCGCCTCGATGCCGGCCTCGTCGAACAGCTTCTCGGCCGCGGCCCAGCGCTGCTCGAGCACGTCGACACCCGGGAGGATGCGGAGTGCCACCACCTTGTCGCCCTCCTCGAGCTCGTCGATGAGGAACTCGGCCGTGTCGATGCCCCACGCGAATCCACCGATCGGGTGGATGAACGTGACCGGGCAGTCGGTCTGCACGCCGCGGTCGAAGACGATCACGGGCTTGCCGGTGTCGCAGGCGCGCTCGACCGCGGGCGTCATCGCCGCGGTCGAGTTCGGCGAGATGATGAAGACGTCGCAGTTGCCCTCGTTGATGAAGTAGTCGATGTCGGCGATCTGCGTGTCATCGGAGTCCTGCGCGTCGCGCGTCTCCATCTCGGAGATGGCGCCGGCCTGCTGCAGCACCTGCAACTGCTGGTTCATCGTGATCCAGCCGGTCTGCCGCCACGGGTTCGAGATGGAGGCGTTGGCGAAGCACGCCTTCTTCGGGCCCGTGCTGGCGAACTGCGCGGTGTCGACCATCTCGGGGTTGATCATCTGGAGCCACGGCTGGTCTTCAGGACCCTCGGGAACGACGTCGCGCTCCGCGTCCTGCTTGTCGAAGAGCTCCTGGTCGAACCACTCGACCTCCTCCTCCTCGGTGGGTGCGGCGTTGTCGGTCGCCGGACCGACGTTGGGATCGGTGGTACAGCCGGCGAGCGTGAACAGCGCGAGAGCGCCGACCATGGCGGATGCCACAGTGAACCTGCGTCGCATCACGAACCTCCCTTGGTTTCGTTGTCAGCCCTCTGCGTGGAGGGGTTGGGGGCAGGGTGAGCAGGATCCGGGTTCGGATCGGGCCCCTTCGCACCGGTTGAAGCAACGGGCGAAGTCTCGAGCGCGCGGCCACGACGCCGAGCGCGGAAGGTCGTCGCTGCGTAGGCGACGGCCAAGATGATGATGGCGCCCTGCACCGCATCGCGGTACGTCGAGGGCACGCCGGCGAAGTTCAGCAGCGTGAACAGGGCCTCGAGGGCGAACGCGCCGGCCGCTGCCGCGACGACCCAGCCTCGCCCGCCGCCGAGCACGACACCGCCGAGCACGACCGCGGTGATCGCGGTGAACTCGTAACCGCGGCCGACGCTCGGGTGCACGCCCGCGTAGCCGACGAGGAGCACCCCCGCGACCGTCGCCGAGAGCGACGAGATGATGAAGGTCGACGTCTTCACCCACCAGCTGCGCGTGCCCGAGAACCGGGCGGCCGTTGGGTTGTCGCCGAGGGCGATGATCGTGCGACCGAACGGCCGACGCGCGAACCAGACGGCGACCGCGAGGACCACCACGAGGATCACCACCGACCACGGGAGGATGTCGATCACGGGAAGGTCGCGGATGCCGCCCCGGCCGATCTGGCGGAAGCTGTCGGCCGGGTTGCCGGTCGCCGCGCCGCCGGTCCAGTAGAGCGTGGCGCCGAGGAGGGCGAGCATCATGCCCAGGGTGACGATGAAGCTCGGCACCTTGAGGAACGAGACGATGAGGCCGTTCACGAGCCCGATGAACGCGCCGAACGCGAGCATGAACAGCAGCACGGGGATCGAGTTGGCGTCGTTCTGCCCGATGAGGTTGCCGGCGATCACCACCTGTGCCGTGACCACCGAGCCCATCGACAGGTCGAACTCGCCGCCCACGATCACGAAGTACTGGCCGATCGCCACGATCGCCACCGGCGCCACGCGCTGCACGAACCGGATCAGCTGAGAGGGGTCGGCGAACGACGGGTTCAGCACCGTGATGGCGACGAGCAGCACGATGAGCAGGAGGAACACGGCACCCCGCGGGCTGATCAGCACGCGAGCGAATCCGGCGAGGCGACGGCCGAAGGTCGGCGATTCGGATGTCACGGCGCTCATGACTGCTCCTCCTGGCTGCGTTCGACGGCGGTCGTACCCACGCCCGCGTTGCCGCCGCCCGGGCCTTCCCCTCGTGCGATGCCGCCGCCCGAGGCATCCGTCGCTCCTGAAGCGGTGAAGCGCGGCCGACGACGCTCGGTGACCCGAGCCGTGTAGACGGCCACGGCCGCGACGATGACGATGCCTCGCACGACGTCCTTCAGGAACGGGTTGACCTGCATGACGCTCATGACGTTGTCGACGACGGCGAAGATCGCGACGCCGCCGATCGTTCCCCAGATCGAACCGCGACCACCCATGAGCAGGGTGCCGCCGAGCACGACCGCCGCGATGGAGAGCAGATCGTAGCCACCCTGGGTGCCGACCGTCGGGCTGCCGACACCGAGGCGGCTGGCGAGCAGGAGCCCCGCAAGGGCGGCGGTCACCGAGCAGAGCACGTGCGCGACGATCAGCGGGCGAGCGGTGCGGATGCCGCTCAGACGCGCCACCTGCTCGTTGCCGCCGACCGCGAACATGTGGTTCCCGGTGCGGGTGCGGGCGAGGTAGAACGCGGCGACGACGGCGACGGCGAGCATGATGATCGTCGAGATCGGGACGGGCCCGACTCCCGTCGCGCCGATGTACTGGAACTCGGGCGGCACGAGCCCGCTCGTGCCCTTGTAGTTCGTATCGAGGTAGCCCTTGATGATGAGACCCGTACCGAGTGTGGCGATGAACCCGTTCACCCGGAGCTTCGAGACGATGAGCCCGTTCGCGAGTCCGACGATCACGGCGAACGCGAGCACGGCGAGCACCGCGATGGGGATGTTCGCCGGGTTGCCCGCCATGAGGTCGGCCGCGATGAGGCTCGAGAGGCTCACGACGTAGGGGACCGAAAGGTCGAGCGATGCGCAGAGGATCACGAAGGTCTGGCCGATCGCGACGAATCCGAGCACGCTCATGCCGGTGAGGATGTCGCGGATGTTGCCAGCGCTGAAGAAGTTGCGGCCGACACTCGCGACCAGGATGGCGCCGATGACGATGACTCCGATGAGCGCGATCCCCACGATGAGGCTCGCGTCGAGGCGGCGGCGGCCTCGCCGCGCCGGCGTCGGGGCCGGGGTCGTCGTGGTGCTCACAGCGCCTCCTCCCCGCCCACGCGGAGCGTTCCGGTCGCGGCCGAGAGGATCGTCGCCTCGTCGCTGCGGGCGGGCAGCTCGGCGGATGCGCGGCCGTCGTGCATCACGATGATGCGGTCGGACATGCCGATGACCTCGGGCAGCTCGGAGGAGATCATGAGGATCGCGACCCCCTCCTTGGCGAGACGGCGCATGAGCTTGTAGACGGCGACCTTGGCCCCCACGTCGATGCCGCGCGTCGGCTCGTCGAGGAGCACGACGCGTGGGTTCGTCGCGAGCCATTTCGCCAGCACGACCTTCTGCTGGTTGCCGCCCGAGAGGTACTGCACCTCTTGGTCGACGCCTCGCGACGCGACCTCGAGCGACGAGAGCACACCGGGCAGCTCACGACGCACCGCTGTCGTGCGGCGGGCGAACACCGACCGGATCACGAGCAGCGCGTTGTCGGCGACCGACTGGTTCAGCGCGAGCCCCTGGGCCTTCCGATCCTCGGTGATGAGCGCGACGCCCGCCTTCACGGCCTGACGCGGCGATGTCATGCGCACCGGCTTGCCGTCGAGCAGCATCTCGCCGCGGGTGAAGGGCACGACGCCGAACACGCCCTCGACGAGTTCGGTGCGGCCCGAGCCCTGCAGGCCGGCCACGCCGACGATCTCGCCGGCCCGCAGTTCGAGGTCGATGCCGTCGACGTACCCGTTGCCGACGCCGCGCAGCTCGAGGCGCGGCTCGCCCACCTCCGTGCCCTCCTCGGCATCGGGGAAGTACGCGGAGATCGGGCGGCCGACCATGCGGCGAACGAGCTCGTCGGTGTCGAGCTCCGACGCCGGCCCCGTCGAGACCAGGGCGCCGTCCTTCAGCACGGTGATGGTGTCGCAGAGGTCGAAGATCTCCTTCAGCCGGTGCGAGACGTAGAGGATGGCGACACCGCGCTCCTGGAGGCGGCGGACGATCGCATAGAGCAACTCGACCTCGTGGTCGGCGAGGGCCGCGGTCGGTTCGTCCATCTGGATCACCCGCGCGTCGACCGAGAGCGCCTTCACGATCTCGACGATCTGCTGCTCTGCGACGGTGAGGGTGCGCACAGGCGCATCGGGATCGACGCCCTCGATGCCGAGCTCGTCGAGCAGCGCGCGCGTGGAGCGGACCATCGCCTTGCGGTCGACGAACCCGCCCTTGCGCGGCTCTCGTCCGAGGAAGACGTTCTGCGCGACGGTGCGCTCGGGCAGCAGGTTGAACTCCTGGAACACCGTGGCGAGCCCGGCGCGCGCGGCCTCGACGGGGTGATGGAAGCTGACCTCCTGGCCCCCGAGCGTGATGGTGCCGGCGTCGCGCTCGTAGACGCCCGCGAGGATCTTCATGAAGGTCGACTTGCCCGCGCCGTTCTCGCCGACGAGGCCGTGCACCTCGCCGGGCCGCAGCGTGAGCCCGACATCGCGCAGCACCGTGACGCCGAAGAACGACTTCTCGAGTCCCTCGGCGACGAGCACCGGCTCGGCCTGCTCGAGCGCGCTCGCTGAGGTCGACGAGCGCGGCATGGGTGCGTCGGCGTTCATGCGGCCACCTCCTGCCAGGTGCCGGATGCCGCGGAGGCGAGCACGGCCTCGGTCACTCGCACCGCGCGCAATCCGTCATCGAAGTTCGGGAGCCCCTCGGGGGATGCCCCGCCGATCGCGGCGTACGCATCGGCGATGAACGCGTTGAACGCGTCCTGGTAGCCCATCGGATGCCCCGCCGGCACGATCGCGAGCCGAGCGGCGTCGGGTGCGAGACGGGCCGGATCACGTTCGACGATGCTCGAGGCATCGGTCCTGCCGATCCAGAGCTGCTCGGGGTGCTCCTGCTCGAAGCGGATGCTCGCGTCGGTGCCCGACAGTTCGACGGACAGGCCGTTCTTGTGGCCCGGGGCGACCTGCGACACCAGCAGGGTGCCGACGGCACCGGAGGCGAGTTCGATGACCACGGCGACCAGGTCCTCGGTGGCGATGTCGGCGTTCGTGGAGCGCTTCTCGTACACGGTGCGCGTCGAGGCGTTGAGTCGCACGATGCGGTCGCCCGAGACGAATTCCGCGAGGTCGACGAGGTGCGAGCCGATGTCGGCGAAGGCGCGCGACGGTCCGCCGAGGGCGACATCGACCCGCCAGTCGTCGTCGTGCCTGTCGGAGAGCCAGTCCTGCAGGTAGGCGCCGTGCACGCTCAGCAGCCGCCCGCTCTCGCCGCGGGCGACGCGGGCGCGAGCCTCGCGCGCCATGGGGTGGAACCGGTACACGAAGGGGACGGCGGCCACGAGCCCGCGCTCGGCAGCGAGTTCGACGAGCGCCGCGGCATCCGCCGATGTCGTGGCGAGCGGCTTCTCGCAGATGACGTGCTTGCCGGCCTCGAGTGCGGCGCGGGCGATCGAGGCGTGCGTGGTGTTGGGCGTGCAGATGTGGATCACGTCGATGTCGGCATCGGCGATGAGCGCATCGACGGAGTCGAACGCCGTGTCGAGGCCGAGGCGGTCGGCGGCGGAGCGGGCGCTTCGCGGCGACGAGGATGCCGCACCGGCGAGCCCGGCCCCTGCGGCCCGAGCGCCTCGGGAGTGCACGGCAGCCATGAAGCCGCCGCCGACGAAGCCGGCACGCAGCGTGGCGGTCGGGGCGATGACGTGCGATGTCATGACGGCCATGCTGACACAGGGCGTACAACTTCTGCTACCCGATTGATAAAAGTTGTTTGCCTTGTGACACCTTCGTTATCGGCCACCCCGGGTTCTGCGTGTGCTTTACTCGGAGAATGGTCGACATCAGCCGAGGATCGGCACTCGGCACGTCAGGAGCGAGCGAGCTCTTCCAGCTGCTGCGTGACGGTGTTCCTCGCACGCGCGCGTCGCTCGCCCAGTCGACCGGCCTCGCCCGCTCCACCGTGGCGGCTCGGGTCGACGAGCTCATGCAGCTCGGTCTCGTCACGCCGGTGGCCGATGCCGCATCCACCGGCGGACGTCCGCCCTCGCAGTTCGCCCTGAATCCCGCAGCGCGCATCGTGCTGGCCGCCGACCTCGGCGCGTCGCACGCCACGATCGCGGTCTCCGACCTGGCCGGCTCGCCCCTCGCCGAGCGAAGCGAACGCCTCGACATCGCCCAGGGGCCCGAGGCGGTGCTGGGCTGGATGGTCGAGGCGGGGCTGGCACTGATCCAGCAGCTCGGTCGCGACCGGCACGAACTGGCCGCCATCGGCATCGGCGTTCCGGGGCCGGTGGAGCACTCGAGCGGACGACCCGTGAACCCGCCGATCATGCCCGGCTGGGATCGTTTCGACGTGCCCGGGTGGGTGCAGCAGCACCTCGAGGTGCCCGTGCTCGTCGACAACGACGTGAACATCATGGCGCTCGGTGAGCGTGCCCTCGCGTGGCCCCACGTCGAGCACATGGTCTTCGTGAAGGTCGCCACCGGCATCGGCTCGGGCATCATCTCCGGCGGACTGCTGCAGCGGGGGGCGCAGGGCATCGCAGGCGACATCGGCCACGTGCGCGTGGCTCGTGGCGCCGATGTTCCGTGCCACTGCGGCAACCGGGGATGCCTCGAGGCGCTCGCGTCAGGTCCGGCGATCGCGCGGGCCCTGCGGGAGGAGGGCGTGGCGGTGCACTCGGGCAACGACGTCGTCGACCTCGTGAAGCGCGGCGACCTCGCCGCGATCCAGGCGGTGCGGCAGGCGGGCCGCGACATCGGCGAGGTCCTCACCGCATGCGTCAGCCTGATCAATCCGTCGGTCATCGCGATCGGCGGCTCGATGGCGAGGGCAGGCGAGCACCTCATCGCCGGCGTGCGTGAGGTGGTCTACACGCGCTCGATGCCGCTCGCGACCGAGCACCTCGCCATCGTGCAGTCGGCGGCAGCCGAGAATGCGGGCGTGCTCGGGGCGAGCATGCTCGCGATCCATCACGCCCTCTCCCCCGAGGGCATCGACGCGCTCGCGGCGCGCTGACGCGCCGTTCGGTCGTCGAGGAGCGCCCGGCGCCGCCGGACTCGCATCGGGACGCGGGCGGCGGCCATGTCGGCACGCCGTCGACGGCCGTCGGGGGTACGCTCGAACCGTGCCCGATACGCCCTTCGCCCTCTTCGATCTCGAGGGCGCGGCGACGGCGGTCCACATCCCCCCGCCGCCCGTTCGGCATGCACACGAACTGCGCATCGTCGCCGACGCGAACGACCGCGTGGCATGGATCCGCGAGCGATCGCGCGGCATCACGGCGACGGATGCCGCGAAGCTCTCCTCACGCGCGGCGGTCCGCTCGGCCGCGTGGGAGAAGCTCCACGGCACCGGCGGGTTCGGCGGCAGCCGCTTCACCGACCACGGTCGCCGGCGCGAGCCCGTGATCGCCGAGTGGGTTCGGTGCACGCACGGCATCGAGCCGTCGAGCCTGCTGTTCCACGCGGCATCCGATCGCCGTCATCTCGCAACGCCCGACGGCCTCAGCGTCGCCGACGACGGCACGCCCGTGCTCTGCGAGATCAAGACGACGTCTCGACCGTGGCGCGGCATCCCGCGCGGCTACCTGCGGCAGGTGTGGTGGCAGCAGTACGTGCTCGGCGCCGAGCGCACCCTCGTCGTGTGGGAGCAGCACGACGACTTCCGGCCCGTCGGCGACGAGCCCCGGTGCCGGTGGGTCGATCGTGACGATGACCAGATCGCCATCCTCGTGCGGCTCGCCGACGAGTTGCTGCTGGCGCTGCGACCCGACGGCGTCGCACGCGAGGAGCCGTCGTACCGATCGTTCTACCGGCCGGGCCCGCTGGCGTGACGACGGTACTCCTGCACGGACTCGGGTCCGACCGTCGCCAGCCGCTGGGCATCTTCGAGTCCATGATCGAGGAGGTCGAGGGCGTCGACGAGCTGATCGTCGCCCCCGACACGCGCGCGCACGGCGGATTCCTCGAGGTCGGCGAGCCGGCTGACTTCGCCCTCGACCGGCTCGCAGCCGAGGTGTCGCAGCGGGTTCCGGTGGCGATGGCCGAGGCCGGGCAGGGCGGCGGGCCTGCGGCATCCGAGCCGGTGACGCTCATCGGCATCTCGATGGGTGCGGCGATCGGCCTGCGCATCATGCTGCAGGGGCTCCTTCCCGTTCGTCGCGCGGTGTTCGTGCGGCCGGCGTTCGACGACCGGTCGCTGCCCGACAACCTGCGGCCCTTCCCCGTCATCGGTCAACTCCTCGCCGATGCTGGGCCTGCCGGAGCCGTCGAGTTCCAGGAGCGCGGGCTCTTCCAGCGCGTCGCCGCCGAATCCCCCGCGGGCGCCAAGGCCCTGCTCACGCAGTTCCAAGCGCCCGATGCCGCCCGCCGGGCCATGCGGCTCGTCGAGATCCCGCGCAACCGCGCGTTCGTGACCGACGCCGAACTCGCCGAACCCGCCGCTCGCGGCATCCCGTCGCTCGTCGTCGGCGCACCGCGCGACCCTGTGCACCCGTTCGCGATCGCCGAACGCTGGGCTGGCGGCCTCGGCGCCTCACTCGAGGCGATTCCCGCCCGCGATGACGGCCAGGCTGCCCAGACGGCGGTGTTGCGCGAGCGCGTCGCGCGATGGCTCGAACACCACTGACGTTCGGCGTCGCCGAAGCAGGCGCCGTGCCTGGAAGCAGGGTCGAAGGCCCCTGTTCCGGATGCCGCCCCGGCGTGTCGCCCTGCTTTCCAGACGCACGCCGGCCTTGCAAGCCCGCGTCCCGGACGCACGTGGGCGCGGCGCGTCGTGCTGCATAGTGGTGGGAAGTGCCGAGAACGGAGAGACGAGGATGTCGGACACGATGCGGGCGCTGGTCATCGATCGCACCGGCGCGGCGGATGAGCTGCACATCGCCGAGGTGCCCAAGGCGAGGCGGGTGAGCGACGAGGTGCTCGTGCGGGTCGTGACCGCCGGGGTGAACCCCATCGATGCCAAGACGAGGGCGGGCCGCGGCGTTGCCGCCGCGATCGACGCGTTTCCCGTCGTGCTCGGCAACGACGTGGCGGGCATCGTCGAGGCCGTGCCGTACGCCGCCCACCCGCTGCAGCCGGGCGACCGCGTCTACGGCATGGGCCGCGTTCCGCGGCTCAGCGGCACCTACGCCGAGTACGTCGCGATCTCGTCGATGAGCCTCGCGCCGATGCCACGTTCGCTCGGGTTCGCCGAGGCGGGCGCGGTACCGCTCGCCGCCCTCACGGCGTGGGGCGCCGTCGTCGACACGGCGGGCGTCGGCGACGGCCGGCGCATGCTCATCCATGCGGGCGCCGGCGGAGTGGGGCATTTCGCGGTGCAGTTCGCCCGGCACTTCGGCGCCGAGGTGACGGCGACGTGCTCCGCCGACAACGTCGATTTCGTGCGCGGCCTCGGGGCGCATCACGTGATCGACTACCGCTCCGAACGCTTCGAGGACGTGGCCGGAACGCAGGATGTCGTGATCGACCTCATCGGCAACGTCGCCGACGACACGGGCACGCGCTCGCTCGACGTGCTCGAGCCGAACGGCCTCATCGTCACCGTGCCGACCGGGGCGTGGCCGACGATGGCCGAGGAGGCGGCGGCTCGCGGCATCCGTGCGACCGGTTACTCGGTCTCCCCCGATGCGCGCACCCTCGAGATCATCACCGGCCTGATCGACGATGGTGCGGTTCGCGTGCACGTCGAGCGCGAGTTCCCCCTCGAGCAGGGCGCCGAGGCGCACCGCGTTCTCGAGGCGGGACACGTGCGCGGGAAGCTCGTGCTCCGGGTGGCGCCCGATCCCGCAGGCGAGCAGCAGCCCGTACGCTGAGCCGTGCCATAGGGGTCCGGCGGCCGTGGGCGGGGCGGCTCGACGAGCCAAGCGAGCCGGCGAGCGCGCCCTGACCCCGGCCGCGCTTCTCGAACCGCGCTAGCCGAGCTGCTTCTCGAACCAGTGGTCGGCGTAGTGCTCGTCGTTGAACGGCTCGACCTCGACATAGCCCGCCGCCCGGTACATGGCGAAGGCCTCCGTCAGGCCCGCATTCGTCTCGAGGGTGACGGATGCCGCACCGTGATCGCGCGCCGCCCGCTCGAGCGCCTCGAGGATGCGCCGTCCGACGCCCATGCCGCGCACGGCGTCGTCGACCCACATGCGCTTGATGTACGCCGGCGCACCGTCGTGGAAGAGCACCGCGCCGCATCCGATCGCCCGACCGTGCAGCCGCGCGAGCACGAATCCACCCGTCGGCTCGGCGAACTCGTGCGTGTCGGGGTGCAGGCTCAGACCCGGATCGAATCCGCCCGGGAAGCGGCGGGCGAGCTCATCGTAGTAGGCGGTGAGGCACCTGCGGGCATCGTCCGACGCGGCATCCGCCGGCTCGACCTGTACCAGCGCCGCGTCGAGCAGTCTCGAGACGGTGTCCATCGCGTCGACGAGCCGCCGCTGCTGCCCGGCGCTCAACGGGGTGAGCAGCGACGCGGCGAGCTCGTCGCTGCGCCGGTCGAGCTCGACGCGTTCGGCACGGCCCGCCTCGGTCAGCCTGACCCTGCGCACGCGCGTATCGGCGCGGGACGGCTCCACGGTGACGAGGCCCTCGCGCTCGAGCGAACGGAGCAGCCGGCTGAGGTACCCGCTGTCGAGTTCGAGGCGTTCCCGGATGTCGCGGATATCGACGCCCTCGTCGTCGACCTCCCACAACACGCGGGAGCTGCCCAGCGAGCGAGAGCTGCCGAGGTAGTGGTCGTGCAGCGCGCCGATACGCGTCGTAACCGCGCGGTTGAACGCGCGCACCCGACCGATCGCCTCGGATTCCAGCGCCACGGCGACTCTCGGCCCACCCATATCTCTGACTCTAGTCAGAGGAATTCATGGGATCAAGGGGGCGGCCGCCTCGCCGGGCACGAGGAGCCGCTCGAGGACCCAGTCGTGCTCCAGGCGGTCACCGAGCTTGAAGCGCTTGCGTCCGACGCGGCGGAACCCGTGCTTCTCATAGAACCTGAGAGCGCGCGCATTCCGCTCGTTGGTGCCGAGCCAGAGCGATGCCGCCCCGCGGGCTGCCGCCACGTCGATCGTTGCGGTCAGGAGTGGGGCGGCCACCCCGGTGCCGTGGGCGGCCGCACGGGTGTAGAACTTGCTGAGCTCGATGGTGGGCCGCGCCGTGACGGCGGCCGCGGCATCCCTGTCGGCCGGCTCATCTGCGATGAGCATGGCATAGCCGACCAGGCCGGAGTGGGGCTCGGACTCGTGCGCGACGAGCACCATGCGAGCCTCATCGCGCACGTACTCGGCGAATCGGGCGGCGGTGAGGTGCTCGGCGACGAACGCGGCGATCGCCGCGGCCGTCGTTCCCGGCGGGCAGGCCAGCGGAAACGTCTCGGCCGCCAGTTCGGCGAGCGCGGCGGTGTCATCGGGAACGGCGGTCCGGACGGTGAGCTCTGACACGGTCTCCGATTCTTCCAGAGGCCGCCTGCTCGGGTGGGAGGATCGGGGCATGGATGCGCCCGACTCGACCGCTCCGACGGCCCCCCGCGACCCGACCGGCACCGTCGCCAGATCCGACGACGGCAGGTCCTTCACGATTCGGGATGCCTCGGGCACGCCGTTCATCGCCGGCTCCCTCGTCGTGCTCGACTCCGACGCCGGCCGTCAGCTCGCCCTCGTCGAGTCCCGTAGCGACGACGCCCCGGCGCTGGCCCGCGGCCGCCTGCTCGGGGTGCTCGACGGAGACGAGCTCGACACGCGATCGAGTCATCCGTTCGAGTCGGCCACGGTGCGAGCGGCCGACACGATCACCGTGGACGCGTTGCACCGCACTACGGGGGCCCGCATCGAGGTCGGCACGAACCTCACCGCTCCCGGCGGGCCGGCGCGGCTGCTCCCCCACCGCTTCAATCGGCACACCTTCTGGTGCGGGCAGAGCGGATCGGGCAAGACCTACGCGCTGGGCGTCGTGCTCGAGCAGCTCATCGCCCACACTGCGCTGCCGGTCGTCGTGTTCGATCCGAACTCCGACTTCGTGCGACTCGGCGAGGTCGCGCCCGGAGCGACGGGGCCCACCGCGGACGCGCTCGCCCAGCGCGACATCCGCGTGCTCCGCGCGAAGGGCGAACCGGGTTCGACGCTGCGAGCGCGCTTCATCGAGATGTCGCTGCCGTCGAAGGCGGCCGTGCTCCGGCTCGATCCGATCATCGACCGCGACGAGTACAACACCCTCGTGCGCATGCAGGACGTGCTGAAGGCCGGCGAGCTCGACGAGGTGCTGCCCATGCTGACCGCGGCCACCTCGGAGGCGGGTCCGCACCCGCTCGCCCAGCGCGTCGAGAACCTCGGCGTGCTCGACTGGAGCGTCTGGGCTCAGGGCGATCCCGCCGTCACCGACATCGTCGACGAGCGGCCGGATGCCACGGTGCTCGACCTCGGCGGATTCTCGACGCCCGAGCAGCAGCTCGTCGTCGCCCTCTCGCTGCTCGACGACCTCTGGGAGCGACGCGAGGAACGCCGGCCCGTGCTGCTCGTCATCGACGAGGCGCACAACCTGTGCTCGCCCCAACTCGACTCGCCGCTCGCCGTCGCGGTGCGGGAGCGCCTCGTGCAGATCGCCGCGGAAGGCCGCAAGTTCGGGCTGTGGCTGCTGCTCTCGACGCAGCGGCCGTCGAAGGTGCACCCGGGCATCATCTCGCAGTGCGACAACCTGGCGCTCATGAAGATGACCTCGCCGCTCGACCTCGACGAGCTCGGCACGTACTTCGGGTACGCACCGGCGTCGCTGCTCGCGCGATCGCCGTGGTTCCGGCAGGGCGAGGCGCTGTTCGCGGGCGGCTTCGTTCCGGCGCCCTCGCTCGTGAAGATGAACGCGCGCATCACGCCCGAGGGCGGCAGCGACGTCGGAGTGCCGCTGCGCTGAGCGCCGCCCGACGCCGGTGATCGAGTAGCGCCCGCCGAAGGCGGACACGCCCCGGTGATCGAGTAGCGCCCGCCGAAGGCGGACACCCACCGGTGATCGAGTAGCGCCCGCCGAAGGCGGACGCGTATCGAGATCGTCACCCCGTCTCGATACGCGTCGGCTGCGCCGGCGCTACTCGACGACCGGGCCCTCACAGGAAGCGCGCGTACGCCCCGACTGTGAGGAACGTCGGGAACTCCGGCTCGAGGGCGACGCTGCGGAACACCGAGATCGCGTCGTCGAAGCGGTCCCCCTCGAAGCGCGGCAGTTCGGCGACGGCCGCCGCCATAATGCGCACGATCGAGGTCTGGTCGATGCGCGTGCCCTCGGCGGTGACGGTGTTCTCGTGCAGCCACTGCCAGATCTGCGAGCGCGAGATCTCGGCGGTCGCGGCATCCTCCATGAGGTTGTCGATCGCCGCCGCGCCCGTACCGCGCAGCCACGACTCGATGTAGCGGATCGCGATCGAGACGTTGTCGTGCACGCCCGCCTCGGTCACCTCGCCGCCGACCGACGGAATGTCGAGCAGCTCAGCTGCGGTCACCTCGACGTCGTCGCGCAGACGGTCGACCTGGTTCGGCCGGTGGCCCAGCACGGCGTCGAACTCGGCGCGCGCGGTCTCGATGAGGTCGGGGTGCGCGACCCACGTGCCGTCGAACCCGTCGCCGGCCTCGCGCCGCTTGTCGGCGGCGACCGCGGCGAGCGCCCGCTCCGTCACCTCGGGGTCGCGGCGGTTCGGGATGAACGCGCTCATGCCGCCGATGGCATGCGCCCCGCGCTTGTGGCACGTCTGCACGAGCAGCTCGGTGTACGCCCGCATGAACGGCGCGGTCATGGTGATCGACGTCCGGTCGGGCAGCACCCATCGGCGTCCTCGGCAGCGGAACGTCTTCACGATCGAGAAGATGTAGTCCCAGCGGCCCGCGTTCAGGCCCGCGCAGTGATCGCGCAGCTCGTACAGGATCTCGTCCATCTGGAACGCCGCCTGGATCGTCTCGATCAGCACGGTGGCGCGCACGGTGCCCTGCGGAACGCCGAGCGCGTCCTGTGCGAACACGAAGATGTCGTTCCAGAGCTTCGCCTCGCGGTGCGACTCGAGCTTCGCCAGGTAGAAGTACGGCCCACGGCCCTGCTCGATGAGCGCCTTCGCGTTGTGGAAGAAGTACAGGCCGAAGTCGACGAGCGATCCCGAGGCGTGCATGTCGCGCCCGGCCCGGTCGTGGAACCGCAGGTGCTTCTCCACGAGGTGCCAGCCGCGCGGACGCATGACGATCGTCGGGGTCTCCGTCGCCGTGACCCGGTACTCCTTGCCCTCGGGGCTCGTGTACTCGAGGTTGCCGCGGAGGAAGTCGTACAGCGACAGCTGCCCCTCGATCACGTTCGCCCAGGTCGGGCTGGTGGCATCCTCCTGGTCGGCGAGCCAGACCTTCGCGCCCGAGTTCAGCGCGTTGATCGCCATCTTCCGGTCGGTCGGGCCGGTGATCTCGACACGGCGATCCTCGAGGCCGGGCGCCGCGCCCGCGACGCGCCACGTGGTGTCGCTGCGGATCCATTCCGTCTCGGGCAGGAACTTCGGGTCGCGCCCGTTCGCGGCATCCACCCGGGTCTGCAGGCGCGCAGCGAGCAGTTCGTGCCGGGTGCCCGCGAATCGATCGTGCAGCTGCGTGAGGAAGGCGAGGGCCTCGGGCGTGAGGATCTCGTCGTAGCGCGGGCCGAGCGGCGCCGTGACCTCGATGCGGGGCTCGACCGTGCGGAAACTCCCGGTCGCCGGTCGGGGTGCGAAGCGAGGGCCGGATGCCGCGGCATCCGTTCGCTCGCGATCGAGCGTGATGGTGGGCGTGGTGTTCATGGTCGTGTCTCCTTCACGTCGCCCCCAGCGGGTTCGTAGGACATTCGAGCGTTTGTAGGACATCTGCGCGTGCTGACGTCCTACAGACTGCCCTTTGTCCTACGAACCCCAGCGGGGTGGGCGGACGATGGTCAGTGCGTGAACTGGTCTTCCTCGGTCGATCCGACGAGGGCGAGCGTGGCGCTCGAGGGGTTCAGCGCCGTGGCGATCTGGTCGAAGTACCCGGTGCCGACCTCGCGCTGGTGACGCGTGGCGGTGTATCCGGATGCCTCCGAGGCGAATTCCGCCTCCTGGAGCTCGACGTACGCGCTCATGTGCCGCTCGCTGTAGTCCTTGGCGAGCGTGAACATGGAGTGGTTGAGGGCGTGGAAGCCCGCGAGGGTGATGAACTGGAACGCGTACCCCATCGACGCGAGCTCGCGCTGGAACTTCGCGATCTGGTCGTCGTCGAGGTGCCGCTTCCAGTTGAAGGAGGGCGAGCAGTTGTACGAGAGGCGCTTGCCGGGGAACTTCGCGTGCACCGCCTCGGCGAAGCGGCGGGCGAGGTCGAGGTCGGGCTCGGCGGACTCGACCCAGAGCAGGTCGGCGTACTCGGCGTAGGCGAGGCCCCGCGCGATGACCGGCTCGATGCCGTTCCGCACCTCGTAGAAGCCCTCGGCAGTGCGCTCGCCCGTGACGAACGGCCGGTCGCGCTCATCGTGATCGCTCGTCAGCAGGGTCGCGGCGAGCGCGTCGGTGCGGGCGATGATGATCGACGGCACCCCTGCGACATCCGCCGCCAGCCGCGCCGCATTGATGGTGCGGATGTGCTGCGACGTCGGGACGAGCACCTTGCCGCCCATGTGGCCGCACTTCTTCTCGCTGGCGAGCTGGTCCTCCCAGTGCACGCCGGCCGCGCCGGCCTCGATCATCTGGTGCATGAGCTCGTAGGCATTGAGCGGTCCGCCGAAGCCGGCCTCGGCATCGGCGACGATGGGCGCCATCCAGTCCTTCCCGGTGGTCGAGCCCGTCGAGACCTCGCCCTGCTCGACCTGGCCGGCGCGCAGCAGCGCGTTGTTGATGCGGCGCACCACGGCCGGGACCGAGTTCGCGGGGTACAGCGACTGGTCGGGGTAGGTCTGGCCGCTCAAGTTGGCGTCGGCGGCGACCTGCCATCCCGACAGGTAGATCGCCTTGAGGCCCGCGCGTACCTGCTGCACGGCCTGGTTGCCGGTGAGAGCGCCGAGCGCCGCCGACCATTCGGGGTCGTCCATGGGCTCGAACGCGGTGCCAGTGTTCCTGCGGATGTCCTCCCACAGCTTCTCGGCGCCGCGCTTCGCGAGGGTGCGCTCCTCGCGCACCGGGCCGCGGAGGGCGATGACGTCTTCGGCGGTGTAGTCGCGCTTGACGCCCTCCCAGCGGGGGTCCGCGTCCCATTCGAGCTGCAGTTCGGCAGCGGTCTGCGTCTGGTCGCCGGGTCGGTTCGTGCTCATCGTGGTGCTCCTTCGGTGATGCGGTCGGATGCTTCGTTGCGGCCGTCGGCGCCTGCTTCGCCGCCGTCCGGGGTCTGTGTGGCATCCACTCTGCGCCCGTCCTCGGGGGTGCGACCGACGATTCCGGGGGTGAACTTCCGTCGTTCTTCTGCGGCCCGGAAGAACCGCGCTCTCACTCACTGGGATCGGAGCGAACCGGGCCGATTCTCACCCCGCGTGGCTTACATGCTTCAATGTCCGGGAGCACGGAGCTGTGCGAGAACCCGGAGGATCCCCCAACGTGTCATCAGCAACAACCGAGGCCACGACGGGCACGCTGCCGAACGCGGCAGAGGCGAAGGGCACTGTGGTGCTCGACGGTGTGACCAAGCGCTACGGGCAGGCCACCGCGGTCGACGGCGTCTCGCTCACGGTCCAACCGGGTGAGTTCATCTCGTTGCTCGGGCCGTCGGGATGCGGCAAGACCACCACGCTGCGCATGATCGCCGGGTTCGAGGTGCCCGATGCCGGAGACATCCGCATCTCCGGGCGATCCGTGCAGAACATCCCGCCGTACCGGCGCGACGTGAACACCGTGTTCCAGGCGTACGCGCTCTTCCCGCACATGTCGGTCGCCGAGAACGTCGCCTACGGACTGCAGCAGCGCCGCACGCCGAAGGCCCAGTTGCGTGAGCAGGTCGTCGAGGCGCTCGACCTCGTGCAGATGCGCCGCTTCGCCGACCGCAAGCCGGCCCAGCTCTCGGGCGGCCAGCAGCAGCGTGTCGCCCTCGCCCGCGCACTCGTGAACCGGCCGGCCGTGCTCCTGCTCGACGAGCCGCTCGGCGCCCTCGACCGGCAGCTGCGCGAGGAGATGCAGCTCGAGTTGAAGCTGCTGCAGTCGCGTGTCGGCATCACCTTCGTCTTCGTCACCCACGACCAGGGTGAGGCGCTGTCCATGAGCGACCGCATCGCGATCATGCGCGACGGGCGCATCGAACAGCTCGCCGACGCCGACACGATCTACGCCCGGCCCGCGTCTGCGTACGTCGCGGCCTTCGTCGGCCAGCAGAACTTCTTCCGCGGCCGTGTCGCCGAGGGCGGCGCGGCGGTCGACTCACCGCACGCGCTCGTGCGCGGCATCCGTTCGGAGCTCGGCGAGGGGCAGCAGGGCCAGGCTGCCGTGCGTCCCGAGTTCGTCGAGATCGCGGCGGATGTCGCAGACGGGCGCTCCCCCGCCGACGCGCTCGACGCCGTCAACTCCGTACGCGGCACGGTCATCGGCGTGGCGCACCTCGGCGAGACCATGCAGTACCTCGTCGGCCTGGGCGACGACCAGAGCCTCATCGTGCGCCGGCCGACCCCCGAGGCGCCCGACCTCGCCGTGGGCGATGCCGTGGTGTGCTCCTGGAAGGCCGCGAGCGTGCTGCTCTTCGCCTCCGACGATGCGGCGAGCGCCGGCGGTTACGTCGCGCCGCCCACACTCTGACCCCCGTTCCACGCACCCCTACGGAGACCGACATGGCCGAACCCCGCACTCCAGTCCGCATCCTCGCCAGCGAGAGCGCCGCGAAGGTGATCCGCTCCGAGCTCTCCCGCCGCCGCTTCCTCAGCTTCGCGGCCGCGGCCGGCGCCACCGGGCTCCTCGCCGCGTGCTCGCCCGGCGGCGGGACCTCGAGCGCCCCGCAGGCCACCGGCGGCGCCCTGGAGAACGAGTTGTCGATCTACACGTGGGGCGACTACGACAGCCCCGACGTGCTGGAGGCGTTCACCGACGAGCTCGGCCCGAACATCACGCTCGACTCGTTCGGCTCGAACGAGGAGCTCATCTCGAAGCTCGTCGCGGCCAAGGGCACCTCGGGCTACGACATCGTCGTGCCGACCGGCGTCTTCATCCCGCAGATGATCGAGAACGGCCTGCTGCAGGAGCTCAACCTCGATCTCATCCCGAACATCGAGTTCATGGACCCGGCGTTCCTCGGCCGGGCCTGGGACCCCGAGAACGCGTACTCGATCTGCAAGGCGTGGGGCACGACGGGATACGTCTACGACAAGACCGTGATCACCCGCCCGCTCACGACGTGGGCCGACTTCCTCGACGCCGCCCAGAACGAGGCCGCCGGCAAGACGAGCGTGCTCGACGACCCGGGCGACCTGACGGGCATCTACTTCTGGGCGAACGGCATCGACTGGAACACCACCGACGAGGCCGACCTGACCGCCGCTGAGGACTACCTCGTCAACACCCTCGCGCCGAATCTCGCGGCCTTCGACTCGTACCCGGGTGGCGCCGCCATCCCACAGGGCACCCACGTGCTGATGCAGGTGTGGAACGGCGACGCGCGCATCGGCATCCTGGAGAGCCCCGATCCCGACCGCTGGCAGTGGGTGTTCCCGGGCTCCGAGACCGAGATCTGGATGGACAACTGGGCGATCGCGGCGGGCGCTCCCAACCCCGAGGCCGCCCACGCCTTCATCAACTACGTGCTCGAGCCCGAGAACTCCCTCGCCGAGCTCGACTACATCGGCTACCACACGGGCGCGACCGGCATCGAGGAGGCCGCGGCCGCCGCTGAGCTGCCCATGCTCGACCTCGTGTTCTTCACGCCCGAGCAGATCGAGACGATGCGCGAGGGCGAGGTGAACGACGCCCAGCAGCGGCGCGTCGACATCTGGAACAAGACCAAGGCCGCCGCTGGTGCGTAGTTCCCGGATGCCGCGCTTCGCCCTCGCCATCCCGGCGTGGGCGTGGCTCGCCATCTTCTTCGTCGCGCCCGTGGCGATGGTCGTCTGGTTCAGCTTCGGGTACAAGCCGGGCATCTTCGGCACGCACGCGAACGACGTGCTCTCGTTCGACCGGTATCTCGAGGCGCTCTCGCCGACGTTCTTCTCCACCTTCCTGAACACGCTCTGGATCGGCCTCGCCGGTACGGCGCTCTGCCTCCTGATCGGCCTGCCGGTCGCGTACTGGATGGCCGTGAAGGCGCCGCCGTCGCGTCGCGGGCTGCTCATCGCGCTCGTGCTGGTGCCGTTCTGGACGAACTTCCTCGTGCGCACGATCGGCTGGCAGGTGATCCTCGCGCCCGAGGGCTGGCTGTCGACGCTGCTTCAGGATGTCGGCCTCATCGGCGGTCCGCTCGACATCCTGTACACGCGCTCGGCGGTGCTCATCGGCGTGGTGTACAACTACCTGCCGCTCATGATCCTGCCGCTCTTCGTCGCGTTCGATCGCGTCGGAACTCCGGTGCGCGAGGCGTCGAAGGACCTCGGCGCCGGCAGGTGGCGCACGTTCCTTCGGGTCACGCTGCCCCTGGCGCGTCCGGGTGTCATCGCCGGTGTGCTCCTCGTCTTCATCCCCCTCATGGGCGACTACATCACGGCGACCGTGCTCGGCGGGGCGAAGGGCAACATGGTCGGCCAGCTGGTGGCGAGTCAGTTCCAGGCCGCCCAGAACTGGGCCCTGGGCTCGGCGATGGCGGTGATGCTCATCCTCGTGATCATGGTGACCGTGGCGGTCGGGGCGCTCGTCGTCTGGCTCGTGATGCTGCCGATCCGATCCCGCAACCGACTGGTGCTCGGCGATGCGCCCGCTGCCGCAACCGGTGGCGACCGAGCCTCCGAAGCGGCCAGGGAGTCCGAGGAGGTGCTGTCGTGAAGAGATCGTGGTCGGATGTCGCGCTGAGCGTATGGGGCGTGCTCGTCTTCCTCTTCCTGTTCGCCCCGATCATCGTCATCATCATCTCGGCGTTCAACAGCGGGCGGCTGCTCGTCGCCTGGGACGGCTTCGGATTCGACGGCTTCGCCGCACTGCTCGAGAAGCCCGCCATCCAGAGCGCGGTGTGGGTGTCGATCCAGACGGGCTTCATCGCGGCGATCGTCGCCACCGTGCTCGGCACCCTGGCCGGCATCGCGATGGCGCGGCATCCGGGCAAGTGGGTGTTCTGGTTCATCGGACTGCTGCTGCTCGTCTCGGTGACGCCCGAGATCGTCGACGCGGTGGCGCTGCTGCCGTGGCTCGTCTTCCTCGGCCAGGACCTCGGCATCGGCCTCTTCAACGACGGCATCGTGCGACTCGTCGTGGGCCACTCGCTCTTCTCGACCGCCGTGGTCTCGTACATCGTGCGAGCCCGGCTCGTCGGTCTCGACGCCCAGCTCGAGGAGGCGTCCGCCGACCTGTACGCGAAGCCGTTCGCCACCTTCCGCCGGGTGACGCTGCCGCTCGCGATGCCGGCCGTGCTCGCGGGCTTCCTGCTCTCGTTCACGCTGAGCCTCGACAACACGATCATCGCCGCGTTCGTGCAGGTCTCGGGTACCACCCCCTGGCCGGTGTACGTGCTCAGCGCACTCCGCAGCGGATTGCGGCCCGAGATCGCGTCGGTCTCGACGATCATGCTCGTGCTCACACTCGTCGCGCTGGCCCTGGTCGCACTCGTGCTGCGCCGCGCGGGCGATTCGGCGACGCAGATCGCCCGCACGATGACCGGCAACTGACACGATGACCGGCAACTGACACGATGACCGGCAACTGAAGGGATCCCCATGCCACACGCCGACCTCGTCTTCACGGGTGGACCCGTCTTCACCGCGAACACCGTGCGCTCGCGGGCGCAGGCCGTCGCGGTGGCGCACGGGCGCATCGTCGCGGTCGGCTCGAACGACGACGTGCGCGAGCTCGTCGGCCCCCGAACCGAGGTCGTCGACCTCACCGGTCGGATGCTGGTGCCGGGGTTCCAGGACGCGCACGTGCATCCGGTGTGGGGCGGCCTCGACCTCATGCGGTGCGACCTGTCGGAGCTCGCCACCCAGGCCGACTACCTGGAGCGCATCGGCTCGTACGCCGAGGAGCACGCGGATGAGCCGTGGGTGCTCGGCGGCGGCTGGCAGATGTCGGCGTTCCCGGGCGGCACACCCACGGCGGCAGCCCTCGACACGGTCGTCCCCGATCGCCCGGCGTTCCTGCCGAACCGCGACGGGCACGGCGCCTGGGTGAACTCGGCGGCGATGCGCCTCGCGGGGATCGACCGGGACACGCCCGACCCAGTCGACGGCCGCATCGAGCGCGACGACGACGGCAACCCGACCGGCACGCTCCACGAGGGAGCGATGAGCCTCGTGAATCGGCACCTTCCCGAAACCAGCCTCGAAACCCTCACCGAGGCGCTCCTCCTCGGACAGGAGTATCTGCACGCCCACGGCGTGACCGCCTGGCAGGACGCGATCGTCGGCAGCTACGGCGACGCGGGCGACCCCGGACCCGCCTATCTCGCCGCCGCGTCATCCGGGAGGCTCACCGGTCGTGTCGTGGGCGCACTGTGGTGGGATCGCACGGCGGGCCTCGAGCAGATTCCCTCGCTCCTCGAACGCCGCGAGAGCCTGACGCCCGAGCCGATCGCCGGCCGCTCGCCGCGATTCGCTCCGACGAGCATCAAGATCATGCAGGACGGCGTCGCCGAGAACTTCACGGCGGCGATGCTCGAACCCTACTGCGATGGACACGGGCACCCGACCGACAACGCGGGGATCTCCTTCGTCCCGCCCGAGATCCTGAACCGGGCCGTGCCGCAGCTCGACGCCCGCGGGTTCCAGCTCCACTTCCACGCCATCGGCGATCGCGCCGTGCGTGAGTGCCTCGACGCCGTCGAGCACGCGATCGCGGCGAACGGGCGGAACGACCGCCGGCACCACATCGCGCACCTGCAGGTGATCCATCCCGACGACATCGCACGATTCCGCGAACTCGGGGTCGTCGCGAACATGCAGTCGCTGTGGGCCGCGCTCGAACCGCAGATGGTCGAGCTCACGCTCCCGTTCCTCGGCTCACCGCGCGACGCGTGGCAGTATCCGTTCGGCGATCTGCTCCGCGCGGGTGCGGTGCTCGCGGCGGGCAGCGACTGGTCGGTGTCGACGCCGAACCCGCTCGCCGCGATCCACGTGGCCGTGAATCGGCGCGCCGCGCCCGGGTTCGAAGAGGGCGAGTACGACGCGTTCCTTCCCGAGCAGGCGATCGACCTCGGCGCCTCCCTCACCGCCTACACGGCCGGGTCGGCCTACGTGAATCGTCTCGACGAGACGGGAACGATCGAGGCGGGCAAGCTCGCCGACCTCGTGGTGCTCGACCGCGACCCGTTCGCCCGGCCGGCCGACGAGATCGGCGCGACTCGCGTGCTGCAGACCTTCGTCGAGGGCGAGCGCGTCTTCGCGGCATCCGACGCGTGACCTTCGGCGCCGGCATGCGGATGCCCCGCCCTCCAAGGGGCGGGGCATCCGAGATCCTGCAGGCGGGTCAGCCCATCTGACGATCTGCGGCGTGCTTCGCGTCCGTCTGGACCTGCGATGCGGCGTCCTGACCCTCTTCCTTCACGGTCTCGACGCCCTCCTTGGCACGGTCCTTGACCGCCTCGGCGGCCTCCTTCGCGGGCTCGCGGAGGTGGTCGGCCGATTCCTTGGCCACGTCCTTCGCCTCGTCGACGAGGGGCGCTGCGGCATCCTTCACCTTCTCGGCGGCCTGCTGTTCCGCCCTCGACGCGGGAATCAGCGAAGCGGCGAGCAGGCCCACGCCGAAGGCGATGAGGCCCACTGCGACCGGGTTGCCCTGCGTCGCCGAGGCGACCTTGCGCGGCGCGTCGGCGACGGCCTCGCCGGCATGGCCGACGGCATCCTGCGTCGAGTGCCCGACGTCGGAGGCGGTGCCCATGACCCGGTCCTTGAGGCGACCGGCAGCCCGGCGCACCTTGTCCGTCTGCCGCTGGGCGGCCTTCGCGGGGTTCACCTTGTCGGCGAGCGCATCCACATCCTGTCCGAGTTCACGGCGCGTGCGCTCGATGTCATCGCGGATCAGATCAGGGTCGTCCGAGCGGACGACATCCGGGTTGCTCATCGGTTCTCCTCATTCCTCTTCAGCGTGTCGGGGATCTCCTTGACCGTCTCGACGGTCTGGGGCATGCCCTCGACCTCCTCGATCTCCTTCTTCCCCGTGAAGAACAGCACTGCGGCGACGATGCCCCACAGCACCGCCACGATCAGGGCCGACCAGGCGTTGCCCATGAAGTAGCCGAGCGCCCACCAGAGCGCGATCGACACGAACAGCAGGGCGAGGAAGCCGGCGACGCCGGCCCCGCCGTAGAGTCCTGCTCCCTTGCCGGCCTGCTTGGCGGTCTTCCGGAGTTCGGCCTTGGCGAGTTCGACCTCCTGACGCATGAGCGTCGAGATGTCGCGGCTCACCTCCGCGATCAGGTCGCCGAGCGACGTGTTCGCGGCCTGCCGCTCCGACGGTGTCGGCAGGTCCGCGCCTGGGGCGCCCGAGACGTGGGCGCCGGCGCGTGGTTCGTTCAGATTCGTCATCAGAGGCCGCCCCTCGTGCCGGTCGGGCTGCCCTCTGCCCACGGCTCACCCGTGACGGGGTCGATCGACGGGTCGCCGGCCGCGCCGGTCACCACCGTCTCGCTCCCGGTCACACCGGGGACGCCGCTCGTGACGGGCGTGCCCGTCGTACCCGCGGTGCCCGTCGTGCCCGTCGTCACGCCGCCGCCGACCGTCCGGCCGGTCGTCGCGCCGTACCCGGTGCCCGCGGTGCCGTACGTCCCCATGGTCCCGGCCGTCCCCGAGGCCCCGTCCGAGTCGTCGGAGGGTTGCGCGAGTGCGCGGGTCAGGCGACCCACGACGACACCGGCGCCCACCGCGATCGCGAGGAACACGCCCGGGCGACGCCGTGCGAACGACTTGACCTCGTGCAGGATCATGCGCGGGTCGCGGTCATCGATCCACTGCGCGACCGCGCCGACGCGGTTCCCCGCCTCGCGGGCGACGTCAGCGGCGAACCCGGAACCACTGCCCTGTCCGTTGGCCATGTTCGAGAACTCGTCGCCGATGTTGCGAAGGCCTCCTGCCGCCCGGCTCTGCTGATGGGCCGCCTGCTGACGCACCTCGCCGCCGACCTGGTCGGCGAATCGCCTCGCCTGCCGGCGAACCTCGGAGCCGACCGCCTTGGTCTCGTCCTTGGCGACACCCGCGACCCGGCGCCCGGCGTCGCCCGCCTCGCTGGCGAGATTCGACGCCTCTTCACGCGCTCCCGGAGTTGTCGACCCGTAGGTCGCTCCCGTGGTCGAGCCTCCGAGTGAAGCGTCATTCGAACCCGGGAATCCGGGCGTTGTGCTGCTCGTCATCGTTCACTCACTTCCTGTGTCGGCCGCACTAGCTCGTGGCACGGCACTGCTCGTGTCGATCACGTTAGGTTCGGGGCTTCGGCGCGCAGAAGGCCCTTGCGGTGTCGGGAAGCGAGGCGTATAACGCGGGCGCGGTTCCAATCAGCCGCGCGCCTGGCGGCCGTCATTTTGGCCGTCCGACGCCGCCGATGCAACCGCATTCCGCTTCCTATTCCTCGCGCGTAGCGTGCTTGGCGACGAGGGGAGATCCATGCAGTACGGGTACAAGCTCTCTGCCGAGGGCTTCGGGCCACAGGAGCTCGTGCGCCAGGCGAAGCTGGCAGAGGCATCCGGATTCGACTTCGTCGACATCAGCGACCACTACCACCCGTGGCTCGACTCCCAGGGCCACTCGCCGTTCGCGTGGACCGTGCTGGGGGCGATCGCCGCCGGCACCGACTCGATCGGCCTCGCCACCGGCGTCACCTGCCCGACGGTGCGATACCACCCGGCGATCATCGCGCAGGCGGCCGCGACCCTCGCGCTCGTCTCCGACGGCCGGTTCACGCTGGGTGTCGGTTCCGGCGAACGGCTCAACGAGCATGTCGTGGGGCGCGGTTTTCCGGCCGTCGCCGATCGACAGGCGATGCTGCGCGAGGCGCTCGAGATCATCCGCCTGCTGTGGGAGGGCGGGTACCAGTCGTACCGAGGCGAGTGGCTCGACCTCGAAGACGCTCGCGTCTTCGACCTGCCCGGTGAGCTCCCGCTCATCGCGGTTGCAGCCGGCGGTTCGGATGCCGCGGAACTCGCGGCCGAGCTCGGAGACGGCATGTTCGGCATCGACCCCGATCCCCAACTGGTCGGCGCGTATCGCGACGCGGGCGGCACGGGCCCCACCTACGGCGAGGTCGGCCTTTCCTGGGCGGAGTCCGAGGATGCCGCGGTGCAGGCCGCGTTCGAGACGAGCCGCTGGTCGCTCACGGGGTGGAAGGTGATGAGCGAGCTCCCCAACCCCGTGAACTTCGAGGCGTCGGCGCAGGTGGTCCGGCCTGAGGACATCGCCGAGGCGATGCCGTGCGGGCCGGATGCCGCGAAGCACCTCGCCGCGATCCGCGAGTACGAGCGCGTCGGCTACGACCACGTCGTGCTCGCGAACAACGGCCCCGATCCCGATGGATTCATGGATTTCTTCGCGCGAGCGTTGAAGCCACAGCTCGTCAGTTGAGCCTCAACGCAGAACTTTCGTGGAAGTTCTGTTTGCGTCATCCCAATGCTCATGTGAGCATCGAGGCATGGTCATCGCCGATCCTCTCCCTCGCCCGGCTCCCGCAGCCGCCGCAGCCGAGCCCGCAGGCGAGGTGGAGGAGGTCGACGCGCTGACCCTCGGCCGCCGCATCCGCGAGCGGCGCACGGCGGTCGGCATGACCCTCGGCGAACTCGCGACAGCGATCGACCGGGCACCGTCGCAGGTGTCGGCGATCGAGAACGGCAAACGCGAACCCCGGCTGTCGATGCTGCGCACGATCGCGCTCGCCCTGGGCACGACGATCGATGACCTCCTTCGGGCGGACGCCCCGTCGGAGCGCGCGGCGCTCGAGATCGCGGTCGAGCGGGCACAGCGCGGGCCGGTCTTCGAGGCGCTGGGGCTCGAGCCGTTCCGGGTGGCGAAGACGATGAGCGACCAGACGCTGCAGACGATCCTCGCCCTGCACAACGAGATCGACCGGCTGCACCGCGAACGGGCGGCCACCCCCGAGGAGGCACGACGCGCCAACGCCCAGCTCCGTGCCGAGATGCGGGCTCGCGACAACTTCTACCCCGAGCTCGAGGCGAAGGCGGCCGAGCTGCTCGAGGCCGTCGGGCACACCGGCGGCCCGGTGTCGCACCAGCTCGTCGCCGACATGGCCTCGCACCTCGGCTACTCGCTGCACTACGTGGGCGACCTGCCGCACTCCACCCGCTCGGTGACCGACAAGCGCAACGGGCGCGTCTACCTGCCCACGCAGCAGTCGCCGTCGCGCGATTCCCGTTCGCCGATCCTGCAGGCGCTCGCGAGCCACCTCCTCGGTCACGAGGAGCCACGTGGATACGCGGACTTCCTCCGCCAGCGCATCGAGACGAATTACCTCACGGCCGCGATCCTGCTGCCCGAGCAGGCGGCCGTGCGCTTCCTCACCGAGGCGAAGAACCTGCGCCGCATCTCGATGGAGGAACTGCGCGACGCGTTCGCCGTCTCGTACGAGACCGCGGCGCACCGGTTCACGAACCTGGCGACGGCGCGCCTCGACATCCCGGTGCACTTCATGAAGGTGCACGAGTCGGGCACGATCATCAAGGCGTACGAGAACGACAAGGTGAAGTTCCCGTCCGATGCGCTCGGGGCGGTGGAGGGCACGACGGTCTGCCGCAACTGGACCGCTCGCACCGTCTTCGACGTGGAGGACCGCTTCAGTCCCTGGTACCAGTACACCGACACGACCTCGGGCACGTTCTGGTGCACGTCGCGCATCGAGAAGGCCAAGGAGGGCGAGTACTCGGTGTCGGTCGGCGTGCCGTTCGAGCACGTGAAGTGGTTCCGCGGTCGCGAGACGCCGCATCGTGCGGTCTCCACCTGCCCCGACGAGTCGTGCTGCCGCCGGCCGCCGTCGTCGCTGTCCGAGAAGTGGGCGGATGCCTCGTGGCCGGCCGCGCGAACGCCCACCTCGCTGCTCGCGGCCCTGCCGACGGGCACCTTCCCGGGCGTCGACCAGACCGAGGTGTTCCAGTTCCTCGAGGCCCACGCCCCGGCGGCCGAGTAGCGTCGCGCGCAGCCCGTCCCCAACGGTGGTCGAGTAGCGCCGCGCAAAGCGCGACCCCGGTGGTCGAGTAGCGCCGCGCGAAGCGCGCCCCCGGTGGTCGAGTAGCGCCGCGCGAAGCGCGACGCGTATCGAGACCTGACCCACCGCACCCCCTCTCGGTGGTCGAGTAGCGCCGCGCGAAGCGCGACGCGTATCGAGACCCGACCCAGCGCCCGCCCCCAACGGTGGTCGAGTAGCGCCGCGCGAAGCGCGACGCGTATCGAGACCCCGCCCCAACGTCTCGATACTCCTGCTGCGCCGGCTACTCGACGACCAGCGCCCGCCCCCAACGGTGGTCGAGTAGCGCCGCGCGAAGCGCGACCCCCGGTGGTCGAGTAGCGCCGCGCGAAGCGCGACGCGTATCGAGACCCGACCCAACGTCTCGATACGCCAGCTGCGCCGGCTACTCGACGACCAGCGCGCCCAACGGTGGTCGAGTAGCGCCGCGCGAAGCGCGACGCGTATCGAGACCCGACCCCACGTCTCGATACGCCTGCTGCGCCGGCTACTCGACGACCAGCGCCCCCAACGTCTCGATACGCCTGCTGCGCCGGCTACTCGACGACCAGCGCCCGCCCCCACGTCTCGATACGCCTGCTGCGCCGGCTACTCGACGACCAGCGCCCCCAACGTCTCGATACGCCAGTGCATCCACGGGCGGCGGCGCGCTTCGACACGCCGGAGGTGGCGACTCGGTCGCACCCGGGAGAGGATGGTGGCACCCCGACCGCCTGGAGTGATCGCCGTGGGAACCACCGTCTTCGAACGACGCCGACCGCCGGCATCCGTCGTCTCGCACTCGCTCGCCGACACCCGGCAGCGGGTCTTCTGGCTCGACGACCTGCCGGCCGCCGCGATGCCCGAGCGACCGGCTCTCTCCGGCGAGCGCGTCGCGCAACTCGCCATCGTGGGCGGTGGCTACACCGGCCTCTGGACGGCGGTGCTCGCGAAGCAGCGAAACCCAGACGCGCACGTCGTGCTGCTCGAGGCGAAGCGCATCGGCTGGGCGGCATCCGGACGCAACGGCGGCTTCTGCGAGGCCAGCCTCACGCACGGCCGCGAGAACGGACTCGCACGCTGGCCCGAGGAGCTCGACACGCTCGACCGTCTCGGGCTCGAGAACCTCGACGCGATCGAGGCGGCCGAGTCCGAGCTCGGCATGGACTTCGAGTTCGAACGCAACGGTGCCCTCGCAGTGGCGACCGAGCCGCACCAGGTCGAGTGGCTGCACGAGGTCGCCGCGGATGCCGCGCAACGCGGCGATGGCACGATCCGGCTGCTCGACGAAGCCGCGGTTCGGGCGGAGGTGGCGTCGCCGACCTACCTCGGGGCCGTGTGGGAGACGCGCACGAGTGCGCTCCTGCATCCAGGGAAGCTCGCGGTAGAACTCGCGAGGGTCGCGGAGGAACTCGGCGTCGAGATCCACGAGCGCTCCCCCGTGCGGCGGCTCGAGACCCCGGGCTCCACCGGAGCGGTGACGCTGGTGACCGACGGCGGTCGCGTGAACGCGCGTCACGCCGTGCTCGCCACGAACGCGTTTCCGAGCCTGCTGAAGCGCAACCGCCTGATGACCGTTCCCGTCTACGACTACGTGCTCATGACGGAGCCGCTCAGCGCCGAACAGCTCGCCGATATCGGCTGGTCGAACCGACAGGGCATCAGCGACCTCGCGAACCAGTTCCACTACTACCGGCTGAGTCGCGACAACCGGATCCTGTTCGGCGGGTACGACGCGATCTACAACTACGGCGGTCGGGTGCGCACCGAGTACGAACGACGGCCCGAGTCGTTCGAGCGGCTCGCCTCGCACTTCTTCACGACGTTCCCGCAGCTCGAGGGGCTCCGGTTCACCCACCGATGGGCGGGCGTGATCGACACGAGCACGAGGTTCTGCGCGTACTACGGCACAGCACGAGACGACCGGGTCGCGTACGCGGCGGGGTTCACCGGGCTCGGCGTCGCAGCCACCCGGTTCGCCGCGCAGGTCATGCTCGATCAGCTCGAACTACGCGACAACGAACGCACGGGGCTGCGTATGGTGCGCGAGCGGCCACTGCCGTTCCCGCCCGAGCCGGCCGCGGCGATCGGGATCAACGCCACGCGGTGGTCGCTCGACCGCGCCGACCACGATCGGGGCCGCCGCAACCTGCTGCTGAAGACCCTGGACGCGCTCGGCCTGGGCTTCGATTCATGAACGGAGGGACGAGGATGGGCGACGGAGTCGACGAGATCCGGATGCCGGCGGGAACGCTCGTGACCGCGGCATCCGTCGAACTCGAACACGTGCCGGTGGAGGCCGATCAGATCGTCGCCGGCGCACCGACCACGGGCCACCTCGTGCTCGACGACAGCCACGGCAGAACGATCGGCGTGTGGGAGATGACGCCGGGTGCGATGCGCGACGTCGAGGACGACGAGGTGTTCGTCGTGCTCGCCGGCGCTGCGACGGTCGAGTTCGAGCACCCAACGATGGCCGAGATCGTTCTCGCACCGGGTTCGGTCGTGCGCCTCGATGCGGGCATGCGCACGCTCTGGACCGTGCGGCAGACGCTCCGGAAGGTGTACGTCTCGCCGTGAACGCCAGCGGCAGCCCGCATCCCTCCGTCGTGGCGGTGGCCCGAGACGAGGGCCACCGGTTCTCCAAGCCCCTGCGCGACGAGGTCCGCCTCATCGAGGGCGTCGGCATCGAGGGCGATGCCCACGCGGGCGCCACCGTGCGCAGGCGCTCCCGCTTCCGTGGCACGTGGACGGAGCCGAACCTCCGTCAGGTGCACCTGATCCAGCGCGAGCTGTTCCGCGAGCTCGCCGTCGAGGGCTACGAGGTCGCACCCGGAGAGCTCGGCGAGAACGTGACCACCGATGGCATCGACCTGCTCGCCCTGCCGCGCGGCACCCGCATCCGGATCGGCGACGCCGCCGAAGTGGAGCTCACCGGGTTGCGGAACCCCTGCGTGCAGATCGAGCGGTTCCAGCCCGGGCTCATACGCCGAATGATTCGCCGAGACGCAGCCGGTACGCACCGCCGCGCCGGCGTGATGGCCGTCGTGGTCGAGGGCGGCGTCGTGCGTGCGGGTGACCACCTGAGCGTCGAGCTTCCTGCGGAACCGCACGAGCCGCTGGCTGTGGTCTGAGCGTCGGCGGGGTTTGCGAGGGCCCGTGGCTCAGGCCACGGATGCCGCGTCGCCGGTCGCATCGGCATCGGTGACGCCGGCCGGCGGCGCCACCGGCTCGATCCGGAACGTCAGCCGGAAACGCTCGAGCAGCGCGCTGCCGCCATCGAGGATGGTGACGCCGTGCGGCGGACCCTTCACGGCGACGGCCCCCGGCAGTCCGGTGAGGAGGTCACGGAACCCCGAGGGCTCGACCGCGAGTTCGAGCACGGCCTCGGGCGCGACGTCGGGCACCGATCGTCGCGGCTGCGGCAGGGCGCCGGGTCCGACCGGCACCACGTCGAGGCCACGGCCGACGACGAGCGCCGAGACCGACATGTCGGCGACGTGCAGCACGTATTCGGTCGGCGGCAGCTCGGCCGCGGCATCCGCTCGGAATGCGGCGCGCAGCGCCATGGCCAGGGCGTCGGCGGTGAGCACCTCACCCTCGGCGAGGTCGCCGAGCGCCGACCACCCCCACCGCTCGAGGGCGACCACGACAGGCTCGAGTCCCCGGCCGAACGCGGTGAGCTCGTAGCCGCCGCGAACCGTCGGCACCCGGCGCACGACGCCGGACTCCTGGAGTTCCTTCAATCGGTCGCTGAGGATGTTGGTGGGGATGCGCGGGAGCCCGGACTTGAGGTCGCTGTACCGGCGCGGGCCGGCGAGCAGGTCGCGGACGATGAGCAATGCCCATCGCTCCCCGACCCGCTCGAGGGCCCGAGCCACGCCACTGTACTGGCCGAGGCCACGACCGGCGCGAATCGCCATGCAGTGGGCCTGATCAGGCCGAGGTCGCGGGGGCGTTCGCGCCCTGCTCGGCCATGTAGGCCTCTGGGCCCTGCTCGGCGGCCGCAGGCTCCATGTAGAGGAACCCGAGGATGTTGCCGTCGGGGTCTTCGAGGTCGCGCGAGTACATGAAGCCGTAGTCCTGCGCCTCTCGCGGCTCGGTGCCGCCCGCAGCGAGGCCCTTGGCGAGCACCTCGTCGACCGCTTCGCGCGAGTCGCGGCTGAGTGCGATGGACATCTGGGCCTGGGTCTTCGTGTCGATGATCTGCTTGTCGGTGAAGGTGCCGAGGTACTCGCGCGTGAGCACCATGAAGTAGATGTTGTCGCCGAGCACGACGCACGCGGCGTTCTCGTCGGTGAACAGCGGGTTGATGCTGAAGCCCAGCGCCTCGTAGAACGCCTTGGAGCGGTCGAGGTCGGTCGTGGGGAAGTTCACGAAGATGCTCGTGGTCATCGTTGTCTCCTGTGTCATGGGTGTGTTCGGTTCCGAGCACTAGCTTGCTCTTTGCAAGTGAACTTGTCAATAGCAAGTAGAGCGGGATTCTCGGTAGCACCGTGGCGGGCGTCGGAGCCGGCGCGGCCGGACCGTTACCCACAACCCCTGCGGAATCGGGTCGGTGTGAACAGCTAGCCTGAAAGACATGGACGCACGGGGAGTGCCCGACGGAATGGCCCGTCGGACCTTCCTCGCCGCGTCGCTCTCGGGCATCGCAGCCGCCACCCTCGCGAGCTGCTTCCCGACTGAGCGGCGGCCGAGTCCGACGTCCTCGCCGCCGACGCCACCGACCACGTCGAGCCCGACCCCGAGCCCGCCACCCACGCCGGGCGTTCCGCAGCCGACCGCCATGCGTCGTTCCCGATGGGGAGTCGACCCGTACTCCCGCGGCGCATTCTCGTTCGACTCCGTGGGTGCCACCGAGGAGCTCCGCGCGACGCTCGCGGAGCCGGTCGGCGAGCGACTGGTCTTCGCCGGTGAGGCGACGTCGACGGATGCCGCGGGCACGTGGCAGGGCGCCCGGGCGTCGGGCCTGCGCGCCGCCGCCGACATCGTCCGTCTCGGCGAGCCCGGCGAGCGCGTGGCCGTCGTCGGAGCCGGCCTCGCCGGACTCACTGCCGCGCGCACGCTCGTGGATGCGGGCTTCGAGGTGGTCGTGATCGAGGCACGCGACCGCGTCGGCGGACGCATCCAGTCGGCCGACGCCGATGACTTCGACATCCCGGTCGAGCTCGGCGGCGTGTTCCTCACGGCGAGCGGCGCCCTCGAGGCCGACCTGGCCGAGGCATCCGTCGACCGTCGCCCCTTCGACCCGGTCGTCGAGGCCCGCACACTCGATGGAGCATCCGTGCCGGTGTCGGACGTCGGTCGCCGGGCCATCGCCGAGGCGCAGCGCTGGGCGGCCACCCAGCCGAGTCCCGAATCGCTCGCCTCGGCCCTCGTCGGATCGGGCGCCGTCCCACTGCCGACAACCGCCGACGCATCGGGCGTCAGTCCGGCGGACTGGTTGATCCACACGATCGTGAGCGGCGTGCAACCCGCGACCGGAGCGACGACCGCGATGCTCGCGGCATCCGGAATCGACCCGGGGCAGTTCCTCGAACCCGTCGACGTCGTCACCGGACGCATGGCCGACTACATCGAGGCGCTGGCGGAGTCTCTCGACATCGGCGTCTCGAGCACGGTGGTCCGCGTCGCGTACAACGAGGATCGCGTGAGCCTGCGTCTCGAGGCGGGCGAGTCCCTCACCGCCGACCGGGTGATCATCGCCCTGCCGCTCGGGGTGCTGAAGACCGACATGGTGCGGTTCTCTCCCGCCCTGCCCCTCCTCCACCAGCGAGCCATCTCGACGATCGGCGTCGGAAGCCTCGATACCGTCTGGCTCCAGTTCGAGGAGCCGTTCTGGCGGTCGGGCCGCTCGAGTGGGTCCGAAGCGAACGTGCTCACCCTCGTCGGCGCGACACCAGACGTCGGTGTCTGGTTCGACGTGGGGGCGGCCTCGGGGGCGGCGCCCGTGTTGATGGGCCTCATCGCCGCCGCCGCGGCAGAACGACTCGAGGCACTCGACGACGACGAATTCCGGGCGGCCGTGCTCGTCGGGCTCGTCCCCTACGCGACCGATACGACTCAGGACGGAGAGAGCGATGATGCGGAATGACGCCGCCGTCGCCGTGCTGGCCGGCCAGGCGGAGATGCAGGGCTGGCAGGAGGAGCTCTACACGAACCTGCACCGTCATCCCGAGCTCGGGCACCAGGAGATCCGGACTGCCGCCACGGTCGTGGCGGTCCTGCAGGAGGCTGGCTTCGAGGTGCACGAGCAGGTCGGTTTTACCGGCGTGGTCGGCATCCTGGCGAACGGCGACGGACCGGTCGTGCTCATGCGCGCCGATATGGACGCATTGCCCGTCGCCGAGGCGACCGGGCTGCCGTACGCGAGCACCGAGCGGGCCCGCGACCGAGACGGCAACCATGTGCCGGTCATGCACGCCTGCGGGCATGACGTGCATGTCGCCTGCCTGCTCGGCGCCGCGCGGCTGCTGGCGTCGCGGACGGATGCATGGCGAGGGACGTTCGTCGCCCTGTTCCAGCCGGCGGAGGAGCTCGCAGACGGCGCCGAGGTGATGTTGCGGGCCGGACTGCATGAGCTGATCCCTCGACCCGATGTCGCACTCGCCCAGCACGTGCTGCCATTTCCGGCCGGGACGGTGGGCACGAGGGCGGGCGCGTTCCTCTCAAGCGGCGACAGCCTTCGCGTGACGGTGTGGGGCCGCGGCAGCCACGGCTCCGCGCCGCAGCTCTCGGTGGACCCCGTCGTGCTCGCCTCGATGATCGTCGTGCGCCTGCAGGCGATCGTGGCCCGCGAGGTCGCCCCGGGCGAGTTCGCGGTGCTGACCGTCGGTCGCATCGCGGCGGGCTCGAAGAGCAACATCATCAGCGACTACGCGGTGATCGAGCTGAACGTCCGCACGTTCAGCGAGGCGACGCGAACCACGATCATGGCGGCGATCCGCCGCACCGTCGAGGGCGAGTGCGCCGCTTCCGGGTCGCCGAAGCCGCCGAGCTTCGAGCTGTACGACCACTACCCGGTGACCGAGAACGATCCGCACGCCACGGCGGTCGTGACGGACGCGTTCGACCGCTGTTTCGGCGACCGGGCGGTCGCGCCGATCATGATGCCGCCGACCGTGATCGTCGCCCCGGCAAGGGCGGGGATGGCGTAGAGTCCCTCGCTCATCACCGAGGGCGGCACTCTGCCGACGACCACGTCTCGCAGCGTCCCGCCTCCCACGGCGGTCACGACGCCCAGGATCACCGCCGACGCGGGTCCGAGGCCGAACGCCATGGCCTTGCTCGCCCCGGCGACGGCGAACACGCTCAGGCCGACCGCGTCGAGCACCTCGATCGGCAGGGCGAGGCGATCGAGTCCTCGGCCGAAGGCGTACGCGACCAGAGCACCCGCCGCAGCGACCGCCAGGTACCGCCAGTCGCTGAAGGCAGCCGGTGGGAGGTCATCCAGCATGGTGTCCCTGATGATTCCGCCCCCGAGCGCCGTGAGCATCCCGAGCGTCACGACGCCCACGATGTCGAGTCGCGCGGCGCGAAGTGCCGTCAGCGCCCCGTTGAGTGCGAACGCGAACGTCCCCACGAGGTCGAGAACGAGCAACGCGAGCGGCTGATCGCTCATGTCGGGCTTCCGGCCATCACCCCATCTTCGCCGTGCCTGCCAGCGGGGGCAATGAGCGCACGGATGCCGCGAAGATCACCCGTCCGACGGCGCAGCGCGTCGCGCTCGCAGACGGTCCTTCCGGCTGGCCAGCGCGTGGTTCACGACGACGAGCAGACCGGTCAGCACGAGGAAGATCACGAGCACCAGGAGACAGTAGAGCGCGACGCCGAGGTAGCCGTCCACCTGCGATTCGTCGAGGAAGAAGTACGGGTACCATCCGACATCGGCACCGCGAATGAGGGTGTAGACGAGCCACGCTGCCGGGTACACGAGCGTCCAGCCGACCGTGGACCACGGCACCCGGGGGTTCACGGCGATCACGCTGTCGGTCGTCCACGCGATGGCGGCGAGCGCGGGAACGACGAAGTGCAGCAGCGTGTCCGACCACGGCACGTCGACGCGATAGTCGCGCGTCGACGCCTGCGCCACGATGATGCCGAACACGATGCCCGACACGAGCACGTACACCGTGACGAGCGTGCGCACGATCCCGAGCCACGCCGGATCCCGCGGCGCGACCAGCGCGAACACCGCGGCGATGAGCAGCACCACGACCGCCGCCATCGCGGACTGGACCGTGAAGTAGCTGAAGAAGTTGTTCGTCGCGAACGAGCGGAACCCGAGCACGTACTCGTAGTTGCCGAGGATGGCCACGATCTCGAGCGCCGCGATCCCGAGGCGGAACACCGCGAGCCAGCGCCGCGAGGTCACGTCCCGCGCCGCGAGCGTGGCCGCTCCGACACCGCTCGGCACCTCGCGAAGCGCGTCCGTCGACCCCGGAACCGTCACTCCGGGGCTGCGGTCGGGCATGCCACAACGCTACGCCAGCGGCATCCGGAGCCTCGAAGTTTCGGCCCCGTGGAACCGTGACATTCGCGGCATCGCCTGAGACCGCGGCTGGCTCCAATTCGCTCCCGGGGCCCATACGCGCCGCGGCATACACTCCCCGAGCCGCGCATCGCACCCCTTCACCCCGCCTCTGCCGCCGTCGATAGTCTGGCGCCGTCGCGGGAGTCCCCTCCCGCGTCGGTGCATCCCGACACCAACAGAAGGACATCTCTGTGATCACGCTGACCTGGCTTCTCATCATTGCGCTCGTGGGCGGCGCGCTCGCGCTCATCGATGGCGTCCTGCGGCTTCGAGCCCGCCGCGGATCGACCATCATCGGCGTGATCGAGCTGGTCGTGGCTGCGCTGTTCCTGCTCTCACTGTTCCTTCCGGCGATCCCGTTCGGATCGCTCGTGCTCGGCATCGTCACGATCATCGCGCTCGTTGTCGCGCTCTTCGCCGGCGGCCGCGTGGGCCGCGGCATCACGATCGCAGCCCTCGTCGTGCTCGTCGTGTGGCTCGTGCTCGTGAACGGCTGGCTCGTGATTCCGGGCGTCAATTGACGCTGCCTGCATTCCACGATCCGCCGACCCTGGCATCCGCCGATCCTCCTGGCATCCGCCGACCCTCCTGAAGCGGGACACTCCTGAACCCCGCCGACACTCCTGAAAACAAGGACGTTCTTCGCACTCGAAGGCGTCCTTGTTTTCAGGAGTCGGACGAAAGAGCACACGTCCTTCCGGCCGATGGACGTCGGTCGACTCAGAACCCGCGAAGCCGCGTGAGCGCCGCCCAAGATCGGCGGGTGGACGTCGGTCGGGTCAGAAGGCGTTGAGCCCCGTCAGCGCACGCCCCAACACGAGCTGGTGGATCTCGTCGGTCCCCTCGTACGTTCGCACGGATTCGAGGTTCGCCGCGTGCCGCATCACGGGGAAGGCGTTCGTGATGCCGTCGCCCGCGAGGATGGCTCGCGCCTCGTGGGCGATGGCGAGCGCCTCGCGCACGCTGTTGAGCTTGCCGACCGAGATCTGGGCCGGCGTGAGGGCGCCTCGCTCCTTGAGCCGGCCGAGGTGCAGCGCGAGCAGGATGCCCTTCTCCACCTCGACGAGCATGTCGGCGAGCTTCGCCTGGATCAGCTGGTTGGCGCCGATCGGCTTGCCGAACACCTCGCGGCTCGTCGACCGCTCGAGCGCCGCCTCGAGGCACGAGCGCGCGGCCCCCATGGCGCCCCACACGATGCCGTAGCGTGCCTCGTTGAGGCATCCGAACGGCGCCGACAGGCCCTTCGCGCCGGGCAGCATCGCGTCGGAGGGCAGACGTACGCCATCGAGGTCGATGTCGCACTGCACCGAGGCGCGCATCGAGAGCTTGCCCTCGATCGGCGTCGCCGTGAACCCGGGCGTCGATTGCGGCACGAGGAACCCGCGCACGACACTCTCCGAGCCGTCGACGACCTTCGCCCAGACGACCGCCACGTCAGCGAGGGACGCGAGTCCGATCCAGCGCTTCACCCCGTCGAGCACCCACCCGTCGCCGTCACGACGCGCGGTGGTGGTCATCGCGGCGGGATCGCTGCCGCCCTGCGGCTCGGTGAGGGCGAAGCATCCGATCAGCTCACCCTTGGCCATGCCCGGCAGCCACTGCTGCTTCTGCTCCTCCGAGCCGTACTTATGGATCGCGCTCATCGCGAGCGATCCCTGCACCGACACGAAGGTGCGCCAGCCGCTGTCGCCCGCCTCGAGTTCGAGGCACACGAGCCCGTACGACACGGCACCCGCACCGGCGCATCCGTAGCCGTCGAGGTGCATGCCGAGGAACCCGAGTTCACCGAGCTCGGGCACGAGCTCGCGCCTGAAGTGCGCCCGCTCGAAGTCCTCCTCGATCACCGGTGCGATGCGCTCCTGGGCGAAGCGGCGGGCCGCGAGCTGCCACTCGCGCTCCCCCTCCGTCAGCAGGGCGTCGAGATCGAACACGGCGTCGATGCGCGGGGGCGTGGTCATCG
This sequence comes from Agromyces sp. Marseille-P2726, assembly GCF_902809835.1. GTDB lineage: Bacteria > Actinomycetota > Actinomycetes > Actinomycetales > Microbacteriaceae > Agromyces. The sequence continues at coordinate 64,753 of NZ_CADDWM010000013.1, read as the reverse complement.
GGGGTCCTTTCGGGGAAGCCAGTCGGTGCCCGCATGCTCGTCGAGCGCGGGCGGCGGAAGCAGGTAGCGGGCGCCCGATACCCCGAGCGCGATCGGGTCGGCGATGCTGCGGCTCCCGTCGACCTCGACGACGGGCGCGAGACCCAGGGACTCGGCGAACGCGATCGCCTCGGCGATGTCGTTGACGAGCCCCGACGGAATTCCGGCGGTTCGGCATCGGGCGACCCACACGGCGGCGGTCGCGCCGGAGAGCGCCGCCTCGAGCTCCGATCGCAACTCGTCCCGGTGCGCGACCCGCATCGTGTTCGTGGCGAAACGCTCGTCGTCGGCGAGTTCGGGCCGGCCGATCACCGCGGCGAGCGCCCCGAACTGCCGGTCGTTGCCGACGGCGATCACGAGATCACGATCGGATGCCGCGAACACGGCATAGGGCGCGATGCTCGGGTGCTCATTGCCGAGCCGCGGCGGCGGCACGCCCGTCGCGAGGGTGGAGCCCGCCTGGTTCACGAGTGCCGAGAGCAGGCTCTGCATGAGGTTCACCTGCACGCGCTGGCCGACGCCCGACCGGTCGCGTTCGCGCAGGGCGAGCAGCACACCGGCGACGGCGTTCTGCCCGGTGAGCACGTCGACGAGCGCGACGCCGACCTTGGCGGGCTCGCCGCCGGGGTCGCCCGTGATCGACATGAGACCCCCGACCGCCTGCACCAGCAGGTCGTAGCCCGCGAGCGCGATGCCCTCGCCGGTGCCGAATCCCGTGATCGAGCAATAGACGACGGCGGGGTTCTCGGCTCGCAGGTCCTCGTATCCGAGGCCGAACCGCTCCATCACGCCCGGCCGGAAGTTCTCGACGACCACGTCGGCCGTGGTGGCGAGCCGTCGGGCCTCGGCGACGTCGGCGGCATCCGTCAGGTCGAGCGCCACTGAGCGCTTGTTCCGGTTGACGCTTCCGAAGTAGGTGGAGCGGCCGGCCGCGTCGACGGGCGGATACCAGTGCCGGGTCTCATCACCCGCGGGCGGTTCGACCTTCACCACGTCGGCGCCGAAGTCGGCGAGCATCATGGTCGCGTACGGGCCCGCGAGCACCCGAGAGAAGTCGGCGATGCGGATGCCGCTGAGTACCCCCTCGCCCATTGCGCCCTCCTCGGCTCGACCACTCGCCACGATACCCAGCAAGCGAGGCCGTCCTCCTGTACATCCCGTCCAGCGCGCACGTCGCATCCGCCACGTCGTCGATTCCTCGCCCGCCCTGGGGCAGCATAGGCTTGGTTGCAGGTGTGCACCGTCGCCGCCGTCCGGTTGGCGCGTCCCGAGTTCCGTGCACCGTCGAAAGAGGAGACCGATGAGCTACGCCGTGGTCAATCCGGCTACCGGAGAGACACTCAAGACCTTCCCGACGATCACCGACGCCGAGCTCGAAGCGGCGATCGCTGCCGCCGATGAGGCGCACCGCACGTGGTCGAAGTCGAGCACCGTGGAGCAGCGGGCCGCGCTCGTCCGCCGCGTCGCCGAGTTGCACTCGGAGCGGCGGCAGGAACTCGGTGAGATCATCGTCCGCGAGATGGGCAAGCCGATCGAGCAGGCCCTGAGCGAGGTCGACTTCGCCGCCGACATCTACACGTACTACGCCGATCACGCGGCCGACTTCCTGAAGGACGAGCCGATCGAGCTCCTCGCCGGCGAGGGCTCGGCGGTCATCCGTCGCTCGTCGCTCGGTGTGCTCCTCGGCGTCATGCCGTGGAACTTCCCCTACTACCAGGTCGCCCGGTTCGCCGGCCCGAACCTCATCATCGGCAATACCATCCTGCTGAAGCACGCCGAGCAGTGCCCCGAGTCGGCCGCAGCGATGCAGCAGATCTTCCTCGACGCCGGCTTCCCCGAGGGCGCATACGTCAACATCTACGCGTCGCACGACCAGATCGCGAAGGTCATCGCCGATCCGCGCGTGCAGGGCGTGTCGTTGACCGGCTCGGAGCGTGCGGGCGCCGCCGTCGCCGAGGTCGCCGGCCGTCACCTGAAGAAGGTCGTGCTCGAGCTCGGCGGTTCCGACCCGTTCATCCTGCTCTCGACGAACGACCTGGAGTCGGCGGTGCAGGCCGCGGTCGACGCCCGACTCGACAACAGCGGCCAGTCGTGCAATGCCGCGAAGCGATTCATCGTCGTCGACGAGTACTACGAGCCGTTCCTCGAGAAGTTCACGGCGAAGCTCGCCGAGGTCGAGGCCAGCGACCCCACCTCGGCAGACAGCGCGCTCGGGCCGCTCTCGTCGCTGAAGGCCGCCGAGAACCTCGACGAGCAGGTGAAGCGCGCCGTGGAGCACGGCGCCAAGCTCGTGCACGGCGGCCGGCGCGACGGCGCGTTCTTCCAGACGACGGTGCTGACCGATGTCACGCCCGACAACCCGGCCTCGAAGGAGGAGTTCTTCGGCCCGGTCGCCCAGGTCTATCGCGCGAAGGACGAGGCCGAAGCGGTGCAGCTCGCGAACGACATCCCGTTCGGACTCGGATCGTACGTGTTCACGACCGACGACGAACAGGCCATGCGGGTTGCCGACCAGATCGAGGCCGGCATGGTCTTCGTGAACGGCGTGCTCATGGACGGTGCCGAGCTTCCGTTCGGCGGCGTGAAGCGATCGGGCACCGGCCGTGAGATGGGCCGCCTCGGTGCCGACGAGTTCGTGAACAAGAAGCTGATCCGGATCGGCTGACGGGATCGGTGGACAGGACATGACGGTCGGCCTGCCCTGGGTCGACGCTGACCGAGTCCTGTCCACCGGCTTCGCCGCGGCGGTCGACGCGCTCGAGGCGGCGCTCGCCGACGGGCTCGATCCCGCCGAGGACCCGGCGCGCATCTCGGTGCCGCTGGCGCACGGCGAGTTCCTCCTCATGCCGTCGCAGGGCCCGGGGGTCGCCGGCGTCAAGCTGCTCACGGTCGCACCCGGGAACCCCGAACGCGACCTCCCGCGTGTCCAGGCCGTCTACCTGCTCTGCGATGCCGAGACCCTGACGCCCCGCGCGCTGCTCGACGGCAGCGCACTCACGACGCTCCGCACACCGGCGCTCTCCGCGGTCGCGGCCCGTCACCTCGCACCGTCGGAACCGGCCAGGGTCGTCGTCTTCGGCTCGGGACCGCAGGCGTGGGGTCACGTGCACGCGCTCGCGGCGGTGCGGGAACTCGCCGAGGTCGTCGTCGCCGGGCGGTCGGCCGCGCGCGCCGAGGAGCTCGCCGTGCGCCTCCGCACCGAGGGCTTCGCCGCCAGGGCCGGTTCCGGGAACGCCGTCGCCGACGCCACGATCGTCGTGTGCGCGACCACCGCGTCGGAACCGGTCTTCGACGGTGCCCTCGTCCGCGATGACGCGTTCGTCGTCGCCGTCGGTTCGCACGAGCGCGACCGACGCGAGCTCGACGGCGAGCTCGTCGGTCGCTCCCAGGTGGTCGTCGAAGACGTGGCGACGGCACTCCGCGAGGCCGGCGACATCGTCATGGCGATCGACGAGGGGCAGACGGATGCCGCCGCGCTGGAGCCCCTCGCCGAGATCGTGCGCGGCGCGGCATCCGTCGATCAGAATCGCCCTCGCGTGTTCAAGAGCGTCGGCATGGGCTGGGAGGACCTCGTCGTCGCCGCTGCGTGCGTGACCGCGGCGGGCTGAGCCGGGCCGAGTCGGGGCCGACGTCGGCCGATCAGCGACGTTTCGCGTCGTCGATCTCGTCGCGGCGGAGCAGCACGATGCGGTCGACGAGCGCGTCGGGCAGCGTGTGCTCGGGGGTGAACCGGATCGTGCCCTTCGACCACGAGTAGCCGTCGAGCTCATCGGAGACCGCCGCCACCACCGCCGGGCTGAACGGGTACAGTCCGATGTGTCCCTTCGCCGACATCACGCTCACGAGGGGCGAGTCGCGGTAGCGCAGGGCCGGCATGCCGTAGCTCATGCCCTCAACGGCTTCGGGCACGAGCGTGATCGCTCGCGCCCGGATGTGCTCGATGATGCCCTGCTCGGGATCGTCGAGACTCGCGATGTAGTCGGTCAGCTCCCCCATGGGCACACATCGTACGCCAGAGCCGCGCCGTGTCCCGGCCTCAGACGAACCCGTTCTCGTAGGCGTAGGCGGTGGCCGCCGCTCGCGACGAGAGACCCAGCTTGCCGAAGATGTTGCTGAGATGGCGGGCGACGGTCTTCTCGCTGAGTGAGAGCCGCGCACCGATCGCCCGATTCGTGAGGCCGGTGGAGACCAGCCGCAGCACCTCGACCTCACGCGCCGTCAGCGCCCCGGTGCGGCGATCGCCCGAGAGGTCGTCCAGCTCGGCGAGGGCGGGATCCGCACCGAGCGCGACGAACACCTGCCGTGCCCGCTGGAACTCGGCGCGAGCAGCGTCGCGTTCGCCGAGTTCGAGTTGTGCCCGACCCGCCAGCACTCTGATTCGGGCGGCCTCGTAGCGGGCTCCGATGGCGTCCCAGCCCTCGATGGCTGCGCGCGCCTCGCCGAGCGCCGCCGACGGGTCGCCTCCCGCGAGCTGCACCCGTGCCTCCCCCGCTGCGACCGTCGCGTCGAGCATGGGAGTGGGCATCGACCGGCTCGACTCCCGCAGCTCGTCGACCGCCCGACGAGCCGCGTCGGGATCACCTGCGGCGACCTCGATCTCGACCACCGCGGGCAGCAGGAAGCGTCGAGTGAACGGATCGGAGCCCGCAGCAGTGCGGCGGATCTCATCCTGAGCGCGTTGCGTTCGCCCCACCGCGAGGTGCAGCAGCGAGAGGCCGGGTTGCGGTTCCCATCCCGATTCGCCCGCGCGCCGATAGTTCTCCTCGGCCGAGTGGAACGCGCCACGAAGCCGCCCGAGCTCGGCGAGCCGATAGGGCGCGCCCCAGACGGCCCGATAGTCCCCCGCGCGCCAACGCGACAGCGCGAGCTCGGCCGCGAGCGATGCCTCGGCCCATGCGCCGCGGATCAGCAGCAGCGAGGCCTCGAGCGCACGGCACTGGCCGCTGAAGGTGATCAACTGGGGCTGCTGGGCACAGAATCGAACGAGCACGCTCGTCCACGCGGATGCCCGCTCCAGGTCGAACGCCATGAGCGCATCGCTGATGACGGCGCACGAGATGACTCCCGCCGAGACCGGTCCGGCGTCCGCGGCCGCGACCGCGGCCATGCACCGGTCGAAGCAGTCGAACCCCTCCTCGATCATGCCGACCTCGATCAGCGCCTTGCCGAGACCGATCCGGGTGTTCGCGGCGAGCTCACGATCGCCGTGGCGCTCCGCGATCGCGAGGATCTCCTCGAACATGCGCCTCGCCTCGACCGGCTCGCCGCTTCCCAGCTGCGCGACCGCCGGAGCGAGCCGGGCGAACCCGGCCAGCGCCCCCGGGTCCGCCATCGCGTTCGCGATCCGCATCGCACGTGCCGCCCACACGACGCAGTTCGTGTAGTCGCCCAGTTCGATGAGCTGCAGCGCGAGCCATCCGGCGCAACGGACCGCACCCGCGCTGTCGTCGTGCGCGAGATGCGCCGAGTACGCCCGCGACCAGGCATCGATCGACGCTGGCGGCTCCCCTCGAAGCAGCGCGACATTCGCGAGCAGCTCGAGGTCGGATGCCGCCAGCCCGTCGTTCTCGTCGATGCGCGCGAGCACCTCGTGGGCATCGCCCCAGCGCCGCTCGGCCGCAGCCGTGCGACCCGCTTCGATTGCACTGGACGACATCATGTCGCTGACCTTCCGGGCTCGACCGCTCAGGGATCGCGCCGGCACTCGCCATCGTACGCTTGAGGGGTGATCCGCAGGCGAGTGGTCGTGCACGGTGGCGTCCAAGGCGTGGGATTCCGGTACTCGGCGCGATTCGAGGCCGAGCGGGTGGGTGTCGCCGGATGGATCCGGAATCGATCCGACGGCACGGTCGAGGCCGAGATCGAAGGCGACGCGGCATCCGTCCAGGAGATGCTGGACTGGTTGTCACGCGGCCCGCGCGGCGCGCGCGTCATCGGTGTCGAGACCGACGACATCGAGGTGGTCGGTGAACACGGATTCCGCGTCATCGGCTGAGGCATCCGCCTGCTGCTGGTGCATCCTCGCCAGCCGGGTGCGTACGCAGAGCACGAGCATGATGGCGCACGAGATCACGTAGAACGTGTGCAGCGCCCAGATCGGACCGACGGGCAGGCTGAACACGTACAGCGAGTAGACGGCGTTCGCCGCGTTGATCATGGCGATGCTCGAGAGGCTGTAGGAGGAGACATCCTTGGTGCGCAGCGCCTTGCGCAGCATCGGCAGATTGCTGACCGCGAAGACCACGGTCGAGATCATGCCGGCGAGGATCGGGATGTCCATGACCACGACGGTAGGCGCGGCATGGATCCGGCCGCGTCGACCGAACATCCCATTTTCCGGATCGGGCCGGATGGGTCATTGTATGCAGGCTGCCCTGGGGCCCGCACCGACCGGCCGCGTCGGCCGCGTCAGACCAGCCCGTGCTCGTACGCGTACGCCGTGGCGGCGGCTCGCGACGAGATGCCCAGCTTGCCGAAGATGTTGCTGAGGTGCCGCGCCACGGTCTTCTCGCTGAGCGAGAGCCGCCCGGCGACGTCCCGGTTCGTCAGGCCGGTCGAGACCAGCCGCAGCACCTCGACCTCGCGGTCGGTGAGCGGGCCCACTCGATCGGCGCCGACGAGCGCGGCGAGCTCGGCGAGCGCGGGGGCGGCACCGAGCTCCGTGAAGGTGACGCGTGCGGCGTCGAACTCCGCGGCCGCGGCCTCATCGTCTCCGAGTTCGCGCACGGCGCGGCCGATGAGCACGCGGCACCGTGCCGCGTGGTAGGGCGCGTCGAGCGAACGCCAGGCAGTGTGAGCATCTCGGAGCGCCGTGAACGCGGCGGCGGCATCGCCTTCTGCCAACAGCACCTGCCCGCGCGCGGAAGCGGCCAGCGCGGTCAGCATCGGGGTCGGCGCCGCCCTGCTGAGCGCGGCGAGCTCGTCGGCGGCGCGACGAGCCGCTTCGAGGTCACCGGCTGCGACCTCGATCTCGACGATCGCCGGCAGGAGGCTGCGGCGCGTCCCCTCATCGGAACCGCCCGCACTGCGCCGGATCATCGACTGCGCGAGCTTCGCGTTCCCTTCGGCGAGGTGCAGCAGCGCAAGGCCCGGTTGCGGCTCCCACGGCGTCTGGCCCGCCCGCTGGTAGTACTGCTCCGCGGCCGGGAACTCGCCATGCAGGCGGTGCAGCTCCGCGCGCTGGTAGTTCGCGCCGAAAGCCGCGTCGAAGTCGCCGGCCTGAAGCCGCGCTTGCGCCAGCTCCGCGGCGGCGGATGCCTCGTCCCACGCCCCGTGCACGAGGAAGAGTGCCGCCCGATGCGCGTGGCACTGGCCGGTGAACGCGACGAGCTGCGACTGGGCGCGGCACCACCGGTCGAGGGCGGCCGTCCACTCGAGCGCACGCTTGAGGTCGAAGGCAATGTGGCAGGCCCCGACGACGCCGCAGTAGATGATTCCGGACGGAACCGGGGAGACCTCGCCGGCCGTCACCGCCACCATGGCTTCATCGAGTCGGGAGAACCCGGGCCCGCTCGCTCCCGCGGCGAGCAGGCATTGGCCGAGCCCGAATGCGGCCAACGCACCCAATTCCCGGTCACGGAAGCGCGTGGCGATCGCAGCGATCTCCTCGAAGGCGCTGGTCGCTTCGGCGATCTCGCCCGCGAACACCTTCGCGAGCGCAGGGGTCACCTGAACGAGCCCCACGACGGAACTCGGCTCGGACAGCTCCTCGACGAGGTGTTGCCCCCGGGCGACCCAGCCGCTGCTTCGCGCGAACTCGCCGAGCTGGATCAGGGCGATGGCGATCCATCCGGCGGTGCGGATCGCCCCGACGGCATCGTCCTCGGCGAGGTACGCCTCGTGAGCTCGGGTCAGGATGTCCGTGCCCTCGGGCGCCCGCCCGCGGAGGGTCGCGACGGTCGCGAGCAGTTCGAGGTCGGCCCCTGTGAATGCTCGCTCCTGCGACCCGGTCGCCTCCGCTTCCGCCTCGGTGAGGCGGTCGTACGCATCGGCCCACCGTCGCTCCGCGGCCGCGGACCGGCCGAGGTCGAGTGCACCCGACGAGCTCATGTCGCTCCCTCGGCGAGCGCGCGCCACTCGGGCCGGGCAGGCGAGCGCCCGTCATCCTCCGCGAAACGTACCGCCGGCCCGATAGCGCCGCAACCACGCGGCATCCGATGCATCCGCCCGACCGCCATGCCATTTCCGGCCCCGCACCGGAGGAGTACGGTCGGCGTCATGGACGCCGTCGATGTCGCTGGCCTCCGCATCACGTACCGACGCGCTGGATCGGGCCCCGAGCTGTTCCTGCTGCACGGCGCGTTCGAGGACTCCCGGGCATGGGGTCCCGAGCTCGCGCGGTTCGCGGCGTACGCCGACGTGATCGCCTGGGACGCGCCGGGCTGCGGCGGTTCCGCGGATGTGCCCGAAACATGGGAGGACCGCGACTGGGCCGACGCCGTGGCGGGGTTCATCGCGGCACTCGGCCTGCGCCGCCCGGTCCTCCTCGGACTCTCGCTCGGGTCGGTGCTCGCATTGGTCGCGGCGCGCGACCACCCGAGCGCGATCGGCGGACTCGTGCTCGTCGGCGCGTATGCCGGATGGGCGGGATCCCGCGACCCGGGGGCGCTCGCCGAGCGCATTCGCCCCGCCGAGGCCACGATCGAGACGCCGGTCGACGAGTGGGCCGAGTCGTTCCTCGACTCGGTCTACGCCCCCGGTTCCGACCCCCGGCGGCGGGAGCTCACGCGCAGCCTGCTCGCCGACTGGCGCCCGTCGACCACGAGAGTTCTGCTGCGCACGCTCAGCCTGGACCTGCGTGAGGCGCTCCCCGCCATCAACGTGCCGACCCTCGTCGTGCGAGGCAGCGAAGACGCTCGGAGCCCACGATCGGCGTCGCTCGCGATCGTCGCAGCGATGCCCGACGCCCGCTTCGCCGAGATCGATGGTGCAGGCCATGATTGTGCCGGACCCGAGCTCGCAGCCCGTGTCGCCGCGTTCCTCGCGGATCGCCGGTGACGAACGTCGAGCGAGGTCGCACGAGCCTGTCAAGGCCGTTCCGTCGTGGACCCGCACACCGTTGACTGGGCGGATGCAACCCGACCCGGAGGAGACGCCATGACCGAACGTGACGATGACTTCAGCCTCGACGACGATCTCGGTATCGAGGACGAGGAGCGCTGGGAGGAGACGGTGGTGAATGATGCCGTCGCCGGTGAGACGGTCTGGGCCGGCGCGGGCGACGGCAATGACGGGCCGACCGGCGGCTCACCGCGCGAGCAGGAGCCCGTCTTCGCCGAGAACGACCTCGCGGGCGAGGAGATCGACCTCGCAGACGAGCCCGACGACCGCGCCTGAGCCCGCGCACCGACGACGAAGGGCCCACCGGTGAACCGGCGGGCCCTTCGGATGCCGCAGTGAGCTCAGATCGCGTTCACGTCGAGCGGGATGCCCGGGCCGAACGTGGTCGACACCGCGCCCTTCTGGATGTAGCGGCCCTTGGCGCTCGACGGCTTGAGGCGCACGACCTCCTCGAGGGCGGCCCTGAGGTTGTCGTTGAGCTGGTCCTCTGAGAACGAGGCCTTGCCGACGACGAAGTGCACGTTGGCGTGCTTGTCGACGCGGAACTCGATCTTGCCGCCCTTGATGTCTTCGACGGCCTTGGCCGGGTTCGGCGTCACCGTGCCGGTCTTGGGGTTCGGCATGAGCCCGCGCGGACCGAGCACCTTGCCGAGACGGCCGACCTGGCCCATGAGCTCGGGGGTGGCCACGGCCGCGTCGAACGCGGTGTAGCCGCCGGCCACCTTCTCGATGAGCTCGGCGCCGCCGACCTCGTCGGCGCCCGCGGCGATCGCGGCCTCGGCAGCGGCACCGGTCGCGAACACGACCACACGCGCCGTCTTGCCGGTGCCGTGCGGGAGGATGACGGTGCCGCGCACCATCTGGTCGGCCTTGCGGGGGTCGACGCCGAGCTTCAGCGCGACCTCGACCGTGGAGTCGTACTTCGCCGACCCGGTCTCCTTCGCCAGCGCGACGGCGTCGGACGGGGTGTAGTACTTGCCGGCCTCGATCTTCTCGGCCGCGGCCCGGTAGGCCTTGGACTTCTGTGCCATGTTGGTTCTCCTTGAGAGAGTGTGGTCATCTGCGCCTGGCGGGCGCTGCCACGAATGAGAGTTCTGAAGGTCGGATGCCTCGGTTGGGGCATCCGCGTCCGGTGGTCGAGTAGGCGCGAAGCGCCGTATCGAGACCCGGCGGGAGCCGATTACTCGACCGTGATGCCCATCGAGCGAGCGGTGCCGGCGATGATCTTCGACGCCGCGTCGACGTCGTTGGCGTTGAGGTCCACCATCTTCGCCTCGGCGATCTCGCGGACCTGGGCCTGCGTGAGCTTGCCGACCTTGGTGGTGTGCGGAACACCCGAACCCTTGGCGACGCCGGCGGCCTTCTTGATGAGCTCGGCGGCGGGCGGGGTCTTCAGGATGAAGGTGAACGAGCGGTCTTCGTAGACGGTGATCTCGACGGGGATCACGTTGCCGCGCTGCGACTCGGTCGCCGCGTTGTAGGCCTTGCAGAACTCCATGATGTTCACGCCGTGCTGACCCAGGGCCGGGCCGATCGGCGGGGCCGGGTTCGCGGCGCCGGCGTTGATCTGAAGCTTGATCAGACCAGTGACCTTCTTCTTCGGTGCCATGATTTCTCTCTTTCTGTTCGAACGCCCCGATCGGGGCACTCTCCCGCAGGTTCCGGCGGATCCGGGCTGCGGTGGTCTCGTCGTGCGCGAGAGCACAACCTGTCAATAGTAGCGGACGTTCGGCGGTCGAGCAGCACGCCCGGTGGTCGAGCAGCACGCCCCGGTGGTCGAGTAGCGAGCCACGCAGTGGCACGCCCGGTGGTCGAGCAGCACGCCCGGTGGTCGAGGAGCGAGCCACGCAGTGGCACCCCCGGTGGTCGAGTAGCGAGCCACGCAGTGGCACGCGTATCGAGACCGGTGACGTCTCGAGACCTGCTCACCGCGTCTCGATACGCGTCGCGCTTCGCGCGGCGCTACTCGACATTGAGAATGGTGGTGGCGGTCTCGGACTGGGTCTGACCTGCTACTCGACGGACTCGTTGTGATGTCATTCGGCCGATTTGTCGGCCCTGCTCGGGGCTTGTCGATCACGTCGGTTCGGGAGACCGGGCCGGGCGTGGGATGTGACCTAATAGGACCCTGTCCGCCGACTCTTCAATGTCTTGTCCGCCCGGCCCGGTGCGGTCATCCGATCGATCACTCGAGAGGAGACACCCATCATGCTACCCACCCCGAACGCGCCCGTCCCGGGCACGACTGTCGTCGTCGGTGTCGATACGCACACGGACACCCATCACGCGGCAGTGCTTGATCTGAACGGCCGGCTCGAAGGCGACGCCGCGTTCCCGGCGACGCCGGCCGGTTACCAGGCACTGGTGGACTGGGCCGGCTCGTACGGGATCATCGACCGGATCGGGGTCGAGCTGACCAGCTCGTACGGTGCCGGCTTGACTCGGGCGCTGACCGGTGCAGGGATCCACGTCCTCCAAGTGAACACCACCGACAAGGCCACCCGCGCCCGACGCGGCAAGGACGACCGCAGCGACGCGATCGCTGCCGCGCAGAAAGTCCTCGCCGGGATGGCGACCGCGATCCCGAAGGACACCACCGGTGTCATCGAATCGATCCGGATGCTGACATTGGTGCGGAATTCCGCGGTGAAGTCCCGCACGCAGGCGTTGAACCAGATCAAGGACCTCCTCGTTACCGCGCCCACCCCGCTACGGGAACAACTCCGCCGATTCAGCCTGCCCACGATCGCGAAACACGCGGCCGCACTCCAACCCGACACCGGGCGGTACGCCGATCCGGCACACGCAGCCGAGCATGCCCTGAAACGTCACCGCGTCGCCGCCCTGAACGACGAGATCACCGCCGCAGATCAGGAACTACGCGCCCTGACCACGGCGACCGCACCAACTCTGCTCGCTCGTCCCGGGCTGGGCGTCCACACCACCGCCCAGTTCCTGATCACCGCCGCCGAGAACATCGACCGGATCACCAGCGACGCCGCATTCGCCAGACTCTGCGGAGCCGCACCCGTCCCAGTATCGTCCGGACAAACCCACCGGATGCGACTGCACCGCGGCGGCGACCGGCAAGCCAACCGAGCGCTGCACATGATCATCATCGGCCGGATGAAGAACGACCCCGACACCCGCGCCTACATCACCCGAAGACTCACCGAAGGCCTCTCAAAACGCGACACCATCCGCGCCCTGAAACGCTACGTCGCCCGCCAAGTCTTCAACGACCTCAAAACCGACCTCACCAAGAATTGACATCCATAGGACCATCGACCGGAATTCGCGCGGCGCTACTCGACGACCGGAACGGGCTACAGCTTGGTGACCTGGTCGAAGCTCAGCTCGACGGGGGTCTCGCGCTCGAACAGCGACACGAGCACCGTGAGCTTGCCGCTCTCGGGCTTGATCTCGCTGATCGTGCCCGGAAGGCCCGCGAACGAGCCGTCCTTGATGGTGATCGTCTCGCCGATCTCGAAGTCGACCTCGGCCGGAATGGCGCGGGCTGCTCCGGCGGCGGCGCCTGCCTTCGCGCCCTTCGCGGGCGCGACGTCCTTGATCTCGACGAGGCTCTTCAGCATGCCGAAGGCCTCCTCGAAGCGCAGGGGGGTCGGGTTGTGCGCGTTGCCGACGAACCCGGTGACGCCGGGAGTGTGGCGGATGACCGACCAGCTCTCCTCGTTGAGGTCCATGCGCACCAGCACGTAGCCGGGAATCCGCACGCGGGTCACCATCTTGCGCTGGCCGTTCTTGATCTCGACCACGTCTTCCATCGGCACTTCGACCTGGTAGATGTAGTCGGCCATGGCCATCGACTCACGGCGCTGCTCGATGTTCGCCTTCACGCGGCGCTCGAAGCCGGCGTAGGAGTGGATGACGTACCACTTGCCCGGGAGGAAGCGCAGCTCGTTGCGGAACTCCTCGTAGGGGTCGACGACCGTGTCCTCCTCTTCGACGACCGCCTCGAATGCCGCCTCGGCCTCGTCGGCGGAGTCGATGTCGAGGGCGTCGTCGATCACGGCGTCGGCCTCGGGGTCGGATGCCTCGGCCATCGCATCGAGGACGGCATCGAGGTCGACGTCGTTGCCCTCATCGTCGACGACGTGCACCGCACGCTGCTCGGCCGGCTCGACCGACTCCTCGTCGTGCTCCGCGGTGTCGCCCTCCTGGACCTCGTCGACCTCGGACGACTGCTCTGCCGCGGTGGCCCAGTCGACGTCGTCGCGCTCGTACTTTGACACTTCTCTCGATTCCTTTGCTTCGTGCGCCTTCGCCGACGCGGACCTCGGACCGAACGGCCCGGATCAGCCCGCCGGCGTTCCGAAGACGAACAGCACCAGCCAGCTGAAGAGCTGGTCGAGACCCCACACGATCGCCATCATGATGACGACGAACACGAGCACCACGGCCGTGAAGTTCAACAGCTCCCGGCGGGTCGGCGTGACGACCTTCTTCAGTTCGGCGATGACCTGCCGGATGAACAGGGCGATCCGTGCGAAGGGGTTGCGCCGCGCCGCGCGTTCGCGCTTCGCGTTGGCGACGACATCCTCGCTGGGTTCGTCGACGATCTTCCGTGCCACCTGTACACCTTTCGATGGGCCGACATTCGCTGCCGGCTCGCAGGGCGGACAGGACTCGAACCTGCAACCTGCGGTTTTGGAGACCGCTGCTCTACCAATTGAGCCACCGCCCTATGGAACGACCGGCGTACCGGGAGCTCCGCGGGGTGTTTCCGACAGCACGAACCTGCGTCGTTCTTCAGGGGATCAAGCCCGAAAATAGGCGCAGACAAGCTTGGCTGACTTCAACAACCCCACCAAGTGTATGCGACGCCGAAGGCGGAGTAAAACCAGCGGATGCCCCGCACCTGGCGCCGAAGGCGCCGGTTTCACCCGATTCGCGTGATGTCGCGGCATCCGTGCGGGCCCTACGGTGGCCGCAGCAGCATCGCGCGGCGATCGCCGGGCGTCCCCAGTTGTACGGAAGGATGGATTCCCATGAGCGACACCCGCGTCAGCGGCGACGCCCGCGTCAGCGGAGACACCCGCGTCACCGGATGGGTCGGCTGGGGCGTGTTCGCGGCGATCATGTTGATCGTCGCCGGCGGCTTCGACGTGCTGTACGGATTCATCGCGCTCGCCCAACCCGACAGCGCGTACCTCGTGAGCCCCGAGGGCGCCCTGTTCGTCTTCGACATCCAAGGCTGGGGCTGGTGGCACCTGATCACCGGCATCCTGCTCGTCGTGATCGGCGCCGCGCTGTTCTCAGGGGCGACGTGGGCGCGAGTGGTGGCGATCATCCTCGTGATCCTGAACGCCATCGGGCAGCTGTTCCTGATTCCCGTGCAGCCGTGGTGGTCGCTGATCGTGCTCGCGATCGACGTCCTCGTGATCTACGCGCTCACCGTGCACGGCCACGAGCTGAAGGCGGCTCTGCGCTGACGGCGCCGATGCAGGCTGGGCGGGCGACGCGACGGGTCCCGGAACCGCGATCGAGCGTCGAGGTCACCGGCGAGCACTCGCAGTTCCGCCTCGATCTCGAGCGCATCCGGTTCTCGCCGTACTTCTCCCGGCTGTCCGCCGTCACGCAGGTGATCGCGCAGCCGCAGGCGGGGCCCCTCATCCACAACCGGCTCACCCACTCGATCAAGGTGACGGCCGTGGCACGCGCGATCGCGATCACGCTGACGGATGCCGCGTCACCGGCGCACCCGCTCGCCGCCGAGCTCGGCTGCGACGCGGTCGTGGTGCAGGCCGCGGCGAGCGCGCACGACTTCGGACACCCGCCGTTCGGTCACCTCGGCGAGCGTGTGCTCGATCGGCTCGCCCGCGAGACGCTCGGCCTCGCCGACGGGTTCGAGGGCAACGCGCAGACGTACCGCATCCTCGCGACGCTCGACGTGACCGAGAACGCGCCGCACGGCCTGAACCTCACGGCGGCCGTGCGTGCGGCGGTCGCGAAGTATCCGTGGACTCGGTTCGTCGACGTGCAGGCCTTGGGCTCGGGCCCGCTGCCGCGTGGGATGCGGCGCGTCGGCGGCGGTGTCGACATCGTGAAGTTCTCGGCCTATGACCTCGACGCCGTCGACCTCGCCGAAGCCCGCAGCAGGCTGCCCGAGTACGAGCAGTCGCTCGAGTGCTCCGTGATGGACATCGCCGATGACATCGCGTACTCGATCCACGACGTCGACGACTTCTACCGCGCCGGACTGCTCAGCCAAGGGGCCGTGGCGCGGGAGTTCCGAGGATGGGTCGACGGAGCAACCGAGTTGCGCAGGCTCGGCGATGAGGCCCTGTCGCTGCGCTCGGCGCCGCCCGGCGCCGCGCTCGAGGGCCTTCGGCGCAAGTTCCACCGCAACGACGCGTGGGCGGCTGACGACGATGCGTTCGCAGAAGCCGTGGGGGTCGTCGCGCAGGACCTCGTCGACGGGCTCCTGGCGACCCCGTTCGACGGTTCGATCGCATCCGAGCGAGCACTGTCGTCGTTCACGAACCGCTGGATCAGCCACCTGCAGACCTCGGTCGTTCCGGCTCCGCCCGGCGAGGCGCGCACGGGACCGCTCACGCTCGACCGGCTCGCGTGGCACGAAGTCGAGGTGCTGAAGTTCGTGCACCGCCACTTCATCCTGGAACGTGCCGACATCGTGATGTACCAGCGCGGGCTCAGTCGGGTGCTCACCCGCGCGGTGAAGGGCCTCACGGCCTGGATCACCGACGAATACGACCGCCATCGCGTGCCGCAGCGACTGAAGGAACTCGTCGAGATCGCGACTGACGGGTACGAGCGCATCCGTGCGGCCGGGTCCGAGGGTGCGCCCGTGCCCGACAGGTCGGAGGCCCTGCGGATGGGAATCGGCCGGGGTGTGATCGACTACGTCGCCTCACTCTCCGATGACCAGGCGCTCGCGGTGTCGGAGGCCATCGACGGCCGGCCTGATCGGCTCTGGGACATCGGCCAGAACCTCTGAGGCCGCGGCTGATCATGTGCTCAGGGGCAGCCCTGCCGACCGTCCGGCATTGGCCGTCCGGCGTCCGCCGGACAGCGCGACGAGCGAACCGACGACGACGAGCACTGCGCCGGCCCCTGCGACCCACCACGCCGTGTCGGCCGGGATGTCGAGGTACACGCTGATGCCGAGGATGCGCGAGAGACCCCACGGCAGCAGGGCCATCTCGTCGTTCCAGAGCGTGAGCGCGGCCTCGAGGCCGATCAGACCGATGATCGCGCCGATGATCGCGAGCACGGCGCCGACCGCGGCGACCACCGTGGCGACGGCGCGTCGGACGCCGATCTGCCCGGCGAGCCCCCAGGCACCCGCCACGATCACCCAGCCGAAAGCGGCGAACGCGACGGTGACGTATGCCGACCGCGCGAGCGGGTCGGTCCAGAAGTGGAACCAGTAGCCGCCGGGCCCGGTCGGCGCGAGGACCACGAGCAGGAGCAGGACGCGCAGCATCGCCGCGCCGCCGACCGCGGCGAGCACCGGCCACGCCGACCGGCTGCGCAGCGCGAACAGCAGCACGAGCACGAACACCGCCCACGCGCCGAGCGACACCGCGAGGTGCGACGGCGCGAGGAACCAGGTCTGGATGCCGCGGCTCGCCACGAGCGCGAGGGCGGGCACGCCGACCACCAGCGCGCGGTCGACACGCGTCAGTCCCTCGGTCGCCTCCGCGGCGCGCCACGGACGGGTGGCGCCGACCCAGAGCGCGCGTGCGGCACGGGCGCCCGGCCAGCCGGCACGCGCAGCCCCGGCGGCGATGCCGTACGCGATCCAGGCGGCGACGAGCACGAGCAGGATGCGGGCGGCCCACGCCATCGGCAGGTCGCGCTCGGCGCGGTCCACGCCGAGCTGCGCCGCGACGAGGTTGTACGCCGGATAGTAGGGGTCGCCCGCGTAGGCGGCCTGGTGCGCGGCGGCGGATGCCTCGAACGCGCGCCGCGCGGCATCCCATGCGTCGTGCGCCGACTGCTCCCCCGTGTCGTGCCACTGCGCCTGGCGTAGGAACATCTCGCGGTAATCACCCAGCATCGCGTAGGTCGACGCCTGGTACTCGAGCGTGTCGAGGAACGCGGTGCGCAGCGCAGGATCGCGCCAGGTGGCGGCATCCGTTCCAGTCACCGCCTCGCGCATGCGCTCGACGGCCGCACTCGCCAGGTCGCCACCTGCGATGGCCTCGTCGAGCTCATCGCGGCTGACGTCGTAGATCACGTCGAGCACCGCGCTGTCGCCAGTGACGATGTCCCACTCGAAGATCCACATCATGGGCGGCGGCTCGAGGCCGATCGCAAAGACCCGACGATCCGCGAACGGGCCGATGTAGAGGCCCGCGGCGATCGCCTCGCGAGACTGCGCCATGGCCTCGCCGATGGCCTGCACGGTGGCGGGGTCGTCGGAGAACCAGCGGCGTGCCCAATCGGCCGTGAGCTGCGCGGGGTCGGCACCGGGGTCACGCGCGAGGCGCACGGCGAGCTCGGTGTTGAGCTCGTAGAGCTGCCAGAAGCCGGCCTTCAGCTCGAGCGAGAGCGGGCCGGCGCGCCACGGACCGCCATCCTGGGTCCAGGTCCAGATGCCCTCGAGGTTCGGGTTCGCGGCGATGAACCGCTGCAGCGCCTCCTGATAGAGCACGCCGAGGTCGTTCGGGAACGCGCCGAAGTTCTCGAACTCGCGGCGGCTCTGGAACTCGACGATGCGGCGGTGGTCGCCGACCTCCAGCGTGTGGTTGAGCGGGAGGTGGCTGTAGAAGTCGCCGAGCGTGTACTTCGTCGACACGATGAGACGGTCGGACGCGATGCCATCGAGCACCGCCCGATACGAGTCGTCGTTCGTGTGCATGTCCCCGACGGCGCCCACGCCGACGCTCCAGGTGCGGAAGATCACCTCGCGATCGGCACGATCGGCCTGCTCGGTGAACGCCGTGAGCATCGCGCGGACCGAGTCGACCGTCGTGACCGCGAGCTCGGAGTAGTAGTCCCAGCCGGGCAGGTCGTAGACGCGGCCCGCCTCGCCGATGCGGATGAGCACGCCGTCGACGTACGGCATCGCCTCGTAGAGCTCGTCGAGTCCGGCTGCGTAGACGTCCCAGAACTTCGGATCGTCGGTGGCCAGTCCGCCGAACCGCTCGGTGAGGTACGCCTCGAGCGGCGTGGTGAGCGTGAGCATGTCGGTGCGATAGAACACGCGCAGGCCCGCGTCGTGCGCGAACTCCCACATCGGCCCGAACGCCTCGCGCATCGCATGAGCGCGGGCGACGTGCTCGTCGTCGGGTCCGTACACGTCGTCGCCGTCCCCGACCTCCGAGAACGTCAGGTACTCGACGAGGCCCGGGATGGCGATCGCGTTGTAGCCCTCGGCGAGCACGTGCCGCACGTACGCCTCGAAGTCCGCGCGGGCGAGCGCGAGCGCCGTCTCGTCGATGTAGGGCGCATCGGGCAGGATCACGTCGGCGAACGCCTTCGAGTTGTGCGAGTAGTCGTCGCCAGCGGCCCACTCGTCCTCGTCGACCGTGACGCCGACGGCACCGAGGTCGACCATGCGGAATCCGAGCTCGGATTCGACGACCTCGCCGAGGCGATCGTCGACGGGACGGCCGTCGCGCACGGCGGCGGCGAGGTCGTAGACACCCAGGGCCGCACCCGCCTCGGATGCCGCGACGACACGCAGCGCGTCAGGCGTCCCCTCGAGCCGGTACGTGTCTTCGCCCTCGGATGCCGCGGTCTCGCCGCTGCCCTCGAGCACCACGTCGAGCGTGGCGGTGCCGTCGGTGGCGCCCGCGGCGGCGACGGCGTCGCGGAGCTCATCAACCGCCATGCCCACCCGAGTCGATGCGGGTGCCGTCACCGTCGCGAACGCCGGGGGCAACGCGATGGGCGCCTGGGGCGCAGCCATGAGCGTCTCGGCGGGGATCTCGGACCGTTCCGACCGGATGCCGAGCGCATCGGTGAGCAGGAACGCGAGCCCCGCGCCGAGAGCGAGCAGGACCAGGAGCGCCCCCCCGGCGCGCAGGGGTCGTCGGGGGTGCGTCATCCCGCGGCGCAGCGTAGCAGAAGGGGGACGAATGTCCCAGTTCGGGATCGGCTGTCCCGCGGCATCCGCTCGCCCTAGGCTGTGAGCGTGACCGAACCCGCCCGCCTCTCCGCCCGCATCGCCGCCATCGCCGAGTCCGCAACGCTGAAGGTCGACGCCAAGGCCAAGGCGCTGCAGGCCGAGGGCCGCCCGGTCATCTCCTACGCCGCAGGCGAGCCCGATTTCGCGACGCCCGAGTACATCGTCGAGGCGGCGCTCGCGGCGACGCGCGACCCGAAGAACTATCGGTACACGCCTGCCGCCGGATTGCCCGAGCTTCGTGAGGCGGTGGCCGCCAAGACGCTGCGCGACTCGGGCCTCGAGGTGTCTCCCGGCCAGGTCGTCGTCACCAATGGCGGCAAGCAGGCGGTGTACCAGGCCTTCCAGGTGCTGCTCGACCCGGGCGACGAGGTGCTCGTTCCCACGCCCTACTGGACGACCTACCCCGAGGTGATCAAGCTCGCGGGCGGCACCCAGGTCGACGTGTTCGCGGGAGCCGATCAGGGATACCTCGCCACGGTCGACCAACTCGAGGCCGCGCGCACCGACCGCACGAAGGTGCTGCTGTTCGTGTCGCCCTCGAACCCGACCGGCGCCGTCTACCCGCCCGACCAGGTGAAGGCGATCGGCGAGTGGGCGCTCGAGCACGGCATCTGGGTGGTGACCGACGAGATCTACCAGAACCTCACCTACGCCGACGCGCCAGGCGGCGCAGCACCGCGGGCGGTCTCGATCGTCGAGGCCGTGCCGGAGCTCGCGAACCAGACCATCCTCGTGAACGGAGTGGCGAAGACCTACGCGATGACCGGATGGCGCCTCGGCTGGATGGTCGGCCCCGCCGATGTCATCAAGGGCGCCGCCAACCTGCAGTCCCACCTCTCGTCGAACGTGTCCAACATCTCGCAGCGCGCCGCGATCGCCGCGCTCACGGGCCCCCAAGACGCCGTCGAGGAGATGAGGCAGGCGTTCGATCGGCGTCGACGCGTGATCGTCGACGAACTGTCCCGGATCGACGGCGTCACGGTGCCCGTCCCCCAGGGCGCGTTCTACGTGTACCCCGACGTCACGGCCCTGCTCGGTCGCGAGTGGGGCGGCGTCACCCCCACGACCTCCCTCGAACTCGCCGATCTCATGCTCGAGCAGGCCGAGGTCGCCGCCGTGCCGGGCGAGGCGTTCGGTCCCAGCGGGTACCTGCGTTTCAGCTACGCGCTCGGCGATGCGCCACTGCTCGAGGGCGTGCAGCGGCTGCAGACGCTGTTCTCCTGATCGGTCCCACGCCTTCGGAGGCACCGGCCGGGCTCGGCCTGTTTAGTGAGCCTTGACACTTCGGGGCAGCCGGAGGACCATGCATACATAGTCATTCAGCGACACTGCACATTTTGGTGACAGCTGTCTTTCCTCGGCATACCGCCGAGCGTCACCGCTTGCGATATCCGGGAACTGTCCAAGGAGGTACGGTGAACGAAATCGAAGTTCCGGTGCTCATCGCCGGAGGAAGCCTGATCGGACTGACGGCCTCGGTGCTGCTCGGGTCCCAGGGTGTGAAGAGCCTCGTGGTCGAGAAGCACCGGGGCACGGCCATCCATCCCAGGGCCGCCATGCTGCACCAACGCACGACCGAGATCTTCCGTGAGGTCGATCTGGGCGACGTGGTCCGCGAGGCGGCAGCGCTCGAGTTCGTGCAGAACGGCGCCATCATGGCGGTCGAAGCACTCGGCGGCAAGGAGCTGGTGTACTTCCAGAAGAACGTCAACGAGGGCGTCGACCACCTGAGCCCTGAGCCGCGCCTGTTCATCACGCAGATCGGCTTGGAACCGATCCTGCGCGAGAAGGCGGAGAGCCTCGGCGCCGAGCATCGGTTCTCGACCGAGCTCGTGAGCTTCGAGCAGGACGAGACGGGTGTCCGCTCCGTCATCCGCAATCGCGGGACCGGCGAGGAGGAACTCGTCCGATCCGCCTACCTCATCGCGGCCGACGGCGCGCACAGCACGATCCGCGAGCAACTCGGCATACGGATGCTCGGTCGCGGCGACTTCGCGAACTGCATCACGATCTACTTCAAGGCCGACATCGATGCCCTCATCGGCGACCGCAACCTCAGTGTCATCTACGTCAACCAGCCCGGCCTGCTGGGCTTCTTCCGCTACGCGATCACCCGGGACGGTGGATTCCTCGTCGTCTTCTCCGCGCTCGACGAGAACGGGGAGAAGATCCCGGATGTCGGAGCGAACGCCGACACGGAGCAGTGCGTGCGGTACGTGCGCACCGCGCTCGGCGCATCCGATGACCTGCCGATCACGATCGAGAGCGTGCAGCAGTGGGCGGCATCCGCCGGCTGGGCGGAGCACTACCAGAAGGGCCGCGTCTTCCTCGTCGGCGACTCCGCGCACGTCATGCCGCCCACGGGCGGCTTCGGAGGGAACACCGGAATCGTCGACGCCCACAACCTGGCGTGGAAGCTCGCCGCGGTGCTGCAGGGGAAGGCGGGCGAGGACCTGCTGGCGTCCTATGAGCAGGAGCGACGTCCGGCCGGCGAGATGACCTCCGAGCAGGCGTACTCGCGCTACGTGCTGCGGGTCGACCCGACGTTGGGCAAGGACGACATCGAGGAGCCGCTCGACGACGTCGCCATCGAGCTGGGCCCCGTGTACGCGTCCGAGGCGATCGTCGACTCGGTGCCGTCCGAGAAGCCCGTGACCCAGAACCCGCGTGAGCCGGGCGCCCCGCTCGGCGCACGGGCGCCGCATCTCTGGGTCGACCGTGACGGTCGACGCGTGTCGACGCTCGACGTGTTCGGGGGCGGCTTCGTGCTCCTCGCGGGGGCGGAAGGCCAGGCCTGGAAGGATGCCGCGAGCCGGGCCCTCGGCTCGGAGGTCACGGCATACCGGGTGGCGGCCGACGGCGACCTCGTCGCGGCCGACGGCGAGTTCGAGGCAGCGTACGGCATCGCACCGACCGGGGCGGTGCTCGTTCGCCCCGACGGCGTGGTGGCGTGGCGAGCCGACGCGACCGCCCACGCCGAGGGCGAGCTCGACGGCGCGCTCCACCGCATCCTCGCCCGGAACGAGGTGCCGTCGGCGACGGCCTGACCCGCCCGAGGGATGCTGCGCGCCGCGACGACCCGCCGTGGCGCGCAGCACTCGTGGTTCGACCGCATGAACAGCTCGGCGCTCGTCCTCCAGCACGAAGCCGCCACTCGAGGGGACGACGAGTGGCGGCTTCAGTCGATCGGCGGCGTCAACCCACCTGGGCGCCTTCCTCTTCCGCGTCCTGTGCCGCTTCGCCGTCCGCGTCGGGTGCACCCTCGCCCTTCTTGTACTGGTACGGGTTGTACAGCACCTCGGTCTCGGGAATCTCGGGGTACTGGCCGGCCTCCCAGTCGTCTCCGACCTCCTGTTCGAGGTACGACACCGTCTCGTCGAGCTTGCGCTTCGTGCCCTCGAGATCGCCGGCGGTGAGCTTGCCCTCGTGCTTGACCACTTCGCCGCCGACGAGCACGGTGTGCACATCGCCTCGCTGCGACTGGTAGACGACCTGACCCCACGGGTTGATGAGCGGCGCCCACGTCGGCGAGTCGTCGTTCTTGAGGAGGATGACGTCGGCGAGCTTCCCCTTCTCGAGGCTGCCGATCTGGTCGCCCTTGCCGAGCGCCTCGGCCCCGCCACGGGTCGCCATCCGCACGACATCCTTCGCACGGAGCTGGACATGCGTGATCGTCAGGGCCGGTTCGAGTCGGTGCGCCGTGAGGTGCTCCAGCGCTCGGTCGGCATTGATCGTCGCCCGCATCGCGGAGAACAGGTCGGCGCTCACCCACACCGAGGTGTCGACCGAGAGGGAGGCCGGGATGCTGTACTGGCGCAGCTTGTGGATCGGCGGGTAGCCCTGGCCGCACGTGTCCTCGGACTCGGTCGCCAATGAGACGTTGCCGCCCGTCGCGGCGATCTTCTGATACGACTCGTCGGTCAGGGTGGCGGCGTGCACGTAGGTGTAGCCCTCCTTCATGACGCCGGCGTCGTACGCGTTCCTGATGCCCCAGTCGTTCGTCGCGCCCCAGACGCCCGCGTGCGTCGTGACCCGCAGTCCGAGTTCCTCGGCGACGCGATATGCGGCGAGCTCGGGGAAGTTCTCGTCCTGGTTCGGCACGTCGAACGCGATCTGCGCCCCGAACAGCCGTGAATCGTCACGTGCACGCGTGAGCAGCGACTGGATGGCGGGATCCGCCGTCCACTCCCACGGCGACTGGTGGATGTTCCCGTATGCGAAGACATAGCGGCCCGGCGAACTCGCGAGCGCGTCGTAGGCGGCCTCGCCGTGTTCGATCGAGCTCAGCCCGTGCGACCAGTCGAGCGTCGTCGTGACCCCGGACTCGATCGCGTCGAGCGCTGAGATGAGGTTGCCGGCGGCGTAGTCCTGGGGGCGGAACTTGATTCCGTGCTGCAGGTAGTACCAGACGAAGTACTGGGTCAGCGTCCAGTCCGCGCCGTAGGCGCGCATCGCGGTCTGCCACATGTGACGATGGGTGTCGACGAAGCCCGGCAACACGATGCCGCCCTTCGCATCGATCTCGAACGTGCCGTCGGGCACCGTCAGTCCGACTCCGACGTCGGCGATCCTTCCGTCGACCACGAGAACGTCTCCGTCCCGAAGGACGGTGTCGGCATCGTCCATCGTGAGCACGATGCCGTTACGGAACACAATGGGTTGGCCCGGCTGCAGTGATGTCATGGCTGTGTTCATCCTCCTTGATTCCCATCGCCATCCCGAACGTCTCGGGGCGCGTCATCGCGGCTTGCTGTCCCGGTCGGGTGACCCCTTCATGTTAAGCGTTACTGAACAAGGAGTCCAGTGTTGTTCAGTGTCGAGGGCGGAGCAGGCATACCCTGCAATCGGGTCGTGGGGTAACGTCGGCACAGCGGGGACGACGGCGTCCCCGCGCCGGAGGAGGGTCGGATGAGCAACCACACCTATCGCGTCACCGAGATCGTCGGTACGTCGCCCGACAGCACCGACACCGCGATCCGCAATGGCGTCGCGCGCGCCGCCGCGACCATTCGGAACATGGACTGGTTCGAGGTGGTCTCGGTGCGAGGAGAGCTCGAGGACGGTGCCGTCGCCCACTTCCAGGTCACGCTGAAGATCGGGTTCAAGATCGAGGATCCCGATTAGCCGACGCGCATGAGGAACGCCCGCCACCGGGAGGTCCCCCTCCCCGGCCGGCGGGCGTTCGTCCGTGAGCCCCCGCAGGGGCGGCGCGAATCAGCCGATTCGCGAGCCGGTCAGCGCTTGTCGTCGCTGAGTGCGTCCTTCACGTCTTCGACCTTGTTCTTCATGTCGGCCTTGGCTTGATCGATCTTGCCCTCGGTCTCCATGCGCTTGTCGTCCGTGGCGTCGCCCCAGGCTTCCTTCGCCTTGCCCTTGAGGTCTTCGCCAGTGTTCTCCATGCGGTCTCCGACACCCATGATCGGACTCCTTCCCGAGTGGGGGCGGTCTGCCCTTTCCTGATTCCAGTGAACGTCGCGTATGCCGCTGACGTGCAGGGGGTTGCCCGATTCCGAGAGAGACGCTAGGCGTCGGATTCCTGCTGCACGTGCGGGTTCCGCAGCGCTCGACGGGCCTCGACCGCGAGCTCGTGGGCGATCGCGTCGAGGAGCGGCGAGCGCAGGTTCCACTGCTGCCAGTACAGTGGCACGTCGATCGGTGCACCGCCGATACGCACGAGTTCACCGCGCTCGAGCTCGGCGTCGCACTGGAACCCGGGAAGCATTCCCCAGCCCAACCCGAGCTTGATCGCGGCGGCGAAGTCGTTCGACGCCGGAACGTAGTGACGAGGCGGAAGGTCGGGGTCGACGCCGCGGGCGACGAGGTGGTCACGCTGCAGGTCGTCGCGACGGTCGAAGTCCACGACCGGCGCGCCGGCGAGGCCTTCGCGGCCGTCGCCGTGGTCGAGCCGCCAGTGACGGGCGAACGCCGGCGCCGCGACCGCCTGGTAGCGCATGAGCCCGAGCGGGCGGACGAGACATCCGGCCACCGCCGCCGCCTGCGAGGTGACGGCGCCCATCACGGTGCCCGACTCGAGGAATCCCGCCGTGAAATCCTGGTCGTCGCGGTGCAGGTCGAAGACGATCGGATGCCGCTCCGACACGCGCGCGAGCGCGGGCAGGAACCAGGTCGCGAGCGAGTCGGCGTTCACCGCCAAGGCGATGGAGACGCGACGATCTGACGGCGCGTCGACGCCGAACTCCATGAGCGCGTCGTGCTCGAGCAGCGCCAGCTGACGCGCGAGACGGACGACGGCGGTTCCGGCATCCGTTGCTCGAACCGGCTTGCTGCGCACGAGCAGTACGCGTCCGAGCTGGTGCTCCAGCGCCTTGATGCGCTGGGAGACCGCCGACGGCGTGAGTCGCAGTCGACGGGCAGCTGCGTCGAGCGTGCCCTCGTCGATGACGACGGCGAGCGTGCGGGCGAGGTCGAACGGAATTTCCATCTGCAGCCATGCTAATGGGAATGAAGAATCTTGAGCTGGATTGCAGGATCGGGCGCTCGTAGGGTGAACGCGTGCCACTCACCGTCGTCGTCGCGGGCCTCGGGCTCGGGTTCTCGCTGATCATCGCGATCGGCGCGCAGAACCTGTTCGTGCTGCGCCAGGGCCTGCGTCGCGAGCACGTCTTCGCCGTCGCCGCAATCTGCGCGCTGAGCGATCTGGCGCTCATCGTCGTGGGGGTCTCGGGGATCGGTGCGGTGCTGCAGGCGGTGCCCTGGCTCGTCGAGGTGGTGCGTTGGGCAGGAGCGGCGTTCCTCGTGATCTACGGGCTTCTCGCGGCCCGACGCGCGATCCGGCCGACGGGTGCGGCGCTCGTCGGAGCTGCCGGCCGGGGAGATGGGGGTTCGGGGTCTCGAGACGCGTCGCCTTCGGCGGCGCTCCTCGACCAGCAGAAGTCGCCGTCGGCGTCGCTCCTCGACCAGCAGAAGTCGCCTTCGGCGTCGCTCCTCGACCAGCAGAAGTCGCCTTCGGCGGCGCTCCTCGACCAGCAGAAGTCGCCTTCGGCGGCGCTCCTCGACCAGCGATCATCGCTCGGGGCGGCCATCGCAACGTGTCTCGCACTCACCTGGCTCAATCCGCACGTGTACCTCGACACGGTGTTCCTGCTCGGATCGGTGGCGAGCACGCACGGCGACCAACGATGGGCCTTCGCGCTCGGCGCCGGTGCCGCGAGCCTCCTCTGGTTCTTCGGCCTGGCGTACGGCGCACGGCTGCTCGGCGGCCTCCTCGGCAGCCCGCGCGCGTGGCGGATCCTCGACGGCGGGATCGCCGTCGTCATGATCGCGCTCGGCGTCTCGCTGGTGCTTCCGCACTGACGCATCCACCGATCGGTGGAGGGCGGAAATCCGACGATCCACGGCTGCCGCCCCGGCGCCGGCGCTGCCACGGTGGAATCATGACGACGAACGACGTGGCCGTCAGCGTGCGGAACCTCCGCAAGACCTACGGCCCCACCACTGCAGTCGATGACGTGAGCTTCGAGATCCGGCACGGTGAGACCTTCGCCCTGCTCGGACCGAACGGAGCCGGCAAGTCGACGACGATCGAGATCCTCGAGGGATACCGCACTCGCACGAGCGGCGCGGTGAGCGTGCTCGGCACGGACCCCGCCAAGGGCGGCCTGGACTGGAAGGCCCGGCTCGGCATCGTACTCCAGTCGACGGGCGAGACCGGACTCCTCACGGTCGCCGAGCTGCTCGCGCACTTCGCCGGCTTCTACCCCGACCCGCGCGATGTCGACGAGGTCATCACCGCCGTCGGGCTT
Source organism: Agromyces sp. Marseille-P2726 (assembly GCF_902809835.1). Lineage (GTDB taxonomy): Bacteria > Actinomycetota > Actinomycetes > Actinomycetales > Microbacteriaceae > Agromyces. The sequence continues at coordinate 37,771 of NZ_CADDWM010000013.1, read as the reverse complement.
CAACCCCAGGCGAAGACGCGCATCGCGAAGCTCTCGGGCGGACAGCAACGACGCGTCGACGTGGCGCTCGGCATCGTCGGACGGCCCGAGCTGTTGTTCCTCGACGAGCCCACCACCGGGTTCGACCCTGAGGCACGGCAGCACTTCTGGCAGCTCATCCGCCGCCTGAAAGCCGAGGGAACCACCATCCTGCTGACGACGCACTACCTCGAGGAGGCGGCACAGCTCGCCGATCGAGCCGGAGTGATCGCAGGCGGCAGGCTGGTGGCGATGGGCGGCGTCCACGAGATCGGCGGCTCCGAGGCCAGGGTTCCCGTCGTTCGCTGGCGGGACGCCTCGGGATTCGTCCACGAGCGTCGCAGTGACGAGCCCGGCCGGCTCGTGGCATCCGTCGTCGCCGAACTCGGCCGTGAACCCGACGGGCTCGAGGTGATCCGCCCGAGCCTCGAAGACGTCTACCTGCAGCTCGTACGCAGCGTCGATCCCGCTGCCGAATCCGAGGAGGTGCTCGCGTGAGCATGCTGACGCTCGGTGCATCGCGCATCGGCTACGAAACCAAGACCTACTTCCGTTCCCCCGACACGCTGTTCTTCACGTTCGCGTTCCCGTTCGTGATGCTCGCGATCTTCAGTGCGGCGTTCAGCGCTTCGGGTGAGATCGGCCCGCCCGGGTCGCAGATCTCGGTCGGCGCGTACTACCTGCCGGCCATGATCGCGGCCGGCATCCTGCTTTCGGGCGTCCAGAACCTCGCGGTCGACATCGCGATGGAGAAGAGCAACGGCACCCTGAAGCGGCTCGGCGGCACTCCGCTGTCACCGATCAGCTACTTCCTGGGCAAGATCGGCCAGGTGTTCGTGACGGGCGTGCTGCAGGTCGGCCTGCTGATCCTCGCCGGCTGGCTCGTGCTCGGCATCCAGCTGCCGACCGAGCCCGAGAAGTGGCTGACGTTCGCATGGGTGTTCGTGCTGGGCCTCGTCACGAGCGCGCTCGTCGGGATCGCCCTCTCAGCCGTTCCCCGCAGCGGCAAGAGCGCGACCGCCGTGGTGATCCCGATCGTGCTGCTCCTGCAGTTCATCTCGGGCGTGTACCTGCAGTGGAACATGCTTCCCGAGTGGCTGCAGAACTTCGCGAGCCTCTTCCCGCTGAAGTGGATCGCCCAGGGCATGCGGTACGTGTTCCTGCCCGATGGGTGGGAGGTGCTCGAACAGAACGAGTCGTGGAACCTCCCGGGCGTCGCGATCGCCCTCGCGATCTGGCTGGTCATCGGCCTGGTGCTGAGCCGGCTCACCTTCCGCTGGATCCGGCGGGATGCCTGAGCGGCGAGCCTCGGGCCCGGCGACGAGCTGACGCGGCATCCGGTGCGAGAGTAGTGCCATGGTGAACGTGCGATGGTGGGATGCCGCGGTCATCGGCATCGCAGTGGTCGCCGGCGGGATGCTCGCCATCGATCCGCCCTACGGCGTGACGGACTACGGCGCATGGGTGTCGATCGCCGCGCTGCTCGTGCTCTACGCGCTGCTCGGGCGGCGGCTCGTTCGCCGCCCGAGCACCCCGCTCGATCTCGTCCATGCGGCGGCGCTCGCCGTCATCGTCGGGATCGGGATCTCGTTCGAGCCGTTCCTCTCGTTCCTGCAGGCGCTCGCCTACCCGCTGGTGTGGGTGGCCGCGGCCGGGATGCGCACCGCGATCATCTCCAACGTGATGGTCGCGGTCGGCGTGTTCGTGGGCTACTGGGCGTGGGGCGACTTCCTGAACATCCTGGTCGCAGCGGCCATCGCGGTGCTCTCACTCGCGTTCAGCCTGGCGCTGGGCCTCTGGATCACGCGGATCGAGGAGTACGGCCAAGAGCGCGCCCGACTGCTCGCCGAGCTCGAGGCGGCCCAGGACGAGCTCGCGTCGATGCACCGGGATGCCGGCGTCACCAGCGAACGTGAGCGGCTCGCCCGCGAGATCCACGACACGCTCGCGCAGAGCCTCACCGGGCTCGTGCTGCTCGCCCAACGAGCCGCCCGCGAGATCGAACCGACGGATGCCGCGACCGAGACGATCGCGCTCATCGAGCAGACCGCCCGCGAGGCGCTCGGCGAGTCGCGTGCGCTCGTCGCGGCCAACGCGCCCGTGCGCGTCGAGTCCGATCTCGAGGACGCGCTCGTCCGGCTCGGCGAGCGCTTCGAGCGCGAGACCGGGGTGCGCGTTATCACGGAGGTCGACGAGCTGCCGCTCGACCGCGACCTGCAGGTCGTGCTGCTGCGCTGCACGCAGGAGGCGCTCGCGAACGTCCGCAAGCACTCGCAGGCGGCATCCGCCCGGGTGAAGGTCGCGGCGCGCGAGGGCGAGGTGGAGCTCACCGTGACCGATGACGGCATCGGCCCGGCGGGTGCCGACGAGGACTCGGGATTCGGGGTGAGCGGCATGCGGGAGCGCCTCGCCCTCGTCGGGGGACGATTGCGCCTCGAGCCCGGCGAGACGAAGGGCACCGTGCTGCGGGCGACCGTGCCGATGAGGCAGAAGGAGCTCGGAGCATGATCCGTGTCCTCGTGGCCGACGACCACCCCATCGTCCGTTCCGGCATCGTGGGGCTCCTGTCGGCAGCGGAAGACATCGAGGTCGTCGGCGAGGCTGCCGACGGCGTGGCGGCGGTACGGCTGGCGGTCGAGCTGGAGCCCGACCTGGTGCTCATGGACCTCCGGATGCCGGGCCTCGACGGCGCCGAGGCGACTGCGCGGATCCTCGAGGATCGACCGCAGGCGAAGGTGCTCATCCTCACGACCTACGAGACCGACGAGCACATCCTCGGCGCGATCGAGGCCGGAGCCTCCGGGTACCTGCTGAAGGCGGCACCCGAGGACGAGATCCTGGCGGGCGTGCGCTCGGTGGTCGCCGGCGAGACGGTGCTTGCGCCGTCGATCGCGGCGAAGCTGGTGTCGCGGGTGCGGCAGGGCGCCGCATCCGACACGCCCTCGCTGTCGCCGCGCGAGCGCGAGGTGCTGCGACTCGTGGCCGAGGGTCGTTCGAACCCCGAGATCGCCCGCGATCTCTTCATCGGCGAGGCCACCGTCAAGACACACCTGCTGCACGTCTTCGAGAAGCTCGAGGTCGGCGACCGCACGCGCGCCGTCACGCGAGCCATGGAGCTCGGGCTGCTCTGAGGGCACGCGGTCTCCGACCGAATCGCCTGAGCCTGCGCCACCTGCCGGTTACGCTCGCACCATGCGACGCATTCAGGCCGCCGGCGCGGTCGTGACGGATGCCGCGGGCCGCGTGCTGCTCGTCCTGCGCGGCCACGAGCCGCAGAGCGGGCGCTGGTCGATCCCGGGCGGACGGGTCGAGCCCGGCGAGACGCACGCACAGGCGGCCGCCCGTGAGGTGCTCGAGGAGACCGGGCTCACCGTTCGCGTGGTGCGCGAACTCGGGGTGGTCGAGCTGCCGTCGACCGACGGCACGGTGTTCGAGGCGCACGACTTCCTGGCCGAGGTCGTCTCGGGCGAGCTCCGCGCGGCCGACGACGCTGCCGACGCCCGGTGGTTCGCCCCCGACGAGCTTCCCACCCTGTCGCTGACCGTCGGCCTGCTCGACTGGCTGCGCCGATTCGGCGTCACCGCAACCCCGTGACGCAGCCGATCGCCGGGCCTACGCTGACGGCGTGGCCCTGACGAATCTGCGCGTCGCCGTGCGACGCACCCGGATCCTTCCGCGCTGGGTACGACGAGCGGATGCCGCGACCGGCCGGTTCGTGAACCGGCGGCACACGCATCCCATGGTCGACCGCTTCTGGTCGCAGCTCACGAGCTTCGCCGACCGCGGCGTGCTGTGGTGGACGCTCGCCGGCGTGCTGATCGTGACGCGGAGGCGACGCGCAGGCGTGCGTGGGCTCGCGTCGCTGCTCGGCGCGAGCGCGCTCACGAACCTCATCGCCAAGCAGGTGTTCGGTGGCGATCGCCCGCTCCTGGCGGATGTGCCGATCGGGCGGCGACTGCCGAAGCCGCCGATCACGCCCTCGTTCCCCTCGGGGCACTCCGCGAGTGCTGCGGCGTTCGCCGCGGGAGTGGCGCTCGAGCGCCCGAAGATCGGCGCGGCGATCGCGCCGGTTGCGCTCGGGGTCGGATACTCCCGCCTGCACGTCGGCGCGCACTGGCTCTCGGACGTGGTCGGGGGCCTCGCGCTCGGCGTCGGTGTCGCGGGGATCAGCGCGGTCGTCGTGCCGCCGCATCCCGACGAGCCCGAGTTGCCGCCGCCGACCGGCGACGACCGGGCGTTGCCCGCCTCGACCGAGGGCGAGGGCGTGTTCATCGTCGTGAACCGGTCGTCGGGCACGAGCGTCGTGCGCGCCGATCCGCTGCGCGTCATCTCCGATCGCCTGCCGCTCGCGGAGGTGCGGGTGCTCGACGCCGACGACGATCCGAGAGCCGCGGTGCGAGCGGCGCTCGCCCGGCCCGAGCCACCGAGGGTGATCGGCGTGTGCGGTGGCGACGGGTCGGTCTCGACCGTCGCCCACCTGGCGCGGCAGGCGGGACTCCCCCTGCTCGTCGTGCCCGGCGGCACGTTCAACCACTTCGCACGCTCGGCGGGCGCGGCATCCGTCGATCTCGCGATCGATGCGCTGCAACGCGGCGAGGGCGTGCGAACGGATGTCGCAGAGCTCACCTTCGGGGACGGCGATCCGATCACCGTGCTGAACACCGCCTCGGTCGGCGTCTACGCCGACTTCGTCGTCCGACGCGAACAGCTCGAGGGCCGCTGGGGCAAGTGGATCGCCGGGATCATCGCGGCGTGGCGCGTGCTGCGGCGGTCGGAGCCGGTGACCGTCGTGGTCGACGGCCGTCGCGCACGCGTCTGGTCGCTGTTCGTCGGCGTCGGACCCAACGATCCAGGCACCGCGGCTCCGCTGCAGCGACGCCGGCTCGACGGCGGCGTGCTCGACGTGCGCGTACTGCATGCCGGATCGAGGGTGCGCGCGGCGGCGTCGCTGGCGTTCGGGCGGCGCACGAGCGCCGTGCTCCGGTGGCTCCGGCTGCTCCCGCAGCGCATCGACATGTTCACCGCCACGTCGCTCGACGTGATCGTCCGCCCGCGGCAGGGGCAGTCGCCCGGGTTCGCTCACGCCGGCGAGGTGGCGCTCGAGGCGTCGTCCGAGGCATCCGCCGACCACCCCGGTCCGGGCTACCGCACGAGGATCACCATCGAGCCGGCCGCGCTCGACGTCTACCGGCCGGCGATGTCGCGCTGACCGCCCCGGCCATGTTCGCCTGACGGAGGTGCGAACGGTTGGCGCCACTCGCAACCCGGGACCCGGGAGGTGGGACTCAGGTCTCGGGAAAGGCCAAGACCCTGAGCAGTGCGGCGAGCGTCTGCCGCTGGTCGGGCGTGAGCTGCCGGGGCACCTGCTCCTCGGCGGCCCGTGCGGACCCACGCGCCACCGAGGCGAGGCGACGACCGGCATCCGTCGCGACGACGACGTTGGCTCGCCGGTCGGCAGGATCCGTACGGCGCTCCACCAGGCCGCGAGATTGCAGGTCATCGACCAGACTCACCACCTGACTGGGGTCGAGCCGGAGGAACTCGGCGATCTCGCGCTGTGAGGGACGCGCATCACCGGTCGTGAGCACCAGCACCGAGTAGGACCTGGCCTTCAGGCCGTGGACGGCGAGCGCGGCATTCCCTGCGGCGAGGGAGATCGCGTTGGCCCGCGCGAGGAGGAAGCTCAGGTCGTCGGTCAAAGCCGGCGCGGGCGACGCCGGGGCGGGAACGACGGCGTCGGTGGGCTTCGGCATGGCGTCGATGGTAGCCGATTCCGTGGACGAAATAAATGATTGACAATTTCAATGGAATTCCTCTTCAATGGGTGGGGACAGAAGGAGTCACGCATGTCATTGCAGGGCAAAGTCGCCATCGTCACCGGTTCCGGGCGCGGCCTCGGTCTCGCCTACGCGCAGGAGCTCGCGCGTCGCGGCGCCGCGGTGGTCGTGAACGATGTCGACCCCGACATGGCCGCCGAGGCCGTCGCGTCCATCCAGGCCGGGGGTGGCAGGGCCGTTGCGGTGGTCGCGCCCGTCGGCCCCACCGCGACCGCGCAGCAGCTCGTGCAGGCCGCCCTCGACGCCTACGGCCGTCTCGACATCCTCGTCACCAACGCCGGCGTCCTCCGTGACACCGTCTTGTGGAAGATGAGCGACGACGACTTCGACACCGTCATCGACGTTCACCTCCGCGGCACCTTCACCTGCGTTCGCGAAGCGGTGTCGCACATGCGCGCGTCCGGCGAGGGCGGCCGCATCATCTGCATCGGCTCCCCCACGGGCCAGCGGGGCAACTTCGGGCAGACGAACTACGCGGCTGCCAAGGCCGGCATCGTCGGCATGGTGCGCACCTGGGCCATGGAATTGAAGCGTGCGGGCATCACCGCCAACGCGGTCATCCCGGTCGCCGCGACCGTCATGACCGCGACCGTGCCGTACTTCGCCGCGGCGGTCGAGGCCGAGGAGCGAGGTGAGCCGATGCCCGACTTCTTCCGGCACGACCTCGGCTTCGGCACCTCCGAAGACGTCGCGGGCCTCGTCGCCTACCTCGCCTCCGACGCGGCAGCGAACGTCACCGGCCAGGCGATCGGCGTCGGCGGCGACCGCATCCAGCTGTGGTCGCACCCCGTTCCCGTCGCCACCGCGTACCACGCGGGCGGATGGTCGTACGAGGCACTCGAGACCGGCTTCGCCGAGGCGGTCGGCGAACTGCAGTCGGTGGGCGAGGACTTCCCGCCCCTGCCCGAGGAGCTGCAGCGCCCCGCACCGGCGCGGTGAGTCGAGCCGTCCGCCCATGAGCCGCTACGAACCCGCAATCGACCTCGACGCGATCACCGCCATCGACGTCCACGTTCACGTCGAGGTCGATCGCCACGGCAACGCATCGCTGCCGCCCGATCTCGTCGAGGCGGCGTCGAAGTACTTCAGCACCGACGGACCGCGTCCCGACCTCGACTCCATCGCGGAGTACTACCGCGAGCGGCGGATGGCGGCGGTCGTGTTCACCGTCGACGCGCAGACGCAGCTCGCGCATCCGGCGTTGTCGAGCGCCGACATCGCCGAGGGCGCCGCGCGCAACAACGACGCGCTGATCCCGTTCGGCTCGGTCGACCCGAACCGCGGCCCCGAGGCGGTCGACCTCGCACGGCGACTCATCGAGGATCACGGCGTTCGCGGTTTCAAGTTCCATCCCACCGTGCAGGGGTTCGACCCGTCCGACGAGGCGCACCGGCCGCTCTACGAGCTGCTGCAGGACGCGGGAATGGTGGCACTGTTCCACACCGGCCAGACGGGCATCGGCGCGGGTCTGCCCGGGGGCCGCGGCCTGCTCCTCGGCCTGTCGAACCCCATGCTCCTCGATCCGGTGGCCGCTCACTTCCCCGACCTGCAGATCATCATGGCGCACCCGTCGGTTCCGTGGCAGGACGAGGCGCTCTCCATCGCGACGCACAAGCGCAACACGTGGATCGACCTGTCGGGGTGGAGTCCGAAGTACTTCCCGGCCGAACTGATCCGCCACGCGAATTCGATCCTGAAGCGGCGCGTCCTGTTCGGGTCGGACTTCCCCCTGTTGACCCCCGAGCGTTGGATGCGCGACGTCGAGCAGACCTCTCTGAAGCCCGAGGTCATGCCCGCGATCTTGAAGGACAACGCCGCGCGCCTGCTGGGGCTCCGGCAGTGAGCACGCCGACGCTGACGGCCGACCCCACGTTCGGCCTCGATCCGTACGGCTTCGCCCAGACGCACCTGAGCGACCCGGCGCGCGCCGCCCTCGGTCGCCTGCAGGCCGTGCTCGACCGCGACATCCGGCCGATGCTCGACGAGGCCTGGGAGACTGCGTCGATGCCCGCCGAGATCCTCGAGGCGCTCATCTCCCTCGACCTGATGCGGCCCGTCGGCGTCGACGCGTCCGAAGCGACGTCGAGCATGTTCTCGGGCTTCCGCAATTACGTCCTGGCCCGTACCGACGTGTCGGTCGCGACGCTCTACAACGCGCAGTCCGGGCTGTTCCGGTCGACGGTCGCACTCGGCGGCTCGCCGGCTCAGGCCACCGAGCTCGATCCGCGCATCGCTTCGTTCGGGTTGCGCGGGGTGTTCGCGCTGACCGAGCCCGAACACGGCTCCGACATCGCCCGGGGACTCGCCACGACGGCCAGGCGCGACGGGGATGCCTGGATCCTCGACGGTGCGAAGAAGTGGATCGGCGGTGCGGCGGCATCCGAGGTCCTCGCGGTCTTCGCACGCGACGTCGACGACGATGCGGTCAAGGCGTTCCTCGTCCCCACCGACGGACGCGGCGTCACCGTCGAGGCAATCGGCGGCAAGGTCTCCCTGAGGCCGATGCAGAACGCGATGATCCGACTCGACGGCGTGCGCGTACCCGAGGAATCGCGCCTCCAGCGCGTGAACGGATGGCACGACGTGTCGCGCATCCTGCGCGCCATGCGCTCCGATGTCGCGTGGATCGCGGCCGGGCTCCAGGCCGGAGCGCTGGAGGCGGCCGTGCGGTACGTGCGCGAGCGCCGGCAGTTCGGAAGGCCGCTGGCCGCCTTCCAGCTGGTGCAGGAGAAGATCGCCCGAATGCTCGGCAACTCCACGTCATCGCTCGGCCTGGTCGTGCAGTTGTCACTGCGGCAGGACGGGGGCGAATGGGCCGACGAGAACTCGGCCCTCGCCAAGATGCAGACGGCCCGGCTGGCGCGCGAGACCGTGGCACTCGCCCGCGAGGTGCTCGGCGGCAACGGCATCCTGCTCGAGCACGAGGTCGCCCGGTTCTTCACCGACGCCGAAGCCGTGTACTCGTACGAGGGCACCCATGAGATCAACTCCCTGATCGTCGGTCGGGCCGTCACCGGCTCGTCCGCGTTCACCTGAATCGCTCACTCCACCGAAAGGCAGCATCATGACCACCACCGTCGCGTACGACGACGTCGCCGGCCTCGGCGGCACCGACCTCGGCTGGACCGAATGGCTGGAGGTCACGCAGGACCGCGTGAACCGCTTCGCCGACGCCACCGACGACCACCAGTGGATCCATGTCGACCCCGAGAGAGCGGCCGGCGGACCGTTCGGCGGACCCATCGCGCACGGGTATCTCTCCCTCTCGCTCACCGTGAAGTTCTGGTCCGAGCTGTTCGACGTCACCGGCGTCAGCACGCGCGTCAACTACGGCCTGGACAAGGTGCGGTTCGTCTCGCCGGTCAAGGTCGGCGCCCGGGTGCGCATGAACGCGGTCATCGACGAGGTCACCGAGGTGCGCGGCGGCTACCAGTTCGCGGTCGACCAGACCATCGAGATCGAGGGCGCCGACAAGCCGGCGGTCGTCGCCCGCGGCCTCTACCGCTTCTACGCGTGACGGGGGCGGCGTGGGCCCGGCACCGATGCCGCCCCCGCAGGCCCTTCCCACCAGTTCCCTCCCTCGACCCCTCGACGATGAGGAGACCCCAACGATGCACAACCACGGACTCGGCTCGTGGATGGCCAAGCGCCGGCTCAAGACGCCCGACGCGCGCGCGCTCGTGTTCGACGAGGAGGTGATGACGTACCGCGAACTGGCCGACGCTGCCGACCGGGTCTCCGCGCTGCTCTGGCGGCGTGGCATCCGGAAGGGCGACACCGTCGCGTACCTCGGCGAGAACAGCCCGCAGTTCATCCAGGTGATGTTCGGCTCCATGCAGCTCGGTGCAGTGTTCGTTCCCGTGAACACGCGGCTCGCCCCACCCGAGATCGCGCACGTCCTTCACGATTCGGGAGCGCGGGTGCTCATCCACGACGGCGAATTCGCTGAGCGGATCGCCGCCGTCGTCGACGAGGGCGCCATCGCCCATCACATCGAGACCGGCGAGGGCTCGGTCGAGCGACCGGGACTGGCCCGGTTGCTCCGGAGCACCCGAGCCGGCCACGCCGACGCCGAGGTCGCGCTCGATGACCCGGCGGCGATCATCTACACCTCGGGAACGACGGGCAAGGCCAAGGGAGCCGTTCTCACGCACGGAAACCTCACCTGGGTGGCGGTGAACTGCATCGTCGACTACGACGTCACCTCGACCGACGTCGCCCTCATGATCTCGCCGCTGTTCCACGTCGCGTCACTGGGCATGGGCGCCCTCCCGGTGATCCTCAAGGGCGCCACCATGGTGCTCGAGAAGGGCTTCGAGCCCCGACGGGCCCTCGCGCAGATCGAGCGTCACGGCATCACGATGCTCTCGGGAGTGCCGACGACGTACCAGCTCATGGCCGACCATCCCGACTGGGCAAGCACCGACCTCTCGAGCCTGCGGACGCTGACCTGCGGCGGCTCGGCGGTACCCACCCGCATCCTCAACGCGTACGAGGAGCGCGGGCTGTCGTTCACGCAGGGGTACGGGATGACCGAGACCTCGCCGGGCGCGACCTCGCTCTCACCGGGCATGACCCGAGTGAAGCAGGGCAGCGTAGGCCTGCCGCACTTCTTCACCGACATCCGCATCGCCGACGAGAACGGTGCGATGGTGCCTCGTGGAACCGTCGGCGAGATCGAGATCTCAGGTCCCAACGTGTTCCATGGCTACCACGCGAACCCGGACGCCACTGCAGCGGCCTTCACGACCGACGGCTGGTTCCGCTCCGGCGACCTCGGTTACCTCGACCCCGACGGGTATCTCTTCATCGCCGATCGACTCAAGGACATGATCATCTCGGGCGGCGAGAACATCTATCCCGCCGAGGTCGAGAACCTCATCGCCGACATCGAGGGCGTGACGGGTGTCGCCGTCTTCGGAGTGCCCGACGATCGCTGGGGCGAGGTGCCGTGGGCCGCGATCACGGTACGCGACGGGGCATCCGTGGACACCGACGCGGTGCGCTCGCACCTGGAGGGGAGGCTGGCGCGCTACAAGCTGCCCAAGCACGTCGAGGTCGTCCACGAGCTGCCGCGCACCGCATCCGGCAAGGTGCGGAAGGCCGACCTGCGGGCGCGATTCGGAGGCTGAACGTCGCCGGTCGGGTCCGCGGCGAGCCGATGAACGCCGCGCCCGTTCAGCCGACGAGGCGAGCGAACTCCCGAACGGCCGGGAAGGCGAGCTCGCGGTGCCGCGTCGTGTAGACCTCGGTGGACCGATCAGCCGGCCAATCGCCTCCCATGTACTGCCGGGGAAGTCGGGGGTCGACGCGAAGGAGCGCGAGCCAGTCGGCGACGAGCAGGGTCCGTGCGGTCAGCGGCGGGAGGTCGGACGTCTCGTGATCCCGATCCCAATGGGCGATGAACTCGTGGTGGGCGGCACGGATGCGCTCGACGTCCCACGCCACCCGGACGACCTCTGCCATGGGGAAGCCGTCGAGCTCCGACGCGGAGAACGCGCTCACCGACCCCGGCGGAAGGTCGGGCACCGCCGCGTCCAGCACGGACACCAGGTCGACCGCTCCGGGTGCGATCCACAGCCCGTCGCGCAGCAGGGCGAAGCCCGACCAGGTGAGTGCGGCGCGCAGGCGGTGGCGGAGCGTGCGCATGTCCTCGGGGACCGAGAACGTCACGAGCGTCCATCCCTCACCCTGCGGATCGAACGGAGCCGGGCCGTTGACGCGCCTCGAGGCGTCGCGCAGCACCTCGTTGCCGTGCGGTGTGAGCTCGAAGGCGATCTCGCGTCCGAGGCGCCGTCGTTCGAGCATGCCGCTGTGGACCATGCGATCGAGGTTCGTCCGCACGGCCGACGCCGCCACGCCGGCGCCCTCGAGAACGCCGAGCAGCACGCCGGCGCGCAACGGCTCGAAGTATCGGTCGCAGACGTACTCGCCGAAGAAGGCGAGCAGGAGCTGCCGTGGCTTCCGTGTCAGCACGGATGCCTCGGCAGACGCGCCGCCGAGCGCGATCAGCTCCGTCGTGGCCGTCACGCAGCCGTGGCCCCCGGCCGAACCGCTTCGCCCCGCTTGGCGCGCTGGATCTGCTCGTAGACGTGCGTCCGCAGTTCGGTGAACCGGGGCAGCGCACGCGTCGTGATCTGGTCTCGCTCCGCGGCAAGGTCGATCGCGAGGTCCTCCTGCACCCAGGTGGGCGACTTCGAGAGCACGATGACGCGTTCGCCCAGGTACACGGATTCGTCGATGTCGTGGGTCACGAAGAGGATCGACATGCCGCGCTCCCGGTGCAGGGCCCGCACGAGGTCCTCCAGGTCGGCACGCGTCTGGGCGTCCACCGCGGCGAACGGCTCGTCCATGATGAGCACCTCGGGCTGGTACGCCACCGCACGGGCGATCGCCACGCGCTGCTGCATGCCTCCCGAGAGCTGCCACGGGTAGCTCTTCGCGGAGTGCTCGAGACCGACCGCAACGAGGGCGTCGTCGATGAGTCGGTCCCGTTCCGCGCGCGAGAGCTTCTTGTGCTTGAGCGGGAGCTCCACGTTCCCTCGTACGGTGAGCCAGGGGTACAGGCTCCGACCGTACTCCTGGAACACCAAGGCCATGCTCGGCGGCGGTGCGACGACAGCCTTGCCGTCGAGCTGGACGCGGCCCGCGGTCGGCTTGAGGAGCCCCGCGATGCACTTGAGGAGCGTCGTCTTGCCGCACCCGGATGGCCCCACGATGCACACGAGCTCTCCCGGCTCCATCTCGAAGCTGATATCGCCGATCGCCTCGACGTTGCCCGTCATCGACTCGTAGACCTTCTTCAGGTGCTCGACCTTCAGCAGCGTGTCAGGCACGCTCCACCTCCTTGATTCCGTGGTACCAGCGCAGTACCCGCCGCTCGACGAACCCGAAGATCACCGCGAGCAGCACGCCGATGAGACCGAGGAGCAGGATGCCGCTCCACATCTCGGCGATGAGGTAGTTCCGCTGGAAATAGACGATGCGATAGCCGAGCCCCGACGAGGAGTAGAACATCTCGGAGATGACCATGAGGATCAGTGCGATCGACAGGGACTGCCGTGTGCCGGCCATGATCCTCGGGCTCGCGGCGGGCAGCACCAGGTAGCGGATGCGCTCCCACGGTGTGAGCGCGAAGGAGTGCGCCGTCTCGGTCATCACGCTGTCGGTGGACCGCACGCCGTCGATCGTGTTGAGCAGGACGGGCCACACCGATCCGGCTACGATCACCGTGATCTTCATGCTGTCGGTCGGGCCGAGCAGCACCGCGACGATCGGGATGAGAACGGGCGGCGGGATCGCCCGGAAGAACTCGAGCATCGGCTCGAGCAGTTCCCGCAACCACCGCACGAGTCCGATCAGGGTGCCGGCGACGACGCCGAGGACGACCGAGAGCACGATGCCGACGGCGAGGCGGCCGAGGCTGGGCAGGACGTCCGTCACGAACGCCGGTCCGACCCAGGTGTCGACGAAGGCGTCGAAGATGATGAGGGGACTCGGGAAGAACGCGGCCGGCGACGCAGAAGCCCAGACGCCCCAGATCACCAGGAGCAGGATGGGCAGGCCGATGGCGTAGCCGAGGTTCTCGCCGAACCTCGCCCATGCACGGGCCGTGGAGCGGGGCACGACGATGGTGCTGGTGTGCAGGGTCACAGGACCTCATCCCCCCGGACCGATTGGTGCCACGACAGCGACCGGCGCTCGATGAAGCGGAAGACGAGGTTGACGAGCAGCCCGAGCAGTCCGGTCGTGATCACCAGCGCGTAGACCTGCACGTAGTCTCCAGCGGACTGGGCGAAGATGATCGCACGGCCCAGGCCCGGGTTGCCGATGAACATCTCGGCCGTCACGGCGAGGATCAGCGCGACCGTCGCCGCGAGGCGGATCCCCGTCATGAGATAGGGCAGCGCCGTGGGGAAGACCAGGTGCACGATGCGCGAGCCCCGCGAGAGGCCGAAGCTGCGGGCGGTGTCGCGAGCGACGGCATCGACGTCGGCGACACCGTAGAGCACCTGGACGAAGACCTGCCAGAAGCTCGCGAACACGATGATGAGCAGCGCGGCCTGCGGTTGGATGCCGAACATCAGGATGGCGAGCGGGATCAGCGCGACCGAGGGGATCGGGCGGAGGAACTCGACCGTCGTGTGCGTGGCACGGCGGAGGAACGGCACGAGTCCGATGATCGTGCCGAGCACGGTCGCGAGCACCGTCGCGATGGCGAGACCGATCGCCCACGTGGTCATCGTGCGGCCGATGTTGCGCCAGAACTCGAGGTCGCGCAGGTCCTCGGCCAAGCGTCCGAGTGTGTCGGTCGCGGTCGGGAAGAATCGCGGGTCGAGGATGCCGAGTGTCGGGATGAGTTGCCAGGTGAGGAGGAAACCGAGGATCCCCGCGACGCCGAGCAGCACCTTTCGCATCGTTCGCCGTCGGCGCGCCCTTCGGAGACGGCCTTGGGCGGCGCCGGCGGGCGGCGGCGGCTCGGGCGACGGAGCGTGCCCGAGCGCGCCCGAGTCAACGGGGGTGGCAGCTGATTGCATGGTTCTCTTCCGTGCGACGGGGGCGGTGGGATGCCTCGAGCCGAGACATCCCACCCCCACTTGTCGGTGCTCGCGTGCGCTCAGTGACCTCGAGGGGTCACTGCTGCTGGACGAGCCGGTCGAAATCGGGCTCGGCGTCGAGCACGCCGAATTCGACGGCGAGCGCGGCGAGTTCCTCGAGGTCCGACACCTTGATCTCCGAGGTGAACGTCGGCAGCGTGATACCCGCTGCCGCCTCCTCGGGGATCTCCATGTTGGTGGCGATGGCCGCGCGGACCGCCTCCTCGTTGCCCATGGCCCAGTCGAGTGCTTCGGCCATCGCAGCAGCGAAGTCCGAGACCAGTTCGGCATCGGAATCCATGAGCTCCCGGGTGGTGATCGTCGTCAGCACGGTGAGCCCTGGGATGGTGGCCTGGTACGGGTGCACCACGAGGTTGCCGCCGCCGTTCACGATGTTCGACATGAAGGGGTCGGGAACCCACGCGGCGTCGATGTTACCGGCTTCGAGCTGCGCCTGCGCGTCGGGGAATGCGACCTCGACGAACTGGATGGTCGTCGGGTCGCCACCGGCGTCCTGCACGGCCTTCATGATCGTCACGTCTCCCGCGGCGCCGATGCTGTTCACGGCCACGCGCTTGCCGGCGAGGTCGGCCGGACCGGTGATGCCGGAGTCGGCGAGGGAGACGACGGCGTTCACATCCTTGCCCTCGGCGAGGCTGTCGGCGTAGTCGCCGATGATGACCACGCCGAGATCCTGCACGTCGGCGCGGAACGGTCCGAACGGCTGCCCGATGGCGAACTCGATGTCGCCGCTCAGAAGCGCTGGGATCGCCTGGGCGCCGCCCTGGGCGGGAACCACCTCGACTTCGATGCCGTGGTCCTCGAAGATCCCCTCGTCGATCGCCGCCCACAGTGCGCCGGTCTCGGCGATGGGAAGCGCGGCGACGCGGACCGAGCGGAGTTCGCCGGAGTCGGCGGTCTCGGTCGGGGCAGAGGTCGTGGCGGCACCGGAATCGGTGCAACCGCTCAGGGCGAGCATGGCCGCAGCACCGAGTGCGACTGCGGTAAGAGCCTTCTTCATTGACTGGCCTCTCTTCGGGAATGCGGGCGGGAGTTCAACGAGGCCGGCGCAGTCGGGTGACGGAGGTCGCCCAGCGGGTCGCGCGCCGCTGCGTTGACGAGTTCATCGTCTTGTACTCTGATCGCCATTGTCAAGCGTTTCATGACGCCCGTCACAAAAGGATGCAATATCGTCACCATGCCCGTCTCCGCCGGATACACGTATCCGCCGCGGGCGCACGCTCGTGGGAACTCCACACCGTGCCCCCGCGACGGACAGCGTCGCAGCACCGGTCAGGGCTTGCCTGTGCTCACCACCTTGTTGGTCGGGTCGGACATCAGCGTCCTGCTGACGTAGCCGTCAGCGGACACCGTGGCACGCACCTGGATCCTGACACCGATGAGGTCTGGCGTCGGCGCGAACGTCGCGTCGACGGCTCCCTCGATCGGCGTCCCGCCGGCAACCCACTGGTAGGCGACTTCAGCGCCGTCGGGGACGTCGATCCGAGCGGTGAGGGCCTCACCGACCCTCGGCTTCCCCTCGACGACCGGAGCCGAGGCATCCACCCGTTCGGTCGCGCCGAAGTCGAGCCAGGTGCCCTCGAGCTCGGTGACGCCCTGGGGGCGCTGCGACCAGTCGCAGACGCCGGTCGGGAAGACGGCCGACAGGCGGTTCCACTGCTCATCGGTCATCGCGGGATAGTCGCCGCGCACGGGCTCGGTCAGCTCGCACTTCATCCCATCGGCGATGAGCGGCATCCCCGCCTCCGCCCGCGGCTGCGAGTGGAACGGATACAGCTGGTTGCACGTCGTCGACGGATCGTCGTAGTCGAGCACCTCCGGGATGAAGGCCATCTGGGCGTCGAAGCACCCGTCGACGAGGTTCGCCGGGCGAGCCTCGACGGTGCGCGCACGGTCACCCGGGCCGCCGGCAGCCTCGATGGCGTCGAGCCAGTCCTCGAGCTGGTCGAGGGCCGCCACCCGCATCTGCGTGGTGTTCGCGCCGATGTTCGCCCCCGTCCAGCTGACGTGGGTGTCCGCGTTCCCGTGTGCGTCCAGCATCCGCTCGCGGATGATCGCGGAGCGATACCGCTCGTGGAAATCGCCCGTCGGATCCGTGTAGTTGCGGATCTCGATGACCGGGATCCATTCGAGCCCGCCCGTCATCATGTTGATCCGACCGGTGGCATACGCCCGCTCGATCGCCTCGAGACTGGCTTCGGATCGTTCGGCGGTGCGGACGCCATCGACGTCCATACCGCCGACACGCTCGTTGAGCGACACGAACTGCTCGACCCCGATCTCACCGCTTCGCACGGCGTTCAGGCCGTACTGGATACCGACGTTGTCGGGCTCGACGCGAAGGCCACGGCCCTCGGCATCCGTGCCGTACACGTTCTTGACCATGTCTGCGATCGTGCAGCGCAGCCCGTCGGGGTTGGTCGGCGACCAGCGGTCGGCGACAGGGATCGCGGCCGCGCAGCCGCGGTTGGGGTCGTCCACGCCGTCGAAGAACGTGAAGCCGTTGCACGTTCCAGGTGTCGCGTGCCCGGTGACCGCGACCTTCTGGGCATTCGTCCACCCAGCGCCGGCCGCCGAGTTCCAGTAGTTCAGCAGGGCGCGGCAGTCATGCCCGCCGATGGTGGTCGAGCGCTCGTCGGGATAGCCGATCTCTCCGAGCACGCCGTCGATGATGCCCGGGTAGTTGTTCGCCAGGAGCAACTGCTGCATCGTGCCGGCAGAACCACCCGAGCCGATGGTGTAGGTCACGGGCCCGAGCTGCTCGATCAGGTGCTCCTTGACCATCATCGCGGTCTCGGCGCTCGTGACGTCGTTGCAGTTCTGGGCGTAGACGTTCAACGTGGCGGAAGCCACGGCGTAGCCACGGCTGAGCAGAAGGTCGTTCTGCACGCCGCCGGTGCTCGTACCCTGCCAGTACCCGACGCCGCACGCGCCGCCGAAGGTGTAGGCGAGCTTGCCGTTCCACCCGGGAGGGCTCTGCCAGGGCGCGGGTTCGGGTGATCCGGGCTCGTGGAGCATCGCCGTCTCGTAGACCGCGCGGTTGATCGTGCCCCGCTCGATCCGTACCACGTACGGCACGGTGACACCGTCGACGGTGGTGCTGGCGACGTTGGCTGGGGTCGAGCCGTCGGTCGGGTAGTTCGCGAACTGGCCACTCGTCGTGCGGTAGCGGTAGCTCACGACGGGGTTCTCGACATGGCAGTCCTCATCGACCGGGCCGAGGTTCCACGGCGCATTCGACGCCGTACAGTACATCGGATGCTGGGGGCCCGAGAACACCGGTCCGGTGATCGGGTGGTTCTCGACCTCGAGCTCGGCCTGCACCTGTCCGTTCTTCTTCGTCACCTGGATCGCACTCGCTCCGAGCGGTAGATCCTCCACCAACCCGACGAGCCCGTCGCCGAGTGATCGGAAGCCATCCGTCACATCCACTCCGGCCGCGAGGACTCGGAAGTCACTTCTCGCGCCGGTCACGGAGATGAGGGCGTCTCCACCCGAGACCGTGTCGGAGCGCCCCGACAGCACCTCGATCGTCACCGGCTGCGCGGCCTGGCTGGCCATCGGCATCAGCAGCCCTGCGATGAGTGCGCCACCCGTGGCGAGCACCCCCATCGCGACTGGGCCTGTCCTCGAACTCTTCATTGAATCCTCCGTCGACGTCGTCGTCACCGGACGGAGCGTCCTTGCCACCGCCCTTGCCACAGAGTAGAACTCCGAGTAACGATCGTCAATGAAAAGTCCACTCAAGGTCCTCATTCCACCAACCGGCGTGCGGTGACCAGCCGCGAGAGCTCCTCGGCGATGCCTCCCACGTGTTCCCGCAGGCGCGCCTCCGCGGCATCGCCGAGCTCGTTGTACCGGTGCGCCCACGCACGCCGGGCGGCCACCCGGGGCCAGCCCGACGGAAGGAGCTCGGAGGGCATTCCGGTATCGAGAATGCGAAACGCCTGCCAGCGGAGCATCAGGCGCGTGCGTTCCGCGAAGGCCTCGGTCGCGCTCAGCGAGGGAACCGCGAGGTCGAGCGCGTCAGCGAATTCGCGATACTGTTCGGCGACGGCGTCGAGGTCCCACGCCGTCTGGGGCCCACCTTCGATCGAAGTATGCAGGCTGGCGCGCATCGAGGTGACGTCCTTGACGTCCAGTTCGCGCAGCTGCGCCATCGCCTCCCATGCCCGGTCGCCGGGCGAGATCCACAGGCCGTCGTACAGCGGCGCGAATCCGAGCCACCTGAGGCGCGAGCGGGCGAGGTGGCGCGTGGCGCGCTGCGACTCGGGGATCGAGAATGCCAGCACGCTCCAGAATCCGTCCCAAGGGGACTCCTCCACGCCGAATGAGTCGAGCCACTCGGCCTCTTCGTCGACGATCCCGACGGCCCGCTGGGTGAGTCGGTGCACCGTCCGCCGGCCGGCGCGATCGACCGTCAGCAGCCCGGTTCGCGTCATGCGAGTCAAGGTCGCTCTCGCGGCCGGTTCCTTCACACCCAGGTCTGCGAGCGCGGCGACGAGCGCCCCGGTCGGCATCGGCTCCTCCACGTGCCACCAGTAGTCGCCGAAGATCGTCAGCACCTGCCGAACCGGCGATACACGGCGGATGCCGTCGTCGGCGAGCCTCATGTGCACCATATTGGCAGCAGCGGCGAGCGTGCGGCACGCTCGAGCGACCCGGGACCTATGCGAGGCAAACTGAGGCCGCCTAGAGCTCCACGCCGATGAGCACCGGCTCGGGCTGCAGCACGATACCGAACTCCGCGCTCACCCGGCTCTGCACGAAGCGCGCGAGCTGCGCGACCTCCTCGGCGGTCGCGCCTCCGCGGTTCGTGAGCGCGAGCGTGTGCTTCGTCGAGATGGCGGCGCGCGACCCGGGCAGTGCGAACCCGCGGCGGATGCCCGACTGTTCGATCAACCACGCGGCCGAGAGCTTCACGAGCGGCTCGGTCACCGCGGCATCCGTCGCCGTCTCGGATGCCGCGAGGGAGTCCTCGAGCGCGCGGAACTGCTCGAGCGGGGACTCGTCGAGCCCGCCGTCGAGCGGGATGACCTCGTCGGGTGCCTCCTCCTCGACGTACCAGCGCGGGGCATCGCCCGGAAGCGTGCGCGCGACACGCTCGGTCACGATCGGATTGGTGAAGAACGAACCGGCGCTCACGGAGTCCTGGTCGGCCGAATCGAGCACCATGCCCTTCGACGCCCGGAGGGCCAGCACGGCCTCACGCACCCGCGAGATCGGCACGCGATCGCCGAGGTCGACACGGAGGGCGTCGGCCAGCTGCGGGTACGCGATCGGCCGGCCCAGCGCCTCGCCGAGCACCGCACGCTCGACGGCGGTGTCGTGCAGGTCGAACTCGGCCGCGACGACGATGCCGCGCAGGCCCCGCTTCAGCACCGATGTGCGGTAGCCGAGCTCGAGCTCGTCGGCGGTCATGCGCCGCGGGGCATCCGCTCCCTCGTCGAGGAAGTCGATCGCGACGAGGGTCGACGACAGCTCCTGCCCATAGGCGCCGATGTTCTGCACGGGCGCGGCGCCCACCGAACCGGGGATGCCCGACAGTGCCTCGAAGCCCGAGTAGCCCTGCTCGATCGTCCAGGCGACGAGGTCGTCCCAGTTCTCGCCTGCCTGCACGCGGACGCGCACGGCGCCGCCCTGAGCCGGTCGAAGGGACGCCGCGGCGCCGTCGCTCGACACCACCTCGATGCCGCGGTTCGCAGCCCGGATCACCGTGCCGTCGAACCCGGAGTCGCCGACGAGCAGGTTCGAGCCGCCGCCGAGCACGAGCCACGGCTCCCCGCCGTACCACGCCTCGCCGGCGAGCTCGACGAGGTCGCGATCCGTCGTCGCGGTGGCCAGTCGACGGATCGGGCCGCCGACGTGCAGCGTCGTGAGCTCGGAGAAGGACGTCTCTGCCATGTCAGCCGAGCGACACCCGAACCTGTGCCTTGCCGAGCACCGTCTGGTCGTCGAACGTCACGGTGAGGTCGACGCGTGCCACCCGGGCGTCGGCGTCGAGCTGGCCGATCTTGGCGACGACCAAGACGACGGCCCCCGCCTCGGGGTCGACGACGACCGGGCGCGTGAAGCGCACCTGGTAGTCGGCGACGCGCCCGGGGTCGCCGGCCCAGTCGACGACGGGCTGCACGGCCAAGCCCATCGTGAGCATGCCGTGTGCGAGCACGCCGGGCAGTCCCACCTCGCGTGCGACGTCGTCGCGGTAGTGGATGGGGTTGAAGTCGCCGGATGCCCCGGCGTACCGCACGAGCGAGTCGCGAGTCAGCTCGAACGACCGCTCGGCGACGAGGTCGCCGACCTCGAGCGCATCGAACGACGGAACGGAGGCGGATGCCGCGGCCATCAGTCCTCCCCTCGCACGACGAGGGTGGAGACCGCGGTCACGACGTGGGCACCCGAGGCATCCGTCACCGACGACTCGGCCGTCACCATCGAGTGCGCCCCGAGCGTCTTCACGCTCGAGACCGTGAGGGTCGCCGTGAGCAGGTCGCCGGCCACGATCGGACGTGACGACGTGAATCGCTGGTCGCCGTGCACGACCCGCGAGAAGTCGATGCCCGCGTCGGGTTCGGCGAGCAGCTGCGCGAGCGTCTTCTCCTGCATGACCACGGCGAACGTGGGGGGCGCCACGACGTCGTCGTAGCCGGCTGCGCGGGCTGCCTCGGGGTCGAGGTTCAGCGGGTTCGTCGCGAAGACCGCGCGGGCGAACTCTCGCACCTTCTCACGGCCGACGAGGTAGGGCTCGGTGGGCGGGAACACCCGCCCCTGCAGCTCGGGATTCACAGGCACCCGGCCAGTCTATGCGCGGCCCGGTGGTCGAGTAGCGCCGCCGCAGGCGACACCCGGTGGTCGAGTAGCGCCGCCGCCGCCGACACCCGGTGGTCGAGGAGCGCCGCCGCCGCCGACACCCGGTGGTCGAGGAGCGCCGCCGCAGGCGACGCGTATCGAGACCCTCGTCAGCTCAGCGCTTGCCGCCGCCGAGGAGCCCGCCGAGGATGTCGCCGATGCCGCCGCCCTCTGATGCCTCCGACTCGGCCGGCGCCTGCTGCTTCTTCGAGAACTGCTTGGCGAGGAAGGCCAGCACGATCGGCGCCAGGATCGGCAGCAGATTGCCGATGAGGTTGCCGCCCGTTCCCTCCTTCGATTCCTTGGCGTCGAGCGCCTGCACCACCTGGTCGGTGTTGTTGCCGAACACATTGCGCACGATCTTCTGGCCGTCGCCCTCGTCGACATCGGCGAGATTCACGCCGCCCTCCACCAGCGACGGGTCGTGCGAGGTGACCGCTCGCTCGAGCGATGCGGCCCCGGCCGGATCCGTCGCGTTGGCGCCCATACCCGCCAGCAGGGCGGGAAGGGCATCGTCGACCGCCTTGCTCGCGGTCGCCTCGTCGACGCCGAGCCGCGCCGCGATGTCGCTCAGCGGGAGGCTGCGCTTGATGTCATCGAGTGAAGCCATGCTGATCTCCCCCATATCCGCGCCCCCGTCGGACGCTCCGCTGCTCACGGTACCGGGGCGGGCGTCGCGAGCGGTAGCGCGTCAGCCGTCGGCGGCGAGGATCTCGTCGGCGACCTCGCGGCCCACGCGGATGGCGCCGTCGACGTGCTGGTACCCCTTGCCCGCGATGTCGCTGCACGAGAAGTGGATCGGCCCGACCGGCTCGCGCAGGAACCTGCCGTACCGCGCCAGCCCGCCCATGTCGAAGCTCGCGGCGTAGGCGCCGCGCGTCCACTCCTCGGAGCCCCAGTCGCTCTCGTAGTAGACCAGCGGATGCAGCGCCTGATCTCCGAAGTAGCGCGAGAGCGATTCGAGGATGCGCGCCTTCCGGTGCTCGGAGCTCAGTTGGAACACCTCGTCGGCGGCCTCGTCGGCGACGAAGCCGACGAGCGTGCCGCGCGGGTCGTCGTGGTTCGTGTTGTCGTACGCCTCGTGCACGAGCTCGTACGGGCTGAACGCCGTGCCCGACAGGCCCGCGCCACGCCAGAACGGCGTCTCGTACACCGCGTGCACCTTGATCACGAAGCCCATCGAGAGGTGCTGGTGGAGTTGGTGCTGGCGGCGCGGCAGCGGCGGCTCGAACGAGATGCGGTCGATGAGGATGGGCGGCACGGCGAGCACGGCGTGTCGGGTGTGCACCTCGAACGTGTCGGTCACGGCGACGACGCGCGGCCCCGGGGCATCCGGTCGCTCATCAGCGGGCTGCGTCCAACGCACGATTCGCACCGGCTGGCCCAGCCGCACGGCCCCGCCGAGCCGCTCCGCGAGGCGGAGCGGCAGCTGCTGCAGGCCGCCGACGACGCGGCGATCGAGGATGAAGTCGGCGTCGACCAGGTTCGAGAACGAGCCGGCGGACGCCGCCATGAGCAGCGCCTGCAGGGCCGAGAACGCGTGCGCCGGCTTCGTGAGCATCGCGCCGGCGATGAACATGCCGACGTTCTCGCGGGCCTCCTCGTCGTCGGTCTGCGTCTCGAGCCAGCGCGCGAACGAGATCTCGTCGAGGTCCTTCGCATCCGGGTGATCCCACGGACGATCGGGGTCGATCTCCGCCACGAGGGCGTCGAGCTTCTCGATGAGCGTGAGGATCTCCTGCTCCGTCGCCGGGGGCACCGGGAAGATCTGGCCCTCGAACTTCTTCACCTCGCCGTCGGGGCCGATGTAGACGTTCACGCCATCGCGGTAGCGCGGGTACGTCTCGAGGCCGAGCTCGTCGAGCGTCTCGATGAGGGCATCCTGGTCGGGCGAGACCCACTGACCGCCGATCTCGAGCATGGCGCCGTCGATCACGTCGGTCCAGAGGCGTCCGCCCACGCGGTCTCGTGCCTCGAGCACGATGACGGAGCGACCGGCATCCTTCAGCCGGGTTGCGACGGTGAGGCCGGATGCCCCGGCGCCGACGATCACGACGTCGCAGTCGATCCGCTCCATGATTCCAGTTTCCTGTACGTGACAGCCGGTCGTCGAGGAGCGTCGCGCGAAGTGCGACGCGTATCGAGACGCAGCGGTTCGGTCTCGATACGCGTCCGCCTCCGGCGGTCAATACTGGACCACCGGTTCTGTCTCGATACGCGTCCGCCTCCGGCGCTCACTACTCGACCACCGGTTCGGTCTCGATAGGCGTCCGCCTCCGGCGGTCACTACTCGACCACCGGTGCGTCTCGAGACGCGTCCGCCTCCGGCGGTCGCGCCTCGACCACCGGTGCTCAGCTCAGCGGGATGAGCGTGTACTTCGTGTCGAGGTACTCGTGGATGCCCTCGATGCCGCCCTCACGACCGATGCCCGACTGCTTCACGCCGCCGAATGGCGCCGCCGCGTTCGAGACGAGCCCCGTGTTGAGGCCCATCATGCCGGTGGCGAGCCGCTCGATCATGCGGTGGCCGCGAGCGAGGTCCTGCGTGAACACGTACGAGATGAGGCCGTACTCGGTGTTGTTCGCGAGACGCACCGCTTCATCCTCGTCGGCGAAGGTGGTGATGCCGAGCACCGGCCCGAAGATCTCCTCCTTGAGCATGCGGCTGCCCGCCGCAACACCCGCGAGCACGGTCGGCGCGTAGAAGGTACCGTCGCCGTCGATGCGGGTTCCTCCGGTGAGCACGGTCGCGCCCAGGCCGACCGCGTCCTGCACGAGCTCATCGGTGGAGTCGACGGCGTTCTGGTCGATGAGGGGGCCCACGTTGATGCCGTCCTCGGTGCCGCGTCCGACGCGCATGGACTGCACCCGCTCGGCAACGCGCTTCGCGAACTCGTCGGCGACCGACTCGTGCACGATGAAGCGGTTCGCGGCGGTGCACGCCTGGCCGATGTTGCGGAACTTCGCGATCATCGCGCCGTCGACCGCCTTGTCGAGGTCGGCGTCCTCGAAGATGACGAAAGGCGCGTTGCCGCCCAGCTCCATCGACGTGCGGAGGATGCCCTGCGCCGCCTGCTGCATGAGGCTGCGGCCGACCTCGGTCGAACCCGTGAACGAGAGCTTGCGAAGCCGCGGGTCGGCGATGATGGGGCTCGACACCTTCGACGAGGTGCTCGTCGAGATGACGTTGACGACACCCTTGGGCAGACCCACCTCTTCGAGCAGCTGCGCGAACGCGATCGTGGTGAGCGGCGTCAGGGCCGGGGGCTTGATGACCACGGTGCATCCGGCGGCCAGTGCGGGCGCGATCTTGCGCGTGGCCATCGCGAGCGGGAAGTTCCACGGCGTGATGAAGAACGACGGACCGACCGGTCGCTGCGACACGATCATCCGACCCGTGCCCTCGGGGTTGAGCCCGTACCGCCCGGTGATGCGAACCGCCTCCTCGCTGAACCAGCGAAGGAACTCGCCGCCGTAGGCCACTTCGCCGCGGGCCTCGACGAGCGGCTTCCCCATCTCGAGCGTCATGAGCAGCGCGAAGTCCTCCTTGCGCTCCTGGAGCCGATCGAACGCGCGGCGGAGCAGCTCACCGCGCTCGCGCGGCGGAGTCGCAGCCCAGGACTCCTGTGCGGCGACGGCCGCGTCGAGGGCGCGGATGCCGTCGGCCGGCGACGCGTCGGCGATCTCCTTGATCGTCTTGCCGGTCGATGGATCGGAGACGGTCAAGGTCTTGCCGCCCTCGGCCGGGCCCCATTCGCCGGCGATGAAGAGCCCGTCGGCGACGCGGTCGAGGAGTTCGGTTTCCTTGGTGGTCTGCAGGGTGTCGGTCATCAGTGCGTTCCGTTCGTGTGGTGGGGGCGGTCGGTCGGGTCCCAGGCGTTCAGCATCCGCTCTTCCAGTCTGGACTTCGCCTCGTCGGCGCGCCAGCCACTGGTCATTCCGCCCTCAGTGCGTCGGCGACGACGCCGAGCGCCTCGGTGAGCAGCTCGTCGGAGATGGTGAGCGGCGGCAGGAACCGGATGACATTGCCATACGTGCCGCAGGTCAGCACGAGGACCCCGTTCGCGTGCGCGTACGCCGCGACATCAGCGGTGAGCCTGGCGTCGGGCTCACCCGTCTCAGGGTGGACGAGTTCGATCGCGACCATCGCGCCGCGTCCCCGCACGTCGCCGATGCGGGCGTCGCCGGTGCGCAGGGCGTTCAGGCGCCCGATCAGCACTGCGCCGATCTCGCGGGCCCGCTCGATGAGGCCGTCCGCCTCGTACGACTCGATCGCGGCCAGGGCGGCGGCGCAGGCGAGCGGGTTGCCGCCGTAGGTGCCGCCGAGCCCGCCGGCCATGGCGGAATCCATGATCTCGGCGCGGCCGGTGACCGCCGACAGCGGCAGGCCGCCCGCGATGCCCTTCGCCGTGACGACGAGGTCGGGCACGATGCCCTCGTGCTCGCTGGCGAACCAGGCGCCCGTGCGCCCGAAGCCGGTCTGCACCTCGTCGGCGATGAAGACGACGTCGTTCTCGTTCGCCCACTTCACGAGCGCGGGCAGGAAGCCCTCGGCCGGCACGATGAAGCCGCCCTCGCCCTGGATGGGCTCGATGATCACGGCGGCGAGGTTCTCGGCACCGACCTGCTTCTCGATCTGCAGGATGGCGCGGGCAGCCGCGTCGGCGCCCGAGAGGCCGCCGTCGCGATACGGGTACGAGAGCGGCGCGCGGTAGACCTCCGACGCGAACGGGCCGAAGCCGCTCTTGTACGGGATGTTCTTCGCGGTCAGGCCCATCGTGAGGTTCGTGCGGCCGTGGTAGGCGTGGTCGAACGCGACGACCGCCTGGCGCTTCGTGTGGTGGCGCGCGATCTTGACGGCGTTCTCGACGGCTTCGGCTCCCGAGTTGAACAGGGCCGAGCGCTTGACGTGATCGCCGGGCGTGAGCTGGTTGAGCCGCTCGGCGACGGCGACGTAGGAGTCGTACGGCGCGACCGTGAAGCACGTGTGGGTGAACGCGTTGAGCTGCGCGGTGACGGCCTCGACGACACGCGGGTTGGCGTTGCCGACGCCGGTGACGGCGATGCCCGAGCCGAGATCGATGAGCGAGTTGCCGTCGGCGTCGACGAGCACGCCGCCTCCAGCCGCGACGACGGAGACGGGGATCGTGGTGCCGACGCCCGCGGCCACGGCCTCGGCCTTGCGCGCCATGAGCTCCTGCGATCGCGGGCCGGGAATGGCGGTGACGAGGCGGCGCTTCTGGCTGAGGGCCGGCCCGCCGATGACGGTGGCCGGGCTGTCGACGAGGGTCATTGCTGCTCCGATGCGAGGTGACGGGGGTGACGGATGCCGCAATGCTAGGACGTGGTCGAGCGGATGCCTCAGCGCCCGCGTGTACACTCATGTGCGGGTTCATGGACGTCATGTACAGATCGCTCTCTGGGCCTGTGGAAGGGAGCGCGCCGAGTCGGCACAGGTCCACTTCGACGAGCTCAGCGAAACGAGGAGGCCACGTGCAGCCGACCGTGCAGACCCTGCTCCAGAGCCGCGATCTCGCTCTCGCCCTGCTCACTCCGGCCGTCGAGCTACCCGCCGATGCGCTCGCCGCGACGGTCACCTGGGTGCACAGCTCCGACCTCGCCGACCCGACGCCGTTCCTCGACGCGGGCCACGTCCTCCTCACGACGGGCACGCAGTTCGACGGAGGCGCCCACGGCGGAGACCCCGACGGCGGAGACCCCGACGGCGGTGAACCCGACGGCGGTGAACCCGACGCTGCGTTCGCCGACGCCTACGTCAGGCGCCTGCGCGAGACTGGAATCGCGGCCCTCGGCTTCGGCACCGAGGTGATCCGCGCGGGGACGCCCGAGCCGCTCATCCGCGCGTGCGCCGAACAGGGACTCCCGCTCTTCGAGGTGCCCTACCGCACGCCGTTCATCGCCATCGCCCGTCTCGTCGCCGACCTGCTGGCCGAGGAAGCACACGCCCGCCAGTCGTGGGCGCTCTCCGCG
This sequence comes from Agromyces sp. Marseille-P2726, assembly GCF_902809835.1. Lineage (GTDB taxonomy): Bacteria > Actinomycetota > Actinomycetes > Actinomycetales > Microbacteriaceae > Agromyces. The sequence goes on along the minus strand of NZ_CADDWM010000013.1, from coordinate 10,458 downwards.
CAGCGCGCGATCTCCCTCGCCGCGCTCCGGCCCGACGGACTGACGGCGACGCTCTCCGAACTGTCGCGACGCATCGGCGCCTGGGTCGGTCTCATCGATGCCTCCGGAACACTCGATCGCGAGGCGCCCGACGGCGGACTCGACCAACCCGCCCTCGGCGAGGTCGTAGGCGAGGCGCGATCGATGCTCCGCCGCGGACAGCGTGCGAGCCGCACCCTCGTCGCCGGCGAATCAGTGGGGTCACCGCAACGGTTCACGCTCCAGACGCTCGGCTCGGGCGGCGCCCTGCGAGGCGTCCTGGCCCTCGGCGACTCGGCGGAGCTCGATCAGGCGGGCCGAGAGGTCGTCACGTCCGTGATCGCCCTCGCCGGACTCGCGCTCGAGCAGCACCGCGACCTCGACCGTGCTCGTGGGCACCTGCGCACCGGCCTACTGAGCAGCATCCTCGCCGGCGACGTGTCGCTGGCCGAGCGTGTCGCCGCCGAGATGTGGGGACCGCTTCCCGAGCCGCCGTTGCGGATCGCGGTGACGGATGCCCCTGCCCAGTACGTCGATCGCCTCACCGAGGTGCTCGAGCTCCGGGTCGAGGAACGAGGCGGCCGGCTCTTCTACGGACGCGACGACGACACCGTGGTCGTCGTGCTCGAGGATGCGGATGTCGCGATCGCCGACGAGCTCGCGGCCGAGTTCGAGGTGCCGGTCGGCGTGTCCGACGCCGTCGAGGTCGATGGGATCGCCCTCGCGCACGAGCAGGCGCGGCGTGCGCTCGAGCGGGCGCGCGAGGCCGGCGCAGGCGTCGTGGCGTTCGACGAGATCAGCCGACAGGGCGTGCTGGCCTTTCTCGCGCGCACCGACGCCCGGGCCGTCGCCCTCGCGACGCTCGCGCCGATCGCCGATCACGACGCCGCGCAGGGCACCGCGCTCCTGATGACGACGCGCACGTGGCTCGAACACGGCGGCCAGTACGACGCGACCGCGAAGGCGCTCGGCGTGCACCGGCACACCGTACGCAGCAGGATCGCGCTCGCCGAACGGCTCCTCGGACGCGACCTGTCGGGCTTCCACGCCCGGGCCGACCTCTGGGCCGCCCTTCTCGCCGTCGACTGACGTGCCTGCTACCCGCCCGGCCGCGGCATCGCAGCGAGGTCGGGCCACGGCAGCGCGCCCGACTCGAGCTCGTCGAGCAGCCCGGCTGTCCAGCGCCGTTCGGCGGCGAGCCTGGCCTGCTCGAATTCCGCCTCGACCAGCAGGATGCGAGGAACACCGTGCGCTTCAGCGAGATCGCCCCTGAGCCGCGCGAGCCGCAGGTCGATCGCGGCGACGCGCGAGCGCAGTGCGGCCACCGCCTCGTCGAGGCCGAGCACGCCCATGAACGAGAGCGCGGCATACGCGAGGGTGGCGTCGGGCTCCGGCGTGGCGAGCAGCAGCGCGACCCTTCGGCGCAGGTCGGCGCGACCCGCGTCGGTGATGGCGTAGCGCACGCGGTCGGGACGGCCCGCCGACTGCTCGATACCGGCCTCGGTGATGAGACCCGACTTCTCGAGCCTGTCGACGGCGTGATACAGGCTCCGGGGCAGGCCGACGATGAAGTCCTTGCGGGTGTCGACCATGAAGCGGTGCATGTCATAGGTGTGTCGAGGTCCTTGCGCGAGCAGCGCCAGCACGGCGAGCGCCGGCAGATCGCGGTCGGATCGCTGCAGCTGGTCCCGGCTCGTCACGGAACCAGCGTACCCACTACTGTTGCGAGCTTCATTAGTGCATCTTGCATTAGTGCGTCACGCATGCAAGAGTCGACGTCATGAACACACGCAAGATGTCCCCACCGTCGGAGACCGACCGCGCCGGCGTCCTCGACGCGCTCGATCGGATGCGCGCAGCATGGGGCCGCGGTGACGCAGCCGCCTATGCCGCCGAGTTCACCGACGACGCCAGCTACGTGATCTACGTCGGGCTCACCTACCTCGGGCGTGAGGCGATCCGCCGATCGCACGTCTCCGTGTTCGAGAAGTGGCAGCGCGGCAGCCGCATGTCACTACGTGTGCTCGACCTCCGCTTCCCGAGTCCCGACCTCGCGATCGTGCTCACCGAGGGCGGCCTCGGCAGGCGCTCGCGTATTCGCCATGACAAGGTGCAGACCTTCGTGATGGTGCGCGACGGCGACACCTGGCGCTGCGCCGCATTCCAGAACACGCGCAAGAACCGGCTGTTCATCGCGATGAACCGGCTGGCGGACCGGGGCACGGCCTGACCGCGCGGCCGCGGCATCCGACCCCCTTCCCCACCAGCGGGCCCTTGCGTACGCTGGAACGATCGGGAGGGAGCAACGATGCGAGCAGCCACCGGCGATCGCCTGGTCATCCACGGCAAGCAGGTCGGGCAGACCGACCGACGGGGTGAGATCCTCGAGGTCCGCGGCGAGAACGGCGGGCCGCCGTACCTCGTGAAGTTCGACGACGGGCACGAGACGCTGCTGTACCCCGGGGCCGATTGCGAGCTCGAGCGGGAGCACCAGGCGCGCTGAGTCGCCTGGCGGGCACCCCGCGGCATCCGTCGCGCTAGCGTTGACGCATGTTCCACTCGTACGTCGCGATCGGAGACAGCTTCACCGAGGGCGTGGGCGACGAGCTGCCCGATGGCCGCGTTCGCGGCTGGGCCGACTTCGTGGCGCTCGGCCTCGCGCTCGCTGCCCGTGAGCCGATCGGGTATGCGAATCTCGCGATCCGCGGCCGCAAGCTCGGGCCCATCGTCGACGAGCAGCTCGAGGCCGCGATCGCGCTCCGGCCCGAGGTCATCAGCTTCAACGGCGGCGGCAACGACATGCTCCGGCCCCGCATGCCCGAAGATCTCGTCGCCGCCCGATTCCGCCACGCCGTGCATCGCATTCGCGACGAGGGCATCCACGTGCTGATGCTGAGCGGCGCCAACCCCACCGACCACCTGCCGCTCGGCCGGGTCTTCGATGCGCGTGGGGTACGGCTCACGGCGGCGCTCCGCGACCTCGCCGAGCTCGACGGCGTCACGTTCGTCGACAACTTCAACGACCGCGGGCTGCGCGACATCCGATACTGGTCGCCCGACAAGCTGCACCTCAATTCGCTTGGGCACGCCCGGGTCGCCAGCAACGTGCTCACCGCGATCGGCGTGCCGGTGCCCGAGGACTGGGGCGTGGCCGAGGTGGCGGCCGCCCCGCCGGGCGTCCGGAGCCGCAACACCGCCGCGTACTACCGGGAGTTCGTGCTGCCGTGGATCGGCCGGCGCCTCACCGGTCGCTCATCGGGCGACGGCCGGGTCGCGAAACGCGCGACACTCGAACCGTTGGCCCCCGATGCCGCGCGCTGACGCGCGTCAGGCCGAACCGACGACGTCGGCGACGAACGCGCGCGTGCGCTGTGCGACCGCCTCGATGCGCTCGATCTCCTTCACGCTCGGCAGCACCTCGGACGGCGCAGGTGGCCGGCCGAGACGCACGGTCTCCTGGCAGGCGAGGTCGCTGCACATGTAGGTGCCGACACTGTCGCCACGCTCGCCGGCGGCTCCCGTTCGCCGGGCCGAGAACAGCAGCACCTGATCCCCCGGCTGATGCGTATGGCAGATGTTGCAGATCGCCGCTCGATGATGGGACCCGTTCACCCCGGCGGCCCGCAGGACCACACCTGCCGGCTCCCCATCCAGCTCGGTGACGAGGTAGCCGCGGGCGGCGATGCGCGGGTCGCGCCACGCGAACGCGTCGAGGAGTGCCCACTCCGTGAGGGGGAAGTCGAGCGGCAGGGTCATCTGGGCGAGCTCGGATTCGGTCGCGTTCTTGAACGACTCCCGGATGTCGCTCTCGACCAACGGCTGCATGCGTGTCCTCCCGTGCGTCCCTCCCAGTCTACGAACGGGGCTCGACCTCCCACTCGAGTTCCATGGACATCGCACCCCACGTGACGACGATCACGTCGCCCGGTTGCCAGCGCGGCGGGCGGGCGCCCTGGCGGATGTCGTCGGTCGAGATGCGCCTCGAGAGCGCCTGCACCCGGAACTCGTCGACCGTCGAACAGGTCTCCTCCCACGAGAAGAAGTACTGCCGCTGCGAGAGCAGGCACACCCGATCACCGTCGAGGTACGTCCAGAACTGGTACCCGAACAGGCTGCCGAGCGACCGCAGGCCCTCGGGCTCGTACGGGTCGAGGCGAGCACCGGTCGCGACCTGGTCGGCGGCATCCTGCTCCTCCTCGGTCTGGGTGCGGTCGAAGACGTCGAGCCCGCGCGGCGGCGACAGCAGGTCGCGGACCGGTCCGACCACGAGCGCGATGCCGACGACGGCGACGGATGCCGCGAGCACCCACTTCAGCCAGGGGCGGCGGCGTCGCGCGCCCGGCCCTTCCCACTCCGGAACCTCCGCGGGATGAGACGGTTCGCTCGGCGATTCCGAGCGCAGAGGCGCGTCGCTCTGCACCGATGCGCGTGGCGCGGCGGGTGCCCGATCGGCGAGGTCGTGGTGCTGCTGGGCAGCGCGCCCGCCGAGGGTGACCCGACCCGGCTCGACGTCGCGGGCGCCGGCCGCACGGGCGAGCTCATCCTCGACCCGCTCGAGCTCCTCCACGACGTCGGGCGACGGCTCGCCGCGCGTGCCGTACACGATGCGTCGCAACTCGTCGCGGCGGCGCACCAGCGGGTCCTCGGGTCCGGTCCCCATCTCCTCTCCTCGTTCGGCGGTCGTCGGGCGCTCGTCCGCCGCGGGCGCTCACCGTTCGCGCGGCGCGTCCGATCGGGTGGTGTCGGCCGCGCCATCCATCGCCGCGTCATCCGTCAGGGCCTCGGCGGTCGCGGCATCCGTCGCCTCGCTCGCGCCGCGACCGCGGATCAGGAACCCGAACGCCAGCGCGACGAAGAACATGAGCACGCCGTACACCGCCGCCGGCAGGCTCATCTCGACGCTGCCGATCACCGTCTGGGCGATCACGATCGCGAGCGTCGCGTTGTGGATGCCGATCTCGAACGAGCTCGCGATGGACTGGCGACGGTCGACGCGCAGCAGTCGCGGCACGACGTACCCGACCGTCAGGCTCAGCACGCAGAACACCACCGTGACGCCCGCGAGCCGGCCCGCGTTCTCGAGCAGCAGGTCGAGGTTCGACGCGATGGCCCCCGCGATGACCACGACGAGGATCACGACCGAAGCGATGCGCACGGGCCGGTCCATGCGGTCGGCGAACGACGGCTTCCACCACCGCACGAGCATGCCGAGCACGACCGGGCCGAGCACGATGACGAAGACCTCGAGCACCTTCGCGAGCTGCAGTCCCAGGCTGTCGTCGCCGGGCAGGAAGTACGCGATCGCGAGGTTCGTGATGAGCGGCAGGGTGAAGACGGCGAGCACGGAGTTGATCGCGGTCAGCGAGATGTTGAGCGCCACATCACCGCGGAACAGGTGACTGTAGAGGTTCGCCGTCGTGCCGCCGGGCGACGCCGCCAGCAGGAGCATGCCGACGGCGAGCACGGGCGGCAGCCGGAACAGCACGACGAGCGCGAAGCACAGCGCCGGAAGCACGACGACCTGGCAGATCAGGGCGACGATCACCGCCTTGGGATGCCGTGCCACCCGCGCGAAGTCGCGCGGCGTGAGCGTGAGGCCCAACCCGAACATGATGATGCCGAGGGCGACGGGCAATCCGATGGTGGTCAACGCTGATCCCATGCGCTCAGTGTGGCGCATCCCGGGCCGCGTGGGAATGGCCGCGGAGTCCCTCGATCAGGGGATCCGACCCCGGCTCCACGGTGCCGCCTCGTGCGTGCGGCTGCGTCGCCTTCAGCGGATGTCGGCCACGACGGCCTGCACCCGGTCGCGCAGTGCCGGGGAGATCGGTGCGGAGCCCGCGTCCTCGGCGGCGGCATCCTGGCCCTCCTCGCTCGAGACCCACTCGAGGAAGCCGCGCACGAGCTCGCCCTCGTTCTCGTCGCGGTACTCACGGCACGCGATCACGTAGCTCACGAGCACGAGCGGGTACACGCCCGGCTCCCCCGTGGCGCGGTCGACGTCGATCACGAGGTCGCCTTCGTCGCGCCCCGGCTCGATCGGGGACACGTCGACGACGGCCGCCGCGGATGCCGCATCGGGGGCGACGAACTCGTCGCCGACCCGAAGGCTCGCCACGTCGAGTCCCTCGGCACGTGATGCGTCGAGGTAGCCGATGACGTTCACGCCGTCGCGCAGCACGCCGGAGATGCCGGAATTGCCCTGGGCTGCCTCGCCCTCGTACGGGAACGCGTCGTCGGCTTCGTGCGGCCAGGCCTCGGGCGCGGCCTCGGCGAGATAGTCGGTGAAGTTCTCGGTCGTCCCCGAGTCGTCGGAGCGGTGCACGGCCGTGATGCGGGCGTCGGGCAGCGGCACATCGGGATTCAGGCGCACGAGTTCGGGGTCGTTCCACCGCTCGATCGCGCCGGAGAAGATCCCGGCGACGGATGCCGCGTCGAGCTGCAGCCGGTCGACGCCCTCGACGTTGAACGCGAGCACGATCGGCGACAGGTACACGGGCAGGTCGACGGCGCCCGAACCCGGTCGGCACTTCTCGAGCTCGCCGGCCGTCTCGGCGATCGTGAGTGCCGTGTCGCTCCCCGCATAGCCGACGGCGCCGACGATGAACTGCTCGCGCCCCGCACCCGAGCCCGACGGGTCGTAGTTCACCGTGACGCTGCCGTTGGCGCGCTGGAATCCGGCGATCCAGGCGTCCTGCGCGGCGCCCTGGGCCGACGAACCGGCACCATCGAGGGTGCCCGACAGGTCGCTCACGGCGTCGCCCTGCTCGTTGACGGCGCAACCGGCGAGCAGCAAGGTCACCGCCACGACGACGGCGATCGCCGGTCGGGCGCGTCGGGCGGGCATGTCCTCGATGCTAGCCGCTGGGACGCTGTCGGGCGGGGGCTGGATCGGCGCACGGGGTCCGTCCGTCGACCCCGGATGACCGAGGCTGGACGACGACGCTGGCCCGAGCGGTTCCCTCGTAGAATTGAAGGGTCGCTCACTTCGCGGCACCTTCTCGACCGCCCCGACCCCTGGAGGCCACCCTTCCGTGACGAGTCCCGACCGCGATCGACCCGCCGATCGGCACACCCAAGACGGCAACGCGTTCGCGAGACGGGAGCCGACCGCCGCTCCCCCGATGCGCCTCGCGGATGCGGCCGAACTCGTGCTCGTGGCATCCGGAGCCAACGCCCTTCGGTTCGATCGCGACGACCTCGTCATCCGCAAGGGCCAGTACGCCCTGCGCAACGGCCACATGACACCGCACGAGTCGATGGTCGAAGACCTGCGCGCCATCGGCGAGGCACTCGACGAGGCCGGCATCCGCTTCCTGCTCGTCCGCGGGAACGACGACCGACTCGTCATCGCCGTCGACCGCTCCGACCGCAAGGCGATCGCCCGTGCATTCGCAACGGCGTTCGCGAACGAGCCGTTCTACTCCACGACCCTGCTGCCGCGTCGCGCCGCCGAGTCGCACCCCGTGCTCCTCGCCGATGGGCGGCTGTCGGCGCACCGCAAGGCGAGCGTCGTGCGGCTCTACCGTCCGCGCATCGAGCCGGTCGGCCGGCTTCGGTACGGCCCCGAGACCGGCGTGCAGCTCGAACTCTGGCGCTTCGGCGACGACATGATCACGGCGCCCGTCGAGAACGCCCTCATGCGGCGCACGCTCCCCCGCTCCGAAGCGCTGGAAGACACCGTGCACCTGCACGGCCGCGAGTGGCCGACGCTCCAGAACATGTTCGCGCCGCTCGCGAGCGACATCGACTTCGACATCGACATGGTGTTCTCCTGGGTCGACGGCTCGAGCGATGAGTTCCTCCGCGAGCGGGCGAAGCGCATGCAGCACTACGTCGTCGGCGAGGGCGACGACTCCGAGGCGCGGTACCGGCAGATCGACGAACTGAAGTACGCCCTGCGCTCGGTGCACATGTTCGCGCCGTGGGTGCGCCGCATCTTCATCGCGACCGACTCGCCGGCACCTGCGTGGCTGGGCAAGCATCCGAAGGTCACCATCGTGCGCAGCGAGGAGATGTTCGCCGACCCCTCGGTGCTGCCCACGCACAACTCGCACGCCGTCGAGAGCCAGCTGCATCACATCGACGGTCTCGCCGAGCACTTCCTCTACTCGAACGACGACATGTTCTTCGGGCGGCCGGTGTCGCCCGACCTCTTCTTCTCACCCGGCGGCGTGACGAAGTTCGTCGAGGCGACGACCCGCATCGGGCTCGGCGAGACGCACCCCATGCGCAGCGGATTCGAGAACGCCGCACGCGTGAACCGCGCGCTGCTGCGCGAGCGATTCGGCAAGATCACCACCCGGCACCTCGAGCACTGCGCGGCCCCGCTGCGGCGCAGCGTCATGGCCGAGCTCGAGGCGGCCTTCCCCGAGGAGTTCCGCCGTACCGCCGCGAGCGCCTTCCGCTCGGCCACCGACATCTCGGTGACGAACTCGCTGTACCACTACTACGGGCTGCTGACCGGGCGCGCCGTCGTGCAGACCGACGCCCGCGTCAAGTACATCGAGACCACGCTGCGCTCGGCCCTGCCCGCGATGCGGCGCCTGCTCAAGCGCCGCGACCAGGACATGTTCTGCCTCAACGACGGCAGCCGTCCCGAGATCCCCGTCGAGGAACGCACCGCGGCCGTCACCGACTTCCTCGAGCGATACTTCCCGTTCCCGGCGCCGTGGGAGAAGACGGTCGCGGATGCCGCGGACGACGACGACGCAGCGGCATCCGTGCCCGAGCTCACGGCGTAGGAAGCCCGGTGATCGAGTAGCGCCGCCGGAGGCGACGGCTGCGCCGCCCGGTGATCGAGTAGCGCCGCCGGAGGCGACGGCTGCGCCGCCCGGTGATCGAGTAGCGCCGCCGGAGGCGACGGCTGCGCCGCGCGGTGATCGAGTAGCGCCGCCGGAGGCGACGCGTATCGAGATCCCTGATGCGCGCCCGGCGGTGATCGAGTAGCGCCGCCGGAGGCGACGCGTATCGAGATCCTCGGGCAACGTCTCGATACGCGTCCGGCTGCGCCGGGCGCTACTCGACGACCGGGCTGGCGCCGGGCGCTCCTCGATGACGGGGTAGGCGTCAGCCGGCGAGCACGGGGATCGGCATGGTGAAGGGCGGCTCCTTCGGCGCCGCCGGCGTCGCGGCATCGGGGATGCGAACGCCCGACGCGAGCAGCCGACGGGCGCTCTCGTCGGCGTCGATGAAGTCGAGCGCCGGGAACGAGCCGAGCGGCACGACCGAATGCAGCACCGTCGTCGGGTACACGTGCACGAGGTTGAACGCCCGGGCGCCGTCGCGACCGCGCGTACCGCCCACCGGCACGTTGAGGTCCTGCGTGTAGCAGCTGGCGGACGCGACCGAGACCGGCACCCCCGCGAACGTCGCGGTCGACGAGTAGTGCAGGTGCCCGGCGATGATCGAACGGATGTCGCTGCCCTCGACCACCTCGGCGAGCTCCGCCTGATCCCGCAGTTCCACCGACACGGCGAGGTCGAGCACGCTCGGCACGGGCGGATGGTGCATCGCGAGGATCGTGCCGTGCGGCGCGGGGATCGAGAGCTCCTCGGCGAGCCAGTCGAGTTGCTCGGGCGCGACCTCGCCGTGGTGGTGGCCCGGCACCGTCGAGTCCAGGGTGATCACGCGCAACCCGTTGACGTCATCGACGCGATCGACTGGTCGCTGCGCGCCGATGCGATCCGCGAGCAGCCCGCGTCGGAACGCCGCCCGATCGTCGTGGTTGCCCATGACCCAGATCGCCTGGGCACCGAGCCGCTCGGCGACCGGGTCGACGATACGGCGAATGCGGTCGTACGCATCGGGTTCGCCCCGATCGGCGAGGTCGCCGGTGAAGACGATGGCCTCAGGCCGAGCTCGGGAAGCCTCGAATTCGTCGAACAGCGACTGCAGGTGGTACTCGCTCGAGACGCGATCGTAGAGCCGGCCCCCGCCCGCGAGCAGGTGCGTGTCGCTGATGTGGAGCAGGAAATGATCCGGCCTCGGGTACTCGGCCGTTCGAATGGTCACTTGGGGGTTCCCATCGGTTGCGGTTGACGCGCTGCGGGCGTCGGGCTCAACCTAGCCGAACACGTGAATCTGAACGGGTCATGAACTCGGCATGTGCCGAAGCTGTACACGGCGCGTGGCGCGATGGCGACGGTGCCGGAATCAGCCGTCGTCGTCGGTCCCGCCGACTTCACCCGGATTCTTCTTCTTGAGCTGACCGGGGGCGGTGTCGCGACCCGGCTTCTTCGTGGGCTCGGGTTCCGCCTCGAGCTCGGGCTCGGGCTCGGGTGCGCTGTCGGTCGGCGGGGCCACGGCCGGCGAGGGCCCGGAATCAGGTTCGGACCCGGGAGCCGGCAGCGGCGGCAGCTCGGCGGGCGGCGCCGGGGGGGGGGGGATCGGGGGCAGCGGGCCCGGGGACGCCGGCGCGGGCGAAGGCGGGCCCGACGT
>NZ_CADDWM010000012.1 GCF_902809835.1 Agromyces sp. Marseille-P2726 | reverse complement strand
ATCGGGGCCAGCGTGCCCGGGTACGCCGGCTCGGTCGAAGTCGGCCTCGACGTGCTCACCGCGGGCGCCGCGTCGTCGTGGTGCTGCGGCGGGGCCGACAGCTGCAGGAGCACCACCGTGCCTCCGATCAGCAGGAAGGACGCAACGGCCGCCGAGATGATGAACACGTGCAGTCGTCGCTCGTGGAGCCAGGCGCCCGCCGCCGCGACGCGAGGCTCGACGACAGCGATCGCCGGCGCGAGCGACGCACGCAGGCCCGACGACGGCGACGGCGACGGCGCCGCACGCCGTCCCCGAGACCGGTGGCGACTGCCGTCGTCATCGGACATCGTCGTGCTCACCTCGTCTCGCCTCCGATGCCTGACCCCGGTTCGAGGGTCAGCCGGGTCCGCTACGAGGATAGGCGGAGCGGATGCCTCGTGCATCGTCGGCGCCCTCGGTGCGACCGGCTTCCCGCGTAGACCCCGGGGTTATGGTGGGTTCGTGAGCCCGACGAAGAGCCCGGCCGAGGTCTTGGAGATCGACGGTCACGAGGTGCGCGTCTCGAACCCGGCGAAGGTGGTGTTCCCAGAGGCGGGTCTCACGAAGCTCGAGCTCATCAGGTACTACCTCGCCGTGGCCGATGGGGCGCTGCGCGGTGCCGGAGGGCGCCCCATGGTGCTGAAGCGCTTCGTGAAGGGCATCACGCAGGAGGCGTTCTTCCAGAAGCGGGTGCCCGAGAACCATCCCGACTTCATCGACACGGCGACGCTGCACTATGCGTCGGGAACGTCAGCCGAAGAGGCCGTGGTGCGGGATGCCGCGGGGCTGGCGTGGGTCGTGAACCTCGGATGCATCGACCTCAACCCGCATCCCGTGCGCGCCGAGGACCTCGACCACCCCGACGAGCTCCGCGTCGACCTCGACCCGATGCCCGGCGTGGACTGGAAGCAGATCGTCGACGTGGCGATGATCGCGCGAGAGGTGCTCGACGACCACGGGCTCGTCGGCTGGCCGAAGACCTCGGGTTCACGCGGCATGCACATCTTCGTGCGCATCGAGCCGCGGTGGGAGTACAAGGAGGTGCGCCTCGCGGCCGAAACGCTCGCTCGCGAGGTGGAGCGTCGTGCCCCGGGCCTCGCCACCGCTCGCTGGTGGAAGGAGGAGCGCGGCGAGAGCGTGTTCGTCGACTTCAACCAGAACGCGAAGGACCGCACCGTGGCATCCGCCTACTCGGTGCGGCCGCTTCCCGACGCGCGGGTGTCGACGCCGCTCGACTGGAGCGAGGTGCCGTTGTGCCGGCCCGAGCAGTTCACCGTTCGCACGGTGCTCGAGCGCTTCGCCGAACGCGGCGACGCGGCATCCGGCATCGACGACGCGGTCGGCAGCCTCGAGGGGCTCCTCGCCCTCGCCGAGGAGCTCGGGCCCGCCGAGAAGCCGCCGAAGTCATCCGACGGGTCGGGGCGGCGCACCTCGACGATGCCGCTCATCGAGGTCGCCAGGGCGAAGACCAAGCCCGAGGCGCTCGAGGGGCTGGAGCGGTGGAAGGCGAAGCACCCGAAGGTCGTCGCGAAGCTCGAGCCCGCCGACGTGCTCGTCGACGGCATGCGCGGATCGAGCTCGCTCTGGTACCGCATCCGCGTGAACCTGCAGCACGTGCCCGAGAAGGAGCGGCCCGCCCAGGCCGAGCTCGAGGTCGACTACGACCCATGGGCCGGCAAGACCTGGCCGGGTCAGGCGGTCGACTGAGCGGATGCCGCGCCCCGGCGCCCTGGGGCCAGGTGGCGAAGCACGAAGACGACGATCGCGCCGCCCGCGTACGCCACGATGTCGAACGGGTCGAACGCATTGCCGAACACGAGGTGCGCCAGTGGGAACACCTCGACGATGGCCGCCGCGACACCGGTCAGTTGCAGAAGCTCCATCGTCGTGGCGAAGCCGAATGCGATGGAGGCGATCACGAGGCTCGGCATGACCGGCCGGATCAGCATGACGAGCGCTCCCACGAGCACCACGTAGAGCACGCTCGCGAACGCGTCCACCCCGGGCGACCAGTCGAGGAGCTGGGTCCCGAGGCCGAGCGCGAGGCACGTGACGGCCGTGACGCCGGCCGTACGACGGATGCGCCGGGCAGCGGTCGCATGGGCGGTGGTCGGGCCCGAGTTCACGGCGGTGCTCAGTTCCGGTGCCGCGGCTTGCGATAGGGCTTGTCGGCGCGGTCGCCGGCCCGCCGCTCGGACCAGTCGCCCCGGTCTCTCCGCTCGCCGCGGTCGCCCCGCTCGCCGCGGTCTCCCCGATCGCCGCGGTCGCCCCGTCGACGCGGGCCGCCCGTGTCCAGGCGTAGTTCGATGAGCCGTCCGGAGATGCGCGTGTCGCTCAGCCGGTCGAGCACCTCGTCGGAGAGATCGGCCGGCAGTTCGACGAGCGAGAACTCGGGACGGATCTGGATCGCACCGAAGTCGTCGCGACTGAGGCCGCCCTCGTTGGCGAGGGCGCCGACGATCTGGCGCGGCTCGACCCGGTGACGTCGACCGACGGCGATGCGGTACGGAACCAACGGCTTCGACCCAGCGCGCGGACGACGTCCGGGGCGATCCGCGTCGCGCCCGCCCGCGCGCCGCTCCCCGCGCTCGCCTCGCTCGCGGTCGTCCCGCTCGAACCGCTCGCTGCGTCTTGGCCGCTCGGGCTCGGGCTCGAGCAGCAGCGGCGAGTCGCCCTGGGCGACGACGGCCAGCGCCGCGGCCACGTCGACCTCGGGCACGTCGTGGTGCCGCATGTAGTGGGCGATGATGTCGCGGAATCCCTCGATGCGGTCGGTCTGGTCGAGGGCAGCCGTGATGCGGTCGTCGAAGCGCGCCAGCCTGGTGACGTTCACGTCCTCGACGCTCGGCAGCTGCATCTGGGTGATCGGCTGCTTCGTCGCCTTCTCGATCCGGGCGAGGAGCCCGCGCTCGCGCGGCGTGACGAAGCTGATGGCGTCGCCCGTCCGTCCGGCGCGGCCCGTGCGCCCGATGCGGTGCACGTACGGCTCGCTGTCGGTCGGGATGTCGAAGTTCACCACGTGGCTGATGCGGTCGACGTCGAGGCCGCGGGCTGCGACATCCGTCGCCACCAGGATGTCGAGCTTGCCGGACTTCAGCTGGTTCACCGTGCGCTCACGCTGGGCCTGGGCGATGTCGCCGTTGATCGCCGCGGCCGAGTACCCGCGGGCGCGCAGCTTCTCGGCCAGCTCCTCGGTCACGTTCTTGGTGCGCACGAAGACGATCATGCCCTCGAAGTTCTCGACCTCGAGGATACGCGTGAGGGCGTCGACCTTCTGCGCGTACGACACCACGAGGTAACGCTGGGTGATGTTCGCCGACGTCTGCGTCTTCGTCTTGACCGTGATCTCCTCGGGGTCGCGGAGATACTGCTTCGAGATCCGGCGGATGGCGGCGGGCATCGTCGCGGAGAAGAGCGCCACCTGCTTGTCGTCGGGCGTGGATGCGAGGATCGTCTCGACATCCTCGGCGAAGCCCATCTTGAGCATCTCGTCGGCCTCGTCGAGCACGAGGTACTTCAGCTCCGACAGGTCGAGCGTGCCCCGGTCGAGGTGGTCCATGATGCGGCCCGGCGTTCCGACGACGATGTGCACGCCGCGCCGAAGGGCGGAGAGCTGCACCCCGTATCCCTGGCCGCCGTACACGGGCAGGATGTGCACGCCTCGCAGGTGCGACGCGTACCGCTCGAATGCCTCGCAGACCTGCAGGGCGAGCTCACGCGTCGGCGCGAGCACGAGCGCCTGGGGGGTCTTCTGCGCCACGTCGAGGCGCGCGAGGATCGGCAGGGCGAATGCCGCCGTCTTGCCGGTGCCCGTCTGCGCGAGGCCGACGACGTCACGCCCGGCGAGCAGCGTCGGGATGGTCGCCGCCTGGATCGCCGACGGCGTCTCGTAGCCGACGTCGTCGAGCGCCTTGAGCACCGGGCCGTCGAGGCCGAGGTCTGCGAATGTCATCGGGGCGGGCTCCTCGGGAGCCGCGGCCTCGACGAGGAGGTCTTCGGAAGTCACGCTTCAGGGTAGTCCGGCCGGCTGGGAGGAGTCAGGAGGCGGGCGGACGCGCGGCGTCGGGCGGGGGGCCGGAAGATCCACGCCGTGGTCGTCGGCACATGGCAGGGCGGGACGGCGCATCCACGCCGTGGTCGTCGGCACATGGCAGGGCGGGACGGCGCAGCCGAGGGTCGCCTAGTGTGCGGCATGGTTGCGTCGATCGCAAGGGGGTGGCGGGGCCGTCGGAGTCTCGGAAGGGTGGGCCCTTCGTGATCGCAGAGGAACCGAAGAGGAGGAGCGCATGCTCACACTGACCGACACCGCTGCCGTCGTGGTGAAGGAACTCGTTTCGCGCCGGCATGGGCCCGAGGCAAGCGGCCTCAGGATCGACACGAACGACGACGCGGGCAGGGAGTTCGCCGTCGCGATCGTTCCGACGCCCGACGAGCGGGACGCCGTCATCGAGCAGGACGGAGCCCGGGTGTACCTGGGCGAGAGAGCCGCCGTGACGCTCGACGACAAGACGCTCGACGCCGCCGTGTCGAACGACGGTCGCGTCTCGTTCGATCTCCTGCCGCAACAGGCTTGACCGGGAGCACTCCCGCCGGCGCCCTCGCTGGACCCTCGGGTCGCGGGGGCGCCGTCGCGTGATGACTGCAGTGACGGTGGGAGGATGCCTTCCGCCCATCGGAAATGTCCATAATTTTGTTGACATTTCGTGCGAGGATGTCGGTGCGAGGCGATGTCCTCGTGCACGACGACGCGGGAAGGCGGGATCGATGAGATTCCTGAGCGGGGACGAGGCACGATGAGCGCGAAGGTGATCGATGGCAAGGCGGTCGCCGCTCGGTTGAGCGAACAGCTGGCCGATGAGATCCGCGCGTTCACCGCCGCGTCGGGCAAGACCCCCGGCCTCGCCACGGTGCTCGTCGGCGACGACGGCGCGAGCGAGGTGTACGTCGCGAACAAGCGGAAGCGTGCCTCGGCGATCGGCATCGCCGACCACCACGTGCACCTCGACGGCGGATCGAGTGCCGACGAGATCGCCGCGACGATCTCCCGGCTCGCCGATGACGACGCGGTCTCCGGGATCCTCCTCCAGCTGCCCCTCCCCCACGGCCTCGACGCCGGCCCCCTCATCGACCTCATTCCGGCGAACAAGGACGTGGACGGCTTGACGACCCTCAGCGCCGGGCTGCTCGCGCGAGGCGAGCCCGGTCTCCGTCCGTGCACGCCGAGCGGGGTGATCGAACTGCTCGACGCTGCCGGCATCGAGATCGCCGGCACCCGCGCGGTCGTGGTCGGCCGATCCGCGCTCGTCGGAGCGCCGCTGGCGCAGCTCCTCACGCAACGCAACGCCACGGTCACCGTCGCGCACTCGCGCACGCGCGACCTCGCCGACGTCACGCGGTCGGCCGACCTGCTGGTGGCCGCAGCCGGACGGCCGGGGTTGATCACCGCCGACCACGTCCGACCCGGCGCTGCCGTCATCGACGTCGGGATCCACCGCACTCCCGAGGGACTGCGGGGCGATGTCGACGAAGCCGCCGTCGCCGAGGTCGCGGGCTGGATCACCCCGGTGCCGGGTGGCGTCGGACCGATGACGATCGCCATGCTCCTGCGCAACACGCTGCTCGCAGCGCGCCTGCAGCAGGGCGAAGCCATCTGATCGCTTCGCCGCCGACCTCGACGAGGCCGGCGCAACAGAACCGCCGCCCGGGCACGTGGCCCGGGCGGCGGTCTTCGTGTTGCGCGTCAGGCGCTGCGATCAGCCGAAGTTCTCGACCGTGTCATAGCCCTTCCCGTTGTACTTCTGCACCACGACCGTGGAGACCGCGGGGATCCCGTCGATGGTGGTGTCGATCTCGGCTCCGGGGAGCATGAACGGAGCGTCGAAGTCCGAGATGTTCAGGAGTGCATCCATGAAGCTCTCTCGCGTCGGCTCCTCCATGTTCTGGAATGCCTGCTCGAGCGTTGCGGCACCGATCCAGCTCCACACGCAGTGCGGGAAGCCGGGAATGCCGTCCTGGTTCGTGTACTCGCCGAGCGCGGCCATGAAGGCCTGGCCCTCCTCGCTCTCCTGGAACGCCGGGCTGGCCGCCGCTTCGGAGAACGCCACCGTGTAGATGCCGGGGAAGGCTGCGCCACCACCGGGCTCGAGGATCGCCGTCGGGCTGGACGTGTTCGACGGCAGGAACCAGCTCGGGTTCCAGCCCAGCTGCTGCGCCTTCTGCAGCGCGGAGATCACCAGCGGAGTGATCGACATGGCGTTGAAGAACACGTCGGCACCGCTCGCGGCGAGCTCGGTCAGCTGCCCGTCTACGCTGGTGTCCGTGGCCTCGTAGGTGAGCTCGCCGACGATCTCGATGTTGTCGGCTCCCTCGACGGCATTCTTGAAGCCCTCGACGTAGCCCTCGCCGTAGTCGTCGTTCTGCGAGAGGATGGCGACCTTGTGCTCCTCGCCGGAGTCGGCGAGCAGCTGACCGAACGCCTCACCCTCCTGCGGGTAGGTGGCGACGAGACCGAGCTGCCAGGGGCTCTCCTCGCGGTTGCTGAAGAGGGGATCGCCGGTCATGACCAGCACCTGGGGGATCTCCTCGTCGATGGCGGCATCGCGCCACGCCCGGTTCGTCGGCGTGCCGAGCCCGATGCCCGCGGCGAACACGCCCTCGGCGACCATCTGCTGGAAGTTCGCGAGCGCCTTCTGCGGGTCGTACGTGTCGTCGTACGCCTTGATCTCGACGGTGCGGGTCTTGCCGTCACCGAACTCGATACCGCCCTCGGCGTTCTTGGCGCCGAAGTAGGCGAGCGCACCGTCAACGGTGCAGTTGCCCGGGCCGGCCGTGGGCCCGGTGAGCGGACTGGTGATGCCGAAGGTGATGCTGTCGTCGGTGATCCCGGGGCTCGCCGCGGCCTCGCCGTCCTCTCCGGTGTTGGTGTCGCCCCCTCGAGTGCAGCCGGTGACGACGAGCGCGACGGCCGACGCCATGGCGGCGACTCCGATGACGCCCCTGTACCTCTTGCGCATGTTCATGACTGACCTTGCCTCTCTGTTTCGGGTCCCTCCGCCGCCTGTCCTGCGTCCTGGTGCATCGGCGAAGTGGTCTGTGGGGATGTCGCGACGGCCGTGTCGCGCTTGCGCGTGAGCCGTCGGATGACGCGGGGCAACGACACGAGCCCGCCCGGAAGGATGAAGAGCACCGCGACCAGGATGATGCCCTGGCTGATCGCCGTGACCGTCGGATCGATGGCGTTGGTCACCTGCGGCACCAACACGTAGTACACGCCGCCGATGAGCGATCCCGCGATGCTGGCCGCACCGCCGACGACCATCGCTGCCAGCAGGCTGATGGAGTGGGCGAAGCTCATCGTCTCGGGCGAGGTGTACTGCACGGCCACCATGTACAGGAACCCGCTCGCCCCGCCGAAGATCGACGCGATCGTGAACGCCATCACCTTGTATCGGTACGGCGAGATCCCGATCGAGCGCGCGACCGCCTCGTTGTCGCGGACGATCGCCATCGCCCGCCCGAACTTGCCGCGCACGAGGTTGTACGCCAGCACGAATCCGATCACCGTGATGACCATGACCATGTAGTACTGCCACTGGTCGTTGTCCAGGCCGGTCCAGTCGGGTGCGCTGGAGAACCGAGCCGACGTGCCCTGCGAACCTCCGGTGAGGTCGGTGAGCCGCTTCGCGAGCGGCACGCCGATGATGGGCAACGCGATCGTCACCATGGCGATCGCGAGGCCACCGAGCCGGGCCGCCGCCAAGGCGATGACGAGACCCAGCAGTCCGGGGAGGATGCAGGCGGCGAAGAAGGTCACGACGATGTTCCAGTCGTTGTTCACCCCGTACGCGGTCACGTAGGCGCCGACCCCGAGGAAGAAGATCTGGCCGAGCATGACCTGGCCCGTGTACCCCATGATGATGTTCAGCCCCAGCACCGCGACGGCGTAGACCCCCATGCGCGTCAACGTCTGGTTCGCGAAGACCGGCAGCACGAGCGGCGCGATCAGCAGCAGCGCCGCCACGACGACGACGACCGCCACGCGGACCCACGTATTGCTGAGGAGCTTGGACATGCGGTTCATCAGACGCGCACCACGACCTTCCTGCCGAACAGGCCCTGGGGGCGCACGAGCAGAACCACGAACAGGATGATGAACGGCACCGCGATCTTCAGGTCGTACCCGATGAACGGCACGTACACCGCGGCGAGGTTCTCGAGCACGCCGATGCCCCAGGCCGCGACGACCGCACCCAGGGGGCTGTTCAGGCCACCGATGATGACCGCGGCCAGCGCGTACACCAGCGCGGTGTCCATCATTCCCGGCGTGAGCGTGAGCGCCGGTGCCACCAGGGCGCCTGCGACCGCACCCAGTGCCGCCGCCAGCCCCCAGCCGATCATCAGGAGCCGACCGACCGGAAGCCCCGAGTAGGCCGCGGAGCTGGGATTGATGGCGACGGCCCGCAGCGCGAGTCCGAGCTTCGTGCCCTGGAACAGCAATTGCAGCACGACCATGATGCCGACGATCGTGAGCGTCGTGCCGATCGAGCGAACGCTCACGACGGCACCGAGGATGTCGACCGTCTCCAGCGGGAAGAGCGACGGGAACTGGCGGTTGTTGTACCCCCAGATCCATCCCGCGATACCGGTGAAGAGCGTCAGCAGACCGATCGTGACCACGACCGCGGTGTCTGGGTCGCCGCCCTCGAAGCGTCGGATGAGCAGGCGCTCGACGATGGCGCCGAGCAGGAACGACACCACGATGGAGCCGAGGATGGCGAGGATCGTGGGGAACCCCCACCCGATCAGGACGTACGCGAAGTAGGCCGACAGCACGGCCATCGCACCCTGCGAGAAGTTGATCAACCCGGTCGACTGGTTGACGAGCACGATCGCGAGGGCGAGCGCGGCGTAGACCGACCCGAGCGCGAGCCCGTCGATCACCAGCTGGATGAACGTATCCACTCCGTCACCCTCCCAGGTACGCCCGTCGGATCTCGTCCATGCCCTTGAGTTCGGCGGACGAGCCGGAAAGTACGTTTCGCCCCGTCTCCAGGACGATCGCAGAATCGACGAGGGTGAACGCGAGGTTCGCGTTCTGCTCGACGATCAACATCGCGATCCCCGATTCCAGGCGGAGCCGCCGGATCGCCTCGTAGACCGCCTTCGCGGTGCTCGGCGCCAGCCCCAGGGATGCCTCGTCGAGCAGGAGCAGGCGCGGGCGAGCCATGAACGCGCGCGCGACGGCGAGCATCTGCTGCTCGCCCCCGGAGAGTGCCGACGCGCTCGACGAGATGCGGTCCTTCAGATTGGGGAACAGCTCGAGGCAGTAGTCGAGGTCTTCGGCGACGGCCTTGCGATCCTTGCGCAGGTAGGCGCCGACGCGGAGGTTCTCGCGCACGGTGAGCTGTCCGAGCGTGCCACGGCCCTCGGGCACGTGCGCGATGCCGAGCTTCGCCACCTGCTCGGGGTGCAGGCCCCGGATGTCGCGGCCGTCGTAGGTGATGCGTCCACCGGTGCGCACGGCGCCGCTGATGGCCCGCAACGTCGTGGTCTTGCCCGCACCGTTCGCACCGAGGATGCCGACCGCGCCGTTGTCGGGGACGGACAGGGACACCCCGTCCAGCACCTGGACGGGGCCGTACCAGGCGGTCACGTTGTCGAGCTCAAGCAGCGTCATCGGCGGCATCCTTCCCGATGTACGCCTCGATCACTCGCGGGTCGGACTGCGCCTCGGCCGCCGTGCCCTCCATGAGCTTGCGGCCGTGGTCGAGCACGACCACTCGCTCGGTGAGGGCCGCGATCAGGCCCATGTGGTGCTCGACGATGACGATCGTCACGTCGAAGTCGTCGCGGATGCCGCGGACGAGCTGGATGAGGCGATCGACCTCGGAGTGAGGGAGGCCCGCCGCCGGCTCGTCGAGCAGGAGCAGGTGCGGACGCAGCAGCAGCGCACGGCACAACTCGATGCCCTTGTGCAACCCGTGCGACAGTTCGTCGGGTGTGCGGTGCGCGGCCCAGCCGAGGTCGAGGCGCTCCAGCATGCCGAGCGCCTCGTCGCGCAGGGTGCGCTCGTCCTTCCTGGTGAAGGGCAGGCGCAGTGACCACTCGACCGGACCACCACGGAGGCGGGGGTGCACCCCGAGCATCACGTTCTCGAGGACTGTGGCGTTCAACTGGAGGGCGGGATGCTGGAACGTGCGGGCGAGCCCGAGTCGCGACATCCGCCACGAGGGTTTGTGCAGCACCTCGACGTCGTCGATCTTGATGCTGCCCGACGAGGGCCGATAGTGGCCGCTGATGCAGTTGAACAGCGAGGTCTTGCCGGCGCCGTTGGGGCCGACGAGACCGAAGATCTGCCCGGCCTCGACGGTGAAGCCGACATCTCCGAGAACCTGAACACCGCCGAAGTGCAGGTTGACGTCCTGCACTGTCAGTTGAGCGCTCATTGCCAGCCTCTCGCGTCGTCGCGTGTGCGCCGGGTCGACCCGATCGTGTTCCTGCTGGGGACGTTACGGAGTCCCCACTCAAATTGTCAACGATTTTGCTGTCAGAACCAAATGGGTTGTCGAATCGTGATTTTCCCCGGCGCGCGTGCAGCGCCGCGGCATCCGACCGCGTTGTCAGCTCCTACGTCCTGGAGCAATGCTGACTGCTGGGCCGCGCGCGTCGGCCCCGGAATTCGATTGAACGGAATCGGCAGGAACCGTGCGCGACCCACCTCCCTACGCTGGTCGCGAAGGAAAGGAAGTCGAAGATGACCGAATCTCTCGCGCAGGCCATCGACCGCGTGGGCGGCCCCGTCGAGGTGCTGCGGAACCAGAACTGGCCGGCATTCACGTTCCCGGTCGCGCCCGAATTCACGAACTGGCGCGATGAGCAGCGGGCCTGGAACGACACGGTGGCCGTCATGGACCAGTCGCATCACATGACGCAGCTCTTCCTCGACGGCACCGACCTCATCCCGCTGCTGAGCTCGATCTCGCCCAACACCTTCGCCACCTTCCGCCCCGGCGTGGCCAAGCAGCTCATCTCCGTCAACAAGGACGGGTATCTCATCGGCGACGGGATCCTCTTCTACAACGCCGACGGGCCCGAGGGCCTGGTCCTGATCGGACATCACCTGCTCATCGACTGGGTGCGGTTCAACGTCGAGAAGGCGCAGGCCGCCGGCAAGGACGTCCGCCACCGACTCGAGGCGAACTCGCACATGCGGCAGGGACCGCCCACCTTCTACCGCTACGAGTTGCAGGGCCCCAAGGCCGACGAGGTCATGGAGAAGCTGTTCGGCGGGCCCGTGCCCGAGCTCAAGTTCTTCCACATCGGCGACTTCGAGATCGCCGGCAGGGCCGTCAAGGCCCTGCGCCATGGCATGGCAGGCCAGCCCGGCTTCGAGTTCTACGGCCCCTGGGAGGACAACGAGGTCATCATGGACGCACTGTTGTCGGCCGGCGAGGAATTCGGCGTGCGCCGGGTCGGCGCGAAGGCCTATTCGTCGACTCCGCTCGTCTCGGGCTGGGTGCCCACGCCGTTCCCGGCGATCTTCGACGAGGACTTCGCCGAGTACCGCGAATGGCTTCCCGCCGCGCGCGCCGGTTCCGTCGCGGGATCGCTGTACTCCGATGACATCCACGACTACTACATGACCCCCTTCGACCTGGGCCTGGGGCGATCGGTGCGGTTCGACCACGACTTCCACGGACGCGAGGCACTCGAGAAGCACGCCGAGTCGCCGCGGCGCCGCAAGGTGACGCTGCTGTGGAACGCCGACGACGTCGCCGAGGTCGTGAAGTCGCAGGTCGAGTCCGGCACGCCGGCCAAGTTCCTCGACTTCCCGAAGGCGCGCTACGGGCTCTACCAGATGGACGAGGTGCGCAAGGACGGGAAACTCGTCGGCATCTCGACCGACGCCGGCTACGTCGCCCCCGACCAGCTCTACATGTCGCTGGCCACGCTCGACGTCGACATCCGCGATGGCGACGAGGTCGAGGTCGTGTGGGGTGAGGACCCGATCTCGCGCAAGGACTCGGTCGACGCGGCGCACCGCCAGGTGAACATCCGCGCCACCGTCGCGCCGGCGCCGTATCACGACTTCGCGCGCACGGTCTACCGCGCCAACGACTGATCGGATTCCGCTCAACGGAATCGACTAGCATGGCGTCGTCGTCGAGGAGGATGCCGTGGCACGAGGTTCTGCAGGCCGGTCGGTGCTGCAACGGCACCTCCGCGTGCTCGAGGCCTTCGATGCGTGGCATCCGTTCCTCACCCTGAGTGAGATCGCGGATGCCGCGGGCATTCCCCGTTCGAGTGCACACCGGCTGATCGGCGAGCTCGAACGCGAGGGCCTGCTCGAGCGCCTGCCCGACCGGACCTACCGTCTGGGCGTGCGGCTGTGGGAGTTCGCCAGCCGCACGCCCGGAGCAGTCGGCCTGCGCGAGATCGCGCGGCCCTGGCTCGGCGCAGTGCATGAGCGCGTCCGCCAGCACACGCAACTCGGGGTGCTGAGCGGCCACGACGTGCTCTTCATCGAGCGGATGTCGACACCCGACGCGGTCGTGAACGCCACGCTCATCGGGGGACGGATCCCGTTGCACGCCTCCTCCAGCGGCCTGGTGCTGCTCGCGAACGGCGATCCGGCGCTGATCTCCGACGTGGCCGGCAGCGACCTGAAGTCGTACACCGAGCACACGCTCACCGACGCATCGCAGCTGCGATCGGTCCTGCGTCGCGTCCGTGCCGAGGGATACGCGGTCGCCGACGGGCACATCCACCCCGAATCCCGAGGAATCGCCGTGCCGGTGATCGGCCCCAGCGGGGCCGTGTACGCCGCCATCGGCGTCGTGGTGCCGAACGACGGCACGGCCCCGCTCCCCTACGTCGACCTGCTGCGACGAGCCGCCGCCGGTGTCGCACGCGACCTCGCGGCGGCATACCGTCCCGACGTCGGGGATCACACGCACGGGATCCGTTCCCTCGTGACCGGTTCGCGCCGATCGCTCGAGTACCTGGAGTCGCTGGCCTCCACGGGTGCGCCGGCCGCCGAACCGTGATCGATCCCATGTCGTCACGGCGTTCCGGCGCAATGCGGCGAAACACTCCGCCGGCCAGCGAGGTCGGGCGTAGGCTCAGCCCATGTCTGTGAACCCACCGTTCCGCGCCGACATCGTCGGAAGCTTCCTCCGACCCGATGACATCAAGGACGCCAGAGCACGACACGCCGCCGGTGAGCTGGATGACGCCGGCCTCCGCAGCGTCGAGGACGCGGCCATCGAGCGACTCGTCGCGCGAGAAGCAGCCGCGGGATTGCGGCTCGCGACCGACGGTGAGTACCGCCGATCCTGGTGGCACTTCGACTTCTTCGGCATGCTCGACGGCGTGAGCGTGGTCGAGCTCGACCACGGCATCCAGTTCCAGGGCGTGCAGACCCGCCCGCGTGGGCTGCATATCGACGGCCCGATCGGGTTCCCGGCTGATCACCCCATGCTCGAGCACTTCCGGTACCTGAAGGGCGTGGCCGAACGCGCCGGCGTCGTTCCGAAGTTCAGCATCCCGGCACCGACCGTGCTCGACTTCCGTCTCGAGCGCGACGCCCTCAACGGCTCCCGGTACTCGGGGCACGAGGACATCGTCGACGACCTCGCCCAGACGTATCGTGACGCCGTACAGGCGTTCTACGACGCCGGATGCCGCTACCTGCAGTTCGACGACACCGCATGGGCCTACCTCTGTTCCGACGAGGAGCTGGCCAAGGCGGCGGAACGCGGCATCCGCACCGATCACCTCGCCGACCGCTACGCGGCGCTCATCAACGCCTCGCTCCGCGACAAGCCCGACGACCTGGTCATCACGACGCACGTGTGCCGCGGCAATTTCCGGTCGACGTGGATCTCGTCAGGCGGCTACGAGCCGGTCGCCGAGCAGCTGCTCGGCGAGTGCGACTTCGACGGCTACTTCCTGGAGTACGACAGCGAGCGAGCCGGCGGGTTCGAGCCACTGCGGTTCCTGCCCGAGGGCGAGAAGGTGGTGGAGCTCGGCCTCATCACGACCAAGACGGGCACCCTCGAGGACCACGACGAGATCCGCCGCCGCATCGACGAGGCCGCCAAGATCGTTCCGCTCGCGCAGCTCGCGCTCAGCCCGCAGTGCGGATTCGCCTCGACCGAGGAGGGCAACCTGCTCAGCGAAGACGAGCAGTGGGCGAAGATCGATGCGGTCGTGGCCCTCGCCGACGAGGTGTGGGGCACGTCGTAGCATCTCGTCGAGCGACGACCGGAAGACTCCTTCCCTGCCTCAGCCGACCGGCGATGTCCCGTTGGGATCGCGCCCCTCGGCGATCGCGTGCAGCCATGCGATGGTGCCGTCGGTCATCGGATGGGCGGCGCCCAGCGACTCGAGGAATGCGAGCGCATCGCGCATTTCGGCTTCGCGACGCACGGCGTGCACGGGCGTGCCCTCGAGCAGGCGCTGCACGACGTCGTGACCCGACGGCCCGAGCTCGGAGGCGATCTGGTCGGCGATCCACTCGTCGGCGCCGATCGCCCTCGCCGCCGTCGTGCTCTCGAAGATCAGCGCCGCGAGTCCCTTCATGAACACGCTCCGAAGCAGCTTCAGCCCGGCGGCGGCGCCCGCGTCCGTGCCGACTTCCACGACCGGCACGCCGAGGTCGCCGAGCAGTTCGTGCAGCCGGCTCGCTCCGGTGCCGCTCAGCGCGAGTGGGGTCTCGATGCGGGCGCGCGGAACGGGCGCGAGGATGGCGACGTCGACGAACGCGACCCCCCGCCCGGCGGCGCGCTCGGCGAGCTGCTGCTTCTTCATCGGCGAGGCCGTGTTCATGTCGGCGTAGATGGCCGACGACCCGATGCCGGTCAGCGCCTCATCGAGCACGGATGCCGCCGCATCGCCACCGACGAGGCTGAGCACGACCTCGGCGTCGCGCACGGCTTCGATGATCCCGGGCGCCAGGGTGACGCCCGATGGCGCGGAGCCGGCAGCGGGGTCGCTCGCCGTGACCGCGACCTCGCGGGCGGCGAGGTCGGAGGCGTAGATGCGCCCCGCCTCCCCGAGGCCCAGTACGGCCACGCGCAAACTCCATCACTCCCTCGACGATGGGTGCCACTGATGATGGGTGCCACTAATATTGTCAACAATAGTGGTTCGCGCCCTCGCCCGAACCATGTGATCAACCCCGGGGGATGGCGATGTCGACAGCCGTAGAGGAGTCCAAGGCGGGCGGCGCGGTCGACATGACGGCTGCGGATGGCGCCCGCAGTGCCGACGCGCGGGTCACGGATCTCATCCGCGACGCGATCGTCCGCGGCGAGTACGCGCCCAACCAACGGCTGATCGAAGCCGACCTGAGTGCAACGTTCGCCGCCAGCCGAGCGACGGTGCGCACGGCGCTCCTCGAACTGGCGAGCGAGGGCCTGGTCGAGCGGCTGCCGAACCGCGGATCCCGAGTCCGTGCGATCTCCCTCGACGAGGCGATCGAGATCCTCGAGGTGCGCATGAGCATCGAGAGCCTGTGCGCGGCCAAGGCGGCCGAGAAGATCTCCGATGCCGATGCCGACGCGCTGGAGCGGCTCCGAGACGAGATGGCCGCGGCCGTCGCCGAGGGCGACCTCCCCGAGTACTCGCGACTCAACCAGTACCTCGACGTGCGCGTCCGCGAGCTCAGTGGGCACGCGACCGCCTCCGACGTGCTCGCCCGGCTGCACGCGCAGAGCGTGCGCCACCAGTTCAAGCTGTCGTCGCGTCCGGCACGTGCCAAGGTCTCCGTGCTGCAGCACGCCGCCATCATCGACGCCATCGTCGCGCGTGATCCCGACCGTGCCGCGCTGGCCGTGCATGACCACATGCTCAGCGTCATCGCCGCACTGCGAGAGCTGGCCTGACGCGAGGCGGGCGAAGCGGGCGAAGGCGGCCCGGGTGCGACCGCCGAGAGACCGCCGGCCACCGACCGCCTACGATCTGACCGCGGCGGGGAGGATTCCGTCGAGGGGCGCCAGGGCGTCGGCGCCGTCGAAGAGCCAGGGATCGGATCGCGGCGAGGTGTGCACCGGGATGAGCCGCAACGCCTCGCTGCGACGCTGGGCGTCACGATAGATGCCCCGGCTCGCCATCGTGGTGGCGCGGGCGTCGGTCTGACGTGCACCTCGATCCGCCATGCATCCGTGCGAGGCCTCCATCACGACCAGGACCCCGCGCGCACCCAGCCCTGACTCCACGGCGTCGGCGAACTGGCCCGTGAGACGTTCCTGCACTTGGAGCCGTGTCGCCAGCGTCTCGAGCGCCCGGGCGAACGAGCCGAAGCCCGCGACCGACTCGCCCGGTGCATACACGACGTGCGCGGTGCCCCGGAACGGAAGCAGGTGATGCTCGCACATCGAACGGAACGCGAGGTGCGAGATCACGACGGCCTCGCCGTCGGCGATGCCGTCACCCGGCAGCGGCTGCAGCATGCCGGCCGCGTCGCTCGCGTAGCCCGCGAGCAGCTCGGCGTAGCTTTCGGCGACGCGGCGCGGCGTCTCGACGAGTTCGGGCCGGTCGGGATCCTCGCCGAGGGCGAGCAGCAGATCTCGCACCGCCTGACGCACAGCATCTGAGTTCACGAACGGCCTCCACGGTGAGGATCGGTGAGGATCGGTGAGGATCGGTGAGGATCGGATTTACCTATGTAGAGAGGTACGCTACCGTATGCAGCCGGCCCGACCGGATCAGCTCTTGCGATAGTTCTCTCGAGCGAACGCGGAGTACGGCGCGGGCTGCACCGTCGCCCGGATCTCCACCTGGCGGTGGCGCTCGACGGCGGGCTTGTGCGAGTTCGGCTCCTCACCCCAGATCACGGTCACCTCGGTTCCGGGCTCGGCATGCTCGTTCTCGATGCTCGCGAGCGAGACGAAGGCGTTCTCGTTGGTGATGTACCCCGCGTCGTGCGAGATGCCGACATCCGTGCCGTCGATCAGCACGCGATCGATCTGGTACTGGCCGTACCGGGCCTTCGGGAAGTCGATGTACTTCGCCGGAACCCCGGGCTCGAACAGCGTCTGGACGGCGGCCGCGACATCCTCGGGGTTCCACACCAGCGTCACCTTGCTGCGATGCTGGGCCGCAGCGTGCCGCTCGAGCGCAGCACGCCCGATGAACTCGTGGTCGAAGGCCACGCTTCGGCCGTAGCCGAGGTCGTACGGCGTGAGGTAGTAGTCCTCGATGTCCTCCGACGCGAAGCTGCCGGCCAGCGAGCCCGCTCGGTTCGCCGGCAGCCACTCGCGATAGGCCTCGGTGCCCTCGCCGCTGAAGATGGCGGGCAGCGGCGACGGGACCCACGCCGATTCGAGGTTGGACGACGAGTACGCCTTGGATCCGACGAGCACGAGATCGAGATCCTCGCCGGCCGCGACCAGGGCGGCCCGCACACGCTCGCCGTCGGACCATGGTCCGAACAGCTCGAAGCCGGGCTGGCCGGCCATGCCGTGGCGCAACGACCGGACCGTGATGCCGTCGATCACGAACGTGGTCATGCCGAAGAACCTGGTCGGCGGCACCTCCGTACCGGTCGCCTTCTCCATGAGCGCCAGCGCGTTCGGGCCCTGGATCTCGTAGCGGTAGAGCTTGGGGTCGCCCTCGCGCACGATGGAGCTGGCGTCGCGTTCGAAGGACACGTCGTAGTCGCCGGTCTCACCGTGGAACTGCACCCAGTCGAGTGCCATGTGCCAGCCGACGAGATCGAACGAGTTCTCCTCCAGGTAGAACAGGATCGCATCCCCGATGAGGTAGCCCTCGTGGTTGACCGCCACGAACTGCTTCGCCTGGTCGGGTCGGAACTTCGCGAAGCTGTTGACACCCGTGTCGCTGAGCAGCCGGAGCGCGTCGGGACCGGTGATGAAGAGGTCGGTCATGTGATGCGACTGATCCAGCAGCGCCACCGAGGTGCGCCAAGCCTGCTGCTCGGTCCGCCAATTGCTGAACTCGGGTGTGACAGGGAAGACGGTGGGCCGCGCCTGCGCGTTGCGAAGCAGCTGCACCGGGCTCCCGACACGGGCGATCGCGTCGGCGAGGGACTCGGTCATGAAGATTCAGACCTTCGCGGTCGTGCGCCAGCCGCCGTGGTACTCGGTGCGGGCGGTCTCGGCGTAGGGAGCCGGGCTGACCACGGCACGCACCTCGATCTGGTCGTGCGGCTCGACGGTCGTCTTGCCGGAGCCGCCGTCGGGCTCGCCCCAGACCACGCGCACCTCGGCGCCGATCGGCACGTCGGCGTCGACGGTCGCCAACGAGAGCCCGCGCTTCTCGTTCGCGGTGATGCCCGTGAAGAGCGACAGCCCGACGGTGTTGCCCTCGGCGTCGAGGACGGCGTCGTAGTTGCTCGATCCGTAGTTGGCATTGGGCAGGTCGAAGAACTGGTACCCGACGCCGTCACGGTCGAGGACGCTCGTGAGGATCTTGCCGAGGTCCTCGTCGTTCCACGCGAGCGTGACCTTCTTGCGCTGCTGTTCGGGGTCGAGCCGCTCGAGCGCCTCGCGGCCGATGAACTCGTGATCGAACTTCACGAACGAGCCGTAGCCGAGTTCCCACGGGTTCAGGTAGTAGTCCTCGATGTTCTCGGACACGAACGACCCGGCCAGCGCGTTCACGGCCTCGTAGCTGTTCGCGGGCAGCCACTCGCGGAACCGGCGCTCGACGTCGCCGCCGGTGTAGATCGCGGGCAGCGGCGAGGGGATCCAGCCCGACTCGAGCGTGTTCGACGAGTAGGCGC
This sequence comes from Agromyces sp. Marseille-P2726, assembly GCF_902809835.1. GTDB lineage: Bacteria > Actinomycetota > Actinomycetes > Actinomycetales > Microbacteriaceae > Agromyces. The sequence continues at coordinate 355,938 of NZ_CADDWM010000012.1, read as the reverse complement.
GCGAACCGCACGGCTCGATGCCGAACTCACTGCCGGCCTCGAGGATCGCATCGCGGATCTTGCCGTGCTGCTCGTACGGCCCCCACAGTTCGAGCCCGGGGGCGCCGGCCATGCCGTGGCGCAGCGTGCGCACCTGCTCGCCGGCGATGGTCATGTGTCCCATGTGGAAGAACTTCACCTTCTCGACGGTGCCACCGGCGAGCTTCTCGATGATCTGCCACGCGTTCGGGCCCTGGATCTGGAAGCGGTAGTACTCGCGGTGCACGGCCTGGCCGTAGGGACGCGACGGGGATCGGTCGTCGTAGCGGAACTCGAGGTCGTACCCGCCGGTCTCCGCGTGGAACTGCAGCCAGTTCGCGGCCGGCGCGCGGCCGACGTACACGTAGTCGTCCTCGGCCTCGTGGAAGAGGATGCCGTCGCCGATCACGCCGCCGTTCGACGCCGTCGGCACGAACTGCTTCGCCGTGTCGACCGGGAAGTTCGCGAAGGAGTTGATGCCCGTGTCGCTCAGCAGCTTCAGGGCGTCGGGCCCGGACATGAAGAAGTTCACCATGTGGTGCGTCTGGTCGTAGAGCACCGCGGTCTCGCGCCATGCCTTCTGCTCCCTGCGCCAGTTCGTGAACTCCGCGGGGACGACCGGGTAGATGTACGTGCCGAGCTTCGAGTCGCGGAGCGTCTGCACGATGTTCCCCCGCTCCTCGAGCAGCTGCTGCAAATTGTCGGCCATGTGTGCGCTCCTTCGGCGTCTTCGTCGTCGCTGGCGATGCTATGCAACCAGCATCCCTACGGCAATAGGTATCGGGTAACCAAGATTGTAGACAAAATCTTGACCACACACCAGAGGTATGGTTCGCTGGCAGGCGAGAGTGAGGAGTCTGCTTTGGCTGAGAACACCCTTCTGGTCGTGAGCGCACACGCGGGGGACTTCGTATGGCGGGCCGGAGGCGCGATCGCCGCAGCCACCGCCCGCGGGGAGCGAGCCGTCGTCGTCTGCCTCTCGTACGGCGAGCGGGGCGAATCGGCCAGCCAGTGGCTGCAGGGCAAGAGCCTCGACGAGATCAAGCGGATCCGTCGTGAGGAAGCGGAGGCCGCGGCATCCGCCCTGGGCGCCGAGATCGAGTTCCTCGACCTCGGCGACTACCCGCTGCGCGAGACGCCCGAGGCGGTGGCGCAGCTCGTCGACGTGTACCGGCGCGTGCAGCCCACGGTCGTGCTGACGCACACGCTGACCGACCCCTACAACGGCGACCACCCCGCCGCCGCCCGCATGGCCCTCGAGGCGCGGGTGCTCGCACAGGCGATCGGCGTCGCCAACGCCGACGGCTCCTCGCCCTCGAAGGACGAGATCATCGGCGCGCCGCCGGTGTTCTTCTTCGAGCCGCACCAGCCCGAGCAGTGCGACTTCAAGCCCGACGTGCTCCTCGACATCACCGACGCCTTCCCGTCGAAGCGCAAGGCGATGGAGTGCCTTCCGGCGCAGAAGCACATGTGGTCGTACTACACCGACCTCGCGATCCGCCGCGGCGTGCAGGTGAAGCGCAACGCCGGCCCCAACCTCGGGCTGCCCCACGAGACCATGGGTGAGGCCTATGTGCGGTACTTCCCCCAGGTGACGAGCGTCCTCGAATGAGCGGCATCGTCGTCACCGACATCGCGCGAGCCGAGCGCGATGTCGTCGACGCCCTCGGCGAGTTCGGCTCGGCGACGGTGCACGAGGCACTGGGTCGGATCGGCTACGCCGGCCCGCGCATCCGGCCGATCCAGCAGGGTGCGGCCGTATCCGGCACGGCGGTGACCGTGCTGACTGCGCCGGGCGACAACCTCATGGTTCACGTGGCGATCGAGCAGGCCGCGGCCGGGGACGTGATCGTCGTCGTGCCGACGACCGACTCCGCGTTCGGCTTCATCGGCGAGCTGATGGCGACCCAGATGCAGGTGCGCGGCGTCCGAGCCTATGTGACGTCGGGCGGTGTGCGCGACACCAGGGAACTGCGAGACATGGGGTTCCCGGTCTGGACCGCGCATGTCAGCGCCGAGGGCACCGTGAAGGACACCGCCGGTTCGGTCAACGTGCCGGTGATCCTCGACGGTGTCGTGGTGAACCCGGGCGATGTGGTCGTCGCCGATGACGACGGCGTGACCATCGTGCCGCGGGAGCGTGCCGCAGCGGCCCTCGACGCGGCGCGCTCGCGTTCCGAGCGCGAGGCCGCGAACCGCGCACGCTACGAGGCCGGCGAGATCTCGATGGATGTCAACGGGCTCCGGCCGGTGCTCGATGGCCTCGGCGTGCGGTACCTCACGCAGGCGGAATACGACGATGGCCGCCGCTGATCCTGTTCGCGACGGCATCCCGTGCATGCTCATGCGCGGAGGGACCTCCAAGGGCGCGTACTTCCTTCCGGAGCATGTTCCGACCGACGTGCTCGAACGAGACGACCTGCTGCTGCGCATCATGGGGAGCCCCGACCCCAAGCAGATCGACGGGTTGGGCGGGGCGCACCCGCTCACCAGCAAGGTCGCCATCGTCTCCCGTTCCGACGACCCCGACATCGATGTGGACTACCTGTTCCTGCAGGTCGTCGTCGATCAGCCCTCGGTGAGCACCAAGCAGACGTGCGGCAATCTGCTCGCGGGTGTCGGACCGTTCGCGGTCGAGCGCGGCCTCGTGCCCGCCGGTGACTCGACGACGGCCGTCCGCATCCGGCTGCTGAACACCGGGGATGTCGCCACGGCGACGTTCGCCACATCCGGCGGCCGTCCCGACTACGACGGCGACGCCTCGATCGACGGCGTCCCGGGCACCGCATGCCACATCGACGTCGAGATGGCGGCAGGCGACAAGCCGCTGCTGCCCACCGGCAACGTGGCCGACGAGATCGCCGGGCACCGTGCGACCCTCGTAGACAACGGGATGCCGGTGGTGCTGCTGCGTGCGGACGAGTTCGGCGTCGCCGGCGATGAGTCCCCTGAGGACCTCGAGTCCCGCCCCGATCTTCGCAGCGCGATCGAGGCGATCCGCCTGGAGGCCGGGCGGATGATGGGCCTGGGCGACGTGGCCGAGCAGACCGTTCCGAAGATGTTCCTGCTCTCACCGCCGCGAGACGGCGGCGTCGTCGGCACGCGCGGCTTCATCCCCACACGGGTGCACTCCTCGATCGGAGTCCTGATGGCGGCATCCGTGGCTGCCGGGGTGACCATGCCGGGCGCCGTGGGCCACGACTTCGCACAGATCCCCGAGACGGGCCCGTACCGGATCGAGCACCCGACGGGCTCCTTTCCGGCGCGAATCCGAGTGGACCGGGGAGACGACGGCGTGTGGCGCGGAACGTCGACCTCGCTGCGTACCGCACGCAAGATCTTCGACGGTCTCGTCTTCCCCCGACCCCGCCTCTGATGCTCGAACGCAGATCCCGACCCTCATCCAGAGAGGACCATTCGAAATGACCGAGTACACCTCGTTCGACGTCGCGCATCTCGGCAACGTCGAGCTGCTGACGCCCACCTTCGACGAGAGCCTCTGGTTCTTCCGCGACCTGCTCGCGATGCGCGTCGTCGCAGAGGAGGGCGACTCGGTGTTCCTCCGCACCTGGGACGAGTACCAGCTCTACACGATCAAGCTCACCGCCGCCGATGACGCCGGAGTCGGCCGCACGACGTTCCGAACGACCAGCCAGGAGGCGCTCGAGCGCCGGGTCGCGGCGATCGAGAAGATGGGCCTGGGAACCGGATGGGTCGACGGCGAAGTCGGCACCGGACCGACCTACATGTTCCAGGACCCCGACGGCCACACCATGGGCATCTACTACGAGAGCGAGCGCTACGTCGCCACCGACGACAAGCCGGCCCTGAAGAACCAGGCGTCGGCGTTCCCCGGCCGCGGCGTCAACGCCCGCCGTCTCGACCACATCAACTACCTCGCGAAAGACGTCGTGGCGAACGGCGAATTCGTGGCGAAGGCGCTCCAGGGCCGCGAGAGCGAGCGCATCGCTCTCGACGAGGGCGGGTTCGCGGCGTGGTGGTTCCACTTCAACAACAAGCCGTACGACATCGTCTACTCCGCCGCCGGGCTAAAGCACGGCAACCGCCTGCACCACATCGCCTTCGCGCCCGACACCCGGGAGGACATCCTCAAGGCCGCCGACATCTTCCTCGAGAACGGCATCCACATCGAGTCCGGCCCGCACAAGCACGCCATCAACCAGACCTTCTTCCTCTATGTCTGGGAGCCCGGTGGCAACCGCATCGAGTTGGCCAACGCCGGCGCACGGCTGCTGCTCGATCCCGATTCCCCGGTCGTCGAGTGGACGCAGGAGGAGCGCAAGAAGGGCCAGGCCTGGGGCATGAAGACGATCGAGACGTTCCACACGCACGGCACGCCGATCGTGAAGAAGTAGCGGAACAGACGATCTGCACCGAACCGGTTCCGCCCGACCGGAACCGTGATGGACTGGAGACAGCATGATCCCGAGCACAGAGAGGTGGGGAGTCGCATGAGCGACATGGAGAACGCTGTGGTCAGCACGGATGCCGCATCCGGCACCGCAGCCGATACGGGTACGCAGGCCACGGGCGGCGTGCAGACCTCGACCCGAGTGCGGACCGGCTTGTACATCGGTGGCGAGGAACGCTTCACCGATGAGGTGCTGACGGTCGCCGACCCGGGCAAGCCGGGCGTCACCGTCGGCGAGGCCGCGTCCGCGTCCGAGGCGGATGTCGCCGATGCCATCGCCGCGGCCAGGGCGGCGTACCCGGCGTGGTCCGCGTTGAGCGCGCAGGAGCGGGCCGCGAAGATGGCCGACGCGATCGCGGGCATCGCCGACGACCGCGACACGGATGCCGCGATCCTCTCGCAGGAGAACGGCAAGATCCGGATGGAGGCGTGGGTCGACGCCCTCGTCTTCGAGATCCGGTGGAATCTCGCGCTGATGCTCGCCGACGAGGTCGACGGGGGCAAGACGCTTCCCGTCGTGCCCGGGCAGATCCCGGTGACGACCGAGGTGGCGTACCAGTCCATCGGACCGGTGACCATCATCGTGCCGTTCAACTGGCCGATCGCGATCCTCGGCGCATCCCTGCCGCACGCCCTGCTCGCCGGCAACACGGCGATCGTGAAGCCGCCGCCCTCGACGCCGCTCGCGACGACTCGCGTGGTGCAGCGCGTGGCCGAGAAGCTGCCGCCCGGCGTGCTCAACGTCGTGACCGGCACCGACGCCAACATGTCGGCGCTGATCCAGAGCCCCGACATCGCCAAGGTCTGCTTCACCGGCAGCGTCAACGGCGGCAAGCGCATCATGGAGATGGCCTCGAAGGCGCTCACCCGAGTGACCCTCGAGCTCGGCGGGAACGACGCCGCCGTCTTCCTCGAGGACGCGATTCTCGACGACGCCCACCTCGACCGGCTGTACGCGGCGATCTTCGACACGACCGGCCAGATCTGCATGAACGCGAAGCGCGTGTACGTGCACCGTTCCCGCATGGACGAGCTCGTGGCCGGGCTCTCGAAGCGGCTCGAGCAGGCCGTGCTCGGCTACGGCCTCGACGAGGGCACGACGATGGGGCCGCTGCACCAGTCGGCGCAGAAGGCGTTCGTCGAGGACATCATCCAGGAGGCGAAGGATGCCGGAGCCGACGTGCGCGAGTTCGGAACGCTGCCGTCCGACCCCGAGCTCCAGGGCGGCAACTTCCTGCGCCCTGCGCTGGTGATCGACCCCGACCCGTCGCTCCGCGTCGTCACCCAGGAGCAGTTCGGACCGGTGATCCCCATCATCCCGTTCGACTCGGAGGAGGAGGCGATCGCTGCCGCGAACGACACGTGGAGCGGTCTCTGCGGGTCGGTGTGGACCGCCGATCGCGATTCCGCGAACCGCGTGGGTGCACAGCTCGTCTGCGGTTACGTCTGGGTCAACGACCACGGCGCGACCCGACTCGACCTGCGGGCTCCGTTCGGGGGCATGAAGCAGTCCGGGTTCGGGCGCGAGCAGGGCATCGAGGGCGTGCGGGCGTTCCAGGACACCCGATCGATCGCCCACCTCGACGCCGACGCACTGGCCGCGATGGCGCACTGAGGATTCCGATCAGCGAGCGAGTCCAGCGTCAGGAGGCGCGGATGCCGGCACCGGTAGCGGTGCGGCATCCGCGCCTCCTCCTTGCCGTCGCCGTCCTCATCATCGCCGCGAACCTGCGCGCGTCGATCGCGGGCGTCGGCCCGCTGCTCGCGCAGATCGCCGACGACCTGGGCACGACCGAGGCGGCGCTGGGCCTGCTCGCGGCCATCCCCCTGATCGCGTTCGCCGTCGTCTCTCCGCTGGCGCACGGCATGAGCACGCGACTCGGCATGTCGCAGACCGTGCTGTGGTCGCTCATCGCCCTCGCCGCCGGAACGGTGTGGCGATCGCTGCCGGGCTCGCCCGTGAACCTCTGGGCGGGCACCGTGCTGATCGGGGCATCCCTCGCCATCGTGAACGTGCTGCTGCCGGCCGTGATCCGACGCGACTTCAGCGATCGCGTCGCCGGGATGACCGGGTTGTTCACCGCGTTCCTCGCGGGCACGGGTGCCCTCGCCTCGGGCGTGGTGGTGCCCATCTCGCACATCGTCGTCGACGGCGACGAGATCGGATGGCGGTGGGCGCTCCTATGGTCGGGTTCGCTCGTGACGCTGGCGATCGCCGCCTGGGGAGCGCACCTCCTGACGCGTCGTGGAGCCGCCGACCGGCGCCGGGAACGGGAACCGGTTCCCGTCGACCAGGTCGAAGCACCGACGAGCCGTGCCGGCATGTGGGGCGACCCGGTCGCGTGGCTCGTGCTCATCTACATGGGTGCGCAGGCGATGTGGTTCTACATGCTCATCACGTGGCTCGCCCCGTTCGCGCTCACGCTCGGTCGCTCCGAGGTGGTCGCCGGAATCGACGTGATGCTGCTGCAGGTGTGCTCGCTGATCGGGTCGCTCAGCGTCCCGTTCCTGCTGCGCGCCCCCGGCCTCGCCCGCTGGACGCCCGCGCTCATCCCGGTGGTGGGCATCATCGGGGTGACGGGACTCATCACCGTTCCCGCCTTCTTCATCGGCTGGGTCCTCATCTGCGGACTCGCGAGCGGCGCCTCCCTCTCGATGACCTTCACGCTGTTCGGGCTGCGCGCCCGCTCGGCCGTCGCGGCAGGGCGACTCTCGGGCATGGCGCAGTCGGGCGGGTACGCGATCGCGGCCATCGGGCCCGTCGCCTTCGGCGGCCTGTTGAGCCTCACCGGCGGATGGCTCGCGCCGTTCCTGCTCGTCGTGTTCACGCTCGTGGTGCAGGTGACCGTCGGCGGGTTCGTCGGACGCAACCGGCATGTCGAATCCGGAGTCGCCGGAGCCCGTGAACGAAGCGGGAAACTTTTCTGATACCTATGGACAGTCCCTATTGGGATAGGTAAAGTGGGGAGCAGGCGCACCGCAGCGCTCCGCCCTGAGCGGGAAAGGACTTCGATCAGTGACCAGAACCACGCCCGCGCCCAATCGCGAGGCCGCCCTCCAGCTCGTCGATGACTTCTCTCTGGAGATGACCGGCAAGGACATCCCCGGTCTCATCGAGGCGAAAGACAGCATCCCGCAGGGCACGAAGATCAACGTCACCTTCCTCGGCAACGAGGACCTCGAGATGCGAGTCGCCGCCGCCAAGGCGGTGCGCGACCTCGGCTTCGTGCCGGTCCCCCACATCTCGGCCCGTCGCATCGGGTCGCAGCAGCAGCTCGAGGAGTTCCTCGGCCGCCTGCAGGAGGTCGGCGCGACCGAGCACGTCTTCTCCGTCGGCGGCGACCCGGCCACGCCCGAGGGCCCGTACCCCGACTCGCTGTCGGTGATCCGCTCCGGCGTCCTGCAGAAGTACGGGGTGCGCGAGGTGTCCATCGCGGGCTACCCCGAGGGCCACCCCGACATCGCCGACGACGTCCTGTGGCGTCACCTCGAAGACAAGTCGGCCGCGTTGAAGGAGCAGGGCCTCGACGCCGTCATCCTGACCCAGTTCGCCTTCGACACCGACCCGGTCATGTCCTGGATCGACGCGGTCCGCGCGCGCGGCATCGACACGCAGATCCGCGTCGGCACGCCCGGTCCGGCCGGCATCAAGCGTCTGCTCGGGTTCGCGCGCCGGTTCGGTGTCGGTGCGAACGCGATGATCGTCAAGAAGTACGGCTTCTCGCTCACCAACCTCATGGGCACCGCGGGGCCCGACCGGTTCGTGACCGACCTCGCCTCGCTCCTCGCCGAAGACCCGAGCTCCGGGCGCGTCGGACTGCACTTCTACACGTTCGGCGGACTGCTCGCGACCTCCGACTGGGTGCGCCAGTTCACCGCGGCGCAGGCGTGAGGCCACGACGATGAGCTTGCACATCCAACCCATGAGCGACCAGGCGTGCCTGATCGTGCACGGCCCAGACCAACCCGGAATCGTCGCCGCGGTGACGGCGCTCATCACCCGCAACAAGGGCAACATCGTCACCCTCGACCAGTACACCGACGACCCCGTCGGCGGCGCGTTCTTCCAGCGCGTGGTGTTCCAGCGACCCGACTTCGCCGTGGCGATGCCCGACATCGAGGCCGACCTCGACAAGACGTTGAGCCCGCTCGGCCTGGAGTGGACCCTCACCGACCAGTCGATCCCGAAGCGCATGGCGATCATGGTGTCGACCTCCGACCACTGCCTGCTCGAGCTGCTCTGGCGCCACCGCCGAGGCGAGCTTCCCGTGACCATCCCCATGGTGATCTCGAACCACACGAACACCGCCGAAGACGTGCGCTCGTTCGGCGTGCCGTTCTTCCACGTTCCCTCGCAGGGCCCCGACAAGTCGGCCGCCGAGGCCGAGATCCTGAAGCTCCTCCAGGGCAACGTCGACTTCGTGGTGCTCGCCCGGTACATGCAGATCCTGTCCGACGACTTCCTCGCGAAGGTCGGCGTGCCGGTCATCAACATCCACCACTCGTTCCTGCCCGCCTTCATCGGCGCGGCGCCGTACCGCAAGGCGCATGAACGCGGCGTGAAGCTCATCGGCGCGACGTCGCACTACGTGACCAAAGACCTCGACGAAGGGCCGATCATCGAGCAGGACGTCGCCCGCGTGACGCACGCCCACTCGGCGGCCGACCTCGCCAAGCGCGGCGCCTACGTCGAGCGGGCGGTGCTGTCGCGTGCCGTGGAATGGCACGCACAAGACCGCGTCATCCGTCACGGCAACCACACCATCGTCTTCTAGGCGACGGATGTCTCACCCAGAGGCATCCGCCAATGAAACCCATCCACCGCAATACCAGCAAGAACAGAGAGGTTCACCTCGTGGCACCCAAGAATCTGCAGGAAGTGCTCGACGCGTCCGCAAGCGCCGTCGACCTGCTGCGCAACTCCCAGATCGGCTCGTACATCTACCCGGTCGTGCCGGCCGACTTCCAGAACTGGATCAAGGAGCAGAAGGCGTGGCGCGACACCGCGGTCCTCTACGACCAGTCGCACCACATGGACAACCTGTTCCTGAAGGGCTCCGACGCGATCAAGCTGATCGAGGCGACGGCGATCAACTCGGTCGCCACGTTCCCGGTCGACAAGGCGAAGCAGTACGTTCCGACCACCGCCTCCGGCCACGTGATCGGCGACGGCATCCTCTTCCGCGAGGCCGAGGACGAGTACGTGTACGTCGGTCGCGCGCCCGCCGCGAACTGGCTGCTGTACCACGGTGAGACCGGCGGTTACAAGAATCTCGACATCACCGTCGACCGCCGCTCGCCGTCGCGTCCCTACGGCCAGTCGGTCAGCCGCCAGTACTACCGCTTCCAGATCCAGGGCCCGAACGCCTGGCAGGTCATCGAGAAGCTCAACGGCGGCCCGCTGGAGCAGCTCAAGTTCTTCAACATGTCGACCATGACGATCGACGGCACGACGGTGCGCACGCTCCGCCACGGCATGGCCGGCGCTCCCGGACTCGAGATCTGGGGACCCTACGCCGACCACGGCCGCATCCGCGACGCGATCGTCGAGGCCGGTGCCGAGTTCGGGCTCGTGCCCGTCGGCTCGCGGGCATACCCGTCGAACACGCTCGAGTCGGGCTGGATCCCGTCGCCGCTGCCGGCCATCTACACCGGCGAAGAGGAGCGGGGCTACCGCGAGTGGCTGCCCGCCGACAGCTACGAGGCGACCGGCACGCTGGCCGGCTCCTTCGTCTCCGACAACATCGAGGACTACTACCTGACCCCGTGGGAGCTCGGGTACGGCTCGTTCGTGAAGTTCGACCACGACTTCATCGGTCGTGACGCCCTTGAGAAGGTCGACCCGTCGACGCAGCGCAAGAAGGTCACGCTCGCCTGGGATGCCGAGGACCTCGGCCGGGTCTGGACCTCGCTGCTGAACGTCGACGGCCCGAACTACAAGTTCTTCGACCTTCCGCTTGCCAACTACGGCTCGGCGAACTACGACTCGGTCGTCGACGCCGACGGCACCGTCGTCGGCTACTCCATGTTCACCGGGTACAGCGCCAACGAGCGCCGCGGCCTGTCGCTCGCGACGGTCGACCCGAACGTCGAGCTCGGCACCGAGCTGCGCGTCGTCTGGGGCGAGCCGAACGGCGGCACGTCGAAGGCGTCGGTCGAGCCGCACGAGCAGACCGAGGTCCGCGCTGTCGTGAGCCCGGTGCCGTACGCCGTCACCGCGCGCACCGAGTACCAGGGCGGGTGGCGCACCAACTACCAGACCGCCTAGTTGCTAGATTGACCCCGGGGGCTGACGGCCAGTTCTGGTCGCCCCTCGCCACGTCCAACGCCGGAGGAGCGCGAGTATGAGCCTGCGAAACGCACTGCTCGCGCTCCTTCGCGTCGGACCCCTCTCGGGATACGAGCTGCAGAAGCAGTTCTCCGTCTCGGTCGGGCACGTCTGGCATGCTCCCGATTCGCAGATCTATCCCGAGCTGCGCAAGATGGAGGCCGCGGGCCTCATCCGGGGCGAAGAGCAGGTGCGCGGCGAACGCGGCACCAGGCGCGTCTACCACGTGACCGAGGCCGGTGACCGCGCCTTTCTCGACTGGATGGAGTCGCCCCTCGAGTACTCGCGTGTGCGCGACCCCGCCCACCTGCGGGCGGCGTACCTCGAGACGACCACGCCTGAGGCGGCTCGCGAGTTCCTTCGTTCCCACGTGGAACAGTGGCAGGGCGAGCTCGAGCAGTGGGAGGGCGAGTTGCGGCGCATCGACGCGGTCGACAACCCGATGCTCGTGCGCCGTCTGGTCGCCACTCCGCCCGAGCAGCACGAACGGACGATCGCGTTCAAGCGGTTCGCGTACGAGGGGCTCGTCGACCGCGCGCGCGGCGAGATCGAGTGGGCTCGACGGGGACTCGCGCTCGTCGATGAGCTCGAGGCGTCGAGCGGCGCATGGACCGCCTGGACGGCGATCTCGTCAGGCCCCGAGGCGTCGGAGCGCGCGGCGCCCTGACGTCGAGCGGCGCCGAGGCGACGCTCAGCGACCGACCCTGCCGAAGAGCCCGGCGATCGGCGCGAGCACCATCGGGCGGGCTGCGACCCAGGCGGCCGCGATCACCACGATCGACGCGAAGAAGATCCAGAATCCGACCCAGTTGACCGCGTCCTGCGACGCGTACATGTGGTTGAGGTTCCGTAGCGCCCCGGTCGCGAAGACGAGCGCGACGTGCACGACGATGAACGCCACGAAGTAGAGCATCACCGGGAAGTGCACGGCACGCGCCCACTCGACGGGATAGAGGCGGTTCAGGGTCTTCGCGTTCTTCGGCCAGATGCCGCTCATGCGCACGCCCGTGATGATGGCGAGCGGGGCGGCGATGAAGACGGTCGCGAAGTACGCCAGCTGCTGCAGGCTGTTGTAGTTGACCCAGCCGTTCTCCGTGGGCCAGTCCAGCGACAGGTACTGCAGGCCCGCCGAGATCGCGTTGGGGAACACCTCCCAGCTGGTCGGCACGATCTTCATCCACTGACCGGTGGCGAACAGCAGCACGACGAAGACCACGCCGTTGACGATCCACAGGATGTCGAGGGACTGGTGGAACCACAGCGCGAGGCTGATCTTGCGGGTCTTCGACCAGCGTGGGGTCCAGTACGCGGCGGGCCGCTTCTCGGTGCGCACCTGCAGCCCCGACCGGATGATCAGCACGATCAGGAACACGTTGAAGAAGTGCTGCCAGCCGAGCCATGCGGGAATGCCGACCGGCGCACCCTCGGGCAGCTCGTACTCGCCCGGATACCTGGCGAGGAAGTCCTGCATGAACGGAAGGCCGATGAACCAGCCCGTCGCGACCACGGCGCCGGTGGCGGCGAGCAGCAGCCCGACCCCGCCGACGAGGGCGGTTCCGAGCAGCTGCCCGGGGGTGTAGTCGCCGAAGCGGCTGGGCTTCTCCACGGGCGGGCGCGCCGGTCGGCGTGGCGCGGGAGGAGGCGCCGGGCGAGTCGAGGCCGCGCTTGCGAGCGGGGCTCGCCCGGTCGGTGCTGCAGGTGCAGTGGCGACGGATGCCGCGGCCGCGGGCTGCTCGGCGACCTCGGGCGTCGCGACCTCGGGCGTCGCGGCGGCCGCCGCCGCCGCACCGGTCCGCGGGAGGCCACGCCGGACGGCGGGCGGTGCGGACGGGGCCTCGACGGATGCCGCGGCCGGCTCTGCCGGCGATGGGGCCGCCGGCGGCGCCGCGGCCTCTGATACGACCGGCGCGGATGCCGCAGCCGGCACGGATGCCGCGGCGGGCGCGCTGCCCGCGGCGGGCCACGGCGCTCCACCCTTCACCCGCGGCAGGCCGCGGCGGAGCGGGCGACCGGAGGTCACGTCCGCCGGCGCCGAGGCGGGTGCCGGGGCGACCGCCTGCACCGGCGGGGCGACCGCCGCGTCGGGTGCAGTCGTAGCGGCGCCGGCAGCCGAGGCTGCGGCGGGCGCGGCGACTTCGAGCGCGACGGCTTCGGTCGGCGTCGGTGGAGCCTCAGCGGCTGCGGCCGCAGCCGCAGGCGCAGCGCCACCGGGCGGCCAGGGCTCTCCGCCGGGGACGCGGGGCAGGCCGCGACGGATCGACCGCGCCGGCACGACCGAGGCTGCGGGCGCGCCGACCGTCGAAGCCTCGTGAGCAACGGCGGCCGCGGCATCCGTCACCTCGACGCTCGGCTCCGCCACCTCGGGCGCCGCAGCGACCGCGGCAGCCTCGACCGACGCCGCCGCGACGGGCGCGGGCGCTTCGCCCTCGGGAGGCCACGCCTCGCCCCCGGGGACGCGAGGCAGTCCCCGGCGAAGCGTGCGCGAGTAGGTGGCCACCGCTCAGCGCTTCCGCTCGGAGAGTGCGCTGATGAGCTGCGGCACGATGGTGAAGACGTCGCCGACGACCCCGAAGTCGGCGACCTCGAAGATGGGGGCGTCGGGGTCCTTGTTCACGGCGACGATGTTCTTCGCCGTCTGCATTCCGGCGCGGTGCTGGATCGCACCCGAGATGCCGAGCGCGATGTAGAGCTGCGGAGACACCGAGACGCCGGTCTGGCCGACCTGGTGCGTGGCGGGTACATAGCCGGCGTCGACCGCAGCTCGGGATGCCCCGACGGCGGCACCGAGCGCGTCGGCCAGCTCCTCGACGAGCGCGAAGTTCTCGGCGGAGCCGAGGCCTCGGCCGCCCGACACGACCCTCGTCGCCCCGCGGAGCTCGGGTCGGCTCGACGACTCGGCGGCCGGCTCGAACGACTCGATCGTGGCGGCCGGCGCATTCGACGCGGCCACCTCGAGCGTCTCCACGGCGACGGGTCGTGCATCGGCACGAGCCTCGACCGCACCCTGGCGCACCGTCACGACGAGCGGCCCGAAGGTGGCGGCCGAGTCGACGTTGTACGAGCCGCCGTACACCGAGTGGTGCGCGACGACGCCCTCCTCGTCGCGGGAGACGCCGACCACGTCGACGGCGATCGGGGCGTTCGTGCGTGCGGCGAAGCGGCCTGCGACGTCGCGGCCCTCGATCGAGTTCGAGACGAGCACCGCGTCGGGCGCGACCGCTGCGGCGGCCGCGGCGAGCGCATCGACCATCGGCACGGGGAGCTGCGCCGACGACGAGTCGGGCTCGGCGACGAGGACTCGCTCGGCACCGGCCGCGGCGGCCTGCTCGGCGAGCGCTTGCGACTGAGCGGAATCGGCGACGATGAGCGCGACGGGTGTGCCGATCTGCGCGGCCGCACCGAGGAGGCCGGCAGTGCTCTTCGCGAGCTCACCGGTCGCCGTGGCCTGGAGGAGGACGAGGATGGAGTCTGCGGGGTGGTCGGTCATGGTCTTCCTCTCAGACGAGCCGGTTCTCGATGAGGTACTCGGCGATCTTCGTGCCACCGTCGCCCTCGTCGGTGATCTTCACGCCCGCAGAGCGCGGAGGCTTCTCGGCGATGGCCGTCATGATCGAAGCCGGGGCGGAGACATCCTCGGGGTCGACGCCGAGGTCGGCCGCGCTGAGCGTCTCGAACGGCTTCTTCTTCGCCGCCATGATGCCCTTGAAGTTGGGGAAGCGCGCGTCGGGGAGCGCCTCGTTGATGGAGATGACCGCGGGCAGCGGAGCCCTGACCCGCATGTCGCCGTCGTCGGCGCTGCGCGTTCCGGTCACCGAGTCGGCGGTGACCTCGACCACCGAGAGGGCCGTCATGTTCGGCACCTCGAGCAGCTCGGCGAGCATCGCGGGCAGCACGCCGCCGCTGCCGTCGGTCGAGAGGTTGCCGGTGATGACGAGGTCGAAGCCGGTGCGCCGGATGGCGGCCGCGAGCGTGCGCGCGGTGAGACCGAGGTCGGCCCCGGCCAACGCGGGGTCGGTCACGTGCACGGCGGATGCCGCTCCCATCGCCAGTCCCTTGCGGATCGTCGCGGCGGCGCTCTCGGGCGCCATCGACAGCACCACGACCTCCGTGTCGGGGGCGGAGTCGGCATACGAGAGCGCCACCTCGAGCGCTCGCTCGCTGATCTCGTCGAGCACGGCCTCGCTCGCGGCGCGGTCGGCGAGCCCCGTCTCGAGGTCGAGCTTTCGCTCCCCGTACGTGTCGGGGACCTCCTTCACGAGGACGATGATCTTCATCGGGCCCGAGTCCTTTCATCATCGGCGAGTCGCGGCGCTCGCCCGAACCAGTTAATCATGCCTAACTCAGCTGAGAAGCGCGATGGGTTGGTACAGCAGCAGGCGGATGCCGCGGCATCCGTGCCTGCGGTCGCTCACTCGGGCCGCTTCACCAGGTTCCGACCCACGATCAGCCGCATGATCTCGTTCGTGCCCTCGAGGATCTGGTGCACGCGCAGATCGCGGACCACGCGCTCGATGCCGTACTCGTGCAGGTAACCGTAGCCGCCGTGCAGTTGCAGCGCCGTGTTGGCGACGCTGAACGCGGCATCCGTTGCGAACCGCTTCGCCATGGCGCACGCGGTGACGACGTCGACCGCTCCCTCGTCGGCCTTGATCGCCGCCCGCTCCAGCAGCGCACGCGCAGCCTGCAGCTCGGTCTCCATGTCGGCCAGCGTGAACACGATCGACTGGTTCTCCGCGAGCGGCGCACCGAACGTCTCGCGCTCGTGCACGTACTGGATGGCCCGCTCGAGCGCCCACTGCGCGCCACCGATGGAACAGGCGGCGATGTTCAGGCGGCCGCCGTTGAGCCCCTTCAGGGCGATGCCGAACCCGGCGCCCTCGGCCCCCAGCCGGTTCAAGACCGGCACGCGTACACCCTCGAGGATGACCTGTCGGGTCGGCTGGGCGTTCCAGCCCATCTTCGCCTCGTTGCGCCCGAAGCTCAGGCCGGGGGTTCCGTCGGGAACGACGATGGCGCTGATCCCCTTCGCCCCGGGCCCACCCGTGCGCGCCATGACCACGTAGACCGCCGACGACCCGGCACCCGAGACGAACTGCTTGACGCCGTCGATGACGTAGTCGTCACCGTCGCGGACGGCCGAGGTCGTGATGGCCGCGGCATCCGACCCCGCCCCCGGCTCGGTGAGGCAGTAGCTGCCGAGGTCGGTCATGGCGGCGAGACCCGGGACCCAGCGTTCGCGCTGCCCCTCGTCGCCGAAGGTGTCGATCATCCACGCGACCATGTTGTGGATCGAGATGTACGCGGCGACGGTCGTGTCGCCCTTCGCGAGCTCCTCGAACACGGCGACGGCGTCGGCCCTCGTCAGGGCGGAGCCGCCGAAGTCCTCGCGCACGTAGACGCCGCCGAGTCCGAGACTGCCGGCCTTGCGAAGCGTGTCGATCGGGAAGAACTTCTCGGCATCCCACTGCGAGGCGTTCGGGGCGAGCTCCGCGTCGGCGAACTCGCGCACCGCGGCGATGAGGGCCTCGCGCTCCTCGCTCATGATCGGGCGCAGTTCTGTGCCGCACCGGTGTGCTGGAGCTTCATGCTCTCTTCATACCGGATGCTGCGTCCGCGCGATACGGATCACTCGCCATCGGCGGGCGTCGCTCCCTGCGCGAACTTGAGGCGGGTGAGGTCGTCCCCGCCGGGTGCGCTACCGCTCAGGTCCAACGTCGCTCGCCGCGTGCCGCCCAGTACCGGGCAGGATCCTCGGCGAGCGTTGCGAGCACGGCCGGGTCGGCCGTCGGCGCTTTCGATGCGAGGTTGGAGTCGAGTTGATCGGGCGCGATCGCTCCCGAGAGCACGACATCGGCCCACGGCTGGGAGCGCGCCGCGCCGATGGCGAGCGCGTCGACGGTCTGGCCGTCCACGGCGGCGAGCGCCGCGGCCGCCTCGACATCGCCGCCCGGTGCCAGCCGCCCGTTCGCGACCGCCTCCTTGACCACGACGAACCAGCCGGCATCGTGCGCGCGGGCGAGTGCTGGCCCCGCCGACGGCTCGAGCAGACTCCACGTCGCCTGCACGGCGGTGAACGGGGAATCGGGCAACTCGCGAGCCGCGTCGAGCGCGGCATCCTGAGCAGGCCCACTCGTCGAGACCCCGACCCGGACGCCGGATACCGCGAGCTCGCGCAGCGCGTCGAGCAGCTCACCGTCGGCGAGAGCCGGGCTGTCGGGCGTCAGCGAGTGCACGAGGTACAGGTCGGGCGGGCCGCCGAGCGCGGCGAGCGTCTCGGGCCACTGCCCCCGGAACATGGCGAGCGTGTGCTCCTTCCGCTCGTGCACCTGGGCGTCCATGCGCCACTCGCCCGCGTACGCGTAGCCCCACTTCGACTCGATCGTCAGCTCGGCGCGCCGTTCGGGGTGAGCCGCGAGCCACGACCCGAGGAACTCCTCGGCCCGCCCATACGATCGCGCGGCATCGATGAATCGGATGCCGCGCTCCCACGCCGTGTCGAGCATGTCGTGGGCACGCTTCCGCATCGTGTCGACGCTGCGATCGTGGCCGAGCACGGCGTCGCGCCCCTCGGTGATGTAGGCGGGCCGGCCGATTGCGGCCAGGCCGAGTCCGAGCGGGGCGAGCCGCGTGGCATCCGTCACCTTCGCGAGCCTACGCCGCGCCTCACGAACGCAGCACCGGCAGGATGAGGCGCGAGGGGATCGCGCCACCCAGGTGGACGCGGTGCCGCCCGTTGTTCACGGTGTCGTGGTGCCGGGCGTAGACCTTGGCCGAGTAGTCCATCACGTCCCTGCCCTGGATCACCAGCACCAGCGACTCACCCGGCTCGAAGACGGTGCCCGACGGCAGCACCTCCACGGTCACGTGCGTGGGACCGTCTTCGGCCAGCGGAAGCTCCCGCCGATGCGCAAGCACGGGGAGGTAGCTCGACGACCTCTCGGTGTCGAGCTCGCGATGCGACGCGCGCAGCCATCCGACCGCGACGGGACCGTCCTCGAACTGCGCGTAGTAGGGGAAGCCGACGATCTCGCCGTCCACGCCGCGCTTGAACAGCGCCACGAAGAGGTCGATGTCGGTCGCGTCGGGTGCCGAGACGTTCAGCTCGGCGATCGTGTGCCCCACGATGGCGGTGCGTGCCTCGAAGGTGTGCTCGAAGACGACGCGATGCTCCCGCAGGCCGCTTCCGCGTCCGTCGTACTCGACGAACGACTCGTGTGCGGGCGGCGCCTCGTCGAGGTGGCCGTTCTCCCCGAGGAAGAGCTCCCGGTATCGCACCTCGGGGATGGGCCATGCATCCGCCGGGTGCGTGCTGCCCCGGTAGTACGACTCGCGCTGTTCGTACAGCACGCGCGGGCGGTTCTCCCAGCCGTTGTCGATGCCCTTGAGGAAGTGGTCGAAGAACTGTCGTTGCCGTTCGACGTTCTCGGGGAGGTAGTACTCGCCCCACTTCTTGCGGCCGTGGATGTCGAGCCACTTCTCGGTCGAGGAGATTCTTCGGAAGCCCTCCAGGGTCCCCCGGCTGTGCAGCCCCTGGTCGGACCAGCTGCCGACCACCCACGCGGGCACCGTGACCCGCTCGAGGTTCGCCGACTTGGTCTCCCAGAAGACGTCGTAGAACGGGTGGGCCTCGGTTTCGCGCTCGAGATCCTCGATGTCCCCGGTGCTCGCGCCCCACCGCTCCCAGATGTAGGGCCAGAAGGAGGTCTCGGGAATCCCGCCGTGGCGAGCGACTTCGCGATACGTGTCGGTCCAGCCCTCCCACGGGTTGATCGCGGCGAGATGGGGCGGATGCAACTCGGCGACGCGCCATTGCGACACCGTGAGGTACGAGACGCCCGAGAGACCGACCTTCCCGTTGCTCCACGGCTGCGTTCCGGCCCACTCGATGAAGTCGCGGAAGTCCTCTGCCTCCTCGGGCGAGCAGTAGGTGGCGGGGCCACGTGCGTACCACGTTCCGGGGATGTCCGCGACGACGATGGCGTAGCCGTGCGGCACCCAGTAGTCGGGGTCCGGCGCCTCGAACGTGGTCTTCGGACCGATGTGCTCGGGCAGCACGCCACTGTCGGGGTAGATCACCCCGATCGGGGCAGGGTTGTGCTTGCCATACGGCGACCAGGCGATGAGCACCGCGGCAGGTTCCTCGGAATCCGGTCGATAGATGTCGGCCTGGATGGTGCGACCCGACGCGGCCACAACCTCGACGTCGCGCTCGATCATCATCCCCTCCGCGCGCTCGGTGCGCGGGGCGGGCGGTTTGCCTGCGCGAGATTCGGGCGTGCTGCGCGGCGCATGGAACAGGTAGGGCGTCG
The DNA here is from genome assembly GCF_902809835.1 of Agromyces sp. Marseille-P2726. GTDB lineage: Bacteria > Actinomycetota > Actinomycetes > Actinomycetales > Microbacteriaceae > Agromyces. The sequence continues at coordinate 336,851 of NZ_CADDWM010000012.1, read as the reverse complement.
ACGACATCGGCGGTTCCTTTCGGGCTGACCGGTGTCAAGCTATCGCGTCGATCGAAGCGCGACGAGCGCGGATTCCGCTGTACGGAAGCTCGGCCGACGGCGAAGCGCGGTCGAGGCGCGGCTCGCCCTGGACCACCTGGTCACTCGGCAGGGCGGGCGAGTACTCCTCCGATGTAGGCGAGCACGGCGCCCAGCCAGATGATCGGAATGCCGAACGAGAGAGGTGGGAACGACGAGATCACGACGGCGATCGACACGACGTAGGCGACGCTCAACAGCACCGCGAGGATGGCGCACTTGCGCGTCAATCCTCCCTTGCCCGCCATCCCGAACAGCATTGCGACCGCCAGGACCACCAGCAGGATGCGCAGCGGCGCCTCCGCCACGGCGATCGCCGCCGTGAACGGTGGCACACCCTGGTTGAGCACGTCGATGAGCACCTGGGGCACGATCCCGACGTCGAGGTTCACCGGCGAGTCCTGGAACCATGGGATCACGAGGGCGCCGACCAGCACGAGCAGCGCTCCCAGCACCACGAGCCACCGACTGGCCGGTCGCCGACGATCGGGCCCCGTCTGCGTGAGCTCCGCGTTCGCGGTGAGGCTCTGCGTTCCGTCGGACGCGAGGATCTCGAGTCGACGCACGCCGACCTCGCGCGGGGGTGGGTGGGGGCTCGACACCGACATCCGGGTGTGCCCCACGGCACCGGGTGCGACGGCGAGGTTCGGCGGTGTGAACCGAGCGCGCACGAGCCCGTCGTCGGACTGCCCGGCGAAGGCCACGTTCAGCGGCTCGGCGCCCCTGCGGTTGTCGACCTCGATGGAGAACTGGCCGTCGCCGCGCGTGCCGATGTTCAGCTTCTCGGGGTGGGCGCGCAGTTCGGCGGTTGCGATCGCGGCGGCCGACGCGCTGATCTCGAGCGAGGCCGAGGCTTCGACATCCGTCGTCCCGTCGGAGGCGATCACGGTGAACGGATGCGTCGCGCTCGTCCCGCGCGGTGGTTGATGCGCTCGGAGCCGGCCGTTGGCTCGGGTGACGTGTCCGGGAACCGCGACGAACCGCGCCGGCACGAACGCGAAGGAGAGCCGCTGTTCGGGATCGACGCCGGACAGCGCGACCGTGACCCCCGAATGGCCGCCACGGTTGTCGACATGCACCTCGAAGTCGGCCTCGGTGGCATCGACGAGCCGGATGCTGCTGGGCTGCACCTGCACGCGGATCGGCGCGTCGACCGGGGCCGCCTCGGTGCTCTGCACGAGGGTGACGATCGTCGTGATCGGACCCTCGTCGTTCGTCGCGGCCACCGTGAGCTGGCGGTTCAGCTGCTGGCCGGGCGCGGGTTGCGGCGCCCTGAACGTGGCAGCGACCTCGACCATCGAGCCGGCCGGCACCTCGACCACCTCGGGCGTGAACGTGAACTTCACGACGCCCTCGGCATCGCTGCCGCTCATTCCGAGGGTCTGCGGGTAGTTCGCGGCACGGTTGTCGAGCCGCACCGAGAACGAGCCCGAGTCCGCGTCCTCGAGGCGGATGAGCGCCGGCTGGGCTTCGAGCGTGGGGCGCGGCCCGTACGGCGGCACGGTCACGACGACGCGGAGGTCAGCGCTGCGCTGCGCGTCCTCCAGCGAACGGGCGACGAGGGTGAGCGGGAAACGCTGCGCCACCACCATTGCCTCGCCCCGCAACCCGAGCGACAGCGAGTAGGCACGGGCCTCTCCCGGCATCAGGTGAACATCGGGGTGCACGAGTTCGAGCCACGCCGGCGGGTCGACGGCCTCGATGACGTACCCGTCGACGATGTCGGTCGTGTTCTCGATCGAGAACTCGACCTGGGCCGGGGCATCCCGCGTCACGACCACCTCGGAATCGGCGACGGTCACTGTCGGCGAGCCGTGCCCCTCGTTCTCGGGCTGCGGCTCGACCGTGCCGGTCGCGGTCGTGCTGGTCCCCGTAACCTGCGCAGACTCGCCGCTGGTCGCCGCGTTGGATGTCGCAGCGGGATCGGTCGCCGCCGACTCGGCCGGAACCTCGTCGACGACGGGAGGAACGGTGCCGGAAAGTGCCTCGCCGTCGAGCGTGGAACTGCCGACATCCCAGCCGAGGTAGTTGTCGCAGTTCTTGCAGAAGCGCGCATTGGCGTCGTTCTTGGTGCCGCAGACCCCACAGATGCGTTCGGCCATCCTCGTCCCTCCGGCCGGGACATCGACATCGTTACGTCACGATACTGCCGATGCTACGGAGCCGCGCCACCGGGCATCCAGTGCGATGCCTCAACAGGCACGGAACGCTGCCTTCCCGCGACGCGCGTCGAAGGCGCAGCGTTCGAGGAGGACGAAACTGTAGCGAGGGCGGGACTCGAACCCGCGACACCACGATTATGAGCCGTGTGCTCTAACCACCTGAGCTACCCCGCCGGGAAGGTTCCTTCGAGCATACGCCCGGACCGAACCGAGCCCCGAGTCAGGATTGAACTGACGACCCCTTCCTTACCATGGAAGTGCTCTACCACTGAGCTATCGGGGCGTGTGCCGCGCTCGGCAACCGTACGAGGATATCACCTCCGAACTGACGCTTCGAACCGGGCGCCCACCCCCGCACGCACCCCGCTCCGACGGAACAATCAGTGCCTTCCCTCATGCGCGGCGTGCTGGGAGGGCTAGATTATGTTCCGTCGGAGCCCGAACCGACGACATCCGTCAGCGTGGAGGTTCGACGGTGCGTCACAGGGGGACTGCGGGACTCAGGGAGCCCGCTCGCCGGGCGTTTCTCCCGGCGCGTCACGCGCGCCGTCTGCAGGAACCCTGCGTGTTCATCGTGGCGCCGAGTGGCGCCGGGAAGTCGACGCTCCTCCGTCGCCTGAGCCAGACTGCAGACCACACCGAGGTCGTCCACCTCGGCCGCGAGTGCCGGGATCCCGCCCAACTCGAGTCCGCAATAGCCCTCGCGATGGCGAGCCTCGAGGCCACCGACGAGACGACGACAGTCGCGATCGACGATGTGCAGGTCGTGGCCGGAACCCGAGGTGAGTCGGCCCTCCAACGAATGGCGGCTCACTGCGACGCCGAGCACCACCTCGTGCTCGCCTCGCGGCTTCCCATCCCGGCCGAGCTCGAGCTCGCCTGCGGCATCGAACCCGACCTCGTGACCGCACCCGACCTCGTGTTGCGAATCGATGAGGTGTCGCAGGTGTTCCGGCTGGTCGCGGGTCACCCGCTCGCCCTGGAGTCCGCGTCGATGGTGGTGTCCGAGACCTGCGGCTGGGCCGGGCCCGTGCACGACCTTGCCGTCAGGTCACGATCGGTGGAGGCCGAGGCCCTCGAGGCCGCCGTCGCAACGACGCTTCGGGGCGACTTCGCGGCCAGCCGTCTCGAGCGGGCGCTCAGGGCGCTTCCCACCGAGCTCGTCCGATCGCTCGAGCTCACCAGCGACCTCCCGACCCTTGAGTTCGGTGCGTGTGCCCGATTGCTGGGGGCGGATGCCGCGGCCAGACTGTTCGAGGCCGTCGACGGCGGTGCCGTCATGCATGTCCGACAACTCGGGTCCAGGGTGTTGCCGCCGATCCTGCGCAGGCACCTCCGAGCGCGCGCCGGATTGAACGTGGACATCGCACTTCCTTCGCCACCCACGGTCACGTCGCCCCCGGGAGCGCAATCAGCGCCAGCGCGGCCGCCGGCACCGCGGCCAGCGGCATTCGACGCGGCGATGACCCGGCTGCGTCACGGTGATGTGGTGGGCGCGGTCCCGCTGCTGCAGCTCTCGCTGCGGACGCCCGACGAGGCGGCAACCCATCCGATGGCGCGGCTCGCGCTGCTGATGATCCGCGAGTCGCTCGCTCCGCGAGAGGCGACGCTCGACGCGCTCGCCGGGCTCGAGCGCGAGTGCGTCGCGCTCGGGATGGATGCGCAGGCGCGCATGGTGCGCGGCGCCGTCGCCGCGGCATCCGACCTGCCCGACCGATCCGCCGCCGGCGTCGTCGCCGAGTGCGAGGTGCGCGGCGATGCCACGAGCGCCGCCGTCACCGCGGGGCTCGACTTCGTGATCCGAGCGCGCAGGGGCCGCGCGACATCCGTTCAGGCGAACGCACTCGCCGATCGGCTCGAACGGCTCGGGCACACGGGTGTCGCGGCCTGGTCGCGCGCGGCCGGCGCGCTGCTCGCGGCGGCATCCGGTACCGCGGACGCACGCCGGCAGATCACCGATGCGGAGACCGCATCGATCGCCACCCACGTCGACGGAACCCGCCCGTTGCTCGACGCCGCCCGAGCGCTCGTGGGGCCGTCGAACCGCGCGCCGGCCCTCATGGCCAGCGCCCGACGTCACGCGTTCGAGGTGGGGTTGCCACGGCTTCCGTCATCGCTTCCCCGCGTCGCACGGCACGCCGACGGAGCGTCGGCACCCACCGTCGTGGTGGAGCCGCGGCATCCGCACCTGACCGTCACGTGCTTCGGCGGGTTCCACCTCTGCGCCGACGGCACCGAGATCGAGCTCAAGGTCGTTCGGCCCCCGGCGCGGGCGCTGCTGCGCATGCTCGCCCTCAACGCCGGCGCTCCCCTGCATCGCGAGCTCATCGCCGACATCCTGTGGGGCGACCTCGGAATCGACTCCGCCGTGCATGCGCTGCATGTGAGCGTGTCGAGCCTGCGGCGCGCGCTCCCGGCGGACCTGGTCGGCCCGGCGGCATCCATCGTCGAACGTGTCGGCGAGGCGTACCGGCTCGGCATCGCCGACCGTCACGACTGCGACCTCGCCGATTTCGACGACCAGCTCGCGGAGGCCGCTGCGGCGAAGCTTCGGCGCGACGCCGTCACGACGGCGAACGGCCTGCGGGGCGCGCTCGCCCTGTACGTGGGAGACGTGCTTCCCGAGGATGGTCCGGCGGAATGGGTGGCGGGCGCACGGGAGCGGTACCGGGTGCGGGCCGCGGAGGCCGCGGCGTCGCTGGCGCACCTCGAGCTCCGCTTCGGCGACGGACACGCCGCGGCGGCGGCGGCGAGCCGCGCGGTCGAGATCGATCCGTGGCTCGACGAGTCGTGGCGCACGCTCGTCATGGTGCACCGCAGGTCGGGTGATGTCGTGGCGGCGCAGCGGGCCGAAGAGGGATACCGGAGCATGCGGGTTGCGCTCGGCGTGGAGTAGGGTCGGCGGGGGTCGGGGTCTCGATACGGCTGCTGCGCGGCCTACTCGACCACCGGGGCTGCGCGGGGTCGGGGTCTCGATACGGCTGCTGCGCTGCCTACTCGACCACCGGGGCTGCGCGGGGTCGGGGTCTCGATACGGCTGCTGCGCTGACTACTCGACCACCGGGGGTGCGCGGGGTCGGGGTCTCGATACGGCTGCTGCGCTGCCTACTCGACCACCGGGGGCTGGCTACTGGGCCGCCGGAGGAGCTTCGCTCACCGAGACCGACAGGCGGATCGGCAGGTACGCCGGCACGACGCCGGCGGCCACACGTTCGAAGCGGCGCGCGAGGGCCGTGCGGTTGCCGCCCGGAACGGTGACCGAGATCGCGATCCCCGGCTCGGCCGACCCGGGAACTGCTCCGCCAGGCTCGGTCGACCATGAGGTGCCGCCCGACTCCTCGACCTCGACGGTCGCCCCCGGGCCGGCCGCCAACTCCATGGCATCGCGGATGCCGCCCGCCGTCCCAACCCGACGGTGCAGCGCCACGGCATCCGCAACGATGCGACGGCGCTGCTCCTCGGTCCACTCCCCTTCGAGCGCGACGCCGACCCATCCCGCGAGCCATTCGAGGAAGTCGGAGGGGGCGTACTCGGGCCGCACGTACGCGTCGAGGTTGTCGAGCGTCGAATACACCGGGGCGATGAGGTCGTCGAACGCCGGCAGCGCCGCATCGAGGAACTCATCCTCCTGCAGGATCGCGGGCAGCTGGGTGATGAGCGGCACCGGGCTTGCCAGGTTCGGAACCAGACCGCGCATGTCAGACTCCCGCCGTCACGTTCACCTTGTGCGCGAAGCTGAACACCAGGGCGTTCTCGCCGATCTCGATCCGCTGCGCCGGCTCTCCGCGTTCGCCCGTGATCGGGTCTGCTGCGAACAGCAGCACCTCGTCGACGATCTCGGTGCCGGGGAGCGATTGCAGCACCGAGTACACCTCGCCGGCGAGTACCGGCCGGCCGAACGGCCATCCGGTCCCCGACGAACCACCCCGGATCGGGTCGAAGTAGCTGTGCAGGGCGGCCATCGCGTCGGCCTTGAGCTGATCCACGGCCACTCTCGGATGGGCGACGAGCGTGGCGACCACGGTGACGCCCTGGTACTCGGGCCGCTCGATCACGAGGCGCGTTCCGGCGATCCGGCGGGACTCGAGGTCGGCCGCGATGGTTCCGAGGAGGTCTTCGCCGGGAAGCAGGTCGTCGAACTCGATGCGGCCATCCTCAGCGACGGCGGCGGTCGGCACGACGAGGAGGCGGACCCCGAGGGTGTCGGGCGTGGCCACGGCGTGCGTGCGGGCGACCCCGGGCGCGGCACGCTTGGCGAGTTGTTCGTAGTCCTCGAGCGTCACGGCTCGATCGCGCGTGCGCAACTCGAGCGGCCCCCGCACCTTGGCCGCCTCGATGGTCTCACCGTCGGTGCCGTCGTGGGCGGCGGTTCGGTTCACGGCCTCCTTCACGAACGGCACGGTCGACCGCAGCACCGAGAGCCTGCCCGCGGTGACGTTGCCGGCTCGGCCCCCGCCGACGCGATAGCGGCGGACACGCAGCGGAGCACCCTTGGCCGGCGTGGCGCCGAACGTGCGCAGGCTCCCGTCGGGCTCGCGAACCGCGGGCGGGAACATCACCGTGGCTCGGGCACGGTCGATCATGATGTGCCGGTCACCCTCGCCGGAGCCGGCGAACGAGTCGACCTCCGTCCACTCCTCCCAGCCCTTTCCCGCACCGACGTCGACGACGAAGGGCGTTCCGTCGTCGATGACCGGGCCGTCCTCGAGCTCGAACGTCTGCCCGGGAACCCCCTCGGAGAGACCGAGGATCTCATCGTCGACGGTGCGAGCGTGCATCGCCTGGATGAGGCCGCCGACGGTCGCCGCCGACGCCTCGTTGACCACTGGCGAGTACCGGTACTTCGGAACGGTCTTCTCACGCTCGACGATCCGGCACCTCACCCATCCGGCCCGTTCGCCTCCGATCGCCGAGGCCACGTGGCTGCGCGGAACGATGAGGACGACGTCGCCAGGCTGGTTGAGCCCGCCGGTCTGGTCTGAGACCAGGTCGCAGCGCGTCCAGCCCGCACCGTTCCACGACTCCCAGACGATGGGCGGGTCCCGGGGATCGACGCCCACGCCGCGCACGTCGCAGTCCAAGTGGAACCTGATCGCGAGTCCCGGCGCCGGATCGTCGAGGCCGAGCAGGAACTCGTCGCCGATCTTCGGCGGGGTCGAGAACGTCTCGAGCGAATCGGCACCCGAGCGGGCGCCACGAACCACCACGGCGTCGCCAGACTTGGTGCCGATGTGGGCGAGCGACCGAGGCGGGATCTGGAACTCGTCGATGGTCTGGAACACCACGGATTCCGTCTGCTCGGTCCTCCGCGTGCCGACTTCCGTGTGCTGCGGCACGACCACGACCTCGTCCCTTGGTGCCGCCAGCCAGAACACGATGTCGGCCCGAGCCGCCGTCGGCGGGTACAGCTTCGTGCCGATGAGGTCGAGGAACGCGATGTACAGCTTGTCGGGCAAGCGGTTCAGCCGGTAGAACAACTGGTCGGTCATGAACGCGAATGTCTCGATGAGCGTCACGCCCGGGTCGGAGACGTTGTGATCCGACCACTCGGGGCAGCGCGCGGCGACGAGGCGCTTGGCGTCGTCGACGAGCTCTTGGAAGCGGCGGTCGTCGAGGTTCGGCGCAGGCAGAGTCATGGCGTACGCTCCGAGGTCCGGTCGGGAATCACGTAGAACGGGAACACGAGGTTGCGTGGATCATTCGACCCGCGAATCTCGTAGCCGATGTCGATGAGCAGCAGGCCCTCATCGGCGTGGTCGAACGTCACCCGAACTCCGGTGACATCGATGCGCGGCTCCCACATGGCGAGGGCCGTGCGCACGGCGTCACCGATCCCGCCCGCGGTCGCGGCATCCGCCGGCGCGAACACGTAATCGTGCACGCCGCAGCCGAACTCGGGCCGCATCGGCCGTTCGCCCGGCGTCGTGGCGAGGATCAGGTGAATGCTCTCCTCGATCTCGCGTGCGTCCGACGAGAGCGCGATGCGCCCGCTGACATCCACGTGGACGGGGAACGACCACCCTCGGCCGACGAACTCCTGCGACATCCGCTGCCCCCTCAGTTGATCTTGACGAGACTGCCCTTGACGACGGTCACGCCCGAAGCCGACAGCTCGGCCGTGCCCGCGGCCTTCACGGCGACCGCGGCGCCGGTCAGGTCGAGCGAGGCGGCGCCGTCGACCTTGACCTTCGGAGCCGCGATGGCGAGCTCTGACGACGCATCGAGCGCGATCTTCCTCGCCGCCAGCGAGATGCCGCCCTGGCTCGCCGTCACGGTCGCATCGCCGTCGACGGTGACCGTCGCGTCGCGTTTCGCGACGACCGTGACGGACCCCTCGGAGACGATCTGGATGCCCTTCTCGGCCGTCTGGGTGAGGGTGACGTGCTGGGCGCCGTCGCTCGTGGAGACCCGGACGGACTCCTCGCCCGACTTCTCGAGGAAGTCGACCGCCATCCCGGTGCGCGAGGTGAAGCTGCGCCGCACGACGCTGCCCGACTCCACGAACGACGCCCAGCCGCCCTGCGGCAGGTCCTTGCCGTTGTAGAGCCCGCCGAGCACGACCGGGCGGTCGAAGCGTCCCGACTCGAACGCGACGAGCACCTCGTCGCCGACCTCGGGCAGCACGACCGCGCCGCGGTCGGCGCCGGCCCCGGGCTGCGCGAGGCGCGCCCACCCGCTCACGTAGTCGTCGGAGAGGAACGGGAACGTGAGCCGCACACGGCCCTCCTGGCCGGCGTCGCCGCCGGAGATGTCGCTCACGAGGGCACTCACCACGCCGGGCATCCCGAGTCCCACCGCCGCCGCGACGTGGCCGCCACTCCCCGACCCCACGCCGAGGAGCGAGCGGTCGGATGCATCGCACACGGTGAAGGTGGTCGTGTACCCCTGCTCGGAGCTGAACTCGTGCTTCGTCTCGGTGACCGTGTACTTCCCGTCGAACGGGGCCCCGAAGCCGCGGAGCCGAACCGCGATGCCCGAGCGGATCCGGGGATTCCCGAGGATCTGCGCCTCGACCTCGGCGAATCCGCCCGCGATGCGCGACGCGATCGCCTCGGCGAGCTTGTCCTGGGGCTGCTGCGCTCCCGCTCCGGCGCCGCTGACATACCGCGGGCTCGAGAACACCTGCGCGACCTTCGCCGGGTCGAGGGTCGGCAGTTCGGTCGTCTGCGTCTTCGCGGGGGCGGTCGACACCACCTTCTCCTTGGCGGCGACGTCCCAGCCGCGCACCTCGACCTCGGGCACCTGCTCGGCGCTGGTGATCGTGGCGTGCAGGTAGACGGTGTTGCGTCCGTGTTCGATCACGATCGGGTCGTCGTCGGCGGTCTCCGAGCCCGAACCCGCCGTCGACGCGCTGGTCGGCGGCCCGAACTGCAGCTTCTGGTCGACGACCGAGAACACGCTCCCCGAGGCATCCGCCAGTCGCTTGAGGAAGACCCAGTCGCTCACGTTGTCCTGCGTCGTGTGCGGCATGATGGTGGCCGGCCCCGAGATCGACCCGACCTTGACGCCGGCGCGTTGCGCGACCTTCTGCACGATGTCCGCGGTCGACATGTCGACATAGGCGGCCACCCGGCGTCCGCGGAACAGCCGATGCGACGGGTCGAGCCCGCGCACCCGCGTGCGGAGCTCGCCCCCGATGTCCTCCCGGTCGAGCGCGGTGACCTCGGCGTCGAGCAGCTTCTGCGGTCCGTCGCCGCCGTTCTGCGAGACCGAGAGCGTGACGGATGCCCCGATGGTGAACCCGCCCTGCTCGAGCACGATCCCGGCGGAGTCGACGAACTCGAGCTCGAACGAATCGGGGAGGTTCGCGGCATCCGTGATCCTGCTGCGCTCGAGCAGGCCCGCGACGGCGGGCGGAAGCGTCGTGCCGCCGACGGACACCAGCAGGAGGCTCGTGTAGGTCTCAGTGGAGGAGGGCACGAGCGATCTCCTTCCGGGCGTTCTCCCGGTCGTCGGCGTTGGAGAGCTCCTCGAGGGTCGGGATCAGCACGATGCGACCGGGCCGAAGCCGCAGCGGATCGTCGATGCCGTTGACCTCGGCGAGCGTTCGCCAGTAGGCCGGGTCGCCGTACTCGCGGTAGGCGATGGCCGCGAGCGAGTCGCCTTCGCGGATCGTGTGCGCGTGACGCGGCTGCAGCCCGCCCGAGGTCGGGTTCTGCTTCTTGGGCTCGTTCGCGAGCTCCTCGAGGGCCACCGTGCACACCGCCCGCAACGGTGTGCCGTTCGGCGAGAACAGGGTGTACTTCGCCGACACGCTCTTGATGTATCCCACGAATCCCGTGAGCACGCCCCACTTGAACTTCACCCACGGAGCCGACGGCTTGTTCCCGTCCTTCGAGCTCGTCGTCGGCGTGCACGCCTGGAACAGCGCTTCGACGCGCTTGACGACGCTGCCGTCGCGCTGGCGAGTCTCGTCGAAGTACATCTCGACGCTCAGCTTCTGCGGTTCCGGGCCCTGGTAGGTCGCGGGCGGGGCGGACGCCGACTTCTTCTGGTTCTTGCTCTCCCACTTCGCCGACTTCGCGATGGTCACCTCTTTCGGGTTCAACTGGAACTCGATCGTGTCGAGGAGCGCGCCGACCTTGCCCGGCGTCTGCCCCGGCTCGTGCACCTCGATGGCGGCATGCACGAGACCCGCGGTGTCGGAGGCGGTGGAGGTGACAGGCATGGCGACCTCAGTACTTCGACGCCGTGTTGGCGAACCCGTTGTGGGCGATCTCGAGCGTCTCGGTGAGCACCTTGGGCTGGTCGGCGTTCAGCGAGGGCCCGGTCCAGCGCACGGGAATCACGTCGTGCAGGTCGTACTTCGCGACGGTCTCACCGTCGGCGGTCTTCGCCTCGATGTGACCGGTGCCGCGTGAGAAGCCCGAGACCGCGGCCACCACCCAGTTGATGATCTTGTCGGCCGTCTGCTTGCTCACCGGACGGGTGAGCTTGATGTTCGGGTACTTCAGGCGCGTGGGGAACTGCCAGACGAATCCGTTGTTGCCGCCCTCCTCGCGCGATTCGAGCACGACCTCGACGCCGAGACCCTCGCAGCTCGAGAAGTCGCCGAGATCCTGCTCATCGAGGTGCACCAGGTAGTGCACGCCGACGGCGATTTCAGTGTCGGTGAGCATCGTCGCCTCCTTCCGGTGGTTCGTTCAGATTCCGTCGATGCGGATGCCGCGGCGCTCGCGATCGAGCAGCAGCTCGGCTTTGATCCGGCGCACGAGCGGGGTGTACAGCTTGCGCACCAGCTGCTCGACGTTCTCGGGACCCGACGAGGTGGACGCTCCCGTACCACCTGCCGTCGGGGCGAGGGCCTGGCCGGCGCGGGTCAGCGTGTCCGACGCCGTGCGCATCGCCTCCGTTGCACCGGGCACCTGCTCGGCGAGGTCGGGCACCGCCTCGGCGGCTCGCTCGCGGAGCTCATCGGCCGACGGGAGATCGGGGCGGTCGGGCAGGGACGGGAGATCCGGGAGGGACGGGACGGAGGGCATCGAGGGCACCGACGGGAGCTTCGGCGCGGACGGCAGCGACGGCAGTCCGAAGGCGCGCTGCACCATCGGAGCGGCCGATGCCGTCGTCGTGGGCGCGGTCGTCGCGGTCGCAGCCGGTGATGCGGGTGGTTCGGTCGATCGCGAGACGGATGCCGCGACGGCGGGTTGGGGCATCCGAAGTTCGAAGCGCGTGAGCGCGGTGTCCGCAATGCCGGCTGGTGCGCTGGCGGGTGCATCCGGTGCGACCGCGCGGGCGACGACGACCCTGCCGTGTGCTCCCGCCGCGTCCGCGGGCCCGAGCGCCGGAGCGGTGATCGATGGCACGATCGTGCGCGCGGCGACGAGCGGGACCGAACGGAGCGGAAGTGAAGGCGAGATGCCCGAGGCCGGCGGGACTCCTGAATCGAAGGACGCTGACGCCGACGCCTCACCGGCGGCGCCAAGGGTCTCGCCGATCCCCGAGACTTCCCACGGTTGCGAGGTTGAGGCGGAGTTCTCCCTCGCGAGCTGTGCCTCGAGTGTCGAGCCGGAACGACGTGGCGCCTCTGCTCCGCGATGCACGGATTCGGCCGCGTCGTTCACCGCGAAGCGCTCCCCCTCGCCATCCGCCTCAATCGCATCAGCCGGCGGGGGGCCGGGCACCCCGCCTGCCGACGTGTCGGCGCCAGTGAAGGGTCGCGCGGCGGCACCGGCCGGCCCACCCGCTGCCCGCTGCGGTGCGAGCGGCGCGCCGAGGCCGGCCTGGCGCTGCAACGACGGCGACGGGCCTGTGGCGCCGAGTGACGCTGCCGGGTTCCGCACGGTGTACCCGACCTGTTGGACGGACCGCTGCAGCATCGGGCGGATCGTCGGTGACTCCGCCGATGCCGGCTCCGCGGCCGACGTCGCGGCGGCCCGCGGGGGGATATCCGGGTGGATCAGCGAAGGTGCTGCCTGCGCCGCCGACCACGTCGGTTCGGGCCCGGCCGGACGCGCGGGCATCCGAACCGCTGACGGGTCACGATCCACTGTTCGGCCGGCGGCGGGCGATGGGTCGGGCTCTGCCGGGCTCACGGGCATCGGCTCGACCCCGTCGCCAGCGCTCGGCGCTGAGCGCTGCACTGTCAGCCCACCGAGGGGCGCACCCAGGCCTACGGGACGTGATCCCGGCGACGGCCGCGCCACCGGCGCGTCCATCTCGGAGTGAGCGGAGGAAGCGAGCGGGCGTCCGTGCTGATCACCGAGGAGTCCGGATGCGATGGCGGCCGGAGGCCCTGCGTCGGTCTGGGTGGGGATCCGAGCCGCAACCGGGGCCTCGGCGGTGCTCTCAGTCCGATCCGCGATCTCGGAATCGGTCGCAAGCTCCCTCACGCTCGCGACGTCTGCCTCGGCGTCGCCAGATCCGTCTGTCCCGGCGGCGAAGACGACCTCAGGCTCGGCCTCGGTCTCGAGCTCGACCCGCTGGACAGTCTCGGGGAAGGGCGGAAGCCGGGGCGTATCAGGCGACGACGCGTCAGTGTCCTTCGTTTCAGGAGTGTCCTTCGCTTCAGGAGTGTCCTTCGTTTCAGGAGTGTCCTTCGCTTCAGGAGTGTCCTTCGTTTCAGGAGTGTCCTTCGTTTCAGGAGTCTCGCCGAGCACGAACGTCGCCGCCGAACTCTCCGGGCCGCGGCCGAGCGCGGCAGAGACAGCCGGCCGAGGTATCCGTCCGACGCCGGCACCCTGCGGATGCCGCAGGCTCAGCTCGGTCGCGACCGCGCGTTGCACGGGCGCACCCAGCGCAGCGTCGTCGGCACCGAAGGTCCCCGCCGGCGCTCCGCCGTCGACCAGGTGACTGAGCGCGCCGAGCGAGGTCGGCATGGACCGGGTCGGCAGCGTCGACACGAACGCCGGCCGCAGAGTGGCCGGCGCGGCATCCGTGAGCTGTCGTTGCAGTGGCGGAAGGAACGCCCAGCCCGCGGGCGGCACCGGCGGCGAGGCATCCGTCACCCGCCGTTCGCTGCGTTGCCAGGGCCATCGCATGCGTCAGCGCCCCTCGCTCATCCTCGTGTTGATCGCGGCGATCTCGTGCACGTAGCGCAGGCGCTCGGCGTGCTCCATGTCCAGGATGTCGTCGAGCGACCAGTGGAAGTGGTAGGCGACGTACGCGACCTCCTCATGGATTCGGTCGGCCGAGTACGTCATGATTCCCCCAGGCGCCCACCCGCGAGATCGGCCGTGAACCGGTGGGAGCACTCGGGGCAGGTCACCGCGATGCGGGTGTGCCCCTCGGCGTTGATGCGCCGGTAGAAGTCCTGCAGGAATGCGACATCCGACGCGAACATGTTCTCGATCACCGAGCCGTCGACCGTGCCGAGCGTGCCGAGCGACGTGATCACGCGACCGAGCAGCACCACCGTCGTGTACGCCGCGTTCTCCTGCACGCGTGCGTCGTAGAGCGGCAGCAGTTCGTCGCGCGCGGTGGCGAGGCGCATGACGCCGCGGCGATGCACCGTGCCGTCGGCGCCGACGTACCCGCGCGGGAGTTCGAAGGCGAACTCGGTGCGCATGGCGCCATCGTCGACGGATGCCTCGGGGCCGATGCCCTCGTCGGCGCGCGCGCTCGGCCGGGTCGCGAGAACGCGCTGCATCACGTCACCTCGGACTCGTCGAAGCAGACCGTGAACTTCTCGGTGGCCTGCTCGGTTGCGCCCGCCTTCAGCGAGTTGATCTCGACCGAGCGCACCCAGCAGTTGCGGAACTCGTACTTCTTCAGCGGGCTGCCCTCGTAGTCGAGCAGCTCGACCGACGCGGTCTTGCGGGCTCCGGCGACGTCGCCCTGCATCACGACCTTGAGCCAGTCGCTGATGGTCTTCGAGTCGGTGAGCCCACGCGTCACGGTGAACTCCCCGGTCTTCGCCCGGCCGATGAGTTGGCGAGCGACGTACTTGCCGTCGGCGAGCTGCTGTTTCAGCTCGATCTTGTCGACCTCGTTCTTGAGGCCCGAGACCTCGGTGACCTTCGGGATCTCGATGCCGTCGATCGTGACCTTGAAGGCGTACGCCGGAGAGGAATCGAAGGAATCTGCGAGTGCCATGTCTAGCTCCTAGTGATGGCGGTGGAGGTGCGGTGGCTGTGATCGGGTCATTCGGTGACGAGGCTCGTGCCGCCCGAGAACTGCGAGAGCTGGAACACGACGAACTCCGCCGGCTTCACGGGGGCCACGCCGATCTGGCAGATGACCTGGCCCGCGTCGATGACGTCAGCGGGGTTGGTCTCGTCGTCGCACTTCACGAAGAAGGCCTCGTCGGGGGTGCGTCCGAAGAGCGCGCCCTTGCGCCACTCGCCGATCAGGAAGCTCGAGATCGAGCGCGTGAGCTTGCCCCACAGGGCGGGATCGTTCGGCTCGAACACGGCGAACTGCGTCGCGTTCAGGATCGACTTCTCGAGGTAGTTGAAGAGCCGGCGGATGTTGACATACCGCCACGCCGGATCGCTCGAGAGGGTGCGGGCGCCCCAGACCCGAACACCGCGCCCCGGGAAGCTGCGGATCGCGTTGATGCCGATCGGGTTGAGGGTCTCCTGTTCGGCGCGGGTCAGCTGCGTCTGCGGTTCGATCGCGCCGCGGATGACCTCGTTCGCCGGCGCCTTGTGCACACCGCGTTCGTTGTCGTTCCGTGCCCACACACCGGCGATGTGCCCGGACGGCGGCATGAACCGGTTGGTCCCCGAGACGGGGTCGAGCACCTTGATCCACGGGTAGTAGAGCGCTGCGAACTTGGAGTCGTGACCGGCTTCGACCCGACGCCAGTTCACGATCTCCTGCGCTGAGAGCTGCGGCGGTGGGTCGAGCACGGCCACGCGGTCGCCCATGAGCTCGCAGTGCGCGATCACAGCCTGCTGCACGGCCTTGACCGTCTCGAGGTCGATGGCGCCCTGCTCGAACGCCGCCATGAGGTCGGGCACCGCCACCATCGTGACGTCCTCGACCTCTTCGAGACCGCTGAACCCGGTACGGTCGGCGGAGTCGCCGATGTAATTGGCCGCGCCGAGGTCGTCGAGCACGATGGGCTTCTCCTCGGGCTCGGGCACGGCGAGGTCGAACGTGCCGTTTCGCAGCCGCACACCGGCTGATCCGGGATCGGTCTCCGCTACCGTCACGAGCTTCGACTGCGCGAGCTTCGTGAGGAGGAAGGCGGGGTGGTCGGGCTTCGCCGAGACTGCGTCATACACCTCTGGGGAGCGCCCTTCGGCGGTCACCGTGAGCTTGAACGTGCCATCCTCCGGCGCCTCACCGTCGGGGTCGGCGACCTCGACCTTGATCGGCTTGGCATTGGGCGAGGCGTTCTTGGCCGTGAACTCGTACGGGCCGATCCGTGCAGTCTGCGGACCTGCCGCCAGCTGCTTGGGCTCGCGCTTGCCGCCCTTTCCGCCCCCCGACACGGCATCCGTCCCGATGCGAACGATGTAGCAGTTGCCACCCCCGTTGAGGAAGTAGCCGTAGACCGCATAGGCCAGATAGGCGCCCTCGTACAGGCCGCCGAACTGCTCGACGAACTGGGTCCAGTTCGACACGAGCGTCGGCTGGTTCTCGGGCCCTTTCGGCGCGATGCCGATGAACGCGGCAACCGCGGTGCCCACGCCTTCGATCGGCCGTGTCCCGGCGTCGATCTCCTGCACGTACACACCGGGTGAAAGGTAGGTGGGCATCCCGGACTCCTTCGCTGGATTGCGTGGTTCCAGCGTCGGTGAGCGGATGCCGCAGAGGGCAGTCTTTCGGTGCGTGCGGGTGGGTAGCGGTGGCTGCGCGATCGGGCATTCGAGCGCGGAACCGCCTGCCCGCCGATTCACTCGTCGCGGTGACTCCTGAAATGAAGGACACTCCGCAGGGCGCGGCGTCCTTCATTTCAGGAGTCGATGGGCACGGGCCGTCCGCCGACGCGCGCCGTAGCGATCAACGCGCGGGCACCGCATGGAGGCTGGCCGCCATGTCGGCTTCGGCGCGGTTGGCGAACCAGGCCGGCGGCCCGAGCGCCACGACGCCAGGCAGGTCGAGCCGGGCGAGGTCCTCCGCCGATGTCGGGAAGTTGACCGCGTCCGTGGGATTCACCGGATGAGGGCTGGTCCAGTGGATCGAGACTGAGGCTCCAGTGAAGGTGCCGAACCACTCCCCCAAGGTGATGCAGCATTGTGCACAGGGCATCCTGTTGATGTCGATCCGCAGCGATTGCAGATTCGCCCAGGCTTCCGACGGGACGTCGCGCATGAGTTGGCCCACTAGCTTGAATTCGGCGTGGGAATGGTTGTTGTGTTCGCGCGACATGGATTCCAGGCGGAAGTTCTGCGACACGACTTGGACGACGTCGCTCGAGACCCGCTCCGCTGGCGCCAGTCCGGGGGTGTCAGGACGACCCTCGGGACGTACGACCTGCGCGCCCGGGAAGTCGCCCCAGGCGGTACTGACGGCACCACCGCCGGGATGGGCCACTGGTCGCGTGGGCCGTCGTCCGGTGGCTGGATCACGCTTCGACCGTGGGACGACCTCGCGCACGGTCTGGAATCGGCGCGGAGTGGTGAGTTCGACCGGGCTCGAGAAGCGCAGCGTCGCGCCCGCACGGACCGTGTACCCGGGGCGCGCCAGGCGCAGCAGGACGGCCGGCTCGAGCGGGCTGGCCTCGACGAGGATCGGGATGTTGCCGTCCTTGTCCGGCCTTCCCTCGACGACGCGGCGCACGCCCTCCGGGCGGTAGGTCGCCTCGACACCGTCCAGTATCGCGGGGATTTCCTGATGCTTGTGCGGCTCCCCGAGCTGTGTCAGCAGTGTGCTCTCCACCTTCCCGCGCACCGTCTCCGATCCGGGTTTCGGCGTCGAGCTGGGCGTCGCGGCGGGCTTCTCGCCGCCTCCGAGCTTGCCCTTCGCCCAGGCCTTGCCGGCCTCGACCTTGCCCTTCACGTAGGCCTTGCCCGCCGCGACCTTCGCCTTCACGCGGGTGCTGATGCCCTTGATGCCGCGGATGATCGGCCCGGCGAGCTTCAAGCCTGTGCGAATGAGGAAGTCGAGCGCCTTATTCACCGGCTTCTGGATGGCCTGGATGATCGAGCGGATCTTCTCGCCGATGCCGCCGATGCCGAGCACGCTCGCGATGAAGCCGATGAGGATCGGCACCATCTGGCCGAGCGCGTTCTCGATCTTGCTGACGACGGTCGAGATGTTGCCCTTCGCGATGTCGACGATGCCGTCGATGACGGTGTTCACGAACTCCGCGATCCGCTCGGCGTTGTTCACGAAGAACATCACGACGTCGTAGATGAGCTTGCAGGCCTTGATGAACGCGGCCGCGGGGTTCAGCAGGCTGATCAGCCAGGTGATACCGGCGGTGATGATCCGCGTGACCACGAAGTCCTCGAGCTGCTCCATGATCATTGCCTTGATATCGCCGATCTTCTCGACGAGCTTGTCCCACAGGCCGGCCACTCCCTGGTCCTTGATGATCTGGAAGACCTCGACGCCCTTCTCGACCGCAGCCATCGCCTTCTCGCCGATCTGCAGCACGAGCCGGTTCCGGATGTTCGCCCACGTGAGCCCGAAGATCGACGCCAGCAGCTTCACCACGCCCTTGAGGTCGAACGTGTCGGGGATCTCGATGCCGGTGTCGCCGAGCTGGCCGAACAGCCAACCCATCAGGCCCTTCTTGAGGTGCGTCGTGATGTTGGTGAAGAACCGGTCGATGCCGCCCTTGATGCCGTCGATGAGGTGACCGAGGAAGCCGACCGGGTCGCTGATGATGTCGCCGATGACCGATGCCGCGCGCGCGAGCACGCTCGCGAGCATCGAGGCGAGCTGCCGAATGGTGTTGATCACGGCCTTGATCGCGCCGATCGCCTTGTCGACGAGTCCGCGGTTCTCGGCCTGGAGCGCCTCGATGCGTTCGTCCAGCCCCTTCCGCGCCTCGACGTACTTCGTCGCGAGCGTGTCGACGACCTGGTTCTCCTTGTCCTTGACCTCGCTCTCGAGCTGCTCGAACCGATCGCCGATCTCGCTCGCCGCCTCGGACCCCACCTTCTGCAGGTCCTTCGGGAGTGACTTCACGTAGGTGGAGATCTCCGACCGCCCCTTCGCGATCCGTCGCTTCGCCGCGGCCAGGTCGCCGCCAACGATGTCGGCGACGCGGGAGATGACGCCGTCCATCTGCTTGAGGTAGAGCTCCCGACCGGCGACGTAGAACTCGTTGACCTTGTCGGGCATGCCGAACAGCTTGTCCTTGGCCCACCGCAGGCCGCCGAGCCATCCGCCGTACCGGTCCTTCTTGTACGCCGACATCTTCGCCGCGACATAGGTCTCGAAGGCCGCCTTCGCCTTCGCTTCACCCTTTTCGAACTCCGTCTCGACTTTGGGGTCGATACCGTCGAGGATCTTCTTCACGTCGGTCTCGGTCGCGGTGAAGATCGCTTGGATCTTCGTGGTGACCTCGGCGCGCCGCTGTTCATCCTTCGACTTCGCCTTGCCCTTGTCGGCGACCAGTCTGGCCAGCGCGGCGACCTTGGTTCCCTGCATCCCCTGCACACCCGCGGCGCTCACGGCGTTCGCGTCCGCCTTGCCCTGGGCGATCGTCGCCTGCTCCTGGGCCCGATACTCGGCGGGCGCGGCATCGGCATGTGCCGCCGCGGTCCTCTTGTCGGCCAGCGCGCTCTGGAATTCGGGCTCGCCGGATCTGGCGAGCTGCTCGTCGGTGACGTTCGCCTCGGCCATCTCCTTTCCGACCTCGTGCTTGCCGGCTTCGAGATTGACCTGCTCGGGCGGCACTGGTTTCGGAACCGCGCCCGCCGCCGGGATCGGCACGGGCTGCCCCGGGTTCTCTGGAGCCATTGGGGTGACGGGTTTCGCCACGGCCTTCGACGTGTCGGGTGGCGCGTCGGTCGCCGCCTCGATGTCGTGCGCCGACCCCTCCTTGCCCTGGGTGACGAGCCCCTTCACCTCGCCCTTGACCTCGCCCGCCTTGCCTGACTTGGCGTAGTCGTCAGCCTCCTTCAACGTCTTCGGTGACTTCGGCTCGATAGCCGTCTTCACGGCAGCGATGAACGCCTTCTTGTCGAACGTGCCGGGCTGCTGCGCGTCCATCGTGTCGGCCTTGGCGGCCTTCGCCTGCCCGGCCAGGTCGTCGCTCGGGGCGACGGCGGCACCCTGGGCCTCCTTCGCCTTCGACGCGGCCGGCGGATGCGCCCGCTTCGCAGCGGCGAACCCCTTCACATTCGCCCTCACCTGGCTGAACGCTGGGTCCTGTGCGGGCTTCACCCCGGCGGGCGGCACCGGGGGCAGCAACAACTTGTCACGGGTCAGGCCGGCGGGAGCGCCCACGGCCGCAGGCGCGGGTCCCGCCGTCGTCGGGCCGGGAATCGCACCCGGTTGCGCCGATCCGGCGACCTTCGGCTGCGCGGCCGCAGCCTTTCCGAGCGG
This sequence comes from Agromyces sp. Marseille-P2726, assembly GCF_902809835.1. Taxonomy (GTDB): domain Bacteria; phylum Actinomycetota; class Actinomycetes; order Actinomycetales; family Microbacteriaceae; genus Agromyces. Next base: position 316,719 of record NZ_CADDWM010000012.1, on the reverse strand, counting down.
CGAGACCTGCGGCACCGGTTTCGGGGGCGGCACGGGCTTCTTCGCCGCGACCGCGCTCGGGCCGAAGCCGGTCGTCGTGACCGCCAGCGCCGATGCAGGCGGTCGCACGCCCTCGAGATCGACCGGAATGCCCGCCGCCTTGGCGCGCTCGAGGCCGCGTTCGACGCGCTCGACATCGGGCTCGTCGCGCCGAAGCTCGACGAGGGCGCGGTCGATCTCGACCATCGCCTCGTCGCCCGGCCAGCGCATCCTGGCCGAGAGGAGGGCGCTCACCGCGGCGTTTCCAGCCTCCCGCTGCAGCTCGAGGAGCGCTGCCCCGCGCCCCGATGCACCGGCTGCTGGCGACCTACGAGTCGCCTGTCGGCGCCCCGCCGCGAGCGCCTGGGTCATCGCCCCGCGGGTCGCTCCGCCCGAGCGAGAGTCGGCTCGGGCGACCTCGGGGTTCGACGTCAGCGCGATCGTCATCGTCCCTGTCCGTCCCAGGTGGCTCCGGACTGACTCGGATTCCGCGCACCGGCGGGTCGCGGCTCAGCCGGCCGCTTCCTCCTCGTCCTCTTCAGCCTCGCGCTGTACGAACGAGCCCTGCACCGGTTCCTCTTCCTCGGCCTCGTCCTGCCGCTGCACCGGCGCGGACTCGTTCATGACCCTGGTCGCGTTGTCGGCGGCGGCACGCTCGAAGCGGTCGCCGGGGTCGCTCACGCTGATGCCCCCGCCGGACGGCGTGCCCTCGACGGGTCCCGACCGTTGCTGCACGACGTGGGTCAGCTCGTGCGCGAGTGTGGTGCGGCCGGCCTGCGATGAGGGATCGTACGCGTCGCGCTGGAACACCACGTTGTTGCCGACGGTGTAGGCGTGCGCGCCGACCGACTTCGCCGAGTCGTGCGCCGCGGCATCCGTGTGCACCTTCACGTCACCGAAGTCGTGGCCCAGCCGCGATTCCATGTCGGTGCGAACCGCCGGTTCGAGCGGCGAACCACCCGACGAGACGACGTCGAGCACCGGCGAGCGCTGCTCTTCGACGAGGTCGCTCACCGCGCCGTTGCCGGCCTCCCGCTGCAGCCGCATCATCGCCGCGCTGCTCAGCACGTCGGGTCGCCGCTCGGCGAGTCCGTGCACCGCCACCGTCGATTCCCGTGCGGTCTCTGTCGCCCGGCGCCCGACCTCGACGTCGACGCCGTCCCACTCATGTGCGTGCATGGCGCACCTCCATGATCGACCGATTCCATTGCACCGCGCGGCCGGCATGCGCGTCGCCCGTCTGCCCGTTCGGGCAGTGAGACGTGCCCGAGCGGGCACCCCGAGTCATTCGCCCACCACCTCCGGCCAGAACGCGCCGAACTCACTCTCGACGATGAGCCGGCCGAGCTTGCGGTACTCGCGGTGCACCGCCACGACGCAGTGCCGCATGAGCACCGTGCCGCGGTCGGCGGCAGCGAGGTACGCGGCGGTCACCGCAGCCGAACGGATGCCGCCCCCGGCGAGTTCGAACGACCGGCCGAGGTACTCGAGGTCGATGTCGTCGGCACGACGCACGTACGAGCCGAGGCTCCGGTCCCACAGGCGCGTGCGCTGCGCGGCATCCGGCATCGGGAAGTCGACGATGACGTCGAGTCGCCGGGTGAACGCCTCGTCGATGTTCGCCCGCAGGTTCGTCGCGAGGATCGCGAGCCCGTCGAACGTCTCCATGCGCTGCAGCAGGTAGGCGCTCTCGACGTTCGCGTAGCGGTCGTGCGAATCCTTCACGTCGCTGCGTTTGCCGAACACTGCATCCGCCTCATCGAAGAGGAGCACGGCGTTCGTTCCCGCCGCGGCGCGGAAGATGCGCTCGAGGTTCTTCTCGGTCTCGCCGATGTACTTGTCGACGACGGTCGAGAGGTCGACCACGTAGAGGTCGAGGCCCAGGCCGCCCGCCACGACTTCGGCCGACATCGTCTTGCCGGTGCCCGAGTCGCCCGCGAACAGGGTGACCACGCCGTGGCCGCGTCCGCCCCCGGGTCGCATGTCCCAGTCGCCGAGCACCTGTTCGCGGTGCCGGGCGCGCAGCTCGATCTCGCGCAGCGCGCGGAGCGGGCCGGATGGCAGCACGAGGTCGTCCCATCCGACGCGGGGCGACACGCGCCGGGCGAGCCGGTCGAGCGCCGACGCGTTCTCGGCCCTGGCGCCGGCCGCGAGGTGCTCAGCGGTGATCACGCCGGTCTTCGAGAGTGTCGCCTGCGCTCGAGCCGTGTCGGCAGCGCGCTGCACCTGCTCGGGTCCCAGTCGGAACGGGCCGGTCGCCTCGGCGATGTCGAGCCCGTCGGCCGCTGGACCGAGCCAGGTTCGCCAGAGCTGGACGCGCTCGGCCGTCGTGCTCGGTTGGACGTCGGCCATCGCCGGTAGCTCCCGGTACCAGCCGGGGTCCCACGTCGAGTCGCCGATGAAGATGGTCGGCTGCGGCGAATCGGCGAGCGCCTCGACGAGGGCGGCCGGCGTCTCGGCGGTCACCGGGGCCGCGATCAAGCCCAACCCGCGCAGGCGTGCCTCTCTCGTCGCGAGCCGGGCGAGTTCGATTGCGTCGTGCCCCGTCCCGAGGCGGGCGAGGTCGAGTTGCACGACGTCGAGACCCCGCGAGCGGATGCCGCGAACGGCCACCGCCGCCCCCGAACCGGTCGCCGACTCCCGCAGGTACAGCAGCCGGATGCCGGCGGCGAGCGCCTGCTCCACGCGGCGAGTGTCGCCCCACTCCACGACCGACGGTTCACGCAGTACCCCGTCGAGCGCGCGATCCGGGGTGTCGTCACCGAGCAGATGCCCGACGACCCGGTCGGGCACGCGCACCGCGCGCCCCGGCAGTGGTCGATCCTCGTCCTCGACGATCACGAGCCCACCCGAGACCAGCGGCCCGGAGATCAGGCGCGCCCGATCGCCGGCTGAGGTCAGCGGCACCCCGCAGAGCTCGAGCGCGACCGCGACCGACGGCCGGCGTCGCCCCACGTCGTCGTTGAGGTAGCCGAAGAACCGTTCGAAGCGCGGGTCCAGATCGGCGGCGAGCGCGATCACCAGCAGGTCCACGTCGATGGGGCCCAGGTCGAAGGCGGCGGCGAGCCGACGCAGGCGGAGGCGGTGCCCCGCGGCTTCGCTCAGGTCGGCCTTCTGCTCCGTCTCGGCGAGGCGGGCCGAGGCATCCGACCAGTCCGGAACACCGGGCACCCCGGCCAGCAACCGATCGAGCATCTCGTCGCTGAGGTAGAGCCCGCGGAAGGGGTCATCGGGCTGCGGGTCGACCGCACGTCGCGCCGCCACCAGCCGACGGATGCGATCCTCGATCGCCCCCACCCGCCCCAGCAGGTGGGCGACGCTGGGGTCGGCGATCATCTCAGTCCTCCGAGGGGGTTCCGCCGGGCATCGCCGGCAGCGCGGATGCCGCGTGCGACGAGCTCTCCTCGATCCCGAAGTCCTCGGCGGCGATCTGCGCCTCCACCCCGGCGGTGACGGGCGGGCCGGCGGGATAGCTGAAGCCTCGTGCCACGGGCGCGGGGACCACGAGGTCGAGCGAGGGCTTCAGCTCTCCGCCGAGCGACGACCAGACGTCGGCGAACGCGCGATCCTCCGGTGGTGGCTGGGCGACGGTGAGCGAGCAGGGCAGTCCCGTGTCGGCGAGGGTCGCCGTGACGAACGATGCGGGGATCGCGTCGAAGCGAAGGAAGCAGCGCAGCAGAGCGTCCAGCAGGCGATGCTCGTCGTCGGGCCGCTGCGTCCAGGCCGTCACGAGGTACGAGAGCTTGAAGAAGCGCGGCGCCGGCACGCGATGCGTGACGAGACCACGGTCGTCGCGCTGCTCGGTGAATCCGTACTCCCGTCGCCGAGCGTCCTCCCTGATGTCGTAGAGGAAGAGGTCGACGGTCGGGGCATTGCGCCTCGCGGCCCAGTCCTTGGTCGGGGCATCGAGCGCGATGTCGATGTCGGCGGCGATGCCGTCGGACGCCTTGACGAGCGCGCGGATGGCGTCGTCGATCTCGCCGATCATTCGTTCAGTGTGCGGCGCCGCGGCGCCCTCCGGCCCCGTGCTCGGGGCACCCCTGCGGGCAGCGGTGGATTCCTCCTCGGGCAGGTGCCTGGCGGCCCGCGCCTCGGTCGTCGAGTAGCGCCCGGCGCCCCGCGCCCCGCTCGTCGAGTAGCGCCCGGCGCAGCCGGACGCGTATCGAGACGGGCCCGCGTCTCGGTCGTCGAGTAGCGCCCGGCGAAGCCGGACGTGTATCGAGACGGGCCGACGTCTCGGTCGTCGAGGAGCGCCCCGCGCCCCGCGCCTCGGTCGTCGAGTAGCGCCCGGCACAGCCGGACGCGTATCGAGACGGGCTGCCGCGTCTCGATACGCGTCGCGCTTCGTGCGGCGCTACTCGACGAACGATCAGATGCACGCTTCGCGCGTCGCTACTCGACGAACGATCAGATGCAGCGCTTCGCGCGGCGCTCCTCGACGAACGATCAGATGCAGCGCTTCGCGCGGCGCTCCTCGACGAACGATCAGATGAGCCCTTCGCGCGGCGCTCCTCGGCGAACGATCAGATGAGCCCTTCGCGCGGCGCTCCTCGACGAACGATCAGATGAGCCCTTCGCGCATGGCGTAGGCGACGGCGTGCGATCGGTTGCGCAGTTGCAGGCGCGTCGTCACGTCGTGGAGCACGTTCTTCACGGTGCGCTCGGAGTACGAGAGCCGCGAGGCGATCTGCGCCGTGTCCCAGCCCTCTGCGACGAGCTTCAGCACCTCGATCTCACGCGACGCGAGGCCGTTGAACGTGATTCCCCTCGGGTCCAGCACGGTGCGCTGCAGGCGGCCGACCTGATCGAGCAGGCGGCCGAGCAGATCGGGCGGCACGGTGCCCTCGCCGGCGGCCGCCGACGCGATGACCGACAGCAGGCGTTCGGTCGTGGCATCCGATCGACGCACGAGTCCGACGACGCCGCACTCCACGGCGCGCACCAGGTCCTGGTCGTCGAGGTGCGAGGCGATCAGGATGACCCTCGCCTCCCCGTTGCGGCGGACGAAGCGGAGCGTATTCAGGGCCTCCTCGTCGACGGCGTCCACGATGACGAGCACGACGTCGGGCGGATCGCTCTCGTCGGGTGCGACGACCCGCACCTCCGGGCGTGGCCGGAGCGCGCTCGAGACGCCGGCCTCTGAAATGGGGTCGCGGGCGTACACGCGAACCGTCGTGCGAGACATGGGATCCTCCCGGTGACCACGTGGAGCCTCGGGCTCCGCCGAAGGGGAACGTGGGTAGTCTGCCCGGGTACGCTCTTCGCGCACTCAACGCGCTCTCAACGGGCAGGCTCGCTGCGCGACCGTCCGTCCTCGAGTGCTCGGGATGCCGCGCCGCGCGCGCGTAGCGTGAGGGCATGCCAACCGGTCCGGCCCTTCGCGTCGGCGATGTCGCCCTCTGCGCGCTCGTCGACGGGCTGAAACCCCACGTCGGCGGGCCGATCACGCCGGCGGCCGGGGTCCCCACCGTACTGATCGGGGGGATGCCCGCTGCCGTGGCGAACATGACCCCCGGGGGCATCGCCTGCGTGTCACCGGCTCCGAACGGCATCGCGCAGGGCAGCCTCACGGTTCTCGTCGGCAACTTCCCCGCCGCGCGCCTGGGCGACCTCACGATGCACGGAGCACCGATCGCGCCCGGCCCAGGAGCGCTGAACGTGGTCATCGGCGGGTAGGCCCGCCCGTTCCGACATCGACGTGCGGTGGCCCAAAGGGCAGGAGGTCTGCCCCCGCGGTGGGTCGGAGGGACGACCCTCGACGCGCGCCGCTCCGTAGCGTCGGAGCATGGCTACGGTCGACATCGAGCCCACCTCGCTCGCGCTCACGCCCGGACAGGCGGAGGTGCTCACGCTGACGATCCGGAACGATGGGGACGACGTCGAGGCGTACCACCTGACGGTGGTCGACGAGGCGGCCGAGCACGTCGTCATCGAGCCCGACACGCTGCTCGTGCACCCGGGTCAGACCGGCACCGCCACGGCGACGATCACCCTCGAGCACACCGGGCGGTGGTCGGTGGGTGACCTGATCGTGCGGTTCCACATCGTGCCCGCCGAACACCCCGACGAGTTCCTCGTCGTCGAGTCGATCGCCACCATCCAGTCCTTCAGCGACGTCGCAGCGGTGCTCTCGCAGCCGGCGCTCGAGGGTCGGCGCGGCGGTGATGCCGAGATCGCGATCGCCAACGCCGGCAATGCGCACTCGTATGCCGAGGTCTCCGTCTCGGCGGGCGAGCTGGCGGTGTCCATCGACCAGTCGCGGGTGGCGCTGCCGGCCAACACCACCGAGAGCGTGGAGCTCACGGTTCGCGCCAGGTCGATGCTGTGGCGCGGCGAGCCGGTGCAGCATCCGTTCGTGGTGACCGTCACCCCGGAGGGCGGGCAGTCGATCTCACTCGACGGAACCTTCACGCAGCTCCCCATCTTCGCCGGCTGGGTGCTCAAGGCGGCGATCGCGGTCGGAGCGGTCGCCGCAGCGGCCCTGCTGGTCTGGATCGCCGCAGTCGTGCTGGGCGGCGTGCGGGGGACGCCGGTCGCGGTAACGGATTCCGCGACTCCGAGCGAGCCGCCGCTGCCCGAGCCCGACGTGCAGATGGTCGTCGCCACCACTGCGGACGACAACGTGAAGGCGGGCGATCCCGTGGCCTTCATGCTGGAGCCCGAGGTCGATGACGCACCCGACGACTCCCTGCTCGCCATGGAAGTCGAGTGGCCCGACGGGCTGCTCCTCACCGACGACGAGTGCGAGGCGTGGGTCGCCCCGGAGACCGACCGCGAACTCGAGGGCCGGCCCCGGTCGGGTGACGAATGCCTGATCGAGCTGTCGAGTGCCCGCAATGAGGCCGAGCTCACCTTCGCGACTCCGCCGACCGGCTTCGCAGGCGCGGTGACGGCCGGCGCGACGCGGCTGGTCACGCTCGACGAGGAGGAGGCGACGACGCTCGAGACGGGCCCCGAAGCCGACTTCGGCGCGCCCGCCACGGCAGAGATCGCGCTCGAGCCCTACCTCTTCTGGATGGAGGTGGTCGACGCCGAACCATCCGAGGGAGAGCCGGACGCCCGGGTGATCATCCATCACACGATGCGGGGCGACGGGTCGGATCAAGCGACCACCATGGCCTTCCAGGTGAGCCCGCCCGCGTTCGTCGACGGGATCCTCGAGACCCAGGGTTGCAACTCCTTCGAGGACTCGACGTGCTCCGTCTTCTTCAGTGACGACGCGAACGACCCCGGGAACACCACGTGGGAGGTCGGCCTGTGGTTCGATCCCGACGACGCTCGGGGCATCGGCCCGCTCCGCGTCACGGGAACTTCGCTCACCGATGTCGCGTCGAACGAGGTGGGTCAGCTGATCCGGGGCGCCGAGGGCCTGGTGGTCAGCGAGCGCATGTTCGATGTCGACGTCCGGTTGGATTCGGATGAAGACCCTGGCCAGGGCGAGTCGGTGACCGCGACCATCGACGTCACCGCAACCGCGCCGGCGTCCGAGATCGAGGAGTACCGCGACGGCACCTTCACGCTCGGCCTCGACCTCGACTGGCCCGCGGGGCTCGTTCCCGACGGCTCGCCCGCGGGCTGCGCCACGTTCGCCGGCCGCGTCTGCACGCTGCCCGGCCCCGAGCCGGGAAAGGCGGCGACCGTCACGATGTCGTTCGTGGTCGACGACCCCTTCGAGGGTGGTGAGGTCCGTGCGAGCGGGGCCACCCTCACCTACGACCCGACGACCGCTGCCGACCGTCGCGATCGTCGCGAGCAGCCCGCGGTGAGCCTCCCGCCGCACTGGATCGGCACCGACGCCGAGGACTTCCCGCTCTGACGCGTCACAAGCTCGGCCGCGAAGGATCATCGGTTGGGGTCGTCGCCGTCCCTTCCCCTGCGTCCGGCGCGGGCAGCGCCACCATAGGTTTCGGATCCGAGCCATCCCCGATGTGGAACAATGCGGGCAGGATCGAGGACGGGGGAACCGATGGGTGACGGTGCGACCGCCGTGGTCATCGAGGACGACGAGGTGGTGCGCGAGCTCCTGGTCGACATCTTCGAGTCGGCCGGGTTCCGAGCGTACGGGGCGGCCAGCGGTGCGGCGGGAATCGAAGCGGGGCTCGCCCACGATCCGCTGATCACGACCGTCGACATCAACATGCCGGGAATCGACGGGCTCGAGACGACCCGACGCGTCCGCGACCGGAGCGCCACGCACATCATCGTGGTCTCGGCCCTCACCGAAGAGGCCGACGCCGTGCTGGCGTTGTCGGCGGGGGCCGACGACTTCGTCGCGAAGCCCTTCCGCGTGCGGGAGTTCCGCGCCCGCATCGAGGCGGTGCTTCGACGCGTGAAGACGGAGGCGTCGGCGTCGACGGAACCCGCAGCGGCGCCACCGGGTCGCGAGGCCGATGAGGTACCCGTCCTGGTGCACCATGACCTCGTCGTCGACCAGTCGACGCGCATTGCGGCTCGCGGCGGTGTCGATGCCGGCCTCACGCGAACCGAATTCGATCTCCTCGTCGCGCTCATGGAGACCGGCCGCCGGGTGCGCACGAAGGAGGAGCTCGCGCTCGTCGTCCGCAGCCGGCGCGGGAGCGGCGACACCAACGTGTCCGACATCGAGATGCGTACGATCGAGACCCATATCGCGAAGCTCCGTCGCAAACTCGACGAGGATCCGACGGCCCCGCGGTACATCGAGACGGTGCGCGGAGTCGGCTATCGGCTGACCGAGAGCGCTGAGGCATGATGTCGAAGACCGGGCGGGCCGTGATGGAGGCGGTCCGCGCCCAGGACTCCGGATTCGACCCACCAGACACCGACGCACGTGTCCGCACGATCTGGATCTGGCAGCTCCTGTTCGCCGCCGTCGTGGCGATCATCGTCGTGGCGGGATATTCCCTCGATCCGGCCGTGCTCGGCATCCCGCCGCTGGTCATCGGCGTGCTCGGCGTCTTCGCCACGACCATAGTCGCGCTCGTCGTACCTTGGGGACGGCTTCCCGAAGCGGCGGCGACGTCGCTGCCCTACCTCGACATCGTGTGGGTCGGGTTGCTGACCTTCAGCACCGAACTGCGGCTCTCCCATCTCTGGGTCTTCCCGATCACCTGGCTCGCATCGCAGTTCTCCCTCGCCCGCCTGGTTGCCGGAGTGGGCGTCGTGGGCCTCATCACCCTGATCGAGGTGCTCGTGAACGAGACCTCCGCTGCGAGCGCCCTGCGCGTGCTGATCGCGGTACTGGCGCTCACCTTCGTCGGCATCGCCGTGCACGCGACGGCTCGGCAGGGGCGCGCCTACCGCACGCTGCTGCGGCGGCAATCCCGCCGGATCCGTCACACGCTCGACACGGTCTCGGCCGAGCAACGGCGCGTGAGGGACATGCTCGATGCGGTGAACATCGGGATCGCCCAGGTGAGCGACACCGGGGAGCTGCTGTCGTCGAATGCGGCCTACCGCTCGCTGTACGCGATCGACGAGTCGGAACCGAGCCGTCCTCCGCGCTCCATCGAGTACGACTCGCTGCGCGGCTCGGCCCTTCGCGCGGCGCAGGGCACATACTCTCGGGCGGCCCGCGGCGAGGAGTTCGAGAACGAGTCCGTGTGGCTCTTCGATGCGGACGGTCGCTGGCACGCACTGTCGGTCGCGACGCGGCGTCAGCCCCCGGTCACCGGTGATCAGCCGAGCACGATGCTCATCGCGGAAGACGTGACCGAGGTGATCGCCGCGGGCAAGAGACGAGACGCCCTGGCGGCCGTGGTCTCGCATGAACTTCGCAACCCGCTCACCGCGATCCTGGGTCACACCGACCGGCTGCTCGACGAGGGGACGTTCGACGGACCGACTCGCCGTCGCTTGCGCGTCATCGAAGAGGCGAGTGAACGGATGATGCGACTCGTCGATGCCATGCTGTCGACTCGTTCCGACGAGATCACGCTCGCCGACCGGGACGCCCGCTCCCTCACGGACCTCAGGGAGATCCTGGACGCCTCGCTGGAATCCTTCGCCGTGACCGCGGCCGAACATGGCGTGCGCGTCCACTACGACGGTGAGGGCTCGTTGCCCCTCTGGGCCGACGCCTTCCGTCTGCGGCAGCTCGTCGACAACCTGATCGGCAACGCGATCAAGTACACACCCTCAGGCGGAGCGGTCCATGTCAGCGGGCGCATCGACGGGGAGGACATCGTGCTGTCCGTGCGCGACACCGGGATCGGCATCCCGGCAGGTGACCTCGACCGGGTGTTCGAGCCCTACTTCCGTTCGTCGACCGCCGTCGACAGCGCCATCCCGGGCACCGGACTCGGACTCGGGATCGTCCGGCATATCGTGGACGCCCATGGGGGCCGGATCGAGATCTCCAGCGAACCCGGCGCAGGCACCGACGTGACCGTCCGGATCCCGATGGAGGCGACGTGACACCCGCACCGGTCGATGGACTCCTGATGCTGGCGGTGCTCGCCACGCTCGCGTCGATGATGATGATCGGCCTGGGCTTCCTCTTCCGACCGTCGACCGCCAGTCTCCTGTGGTCGATCATGTTCATCGTCGTCATGCTCTCGACCTTCGGCCTGCTCATCGCACAATCGACGGAGATGCCCCGGCTCGCAGGAATGGCGGCGGGATTGGGGCTGGGCTCACCCGCCTTCGCGTGGTCTGGCCTGCGAGCCTCGCGTGGCGCACGCGCATACGCGTGGGTCGGGCCGGCGATCGCCGTCGGTTCGGCGATCGCGCTCGGCGCGTCGGTCGCAAGTCCGGCGGCCCCATTGGTGTACGCGAGCGCGTATCTGCTCGGGGCAGTCTGGGCTGCGCTGACGGTGTACGAGTTGTGGCTGCGTCCCGAGCGTGGCGGCGGTCAACTGATCCCCCTCACCATCGTCTCGGGCCTGCTCCCGATCCTCGCCGTCGCAGGGATGTCGGTGGTGATCGTCGAGGCGACGCTCGGGCCGGTCGAGCACGTCATCCCCGACCTCACGTCGATCGGCGCGGTCGCGTACCTCGTGTGCGCGGTCGTGACGCTGCTCCCGCTGGCGCGAAACCCGTCGGGATCGGTGGAGGCGAGCGACGGCGACCTCTTCTCGCGAACGGCCACCGACCGCCTCGCGCGCGCGGCCGCCGCCGGAGAGCAGTCGTGGTCGCTGCTGGCGGTCTCCCTCGACGACACCGACGCCCTGCGCGTCGCAGGCGGGGAGGACGCGTTCCGGCGTGTCGTGGAGCGGTTCGCCGACGACGTGCGGGCGTGCTTCCCCGCGGACGCGGACGTCGGCGCCGACGGCCCCTCCGGATTCCTCGTCCTCGTCTCGCGACCCGGAGCGACCGTGCGGGAGTGCGTTCGCGAACTGCTCGATCGGGTGACCACCATCTCGGTGGAGCATGCACTGTCGGTGGAGCTCGCCGCGAGCGCAGGATGGGCGGACGTGCGGTCGTCGGGGTACGACCTCGACGACTTGATCGACGCGGCGCATCGAGCCATGGAGGCTGCCCGCTCTGCGGGAGGCCATCGTTGGCAACGAGCCAGCGCGACTACTTGACGGCGCCGGCCGTCAGCCCGCCCACGATGTACTTCTGCAGCCAGAGGAACAGCGCCACCACCGGCAGCGCGGTCATCACCGCTCCCGCCGAGAACGCGCTCCAATCGGCGTAGCGCGGGTTCGACACGAGCTTCGTGAGGCCCACTGCGACGGTCTGCTTCTCGGTGTCGATGAGCATGACGGATGCCACCACGAACTCGTTGACGGTGAAGATGAACGAGATCAGGGCCACGACCGCGAGGATGGGCGCCGCGAGCCGCAGGATGATCGTGAAGAAGATGCGCGCGTGCCCGGCGCCGTCGATCTTCGCTGCCTCATCGATGGAAGCGGGAATCGTGTTGAAGAACCCGTACATGAGGAACGTGTTCACGCCGAGCGCCCCGCCGAGGTACACGATGATGAGCCCGATCTGCGTGTTCAGGCCGATCGCGGGGAACCAGTCGGCCACGGTGCTCATGAGCAGGAAGATCGCGACCACCGCGAGCATCTGCGGGAACATCTGTACCACGACGATCGTGATGAGCCCGAACCGCCGGCCGGTGAAGCGCATGCGAGAGAACGAGTACGCGGCGAGGGCACCGAGGAACACGGTGCCGACGGCGGTGATGCTCGCGATGACGATCGTGTTCAGGAACCACTGGGAGAACGGCACCTGCGGGTCGGTCAGGATCCGCACGTAGCTGTCGAGCCCGATCCGCGAGAACAGGGCATTCGAGCCGGTGAGCGTGCCCTGGGGGTTCAGCGACGACGACACGACGAACACGATGGGGAACAGCGCGAACACGACCATGACGACGCCCACGATGTGGCGCCATCCGGTCTCGCGGAACCAGCGATCGAACTTGAACGGCCGCTTCGGGATGACGGGCGCAGGCCCGCCCGTCGACGAACGACCTCGCGTCGCGGCATCCGTCATCTCTTCGATCTCGCCTGCGACGAGACCGGTCTGCGTCCCGGGGACGGGCTTGTCGGCGGCCATCAGTTCAGCTCCTCGAGCGACTTGGTGCGACGGAATGCGATGATCGCGATCACCGCGACCACGATGAAGATGATGATCGAGTACGCGCTCGCGAGCCCGTAGTCACGCGACTGCCCGGTGAACGCCACCTTGTAGACCATCGTGATGAGCAGGTCGGTGAATCCGACGGGAATCGGCGCGTTCGAATCTCGCGGCCCGCCGTCGGTCAGCATGTAGATCACGTTGAAGTTGTTGAAGTTGAACGCGAACGACGCGATCAGCAGCGGCGCGACCGTCACCAGCAGCAGGGGCAGCTTGATGAGCCGGAAGATCGCCCACGGCTTCGCCCCGTCGACCTTCGCAGCCTCCTGGATGTCGTCGGGAATCGACTGCAGTGCGCCCATGCAGATGAGGAACATGTAGGGGAACCCGAGCCAGAGGTTCACGATGAGCACCGAGATCTTGGCCATCCAGGGGTCGGTGAGCCACGGTATGGATGCCCCGCCGAAGATCACCTGGTTGATGAATCCGAAGCTCTCGTTCATCATGCCGGCCCAGATCAGCGCTGAGAGGAACGACGGGATCGCGTACGGCAGGATCATCGCGACGCGGTAGTACCTGCGCCCGCGCATGCGCATGTCGTTGAACACGATGGCGAGGAAGAGTCCGAGGAAGAAGGTCGACGCCACCGAGATGAGGGCGAACGCGAACGTCCAGAGGGTCACGTAGACCAGCGGCTGCAGCAGGCGTGGATCGGTGACGGCGCGCACGAAGTTGTCGAATCCGACGGTGATCTGCCAGCCGGGCAGCAGCTCCTCCCCGTCGTCGGAGGTGAACGCGCCAGTGCCGATGTCGGAGTAGACGGTGCCCGTCGTGACATCCGTCATCGTTCCGGCTGCGTCGTCGTACTCGAGCGTCGAGACGTACTGGTACGCACTCGAGCCGTCGGGCGTGCGGAGCGCGCCCTCGTTGGGGTCGTCGGAGACCGGGACGGCGAGTTCGGTGATCTCGTCGGTGCGGGCGAGCACCTCGGCGAAGCTGAGCGAGGTCCCCCCGCCGACGCCCACGGCCTTGTCGCCGTCGAATTCGGCGTCGACCTCCTGCAGCGGCTGCTCGTTCGTGCCGATCAGGGCATCGCCGTCGGGGTCGGTGACGAGCAGGCCGAGGGTGCCGAACTGGTCGACGACGGTGACCGGGTAGGTCGGCGAGTCCTCGACGCGCTGCAGCGACGAAGCCATGAGCGACGAGACCGCCTGCTCCTTCGAGCCGTTGTGTCCAGTGCCGTAGTTCGTGAAGGCGACGTACCCGGTGTAGACGAGCACGAACACCTGGAACAGCGCCAGGAAGATGATCCCCGGCGTCAGGTACTTCGCCGGGAGCTTGCGGCGCGAGAAGTAGATCCAGTTGACGGCGATGGCCACGATGGCCACGATGGCCGCGATCAGCCACTCGCCGGAGGTCACGAGGATGAAGAGCGCGTAGAGCGCGACCGCATCGACGATGCCGAGGGCGAGCAGCTTGAGGATCAGCACCTTCACGCCGCCGGATGCCGCGTCGGCGATGCCCGCCGCCTGGCGCTGCCGCTTCGTGGGCTTCGGCCTCTGCCCCGTGCCGCCCGCGGTTTCGGGCGTGACCTCGTCGTCGATCGTCGTGCTCATCGTTGCCTGGCCTCCTCGCCGGGATCGGTGGTCGAGTAGCGCCGCGCGAAGCCCGACCCCCGGTGGTCGAGTAGCGCCGCGCGAAGCCCGACCCCCGGTGGTCGAGTAGCGCCGCGCGAAGCCCGACCCCCGGTGGTCGAGTAGCGCCGCGCGAAGCCCGACCCCCGGTGGTCGAGTAGCGCCGCGCGAAGCGCGACGCGTATCGAGACCGACGTCGGGTCTCGATACGCGTCCGCCTGCGGCGGGCGCTACTCGACCACCCGGGTGCTGCTAGCCGATGGCCGCCTGGACGTCAGCGGTCAGCTTCTGCCACGTCGCGATGGGGTCGGCGCCGTTGATGATGTCGGCCTGGGCGATGCCCCAGTACTGCCACACGGAACCCATGGCGGGGATGGCCGGCATCGGCACGGCCTCGGCACCGACGGCGGCGAAGCCCTCGATGATCGGGTCCTCCGATGCCGTCTCAGCAGCGGCCGAGAGCGCGGGAAGCACGTTTCCGGCCTCGAAGAGCTCGAGCTGCACGTCCTCGGTGCCGAGGTAGTTCACGAGGAAGTCGTTCGCGGCGACCTTGTTCTCCGACTCCGACGAGACGAAGAAGCCCTTGACGCCGGCGAACGGCGAGGCAGCGTCGGCCGTCGGGCTCGGCACCGTGTCGATCGCGACGTTGATGCCGCCGTCGATCGCCGCGCCCACGTTCCACGGACCGGTCAGCCAGAACGCGGCGGTGCCGTCGAGGAAGGACTGCTTCGCGATGTCACCGTCGATGTCGGTGTTGAACACGCCCGTGCCGTTCTTGCCCTGCGTCGAGAGCCACTGCGCGAACTGCTCGCCACCGGCGTTGCCGAGCTGGAGGTCGGTGGGGTCGTAGCCCTCGTCGTTCGTGCCGAACACGGGGGCACCGAACGCGGTCTGGAACGGGTACAGGTGGTACGGGTTTCCCTCGGCGCCCTGCTCGACGACGAACGGCTGGGTGAGGCCCGCCGCCTGGCCCTTGGCGATCATGTCGTCGAAGCTCGTGGCCGCCTCGGGCACGAGGTCGGCGTTGCGCAGCACGGCGATGTTCTCGACCGCGTAGGGGAGCATGTAGACCGTGCCCTCGTAGGTCGATGCGTCGATCGCCACGGGCAGGTAGTCGGCAGCCGAGTCGCCGAGCTCGAGCGGCGCCACGACGCCGTTCGTCGAGAGCTCGCCGAGCCAGTCGTGCGCACCCATCGTGATGTCGGGGCCCTTGCCGGTCGGCACCTGCTGGATGAAGTCGTCCTTGATGTCGGCGTTGTCCTTGCCGACGAGCTCGACCTTCACACCGGTCTTCTCGGTGTACGCCTCGGCCGCGCCCTTCAGCGCGTCGACGCGCTCGGCGTCGACCCAGACCGTCAGCGTGCCGCTCGACGAGGCTTCCCCGTCCGAGCCGCTGTCGCCGGCGGAGCAGCTCGCGAGCCCGAGCGTCGCGATGACTGCGACGGCTCCGGCGGCGAGGAGGCTCTTCCTGTTCACCCTCATTGGTGTGCCCTTCTCAGTGTGTGCGTGGAGGTCGGCGCCTTCGCCGGTGAGGGAGCTGTCTTCCCCGTCCCGAGCCGCGGGACCGCGCACCAGTCGAAAGGCCGTTCTTCCGTGTGGAGTGCTCGCCGATTGCAAGCGATTACAGGTATACCCCGGATGTCACCCGATACCAAAACTGAGATCTGGCATTGATACCGGTTCGTGATGATCGCGTTCTCAGGCCATTGTGCAAGCGTTTCCATACGTTTGCCAGATGTCGTACAGTTTGCGTCATGACTTCCGAATGGTGGCGCACCGCCGCGATCTACCAGATCTACCCGCGCTCCTTCGCCGACGCCGACGGTGATGGCATGGGCGACCTCGCCGGCATCACGAGCCGGCTCGGCGACCTGCAGCAACTGGGCATCGATGCCATCTGGCTCTCGCCCTTCTATACGTCGCCGCAGCGGGATGCCGGCTACGACGTCGCGGACTACTGCGACGTCGACCCCCGATTCGGAACGCTTGCCGACTTCGACGCGATGCTCGCCGAGGCGCATGCCCGCGGCATCCGCGTCATCGTCGACCTCGTGCCGAACCACTGCTCCGACCAGCACGAATGGTTCCAGGCCGCGCTCGCGGCGCCGGTCGGCAGTCGGGAGCGGGCTCGGTTCTACTTCCGCGACGGACGGGGCCCGGGCGGCGACGAGCCGCCGAACAACTGGGAGTCGGTGTTCGGCGGGCCGGCGTGGACTCGAATCGTCGAGCCCGACGGCACGCACGGCCAGTGGTACCTCCACCTGTTCGACAGCTCGCAGCCCGACTTCGACTGGACGAACGAAGAGGTCCGCGAGGAGTTCCGCCGCATCCTGCGCTTCTGGCTCGACCGCGGGGTCGACGGATTCCGCGTCGATGTCGCGCACGGGCTGGTGAAGGCCGACGGCCTGCCCGACTACACGCCGCCCGCTGAGGGCGGCAGCATGGGTGGCGCGGGAGGTCTCACGACGGATGCCGCGGCATCCGGTGTGCCCCTCGAACCGGGCATCAGCGACGAGTTCGTCGACCACGCGCCGTACTGGGCGCAGGAGGGCGTGCACGAGATCTACCGCGACTGGCGCGCGCTGCTCGACGAGTACCCGGGCGAGCGCGTGCTGGCCGCGGAGGCGTGGGTCGACCCGCTCCCCCGCGTGGCCAAGTGGGTGCGGTCCGACGAGATGCACCAGGCGTTCAACTTCGCGTACCTCGAGACGCCGTGGGATGCCGCGGCACTGCGTCACGTCATCGACGCGTCGCTCGACGCGTTCGGCGCGGTCGGCGCGCCGTCGACATGGGTGCTGTCGAACCACGACGTCGTGCGCCACGCGACCCGCCTCTCGGTCACCGAGGCGAACCCGCAGGGCCACGGCCTCGGTCCGCGCTCGAAGGGGCTGCCGTCGTACGAGCCGGGACTGCGTCGCGCTCGTGCCGCCACGGCGCTGATGCTGGCGCTACCCGGTTCGTCTTACATCTACCAGGGCGAGGAGCTCGGCCTGCCCGAGGTCATCGACCTGCCCGACGAGGCCCGCCAGGACCCGACGTGGTTCCGCACCAACGGCGAGCGCTACGGACGAGACGGATGCCGCGTGCCCATCCCGTGGGAGGCGGACGCGCCGAACTACGGCTTCGGCCCCTCGGGCGAGCCCTGGCTGCCGCAGCCCGCGCAGTGGCGCGAGCTCGCACGTGACCGGCAGCGCGGTGTGGCGGGATCCACCCTCTCGCTCTACGAGGAGGCGCTGCGCCTGCGGCGCACCCTCGACCTCGGGGCCGGCTCGCTCGCGTGGCTCGATGGATTCGGTGACGACGTGCTGGCCTTCCGCAACGGCGGCGTCGTGGTCGTGACGAACCTCGGCTCCGAGCCGGCGACGCTTCCCGAGGGCGACGTGCTGCTCGCGAGCGAGGCGCTCGACGGACGATCGCTGCCCGGCGACACGACGGCCTGGCTCCGCGCCTGACCCTCGGGGGCGGATGCCGCGGCATCCCGCCCCGCAGGCTGCAGAACGCATGAGAATCCGCCCGATGGTGTTCTCACGGCGCTCACTACCCGGATTCTCATGCGTTTTCGTTGACCACGACCACGGTGTGCGTTGACTCGGGAAGTTCGGGCGCGTATGGTCCGCGGCCGGCCCACCGGTGCTCGCCACGGGCAATGAGCGCGAGGATGCCGGCGCGCGTTCGCTCCCAATCGTCGATGACCTGGCGGTAGCTCAGACGCAGCACGAGGTAGCCGCGCATGCTGAGGACGAAGTCGCGGCGGCGGTCCTCCTCGAAGGCCGACCCGGTGTGGAAGGCGCGGCCGTCCACCTCGATGACGAGTCGGTCGCCGACGACGAAGTCGACTCGACCGACGCCGTCGATGTCGACCTGTGCCTTGAAGGCGATTCTTCGCGAGAGAAGGAGCAGGCGCACTCTCGTCTCAAGTCCCGACTGGCTGTCGGGGTCGGCGCGATCGATGAGATGGCGCCGCGATCGCGGCATCCACGTGCGGATCAAGTCGAGATGCTCCAGTTGGAGCTTGCCCCGCTCGAGCGCGGAGTCGATCGATGACAGCACGTCCGACGAGTCGGTGCACGCGAACATCTCTGCGAGCGCCACCGTGAGTGGATCGCGTGCGCGGTCGAATACCCCCTGCGTGCTGTAGTGCACGCACACGCCATGCTGCTCACGGTTCAACCGAACCCGACGGTCGTCTGGTGCAGCGAGCCGCCCCGTGGAGTGGCGCACACGAACATGGAGGAGTCGGTCGTCATGCACCCAGAGTTCGTGCAGCCGGGCAACCGTCGTCGCCGTTGCGGTTCCGCCGACGCGAACCGCACGGACGAGGTTGTGGTTGGCGTCTGGAACGGCGAACCATCCATTCCGCACGCGGACGATCAGGCCGCGCCTCACCGCCGCTTGCACCGCAGGCCGTGAGTACCCGGCACGCTCGAGGGCGGAGTACGGCGACACGCCGCCGAGAGTGCGCAGATGCTGAGGGATCGAAAGCACGTTAGGAGTCTGCTTGTGTAGCGGCATCCCGGTGACCACGACGCCAGCATCTGTGGAGAATTCGGCCTGACGAGCCGTTGTCGAGAACTGGTCCGCAGCGCGAAATGCATGACAATCGGCAGGATGACCGCGCTGGAGGACTCGAAAGCCGGATTCTCATGCGTTTCGCACGGGCGCCGCCAGGCGCGCGGGCGACGGCGAGGCAAGTAGCCGAGCCCAGTAGTGGATGCCGCGGCATCCGATCAGGGGATCAGTTGGTGTTGGCCCAGAGCCACTCGAGCGGGTCGACCTTGGTGCCGTTGATGCCGCCGATGCGGATCTCGAAGTGCAGGTGGGGGCCGGTTGACATGCCGGTGGAACCGGTGGTTCCGAGGACGTCGCCGACCTTGACGACGTCTCCCTCTTCGAACCGCCGGGAGTCGTACTCCATGTGGGCGTAGACGCTCGTGATCTTCTCGCCGTTGATGACGTGGTCGATCATCATCACGACGCCGAGCGAGCCGCCCGAATCGGTCGAGTTCGACACGACACCGTCGGCGATGGCCTGGATCTCGGCGCCGAGCCCGGGGTTGAAGTCCTGCCCGCCGTGGTTCACCGAGCAGCCCGCACAGTTGCGGTATCCGAACCGGTCGCCGATGTGCACGCCGACCTTGAAGGGCCACTGGATGGTTCCGGCGGGGTTGTTGATGAAGTCGCTGTCGGCGCGGATCCCGGCCGCACGAGCGGTCTCCTCAATGGTCAGGGCCTCGTAGCCCTCTCGCTGCACCGACTGGGCGACGATGTTCCCGTCGATGGTGACGTGCTGTCCGTCGAGCGTCGTGCCGATGGAGTCCGTGTACGCCATCGCCTGCACGTCGGCCGGCGACAGCAGCGAGAGCGACGGGATGGTCGTGGCGACGGCGAGCAGGGCAGCGAAGCTCATCGCGACCAGGCTGGAGACGGCGCGGACCGCGCCACGGCGACGGCGAAGGGGCGGCGTTGCGCGAGCGCGACGCGCTGGATTGATCGGCACCCCGACGTGCGGATGACGGGGCGCGACCAGTGCGACCGGCCGTGCGGCCGTCGCGGCCGGCTCCCCCGCGCGACGTGCTGGGCGCCGGGGCCGAACGGCGCCGACTCGCCGGTGATGCGAGGAACGCGTCGCCGTCGATGCTGTCGTGGTGCTCGCCGAAGACCTCGAGTCCCAGGTCGAACGGGGCGGCCGGAGCGGGTGGCGCCGGCGCGACGTGGGACGCGGATGCCGCCGGCTGGACCTCTGATGCGGAGGAAGCGCCCGCAACCGAAGAGGCGGCGGAGCCCGCAGCGGCGAGCGGAGCGGCGGCGGCCTCGAAGGGACCGTTCGCGAATGTCGGTGCGACCGGCGCCACGGGAGTCATTCCTCGAAGGGGACCCGGACCGCCCTGCTTCACCGACCGGCCCGCCTTCGACCTCTTCGAAGACTTCGGGCCCTTCGTCGCCTTGCGGCCGGAGCGAGCCGAACCCTCTGCGCGACGCGAGCGCTCAGCGGGCCGGTCGTCACCGGCGAACTCGTCGCCGACGCCGAGACCGGCGAAGAGTGCGTCGAAGCCGGATGCCTCGGTATCGGATGCCGCGGCGGCATCTGGGCCGCCGGAAACCGGAGAGGCCGAGCGGCGTCCGGCCTTGCGGTCGGTCGGCTCGGCCTCGGAGGTCGGAGTCGTCTGGTCGGTGCGGACGAGGAGCTCGGGACGTCGGGCCCGGAGCTCGAGGTGTTCGGGCCGGAGCTCGGGGTGTTCGGCGCCGAGCTCGGGGTGTTCGGCCCGGAGCTCGGGACGTCGGGCGCGGAGCTCGAGGTGTTCGGCGCGGGGCTCGAGGTGTTCGGGCCGGAGCTCGGGGCGGTTGGAATGCGCCGGGGCCGCGGCATCCGCGGGGCCGAAGATGTGGTCGAACGCGGGCCGCTGGCTGGGCATCACCGGCGTCGACGTGGCGGGAGTCACGGCAGCGGGCGTGGGCATCGCGGTCGCCGCCTCGGCAGCCCCAGCCAGCCGCCGGGCCTCTGCCGCCTCTCGTTCCCGAAGCTCGCGTCGCGTCAGGGGTCGCTCAGGCCGCACGGGGACCTGGGTGCCTGGCGTTGAACCGTCGGGCACGAGGGGGGACTCGAGCACGTAGGGGACCTTCGGCGTATCGGGTTGGGCAGGAGCTGGAGGTGGGCATCCCGACCCATGTCGAGATAACAATGCGGTCAACACTAACCGACCCCTTCGATCTTCGCCACGCGCAGGCCGCCGTTTTCCACAGCCCACAGGCGGTTGCACCGCGAAATCCGCATCGGAACGCGGATCCGACGGGGCTTGACCTCATGCGTCGAGGCCGGCGGACCGAAGTGCGTCGGCGAGCTCCTCGTACAACCCGGGCGCAGCGGCGACGATGAGCTCCTGGCTCTCGACCCCGCCGCCGATGCCTCCGATCCGAGCGCCGGCCTCGCGGGCGATGAGCGCTCCGGCGGCATGGTCCCAGACGTTGAGCCCGCGCTCGTAGTACGCGTCCAGGCGTCCGGCGGCGAGCGCGCAGAGGTCGAGCGCCGCGGATCCCAGACGACGGATGTCGCGGAACTGCGGCAGCAGGCGCAGCAGCACCTCGGCCTGTTCGCGCCGCCGCTCTGACGCGTAGCCGAACCCGGTCCCGACGAGCGCCTCGCCCAGCGGGACATCCGTGTTCACCGCCAGCTCTCGACCCGCGAGGCGCGCGCCGCCATCGACGGATGCCTCGAAGAGCTCTCCGTTCACCGGATTCACGACCACTCCGGCCAACGTTCGCCCGCCCGTGCCGTCGGCGGCGGCGCCCTCGGCGACCGCGATGCTGACCGCCCACGCCGGGATGCCGTAGAGGAAGTTCACCGTGCCGTCGATCGGATCGACGATCCAGTCGAGGCCGCTCGTGCCGGTGTGCGTCGCCTCCTCCTCACCGACGATGCCGTCGTGGGGACGCGCCTCGAGGATCAGCGACCGGATCAGCGTCTCGGTGTCGCGGTCGACCGCGGTGACGATGTCGGTCGCGGTCGACTTCGTCGCCGCAACGCTCACCCCCGCACGACGGGCGTCGAGCGCGAACTCCGCGGCCCGTACGGCGATTTCGCGCACGAGGTCGAGGAGCAGAGCGGATGCCACGGATGTCTCGTGCTGGGTCATGCCCTCACGCTACCCGTCGCTGCCCCGGCGCCCCGGGGAGCGGCGCCTCGGACACCCCGCGCAGGAACGACGAAAGCCCCGGCTGACCGGGGCTTTCAGACGTGGCGAGTGAGGGATTCGAACCCCCGAAGTCATAGACAGCTGATTTACAGTCAGATCCCTTTGGCCGCTTGGGTAACTCGCCAGTCGCACCCGGCCGCGTTCCTCACACAACCGGGGGCCAGTAAAGGATACCCGCCCCGCGGCGTCTCGTGAAATCAGGGCCGGCACACCGATGCCGCGGCATCCGGAACGTTTCGAACGCGGCCGATCCCGATGCGCGTCCCGCTGCGCGGTGCGCTCCTCGGTCGCCGGTGGCGCCGCGGCATCCGCCTACGTGCCGTCGGGGTCGAGCGGCTGCTGCCCGGGCTCGGACCGTCGCGAGCGCGGCCAGATCTGGTTCGGGTGGAACGACGCAGGCGGCATGTCGCCGGATGGGACGCCGGGCCACGTGTCGTGCTGATCGAACGTCGACCGCGGGAGCTCGACAGGGCCGGTCCGCACATCGTCGCCATGGAACGTCACGGGCGGTGCCGGTGCCGAGACGCGCACGTTGCCCGTCCATCCGTCACCGAAGTCGAGCGGCGATTGCGGCCGCTGCGTCGGCGGCGGCGACCAGGTGTCCTGCGGCTCGGTCGGCCGAGGTGCTTCGGGGGGCCGAACCCCGGCGCCACGCAGTCCAGAGCGCTGGATGACGCGTTGGATCGTGAGTCCGCGCTCGTCGGGCCGCCCGACGTACCGGATCTCACGCAGGCCCTGGTCCTGCGCTGCGGACTCGAATACGAAATGCCCGTAGCCGAAGATGCGGCCGACCACCGGTTTCTCGACCGAGATGTCGAGGATGCGCGTGATCGGCATCGTGGCGATGTGCTGCGACAGGATGCCGTTCACGCGGAACACGCGCATGTTGGTGATCACGAACCGGTCCATGCGCACCTCCCACATGCGCCAGAGCCCGTGCAACACGAGGATGGGCGCGCCCAGCAGCGGGAGCCAGTACGCCCACGACGGCAGCACCGCGATCAGGGCGAAGACCGGGATCGCAAGGAGCATCCCGAGCACCGGCCTGACCATCGCGGCCCAGTGCTTCTCGACTTCGTCGACGATCACCTCGCCCTCGTCGGCGATGAGGTGTCGCTCGACCTTGGGGTCGATCAGCCGCACACGAGCCATCTCGCCCCCCGGCTAGGCCGCCAGGGAAGTGAAGAACCTGCCGACAGCCTGGGCCCCATCGAACACGGCCGTGACCGCTGCCTGGACGACGTTCGCTGCATCCTCGGGGCGGGTGATCAGGTAGAACAGGGCGAAGACCACGGCGAGACCCAAGACGATTCGCTTGACCCACTTCACGCGTTCGATCCTTTCGATGGTGGTGACAGTGGGCTAGCCGTCGCCCCCCAAGCTGGGCACACCCGACCTCGCTTTTCTATCGCACACGGGCGGGAAGTGGAATCCGGCTCGCCGACGACGCGCGCAACGCGGCATCCGCACGACCCCCCGGCGGTAGGATCGAGCGTCGCCTGCGACCACCCGACGAGGCGGTCCGATCGGCGGTTCGGTCGAAGAGGAAGCGCATGGCCGGCATCGAGGAAGTGGCGAAGCTCGCGGGGGTCTCGACCGCGACGGTGTCGCGCGCGCTCAGCGGACGCGGCCACGTGTCGCCGGGGTCGAAGGCGAAGGTCGTCGATGCGGCGGCCCGGCTCGGCTACGTGGTGTCGTCGAACGCATCGAGCCTCGCGTCGGGTCGCACACGCAACATCGGCGTGGTGATCCCGTTCCTGAATCGATGGTTCTTCTCATCGGTGTTGGAGGGCGCACAGCAGGCGCTGCTGCGGAACGGCTACGACCTCACGCTCTACAACCTCTCGGGCGACGGGCAGGAGCGGTCGAGCGTGTTCGAGCACTTCCTGCTGCGCCAGCGCGTCGACGCGGTGATCGCCGTCTCGCTCGAACTCACCGAGCACGAGGTGGCGCGCCTGCACGAACTCGGCAAGCCGCTCGTGGGTGTCGGCGGCCCCATCCCCGACGTGCGCACGCTCACGATCGACGACGTCGCCGTGGCCCGCCTCGCCACCGAGCACCTCATCGGACTCGGCCACTCGCGCATCGCGCACATCGGCGGCGACCCCGAGTTCGACCTCGACTTCCACCTGCCCACGAACCGACGCATCGGGTACGAGGCCGCGCTCACCGACGCGGGCATCGAGCTCGACCAGCGCCTTGTCGCGCCGGCCGACTTCACTGTGCGGGGCGGATACCACGCGGCGAAGCAGCTGCTCGGCGTGCCGCACGACCGCCCGACCGCCATCTTCGCGGCATCCGATGAGATGGCGATCGGATCGATCCTCACCGCACGCGACCTCGGCCTCTCGGTACCGCGCGACGTCTCGATCATCGGCATCGACGACCACGACCTGTCCGAGTTCTTCGGGCTGTCGACGGTGGCGCAATTCCCGCGGTTGCAGGGTGAGAAGGCGGTCGAGGTCCTCCTCGAACAGCTCGAGCCGGCAGCGGATGCCGCCCCGCCCGCCGTCACCCCGTTGCCGTACGAGTTGCGGGTGCGCTCGTCGACCGCACGGCCGGTGGTCGAGTAGCGCCGCGCGAAGCGCGTCCCCGGTGGTCGAGTAGCGCCGCGCGAAGCGCGTCCCCGGTGGTCGAGTAGCGCCGCGCGAAGCGCGACGCGTATCGAGACCCCGCCCGCGCAACCCCGACCCACGTCTCGGTACGCCTGCTGCGCCGGCTACTCGACGACCGACACCCCGACCCCACATCTCGATACGCCTGCTGCGCCGGCTACTCGACGACCGAGACCCGCCCCCGCGTCTCGATACGCCTGCTGCGCCGGCTACTCGACGACCGACGCCCGCCCCGCGTCTCGATACGCCTGCTGCGCTGGCTACTCGACGACCGGGAGCGGCCGGCTCGCGGCATCCGACCCCTCGATAGACTGGCCGGCATGGCAGATTCAACGTTCGACATCGTGAGCAAGGTCGACAAGATGGAGGCCGACAACGCCGTCAACCAGGCGCGCAAGGAGGTCGACCAGCGGTACGACTTCAAGGGTGTCGGTGCATCCGTCGAGTGGTCGGGCGAGAAGATCCTGCTGAAGGCGAACTCCGAGGAGCGCGTGAAGGCGGTGCTCGACGTGCTGCAGTCGAAGTTCATCAAGCGCGGCATCTCACTGAAGAGCCTCGACGCCGGCGAACCGTACGCGTCGGGCAAGGAGTTCCGCCTCGAGGTCGGCCTGAAGCAGGGTATCGACCAGGAGCACGCCAAGAAGATCGGCAAGATCATCCGCGATGAGGCACCGAAGTCGGTGAAGTCGCAGATCCAGGGCGATGAGCTGCGCGTCTCATCGAAGAGCCGCGACGACCTGCAGGAGACGATCCGGCTGCTCAAGGCGTCGGATCTCGACGTCGACCTGCAGTTCGTGAACTTCCGCTGACGCGGCCGACCGAGCGGATGCCGCGTCGGCCGCTTCTGACGACCTCTTGACGGCACACGACTTCTCCGACGCGTCCTCCACTCAGCGAAACGTCGTCACGGGCGTGGGACCCCGCCCGGAGCGTAGCCTCGGAGCCACTGCGTGACCGCGTCGTAGGCGGCGGCGCGTACCGGCCGTCGCGACAGGAACACGTCATGCAGCGCTCCGTCGATGCGCGACACGCTCACGGTCGGCCCGAGCTTCAGCACGCGCTCGGCGATGTCGTCGACGACGAGCACGACGTCGCTCGAGAACATGGCCGGATCCCACCGCGGCAGGATCGTCGACCGCGCCGACAACAGCGTGAGCGCGGGCGCACCCACGTCGATGCCGGCCGCGACCGTCGCATGCCCCGCCAGCACCGCCGTGAGCCACGCCGGATACACCCGAAAACTGCGATCGGGCCGCCACTCGTGGGAGTACTCCCACTCTCCCTCCTGCTCCTTCGCGATCGTGCGCGTGTAGAAGCCGAGGTCGACGTTGGGCATTGGACTCATCGGATTCACTCGCGCGCCCCAACTGACGACGGGCGCGAGCGCCTCACGTCCGACGCGGCTCATCTGGAACTCCAGCCAGGGGCTGTTGAGCACCAGTGCCGCGGCGCGCCCGGGGTGCCGAGCCGCCCAGAGGCTCAGCGTGAGCCCGCCGGTGGAGTGGCCGAGCAGGATCAGCGGTCGAGCGGATGCCGCCGCGGCATCCGTCTCGGTTGCCTCCTGAGTGCGCTCGATCGCGTCGAGTGCCGCCTCGATGTCGGCGTCGTAGTCGTCGAGGTTCGTGACGTACCCGGGAGTCTGCCCCTCGCGCAGACTGCGACCGTACTTGCGCAGGTCGAGCGCGAAGAACCTGGCGCCGGCGGCGGTCCAGAACTCGGCGAGCTCGCGGTTGAAGAAGTAGTCGCTCCAGCCGTGCACGTAGAGCACGTCGGCTCCGGATGCCGCGCCCGCGGGTTCTTCGTCGACTTCGTCGCGCTCCCACGGCCAACGCCACCGCCACCGCGCCTGCCGCTCGGGCTCGGCCCGATGCCGCACGAGCGTTGCGACGAGCTCGCCCTCGTCGTCGCTGCCCAGCGGCAACGTGAGCTGCTCGAACCCGGCGCCGAGCACGTCGGGGCGCCAGCGCAATGCGCTGTTCAGTGCCGCGGTGCCGGGGTCGCTCATACGTCTCGCCTTCCCGGGTCGCGTTCAGCCTAGCGAGCGGGTGCAGGTCGATGCGTGTGCTGAGCAACGCGGGGCCCGGCAGGCCGAGCGCAACGGTCAGAACGCGTCGATGCCGGTGAACGTCTCGATCATGTTCAGCGCCGCCGGCGTCAGGAGGACGATGAACAGCACGGGGAGCAAGCAGAACACGAGCGGGAAGATGATCTTCACGGTCACCTTCATGGCCTGCTCCTCAGCACGTTGCTTGCGCTTGAGGCGCATCTCCCCCGCCTGTACGCGCAGCACATCGCCGACCGCGATCCCGTATTGATCGGCCTGCACGACCGCGCGGATGAATCGGCGCAGATCCTCCTGCGTGGTCCGTCCCTCCAACTCCATGAACGCGTCGCGACGGCTTCGACCGATGCTCATGTCCTGCAGCACACGAATGAGCTCCTCGGCCAGCGGCCCTTTGCCGTTGCGGGCCGCTTTCGCCATCGCGGCATCGAATCCCAGCCCCGCCTCGACCGCGATCGTCATCTGGTCGAGGGTGTCGGGGAGCGCGTACTTGATCGCTTCCTGCCGATCATGCGCACGGCTGTTGATCATCACGTCTGGGAGGAAGAAGAGGAGCGTCGTCCCGAGGATGACGAGCAGAACCTTCATGGGATTCGGGCCACCGCTGATGATGAACAGCAGACCCAGCACGACGCCGACGACCGTCAGCGAGATCTTCCACGTGAAGATGCCCTGGACGCTCCATCCGACCGGCCGGCCCGCGTGGATGACCTGCTTCTCGATCCATCCGATGTAGCCGCGTGGAGCTGCGGCGATCAGCGACGCGCTGAAGCTGGCCTGCTGTACTCGGCCGACGGTCGGGTGCAGCTCACCCGGCGGTTCCACGGCCGGCTGACGGCGGGGAAAGAGGAGGAAGACGGCGCCGGCCACGCCCAGAGCGGTCAGAGCAATCGCGGCGTACAACAGGATCTGCAGGGCCATCAGAACTTCACTCTCACAGCGAATGCGACCCAGATCGCGCCGAGGATCAGGAGGATCAGGGACACGACGAGGGCGATGATGCCGAAGATGTTCGTGAAGAACACGCCGACGTAGTTCGGCTGTACGACGGCGAGGAACATGAAGACGGCGATCGGCAGTGAGACGAGCACGACCGCGGACAGGCGACCTTCGGCACTCAATGCTTTCACCTGGCGCCGGATCTCGTTGCGCTGCCGGATGGTCTTGCCGACCTGATCGAGCACTTCAGCGAGGTTGCCGCCGGTTTCCTGATTGATGGCGACCGCCTGTGCCACCCATTCGAAGTCGGCGCTCTGCATTCGCTGCGCGGCCACGGTGAGCGACTCGGCGAGGTTCCGGCCGAGCCGCGTCTCGTTCACGACCCGCGCGAGCTCCTCGCTCGTGGGCGCCTCTGCGTCGTTCGCCACGGCAGCCACCGTACGGGTCAGGCCGTGGCCGGCGCGCAGGCCACCGGCCAGGAGCTGCACGGTGTCGTCGACCTGGTCGGCGAATCGGGCGCGTCGACGGGACGCCCGCATGATCAACAGCGCCTTGGCACCGATCGGCGCGAGCAGGGCGAGCAGCAACCCCCAAATGAGTGAGGTTCCATTGGCGAGGCCCAGGACGACACCCACGAGTGCGAGCACGCTGGCCGCCGAGGCAACCATCACCACGAAGCTGCTCGGCTCGGACCTGACACCGGCGAGTTCGAGTTCGTCGGGCCCGAAGAATCGCCGGGACCGCCGGGAGGTGAGCCCATCGACCGCCGCCGTCGCCCGATGAGTGAGCTTCGAGAGGGCAGACTCGTACTCGACACCCGGGGCACGACGCCGTTCGGCCGCCACCCGGGGCGCCGGCGGAGCCAACACGAAGAACACGATGACGAGCGCTGCGAGCAGCGCGATGCTGATCCCGATGATGAGGACCCCGGGGCTCATCGAATCTCCCCGAGCAGGTTGCGATAGTTCACCTGGAACAGCGAGACGGGCAGGAGGATGCCGTGATCGGCGATCCGCTCCGCGAACCGAGGGCGCACGCCCGTGGGCTCGATCTGTCCGAGCAGCTTGCCTTCTGCATCCCATCCGGCCGAGTAATCGAAGGAGAAGGCATCTTGCAGGGTGATGATGTCGCCCTCCATGCCATGCACCTCCGTCACCTGGGTGACCCGCCGCACGCCGTCCTTGTGCCGGGTGATCTGCACGATGAGGTCGATGGCGGACGAGATCTGCTCCCGGATCGCGCGCAGGGGAAGGTCCATTCCCGCCATCAGCACGAGCGTCTCCATGCGACTGACGGCATCGCGTGGCGAGTTCGCGTGGAGTGTGGAGATCGAACCCTCGTGACCCGTGTTCATCGCCTGCAGCATGTCGAGGCTTTCCGCCCCACGCACCTCGCCGACCACGATCCGGTCAGGCCGCATGCGCAGGGAGTTGCGAACGAGATCGCGGATGGTGATCTCGCCGCGCCCCTCGATGTTGGGCGGCCGCGACTCGAGACGGACGACATGCTCCTGCTGAAGCTGGAGTTCGACCGCATCCTCGATGGTGATGATGCGCTCGTCGTCGGGGATGAATGCCGAGAGCACGTTGAGCAGTGTCGTCTTTCCGGTGCCCGTACCTCCCGAGACCAGGATGTTGAGCTTGGCGCGCACCGCCGCGTCCAGCACCGTTGCCACCTCGCGGGTCAGGGTGCCGAATCGGATCAGGTCTTCGACCGTGTATGGAGTCCCGGCGAACTTCCGGATGGTGAGGGATGACCCGTTCACGGCGAGCGGAGGAATGATGGCGTTCACGCGCGAGCCGTCTTCGAGGCGCGCATCGACGAGCGGCGAGGACTCGTCGATCCGCCGGCCGATGCGGGACACGATCCGCTCGATCACACGCCGCAACTGCGGCTCACCGGTGAACCGATGCGGGGTGGGCAGGAGCCGGCCCTCCCGCTCGACGTAGAGCTGGTCGTAGCGGTTGACCATGATCTCGCTCACCGTGGGGTCGTCGAGTAGAGCCTCGAGCGGACCGTAGCCCAGCACGTCGGCGCCGATGTCGTCGATGAGCCGATTGCGCTCGGCGGTCGTCAGCGCCAGCTGCTCGCCGGCGACGATCTCGGCCAGCTCGGCCCGCGCGAGGGCGTGCAGCTGCTCCTCGGTGAGCGACGCGTCGCTCATGCGCGAGCCGATACGGACGAAGAGCTCCTGGGCTGCCTTCTCCTTGACGGACGCCAGGGGATCGACGATGGAGTGCGGCGGCACAGGCGAGGAAAGCGGGGGGACGGCCTGCACGGGCCGGGCGGTGCCTGCGGGAGGATGGAAGAGTTCAGGCTCCGCCCGATCAGAGCCGGCCGCGGCCGCCCACTCCCCGCGCGATGAGGTGAGGTCACCGCCGGACTCGATGCCATCGCCGGCATCCGGTACCGTCGGATTCCCCACCCCCACTGGCGTTTCGACCACGAGCTGCGGGTTGCGGAGGGCATTCAGCCGCTCATTCAGTCCCACGTCGCCTCCTTCTCTGGATCCTGGAGCGCTTGGGGTACGCCTCGGGCGCGATGCGCATCACGAGCGAGCGAACGGCACGCGCCGCCGGATCGCGGACATCGTCGTGGATGAGAGGAATGCCCCGGTTGGCCGCGAGCAGCACCGCCGACGATCTCGGCACCGCGACGTCGATCGGGGCCCCGACGAGGGCTTCTGCATCACCGAGGGTCAGGCCGCTCATCTTGTCGACCTGGTTCAAGACGATGTGCCGGTTGCTCGGCATCAGGCCGAGCGTCGTGAGCATCTGGAACTCGGTGCGAGTCGCACGGAGGCCGGCCACGCTCATGTTCGACACGAACACTGCGTCGGTCACGTGCTCGAGGGTGACCAGCGTGCCCTCACCGAGTCCGGGCGTCGTATCGACGATGACGTATCGGAAGGCTTCGCGCAGCCGCTCGATGAGTCGTCCGAGCGCGGCAGCGGTGATGAGGTCGCCGAGCTCGGGTGAGGGCGCACTCGCCACGACGAAGAAGCCGTCGGGGTGGTGGGTGAGCGCAGTCTTGAGCACGAGCTCGTCCTCGGCGGAGTCGGAGGCCGCTTCGACGATGGTTCGCTCGGGAGTGAGGTTCAGCACCGCCGTGATGTCGCCGAACTGGAGGTCGGCGTCGACGAGCACCACCGAGTTCGGGGCGACCTCGGCGAGACCCGTGGCGAGGTTGACCGCCAGTGTCGTCTTGCCCTGGCCGCCCTTCGGCGCGACGATCGCGATCGCCTCTGATGGCACTCCATCCGGAAGCGGCGGAAACTCCCACTCGACAGGAATGGACTCGCCAAGGACCACCTCGTCGAGGGCTTCCGAGGGGCGTTCCAAAGCGGATGCCTCGGACGCGGACACGTCGTCGACGGGCTCCGACGAGACGAGGCTCGCGAAGCCCGGACGGGATCCGTTCGAGAAGTCCTCCGCGTTCGCCCGACCGTTCTCGACCAGCCAGGCCGACAGTCGATCGAGCAGCTCGCTCGTCGTGGCATCCGTCGCCTGCGGGCTGAGCACCGCATGCAGTGGCAGGTCGTCCACCCAGTCCTCGAGGTCGGTGCGCTGCTCGCGGACGACGATGAGGCCGATATCACGGTGGCGTTCGATCAGTTCCTCGACGAGGCCCCGGGTCTCCTCGAAATTGAGCACGGGGCCGAGGAGGGCGATGCGCGGAGTGGATTCGACCCGTTCGACCACCGCTTCCGCCCCGAGGAGCAGGAACTCACCCGGTACCACGGCGAGCCGGTCACCGAGCAGAGCCCGCAGACGGGTCTCGTACTCGGCAGAGCGACTGATCAGGAGGAACGGAGTCACTGCCAGGCGTTGCTTCCGTCGACGGGCCGGGTGCCGGTGTTGTCGGTCTGCTCGTTCTCGAGCGTGAGCCACATCTGCGCGTACTGGTTGGCCTCGCCCTCCGCGAACCACACCCAACGCTCGATGTCGGGCGCGGTCAGCGCGATCGTGACCATGATGCTGTCGGCTGCGCCCTGATCCTGCGCCTCGCCGGTCTCGGGGTCGGCGCCGACGACCCCCTGCACCTTCGTCACCAGAACGCCGTGGAAGGCGAAGGAGGTGATCGGGTTGACCACGTCCTCGGTGTCGCCGACCTCGTCAGGATCGACGGTGGCGACGAGTCCGATCTTGTCGCCCGCACGCACTTGTCCGCCGACGACTCGGTCGGCCGGCAGCGTGAACGAGATGAGCTGCATCCCTTGTGGAACCTGCACGTCGCCACGCGCAGCGAGCTGCGCGGGATCGACGAACCTGGCCTCGAGCAGCTGCTCTCCGGGCAGGATGTCGGCGTCGGCGACGAGACCAGCGAGCTCTGCGAGGTCGGTGACGGCGCCCTCCGCCTGGTTCCTCGCTGGCATGGAGTCGACCTTGACGAACTCCTCCACCGCCTCCCCCGCGGTGCCCTTCGGGATGGCCTCCTGGACGATGTACACCTCGACGAGCTCTGCACCCTCGGCCGCCCTGGCGTCGGCTCCTCGCACGTAGGTCACGAGCACGACCGCGCCGAGAGCGGCGAGGATGAGGGCGACGATCGCGCCGATGATTCGGGTCTTCATTCGGGTTCTTTCGTTGCGGGTTGGAACTCAGTAGCCGGCGAGGGCGGTCAGTTCAGGTGATCCGGGACCGGGACCAGCTTGATCTTCGGCTTCGGTGGACCGAGCGTCCAGTCGTCTTCGACCGTGACGTACTGGATGAATCGACCTTGGAATCCGAGCTCACCCCAGTTGTTCGGCAGCGAGCACGACACCGCCGGCTCGCAGGCGTCGATCTGCTCGTTTCCATTGACCTTCACGTGGACGCCGTCGACCTCGAAAGCGGCGAACTTCGTGATGCAGTACGCCTTACCCGCCGGTGGGGTGGTCGGGCACTGGCTCGCGAGGTTGAAGACAGGAACGAGGAGGGTCCGACCGATGAAGCAGAAGAAGAGCTTCTCGATGTTCGTCTTGTACTTGTTGGGAACCGAACTGAGGGAACAGCCGATCTGGTCCGCGGCGGCGACGAGGTCCTCGTTCGACAGGATGCACTTGCCCGTGTTGCCGGTCGTGATGGTCGTGAAATCCAGGAGCGCGACATCCTTGATGCACGACTGCGTCCCATCTTCGAGCCAGCCGAAGCCCCCCGGCACGGATCCGGAGCAGGTCTTGTTCTCGATCGGGATGTACTCCGAGGAGCCGTTGCCGCTCGTCGGCACCGTGCACTCACCGATCGCGAAGGGCACGACGGTCGCGCGGGTTCCGTTCTCCCACTCGGCCGTCGCAATGGCGCGGACGTAGGTCGAGCTCGGATCCGCATCGCCGTCGATCAGCGAAGCGAAGAAGTGCGGGAAGGCGGCGTCGGCCGACACCGTGACTCGCTTGCCGGTGAAGTCGATCTCTTCGATCGTCGCTGCGCCGTCGACCGGGATGCCGGCGTTGCTTGCCACGAATTCGTCGCCGATGCCCTGCGACGTGCCGGCGCAGGTAGATGAATCCTCACCGCATGCCAGCGCAACCGCGAGCGCCGCTGCGTCTGCACCCTGTTGCAGTTGAGTGCGCTCGGCGTGCTGCGCCGAGATGTCGAGCGCGAGAGCGCCGAATCCCATCATCGGCACGATGAGCATGGCGAGCAGCACAGCGTTCGCGCCGCGCTCGTCCCGTGCTCGCGCCTGAAGATGCCGGATCATTCGCCGCATGGCATCTTTCCTGTCGCGGACAACGTGATGGGAGCTTCAGCCAAGCTGCTGAACCAGCCGGTCATCGAGCCTGCGGGAATTGTGATCGTCGACGTGGCGGACTTGGCACCGTCGCAATCGACGTTGACATCGATTGTCGCGGTGTCCCAGTCCAACATTCCGGGGATCGCGCGAGCCTCAGCCTTCGCATCATCGATCACGGTGGGATCCTCGGAATGCACAGCCGCATACCTCGCGGCGATCCTCGCACCGTCGGAGATCGTGGCTTGGATGTTCCATAGTCGTGAGAACTCGATCACCGCAACCAGGAGCATTATCACGAGCGGGAGCACCATGGCGAACTCAACCGCCGCCGATCCTCTATCGTTCGGATTGGGAATCATCGCAACCCTCGTTAGCCGAGCGGGATTCGGGGCGCACAGGCGCCCCGAACCCATTCGTCGATTGATCGCGATCAGGAGGGCTTGACGCCGACGTCCTGGTTGTTCATCCAGGTCTGCATCTCGGCTACCCATCCGCTCAGGAACGGCAGAAGGGCTGCGGCCGCGATGACAAGTCCGATCGCCACGATCCCGAGGACGAGCGCGTACTCGGTCGCCGTCGCGCCCTCCTCTTCAGTGCGGAGCGAGTTGATGCGCGCGACAGCGCGCGAGTATGCCTTGAGCATTTCGGGTTCCTTCGGGTTCAGGAGAGAGAACTCGCCACCGGCGGGCACCGGTGGCTGCTTGAACGTAACCGTGCGTATGCATACGAGCCACGCCCCCATTTGGGGGTGCGAGGGCGTTTGCAGGACACGGCAATTCGAAGAACCGCATGAACACGCGGAAGTGGAAGTTGTCCATCCCCCGCTCTGGGGGTACCGCGTGTACCCCGAATCCCGCTATCGAGTACCCCGAAAACACAGCTGCCTGTACCCCGGGCACGACGGGAACCGAACGTTCCCTATTGCGCGACCAGCAGCAGCGCGATCAACGCCCCGACGAGCATCGATGGTCCGAACGGGATCGAACCTCGCAACGTGACGCGACGAAGGATCAACGCCACGATCGCGACCAGTCCGCCGACAACGAACGCTGCGAGCAGCCCGATCAGCCACGCGTTCAGGCCGAACCAGCCGAGCAGGAGCCCGATCACGAGCGCGAGCTTCACATCGCCCATCCCCATCGACGACGGGGAGATCAGCGCGAGCAGGAAGTACACCGCGAACATCGCCGCGGCGCCGCCTACAGCCCACAGCAGGCGCACCCAGGCTCCGTCGGCCCAGGTCGCCGGCACGAGGAGCACCGCGACGACACCCAGCGTCGGGAAGACGACCGAGTTGGGCAGGCGCTTCTCGGCGAGGTCGACGAGCGTGAGCACCGTCGATGCGGCGGCGAACGCGAGCAGCGCGGGGAGGATCCACGACAACCCGAAGGCCACGGCGAGGGCGCCGAACGTGAGGCCGGTGATCGCGGCCGCTGCAGCGCGGGCGGTGGGCTGCGGCATCCGCTCGCCCTTGATCGAACGCTGCGTCCACGATGCGAGGGGCCACCAACCGAGCGCAGCCCCGGCGAGCACGAGGATGACCGCGACCACGGCCGTGATCGTGGGCGCTGAAGGCATGATTGGCAGCGTAGCGCCCGGCCGACGACGCGTATGCTCGGCATACACAGCCCACCGGCGAATGGACGGGATGGCCATGAACGAGTCGGAACTCACCTACGACGCCGTGACGCGCGAGCTGCTGATGGACGAGGACTACGACGTCGACCTGACCCCCGACGGGCTGCTGGCGAAGGGCCGGTTGTTCGCCTTCCTCGACGGCGACGACCTCGTGGTCGAGCTGCCCGAATCCCGATCAGCCGACCTTCGGAACCGCGGCATCGCCGTGCCGTTCCAGGGGGAGCACGGCGGCCCGAGCCGCAACTGGGTGCGGATCAGCGATTGGCAGCTGTGGTCGGAACTCGCGCGCGAGGCACACACGTTCGTGGGCGAGCCGCCGGTCGGCCGGGAGTCGTAGGGGTCTTCGAGGGGGCGGGGTCTCGATACGCGTCCGCCTACGGCGGGCGCGGAACGAGGTGTCCCTTATAAAAATCTCCCAGCCCACGCGGGGTCTCGATACGCGTCCGCCTGCGGCGGGCGCTACTCGACCACCGGGGGGCGCTACTCGTCGCCGCGCGAGATGCCGACCATCTCGTCGCGGGGCACGACCTTGATGCGCGTGCGGCCCTCGGCCGACCCGAGCGCCAGCTCGTGCTCGTCGAGGCGGTGCCAGCCGTCGAGGGCGGTCCACTGGATGCCGCGAGACTCGAGCAGCTCGATGACCGACTCCTCCGACGGCGACTTCGGCCGCCACCAGTTGCCCAGGTCGTTGATGACGTGCTTGATCGTCTCCATCGCGTCGGACTTGGTGTGGCCGATGAGCCCGACGGGGCCGCGCTTGATCCATCCGGTCGCGTAGACGCCGTACATCTGGCGCGACTCCCCGGTCTCGGGGTCGTGGTAGAGCACCTGGCCCTCGTGGTTTGGAATGACCCCGTACTCGCGATCGAACGGGATGCCGGGCAGCGGCGTGCCGAAGTAGCCGACCGCGCGGTACACGGCCTGCACCGGAACCTCGCGGATCTCTCCCGTACCGACCACGCCGCCCTCGCCGTCGGGCGCCGTGCGCTCGTAGCGGATGGCGCCGACGCGACCCGTGCCGTCGTCGACGAGCTCGAGCGGCTTCGCGAAGAAGTGCAGGTGCAGGCGACGACTCGCCTGGCCCACCTCGCGCTGGCGCCACTGGTTCAGCACCTTGTCGATGACGAAGACCTGCTTGTTGCCCGACACCGCAGCGCGCGCCGCGTCGTCGTAGTCGAAGTCCTCGTCGTACAGGATCATGTCGACGTCGCGCAGCTCGCCGAGCTCGCGCAGCTCGAGCGGCGTGAACTTCACCGACGTCGGCCCACGGCGCCCGAAGATGTGCACGTCGGTGACCGGCGACTGGGCGAGGCCCGCGGCGACGTTGGCGGGAATCTCGGTCGGCATGAGGTCTTCGACGTGCTTCGACAGGATGCGCGCGACGTCGAGCGCGACGTTGCCGTTGCCGATCACGGCGACCTCGCGCGCGTCGAGCGGCCACTCGCGGGGGTAGTCGGGGTGTCCGTCGTACCAGCTCACGAAATCCGCCGCGCCGTACGACCCGTCGAGGTCGATGCCCGGCAGCCTCAGCGAGGCATCACGCACCGCACCGGTGGCGAAGATGACGGCGTTGTAGTGATGCTTCAGGTCTTCGAGGGTGATGTCCGTGCCGTAGCGCACATTGCCGAAGATGCGGATGTCGCCCCGGTCGAGCACCTCGCGAAGCGCCGTGATGATGCCCTTGATGCGCGGGTGGTCGGGTGCCACGCCGTAGCGCACGAGCCCGTAGGGCGCGGGCAGGTGATCGAACAGGTCGATCGAGACGTCGAAGTTCCGCTCGGCCTTCAACAGGATGTCGGCGGCATAGATGCCGGCAGGGCCGGCACCGACGATCGCGAGTCGCAGCTTGTTCCTCGTCACAGGTGAGATCTCTCCATAACTCTGGCCGTTTCAGTCTGGCCGTGTTCCATCCGCGCCGTTCAGTCGGCCGGTTCAGCTCTGTCGCTCCACCACCGTCTCGGCGAATCGCGTGAGCGCCTTCTTCACGCCGCCCTCGGGCAGCGGGCCGAGGGCGGCGACCGCGTCACGCGCCCAACGGTGGGCCTCGGCGAGCGTAGCGCGCGTGGCTTCGTGTTCCCGGAGTTCGGCGACGATCCCGTCAACCGTGGCTCGCGAGGGCACGATGCGCGACGCGAGCGTGTTCGTGTCGAGCGGGTCACCGCCGACGGTCGGGTCGGTCACGATCACCACGTCGCGCTCGATGCGTTGGAGCAGGTCGGCGGATGCGGCATCCGTCGCTGCGAGCTCTGCGAGCTTCAGCAACGGCATCGTGATGACCCCCGCGCGCAGGTCGGTGCCGGGTACCTTGCCGGTCTCCTCGGGCTGCGGCGACAGGTCGATGACGTCGTCGATGAGCTGGAACGCCACGCCGACCTTCTCGCCGAACTCGATGATCGGCGCCTCGTAGGCCGGGTCGGCGCCCGAGAAGACGACGCCCGATTGGGCCGCGGCGGCGATGAGCGAGCCGGTCTTGTCGGCCAGCACCTGGATGTAGTGGGCGATCGGGTCGTCGCCCTCGCTCGGACCGACGGTCTCGTGCAACTGACCGAGCACGAGGCGCTCGAACGTGTCGGCCTGCATGCGGATGGCGCGCTCGCCGAGCTTCGCCATGAGCTGGCTCGCCCGCGCGAAGAGCAGGTCGCCGGTGAGGATGGCCACCGAGTTGCCCCACACGGTCTGCGCGCTCGGCACGCCGCGACGGCGGTCGGAATCGTCCATCACGTCGTCGTGATACAGCGATCCGAGGTGCGTGATCTCGATCGCCTCGGCGGCCATCACGACGTCGTCGGTGATGCCCGCACCCAGTTGGGCCGTGAGCAGCGTCAGCATCGGCCGCACGCGCTTGCCACCGGCTTCGAGCAGGTAGCGGGTCGAGACATCCGCGATCGGTCCGGCGAACTCGACCTCGCGCAGGAGCCCGGCTTCGACCCGGTCGATCCCTTCGTCGATGGCCCGGGCCATCGCCCGGTCGGCGGCCGACGCGAACACGCGTTCGCTCAGGCCGAGGTTCGCGGCGAGCGCAGAGCCGCGACGAGCGACCGGTTGGCTCGGAGTCACGCCCTCAAGCCTACCGATCCCGCTGGTGGCCCCGCCCGGTGGTCGAGTAGCGCGCCGCGAACCCGGTGGTCGAGTAGCGCGCCGCCGGCCCGGTGGTCGAGTAGCGCGCCGCGAAGCGGCACGCGTATCGAGACCGCTACGCCGCCCGGTGGTCGAGTAGCGCGCCGCGAAGCGGCACGCGTATCGAGACCGGTACGGCGTCTCGATACGCGTCGCTCTGCGTGCCGCGCTACTCGACGACCGAGGCGGCGGGCTTGCGGGCCCGGTGCAGCGCGACGACGCCCATCGTGAGGTTGCGCCACTCGACGTCGACCCATCCGGCATCGCGGATCCACCCCGCGAGCGCCTGCTGGTCGGGCCATGCGTTGATCGACTCGTTGAGGTACTCGTACGCCGTGTCGTTCGAGCTCGACAGCTTCACGAGCGGGGGCATGATGTAGCGCTGGTAGGCGTGGTATCCGGCGCGCACGAACCCGACCGGGGGGTGCGAGAACTCGCAGACCACGAGCCGGCCGCCGGGCTTCGTGACGCGGAAGAACTCTGTGAGCGCCCGCTTCGGCTGGTTCACATTCCGCAGACCGAATGAGATGGTGACGGCGTCGAACTCGTCATCGTCGAACGGAAGCTCCGTGGCATCCGCCTCGACGAAGACGATGTTCGGCATGCCCGTCTGACGACGGCGTCCGACCTCGATCATGCCGGGTGAGAAATCAACGGCGACGACGGATGCCCCCGACCTGGCCAGGCTGGCGCTCGAGGTGCCGGTGCCCGCAGCCACGTCGAGGATGCGCTCCCCCGCCTTCGGGGCCACCGCACGGGTGGTCGCGACCCGCCAGAGCGGCGCGTTCCCGACCGAGAGCACGTTGTTCGTGCGGTCGTAGCGCGCCGCGACACGGTCGAACATCGCCGACACCTGCGAGGGGTCCTTGCCAAGGTCTGGGCGCGTCATCCTCCGAGTCTAGGGTCGGATGCCGCGGCCGAACCTGGGCGAGCCCTGCTCGTTTCCATGCATGGGAATGCTTCCTCGACCCGCTTCGTTGAACCCAGTGCGGCGGTCGAAACGGCCGCCATGTCGATGAGCGGGCCGCTTCGGCCGCGATGAGAGGAAGACATGCAGGCGATCTGGAACGGTGCAGTGCTCGCGGAGTCCGATGACACGATCGTCGTCGAGGGCAACCACTACTTCCCGCGCGAGTCGATCGACGAGCGCTACTTCGTGCCCAGCGAGAACCACACGGTGTGCTCCTGGAAGGGCACGGCCAGCTACTTCCACGTCGAGGTCGACGGCAAGCGCAACCCGAACGCCGCCTGGTACTACCCGACGCCGCTCGCGGCGGCCGCCGAGATCACCGACTACGTCGCCTTCTGGCACGGCGTCGAGGTCGTCGAGGAACTCGCCGCCTGAGGTCTTCCCCCTCGCCACGACCTTTCGACGGCACACGACCGCGAGCAACGGTCCTCCATCGGGCGAAAGGTCGTCACGGGGCACGCAGGGCGCGCGGCGCCGCGCGACGCGGTCAGACGTAGGCTGGTGCGGTGACTTCGACGGATGCCCCTGCGTCGGCCGCGCCCGCAACCCGCCTCGTCGTGCGCACCCAGCCCGTCGACGAGCTGGCGCCCCTGATCCCGCGCGCCGACCCGCGGCATCCGCTGCTCTGGATGCGACGGGGCGAGGGCATCGTGGGACTCGGCGAGACGCTGCGCATCGAGACGAGCGGTGCGACCCGCATCGAGGACGCCTCCGCGGCGTGGACCTCGCTCGCCGCGAACGCCGACGTCGACGATCGCGTGGGGCTGCCCGGCACGGGGCTCGTGGCGTTCGGCGCGTTCGCGTTCGCCAAGTCGTCGGCCTCGACCTCCGTGCTCATCGTCCCCGAGCTCGTGCTCGGGCGCCGCGACGGCCGCGCCTGGGTCACCCGGATCACGCTCTGGTCGGGCGATGACCCCGATGCCGCGGCATCGGACGCCGCCACCCTCGAGATCCCCGAGCCGACCCCGAAGCGGCGCGTGCCGCGCGTGACGTTCACGCCCGGCTCGGTGCCCCCCGACGAGTACGAGGCCGCCGTCACCGAGGCGGTCCGCCGGATCGGCGACGGCGAGCTCGAGAAGGTCGTGCTCGCGCGCCAGCTCGTCGGCGAGCTGCAGGAGGAGGACGGGCTC
Organism: Agromyces sp. Marseille-P2726; assembly: GCF_902809835.1. GTDB lineage: Bacteria > Actinomycetota > Actinomycetes > Actinomycetales > Microbacteriaceae > Agromyces. The sequence goes on along the minus strand of NZ_CADDWM010000012.1, from coordinate 276,686 downwards.
CGTGCGACCATCAACCGACTCGCCGACGACTACCCCGACACCTGGGTGTTCGCGGTCGACGGCCTGATCGGCGCCAGCCCCGAGACGCTCGTGCGCGTCGATCACGGCACGGTCTCGGCGCGCGTGCTCGCCGGCACGACCTCGCGAGGCGCCGGCGAGGCATCCGACCGCGAACGGGCGGTGGCGCTCGCGTCGTCGCCGAAGGACCTCGCCGAACACGCACTGGCGGTTGCGAGCGCCGTGAAGCGTCTGGCGCCGCACACCACCCGGCTCGACACGAGCCCCGAGCCGTTCACATTGCAGCTGCCGAACCTGTGGCATCTCGCCACCGACCTGAAGGGCACGCTCGGCGACGGTTCGAGCTCGCTCGACCTCGTGCGGGCGGTGCACCCGACCGCGGCTGTGGCGGGCACCCCGCGACGAGCTGCGCTGCGCGTGCTCGCCGAGCTCGAGGGCTTCGATCGGGGGCGCTACGCCGGACCGGTCGGTTGGATCGACGGCCGTGGCGACGGCGAATGGGCGATCGCACTGCGATGCGCGCAGGTGTCGCCAGACGGCACCGTGGCGGCATATGCCGGTTGCGGAATAATGCACGACTCGGTGCCGGCCGATGAACTCGCCGAGACCGACATGAAGTTCCGCCCGATCGTCGAGGCATTCGGCGGCTGAGGTGCCTGGCGGTCGCGACACGGCTCGCCAATCGCGACTCGCTCAGGTGGCGAGCAGGCGCTCCTTCTGCTCCTCGACGTCGTAGTCGGCCTTCGGCCACTCGAGCCGCATGTTCTCGAGCGCCTGGATCAGCAGGTGCTGCACGACGAGCCGCGCGTACCACTTGTGGTCACCGGGGATCACGTACCAGGGAGCGAGCGGCGTTGCGGTGCGCTCGATGGCGATCTGGTAGGCCTGCATGTACTGCGGCCAGAGCTCGCGCTCCTCGATGTCCGCCGGATTGAACTTCCAGTGCTTGTCGGGCCGCTCGAGTCGCTCGAGCAGACGGCGCTTCTGCTCGTTCGCCGAGATGTGCAGCATCACCTTGATGATGGTGGCGCCCTCGCCCGCGACCTCGGCCTCGAACGCGTTGATGGCGCCGTAGCGCCGCTCGATCTCCTCGGGCGGCGCCAGGCCGCGCACCCGGCCGATGAGCACATCCTCGTAGTGCGAGCGGTCGAAGACGCCGATCTTCCCGGGGCCGGGCAGGGCCCGGCGAATGCGCCAGAGGAAGTCGTGCGACAACTCCTCCTCGGTCGGCTTCTTGAACGCCTTGAGCTCGACGCCCTGCGGGTCGACCGACCCCATCACGTGCTTGACGATGCCGCCCTTGCCCGCGGTGTCCATCGCCTGCAGCACGAGCAGGATGCGCCGCGGGTCATCGCCCGCGATCCCGTTCGCGTAGAGCTGCTCCTGCAGCTCGGCGAGCGCGGCCGCTCCCTCTTCGAGCGCGGCCTTGCCCTCGTCCTTGTCGCCCTCGCATCCCGGCGTCGTATCGGCCGGCGTGTCGACCAGGCTGAAGCCGGGCTGCACTCGCAGTGCCTCGCTGGGATCCTCGCTCCAGAACGACTCGCGGCTCATGGCACGCTCCCCTCACGCGACGCGGCGACGCGCAGGACTCCATCCTGCCGACCGAGCGGATGCCGCGGCAAGCATCAACGCGGGATCGGGACCTCGAGCAGTTGCGGTCCGCCGATGCGACTCGTCAGCGCCTCATCGAGCTCGCCTCGGGTCGTCGCTCTCGCGTAGCTCCAGCCGTAGGCCGACGCGAGCGCGGCGAGATCGACGTGCTGCGGCGTGTACTGCACGCGGTCGAACGCCTCGGATGACGCGGATGCCGCGACCTCGAGCGCATCGAAGACCGTGCCTCCGCCGTCGTTGCCGACGATGAGCTGGATGCGGGGCCGCGGTTCGCCATCCCCGAAGAGGAGCGACGACACGTCGTGGAGCAGTGTGAGGTCGCCGATGAGGGCACGGGTCACGCCGGCCGCGGCATCCGTCATCGCACCGTCGGCGGTGCCCCGAGTCGGCGTCTGCCCTGTCATCGGGGATGGTCTCGGAGGCTGCGGCGATTGGCTCGCGAGGGCGATGCCGATCGCGGTGGCGACGGTGCCGTCGATGCCCGCGAGGCCGCGGTTCGCGTGCACGGGGATGCGGCGGCCCGGCACGGCCCGGTCGGCGTCGCGGATGAGGCGGGATGCCCCGAACACCAGCCGGTCGTGCGGCCAGGTCGCCGCCCACACCGCGTCGACGAGCATGCGGCGGGTGACCGGCGCCCGCACCATGGCGAGCTGTGCGCGCATGTACTCGCGCTGTGCGGTGAAGTCGGAGACGTGCCCGTGCTCGCCGATCCCACTCCTGACGGTGGGGGCCTCGGGCGATTCCTCGGCGAGGAGCACGCGGCTCGCGTGCACCCAGCGACGCACCCAGGCACGCTCCTCGGCGGTCGGCGCGTGGTCGGCGGCCTGCACCGCCCGCTCGAACCGAGCCACGCGGTGACCCGGGTTGTACCACTCGATGCCCGTGGGCGCGACGACGATCGTCTCGACGCCGTCGCGCTGCACGAGCGCCGGCACCTCGCGCGACAGCGTCGGATGGCCGAACACCACGACTCGTTCGACGGCACCGCCGAATTCGGATTCGCGCAGCAGCTCGCGGTAGGCCACGACGAGATTCGGTCCGAAGTGCGCCCCGCTCGTGACCTCGGCGATGAGGGGCCATCCACCGGCACGTGCGAACTCCTCCGCGACCGGCCCGGCGCCCGCACCCGCGACCACGACGGTGCGCGGTCGGGGCTCGATGGTCGCGACGTCTGCTGGTCGAGGAGCGCGCGAAGCACGCGTATCGAGACCTCTCGACCCGGCTCTCGAAGCGTTCCCGGCTTCGCCGGGCGCTACCCGACCACCGTTCCCGCCGTTCGGAGCGGGCACGCCCTCCAGCGTCAGCACGGCCGACAAGGGCTCGCGGTACTGCAGGTTGAGGTGCACCGGACCGGGGCCGGGGTGTGGGACGAGCTCGCCCGAGCTGTCGCGGCCGAGTGCCGCCGAGACGGCGTCACGGGCGAGGCGCGCCGCGGCATCCGTTTCGCCCGCTGCACCCTCGGGGGCGGTGACGTCGCGTTCGAGCCGCACGGCGCCGGCGAAGATGCCGGGCTGCATGGTGGTCTGGTTCGAGCGGATGCCGCGGAGCTCCGCCGGGCGATCGGCCGAGCAGATGATCAGCGGCACGCCGGAATGGTGCGCCTCGAGCACCGCCGGGTGCAGGTTCGCGACCGCGGTGCCCGACGTCGTGACCACGACGGCCGGAAACCCGGACTCCACCGCCGTGCCGAGCGCGAGGAACCCCGCTCCACGCTCGTCGATGCGCACGTGCAGGCGGATGGCGCCGACGCGCTCGAGCTCGGCCGCCGCGAGGGCCAGCGCCTGCGATCGCGACCCCGGGGCGACGACGACGTCGCGCACACCGGCCGCGACGAAGGCGCTGAGCAGCGCCATTGCAGCGTCGCTCGCCGGACTCCCTTGCTCCGTCGTCGCGTCGGGACCGGGTTCAGGCATTCGGTCGACCGGTGGGACCGGCCTCCCCTGGTGCATCGGGGGCATCGGGGCGCTGCTTGCGCTCGGTGCCGAGGGCGTCTCCGGGGTCGAAGGGGTCGTCGGATGCCGCAGCGCCACTTCCCGCGCCGGCGGTGCCGGCGGCCGAGGCACCCTCGGACGTGCGCCCCGGACCCAGCGCTCCACGCGGCGCGTCGTCGGCGTCGAGCTCGGCGAGGTCCTGCTCGAGGCGGCGGATGCGCTCGGCTTGCGCGGCATCGTTGCGCAGCTGGCGCAGGAACTCAGCATCGTCGTCGGGCGCCATCGTGCCACCTCGCGACGGACCCACCCGATTCGCCCGGCCGCGGCCGATGATGAACCACAGCACGCCGCCGATGATCGGGACGAACATGATCACGACGATCCACCAGCCGCGCGAAAGCCCTCGGACTCGCGACCGGTCGAAGAAGGCGCAGTCGGCGACGGCGTAGATGGTGAAGACCACGTAAGCGACGCCGAGTCCGAAGAGCAGCCGGGCCATGCTCACAGTCTAGGCGCGTCGCGCCCGACTGCGGCTGTGAGAGCGTTCAGGCAGGGCCGACCTACACTGGCATGGTGAAATCCGTGCCCGTCTGGATCTGGTACACCGCGTTGCGCATCCTGCTGTTCGCAGTGCCACTCGCGGTGCTGCTGCTCGCGGGGGTCAACCCGTGGGTGTCGGCGGCCGTCGCCGCACTGTTCGGGCTCAGCGCGTCGCTCGTCTTCCTCCGTCGCCCGCGCGAGACCATGTCGAGCGAGCTCTACGCCGCACGCCACCGCGAGACGCCCGTCGTGCGCGACGATGACGAGGTCGAGGATGCCGCGGTCGACGCGACTCCCTCCGAGCGTCGCGACAACGCCGACGCCTAGAGGGCGAAGACGAGCCCCAGGCCGACCCCGTAGACGAGGGCGGTGATGCTCGCCAGCTGCAGCACGAGCAGCAGTTCCCGTGGCGTCTTCGCGAGGAGCGCGATGACGCACGCCGGCACTGCGAGGAGCAGCGCGAACAGCACGAGGATCGCCGTGGGGTAGAACAGCGCGAAGAACCCGACGATCGCGAACGGCACGAGCAGGAAGACCACGAGCAGGATGCGCCCGGCGAGCGGGCCGATGAGCACGGCCAGGGTGCGCTTGCCGGCTGCCTTGTCTTGCGTGACGTCGCGGAGGTTGTTCGACATGAGCACCGCGCACGCGAGGAGGCCGACGCCTGCGCCGCCGAGCCAGGCCTCGAGGTTCACCGTGAGGGCCTGCACGTACGCGGATCCCGCCGTCGCGACGAGTCCGAAGAACACGAACACGAAGAGCTCGCCGAGCCCGTAGTACCCGTAGGGGCGCTTGCCGCCCGTGTAGAACCACGCCGAGACGATGGCGACTGCGCCGACGACGAGCAGCCACCACTGCTGGGTCACGACGACGAGCGCGAGGCCGGCGACCGCGGCGATCGCGAAGAAGCTGAGCGCCACCGCGAGCACCTGCCGCGGCTTGGCGGCCCCCGATCCGGTCAGGCGAGCGGGACCGACGCGATGCTCGTCGGTGCCGCGCACGCCGTCGGAGTAGTCGTTCGCGTAGTTCACGGCGATCTGCAGCGCGAGCGCCACGACGAGCGCGAGCAGGGCGCGGGCCGGATGCCACGGTCCATCGGGGATCGCGACGACACCGGCGCCCGTACCCAGTGCGACCGGAGCGATCGCCAGCGGCAGCGTGCGGATGCGGGCACCGGCGACCCAGTCCGCCGCGGTGGCCGGACCGCGAGACCCGGTGGGGCCGGCTGCAGCCCTCGCCGGATTTCCCGACCGCCGGTGCGCGGCGCCACGCTTCGCGAGGTCGTCGGGGTTCATCCGTTGAGGTCTTGGGCGTGCCACACGGCCATGCTAGTTCGCGCTTGGTCGTCGAGTAGCGCCCGCCGCAGGCGGACGCGTATCGAGACGAAGTGCTGGTTCGGAGAGATCACTGCGTCTCGATACGCGTCGACGTCGTCGGCGCTACTCGGCCACCGGGGCTCCTCCGCGGTCGGGGTCAGCGCAGGTCCTTCAGTGCGTCGAGGTAGCGGGCCACGACCTCGAGCTCGTCGACCGAGAAGCCCTCGTGGATCCGCTTCATGCCGGCGAGGATGTCGGCGTACGGGTCGTCCTCCCCGCCCTCGCCGGCGCCTCGCACCGCATCGGGCCGGACGCGCACGACCACGCGACGTCGATCGTTCGGGTCCGTGGACCGCTCGATGAAGCCCTGCCGCTCGAGGCGGTCGAGCACGCGCGTCGTCGTGCTGGTCGGAAGCTCGGTCTGCTGGCTCACCTCTCCGGCGGTCATCCCGCCGTCGTTGCGCGCGATGAACCCCAGCGCCTGCAGGTCGACCACGTTGAGCCCCATGGAGCGCGCGATGCGCTCGTTGCTCATGACCGAGGAGGCGATCACGAGCTGCAGGAGATCGACGATGCGCTCGGTGACCTTCGACTTGCTTGACATCTCGATCGCGACTCCCTATTGTTCCCGAAGTGGGATTATTCTAGGTCGGGACTATCCCGAACCGGAAACGAACTCATTCTACGAAGGGACGACGAGCATGGCCACCACTCCACGCCGAGGGCTCGCCATCGGCATCCTCCTGTTCGCCTCATTCATGGACCTGCTCGATGTCACGATCGTGCAGGTGGCGCTGCCGTCGATCGGCGCCGACCTCGCGGCATCCGAGGCACAGCTCGAATGGATCGTGAGCGGCTACCTGCTCGCATTCGCCGTGGCGCTGATCACCGGGGGGCGGCTCGGCGACCTGTACGGCCGGCGGCGCCTGTTCCTCGTCGGCATCACCGGCTTCACGCTCGCGTCCGCGGCCGCCGCTGCGGCGTGGTCGGGCGACGTCCTCGTCGCCACTCGCATCGCGCAGGGACTGTTCGCCGCGCTCATGGTGCCGCAGCTGCTCGCGTCAGTGCAGGCGCTGTTCTCCCCGCGCGAACGCGCGCCGATGTACGGCCTCATCGGAGGCGTGGCCGGAATCGCGGCCGTCGCCGGCCCGGTGCTCGGCGGTTGGCTCGTCGATGCCGACCTCTGGGGCCTCGGGTGGCGCAGCGTGTTCCTCATCAACGTTCCCGTCGGCATCGTGATCTTCGCGCTCGCTGCGCGGTTCGTACCCGAGACGCGCTCCTCGCGCCCCATGCGGCTCGATCTGGTCGGCGTCGCCCTGCTCAGCGCGCTCGTGCTGGCGTTCATGGTGCCCCTCGTCGAGGGTCAGACACTCGGGTGGCCGGCCTGGCTCTGGATCCCCGTCGGCGTCGGTGTGCTGCTGCTCGCGGCGTTCGTCGCCTACTCGAACCGTCGCATGCGCCGCGACCATTCGGCACTGCTGCCCATGCCGCTCTTCGCCGATCGCGGATTCTCGGCCGGCATCGTGACCCAGGCGGCATTCCAAGGGGCGCTGAACGCCTTCACGCTGCCGTTCATCATCTACCTCCAGGTCGCGCTCGGGTTCGACGCGCTCACGGCCGGCCTCAACCTGCTCGCCCTCAGCCTCGGCGCACTCGTCGGCACGGGTGCGGTCATCCCGCTCGTGGCGAAGGTCGGGAAGTACCTCGTGACGACCGGTGCGGTGATCATGGCGGCCGGCGTCGTGTGGGTCTTCGCCATCGTGGCCGACGCCGGGGCCGACTTCACGGGGTGGGCCGCCGTCTGGCCCATGCTCATGGCCGGTCTCGGGCTGGCGCTGCTCATCATCCCGCTCGTCGACGTCGCGCTCGCGACCGTGCCCGTGGCCGATGCGGGCGCCGCATCGGGTGCGTACAGCACGTTCCAGCAGCTCGGCGCAGCGGCCGGCGTCGCCGTGTCGACGACCGTGTTCTTCACGATTGCCGGCGACGACTGGAGTCGCGAGCACGTGCTCGAGGCGCTGCAGGCGTCGGTCTGGGTCGCGGTCGCGGGCTTCGCGCTCGCCGCGCTCGCCAGCGTGCTGCTGCCGAGCCGGGCTCAGGTGCAGGCCCACCTCGACGAGGCACGCCGGCTCGCCGAGGCCGACGTCGAAGCGGATGCCGCGGAGGCCCTGCCGGCCCACACGGCGGCGACCCCCGTGTCTTGACGCGCCTATGCAGGCCCGCCGCCGCGCAACCTCCCCTCGAGGGCGCGGCGGTCGGGCTTGCCCGAGGGCAGCAGCGGCATCCGGTCGACGAGCTCGAGGCGCACGGGGCGCGCCGCGGGCGAGAGCCCCGCTGCATCGGCCGCCGCGGCGAGGGTCTCGAGGTCGCCGGATGCCGCGGCATCCGTTCGCTCTGCGACGACCGCCACCCGCTCGCCCCACTCGGTGTCCTCGGTACGCACCGCGATCGCATGCTCGTAGCCGGGCACCCGGCGCACCGCCCGCTCGACCTCGCCGAGCACGACCTTGACGCCGCCCGAGATGATGACGTCGTCCATCCGACCTCGGATGCGCAGGATGCCGTCGCGTCGGAGTTCGCCGAGGTCGCCGGTGCGGTACCAGCGCGTGCCGGCGTCGTCCTCGGTGAAGGCCGCGGCGGTGCGCTCGGGGTCGTCGAGGTAGCCGTCGGCGATCATGGGCCCGCCCAGCAGCACCTGGCCGTCGCGCCCCGGGCCGCTCCACGCGTCATCGATCCGTACGCGCACGTCGTCGAGGGGACGGCCGTCGTAGACGCATCCGCCGGCGGTCTCGCTCGAGCCGTAGGTGCGGGTCACCCGTGCGCCGATCGCGTCGGCCGCGACGATGAGGGCGGGCGGTGCGGCCTGGCCGCCGAGCAGGATGCGATCGAACGTGCGAAGCGCGTCGGCCACGACGCGGTCGGTCTGCGCCGCCTCGACGAGCCGCGCGAGCTGCACCGGCACGAGTGACGTGTAGCGCGGGCGGTGCCGATCGAGTCGGGCGGATGCCGCGGCGAACGCCGCCGGTTGGAAGCCGCCGCCCGAACCCTCGGGCTCCGCCTCGAGCAGCACCGGGTCGGTGCCCGCGAGGATGGACCGCACGAGCACCTGGGCGCCCGCGATGTAGTGGGCCGGCAGCGCCAGGAGCCACTGTCCCGGTCCGCTCAGCGCAGCCTCGGTCGCCGCCGCGGCGGCGCGCAACGCGTCTCGCGAGAGCAGCACCCGCTTCGGGGCATCCGTCGACCCGCTCGTCTCGACGACGAGTGCGACCCCGTCCCCGACCTCTGCAGGTCGAGGAGGATGCAGGCCATCCGTCTCGAGACCCACCGGCGCATACGGGCTTCGAGACGCCCGCTTCGCGGGCTCCTCACCCCGCAGAGGGGATGGCACCGGCCACACGGCCGGCCCGCCGTCGAGCGCGACCCGAAACGCCGCGGCCAACGCAGGGACATCCGTCGCCGACACCTGCACAAGGGGTTTCATCGCGTCGGGATCCTCAGAAGTGCCAGGGGTACGCTCCCCAGTCGGGGTCGCGCTTCTCGAGGAATGCGTCGCGGCCCTCGACGGCCTCGTCGGTACCGTACGCGAGCCGCGTGGCTTCTCCGGCGAACACCTGCTGCCCGACCAGCCCGTCATCGACCGCGTTGAACGCGAACTTCAGCATGCGGATCGCCGTGGGCGACTTCGTCAGGATCGTGCGCGCCATCGCCAGCGCCTCGCGCTCGAGGTCGGCGTGCGGCACGACCCGGTTCACGGCGCCCATCTCGTACGCGCGGTCGGCGGAGTACTCCTCGGCGAGGAAGAACACCTCGCGGGCGAACTTCTGCCCGATCTGACGGGCGAAGTACGCCGACCCGTATCCGGCGTCGAAACTGCCGACATCGGCATCCGTCTGCTTGAAGCGCCCGTGCTCACGGCTCGTGATCGTGAGATCGCAGACGACGTGGAGCGAGTGTCCCCCGCCGGCCGCCCAGCCCGGGACCACCGCGATGACGACCTTCGGCATGAAGCGGATCAGCCGCTGCACCTCGAGGATGTGCAGGCGCCCGAGATCCGTTGATCGAGTAGCCACCGAAGGACGCGTATCGAGATCCGGAACGTGGGTCTCGATACGCGTCGCCTTTGGTGGCGCTACTCGACCACCGGGTTCCTCGTACCGGTATCCGTCGCGCCCGCGGATGCGCTGGTCGCCGCCCGAGCAGAAGGCCCAGCCGCCGTCCTTCGCACTGGGTCCGTTGCCGGTGAGCAGCACCACGCCGATGCGGGGGTTGGTGCGCGCGTCCTCGAGGGCGCGGTACAGCTCGTCGACGGTGTGCGGGCGGAACGCGTTGCGCACGTCGGGCCGATCGAACGCGATGCGGGCGATGCGTCCGTCGGTCGAGTGGTGGTAGGTGATGTCGGTGAAACCGGATGAGCCGGTGACGAATGCCGCGGCATCCGCCCACTCGTTCGCATCGAACAGTTCGGAGACCTCGCGCGCCATCCTCCCAGCCTATTCCGGCTGATCCGTGCGCGCGTCAGAGGCCGGACGGCACGCCCGGCCCTCCCGTGAGCAGCGACGCCACGGCCGCCCACACGTAGGAGCCGACCCAGATCGCCCCGATCGCGAGCGGGACGAGCCCCGCGATCACGAGCACCAGGCCCACAGTGCCGATCGCCACGTTGCGGCCGGTCGACTCGGGTTGCACGTCTTCGGCCTCGACGCCGAGTGTCGCGAGATCGTCTGGCATTGCGCACCCCCAAGTCGGCTCACACTAACAGAGTGCGCCGCACGCCGCTGGGGCATCCGCTCGACGGACGAGAACGACGAGGGAGGACCCGGGCGACGGTCGGGATGCCACGATGGAGTCGTGACCGACGACGACGCCGTGCCCGTGCCCCCGGCCGCGCTGCACCTGCCCCCGCTCTCCGACCTCGCCGCCACTGCGCGCGTCGTCGCGCTCCCGCTCGTGACCCGGTTCCGCGGTATCGAGGTGCGCGAGGCGATGCTCTTCGAGGGACCCGAGGGGTGGACGGAGTTCTCGCCCTTCGCTGAGTACGACGACCACGAGGCATCCGCATGGCTCGCTGCGGCGATCGACTACGGCTGGAGCGAGCCGCCGGGCGCCCTGCGCGATCGCGTCCGCGTGAACGCGACGGTGCCCGGCGTCGACCCCGACAGCGTGACCGCCGTGCTCGCACGCTTCCCGGGCTGCCGCACCGCGAAGGTCAAGGTCGCGGGCGGCGACTGCCCGTTGTCGGAGGATGTCGCGCGCGTCCGGGCAGTGCGAGAAGCACTCGGCCCCGAGGGTCGGGTACGCGTCGACGCGAACGGCGGCTGGAACATCGACGAGGCCGAGCATGCGATCCACGCTCTCGCGCCATTCGATCTCGAGTACGTCGAGCAGCCGTGCGCGACGATCGAGGAGCTCGCCGAGATCCGGCGCCGTACGAAGTACATGGGAATTCCGATCGCGGCCGACGAGAGCGTCCGCCGGGCGGATGACCCGCTGGCCGTCGCCGAGGCGGGCGCGGCCGACCTGCTCGTGATCAAGGCGCAGCCGCTGGGCGGCATCCACCGGGCGCTCCGCATCGTCGAGCAGACCGGGTTGCCCGTGGTCGTCTCGAGTGCACTGGACACGAGCGTGGGCCTGGCGATGGGAGCCCGGCTCGCGGCATCCGTCACCGAGCTCGACTACGACTGCGGCCTCGGCACAGCGTCGCTGCTTGCGGCGGATGTCACGCGGTCGCCGCTCGTGCCGGTCGACGGGTCGATCCCGGTCGGACGGGTTCTGCCCGACCCCGACCTGCTCGCACGATACGCGGTCGGCCCCCAGCGCACGGACTGGTGGCTCGAACGCCTCGGACGGGCGTACGCGGTGCTGGCGGGGGCCGCACCTGCGTCGGCATCAGCTCCGACGCCGACGCCGACCTTCGACTCGTAGTCAATCCCCCACATCTGGGGTGCAAAGCGGGGGCTCGACTCCGGTACTCAGGGTGTGCACGGATGCTTCGCGCCGACGATGACGCGACGGTTGAAGGCGTGCGCGTCCGAACGGGCGCGCAGACCCCAGAACCCGGAGGAAATCCACATGTTCAAGCGAACCCTGACCAACGTCGCCGCCGGCGTCGCGCTCGCCGCGGCGGGTGTCCTCGCCACCGGCGCCGCCGCCTATGCGCACGAGTGTTTCAACCCCAACCGCTCCGACAAGGGCAACGCCGGCGCTTCGAACTCGCAGGCCTGGTTCACGGTGCACGTCTCCGAGCTCACGGCGGGCATGCCCGAGGCGGACGCGTCGTGCGTGCTCGACGCCTACGCGGCGACCGGCGCGCCCCAGTCGTTCACCATCAAGGTGAAGGGCGCGAACGGCCAGGGCGGCACTATCGGCGCCAACAACCCGAACCGCGACACCAAGGCTGGCGACGGCAAGGGCATCGATGAGATCTTCGCGGCCCACGGCGCGGAGATCATGAGCAGCTTCGACAGCTGCGGCCTCGAGCTCCCGTTCTAGGATTCCCGCCAGCACCAACGCAGGAGATCGGGACGTCGCCCTCGCCCGAAGGCAACCGACGTCCCGATCTCCTGCATCACGGATGCTCACCAGAGCACGTGGAGACGCGGCGCCTGGTCTCGATACGCGACGGGCTGCGCCACTGGTCGTCGAGTAGCGCCGCCGTAGGCGACGCGTATCGAGACGCGTCGTCTGGTCTCGATACGCGTCGGGCTGCGCCACTGGTCGTCGAGTAGCGCCGCCGCAGGCGACGCGTATCGAGACGCGTCGGCGGGTCTCGATACGCGTCGGGCTGCGCCCGGCGTTACTCGACCACCCGGTGCTCGCGCCGGGTCTCGATACGCGACGGGCTGCGCCCGGCGCTACTCGACCACCCGGTGCTCGCGCCGGGTCTCGATACGCGACGGGCTGCGCCCGGCGCTACTCGACCACCGGGTGCTCGCGCCGGGTCTCGATACGCGACGGGCTGCGCCCGGCGCAACTCGACCACCGGGCTGCGCCCGGCGCTACTCGACCACCGGGGCGCCGCCGCGCCCGACCAACGAGTGTCAGCCGAGCCGCGTCAACGCCCCGCTGGTGAAGCGCTCGTTGCGCGGGCGCTCGGCCTCGAGCCGCCGCTCGTGCAGGTACGCCAGGTGCTCACGGCCGTGCCGCTGCTCGTCGGCGCGGCCCCAGGCGACCAGTCGCATGCCGACGCGGTGCGCGAGTCCGGCAACGCCGTGCGCCGCGTGTCCGCCGACCTCGGCTGCGGGAGCGGTGGTGCTCATGGAGAGTGCGGTGTCCATGATGAATCCTTCTGACTGCCGAGCCCGCCCTGTGCGAGCCGTGAACCCAGTTCACCGCCGAAGCAGGTTCGATTCATCGGCGACCGATACCGAGATCACCGATTCTCGCTACCGAGATCTGCCGACATCAGGCCGAGAGCATCCCGAGGCCCTGCGCGGCACTGACCGCTTCCTGCCGCGAGGGCACGCCGAGCTTCGCGAGGATCGCGGCGACGTGGCTGTCGACGGTGCGAACCGAGACCACGAGCTGATCGGCGATCTCGGCGTTCGTCAGGCCCTTCGCGAGCAGCCGGAGCACGTCGACCTGGCGATCCGTGAGGCCCTCGGGGTTCTGACGCGTGAGCGTCGTAGGGCCGCGCGGGATGCTCCGCACGCCACGCTCGCGGAGGTCGGCACGCACCACGCGCGCGAGCGGCGCGGCGCCGATGCGATCGAGGATGGCGAGCGCGGCGAGCAGGTCGGAGTCGTCGGGGCTCTCCGCGAGGGCCTGCGCCTCGTGGTACGGCGCGCCGGCCTCGCGCCAGAGCTGGGCGGCGCCGCCCCAGTCCCCACGCGCCTGCACCGCGAACGGATGGCCGGTCGCGGGTGGCTGGGCGTCGTCCCCGGCACGGCGCAGCAGCCAGGCGAGCTCCGCCTGCAGGTTCAGGTCTTCGAGTCGCCTCGCCTCGTCGTAGGCCGGCCGTGCGATCGCTCGCACTTCGCCGAGATCGCCGCGGAGCAGGGCGGCCTCGGCTCGTGCCGCTGCCACGGGCCCCGTGCGCTGCAGCTCACCCAAGCGCTCGGCGATGTCCCTCGCCTCGTCGAGCACCATCTCCGCGTCGGGATCCCCTCGCCGGGTGCGGACGGTGCCGATGATCGTGAGCGCGACGCACTGCGCCTGCGGCAGCACCTCGGAGGAGTACGCGGCGGCCGCCAGCGCGTCATCCCACTGTGCCCGCGCCAGGTGCAGGCGACCGCGCTCCACCTGCTGGTAGGTCCAGAGCCCGAGCACCTCGGTGCGCTCCGAGAACTCCATCGCCGGCTCGAGGTAGCGCTCGGCGAGGTGGAGGCGGTACTGGTCGAGCAGGGCCCAGACCAGGTTGACGTGGGCGCGGGCCGCATCGTCCATGAAGTTCGCCGTCGCTGCGATGTCGGCCGCTTCGAGCAGCTCCTGGATGCCCTCGTCGTCGTCCTCGAACATGTGGGCGGTGCCGAGGTTGTTGAGCGCATGCGAGAGCGCACGTCGTTCGCCCGAATCCCGCGCGAGCGCAACGGCTCGCGTTGCCAGGTCGATGGCGCGGGGCAGGTCGTGGGCGAGCATGGCCAGTTGCGCCTCGTTGCTCACGGCGAGCGCGAGCAGGCCGTGGTCCTCCGATTCCGCGAGCACGGCGGAGGCCTCGGCGGCCGCGGCCTCGGCTGCGGGGCGATTCCCGGCGATCCACTGGAACCGGGACATCCACCGCAGGCTCGCGCCGAGGGCGTCGGCGTCTCCGAGCTCGCGCCGCAGACGGATCACCTCCTCCTGCGATGCGACCGCCTCGGGTTCGCCGCCGAGCATGTACGCCTCGATCGCGTTCTCCTCGAGGAGCGCGACGCGTTCGGCGATGTCGTATCGGTCAGCGTGCTGGATGGCCGCGCGGTAGTGTGCGGCCGCCTGCCGGTGCGCGCCGCTCACCGCCGCGTCGCGAGCCGCGCGCGGCGCCCACTCCACGACCGCATCGATGTCGCCCGCCTCGAGCGCGTGGTGCACCAATCGCGCCGGATCTGCGACGCCCGACGCGAGCAGCTCGGCGAGCACCCGTCGTTCGAGCTGGATGCGCCGCGACGTGGGGAGGGCGTCGACGACTGCATGCCGGGTCAGTTCGTGCCGGAACCGGACGCCGTCGGGACTGACGGCGAGCAGACCTCCCTCCTCCGCTGCCCTGAGCGCACCCTCACCCTCGGGCACCAGGCGTGCGAGCAGGTCGCGGTCCACCGCGGAGGGGACCACGGCGAGCTGCTCGACGTGTTCCTGCGTGGCGACATCGAGCCGTCGGAGCCGACCGGTCACCGCATCGACGACGGTCGGCGGCACCCGGGCTTGGCCGGCCGAGGCGACCAGCTCGGTGACGAAGTACGGGTTTCCGTCGGTGATCGCATGGATGCGGTCGGCGTCGAGGCCGCTGCCGGCCGTCAACGTCCCGACCGCGGCTGCCGACAGGTGCCGCAGCGGAATCCGGTCGACGTGTCCGCCGTGGCCGAGGTCGCCGAGCAGACGGCTCAGCGGATGGTTCCGGTCGAGTTCGTCACGGTAGGTGAGCACGAGCGCCGCGGGCAATTCGTCGATGCGGCGCGCGAGGAAGCGGAGCACATCGAGCGTCGCTTCGTCGGCCCAGTGCACGTCCTCCACCACGAGCACGGTGCCGGATGACGCAGCGAGTTCCTCGTGGAACGTGGCGAAGACCTCCTCGCGGTCACCCGCGCGGAGCGCCTCCCCCGCGCGGGGTCCCACGAACGGGATCAGGTCGCGCAGCGGCCCGAGCGTGCGCGGGGTCGACATCGCGTCGCACGCGCCGACGAGCACGCGGCATCCGTCGGGAGGATGCTGGCGCAGCGCGCCGACGAGCGTCGACTTCCCGATGCCCGCCTCGCCATGGAGCAGCACCACGCGGCCGTGCCCGCCGACGGCGGCGCGCACCGCCTCGTCGAGTTCGGCGAGTTCCCGCTCTCGCTCGAGCAGCTGCCTGCGCATAGAGCGATGGTACGTCGACGACCCGCTCGGATCAGAGACCCGAGTACGCGTGCAGCCCCTTGAAGAACAGGTTGACGACGGTGAAGTTGAAGAGCACCGTCGAGAAGCCGATGATCGCGAGCCACGCCGACCGCGAACCGCGCCAGCCGCGCGTCGCACGCGCATGGATGTACCCGGCGTAGACCACCCAGATGATGAAGGTCCACACCTCCTTGGTGTCCCAGCCCCAGTATCGGCCCCAGGCCGCCTCGGCCCAGATCGCGCCGGCCATGAGCGTGAACGTCCAGAGAATGAAGCCGACGATGATGACGCGATACGCGAGGTTCTCGAGGGTCGACGAATCGGGCAGCGTGGCGAGGAAGTTCTGCTTCACGGTCTTCGCGGATGCCGCGAGGGTCTCGCGCCGCGACTGCAGCAGCTGTACGACCGACAGCGCGAATCCGAGCGCGAGGAAGCCCGTCGCGCTCGTCGCCACGAACACGTGGATCACGAGCCATGCCGACTGCAGCGCCGGCGGCAGCGGGACCACGCTGACGTAGAAGTTGACGGCGGCGACGCCGAGGAGGACGAGCACCAGCCCCGTCACGAAGGTGCCGAGGAATCGCAGGTCGTGCTTGGAGACGACGAGCACGACCAGGTAGACGGACGTGATGATGAGCGTGCCCGTGAGCGCGAACTCGTACATGTTGGCCCACGGAACCCGCTCGGCGGCGATGCCCCGCGTGACGGTGGCGGCCGCGTGCAGCAGCCAGGCCACGACGGTGAGCGCCACGCCCACGCGCAGCGATGGCGAGCGGCCGTACGCGACTGTTACCGCGTCTCGCTTCGGCGGTGCGACCACCGTCGTACCGGCGCCCCCGACGGCGGTCTCGGAAGCTGCGGGGGCAGCGGTCGACCCCGCGGCATCGGCTGCCTGGGTGGCGACCGCGGAGCGACGCGCGAGGTCGATCGCATACGCGATGAACGCGATCGCGTACACGGCCATCGCCGAGTACACGAGCGTGAGGGAGATCTCGTCGAGCGTCACCGTTCCACCTTACGTCGAGGGACCTGCTGCTGTGTGTTGAGGAGCCTGCCCAGCGGGCGTCTCGAAACCCCGATCGTGACAGGTTTCGAGACGCGGCTGCGCCGCTCCTCAATCCGCAGATCCATCCTGAGCCTTCCCGGCGTGCTTGTCGGCGAAGGCGCGCACCGCCTCCTCGAGACCCGGGTCTTCACCACGTGCGAGGCCCGCGTACTCGAGCACGACCGTGCCGTCGGGCCGGCGCGCGGCCTTCACCCACATCCGTCGGCGCGGCACGAAGAGCGACACGAGGAGCCCGGCGAGGATCAGCACGGCGAACGCGAGAACCCACCCCTGCGACGGGTCGTCGTGGATGTCGAAGCTGGCGAACCGCGAGACGCTCTGCGAGTAGACGTCGGCCGCGGCATCCGACCCGGCGTCGGGCGAGACGTCCTCGAACGTCACGGATCCCAGGCCGTTCGGAAGCTCCACCGTGTCGCCTGGCATGAGCTCGATCGAGTCCACGCCCGTCTCGCCACCGGTCAGCTGCTCCATCGACGTGGGATCGAGCGTGTAGACCGAGGTCGGCGTGCCCTCGTCGATGCCGAGATCGCCCTGGTAGACGTTCAGGGTCAGTACCGGATACACGAGGTCGGGGTAGCTCGACGCATAGGCGCCCGAGCCGAGCGTGGTCTGCGTCGGATAGAAGAAGCCGACCATGCCGAGCTGCTCGTCGAGGCCGTCGGGCACCTTCACGACGCCGATCGACGTGAGATTCGCGTCCTGCGGCAGGAACGGCACCGAGTCGGTGAACACGACGTCGCCGTCTGGGTTGCGCACCGTGATCGTCGGCGCGTACCCGTTGCCGAGCAGGTACACGTCGGTTCCGAACACGCGCAGCGGCTCGTTGACCTTGACCGTGGCATCCGTCGGCGCACCGCCCTGCCCCTGCACCGACACCCGTGCGGTGAAGTCGATGGGCTGGCCGATCGCCTGCTGGTTGCGCGTCTCGTAGACGGCATCGAGCTCCTCGAGCGTGAGCCGATAGGGGTCGAGGTTCGTGTCGTCGAAGAAGCGGCCAGGGTTGAACGAGTCGTAGGCGGCCAGCGTGTTCACGAACGACTGCCCCTCGACGACGACCCGCTGGCCCGAGAACCCGAATCCGCCGCCGATGCCGACGGCCACGAGCACCCCGAGGAGCGCCGTGTGGAACACGAGGTTGCCGGTCTCGCGCAGGTAGCCGCGCTCGGCCGAGACCGATGGCTCACCGCGCACGTCGTAGCGCTCGACGCGGTAGCCCGCGCGCTTGAGCTCGGCCGCCGCCCGGTCGATCGCTTCCCCTGCTGATCGAGTAGCGCTCGCCGCAGGCGAAGGTGTATCGAGATCGTCCGTCGAAACCAGCGGCCGCTCGGTGTAGCCCGCCAGGCGCGAGAGGCGTGCGGGAGTCCAGGGCGGCCGGGCTCGCAGCGCCTCGAAGTGGTGCTTCGTGCGCGGGATGACGCAGCCGATGAGCGACAGGAACAGCAGCAGGTACACCGCCGAGAACCACGCCGACGTGTACACATCGAACAACTGGAAGCGATCGAGCACCGGCGCGAGGTCGGGATTGTCGGTGAAGTACTGGGTGACGCCGTTCGGGTCACTCGACCGCTGGGGCACGAGCGAGCCGGGCACGGCCGCGATGGCGAGCAGCAACAGCAGCAGCAGCGCCGTGCGCATGCTCGTGAGCTGCCGCCACGCGAAGCGCAGCCAGCCGAGCGGGCCGAGCTTCGGTCGGGTGACGGATGCCGCGCCAGGGCCGCCGTCGACGGTAGGGCGGTCGGGGGCGGCGGGCTCGACCGAGTCGATGTGGTCGGCCGGGCGCGACAGGGCGTCGGGATCAGATCGCTGGGACAAAGCCGGTGATCACCGCCTGCAGCTCGTACATCCAGATGCTCCAGAGCCCCGACACCATGAAGACGCCGATCGCGATGAGGAGGGCTCCGCCGATGATGTTGATGGCCCGGATGTGCCGACGGAAGAACCCGAGCGAACCCGTCACCCATCCGAAGCCGAGGGCCACGAGGAGGAACGGGATGCCGAGGCCGATGCAGTACGCGAGGCCGAGCAGCACGGCCCGCCCCGCCGAGGCGGAGTTCGCGCTCAACGACAGCACGACCGCCAGGGTCGGGCCGATGCACGGCGTCCAGCCGAGGCCGAACACCACGCCGAGCAGCGGCGCACCGGCGAGACCCGTCGCCGGCCGCCACGACGGCTTGATCGTGCGCTGCAGGAACGTGAACTGGCCGATGAACACGAACCCCATGACGATGAGCAGCACGCCGAGCGCCCGCGTGATCGCCTCTCCGTACGCGTTGAACCACGCACCCGCGACTCCCGCGAGCAGGTTGAACGTCACGAACACGACCGTGAAGCCGGCGATGAAGAGCCCCACGCCGAGCACCAGCCGCAGGCGGTTGCGTCGTTCCTCGGATGCCTCGGCCGAGGCATCCGTGAACCCACCGAGGTAGCCCAGGTACCCGGGCACGAGCGGCAGCACGCACGGCGACAGGAACGACACGACGCCGGCGGCGAGCGCGATCGGCACCGCCGCGAGCAACTGCCCGTTCAGCACGATGTCGCCGACGCCGCCCACAGTCCGGTCCTCGCCTTCCGTTACGCCGACGCCTGCTCGGCGAGGAGGGAGTCGAGGATCGACTCGAGGATCGACGCCTCGGTGAGCTGCCCCAGTACGCGCGCGGCGACGCGGCCGTCGTGGTCGAGCACGATCGTGGTCGGCACGGCGGCGGGCGGCACGTCGCCCGCGAACGCGAGCTGCGCCGTGCCCTCGTTCACGTCGAGGATCGACGGATAGGTGACCCCGTACGTCTTCTCGAAGGATGCCGCGGTGCCGGCCTGGTCGCGAACGTTCACGCCGACGAAGCTCACGCCGTCGTCGCTGAACTCCTGCGACACCTCTTCGAGGATGGGGGCCTCGACGCGGCAGGGCGCGCAGCCCGCATACCAGAAGTTGACGACCGTCACATCGCCGAGCGTCTCGGACGAATCGAACGATCCACCCTCGACGGTCTCTCCCGAGAACTCGATCGGCTCGCCGCGCTGGTCTGCCGCGAACTCCGAGATCGTGCCGTCGCCGGCGATGTAGTTCTTGCCGCTGCCTTCGCGATACTGGTCGGCGAGCGGGTCGCTCGAGCATCCGGTGAGCAGCAGGGCGGATGTCGCGACGAGCGCTGCGATCCCCACCGCTGGTCGAGTAGTGGCGCGCGCAGCACGACGCGTATCGAGACCCCTCTCGCCGGTCTCGATACGGCTGCTTCGTGGCCTACATGACCACCGGACTCCCATCACACCGCCCCCACGTCGGTGGCCTGCGCGGCGAGGCCGGCGGCGGGATTGCGATAGCCGACCTCGACGAACCGGCCGGCTGCGGAGTCCGTCGAAGCGCGCTCGAACGACGTGATGCTCGACAGCGCGCACCGGCGACGACGAGGGTCGTGAGCGAGCGACTTGCCGCGGACTCGGCGGTGCACCATCCAGATGGGCAGCTGATGGCTCACGATGACGACGTCACCAGCGTCGACCGACTCCCATGCATCGTTCATCGCGTGCAGCATCCGCGTGGCGATGGACCGGAACGGCTCGCCCCAGCTCGGCTCCCACGGATTCACGAGGAAGGTCCAGTTGCGCACGTCGCGGAGGGCGCTCTCTCGGCCGTGCATCTTCAGGCCCTCGAAACGGTTCTCGGGCTCGATGACCCGCTCGTCGAGGGATGCCTCGAGGCCGAATGCCGCCGCGATCGGCTCGGCGGACTGCTGGGTTCGCTGGAGCGGCGACGAGACGAGCGCGGCGATCGTGCGCTCGCGCGCGGCGAGGTCGTCGGCGGCGGACTGTGCCATCCGTCGCCCGAGTTCGGAGAGCCCGTAGCCGGGGAGCCGCCCGTAGAGCACGCCCTGGGGGTTGAACACCTCGCCATGGCGCACGAGATGGATCTGCTCGGCCGGCACGGTCTCCAGTCTAGAGAGCGGTTCCCTTTGAAACCGCCGAGTCCGTGATGGCGGTGGTCGAGTGGCGACGCGAAGCGACGTGTATCGAGACCGGGCTCGCGATCTCGATACGCGTCGAGCTTCGCCCGGCGCTACTCGATCACCGGCAGGAGGGCCACCGGTAGGATGGTCGCTCGTGAGTACCCGCACCCTCGTCAAGAACCTCGCCGCGCTTCCCGACGGCCCCGTGACCGTCGCCGGATGGGTCGAGACGGTTCGCGACCAGAAGAAGGTGCAGTTCGTCATCCTCCGCGACGAGTCGGGTGCGGTGCAGCTCGTGAACCCCGCGACCCGCGACCTCGACCCCGAAGGCGTCAGCGTCGGCGCGGCCGAGGCCCTCGCGATGACCGAGCAGATCTCGGCGCTGGCACACGGCTCGTTCATCCGCGTCACCGGCGAGCTGAAGCACGACGAGCGCGTCAAGCTCGGCGGAATCGAGGTGAAGATCGGCACGCTCGAGGTCGTCACCGAAGCGAATCCCGAGACGCCCATCGCCGCCGACTCGAGCCTCGACAAGCGCATGGACTGGCGCTTCCTCGACCTGCGGCATCCGAAGCAGAACCTCATCTTCCGAATCCAGACCACGTTCGAGCACGCGCTGCGGCAGTACTGGATCGACAACGAGTTCGTCGAGATCCACACGCCGAAGCTGATGGCGTCGGCGAGCGAGTCACGCGCCGAGCTCTTCGAGGTCGGCTACTTCGAGGGCACGGCCTACCTCGCCCAGAGTCCGCAGTTCTTCAAGCAGATGGCGCAGTCCTCGGGCTTCGGGCGGGTCTTCGAGATCGGCCCCGCGTTCCGGGCGGACCCGTCGTTCACCTCGCGGCACGCCACGGAGTTCACGTCGATCGATGCCGAGATGAGCTGGATCGACTCGCACGAAGACGTCATGCGCATGCACGAGGAGCTGCTCGTCGCCGGGTTCACCGCCGTCAAGCAGAAGCACGGCGCCGAGATCGCCGAGGTGTTCGGCATCGAGCTCGAGGTGCCCTCGCTGCCGTTCCCGCGCATCCCGCTCGAGGAGGCGAAGCAGATCGTCGCCGACCGCGGCTACGTGATCCCGCGCGACGATGCCGACATCGACCCCGAGGGCGAGCGACAGATCTCGGCGTACGTGCGCGAGACCTACGGCCACGACTTCGTGTTCCTCACCGACTGGGACATCAGCCTGCGGCCGTTCTACCACATGCGCTACGCCGAGCACCCGAACCTCACGAAGAGCTACGACCTCATCTACAACGGCGTCGAGATCTCGACCGGCGCGCAGCGCGAGCACCGCATCGACGTGCTCGTCGAGCAGGCGAAGGAGAAGGGACTCGACCCCGAGGAGCTCGAGTTCTACCTCGACTTCTTCCGCTACGGTGTTCCGCCGCACGGCGGCTTCGGCATGGGCCTCGCCCGGGTGCTCATGCTGATGCTCGACGAGCACTCGATCCGCGAGACGACGTACCTGTTCCGTGGCCCGACGCGCCTGCTGCCGTAGGATCTCGCCCGTCGAGTAGCGCCACGGTCGTCGAGTAGCGCCACGGTCGTCGAGTAGCGCCCGGCGCAGCCGGTCGCGTATCGAGACGCGGATCTCGATACGGGACGCGCTCCGCGCGGCCCTACTCGATCACCGGGGCGGGCGTAGGCCGGGACGCGCTCCGCGCGGCCCTCCTCGATCACCGGAGCGGGCGTAGGCTCAAGGGGTGACGGATGCCACGCGCATGGTCCGCATCGAGGGCGGCACGTTCCGCA
Organism: Agromyces sp. Marseille-P2726; assembly: GCF_902809835.1. Lineage (GTDB taxonomy): Bacteria > Actinomycetota > Actinomycetes > Actinomycetales > Microbacteriaceae > Agromyces. The sequence continues at coordinate 254,503 of NZ_CADDWM010000012.1, read as the reverse complement.
TGGGATCCGACGAGTTCTACGCCGACGAGACGCCGGTGCACGAGCGCACCCTCGCCGCGTTCGACATCGATGTGCATCCGGTCACGAACGAGCAGTTCGCCGCGTTCGTCGAGGCGACGGGATACGTGACCGTCGCCGAGCGTCCGCTCGATCCGGCCGACTTCCCGGGCGCGGTCCCGTCCGACCTCGTGCCGGGCGGCCTCGTGTTCACCCCGACCTCGGGGCCCGTCGACCTGCGCGACTGGCGCCAGTGGTGGCGTTGGGGGGAGGGCGCGAGCTGGCGGCATCCGTTCGGCCCTGGCTCGTCGGTCGATGACAAGCCCAGGCACCCGGTGGTGCAGGTGAGCTTCGCGGATGCCGCGGCCTACGCCGAGTGGGTGGGCCGGCGACTGCCCACCGAGGCCGAGTTCGAGTTCGCCGCCCGCGGCGGTCTCGACGGCGCACGCTTCGCCTGGGGCGACGCCGAGCACCCCGACGGCCGCCTCATGGTGAACCGGTGGCAGGGGCGCTTCCCGTACGAGAACACCGGTGCCGAGGGGTGGGTCGGCACGTCTCCCGTCATGACGTTCCCGCCGAACGGGTACGGGCTGTACGACGTCACGGGCAACGTGTGGGAGTGGACCACCGACTACTACAAGCCGCGGCACGACGCGCCCGACGTCGCCGCCGTCGACGCGGCCGGTCGCGAGAACCTGCTCGCCGCGGCATCCGCCGAGCCAGGGTCGCGAATTCCGCGCCGAGTGCTCAAGGGCGGCTCGCACCTGTGCTCACCCGAGTACTGCCTCCGCTACCGCCCGGCGGCCCGGTCGCCGCAGGCCGACGATACGGCGACGACGCACATCGGGTTCCGCTGCGTCCGCGACGCCTGACGCACGGTCGATCCACGCTGGGTCAGGCGCCGAACCGCCGCTGCACCTCGGCGTAGGCGAGAGCTCCGTCCATGAACCCGAGCGTGCCGGATTCGAGCAGCTCGCGACCGGCGCGGTCGACGACGCTGAGCGCAGCACGAGCCAGGCTGCCGCCGATGCTCACGCGCTTGACGCCGAGCGAGAAGAGCGTGGGAGCGTCGATGACGCGCGCGGTGAATCCGGCCACGACGTTGAGCGGGGCCGGGATCTCCGCCGCGAGACGGCGGATCGACTCCTCCTCGTCCACGCCCGGGACGAAGATGCAGTCGGCTCCCGCGTCGACGTACCGGCGAGCCCGCTCGACCGTCTCTCCGAACGGGTCGTCGCCCGTCCGCATCATGTACGTGTCGGTGCGCGCGTTCAGCACGAAGGTACCGGCCGGAGCCGCGGCCCGAGCGGCGGCCAGCCGATCCACGGCCTCGTCGATGCCGAGGAGCCTGCCCCCGACGACATCCTCCAGGTTGGCGCCCGCCACGCCGAGTTCCGCCGCCCGCGCGACGGTGCGGCCCACCTCGTCGGGCGTGTCCCCGTACCCCGCTTCGAGGTCAGCGGTGACGGGAACGTCGACCGCCGCGACGATCGCTGCGACCCTCGACAACATGGTTTCGAGGTCGAGCGCCTCGCCGTCGGGAAGGCCGCACGACCAGGCGATCCCCGCGCTGGTCGTCGCGATGGCAGGAAAGCCGACCTGCTCGAGGATTCGGGCGGAACCCGCGTCCCACGCATTCGGAAGCACGAAGCCGCGGCCGGAGTGCAGGGCGAGGAGGGCCGCAGCCCGCTCAGTCGCCACGACGCTCCCGGTGCAGGTCGCGCACCGCGGGACCCTCGATGCGCGTTCCCGTTGCCGTGAAGCGAGACGCGTGCAACGGGCAGTCCCACGTATGCTCGGCGTCGTTCCACGTGAGTGGACCGCCGAGGTGCGTGCACACCGCCCGTACCGCACAGGTGACGCCGTCGACGGTGGACACCCCGTACGGCACTCCGCCGCGCGAGACGACGACACCCTCGCCCTCGGCCGGCTTCCGAGCAGGGGCCGGATGCCGCTGGGCCCGCGCATAGCCGGCCGTCAGTTCCGCGGCGATCTGGGCGTTCTCGGCGGCACCGCGCCCGAGGTCGGCCGGTGCCGACACTCGGGTGCCGAGCACTCGGATCCAGGAGCGCCGCTGCATCCACGGCACTCCGAGGATCTCCTCCGAGATGCGGATCGCTGCGGCAGCGCCGTTCGTGAGACCCCACTTCGCGTAGCCCGTCGCCGTCCAGATGCGGCCTCGGCCACGCGGCATCCGGCCCACGAATGGCACGAGGTTCGCCGACGTGTAGTCCTGGGCGGCCCATCGGTGGGTGAGCTCGGCGCCCGGAAAGAAGCGTCCCGTCCAGTCGACGAGGTCGAGCACCCGCTCCTCGTTCGACGGGATCCGACCCACCGGGTGCCCGTTGCCGCCGACGAGGAGCACCGGCGGCGCAGCATCGGGCACGCCCGACTCGGGATCGGGCGTGGTCCGCACGGAGCGAGTCGGCGAGTCGACCGAGATGAACAGTCCGCTCGGCAGCACGTCCGCAAGCTCCTCGGGGATTCGGTACGAGGTGAGGTAGGAGCGGTTGTGGCTCGTCTTCGCCCAGTACAGGCCGCGCAGCAGTGTGGGCGCGCCCGTCGCTACGACGGCGACGTCGGCGCGGACCACTCCCCGCGGCGTCTGCAGCTCCACGGGCCGGTCGGCGTGCACGTGCTGCACCCGCATGCCTTCGAGGAGCACGCCGCCCTCGGCGACGAATGTGCGGGCCATCGCCACGACGAGGCGGTAGGGGTCGAGCCCGAGCTGGCCGGGCAGCGCGACGGCGCCCGAGAACGGGAAGGGGACGTCGAGCGCGTCGACCCTCTCGGCTGGAAGGCCGGCCTCGATCGCGGCCTCGACCTCGCGGTCGACCGTGCGCAGTCCGGAATCCGACCGGGCGTAGCTGTAGGCGGTCTCGACCGAGACGGGCACGCCGTGGTGCTCGCAGAACTCGGCGATCCAGCGTTGGCCGTCGAGGTTGGCGTCGGCGTACCCCCGGACGACGCGGGCCGAGTGCGTCGAGCGGATGCGCTGCAGCATCGCCCCCTGGAGCACGCTCGCCTTGCCGGTGTTGAGCCCGCTCGCGAGCGCCGCCACCCGCTCGGCCTCCAGGACGACGACGCGCATCCCGCCCTGCACCAGCATGATCGCGGTTGCGAGTCCGGTGATGCCGGCCCCGACCACGGCGACGTCGAACCGCTCCCCCGGGTCGACGACGCCCTCGTACCGTGATGTGGGCGTCGGCTCCGATTCGTCGGGGATTGCGGCGGCCGTCCAGAGCGAAGTCATGGGCACAGTCAACGCCAGCGGTGCGCGGGTGGCAACTGGTTGACCGGTCGATGGGCCGAGGATCGTGCGGGATGGCCCGATACCGGCACTTTCTCCCACCAGGCGACGACCACCGTCCCGGCGTCAGTCGGCGAGCAGCGCCGTCTTCAACCGCACCGGGTCCACGCGCCAGAAGTCATGCACCTCGCCGTCGATGAGCAGCACCGGGATCTCCTCGGCATAGCGCTCCGCCAGCGCGGCGTCGTCGAGGATCGAGAGCTCATCGAGGTTCACGGTTGGCGCATCATCGGGAGCCGTCACCTCGGCCACGACGGCCTGCACCACCTCGCGCGCGTCGTCGCACAGATGGCAGCCGGGCTTGCCGATGAGGGTGAGGCGGATGTCTCGGGTCACGATCTCAGCCTACGTGCGACGGTCGTGAAGGCCCGCGATCCGCCGAATCGACCCGGGACAGCGAAAAGCGCCAGGCCACAGACCTGACGCTCTGCCGTCGTGCGAAGACGACTACTTCTTGTTGCGACGCTGGTGACGCGTCTTGCGAAGCAGCTTGCGGTGCTTCTTCTTCGCCATGCGCTTGCGGCNATGTCGGCGGCGATGCCGTCGGACGCCTTGACGAGCGCGCGGATGGCGTCGTCGATCTCGCCGATCATTCGTTCAGTGTGCGGCGCCGCGGCGCCCTCCGGCCCCGTGCTCGGGGCACCCCTGCGGGCAGCGGTGGATTCCTCCTCGGGCAGGTGCCTGGCGGCCCGCGCCTCGGTCGTCGAGTAGCGCCCGGCGCCCCGGCCCCCGCTCGTCGAGTAGCGCCCGGCGCAGCCGGACGCGTATCGAGACGCCCCACCCAGCACCCCCGCTCGTCGAGTAGCGCCCGGCGCAGCCGGACGCGTATCGAGACGCCCCCGACACCGTGATGTCGTTGGCACTCCTAACCGAGCTCAGTCGTCGCACCGCCCCGCAGCTCGACGATCCCTCGTTGGCGCCGCTTGCGAGAGAGGCTTGGAAACGCGTCGAGTCTGCCCTCGATCAGAGCGAGCCGCTTCGCCCGGCTCCAACCCTGCACCTGCTTCTCAAGCGCAAAGGCGTCGCCGATGCGCGAGAACTCCCTGGTGTACACCAGTCGCACCGGGAGCCGGCGACGGGTGTAAGCCGACCCCTCGCCGCGTTGATGCTGGGCGAATCGCCGTTCGACGTCGATCGTGCTTCCGACGTACAGGGTGCCATCGGCGCATTCGAGGATGTAGAGGTATGCCATGTCGTTGATATTGGGTTGCAGTTGCGCATGCCGTCCTCTATTCGCTCGTGCGGTCCGGTGGGTTCGAGTGAGGGGAATTGGGGAGGGCCGGTTGCGGTCGCGGGGCACCGTCTCGAGCGGGGCCGGCTGCGCCGCGCACTACTCGACGAGCGGGGGTTGCGGGGTACCGTCTCGATACGTGTCCGGCTGCGCCGGGCACTACTCGACGAGCGGGGCCGGTCGCGGGCACCATCTCGATACGTGTCCGGCTGCGCCGGGCACTACTCGACGAGCGGGGGTTGCGGGGTACCGTCTCGATACGTGTCCGGCTGCGCCGGGCACTACTCGACGAGCAGGGCCGGTCGCGGGCACCGTCTCGATACGTGTCCGGCTACGCCGGGCACTACTCGACGAGCAGGGCCGGTCGCGGGCACCGTCTCGATACGTGTCCGGCTACGCCGGGCACTACTCGACGAGCGGGGCCGGTCGCAGGGGCGCTACTCGACGAGCGACGCTCTCAGCGACGCTTCTTCTGCCCGACGACGGAGGTCACCTGGTGCGCGGTCTCGGCGAACGCCTTGCCGATGCGCGAGGCGAGGGCGAGCTGATCGTCGTTCAGGCCGGGCTCGGATGCCGCGGCACCGGCGAGCGTCGCGGCATCCGCTGCGGCATCGGATGACACGAACGGAATGAGCCAGTCTTCGATCACCTCGAGCGGACCCCGGTCGAGGTGGTAGAAGCGGTGCTGACCCTTCTCGCGGACGCCGACGAGGCCCGCTTCGCGCAGCACCTTCAGGTGCTTGGACACCGTGGGCTGGCTGAGGCCGAGGGTCGCGACGATCTCTGAGACGCTGATCTCGCCGCCGGAACCGGGCACCGACGTCTCCCGGTCGAGGAGGACGGCCAGGATGTCGCGCCGAGTCGTGTCCGCCACCACGTCGAAGATGTCCGCCATGCCCCAAGGGTAGTCATTCCCGGCGAGGAGTACCATGACACACGCATTCGGTGGCGGCGGTCAGAGGGGGCTCCATGCACGCACGGGCGGTGGAGCGCCTCGGCCGATCCGACCGACGTTCGTGGCTCGGCCGGCTGCGCGACGGACTCGACGCGATCGTGCGGAGTTCGCCTTCCCGGTTCGCGATCCTCATCTTCGCCGCGCTCGTGCTCGTGTTCACCCTGCTCTTCTCCCTGCCGATCGCGCGAGCCGGCGAAGGCTCGAGCGCGCCGTTGCATGATGCGCTGTTCACGGCCGTGTCGGTGATCTGCGTCACCGGCCTGGCGACGGTCGACATGGCGACGTATTGGTCGCCGTTCGGCAACGCACTCGTCTTCATCGGCGTCAACATCGGCGGCGTCGGCGTACTCACGCTCGCCTCCATCCTCGGGCTCGTCATCTCGCGACGGCTCGGCCTCCGAGCGAAGCTCATCGCCGCAAGCGACACGAATCCGTCTCGCCTCCACGTCGGGCCCGTGGCGGAGCGTCAGGCTGTCCGCCTGGGCGAGGTCGGCGGGCTCCTCGCGACGGTCGCGATCAGTGCACTCGTGATCGAGGTGTCGATCGCGCTGCTCATGATCCCGAGCATGCTCGCCGAGGGATATGGCCCGCTCGAGTCCGTCTGGTACAGCTTCTACTACGCGGCGATGGCGTTCACGAACACCGGCTTCAGCCCGAACGCCGGCGGCGTCGCGGCGTTCGCGCACGACTACTGGCTGCAGTTCCTCCTCATGGCCGGCGTCTTCCTCGGCAGCCTCGGCTTCCCGGTCATCTTCGCGCTCGCCCGCGCCTGGCGGAATCCGCGCCGCTGGAGCGTGCACGTCAAGCTGACGCTCACCACGACCATGATCCTGTTCGTCGCGGGTGCAGGGATGTTCCTGCTCCTCGAGTACAACAACCCGCTGACCTACGGGCAGCTCGACGCGGGCGACACGATCTTCCAGTCCTTCTTCATGTCGGCGATGACGAGGTCGGGCGGATTCTCGACCATCAACATGCACGACCTCAATGGGTCGAGCCTGCTCGTGTCCGACATGCTCATGTTCGTCGGCGGCGGTTCCGCGTCGACTGCGGGCGGCATCAAGGTGACCACCCTCGCCGTGCTGTTTCTCGCCGCGTTCGCCGAGGCCCGCGGCAACCAGTCGATGGAGGCGTTCGGTCGCCGCATCCCGCGGGACATGCTGCGTCTCTCGGTCAGCGTGGTGCTCTGGGGCGCGACGATCGTCGCCGCCGCGTCGATCGCGATCCTGCAGATCACGAAGGAGCCGTTCGACTACGTGCTGTTCGACGTGATCTCGGCGTTCGCGACCTGCGGCCTCTCAACCGGCATCACGGCGGACCTGCCGCCGGCGGGTGTGTACGTCATGGCGGCCACCATGTTCATGGGCCGGGTTGGTACAGTGACACTGGCCGCAGCACTGGCGGCCAGCCAGCGCCGGCAGCTGTTCAAGCATGCGGAAGAGAGGCCCATCGTTGGTTGATCGGATCAAGCACGACGCGCCGGTGCTGGTCATCGGCCTCGGCCGGTTCGGCGCCGCGACCGCCGGCCAGCTCGACCGCCTCGGCCGCGAGGTGCTCGCCGTCGACGACAGCGAGGCGCTCGTGCAGAAGTGGGCCGATCGAGTGACGCACGCCGTGGTCGCCGACGCCCGAAACATCGACGCGCTCCGCCAGATCGGCGCCCAGGACTTCTCGACGGCGGTGTGCGCGGTCGGATCGTCGATCGAGGCGTCCGTGCTCATCACCGCGAACCTCGTCGACCTCAAGATCCCCCAGATCTGGGCGAAGGCGATCTCGGCCTCGCACGGCAAGATCCTCGAGCGCATCGGCGCCAACCACGTGATCTATCCCGAACGCGAGGCCGGCGAACGCGCCGCGCACCTCGTGAGCGGACGCATGCTCGACTTCATCGAGTTCGACGACGACTTCGCGCTCGTGAAGATGTACCCGCCGAAGCCCATCCGAGGCAAGAACCTCAAGGAGTCGGGCGTCCGCACGCGGCACAACGTCACGGTGGTCGGCGTGAAGAGCCCCGGCAAGCCGTTCACGTACGCCACCGAGAACACCGTGGTCTCCAACCGCGACCTCATCATCGTGACGGGCACCGAGGGCGACATCGAGCGATTCGCCGCGCTGGAATAGCGAGGCGGATGCCGCAACCCCCTGCCGCGGCGGGGCCGCCAGCGCAGCCGCGAGCAAGGCCCGCGCGTGGCATCCGATTCCAGAAGATTCACAAATTTGTGAATCGGGCGTAGCATCGCGCTCATGACCACCGTGATCAGCACTCGAGGCCTCGTGAAGCGCTTCGGGCGCACCATCGCCCTCGACGGCCTGGACTTCGGCGTCCAGGCCGGCGAGATCCACGGCTTCCTCGGCCCGAACGGCGCCGGGAAGTCGACCACGATCCGCATCCTCCTGGGGCTCGCACGCGCGTCGGAAGGCGAAGCCACCCTGTTCGGCCGCGATCCGTGGACCGATGCCGCCGAGCTGCATCGCCGTGTCGCATACGTGCCCGGCGACGTGGCGCTCTGGCCGAACTTCACCGGTGGGGAGGCCATCGACCTGCTCACGCGGCTTCGCGGCGGCATGACCGACAAGGGCGCCTACCGCGAGCGCAAGGAGCGGCTCCTCGAGGTGTTCCAGCTCGACCCGCGCAAGAAGGGACGTGCGTACTCGAAGGGGAATCGGCAGAAGGTCGCGCTCGTCGCCGCCTTCGCGACCCCGGCCGAGTTGTACGTCCTCGACGAGCCGACGAGCGGCCTGGACCCCCTCATGGAGCAGGTGTTCAACCGCGAGATCGACCGCGTCGCCCGGAACGGAGCGACCGTGCTGCTGTCGAGCCACATCCTCTCCGAGGTCGAGGCGTTGTGCGATCGGGTGACCATCATCCGGGCGGGCAAGGTCGTCGAGAGCGGCACGCTCGCCCAACTGCGCCACCTCACCCGCACTGAAATCGCCTTCGTGCACGACCCGGCGCGGGAGGCCGACGTCGCCGCCATCCCGAACGCCCACGACCTCGTCATCGACGAGGGTCGTGTGCGCTTCACCGTCGACAGCGACGCCGTGGCCGGCGTGCTTCCCGATCTCGGTCGGTTGGACGTGCAGGGCCTCACGGTGTCGCCGCCGTCGCTCGAGGACCTGTTCCTGCGCCACTACGGCGACGAGCTCGCCCCCGTCGAGGCGGAGGCGCAGGCATGACGCTGCTGCTCGCGCTGCTGCGGCAGCGCCTCCGGCGCGACCGGCTGCAGCTGGCGCTGTGGATCGTCGGAACCGGCCTGCTCGCATTCGCCGCCGTCTCGGCGGTGTCCGACACGCTCGCCGACGAGCAGGACCGACGTGAGATCCTCGGCGTCGCGATCGCGACCCGGACCATCCTCGTGTTCCGCGGCACGCCGAACGGCATCGAGGATGGCGCGTTCGCCTTCTTCCTCCTGTTCGCCTGGCTGTCGCTCATGGGCGGCTTGATGAGCACGTTCCTCGCGGTGCGCCACACGCGCATGGACGAGGAGCAGGGACGCACCGAGCTCGTGGCAGCGACCCCGGCCGCGCGCATCCTGCCCACGGTGGCGACCGTCGTCCACGGCGTGCTCGCGAACGTCGTGCTCGGCCTGGCCGTCGCCCTCGCGTGGATCGCCCTGGGCCTCGACGTGGCGGGCTCGCTCGTGACCGGTGCCGCACTGGCCGCCACCGGCATCGCGTTCCTGGCATTCGGCCTGTTCGCCGCCCAGTTGTTCCGCACCTCTCGCGGGGCGAACGGCCTCTCCGTCGCGTTCGTGCTCGCCGCGTACCTGCTTCGGGGCGTCGGCGACGCGGCCGGCACGCCGTCGGAGGACCTGCTGCACCTGACGCCCGCCTGGCCGAGCTGGCTTTCGCCCATCGGCTACGGCCAGTTCACCGGCGCCTTCGCCGAGAACGACCTGCGGCCGCTGCTCCTCCCACTCGCGTTCGGCATCGTGGTCATCGCCCTGGTGTTCGTGCTGCAATCGGTACGCGACCAGGGCGCGAGCCTCCTGCCCGGGCGTGCCGGGCGAGCCACCGCGGGACCGACGCTCTCGAGCTCGTTCGGACTCGCCTGGCGGCTGAACACGTCGAGCCTGCTCGCGTGGACCGTCGGTGGCATCGTCACCGGACTGCTCGCGACCTCCCTCTCCTCCGTCGTGAACCAGCTCGCCGGCGAGACGCCGCAGGTCGCCGAGATCCTTCGCAGTGCGGTCGGAGGTGACGCGACGATCGAGCAGGCGTTCGTCGCCACGTTCTACGGCGTCGTCGGCATCCTCGCCGCGTGCTGCGCGGTGCAGGTCGGCATCCGGGCGCGACAGGAAGAGGCGCACGGCACGGCTGAGCAGGTGCTCGCGACCCGTGTGCCCCGTGTCCGGTGGCTGCTCGAGTACTGGCTGGTCGGGATCATCGTGATCGTGACCGTGCTCGCCGTGGCCGGTCTGTCGGGCCTGCTCGGCGCCGCGCGCTCCGACGACCCCGAGACGATGATGACCGACGTGATCCAGGCGGCCGCTGCGCAGCTGCCCGCGTGCCTCGTCTTCCTCGGGCTCACCCTCCTCGTCTTCGTCTTCGCGCCACGGGCGACGGTCCCGCTCGGCTGGGCGCTCGTCGGGGCCGCTGCCGTCGTCGGCACCTTCGGGCCGATCCTGCAGATGCCCGCGTGGGTCGTCGACCTCTCGCCGTTCGCGCACTCGCCCGTGCCGGCGGGCGACGACACCGACTGGAGCGGCGGATTCTGGATGCTGGCGATCGGCCTGGCAGCAGGTGCGGCCGCAGTGTGGTCCATGCGCCGGCGCGAGCTCGCGAGCGGCGGATGAGAGACTGAGCGGATGCCGCGCGATGAGCAGGCCCTGAAGGCGACGGTCGAGCAGTCCGCCGCGGTCCTCACCGCCGCGGGCTTCCCGAGGATGCCGGCACGCGTGCTCATGGCGCTGCTCGTCGCGGAGGCGGGCGGGCTCACCGCGTCCGAACTCGGCGACCGGCTGGGCGTGAGCGCTGCGGCGATCTCGGGCGCCGTCCGTTACCTCTCCCAGATCGGCATCCTTCACCGGGTGCCCCAGCCCGGTAGTCGACGCGACCGCTGGGAGTTCCTCGACGATGCCTGGTACACCGCCCTGATGGCGAAGTCGCCCGTCTACGGCGTCATCGCCGACCTGGGCGATCGAGCTGCCGACGCGATCGGAGACGAGTCCGACATCGGTGCGGCCCGCGCACGGGAGATGGCGAGGTTCTACCGGTTCATCGACGCGCGCATGCCCGACCTCATGCGCGAGTGGGAGGAGCTCCGCGAGGGCTGATCACTCGATGAACATGAGCACGAGACCGACGACGCCCGCGATCGCGGCGATCAGCAGCATGATGATGCCCACGTTGCGGAGGATCCGCCGGCCTGGCGGCGGATCATGCAGGCGCAGCCGATCGGGCTCCCGCTGCTTGAAGTAGGCGAGCTCCTCGTCGGGATGACGCACGTGCGCACGTTCGTCGTCGCTCAGTCGTCGCTGGTGGAAGCCGCCCTCGGCGAACCAGCGGATGGTGGATCCGTGCGCCTGGTCGATCACGACGGCCTCGGTGGGGAGCCAGCGCCCGTCGGCGAGGCGGATGAGCAGGGCGAGCAGGAGGCATCCGAGACCACCGGCGAGGCCGATCCATCCGATCACCTCGGCGACCACCGAGACGACCTCCGACGCTTCCATGGAGCACACGGTATCCGACGGCGGACCGTCGGGTGGTCGAGTGCCGGCCGGCGCGCTGCGAGCCGCCCGACGTGAACGCGCGGTGGGTTGAGGAGGCGCCCGTCGCCGCCCGGGCTTCGAGACGCATCCGGCTGGGCCGGGCGCTCCTCAACCAGCGCTTCGGATCAGCGCTTGCGCGCCTTCACGATGCCCTCTTCGGCCTTCTCGCGCTTCTGCGCACGCTTCTCCTTCAAGGAGAGCTGAGGCTGCTTCTTCGAGGAGTTCCCACGGGGGTTCTTGTCAGCCATATGCGAGCTCGCTTCCCTTCTTCAGCTGGCGGGCTTCCAGCGACCATAGCCCAGTTCCGAGGGGAAGTCATGTCCGCTCGGAGCGAACCCCAGCGAACGGTGGAAATCGGCTCTCTTCAGGAATTTTCGGGCGGAGCGGCGAGTTCGCGCGCGCGTGCCAACGCGGCATCCGTCGCCCGGTCGAAGACCTCCTTGAGGTGCGCCTGCTCGAGCACGGCGATGGCTCGCTCGGTGGTTCCCCTGGGGCTCGTCACGCGCCTGCGGAGCTCGGCCGGGTCGTCGTCGGATGCCGCGAGCAGCTCGCTCGCACCGCGGAACGTGCCCTGCACCATGAGGGCCGCCTGCTCGGGCGTGAAGCCCTTGTCGATCGCCGTGGCCATGAGCTGCTCGATGAGGAAGAACACGTACGCGGGACCCGAGCCCGAGATCGTGGAGAGCGCGTCGAGTAGCTCCTCGGGGACCACGAGCACCTCGCCCACCGTCTCGAACAGCAACACGGCGAGCGCGAGATCGGCCTCGCTCGACCGGGTACCAGCCGAGAGCCCCGTGACGGCACGGCCGACCAGGGCGGGGGTGTTCGGCATCGACCGGATGACGGAGACGGATTCGGGCAGCCGCGACTCGAACGTCGCCACGGTGACTCCCGCCGCCACGGAGATGACGACGGTGCCCGGCTCGAGCGCTCGGGCGACCTCGTCGAGCAGGTCGGGCACCATCGCGGGCTTCACTGCGACGACCACGATCTTCGCGCCGTCGACCGCCGCGACGTTCGCTGCGGCATCCGAATCGGTCGCGTGGGCCACCACGCCCTCGAGCCCCGCCAGCTCGGCGGCCCGCTCGGCCGACCGGTTGGTGGTGCGGATGCCGCCGTCGATCTCGACGCCCGGCCGGAGCAGGCCGGCGATGATCGCGCGAGCCATCGAACCGGCCCCCAGGAAGGCGATCGCGGGAAGGCGCAAGGGGGCATCGGTGCTCATGACGACCATCCTAGGATTGTCGCCATGAGCACATCCGGCGGCACCAAGGCCATCATGGCGGCATTCCTGGCGAACACCGGAATCGCCGTGACGAAGTTCATCGCGTGGTTCTTCTCCGGGTCGTCCGCGATGCTCGCCGAGGCCGTGCACTCGGTCGCCGACGCCGGCAACCAGCTGCTGCTCATCTTCGGCGGGCGTCAAGCGCGACGGAAGGCCGACAAGGAGCATCCGTTCGGCTATGGTCGCGAGCGGTACGTGTACGCCTTCGTCGTCGCCATCATCCTGTTCTCGCTCGGCGGGGTCTTCTCGATCTACGAGGGCATCGAGAAGCTGCAGCACCCGCACCCGCTCGACGTGCCATGGCTGCCGATCCTCGTGCTCTCGATCGCGATCGTGATGGAGTCCTTCTCTCTGCGCACCGCGATCATCGAGTCGAACCACGTGCGCGGCAAGCTGAGCTGGATCCAGTTCGTGCGACGCGCGAAGGCTCCCGAGCTGCCCGTCGTGCTCCTCGAAGACATCGCGGCACTGCTGGGGCTCGTCTTCGCCTTCATCGGCGTCGGCCTCACGATCATCACCGGCAACCCGGTGTTCGATGCGATCGGCACGCTGTTCATCGGTGCGCTGCTCATCGTGGTCGCGATCGTGCTCGGCATCGAGACGAAGAGCCTGCTCGTCGGCGAGGGCGCGAACGACAACGACCTCCAGGCGATCGAGCAGGCGATCCTCGCGGGCCCCGAAGCCGAGCGCATCATCCACATGAAGACCCTGTACGTCGGCCCCGAAGAGCTCCTCGTGGCCGCGAAGGTCGGCTTCTCGGCCGACCAGAAGCTGCTCGAGGTCTCGACCGCGGTCAACGTCATCGAGCAGCGCGTGCGCGAAGCGGTACCGGCGGCGCGCATCATCTACATCGAGCCCGACGTCTACGTCGATCCCGACTCGACAGCGCCCGCGACCGACGCGATCGTCATCAAGGGACTCGAGTGACGGGCGGCGGCCGCACGGCCCTCGTGCTCCGGCACGACTCGGCGATCGGCCTCGGCAACCTCGGCCCCACGCTCGAGGCGCACGGCTACGAGATCGTGATCGTCGATGCACCGCAAGCCGACGTCACGGCGCTCGACCCCCTCGAGCCCGATCTGGTCGTCGTGCTCGGCGGTGACGAGGGCGCATACGAGACCGACCGCTACCCGTACCTCGCCGACGAGATCGAACTGCTGCGCGCTCGCATCGAGGCCGAGCGTCCCATCTTCGGGGTGTGCCTGGGCGCCCAGTTGCTCGCGAAGACGCTCGGCGCCGACGTGCGCAAGGGGCCACGCAAGGAGGTGGGCTGGCTCACCGTCGACCCGACGGAGGCCGGCTCGAACTCGCCCGTGCGGCACTTCGCCGGCGTTCCGACCGTGCAGTGGCATGGCGACACGTTCGACCTGCCCGATGGCGTGGTGCGACTCGCCACCTCGGGGCAGTACGAGAACCAGGCCTTCGCGATCGACGAATGGCTGCTCGCGGTGCAGTTCCACCCCGAGGTGACCGACGAGATCCACGAGGACTGGCTGCGGCAGTGGGGGTACGAGCTGCCCGAGTACGGGCTCACGGTCGAGCGGTTGCGCGAGCAGCGAGCGACGTACGGTCCCCGTGCGCAGGCGGCATCCGCTGCACTGCTCGGTGAGTACCTCGACGGCCTCGAATCCGGCCGCACCAGTCGGGTCGCCTAGGGACGACGCAGCGGATCCTCGAAGAACTCGAGCAGCAGCCGGGCGGATGCCTCGGCCTCGACCCCGGCGAAGACCTCCACCCGGTGGTTCAGCCGGCGGTCGCGCACGATGTCGTACAGGGAGCCGGCAGCGCCCGCCTTCTCATCCCACGCGCCGAAGACGAGCCGGCCGACCCGAGCGCTCACGATGGCACCGGCGCACATGACGCACGGCTCGAGCGTCACCACGAGGGTGCACTCGTTCAGCCGCCAGTCGCCGATCGCCTCCGCGGCATCGCGGAGGGCGAGCACCTCGGCGTGCGCGGTCGGGTCGCCGGTGAGCTCGCGCTCGTTGCGCCTCGCCGCGATGACGACTCCATCGCCGTCGACGACGATGGCGCCGACCGGCACATCGCGCGTCGGCGGCGCCTGCTCGGCCTCGGCGAGGGCGAGGCGCATCCATTCGCGGTGGATCGGCACGTCCACGGCGGCCCTCCCGTCGGCGTTCTCGTTCCCGAGTGTCCGATCGTCACGAGCTTCGGGCAACTCGGGTGAGAATCGGGTCGGCAATAGACTCGAGCCTATGCGAGTCCACGTTGCCGATCACCCGCTCATCACCCACAAACTGACGGTGCTCCGCGACGTGAACACCCCGTCTCCGGTCTTCCGTGCACTCGTCGAGGAGCTCATGACGCTGCTCGCATACGAGGGCACGCGCGGGGTCCGGGTGGAGCCGGTCGACATCGTCACCCCCGTCGCGCCCACGACCGGGGTCCGCATCGCCGAGCCGAGGCCGCTCATCGTGCCCATCCTGCGCGCCGGACTCGGCATGCTCGAGGGCATGGTGAAGCTCCTGCCGAGCGCCGAAGTCGGGTTCCTCGGCATGGCTCGCGATGAAGAGACGCTCGAGCCCACCACGTACGCCGAACGTCTCCCCGACGACCTGTCAGACCGCCAGTGCTTCGTGCTCGACCCGATGCTCGCGACCGGCGGCTCGCTCAGCGCGGCCATCCGGTTCCTGCTCGAGCGAGGGGCGACGGATGTCACGGCGATCTGCATCCTCGCCGCGCCCGAGGGCCTCACTGCGGTCGAGCAGTCGCTCGAGGGCCACGAGGTCAGCATCGTCGTCGGGGCCGTCGATGAGCGGCTCAACGAGCACGGATACATCGTGCCGGGCCTCGGCGATGCCGGCGATCGCCTCTACGGCACGGTCTGAACCGTGGTAATGACGAAGGATCTTCGAGGGCAACACGCCGAAGCGTGAATTGAACCGAGAAGATTCTCCAGATTCGCGATTCGTCGCAGGATCTTGCAGGCGTGGCATCCGCTCACCTGATCCTGCCGGGCACTCGCCGGGGGCGTGAATCGTCTTCGGCGTCATACCCCGTCATCTGCACGTCATGAATTGACATGAATCGGGCCATGGGTTTGACTGACGCCCATGACTGACACCGCACGCACCCTGACCGCCCGCGAGGTGACCAGGACTGCCGACATGATGATGTCGGCGCGTGCGCCCATGTGTTGTCGAATGTGCCGCTGACCGCGACCCGACCGCCGAGTCCCGTCGCCGATCGACATCCTGATCGGCTCGGACTCCACCGAACCCCCGCTTGGGGTTCCCCGGCCGAACGGCCATTTCGCACCGACCCCGCCATCTCCAGGGGTCTGCTCGCTGCACCGACTTCACAAGGACCGACGTCATGTCTCTCGCTCTCGCACCCACCCCCAACACCTCCATCGTCCGCACCGCGCCGTCGCTGCCCCACGCTCCGGCCCGCCGCCCGCTCTCGATCGCCCACGGCCCGTCGCGGGTCGCCGCCGACGTGACGGATGCCGCAACCGCGGCCCACCCCACGGCCCCTCGAGTGCGCGCTGTGCCCGAGGGCACCGAGGCCCGAGGCTTCGTGCTCTACGTCGGTATCGACGAGACGAAGGCCGCCGCAGACGGAACCACGCTGCACCGGATCGTCGAGGCGCTCCGCAAGCTCACGACCGAGGTCGCGCCGTCGGCCGAGACCTACGCTGCCGTGGCCCTGGCCCCTGAGGGCGCGGGCGGGCGCGACGTGGACGTCGTGCGCCTCGCCCTCCAGGACCCGGCGGCCCTCGCCAAGCAGCGAGAAGACCAGGGCACTCGCGACGACACCGATCGCCATCCCAACGGGGTCATCATCGACATCTCCCGCAAGCGCGTGCTGCTCGACGGCGAGCCCGCCGGCCTCACGTACAAGGAGTTCGAGCTGCTCCAGTACCTCGTGCTCCGCGAGGGTCGCACGATCGATCGCCACCAGCTGATCGACGCCCTCTGGCGAGCCGACGAGGACGCGCCGAGCGAACGCACCATCGACGTGCACGTGCGTCGCCTTCGGGCGAAGCTCGCGCACTACCAGGACATCGTGCGGACCGTGCGCGGCGTCGGGTACCGGTTCGATCGCCACGCGGATGTCTCCATCCGGCAGGCCTCGACGCCGTCGCCCGACCTCTACTGAGGCGCGCGTTCGGGCGTCGACCCGGCTCGCGCTGCCCGCGCGACGTGGCTCCGGGCATGCTCGACGGCAAGGTCGAGGTCGTCGAAGAGGTGGTTCTGGTGCCGCAGCGACGAGATCACGCCCACCCGCGTCGCGAGCGACAGGTGGCGTGACTGGATGCCCTTCACGAGCACGGTGACGCCGCGGCGCTCGAGGGCCTGGATGAGTTCGGTGATGACCTGGGCTCCGGTTGCGTCGAGGATCTGCAGCTGCGACATCCGGATGATCACGACCTCGATGCCGCGGATGCCGCTGACGCGCTCGAGCATGCGCTCCGCCGCGCCGAAGAACAGCGCACCGTCGAGGCGGAACAGCGCGATGCGCTCATCGCCCGGCTCAGCGGGGCCGGGGAGCTCCTCACGGTGCACTCCGCTCGAGTTCGAGAGCGCGCGAAGCGCGAAGAACGCGGCGACGGCGATGCCGATGAGTACCGCGTAGATGAGGTCGAAGCTCACCGTGATGATGGCCGTGATGACGAACACCGCGGCGTCGGAGCGCGTCGAGCCGAGCACCGAACGGACGGTGGCGACCGAGACCATCCGGAACGCGGTGACCATGAGCACGCCCGCCAGCGCCGCGAGCGGGATCACGGCCACCACGGCGCCACCGATGAACACCACGACGAGCAGCAGCAGGGCGTGCACCACGGAGGCCAGACGGGTACGAGCGCCCGACCGGATGTTCACCGCCGTCCTGGCGATGGCGCCCGTGGCCGGCATGCCGCCGAAGAACCCCGCTGCCACCGACGCCAGGCCCTGGCCGACGAGCTCCCGGTCGGCATCGTAGGGCCCGGTATCGGAGATCGATGCGGCCACGCGAGCCGACAGGAGCGACTCGATGGCGGCGAGCGCGGCGATCGTGAACGCAGGTCCGACGAGCGCCGAGAGCGTCGCCAAATCGACGAGGGGCACCGTAGGCATCGGAAGCCCGACCGGCAGCTCGCCGATGGTCGCGACGCGGATGCCCGTGAGCGCGACGACCACGCTCACGAGGACGATGGCGATGATCGACCAGGGCATACGGGGATGCACCCGGGCGCCGCCCACCATGACGAGCACGACGACCGCGACGATCGCGAGGGCCCATGCGGCATCCGGCCACTGCACCGTCGCGAGCGACTGGATCGCCGCGACGAGGGCGTTGGTGCTCGAGCCCGGCTCCGCGCCGAAGGCGGCCGGCACCTGCTGCAGGAATATGATCACCGCGATGCCGAGCGTGAAGCCCTCGATCACCGGCCACGGGATGTACGTCACGGCGCGGCCGAGCCGCAGCATTCCCGCGACGAGCACGATCACGCCCGCCAGCACGCCGACGGGCGCGAGCACCGCGAGGCCATACTGGGCGATGATCGGCCCGAGAACGACGACCATGGCGCCGGTCGGGCCCGACACCTGCACGTTCGACCCGCCGAAGACGGCCGCGACGACGCCCGCGACGATCGCGGTCACGAGCCCGGCCTCGGCGCCCGCACCCGAGCTCACGCCGAAGGCGAGGGCCAGTGGGAGCGCGACGATGCCCACCGTGATGCCCGCGACGAGGTCGCCCTTCCAGGTGCGGGGCAGGTCGCGGTAGTCGGCGGGGCTCGGGAGGAGCTCCCACACCCTCGAGACCCGACGCGCGGCCGACCGGATCATGACCTGCGTCCTGCCGCTCGGGCCGCGCCCTCCCGGGGCGGCGGGGGGATCTCGGGCAGTGCGGCCTGCTCGACGAGCTGACGTTCCGTCGTCTCGAGGATCTGCCCGAGCAGGGCCCGAGCGACGCGCAGCAGTTCGGCGACCTGCGGATAGGCGAGCCGGTAGTACACCTGGTTGCCGCGACGGTCGGCGCGCACCAGGAGGTTGCGCTTGAGCACCGCCAGGTGCTGGGAGAGGTGCGAGGCCTCGAGCCCCGTTGCCTCGAGCAACTGGGAGACGGACGTCTCGGACGCCGACGACAGCACCTCGAGCACACGTACGCGAAGCGGATGCGCGAGGCCCTTGAAGAGGTTGGCCTTGACCTCGTACAGCGGAAGTTGGGAGTCGGGGGTCACGTCGTGACATCCGTTCGGTTGATGGATTGATGGATTGATGAATCCATTATCCCACAGGCCGGCCTGGTCCTTCTTCACGAGGGTCCTGGTCGTTCTTCACGAGGGTTCGGACGACCCGAAGCGACCTTCGGAAAGAATCACAGAACGATAACTAGACGCCGTTACCGATCCGTTATATATTCGGTTACGCACCGACTGTTTGCTGTGGCGGTCGGTGCGGAATGTGATTGCAGGACACTCTTGGTGCAAGGGAGAGGGCCGGTCGTCAGCCTCTACGACCGGCCCTCAACCGTCCCCGGCGAGGTTCCCTGCCCTCGCGACGAGGTTCCCTATCCTTGGAGCACCGGCCGTTCGCCGGCCGCAGTCGAAGGGAGCTCCGCGTGGCTGATCGCGCGATCACGGTAGCCGCCTGGGAGTCGCTCTTCCGCGCCCAGGTCACGATCATGCGCGCCCTTGCCGCGGAGTTCCCGAGCGAGATCATCTCGCTGAATGAGTACGACGTGCTCTTCAACATCGCCCGGGCGCCCGGGCGCAAGCTTCGCCTGAAGGAGCTCAACCGCAACGTGCTCATCACGCAGCCGAGCGTCAGCCGTCTCGTCGACCGACTCGTGGCTCGGGGCCTCGTTGCGAAACGGCACGACCCCGACGACGGTCGCGGCACGATCGTGGGCATCACCGCCGAGGGGTTCGAGCTCTACCGACGCGTGGCGCTGCAGCACGTCGAGGCGATCGAGCGCCACGTCGGGCACGCGCTCGACGACGCCGAGCTGCAGCAGCTCACCGAACTCTGCGACCGCCTGCGCCACAGCGTCGCGGAGCCGCACGAGCCGGTTCGTCGCGCCTGACGGGCGAGGGACGGCGGGGTGGGAACCCTACCTCCCACCCCACCGCGGGCCTCGCCAGGAGGCCTCCCCCGCCGAGCGACCCGAACAGAGCTCGGCGAGCAGGTCCCGAGGGATCGACGGAGACCGCGATCCCGGAGTTCGTCGTTGCGCGACGAGCCCGTCAGGTTCGGGCCGACTCGGGCTCTTCGAAGAGTAACGGCGCGACTGGTCGTCGCGCATCGCCCCGAATGGGGGCAATTCGAGGGGTCAGGGCCAGTCGACGGACGCCTCGTACTCGGGGTGTTCCTTCAGGAAGTGGCCGATGAACGGGCACACGGGGACGATGGTGTCGCCTCGTTCCACGGCGTCGTCGAGCACGTGCTTCGCGAGTCGACTCCCGAGCCCCTTGCCGCCGTACTCGGGCAGGACCACGGTGTGGGTGAACGTGATGCGTTGAGGGTTGGTGCGGAACTGGGCATAGCCGGCGAGGTCTCCGTCGAGTCTCAGCTCGTAACGGCGGGCCTCGTCATTGCGTTCGATCGTGATCTCGGCGCGCTGCGCTTCGGTGCTCATGTTCCTCCTGCGACGATCGGGACGTTCCTCGACCATAGCCTGCGGAGCACGGTCGGCACCCGGGGTTGCGTCGGGGTCGTGGATCCCCTCGGCGCGGCGGGTGCGCGCGAGCGGGAGGCGGCCCGCGGAACCGACGCACCGGAGCCTCATGCTCGACGCAGACGAGGCGGCGCTCGCATCGCGGCGGTCGCCGTCGACGCTTCGCCTCGCCTGCGGCATCCGTCGCCTCGCCCGACGAGGAGGAATGAGTGATCGCGACCAGCGCGATCAACCACGCGAACACGAGGGTGAACGCCACGATCTCGAAGACCGTGAGGTTGAAGAGGCCGATCCCGTCGTAGGCGATCATCGCGACCACCTCGATCGCGATGGACGCGTACGAGGCGATGAGCAAGGGCCGGGGCAGCCGGCGCGCCCACAGCCGGATTCCGAGGCAGAGCACGGCGAACGAACCTGCCGCACCGCAGGCGGCCAGGTTGTGGAGATCGGTGGCCCCGTCGATGGGCACGAGTCCCACGCCGACGAGGCTCACTCCGATCGCGATGATGAGCACGCGCATGGCGAGCACGCCGCCGCGGCGCGCCCCGAAGCGTGCCTCGGGAATCGCCCTCGTGAGCGAGCCCGACATGACGGCCATGCCGGCGCCCGAGACCACGATGCCGACGTTGAAGCACGCGGCCGCGAGGTCGTCGGACGTGCCGAGGGTGCTGAAGTTCTCGGTCCACCAGGCGCCCGTCGATGTGGTGCCCATGCTCGCGAGACTGCCCGCGGCGAGCAGCATCGCCACGAGGTTGAACGTGCGGTACGCCTCGTGCTCGATGGCATGTCGGTGCAGCCGCATGGTGCCGTACCCCAGCACCCCTCCGAGGGTGAGCGCGGCCACCTGCGAGCCGCCGGGGAACGCTGCGAAGGCCTCATCGGTGAAGTACACGCCGAGCACGCCGATCGCGGCCCACGCCAGCCCGTTGGCCTGGGGTCGCGCATCGCGCACCGGCCACGGCACGCCCAGCCTCTCGAGGACCCAGTGCCCCGATTGCGTGCCGGATGCCACGACGAGGCCGGCGCCCACGACCGCCGCGAGGGCGATGGCCGGAAGCGCCCAGACCACGTGCCCCGGGCCGAGCCCACCGCCGCCGCGCGCTGCACCAGCGGTTGTCGGGGCTGCGTCGAGACCGGCGAACGCGGTGGTGAACTCGTGGAAGAGCAGCACGGCGACCGCGACGGCGATGAGCGTGGAGTACACGACGCGCATGATCGCAGCCGCGGGAAAGGCGGGCGACACGCGGTCACCGACCGCCCTAGGTCGCCCCCAGCGGCCGGACTCGCCGGTCGGCGCGCCGCGCAAGCGCGGCACTCCCAGACACGACGTCACCCGGCGGAGCCGGGCACGTACACCCCTCATATCCGGACTCTCGACTTCGGGAATCAGATGTGGTGAGCATACCGGGGCCGGATGACATCGGTGATGGTCCGATGACACATGACATCCGGACCCTGGTCGCTGCTGAACTGCGAGCGGGCACCGGGACCGACCTCGATGAGCGACCGGCGCAAATGAGAACGGCCCGCTTTCGCGAGCCGTCTCACCTGTCTCAACACAGAGCGCGCCCGGAGGGATTCGAACCCCCAACCTTCTGATCCGTAGTCAGATGCTCTATCCGTTGAGCTACGGGCGCGTGCGATGTCGCCAGCGTTCATCGGCGATCAGGCAACCACGTCACTCTATCCCACGTGGTTCGATCTCGCCAATCGGCGGGCGCCCAGCGTGCGGAGCGGTCACCGCCGTTCTGGCTGCGATCCCTCGGCCGCATGCTCGGGCCGCAACGCATCCAGCACGCGAAGCTGCCGTCGGTTGGCGACCTGCCGGTACGACGTCTCGATGAGCTCTGCGAGCAGCGTCCAGTCGGTGTCGGGCCGGTCGAGGTCGGCCCCGATCCAGCGCGCGCGGTCGTAGTACGGAACCCCGTAGAAGCGGCCGTCCTGGGTGAGCGCGGGATGCTCCTCGGGGTCGGTCTTCACGACGATCGACAGCGGCCGCTCCGCGGTGGCCGCCACGTGTACGAAGATCGGCTTGGCGGCTCGGAAGGTCGGCCGCCCCCACGCCTCGATTTCGACGACCTCGGGCAACTCGAAGCAGATGGCCCGCACGCGTTCGACGAGCGGATGCCCGGGATCGACCACCCTCGGATGCGCCACGGCCGACAGCATACGCCGCTGACGCACAAGAACGGCGCTCGCTCCGGGAGAACCGGGGCGAGCGCCGTTCACAGGGGCTGACGTCAGCTGGGCGAGTTCGCCGAGGCGACGGATGCCGCGGTGGCCGGCGACTGCGCACTCGGCGGCGTGACCGCGGTGGGCGCGGCCGCGGTGGGCGCGGTGGCGGGGCTCTGCGACGAGACCGGGGTGGCGGGGCTCTGCGTCGAGACGGGGGACGAGCTGGGCGACACGGCGGTCTTCACGCCGTCGGTCCGGTCATCGGTGGTGGTGCCCTCGACCGGCTGCACGGTGCTGACATCGCTCACATCGCGCAAGTCCATCGAGTCGGCGACCGCCGCCGCGCCGCCGGCGATGATGCCCAGACCCAGGGTGCCGGCCGCGCCGATGATGATCCACTTCTTCGCTTGCATGATGTCCTCTTTCTTCCTTGCTGGCGGCGGATCCGCCGGAGTCTCGGGGGGCCGCCTGGGTTCATGTTCAGGATCTCGAGCGGGAATGAGGTGGCGGGGAGAGCAGTCTGAGAGGCCTCTCATCTGCCCTCATCTCCGCTCATCCGGCTCCACCACCTCGGGGTCCCTCGGGTTCGTCGCCGGCCGCGATCGCCTCGGCGTCCCCCAGCAGGCGGTCGGCGAGGCCGGGGCGGTCGGCGAGGCCGGGGCGGTCGGCGAGGTCGGCGAGCTGCGCGGCCTGGGCAAGGAGGTGCTCGACCAGCGAGCGTCGAACCCGCTCGGCGACTTCGGGATCCTCGGCAGTGCCGACGGTCCAGGCGCGGAACGCGTGTCGCGCCAGCTCCGTGAGCCGAGCCGAGTCGCCCGGGTCGTCGTTGAGTCCGGCCGCAGCCAGCGCATTCGAGATGAACGCGGCCGAGTCGTCGGCGGGGTCGCCCAATCCGGCGGTGTCGACGTCGATGACCCCGACGACCGTGGGGTCGTCGGCCGATCGCGAGAAGAGCTGACCGAGGTGCAGGTCGCCATGGACGGCGACGGATGCCGGGGATGTCGTTTCCCGGTCGCCCACCCATGCGGCGAGCCGCCCGGCGCGAGCACCGAGCTCGCCGGAGACGTTCGCGAGGACATCCGCATACCAGGCGCTGCGGCCTCGCACCACCGGACGGACCGGATGGTCGAGCGTCGCGCCGGCCAGGCCGGCACGCATGCGGTCGACGGCGGCGATGATCGCGTCGGGGGAGGCGGTGCGCGTGACGTCGGCCATCGGCACTCCCTCGGCCGTGCCCTGCACGAGCAGGCCGGCGGGCGACCACGACAGGAGCGGTGGCACCGGGAGTCCGGCGCCGGCGAGCGCCCGATGGGATGCGGCGATGCGCTCGACCCGGGTCGGGCGAACCACCTTGAGCCAGAGCAGCCGGCCGCCGACCACCACGCGGGCCACCGCGCGGCGACCGGGCCGATAGCTGCGCAGCTCGAGCTCGTCCACTCGGGTCGGCAGCGACATCCGACCGAGGACGATGCTCACCGCGTGCGGGAACGCGACGGCCTGGAGCGCGGGCAGCCGCGGGTCGTCGGGATGCAGCCAGAGCTGCGGAAGGCCGCCGTCGGCCGGTTCGCGTACGTAGTAGAGGCGAGGCTCGGCGCCGTCCACCTCGACCGACACGGCGTTGAGGCGGGCGTCGTCCGACACCTCGGTCGAGACGAGCTCAGCCGAACGCACTCGCTCGCCGCCCGCGGCGACCGCCTCGGCGACGAGTTCTGCGACCGTGGGTTCCGTGTTCCTCATGACCTTCTCCATGTCACCGATCCGAGGCGAGAGGCGCATGAGCCGCGCATGAGAGGTTCCTCATCCTCGAGCGCGCGCGGCATCCGCCCGCAGAGCCGCCGAGATAATGAGGGGCATGGCCCAGACCGAAGCGACGCAGGCGCCCCGACGCGCTTCGTTCCCGGTGCGAGCCCGGATCGTCGGGATCGTCGTCATCGTGGCCGCGATCGGCGTCTTCCTGGCGGGTGCGTTCGCGCATGTGGTGCAGCGCGAGCGGATCCTCGCGAACATCGACGACCGGCTCACCACCACCGTCGAGAACGCGCGGATCGTCGTCACCGAGGGCCAGTGGACCGGGCTGGAGCCGGCGTTGCGCGCGGTCGTGCAGCAGATCAATCCCGATCGCAACGAGGGCACCCTGGGCATCATCGACGGGCGAGCGGCGCTGGTTCCCGGCGTCAACGTCGACGTCCCGCTCGACGCGTATCCCTCGCTCGTGCCGAGGGTGGTCGACGAGACCGCGGGCGGCAACGTCGTCATGGGAACGTTCGTCAGCGGCGACGACGCCCTGCGCTACATCGCCACGCCCGTGCGGCTGGCGAACGACCCGCAGCAGGGCATCTTCGTGGCAGCGTACGACGTGCGAGGTTCGCTGGCAGACCTGGATGCCGCGGCGCGCACCTTCGCCATCTCAGCCGCGGTCACCGTTGCCGCCGCCGCCGTCGTGGGGTGGCTGGTTTCGGGGCGGCTGCTCGGCCCCCTCCGACGCCTGCGCGAGACCGCGGCCCGCATCACCGCGACCGCATCGTCGGAGCGCGTGGACGTGCACGGCAACGACGACGTCTCGCAGTTGGCTCGGACGTTCAACGAGATGCTCGACCGCCTCGACGGCGCGCTGGAGGGACAGCGTCGCCTGCTCGACGATGTCGGGCACGAGCTGAAGACGCCGATCACGATCGTGCGCGGGCACCTCGAGCTGCTCGATCCGTCGTCGCCGGCCGACGTCGAGGAGACGCGCGGACTCGCCATCGAGGAGCTCGACCGCATGGCCGACCTCGTGGCCGACATCTCGAGCGCGCTCGAGGCCGGGTCGACGCGCAACCTCGTGCTCGAGCCCGTCGACGTCGGCGCCCTCACCCGAGCGGTCATCGCCAAGGCCCAGGCGATCGATGGAGCACGGGTCACGGAGGGCCCCGTGGCCGAGGGCACGGCGACACTCGATGCAGCGCGGGTGACGCAGGCGATCCTCCAGCTGGCGGCGAATGCCGCCACGCACGGCGGCGGCGACATCACCATCGGCAGTCGTATCGTTGAGAAGGGTGACGGCCCGTCGACCGTGGCGTTCGCGGTCGCCGATCGAGGGCCCGGCATCCCCGAGGAGGCGCAGGCAGCGGTGTTCGAACGATTCGGCCGGGTCGACGTTGGTCGTGGCGTGAAGGGCTCCGGTCTCGGGCTCTCGATCGTTCAGGCGATCGCCAGGACGCACGGCGGCCGGGTCGACCTCGTCAGCACACCCGGTTTCGGCAGCACCTTCACGCTCGTCCTGCCGCTCCACCCCCCGGGTGATTCGGCATGAGCAGCATCCTCATCGCCGAAGACGAGGAGCGCATCGCCTCGTTCGTCGAGAAGGGCCTGCGCGCCGCAGGGTTCAGCACGCAGCGTGTCGCCGATGGACGCGAGGCCCTCGAGCGCGCCCTGACCGGCGATCACGCGCTCATGGTGCTCGACATCGGGCTGCCCGGCATGGACGGGTTCACGGTGCTCGAGCAGCTTCGGGGGCAGGGGTCGACGCTCCCGGTGATCATCCTCACCGCGCGCACCTCGGGGGCCGACACGGTGGCAGGCCTCTCAGGGGGCGCGAACGACTACATGCCGAAGCCGTTCCGGTTCGACGAGCTGCTCGCGCGCATCCGGCTTCGGATCGCGGACTCCCCGGCCGAGACCGAATCCCGCTTGGAGCATGCCGGGCTCGTGCTCGACCTGCACACTCGCCGGGTCTCGGTCGACGGCAGGGAGGTCGACCTGTCGGCACGCGAGTTCGCGCTCGCAGAGGAGTTCTTCCGCCACCCGGGTCAGGTGCTCAGCCGGGAGCAGCTGCTGAGCCGGGTGTGGGGCTACGACTTCGATCCGGGGTCGAACGTCGTCGACGTGTACGTGCGCTACCTGCGAGGCAAGCTCGGCCACGACCGCATCACGACCGTTCGGGGAATGGGCTACCGACTGGGCTGAGTCCGTCGATCAACCATCGAGGTCGTCGTCGGGAGCGTCACCGCCATCATCGGGATCGTCGTCATCGTCATCGTCGTCGTCGACATCCACGGGCGGCGCGGCCGGCACGGGCGACGGGGTCGCCGACGACGGACCGGATGCGGGATCGGTCGGCAGGGGCGTGGGCGTTCCGCCGATGACGGGCTCGATCCGCTCCTGGCGCTGCCCCCCGCTGTCGGCGATCGCGAACACGTTGGTGACACTCAGCACGACCATGGCGATCAGTGCGGCCACGAGCACCCCCACGAGCAGCCACGACGGCTGCCGTCGCGCGTTGCGACCTCCCGACCCCTCCTCCATGTCTCATTGCTATCAAACCGGCGACGCATACGGCCGAGTATGAGAGAACGCTCATCTGCTGCCGGCCGGCCGTCCCTGAACGGGATCGGGGTCGATCACTTGCCGAACGACCCGGCGGGGGCCAGCATCGGGTCATCGGACACTGGAGGTCGGATGTCGCGGAGCCGGCGCGCATCGGCACGGGAACGACCCCACGCAGCCGTCATCGTCGTCACGTTCGCGGTCGCGGCGTCCCTGCTCACCGCGTGCACGAATCCCGGGGCGGAGTTCGATCGCGCCGTCGAACAGGGGTCCACCGCCGTGGAGACCGCCCGCCTCGCCGTCGCGTTGGAGCGCGACGGCCGCACGTTCGCGAGCACGACCACCACGGCGCTCGAGGACGCACGCCGCGAGCTGGTCGACGCGGCGAGCGCCGTCGCCGAGACGGATGCCGAGAGCCCATCGGATGCCGCGCTCCGCGCCGACCTGCTCGACGCGCTCGCGCTCGGCGTGACGGCGGTCAACGAGGCGCTCGACGCGATGGCGGGAATCGGTACCCTCGACGCGGTGGAGCCCGCCCTCGACGAGGCCGAGGAGGCGCTCGACGCCCTCGGCGCACCGGGTGGTACGCGATGAAGCGCCTCTTCTCCGTCGCCCTCGGGATCCTCACCGCCATCGGCGGGTTCGTCGACATCGGCGACCTGGTCACCAACGCCGTCGTCGGGTCGCGGTTCGGACTCGGCCTCGCGTGGGTCGTGCTCGTCGGCGTGGTCGGGATCTGCGTCTTCGCCCAGATGTCGGGCCGAGTGGCTGCGGTGAGTGGGCGGGCCACCTTCGAGATCATCCGCGAGCGGCTCGGCCCGCGGGCGGGTCTCGCGAACCTCGGCGCCTCCTTCCTGATCAACCTCCTCACGCTGACGGCGGAGATCGGCGGTGTGGCGCTCGCGTTGCAGCTCGCGACATCCGTCGACCCACTGCTCTGGATGCCCGTCGCGGCATTCGGGGTGTGGATCGCCGTGTGGCGGGCGCGCTTCAGGCTGCTCGAGAACGTCACCGGCCTGCTCGGTCTCACGCTCATCGTGTTCGCCGTCGCGCTCTTCATGCTCGCGCCCGACTGGAATGCGCTCGCGGGCCAGGCACTGCAACGCGGGACGCCGCAGGATGAGCCGGTCGCGACCTACTGGTTCTTCGCGGTCGCCCTGTTCGGCGCGGCGATGACCCCGTACGAGGTGTTCTTCTTCTCGTCGGGCGCGATCGAGGAGCGGTGGACGGAGAAGGACCTCGCGACGTCGCGCCTCAACGTGCTGGTCGGCTTTCCGCTCGGCGGCCTGCTCTCGATCGCCATCGCCGGCTGCGCCGCGGTGGTGCTGCTGCCGGCGTCGATCGACGTGACGAGCCTCAGCCAGGTCGTGCTGCCGGTCGCGGATGCCGGCGGCAAGGTGGCGTTGGCGTTCGCGATCGTCGGGATCCTCGCCGCGACGTTCGGCGCGGCCCTCGAGACGACGCTGTCGAGCGGGTACACGTTGGCGCAGTACTTCGGGTGGTCGTGGGGCAAGTTCCGCAGGCCGGCGAAGGCGGCCCGGTTCCACCTGTCGATGATCATCTGCCTCTTCGTCGCCGTCGCGATCCTCGCCACCGGCGTCGACCCGATCGTCGTCACCGAGTTCTCGGTGGTGTTCTCGGCGGTCGCGCTGCCGCTCACGTACCTGCCGATCCTGATCATCGCGAACGACCGCGAGTACATGGGCGACCGGGTGAACGGCCGCGGCATGAACGCCATCGGCACGGTGTACCTGGTCATCATCCTGATCGCGGCGATCGCGGCCATCCCACTGCTCATCATCACGGGAGGGGGCGCATGAACGACCGTCGAGCCATCGGACGCGCGCTGGACGCGCATCTGCACCTGCTCGACCGCCAGGTGCTCGACCGCGACGACGTGCCGGTGACCACCGTGGACGACCTCGAGCTCGTCGGCATCGAACTCGGAGCGGCCATCGATCGGGATGCCGCGCCGCCGAGGGTCACGGCGATCCTCACGGGATCGGACCTCGCGACGCGGATCTTCGGCGGCAGGCCGCCGCCCTCGCGGCGGGTCCGCATCCCCTGGGAGCTGGTCGCCGAGATCGGCACGGCCATCCGGCTCGGCGTCGCGGGCGACACGCTGGATGCGACGTGGGCCGAGCGATGGGTCAGCGATCACATCATCGGTCGCATCCCGGGAGGTCGACATGATCCTGAGTGACCTCCTCGGCTCCGACGTCGTCGACGCGCACGGGCGTCGACTCGGTGCGCTCGTCGACGTACGCCTCGAGGTCTCGGGCCGGCCGCGGCAGCTGCTCGCCGACACCGTGGTGGTCGGCATCCTCGTCAGCCCGAGGAGCCGGTTCTCCACCTGGGGCTTCGAGCGCCGTGATGAGCATGCGCCGGCGATCGTCGCGCGGCCGCAGCGGTGGCTGCATCGGGGGATGTTCCTCGTCGACTGGCGCGACGTCGCCGTGGTGGATGAGGGCCGGGTCACGCTCCGCGACGGCGCCGAGCACCTCGATCCATCGTTGCGCGAGGCGCCGCGCTCGCACTGAGGGAACCTCATAGCACGCGATGCGAGATCGTCAAGGGCATCGTCGCACTGCGGCATCCGACCTAGCCTGAAGGAGCGGATGCCCCGAAGCGTCCGCGAGCACGAGAGGAGCAACACCATGCAGCAGTCGGCCGGCCGCACCGAGGCGCCGACGACCGAGACCGCGGGGCCCGAAGTAGGCGTACCCGATGATCTCCATCACGTGGCGCGCGATGTGACGCCTGCGGCCGCCTACGACGACCCCGCGGATGCCGCCATCGAGCCACCCCCGGTGAGGGACCCGCTCGACCCCAGGAAGCCGAGCCGCGCGAGCGATGACCCGCTCGATCCCGGGAGTCACGTGATCTGATCCGCGGCGGATCCAGCGGATCGGGGCCCCTTCGGCGTCAGCCCTTGATTCCGGTCGATGCGACCCCGTCGATGATCTGACGCTGGGCGACGAAGAAGATGATGATCATCGGAATGGTGGTGATCACGCTTGCCGTGATGATGATCTCCCAGTGCCACTCGCCTCCGAAGCCGAAGGCATCGACGAGCGCTTTGAGGCCTCGCGGCACGGTGAACGTGGCGGAGTCGCGAAGGTAGATCAGCGCTCGCATGAGGTCGGTCCACACGGCCTGCACCTCGAAGACGAGCGTCACCGCGAGGGCGGGCTTGCAGAGCGGAAGTGCGATCCTCCAGAAGATGCCCCACTGGGATGCCCCGTCGACCCGGGCCGCCTCGAACAGGTCGCGCGGAAGCCCGAGGAAGAACTGCCGCAGCAGGAAGATGTAGAACGCGCTGCCGAACAGGTTGCCGGCCCACAGGGGGGTGAGCGTGCCGACTTGGCCGAGTCCGTTCCAGATGAGGAAGACCGGGATCATCGTGACGGCACCCGGCAGCATCATCGTGGCGAGCACGAGGCCGAACAGGGCACCGCGGCCCCGGAAGCGGAAGTAGGAGAAGCCCCACGCCACCATGGCGCTGGAGAGGGTCACCGTGACGGCGGCGAGCACCGTGACGATCACGGTGTTCATGAGCCAGAGGGCGAGGGGAGCCTCCTGCCAGACCTGCACGTAGTTGTCGAACGTGAAGCTCTGCGGGATGAGTCGATTGTCGAAGACCTCGGTTCGCGGCTTGAAGGAGGCGCTCACGAGCCAGACGAACGGGTAGACGAAGATCAGGCCGAGCAGTGCCAGCGCGATCCACGCCAGCACCCGGCCGACCTTGGTCCGCGGCCGGCGCCGGCCCGTGTGCCGCAGCCGCTCGACCTCGGATGGCGTCGAGACCGTGGGAACGGTCGCCAGCGCGGGCTCCCGCCGCGGTGCCGGGGCGGCGACACCGCCCACCGGCAGGTCGACATCGATGCCGGTCATCGGTCCCCCTCGTAGTAGACGAGCTTGCGAGAGACGAGGAGCTGGATCGCCGTGACGATCATGATCACGAGGAACAGCAGCCAGGCCATCGCCGACGCGTACCCCATGTTCAGGAACTCGAACGCCTGCTGGAACAGGTAGATGACGTAGAACAGCGCGGCGTCATTGCTGTAGGTCGTGTTGCCGGCGCCGAAGAACGCGGTGTACGCCTCGTCGAAGGTCTGCAGCCCGGCGATCGTGTTCACGATGATGATGAAGAACAGGGCGGGGCTGATCATCGGCAGGGTGACGCTGAACGACGTGCGCCAGAACCCCGCACCGTCGAGCTTCGCCGACTCGTACAGGGTCTCGGGCACGTTGCGCAGCGCCGCGAGCAGGATGATGACGGATGCCCCGACCGTCCACAGCGACATGAAGATCAGTCCCGGCTTCACCCACGCCGGGTCGGTCGTCCAGGCGGGGCCGTTGATGCCGAACCATCCGAGCACGGTGTTGACGAGCCCGGTCTGCCCGTTGAAGAGGAGCAGAAACAGCACGCCGACCGCCACCGGCGGCGTCATCTTGGGCAGGAAGAACACGGTGCGGAAGAAGCCGGACGCGCGTCCTGCCCGGTCGAGCAGGAGCGCCAGCGCGAGTGAGACGATCACGTAGAGCGGCACCTGCACGAGCGTGAAGAACGCGGTGTTGCCCAACGCGAGCAGGATCTTCGGGTCCGACATCATCTCGGCGTAGTTCTCGAACCCGATGAAGTTCGGGTTGTTGATGACGTCGTAGTCGGTCAGCGAGAGGTACGCGCTGTAGATCATCGGCCAAGCCGTGAAGACGAGGAAACCGACGATCCACGGGCTCAGGAACAGCATGGCCGAGAGGATGTTCCGCCGGCTGGCCCGCTTGCGGTTGCGCTCGCGCTCCTCCGGCGGGACGACCTGCCGTTCAGACACCCGGCCGCCCGCGCGGATGGCCTCGCTGGTCATTCTCCGCCGCGTTCCTCGATGGTCTGCCAGCCCTCATCGAGGGCCTTCTGCGCCGTCTCCTGCGCCTTGGCGAGCGCCTCCTCGGGTGTGGCCTCACCGTTCAGCACGCTGTTCACCGCGTCCTGCATGGCCTGCTCGAACTCGGCATCCGCAGGGTTCGCCGGCAGCGACACCGTGTGGTCGTTGGCCTCGTACATCGCCTCGATGCCCGAATCCCACGGCTCCCCTCCCGACGTCACCATCTCGCGGATCTGCTCGTCGGCGACCGTGTTCCCGGTGAGGATGCCGGTGAAGGGCTTGCCCTCGGCCTCACGAGCGCTGAGACGTGCGTCCGCCGCGACCTTCCACGCGTCGACCGACGTCATGAGCTTGGCCCACCGGCACGCGGCCGCCGCATTCTGGGTTCCCGAGGGAATCGCCCACGCGGAGCCGCCGGCGAAGGCGATCGGCTCGCCCTCGGTGGTGCGCACGGTGTCGAATGCCATCGGGGCATCGGGCGACACCTCGTTCAGCACGTTGATGTACCACTGCTCCATCGGCATGGCGCCGAGCACGCTGGTCGCGAACTGGTTGCCCGCACCGAAGAAGTCGGCCGAGTCGCGGAACGCCTTCACCTTGCTGAAGCCGCCCTGATCGTCGTAGATCCCGACCGCCCACGTGAGCGAGTCGATCGCCTCCTGCGAGTCGAGGCTCGCCGTCCTGCCGTCCTCGGAGAGGAGCGACCCGCCGGATGCCGCCACCCAGAGCGGGAGGAACTCGGGAAGCTTGGAGTCCACGCCGATCACCGTGAGGGCGCCGCCGTTCGACTTGGTCAGGGCCTGGTTCGCGGCGGTCATGGCCTCACGGTCGGAGCCGTTCACGTCCTCGATGGTGACTCCGGCCGCGCTGAGCAGGTCTGCGTTGGCCATGGTCACCTGCACCTGGTTGAACTCGGGGATGCCGTACACCTGGCCGTCGAGGGTCACCTGGTCGACCGCCGATTCGCGGTACTGCTCCATGTCGATGCCCTCGCCGTCGATGCAGCGGTCGAGCGGGAGGAGCGCGCCGCGAGCGGCGAGCGAGCCGATCTGGTCGCGGTCGGCGTACAGGAGTTCGGGCGGCTCGCCGGATGCCACGGCCGAGAGGAACTGCTGGATGTCGAGGTCGCCCTCGATGAGCTTCACGTCGACGTCTCCGAGCTCGCCCTCGGTGTACTCGACACGCGAGGTGGCGACCTCGTCGACGCCCGAGAACCCCATGACCGAGAGTTCGCCGCTCAGTTCGGCGTCGGGGTCGTAGTCGGTGTCATCATCCGACGCCGACCCGCCCGTGCCGACGGCGCAGCCGGTCAGGAGCAGTGCGGTCGCGGCGGTCAGGGCCAACCCGCTTCGAACTCGGTGCATGACATCCTCCGTTTCCCGGCCCGGCGCACGGCCGGGCGCCGGCTTGTGGCCGGCTCTCAGCGCAAACGTACGGACGGCGCGCTTCTCAGGGGTAGGGGCTTGACAGAAGCGCTTCTCCCGGAGAAGCGCTTCTCACCCCCGGGCCGACAGACGACTCCTCAGATGGGCCGGTCGCGGGCTAGAGTTCCGCCATGGGCAAGCTCATCTACAACTCCTCGTCGCGCGAGCTCGAGATCGACGACCGCACGCTCGCCCACCTGCGCGTGGCGATACTCAACAAGCTCCGACGGTCCGAGAGCTTCTCGCTGACGTGGGAGCACGGAGTGGAGCAGGGCAGCGGCCGAACGACGATCTGGCTGCACGAGTCCATCCCACTCCAGTTCGTCTTCAGCGGGAACCGCCCGCCGACGCTGAACCGGTTGTGGATCGAGCAGATGCTGCTGGCGGCCAACAGCACCTCGGGCCTGCAGTTCGTGCCCGAGCCCACCGAGCACGAACCTCTCGAGGGCGAGTAGGCGAGCCGTCAGTCGACCGCCTCGATCTGGGTGCGGATGTACGCCCGTTCGCCCGGTGTCAGCCGATCGGGCGCCTGCTCGCCGGTCAGCGACTCGATCTCGGCGGCCGTCTCGTCATCGAGTTCCGCCTCGAGATCCTCGAGCACCCGATGCCTCGCAGCGATCGACAGCCTGGGCCACCACCGTTCGATCGCAACTCGGCCCGGTGTCGAGGAACCGTGCGTCGCGTCCATCCGTCCTCCTCGTCCACCTCACGTCTAGCAGCCGCTCGATGGGGCGGCAACCCCTTGGCCGCCGGGCGGCGGCGACGCCTAACGTGGCTGGTCGGACACCGACCGGTGCCCGGAAGGGAGTAAGACATGAGCACGACCCTGACCTCGTCCATCGACGTCGATGTGCCGGTGCGCGTGGCGTACGACCAGTGGACGCAATTCGAGACGTTCCCCGAGTTCATGGGCGGCGTCGAATCCATCACCCAGATCGATGACGAGCTGACGCACTGGGTGGTCTCGATCGGCGGCGTCCGACGCGAATTCGATGCCGAGATCGGCGACCAGGTGCCCGACAAG
This sequence comes from Agromyces sp. Marseille-P2726, assembly GCF_902809835.1. Classification (GTDB taxonomy): domain Bacteria; phylum Actinomycetota; class Actinomycetes; order Actinomycetales; family Microbacteriaceae; genus Agromyces. Next base: position 220,574 of record NZ_CADDWM010000012.1, on the reverse strand, counting down.
CACGTCACCTGGCGAAGCGTGGGCGAGGTGACGCACCGCGGTCGCGTGACGTTCGCTCCCGCCGGTACCGACTCGACGCGCGTGGACCTCGAGATCGAGTGGGACCCTGAGGGCTTCACGGAGCACGCGGGCGCGGCGCTTCAGCTCGACGACCTGCAGGTCAAGTCCGACCTGAAGAAATTCAAGGAGTTCATCGAGCGGCGCTACACGCCTACGGGCGCATGGCGAGGCGAGATCCACGGTGGTGAGACCACCCGTGGCGATACCGGCCTGAACGTGTGATCGCCCGACCGACGCAACTCGACGAGGCGGGGCCCTACTCGGGCTTCGCCTCGTCGCCTGCGGACTTCTCGACCTGCTGCACGTCGACGCCGACCTGCACCGGCTGGTCGGGCTGGGCGGCGATCGGCTCGTTGTCGAGGTTCTCGGGTACGAGTTGGATGCCGCCGGTGCTGTTGGCCGACCGCATGAGGTCTTCGATCCACGTGCGGCTGAGTTCGGGTGCTTCGGGCTCATCGAACACGAACCGGAGTGGGATCGACGGATGCAGCCAGAGCGTGCTGCGCCCCCGTGGCTGGTCGTCGGTGTGCTGCCATGACAGCGTGAAGCTCTCGCCGCGGCGCAACTTCGTCGTGACCGCGATCTTGAGGTGCGCGAGTGCGCGGTCTTCGATACCGATCGGCGTCCCGGAGTCGCCGTAGTAGAGGGTGCCCACGACTCACAGCATATGCCCGGGCGGCGGGCCCACGCGATCCGAGGCATCCGACGGCCATGTCAACCCCTGCGGCGGTCACGCCGGCGGGCGTAGCGTGGCAGCGATGCGAAGGGGATGTGGATGAACGAGCAGCTCATCGATCCGACCACGAAGCACACCACGGATCGGTTCCCGAAACAGGAGCAAGCTCCCCCGGGACTCACCGAGCGGATGGCCCCCCAGCCCGATCACGGCGAGCAGAGCTATCGCGGCAGCCGACGGCTCGAGGGCCGGCACGCGCTCATCACGGGCGGCGACTCCGGCATCGGTCGCGCGGTCGCCATCGCGTTCGCGCGGGAGGGCGCCCGGGTGGCCATCTCCTATCTCCCGAGCGAGGAGGCCGACGCGAAGGAGACCGCCGAGTGGATCACGGATGCCGGAAGCGACCCGCTCCTGCTGCCCGGCGACCTGCGGAGCGAACGGCACTGCAAGGAGCTCATCGAACACACCGACCAGGCGTTCGGCGGTATCGACCTGCTCGTGCTGAACGCGGCGCATCAACGAAACCGGGGCGGCATCGACGAGATTCCCACCGCCGACTTCGAGAGCGTGATGCGGGTGAACATCTTCGCGCCCGTGTTCCTGGCGCGGGCGGCCGTTCCGCTGATGGAGCCCGGGTCGAGCATCATCACGACGACGTCGATCCAGGGCTTCGATCCCTCGACCGAACTCGTCGACTACGCGATGACCAAGGCGGCGCTGTGGGCGTTCACCAAGGCGCTCGCCGAGGAGCTCGGGCCACGCGGCATCCGGGTCAATGCCGTCGCCCCTGGTCCGATCTGGACGCCCCTCATCCCGGCGACCGGATGGCCCGAGAAGCTGCCCGAGTTCGGCCGGAACACGCCGCTCGGCCGTGCCGGCCAGCCCGCGGAACTCGCCGGCGCGTACGTGTACCTGGCGTCGGAGGAGGCGTCGTACGTCTCGGGTGCCGTGTTGCCGGTCACCGGCGGCCGCGGCCTGTGAATCGAAAGGAAAGGAGAGAACGATGCCCGGACGCAAGAACTCATCGCTGAAGGATCCCGAACTCTACGAGGAGCTCCGTGAGGACGGAGCGTCGAAGGAGAAGGCCGCGCGCATCTCCAATGCCGCGGCCAACCGCGGCCGCAGCGCGGTCGGACGAAAGGGCGGCAAGGCCGGAGACTACGAGGACTGGACGGTCGAGCGGCTGAAGAAGCGCGCGAAGGAGCTGGGCCTCTCGGGGTACAGCAAGAAGCGCAAGTCCGAGCTCATCTCGGCCCTTCGGAACCACTGAGCCGCGGATGCCGCGACTGAAACGGGTCGAACCGTACGTCTCCCCCGGCTTCATGCGCGTGCGACGCGGACGCGGCTTCGCCTACGTCCACACCGACGGCACCCCCGCCGGGCGGGCCGAGCGAGCTCGCATCGCCGACCTGGCCGTGCCACCCGCGTGGGAGAACGTCTGGATCGCGGACGCTCCCAACGCTCACGTGCTCGCGGTGGGCGTCGATGCGGCCGGCCGCCGCCAGTACATCTACCACCCCGTCTGGCGTGAGAAGCAGGACGCCGAGAAGTTCCTCCGCATGACGGCACTCGCCCGCGCTCTGCCCCTCGCACGCCCGGGCGTGCAGCGAGATCTCAAGCTCGAGGAGCTGCCCCGCGAGCGCGTGCTCGCGGCCGCCTTCCGGACGCTCGACCTCGGGGCCATCCGCATCGGTTCCGAGGAGTCGCTCGCGGGCTTCCGCAGTCGCGGTCTCACGACGCTGCTGGTGCGCAACGCCTCGCTCGAGGGCTCCGAGACGGTGCGATTCCGATTCCGCGCCAAGGGTGGGATCGCGCAGGTGGTGCAGATGGAGGATGCCTCGCTCGCGGCGTTCGTCGACCGCATGACCGAGCGCTCCGCAGCGGCACGGCTCTACGCCTGGAAGGAGGACGGCCGGCGCATGCGCGCGGTCGGGGCGTCGGACGTGAACGAGGACATCCGGGCTCGCACGGGCGGCGACTTCACCGCGAAGGACTTCCGCACGCTCCGGGGCACCATCGCCGCCGCCGACGCGCTCGCCCAGCTGGGCGTCGAGAGCACCGCGCGGGCGCGGGCACGCGGCATCCGGGACGCCATCGAGCACGCGAGCTCGGTACTCGGCAACACGCCCACGATTGCGAAGGCGAGCTACGTCGATCCACGGGTGATCTCGGAGTACGAACGCGGGCGCACCATCAGCCTGCGCGGCAGCCGGGAGCGCGCCCTGCTCGAGCTCCTCGGCGCCGATGGTGAGGAACGAGCGGCGATCGACGAGTGACGCCGGCCACCGGCGCGGTTCTGCGTCAGCCGGCGGACAGGGGCTGGGTCTCGCGCGCCGGGGCCTGCGTGCCGATGTGCTCCTCGACGAGCATGATGCCGCCGGTGCTGTTCGCCGACCGCATGAGCTCCTCGACCCAGTCCCGGCTGAGTTCGGGCTGCTCGGGCAGGTCGAACACGAACCGGAGCGGGATCGAGGGGTGCAACCACAGGGTGCTGCGGCCGCGGGGCTGGTCCGTCGGATGCATCCACGACAGGGTGAAGCTCTCACCGCGTCGCAACTTCGTCGTGATCGCGATCTTCAGGTGCGCAAGCGCACGATCTTCGATGCCGATCGGTGTTCCAGAATCGCCATAGTAGAGGGTGCCCACAATCTGGAGCCTACTCAATACTCCCCCCGAATGGGGTATCACGATTCCCTGACGACGTCGCCGGGAGACTTGTCGGGTCGCAGCCCGCGCCATCGCGGATGTCGGGCGACGCCGGTGCGGGTCCACTCCCCGAATTCGATCTCTCCGACGAGCTCGGGCTCGACCCAGACGGCGTCGGCGACATCGGGTGCCGGTACCTCGATGAAGGGCGACGTGTCGCGTCGGCGAGCGTCGAGGGCGCTGAGGAGTCGTTCGGACTCGACCTCGCGCAGGCCGCTGCCCACGCGACCCGCGTACTCGAGGCCGTCGGGTCCCGGGATGCCGACGAGCAGCGACCGGATGCGCCCGGTGCGCGTACCGGTGCCCCTTCGGTACCCGCCGATCCCGACCTCCTGGGTGTGGCTGAGCTTGAGCTTCAGCCAGTCGTCGGTTCGCACCCCCGGCCGGTAGACCGAGTCGAGGCGCTTCGCGACGAGGCCCTCGAGGCCGAGACGGCGGCTCTCCTCATACGCCTCCTCGGGGGTGCCGGATGCCGCGGATGGCACTTCGATCGGCAGGCCCCGCCGCGGGCGCACGAGTCGCCCGAGCAGCTCCCGGCGCCGCCGGTACGGAAGCTGCATCACCGATGACCCCGCGATCTCGAGCACGTCGAAGAGCAGCAGTCGCACGGGGACGGATGCCGCGACCCGCTCGATCTCCCGAGGACGCGTGAGGTTCATCCGTTGCTGCATGCGCTCGAAGCTGGGACGCCCCGTCTCGTCGAGGGCGACGATCTCGCCGTCGACGAGCGCATCGCCCCGCAGGACGCGCGGGAGCGCCGCGAGCTCGGGATACGTGGCCGTCACGTCGTTGCCCCTGCGGCTCAGCAGGCGCACCCGCCCGTCATCGACGCGGGCGAGCACCCGGATCCCGTCCCACTTCCATTCGAGCGCCCACTCGTCACCGCGCACGAGGCCGAGGGTGCCGGATGTCGCGAGCATGGGTCGCTCGAGGATGGGCGGCACGACCTCGTCGTCATCCTCATCCGGTGGTCGAGTAGCGCCAGCGGCAGGCGGACGCGTATCGAGACCCTCCTCCTCCGATCCCGAGACGCGTCGCGCCTCGCGCGGCGCTCCTCGATCGCCGGAAGCCCAGTGCCCGGGTCGCTGGTCCTTCATGCGGTGGAGCAACCAGTTGCTCTTCTCCCCCGATCCCTCGGTGCGGATCAGCGCGAGACGGACCCGCCCGGCGAGCGGCCCCCCGGGCTGCCCGGCCAGGTCGACGATCACCTCCTCGTCGCGCCACTTCTCGGTCTCGTAGGTGCCCGTGTCCCAGATCGTCATGGATCCGGCGCCGTACTCGCCCTTCGGGATGGTGCCCTCGAAGACGAGGTACTCCATCGGGTGGTCTTCGGTCTGCACCGCGAGATGGTTCACGCCCGGGTCATCCGGAACCCCCTTCGGTACCGCCCAGCTCTTCAGCACGCCGTCGCGCTCGAGCCGCAGGTCGTAGTGCAGGCGCCGGGCGTGGTGCTCCTGGATGACGAACCGCGGGTCGCCGTCGCCCGGCGATCCCCAGCTCGACTCGGGCATAGGTTCGGGCGTGACTCCCGGCTTGCGCATCGAGAGGTACTCGGCGAGCGGCCCGGCCTGCGCAGACGACGCCGCGGTGATCACGGCGAGCGGATCGGGTCGGGATGCCACGCGCTCGAGCACCTCGTGCGCCTCGAGGTGCCGCAGGTCGGGGTCGTCGAGCTCCTCCCAGGTGCGAGGCGCCGCGACCGTCGGGCGGAACCGCCCGCGCAGCGAGTACGGGGCGATCGTCGTCTTCTTGCCGTTGTTCTGGCTCCAGTCGATGAACACCCGGCCCGACCGCAGCGTCTTGCGCATGCTCGACACGATGAGCTCGGGGTGATCGGCCTCGAGCGCCTGCGCCAGCTCCTTCGCCACCGCTGAGACCTGATCCGAGGTCTGCCTTCCGTCCAGCGCCGCGTACAGGTGGATGCCCTTGCTGCCGCTCGTCACGGGCATCGCCTCGAGGCCCATGCCGGCCAGCAGGTCGCGCACGAGTCGGGCGGCCTCGGCGCACTCGGCCAACCCCATGCCCTCGCCGGGGTCGAGGTCGAAGACGATCCGATCGGGATGCCCCGGCTCACCCTTCGCATCGAATCGCCACTGCGGCACGTGCAGCTCCAGCGCGGCCTGCTGCCCGAGCCACACGAGCGTCGCCCGGTCGCCCGCGATCGGGTAGGTCTTCGGCCCGTCGGAGTGGCGGATCACACCGGTGCGGATCCAGTCGGGCGCGTGCTCGAGGTTCTTCTCGAAGAACGACGACTGCGGGTCATCCGGAGTCCCGACGCCGTGCACCCAGCGCTTGCGCGTGACCGGACGCCCCGCGACGAGCGGCACCATGACGGGCGCGACCTCGGCGTAGTACGAGATGACCTCGCCCTTGGTCATGCCGGTCTCGGGATACATGACCTTCTCGAGGTTCGTCAGCCGGAGTCTCCGGCCGTCGACCTCCACCATCTGGCGCGTCTCGGCCATTCCTCCATCCTTGCAGCGGGGCAGCGTCGCAGCACGCTCATCCCACTTCGGGTTTGTAGGACATTCCCGGGTTCGTAGGACTCCTGCGACCCCCAGCGCCCTACCGAGGCTCCGATGTCCTACAAACGCCGGGCTGCGGGGGCGCGCGGGGCGGGGGCCGCGGGCCGAGCCCCGGTGCAAGAGGGTTCCCACGCGGCATCCGGGGGTGTGTACTGGTAGGCATGCGAGCCGTCTGGAAAGGCGCGGTCACATTCGGCCTGGTCAATGTGCCCGTCAAGTTGTACAGCGCGACCCAGGACCACGACGTGTCCCTGCATCAGGTTCACGACGCGGACGGTGGCCGCATCCGCTACCAGCGCGTCTGCGAGATCGATGGCGAGGTCGTCGAGTACAAGAACATCGACAAGGCCTACGACGACGGCGAGCGCACCGTCATCATCACCGACGAGGACCTCAAGTCCCTTCCGGCTGAACGCAGCCGCGAGATCGAGGTGATCGAGTTCGTGCCGACCGAGCAGATCGATCCGATCATGTTCGACCGGAGCTATTACCTCGAACCCGACTCCGCCTCCAGCAAGGCGTACGTGCTGCTGCGTCGCACGCTCGAGTCGACCGACCGTACGGCGATCGTGCGCATGGCACTGCGCCAGAAGACGCGGCTCGCAGCGCTTCGCGTGCGCGATGACGTGCTGGTCGTGCAGACACTGCTGTGGAGCGATGAGGTGCGTGCCGCCGAGTTCCCGTCGCTCGATGAGCCGGTGAAGATCTCGACGAAGGAGCTCGACCTGTCGAAGCAGCTCGTCGAGAGCCTCGTCGCCGACTTCGAGCCCGAGCAGTACGTCGACGAGTACCAGCAGGAGCTCCGCACGCTCATCAAGGCCAAGCTCGAGCAGGGCGATGCGGTCGACACGGCCGCGACGTTCGGCGAGCAGCCCGAGGAGGAAGGCGGCGAGGTCATCGACCTCATGGAGGCGCTGCGCCAGTCGATCGCCTCGAAGCGCGAGGGCGGAACGGGCGCGGGTTCGGGTGCGGCCTCGGGTTCGGGTTCATCGAAGTCGGATGCCGCGAAGAAGACGTCGGCGTCGAGCGGCACCAAGAAGCCCGCCGCGAAGAAGTCGAGCTCGAAGTCGACGGCGGCGAAGAAGAAGGCGGCGTCCTGAGACGCGGCGGCGCGAGGCATCCGTCGTGCTGATGCCTCGCGCCGTCGGGTCGCGTGCTGCGCTGGATCAGCCTTCGTCGCTGCAGGCGTCGTTCACGGCCGTCGCCGCGTCTTGGATGGCGGACTGGTGCTCGGCCACGGCCTCGTCATCGACTTCGGCCTCGGGGTCGCTGGGCAGGGTCTCAGCGAAATCGGCCGCGTCGTCGATCTTCTCGTCGAGCGCGTCGAGCGCCTCGGAGACGTCGCCGTCAGCCTCCTCTTCGAGGGCGTCGACCCGTTCGCTGTAGCCCTCGAGCGCGTCGTTCACGTCTGCCGGGTCGCCTCCGGCGGCAAGGGCGTTCTGGGCGCCGTTCGAGATGTCGCGCACCTCGGTGCTGATGGCGTCGCATCCTGTGGCCGCCGTCTCGCCACCACCGCCGCCGCCGGCCGCGCAGCCGGTGAACAACAGCGCCCCGGTGAAGACGATTGCGGCGGACGTCATGATTCGTTGCATGATGTGATCCCCTCGTGTCAGCAGACCTGCACAGCATAGCGAGCAGCCACCGACACCATCAGGGCTTGCGCGCAACCCCCCGTTCGGGCCGACGTCGCGCATCCGGGCACCTGTCAAGGGGCTGCGCCCCTCGGGCCGGCCGACCTAGGCTCGGCACATGAGTACACCTGACGAGACGGGCGCCCGCCCGAATCCCGAGCGGGGTCGCGGCGAGCCCGCACCACTCGATGACCGCGAGCAGACCCGCAAGGACGTCAGCTACAGCCCCGGCAGCGAGACCGAGACGGCCGCCAAGCAAGATGATCCGCTGCCCGATGCCATCGCCGACGACGCCGACATCGACGCCTCGCAGATCAACGCCGTGCCGGGCACGGGCGGCCCCGACGACGCGGGCGACGTCGACCTCGATCCAGAGGACGTCGAGCGCTGACCGGGGTGGAACACGGCACCGAGGGCCGCGAGTCGACCTCGTCCGCGACCGGACAGCGTCGGGCCGCGATCATCTACAACCCGGTGAAGGTCGACGCGGAGGTGCTCCGAGCCGCGGTGGCCGCCGAGCCGGCGACGGCGGAGTGGGCCGAGACGCTGTGGTTCGAGACGACCGTGGAGGATCCCGGTCTCGGACAGGCCGAGCAGGCGCTCGAGGCGGGCGCCGACATGATCATCGCGGCGGGCGGTGACGGAACCATCCGCAACGTCGCGCAGGTGCTCGGTGGCACATCGGCCTCGTTGGCGCTGCTGCCGTCGGGCACGGGCAACCTCCTCGCGCGCAACCTCGACCTCACCCTCGACGACATGGAGCACTCGATCCGGGTCGCCTTCGACGGTGCCGACCGCAAGATCGACCTCGCCTGGGCCGAGATCCGCCGCGAAGGCGGCTCCGTCGATCGGGCCGCCTACCTCGTGATGGCCGGGTTCGGACTCGACGCCAAGATGCTCTCGGAGACCGACGAGGAATTGAAGGCCAAGGTCGGATGGCTCGCCTACGTCGATGCCATCCGCAAGGCGCTCCGCGACAAGAACCGGATGCGCATGCGGTACCGCCTCGACGGACGCCCGACGCGCACGGTCTCGGCCCACACGCTGATCATCGGCAACTGCGGGTCCCTTCCCGCGAACATCCTGCTGCTGCCCACCGCGGCCATCGACGACGGCCGATTCGAGGCCGTGTTCCTCCGCCCCGAGAGCGCCTGGGGCTGGCTGCAGATCGTGATGAAGGTGATCTGGGAGAACGGGGTGCTGCGCCGCACCAAGCTCGGCCGCAAGCTCGTCGGCCGCGACGTCGACGCCCTGCGCTACGTCAAGGGCAAGCGCCTCGACGTGCTGCTCAGCCGCCCCGAGGAGGTGGAGCTCGACGGCGACAGCTTCGGTCGTGCCAACGCCTTCCGCACCTGGATCGACCCGGGTGGGCTCACCGTGCGCGTGCCGGTCTCCGAGGAGGAGCCGACCGAGCAGTGACGGATGCCGCGGCATCCGTCGCACTCGCGGCATCCCGACACACGTGGCATGCGTCCAACGCGCGAAGGCGCTCACTCCGCTGCGCCGAGAGCCGGCGCACACGTCCTTCCCAGAATTGTGGCACTGAGTGCCATATAATGGACGGTTCAGCCCGCCCGACGTCCGCTTCGAAAGTGCGACGTCGCAAGCGAGAGGGGAATGACCATGGGAAGTCTTGAAGGCCAGACAGTTGTGATCACCGGCGGCGGACGCGGCCAAGGCCGCTCGCACGCCGTCGCGCTCGCCCGAGAGGGCGCGAACATCGTCGTGACCGACATCGGCGAGGCCGAGGTGCGGAACGTGTCGTACGGCCTCGCCACCGAGGAAGACCTCGCCGAGACCGTGCGCCAGGTCGAGGCGCTCGACCGCCGAGGGGTCGCCGTGAAGGCCGATGTCCGCAACACGGAAGACATGCAGCGCGTCGCCGACACGGCCATGGCCGAGTTCGGCCGCATCGACATCCTGCTGGCCAACGCTGGCATCCACGGGATCTTCCAGAACACGTACACGATCGACGACGCCTCCTGGCAGACCATGATCGACACCAACCTCACCGGGGTCTTCAAGTCGATCCGCGCCGTCGTCCCGCACATGATCGAGGGCGGCCGCGGCGGTTCCATCGTGATCACGTCATCGGTCGACGGCCTGCGCGCCACCCCGTCGTGGGGCCACTACGGTGCCGCGAAGGCGGGAACGGTCAACCTGATGAAGACCCTCGCGGTCGAACTCGCGCCGCACAAGATCCGCGTGAACACCGTGCATCCGACCGGCGTCAACACGCCCATGGCCGAGGCGCTCATGGATACGGTGGGCCCGATCACCGACCAGTGGCGATACGCGACCGACCGTGCCAACCTGCTCGACGTTCCCGTCATCGAGCCCGAGGACATCAGCAATGCGATCGCGTGGCTCGTCTCCGACAAGGCGCGCTACGTCACTGGCGTGTCGCTCCCGGTCGACGCCGGGTACACCACGAAGCACTGACCGGCCCCCGGTTCACGCGCCGCCGCCCGTCGTCGTCACCGAGCACTGACGGATGCCGCGGCATCCGTCGGGGCGGCGACATCCGTCAGCCGACCGAGAGGTTCGGCCGCGCGCGCGTTCCGAACTCGTGCCGCAGGGCGCTGAGTGCCGCGTACCAGCCGTTGAGGCCGGTGACGCCCGGACCGGGAGGGGTCGACGACGAGGCGAGGTAGACGCCCGGCAGGGGCGTGCGCCAGGGATCGGTCGAGACCACCGGTCGACGCACGAGCTGCCCGAGCGACGGGGCGCCGGCGGCGATATCACCGAGCACGTAGTTCGGGTCGTACCGTTCGACATCGAGGGCGGTGCGACTCGATGCGGCGAGGATGAGGTCGCGGAAGCCGGGAGCGAATCGCTCGATCTGGCGGGTGATGGCCTCCTGCTGATCGATCGCCGACCCGCGAGGCACGTGCGTGTACGTCCACAGCACGTGCTGACCCGAGGGTGCACGCGATTCGTCGACGATCGAGGGCTGCGATGCGAGCACGTACGGCGAACCCGCGTGCCGGCCCTGCGCGACGTCGCGTTCGGCCTGCGCGATCTCGGCGCGCGTTCCGCCGACGTGCACGGTGCCCGCGGAGCGCAGCTCGGAGTTCGACCACGGCACCGGTCCTGCGAGCGCGAAGTCCACCTTCGCGACGCCGTTGCCGTAGCGGAACCGCCTCAGCGAGCGCGCGTACCGGCGCGGCATCCGATCACCGGCCATCCGGAGCAGCGCGCGAGGTGTCACGTCGAGGAGCACCGCGCGTGCCGACGGAAGGTCGCCGAGGTCGGTGATCTCGGCATCGGTCGTGATGGAGCCGCCGTGGGCGAGGAGGTCGTCGGCCAGGGCATCGACGATCGCCTGGCTGCCGCCGACCGGGATGGGCCAGCCGCCCGCGTGCGCGTAGGCGCCGAGGGCGAGGCCGGCACCCGCCGGCGCGAGGCCCGGCATCGGAAGGATCGTGTGGGCGGCGACGCCGGTCAGCATCGCCGGCACGACGTCGTCGGCGAACCGCAGGTTCCACAGCGGTGAACCCTGCTCGAGCGAACGGAGTGCGAACCATGACGCCGCGAGCAGGTCGCTGGGAACGCCGACGAGGTTGCTCCCGGTGAACTCGGCCACCCCGTCGGCACGGGCGACGAGCGGCGCCATGAGCCGTCGGTACGCCGGCCCGTCACGGCCGAGTCGCTCGGCCGTGCGATCGAGGTCGGGGTACGCGATCCCGGCGCGTCCGCCGTCGAGCGGATGCCCGAAGGCCACGGGCGGATGCCGCAGCTCGACTCGGCGCGCCAGCTGGAACTCCCGGAAGAAGTGCGAGGCGACCGCCATCGGATGCACCGCCGAGCAGATGTCGTGACGGAACCCGGGAAGCGTGACCTCCATCGTCCGCGCACCCCCGCCGATCGTCGGGTTGCGTTCGAGCACGTGGACCCTGAGGCCCGAGCGGGCGAGCGTCACCGCCGCTGCGAGTCCGTTCGGGCCGGCGCCGACGACGACGGCGTCGGCATCGGTCATCTGCGTCTCCGCGGCGCGACCGGCCCTTGCAGTGCGACGGCCCCGACCGCCGCTGCCGCGACGGCCGCACCGACCGCGGACAGCGTGCGTCGATGCGTGATCGCCCAGACCTGCGGCGACATCGAGACGGCCTTGTCGCCGAAGGCGCCCCGCGTGGCGACATCGGCCGGCACGGGCCGGTTGAGGTTGGGCGGCAGCATGGGATCGCGCTCACCGGTGGCCTTCTGCGCACGGTACCCGAAGGTCGCGGCGAGACGGTCGAGCGTCCGCCCCGACAGGCGGTTGCCGACGATGGCCGCCAGCGTCGGCTCACCCACCCAGGTTCGGCGACGCGGATGCCGCACCACGGTCATCACCACACGAGCGGCCGTCTCGGGCTCGAACACGATGGGAACCGGCCGGGCGCGCCACTGCATCAGGCTCTTGGACCAGCTGTAGAACGGCGTGTCCAGCGCGGGCATGTCGATCTGCGAGATGCGGATCCGGCTGCGATGGTGCAGGAGCTCGGTCGTGACCGACTCCGTGAAGATGCGGCTCGCCGCCTTCGCCGCGCAGTACGCCGACAGGAGCGGGAGGCCGCGATGGGCGAGGGCCGAGGAGATCTGGATCACGTGCCCCCGATTGCGCGGCACCATGCGGGAGAGCGCCGCCCGCGTGCCGTTCACGAGCCCGTGATAGGTGACATCGGTCACACGCTCGAAGTCGGCGGGGTCCACGTCGAGGAACTCGCCGTGCACGGCACCGATCGGACCGTTGATCCAGAGGTCGATGGGGCCGAGTTCGCGCTCGATGCGGGGCGCCGCGTCCTCCACCCCGTGTCCGTCGGCCACGTCGGTCGAGACCCACAATCCCCGCCGCCCACGCTCCTGCACCTCGGCGACGGTCGCCGCCAGCCGGCGGATCTCACGGGCGATGACGGCGACATCCCAGCCGGCGTCGGCGAGCTCACGCACGACGGCTCGGCCGAGACCCGCGGACCCGCCGACGACCACTGCGACAGCCATCAGCGGTCTCCGTTCTCTTCGCGGCCTTCGGCCAGGTACGCGAGGCGGTGCAGGGTCTCGCGGTTCCGGACGTACAGCATCGGATCGGTGAGGAACCGAGGGATCCAGCTGCCCGGACCCTCGACCGGTTCCTCCTGGATGCGGACGAGGCATCCGTCACCGTGCGACCGCACGTCGATCGTGACCCGTGCCTCGCCGATGGGCCAGCCCTTCGCGCGCACGACGGCGCGGCGCGGCGGGTTCCATTCGAGGCTCACGGTGTCGTCGTCGATCAGTGCCGGCCACACGCCCACCGAATGATGCAGCTCACTCCCCGGCGCCGGCCAGCTCGAGTCGACATTGCGCATGCGCGAAGCGCCCACGACCCATCCGGGATACAGCCAGCCGTCGGCGAGCACCTCGAAGACGGCGTCGGGTGAGCACTTGAGGGCTCGGACATTGCGAGACACGAGGCATCCCTTCTCCCCAGGCGGCCACCCGGCCGACTCTGCCATTCGAACGTAACGGCAGCGGTCGAGGATGTCGCGGGATTGACACTCGTCGCCGAGTGCCGTGTGCTCAGCCCTCGGGGCCGCGACCGGCGTCGAAGTTCCGTTCGTATCGTGCCTGCGCCTCATCGAGCAGCTCGTCGGAGATGCGAGCGACCGGCTCGACATCGGCGAGGAGCGGTTCGGAGTCGGGCCCCCTCGCGACCGTCCTTCCGGTGAGGACCCACGGGTATCGATCGGGGTTCTCCTCACGCAGGTGCCGGTACTGGCAGAGCTGACGCGCCAGCCAGTCCTCGAGGGGACGCGTCCACCATCGCTCCGCCTCGAGCGGGTTGACCGAGAGCCCGGGGAGCTCCAGGCCGCTCTCGGTGTCGATGCTGTTGCGCTCGCTGTCGGCGTCGTATCCCTCCGAGTAGCGCACGTACAGGGGCGGCTCGGCTCGCACGAGCTCGACGAGCTCGTCGAGTGACGACAGTTCGCGCATCGGGTCCACCTCCACTGACCGGACGCTAACTGAGGATGGCGCCTCGACGCGAGCCCCTTGCCCTGCGCCGAGGTCGGTGTTCGTGAGGATCAGTGCTTCTCGCCGGGCAGGTCGGCCGCCTGACGGATCCACGACACCAGCTGGGCTTCGTCGAGGTCGTCGTGCTCGTAGATCCTGAAGTGCCGCTGCTCGGGGTGCTTCGAGTCCTCAGGCGGCATCGGGTCGAGGGAGGTGCCGCGGAAGAACGTGATCTTCACGTACTCGGTGAAACAGCGATACGCGAGGAACCAGCTGTCGCGCTCGTTCCCGTAGAACGGCTGCTTCCACTTCACGGCCTTGTGCACCCCGGGAACGGTCGTTCCGATCAGCCGGTCGAGGTACTCCCCGGTGTCGCGCTTCCATCCCGGCATTGCGGCGATGTACGCCTGCACGGGACCGTCACCGTCTCCCTTCGGGATCTGCGGGTTCCCGCCCGACAACAGCTTCGGCTCGGCGGCCGCGGTCGGCTTCTTCGAGGGGGTGTCGTCCATCGTTCGGCTCCTCTCTTCGTTCTGCTTCGCTGCCTTGACGTACTTCGAGCCTCTCACGATGCTCGTTTCAAGCTCTTGCCTCGGGCTTCGGGCTTCGGGCTTCGCAGCTCGGGCTCCGGACTTCGAGCTCGGCTTCGGGTCGGGGAAAGGAACATCGTCGTGACCAGGACCAGACGACTGGCGCTCGCAGCGGGTGTGCTCTACCTGCTGACGTTCGCCTTCTCGATTCCGGCGTTCTTCCTCTACGAGCCCGTGCTGACCGATCCGGCCTATATCGTCGGCGACGGTGGCGCGGACACGCGGATCGCCTTCGGCGCCGTGCTCGAGATGCTCACCGCGCTCGCGGGCATCGGCACCGCCGTCGCGGTGTTCCCGGTGGTGAGGCGGCAGAGCGAGGCCGCGTCACTGGGCTTCGTGACGACTCGGAGCTTCGAAGCGGCCGTGATGATCATCGGCGTGATCGCCCTGATGTCGATCGTGAGCCTGCGCCAGGCCGGCGCCGCCGCCGGCACCGACGATGCCGCGCTGATCGCCGTCGGCCAGGCCCTGATCGAGGTCCGCGACCAGACGGCTCTCTTCGGACCCGGCTTCGTTCCGGCGCTCAATGCGCTGTGCTTCGGCTACGTGCTGTTCCGTTCGCGGCTCGTGCCGCGGGGGATCCCCGCCCTCGGACTCATCGGAGCTCCCCTGCTCATGGCGTCGGCGATCGCCGCGATGTTCGGACTCCACGACCAATCGGTGTTCGCGGCCATCGCGCTCGCTCCGATCTTCATCTGGGAGCTCACGATCGGCCTCTGGATGACGTTCAAGGGCTTCAACCCCTCGGCGTTGGCGGCGCTCGGATTCACGACGACCGAGCGAGCTGGAACCGGCTCATCGCCACGCACGGCCACTGACGAAGACGCCTGACGGGCGACCCCCTTCGATCACGAACCCTGCGGCACCGAGTACGCGATGTGCACCCGGTCGATGCGCCCGTCGAACGCGAACGGCATCCGGTCGGCGTAGTGACGCGACACGGCCCCGCCGTAGGCACGTCCGATGTCGAGGCAGTCGTTGGCCGAGAAGAGCAGCGGCGCGCTCACGGGAACCGTGCCCGAGCCGACCTCCGTGCCGTCGACGCGGAGCACGACCCGCAAGGGGCCGCCCGGCCGGGGCTCGACGTAACTCGTCTCGATCTCGATCGTGACGTCGCCGGCCGGGATCGGGTCGGCCGACGCGACCGTGGTGCGCTGGATCAGGAAGAGGTTGTACTCGTAGGTGAGCACCCCGTCGGCGAAGAAGCACGTGAGCCCGCCGCCCGCTCCGCCGAGCTTGTAGAGCACCCCGTTCGCCCGCTCGCCGACCTGCACCTGCATCGTCACCGTGTTGGGACGATTCCCGAGCGCAGGGGCGCAGAACTCGGGTACACGAACCGTGTCCCCGCTCATCTCCCACTCGGTGTAGGGGGGACTGATCCGGTCTTCGGGGTGCAGCGCCGGCACCCAGAGCCCACCGCCGATCGGCAACGCCTCGTTCCTCGCCGCCTCGATCGCGAACAGCTCCTTCAGCTCGGCGAGCTTCTGCGGGTGCTGCGCAGCCAGGTCCTCCGCCTGCGTCCAGTCGTGGTCGAGGTCGTAGAGCTCCCACGTGTCCTGGTCGGGGGTCCAGGTCCGGATGCCGGGAGGGGCGCCGGGAACCCACGGCAGTCGCGGACCGAGCGCCGACGCCATCCACCCGTCGGAGTAGATGGCACGGCTGCCCATGATCTCGAAGTACTGGGTGCGGCGGCGGCCCGCGGCATCCGCGTCGTCGATCGAATACGCCAGGCTGATGCCGTCGATGGGATCCTGCGGAATCCCGTTCACGAAGTCGGGATGCGAGATGCCGACGATCTCGTAGATCGTCGGGACGACGTCGATGACATGGTGGAACTGGGTCCGCGGCACCGGATCGGGCTCGATGCGGCTGGGCCACTGCACGAACATCGGGTTGCGCGTGCCGCCGAGGTGCGACGCGAGCAGCTTCATGCCCTGGTACGGCGTCGAACCGGCCCACGCCCATGCCGCGTGGTACTGGTTGTCGGTCGCCGGAGTCCCCAGCGCCTCGAGCCCCCCGAGCTCGTCGAGTGCCGCGATGTGCTGCTCGACGGTCGACGGGATCATGTTCTGAGCCAGCAGCTCGCTGATCGTGCCGTTCTGGCCCTCGCCCGACGATCCGTTGTCGCCCCAGATGTACACGATGATCGTGTTGTCGCCGTACCCGAGCCGCTCGACCTCGTCGATGAGCCGACCGGCCTGCACGTCCGCGTGCTCACCGAATCCCGCCGCCACCTCCATCAGGCGGCGCTGGAACGGCTTCTGGTCGTCCGGGATGTCGTCCCATGCCGTCAGGCTGTCGGGGCGGGGGGTGAGCACGGCGTCCTCGGGGATCCATCCGGCGGCTTTCGCGCCCTCGTGCGCCCGCTCGCGGTAGGCGTCCCATCCGTCGTCGAACTTCCCGGCGTATTTGTCTGCCCACTCCTTCATGATGTGGTGCGGCCCGTGCAGCGCGCCCGTCGCCCAGTACATGAAGAACGGCTGATCGGGCTTCAGCGCCTTGTGGTTGCGCAGCCATCCCATCGCATCGTCGGCGATGTCCTCGCTGAGGTGGTAGCCCTCCTCGGGGGACTTCGGCGGCAGCACCGACGTGGTGTTGCGAACCAGGTTCGGTTCGTACTGGGATGCCTCGCCGGCGAGGAACCCGTAGAAGTACTCGAATCCGTAGCCGGTCGGCCAACGGTCGAAGGGCCCGGCCGTCGTCGTCTCCTCCGCGGGAGTGTTGTGCCACTTGCCCCAGGCGCCCGTCGCGTACCCGTACTGTCGGAGGACCTCCGCCACGGTCGCGCTGCTCTTGGGGATGTGACCGGAGTAGCCGTCCCAGTCGTTCGCGAGCTCGGCGATCTGCCCATTGCCGACGCGATGGTGGTTCCGGCCCGTGAGCAGCGACGCACGGCTCGGCGAACACATCGCGGTCGTGTGGAACCGGTTGTACCCGACACCGTTGGCACGGACCCGGTCGAGCGTGGGGGTGTGCACCAGCCCACCGAGCGTGCTGGGAAGCGCCGGACCCGCATCGTCGATCAGGATGATCAGGACGTTCGGTGCGTCGGCCGGCAGATGACGCTCGTGCGGTCTCGGGCTGTAGGTGGACTCCTGCATCGTGCGACCGGCCACACTGCCCGAGGCGGCCGGCGGGAACGGCAGCGTGCGTGCCGGTGGGAGGGGGGTGCCGATCACTGAGCCGCTGGTCTCGTTCATCACTTTGCCTTCCGTTCGCGCGGTGAACCGACCACGCGCGACCGACCCCCCGTCCGAGGAACGCTAGCGGCGCTCGTCTCCCGCACGCATCACGCGAATCGGGTGATCCGGGTCACCCACCGGAGGTGATGAGGCTGCCCTCGTCGTTCGCGTGGTGCCTCTGCCAGGGAAGGAGCAGCGGTTCCAGAGCGCGGAAAGCGAGGTTCACGACCAGGCCGATCATTCCGACCAGGACGAGGCCGGCGTAGATCTGATCGACGGCGAACTGCTGGCCGGCACGGTGGATCATCGAGCCGAGCCCTGAATCGGCACCGACGAATTCCGCTGCGACGAGGGTGATGAGACACGTCGCAAGGCCGAGCCGCAGGCCGTTGAACAGGCCGGGGGCGATCGCCGGGAACAGGAACCGAGTGAAGTACTTCGCGCCGTTCGCGCCGAAGTTCCGTCCGGCTTCGATCAGTTCGGGGCTGACGTTCCGCACGCTGCCGCGCGTACTGATGATGATCTGGAAGAACGCGGTCGCGAATGCGGTGAGGATGAACGCCAACTCCCCGCGCCCCACGATGATCAGGAACAACGGGAGGATCGCGATCTTCGGCAACGGGTAGAGCGTGTCGGTGATGGGTCGGGTGAGCCACTCGATGACGCGCCAGTGTCCTGATGCGACGCCGAGCGCCACGCCCGCGACGGCCGCGAGTGCGAACGCCAGACCGAGCCGGCTCAGGGTCGTGAGCAGGTCGCTCCCCAACCGTCCGTTGACAAGTTGATCGACCGTCGTGACGGCGACATCGCCCAGTGGGATGAAGAACCGCGGGTCCAGCAGCTGCATCCGCGTGGCGGTCTCCCACACGATGACGATGACGATCGGGATCACCCAGATCTGGGCCCAGTTGCGCGCTGTCCTGTTCATGATCTCCTCCGCACCTCGGCCCGCCACGGCAGGAGCTTGTCGGCGAGGGCGTCGAACCCGAGTGAACTGAGGAGCCCCAGGACCGCGATGCACAACAGGGCGACGTACATGTCGGTGACACGGAGGATCTGCCAGTTCGACCAGAGGAATCTCCCCAGGCCGTTCTGGGCTCCGACCATCTCGATCGCGATCACCGCGATGAGCGAGAAACCGAGGGAGATCCGGATGCCCGTGACGATCGAGGGAAGCGCACCGGGAACGATCACGCGGAGGAAGAACCGCGCTCCGCGGCTTCCGTAGTTGCGAGCGACCTCGAGGATGAGTGGATCGATGCTGCGCACGCCGGCGATGGTGTAGAGCACCATCACCACGAGCGGCGTGACCAGGGCGGTGAGGAGCACCGCTGCCTCATTCCGACCGAGCAGGAAGGCGAGGAACGGGAAGAAGAGAACACCGGGGATCGGGTAGATGAACGCCAACACCGTGCTCGTGCCGCGTTCCGTCCACCTCGACGCGGTCACGGCGATTCCCACCGCGACTCCGACGACCACAGCGAGTCCGATCGTGATAAGCACCCGCAGGACGGTGATCCCGATGTCGTCGGCGATGCCCTGCCCTGCCTCGAGCACGATCGAGGAGCGCGAAATGATCTCCGTCGGCGGCGGGAAGAACGTCGGGCGCAGGATCCCCGTGCGGCTGAGCACCTCCCACACCCCCAGGAGGACGACCGGGCCCACCAGGAAGACCCACTTCCCGCGCAGCATCCGCCAGGTCACGCTCCCTCCACCGCCATCGCCGCCTGGACTTCGACGCGTAGGTGCTCCCAGATGCCCTGCGACAGCGCCGCGAACTCCTCGGTGCCGCGCAGTTCGGGACCGCGAGTCAGCGGGAAGTCGAGCTCGATCACCTCCCGGATCCGACCCGGTCGGGCGGACATCAGCACGACGCGGTCCGAGAGGAAGACCGCCTCATCGATCGCGTGGGTGATGTAGAGTACGGTCGGCTGCGACTCCTGACGCAACTCCAGGATCTGCTCCTGGAGGAGCGTCCTCGTCTGCGCATCGAGCGCGCCCAGCGGTTCATCCATCAGGAGGATCTCGGCGTCCTGGGCGAGCGCGCGGGCGATTCCGACCCGCTGCTTCATGCCGCCCGACAGCTGATGGGGATAGAAGTCGCCGAACTTCGCGAGACCGAGTCGGGCCAACTGCTCGTCCGCGATCTGTGCCGCCTCCCGCTTGGGAACCTGGCGGTTGCGCGGCCCGAACATCACGTTGTCACGCACCGAGAGCCATGGGAACAGGGCGTGCTCCTGGAAGACCATGGCCGTCTTGGGTCGACCGGGCTTGGACGTCGCGATCTCCACTGTCCCGCTGCTGGGCTCGTGCAGGCCTGCGACGAGCCGCAGCAGCGTGGATTTCCCGCATCCAGACGGACCGACGATGGAGACGAACTCGCCCGTCGCGATGTCCAAGGACACGTCTTCGAGAGCCGTGACCTCGGTGGCGCCCGGAAAGCGCTTCGTCACCTCCTGAAGGCGAACCTTGACGGTGTCAGGCATCGTCTTCTAGCTCCCGAGCACCGCGTCGCGCCAACTGAAGTCCCAGATCTCCTCTTCGGGAATGATCTCGTCGTAGTTGAGCGAGTTCTGCTCCATGAAGAACTTCTGGTAGCGGAGCACCATGTCGAGGTCGACGCTCAGGTCGGCGGTGATGTGGTGCTGTCGTGATGCCGCGACGATCGCAGGGTCGGCTCCGGTGTACTGCTCGACGAGGTCGAGCATCTCGGGCGTGTCCCAACCGTTCTCCGCGAGGTCGGCCGCAGCCATCGCGTACGCCTCCATGAAGGCCTCGGCCAGCTGGGAATTCTGGTCAGCCCAGTCCGTGTTGAAGATGATCCCGGTGAACGGCAGCGGCTCGGTGTCGGGCGTCTCCCACGGGCGGTACCCGGAGCCGTTCTCCTCGGCCTGCGTCGGGAAGGGCTCGGACAGGATTCCGCCGACGATCCCGCCGTTCGCAAGTGCGACGACCTGATCCGGGAAGGGGATGTGCTCGAGGTTGATCTCGGACATCGACAGGCCAACCTCCTCGAGCGCGAAACCCAGCAGCGCCTCGGTCACGACGCCCGGAGCGTTCGCTGCGAACGACTGGCCCTGCAGGTGCGACATGTCCCCCGCGAGTTCCGAGGCCTCCTCGGCGCTGCCGGCATGCTGCGACGAGATGATGAAGTAGTCCTCCAGGTACCCGGCGTGCATCGGCGCGACATAGCGCACCGGCAGCCCCTCGTCGAACGCGTTGTAGGCGGCCGATCCGATCCCGGCGAAGCCGACGTCGTACTGCCCCGTGGCGACACCGGTGAGTGACTCGTTCCCGCTGTTCACCTCGATCATCTCGATCTCGATGCCGACGTCCTCCGCGTACTTCTCGGCCGTGGCGAACAGCGGCAGCGACGAGCCCGTCGCGAGGTAACCGACTCGGATGACGCCGCTGAGGTCTGCGGTGGCGTCGCCGTTCGAGGTCGGATCGACCTGGCCGGTGTCACCACCCGCGCATCCGCTGAGTACCAGCGCGGCTGCTGCGGCGGCAGCGAGGATCCCGTAACGGGTGCCGCGTCGGGCTGTGATGTGACCCATGGTGAAACTCCCTTGTCTCGAGGTGCTCTTGGTGTGGTCGTGCGTGTTCTCGGTGGTCGTGCGTTTCCGTCCGTGTGCTCAGGGGTGTCCGGTGCCGGCGAAGTCGTGGCCCATCTCCATGAGCCATGAGGGCCTGCCGGTGATCTTCGCGTCGATGACGAGCGGTCGATCACGCTCTGACGCCAGCCACTCCGAGACGGGGTCGAGGTCGTCCAGTGAACGGACCGTGATCGCCTCACATCCGTATCCCCGCGCGATCGAGGCGATGTCCGTCTCGGGGAACCGGATGATCTCCTCTTCCTTGGGCGTGGAGCCCGGGAACAGGTGGACTTCGGCGCCATAAGCGTTGTCGTTGTAGACGAGGATGACCATCCCGAGCTTCAGGCGGACTGCCGTGTCGAGCTCCGCGGCCGCCATCATGAGCGAGCCGTCTCCGACACCCAGGACGGACATCCGGTCGGGTCTAGCGATGGCGGCGCCGATGCTGCTCGCCAATCCGAGTCCGATGGACTGGAAGGAGAGCGGGAGGCAGTATCCCTGGTCGTCGGGCACCCGGAAATGTGCGCCTGGGTAGGCATTCACGTTACCGCCGTCGACGGAGACTACGCGTTCCATCGGAAGCATCGCGTCGAGCGCATTGGTGAGGGCAGCGGGGTCCACGTAGCCGGGTTCGTCGACGTGCTCGATGGGCTGGTCGGTCCAGTAGCGTCCCCGTCCGACGCGCTCCGCGACCTCCGGCGTCCGGTAGCCGGTGCGGTCGGCGCTGCTGGCGGCGCGCAGCCGATCGCGAGCGGCCCGGGCGACAGCCGCCGAGTCGCCGAGAATCCCGAGGTCTACGAGCCGGTGCTTGCCGATCGCCTCGGCCCGATCATCGATCTGCACGAGGGTCGCGTTCTGCGTCAGGGTGCCACCCCGAGTCGTCCAGTTGTTCAGCGCGACGCCGAACGCGACGATGAGGTCAGCGTCTCGCACCAGTTCGGCGGCCTCCTCGGTGGCGAATCCTCCCATGATGTCGAGCGCCCACTCGTGACCCTCGAAGATGCCGCGAGCACCGCCGGAGGCGATGAGCAGGGCTCCCGCCGCGTCGGCCAGTTCGCGAAGTTCGTGCTTGGCGCCTCGCGCGCCTCGCCCGCCGAGCACGACCGGCCGCGATGCTTCGGAGAGCAGCGAGACGAGCTGCGCCACATCGTTGGGGGCGGGCTCACGCGTGAATGCCTCAAGCGGGGCCACCGCGCGTGGGCCGGGATACTCGACCAGCTCATCCTGCAAGTCAACGGGCATCGAGAGCACGACCGTCTTGCGCTCGTGCCTGGCGACCTGGAAGGCGCGTGCGGCGTCGGCGGCCGCCGTCCGAGCGGAGTGGATCCGCATCGGCACTGCGCCGACCGCCGCGACCGCTGCATCCTGATCGATGTAGAAGTTGGAGGTGACATCACCGACCGCCGTGTCGGCGGCGAGGACGATGAGCGGGGTGTGGCACTTCGCCGCCTCGGTGATGCCAGTGAGACCGTTCGTCAAGCCGCAGCCCTGGTGCAGGCTGACGATGCTCACTTCGCTGGTGATTCGCGAATAGGCATCGGCCATGCACACAGCGCCCATCTCGTGGCGTGCCGCGTAGAAGCTCCCACCATGGTCGAGGAGGGCGTTCGTCACGCGGAAGTTGCCGCTGCCGATCACGCCGAACACCGTCCGAGCACCGAGTTCCGCAAGGACTCGAGCGATGACCTCCGAGACCCGAACCTGTTGCGTCATTGCATCCCGCCTACTTCGTCGTTGAGTTGCAGAACACATGACCATAGGTGAGCAGTGACCCTACGTCAAATGAATGAGTAGGATCTCGATTATTCATGCTGTAAATAAGAGGGCGTGGCTCTCGATATCGATCTGAACCTTCTCCACTCGTTCACCGTGGTGTACCGCACCCGCAATATCACCGCTGCAGCTGAGACTCTCGGGCTTTCGCAACCCGCGGTGAGCCATGCGATCAAGCGACTCCGGGAGCACTTCGGCGATCCCTTGTTCGTTCGCTCCAGGAACGGAGTGCAGCCAACTCACCTGGCCACCCAGATCTACGAGGAGGTCGGCGGGCCGATATCCCAGATCCTGACGATCTCGCAGGAGAAGACTCGCTTCGACTCGCGAACCTCCAATCGGCGGTTCCGCATCGCGCTCACCGATCTGGGTGAAGCCGCGCTCCTCCCGAGGATTCTCCGAACCATGGCCCTCACGGGCCCGGAGGTTCGTGTCGAAGTGGTCCGGCTCGACATCGCGACG
Source organism: Agromyces sp. Marseille-P2726 (assembly GCF_902809835.1). GTDB lineage: Bacteria > Actinomycetota > Actinomycetes > Actinomycetales > Microbacteriaceae > Agromyces. The sequence goes on along the minus strand of NZ_CADDWM010000012.1, from coordinate 197,400 downwards.
GTCACCGCTGAGGTCCTCGGCGGCAGCGTCGATGCGGCGATCGCAAGCGCCCGGGTCTACGGGCCCGTCCGGGAGCAGGTCCTGTTCCATGACCGATACGGATGCCTCGTACCGGGAAGCTTCGCAGAGGATGGAGGAAAGGTGCGCCTGGAGGACCTCCGGCGGCTTCGCGAAGTCCGGGTCGGGCCGTCAGCCGGGCACAAGGCGATCACCGACGTCCTGGCTCGCGTGGGCCCCGGGGTGTTCTCGGACTCGCCCCACGTGGAGGTGCAGGGCTTCACCTCGCTGCCCAAACTCGTCGCCGAGTGCGGATTCGCGGCCATCGTTCCGATCGACGCGTTCCGGGAACTCGCTCGTGCCGACGACGTGAAGGTGCTCGAACTCCCGTTCACTTCGCCCTCTACAGCCGTCTGGCTCATCTCGCAGCGGGAGGGTGGCGGGCGGGAGTCATTCGCACAGAGGTGGTTCCTCGATGCCGTGCGGACGGCCCTTCAGACCGGCTCTGATCCGAGTGACGATGTACCCGGTGACACAGCCTGACCCATCTCGAGCCATGCATCGCAGGTCATGATCCCGGGTCGATGGAATGCGCCGCGTCAGGCCGGCTGCGCGATCATGAGCCAGAGGATGACCGCCAGGCCGATGCCGCCGACGATGGCGAGTGCCGTCGGTCGCCATGACGTGGCCATCGCCTCGACGGCGCCGTCGGTGCTGAGCCCTGCTGCCTTCCTGCGGGATGACTCGGGCATCGTCGCCCCGGTCGCGAACCGGAGGCGGGTGAATGCGGGCGTGGCGATGGCGTACATCGCGCCCATCACGAGCACCAACAGCCCGATCGAGAGCCACAACCACCACTCGCCCCAGAAACCGCCCATGAACCCGAGCACGACGCCCGGGATGATGGTGAGCAGCAGCCCGGCGTACATGAGGCCAGTGCTCCAGGACGAGACGTCGAGCATGGCCGCGATTCGGGCATGCTCACGCTCACGACGGACCCGGAACGCGACCGCGACCGAGGTGCCGTGCCCGAGGGCGAAGACGACGACGCCGAGCACGTGCAGGAAGATCATCAGCAGGTACATGTGGTTCCTCTCATCGATCCGACCATCGGCCTCCACCGCTCGGGTCGGGCCGCTCGGGTTCGAGAGTAGACTCTCCGCTCTAGGCCGCCGCCGAGGCTGCGCGGACGGCGGTCGGCAGCGGCCTCGTCATGCCGAAGCGGCTCTGCAGCAGCGCGCGCGCCTCATCGGCGGAGACCTCGCGCCGCACGCCACCCTCCGAGAAGCCCCACACCGCGGGCGCGCCGGGGCGCTCGCCGGGTGTCCCGAACAGGGTGACGGCCGTGCCGCCTCGCACGACGGAGCACACGATGGATCGCTGGAATCGCGAATCGGGGCTCGAGCTGTGCCACTGCGCCGCCCCGGTGAAGTCCACGAGGGGCCGAGCGGTCGCGTCGACGACGTACGTCCGCCCGTCTCCCGACGTGACTCGCTCGCCGTGCTCGGCCTCGGCGCGCACGATGTGCGGACCGCCGAACCCCACGTCGACGTGCAACCGGTCGGCGCTGGTCGTCACGCGCAGCGCGAGATGGCTGAGTGGGATGCCACGACGAGACGAGTCGTCGCGCGGGATGTCGACCGTTGCCCCGACCAGCTCGACCCGCGCGCCCAAGTGCTCGAGGAGGCGCCCGAACGACGTGTTGAGCTCATAGCAGAGACCGCCCTCGCCGTCGTCGAGGATCCGGCGGATGATGACCGCCTCGTCGAGGAGGATCGCACCGGTGGGATGCAGCCGCAGGTTCTCGAACGGCACTCGGGCGACGTGCGCCTCGGCAAGCGCCGCGATCGTCTCGCGGTCGAGCACCGTCGGGCACGGGGCATCCCATCCGATCCGGGCGAGGTAGCGGGGAACGAACTCGTCGGACGCGACGATGTCGACCATGCAGCCCTCCAAGCCGAGTCGGCTGGAGATGACCTGCCGCACGCGATTCGTGACGGAGCGGAGACGGCGGGATTTGAACCCGCGGTCCCCTTACGGGGACTCCACCTTAGCAGGGTGGTGCACTCGACCGGACTATGCGACGTCTCCTCGCGAAGCGCTTGCGCGCACGCGACTGTCATCATAACCCGCGCATGCGGCGGATGACGATTCGACCGATCGGGTGCCCGCTACTGGTCGTCGAGCGAGCGGCCCGCGGAGCAGCGCGTGTCGGCCGCGGTCTGGCCGCTGACGTCGCTCGGCAGCGCCTCAACGCCGGGGGTGGGCACGGGAGTTCCTTCGGCCGGCACCTCGCCCTCGACCGGCTCCTCACCCTCGACCGGCTCCTCGCCCTCGGTGGGCGGCGGCGCATTCGGGTCCACCGACGCGAAGTCGGTCTCGCCGGCTGCCGGATCGAACACCACGGGCGTGTCGTTCTGCAGCGCGAGATTCACGGTCTCGGCCGATTCCGTCGGAACCAGCGCCGCCCAGCCGTCGGTGTACGCGGTCGGGTACTGGATGAACGCGATGTTGGCGAGGTCGATGTCCTTCACGGCCTTCGCGATCGACACCATGCGGGTCGGGTCCATCAGGCTGTCGGAGAGCTGCATGTTGGCCAGTGCGGCCTTCGCGATCGAGAACAGCTTGACCGGGTCGTTGAGCGTGCCGTCGGCCTGCACCTTGCGGGTGAGCGCCGACATGAACACCTGCTGGTTCGAGATGCGTCCGAGGTCGCTGCCGTCGCCGACGCCGTACCGGGTTCGGAGGAACTGCAGCGCCGGGAGGCCCCTGAGCTCGTGGGTGCCGGCCTCGAGGTACAGGTCCGTGTGCTCGTCCTCGATCGGCTCGGCCACGCAGACCTCGACGCCCCCGACGGCCTCGGAGATGGCGGCCGCTCCCATGAACTGCACCACTCCCGCGAACGGGATGGAGACGCCCGTCAGCTGCTCGATCGTCTTCACGACGCACGGCATGCCGCCGTGCTCGAGCACGGAGTTGATCTTCACGTCGTACAGCTCCCAGAGCGGGTCGCCCGTCGGGTCGGCGGGGTCGGTACACTGCGGCACGTCGACGAGCATGTCACGCGGGAAGCTGACCACCGAGGTGTGCGAGTGGTCCTCGGAGATGTGGAGCAGGAGATTCACGTCGTTGAGCACGGCCGTCTCCTCGTCGGGATCGCCGAACCCATCGCCTTGGCCTGCGCGGCTGTCGCTGCCGATGACGAGCAGGTTCACGCCGCCCTCCATCGCACCGACGTCGGGCACGCCGTCGAGCAGGGCCTCGTTGCCGAGGGTGACCGTGGGCTTCGCCGTGCCGGCCAGATCCCACGCTGCGTATGCTGCGACCGCCGAGCCCGAGACCAGGGCGACGGCGACGACGGATGCCGCGGCCTTCGCCAGCGTCTGCAGCGTGCCATGGCGCTTCAGCCGCCCATGACGGGCGACGGAGGGGGCCTTCGCGGATCGTCGCGAGCTGTGGCGCAGTTCGTGGTTCACCGTGTTCCTCTCCGTGTTGCGTGTCGTACGTGGGCATGCCGCTGGCGGGGGCGGGCGTGGCGGAGGGCGTGGGATTCGAACCCACGAGGCATTGCTGCCCACTGGTTTTCAAGACCAGCTCCATCGGCCGCTCGGACAGCCCTCCTCGCCAGCACGCTACCGCTCTGCGTCTCCACATGGCGTCACCGGGCTGGGCAGGCCCCGATTCTATCCGAGAGCGCTCCCGCCAGACTTCCAGTCCCGCCTGTGAAGGTGCTGAAGCGGTCGGCGCGTCGAGGGGGCGTCGGGAGCTCACCACCCCGAGTTCGCGCGTGAGCAACGCACCTGGTCGGCAGGCTGGCCCGTGACATCCGTCGGAAGCAGGGACGGCGGCACGGCCGGCGCGGTGGGCGTGGGCGTGGGCGCATCGGATGCCCCGTCTTCGCCTGCCGGGGATGGCTCCGTGCCCGTCGTCGGTGGCGAGCTGGAGTCGGGAACGGTGCCGTAGTCCGAGAGATCGGTCGCCGTCGGATCCAACTGCACCGGGACATCCGCCACCAACGCCGCGTTCACGGCGGCCGCGGACTCCGAGGGCACGACGGCCGAGAAGTCGCCGAGGTACGCCGTCGGGTACTGGATGAACACGATCCTCGAGAGGTCGATGTCCTGCAGGGTGCGCGCGATCGCCATGAGCCGGGCCGGATCCTGCAGCGCCGACGAGAGCGTCATGTTCGAGAGGGCGGCCTTCGCGATCGAGTACAGCTTCAGGGGATCGGCCAGCGTGCCGTCGCTGCGGATCTTGCGGACGAGCGCGGAGAGGAAGACCTGCTGGTTGGAGATCCGGCCGAGGTCGCTGCCGTCGCCGACCCCGTGACGCACGCGGAGGAACTGCAGCGCCTGCATGCCGCTCAGGGAATGCACGCCGGGATCGAGGTGCAGGTCGGTGTACTCGTCGTCGATGCGCTCGGCGACGCACACCTCCACGCCGCCCACGGCCTCCGACAGGGCCGCCACCCCGTAGAACTCGACGATGCCGCCGACCGGGATCGTCACGCCCGTCAGCTGCTCGATCGTCGCGGCGACGCAGCCGAATCCGCCCCACGACAACACGCCGTTCATGCGCTCCTCGACGAGCGCCGGCAGCGGCTCCCCCTGCGGATCGGACGGGTTCGGGCACTCGGGCACGGACACGAGCATGTCCCGCGGGAAGCTGATCACCTCGACGTGCGAGTGATCCTCGGAGATGTGCAGCAGCATCGTGACGTCGTTCAGCACCGCGGAGTCGATGTCGGGATCACCGAAGGCGCCGTCGACGGTGCGCTTGTCGCTTCCGACGAGCAGGAAGTTCAGTCCGCCCTCCATGGCGCCGATGTCCGGCACGTCCTCGAGCACGACCTCGCTCTCGAGCACGACCGGTGGCTTCACGGTGCTCAGCAGGTCGAGGGCCGCGTAGGCCGCCACGGCTGCACCGCTGACGGCCACGACCGCGACGACGGATGCCACGGCCTTCGCGACCGTGACCCACGCGCCGTGCCTGCGCAGCCGACCGTGTCGGGGAGGAAAGGCATACGCAACGGGCGGATCGACCCCAGATGGCCCGCTCACGGTGCGCCCCTCCCGATGCGCTGATCATAGACCCGCGGAACCGGTTTCGAGGTGGGCTCGAACAGATCCCGTGGCGGGTGCGCGTCAGGGCAGGGAGTCGAGCACAGGCGCCAGTCCGCCGGCGTGGATGTCGGCGGCGGTCTCGCCCGCTGCAGCGCGCACCTCGTCGGGCGCCTGGCCCATCGCGACGGCCCGACCGGCGGCGCCCGCCCACGTGAACATCTCGATGTCGTTGCGTCCGTCGCCGACCGCGATCACCCGGTCGATCGGGATGTCGAGCCAGCCGCGCACGCGCTCGAGCGCGGTCGCCTTGCTCACGCCGTCGGGCGCGATGTCGAGCCACGCGGTCCATCCGATCGAGTAGCTCACCTGGTGCAGGCCCATGCCCTCGACGATGCGCAGGAACTCCTCGATCTCGTGGTCGGGCGACACCACGACGACCCGCGTCGCGCGCTGGTCGAGGAGCTCGTCGAAGTGCACCTCCCGCGCGTTCTGGAGGTTCCAGTCGGTCATGCCCTCGGTGTAGAGGCGGTACCCATCGGGCATCTCCACCATGAACCGCCCGCTCGGAAGGTGCGTGCGGATGCGTTCGAGCACCGCGGTGGGGTCGAAGGTCTCGACGTGCGCGCGCGTGTAGCCACCGGGTGCCGAGTCATCGCGCTGCATCGTGATGGCGCCGTTCGCCGACACCACGTACTCGGGGTTCAGGCCGAGGCGCTCGAGCACGGGCGCCGTCGTGGCCCACGAGCGCCCCGTCGCGAGCGTGACCTCGTGTCCGCGGTCGCGCGCCGCGATGATCGCCTCGGCGACGCGGTCGTCGATCGTCTCGTCTTCATGCAGGATCGTGCCGTCGACGTCGAGCGCCACGAGCCACGGGTCGGCGTCGCCGGGTCTCGAGACGCGTCCGGCTTCGCCGGGCGCTCCTCGACCAGCGGAGTCAGGTGATCGAGGAGCGCCGCCGGCAGGGCGGCGCGTGTCGAGATCCCGTTCGCGCTCGCTCATCGCCGAACGGGCTCGAGCACCTCGAGTCCGCCGAGGTAGCCGCGCAGCGCCTCGGGCACTGCGACCGACCCATCGGCCCGCTGGTGGGTCTCGAGGATCGCGACGATCCAGCGGGTGGTGGCGAGCGTGCCGTTCAGGGTCGCGACCGGCGACGTCTTGCCGCCCTCGGTGCGCTGGCGGATGTCGAGGCGGCGCGCCTGGAACGTCGTGCAGTTCGATGTCGAGGTGAGCTCGCGGTACGCCTCCTGCGTCGGAACCCAGGCCTCGACGTCGTACTTGCGGGCGGCACTCGAGCCCAGGTCGCCGGCGGCGGTGTCGATCACGCGGTACGCGAGGCCGAGCGACTGCATCATGTCCTCCTGCCAGGCGAGCAGCCGCTCGTGCTCGGCCTCGGCGTCGGCGGGATCGACGTAGCTGAACATCTCGAGCTTGTTGAACTGGTGCACGCGGATGATGCCCCGGGTGTCTTTGCCGTGGCTGCCGGCCTCGCGGCGGGAGCACGTCGACCACCCCGCGTAGCGCAGCGGGCCATCCGACAGGTCGAGGATCTCGTCGGCGTGGTAGCCGGCGAGTGCCACCTCGCTCGTGCCCGTCAGGTACAGGTCGTCGTCGGGCAGGTAGTAGACGTCCTCGGCGTGGGCCCCGAGGAATCCGGTGCCCTGCATCACCTCGGGACGCACGAGGGTAGGGGTGATGAGCGGGGTGAACCCGGCGGCGAGTGCTCGGTCGAGCCCCATCGTCATCAGGGCGAGCTCGAGCCGCGCGCCGACGCCCTTGAGGTAGTGGAATCGCGCACCCGACACCTTGGCGCCGCGCTGCATGTCGATGGCGTCGAGCAGCTCGCCGATCTCGAGGTGGTCGCGCGGCTCGAACGCGAAGGCCGGGATCTCACCGACCTCGCGCAGCACGATGTAGTCGTCTTCGCCTCCGGCGGGAACTGCGTCGATGACCACGTTGTCGAGGCGCTGCACCGCGGTCGTGAACGCGGCCTCGGCCTCGGTCACCTGCTGGTTCGCGTCCTTCACGCGCGCCGCGAGGTCTTGCGCCTGCGCCACGAGCGCGGCCTTCTCGTCTTTCGGGGCCTTCGCCACCTGCCTGCTGAACGCGTTCTGCTCGGCCCGGAGGGACTCGAAGCGGGCGATCGCAGCACGGCGTGCGGCATCCGCCTCGACCGCCTCGTCGACGAACGCCGTCGACTCGCCGCGCTTCTCTTGGGAACGCTTGATCAGCTCGGGGTTCTCGCGAAGCAGCACGGGGTCGATCACCGGGCCAGTCTAGCCATCGCATGGATTACCGTTGCCTCGTGGGGCGGACGCAGGGCGCGACGCGGTGACGACGACGGATGCCGCGGCTCCGCGAGCTGCCGTGATCTTCAACCCGACCAAGAGCGGGTTGGGCTCGCTGCGCGCCGCCGTGTCGAGGGCCGAGGACCTGCAGGGCTTCGCGCCATCGCTGTGGATCGAGACGTCGGTGGACGATCCGGGCCGGGGCATGGCGCAGGCGGCGCTCGGCGCCGGCGTCGACCTGGTCGTCGCCGCGGGTGGTGACGGCACCGTGCGCTCGGTCGCCGACGGGCTCCGAGGCAGCGGTGTGCCACTCGGCCTCGTGCCGATCGGCACGGGCAACCTCTTCGCGCGCAACCTCGCGATCCCCGTCAACGACCCGACCGACGCCGTCATCCTCGCGTTCGCCGGCGATGAGCGGGCCGTCGACGTCGTGGCGGTGGAGGTCACGCGTCCCGACGGCTCGCTCGAGTCCCACGTGTCGCTCGTGATGGCGGGCATCGGCATCGACGCGGCGATGATCGCGAACACGAATCCCGAGTTGAAGAAGCGCGTCGGGTGGCTCGCGTACGTCGACGCCGGCCTCCGGGCGATCCCCGTTTCGAAGCCCTTCCGCGTGGTGTACCGCACCGACGCCGGCCGGCTCATGCGGTCTCGGGTCTCGAGCATCCTCGTGGCGAACCTGGGCTACCTGCCGGGCAACATCGAGCTCGTGCCCGACGCGGAGATCGACGACGGCAACCTCGACGTCGTCGTGCTCCAGCCTCGGAACGCATTCGGCTGGCTCCTCATCTGGCGCAAGGTCACGTGGGAGAACGCGGTGCTTCGCAAGACGTCGCTCGGTCGCCAGTTCCTCGACCTGACCGGCGGGGGCCGGCGACGCGAGAGCGTCTATTCGCGAGGGCGCTCGGGCGGCATCGAGATCGACGGCGGCTCGGAGGAGGTCGAGATCGACGGCGACGAGTTCGGCACCGTCGTGGCCGCGCGGGTCCGGGTGGATCCCGCTTCGGTGGTGGTACGCGTCGGGCGATGAGGCGGGTCGCTTCCTCTTCCCTCGTCTCGACTTCCCTGGTCTCGAGCGGAGGTGGCGGAGCCGATCACGAGCACGCCGAGCAGGGCGGCCACCGTCGTCATCGTGGCCGGCACCGGGATGCCCTGCACGAACAGGGAGAGGCGCGCTCGCGAGAGCTGCTCCTCGCTGAACCCGAAGCCCTGCTCGTCGAGCAGCAGCGCCAGCGACCAGGCCGTGGCGATCGCTCCCACGATCGCGATGGACAGGAGCGCGATGGCATACGGGTTGCGGCCGAGCCGGGCGATCACCGACGCTCTCCCTCGGCGGTCGTGCCTGCCGCGATCGGCGGCTCGCCGACCGCCCCTGCTGCTTGGGGCCCACGAGCCGACGCCCGCGCATGCCGCACCCCTGCCCAGCCGAGCATGCCGACGATGCCGAGCAGGCCCACCTGCACGAGCGCGGGCCCGACCGTGAATCCGGTGAGCTGCAGCAGCCGGTCGGACTGGTCGGACGGGCCGAAGAAGTCTTGAGCCATGATGGCGCTCCCGTAGAGGGCGGCACCGATCACGAGCGCGGCGAGGGCGACTCCCCAGGCGCCGAGGAACCAGAGATCGGGGCGGGTCGAATCGACCGACGCGGGAGCTCGGAGACCCCGTTCGAGGGCGGCATCCGCGGCGACGCCGGGAGCAGGGACGAGATCGGGTTCGGAGTCGGGTACGGGGTCGGCGACGGCCCACGGCTCCGCCGGGTCGGCGGTCGGCTCGGCGGACTCGGACTCGGACGCGGGCCCCGGTGGCTCGGGCGTCGGCTGCGGGGCCTCGTCGTCAGGGTGAGGTGGTTGGAGCGCGTCGCCCGAAGTCTCGACCCCTTCCGACACGTCGGCCGCGGCATCCGACCGGGTGTCGCCGACGTAGCCGCGCTGGAAGCGGGCGTCGTACCGCGGGTCGAGGCTCCCGTCGGTCTCGCTCATGCGCCACTCCCTCGTGCCGGGCTCGCCGTTCAGGATACGCCGGTGTCGCCGCGTCCTCACCCGCCGCCGGCCTACCCCAACCGGTTCCGAAACGGAAGGGGCCTTCGGATTGCGACGAGCGTGGCTATCGTCAGGCCCATGAACGGGCTGAGGCGTGTGATTCCGTTGGTGGCGGTGTCGTCGCTGCTCCTCAGCGGGTGCGGCATCGCCATTCCGGCGGACCCGCACGGCACCTTGGACCGGGTGCGCGGCGGTGAGCTGCGGGTGGGGGTCTCCCACCAACCGCCATGGACCGAGACGTACGACGACCGCGAGCCGTCGGGTGACGAGGTGGAGCTCGTGGAGCAGTTCGCGGCCGCACTCGATGCCGACGTCGAATGGGCGGAAGGCGGCGAGTCGGCGCTCGTTCGGGCACTCGAGCGCGGGGAGCTCGATGTCGTCATCGGAGGCATCGCCGACGACACCCCGTGGGCGGAGCGGGCCGCAGCGACGCGCGCCTACGCCGAGAGCATCGACGACCGCGGCGAGCGCACGAAGCACGTCATGCTCGTCAGGATGGGCGAGAACCGATTCCTCGTCGAGCTCGAGCGCTTCCTCGATCGGGAGGGTCGAGGATGACCGCACGATTCGGCCGGAACGAACTTCCCGAGCAGCAGGCCCGGAGCCTGAAGCGGGCCATCAGGATCGAGTGGGCGACGATCGCGTTCCTCGCCGTCGCCATCGTCCTGATCTACCTCGTGATGGGCAGCTCGCAGGCGATGAAGGCCGCCTGGATCGAAGACCTGCTCTCGCTGGCGCCGCCGATCGCGTTCCTGCTGGCGGTGCGGATCATCGACAAGCGTCCCACTCCCCGCTACCCGTACGGGTACCACCGATCGGTCGGGGTGGCGCACCTCGTCGCGGGCGTCGCGCTCTTCGCGATGGGCACGTTCCTGATCGTCGACTCCGCCACCGGACTGCTCGGCGCGGAGCATCCCCCCATCGGCTCCGTGCAGATCCTCGGGCAGACGGTCTGGCTCGGCTGGCTCATGATGGGCGTGATGGCGCTCACGATCCCGCTGCCGATCTACTTCGGCCGGGTCAAGATGAAGCTCGCCGAAGACCTGCACGACAAGGTGCTCTACGCCGACGCCGACATGAACAAGGCCGACTGGATGACCGCGGTCGGGTCGATCGTCGGCGTCGCCGGCATCGGCATCGGCCTGTGGTGGGCGGATGCCGCGGCGGCGCTCTTCATCGCGGCGAGCATCCTATGGGACGGCGTGAAGAACATGCGTGCCGCGATCACCGACCTCATGGACACCCGCGCGACCACCTTCGACGACGGCCGGCCGCACCCCATCGCGGGCCGGATCGACGACTACCTGCGCGAGCTGCCGTGGACCGACGAGGTGGGCTCACGCGTGCGCGACCAGGGTCACGTGTTCCATGTGGAGTCGTTCATCGTGCCGCGGAACCGTCAGGTCCCCTCATTGTCGGCGCTCACCGACGCCCGCGACGCCTGCATCGACCTCGACTGGAAGGTGCAGGACCTCGTGCTCGTGCTGGTCGACGAGCTGCCCGAGGAGGTCGGCGGCCCTGCAGGCGATCGCCAATCGGAGCGGAACCGGTAGGCCACGGCCCTCGCGCGACCTCACTCGTCGGGTTCGCCGCTGAGCAGCCCGCGGAGCCAATCGCGGGCCTCGATGAAGATCTCGTCGTCGTACTTCGAGTGGTAGGCGACCTCGCGCCGGTCGGCGCGGGGGTAGGAGCCGAGGAAGATCACGTTCGGGCTCGTGCGACGCAGGCCGAGCAGCGCGTCGGCCACGCGCTCGTCGGCGATGTGCCCGTCGAGGTCGACCACGAACCGGTAGCGCCCGAGGGCGTCGCCGATCGGACGCGACTCGAGCAGCGACAGGTTCACGCCGCGGGTGGAGAACTGCTCGAGCATCGCCAGCAGCGCGCCGGGCTCGTCGGTCGGCAGCTCGACGATCAGACTCGTCTTGTCGGCACCGGTCGGCTCGGCGAGCGTCCGCTTCTTCGACACGAGCACGAATCGCGTGACCGCGTTGGGGTTGTCGCCGATGTCGCTGGCGAGCACCTCGAGGTCGAGATGCTCGGTGATGCCGGGCGGTGCGACGGCGGCATCCGCCTGGCTGCTCTCGAACAGGGATGCCGCGGCCTGCACGTTGCTCGCGGCGGGGATGTGGCCGTGCTCGGGCAGCTCGCGCTCCAGCCAGCCGCGCGACTGGGCGTAGGCGACAGGATGCGCGTTCACGATGCGCACGTCGCGCAGGGCCGTGCCGGGCCGGGCGACCAGCACGAAGTTCACGGGTACGAGGTACTCGCCGACGATGCGCAGACCGGGCACCGTCGCGAGCGCGTCCTGCGTCGCCGAGACGCCGCCCTCGACGGAGTTCTCGATCGCGATCATGGCGGCGGTGGCGCGGCCGCTCGTGACGTCGGCGAGGGCTTCGCCCACGTTGTTCACGCTGCGCCAGTGCTTGCCGGCCGCCTCGGGGACCTGCTTGAGCGCCGCCTCGGTGAATGTGCCGGCCGGCCCCAGGTAGGAATAGGTCTCCTCGGGCGGTGTGGAGGCGCCTGCGGTCATGAACGCAAGCCTAGTGAGCGGATGCCGCAGCAGCGGCTAGCGTCGAGACGACCGCAATCCCGACGACGCGAGGGGGCCGGCTCATGACGGTGACCGAAGAGACGACGGCCGGTACGAACGCGGGGATCGCGCGCCCCATGCCGACCGACGACGAGCGCCGCGCGGCGCTGCGCCGCATGAAGCGCGTCGCGACCAGCCTGCTCGCCGCCGCCGCCGTGGTGTTCGCCGTGTCGTTCGCGCTGCAGGATCAGGTGCCGTGGCTCGGCTACGTGCGCGCAGCCGCGGAGGGGGCGATGGTCGGTGCCATCGCCGACTGGTTCGCGGTGACCGCGCTGTTCCGGCATCCGCTCGGACTGCGCATCCCGCACACGGCGATCATCCCGACGCGCAAGAACGAGATCGGCGCGACGCTCGGCGCATTCGTCGAGCACGAGTTCCTCTCCGACGATGTCGTGCTCGGCAAGCTCCGGTCGATCGGCATCGCGCGCCGGCTCGGCGGCTGGCTCGCGCAACCGGCCAACGCCGACCGACTCACCGCCGAGGCATCCGTCGCCGCCCGTGGCATCCTGACGCTGCTCGGCGATGACGACGTCGAGGACGTCATCGAGAAGCTCGCCCGCCGTCACCTGTTCGAGCCCGAGTGGGGCCCGGCCATCGGCCGCCTTGGCGAGCGGCTCGTCGCCGCCGACCAGCACCGCGCGGCCGTCGACGTCGTGGTCGAGAAGACCGAGGAGTGGCTCGACGCGCACCCCGAGGCGATCGGCGGCCTGGTCTCCGGACGCCTGCCGAGGTGGGTGCCCGACATCGTCGAACGCATCGTCGACGAGCGAGCCCATCGCGAGGTGCTCGCCTTCGTTCGGGCGGTGCGCGACGATCCGCGGCATCCGCTTCGCCAGGCGATCGACCGCTACCTCACCGACCTGACGACCGACCTCCAGCGCGACCCCGCCACGATCGAGCGGCTCGAGCGACTGAAGATCGACCTGCTCGAGAGTCCGCGGGGGCGCGAGTTCGCCGCCGAGGCGTGGGCGAGCGTGAAGGAGACCCTCGCGGCCTCCCTCGCCGATCCCAGCAGCGAGCTGCGCGCCGGGTTCCGCTCGGCGGTGGTCGAGGTGGGCATCCGGCTCGCGGGCGACGCCGAGCTCGCGGCCAAGGTCGATGCATGGGTGACCGATGCCGCGACCTACGTCGTGCGCAACTACCGCCACGAGATCGCCGACGTCATCACCGAGACGGTGGAGCGCTGGGACCCGCAGGAGACGACCGAGAAGCTCGAGCTGCAGGTCGGACGGGACCTGCAGTTCATCCGCATCAACGGAACCGTCGTGGGTGCGCTCGCCGGGCTCGTCATCTACACGATCGCGACGGGCGCGCAGGCGCTCGTCGGCTGAGCCGCCCTGCTCGCCCTGCGTTCCGGGGTGCAATTCCGCCACCGGGTGCCGGGTGCCGAATGCCTTAGCACGAAATGGCGAGTGACGCGCCCCTGCCCCTGAATTGTGGAATCGGAAACCCAGGCAGGACAGACTGGTCGACATGCATGAGCGAGCGGGGACCCCGGCGACCGAATCCGATCTCATCGACGTGGAAGCCCTCGTCAGGGCGTACTACGAGCAGCAACCCGACGTCTCGGTGCCCGAGCAGCGGGTCGTGTTCGGCACCTCGGGCCACCGCGGATCCGCATTCACCACGAGCTTCAACGAGCACCACATCCTCGCGGTCACGCAGGCGGTCGTCGACTATCGCACCGCGCAGGGCGTCACCGGGCCGCTCTTCATCGGCGCCGACACGCACGGGTTGAGCGGCCCCGCCCTGACCACCGCGCTCGACGTCCTCGTGGGCAACCGGGTGCGCGCGCTCGCCGACGAGTACGACGACTACGTGCCGACGCCCGCCCTGAGCCGGGCCATCCTGGCATGGAACAACGATCCCGGCAGGCGTGCCGAGGGCGAGGCCGACGGCATCATCATCACCCCGAGCCACAATCCGCCCCAGGACGGCGGGATCAAGTACAACCCGCCGCACGGCGGCCCGGCCGACTCCGACGCCACCACGTGGATCGCGAACCGCGCCAACGAGCTCATCGAGGGCGGCCTTCGCGAGGTCAACCAGGCCGAGCCGAGCGGCGTCGAGACCTACGACTTCCGGGGCGCCTACGTCGACGACCTCGCGAACATCATCGACTTCGAGGCGATCAGGCAGAGCGGCATCCGCATCGGCGCCGATCCGCTGGGCGGGGCATCCGTGCACTACTGGGCCGCGATCCGCGACCGATTCGGCATCGACCTCACCGTCGTGAACGAACGCGTCGACCCGCGCTGGGAGTTCATGACGCTCGACTGGGACGGCAAGATCCGCATGGACCCCTCCAGCCCCTCGGCCATGGCCTCGGTGCTCGAGCACGGCGCAGACTTCGACATCCTCACGGGCAACGACGCCGACGCCGACCGGCACGGCATCGTCACCCCCGACGGAGGGCTCATGAATCCCAACCACTACCTCGCGGTCGCGATCGAGTACCTCTTCACCCACCGCCCCGACTGGCGATCGGATGCCGCGATCGGCAAGACGCTCGTCTCGAGCTCGATGATCGACCGCGTCGCCGAATCGCTCGGACGTCGGCTCTGGGAGGTGCCGGTCGGATTCAAGTGGTTCGTCCCGGGGCTCATCGACGGCTCGGTCGGATTCGGCGGTGAGGAGAGCGCCGGCGCGTCGTTCCTGCGCTTCGACGGCACCGTCTGGACGACCGACAAGGACGGCATCCTGCTGTGCCTGCTCGCGTCCGAGATCCGCGCGGTCATGGGCAGGTCGCCCTCCGAGCTGTACGCCGACCTCGTCGCACGGTTCGGCGACCCGGCGTACGAGCGAACGGATGCCGCGGCATCTCCGGCGCAGAAGGCGGCGCTCAGCAAGCTCACGCCCGACGCGATCGCCGCGACCGAGCTCGCCGGCGAGCCGATCACCGCGAAGCTGTCACGGGCCCCCGGGAACGATGCGGCCATCGGCGGAGTGAAGGTGCAGACGGCCGACGCATGGTTCGCGGCCAGGCCGAGCGGCACCGAGGACGTGTACAAGATCTACGCCGAGTCGTTCAAGGGACCGGATCATCTCGCCCGGGTTCAGGCCGAGGCCGAGCGCGTGGTGACCGAAGCGCTGCGCGTCGAATGACCCCGACGGAGGCCTGGCCCGGCTCGGCGTACCCGCTCGGCGCGACGTTCGATGGCAGCGGCACGAACTTCGCCATCTTCAGCGAGGCCGCCGATCGCGTCGAGCTCTGCCTGTTCGACGACGACGGCACCGAGACCCGGGTCGAACTGCAGGACGTCGACGCGTTCGTCTGGCACGCGTACCTGCCGCAGGTGCAGCCCGGGCAGCGCTACGGATATCGCGTCCATGGGCACTGGGACCCGTCGAACGGGCAGCGCGCCAATCCCAACAAGGTGCTGCTCGACCCGTACGCGAAGGCCATGGCGGGGTCGTTCGACTGGGACCAGTCGCTGTTCAGCTACGACTTCGGCGACCCCGACTCCCGCAACGACGACGACTCGGCCGGCCACGTGATGCACTCGGTCGTGATCAACCCGTTCTTCGACTGGGCGGGCGACCGGCACCCGAACACGCCGTACTCCGAGACCGTGATCTACGAGGCCCACGTGAAGGGCCTCACGCAGCTGCATCCCGACATCCCCGAGGACCAGCGGGGCACCTACGCCGGAATCGCGCATCCCGCCGTCATCGAACACCTGCTTCGGCTCGGCGTGACCGCGATCGAGCTCATGCCGGTGCACCAGTTCGTGCAGGACTCGACGCTGCTCGAGAAGGGCCTTCGCAACTACTGGGGCTACAACACGATCGGATTCTTCGCGCCGCACAACGAGTACTCCTCGACCGGCGAGACCGGCCAGCAGGCGCAGGAGTTCAAGAGCATGGTGCGCACGCTGCATGACGCGGGCATCGAGGTGATCCTCGACGTGGTCTACAACCACACCGCGGAGGGCAACCACCTCGGGCCGACGATCGCCTTCCGCGGCATCGACAACGCCGCGTACTACCGGCTCGAGGAGAACGACAAGCGGTACTACACCGACTACACGGGCACCGGGAACTCGCTCAACGTGCGGCATCCGCACTCCCTGCAGCTCATCATGGACAGCCTGCGCTACTGGGTGCTCGAGATGCACGTCGACGGATTCCGGTTCGACCTGGCCGCCACGCTCGCACGCGAGTTCTACGACGTCGACCGGCTGTCGAGCTTCTTCGAGCTCGTGCAGCAGGATCCGGTCGTGTCGCAGGTGAAGCTCATCGCCGAGCCGTGGGACGTGGGCCCGGGCGGCTACCAGGTGGGGAACTTCCCCCCGCAGTGGTCGGAGTGGAACGGCAAGTACCGCGACGAGGTGCGCGACTTCTGGCGGGGCGAACCGTCGAGTCTCGGCGAGTTCGCGTCGCGGATCACCGGCTCGGCCGATCTCTACGAGAACAGCGGGCGCCGCCCGGTCGCCTCCATCAACTTCGTCACCGCCCATGACGGGTTCACGCTTCGCGACCTCGTCTCGTACAACGAGAAGCACAACGAGGCGAACGGGGAGGACAACCGCGACGGCGAATCGCACAATCGCTCATGGAACTCGGGCGTCGAGGGTGAGACCGACGACGAGGAGGTGCTGGCGCTGCGGGCCCGGCAGCAGCGCAACTTCCTCGCGACGCTGCTGCTGTCGCAGGGCGTGCCGATGCTGCTGCACGGCGATGAACTGGGCCGCACCCAGCGCGGCAACAACAACACGTACGCACAGGACAACGAGCTGAGCTGGGTGCACTGGAGCGAGGCCGACCGCCCGCTCGTCGAGTTCACCGCGGCGGTCGCCCGACTCCGCAAGGACCACCCCACCTTCCGCCGCAGCCGCTTCTTCGACGGGCGGCCGGTCGAGAGCGAGGAGAGCCCCGAGGGGGCGCCGCTTCCCGACATCGTGTGGCTCCGTCCCGACGGAAGCCCGATGCGGCCCGAGGATTGGGACGCCCCGCTCGGCCGTGCGGTCGGCGTGTTCGTGAACGGCGAGGGCATCCGCCAGCGCGACGCCCGCGGCGAGCCGATCACCGACGTCGACTTCCTGCTCTTCTACAACGCCGAGCCGGATGCCACGGAGTTCACCATCCCACCGCGCACCCGCCAGCGGTGGGAGGTCGTCATCGACACGGCCGGCCTGGCCACCGACAGCGAGCTGAGGCGCGGCGGTGACACGATCGCGCTGGAAGGGAGATCGATGCTCGTGCTTCGCGCCCCCGCCGAACTCGAGTCCGAAGCCGACCCCGCCGTGGCGGCATCGCTCACGGTCCGCCCGCCGGGCCAGGGAGGCCAGGCGAGCCCCACCACGCCCGCAGTCCTGGGCGTCTCCGGCGGAGCACCATCGCCCCCGAGCAGGGCGGTGGGGTGATGCGCGCGCCGACCTCGACGTACCGGATCCAGGTGCGGCAGTCGTTCGACCTCGACGCGGTGGCGGAGCTGGTCGACTACGTCCACGACCTCGGCGCGGACTGGCTCTACCTCTCGCCGCTCCTGCAGGCGGAGGCCGGTTCCGCACACGGGTACGACGTCGTGGACCATTCGCAGGTCGACACGGCGCGCGGCGGCTCCGAGGGCCTGGACCGAGCCGTTGCCGCGGCCCGCTCGCGCGGCATGGGCGTGCTCGTCGACCTCGTACCGAACCACGTCGGCGTCGCGACCCCGGCGGCCATGGCCTGGTGGTGGCACGTCCTCGCCAACGGGCGGGCCTCGCGCTATGCCGAGGCGTTCGATATCGACTGGGAGTTCGGCGACGGCCGCGTTCGCCTGCCGGTGCTCGGCAGCGACGACGATCTCGCCGCCGTCGAGCTCGTGCAGACCGCCGGCGCCGACGACGGGTCGTTCGAGCTGCACTATCACGGGCAGCGGTTCCCCGTGGCATCCGGCACCGCGTCGCCCGACGACGACCCGCTGGCCGTGCACGATCGCCAGCACTACGAGCTCATCGACTGGCGACGCGCCGACCACGACCTGAACTACCGCCGGTTCTTCGCGGTGAACACGCTCGCGGCGATCCGCGTCGAAGTGCCCTGGGTGTTCGACGAGAGCCACGTCGAGGTGCTTCGCTGGGTGCGCGACGGGCTCGCCGACGGACTTCGCGTCGACCACCCCGACGGGCTGCGGCATCCGGGCGCCTACCTCGACCGGGTCGCCGCGGCGACGGACGGCGCGTTCGTGCTCGTCGAGAAGATCATCGAGGGCGATGAGCGGATGCCTCCGGGCTGGGCCACCGCCGGTACGACCGGGTACGACGCCCTCGCCGCCGTCGACCGCGTGCTCGTCGATCCCGCCGCCGAGGCCGCGCTCACCGACCTCGACACGCGCCTGCGAGGCGGGGAGACCGCGGACTGGGCGACGATGATCCACGACACGAAGCTCGGCGTCGCGAACGGGATCCTGAACTCGGAGGTGCGCCGGCTCGATCGCGAACTCGCGGCGAGCTTCGGCGGATCGGCCGGTGAGGCGACCGTGGCCGATGCCGTCGCCGAGCTGCTCGCGTGCTTCCCCGTGTACCGCTCGTACCTCCCCTTCGGGGTCGAGCACCTGCACGAGGCGGCCTGGCTCGCGTCCCGGTATCGTCCCGACCTCGCAGCCACGATCGAGCGCCTGGTTCCGGTCCTCTCCGACCCGGGCCACCCGGCAGCGCAGCGATTCCAGCAGACGAGCGGCATGGTCATGGCCAAGGGCGTGGAGGACACCGCGTTCTACCGCTTCACCCGTCTGACGAGCCTGACCGAGGTCGGGGGCGACCCGGCCGAGTTCTCGATCGACGTCGAGACCTTCCACGCGCGGGCGCGAGAGCGACACGAACGGATGCCGCGGTCGATGACCACGCTCTCGACCCACGACACCAAGCGCAGCGAGGACGTGCGAGCGCGCATCGCCGCGATCTCCGAGCTGCCCGACGAGTGGGCCGCGACGCTCGACCGGCTGCGCGAGGTGGTGACGCTCGACGACGGGCCGCTCGAGAACCTGCTGTGGCAGGCCGTGGTCGGCGCCTGGCCGCTCAGCCGCGATCGCCTCCACGCCTACGCCGAGAAGGCGGCACGCGAGGCGGGTGTCTCGACGACCTGGACGGCACCGGATGCGGCGTTCGAGTCGCGCATGCACGCGCTCGTCGACGCGGTGTTCGACGACGACGGCGTCGGCGAGATCCTCGCCCCCTTCGTCGACCGGCTCACCGGGCCCGGGTGGTCGAACGCCCTCACCGCCAAGCTCGTGCAGCTCACCATGCCGGGCGTGCCCGACGTGTACCAGGGCAGCGAGCTGTGGGAGCAGTCGCTCGTCGACCCCGACAACCGGCGGCCCGTCGACTTCGGGCTGCGGCGTCGCATCCTCGCCATGATCGATGCGGGCCAGATCCCCCGCGTCGGCTCGAGCGGATCGGCGAAGCTGCTCGTCACGATGCGCGCCCTGCGGTTGCGTCGCGACCGGCCCGAGCTCTTCCGCGACTACGTGCCACTCGCGGCATCCGGCCCCGCAGCCGATCACCTCATCGCGTTCGACCGGGGCGGCGCGATCACGCTCGGGACGCGACTGCCCGTCGGCCTGGCCGCGCGCAACGGATGGGGTGACACGGTGGTCGACGTCGGCGACGGGCTGGTCGCGGACCTCATCAGCCGTCGCACCTCTCAGGGCGGCTCGCTGCGGGTGGAGGAGCTGCTGGGCGACTACCCCGTGGCGCTGCTGGTGCGCGAAGGGCATCGCTCGTGACCGATTTCCGTGTGTGGGCGCCCCGGGCCACGCGGATGACGCTGCACATCGACGGCCAGCGGCATCCGATGGGGTCGCGGCCCGGAGGCTGGTGGCAGGTCTCCGCCGACGGACGCGACTACGGGTACCTCATCGACGACTCCGAGACGCCGCGGCCCGATCCTCGCTCGCGGTGGCAGCCCGACGGCGTGCACGGGCTCTCGCGCGTGTTCGACGCGGCGACGCATCACTGGGGCGACCGGGCGTGGACCGGCCGGCAGCTCGCCGGCGGCATCGTGTACGAGTTGCACGTCGGCACGTTCACGCCGGAAGGCACCCTCGACGCTGCCATCGGGCGACTCGACCACCTCGTCGCGCTCGGCGTCACGTTCGTCGAGCTCCTGCCGGTGAACGCCTTCAACGGCGAGTGGAACTGGGGCTACGACGGCGTGGGCTGGTATGCGGTGCAGCACAGCTACGGCGGACCGGCGGCGTACCAGCGCTTCGTCGACGGATGCCACGCCCGCGGGCTCGCCGTCATCCAGGACGTGGTGTACAACCACCTCGGCCCGAGCGGCAACTTCCTGCCCGAATTCGGCCCGTACCTCAGCGAGGGACCGGGGAACACGTGGGGTTCATCGCTCAACCTCGACGGGCCCGATTCCGACGGGGTGCGCGAACACATCATCGGGAACGCCCTCATGTGGTTGCAGGACTATCACGTCGACGGGCTGCGCCTCGATGCGGTGCACGCGCTCGTCGATCATCGGGCCGTGCACCTGCTCGAGGAGCTGGCCGAACGGGTCGACGCGCTCTCGGCGCACCTCGGCCGACCGCTGTCGCTGATCGCCGAGTCCGACCTCAACGACCCACGCATGATCCGGCCGCGCGAGGCGCACGGGCTCGGCATGACCGCGCAGTGGTCCGACGACTTCCATCACGCGGTGCGCGTCGCGGTGTTGGGTGAGACCGCTGGGTACTACCAGGACTTCGCGCCGCTCACCGCGCTGCGCGAGGTGTTCGAGCACGGGTTCTTCCACGCCCGCACCCGGTCCAGCTTCCGCGGCCGCACCCACGGTCGCCCGCTCGACCCCTCGACGCCCGCGTGGCGGCTCGTGGTGTTCGACCAGGACCACGACCAGATCGGCAACCGGGCGACGGGCGACCGGCTCGCGGCATCCGTCGATGAAGGCGGACTCGCGATCGCCGCGGCTCTCACGCTGCTGTCGCCGTTCACCCCGATGCTGTTCATGGGTGAGGAGTGGGCGGCCTCGACTCCCTGGCAGTTCTTCACGTCGCACCCCGAGCCCGAACTCGGACGCGCGACGGCCGAGGGCCGGATCGCGGAGTTCGCGCGGATGGGCTGGGATCCGGCGGTCGTACCCGATCCGCAGGATCCCGAGACGTTCCGGCGGTCGAAGCTCGACTGGACCGAGCCGTATCCGGAAGCCTCAGCGGCGAGCCTGCACACCCGGATGCTCGCCTGGTACCGCCGGCTCATCGGGCTGCGCCGGGAACGGTCCGAGTTCACGGACCCGCTGCTGTCGGGCACCCGGGTCGAGATCGATGAAGAGGCACGCACGGTGCTCGTGCACCGCGGGCCGCTCGTGATCGCGGTGAACCTGGGGCCGGCGGGCGCCGCGACGACGCTCGCGGGTCGAGTGCTGCTGCACTCGGGCGAGCTCGCGGGCGACGCCGTGCCCGACACCGCCGAGGCCCTCGTGCTCCCGGCGCGCTCGGTCGTCGTCGTCGACAGCGGTGCGGGTTGAGGAGCCGGCGAAGCCGGCGTCTCGAACCGATGCCCGCGCGTCGCAGGTTCCGAGACGGCGCTGCGCGCCTCCTCAACCCGCAGAGCGGCCTCAGCTGATCGAGAAGTAGGTCACCGAGCCGCCGCCGGTGGCCAGGGCGGTGTCGACATCCCAGTAGTCCGCGTCCTTCGTGTGTCCGCCGACCCAGACCCTCGTGCCGGAGGCCGCGTGCTCCACCTTCGTCACGACGGCGGTGTGATCGCGGTCGCCCGACGAGTCCCAGTCGAACTGGGCGATGTCGCCCGCCTTCACGAGATCGCGCTGGGAATCGTCGAGTTCGACGGCCCGGTCGGTGCGCGTGTACAGGTAGTCCCGCAGCGCCGTGGAGCTCGCCCAGCTCGGCGACATCGCGCCGGTCGACAGGTCGACGTACCATCCGGCGTCCATCGTCCAACCGCGGGCGAGGAGCGACTGGCTCGCGAAGTTGGCGCAGTCGTAGCCGTGGATGACCGGGTACACGTCGGAGTTGTAGCTGCTCCAGTAGGCCAGCACGTAGCCGACCTGCGCGTCGATGGCGGGGTCGCTCGTGTACGTGAGGGTGAGGGTCCGCGGCGCGGTCGGGGCGGGCGCCTCGAGGGCGCCGGTGAGCTCACCCTCGAGCGGCTGCACCACGGATGTGCCGGCGGCGACCACGGCGGTCGGGGCCTCGACGTCGACGGGCGCGCCCGCGGCATCCGTGAACTGCACGTCGGCAGTGGCGCCGAGCGAGCCGGCACCCACAGCGGGCACCGTGAAGGTGAGCGCGCCGTCGTCCGCCGCGACGATGGTGGCGGGCGCACCGCCGACGGTGACGGAAGCCACCTGGTCGAGTTCCTCGCCCGCGACCGAGACCTGGGTGCCTCCGGTGAAGGGCGCGGCGGCGACCGAGAGCTCGCTGGTCACCGCCGGTCCGTCGTCGAGCGCGACCTGGGTGGCGGCCAGGGTGTCCGCGGGTGCGGCCGGCTCAGCGGTCGCGCCGGCCACGCCGATGGTCCCCGACGGTTCGGAGGTGCGGGATGCGTCGGCGGATGCCGCGATCGCGCCCAGTGCGCTCACGCCCATGATCGCCGACACGCAGCCGACCGCGATCGAGCTGCGGAACGCGGTGCCGCGAGGACGACGGTTGCGCACCGGCTCCGCGCGATGACGCGGACCACGGCGGACCGCTGCCGGCGGCGGGGACTGCTCGGGTGACGGGGCGCGCCCGGCGGGCGCAGGCCGACGGGGTGGCGGGCGCCCGGAACGTGGCGCGACGAACGTCAGGGAGGAGGGGGGATTCGGGCAAGGCGAGGGAAATTCCGTGTGGGCGTCAGGGGGACACGAAAGCCCATCATGCTGGTTTGAGAGGTTCCCGCCCGAACGCTGGGAAAGGCGTGAGAGCGATATCACGTACGGCGCGCGGTTTTCGGCGCGGGCGCGGTCCAGCGGAAGCGATCAGGCGGGCGCGCCGCGACGGAGTGACCGAAGCCGCAGCGCCGCGACGGCCAGCGGCACGAGCACGAAGATCGCCACGACGTTCACGGCAGCGTAGCCGCCGAGCCCGAGGATGAGCCCGGAGAAGGCGGCGGACACCGCGGCGGCGATGTTCATCGCGGCATCCGTCGCCCCCTGCAGCGGCACTCGAAGTCGTTCGTCGACCGTCGTCGTGAGCAGGGTCGACCCGCCGATGAGACCCGCCGACCACCCCAGGCCGAGGATGCCCAGGGCGAGCGGCAGCAGGATTACGTCGTCGGGGGCGAGAATGCCGATGATCGTGGCCGTGATCAGCAGGCCGGCGCCGATCATGATGACGCGGAGGGAGCCGATGCGGTCGGCGAGCCAGCCCATGATCGGACTGGCGCCGAACATGCCGAGGATGTGGATGCTGAGCACGACGCCGACGAGGGTGAGCGACAGGCCGTGCTCGGTCATGTGGATCGGCGTCATGACCATGACGCCCACCATGACGGTGGGCGAGCAGACGATCGCGAGGATCGCGACGAGTGCCGTGGGGTTGCGCGCGGCCGTCTTGAGTGCGCTCAGGGCGCCCACCGGCTCGGGGGCCTCGGTGCGCACGTCGTCACGTGGGTCGCTCGAGGGGCCCACGGATGCCGCGGCGTCGCGCCCTTCGACAGGTGCGGGAGCCGGCTCGGGGCCGGCCTCGGACGCATCCGTCGCCAGGTGGCCCGCTCGAGGGCTGCGGAGCAGGGTCGCGACGAGCACGGACGAGAGCGCGAACGCGATGCCCGAGAAGATGAACGAGCCGACGAGCGGCGGAAGTCCCAGCGCCAGCCCGAAGTCGTCGCCCGCCTCGGAGAAGAGCGGGCCGGCGACGGATCCGATGGTCGTGGCCCACAGCACGAGCGACATGGCCCGGGCCTCGAATCCCGGGGCGGCGACCTCGGTTGCCGCGAAGCGCGCCTGCAGGCCGGCGGCCGCCCCCGCCCCGAACGCGGCCAGCCCGAGGAAGACGAGCACCCACCAACCGCTGGCCGCTGCCACGATGACGAGCACCGCGCCGATGCAGGCGAGCGCATAGCCGACGGCGAGCGCGACGTGCCGACCCGACCGCACCGCGAGGCGAGCGAGGGGGATCGCCGTGAGCGCCGCGCCGAGCACGTTCGCGGATTGGGCGAGTCCGCCGAGTGCCGGGGTCCCGCTGAGCTCGGCGACGAGGATCGCGGCCACCGTGATCCCCGAGGCCACGCCCACGCCGGCGATCAGCTGGTTGACGATGAGCACGGCGAGCGAAACGCCGCGGCGCGACGTGCGCGCCGTGGTCGGACCGGGTCGCTCGGCCCCCGCCGTTCGCCCGGCCGCTCGTCGCGGCATCCGCTCAGGCATAGTCGGGGGCCGGAGGGAGGCCGAAGAACTCTTCGAGCGTCGTGATGCCCGTCTCACGCATCTCGGCGGCGAGGTCGGTGCCGACCCAGCGGAAGTGCCACGGCTCGAAGGAGTATCCGGTGACCTCGGTCTTGTCGGCCGGGTAGCGCAGGATGAATCCCCATCGCCAGGCGTTGTCGCGCAGCCAGATGCCCTCGGGCGTGTCGGCGAAGCACTCCTCGAGCGAGCATTCCCCCGACAGTGGGCCGATGTCCATCGTGAGACCCGTCTGGTGCTCGCTGAACCCGGGCCGTGCGGTCGTCAGGTCGTCGCCGTCGTACACATTCTCCTGCGCGGAGAACGAACGATAGGCGCTGTTCGACGCGAGCTCGAGACCGGCCTCCTCGAACGCGGCCTCGAACATCGCGACCGCGGCGTCGGCCGCCTCCTGCCGGAGCAGCGGCTCGTTCGTGTACTCCACGGGCACCTCGACGAGGTCGTCGGGCTCGAAGTCCTCGGGATTGATGGGCCGCAGCTTGTTCACGACCACCCATGGGCTCGCAGGGTCGTCGATGGAGAACGCGGCGCGGTTGAACGTGTCGACGCTCGCCGGCGGCGGCGCCGCCGCCGGAGAGGGACGGGGCGGATCCGGCGTCTCGGTCTCTGGAGCGGCAGCCGACCCGCCACTCGCGCCGCCCGAGACCGCGCCGACCACGACCGCGGCGATCGCGATCAGGATCAGGCTCAGGATGCCGGCGATCGCGAGGCGTCGGTTCTGCCTCACGCGATCGGACGGGACCCGGCGGTCGTCTGCGGACACCGTTCGAGTGTACGCCGAAGGCCTTCGTCCGGCCCCGGACCGCCTTCTCGTCTTCGCGCAACGGGCAGACGCGGGTGAGCACGCCGATTATCTTGGTGTGAAGACGACCGCGACAAGGGGGTTCGCGATGAACGCGAGCATGACGTCGGGTTCGGCACCGACACTCGAGATGGTCGCGGCGCGCGCGGGAGTCTCGCGTGCCACGGTGTCGCGGGTCGTCAACGGCTCCCCCAAGGTCAGCCCCGATGTCGCCAGTGCCGTCCACGAGGCGATCGCGGCGCTGAACTACGTGCCCAACCGGGCGGCCCGCTCGCTCGCGAGCCGGCGCACGCACGCGATCGCGCTCGTCGTGCCCGAGTCGACGGCGCGCGTCTTCAACGACCCGTTCTTCGCGACCCTCGTGCAGGGCGTTGGGCTCGCGCTCGCCGACACCGAGTACACGCTCTCGATGCTCCTCGAGTCCGAGGCGCACATCGACAAGACCCGCCGCTACCTCCTCGGCGGCAACGTCGACGGCACGCTGGTCGTCTCCCACCACACGGGCGACCACTCGTACGCCAACCTGTCGCGCTCGCTCCCGGTCGTCTTCGGCGGGCGACCCCTCGACTCCACCGAGCGGGTCAACCACACGGTCGACGTCGACAACACGCGCGGAGCCACGCAGGCCGCCGAGCACCTCGTCGAACGCGGGCGCAGGCGGATCGCGACGATCGCCGGCCCCCTGGACATGCCGCCCGGGGTCGACCGGCTCCGTGGGTTCGCCGATGCGCTCGAGCGCGCCGGACTCTCCCCGGCGGGCGTCGAGCACGGTGACTTCAGCCCGGCATCGGGCGCGGTCGCGATGCGTCGCCTGCTCGAACGCGATCCGGCGATCGACGCGGTGTTCGCCGCGAACGACCAGATGGCGATCGGGGCGTACTCGGCGATCGCCGACGCCGGGCGCTCGGTGCCGCACGACATCGCCGTCGTCGGCTTCGACGACGACCGCTATGCCGCCACCGCCATGCCGCCGCTCACCACCGTGCACCAGCCGTCGGTCGAGATGGGCGCCGAGATGGCCCGCACGCTCGTGCGGCTGATCGAGGGCGAGGAGGTTCCCGAGGTCACGCTGCTCCCCACGAGCCTCGTGGTGCGCGAATCCACCTGAGCTGCCGCGCACACCGGTCGCCCAGCCTCCGTGCACGGCGTTCGCAGGCCCGAACCCTACCGTGCGGAGGATGGTGCGGGTCGCGCGCCGGGACGCGTCGGTCGACGCGGTTCGGATCCTCGCGATCGTGGCCGTGGTGACGGGTCACGTCTGGTTCGAGCCTGCCGTGAACCTGTCGACCTACACCTGGCACGTGCCGGTGTTCTTCGTCCTGAGCGGGTACGTGGCGTCGACGCGCGCGGCGGGCCTGGCGGCCTTGGCCGGATTCCTGCGGCGGCGGACTCGGGCGCTGCTCGTGCCCTACGCCGCCTGGCTCGGCATCCTGGCGGTCGTGCTCGGCGCACTCGACGATCCGCTGCGACTGCTCGCCGGCGGGACGTACACGCCGCGCGGCTTCACCGCGTTCTGGTTCGTGACCGCCTTCTTCGTGGCGGTGGTCGCCGCCGATGCGATCGAACGGATGCCCCTCGCCGGGCAGTGGGCGGTCGCGTTCGCGCTGCTCACCGCCGGGTACCTGACGAGCTCGGTCATCGCCATGGTGCCCCTCGATGCGGGAGTCGGGCTCGCGTGCCTCGTCTTCATCGTCGCGGGACGCACGCTGCGCGTCATCCGTCACCGCATCGAGCGGCCCGTCGTCACCGGCACGGTGATGCTCGCAGCCGCGGTCGCGCTCATCGTGTCGGGCGCGTCGGCGCCGCTCGACCTGAAGAAGGGCGACTTCGGCACGCCGGTCGTGAGCGTGCTCACGGCGATCCTCGTGTCGTGGGCGCTGATCCTCGTGGCGCGCCCCGCCCTCGCCCGGCTTCCCGAGCGAGCCGGTCGCGTCGTCTCGGTCGTCGCACTCGGAGGGTTCGTGGTCGTCCTCACCCATGGCGCCGTGCTCGCCCTGATGCGCGGGCTCGAGGTCGAGGCCTGGGTCGTGTTCGCGCTGGCACTCGTCGTACCGTGGGCACTCGCCACGGTCCTGCTGTACGCGCCGCTCGCGCCCGTCCTGACCGGCGTGCCTCGGCAACGGATGCCGGGGCGTGGGGCGCGCAGCGACGTCCGAGAGCCGGGCGATGGCGGCGAGCCCTCGTCAGTTCGCCGTGGAGACCCGGCCGTCCTCGAACACGACTCCGGCGACATCCGTGAACCGGCCCTTCATCACGGCAATGGCCTCGGGGTTCTCGTCGACGAGCACGAAGCGACGGCCGAGCGTCGCCGCGACCGCGCCGGTCGTGCCTGATCCGGCGAAGAAGTCGAGCACCCAGTCTCCCTCGCGCGTCGAGGCCTGCACGATGCGCCGCAGTATGCCCTCGGGCTTCTGCGTGGGATAGCCCGTCTTCTCGCGCCCCGTCGGCGACACGATGGTGTGCCACCAGACGTCGGTGGGCAGCTTGCCGAGCTCGGCCTTCTCGGGCGTGACGAGTCCGGGAGCCATGTACGGCTCGCGGTCGACCGCCGACGAGTCGAACCAGTACCGCTCGGGGTCCTTCACGTAGACGAGGATCGTGTCGTGCTTCGTGGGCCAGCGGCGCCGCGCCTTGGCGCCGTAGTCGTAGGCCCAGATCAACTCGTTGAGGAAGCACTCGCGCCCGAACAGCGCATCGAGCAGCACCTTCGCGTAGTGCGCCTCGCGGTAGTCGAGGTGCAGGTAGAGCGTGCCGTCGTCGGCGAGCAGGCGCCAGGCCTCGACGAGCCGCGGCTCGAGGAACGCCCAGTAGTCGTCGAAACGGTCGTCGTACCGCAGCAGGTCGCCGCGGATGCGCTCGTACCGCCGACCGGCGAAGCCGGTGATGGTGCCGGATGACGCAGGTGCGGCGGCATCCGTCAGCTCGCCGTTCGCCGTGGCGGGGATGGGGACGCGCACGTGCCGTGTCGACTGTCGCGCCTGTGCCCGCCCGGTGTTGAACGGAGGATCGAGGTAGACGAGCGTGAAGCGGCCCGCCGGGAGCGTCGGCAGCACGGCGAGGTTGTCCGCGTGGATGATGCGGTTCGGTTCGTCGGATGCCACGGGCACCAGTCTGCCAGCGGGCAGGCCGGCGGGCCGAAGGTCCTCGCCGTGCGCTCGCCTCGCGTCTACCCTGATGGGTGCCGAGGCGCGGCCGAGGACGGAGGGCGATCATGCGGGCACTGGTGGTGTACGAGTCGATCTGGGGCAATACCGAGGCGATCGCGAGAGCGGCGGCCTCGGGCGTGGGCGGCGAGACCGAGGTCGTCCCCGTCGTCGACGCTCCGCCGGTCATTCCCGACGATGTCGACCTCCTGATCGTGGGCGGGCCGACGCACGCGTTCTCGATGACCACGCCGTCGACCCGGGAGTCGGCGCGCCAGCAGGGCGCCACGATGATTCCGGCCCGCGGCATCCGGGAATGGATTCTGGAGTTGTCGCCGCCGTCGCGGGCGGTACGGGTGGCGACGTTCGACACGCGCACGGTCTCGCCGCGCCTGCCCGGCTCGGCTGCGAAGAAGGCGATGAAGCGACTCGTGGCGCGTGGACTCGAGCCCGCGGCGACGCCCGAGACGTTCGGTGTTCACGGGTACGGCGGTCCGCTCGCCGGCGGCGAGGAGAACCGGGCGAAGGAGTGGGGCTCGAAGGTGGCCGCGGCGGTCGCCGGGCGGTAGCTCCCGCGGGAGCGCGGGGCGATTCCGCGGTGGTGGCGATGGGTCGGGTGAACGGGAGTCAGCGCGTCAGCGCGGAGCACCTGCGGCGGCCGGTGTCGACGAGGGGACGTGCTCGAGCACCAGGCGGGCGTCGCCGATCACCTCGGCATGCCTGGTGCGCGCCAGGAACCGGCGCACCGTGTCGCGACTCCGCTCGAGGCACCTGATCTTCGACTCCAGCGTCGCCAGCTCCTCGGCGAGGCTCTCGGCGAGGTTCCTCGAACACGTGCGCGCCAGTTCTTCGCCCTCGACGCCGTCCATGCCGAGCATGGTGCCGATGAGCCTCGTCGGCAGGCCCGAGGAGATGAGGCCGCGCACGAGTTCGACCTGCTCGACCGCGCTCTCGGGATAGTCGCGGTACCCGTTGGGCAGCCGCTCCGACGAGAGCAGGCCCTGCTGCTCGTAGTACCGCAGCATGCGGGTCGGCACTCGCGTGCGACGTGACAGCTCGCCGATCTTCATCGCATCCTCCGAAGGGCTTGACCTTCACATAGATGTCAAAGTTTAGTCTCGCGGTATGTCACAGACAACCGCCATCCGAACCGGCATCCCGGTCACGAGAACGCCGTGGTTCGCCCTGCTCGCACTCGCCTTCGCGGTCTTCGCCACGGTCACCGTCGAGATGATCCCCGCCGGGCTGCTGCCAGCGATGAGCGCCGAGTTCGGGGTCTCGGCGTCCACGATCGGACTGCTCGTGTCGCTGTGGGCCGCCACCATCATCGTGGCGGGTCTGCCGCTCGTGCGCCTGACCGCGCGAATCGACCGACGCACGCTCATCGTCGTCGCCCTCGCCGTGATGGCCCTC
This sequence comes from Agromyces sp. Marseille-P2726, assembly GCF_902809835.1. Lineage (GTDB taxonomy): Bacteria > Actinomycetota > Actinomycetes > Actinomycetales > Microbacteriaceae > Agromyces. Next base: position 167,735 of record NZ_CADDWM010000012.1, on the reverse strand, counting down.
GCCAACGCGGTCACCGCCATCGCTCCCACATACGAGGTCGCACTCGGCTCGCGAATCATCGCCGCGATGGCCCATGGCGCGTTCTGGTCGGTCGTGATGGTCTACGCGACCTCGCTCGTGGCCGCGAGCGCGTCGGGACGCACGGTCGCCATCGTCAGCGGAGGAGCGTCGGGCGCGACCGTCGCCGGAATCCCTCTCGGCACCGTCGTGGGCCAGGTCGCGGATTGGCGCCTCGTGTTCGCCGGGCTCGCGCTGTCGCTGGCCGTGGTCGCGGTCGTCATCCAGCGCCGCCTCCCCGCGTCCCCGGCCGTCGCACCGGGATCGAGCGCGCGCCGACTCGACCGCTCCTTCCGGGCGGTGCTCGCCGCGGCGATCGCGTGCACGCTCACGGCGGCGGCGAGCTTCACGCTCTTCACCTACATCTCGCCGTACCTGACGGATGCCGCGGGGCTGCCGTCGTCATGGATCGGCCCGCTCCTGCTCGGCTTCGGCGTCGCCGGGATCGGCGGGCTCGCGATCGCCGCGCTCACCGCGGACCGTTGGCCCGTGGCATCCCTCGTCGTGATGACGGCGACGTTCGCCGTGGCGCTCGCGGTGCTGGGAGTCGCGCCACGCGCCACGTTCGCCGTCGTGGCCGCCCTCCTCATGTGGGGCCTGGCCATCGGCGGGCTGCCCGCCATGCTGCAGGCGCGCATGCTCGGCGTCGCCTCGCCCGCGCTTCGGGCGACGGCGAGCGCGCTCATGGTCGTCTTCTTCAACGGCGGCATCGCCGCCGGCGCCCTGCTGGGCGGCGTGTTCGAAGACGGGTCGGACCTCATCATCGCGGCGTTCGCCGCGGCGGGACTCGGCGCGCTCGCGGTCGGCGCGGTCGTGGCATCCCGCGTGCTCGCCGGCCGATGACCGCGGGAATGCTCACGGTCGCGCGCACGCTCCACGCGAACATCGAGCCGCCGATTCTGGCGAGAATCGCGCAATTCGAGCGGTCAGCCGTGATCGACGTCGAGACGGATGCGCCCTCGGAACCGATCGGGATCGTCGTCGTCGGCGTCGTCCGCGGCGAACGCGATGCCCTTGTCGCCGTCACCCGGGAGCGGGGCCGGCGCCGGCAGGCGACTCTGGCGGTCGAGCTCGACCTGCGCCTCGTGCTTGCGCGGCGCGAAGACCTCGTCGCCGATCATCAGGACGCCGCCGGCACCGCCGCCGCCGCGCCGCGTCTTGTCGGACAGGTCGATCCAGCGCCGCTTCACCGCGAGCACGAGGAAGCCGGCGGCGAGCACGCCCAGGCCGACCCACATCCACCAGTCCACTCGGGCGATTGTACAGAGGGAACGCTGGGGGTTTCACGGGCGCGCACCTCGGACACCTCACGCCACGACCTTTCGACGGTATACGACCTCTCGCGGAGGTCCTCCACCCGGCGAAAGGTCGTCGCGAGGTCGAACCCGGCTCAGGGCACGCGGTAGAGCCACTCCCGCGTCGAGAACTTCGTCTCGACGAGCTCCTCGGCCGCGGCCAGTTCGTCGTCGCTCACCGAGCCGGTCGTCGCGCCGTACAGCGTGGCGAACGTCTGCTTCAACCGCTCGATGATCTCGGCGCGGGGCAGCCCGGTCTGGCTGCGAAGCGGGTCGACGCGCTTCGCTGCCGATGCGATGCCCTTGTCGCTGATCTTCTCGCGGCCGATGCGCAGCACCTCGAGCATCTTCTCGTTGTCGAGGTCGTACGCCATCGTCACGTGGTGCAGCACCGAGCCGGCTCCCAGGCGCTTCTGCGCAGCACCGCCGATCTTTCCGGCGGGGCTCGTGATGTCGTTCAGCGGCTGGTACGTGGCCTCGATGCCGATCGAGCGCAGCCCCTGCAGCACCCAGTCGTCGAGGAACGCGTACGAGTCGGCGAAGCTCATGCCCTGCACGAGGCCGGCGGGCACGTAGAGCGAGTACGTGACGACGTTGCCCTTCTCCATCATCATCGCCCCGCCGCCCGAGATGCGGCGCACCACGTCGAACCCGTGGCGCTCGGCCCCCTCGGGGTCGACCTCGTTCCTCACCGACTGGAAGCTGCCGATCACGACGGCCGACTCGTCCCACTCCCAGAACCGCAGCGTGGGCTTGCGTCGCCCCTCGCCGACACGGGTCGCGAGCACCTCGTCGAGCGCCAGGTGCAGGCGCGGCGGCACGGCCGGGTCGTGCACGATCTCCCATTCGTAGTCGGTCCAGCTCGTGGCATCCGTCATCGCCCGTCGCACGGCCACCGCCACCGCCTCGGGCGAGAACCCGAGCATGACCGCGTCGGGGCGCAATCCGCCGGCGATGGCCGCGGCGATCTGCCTGGCGTCGGATGCCGCGGCGAGGCCCTCGAGCGACCGGTTGAGGTCGTCGAGCGCCGCGTCGGGCTCGAGGAAGAAGTCGCCTGCGACGCGCGGATTGCGGATGACGCCGCCGACCACGTCGAAATCGACGACCACGAGCTTGCCGCCGGGAACCTTGTACTCACCGTGCATGGGCACAAGCCTACGGATGCCGCGAGGCGTAGGCTCCGGATGCATGACGACGTTCTTCCTGGCGCGGCACGGAGAGACGATCTGGCACGCCGAGCATCGGTACGCCGGCAACTCCGATGTCGCGCTGACGAGGAACGGCCTCGGGCAGGCCGCGGCGCTCGGCGCATGGGCGGTGAACGCCGCGCTCGACGCGATCGTCGCCTCGCCCCTGATCCGCGCCCAGCGGTCGGCCGCGCCCGCCGTCGAGACGACGGGGATCCCGCTGCGAACCGACGACCGGTTGACCGAGATCGACTTCGGGGAAGCCGAGGGACTCACGCCCGACGAGATCGCCCAGCGGTACCCCGAGGCGTGGGCGGCATTCCGTGAGGCGCCCGCCTCGAATCCGCTGCCGGGCGGCGAGTCGGGCCGGGCCGGCATCGCCCGTGCGATGCCGGTGCTCGACGAGCTCAACCGCGAGTTCCCCGACGGCCGGGTCCTGATCGTCGGGCACGCCACCCTCATCCGGCTGCTCTTCTGCGAGCTGGCCGGCATGGACCCCGACGGCTATCGCGACCTGCTGCCCGTGCTCGGCAACTGCCACCTGACGACGATCGTCTACCCATGGGCGACCGAATCGCGGGCGGTGCACCACCCTCGAATCCGACTGCTGGGGTTCGACGTGCCGCCGCTGCGCGCCGACTGACCGCGTCGATCCGCGGTCGAGCTCGCGTCGATCCCGCGGTCGGTCGCGACCTCGATCAGTCGACCGCGAACCGGGCGTCGAGCCACTCGATGAGGTCGGCCCGTACCTCCTCGCGGTTGACCTCGTTGAAGACCTCGTGCCGAGCACCCTCGTACACGATGAGGGTCGCGTCGACGAGTCCCGCGCGCCGCACGTAGTCCTTCAGGAGCGCCTTCATGCTCCGCTCGCCCGCCACCGGGTCCTCCGATCCGACCATGAGCAGCAGCGGAAGCTCGCTCGGAATCCGCTTCGACGGCCGGGTCATCAGGCTGAACGACTGCGGCCAGCCGAACAGCTGCTGCATCGTCCGGTCGGTCGTGTAGGGGTCGACCATGAATGCCTCGGGAACGGCGGGGTCGCGACTGAGCCATTCCATGGTGGTGCCCCCCGGCCGGGCGAACCGCTTGTTGAGGTCTCCGAGGTTCACGTATCCCAGTTGCAGCCAGGCGCTGGACGTGAGCACGACGCCGTCGTAGCGGTGGGGATGCCGGTTGATGACGTGCTGTGCCATGAACGATCCCCACGAGTGCGCCAGCATGACGAGCGGCACCCCGTCGCCCTCCTCGGCGCGGATGACGTCGGCGAAGCGCTCGACGCCGGCGATCGCGGCGCGCATGCCACCGGGGCCCGGGCGCCCCATGCGGTCGAGGTCTCCCCCGTGCTGCTCGAAGCCGGTCTGGCCGTGGCCGCGGTGATCGTCGGCCCACACCGAGTAGCCCGCCGCGTTCAGTGCGGCGATGAGCTCGCCGTATCGGCCGATGTGCTCGCCGACGCCGTGCGCGAGCTGGACGACGGCGTTCGCATCGGGCACGCGCCACGACTCGTAGTGGATGCGCACGCCGTGTGCATCGGTGAAGGTCGCCATCCGGCCATTGTGGCAGGCGGGCGCGCCGGCCGAGAGCAGAGGACCCAGGGCGGCCCCGGAGGCGCGGGGTCTCTCGAAGACACACGCCGTGCGCGACGAAGTCCGGGACGTGGTTCTCCCCGTTCCGGAACGGAAACGTCACCGGGTTCCTTGATTTCTCTTGACCCGAGTGAATCCAGAGTGATCTTATATGAACGTTTTCCCCATCCAAAGAGCACAATCGATCACCCCTACGAAAGTGAGCAGCCTATGACCAGGCCCTCGGTTCAACGGTCGAGGATGACCGCTCGGATCTGCGCGACGGGCATCGCCGCCCTTCTCGCAGTGACGGGTACGGTCACCGTCGCCCCCGCGTTCGCCGCCTCGCCGACGAGCACTGAAGACCGCAACGGCACCACGCCCATCGCCGTCGAGGCGGTGACACCCGAGGTACCCGTCGACGAGGCGGGTACCTCTCTGGGTGCGATCACCGCGGTCCGCCAGGACGGTGCCCAGGTCACCCTCAGCGCCGAGGACGGCGCGATGCGGATCACGTTCCTCGAGGACGGCACCTTCCGCCTCGAGGCGGACCCGAGCGGGGAATTCACGGATCCCGCGAACACCCCCCAGGGCGACGACACCCGCACAGCCGACATCGTCGTCGGTGCCGAGACGTTCGAGGGCGCGGAGGTCTCCGTGTCGGAGGGCGCCGAGATCACCATCTCCAGCGATGCGGTGACGATCACGGTCGCCCGGGCGACTGGGCGAACCACGGCCGCCCGTGCCGACGGCTCGGTGATCTGGTCCGAGTCGGCACCGATCACGTTCGGCAACCGCTCTGCCACGCAGCACCTGGCTTCCGTCGAGGGCGAGCAGTTCCTGGGTGGCGGGATGCAGAACGGACGGTCCGTGCACACCGGCGCGACGGTCAACATCGCGCGGAACTTCGACTGGGACGATGACGGTTACCCCAATGCCGTGCCGTACTACATGTCGTCGAACGGATACGGCGTGCTTCGCAACACCTTCGCGCGCGGCAGCTACGACTTCGCGAACGGCACGACGACGCATGAGGAGCGCCGCTTCGACGCGTACTTCTTCGTCGGCGACTACAAGCAGTCGCTGGAGTCCTACACGCAGCTGACCGGCCGACCGCTCATGCCGCCGGTCTACGCGCTCGAGTACGGGGACGCCGACTGCTACAACCGGTCCAGCCCGACGTACAACGGCTACAAGGACCCGCTGAAGCTCAGGACGCCCCAGGCACTCGACATCGCGAAGCAGTTCGTCGAGCATGACATGCCGGCCGGATGGATGCTCGTGAACGACGGCTACGGCTGCGAATACCAGGAGCTGCCCGAGACGGTCGACGCGATCGCTGCGGAGACGAACCTCCAGACCGGCCTCTGGACCCAGCGTTCACTGACCGAGCAGGCGTACGAGGTCGGTGAGGCCGGCATCCGCCTCCGGAAGCTCGACGTGGCCTGGGTGGGCAACGGGTACCGCCTGGCGCTCACCGGCTGCGAGTCGGCCTACAACGGTATCGAGCAGTACTCGGACGCCCGCGGCACCTCGCTCATGGTCGAAGGCTGGGCCGGGTCCCAGCGCTGCGGCATGCAGTGGACCGGCGACCACGCCGGCGACCTCGATGCCGTGCGCTGGCAGGTCTCGGCGCTCACCGGTGCCGGCAACTCGGGCCTCGCGTTCACGACCGGCGACGTCGACGGAATCTTCGGCGGTTCCGCCGAGAGCTACGTGCGCGACCTGCAGTGGAAGGCGTTCGCACCGGCCCTCTATTCGATGAGCGGCTGGGCTTCGGTCGACAAGCGTCCGTGGCTCTACGGCGACGAGGCGACCGAGATCAATCGTGACTACCTGCAGCTCCGTCAGCGGCTGATGCCCTACATCTACACGCTCGCCGAGGAGTCGCACCGCACCGGTGTCCCGATGATGCGATCGCTCGCGCTCGAGTACCCGAATGATCCGGGCGCCTACAGCGAGGAGGCGAACACCGAGTTCCTGCTCGGCACCGACTACCTCGTCGCTCCGGTCTTCACGAAGACGGATGTCCGCAACGGCATCTACCTGCCCGAGGGCACGCAGTGGGTCGACTACTGGTCGGGGGCCGTCCACGAGGGCGGAAAGGTGATCAACGGCCACCCTGCGCCGCTCGACCGGCTGCCGATCTTCGTGCGGGCGGGCGCGCTCGTACCCCAGGGCATCACCGCGCGCAACGCGTCGCTCGTTCCCGAGGATGCACCGGTCACGCTGTCGGTGTACCCGCAGGGCAGCTCGGAGTTCACGCTCTACGAGGACGACGAGGTCACCCGGGCGTACGCCGACGGCGAGTCGAGCACCCAGCGGTTCACCGTCGACGCACCGAAGCCCGGCAAGAAGGGCACGGTGAAGATCGAAATCGGCAAGCGCGACGGCGCGTACGACGGCATGGCCGACGCACGGCCCTACCGCATCGAGGCGCACACGGGTTCGGAGCCGAACACCGTGAAGCTCGACGACCGCACGCTGCCTCGAGTCGACGACGTCGCACTCCTCGACGAGCAGGCCGGCTGGGCATACGTCGCCGACCAGGCGGGCGGGGTCGTGGTCATCGCGACCGGCGAGATCGCCTCAGTCGAGTCGGCACGCCTCATGCTCACCGACACGAGCGGCGTGGGCGGTCAGGACGCGGATGCCACGGCGGCGTCCGTGACCGTCGCCCTCACCGACCGCGTCTTCCAAGGCGACCAGACCACGGCGACCGCGACGTTCCGGAACACCGGCAGCAAGGCGAAGGACGATGTGCTGCTCACGCCGATCGCTCCCGAGGGATGGACGTTGGTCTCCGCGACCGGCAACCATGCGGACACGGTGAAGAAGGGCGAGACGATCACCGCCGAGTTCGTCTTCGAGGTGACGGATGCCGCAGCCGCCGACCTGCAGACGGTCACCGTCCAGGCGTCGTACCTGTCGAAGCGGGAGTCCCAGACGGTGTCGGGCGCGAATCAGCTGTATGTCGCGTACGGCTCACTCGCCGGTGCGTACAACGCCGTCTCCATCACCGATGTCGCGACCGCTGGAGCCGGAAACTTCGACGGTGGTGGTGCGTCGTTCTCGGCCGACGCGCTCGCTGCCGCCGGAGCGACTCCGGGCGGGGTGGTGACGGTCGGCAGCGGCGACGCGGCGATCGAGTACCGCTGGCCGGAACCGGTCGGGACCCCGAACTCGGTCGCACCCGCGGGCCAGACGATCGCCCTCAGCGGCCAGGGCACGCACCTCGCGCTGCTCGCGTCCGCGGCATCCGGGTCGGGGGTGAATCCCGAGCTGACGCTCACCTACACCGACGGCACAGTCTCGAGGCAGAACGTCTTCTTCCCGAACTGGCTGCCGCAGGCGTCGGGTCTCGGCGGTGCCACCGTCGCAGTGAAGTCGCTGGGACGCAACAGTGCGTCGAACCCCGACGTCTACGAGTATCCGACGTACCCGTATCAGGTGTACTCGAACCTCGTGCGGCTCAACCCTGCGAAGGAGCTCGCGTACGTCGTGCTGCCGACCGAGAGCCGGCTGAAGATCTTCGACTGGCAGGTCGTCGACCAGCCGCTGCCGCCGGCACCGACGGCGTCGGCGTGGGCATCCGACCTCGAGTGGCTGAGCGCGACGAACGGTTGGGGCGTCATCGGCAAGGACGTGGCCAACAAGGATGCCGCGAACTCGCCGGATCTCCCGCTGAAGGTCAACTACACGGATCCCGCAACCGGCGAGTCGCCCGAGTACGAGAAGGGGCTCGGCGTCCACGCGCAATCCAAGATCACGTACTACGTGGGCGGCGTGTGCTCGGCGTTCACCGCCGAGGTCGGACTCGAGTACGGGTTCGGCGGCAACGTGATCTTCAAGGTCGACACCGACGGCACGAACCGGTACCAGTCGAGAACCTTCACGCCGGGGTTCGCACCCGAGTCGGTGAACGTCGACCTGACGGGAGCGCAGTACGTCGACCTCATCGTCGAGGCCCCCGGCAGCATCAACGGTGCACACGGCGTCTGGGGCGACGCGAGGTTCACCTGCGAATGATGGCGCACTGATTCGAGCAGCGTCGAGGAGGCCCGCTCCGCGTCCGCGGGGCGGGCCTTCGCGGCGTTCAGGGTCGCGGCCTGCCCGAGGGTAATGCTTAGGCTAACTAATTTGTTAGACTAAGCATCATGACGGATGTCGCACACACAACTCTGTCCCCAGGGTCTTCCCCCGCAACATCCGCTCGACGTCCGACCCTCGCCGAACAGAGCAGCGAGCTGCGCATCGCGATCATGCGGCTGGCCCGGCGACTCCGGCAGGAGCGCACCGAGACCGAGCTCAGCGCCTCGCAGTTCTCGACCCTCGGCTGGATCTCGAGCGAGGGCCCGCTCACGATCGGCCGCCTGGCCGACCTCGAGCGGGTGACGGCACCGTCGATGAATCGCACGGTGAACTGCCTGGTCGACGCCGGCTACGCGACGCGTGCCACCGCACCCGATGACGGACGCAAGGTGCTCGTCTCGACCACCGAATCGGGCGAGGCGATCATCCGAGAGACCCGTCGTCGTCGCGACGCCTGGCTCGCCAAGCGATTCGCCGCGCTCACCCCCGCCGAGCGAGAGACGCTCGCCGACGCCACGACCATCCTCGGGAGGATCATCGACCAGTGAGTGCCATGTTCCGCTCCCTTGCGACCCGCAACTACCGCATCTGGTTCATCGGCGCCCTCGTCTCGAACGTCGGCACCTGGATGCAGGCCACCGCCCAGAACTGGGTGGTGCTGACCGAGCTCACCGCCAACGACGCGCTCGCCGTCGGAATCACGATGGCCCTGCAGTTCGCGCCGCAGCTGGTGCTCGTACCCGTCACCGGCCTCATCGCCGACCGCTTCGACCGCCGCAAGATCCTCTTCGGCACGCAGAGCACCCTCGGCCTGCTCGGCCTGGCGCTCGGCCTGCTGCTCGTGTTCGGCCACGCCGAGCTGTGGCACCTCTACGTGTTCGCCCTGCTGCTCGGGCTCGTCAACGCCGTCGATACGCCGGTACGCCAGGCGTTCGTCTCCGACCTCGTCTCAGGCTCCAACATGTCGAACGCGGTCGCGCTGAACTCAGCCTCGTTCAACACCGCACGGTTGATCGGTCCGGCCGTTGCGGGCGTGCTCATCGTGCTGGTGGGCTCGGGCTGGGTCTTCGTGCTCAACGCCCTCACGTTCGTCGCGATGCTCGCCGCCCTGGCGATGCTGCGCCGTGATCAATTGCATCGGATGCCGCGAGCTCCACGCGCCCGCGGCCAGTTCGTCGCGGGGTTCCGCTACGTCTCGAGCCGGCCCGACCTCGTCGTCGTCTTCGTGATCGTCTTCCTCATCGGCGCATTCGGCATGAACTTCCCGATCTTCGCCTCCACGATGGCGGTCGAGTTCGGCCGGGGCGCCGGCGAGTACGGCCTGCTCTCGTCGATCCTCGCGATCGGCTCGCTCACCGGCGCGCTGCTCGCCGCACGACGCGAGCGGGCCCGCATGCGCGTGATCATCGCGGCATCCGGATTCTTCGCTGCGGCAGCGCTCATCGCCGCGTTGATGCCGACGTTCTGGACCTTCGCCGCGTCGACGATCCTGCTCGGGTTCGCCACGGTGACCATCCTCACGACGGCGAACGGGTACGTGCAGACGACGACCGAGAGCGGCCTGCGCGGGCGGGTGCTCGCCCTGTACATGGCGGTCATGATGGGTGGCACGCCGATCGGTGCCCCCATCGTCGGTGCGGTGGTCGACGCGCTGGGGCCGCGGTGGGGCCTGGGCGTCGCGTCCGTGGCTGCCGCGGTCGCCGCGCTGATCGGCCTCGGGTGGCTCGTCGTCGCTCGCGGCATGCGGGTGGGCCGGCATCCCGTCGCGCGTTGGCGTCCGGCGGTGCGATTCGCGGATGCCCCGACCGCGGCGCTCGCGGTCGACCCGACGCGTCCGGGCGACATCGTGCGCCACGAGCGAGCCGAGCCCGCCGAGCCAGTTCAGGCCGCGGAGCGTCTCGAGCCGGCCGACTTCTCGGAGGAGGTCGCGCTCACCACGCCGATCCCGCTTCCCCGGCGGTGAGCGACAGGGCGCCCGCGAGCTCGCGCCCGGACCGCTGCCCGGCGAACCCTAGCGGGCGACGGGAAGGTCCGCGGGGGCGGGAACCGCTTCCGCCGGGGCTGCGCCCACGAATCGAGCCGTGTCCGACACGGCGTCCGTGAGCAGCGCGACGAGCCGATCATCGGCGTCGGCGACGCACGCGCGAGCGATCCCGTCGACGGCGCCCGTCACGATGTCCCTGCACTGCTGGACGTTCATGCCCGGACGGCGCAGCGGACCGATCCGCTCGATGAACCCGGCAGCCCAGGCGTCGGCAGCTGGGGCAGTGCGGAGCGCGGCCCGTGCCGACTCGATGGCGTCTGCAGCACGCGGGTCGTCTCGTTCGGCGAGCACGGAGATGGCCACACGCAGACCCACGGCCTGCGACCGCTGGCGCTCCTCGGCGGCGATCGGCACCGCGGCACTCGCGGCCCGAACGGCCAGCAGGACGTCGAGCAGCGGGTCGTCGCTCGTCAGCCCGATGACCGTCGGGATGAGGGGCGTGAGCCGGGCTCGGCCGGCGTCGCGCGTCAGGTCGTTCACCAACCGCGCCATGTGAGCGAGGGTGCCGTGCGTACACGCGGGGTGGTCGCTCCAGCGTTCACCTGCGAGGTACGACGCGAACTCCATGAAGCACGCACCGCGCCGTGGCGAGCGGTGCCTGCCCGGGGACAGGATCGGCATGACATCCGTGGAAACCGTTGCGTGACGCATTGGAGACCTCCATCGCTCCCTCCACTCTGCGCCCGTCGCGCCCCGGATTCAAGTGCCGACTTCCGGACGTCACGCCGAACGCGGGAACGCAGGCTGCGGCATCCCGCCGCTAGATGACGCCGAGCGCGAGCATCGCATCGGCGACGCGGATGAAGCCCGCGATGTTCGCCCCGACGGTGTAGTCGCCCGGCACGCCGTACTCCTCCGCCGTTTCGGCGGTGCGCTCGTGGATGCCGGCCATGATCTCGGCGAGACGTTCCTCGGTGTGCTCGAAGCCCCAGGAATCGCGCGACGCGTTCTGCTGCATCTCGAGCGCCGACGTCGCGACGCCACCGGCGTTCGCGGCCTTGCCCGGACCGAAGAGCACACCCGCCTGCCGGAAGATCCGGATCGCGCCGGGCGTCGCGGGCATGTTCGCCCCCTCGGCGACGGCGACCAGTCCGTTGGCCACGAGCGTGCGTGCGTGTTCCTCGCCCAGCTCGTTCTGCGTCGCGCACGGCAGCGCGACCTGAACCGATTCATCGCCGTCGAGATCCCAGACGGATGCCCCGGGCACGAACCTGGCCCGGCCGCCGCGCTCGGTCGCGTACACCTCGATGCGGTCGCGACGCCGCTCCTTCACGTCGCGCAGGAGTTCGAGGTCGATGCCGTCGGGATCGTGCACCGCACCTGAGGAATCGGATGCTCCCACGACGATGCCGCCGAGGGACTGCACCTTCTCGATCGCGTAGATGGCGACGTTGCCCGAGCCCGACACGAGCACGCGGGCACCGTCGAACGACTGTCCACGCGTCGCGAGCATGTGCTGCGTGAAGTACACGGCTCCATAGCCCGTGGCTTCGGTGCGCACGAGCGAGCCGCCCCAGGTCACGCCCTTGCCGGTGAGCACGCCCGACTCGTACGAGTTCGTGATGCGCTTGTACTGGCCGAAGAGGTATCCGATCTCGCGCGCGCCGACGCCGATGTCGCCCGCCGGCACGTCGGTGTACTCGCCGATGTGCCGGTAGGCCTCGGTCATGAACGACTGACAGAACCGCATCACCTCGGCATCCGACCGGCCCTTGGGGTCGAAGTCGCTGCCGCCCTTGCCGCCACCGATCGGCATGCCCGTCAGGGCGTTCTTGAAGATCTGCTCGAAGCCGAGGAACTTCACCGTGCCGAGCAGCACGCTCGGATGGAAGCGCAGGCCGCCCTTGTACGGGCCGAGGGCGGAGTTGTACTGCACCCGGAAACCGCGGTTGATCTGGACCCGGCCGGCATCATCGAGCCAGGGCACCCGGAAGATGATCTGCCGCTCGGGCTCGCAGATGCGCTCGAGGATCGACGCCTCGGTGTACTCGGGGCGCTTCTCGAGCACACGGTCGAGCGAACCGAAGACCTCGCGCACGGCCTGGTGGAACTCGGGCTCACCGGGATTTCGCGCGAGGATCTGGGCATAGACGTCTTCGATCGTGGTTCGAGGGCTCACTGGTGGGTCTCCGGATCCGAAGGGGGGAATCCGACGCGGGTCGGGCCGCGCCGCGCCTCCACAATACCCAGCGGCTGCTGAGCGTCTGCCCGTGTGACGGCGGGCGGGCGCGCGAGCGGAGCGGATGCGTCAGGCTCCGATTCGTGGGCGAGTCGAATCCCGCACCACGAGCTCGGGCTGGAAGACGACGTGATCGCGTTCGAAGTCGTCGCCGAGTGACGCCTCCTTGAGCAGCAGGTCGACCGCGGTGTAGCCGATGAGCGAGGCGGGCTGCCGGATGGAGGAGAGCGGTACGACGGTGGCGGAGGCGAAGTCGATGTCGTCGTAGCCGATGAGGGCGATCTCCTCGGGAACGCGCACCCCTCCCTGGATCATCAGGCCCTGGAGCACGCCCACGGCGAGCAGGTCGTTGGCGGCGAAGATCGCGTCGGGTCTCTCGGATGCCGGCCGAGCACGGATGGCCTCGCCCGCAGCACGGCCCTGCAGCACCGTCAGGGATTCGGTCTCGACGACCTCGAGCGTCACGTCGGGGTGATCGGCCGCGGCCAGTCGGGCGCCCTCGAGGCGATCGACGACCTGGCGGATGCTCCGGGGCCCCCCGACGAACGCGATGCGACGTCGCCCCGTCTCGACGAGGTGACGGACGGCGAGCGATCCCCCCGCGACATCGTCGACGGCGACCGACGAGAATCGCCGGTCGGCGGACTCGCGATCCACCAGCACGACCGGGGTGCCCCGCGAGCGCAGCCGCTCGAGGCGAGGGAGGTCATCGGTCAGCGGCGAGATCAGCACGCCGTGCACGCGCTGCTCCTCGAAGAGGTCGAGGTAGGAGCCTTCGCGATCGGAGTTCTCGTCGCTGTTGCCGACGAGGATCGTCATGCCCTCCTCCGCGGCACGGTCCTCCGCACCACGGGCGACATCGGTGAAGAAGGGGTTGCGAACATCGAGCACCACCAGGCCGATCGAACGGCTGCGGCCCGCCCTGAGCTGGCGGGCGGCGTCGTTCCGCACGAATCCGAGTTCCTCGATGGCGGCCGTGACGCGCGCGACCGTCGCCGGCGCGACCTTGTCGGGTCGATTGAGCACGTTCGAGACCGTTCCGACCGACACGGATGCCGCAGCTGCGACATCCCGCACGCTGACTGCCACGCGCTGCTCTCCTTCGAACCCGGGGTGGCGGTGAGTTCGCCACGTCTGACCGCGGGATGACCGTAGTGTACCCGGAATTGTGAAACGATTCATACGCCGTGGCCAGACGCCGCGCCGTCTTCCGGCGATGTTTCGGTCACGGTCGCCGCTCGCGGCTTGACGTGAAAGCCCAACCGTGGCAACCTTGCCGTCGCGAGGGCGTTTGAATCGATTCACTCCCACCGTCGACCAGCGGCCTCGAAAGCGATCACGAGAAGCGAGCAGGTTCAATGACGAGCAATCCGGCCGGTGCCGTTCCGGTCCTCGAGCTGCGCGACATCCGGAAGGAATTCGGGTCGGTCGTCGCGCTCCGCTCCGGCACCCTGAGCGTGCATGGCGGTTCCATCCACGCCCTGGTCGGCGAGAACGGGGCCGGCAAGTCGACGCTCGTGAAGATCGTGGCCGGCCTCTACCAGCGCGACGGCGGCGAGTTCCGCCTCGATGGTGAGGACGTCGACTTCACCTCGACGGCGGAATCGAAGGCCGCGGGCGTCGCCGTGATCTACCAGGAGCCGACGCTCTTCCCCGACCTCTCGGTCACCGAGAACGTCTTCATGGGCCGACAGCCGGTGAACCGCTTCGGCCGGATCGACCGATCGGCCATGCGGGCCGAGCTCGAACGCCTGTTCCAGCGACTGGCCGTGCGAATCGATCCCGACCGCCCCGCCGAGGGCCTCTCCATCGCCGACCAGCAGGTCATCGAGATCGCCAAGGCCGTCTCGCTCGACGCCAAGCTCCTCATCATGGACGAGCCGACCGCTGCACTCTCGGGCGTCGAGGTCGATCGGCTCTTCGCCATCGCACGGAGCCTTCGCGATGAAGGCCGTGCGCTCGTCTTCATCTCGCACCGCTTCGACGAGGTGTTCGCGCTCTGCGACACCGTCACCGTGATGCGCGACGGAGCCTACATCGCCACAAGCCCCATCCACGAGACGAGCGTCGACGCGATCGTGCGCCAGATGGTGGGTCGCGAGGTGACCGACCTGTTCCCGAAGCTGGACGCTCGAATCGGGCCTCCGCTGCTCGAGGTCGAGGGACTCACGAGCGCCGGGATCTTCCACGACATCGACCTCACCGTGCGGTCCGGCGAGATCGTCGGACTCGCGGGCCTCGTCGGCGCCGGTCGAAGCGAGGTGGCGCGGGCCATCTTCGGCGTCGACGGCTACGACTCGGGCAGCGTCCGGGTGACCGGGACGTCGCTGCCCAAGCGCAAGCCCGCCGAGGCGATGGAACGCGGCGTCGCCCTCGTGCCCGAAGACCGACGGCGCCAGGGGCTCGTGCTCGAGTCATCCGTGGCCCGGAACCTCACCGTCGCGATCCGGGAACGTCTCGCGAAGGCCGGCATCATCACCGGCCGATCCGAGAACGCGGCGGCGCGGTTGTGGGCGAGCCGGCTCGAAGTGAAGACGAACGCCCTCAGCTCCCTCGCCGGCACGCTCTCGGGTGGCAATCAGCAGAAGGTCGTGCTCGGCAAGTGGCTCGCGACGGAACCGAAGGTGCTGATCATCGATGAGCCCACCCGCGGCATCGACGTCGGCACCAAGGCGGAGGTGCACCGCCTGCTCTCCGAGCTGGCGGGGCGCGGCATGGGCATCCTCATGATCTCGTCGGAGCTTCCCGAGGTGCTCGGCATGGCCGACCGCGTCCTCGTCATGCGGGAGGGCCGCATCACCGCCGAGCTCGATCGCGCGGACGCGACATCCGAGAACGTCATGTTCGCCGCCACCCACGCGACAGGAGCCCAGTCGTGACCGCACCCACCATCGAGAGGTCGGATGTCACCAAGCGCCTGCGCGCGGTGAGCGCCGTGCGCGAGTTCGGCATCCTCCTCGCCCTGCTGCTCGTGATCCTCGCGGCCACCATCGCCAACCCGAACTTCCTGTTCAGCGCCGACGGCTGGCGCGACCTGCTGCTGACGCCGTCGATCCTCGTGCTGCTCGCGGTGGGCCAGGCGATCGTGATCATCACCCGCAACGTCGACCTGTCGGTCGGCTCAGTCCTCGGGCTCTCGGCCTACCTCACGGGCCGGCTGTTCATCGACCTGCAGGGCATCCCGACCCTCGCGGTGTTCCTCATCGTCATCGTCTTCGGCGCTGTGCTCGGCCTCGTGAACGGCGCCCTCGTCGCCTTCGCCAAGGTGCCGTCGCTCGTCATCACGCTCGGTACGCTCTACGCCTATCGCGGCATCAACGTGTTGTGGGCGGGCGGCGACCGGGTGAACGCATCGGATCTGCCACGCGATTTCCTCGCCCTCGGCACCGGCCAGGTCCTCTTCATCCCGATCCTCACGATCATCGCGCTCGTCGTGCTGATCGTCGCCGGCTGGGTCATGAAGAACAGCCGAGCGGGGCGCGAGTTCTACGCGATCGGGTCTGACCCCGACGCCGCTGAGCTCTACGGGCTTCGGGTCACCCGTCGACTGCTCGTCGCGTTCGTGCTCTCGGGGGCGCTCGCCGGGCTCGCGGGTGTGCTCTACGCAGCCCGGTACGGAACCGTGAGTTCCCAAGCGGGTTCGGGATGGGAACTCGACGCCGTCGGCGCGGCCGTCATCGGCGGTGTCGCGATCTTCGGCGGGAGCGGCACCGTCTGGGGTGCGGCCATCGGCGCCGGGCTGCTGCTCACCATCAACCGGGCTCTGCCGATCCTCGGCATTCCCGACTTCTGGCAGCGCGCCGTCGTCGGCGCGCTCATCATCGGTGCCATCGTGCTCGACCGCGTCCTCGCGCTCCGGCAGAGACGGAAGCTCCTCGAGGCGAGGGAGGACGAGTCATGACCGCGACCACCACCGACACCGCCACCGTGCGCACCTACCGGGACTTCGACCGCCCCCTGTGGCAACGGATCCTGCTCACCCGCGAGATGGCGATCATCGCCCTGCTCGTGATCGTGACCATCGTCGCATCGCTGACCGTCAGGGGATTCGGCCAGCCGATCACCCTCACGTTCCTCCTGCTCGATGTCATGCCGATCCTGCTCATCGCGCTCCCCATGACGCTCGTGATCATCACGGGCGAGATCGACCTGTCGGTCGCCAGCATGGCGGGACTCGCCAGCGTGCTGACCGGCGTGCTCACCCAGGCGGGCCTCCCGTTCGAGGTCGCCGCCATCGTGGCGATCCTCGTCGGTGCGATCGGCGGCGCGGTGAACGGATTCCTCGTCCCCGTCGTCGGGCTCCCGTCGCTCGCGGTGACGATCGGTCCCCTCGCCCTCTCCCGCGGCCTGGCGGTGGGGCTGCTGGGCACGACCGCCGTGACCGACTTCCCCGAGTTCTGGACCGATCTGGCGAAGGCCCGGGTCGGCAACACGAACATCCCCGTGGTGCTCTTCCTGTTCCTCGTGCTCCTCGTCGTGTTCACGGTCCTGCTGCACTTCACGCCGTTCGGGCGCGGCATCTACTCGATCGGGCTCTCGAGCGAGGCGGCCCGCTTCTCGGGAGTCAGGGTGGAGCGCACGAAGTTCATCCTCTTCGTGCTCACCGGCACGGTGTCCGCCCTGGCCGGCATCTACTACACCCTCCGATACGGCAGCGCGCGCGGCGACAACGCGACCGGGCTCGAGTTGCAGGTGATCGCCGCGGTGCTGCTCGGAGGGGTGTCGATCTTCGGTGGACGCGGGGCGATCCACGGCGTCATCGCGGGCGTGCTGCTCATCGGGGTGCTCGCGAGCGCGCTGCGCCTCGCGAACGTCACCTCCGACGTCATCAACATCATCACCGGCGTGCTTCTCGTGCTGTCGGTGGTGGCATCAAGCTTCCTGGCCTGGCTGCGCAAGCGCCGGAGGTCGCCAGGGAGAACGCCGCGCGTCGAGGCTTCCACAGCAGGCTGACCGGGCCGCGCGACGCGTCGATGAAATCACTCATCGACCCCATCCGATGAAGGGAAGAACACAGATGTCCTACAAGAAGCACCGCGCCGGTGCCCTCACCGCGCTCGCGGTGAGCGTTGCACTCCTGGCCACCGGCTGCGCCGTCGATTCGGGCACCGGCGGCACCGAGGGTGGCGGCGAGGGCGGCGGCGACCTGTCGATCACGTTCGTGCCGAAGAACCTCGGCAACCCGTACTTCGACACGTCCTCCGACGGCGCCCAGGAGGCGATCGACGAGTTCGAGGGAACCTTCGCCGAAGTCGGGCCCGCCGAGGCGAGCCCCGACGCGCAGGTCAGCTACATCAACACCGCGACCCAGCAGGGCGTGGGCGCTCTGGCGGTATCGGCGAACGACCCCCAGGCGATCTGCGACGCGCTCAACGAGGCCCGCGACGCAGGGGTGAAGGTCGTGACCTTCGACTCGGACACCAACCCCGACTGCCGTGACCTCTTCATCAACCAGGCCGACGCCGAGGGCATCGCCAAGGTGCAGGTCGACCTGATCGCCGAGCAGATCGGCGGCGCGGGCGAGATCGCGATCCTCTCGGCCTCGGCGAACGCGACCAACCAGAACGCGTGGATCGAGCGAATGGAGGAGTACCTCGCCTCGGACTACCCCGACATCACGCTGGTCGAGACGGTCTACGGCGACGACGACGACCAGACGTCGTTCGACAAGACGGCGGCGCTGCTGCAGACGCACCCCAACCTCAAGGGCATCATCTCGCCGACGACGGTCGGGATCGCCGCCGCGGCCCGCTACCTCTCGACGTCGGCGTTCAAGGGCACCGTCGCACTGACGGGCCTCGGCACGCCGAACCAGATGCGCGAGTTCGTGGAAGACGGCACGGTCACGGCGTTCGCGCTGTGGAACCCGGCCGACCTCGGCTACCTCACCGCCTATGCGGCCAAGGCGCTCATCGAGGGCGAGATCACCGGCGAGGAGGGCGACACCTTCTCGGCCGGCAAGCTCGGCGACTACGAGGTCGGAGCGGACGGCGTCGTGCTGCTCGGCGACCCGTTCGTGTTCGACGCGGAGAACATCGGCGACTTCGACTTCTAGTCGCCACGGGCCCGGCCGGAGAACGCCGCCGGCCGGGCCCGATCACCGCCGACCGAACCGAACCCGTCCCGGCCTCGGGAACGACGAAGGAGGACCCCGATGGAGCGAGTGTGCTTCCAGTTGCAGGTGAAGCCCGAGCGCCTCGACGAGTACCGGGCCCGCCACGAAGCCGTGTGGCCGTCGATGCTGGCCGCGATCGAGGCATCCGGTCGGAGCAATTACTCGCTGTTCCTCCGTGAGGACGGCCTGCTCATCGGGTACTACGAGACCGATGACGACCAGGCGTCGCAGCGGGCGCTCGAGAAGGATGCCCGCACCACCGCCTGGGAGCGCGAGATGGCCGGGTTCTTCGTCGCCCTCGACGGCCGCGCCGACCAGGATGCCCTCCGACTCACCGAGGTGTTCCACCTCGAAGACCAGCTCGCGCGGCTCGCCGACGAGCGCTGACGACCCACCGCAATGACAGGAAGAACCACCATGACGAACCTCCCGGGCGATGTGCTCGCCCAGCTCGAGCTGCAGTCCATCGAGCTGCCGTCCTGGGCATTCGGCAACTCGGGCACCCGGTTCAAGGTCTTCGCGACGCCGGGCACGCCGCGCGATCCCTACGAGAAGATCGCGGATGCCGCGCTGGTCCACCGGTTCACGGCGCTCGCGCCGACCGTCGCCCTGCACATCCCGTGGGACCGGGTCGACTCGTACGACGACCTCCGGAAGCACGCGGAGGACCACGGCGTCGCCCTCGGCACCATCAACTCGAACACCTTCCAGGACGACGACTACAAGTTCGGCGCCCTCACGCACGAAGACGCGGCCGTGCGGCAGAAGGCCATCGACCACCACTTCGAGTGCATCGACATCATGCATGCGACCGGCAGCCGCGACCTCAAGATCTGGCTCGCCGAGGGGTCGAACTACCCCGGCCAGGCCGACCTGCGCGGCAGGCAGGACCGGCTTCACGAGTCGCTGCAGGCGATCTACGCGCGCCTCGGCGACGACCAGCGCCTCGTGCTCGAGTACAAGCTCTTCGAGCCGGCGTTCTACCACACCGACGTGCCCGACTGGGGCACGAGCTACGCCCAGGTCGCCGCGCTCGGCGACAAGGCCATGGTCTGCCTCGACACGGGCCACCACGCGCCCGGCACCAACATCGAGTTCATCGTCATGCAGCTGCTGCGCCTCGGCAAGCTCGGCTCGTTCGACTTCAACTCGCGGTTCTACGCCGACGACGACCTCATCGTCGGGGCGGCCGACCCCTTCCAGCTGTTCCGCATCATCTTCGAGGTGATCCGAGGCGGCGGCTTCAACCACCCCGACGTGGCATTCATGCTCGACCAGTGCCACAACGTCGAGGACAAGATCCCGGGCCAGATCCGCTCGGTGCTCAACGTGCAGGAGATGACCGCACGGGCGCTGCTCGTCGACACGGCTGCGCTGCGTGCTGCGCAGGTCTCGGGCGACGTGCTCGAGGCCAACCGCATCTTCATGGACGCCTTCTACACCGACGTGCGGCCCGCCCTCGCCGAGTGGCGCGAGTCGCGCGGCCTGCCCGCCGACCCGATGGCCGCGTTCGCGGCATCCGGCTACCTGCAGCGCATCGTCGAGGAACGCGTCGGCGGCGTGCAGGCGAGTTGGGGGGCGTGAGATGACGAACCAGGCAGCCGCCGACCTCATCGCGCGGTCGAACCGCCTCGGCGCCGACCCCAGGAACACGAACTACGCCGGCGGCAACACGTCGGCGAAGGGCACCGACGTCGACCCCGTCACGGGCCAGCCCGTCGAGCTGCTGTGGGTGAAGGGCTCGGGAGGCGACCTCGGCACGCTCACCGAGCAGGGGCTCGCGGTGCTGCGCCTCGACCGGCTGCGCGACCTCGTGAAGGTCTATCCCGGGGTCGATCGCGAGGATGAGATGGTCGCCGCGTTCGATTACACGCTGCACGGCAAGGGCGGCGCGGCGCCGTCGATCGACACCGCCATGCACGGCCTCGTCGACGCGGCGCACGTCGACCACCTGCACCCCGACTCGGGCATCGCGATCGCGACGTCCGCCGACGGGGAGGAGCTCACGCGGAAGATCTTCGGCGACGAGGTCGTCTGGGTTCCGTGGCGCCGCCCCGGCTTCCAGCTCGGCCTCGACATCGCCGAGATCAAGGCGCGGAACCCGCAGGCGATCGGCTGCATCCTCGGCGGCCACGGCATCACCGCGTGGGGCGACACGTCGGAGGAGTCCGAGAAGAACTCCCTCTGGATCATCGACACCGCCGCGGCGTACATCGCCGAGCATGGCAAGGCCGACCCGTTCGGGGCCGTCGTGCCGGGTCACGAGCCGCTGCCCGAAGCCGAGCGCCGGGCCAAGGTGGCCGCGCTCGCGCCGACCATCCGCGGGCTCGCGTCGTACGACAAGCCGCAGGTCGGGCACTTCACCGACGCCGACGTGGTGCTGGAGTTCCTGAGCCGTGAGAAGCTGCAGCCGCTCGCCGCGCTCGGCACGAGCTGCCCCGATCACTTCCTGCGCACGAAGGTGAAGCCGCTCGTGCTCGACCTCCCCGCTTCCGCAAGTGTCGAGGACTCCATCGCGCGCCTGAAGGAGCTGCACGCGCAGTACCGCGCCGACTACCGGGCATACTACGACGCGCACGCGACGCCCGACTCTCCCGCGATCCGCGGCGCCGACCCGGCGATCGTGCTCGTGCCCGGCGTGGGCATGTTCTCGTTCGGCCAGAACAAGCAGACCGCGCGCGTCGCCGGTGAGTTCTACGTGAACGCGATCAACGTGATGCGCGGCGCCGAGGCGCTGTCGACGTACGCGCCGATCTCCGACGAGGAGAAGTTCCGCATCGAGTACTGGGCACTCGAGGAGGCCAAGCTCCAGCGCATGCCGAAGCCCAAGACGCACGCAACCCGTGTGAGCCTCGTGACCGGCGCGGCATCCGGCATCGGCAAGGCCATCGCCACCCGCCTCGCCGCGGAGGGCGCCTGCGTCGTCATCGCCGACCTCGACCTCGAGAAGGCCCAGGCCGCCGCTGCCGAGCTCGGAACCGCGGATGTCGCGATCGGGGTCCAGGCGGACGTGACGGATGCCGGAGCAGTCCAGCGCGCGATCGACGACGCGGTGCTCGCCTTCGGCGGCCTCGACCTCGTGGTGAACAACGCGGGCCTCTCGCTGTCGAAGCCGCTGCTCGAGACCACCGAGGCCGACTGGGATCTGCAGCACGACGTCATGGCGAAGGGCTCGTTCCTCGTGTCGAAGGCCGCGGCGAAGGTGCTCATCGAGCAGGGCCTCGGCGGCGACATCGTGTACATCGCGTCGAAGAACTCGCTGTTCGCCGGCCCGAACAACATCGCGTACTCGGCGACGAAGGCCGACCAGGCGCACCAGGTGCGGCTGCTCGCGGTCGAGCTCGGGGAATACGGCATCAAGGTCAACGGCATCAACCCCGACGGCGTGGTGCGCGGCTCCGGCATCTTCGCGTCGGGCTGGGGCGCGAATCGGGCGAAGACGTATGGGATCCCCGAGGAGGACCTGGGTGAGTTCTACGCGCAGCGCACCATCCTGAAACGCGAGGTGCTGCCCGAGAACGTCGCGAACGCGGTGTTCGTGCTCACCGGCCCCGAGCTCAGCCACACCACCGGGCTGCACGTCCCGGTCGACGCGGGCGTCGCCGCAGCCTTCCTGCGATGACCGCCTCCCGGTGGTCGAGTAGCGCCCGGCGCAGCCGGACGCGTATCGAGACCATGGCACCCCGTCTCGATACGCGTCGCCTCCGGCGGCGCTCCTCGACGACCGAGGTCCTCCGATGAGCGGCGGGGCTGTCGCCGCGGTCGACCTCGGCGCGACGAGCGGGCGGGTGATCCTCGGCCACGTCGACGGCCGGACGGGCTCCCTCGAACTCGAGCCCGTCGCCCGCTTCCCGAACGGGCCGGTGCGCCTCGCCTCCGGCCTGCACTGGGACCTCACGGGCCTCTTCCGCGACGTGCTGAACGGACTCGCCGATGCCGTCCGCCGCGCGCCGACCGTCGCATCGATCGGCGTCGACTCGTGGGCCGTCGACTACGTCCTCCTGCGAGGCGACCGCGTGCTCGGCGAGCCCTTCCACTACCGTGACGAGCGCACGGCGACGGGCGTCGACCGCGTGCATCGGACGGTTCCGTTCGCCGAGCTGTATCACCGAAACGGCCTGCAGTTCCTCCCGTTCAACACGCTCTACCAGCTCGCCGCCGAGCAGGAATCCCCGAGCGGATGCCTCGACGCCGCGGATTCCCTCCTGCTCGTGCCCGACGCCATCGCGTTCCAGCTCTCGGGGGCGCGGCTGACGGAGCGCACGAACGCATCCACCACCGGGCTCCTCGGCGTGGAATCGCGCGAATGGGACGACGACCTCATCGAGCGGCTCGGCTTCAGCGCCTCCCTCTTCGAGCCGCTCGTCAGCCCCGGCGAGACGGTCGGCGGGCTCCGCGCCGGCATCGCCGCGGACCTCGCGGCCCCGTCGGGCATCGAGCTCGTGGCGGTCGGATCCCACGACACCGCATCCGCGGTCGTCGCCGTGCCGATGCGCGCCGAGTCGGCCGCGTACATCTCATGCGGCACGTGGGGCCTCGTCGGCGTGGAGCTGGGGCATCCGGTGACGTCGGATGCCGCGCGCGACGCGAACTTCACGAACGAGGGCGGTGTCGACGGTCGGGTCCGGTTCCTGCACAACGTGATGGGGCTCTGGCTGCTGTCGGAGTCGGTGCGGTGGTGGGAGCGCAGCGGCGACCCGATCGACCTTTCCGAACTGCTCGCTGCCGCCGCATCCGTCACCGCTCCGGTGCCGGTGTTCGATGCCAACGACCCGCGCTTCCTCGCTCCGGGCGACCTTCCGAGCCGCATCGCGGAGTGGTGCGTCGAGCACGAGGTCGCGGCGCCCGGGACCCGCGCCGAGTTCACCCGTTCCATCATCGAGAGCCTGGCCGAGGCGTTCGCGCAGGCCGTCCGCACCGCGTCGCTGCTCTCGACGGTCGACGTCGAGACGATCCATATCGTGGGCGGGGGCGCGCTCAACGCGCTCCTCTGCCAGCGCACGGCCGATCGGTCGGGGCTGCCGGTGCTCGCCGGACCGGTCGAGGCGACCGCGATCGGCAACGTGCTCGTGCAGGCCCGCGCGCAGGGCTTCGCCGGCGGCGACCTGGAGTCTCTGCGGTCGATCGTCGCTTCGGCATTCCCCCCGACCCGCTACGACCCGACGGGCTGCCGCTGAGCGCTCGGATCACGAGTGCGCGAGCAGCTGCAGCACGATCACGATGCCGCCGAGCACGACGAGGGCGACGAGCGCGAGCAGCTGTTGCCACCACACGAGCTTCGTGCGACGCACGGCCGCCCAGCCGATGAGGGCGAGGGTGCCGAGGTACACCCACGTCGCTACGGCGAGGGCGGTCGCGAGACTGATCCAGCCCGGCCACGAGCAGAGGAGCAGCACGACCGGAATGCCGACCGAGGCGAATGCACCGCTCGCGACGCGGAACATCCGGCCGAGCTCCTCACCGTCGGGTAGCGATGCGTGGGCGGCGAGGTGAGCGATCACCTCGGCGACGAACCCTGCAACCGTGATGCCGAGCACGCCGATGACGAGGGAGAACGTCGCCTGCTGCGGTGTGGGATCGTGGGCTCGCAGCACGAGCACGATCGCGAGCCCGGTGAACGTGGCGTAGACGCGCTCCTTCAGCGCCTGCGCCAACACCGTCGCGGCCTGCCGGTCACCCCAGTCCCGACGACGCTCATGCCGAGCGGATGCCGCCGGCCGCCGCTCGGGCACGGCATCGCCGGCCCGCATGTCCTCCATGTCGAAAAGCTAGCAGTGACCCGTTCTGAGAGGATCGGATGATGACGGATGCCCCGCTGCTGATCTCCGTGCCCGGCGCGACCCTGCGCGACGCCCTCGGCCCCACACCCGACGGCGTCGACGTCGTGGTCTGGAACCTCGAGACCCCAGCGCCGGCACCCCACATCGACATCGTCGTCCCGCCGTACATGGGCCAGGCGCGGCACCTGCCCGCCCTCGCAGGGGTGACGACGCGGCTCATCCAATCGCAGTCGATCGGCTACGACGACGTTGCGGGCGCCCTCCCGCCCGGGCACGTCTTCGCCAACGCGGCGACCGTGCACGAGACCTCCACCGCCGAGCTCACGCTCGCCCTGGTGCTCGCCTCGCAGCGCGGCATCCCCGACTTCGTGCGCGCCGCATCCCAGGGCCGCTGGGCGCCCGCACGGCACGCCAGCCTCGCCGACCGCCGGGTGCTGCTCGTCGGGTTCGGCGGCGTGGGGCGAGCCATCGAAGAGCGCCTCGTATCCTTCGAGGCCGACGTCACGCGGGTCGCGAGTCGCGCCCGCCTCGATCGGGCCGGTCGCATCCACGGCATCGACGAGCTCCCGCAGCTGCTGCCCGACGCCGAGATCGTGATCATCGGGGTTCCGCTCACCGAATCCACCACCCGACTCGTCGACGCCGGCTTCCTCGCCGCGCTGCCCGACGGAGCCCTCGTGGTCAACATCGCTCGGGGCAAGGTCGCCGACACCGACGCGATCGTCGCTGAAGCGGCATCCGGTCGGCTGCGCTTCGCCCTCGACGTGACCGACCCCGAGCCGCTGCCCGACGGGCATCCGCTGTTCGCGCTGCCCAACGTGCTCATCTCGCCGCACGTCGGCGGAGCGTCCACCGCCATGATGCCCCGCATGGCGCGCCTGCTGCGACAGCAGATCGAGCGGATGCTGCACGGCGAGGAGCCGCTCAACGTCGTGCTGCGCAGCTGATCCGAGGGCACGCCGAGCTGTCCGTGGGCGCGGAATCGGGAGTACCCTGAGAGCTGACCGCACGTCTGTGCGCATGCAGGCGGTTCCGGGGGGAATCATGCGGCAGGACGCGTTCCTGATGGAGTCGGGATTGGCACCGAGCTCGATTCCAGTGTCTGCCCCGTTGGCGCACCGCCACTCCCGCGCAAGGATCCGCGCATGAACACCGTGCTGGGGTTGGAGGTCGGGCCCGGCCCCGAACCGGGCTCCTACGTGGTGCACGTGCTGAGGTCGGTGGGTGGCGGCGAGCCGTCGCAGACGGTCACGCTCGACTTCGACGATCTCATCGAGCGGCGGCCGCTCCTGGAGGCCACCGTGCTCTCGTCGTCGGTGTCCGCCCGCCGAGTCATCTCCGACACGGAGGCGGTCCTGCGGGACGTCGGCCGGCGCCTGTTCGACTCCGCCTTCAGCGGCGACATCCGCACCGCCTACCGCACCAGCATGGCGGTCGCATCGGAACGCGGAACGGGCGTTCAGATCGCCCTGCGGCTCACGGCACCGGGCCTCGCCGCCCTGCCGTGGGAGGCGCTCTTCGACGAGGAGGCCGGCATCTACCTCTGCCGCAAGGAGCCTCTCGTGCGACAAGTGCCGGCCCCGCACTCCCCCGCCACGCTCTCGATCGAACCGCCGATGCGAGTGCTCGGCATGATCGCGTCGCCGCGTGGTCTGCCCGCCCTCGATGTCGACGGCGAGCGGGAACGACTCGAGGAGGCGCTACGACCGCACCTCGAATCGGGGCGGGTGGTGCTCGAGTGGCTGGACGACGTGACCTGGACGGGCGTGCACGGCAAGCTGCTCGAGGATCCGTGGCATGTGCTGCACTTCGTCGGCCATGGCACCTACGACGTCGAGACCGATGAAGGGGTGCTCGCCTTCGTCGGCCGCGACGGCCGAGCGGACTACGTCACCGCGTCGAGCCTCGCGGACCTGCTCGACGAGGCCGAACCCACCCCCCGTCTCGTCGTGCTCAACTCGTGCCAGTCGGGCGCGGGCGGCACGAGCGATCTCTTCTCCGGCACCGCCGCGGCGCTCGCGCACAGCGGCATCCGGGCCGTCGCCGCCATGCAGTTCTCGATCAGTGACGACGCCGCCATCGAGTTCGCGCGGGGCTTCTACACGGCCCTCTCGCACGGCAGGGGCATCGACGAGGCGGTGCGCAGCGGTCGCATCGGGATCCTCGGAATGGGCCGGGGAACGCTCGAGTGGGTCACCCCGGTGCTGTACCTCCGCGGTGAAGACGCGAAGCTGTTCGACGTGGCTCCGATGGCGGCATCGACGGATGCCCCGACCGAGGCGCTTGCGGCTCCGTTCCGCTGGGCCTCGCCGCAACCGCCGAACGCCGAGGACGTGACCGAGGCTCCATGGTGGACCAAGCCCACGGGGACGCAGCCGGCACGGGGGAGCACTGGGCGCCGCGCCGGTTCGGCCGCGGCTCGGCCACCCACTCGCCCGCCGATGCCACCCGCGTCGAGACCGACTCCCGCCGCGACGCCGCCGTCGCGCTGGACGCCATGGCTCGTCGTGAGCGCCATCGCGGCCCTCGCCATCGCGGGCGCCATCACGACCGTCGCGCTGGTCCGGCCCCCGGCCGTCGAGCAGATCCTGACGGGCTCCACCGGCCAGCCGGTCGATGCCGATGAGCTCACCGGGCAGCCGGCGAACGCAGCATCCGCGGGCGAGTTCGTGAAGCAGGAGGCGGTGTTCCTCACGGACTACGACTGGACGTACACGCAGGTGGTCTGCGACATCGGCGACGAGTATCGCATCACGGCGAAGGCGGACGGCTCGCTCCACGAGGGCGCAGCGGTCGGGCCCGACGGCCTCGAAGCCGTCATCGAGCAGGCGCCCTACCCCGACTACCCGCTCGCCGCCCTCCTCGTGGGCGTGCGAGGGTCGAACACGCTCGAGCTGGTCGGGAGCAACGGGACCTACACCTGCCCCAGCCGGAGCGAACTGAAGCTGGGCGTCAACGACGACACGCACCTCGAGGGCAACGCCGGACAGTTCACCGCGACGGTCTGGAAGCTCTCCGATCAGTAGGGCGGGGCTAGCATCGGGAGCATCAGCCAATCGACGAAAGGGCGACATGCACGCCTCGGCAGAACCCCGCGTGGCCCTGTACTTCGACTTCGACAACATCGTCATCTCGCGCTACGACCAGCTGCACGGCGTGGGCGCGTACCGAAAGGACACGTCGCGCGCGAGGGCGGTGACACCCGGCACGCAGGTGTCGGCGCGCCTGAAGGAGGCCACCGTCGACGTCGACGCCGTGCTCGACTTCGCAGCCACGTTCGGCACCATCGCCATCGCGCGGGCCTACGCCGACTGGTCGACCCCCGTGAACGCGAGCTACCGGGGTCAGCTCATCGACCGCGCCGTCGACCTGGTGCAGCTCTTCCCGCTCTCGGCCACCAAGAACGGGGCCGACATCCGCCTCTCGGTCGACGCCGTCGAAGACCTCTTCCGTATCGAGGACCTCTCGCACATCGTCATCGTCGCCGGCGACTCCGACTACGTCGCGCTCGCACAGAAGGCCCGGCGCCTCGGCCGCTACGTGGTCGGCATCGGCGTGGCGGGGGGCACGAGCCGGGCGCTCACGGCGGCCTGCGACGAGTACGCGGATTACGACGCGCTGCTGTCGACGGATGCCGCGGTCGAAGACGACGAGGCGGTCGAGACGGCTGCCGCGGCATCCGCTGAACAGGAGGCGACGGCGCCGACGACGAAATCGCGCCGGGCATCGAGTGGCACGAGGGCGAAGGCGACGGATGCCGCAGCCGGCACGGCGGCGACCCCCAAGCCGGCCACGGGCGAGAAGGACAAGACTCCTTCGAGGTCGAACGGCGACGCGGACGCCGCGCCTGCGCCGACCACGCGCAACCCCGGGCGCCTCCTGCTCAAGGCCATGGAACTGCTGCGTGCCAAGAACGACCAGGAGTGGCAGTCGAGCGGCGCCGTGAAGAACCAGATGCTGCGGATGGATCCGACGTTCCAGGAGCGCCGCCTCGGCTTCGGTTCGTTCACCGACTTCGTGAGATCCCGGGCGGGCGTCGTCGAGCTCGACGAGACCGGCGAGAACCGCATCCGGATCCGCCCGAAGAAGGGCTGACGAGAACGCTTCAGCGGCGGAGGCGCCGAGATTCGGATCCCGGGCCGTAGATGATGATGCCCGCGATCGGGATCAGCAGGAACCAGAGCCACGACCACGCGAAGCTCCCGTTGAACCCGAAGAGGAAGAACAGTCCCACGGCGAGGAACGGGACGAGCGCCATGATCGTCGCTCCGACCGCGCCGCCGAGCGCTCGCCCGCTGCCCGAGTCGTCAGAGCCCGGTGCGACGTCACCCAGGTACCCGCCCGGCGGCGGGGTGACCGGACCGGGCGCTCCGGGAGCCGTCGCCGCCGTCGTCCGAGGCAGCTGCTCCTCCGGCGGTGCCGGCTCGGGCAGGTCCGCGAACAGCGGCACGAGGTCGGCACGGGTGACCGCGGCTCGCGCCGCCGTGGCGCGTTCCTCGTACTCTCGAGCGGTGAGCCGGCCTTCGGCGCGTGCGGTGGCAAGATGCCCCACTGCCTCCTCCCGCTCGGCGTCACTCAGTCGTCGCTCCGGAAACTCGGGACTCGCATATCCGCTCACGCCCCCAGACTGCCCGAATCGATGTCTCGGGTACAGGACTTTCGTCGTGGCATCCGGAACAGGTCGTTGGAAGACTGGACGCATCCGGAACGCATCCGACCGAGAATGGAGCAGCTGACATGAAGGCACTGCAGTACCGGCAGATCGGCGCCGAGCCCGAGGTGGTCGAGATCGAGACGCCCGAGCCCGGCCCTGGCCAGGTGCGGATCAGGGTCACCGCGGCGGGAGCATGCCACTCCGACAGCTTCATCATGGGCCTCAGCGAGGAGCAGTACATCTACGGCCTGCCGCTCACGCTCGGGCACGAGGGCGTCGGCGTCGTCGACAAGCTCGGCGACGGGGTGACCGGCCTCGAGATCGGCGAGTCCGTTGCGGTGTACGGCCCGCAGGGCTGCGGCCGCTGCTACCAGTGCGCGCAGGGCAAGGAGAACTACTGCGAGCGAGCGGCCGAGCTCGGCATCGCACCGCCCGGACTCGGCTCCCCGGGCTCGATGGCCGAGTACATGATCGTGCCGAACGCACGCCACCTCCTGCCGATCGGCGATCTCGACCCGATCGCCAACGTCGCCCTCACCGATGCCGGGCTCACGCCCTACCACGCCATCAAGCAGTCGCTGCCGAAGCTGGTTCCAGGCTCGACCGCCGTCGTGATCGGTGCGGGCGGGCTCGGACACGTGGCCATCCAGCTTCTCCGTGCGCTGTCGCCGGCGATGGTCGTCGCGCTCGACGTGAACGTCGACAAGCTGAAGCTCGCGACCGAGGTCGGAGCGCACCACGTGTTCCCGTCCGACGCCGAGGCGGCTGACCGCGTCAAGGAGCTCACCGGAGGCAAGGGCGCCACGGCGGTCTTCGACTTCGTCGCGATCCAGCCGACCCTCGACTCGGGCCACGCGATGGTCGCGGTCGAAGGAGATCAGGTGCTCATCGGCGTCGGCGCGGGCACGCTGCCGAGCGGCATGCTGACCACGCCGTACGACGCGACGGTGCGGTCGCCGTACTGGGGCTCACGCGGCGAGCTGTTCGAGGTGTTCGAGCTGGCCCGCGCCGGCCTCGTGCACGTCGAGACCGAGACGTTCTCGCTCGATGAGGCACCCGAGGCGTATCGCCGCCTGCACGACGGAACGCTCCGAGGTCGCGCGGTGATCGTCCCGTAGGCCGGGCTCAGCTGCCGACGCCGGTGGCGTTCGCGCCGGGCTCGTCGGGTCCCTGCTCCCCGAGTGCGCTGCTCGCATCGGGCGCGCCGGGCACCTCGCCGTCCTCGGTGGGCGGTGGCTCGATGTTGTACGAGGACATGTCCTCGTCGGGCGCAGCGTCGTCGTGCTGCGACTCGGCGGACGCATCGTCGGCACCCTCTGCGGGGGCCTGGGGGTGCACCCGCGGGTCGGGCGTGTTGATGTCGGACATCGTGGACTCCTCACTCGGCGCTGCTGGCCGCTCGGCAGCCAGTCTTCGCCGAACCGCGCGGACACGGCAGGGGCTTGCAGTCGGCGATGCCCGCCGGTATCGGGCACCGAGGCACTCGGACGCAGCCCGGGTATCGGGCCGGCCAGTGTGGTCTGACCACATCTGCTACGCTGTGGTCAGACCACACAGGAGGATGGCGGATGACCGATGGCGCGCGCGCCTGGCAGTCCGTGCTCGAACACGTCGAGGCACGACTGCTGAGCGGCGACCTGCGCCCAGGCGACCGGCTGCCGGGCGAGCGAGCCCTGTCGGCCGAGCTCGGCGTCGGCCGCTCGAGTGTGCGTGAAGCGCTGCGCGTGCTCGAGGTGCTCGGGCTCATCCGCACCCACGCCGGGTCGGGCCCGAACGCCGGCGCGATCATCATCTCGACGCCGGGCGGCGGCATGAGCGCGCTCATGCGCCTGCAGGTCGCGGTGCGCGGCTTCGCGGTCTCCGACATCGTGCGTACCCGGCTGATCCTCGAGACGTCGGTCG
Source organism: Agromyces sp. Marseille-P2726 (assembly GCF_902809835.1). Taxonomy (GTDB): domain Bacteria; phylum Actinomycetota; class Actinomycetes; order Actinomycetales; family Microbacteriaceae; genus Agromyces. The sequence continues at coordinate 136,865 of NZ_CADDWM010000012.1, read as the reverse complement.
CCGGTGACCTCGCCGAGGCGGCGGAACGCGTCGACCTGTCGGGGGCCGAAGCACTGCTCGACGCCATGGACTCCCCCGACCTCAGTCCCCCCGAGTTCCTCGCGCTCGATGCGGCCTTCCACCTGACGCTGGCCGAGGCATCCGGTAATCAGGTGATCACGGCCACCATGGCCGGTCTCCGCAGCGGCATCGAGGGATACGCACTCGCCGGCCTCGCGACGATCTCCGACTGGGCGGCGACCTCCGCTCGCCTTCGTCGTGAGCACCGCGGCATCGTCGACGCGATCAGGGCAGCGGATGCCGCGACCGCGCGCACGCGCGTGCACGACCACATCTCGGGCTACTACGCCGAGACCTTCATCGAACCCGTCCCGATCGCGAACATTTGAAAGCGAGCAGCACCACGATGGTCAAGCGCCAGTGGCCGAAGCCGACCGAGCTCGCCGAGCTCATGCGGTTCAAGAAGCCGACCCTCAACCCCACCGATCGCCGCCTCGAGAAGGCGCTGACGATCGCCGACCTGCGCGCCATCGCGAAGCGCCGCACGCCGAAGGCGCCGTTCGAGTACACCGAGGGCGCCGCCGAGGGCGAGCTGTCGCTGGCGCGAGCCCGGCAGGCGTTCGAGGACGTGGAGTTCCACCCGTCGATCCTGCGCAACGTCCCCGAGGTCGACACCTCGCGGGAGGTGCTCGGCGGGCCGAGCGCGCTGCCGTTCGGCATCGCCCCCACGGGCTTCACCCGGATGATGCAGACCGAGGGCGAGGTCGCCGGTGCCGGCGCGGCGGGGGCGGCCGGCATCCCGTTCACGCTCTCGACGCTCGGTACCACCTCCATCGAGGACGTACGTGCGGCCAACCCCACCGGACGCAACTGGTTCCAGCTCTACGTCATGCGCAAGCGCGAGATCTCGTACGGCCTCGTCGAGCGCGCGGCATCCGCGGGTTTCGACACGCTCTTCTTCACCGTCGACACGCCGGTGGCGGGGGCGCGGCTGCGCGACAAGCGCAACGGCTTCTCGATTCCGCCGCAGCTCACGCCGACCACGGTGCTGAACGCCCTGCCCCGTCCGGCGTGGTGGATCAACTTCCTGACCACGCCGAAGCTGGAGTTCGCATCGCTGACGTCGACGGGCGGCAGCACCGTCGCCGAACTGCTGGATGCGGCGATGGATCCGACCATCTCGTTCGACGACCTCGACACCATCCGCGGCATGTGGGGCGGCAAGATCGTGGTCAAGGGCGTGCAGACGCTCGAAGATGCGAAGCTGCTCGCCGATCGCGGGGTCGACGGCATCGTGCTCTCCAACCACGGCGGCCGACAGCTCGACCGTGCCCCCATCCCGTTCCACCTGCTGCCCGTGGTCGCGCGCGAGGTCGGCACGGATCTCGAGGTGCACCTCGACACCGGCATCATGTCGGGCGCCGACATCGTGGCATCGATCGCCCTCGGCGCGCGCTTCACCCTCATCGGGCGGGCGTACCTCTACGGCCTGATGGCCGGCGGGCGTCGCGGCGTCGACAAGACGATCGAGATCCTGCGCAACGAGATCGTTCGCACGATGAAGCTGCTCGAGGTGGCGACGCTCGACGAGCTCGGGCCGCAGCACGTGACGCAGCTGGCACGCCTGGTGCCGATCGCACGGCCCGTGACGGATGCCGCGGAGGCGGCAACCGCGTCGAAGCCGAAGGCGGTGCGCACGCCACGGTCGGCACCCGCGGCCAAGGCAGCCGCATCGCGGGCACTCGCTCCCTGATCCCGGACTGCCCGTTCAGGACGCTCGGGGTCGGCGCGCCAGCGGTCTCGGGCGCGCCGACGTGGATCCAGCTGTCGGGAGACCGAGGTAGCGCGGAACGCGGCGACGATAGTCGGCGAACTCGGGGAACGCACGCCCGAGCTCCCGCTCCTCGGCCAGGACTCCCGGATGTTCGGCCATGACGGCGGCGGGGAAGGTGACAGCCACCCACGCTGATCCCCGAGCCAGGCCGATCCCCAGGTGGATGCACCACCAGCCGACGTACATCGGGTGCCGGCTCAGTCCGTACGGGCCGGTCGCGACCAGCGACGTCGGCTGTTCCATGTCGTAATCGCCCTCGGTGAGCCGACGTCGCTCGGCCGTCGCCCACACCGCGCACGCGACACCGGCCATGCCGGTGAGCGCACCGACCACGCGATGGACCCATACCGAACCGGGAAGCGTCACGGGCGCGAGCCGTTGCAGCGCGAGGACGAGCACGACGCCGACCGCCTGCCCGGGCGGCACCGGGACGTTGCGGAGGAACCGCGTCACGGCGGCGGCGCTCAGCGGGTGCGCTTGGACAGACGCCGGATGAGCTTCAGGTCCTTCTTGCGCTGCTCCGCCTCGGTCGGGGTGACGGCCGAGGTGATGAGGTTGCGGATAGTGACCTTTCTCGCCATCTTGTTGGCCATCTTCGCCTGCGCCCGCCGCCGCTTGATCGACTTCGCGCGCGCCTTGGCGTCCTTCTTGCCCTTCGCCTCCTGCTCATCGCGCTTCGCGAGGTCCCGCCGCCTCGCGTCTCCGGACGCCGTCGCCCGGATCGAGGCCTTCTCGAGGCGTGCCGTCGCCACGCGGGCGGCCCGGGCGGCCCGGGCCGGCCGTGTGTCGAGGTCGGCCCGCGCACGCTCGACGTCGGCGATCGCCGCAGCCTCGATCGCCTCGAATCGTGCTCGGTTCGCGCCCTTGAGCGACCTCTCGAGCTTCTTCGCCTCCTTCGTCGCGCGGCGGGCAGCGCCCACCGCCTTCTTCGCTTCGCGGCGCTCATCGCGCACCGTCGGCGTCTTCGTCGTGGACATCGGGTTCCTCCGTTGCCGTTCGTCAGGTTTGGTCGTCGATCAGGTCGAGCAGCTTCTTCGCCTCGTCGCGGATGTCGTCGTGGTCGTATTGGCCGGCCCGACTCTCGAGCGAGATCACCCCGCATCGGTGCACCTTCGTGAAGTCGCCGTAGGGGAAGCTCCAGTGCGCCTTCGTCTCGCGGTTCTCGTCGTCGTCGACACCCAGGTGCCATCTGCCGTACTCGGTCCAGCCGTGCTTCTCGATGAAGGCGTTCTCGTCATCGGCGCTCGGCGCGTGCTCACTCCAGTCGTCGCGTTCGTCGCGCACGACCTTGCCGTCGCGTACGAGCGACCGCGCGTGCTTCAGCGCCGTCTGGTTGAGACGAATCCCCATGTCGACCTCCCTCCGTCACGTCGATGCGGCGTGTCGATCTCCACTCCGGTTTACGTGGACAGCCCAGAAGCGTCAATGGGTTGCGTTGCTCGCGCGCGGCAGCACCGTCGTTTCGTACCATGCAGGTATGGCAACGAGGGGGGCGTACGCCAAGGGCGTGGCCAAACGGGAGGAGATCCTCACCACTGCGCTCGACGTGATCGCGCGCAATGGCTACCGTCACGCGAGCGTGCGGGAACTGGCCGACGCCGTCGGCCTGAGCCAGGCGGGCCTGCTGCACTACTTCAGCTCGAAGGAGGAACTGTTCGCCGAGGTCCTCCGCAAGCGCGATGAGGTCGATCTCGCGACCTACGGAGCGGAGACCGGGCGGTCAGCCGAGACCTTCTTCAAGGTCATCGCCCACAACGCCGAGGTTCCCGGGCTCGTGCAGCTCTACGCCCAGCTGGCGCTCGAGGCGGTCGACCCGGCGCATCCGGCCCACGCGTACTTCGTGCGGCGGGCCGACGCGTTCCGCGACGCCTTCGCCGACCTCATCCGCGAGGAGCAGGATGCCGGACGCTGCGACCCCGACCTCGAGCCGACGATCGCCGCGGGCCTGATCATGGCGGCCGCCGACGGCCTCCAGACGCAGTGGCTGCTCGACCCGAGCATCGACATGGTCGGGCACCTCATGCAACTCTGGCGGCTCCTGACCGGCGCGCGAGCCGACGCTGAATCCCCCAGCCGGTGACCCGGACCATCGCCTCCAGCACGATCGCGGTGGTCATCTTGGACCGGCCGCGTGCCCGCTCGACGAAGGTCACGGGCACCTCGGCGATCTGCAGGCCGGCGTCATGCGCGTGCCACAGCATGTCGACCTGGAAGCCATAACCGCGCGTGTGCACGCCGGCAAGATCGAGCCGCCGAAGTGCGTCGGCGCGGAACACGCGGTACCCGGCGGTCGCGTCCCTCGTGGGGAGCCCGAGCATCGTGCGGGCATAGGCGCTGCCCCACCGTGAGAGCAGCTCCCGGCGCCGAGGCCAGTTCTGGATGGACCCGCCGGGCACCCAGCGCGATCCGATGACGACGTCGGCCGAGCCTGCTGCATCCGCCGGGCCCAGCCGGTCGAGCAGGCGCGGCAGCTGCTCGGGCAGGTGCGAGCCGTCGGCGTCGAGCTGCACGATCGGGTCGAAGCCGCGGTCGAGCGCCCAGTCGAACGCCGCGAGGTAGGCGGCGCCGAGGCCGTTCTTCGACGACCGGTGCAGCACATGCACGGCGGCATCGGAGGCCGCCAGCTCGTCGGCGAGTGGGCCGGTGCCGTCGGGCGAGGCGTCGTCGACCACCAGCACGGAAGCCTCGGGCACGGTCGCTCGCACACGCGACACCGTGTCGGCGAGGCTCTCACGCTCGTTGTAGGTCGGGATCACCACGAGTAGGCCGGCCATTCGCTCCCTCACCTCGGCGGGCGTGTCCGCGCTATCGTAGCCGCTCCCCATCGGCTCGACGGAGCCCCAGCGGGTCACGTGCGTCCCGGCCGGGAAGGCCGAAGGTCCCTTGTGCCGTCGGGCGTCGCAGTGGTGGACTGGCCGAGGCGGCCGGTGTTCGCCGCGTCGCGACATCCGTCACCTGGATCGGGGAATCAATGGCGTTCGTCACGGTCGGAACCGAGAACTCGGCACCCATCGAGCTGTACTACGAAGACCACGGCTCGGGCCGGCCGGTCGTGCTCATCCACGGCTATCCGGCCGACGGCCACTCGTGGGAGCGGCAGGTGCGTGCGCTGCTCGAGGCCGGCTACCGCGTCATCACCTACGACCGACGAGGCTTCGGCCGGTCGAGCCAGCCGACGATCGGGTACGACTTCGACACGTTCGCCGCCGACCTGAAGGCACTGCTCGACCACTTGGACGTGACGGATGCCGCGCTCGTCGCATTCTCGATGGGCGGCGGCGAGATCGCCCGCTACCTCGGCACCTACGGCAGCGAGCGCGTGGCGAAAGCCGCGTTCATCTCGTCGATCCTCCCCTGCCTGCGCAAGTCCGACGACAACCCCGCTGGAGCGGCCTCGGACTTCGACGACCTGCGCACGACGGCGGAGACCGACCGCTTCGCGTGGTTCACCGGGTTCCTCGAGAACTACTACAGCCTCGACGAGAACCTCGGATCGCGCATCAGCGAGGACGCCGTTCGGGCGAGCTGGGCCGTCGCGACCGCCGGCTCGTGGTACGCGGCATCGGCCATGATCGACACCTGGCTCACCGACTTCCGCGACGACGTCACCAGGATCGACGTGCCGTCGCTCATCGTGCACGGCACCGGAGACCGCATCGTGCCGATCGACGTCTCGTCGCGCGAGCTCGCGAAGCGCCTTCCCGATGCCGAACTCGTCGAACTCGAGGGCGCACCGCACGGCCTGCTCTGGACCCACGCCGACGAGGTGAACGCCACGCTGCTCGCATTCCTCGCGGGCTGAGCCCACCCGATGAAGGAGATGGACTGATGCACAGGATGCTTCGCACCGCCGCCACTGCCGGAGTCGTGACGCTCGCCGTCGGCGCCCTCAGCGGGTGCGTCTTCCTCCAGCCGGTCGAGCGCTTCTCCGACGAGACGACCCTCACCGAGTCGATCGCGACCATCGAGATCGACGAGCCGCAGGGCGACGTGGTGGTGCGCGGTGACGACTCGGCGACCGAGGTGACCGTCTCGCGCACGGTGAGCTACCGGGGCGATCGTCCGTCAGCCGCTGACGAGACGCATTCGGTGGACGGCGACGTGCTCACGCTGAGCGGCTGCGGCCGCAATTGCAAGGTCGATTACGAGGTCGAGCTGCCGGTCGGCGTCGACGTGCGCGGTTCGACGTCCAACGGGGAGATCCACCTCACCGGCGTCGCCCGCGTCGAGGTGAGCACGAACAACGGAGACGTCGATCTCGAGGGGGTCTCGGGCAGCATCGACGTCGGGACGAGCAACGGGCGCATCACCGGTGAGGACCTGAACGGCGACGGCATCCGTGCCGAGACCTCGAACGGAGCCATCGAGCTCGAGGTCGCCGTCGCGCAGGACATCGAGGCGCGCACGTCGAACGGGTCCATCGAGCTGACGGTGCCCGCCGACAGCTACCGGGTGACCGCGGAGACCTCGAACGGACGCAGGGACATCGGGGTCGCCAACGACTCGGACGGACGGTTCACGCTCGACCTGCACACCTCGAACGGATCGATCACGGTCGAGGAGGGCAGCTGAGCCCGCTCGGAAGTCGAGTCGCCCGGGGGTGCAGCTCGAAGACGCCGTGCCCAGTCGCGCCGATGTGAAGCTAGCCGCGAAGCTCCACGAGCACCGCCTCGAGCTGGTCGACCGCCCAATCGAGGTCGGCCTCCTCGACCACGATCGGCGGAGCGAGTCGGATGGTCGATCCGTGCGTATCCTTCGCGAGTACGCCTCGACGCATGAGCGCCTCGCACACCTCGCGACCGGTTGCCAGCGACGGGTCGATGTCGATGCCGGCCCAGAGCCCGGCGCCACGGAGCGCGACGACGCCGCGGCCGACGAGCGACGCGAGCCGCTCGTGCAGGCGGGCGCCGAGCAGACGCGCACGCGCCTGCGGCTCGCCGGTGGCCAGCATTCGCACGACCTCGAGTCCGACCGCCGCGGCGAGCGGATTGCCGCCGAACGTCGACCCGTGCTGGCCGGGACGGATCACGCCGAGCACGTCGCTGTCGCCCACGACCGCAGACACCGGCACGATGCCGCCGCCCAGGGCCTTGCCGAGCAGGTAGAGGTCGGGAACGACCCCGACGAGGTCGCAGGCGAACGTTGCACCGACCCGGCCGAGGCCCGACTGGATCTCGTCGGCGATGAGCAGCACGTTGCGCTCTCGTGTGATGCGACGCACCTCGGGGAGGAAATCCGCGGGCGGCACGAGGATGCCCGCCTCGCCCTGGATGGGCTCGACGAGCACCGCCACGGTCTCTTCGTCGATCGCCGCGGCCACCGCGGCCGAGTCGCCGTAGGGCACCATGCGGAAGCCCGGCGTGTAGGGACCGAAGTCCTCGTGAGCGTCGGGATCGTCGCTGAACGAGATGATCGTCGTGGTGCGCCCGTGGAAGTTGCCGGCCATCACGACGATGTTCGCGGCATCCGCGGCCAAGCCCTTCACGCGGTAGCCCCACGCACGCGCCACCTTGATGCCCGTCTCGACGGCCTCGGCGCCGGTGTTCATGGGCAGCACCATGTGCTTGCCGCAGAGTGCGGCGAGCTCGGCGACGAACGGAGCGAGCCGGTCGTTGTGGAAGGCGCGGCTCGTGAGGGTGATGCGCCCGAGCTGCTCGCGCGCCGCCTCGACGAGGCGGGGGTTGCCGTGCCCGAAGTTCACGGCCGAGTAGGCGGCGAGGCAGTCGAGGTAGCGTCGACCGTCGACGTCGGTCACCCAGGCACCCTCACCCGACTCCACGACGACGGGCAGCGGGTGGTAGTTGTGGGCGGCGTGCTCCGATTCCTGGCGGATGGCGTCGGCGGTGCGCACGGAAACGCCGGACCCCTGGGTCTCACGAAGCGTCATGAGCGCAACTCCAGGGTGCAGCACTTGACGCCGCCGCCGCCGAGCAGGAGTTCCGAGAGGTCGACGCCGATCGGGTTGTAGCCGTGCTCGCGCAGCTGGCGCTCGAAGTCGGTGGCACGAGAGGCGATCACCACGTTGTACCCGTCGCTGAACGAGTTCAGGCCCAGCACCGCGGCATCCGTCTCATTCACCAGGATCGCATCGGGGAAGCGCTGCTGCAGCACCGCCAGCGATTCCGCGTCGAACGCCGTTGGCAGGTACGCGATGTGCTCCCGACCGGGCGTGGGATCGAGCACCGCGACGGCCGTGTCGAGGTGGTAGAAGCTCGGATCGACGAGGCGCAGCGTGACCACTTCGCGGCCGAAGATGCTGCCGAGCTCGACGTGCGACAGCGAGTCGCTGCGGAACCCGGTGCCCGCGAGGATGGTGTCGCCGACGAGGAGGAAGTCGCCTTCGCCCTCATTGACCTCGCGTGGCGCGCGCACGTCGAAGCCCGCCCGGCGGAACCAGTCCATGTACGCGGGTCCCTCGGGCTGGCGCTCGGGGTAGGTGAACTTCGCGCCGTAGGCGATGCCGTCGACGACGAAGCCGCCGTTCGCCGCATAGACCATGTCGGGCAGGCCCTCGATCGGGTCGATGAGCTCGATGTCGTATCCCAGCCGGAGGTAGGTGTCGTAGAGCGCCTGCCACTGCTCGAGCGCGACCGACGTGTCGGTCGGCTCGGCGGGATTCATCCAGGGGTTGATGCGGTAGACGACGGTGAAGTACTCAGGACGGCACATCAGCACGCGGCGTCCGGTCGGCGTCCGCTCTGGCCGGAGGCTCGGCTGCTCCCCGGTTTCGATCACGGTCGACATCTCACTCCTCTGCGGGTCATCGGATGTCGCAGCGAACCGCTTCGGCACCCGACTGGATCGGCAATGTCGGCGGACCAGGTCACTCTCGCGAGCCTCGACGACGACGTTCGGGTTGCGCCGCCGTCGAGACGCCTCTTCCAGTGTGAACGGGGAGGCGTTGCGATTCTGGTCGTGATGCGCAACTTTCCTGCTCATTCCTCGCGAAATCGGCCGATTCGCGCGTCACCGGGGGCCGCGACGCTCGGAGCGCAGCGTCGCCGGGTTGCTCTGCGAGCAACGGTGCGGCATCCTGATGCACAGCCGGTCGCCCGCCGGCTGACCGACGGAGGCCCCCATGGACGCGAAGGCGCGTGACGAACGCATGCGCGAGCTCCAGCGCGTGGCCTACGGCGCAGTGGCGAGCGATGCCGAACGGGCGGCCGCCATCGCCGAGCTCGAGTCCCTGCGTCAGGAACAGGCGGGCGAAGAGGAAGCGGCGATCGTGGAGGTGCCGATCGAGGCCGCGCGGACCGTCGTGGAGAAGACGCCGACGGGTTCGACGCGCGCGATGGCCGAGTGGATCGCCGCATCGGACGCGGCATCCGTGCGCCGATTCCGCTGGGCGATGGCGGCCGGCACCGCGGCGCTGCTGGTGGGCGTGGCCGTGGGGTGGCAGCTCGGAGCACGGTTCCCGCCGCCTTCGGCCGCGACGACGGCACTGTCAGCGGTGGATGCTCCAGCCGCCGAAGGGCAGACGATGGCCGAATTCCTCGCGTCTCAGCCGGTCGCCGCCGAGACCCGTGCCGCTGACGTGTTCTCACGCCCTGCGACATCCGAGGACGTACCGGTCGAGGGATCGATCGCCGACTTCGGCAAGGGTCCACTGGAGTTCCGGCTGCTCGGCGTGCAGTCCGACGGGACACGCCTTTACGCCGCGAGGGACAGCATCGACCTCTGCCTGTACGTCTCCTACGGTGCGCACGGTGCGGCCGCGGCATGCACGCAGGATGGGCGGTTCCCCCGAGATGGGCTGACGCTCACCAGCTCGGATTCCGGCTCGGCCGGCGAGGTCGATGCGACCTGGCACGTGGATGGGTCACTGGAGTTGCGCGGCCTCGCGGGCTGACTCGCGTCAGTGGTTCTTCGCGTCCCGCCACGAGAGGTACTCGCGTGCCACCGTCAGGTCGTAGTCGGGTCCCGACACTCCGAGCGTGAACAGTCGCACGCCGGCGTGGTAGAGCGCGTCGGCGTACTCGAAGTCCACGTGCCTTGGACTCAGCGTGTTCGAGACCGTGATCTCGGAGACATCCCGACCGACCTTCTCGCCCCAACGCGCGAGCACGTCGAGCTTGTGCGGCAGGTCGTCGGGGCGCACGAAGGAATGCCAGATGTCGGCATGTCGAGCGACGATGCGGAGCGTCTTCTGCTCACCCTTGCCGCCGATCAGGATCGGGATGTCGCGAGTCGGTCGAGGGTCGAGCTTCGCCCATCGTGCCTCGATGCGAGGCAGCGCATCGGCGAGCGCGTTCAGCCGCGACCCTCGCGTGCCGAACTCGTAGCCGTACTCGTCGTAGTCCTTCTGGAACCACCCCGAACCGGTGCCGAAGATGAATCGACCGGTGCCGCCCTTCGCGCTGAGGTGATCGATGGTGCGAGCCATGTCGGCCTGCAGGTCGGCGTTGCGATACGAGTTGCAGTTCACGAGGGTGCCGATCTCGATGCGCTCGGTCTGCTCGGCCCAGGCGCCGACCATCGTCCACGCCTCGAAGTGCGGCCCCTCGTGGCCTCGCGTGAGCGGGAAGAAGTGGTCCCAGTTGAAGGCGACGTCGAAACCGTCGTCCTCGAGGCGCAGCACGGCGTCGCGAATCGCGGAGTACTGCGCGTGCTGCGGCTGCAGCTGCACGCCGATGCGGACGGGAGCGTCGAGAGGCATGGGATCCAGCCTAGGTCGACGCGAGCGACGCAGGAAACCCGCGTCGGCTCCTGTGCCAACGCAACGAATCAACGTACACTCCGAGGATGGACAACCTCGATCGCGCCATCCTCGACCTGCTCCGCCAGAATGCGCGCGCCGGCTACGGTGACATCGGGTCGTCGGTGGGACTCTCCGCATCAGCCGTGAAACGTCGGGTCGACCGGCTCGTGGCCGATGGCGTCATCCGGTCGTTCACGATCCAGGTCGACCCGACGGTCGACGGCATGTCGACCGAGGCGTACGTGGAGTTGTTCTGCCGCGGCACCGTGGCGCCTGACGAGCTGCAGCGCATCCTCCAGGGAGTGCCCGAGGTGGTCTACGCCGGTACGGTCACCGGCAGCGCAGATGCGATCGTGCACATGCGCGCCCGAGACATCGCCTCGCTCGAGGATGCGCTCGAACGCGTGCGCATCGCGCCCAACGTCGATCACACCCGCAGCGCGATCGTGCTCTCGCGGCTCGTGAACCGGAACCGGGACTGACGATGGCGGATGCCGCGGACGCGCCGATCCGGTTCGCGATCCGGCACGACCTCGACACGCCGCCCTACGAGCAGCTGCGGCGCCAGGTCGTGGACGCCGTGACCTCCGGCGCCCTTCCGCCCGGCACGCGGATGCCGACGGTGCGCGCCCTTGCCGCCGAACTCGACCTGGCAGTGAACACGGTCGCGAAGGCGTACCGCGCGCTCGAGTCCGACCACGTGATCGAGACGCGCGGTCGGGCCGGCAGCTACGTGGCGGCGCACGGCGACGCCGTCACCCGCGAGGCACAGCTCGCCGCGATCGCCTATGCCGACCGGGTGCGGCATCTCGGCATCGACCGTGCGACGGCACTCGAGCTCGCGGCATCCGCGCTCGACGTCGAGCGCTGACCGGCCGGATGCCGCGGGCGCACGCCACCGCCGCCGGAGCCGGTTCCGGGCTCACCGCCGTCGACCGCACGCCGTAGGCATCTCTCAACGCGGTGCACTCCTGAAGGCGCCGCGTGCACTCCTGAAGGCGCCGCGTGCACTCCTGAAAGCAAGGACGTTTCCTCGACCCGCAGCCGCGTCCTTCTTCATCCGCAGCGGCGTCCTTCTTTTCAGGAGTCGCGGCCGAAAGACCCATTGGTCGCGAGCCGCGCCGAAAACAGTCGGTGGTTCGTCGCCCGCGCCCGCCGCGGCATCCGCTCAGCCGGCCTCGGGAAGGGGCTGCTTCGGCAGCTTGCGCACCTTCGCTCGGCGACGGCGGCGCTCGGGGATCATCGAGCGCATCTCCTCGAGCTTCCCGAAGCAGAGCAGCCGATCCTCGGCCTCGAGCACCACGCCCTTGCGCGGGTTGGGGATCACGGTCGTACCGCGATGCAGCGTGAGCACGGTGATGTCGCGGTCCCAGAGGCCCGAGTCGCCGAGCGTCTTGCCGACCAGGTCGGCGGCTCCGTGCACCACGAGTTCCGCCACGCCGTACCCGGTCGAGACGGTGAGCCGTTGACGCACGTCGATCTCGGGGAACGCCACCTGGTTCGCGATGTAGTCGATGACGGCGCCGGCCACGTCGAGCTTGGTCGCGCCCTCGATGCCCTGCAGGCCGGGCGACGAGTTCACCTCCATGACGAGCGGACCCTCAGCGCCCTCGAGCATGTCGACGCCCGCCACCTTCAGGCCCATGATCTGCGCCGACCGCACGGCCGCCTGCTCGTACTCGGGCGTCAGCTCGACGCGCTCCACCATGCCGCCGCGGTGCACGTTCGACCGGAACTCGTCGCCGCTCGCCACCCGTCGCATCGCCGCGACGACCCGGTCGCCGATGACGAGGGCACGGATGTCGCGACCACGGCTCTCGGCGATGAACCGCTGGATGAGCACGTTCTGCCTCGTCGAGTGCAGCGTCTCGATGATGGCTTCGGCCACTTTGACCTCGGGCGCGAGGATGACGCCGATGCCCTGGGTACCCTCGAGGAGCTTGATCACGACCGGCGCACCGCCGACCTGCTCGATGGCGGGCCGCACGTCGGCACGATTGCGCACGAACGCCGTGGCCGGCATGCCGATGTTGTGGCGCGACAGGATCTGGGTCGCGCGAAGCTTGTCGCGCGCGTTCGTGATGCCGTTGGCGGTGTTCGGCGTGTAGACGTCCATCTGCTCGAACTGGCGCACCACGGCCGTGCCGAAGTACGTGATCGAGTTGCCGATGCGGGGCAGGATCGCGTCGTAGTCCGACAACCGGCGGCCGCGGTACTGCAGGTCGGGCTCGGGGCCCGACAGGTCGATCGCGAAGCGTAGGGTGTTCAGCACCTTCACGTCATGTCCGCGCTGCTGGGCGGCCGCCTTGAGTCGCTGCGTCGAGTACGCCTGCGGCGCGCGCGAGAGGATCGCCAATTTCATGCGTGGGGTCCCTGCGAAGATGGTGGGGTGAGCGAACCTCCCCATTCAAACACCATCACCGTCACGGGATGGCGCGAATGGGTGAACCTGCCGGGGGTCGGGATCCCGTGGATCAAGGCCAAGCTCGACACCGGCGCCCGCACCTCGTCACTGCACGCGTTCGACATCGAGGAGATCGGCACGGACGCCGCACCCGCGGTGCGCTTCGGCGTGCACCCGTGGCAGAACAGCGACCTCGACGCCGTCGTCGTCGAGCTGCCCATCCACGATCGCCGTTCGGTGCGCAGCTCCTCGGGGCACCTCGAAGATCGCCTCGTCGTGCTCATCGACGTCGTCCTCCTCGGCCGACCGGTCACCGCAGAGGTGACGCTCACCAATCGCGACGTCATGGGCTTCCGCATGCTCATCGGTCGAGAGGCGTTGCGGCAGGGCTTCGTGGTCGACTCGGCGAGCTCGTTCCTCGGCGGTCGCGCGCCGAAGCGCATCCGCCGCCGCAATCGCGGCCCGAGGCAGACCAAGAATGCCGACCATACGGTCACGTGGCGCAGTCCGACCGGCCGCAGCTACACCGACCCGCCACCCTTCTGACCTGCCTCTTTCGTTCTGCCCTTCTGCCTGCCCCTGTGCGAGCGTCGAGGGAACGCTCAGCCGCCCTCAGATCACCCCGTCGGTCAGCGTCGTGGGGTTGCCGAAGCGGTGGTTCGTGATCGAGATCGCCTGCTCGTGCAGGAACGGCAGCAACTCGACGCGGCCCGACGGCGTCACGGGGTGCGACCACACCGCGACATCCGGAGACCCGCCCAGGGCGGTCGCCAGCGCGGATGCCGCTGCCGCTCCGCCGCCCACGAGGCGCACGCGCGGCGTGGTGATGCCGCCCTTCGACGCCCGGTCGAGCCAGGCGGCGTCGCCCTCGCGGATGACGCGGAACTCGCGCGCATCCAGAATCGTGTGCACGGTCTTCGGCAGCTCGATCGCCGTCGAGACGGTGAGCGGCGATCGGGCGAGCAGGCCCGCCGCGATGATGCGCAAGCCCTCGGCGAGGCTCGAGGACTCGCTGATGCGGATGGTCACCGGGATGGGTCGGTAGCGGAAGAGGTTCCGCTCGACGCCGACGCCCGAGACGTCCTTCACCGCGCCGTACTCCTCGGCCCACATGAGCTCGTCGGACAGCGCCGACCGACGCAGCATCTCGAACGACTCGTAGTCGAGGGCCGGCTGCGACGCCTCGATCAGCTCGGTGACGCGCTTCTCGAGGCCGCGCAGGTGGAGGGTGCTCGACATGGCGCCGTGTCGCGGCATCCACTCTCCGAGCCCGAACAGGTAGTTCGGTCCGCCGGCCTTCGCGCCCGCGCCGACCGCCGAGCGCTTCCACCCGCCGAACGGCTGGCGCTGGACGATCGCGCCGGTGGTGCCCCGGTTCACGTAGAGGTTGCCGGCCTCCACGCGCTCGAGCCAGGTCGCGATCTCTTCGGAGTCCAGCGAGTGCAGGCCGGCGGTGAGTCCGTAGTCGACCGCGTTCTGCAGGCGGATCGCCTCGTCGAGGTCCCTGGCGTGCATGATCCCGAGCACCGGGCCGAAGAACTCGGTGAGGTGGAAGTACGAGCCCGGCTTCACGCCGGTTCGTATGCCGGGCGACCAGAGCCGGCCGGTGGCGTCGAGCTGCTTCGGCTCGACGAGCCATTCCTCGTCGATGCCGAGCTGGGTGAGCGCATGCAGGAGCTTGCCGTCGGCGGGCTCGATGATCGGGCCCATCTGGCTCAGGGGGTGCTCGGGGTAGCCGACCCGCAGCGACGCGGTGGCGTCGAGCAGCTGGCGGTGGAACCGTTCGGACTTCGCGACCGAGCCGACCAGGATCACGAGCGACGCAGCCGAGCACTTCTGGCCGGCGTGGCCGAAGGCGCTCTTGACGACGTCGGACACCGCGAGGTCGAGGTCGGCCGATGGCGTGACGATGATCGCGTTCTTGCCGCTCGTCTCGGCGAGCAGCGGCAGGTCGTTGCGGAACGACCGGAACAGCTGCGCGGTCTCGTACGCCCCGGTGAGGATGACGCGGTCGACGGCCGGATGCGAGACGAGCTCCCTGCCGAGCTCCCGTTCGCCGATGTCCACGAGGGCGAGGAGATCGCGCGGGATGCCGGCCTCCCACAGCGCCTCGACCATGACGGCGCCCGAGCGCTGCGCGAGCTTGGCGGGCTTGATGATGACGCCCGAGCCTGCGGCGAGCGCGGCGAGCACGCCGCCCGCGGGAATGGCCACCGGGAAGTTCCACGGCGGCGTGACGACCGTGAGCGTCGACGGCACGAACATCGCGCCGTGCACATGGTCGAGCTCGCGGGCGCGCTCGGCATAGTAGTGGGCGAAGTCGATCGCCTCGCTCACCTCGGGGTCGGCCTCGGCGATGGTCTTGCCGGTCTCGGCGGCCATGACCTCGATGAGGCGGTCGCGATTGGCGGCGAGCGCGAGGCCCGCGCGGTGGAGGACGGCCGCGCGCTCCCCACCAGAGAGCTCACCCCAGGCGCGTCCGCGCGCGGCCACCGTCTGGATCACCGACTCGAGGCTCTCGTGGTCGTCGATCCGTGCGGCGGCGATGGTGTCGGCGCCCAGCCGCGATGCGGGCACGCGATCGAGGATACGGCGTCCCCACTCCCGGTTCGGCGCGAGCGCCGGGTCGGTGTCGGGCTCGTTGCGGAATCCGGGCGTGAAGCCGGGACCGGTCGCGGTCGGGGTGACGGATGCCGCGGCATCCGCCTGCTCGATGCCGCTCGAGCCGCGCATGATGCCGAGCACGGTGCTCGTGAGCGAGACGTCCTCGTCGAGCTCGGTCCCCGGGGCCGGGGCGTCGGGCACCGCCATCGCCGCCGCGAACGACTCGTCGGTCCATTCGGTGCGCCGGTTCTGGGTGCGGTTCGGGGAGGGGACGGTCGCGGGATCCGACTCGAGGGCCGCGAGGGAGCGCAGGTACCGCTGCTGCTCACGCTCGAAGAGGCGGGGATCATCGGCGAGCTCGAAGACGGCCGACATGAAGTTGTCGTGGCTGGCGTTCTCCTCGAGGCGACGGATGAGGTAGGCGATCGCCACGTCGAACTCACGAGGGTTCACGACGGGTGTGTAGAGGAGCAGGTTGCCCACGTCGCGACGCACCGCCTCGGCCTGCCCGGTCGCCATGCCGAGGAGCATCTCGAACTCGACGCGTGACTCGACGCCCCGCTCGCGGGCGGTGAGCCAGGCGTGGGCGACGTCGAACAGGTTGTGGCCGGCGACGCCGAGCTTCACGGCGTCGGTGTGCTCGGGCGTCATCGACCAGTGCAACACGCGCTTGTAGTTGGTGTCGGAGTCCTGCTTGGTGTCGTAGGTCGCGAGCGGCCAGCCGTGGATCGCGGCGTCCACGCGCTCCATCGGGAGGTTCGCGCCCTTCACCACGCGGACCTTGATGGGCGCGCCCCCTGCGGCCCGGCGGCGCTGCGCCCAGGCGGTGAGCTCCTGCATGGCGCCGAGCGCGTCGGGCAGGTACGTCTGCAGCACGATGCCGGCCTCGAGGTGCTGCAGCTGCGGCTGGTCGAGCAACGTCGTGAAGACCGCGATGGTGAGGTCGAGGTCGCGGTACTCCTCCATGTCGAGGTTGATGAACTTCGGGATGCCGCTCGCCCCGCTCTTCGCGGCGAGCTCGTACAGCGGCGTGAGCTTGTGCACGACCTTGGCGACCGCCTCGTCGAACGACCACATCGAGAGCTGGCTGACGACGCTCGACACCTTGATCGACACGTAGTCGACATCGTCGCGGGCGAGGAACTCCTTGGTTCCGCGCAGGCGACGGTCGGCCTCGTCCTCGCCGAGCACAGCCTCGCCGAGCAGGTTGAGGTTCAGCCGATTGCCCGACTCGCGCAGCGTGGCGATGGCGGGCCCGAGCTTGGCCGGGGTCGCATCGAGCACGAGGTGGCCCACCATGCCGCGCAGGACGCGGCGGGCGATCGGGATGACCGCCCACGGGAACGCCGGCGCGACGAACCCGCCGACGCGCACGGCGGCACGCAGGTACCACGGAAGGAACTTCGGCGTGAGCTTCGCCACCTGCTCGAGGTTGCGTCCGGCGACGCCGAGGTCTTCGGGGCGCATGACGCCGTCGACGAAGCCCACGGTGAACGCGAGCCCGTTCGGGTCCTTCAGCACGCCGGCGAGCCGCTCCGCGGCCGGCTCGGCCGCGTGGTCGGCGCTGTCCGCGAGCCAGCGCCGCACGAGTGCGACGACGTGATCGGTGTTCGGCACGACATCGGTGGCGACGTTCGACATGGTCACGAGGGTACGTCCTTCGACTGCGGGCGCGCCGGAATCGCACGCCTCTTTCTCACCAGTGTGCGCCGCGACATCCGTTCGGTACAGCGAATGAATCCGATGGATACTGTTCATAGAAGCCGAACAATTCGAGGGATGCCGGGAGGCGCGATGCTCGATGTACGCCGACTGCGGTTGCTGGTCGAGTTGAGCCAGCGCGGCACCCTCGCGGCCGTGGCAGAGGCGTTGTCGTACAGCCCGTCGTCGGTGTCGCAGCAGCTGAGCCTGCTCGAGAAGGAGGCCGGCGTGCCGCTGCTCGTGCAGGTCGGGCGGCGCGTGCAGCTCACGCCGCAGGCGCTCGTGCTCGTCGAGCACGCACGCGCGGTGCTGGATCGGCTCGAGGAGGCCGAGGCGGATGTCGCGCGGTCGCTCACCACCGTCGGCGGCACGGTGCGCATCGCCGTGTTCCAGTCGGCGGCGCACGCGATGGTGCCGCTCGCTCTCACGCTGCTGCGCACCGAGCATCCCGCCCTGCGCGTCGAGGTCACGGAGCGCGAGCCCGAGCTCGCCCTCTTCGACCTGGCCGCGCGCGACTTCGACCTCGTGATCGCCGAGCAGTACCCGGGCTACACGCGAGCCCACCGCGCCGACCTCGATCGCGTGCACCTCGCGTCCGACGCGATCCGGCTGGCGCTGCCGCCCGACGACACCGGTGGTCGAGGAGCGCCGCCGCCCGCGAACCCCGGTGGTCGAGGAGCGCCGCCGCCCGAGAACCCCGATGGTCGAGTAGCGCCGCCGCAGGCGACGCGTATCGAGACCCCCGGTGGTCGAGTAGCGCCGCCGCAGGCGACGCGTATCGAGACCCCCGGTGGTCGAGGAGCGCCGCCCGAGTACCCCGGTGGTCGAGGAGCGCCGCCCGAGTACCCCGGTGGTCGAGTAGCGCCGCCGCAGGCGACGCGTATCGAGACCCCCGCCCTCGCTGCGGCATCCGACCGGCCCTGGGTGCTCGAGCCCGAGGGCACCGCGCCGCGCGAGTGGGCCGAGCAGCTCTGCCGCGACGCGGGGTTCGAGCCCGACGTGCGCTTCGAGACCGCCGATCTCATGGCGCACATCCGCCTCATCCGATCGGGCAATGCCGTCGGGCTGCTGCCCGACCTCGTGTGGGCGGGCGAGGCGCCGACCGTGAGGCTCGTCGACCTGGCGGGGCATCCGCAGCGCGAGGTCTTCTCGTCGACACGCCTCGCTGCCGCCGCCCGACCGGCGGTCGTGGCCTGTCGCGACGCCCTCGTGCGCGCCGCTCGCGCGAACGCGACGCCGGCCGGTCGTTAGGGAACGGACGGCGTCGTCCTGCACGCTTCAACCCCCTGGCGTGAGCATGCGCGTTCAGGCCGTTGCCCCGGCGGCCGCCGCGAACCGCTCGCCCTGCGTCGCCACGAACTCGAGCACTTCGGGCGGCCCGTCGATCCGGTATGCAACACCCCGCGGAACCCACATGAGGGCCATCACAAGGCTCTCGACGTAGTCGGCCTCGAGCGGCCAGACGCTCCGCGATGGGCCGTCGGCGACGACGTCGCGGCCGTACCAGCCGAGGTGCTCGACGAGCTCGTCGCGGGGCAGGTCGACGATGACCCGGGCGCGCACGGTGCGGGCGCGGTACCGCAGTGCCGTCTCGACGCGGGCCCGCGCCGCCTCATCGGTCAGCGGCCGCGGCTCGAAGTGCACGCGGGTCTGGAAGACGTCGGCGATCCGGTCCAACCGGAACGTGCGCCAGTCCTCGCGCTGCCGATCCCACGCGAGCAGGTACCAGCGCCGCGCGACGGGCACGAGCCGGTAGGGCTCGACGACGCGGGATGACGCCGTGCCCGCGGCATCCGTGTAGCTGAATCGCAGTCGCTCCGAGTCGCGGCACGCGAGCGCGAGCAACCCGAGCAGCTCGGTGTCGACGACGGGAGCGGGGAGATCGGAGGCACCGCGACCGGCGACCGCGACCGTCGCGTGCGAGGCGAGCGCGTCGATGCGTCGGCGCAGCGCAGCCGGCAGCACCTGCTCGATCTTCGCGAGCGCGCTGAGCGTCGTGTGCTCGGCGCCGCGCAGCCCGGCCGTCGCCTGCGAGCGCAGGCCCACCGCGATCGCGACGCCCTCGTCGTCGGTGAGCAGGAGCGGCGGCAGCCCGGTGCCGGCCTCGAGACGGTACCCGCCCGCGCTTCCCCGCATCGACTCGATGCCGTAGCCGAGCTCCCGCAGTCGTTCGACGTCGCGGCGCAGCGTGCGCTCGCTCACGCCCAGGCGATCGACGAGCTCGCGCGCCGACCAGTGCCGATGGCTCTGCAGGAGCGAGAGGAGTTCGAGGGTTCGAGAGGTCGTGGCGGCCATGCTCCAAGTATCTCGGCAATCCGGTCAGAAGTTGACCGGAGACCTCGCGAGACTCGACCCATGACGAACTCCACGAACACGAACCAGATGATCACCGCCCGCGGTCTCAGCAAGACGTTCCACTCGAAGGGGCAGCGCGTCGAGGCCGTCGCCGCCGTCGACCTCTCCGTGGGCGAGGGCGAACTCGTCGCGTTCCTCGGGCCGAACGGCGCCGGCAAGTCGACGACCCTCCGCATGCTGACGACGCTGCTGCCGCCGACGTCGGGCGAGGCGACGGTGGCCGGCTGCGACATCCGCCGCGACCCCGCCGGGGTGCGCCGCCGCATCGGCTACGTCGGCCAGGGCTCGTCGGGCGGGCACACCCAGCGGGTGCGCGACGAGCTGCACGCGCAGGGCATGTTCTACGGACTGGGCCGACGCGAGTCCCGTGCCCGCGCCACCGAGCTCATCGAGTCGCTCGAGCTCGGGCAGGTCGCGAACCGCCAGGTGCAGTCCCTGTCGGGCGGCCAGAAGCGCCGGCTCGACATCGCGCTCGGGCTCATCCACCGGCCCGAACTGCTGTTCCTCGACGAGCCGTCGACCGGGCTCGACCCGCACAGCCGCGCCAACCTCTGGGAGCACATCGTCGATCTGCGCCGCGAGACCGGCACGACGATCTTCCTGACCACCCACTACCTCGACGAGGCCGACCAGCTCGCCGAGCGGGTCATGGTCATGGACCACGGCTCGGTCATCGCCGACGACACCGCCAGGGCGCTCAAGTCCTCGCTCGCGGGCGACCGCGTGACGCTCACGCTCGGGTCGGCGACGGATGCCGCAGCCGCCGCAGCCCGCATCGGCGGCGAGGTCGCCGGGGTCGGCGGTGTCGGCGGTGTCGGCGATCTCGTGGTCACCGCCACGGCCGACGACGGAGCCCGCGCGCTGCCGCGCTGGATCCGCGAGCTGTCGGACGCAGGGATCGACGTCGTCGCGGCCACCCACCGCGAGCCGACACTCGACGACGTGTTCCTCGCGCTCACCGGCCGCAGCCTCCGCGACGAGGCGGCCACCCCAACGCCCGCAGCCGCGTGACCCACTCCCGGTGGTCGAGTAGGCCGCGGAGCAGCCGTATCGAGACCTCACCTCCGGTCTCGATACCCGTCGCCTTCGGCGGCGCTACTCGACCAACGAACGACACCACCGAACCGACAAGGAGCACCCCATGAACACCATCACCACTGCTGCACGCACCGCCACCCACGACACGCCCGCCGCGGCATCCGTTCGCCAGACCGGATTCGTGCACGACACCGCCACCGTCTTCGTTCGCGAGTCGCGCCCGCTCGTGCGCGACCCGTTCAGCGTGATGTTCTCGCTCGTACAGCCGCTCATCTTCCTCGGCCTGTTCGGGCCGCTGCTCGTCGGCGCGGCCGGCGGCGACGTCGCGGGAACACTGCAGTGGTTCGTACCCGGAATCCTCGTGATGGTCGCGCTGTTCGGCACGGCCTCGACGGGCGCGAACCTGCTCTTCGAGATGCAGACCGGCTCGCATGAGCGCACCCTCGTCGCGCCGGTCTCGCGCAGCGCGCTGCTCATCGGACGCGCCCTCAAGGAGGTCGTACCGCTCGTCATCCAGGGCACGATCGTCGTCGTCGTCGCGGTGCCGTTCGGCTTCCGGCTCGACGTGCCGGGGCTCGTCGCGGGTCTCGCGATCCTCGCCGTCTTCGGCATCGGCTTCGGCGCCCTCAGCTACACGCTCGCGCTCGCCTGCCGCAACCGCGACTGGATGTTCTGGATGGTGCACCAGACGCTGCTGTTCCCGCTCATGATCCTGTCGGGCATGCTGCTTCCGCTCGAGGACGGCCCCGCATGGATGCGTGTCGCCGCGGCCGTCAACCCGCTCAGCTACCTCGTCGGCGCCGAGCGGGCGCTCCTCGCGGGTGACTTCGGGGCGCCCGTCGTACTCGGCGGCCTCATCGCGGCCGCCGTGACGTGCGCGATCGGGATCGTCGTCGGCGTGCGAGCGATGCGCCGCGCCCGCTGAGCGGGACTCTGCGGGTTGAGGAGCGGCGCAGCCGCGTCTCGAACCCCCGTTCGCGGTCGGGTCTCGAGACGGCCCTTGAGGCCTCCTCAACCCGCGTATCCTGCAGCGCCTGGCTTAGGATCGACGGATGCCCCAGCACCAGCCCCATGACGTCGTGATCATCGGCGGCGGTCACAACGGACTGACCGCCGCCGCGTACCTCGCACGTGCAGGGCTCGACGTGCTGCTCCTCGAGCGCGACGACCACCTCGGCGGCGCGGCCGTCTCGGCCGAAGCATTCGAGGGCGTCGACGCGCGCCTCTCCCGCTACTCGTACCTCGTGAGCCTCCTGCCGCAGCGCATCATCGACGACCTCGGCCTCGACGTGCAGCTCATCCGGCGTCGGTACTCCTCCTACACCCCCGATCCACGCGACCCGCGGCGCGGCCTGCTCGTGGATGTCGAAGCGGATGCCGCGGCCGCACGCGAGGCGTTCGAACGTGTCGGCGCCCGAGCCGACGCCGAGGCGTGGTCGGCCTTCTACGCCGACACCGCCCGTGTTGCCGAACGGCTCTTCCCGACCCTCACCGAACCACTTCCCACTCGAACCGAGGCACGTGCGCTCGTCGGCGACGACCGCATCTGGTCCGAGTTCGTCGAGCAGCCGCTGGGCCGCACGATCGATGCACGATTCGACGACGATCTCGTGCGCGGCGTCGTCGCGACCGACGGGCTCATCGGCACGTTCACCGACCTCGACGACGCATCACTCGACGCGAACCGCTGCTTCCTCTACCACGTCATCGGCGGCGGCACCGGTGACTGGGACGTGCCGACCGGTGGGATGGGCGCCGTGAGCGGCGAGCTCGCTCGTGCGGCACGAGAGGCGGGGGCGCGGCTGGTGACGCGCGCCGAGGTGATCGCGGTCGACCCGGTCGGACGTGTGCGCTACCTGGCCGACGGCATCCAGCACGAGGCATCCGCTGGCACCCTGCTCGCGAACGTCGCCCCAGCGGTGCTCGATCGACTGCTGGAGATGAACCGAACGGATGCCGCGACCGCGCGCGCGGAGCCGGTGGCGCCGCGCGACGAGGCGCCGATCTCGCCCGACGCCGCGCTGGGCGTCCCTCCGGTCGTGCGCGAACGCCTCCGGCAGCTCGCCGCACCCGAGGGCGCCCAGGTGAAGGTGAACCTGCTGCTCCCCCGACTGCCCCGCCTTCGCGACGAGTCGGTGCGGCCCGAGGCGGCGTTCGCCGGCACGTTCCACATCAACGAACTCGAGTCGCAGCTCGACGCGGCGTACCGTGCCGCGGCCCGCGGTGAGATCCCCTCGCCGCTGCCGTGCGAGATCTACTGCCACACCCTGAGCGACCGTTCGATCCTCGGGCCCGAGCTCGCGGCATCCGACATGCAGACCCTGACCGTGTTCGGCCTGCACGTGCCGCACCGGCTCCTCGAGCGGTTCGACAACGACGGGCTTCGCGAGCGACTGCAGGCAGCCGTGCTCGAGTCGCTGAACTCCGTGCTGGCCGAGCCGATCGAGACGGTCATCGCAACGGATGCCGCGGGCCGGCCCTGCATCGAGACGAAGACGACGCTCGACCTCGAGGAGGCACTACGGATGCCCGGGGGGAACATCTTCCACGGCCCCCTGTCGTGGCCCTGGGCCGACGACGACGCGGTCCTCGAGACGCCCGCCGAGCGCTGGGGCGTGGCGACGCGGCATCCGCGGATCCTCCTCTGCGGCTCGGGCGCGGTGCGCGGGGGTGCAGTGAGCGGCATCGGCGGCCACAACGCGGCGATGGCCGTGCTCGAGGCCGCCCGCTGACCGGGAATCAGAACACGAACATCTGCCCGAGCACGAGGATCGCGATGAGGAAGATCACGACCACGGCGCCGACGATCGCGATGGATCGGACCGACAGCTTCGCCACACCGAAGCCCACGAGGAACGGCAGGGCGAGCAGGAGCAGCGTGACGATCCACCAGAACGCGACGTAGCCGCCGGCCGAGGCGTCCTCGAGACGTCCGGCGAACAGCTGCTGCGAATTCGGGTGCGTGGCGAATGCGAACGCCGCCGAGAGCGGCACCGCGATCAACGCGGCGACGATGAGGCCGGCGAGTGCTCCCCACAGCCCGGAGCGGCCCCGGCTGACGTCGAGTGTCTCCTCGCGCGGGTGGACGTGCCCCTGCTGCCCGCGCCCCTGCCCCTGCTGTGCGCCGGGCTGACCCTGCGGACGGCCTTGCGGGCGAGTCCGGGCCTGCTGTCGGCCCTTTCGCGGTGCGCTCCCCTTCGAACCCATGCCGCCCACTCTAGTGAGGCGGGTGATGCTGGCCATAGCACAAGGTCCGCACTAGCCTGAGAGCACGGCGAGCAGGGGAGGCGCGATGACCGCGAAAGCGACCGGCCACTATACGTTGAAGCCCGACGGACTGTACCTGCAGTTCGATCGCCTGTTCCATGCTCCGATCGAAGACGTGTGGTACAGCCTGACCAATCCCAATGCCATGAAGGCGTGGATCGGCACGTACACGGGTCGCCCCGAGACCGGCGGCGTGCGGTTCCTCATGACCTTCGAAGAGGGAGGGGACTGGCAGAACGTGAGCATC
Source organism: Agromyces sp. Marseille-P2726 (assembly GCF_902809835.1). GTDB lineage: Bacteria > Actinomycetota > Actinomycetes > Actinomycetales > Microbacteriaceae > Agromyces. The sequence continues at coordinate 112,717 of NZ_CADDWM010000012.1, read as the reverse complement.
CTCGAGTGCGACCCGCCGCACCGCTTCCTCGTTGACTCGGGACCCGCGCCCGAGGGCATGCGGGTCTTCTGCCACCTCGTCGAGGGCGGCGGCATGACCACCCTCACCCTCGGACAGCGACTTGCAAATCCGGCGGATGCCGCGTCGATGGGCCCCGGCTGGGACTTCTACCTCGATCGACTCTCCGCTGCTCGCGCCGGGCGTGCCATGCCGACGTGGGAGGAGTACTACCCCGCGCTCTCGCCCTACTACAAGGAGCTTCCGGTCCCCGACGGCGTCCGCACGTGAGTCGGTCGTGAAGGCCATCGAGCGGCGTGCGCGGGGTGTCGACTCACCCGCCACGGGGGGTCGTACGAGCGCATTCCGCGGCATGATGGCCGACCACCCCTTCCGGTGGGCGTTCATCGCGACGCTCGGTGCGATCGTCGCGATCGGCATCGTCTCGATGCTGCTCAGCATCTCGGGCGTGGTGTTCTCGGTGTTCGCCGCGATCTTCATCACCCTCGGCCTCGACCCGCTCGTGCGGTGGTTCCAGCGTCACGGCATGAAGCGGGGCCTCGCGATCGTCACCGTCATCGTGTTGTTCATCCTCGTCATCGCGGGGCTGCTCTGGCTGGTGCTTCCCCTGGTGATCAACCAGGCGATCACGTTCATCGAGGCACTGCCCGATCTCTACGCCGGCCTCCAGCAGCAGCAGTGGTACCAGGACGCGCAAGCAGGCACCGGTGGCGTGGTCGGAACCATCTACGCCTGGGTCACCGACACGCTCAGCGACCCGAACTTCTGGGCGACCGTGGGCGGCGGGGCGCTCAACATCGGCTTCGCGATCGTCGGAGGCATCTCGTCGGCGTTCTTCATCTTCATCCTCACGATCTACTTCATGGCGACGCTCGACCGGTCCAAGGATGCGGTCTACACGCTCGTCGCCGCCTCGCACCGCGAGCGCGTGGTCGACCTCGCCGACCGCATCATGCAGAACGTGGGCCGCTACCTCAGCGGCATGGTCATCCTGGCGTTCTTCAATGCCCTCTACAGCCTCCTCCTGCTGTACCTCGTCGGTGTGCCGTACGCGCTCGTCATCGCGGTCGCTGCATTCTTCATCACGCTCATCCCGCTCATCGGAACGGTGCTCACCACCATCGTGATGACGCTGATCACGCTGTTCGTGTCGCCGCTGTCCGCGGTGATCGTGCTCGTCGCGATGCTCGTGTACATGCAGGTCGAGGCCTACATCCTCACCCCGAAGGTCATGAGCAAGGCCGTGCAGGTGCCCGGGTCCATCGTCCTCATCGCCGCACTCGCGGGCGGCACGCTCGCGGGCCTGCCGGGCGCGCTCGTCGCGATTCCGGTCGCCGCCGGCATCCTGCTCATCATCAAGGAGGTCGTAGTGCCGGCGAAGGCCCGCAGCTGACCCCTCACGCTTCCGCGTTGGTAGGACGATGGCCGCGATGCCGTACGCGCAACGATTCGGGCGTCCTACATTCCGCGCGATGTCCTACAAACCAGTGAGTCGCGGGTCGGGAGGCGGCGTCAGCGCCAGATGGACGGTGCCTCCGCGCGCGTCGGCGGCAGCGCGACATCCGCACCCCAGCGCTCGAGCCACTCGGGGATCCCGTGCTCAGCGGTCACGCCGAGCGCGTCGACGATCTCGGCCATCGGCACGGTGCCGCCCGACTTCCGCAGGAACCGCGCCCGGATGAACCCGGTCGCGTACACCTCCGGCGCCCCACCGGGGCCGTTCCCTGAGCCCGTCGAAGGGCGCACGAACCGCTGCTCCATGTAGACGGCCTTCTCGTCGTGCCCGACGAGCCGCGATTCGATGGTGAAGCGCTGCCACAGCGAGAGCGACTTGCGGAACGTGATCGTCTCACTCGCGACGACCGGGTACCAGCCGCGCTCACGCATCATCTGCCAGACCCCGTTGCGCACGAGCATGTCGAATCGCGCGACATCCATGATCGAGAAGTACACGCCGTTGTTCATGTGCCGGTTGATGTCGAGGTCGGTCGGCAGCGTGATGAAGTTGGTGCGGGCGACCTCGTCGTGAGTCAGGTCGGGCTTGCGGCGCGCCAGGAAGAGCACGTGCAGCAGCGTGCGGAAGATCATGTGCATGAGCCATCACTGTAGGCGCCCTCAGGCGCGAAGGCGGATCGTTGGTAGGGACGCCACAGTCGGCCGTGGGATGCCGCGGGCCGGCGTTGTACGGAGTCTGGAATCGCTCGGCCGGCATCGCGACGGCGGTCTGCGTCGCCCGTGCGACGGCCGGGCTCAGCGACGCTTCAGCACCCGGTAACGCAGGTGTGTCGCCCTGGCCCCCTGCTCCACCGAGAGCGGTTCGAGTTCGATGCGGCGGTCGTGCGACTCGGGAAACAGCCGGCTGCCCGCGCCGAGCAGCACGGGCACGAGGTGCAGGCGCACCTCGGCGACGAGTTCGGCCGAGAGCGCCTGGCGTGCGACATCCGCCCCGCCCATGATGCAGACGGATGCCGCGTGCGCGGCCTCGCGGGCCCGCGCGACCGCCTCGGCGACGCCGCCGGTGACGAACTCGAAGCGGGACCCGCCGCGGGTGAACGGCTCGCGCGAGCGGCTGGTGACGACGAAGCACGGTCGTCCGGCGAACGGGTTGTCGCCACCCCAGGGAAGCTCGCTGACGTCGAACGTGCGCCGACCGAGCACGAAGGCGCCCGTCGTCTCGAACATACGGGCGGCGGCACTGCGGTCGATCTCGTCGGCAGCGGCATCCGCTGCGCCCTCGGCGCCGTAGCCGGGATTGAAGAGATCGGCTGCCGTCTCCTCGGGCTCCTCCGCGGATCCGAAGAGCCACTCCTGCACGCGCTCACCGCCGATGCCGAGCGGATGCTCGGTGCTGACGCCGGGTGCGGCGGTGAAGCCGTCGAGCGTCATCGTCATCTCGAGGAAGACGTCGGCCATCGCGTCAGGCCCTGACTGGGACGTGCCGCTCTTCGGGTCCGTCGTACACCGAGAGGGGACGGATCAGGGCATTGGCCGCGAGCTGCTCCATGATGTGCGCCGTCCAGCCGGTGACTCGGCTCGCGACGAACAGGGGCGTGAAGGTGAGGGTGTCGAAGCCCATGAGGTGGTACGTGGGCCCTGCCGGATAGTCGAGGTTGGGTTTGATGCCCTTGCGCTCGGCCATCGCCGACTCGAGGGCCGTATAGAGCTCGAGCAGGTCGGGGCGGTCGTAGTGCTCGACCATCCGCTCGAGCGCATCGCGCATCGTCGGAACGCGCGAGTCGCCGTTCTTGTACACGCGGTGGCCGAATCCCATGATCTTGCGCTTCTCGGCGAGTGCGGAATCGAGCCATGCGACGGCTCGTTCACCGCTTCCGTCGCCGGGTCCGATCTCCTCGAACGCATGCATGACCGCTTCGTTGGCGCCGCCGTGCAGGGGGCCCTTCAGCGCGCCGATCGCGCCGGTCACCGCGGAGTACAGGTCGGACAGGGTGCTCGCGATCACGCGCGCCGTGAAGGTCGAGGCATTGAAGGAGTGCTCGGCGTAGAGGATCATCGACACGTCGAAGGCGTTGACGACGGCGAGCTCGGGGGCCTCGTCGAACGTCTGCCAGAGGAAGTTCGCCGAGTAGCCGAGGTCGAGCCGCGGTTCCACGAACTCGAGCTCGTGTCGTCGCCGCTGGTCGTACGACACGATCGACGGGAGCTTCGCGAGCAACCGGATCGCCTTGTCGAGGTTCGCTTCGGGTGAGTCGTCGGGCGTGTTCGGGTCGCTGGCCCCGATGACGCTGACCGCCGTGCGGACCACGTCCATGGGATGCGCGGTCAGCGGCAGCTCGTCGATGATGCGCTTCACCTCGTGGTCGAGCCCGCGATAGGAGCGCTCGAGTTCCTCGAACTGGGCGAGTTGCTCGTCATCGGGCAGCTCGCCGTACCAGAGCAGGTACGCGACCTCCTCGAACGTGACGGATGCCGCGAGCTCCTGTACCGGGTAGCCGCGGTACAGCAGGGAGTTCGTCTCGGGGTTCACCTTCGAGATGGACGTGTAGTCGACCGGCACGCCCGCCAACCCCTTGTAGATCACCGGGGCTGCCCCCTGCTGCTCGCTCATCGTGCTCCTCGCGATTCGATGCGGCTCGCCCCAGCGCGACTCCGCTCACCCAGCCTAGGGCCCCCGCTGCCGGTGGAGTAGGCAGCGAAGCAGCCGTATCGGGACCAGAGCCGCATCGAGATGAGGTTGCACGAGGGTCTCGATACGCGTCCGGCTCCGCCGGGCGCTACTCGACCAGCGGAAGCGCCGTCAGGACGAGGGTCTCGATACGCGTCCGGCTCCGCCGGGCGCTACTCGACCAGCGGAAGCGCCGTCAGGACGAGGGTCTCGATACGCGTCCGGCTCCGCCGGGCGCTACTCGACCAGCGAGGAGCTCCGTCAGAAGAGGCCGGTCGGGATCTCGACGGCGACGAGTGCGCCGGGTGCGGCCGTGAACGTCAAGCCGGCCAGTTCGTCGGGGCCGAGCTCGGGCAGCCGTTGCGCGAGGTCGAGGAACCGCTCGATCTCCGCCTCCTCGAGCACCCATTCGGCGAGCGTGCGGAACTTCTGCACGTATTGCTCGCGGCCGAACGGCCGGGCGCCGAGCGGATGCGCGTCGGCGACCGCGATCTCGTCGACGATCTCGCTGCCGTCGGACAGCTTGATGACGACCCGGCCTCCGAACGCCTTCTCATCGATGTCGAGCGCGTGGTATCGACGCGTCCACTCCGGATCCTCGACCGTCGACACCTTCTTCCAGAGCGCCACGGTGTCCTCGCGATGGGCTCGCTCGGGAGCGTAGGAGTCGACGTGATGCCACGCGCCGTCCTGCAGGGCGACCGTGAAGATGTACGGGATCGAGTGGTCGAGCGTCTCGCGCGACGCGTCGGGATCGTACTTCTGCGGGTCGTTCGCCCCCGACCCGATCACGTAATGGGTGTGGTGCGAGGTGTGCAGCACGATCGACTCGACCCGGTCGGGGTCGTCGAGGATGATCGGGTACTCGTCGTGGAGCTTGCGGGCGAGGTCGATCCACGCCTGCGCCTGGTACTCGGCCGAGTGCTCCTTGGTGTACGAGTCGAGGATGGCGCGCTTCGCCTCACCCGCCTCGGGCAATGGCACGTCGTACGTGGCATCCGGACCCCCCAGAAGCCACGCGATCACCCCGTCTTCGCCCTCGTAGATCGGCACCGGGCTGGTCTCGCCGCGCATGGCGCGATCGACGGCCTCGATTGCCATCTTGCCCGCGAACGCGGGCGCATGCGCCTTCCACGTCGAGATCTCGCCCTTGCGCGACTGGCGTGTCGCCGTGGTCGTGTGCAGGGCCTGACCGATCGCCTGGAAGATCGTCTCCTGGTCGAGCCCGAGCAGCGTGCCGATGCCCGCGGCGGCCGACGGGCCGAGGTGGGCGACGTGGTCGATCTTGTGCTCGTGCAGCGAGATGGCCTTCACGAGATCGATCTGGATCTCGTAGGCGGTGGCGATCCCGCGGACGACGTCGCGTCCGGTCAACCCACGCCGTGCGGCGAGGTGCTGGGCGACGGCGACGATCGGCGGAATGTTGTCACCCGGGTGCGAGTAGTCGGCCGCGAGGAACGTGTCGTGGAAGTCCAGCTCGCGCACGGCGACCCCGTTCGCCCACGCGGCCCACTCGGGTGAGGTGCGACGCGCGGCATCCGCACCGAACACGGTCGCCCCGTCGCCGCCGATCGACACTGGATGCGCCAGTGCCTGGCTGCGCGCCGACACCACCGGCCTGCGAGCGAGCGCGGCCGCAGCGACCGCGGCGTTGTCGATCACGCGGTTCACGACCATCTCGACCACGTCGTCGTCGACCTCGACGGGGTCGGTCGCGACAGCCGCCAACTGCCAGGCGAGCTGCCCCTCACGCGCGAGGTTCTCGTCACTCCGGTGGGTGCGCAGGTGGTGGCTCTTCACGTGCCCCAAACTATCCGAATGTCTGGCGTCTCGATACGCGTCGGCCTCCGGCCGGCACTACTCGACGACCGGAGACCTATCCGAATGTCCGGCGTCTCGATACGCGTCGGCCTCCGGCCGGCACTACTCGACGACCGGAGACCTATCCGAATGTCTGACGTCTCGATACGCGTCGGCCTCCGGCCGGCACTACTCCACGACCGGAGACGGCCACACCGGATCGTGAACTGGTGTCTCGATGACGCGTGCCGCCAGTTCGGGGTCCACGTCGTCGAGGGTGGCGGGATTCCACCTCGGCGAACGGTCCTTGTCGATGACCTGGGCGCGGATGCCCTCGCGCAGGTCGGGCTGCTCGATGAACCAGGACACGAGTCGGAACTCCTGCTCGAGCGCCTCCTCGATGGTGCGCAGGGTACGGGCGCGCCGCACCGACTCGAGGGTCACCGTGAGCGCCGTCGGGGAGAGCGACTCCAGTTCGTCGGCGGCAGCGGCGGCGTCGGCGAAGGCGGCGGAATCGAGCGGATGCGTCGGGAACGAGCTCGACGCGTCGTGCGGCGTCTGCTCGGCGAACGCCCGCAGCCGCCCGATGATCTCGGACACCGTGGGAGCGGAGTAGCAGGCGTCGACCCAGTCACGGGCGAGGGCGAGCGACGACGGTCCGGGGGTCTCGTCGAACAGCATCACGATCTCGGCCGGGCTGCCGGGGTCGGCGCGCTCGGCGAGCGCCTGCAGGAGGTGCGGAATCCGGCCGGATGGCACGAACGAGTCGGCGAATCCGGTGTGGATCGCATCCGCGGCATCCATCGTGCGCGAGTTCAGGGCGAGGTGCACGCCCAGTTCGCCGGGCGCCTTCGCGAGCAGCCACGACCCGCCGACGTCGGGCGTGAAGCCGATGCGGGTCTCGGGCATCGCCACGCGTGATCGCTCCGTGACCACGCGGATCGCCGCATGACCGGCGAGCCCGATGCCGCCGCCCATCGTGATGCCGTCCATGATCGCCACGACCGGCTTCGGATAGCGGGCGATCATCGCGTCGAGCCGATACTCCGACCGGAAGAACTCGCGCGCCTCCGTCACGTTCCCGTCGAACACGTATCCGTAGAGCTCCCGGATGTCGCCACCCGCCGAGAAGCCCCGGTCGCCAGCGCCGTCGAGAACCACGAGCCCGACCTCGGGGTCGTCGCGCCACAGCTCGAAGACCGCCGTGAGCTCACGGATCATCTCGAAGCTGAGCGCATTCAGGGCCTGCGGACGGTCGAGCGTCACATGGCCGACGCCGTCGGCCACGGTTGCGGAGATCTCGTCGCTCACGAGGCCACCGTAGCGGCATCACTCTGCTGCCACGTACCCTCGCCCCAAGGAGGCGTCATGATCGAATCCGCATTCCCGATCCTCGAGGTGAGCGACATGGCGGTCGCGCTCACGTTCTATCGCGACACCCTGGGCGGGGTGCTCACCTACTCGTTCCCGCTGGAGGGCGGCGACCCGGTCTACGTCTCGCTGGCGGTGGGATCGTCGTCGCTCGGCATCGGGTTCTCCGAGGCTCCACCGCCACCCGGCAACGTGCTGCTCTGGTTCTACGTCGACGATGTCGACCGGGTCACCGCCGAGGCGGCGGCTGCCGGCGCGTCCGTGCTCGAGCAGCCGGTCGACCAGGCATGGGGCGAACGGACCTCCCTCGTCGCCGACCCCTTCGGGACGCGCATCCGACTGGGTGCGGCGATCGCTCCCCCGCCGACCGAGGAGTAGCCGACCCTCGCCGTCGGCAACCGGCGGGCGGGAGTACGATGCACGGATGGTCCCCGCCGAAAACCTCTGGGCGTTCGTCGTGGCCTCGGTCGTGCTCATCGCGATTCCCGGCCCGAGCGTGCTCTTCGTGATCGGTCGATCGCTCGCCCTCGGCCGCCTCGGCGGGCTGCTCAGCGTGCTCGGCAATGCGATCGGCATGATCCCCCTCCTGACGGCGGTGGCGCTCGGGGTCGGGGCGCTCGTGGCCCAGTCGGTCGTGCTGTTCACGATCATCAAGGTCGTCGGCGCGCTCTACCTCGTGTACCTCGGTATCCAGGCCATCCGGCACCGGGCGGATGCCGCAGCTGCCGTCCACGGCGGTGCCCCGGTGCGATCCCACTGGCGGCAGCTCGGCGAGGGCTTCGTCGTGGGCGTCACGAACCCCAAGACGATCGCGTTCTTCGTGGCGGTGCTCCCCCAGTTCGTGGACTTCAGCTCGGGCGACATCCCCCTGCAGCTGTTCGAGCTCGGCGTCGTGTTCATCGTGCTGGCGCTGCTCTTCGACTCGGTGTGGGCGATCGCGGCGAGCGCCGCACGCGACTGGTTCGCCCGTTCGCCCAGGCGTGCGTCGCACCTGGCGGCGACCGGCGGGGTGATGATGATCGGCCTCGGCGGGGTGCTCGCGCTCAGCGGCGACAGGCACTGAGCGCGGGGGGGCGCTGGCGCGGCGGACTGCCCGATAGCCCGACGGCACTCACCTCGCCGAATCGAGAAGTCGCGAATGCACAGTCGAACCCTGCAAACGCGACTTCTCGATCAAGGGTGCGAATCGAGAAGTCGCGAATGCACAGTCGAACCCTGCAAACGCGACTTCTCGATCCGAGGGCCGGCCGCGGCGGCGCCCGCGCGCCGGGCGCGGCGGGACGCGGAAGGAGACGCCGCGATGCGGCGCAGCGCGCCGGGCGCGGCGGGACGCGGAACGAGACGCCGCGATGCGCGGCAGCGCGCCGGGCGCGGCGGGACGCGGAAGGAGACGCCGCGATGCGGCGCCAGCACGGGGGTCAGTCGCGCGAGGCGGTGCCGATGAGGATGCCGCGGGCCAGCCCGTGGAAGAAGCAGCGCGAGCCGAGGCTCGCGGGCGTGTCGTCGGCGGCCAGGTCGAAGCTCGGCACGTCGAGCGCGTGCACGACGAAGATGTACCGATGCGCGCCGGTGCCGCGCGGCGGAGCGGCACCGGCGAACCCGACCGTACCGCTGTCGTTGCGGAGCATGAGCCCGCCCGCGGGCAGCTTCGCGCCGCCCTCGACCCCGGCGTCGGCGTCGAGGCTCGTCACCGAGACGGGGAGGTTCGCGACCGACCAGTGCCACCACCCCGAACCCGACGGCGAATCGGGGTCGAGGCACGTGACGGCGAAGCTGCGGGTGCCGTCGGGGAATCCCGACCAGCTCAGCTGGGGCGACCGGTCTGCTCCGCCGGCGAACGCGGCCCACTGCGCCCTCGCGAGCGGGCCGCCCTGCTCGAGGTCGGTGCTCGTCACGCTGAACGTCTCGACGGGCCGCAGCCGCTGCAGGGCTTCGTACGGGTCGACCTCGAGCATCGCGATCCTCCTCGGTGGGTGCGTGGCGGTCGTCGTCTCCCAGCCTATGGGGGCGCCCGCGGCATCCGCTCTGCCGACCGCCCATGTCGGCTCCCGGTACGTTGATCGGGTGGCAGTGGAGCCGGCCCGGCTGACGAAGGCGCAGGCACGACGGGTCGCCGTGCGGGCACAGGCGCTCGAGGCGGCCCGGCCGTCGAACGTGCTCGACGCCCTGCGGCCACTGACGTTCGTCAAGGTCGATCCGATCTCGGCGATCGCCCCGAGCGCCGACGTCGTGCTCTGGAGCCGGCTCGGCGAAGGGTACGACCCAGCCGAGCTCGTTCGCGGACTCGAGCGGGATCGCACCCTCTTCGAGCTCGACCTGATGGTCCGGCCGATGGAGGACCTCGTGCTGTTCCGCCCGTCGATGAAGCGGTGGCCGAAGCACGAGCGCACGCGCAACTGGATGGCGGCGAACGAGCAATTCCGCCGCGACATCCTGGTCCGGCTCAGCGGCGACGGACCGCTGCCCGCGACCGAGCTCCCCGACACCTCGGCGGTGCCCTGGTCGTCCACCGGGTGGACCAACGACCGCAACGTGACGACGATGCTCGAATGCCTGATGATGTGCGGCGACGTCGCGGTCTCGGCCCGTCGTGATGGCCAGCGCCTGTGGGACCTCGCGGAGCGGGTGTATCCAGACGTGCCGGAGCTCGATCACGTCGAGGCGTACCGGCGGCGCAACGAGCGTCGCCTCGCGTCGCTCGGCATCCTTCGCGAGCGCAAGGCCGGCGGATCGCCGAACGAGCCGATCGACACTCGCGGCATCGGCGAGCCCGCGCGTGTCGAGGGTCTGCGCGGCACGTGGCGGGTCGACCCTCGGTCGCTCGAGCAGGCCGACGAGCCGCTCGCCGAGCGAACCGCCCTGCTCTCGCCGCTCGATCGGCTCGTCTTCGATCGCGCGCGTCTGGCCGACCTGTTCGACTACGAGTACGTGCTCGAGATGTACAAGCCACGCGACCAGCGGCGCTGGGGCTACTGGGCGATGCCGATCCTCATCGGCGACCGCCTCGTCGGCAAGGTCGATGCCACCGCCGACCGGGCCGAGGGCGTGCTGCGAGTCGACGCCATCCACGAGGACGAGCCGTTCACCCGCGACGTCGTCGAGGCGGTGTTCAGCGAGCTCGACTCGCTCGCCGGCTGGCTCGGGCTCGAGATCGGCGGCCGGGCCGTCGGGCTCGGCTGAGCGGGCGTCAGCCGCGGCGTCGCCTGCCTCGCGCATAGTCGCGCGCCGCGCGACTCGACAGGGCGAGCATGACGAGGATGTCGAGCGACAGCGTCAGCAGGGTCGTCTGGAGCGTGATCTCCTGGTCGCCCGCCCACCAGGCTGCGAACGCCCCGCTGATGCTCAGGGTGGCGAACACCATCACCACGACGCGCGGCCAGTTCCACCCGAGGTAGATGAGCACGGCGAGCACGAGCTCGACGAGCAGGATGACGCCGCCGATCACCAGCACCACGGTGAGACCGGCAGCAGCGATGGCCCGGGCATCCTCGCTGCTGAGTTGCTCCGCGGAGATGGTGTCGAACTCGTCGGAGAGCACGTCGGGCCACTGCAGCGTCAGTGCGATGAGCCAGATCACGCCCCCGAGCACACGGAGCACGACGAGCGCCGCGCCGACCACCGTCGCCACCGGTCGTCGCCTCGGAGCGTCGACGGGAACGGGCGTCGCCAGCTCGGCCGGCACCTCGAACGCCGGGCGCTTGTCGACGGAGGTCACGGGCCCACCTCGCTCTGCGCGACGGGCAACCCGGCGGCGCCTGCCACGCCGCGCACGTCGACCACCGGCAGGTCCCCGTCGGTCTGGATCGTGTCGCCGCCGCCGTTGCGCGCGTGATATCCCGTGGAGAAATCGCGAAGCACGTCGACCCCGAGGGCGGGGTCGGCCGCGCGCAGCGTCGCCACGATGTGGTCGCGCTCGATGTCGGTGTCGGCGTCGATCTTGTGCGTCACCTGCAGCGTGAACAACGACAACCCGACCGCTCGATCGAAGGTGCCCGCGGCGAGCCAGTCGACCCGGTATCCACCCGGCAGGGGCCAGTCGTCGGGGCAGCGCCAGAATCGCACGTGGTGGCGCTTGGCCGGATTGCCTCCACCTCCTGCTGGTACGCGAAGTCCTGCTGCCGGCCGAACAGGAAGAGCGGGCTCACCGGTGCCTGGTCGTAGCTGCGGCGCGTGAGCGTCGTGGTGATGATGCGCCAGCTCGAGGCGAGCGTGATGTCGTCGGCGCGCGTCCAGCCCGCCTTCGCCATGGCGGCGTGCACCTGCGACTCGTCGCCGAGGAAGGCCAGGTTCACCGGGTCGCCGAGCAGTCCGTCGCTCGTTCGGGTCCGTCCGATGAAGTAGTCGGGCACGTAGATGGAGGTCAGGATGCGATGCAGGCGCGGGAGCACGAGATAGGCGAGCAGGGCCCAGAACACGACGAAGCCGGCGATGCCCCACCACCCGAATGTGAACGACTCGGTGAACAGGAGCCACGCCAACCAGATGGCGGCCAAGCCCGCGAACACGAAGAAGAAGCCGTCGAGCAGCGCGCTCAGCGAGAACCGGCGTCGTTCCGCCGGCCTCCCGTCGCGTCTCGTCGATTCCACCGCCGTTCGGGATGCCTCAGCGCCCGCCCCGCCCATGCCTGAATGGTAGCCCGCAGCCCAGCCGACCCGGGGACACGGCTCAGCGAACGTGGTCGAGCAGGGTCTCTCCGACCTGGTCGATGCCGTCGGCCTGGTTCGACAGCACGATCGCCGCGGTTCCCGCGTCGACGTCGATGAACAGCACGCTCGCGAAGCCGCCCGTCAGTCCGTTGTGCGAGACGATGCGGCGGTCGCCGCGGTCGTCGACGCTCCAGAAGTAGCCCATCGAGGTGCCGCCGCCGACGTCGACCGTGTCGGTCTGCGCCGCACTCCCGGCGAGCTGGCCGTCGATCACGGCGTTCGCGAACTTCACGAGGTCGCCGACCGTCGCGTGGATGCCGCCGGCCGGTGCGTAGGCCCCGAGCGTCGAGGGCTCGACGGCATCGCCGTCGGAGTCGAATCCAACCGCGTGCCCGCTCGGCACCTCGGCGTCATCGAGCGGCAGCGACACGCCGTCGAGGCCGAGCGGTTCGAGGAGCCGCTCGGACAGGATCGTCCCGTAGTCGGCGCCGGCCGCGGCGGCGAGCGCCTGTCCGACGAGCGCGGCGCCGATGTTGCTGTAGCTGAAGCCCTGACCCGGCGTGATCTCGAGGCTGCGAGCGTGCTCGAGCAGGTCGTCGAGCGTCGCGTCGATGCCGTCGCCACCGGCTTCGATATCGGCCGTGGCCGCCTCCACGAACTCGGGGTCGTCGGGGAAGATCGGCAGTCCTGCGGTGTGCGCGGCGAGGTCGCGCAGGGTGACGGATGCCACGGGCGCGTCGCCGAGATCGAGGTGAGCGCCGAGCTCGTCATCGGCTCGCACCTCGCCGCGCTCGATCGCCTCGGCGAGCAGCTCACCGGTGAACACCTTGGTGATCGAGCCGACCTCGAACACGGTCGACTCGTCGGCATCGATGAACGCCGTGCGCACGCCGCCGGCATCGATCACAGCGACGGCGGCGCGATCGGTCGAATCGGTGAAGGAGGGGCGGATGGCGCGAAGGAGCTCCTCGTCGTTCGCGGGCGTGTCGGCGCCCGACGCGCCCGACGCGGGCTCGGTCTCGGGCGCCTCGCCCGCCGCCGAGCAGGCCGTGAGTGCGAGGCATCCGACGACCGTGAGGCTCGTGAGCAGCATGGAGATCGGGTTCGTCGCGCGCATCGATCCAGCCTATGGAGGACCTGCGGCGCCCGTCACGCCCCCCGAGGGCGGGGCGAATTATGCTCTCCGTCATGGCCTACGACGTCGCGCGCATCCGTTCGCAGTTCCCCTCGCTCGACTTCGGGTGGGCGCAGTTCGACGGGCCCGGCGGGACGCAGACGCCCCGCGCGGTGGGCGACGCCGTGGCATCCGTGCTCACCGGTCCCCTGTCGAATCGCGGCACCATCGGGGAGTCCGAGGTGCGCGCCGAAGAGACCGTGCACGGGTTCCGGCTCGCCGTCGCCGACCTCGTGAACGCGCACCCGGCCGGCGTCGTGCACGGCCGAAGCGCGACCCAGCTCACCTACGACTTCTCGCGCCACCTGTCGCGCGACTGGGCCCCTGGCGACGAGGTCGTGGTGACCCGTCTCGATCACGACGCGAACGTGCGGCCGTGGGTGCAGGCCGCCGAGCGGGTGGGAGCCACGGTGCGCTGGGCCGATTTCGATCCCGAGTCCGGGGAGCTGCCCACGGATGCCGTGACCTCAGTGCTCTCGTCACGCACCCGCATGGTCGCCGTCACCGCCGCATCGAACCTCATCGGCACGATGCCCGACATCCCGGGAATCGCGGCCCGCGCTCACGCCGTCGGCGCACTCGTGTACGTCGACGGCGTGCACTACACCGCGCACGAACTGCCCGACCTTGTCACGCTCGGCGCCGACTTCTTCACGTGCTCGCCGTACAAGTTCCTCGGCCCCCACTGCGGCGTGCTCATCGCGCGGCCCGAGCTGCTCGAGACGATCGTGCCCGACAAGCTCCTGCCGGCGACCGACGTGGTGCCCGAGCGGTTCGAGTTCGGCACGCTGCCGTACGAGCTGCTCGCGGGCGTGACCGCCGCGGTCGACGTGCTCGCGGCACTCGACACTGAGGCCGCCGGAGCGGCGATGTCGCGACGCAACCGGCTCGTCGCGTCGTACGCCGCCCTGCACGACCACGAGGACGCGCTCCGGGTGCGACTCGAGGACGGGCTCGCAGAGCTTCCGGGCATCACCGTGTGGTCACGTGCCGCACGCCGCACGCCCACGCTGCTCATGACGTTCGATGGCCACGCGGCATCCGACATCACCCGCTCCCTGGCACACGGCCGAGTGCTGGCACCGTCGGGCAACTTCTACGCGCTCGAGGTCTCGCGTCACCTGGGTCTCGGCGACGACGGCGGCCTTCGGGTGGGTCTCGCCCCATACACGGACGCCTCCGACGTCGAGCGCCTGCTCGACGGGCTGCGCGCCGCGCTCTCCTAGGCTGGGCGGATGAGCCTCGCCGATACCGCCGCCGAGCTGCGGCGCCTCCACGCGTCGCCCGAGCTCCTGCAGGTCGTGAACGTCTGGGATGTCGCGTCGGCGAAGGCGATCGCCGCCCTGCCCGAGACCCGCGCGCTCGCGACGGCCAGCCACGCGATCGCGGCGACCTTCGGCTATCCCGACGGCGAGCGGATCCCCGTCGACCTCATGCTCGACATGGTCGGCCGCATCGCTCGCGCGGTCGAGGTGCCGGTCTCCGCCGACCTCGAGGCCGGATACGGCGATCCGGGTGAGACGGTGCGGCGGGCGATCGGCGAGGGCGTGGTCGGCGCGAACCTCGAAGACCAGCTCAAGCCGCTCGACGAGTCGGTCGCGGCCGTGCGGGCCGCCGTCGCCGCGGCCGACGCCGAGGGCGTGCCGTTCGCGTTGAACGCCCGCACCGATGCGTGGGTGCGCGGCAAGCAGCGCCCCCGCGAGGTCTGGGTCGCCGATGCCATCGAACGCGGGCGCGCGTTCCTCGACGAGGGCGCCACCTGCGTCTTCGTGCCCGGTGATCTCGACGAGGCCACCGTGGCCGAGCTCGTGGCAGGCATCGGCGAGTGCCGGCTCAGCGTCATCGGCGCCCCGTCGGTGCCGGCTCCCGCGCGGCTCCAGGAGCTCGGCGTCGCTCGCATCTCGTACGGGCCGATGCCGCAGCGGGTCGCCCTCGGCGCGCTCCGCGACCTCGCGACCGATCTCTACGCCGGGGGCGTGCCGCCCGCGACATCCGCCCGCTGAACCGGCTGTCCGACTCCGGGTCGCACAGACTCCCCCGCGCGACGGGCGCGTCTCCACCCCGCGACGGATGCCTCCGCCGCGCCGCTCTCGTTACTGTTGCCGTGAGGCGGCTCGACCGCCGGGCGGGCGTGGGGGCGCGGGCCCGGCGGCCGGGTACGTCTTCACCTGAGAGGAGCAGCATGGCAAGCGGCATCCGCATCGAGATCGCCGGACTCAGCAAGCAATTCGGGGCGGTGACCGCCGTCGACGACCTCAGCTTCGCCGTCGAGCCGGGCCGCGTGACCGGGTTCCTCGGTCCGAACGGCGCCGGAAAGACGACCACCCTGCGGGTGCTGCTCGGCCTCGTCCGTGCCACGGCCGGCACGGCGACGTTCGACGGCCGCCGGTACGAGGACCTCGATCGACCCCTCGAGACCGTGGGCGCCGCCCTCGACGCGAACTTCCACCCCGGCCGCTCGGCCCGCGACCACCTGAAGGTGTACGCGACCGCGGCGGGCATCTCGGGCTCGCGCGTCCCGGCGGTGCTCGAGCAGGTCGGCATGTCGGAGTTCGCCGACCGGCGCGTGGGCGGCTACTCGCTCGGCATGCGCCAGCGCCTCGCGCTCGCGTACACGCTCCTCGGCGACCCCGGGGTGTTCGTGCTCGACGAGCCCGTCAACGGACTCGACCCCGAGGGCATCAAGTGGATCCGCGGGTTCATGCGGAGCCTCGCGCACGAGGGCCGCACGGTGCTCGTGAGCTCGCACCTGCTGAGCGAGGTGCAGCAGAGCGTCGACGACATCGTCATCATCTCGCGCGGGCGACTCGTGAAGAGCGGCCCGCTCTCGACCCTCGAGGCCCAGACGGCGGCCGCGACGATCGTCGACTCGCCCGATCGGGTCGCGCTGGCCGCGGCACTCGATGCGGCCGGGCTGGAATACACGGAGGACGGCGAGGGGCTCGTCGTCGCAGAGCCCGACCCGGGCCGCGTCGGTCATGCCGCGTTCGTCGGCGGCGTCGAGTTGAGAGCCCTCCACGCGAGGCGATCGGGGCTCGAGGAAACGTTCCTCGCGCTCGTCGAGGGAGGTGAGCAGTGATGTCGGTGCTGCGTGCGATCGCATCCGAGTTCCAGAAGACGTTCACGACGCGCATGTGGTGGCTGCTCGCCATCCTCCTCGTCGCCTACGTCGCATTCCTGGCGGGCGGGCTCGGGACGTTCCTCGGCTGGGCGTCCGAGAATCCCGATGCCGCCGCATCCGCGGGCAACACCCAGATTCCGCCCGGTGAGTTCCTCGCGCCCCTCATCTACAGCTTCGCGTCGTCGGTGGGCTTCGTGTTCCCCGTGCTCCTCGGTGCGCTGGCGGTGACGGGCGAGTTCCGGCACAAGACGCTCACGCCGACGTTCCTCGCCCAACCGAACCGTTCGCTGGTGCTGGGTGCGAAGTTCGCCTCGCAGCTCGTCATGGGCGCGGGCCTGGGCGTCATCGCGTTCATCACGTCCGTCGGCCTCGGCGCCGCGGCGCTCTCGGCCTTCGGGCTCGGAACCGGTCTCGACGACAGCGACACCTGGGCGCTCATCGCCCGCGGCGTGCTCGCGATGGCGCTCTGGGCGACGATCGGCGTCGGCCTCGGGTCGCTCGTTCCGAACCAGGTCGCCACCATCGTCATCGTGATCGCGTTCACCCAGTTCCTGGAGCCCGTGCTGCGGCTCGCGGCATCCCTCAACTCGGTCACCGCGAACATCGGCCAGTTCCTGCCCGGTGCGGCGAGCGATGCACTGGTCGGCGCCTCGTTCTACTCCCTGGCGGCGGTCGGTCCGGGTCAGAGCCTGGAGTGGTGGCAGGGCGGACTCGTCCTGCTCGCGATCGGCGTGATCGCGACGGTGATCGGCGGCGCCACGACCTGGCGCCGAGACGTGACGTAGCGGTGCGCATCGCCGAGCTGCGCGAGTTGCGCCTCCGGGTACAGGGGCTGCGTGCGCCCTTCGACGCGACGGCACCCGAGGTCGTGCGCCGGTTCGTCGCCGTGCAGTCGCAGGAGTTCCTGCCCGCGCAGTTCGGCCTCGCCGTGCGGGTACCCAGCGAGCGCCGGCCCGATGCCGCGGCCGTCGCCGCGCAGGTCGACGCCGGCGAGATCCTCCGCACGCACGTGCTGCGGCCGACGTGGCACTTCCTGCACCCCGCCGACGCGCGATGGGTGCTCGAGCTGTCGGCCGAGCGGGTGCACCGCGTGAACGCGACGTACTACCGTCGAACCGGCGTCGACGGCGAGACCGCCACGCGCGGGCTCGATCTCATCGCGCAGTCGCTCGCGGGCGGGCATCGCACTCGCTCGCAGCTCGCGGCGGCACTCGACTCGAGCGGCCTGCCGCACACCGGGCTCGCGTTCACCTACCTGCTCATGCTCGCCGAGCTCGAACGCGTCGCGATCAGCGGGGCCGATGTCGGCAAGCAGCGCACCTACGCGGCGTTCGACGATCGCGTGCCCGCCGCCGAGCCGCGCCCTCGCGACGAGGCGCTCGCCGAGCTCGCCGCGCGATTCATCGCGTCGCGAGGGCCCGTGACCGACCGCGACTTCGCCGCGTGGTCGGGCTTCACCCTCGGCGACACCCGGCAGGCATTCGCGGATGCCACAGACGGCGCCGCCGCGCACGGTGCACGCCTCGAGCAGGTCGACGTCGACGGTGTCACCCACGTGCTCGATGCCGAGGCGGTGGCCGCGGCATCCGCCCGCTCCGACGACGGCGACGCGGCTCGTGAAGCGGAAACCGGACCGGTCGTCGACCTGCTGCAGGCGTACGACGAGTACATCATGGGCTACGCGGTGCCCCGAATGCACCTGCTGCCACCCGGGCGATCGAATCCGGTGCATGCCGAGTTCCCTCTCCATGCACTGATGATCGACGGGGTCATGGCCGGCCGGTGGGCGCCGGTGGTGCAGGGCAGGAAGGCCACCGTGCGCATCGTGCCGTGGCGGCCGTTCACCCGCGACGAGGAACGGTCGCTCGCGGCATCCGTCGCCGAGGTGGAGCGGTTCCTCGGCGTGCCGGCCGCGATCGAGCGAGCGGAGCCGGCAGCGCCGGAGTGAGCGAGGTGCGCCCGGGGCAGCTCAGCCGCCCAGGGCGCCGCGAATCGTGGCGGCCGACCGCTGCAACCGCTCGGCCACCTCGGCCGGATCGTACCGGGGACCGATGTACACCACGGCGAGGGCGGCCGGACGTCGTGCGGGCAGCACGAGCGGCACCGCAACCGATTGCACGGTCGGAATGACCTCGTCGTGGCTCGTCGCGTATCCGGTGACCGCGACCTCGGCCACGTCGGCCCGCAGGCGGTCGGAGACGTTCTCGGGCCACTCGGCCGGGGGGAGCATCGAGAGGATCACCTTGCCGGGAGCGCCGACGGTGACGGAGTGCCGGGAGCCGGGTCGCTGCACCATGGATGCGACGGCGTGGCGTGGTTCCACGCTGGCGAGCGTGATGCATTCCGCCTGATCGAGCACGGCGACGAAGCTCGTGATGCCGAATTCGTTCGCGATGGCCGTCAACTCGGGGAGCGCCTCGGCCTGCAGGTCGCGGGAGACGCCCGAGGCGAGCGCCGCCATCCGTGCGCCGAGCTCGACACCGCCTGCGGAATCGCGGAGGACGAGGCCGTGGTCTTCGAGCGTGCGAACGAGGCGGTACGCGATCGATCGATGCACGCCGAGCGCGTTCGCGACCTCATCGGTGGTGAGCGGCCCCGCGGCATCCGCGAGGACCTCGAGAATGCGGATGCCGCGACTCAGCGTCTGCGACGCCGGAGCGACCCGGCCACCGTCGGTGGCGGCTCGTGCTGTCGTGGGCAACCTCGTCCTCTCGAGTGGTGAGGAGTGCAGCGTCACCTTGCAGAGCCCGAGTCACCTGCACTACCATTTTTCGCAGCGCTCCATTATGGAGACTGGGATTCTAATATAGAACCGAATGCGGCCACCGCACAACACCTCGACATCGCTGTCCGGGGAAGGGATCGATGACGATGCAGTTCCACCACCACGGCTACGTGTCCGGAGACCCGCGCGTGCTTCCTGCTGAAGGCACGGGCCTCGACCGACCGGCCGACCTTCCCGACGAGATCGACGTGCTGATCGTCGGCTCCGGTCCGGCCGGCATGCTGCTCGCGGCGCAGCTCTCGCAGTATCCGTCGGTCATGACGCGCCTCGTCGAGCGGCGGGCGGGCCGACTCGCCATCGGCCAGGCCGACGGCATCCAGGCGCGCAGCGTCGAGACCTTCCAGGCGTTCGGCTTCGCCGAGCGCGTCACCGCCGAGGCGTTCCACCTCACCGCGATGAACTTCTGGTCTCCCGACGAGCACGACCCGTCGAAGATCGTTCGCACCTCTCGCGCCGAAGACGACCCGCACGGCGTCAGCGAGTTCCCGCACCTCATCGTGAACCAGGCGCGCATCCTCGACTACTTCGCCGAGTCGGCCGCCAACGGGCCGGCCCGCATCACGCCCGACTACGGGTGGCAGTTCGTCACGCTCCAGGTCGAGGAGGAGGGCGAGTTCCCCGTGCGCGTGACGCTCCGGCGCAGCGCAGGTGAGAACGAAGGCGAAGAGCGCGTCGTCCGAGCGAAGTACGTGGTCGGATGCGATGGCGCCCGCAGTAGCGTGCGGGAATCGATCGGCTGCAAGCACGTCGGCGACGTGTCGTACCACGCATGGGGCGTCATGGACGTGCTGGCCGTCACCGACTTCCCCGACATCCGCACGAAGTGCGCCATCCAGTCGCACGAAGACGGCAGCATCCTCCTCATCCCTCGCGAGGGCGGCTACCTCTTCCGCATGTACGTCGACCTCGGCGAGGTCCCCGAAGACGACCACGGCAAGGTGCGCAAGACGCCGCTCGACGACATCATCGCGAAGGCGAATCGCATCCTCAGCCCCTACACGCTCGACGTTCGCAACGTCGCCTGGAGCAGCGTCTACGAGGTCGGGCACCGCGTCACCGACCGGTTCGACGACGTGCCGGTCGAGCTCATCGGAACGCGCGACCCGCGCGTCTTCATCGCCGGCGACGCCTGCCACACGCACAGCGCCAAGGCGGGCCAGGGCATGAACGTCTCCATGCAGGACGGATTCAACCTCGGGTGGAAGCTCGGCCAGGTGCTCGAGGGCCGGAGCCCCGCGTCGCTGCTCGCCACCTACTCGGGCGAGCGCCAGGTCATCGCCCAGAACCTCATCGACTTCGACAAGGAATGGGCGGCCATGATGGCCAAGAAGCCCGAGGAGTTCGAGAGCCCGACCCAGCTCGCCGAGTTCTACACGGCCACGGCCGAGTTCCCCGCGGGCTTCATGACGCAGTACGTTCCGTCGGTGATCACCGCCGAAGCCACGCACCAAGACCTCGCCACCGGCTTCCCGATCGGCAAGCGATTCAAGTCGGCCCATGTGGTGCGGGTCGCCGACGCGAACGACATGCACCTCGGTCATCATCACCGGGCCGACGGCCGGTGGCGCATCTACGCCTTCGCCGACGCCCCAGCTGCCGGTGAGCCCTCGGCGCTGGCCGACTGGGCGCAGTGGGTCGGCACCTCCGACGACTCGCCCGTCGCGCAGTTCACTCCGCCGGGCGCCGACATCGACCGCGTCTTCGACGTCAAGGTCGTGTACCAGCAGCGCTACGAAGACGTCGACCTCACCCGGGTGCCCGAGATCTTCCTCCCCCGAGTCGGTCCGTTCCAGGTCATCGACTACGAGAAGGTCTACGCCATCGACCCGAAGGAGGAGGACTTCTTCGACGCCCGCGGCATCGATCGCGGCGGCTGCGTGGTCGTCGTCCGTCCCGACCAGTACGTCGCGTGCATCCTTCCGCTGACGGCGCGGGAGGAGCTCAGCGAGTTCTTCGGCCGGAGCATGCTCTCGCAGAGGGGTGAGCCGGCTGCGGCCGCGCCCGCCGGACAGGAGCAGGTCGAGGCATCCGTCTGATCGAGGCATCCGGCTGCAGCGACGTCCGCCTCCCCTGAACGCGGCCGCCTGCCGGTACGATCGCGGCCATGGCCGTCATCGCGAGCATCTTCGTCGCCCTCGCCGCGCTGCTGCACGGCTACATCTTCCTCATGGAGAGCGTCTGGTGGACCCGCCCGGCGACCTGGAAGCGCTTCGGTGTCGCCGACCAGGCCTCGGCCGACACCCTGCGGCCGATGGCGTACAACCAGGGGTTCTACAACCTCTTCCTCGGCCTCGGCGCGACCCTCGGCCTGGTGCTCTACTGGTCGGGGGCGGTGCTGCCGGGCATCGCGCTCGTCGAGTTCACGATGGCGTGCATGGTGCTCGCCGCGGCGGTGCTCCTCACCACCGGTCGCCGCTACCTGCGCGCCGCGCTGATCCAGGGCACGCTGCCGCTGATCGCGTTCGTGCTGTTCCTGTTCGCCTGACACCGGGTGGCCGACGAGCTCCGGCGGCAACCCGGGGCCACTCGAGGCCCGCCGACGCTATTCGGCGGCCTCGGGCTCGTCGCCGTTCGGCGGCTCGGTGAGCCGCAGCCGATCGATGAGCGCGGCCGAGTGGTTCGTGCTCAGGATGATGCGCGTGAACTCTCCGCCCGAGAGTTCGAGCACGACCGCCTGTCGCTTGCCCTTCACGATGACGAAGTCCATGCCGCCGTGGTACTTCCACGCGCCGACGGCGACCACGAGCGGAATCTCGGTGCCCCGCCGGCGGATGCCGCGAATCCACACCCACGGGTCGTCGGCGACGGTGGCCGAGCGGATGTCATCGCGTTGCACCACCACGTCGTCGGCACGCAGTGCCAGCGCCTTCTCGGCCGGTGTGAGGTGAACCTCGATCCGGTCGTTGTGCACGCGAAGGTGGGACATGGTTCCATCCTGCCGGAGGCGACCGACGCCCGGCATGTCGTCATCCCACAATGCCGTAACGGTTTCGTCCACGATTCCGCGCGCCTCGATTACCGGCCGACACGCCGTCGCGGCATCCCAAACAGGCCCGAACCGCCTGCACTCACGACCGGCTCCGGTTTTCGGGGCGGCCGGGGGGTGGTTGCTGGCGGTGCCGGCGGGCGGGTGCTGAGTCGGGGTCTCGATACGCGCCGGCGCCGCCGGGCGCTACTCGACCACCGTGGCGGATGCCGCAGCCCGCGCCGCGGCCGGCAGCGCGTCGATGATCCGGCCGATCGCCGAGTCGTCGTGGGCGGCGGTGACGAACCACGCCTCGAAGACGCTCGGCGGCAACGACACCCCGGCATCGAGCATCGCGTGGAAGAACGGCGGGTAGCGCCACGACTCCTGCCGCTGCACGCCCGCGTAGTCGCGGACCTCGTCGGATGCCGCATCCGCGCCGAACACGAAGCTGAACAGGTTGCCCGCCCGCTGCACGCGATGCGCGACCCCCTCGGCGGTGAGCGCGTCGGAAACCGCGTCGCTGATGGTCTCGGCGGCGCCGTCGAGCTTCGCGTACACCGCGGCATCCGCTGCCTGCAGGGTCGCGACGCCGGCGGCCACGGCGACCGGGTTCCCCGAGAGCGTGCCCGCCTGGTACACGGGGCCGAGCGGCGCGAGCTGGTCCATGACGTCGGCACGTCCGCCGAGCGCGGCGACCGGCATCCCCCCGCCGATGACCTTGCCGAACGTCATCAGGTCGGGCGTGTAGGCGCCCGCTTCGACCATCGCCTCCAGCCCCCACCAGCCGCCGGCCGAGACGCGGAAGCCGGTGAGCACCTCGTCGCTGATGACCAGTGCGCCGTTGGCATGGGCGAGCTCCACGAGCGCGCGGTTGAACCCGGGTGCCGGCGGCACGACGCCCATGTTCGCCGCAGCGGCCTCGACGATGACCGCGGCGATGCGGTCGCCGTGCTCCTCGAATGCGAGACGCACGGCGTCGAGGTCGTTGTACGGCAGCACGAGCGTGAGCGCCGCGATATCGGCGGGCACCCCGGCCGAGCCCGGCAGGGCGAACGTGGCGAGGCCCGAGCCGGCCTCGGCGAGCAGGCCGTCGGAGTGGCCGTGGTAGTGGCCGGCGAACTTCACGAGCACGTCGCGGCCGGTGAAGCCGCGGGCGAGGCGGATGGCGCTCATGGTCGCCTCGGTGCCGGTCGAGACGAGCCGCAGCTTCTCGACCGGGGCGACGCGCTGCTCGACGAGCTCGGCGAGCTCGGTCTCGGCGGGCGTCGAGGCGCCGAACGAGAGGCCGCGGCTCGCGGCATCCGTCACCGCCTCGATGACGCGCGGGTGGGCGTGGCCCAGGATCGCCGGGCCCCAGCCGGCGACGAGGTCGACGTACTCGCGACCCTCCGCGTCGGTGACGTACGGGCCGCGGGCCGAGACGAGGAACAGCGGCGTGCCGCCCACCGAGCGGAACGCCCGCACCGGCGAGTTGACGCCGCCCGGGATGGCCGCCTGCGCGCGGGCGAACAGCTCGGCGTTCGACGGTGCGCTCATTCGGCGCCCTCCCGGATCCATCGCGCGAGCTCGGTCGCCCAGTACGTCAGCACCGCGTCGGCCCCGGCGCGCTTGATGCCGCGGATCGACTCGATCACCGCGCGACGGCGGTCGATCCAACCGTGCATGGCGGCGGCCTCGATCATGGCGTACTCGCCCGACACCTGGTACGCCCACACGGGCACGTCGCTCGCGGCTGCGACATCCGACAGCACGTCGAGGTACGATCCCGCCGGCTTCACCATGACGATGTCGGCGCCCTCGTCGATGTCGATGATCGCCTCGCGGAGCCCCTCCCGGCGATTGCCGGGGTCGAGCTGGTAGGTGCGCCGATCGCCCTCGAGCGTCGACTCGACCGCGTCGCGGAACGGCCCGTAGAACGCCGAGGCGTACTTCGCGGAGTACGCGAGGATCGCCGTGTGCGTGAGGCCCGACCCGTCGAGCGCGTCGCGCACCGCGGCGACCTGGCCGTCCATCATGCCCGACAGGCCGAGCAGCTGCGACCCGGATGCCGCCTGCACGAGCGCCATCTCCCGGTACCGCTCGAGCGTGGCGTCGTTGTCGACGCGTCCGAGCGGATCGAGGACGCCGCAGTGGCCGTGATCGGTGAACTCGTCGAGGCAGAGGTCGGTCTGCACGACGAGGGCGTCGCCGACCTCGTCGGCGACGACGCGGGTCGCCACGTTGAGGATCCCGTCGGGGTCGGTGGCGGCGGATCCGACGTCGTCGCGCACCTCGGGCACGCCGAACAGCATCACGCCGCCGACGCCTGCGGCCGCGGCATCCGTCACCGCGCCCTTCACGCTCTCGAGGGAGTGCTGCACGACGCCCGGCATCGAGGGGATGGGCACGGCCTCGTCGACGCCCTCGCGCACGAAGATCGGCAGCACGAGGTCGGCGGGGTCGAGGCGGGTCTCGGACACGAGGCGACGCAATGCCGGCGACTCGCGCAGACGACGCGGACGGAGACGGGGAACGGGGGCGGAACTCACCCGATCAAGCCTACGTGCCGGTGGCTGGGCACTCACCCCGACCGTCTCCGCTGCCGCTCATCGCACCGGCAGACCGAGTTGCGGTCAGGCGCGCGCGGTCGCGGCCTCGACGACCGCGTCGATGAGGGACTCGGCCGTGCGCTCCTTCGCCACGACATCGACGCGGAGGCCGAACTTGGCCGCGTCGCGCTTCGTCTGCGGACCGATCGCCGCGACGAGCGTCGTCTCGGGGATGGGTCCGAGCTGCTGCTGCACCTGCTCGGCGACGCTTCCGGATGTCACGAGCACCGCGTTCACCCGGCCGGCGCGAACGTCGTCGCCCACCTTCTGGGCGACCGGAACCCCCACGGTGCGGTACGCGACGACCGCCTCGACGTGGTGACCCACCCGAGCGAGCCCGACGGAGAGCACCTGCTTCGCGATGGCCGACCTGAGGGCGAGCACGCGAAGTCCGCGCTGGCCGCCGGTCGCGGCCTCCCACTCCTCGAGGAGCCCGCGGGCGGAGTTCTCCTCGGATGGCACGATGTCGGCGCGGTACCCCGCTGCGACGAGCGCGGCAGCGGTGGTCTCCCCCACCGCTGCGACCTTCGTCGTCTCGGGGATGACGGCGCCGTACGACGCGAGCACGTCGACCGTCGTGGCGCTGGTCACGGTGACCCAGTCGAACTCGCCTCGGGCCAGCTTCGCCAGCGCGGCCTCGAGCGCCGGCTGGTCGTCGGTCGGGGCGAAGTTGATCAGCGGGGCGATGATCGGGCTCGCGCCGCCGGCACGGAGCGCGGCGGCGACGCCGTCGCCCCAGGGTCCGCCGCGAGGCACCAGCACCCGCCAGCCCGCCAACGGCTTCCCGCCGTGGAAGGGCAGCTTGATGGCGCCGGTCAACGGGGCGTCGGATTCGGTCACACTGACTCCTCAGGTGGTGCAAGTTCAGCGGCGCCATTGCCGAGGAGTTCTGCGACGGCGCGTTCGGCGACGTCGCGAGCCGCGGCCGCCAGGTCGGCGGCAGAGCGGCTGTCGGGGGTAGCTGCGTGCGAGCTGGTGATTCGCTTCGTACCGTCGGCACTGTACACGCTCGCCGTCAGGAACAGAAGTTCGTCATCGATGAAGGCCGTCGCACCGACGGGCGCGGAGCACCCGGCCTCGAGCCCCGCGAGAACGAGGCGTTCGGCGAGCACGGTCGCACGCGTGACACGGTGGTCGATCGAGTCGAGCGCACCCTCGAGCTCGCGGTCTCCGCGCTCGCGTCGCATCTCGATCGCGAGTGCGCCCTGACCCGGAGCGGTCGGCCAGTCGGCGAGTTCGAGCAGGTCGGTGATCGCATCGGTCCGCCCGAGCCGGCCGAGGCCGGCGGCGGCGAGCAGCACCGCGTCGAGCTCGCCCGACGCGACACGGGCGAGTCGCGAGTCGACGTTGCCGCGGATGTCGACGGCCTCGACATCGGGGCGTGCCTCGCGCAGCTGCGCGATGCGGCGAGGCGAGCCGGTGCCGACTCGCGCGCCCTCGGGAAGCGTCTCGAGCGTCAGCCCGTCGCGGGCGCAGAGCGCGTCGCGGGCGTCGGCGCGCTTCGGCACGGCGCCGAGGCGAAGACCCGGATGCTCGGCCGTCGGCAGGTCCTTCAGGGAGTGCACGACGACATCGCACTCGCCGCGCAGCAATGACTCGCGCAGGGCGGCGGCGAACACGCCCGTACCGCCGATCGTCGAGAGCGACGCACGCGAGGTGTCGCCCTGGGTCGTGACGGGAACGAGTTCGATCTCGGCCTTCGCGGCCTTGCCGAGCCGTTCCGAGATCTGCTTCGTCTGGGCCATCGCGAGCGCGCTGCCCCGGGTGCCGACGCGGATGACGTCGATCACGGCGCGATCCCCGCCAGCGCTGGGCGGAACCCGAGACGCACGTTCTCGCAGCATCCGGGTCGGCAGACGTCGTACCAGGGGCCGAGTCGGGTGACGGCGGGGCGGTCGGCGAGGGGCGTGCCGTTCACGCGCTCGAGCACGAGGTCGACGAGCCCCGCGACGTAGGCGGGGTGGGTGCCGGGCGTCGGCACGCGAACGGCGGCGAGCCCCTGCTCCTGCGCGGTCTCGAGCGCCTCGTTGTCGAGGTCCCAGAGCACCTCCATGTGGTCGCTCACGAACCCGAGGGGGACGATCACGATGGCCTTGCGGCCGGCGGCGGGCAGTTCCTCGATCGCGTCGTTGATGTCGGGCTCGAGCCATGGCATCGACGGCGGTCCTGAGCGCGACTGGTACACGAGCTGCCACGGCACGTCGCCGGCGCCCGCCTCGCGCATGACGACCTCGGCGACCGCGAGGTGCTGTGCGGCGTAGGCGCCACCCTCACCGAACCCGCGCTCGGCAGGGCCCGACTTCGCGGCATCCGTCGACGGGATCGAGTGGGTCGCGAAGAGCACCTCGAGATCAGTGGTGCGATCCAGTGCCGGATCTGCCGCCTCGAGCTGGGCGATGCCGTCGCGCACGCCCTCGATGAACGGCTGCACGAATCCCGGGTGGTCGAAGAACTGCCGCACCTTGTCGATCTGGATGGCGTCTGCGCCCTCGCCGAACCCGGTGTCTGCGAGGGCGTCGGCGAAGTCCTCGCGATACTGGCGGCAACTCGAGTAGGAGCTGTAGGCGCTCGTCGCGACGGCGATGAGCCTGGTGAAGCCGCGCTGCCGCGCCTCGGCGAGCGCGTCGTTGAGGTACGGGTCCCAGTTGCGGTTGCCCCAGATCACGGGCAGGTGGATGCCGCGGCTCGCGAGCTCGGCCTCGAGGGCCGCTTTCAGCTGACGGTTGTGCTCGTTGATGGGACTCACCCCGCCGAAGTGGCGATAGTGGTGGGCCACCTCCTCGAGCCGCTCGTCGGGGATACCGCGCCCGCTGGTGACGTTGCGGAGGAACGGGATGACGTCGTCTTGGCCCTCGGGTCCGCCGAAGCCGGCGAGGAGGATCGCGTCGTAGGCGACGGGCTCGGTCACGTGCTCGGGACCGGCCTGCGCGGCGGGTGGCGCGCCCGGCCCGACGGCGCCCGGTGCACAGGGGGCGGATGCCGCGGGCCCCGGCTTGCGTCCTCGATGGGGGGTGCCCGCGGCATCCGTCGCTGCGTGCTCGCCCGTCGACCCGAGGTTGGTCGCAGCCACTACTGCACCACCTCGACGAGCTCGGCGGTCGTGATGCGGCGCCCGGGGTAGAACGGCACCCCCTCGCGCACGTGGCGGCGGGCGTCGGTCGCGCGGAGGTCGCGCATGAGGTCGACCAGGTCGGTGAGGTCGTCGGCCTCGAGCGGCAGCAGCCACTCGTAGTCGCCGAGCGAGAACGATGCGACGGTATTGGCGACGACGCGCGTGAACGCGGCGCCCTTGCGGCCGTGTTCGGCGAGCATGCGGCCGCGCGCCTCGGGCGGCAGGAGGTACCACTCGTAGCTGCGGACGAACGGGTACACCGTGAGCCACCCCTTCGGCTCGACGCCACGGAGGAACCCGGGTACGTGCGCGCGGTTGAACTCGGCGTCGCGGTGCACGCCCATGGCGTTCCATGTCGGCAGCAGCGCGCGGAACAGGCGCGACCGGCGCAGCTGGCGGATGGCCCACTGGAGGCCCTCGGCGGTGGGCCCGTGCAGCCACAGCATCACGTCGGCATCGGCGCGCAGGCCCGACACGTCGTAGATGCCGCGGAGGGTCACGCCCTCGTCCTCGACGGTGGCGATGACGCCGTCGAGCTCGTCGACGAAGCGCGGCACGTCGCGGCCGTCGAGGTCGTCGGGTCGGGCGGGATCCTTGCGGAACACGGCGAACACCGTGTAGCCCTCAGGAGCCTGCTCGGTGTTGGATTCGGTCTGGAGCGCGTCGGCTGCCGCTTCGGCAGCGGGGGAAGACATATCTCCAGTTTCCCCCCTTCGCCGCCGACGACCAAAAACGGGCCCCGTTGCTGAGCTCCTCGAAGGGCGGATCCCGCCGGCATCCGTCACCGGACGAGGCGCGAGAACCGGAACGCCGCGAACCCCTCGATCGGCAGCACCTCGGCTCCCGCGAAGCCCGCCTCGCGCGCGTAACGCTCGAGCGTCGACTGCCGCATCACCGTGCCGGTGCCGACCGAACCCGGCGTCGACAGGCTGTCGGGCAGGCACACGAAGACGCTGTAGCCGTACATCGCTCGCTCCACCTCATCGCCGTCGGGTGCGAACGTGTCGGCCACCGCTTCGTCCATGATGACGACCTCGCCGTCAGGTTTCACGGCCCGCTTGATCGACCCGAGCACGTCGACCGGGAACGGCATGTCGTGCAGGGCCTCGAACACGAAGGCTGCGTCGAAGACTCCCTCCTGCGGCATCCCCTCGCCGGCGACTTGGTGGAATCGCACCCGGTCGCCGACGCCCGCCTCGTCGGCGTGCCGACGCGCTGCGGCGACCGATTCCGCATCGACGTCGAAGCCCTCGACCCGAGCGTTCGGATACGCCTGCGCCAGCGCGATCGACGACCAGCCGTGCCCCATGCCCACGTCGGCGATGCGGGCTCCGTGCCGCGAGAGCGCGTCGTGCACCTCAGGCACCCCTTCGAGTGCCTGGCCCAGCTTCTGCAGGAACCACGGCCGGTTGATGTCGCCCTGCGCGTCACGAGCATCGTCGCCCAGCTGCGCCCAGGAGACGCCGCCGCCGCTCCGGTACGCCTCGAGCAGTGGGCCGAGCTGGGCGCCGACGGCGGCGACGAACCGCCCGAGCGGGGCGACGTACTCGAGAGAGTCGCGGTTCACGAGCGCGTCGGCGTGCTCGGCCGGCAGCGAGAATCGGCGAGCGGGTGCCGCGGCATCCGTGTCTCGGACACCCGTGCCGTCGACGGCCAGAATGCCGTACACGGCCTGCTGCTCGAGCCACTCGCGGGCGTAGCGCTCCTGGGTGCCCGTGCGCTCGGCCAGCGTCGGAGCGTCGAGTGGTCCGGCCTCGGCGAGCGCCCGGTACCAGCCGAGCCGGTCGCCGAGGTAGATGCTCAGGAGTTCGAGCGCCCCGAGTGCCGACGCGAAGACGCGATCGGC
Organism: Agromyces sp. Marseille-P2726; assembly: GCF_902809835.1. Taxonomy (GTDB): domain Bacteria; phylum Actinomycetota; class Actinomycetes; order Actinomycetales; family Microbacteriaceae; genus Agromyces. Next base: position 83,165 of record NZ_CADDWM010000012.1, on the reverse strand, counting down.
GAAGGCGGGCCGGCCTTCGTCACGGGTGGTGGGCTGGTCTTCGATCTGGTCGTCCGACGCCATCGTCGGCTCCCTCCGTCAGGACCGGGTCGTCGCCTATTCTGCTCGCTGCGACCTCGGATTGCGACGGCTCAGCTGCGGTCGGCGACCGATCGAACCACGAGCCAGACGGTCACGCCGACTGCCGCAGCGACGCCCACGGCGAGCGCGATCGCCGTGCCGGGTTCCTCGTCGGCCATTCGGCGCAGGCGGACCTTGGCGCGGTCGACGCGGAGCCCGACCTGCTTCGGGACATTGAGCTTGTCTTCCAGGGCGTTGAGCGTGTTCGCGAACTGGGCGCGCGCCCGCTCGGAGTTGACCTTCGCCTCGAGGCGGGTGAGGTTGCGCTCGCGAGTCTTCGCGTCGCGCTTGTTGAGACGAGCGGGGACGTCAGTTGCGGTCATACTCGCCGGTTCCCTTCACGACGTCGAGGTCTTTGCGGAGGCTCTCGATCGACTCGAGCGGTTCGCTGCCGGCCTTGAAGTTGGCGATCGCGATCAGGACCAGGATGACGATGATCACGACCAGCACGCCCGAGACCGTGAGGGCCGCCGCCCAGCCGGGCATCACGAGGGCGAGCGCGAAGATCGCGGCGACGATCAAGGTGAAGAGCAGGAACACGCCGACGACCGCGGCGCCGGCGAAGAGGCCGGCGCCGATGCCGAAATGCTTGGCCTTGTAGCTCATCTCGGCCTTGACCTGGTCGATCTCGGCGCGGACGAGATCGGACACGCGGTCGGGCAACTCGCCGATCAGGGTGAACAGCGACCGTTCGTCGTTCGACGGCAGGGCCATGGTGCGCCTCCCGTCAGAGGCCGGCCGACGCGGTCTCGTCGCCCGGTGCCGACGCGCCCGTGGTCGGGCTCGGCTTGGCGGGGCGCGATTTCGTCGTGCTCGGCTTGCTCGTGCCGGACTTCGCCGACTTGGAGGCGACCTCGGCCGCATCGTCGACCGCGTCGTCGAGCTTGGCGGTGGCGGCGTCGACGGCCGCGCGCGCGGCATCCGCCGCCTTCGAGATGTTCGACTTCGCAGAGCGCGCGGCGTTGCTGACGTCTTGCTTGGTGGCGCCGCTCGACTTCGTGGCGTTGCCGATGAGGTTCTTGACGCCGTCGAGCACCGTGTCGCCGAGATCGCCGACGCGGGCGGTGGCGAATTCCTTCACGGTGCCGACGCCCTGCTGCACCGACGGCTGGTTCCACACCCGCTCGGCCGCCTTGCGGATCTGTTCGTACCGCTCGCGGCCGGCTCGAGTGCCGAGCACGTACCCGACGCCGAGTCCGACGACGAAGAGGATCTTGCCCTTCATGTGCACCCCGTTTCCCCAGTGATCACCAACGACTCTCCCAGCGTAGACCCCGGAAGGAAGGGCGCAAGGGGGTTGCGAACCGAATATGCCGTTCGGGCCATGCGCGAAGCCGGGCCTGTCACGAGTGCCCGCCGGGTCTCACGGCGAGGTGGCGGATGCGGCGTGCCGCCTCGAGCGCGTGCGGGATCACGGACGCGAGGCCCGTGCCGGCGACCCACGAGCCGGTCGCCTCGATGCCCGGCTCGGCGGCCAACACCTGCTCGAGGTCGCGCACGCGGTCGCGCTGACCGAGCGTCGCCTGCGACAGGGCGTCACGCCAGGACGTGCGTCCGGCGGCGCGCAGCATCGTGCCGTCCAGGGGCACGCCGAGCAGCGCCGACGCGTCGGCGAGGGCCAGCCGGGTGACGGCGCCCTCGTCGAGTCCGGTCAGGGGGCCGGGCTCACCCGCCCGCCCGTACGAGAGCCGCACGACCTGACGCGGCGCCGCGGCATCCGCAAGCCATCGCCACTTCGCCGTCGAGTGCGTGAGCGCCTTCGCGGCGATGCCCGGTGTGCCGGCGGCCACCAGCACGCCGGTCCCGCGCGGTGCTGCGGCGAGCTCGGGTGCGTCGAGCACGAGGGTGACGATGTCGACGGATGCCGCCGGGGGCCAGGCGCCGCCCTGAGGCCCTCGAAGGGTCGCGGCATCGGTCCGCCCCAGGGCGGCCTCGTCGAGCAGCCTGCGCGACGTGTCGGACGGAGCGGCGACGATCACGTACGCGACCTCGTAGCGGAGGATGCCACCGGCGGTGCCGGCTTCGACGCGCCAGCCCTGGGAGCGCTTCTCCGACGAATCGGAACCGGTCGGTGACATCCGCGCCAGGCGCGTCGCCTCCGCCGCGCGCACGACCTCCACGCCGAACCGGTCGAGCTGGACCGCGAGCGCGTCGACGAGCCGGTGCATCCCGCCGCGAAGTCCGAGCACCGCGCTTCCGGCCTTGCGCTCCTCGACGAGCTGACCCACTCCGCCCGAGAGCGAGCCCGTGCGGGTCATCGCCTGGTTGAGCCCGGGCGCGACGACGTCGAGGTCGAGCTCGTTCGGGTCGGTCGAGTACACGCCCGCGGAGATGGGCGTCACGAGCCGGTCGAGCACGGCCTGTCCCATGCGCGAGCTCACGAGGTGCCCGAGGTTGCGGTAGCGCCCGATCTTGAGGATCGGGATGAGGCGGTCGGCGTACGCACGGATGGCGCCGCGCCATCCGATGATGCGACGCACGTCGTCGCCGAGCGGATTGGCCGGGATGCCGAGCATGCCCGTCCGGGGCAGCGGAGCGGCATCCGTCCCTCCGCTCGGGCCCGGCATGACGAGCCATGCGCCCGCGGGGTTCGGCTTCTCGATGTCGCCCTCGAGGCCGAGCGTCGTCAGCATCTCGGCGACGGCACCGCCACGCGTCGCGAACGACTCGGCGCCGCTGTCGAGGGTGAGCCCGTCGAGTTCGATGCGACCGACGCATCCGCCGAGCTGGTCGCTGCGCTCGAGCAGCGAGACACGCAGGCCGACCTTGGCGCACTCGAGCGCCGCGACCATGCCCGCGACGCCGCCGCCGATCACGACCACGTCGGCGGTGCGCTCCTCGGGCTCGAGCTCGCCGTCGAGCGCCGGGATCTCCCGGTCGGTCATGCGGCCGCCTTGTGGACGAGCTCGACGATGCGGGTCAGTACGGTCGGGTCGGTCTCGGGGGGCACGCCGTGGCCGAGGTTGAAGACGTGTGCCGGGGCGGCCTTCCCGCGAGTGAGCACATCGCGCACGGCGGCCTCGAGCACCGGCCACGGCGCGGCGAGCAGCGCGGGATCGAGGTTGCCCTGCAGCGGCACGCCGGCGCCGACTCGCTGCGCCGCTACGTCGAGCGGGATGCGGTAGTCGACGCCGACCGCGTCGACGCCGATCGCGCTCATCGCGCCGAGCAGCTCGCCCGTGCCGACGCCGAAGTGCACGACGGGGACGGGTCTCGATACGCGTCCGCCTTCGGCGGGCGCTACTCGACCACCGGAGGATCCGCCTTCGGCGGGCGCTCCTCGACCACCGGAGGAACCGCCTTCGGCGGGCGCTCCTCGACCACCGGAGGATCCGGGGGTCTCGTACTCGAGGTCGTGCACGAAGCCGAGCGCCTTCGCCGACGCGGGCGCCACGTGCGCCTCGTAGTCGGCGAGCGAAAGGGCGCCTGCCCACGAGTCGAAGAGCTGGGCCGCGGAAGCCCCGGCCACGACCTGTGCGCGAAGGAAGCGTCCGGTGAGCTCGGCCGTCCAGTCCATGAGCGCGCGCCACGCTCCGGGGTCGGCGTGCATGAGCGTGCGTGCCGCGAGATGGTCCTTCGACGGACCGCCCTCGGTGAGGTACGCGGCGAGCGTGAACGGCGCCCCGGCGAAGCCGATGAGCGGGGTCTCGCCGAGCTCCACGACGGTGCGCTCCACCGCCTCGGTGATGGGGCCGGATGCCGCATCGAGGCGTGCCGGGTCGATGCTCGTCAGCTCGGCGACAGCCGCGGCATCCGCGTACCCCTTGTCGAAGACCGGTCCGCGTCCGGGCTGGATCTCGACGTCGACGCCGACGAGCTTCAACGGCACGACGATGTCGCTGAAGAAGATCCCCGCGTCGACACCGTGACGGCGCACCGGCTGCAATGTGATCTCGCTCGCCATCGCGGGCTCGAGGCACGCGTCGAGCATGCGGGTGCCGACGCGCAGCTCGCGGTATTCGGGGAGCGACCGGCCGGCCTGCCGCATGAACCACACGGGCGTGGTGTCGGCACGCTCGCCCCGATAGGCGCGCACGAGTCGTGACTCGGACGTGCGACCGGCGGAAAGGGGATGCTGCGAGGAGAGGATCACGCGTGCCATTGTCGCGCACCGGTCTGAGGGGTCGCGCACGGACGACACGCCGATGGGCAGGACCCCTTCCATCGTCCGCGTGATCGGCGCTACTGTCGGAGGCGTTGTGCGCCCCCGAGCATGACGACGTGCCCGCCCCGGCACGCCTCCGCACCCCCACGGAGAAGACGACGAGGTCCCCGATCGTGTCGAACGTCCTGTCCACCCCGATTTCCGGCGCCCCGGTTCCGCCACGGCGAGCCGCGTCATGAACCCCGCACCCCAGTACCGTGCCAGCCTCACGGCGCTGGTCGCCCTCACGGCGGTCGCGGTGATCGCCGGCCTGGTGACCGGCTCCGCGGTGCTCGAGCGCATCGTGCCGCGCCTTCCCCCCGTCCCCACCGCGCACGTCGCCCCCGGGTTCGCGGGCGGCGCGCCGGTCGCGCCCGTGGGCTGGAGCGGCGTGCGTCTCGCCCGGGCGACGCGCACGCGTTCCCGCCGTACCGCACTCGAGGCGGCCGTGCGAGGAGAGCTCAGCAGCGGCATCCGGAGCCGGCTTCTCGAGCGGCGGCTCAACGACCTCGTGCGTGAAGACGCGAGCACCGTACGCCTCGGCTCGCGCTTCTCGGTGGTCGTCGACGAGCTCGGCATCGCATTCTGGAACGGAGGCCGCCGGCCGAGGCGAGCAGCGCAGTTCCCGTGGCGCGAAGTGCGGAACATCCGTGCCGACTCCATGGTGGTCGGGAGTTCCGTCGTGCAGGTCGTCGTGCTGCGGGTGCGGCACCACGGCGCGAGCATCGAACTGCCGATCATCCTGGCGGCCGGCCGGGTCGGTCGGTACGCGCTCGCGGATGCACCGTTCTACGCCGTCGTGCGCAGCTGGAAGGCGAAGCACCGCGCGGCGCTCGCGGCCGAAGGGCTCGAACTGCCGCCGCTGACGGCGCCGATCCCGATCATCACGCCGGCGCAGGCCGCCGCGGCTCGGCGCTGACGGATGCCGCGACCGCACCGGTGCTGACCGGAGCCGTGTTCGACGGCGGGTAGAATCCCTTCGTGCTCATCTGCCTCACCGCGAGTCACAAGAACGCCGGGTTCGACATGCTCGAGCGGCTTTCGGCGAGCGCGGTACACGCAGCACCCCGCATGCTCGACGGCCACGACGCACTTCGCGGCGCGGTCGTCGTCTCGACCTGCAACCGCTTCGAGGCCTACCTCGACCTTGACACAGCCGAGGGCGAGTCGCCCGTCGCCGCGGTGCACGAAGCGATCCACGCGGTGGGTGCCGTGGCCGGGCTCGAGGCCGATGAGCTCCGCTCCACGTTCGGGTTCGTCCACGGCAACGCCGTCGCCGGCCACCTCTTCTCGGTGGCGTCGGGTCTTGAGTCGGTCGTCGTGGGCGAGGGCGAGATCGCGGGCCAGGTGCGCCGCTCGCTCGAGCAGGCGCGTGCCGAGGGCACGACGACGCCCGACCTCGAGCGGCTGTTCCAGCGCGCCTCGCAGACCTCGCGACGCGTGAAGAACGAGACCGGCATCGGCGGCGAAGGGCGCTCCCTCGTACGGCTCGCCCTCGACCTCGCCGAGAGCCGCGTCACCGACTGGGCCGCCACGCGCGTGCTGCTCGTCGGCCCCGGGCGGTTCGCGGGCGCCTCGCTCGCAGCTCTCCGCGACCGCGGCGTGATCGATGTGCGCGTGCACTCGCCGTCGGGCCGCGGCAGCCGCTTCGCGCGGAACCACGGCATCGCCGCCATCACTCGCGGTGAGTTCGCCGCCGCGGCCGCAGACGCTGACGTCATCATCACCTGCACCACGGCCGACCACCACGTGGTCGACCGCACGCTGCTCGCCGTCGGGCGCGAGGAGCTCGCGGCATCCCTCGCCGGATCGGTGGTGAGCCTGCCCGGCGCAGGGCATGACGCCACGGCACCCGCACGCGACATCCGGCAGCTCGTCATCGACCTGGGACTCCCCCGGAACGTCGCGCCCGACGTGGTCGAGCTGCCCGGCGTCGAGCTGCTCGACCTCGAGACCATCAAGATCCACGCGCCGCTCGAGGAGTTCGGGGCGACCGATGCCGCTCGCGAGATCGTGCGCCACGACGCCCGCGCGTTCGGCGACACCATCGACGAGCGCGACATCGCTCCCGCGGTGGTCGCCCTGCGCCGCCACGTCTTCGACATCCTCGACTCCGAGATCGCCCGCGCTCGTTCGCGGGGCGACGACGACGGACGCACCGAGGCGGCGCTTCGGCACATGGCCGGCGTGCTGCTGCACACGCCCATGGTGCGCTCGCGCGAGCTGGCCCGCTCGGGCGAGCAGCAGGCGTGGGTCGACGGGCTCGAGGCGCTGTTCGGCGTGGTGCCCGACGCGACGGCGGGGTCGCAGAGCGCCGCGCAGGCGACGGATGCCGCGGGGCGGGCCGCGGCGGCCGACGCGTCATGACCGGCGCGGCGGCGCCGGCCTCCGGTCGCGATGCCGTCGTGGCATCCGACGGGCCGCCCGCGCTGCGGTTCCCCTACGACGCGTCGGCGCTGACCGATGCCCCGTTGCGCACGGAGCGGCTCGTGCTGCGCCCGCTCGAGGCATCCGACGCCCCTGATGTCTTCGAGTACCAGCGACTGGCCGAGGGGATCCGGTACCTGCCGTGGCCCGAGCGCGACCGTGTCGAAGCGTACGAGCACACGGCGAAGCGCGCCGCCGGGCGGCTGCTCGCGGGCGACGGGGATTTCGTCGTGTTTGCGGCGATCCTGCTCGGCGAACCGTCGATCGATGATGCCGCGCGCGATCGCGTCATCGGCGACTTCATGGTGCGCGTCTCGAGCGTGCAGCACGCGCAGCTCGAGCTCGGCTGGGTGCTGCATCCCGACTTCCAGGGGCGGGGGCCCGCACGCGAGGCAGCCGGCGCTGTGATGGACTTCGCGTTCGAGACGCTGCGTCCGCCCCGCCTGCAGGCGTTCCTCGACGCGCGGAACGCGGCATCCGCTGCGCTGTGCGAACGCCTCGGGATGCGTCGCGAGGCGACGATCCTCGAGGAGGAGTACCACGACGGCGAGTGGACCGACACGGCCGTCTACGGGGTGCTGCGGCGGGAGTGGGCGGCGGCGCGCTGCTGAGGTCGGTCGAGCGGCGCCGCGACCGACGCGTGGGCTGTGCGCGCCCCGGTCGCTGGGCCGGTCGAAGGACCGCCCACCAGGTGTGCGACTTATCCACAGACTCTCGAATCTTTGTTCGAATGTCGACGCGTTGCGGGAGAATGGAGTCATGCCCGAACCATTGCCCGATTTCGCGGGAATCACCCGCGCGATACCGGCATCCGGGCTGACGCCCGCCGCGTTTCGTGCCGCCGATGATGCTGCACTGGTGGCGGCGCTTGAGGGAATCTCGACGTTGCGGCACGAGCTGGAACGGCTCCAGGCGTTGGCCGCCGCCGAGGTCGCCCGCCGGTCCCGGGTGCCGTTCGGGCAGCAAGGCTTGGCGCGTCGTGACGGGCACGCCTCGGCGACGCAGATGCTGCAGAAGATCACCCGCGCCACCCGACGTGACACCGCCGCGCTGGTCGCGGTCGGTGAGATGGTCGTCGAAGCCGAGGCGGCCGCCTAGTTCGACCGGCTCCGCGCCGGTGACCCCGCAGCCGCCACGATCCTGCCCGAGATCGCCCCGCCCTGGTACGGGGCGTTGTCCGCGGCGGTGGTCGCTGGTGAGGTGACAGTGGCGGTCGCCGACGCCATCCGGTCTGGCCTCGGCGACCCGGGTGGTGACGCCGATGAGCAGCTGCTCGCCGCCGCCCTCGACGAACTGATGCCCGTGTGTCGAGAGGTCGACGCCGACGCTGCGCGCAGACTGGCCCGGCAGGCTCGGGACCGAGTCGACGCTGCCGGCGTGGAGGCCCGGGCCCAAGCACAGCACCAGCGACGGTTCTGGCGAGTCTGGGTGAAACCCGACGGTATGGTACGGGGTGAATTCGAGCTCGATCCCGAGACCGGGATGTACGTGAAAGCAGTGTTCGACCAGCTCACCCATCCACGACTTGTGGAACCGAAGGTGCGGCGCGGGTTCGGTGACCCGGTCACGGGCGACACCGCCTACGCCGACGCGAAGGTGATGCGCGAACGCAACGCGGCGGACGGGCTCGTGCAGGTGTTGCACGCCGGCGTCACCGTCGACCCGGGCCGGCTGCTGAACTCCACCAAGCCCGCGGTACGGGTCGTCGTCAACGAGCGAACCCTCGCGACGGGCCGTGGGTCGGGCATGCTCGAGGGTCATCCCGACCGGATCCCGGTCGGGAACGTGCACACCGGGCTGTGCGCGGGGTACCTGCCGATCCGGTTCGACCGTGAGGGCAACGTGCTCGACCTGGGCCGGGAGGAGCGGCTGTTCACCGCGGCGCAGAAGGCCGTGCTCGCGGTCCGTGACGGTGGATGCCTCGACCCTGACTGCGATCGCCCACCCTCGTGGTGTGAGGCGCACCACATCGATCACTGGAAACGCGACCAGGGACGGACTGATATCGCCGAGGGCATCCTGCTCTGCCGACGAGATCATCTCCGGTATCACAACGAAGGCTGGGAGATCCGCCGCGACGGCGGTGCCTACTGGCTGATCCCGCCACCGGGCGTCGACCCCGAACAGACCCCACGACTGATGCGACCGAAGACCCCGGCAGACCTCATCAACCCCATCGACCCGGCACGACTGCCCACGCCACCAAGCCTGCGCGACCCGGTGATACGGGCAGAACGCGACGAACGTGCCGCGTAGCAAGCCGTTGGGCGCCTGGGTGGAGCCGCGCTACGCGCCGACGAGGCGCGCGGCCATGTACGCCTCGAGCTCGTCGAGCGGCACTCGATCCTGGGCCATGGTGTCGCGGTCGCGTACGGTCACGGCGTCGTCGTCGAGTGAGTCGAAGTCGACCGTGATGCAGTACGGCGTGCCGATCTCATCTTGGCGCCGGTAGCGACGCCCGATCGCGCCCGCGTCGTCGAAGTCGACGTTCCAGTGCTTCCGGAGCGAAGCCGCGACGTCTCGGGCCAGCGGCGACAGCTTCTCATTGCGCGAGAGCGGGAGCACGGCTGCCTTCACCGGCGCGAGGCGATGATCCAGCCGAAGCACCGTGCGCGAATCCATTCCGCCCTTCGCGTTCGGCACCTCCTCGACGTCATACGCGTCGACGAGGAACGCCATCAGCGACCGGGTCAGGCCGGCCGCGGGCTCGATGACATACGGCGTCCACCGCTCGTTCTTCGACTGGTCGAAGTACGAGAGGTCCTTGCCGGAGTGCTCCGAGTGCGTCGAGAGGTCGAAGTCGGTACGATTCGCGACGCCCTCGAGTTCGCCCCACTCGCCGCCCTGGAAGCCGAAGCGGTACTCGATGTCGATCGTGCGCTTGGAGTAGTGCGACAACTTGTCTTTCGGATGCTCGAAGCGACGCAGGTTCTCGGGGTCGATGCCCAGGTCGACGTACCAGTTCCACCGGTACTCGAGCCAGTAGTCGAACCACTCGTCGTCGGTGCCCGGTTCGACGAAGTACTCGAGCTCCATCTGCTCGAACTCGCGCGTACGGAAGATGAAGTTGCCGGGCGTGATCTCGTTGCGGAACGACTTGCCGATCTGGCCGATGCCGAACGGCGGCTTCATGCGCGCCGCCTGCAGCACGTTGGCGAAGTTCGTGAAGATGCCCTGCGCGGTCTCGGGTCGCAGGTAGTGCAGCCCCGCTTCGTCTTCCACGGGGCCCAGGTACGTGCGCAGCATCATGTTGAAGTCGCGGGGCGGCGTCCACTGGCCGCGAGTGCCGCAGTTCGGACAGACGATGTCGCCCATGCCGTTCTCGGGCGCGCGGCCCTTCTTCTCCTCGTAGTGCTCGAGGAGGTGGTCCTCGCGGAACCGCTTGTGGCAGTGCAGGCACTCGACGAGCGGGTCGGTGAAGACCCCCACGTGACCGGATGCCACCCACACCTGCTTCGGCAGGATGACGCTCGAATCCAGGCCCACGACATCGTCGCGGCTCGTGACCATCGACCGCCACCACTGCCGCTTGATGTTCTCCTTGAGCTCGACGCCGAGGGGTCCGTAGTCCCATGCCGATCGGGATCCGCCGTAGATCTCACCCGCCTGGAAGACGAATCCCCGGTGCTGGGCGAGAGCGATGACGGCGTCGAGACGGCTGGGTGCGGCCACGGTGGCTCCAATGGTCCTGGATCGGGCGATCGCCCGCGAAACAAACGACGCCACCATCCTATGCGGCGGCGCAACCGGCGATCGGCGGAGCCGACCGGCCGCCGGACGACCCTCGGCGGCCTTGGCCGCGGAATCCTGCACCCACCCCGCGGCCCTCCGTTCTGGGTACGGACCGTGGCCTCCGGGCCTCGATACGCTGTGCGCAGCAGACCGGAGGCCGAGGGGGGCGACGGTGTGGGACTTCCTGCTCGACGTCGAGGTGATCGACGGGCCCTTCCTCACCACGCTCTACGTCCTGTCGGCGGCGGTGTTCATCTACCTGCTCGGTCGGGGCAGCGGCACGTCCTGGGTGCTCACGGTCGTCGTCCTGCTCATCGTGGGCGCCATGGTCGGAGCCGGTGCGCTCTGGTTCGCCGTGAACCCGCTCGACTCGTTCGGCGGACCGGTGATCGATGCGGCATGGTCGTGGGTGGCCGCGGCATCCGCGGGCATCACCCTCGCGATCTGGAACCTCTGGCATTCCCGCTGGTGGCGCAAGCTCATCGCCTCGCTCGCGATCCCGCTCTTCGCGATGACCGCGGTGTTCGGCATCAACGCCGCGTACGGCCTGAACCCCACCTTCGGCTCGATGCTGCACATCTCCAGGGCGGCCACGATCGACATCGATCCACCGGATGCCCCGCCGCCGGCCGATCCGGCCGAACCCCTGTACCTCACCTGGACCCCGCCACCCGACATGCCCGCCGCGGGTGCGAGCGGCATCGTGGAGGGCGGCGTGCCCAGCACGTCGTCGGGGTTTCCGGCGCGGCCCGCGCAGGTCTACCTGCCGCCCGCCGCGCTCGTGGAGGAACCGCCGCGGCTGCCGCTCGTGATCATGATGATGGGCCAACCCGGCGACCCCGATGTCCGCTTCATCGCGGAGGTGCTCGACGGATATGCCGCCGAGCACGACGGTCTCGCTCCGATCGCGCTCGTGATCGACCAACTGGGCGACCCGTCGATCGATCCGCTCTGCCTCGACACCGAGCGCGGCAACGCCGAGACCTACGTCATGCAGGACGTCGTGCCGTGGGCGAGGGCGAACCTCGCGGTACTGCAGGGCCCGGCCTTCACCACGGTCGCGGGCTACTCGAACGGAGGCGGCTGCGCCACCTATTTCGGAGCGAAGCACCCGCAGGTCTTCGGCAACATCCTCGCCGTCTCACCGGTCGAGTTCGCCGGCGCCGAGCACAACGACGACGTGCTCGCGAGCGTCTTCGACGGCAACCAGGCCGCCTACGACGCCGTGAAACCCGTGAACATCATGGCGGCGAACGCGCCGTACCCCGACACGACGGCGATCTTCACCGTGGGTGCCGACGATCCGGGATTCGCGCCGGGCGCGGAACGACTCGCGGATGCCGCCGTGGAGGCCGGCATGACCACCACCTTCATCCTCGTGCCCGACGCCGACCACGGCGTCTCGGGCCTGAACGGCGGCCTCGAGGCGGGCTTCGGAGTGCTGTACCCGCGCCTCGGACTCGCGCCGCCGACGTGAGCGAGCCGGAGGATCCAGCGATGAACACATTCCCGACCTCGGAGGAACCAGCATGAGCGGCACCGAATCGAACGTCGCACCGCAGGATGCCGATGTCGAGCCGAAGGGGCGGCTGCGGTCGACCGGCGAGACGTTCGCGACATTCATCCGTCGCGTACCCGTCAGCATCGCCCTCACGGTCGTCCTGATCGGCACGTCGCTCGTCACCGGGACGTTCTTCGGCACCGCCTCGGAGGCGACGCTGCAGGCCTGGTCGGCCGGCGTGACGACCACGATCGAGTCCGGCCGGTGGTGGACGGTGGGTTCGGCGCTCGTCATCCCGTTCGACCCGTTCCAGCTCGTGTTCGGCGCGCTCGGCGCGCTGGTGCTGCTCGGCGTGGCCGAGCGTCGAATGGGCTCATGGCGGGCGATCGTCGCCTTCCTCGTCACAGGGCTCCTCGGCGTCGCGCTCGGCACGTGGCTGCAGTGGCTGGGGTCGCTCGCCGGGGAGTGGTGGGCCGTGGGGACCTCCGTCGACCTGACGCTCGATCCGCTTGCCGGCGTCGTCGGGGCCCTGATCGCCTCGACGGCCTTCATGGGGGTGCTCTGGCGGCGCCGCGTGCGCATCGTGACGTTCGCGTTCATCCTCGTGTTCGTGCTGTACGACGGCGACTCATCGAACGTGTACCGCCTCATCGCTGCGATCGCCGGCTACTTCCTCGGAGCGCTCCTCGCGCGCGACGCGTCGACGCTCACGGCACGACGCAGCTCCCATGGCGAGACGCGCACGCTCGTCGCCGCCATCGTGGCGGTGACCGCGACCGGGCCCATCGTCGCCCTCGTGAATCGCACCGAGCTGACGCCGTTCAGCTACGGCTCGTACCTCTTCGACGACGATCCCGTCGACATCGACACGGTGATCACGCAGTGCAACGCCGCGGCGAGCGTGGTGGCAGCCGAGTGCACGCGGCAACTCGCGCTCCTCAGCGCCCAGGGGTTCGGCATGTTCCTCCTGTCGTTCGTGCCGGTCGTGCTGCTCTTCGTCGCGGCATGGGGACTTCGCAACGGTCGTCGATTCGCCCGCTGGCTCGCGATCGCCGTGAACGTGGCCATCCTGGTCTTCGCTCGCACGAACGTCGAGGTGACGATCACCACCGCCGACGTGGAGGACGGCACGTGGACCGTGTTCGACATCGGCGAGCTCATCGTCTGGGTGCTCGCCATCATCGCGCTTCCGGTCGGCATCATCGTGCTGCTCACGGTGACGCGACGCCACTTCCAGATCAGGGCACCGCGACGCGCGTTCACGCGTTTCCTCGTGACGGTCGTCGTGACGTTCCTCACCCTGGCGGTGCTCTACTACGCCGTCGGCCTCGCGACCATCGGCGAGTACTGGCCTGGCGCCGCACCCTCCGACCTGCTCATCGACACGCTCAAGCGGTTCGTGCCACCGCACTTCCTGGCGGTCGTCGACCCCATCGTCCTTCCCGGGCACGACGTCGCGAGCGTCCTGTACCAGGCGGTCGGCCCGGTGTTCTGGACGGTCTTCGTCGTCGCGGCCGTGATGCTCATGCGCCACACCACCTCGGAGATGGGCTTCGCCGACCGGTTGCGCGCTCGCGAGCTCCTCCGTCGCCACGGTGGCGGCACGCTCGGCTTCATGACGACCTGGCCCGGAAACGTCTACTGGTTCGGCCCCGACGGCGAGTCCGTGGTCGCGTACCGGGTCGTCAACGGCATCGCGATCACGATGTCGGACCCGATCTGCCGACGAGAGGAGACGGGTCGAGTCATCCGGGGATTCGCATCCTTCTGCGATTCGAACAGCTGGGTGCCCGTCTTCTACAGCGTGCACGCGCACTGCCTCCCGGTGTTCGAGGAGATGGGATGGCCGCACATGTCGGTCGGCGAGGAGACCATCGTGCGCACGACGGGCCTCGAGTTCACGGGCAAACCGTGGCAGAAGGTGCGCCAGGCGCTGAACCGCGGCATCAAGGAGGGCATGACCACCGTGTGGGCGAGCTGGGACGAACTCCCGCTCGCGACGGCGGCCGAGATCAACGCCATCTCGGAGGAGTGGGTCGCCGAGAAGGAGCTGCCCGAGATGGGCTTCACCCTGGGTGGGATGGACGAGCTGAAGGATCCCGACGTGCGCCTCATGCTCGCCGTCGATCCCGACGGGCGCCTCCAGGCGGTCACGAGCTGGCTCCCGGTGCACCGCGACGGCGACGTGGTCGGTTGGACCATCGACTTCATGCGCCGAACCGACGGCAGCATGAACGGGATCATGGAGTTCCTCATCGCGTCGGCCGCTTTGCACATGAAGGAGACGGGCGCCGAGGTGCTCAGCCTGTCAGGCGCTCCCCTCGCGACCAAGCCGCTCGCCCCCGGCGAGGAGCCACCCGAGCCGACCGCGATGACCCGCCTCCTCGACTTCCTCGCGAAGACGCTCGAGCCGGCGTACGGGTTCTCGTCGCTGTTCCGGTTCAAGGCGAAGTTCAACCCCGAGTACGAGACGCTGTCGATGGCCTATCCCGATCCGCTCGCGTTGCCGACGATCGGGGTCGCGGTGGGCCGGGCGTACCTGCCCGAAGTGTCCACCAAGGAGGCCGTCGCGCTCGTGCGGACGCTGACGAAATAGGTGGCGGATGCCGCGTGGCCGCGGGTCAGGCAGCCCGCAGCGAGTCGCGCCCGATCTGCGACACCGCCGTGTGCCCGGCGAGCGCCATGGTGACGTCGAACTCGGCGATGTGGTTCCGCACGACCTCGCGCACGCCGGCCGACCCGGCGACGGCGAGGCCGTAGGCGTAGGGGCGCCCGATGCCGACGGCCGTCGCGCCGAGTGCGAGCGCGATGAACGCGTCGGCGCCGCCGCGCACGCCGCTGTCCAGCACGACCGGCACCCGACCGCCGACCCGCTCGACGATGTCGGGCAGCACGTCGAGCGAGGCGACCGCGTTGTCGACCTGGCGGCCTCCGTGATTCGACACCACGATGCCGTCGACGCCGGCGTCGATGGCTCGGCTCGCATCATCGGGATGCAGGATCCCCTTCAGCACGACCGGCAGCCCCGTCCACTCCCGAAGCCGCGCGAGGTCGTCCCACGTGAGCGCCGGATTCGAGAACACGTCGAGGAATGTCTCGATGGCGGCCCGCGGCAGGGGTGATCGCAGCGCGTCGCGTACGCCGCCTTCGACCAGGCGGGTGCCGGCGCCCGAGCGGGCGATCCGGAACGCCGAGCGGAGCAGCGTCGGGGTCACCTTCGGCCGAGCACCGCCGGCGCCTCCCCGGGCGACACGTTCGCGCACGAGGTCGGCGAACACCGGGTCGCTCGTGTACTGCGCGATGCCCTGCCCACGGGTGAACGGGAGGAATGCGGCGTCGAGGTCGCGTGCGCGCCAGCCGAGCAGGTGGGTGTCGAGCGTGACGACGACGGCTTCGCACCCCACCGCCTCGGCACGGCTGACGAACGACGCGTTCAGCTCGTCGGATCCGCTCCAGTAGAGCTGGAACCACCTGGCCCGGTCGCCCATCGCCGCCGCGACCTCCTCCATCGGCCGCGACGCCTGGTTCGAGAGCACGTACGGCACGTCGAGCGCCGATGCCGCGCGGCCCACGGCGAGATCCGCCTCGGCGTGCGCGAGCTCGGCGACGCCGATGGCCGAGAGCAGGAACGGCGTCGCCCGACGCCGCCCGAACAGCTCGATCGAGAGGTCGCGGGTGCCGACGTCGCGCAGCACCCGCGGGATGATGCGCCACCGGGCGAACGCGGCCCGGTTCGCGGCCATGGTCGCCTCGCTGCCGGCACCGCCGGCGAGGTACGCGAACGCGTCGGCCGAGAGCGCCCGGCGCGCGGCACGCTCGAGCAGTTCGACGTCCACGGGCACCGCGGGCTTCGTGCCGCCCACCCCGGCCCGGAACACCTCGGACTGCACGGCACGCACGTACCCGCGATTCTCGTCGGCCATCGGCTCGCTCCTTCGCGATCGGACTGCGAGCCAGCGTACCGGCGCCCGGCCCAGCAGCGAGTGGTTGGGGGCGTGCCGCGGCCTAGGGTGAGACGGATGCCGCATCTGCCAGACCTGCATGTCGCCGCGATCGCCCTCGTGCGGGACCGCCGTGTGCTCATGGTGACCGCGCGCGACCGCGAGGTCTACTACATGCCGGGCGGCAAGATCGACGACGGCGAGACAGCCGCGGAAGCCGCCGCCCGCGAGGCGCTCGAGGAGGTCGCACTCGACCTTCGACCGGAGTCGCTCGAGGAGCTGTTCGAGGTCGTGGTCCAGGCGCACGGCGAACCCGATGGCCGGCTCGTGCGCATGCGGGTATTCCGGGCCGAGACGGATGCCCCGCCCGTCGCGTCGGCGGAGGTCGGCGAGTTGCACTGGGTGACCACGGCCGACCTGAGCCGGTGTCCGCCGGCGGGTGCCGAGGTGCTGCAACGGCTCGCGGCATCCGGGGTCATCGACTGAGGCGCCTAGAATTCCGGCATGGCCACGACCCGCGAGTTCCGCCGCGGCGAGCACGCGGTCGTCGTGCGCCGGTCGGGCATCGCGGACGGGCCCGACTACGTGCTCGTGCACGGGCTCGGCATGGCGCACGGATACTGGGACCCGGTGGCCGAGCTCCTCGAGCCGACCGGCACGGTCTACGCGCTGGACATGCCGGGATTCGGCGATGCGCCCGAGCCGCGCCGGCCGTTGACCATGGCCGAGTCCGCCGACCTGATCGCCGACCTGCTCGCGACCGAGGGCATCGCGCGGGCCGTGCTCGTGGGCCATTCCACCGGCGCGCAGGTCGTCGCGGAGGCAGCCGCACGCCATCCCGAGCTCGTCGATCGCGTCGTGCTCATCGGCGCGACCGTGAACCCGCGCGAGCGGACCCTCGTGAAGCAGGCGGCGCGATTCCTGCAGGACCTCCTGGTGGTCGATCCGAGGGTCGTCGTCACGGGGCTCGCGCTGTACCTCAAGGCCGGGCCCAGGTGGTTCATCGCCAACCTGCGGCCGATGCTCGACCACCGCATAGAGCAGGCGCTTCCGCAGATCACCGCCGACACACTGGTCATCCGTGGCGAGACCGACGCCGTGGTGCCGCGCTACTGGGGCGAGGAGATGGCGGCGCTGGCTCCGAAGGGGCGGTACGCCGAGGTGCCCGGCCGTGGTCACGACACCATGGTGGTCAGTGGGCGCCGGGTCGGCGAGATGATCGCCCAGGACGCACGCGGCGAGCCGGTCGGACGGGCCGTCACGCAGCCGTCGCAACCGCTGAAGGCCGAGCGGATGAACCGGCTCGACGCCGTGGGATGGATGGCACGCGACTACGCCTACGCCGGCCTCAGGCAACTCGCCGTGCTCCTCGACGGCCGACGCTCGCCGGCGCGCTGGACGGTCGGCGACCCGGCCAAGCCCCAGGTCGTGCTGCTTCCCGGGGTCTACGAGCACTGGTCGTTCCTGCGCCCGCTCGGGGACGCGTTGAACGCCGAGGGATACCGCGTGACCGTCGTGCACGGCCTGCGAGCGAACCGCGCGGCCATCGCCGAGACGGCCGACCACGTGGCGGAGGCGCTCGCTCGCGTGCGCGTGCCGTCTGCCGGACGGGTCATCGTCGGGCACTCGAAGGGCGGGCTCATCGGCAAGCGCCTGCTGCTCGACGACCGGGCGGCTTCGCTCGGCATCCGCGGACTCGTCGCGATCTGCACGCCGTTCGCCGGAGCCCGGCGAGCGAGGCTCTTCCGCGACCCGAGCATTCGCGCGCTGCTGCCGACCGACGAGACCATCGTGATGCTCGGCAGCGCGGCATCCGTGAACTCGCAGATCGTCTCGGTGTTCGGCACGTTCGATCCGCACGTGCCCGACGGCAGCGCACTCGACGGAGCGACGAACGTGCGCGTGCCGGTCGCCGGGCACTTCCGCATCCTGGGCGCCCGCGAGACGGCCCTCGCGGTGCGCGATGGCCTGGCGTTGCTCACCTCGGACGCCGCGGGTTGACGAGCAGCCGCGCGCGTCTCGCCTCTGCGGGTTGAGGAGCGCCGCAGGCGCGTCTCGCCTCTGCGGGTTGAGGAGCGCCGCAGGCGCGTCTCGAAACCGACACCGGGCACATGGGTTTCGAGACGTCGCTGCGCGACTCCTCAACCCGCGGAACCGACTAGTGAACGTACTCGAGCAGATCGAGGCCGACCTGGCGCATGCCGTCGAGCACGGCGAGGCGTGACGTGAGCATGGTGTCGGCGAAGTACATCGACACGGCGTAGGCCACGCTCGCGCGGGGACCGCGCAGCACTCCCACCTCGCTGCGCACGCCGCCGTCGGTGCCGGTCTTGTTCATGAGCAGCACGCCGTGATCGGGCATGCGGTGGGCGAGCGGGTCGAGCCCGAACGCGCTCGCCACCATCGAGAGGTCGGAGTTGAGCGACAGCCAGCCGACGACGCGCTGCGACACCTCGGGGCTCACGATCTCGCCGCGCGCGAGCGAGGCGAAGAGCCAGGTGAGCTCCTTGGCCGAGCCGATCGACAGCTGCGGCGCGTCGTCGGGGCCACGGTGATCGCGAACGAGGTCGAGCAGTGCCGTGCGGGTGAGGCCGAGCGCCTCGGTGCGAGCGCGCACCGCTTCGAGCCCGACGTAGCGGATGAGCACGTTCGTGGCGAGGTTGTCACTCGTCGCCCCGATCAGTGACGCGAGGTCGGCGATCGGCAGGGAGGGTGACTGCAGGTGCTGCCAGATGCCGGAGTCGCCCACGGCGTCGCGCGGGGCCCGGTCGAGCACCGTGAACGACTCGGAGTTCGCGCCCACCAGGCGCGACGCGACCTCGACGAGCAGGAGCACCTTGCCGATCGATGCCGTGGGCATCACCACGTGGTCGTCGACGGAGAAGAGCACCTTTCCGGTCGCAAGGTCGGTCGCGCGAGCGGACACCTGCACGCCGTCGAGTGCGAGCTCGCCGAGTGCGTTGAACCCGCGTGCGAAGTTCTCGCTCGCCTCCTCGGTGCGGTGACGCCCTCGTCGGATGCTCGCATGCTTCGCTCGCCGCTCGGAACCCTGCGACGACGTCACCACGGTGGCTGCACGCTCTTCCTCTGGGGCTCGGCGCTCCCCCACCGCGGGTCGCGGCGCGCTCGAGAAGGACGGATCGGACTAAGCCAGTGTAAGACCCCTCGGGCATGCGGCTCACCCGACTCGGGCACGGCGAGGGGGGTTACCCCCCGAGGGATCGGGCGGCTGCCCGGCTCCTCCCGGTGACCTCCCCTCCGTACCGTGAAGACATACCGCCGAGATCCCCCGCGATCGGCCGAACACCACCGCACGAGCGGTCCGAGTCAGGAAGCGAAAGATGTCCACCACACCGACCCCCAGTCCCTCGCACGCCGGCCGAACGGCTGCCCTCATCGTCGTCGGCGTGCTCATCACGGCCATGCTCGCGTGGCTCGCCGTGGCGTTCGTGCGCACCCTCACCCGTCCCGATGCATCCGGAACGTTCGAGATCTCCGAGCGATTCGACGCGGTCGTGCTCGACGGCGACCTCGCGGACGTCAGCGTTGCCTACGGCGATGTCGAGAGCGGCGAGCTGACGCTGCGCCAGAACGATTCGCGCGCGCGTCTCGCCCTCGACCATGAGGTGCGCGGCGACACCCTGCACGTCTCGCTCCGGCACGTCCGCGAGTTCGGGATCCCCGACCTGTGGTGGCCGTGGATGGGCGACCGCGCGCCCGAACTGCAGCTCGTGCTGCCCGCCGCCCTCGAGCGCGAGCCGGTGGCCCTCGACCTCCGCACGGACGTGGGCGACGTCGACGCCGTCGGAACATTCGACGACGTCTCGGCCCGCAGCCACGTCGGCGACATCGTGCTGGTCGGGTCCGCCGCGTCGCTCGACGTGACGTCGGACGTGGGCACCATCGATCTCGCCCGGTTCGACACCGAGGGTGAGCTGACCGTGCAGTCGGCCGTCGGCGACGTGACGCTCGCGCTCGAGTCGTTGCCCAGTGGCATCCGAGTCGAGACCGACCTGGGCGAGGTCGACGTGAACCTGCCGCAGGGACGCTACGCCATCACGGTCGATTCGGCGCTCGGCGAGGTCGACGTGCAGGCCGACAGCGACATGTCGGCGTCTCGTCAGTACCGCTTCGAGACGAACATCGGCAACATCTCGGTCACGAGTTGAGGGCTCGGGCCCTCCCAGCTCGCTGCCTACCAGATGGTGACGCGCTCGCTCGGATGGAGCCAGAGCGCGTCACCGTCGTCGACGTCGAACGCTCCGTAGAACTCGTCGATGTTCCGCACGATCTGGTTGCACCGGAACTCGTTGGGCGAGTGCGGATCGATGGCGAGCAGCCGGATGACCTCCTCGTCGCGGCCCTTCATCTGCCAGGCCTGCGCCCATGACAGGAAGAACCGCTGCGCCCCCGTGAGCCCGTCGATGACGGGCGGCTCCCCACCATCGAGCGACAGCACGTAGGCCTTCCACGCGATCGCGAGTCCGCCCAGATCGCCGATGTTCTCGCCGATCGTGAGAGCGCCGTTCACGTGGTGGTCGTCACCGTGCTCGGTGCCGTCGAGCTGCGCCGGCCGCAACACGTCGTACTGGGCGATGAGCGCCTTGGTGCGGTCCTCGAAGGCGGCGCGGTCGTCGTCGGTCCACCAGTCCACGAGCCGGCCGTCGCCGTCGTACTTCGAGCCCTGGTCGTCGAATCCGTGCCCGATCTCGTGCCCGATCACCGCGCCGATCGCGCCGTAGTTGGCCGCGGCATCCCGACTCGCATCGAAGAACGGGTACTGCAGGATGGCGGCCGGGAAGACGATCTCGTTGAAGCCCGGGTTGTAGTACGCGTTGATCGTCTGCGGGGTCATGAACCACTCGTCGCGGTCGATCGGCTTGCCGATCTTGCCGAGCTCGCGATTGAACTCGAACTCCGCGGTCGCCCGGACGTTGCCGATGAGGTCGTCGGGCCTGATGGCGAGGCTCGAGTAGTCGCGCCATTTCACGGGGTATCCGATCTTCGGCGTGAACTTCTCGAGCTTCTCGAGCGCGCGGGCACGTGTCTCGTCGCCCATCCACTCGAGGGCGCTGATCGATTGCCGGTACGCCTCGACGAGGTTCCCGACGAGGTCGTCCATCGCCTCCTTCGCCGCGGGCGGGAAGTGCCGTTCGACGTAGATGCGACCGACCGCCTCGCCCATCGCGCCCTCGACGAGCGAGACGCCCCGCTTCCAGCGCTCGCGCAGCTGCGGCGTGCCGGTCAGCGTGCGCCCGTAGAAGTCGAAGTTCGCGTCGACGAAGTCGCTCGAGAGGTACGCGGCGCTCGAGCGGATCACCTGCCAGGCGAGCCAGTCCTTCCACGCCGGGAGCCGCTCGGCGGTGAGCAGCTTGCCGAGACCCTCGACGAAGCTCGGCTCACGCAGCACCAGCTCGTCGAAGGCGCCCTCGGGAACGCCCATGGCGTCGCGCCAGATCTGCAGACCCACGGATGCCGCGGCCGCGGCATCCGGCCATCGGTACAGGTTGTACGTCTTCTCGCTGTCACGCGTGTCGACGTTGTTCCAGTGCACCTTGGCCAGGTCGGTCTCGAGGTCGAAGACCCGAACGGCGCGGTCGGCCGCGTCGTCGAGCTTCGCGAGGGCGAACATGCGCTCGAGGTGCGTACCGTAGGCCGTGCGCACTGCCGCGAAGCGCTCTTCACGGAAGTAGCTCTCGTCGGGCAGTCCGATGCCGCCCTGTTCGACGAAGACGAGGTAGCGCTCGGGGTTGCCCGGATCGTTGTCGACGTAGAGCTGCACGAAGCCCGACACGCCCTGCCGCTCGAGTCGGCCCAGCGTCTCGAGGAACGACTCCACCGAGTTGATGAGCGACACCTCCACGAGCTGCGCGGCGATCGGCGACGCACCCAGGAGTTCGACGTGCTGCTCGTCCATGAAGCTGGCGTAGAGATCCCCGACCTTGCGGGCTTCGGAGCCCGGCTCGGCCCGCTGGGCCTCCTCGATGATCTCGCGCACGGCCTGCTCGGCCTCCTCGTGCAGCACGAGGAACGAGCCGTAGCGGGCCTTGTCTGCCGGGATCTCGGTGCGTTCGATCCACCGGCCGTTCACGTGGCGGAAGAGGTCGTCCTGCGGACGCACCTCGGGATCGAGTTCGTCGAGCGCGATTCCTGAGGAGAGCTTCGTCATCCCCTGAGCCTATTCGCACTGTGCCCGCACACCGTGGGTGCGCTCGCCCGTCAGCGCCGGAGTTCGCGTCGATGGGCGACTTCGGCTTATATGGACACCATCCAAAAAGCGGTCGCGGGCGATCACCTCGGGGTGCGCGTGCGACCCCCCTTCGATTCGATGGCGAGGAACCGGGTGACGGCGATGAGGCGGTCCTGGCGGTTGGGAGTTGTGGCGGTGCTCGCGCTCGGCATGACCGCGTGCACGGCTGATGCGGATCCCGAGCCCACCCAGCCGGTCGTCCAGCTCGGAGCACCCGGCCAGCCGAACCGCACGATGTCGCCCGAGGAGGCTGAGGCGATCGAGGCTCCGGCGCACGTCGAAGCCGACGTGGTCTTCATGCGGAACATGATCGACCACCATTACCAGGCGATCGTGATGACCGAGTTCGTCGACGAACGCACCGACGACCGCGACATCCGGTTGCTCGCCGAGCGGATGAAGGTCAGCCAGGAGGACGAGCTCGACCTCATGGCGAAGTGGATGCAGCAACGCTCCCAGCCGATCCGAGGCGACGGCCACGACGGGCACGGCGCGGCGGAGATGCCGGGGATGCTCACCGACGAGCAACTCGATCGCCTGGAAGCGGCCGAGGGCGCTGAGTTCGACCGGCTCTTCCTCGAGTACATGATCCAGCACCATCAGGGCGCGCTGCAGATGGTGGAGGAGCTCTACCGCGACGGCGGCGGCCAGGAGCCCGCGATCGGCGAGTTCGCACGCCACGTCGAGTCGGACCAGGGCATCGAGATCGCCCGCATGCAGGAGATGCTGGCCGCGCGCACGTCCTGACGCGGGGTCGGCGGGTGCGGCACGACGGGACTCGGTTCTGCCGCTCTGACCTGCGCATGAGTCATCGCACGAAGAGAGGCCGGGCACGCGGCCCGGCCTCCCTCATGCGATCGTCGTGATCGGGTCGATCAACCCATCGACTCGGCGAGCGCATTGAGCGCCTGCACGAGGTTCGAGTCGGCTGCGGCACCCGACGTGCGAGCCGCGTTGCCGAGGAGCGTCGCCACGGCATTGGCGCTCGCCGACCCGCCCGAGAGCTTCTCGGCCTGGTCGATCGACTTGCGCACCTGCTTCAGCGCGTTGCCACTCAGGGTGCCGTCACGCTCGGCCTGGTCGACGAACGACCGCACGACCGCGAAGCTCGGCGCGTGCACCAGCTTGGTCTGCAGCTGCGCGTTGAACTCGGCCAGCTCGATCTCGCCCGCGGCGGCGATCTCGTTCGCCGACAGGTGCTCGCTCGGCGTGAATGCCAGGCTCTCGAAACCGCGCGCGATCTCGCTGCCGAGCACGTTGCCGTTGTACCAGTAAGTCGACCAGTACCCGCCGAGGTTCAGCCCCGTGGAGTTCGGTTCATCGATCGGACCGCGGTCGAGGTACGCGATCTCGACCGGGTTCGCCGTGTCGGTGAAGTCGATCACCGACAGGCCGCCCTGGTACCAGGCCTGCACCATGATGTCGCGACCCGGCACCGGCACGATCGAACCGTTGTGCGCCACGCAGTTCTCCTGGCTCGTCTGCACGGCCGGGAGCTTGTAGTAGCTCTGGAACTCCAGCTTGCCGTCGACGATGTCGAACAGTGCGTTCGCGCCCCACTCGGGCTGGTCGGTCACACGGCAGCGGGCGGAGGTTCCGCCACCCCACTCGTCGGTGAAGATGACCTTCGTGCCGTCGTTGTTGAACGTCGCCGAGTGCCAGTACGAGAAGTTCGGATCGGCGACCGCGTCGATCCGAACCGGGTTCGCCGGGTCGGAGATGTCCATCAGGATGCCGTTGCCCTGGCACGCGCCCGCGGCGAGCCCGATCTCGGGGTAGGCCGTGATGTCGTGGCACGTGTTCGTGTTGGGCAGCGGGCTGTACGCCGTGCCGCTCGGGTGCGCGGTACCCGCCGGGGTGTTCTGCAGGCCGTTGAACGCGCCGGTCGCCGGGTCGATGAAGATCCGCGGCTGGCTGACGATCGACGCCGTCTGCGGCGCCGCGAGCGGCACCTTGATGACGTCGATGCGCCACTGGGTGGGGTTGCCCGACGTGACGGGGGTTTGCGTGTTGGAGTTGGCGTTCTCGCAGCCCGCGAGCTCTGCGGCCGGCCGGACTCCCGATGTACCCGAGTTGTAGATGTAGATGTTCTCGGAGTCGTTGGGGTCGGTCACCAGCGTGTGCGTGTGCGAGCCACGGCACGTCTGCACGCCCGGCAGCTGCACCGGGTTGTCGATGTCGCTGATGTCGAAGATGCGCACGCCGCGGAACCGGTCCGTGTTGACCTGGCCGGGCACGCCCTGCGTGCCGCAGTCGATCCGGCCGCGGGTCTCCTCGACCGACATGAACAGCAGGTCGCCGTAGACCGACACGTCGCCCTGGCCGCCGGGGCACACGAACGACGACCGCAGCGTCGGAGCTGCGCCATCCTCGATGTCGTACACCTGGAAGCCGTTGAAGTTGCCGACGATGGCGTGATCGCCCGTGAACGCCAGGTCGGAGTTCACGAAACCGAAGTTGCCCGGCGGGGCGTCGAACGGCGCCTCGCGTGGAAGGCTCGCCAGCAGGTCGATGTTGCTCGTCGCCATCCCGGCGTCGAAGTACCCCGGCATGAGTCCCTCACGGGGGTCTTCGTCGGCGGCCGTCGCGGCGGTGGCCGTCATCAGTGACGTGCCGAGGATCAGCGCCCCGGCGGCCGCAAGCGCTCGCCTGCGCCATCGGACGGGTGGAGAGGTGGTTCTCATCGGTGGTCTCGCTTTCTCGTATCGCGTTTCGTGCATCGATGCGATCGACGCCCTCCGACGGGCGAGCCGCACGTCATCGTTGCGGCTCGCGGCCACAAGGGCCGACCTGTGCGACAAACGTAGCGGCAAAGGCAGACGGAGCGCACTATCCGCTTTCCACTTTTCTCGTCGCTGTCAGGGGCGCGGCCTAGGCTCGAAAACACCGATGACCATTCCAACCACGTCCTCCGCGCGACGCGCCGTCGACCGCGACATCCTGCGCCTCGCGGTGCCCGCGCTCGGTGCGCTGATCGCCGAGCCGCTCTTCCTCCTCACCGACACCGCGATGGTCGGGCACCTCGGCGCGACGCCCCTCGCCGGTCTGGGGCTCGCGAGCGCGGTATTGCAGACGATCATCGGGCTGATGGTGTTCCTCGCCTACGCGACGACCCCCATGGTGGCGCGCCGGCTCGGCGCCGGCGACGAGCGCGGCGCCGTGGCATCCGGCGTCGACGGGTTGTGGCTGGCACTCGGGCTCGGCGTCGTGATCGCCCTTGCCGGGTGGTTCGCGACGCCGTGGCTCGTCGGCATCTTCGGGGCATCCGCGCAGGTCGCGGAGGCGGCATCCACCTATCTCTCGATCTCGATGGCCGGCCTGCCCGCCATGCTCCTCGTGTTCGCCGCATCGGGCCTGCTCCGCGGACTGCAGGACACGCGCACGCCCCTCTGGGTGGCCGGCGTGGGCTTCACCGCGAACATCGCGCTCAACGCGCTCTTCATCTACGGGTTCGGCCTGGGGATCGCGGGGTCGGCGATCGGCACCGTCATCGCGCAGTGGGGCATGGTCGTGGTGTACCTCATCGTGATCGCGCGCCACGCCACGCGCGTCGGGGCGAGCCCGTGGCCGCACCATGCGGGACTGCTGCGCGGCGCGGCGTCGGGTGGCTGGCTGTTCCTCCGCACGGCGAGCCTGCGCGCGGCCCTGCTGCTCGCCACCTGGGCGGCGACCGCACTCGGATCCGACGAGCTCGCGGCCTACCAGGTGGCGATCACGCTGTACTTCACCCTCGGGTTCGCGCTCGACGCGCTCGCGATCGCGGCGCAGGCGCTCGTCGGCAAGGGGCTCGGCGCAGGAGACGTCGACCACGTTCGAGCCGTGCTTCGTCGGTGCCTGCTCTGGGGAGTCGGGTCGGGCGTCGTGCTCGGCGGGCTCGTCATCGCGACCGCCTGGGTGCTGCCGGTCGTGTTCACGTCGTCGGCCGAGGTTGCTGCGCTGCTGCCGCCGTCGCTCGTGGTGCTCGGGCTCTCGGCGCCGCTCGGCGGGCTCGTCTTCGTGCTCGACGGCGTGCTCATCGGTGCGGGCGACGCCCGCTACCTCGCGTGGACCGGTTTGGTGAATCTCGCCGTGTTCGTGCCGCTCGCGCTCGGGGTGGTCTGGTGGTCGGATGCCGCGGGGCTGCCCGGTGCCGCGTCGCTGGCCTGGCTCACCGCATCGTTCGCGATCGGCTACCTGGCGGCGCGGGCGGTCACGCTCTGGCTCCGCGCGAGGGGCACGGCGTGGCTGGTCGTGGGATCGGCCTGACCGGGCCCTTCAGCCGCGCGGCGGCGCGGTGGTATCCCCCACATGCAGCGTGCTCGTGAAGTGCATCGCCTCGGCAGGCAGACCGGGCTCGCCCTCGAGCAACCGCACGAGCGCCTCGCCGGCCGCCCGGCCCTTCGCCACCGAGGGCTGCACCAGCGTCGTCAGGTCGTGCTGCAGCCCGTCGACACGGATGCCGTCGAACCCGACCACGCTCAGCTCGGCGGGTACCGCGATACCGAGCTCCTCCGCGGCCCAGATGACGCCGGCGGCGAGCAGGTCGCTCTGCGCGATGATCGCCGTGGGGCGAGCCGCGGGGTCGGCGAGCAGCTCCTTCGCGGCGGCCCAGCCCTCCTCGACCGAGCTCGCGGCTGCAGCGCGCCCGGTCGCGTGGGGGAAGACGTCCCACACCCCGAGCAGCCGCTCCCTGGCGGTGTCGGCGGTGCTGTTCGAGGCGAGCTGCTCGGTGATGGGGCCACGCGTGCGCTCGGGGTCGAGGGGAAGCGTGACGAGCGCGACATCCGTGTGGCCGAGCTCACGCAGGTGCTCTGCGGCACGCCTGGTCGCCTCGCGGTTGTCGAGCGAGATCTCCGGAACATCCTCGGCCGTCGCGCCCTCGATGGCGACCGCAGGGATGCCGCGACGACGCAGTGCCTCGACCGAGTGCGACAGGCGCGGGCTGCACCCGACGAGCACGACGGCGTCGACGGGGGCGCTCTCGATGCCCAGGGCGGTGTCGCCGGTCTCGCCCGTGTCGGTCAGGAGCAGCAGGCCGGCCCCGAGCGGCGCGATGCCCTCGGTGAGGCCGTCGAGCATCTGGATCTTCACGGGGTCGAGGAAGGCGGCGCGGATGCGCTCCTCGAGCACCACGCCGACGATGCCCGAGCGTCCTCTGCGAAGTGACCGCCCGCGGGGATCGGGACCAGCATAGCCGAGCTCGGATGCCGCGGCGAGCACGCGCTGCTTCGTGGCATCCGACACCGGACCGGCGCCGCTGAAGGCCAGCGAGGCGGTCGAGGCCGACACGCCGGCCTTCGCCGCGACGTCGGCGAGCGTCGGGCGGGCGATGGTGCCGGTGTGCGGCGCAGGCTCTCCGTTCACGATTCGATTCTACGATCGAATCGATTCGAGCGAGCGGTGATCGAGTAGCGCCGCCAGCTGTGCCGGGCGGTGATCGAGTAGCGCCGCCGAAGGCGACGGCTGCGCCGCCCGGTGATCGAGTAGCGCCGCCGAAGGCGACGCGTATCGAGATCCTCCTCCGGCAACGTCTCGATACGCGTCCGGCTGGCGCCGGGCGCTACTCGACGACCGGGCGGTGCCGGGCGCCACTCGACGACCGGACTGGCGCCGCGCGGTGATCGAGTAGCGCCGCCGAAGGCGACGCGTATCGAGATCCTCCTCCGGCAACGTCTCGATACGCGTCCGGCCCCGCCGGGCGCCACTCGACGAACTGGCGGTGCCGGGCGCTACTCGACGACCGGACCCGCGCCGCGCGGCGATCGAGGAGCGCCGCCGGAGGCGACGCGTATCGAGATCCTCCTCCGGCAACGTCTCGATACGCGTCCGGCTGCGCCGGGCGCTACTCGACGACCGGGCTGCGCCGCGCTACCCGGCCGCGCCGACCTCGTGGCGGGCCGCGACGAACGCCTCGACGCAGCGGCGGATCTCGTCGTCCGAGTGCGCCGCCGACAGCTGCACGCGGATCCGAGCCTTGCCCTTCGGCACGACCGGGTACGAGAAGGCGGTGACGTAGACGCCGTGCCGCTGCAGCCCGTCGGCGATGCGCGCCGTCAGCGCCGCGTCTCCGAACATGACGGGCACGATCGCGTGCTCGCCGGGCAGCAGGTCGAAGCCGGCATCCGTCATCAGCGAGCGGAACAGCGCGGCGCTGGCCTTCAGCCGCTCGCGCAGTTCACCCGACGAGGCGAGCAGGTCGAGCGCTTGCAGCGTGCCGGCGACGATCGCGGGGGCGAGCGTGTTGGAGAAGAGGTATGGCCGCGCCCGCTGCCGCAGCAGGTCGACGATCTCCTGGCGCGCGGAGACGTAGCCACCGGATGCCCCGCCGAGCGCCTTCCCGAAGGTGCCGGTCGTGATGTCGATGCGGCCTTCGACGCCGCAGTACTCCGGCGTTCCCCGGCCGTGCTCGCCGACGAAGCCCACCGCATGCGAGTCGTCGACGAAGACCAGCGCCTCGTACCGCTCGGCGAGGTCGCAGATCTCGCGCAGGGGCGCGATGTACCCGTCCATCGAGAAGACGCCGTCGGTGACGATCACGCGCCGGCGTGCGTCGGCCGCCTCCTGCAGCTGGGCCTCGAGGTCGGCCATGTCGCGATTCCGGTAGCGGAACCGGCGCGCCTTCGAGAGCCGGATGCCGTCGATGATCGACGCGTGGTTCAGCTCGTCAGAGATGATCGCGTCGTCGGCGCCGAACAGCACCTCGAAGACGCCGCCGTTCGCATCGAAGCACGACGAGAACAGGATGGTGTCGTCGTATCCGAGGAACTCGGACACGCGCCGCTCGAGCTCGAGGTGCTGCTCCTGCGTGCCGCAGATGAACCGCACGCTCGCCATGCCGTAGCCCCACTCGTCGAGACCGCGATGTGCCGCCTCGACGATGCGCGGGTCGTTCGCGAGGCCGAGGTAGTTGTTGGCGCAGAAGTTCAGGATGTCGCGGCCCCCGACCTCCACCTCGGACGACTGCGGACCGTGGATGCCGCGCTCGCGCTTCGTGAGCCCGGCCGCCTCGATCACCTCGAGCTCGTCCCGGAGCTGGTCGCGAATCGTTCCGTACATGCCTAGACCTCCGTCCAGTCGAGGATGACCTTGCCGACGCCGCCGGATGCGGCCGCGTCGAAGGCGGTGCGCCACTGTCGCGCCGGGTAGCGGTCGCTGATGATCGACGCGACGCGCGAGCGGAGCTCGGTGCTGGTCTGCAGCATCGCGCTCATCGAGTTCCACGTCTCGAACATCTCGCGACCATAGATGCCCTTCATCGTGAGCATGTGCGTCACGACCTTGCCCCAGTCGATCGCGAACGGTTCGGCGGGGAGGCCGAGCAGCGCGATTCGGCCGCCGTGGTTCATGTTCTCGATCATCTCGGGCAGGGCCGCTGCCGATCCCGACATCTCGAAGCCGACGTCGAAGCCCTCGCGCATGCCGAGACGGCCCTGCACGTCGCGGATCCGCTCGCGCGACACGTCGACCGCGGCATCCGCCCCCATCGCACGTGCGAGCTCGAGGCGGGCCGGGCTCACGTCGCTCGCGACGATGAAGCGGGCACCGACATGGCGCGCGACCGCGATCGACATCAGGCCGATCGGCCCGCAGCCGGTCACCAGCACGTCCTCGCCGACGACAGAGAACGCGAGGGCGGTGTGCACGGCGTTGCCGAACGGGTCGAAGATGGCGCCGACCTCGGGTTCGACGGTGGCGTGGTGCACCCAGACGTTCTCGCCGGGGATGACGATGTACTCGGCGAATGCGCCGTCGCGGTGGAGACCCACGCCCTTCGTGCGGATGCACATCTGCCGACGTCCGGCGCGGCAGTTGCGGCACATGCCGCACACGATGTGCCCTTCGCCCGAGACGTGGTCGCCGACGACCACGTCGTGCACCAGCTCGCCCACCTCGACGACCTCGCCGTAGAACTCGTGACCGGGCACGAGGGGCGCACGGATCTCGGCGGCGGCCCAGTCGTCCCACTTCTCGATGTGGAGATCGGTGCCGCAGATGCCGGTGCGCAGCACCCGGATCTTCACGTCTGCCGGCCCCGGCTCGGGCTCGGGACGATCGACGAGTTCGAGTCCCGCGGCGGGCGCGGGCTTGTACAGGGCCTTCATCGGCTGCCTTCTTCGTACGGGCGCCCGCGGGATGTGCCGGCGCCGGGCTCGTGCGCCGAGGGTCACGACGCACGTCGAGGTGACCGGAACATCGTACCGAGCCGGCCGGCACGTGACTGACGATGGCTTGCGCACGGCCTCTGCGCGGGCGTATCGTGGTCGAATCGATTCGATCGAATCGATTCGAGCGTGACGTTCCGACGAGCGTCGGCCCGCCTGTTCTCGCCGAGATCCGACCACGACTCC
Source organism: Agromyces sp. Marseille-P2726 (assembly GCF_902809835.1). Classification (GTDB taxonomy): domain Bacteria; phylum Actinomycetota; class Actinomycetes; order Actinomycetales; family Microbacteriaceae; genus Agromyces. The sequence goes on along the minus strand of NZ_CADDWM010000012.1, from coordinate 52,723 downwards.
GATCACGGCCCCGACCACGAGGCAGTAATGTCGCAGCACCAGCACCCCGAGACCGACATGGCAGAGACCCACGACGAGCACCGCGTGAGCCCCGCCGGGCCCGCCCGGCCCCGTCGTGAGCTGGTCGCGTGGCGCAACGCCGTCTTCACGATCTTCTTCCTGTCGGGGCTGAGCCTCGCCAGCTGGGTCGCGCGACTTCCCGCGATCCGCGACGAGATCGGCGTCAGCACGCAGGGCGTCGGCCTGATCATCCTGGCCATGTCGATCAGCTCGATCATCGGACTCGTCGGCGCGCCGTGGATCATGGCACGTTTCGGCGCCCGCCTCGGCATGTCGGGCGTCCTGCTGCTCGTCTCTGCCGGACTCGTGCTGATCGGGATCGGCGGCTCGATCACGCCGTCCGTGCCGTTGGTCGTCATCGGCCTCGCACTGTTCGGATTCGGCAACGGATCGGTCGACGTCATGATGAACGTCGAAGGGGCCGAGGCCGAACGGGAGCTCGGCAAGACCGTCATGCCGCTCATGCACGCGTTCTTCAGCTTCGGCACGGTCGCCGGCGCAGCGCTCGCGGTCGCGGCATCCGCCATCGCACTTCCGGTGTGGGGCCACCTCGGCATCATCGCCGGCCTCATCGGCGTCGTCGCGATCATCGCCGTTCGGTTCGTGCCGGTGCGCGAGGAGCCGGGCGACGGCCCGCACGCCGAAGCCCCCCGCGAGCCGCGGAGCACGCGGGTCAAGCGCAGCCTTCGGGTCTGGGCCGACCCTCGCCTGCTCCTGATCGGCGTCGTCATGCTGGGCATGTCGTTCGCCGAGGGCAGCGCCAACGACTGGCTGGCCATCGCCGCCGTCGACGGCCACGGCCTCGACCAGACCGCCGGCGCCGCCATGTTCACCGTGTTCACGATCGCGATCACGACCGCTCGGGTGTTCGGAGGCCCGTTCATCGACCGGTTCGGTCGCGTCGCGATGCTGCAGAGCATGTCGGCCATCGGTGTTGTGGGCCTCGCGCTGTTCATCTTCTCGAGTGAGCCGTGGATGATCATCGCCGGCACGGTGCTCTGGGGTATCGGCTGCTCCCTCGCGTTCCCAGTCGGCATGTCGGCCGCGGCCGATGTGCGCGATCGGGCGGATGCCGCAGCCCGCGTCAGCGCGGTCGCCATGATCGGGTACTGCGCGTTCCTGGTCGGCCCGCCGCTCATCGGGTTCCTCGGCCAGACGTTCGGAATCCTCAACGGGCTGATCCTCCTGCTCGCGCTCAGGGCGATGGCCGGCCGGGCGGCTCCTGCCGCGCGGGAGCAGCCCGGCCCGCGCGCCCGCGCCGGCGCGCGCGGCGCGTAACGGCCAGTACGACCGCCGGCATGCTGCCGAATTCCCCGCACGGGGGCTGCCGCGGGCCGGGGCAGCACGGCAGAATGCCGACATGACCGCGCCAGACTCGAGGGCTGCCGCCAAGGCCGCAGGCGGAAGCGCGTCCGCTCGCGACGAGCCGCTTCCCGAGCACACCCGACCGCCAGGCGTCGACGACGGCACCGTCGACGCCCTCGGCAAGCTCTCCGAGGCGCTCGAGGTGATCGAAGACGCCCGCGGCTCGCTCTACCGCTTCCACCGCCTGACCGGCACGGCGGACCTGGCGATCGGCGAGGCCGTCGAGCTGTTCCGCGCGGCCGGACACGAAGCGATCGCCGACCGCATCGAGGAGGAGGTCGTCGGCCGCAATGTGCTCGAGGGCCGCTGGACGTTCCAGGTCGTGGAAGAGTACGACGACGGCTACTACGCCGCCGTGAAGGATGCCGAGCGAGCGGCCCGGGACGCCCTCATCCAGGGTCGTCGCCACGTCTACGAGGCCGAGATGAAGGAGCGCGAGCGCACGCACGGACGCCGCCACCACGAGGCGCGACCCGACGACGCGCCGCGGCAGGCCTGAGCGCGAGCCCGACGCCGGCGGCGGCATCCGCCCCGGCGATGCGGCAACGGACCATGGCATCGGCTCGCGGCATCCGCTCGCCGTACACTCGACAGGTGCGTCTCGTGATCGCCCGATGCTCCGTCGACTACGCGGGGAGGCTCTCCGCCCACCTCCCGCTCGCGACGCGCCTGCTCATGATCAAGGGCGACGGCAGCCTGCTCGTGCATTCCGACGGGGGCAGCTACAAGCCGCTCAACTGGATGAGCCCGCCATGCACCCTCGAGACCGTCGACCCCGACGACGAGCAGCGGGCCGCGGGGGTCGCCGCGGTGTGGAAGGTCACGCACAGGAAGACGGCCGACCAGCTCATCGTGTCGATCCACGAGGTGCTGCACGACTCGTCGCACGAGCTGGGTGTCGACCCCGGACTCGTGAAGGACGGCGTCGAGGCGCACCTGCAGCAGCTGCTCGCCGAGCAGATCGAGCTCCTCGGCGAGGGACACCGGCTCGTGCGCCGCGAGTACATGACGGCGATCGGGCCGGTCGACATCCTGGCGACGGATGCCACGGGGGCGTCGGTCGCCGTCGAGCTCAAGCGGCGCGGCGACATCGACGGCGTCGAGCAGCTCACCCGCTACCTCGAGCTCATGAACCGCGACCCGCGCCTCGCGCCGGTGACCGGGGTGTTCGCCGCCCAGGAGATCAAGCCGCAGGCCCGCGTGCTCGCGGAGGACCGGGGCATCCGCTGCGTCGTGCTCGACTACGACGCCATGCGCGGTATCGACAGCGGCCACGCCAGGTTGTTCTGAACCAGCCCCTTGTGGAGGTCGCCGCCGTATGAGAGCGTTCTCTCCCTGAGAAGGGCTCAGATTACGTACCCATATGATGTTGCGATGACTTCCACGATGCCCAATCAGACCATCGCGCCCCCGCGAACCTGGTCGGCGGTGCTGTTCGACCTCGACGGCACGATCGTCGACTCCGCAGCCGACATCACGGCGTCGCTCGCGCACATGTTCACGGAACTCGGGCTCGATGTCCCCTCCGATGAGGTGCTCCGCTCGTACGTCGGCCCGCCGCTGCTCGACAGCCTGCGCCTGACTGCGGGCTTCGACGACGCCGAGGCGTGGGAGGCCCTCAACATCTACCGCGACCACTACGGCGAGCACGTGCTGCGCTCCCCGGTGTTCCCGGGCGTCGCGGGCGTCCTCCAGCGGCTGCACGCAGCCGGCATCCCCATCGCCCTCGCGACCTCCAAGCCCGAGTCGATGGCTCGCATCGTGCTCGATCACGCGGGCCTCAGCGAGTACTTCACCGTGATCACCGGCGCGAGCGACGACGAGGAGCTCAGCACCAAGGCCGACGTCGTCGCCGAGGCGCTGCGACGACTGCAGGAGAACGGCATCGACACGAGCAACGCGGTGATGGTCGGCGACCGCGGCTACGACACCCTCGGGGCCGCGGCCAACGGCGTGCCCACCATCATGGTCGAGTGGGGCTACGGCTCCCCGGCCGAAGCCGGCGACGCGCTCGCGGTGGTGCACTCCACCGACCAGTTACGCGGACTGCTGCTCGGCTCGACTCAGTAACGTCCGCGCGCACTCTCTCTCCGGCCTGCATCAGCCTTCGGCCGACCTCACCCTCCGCCCGACTTCGGCACGACCTCGACCGTGAAGGTCACGGTGTCGCCGGTCTCGCCGTTCTCGAGCACGACCTCGGTCTCACCCACCGACTCGGCGGTGAGGCCCGGGTTGAACTGAGCGCTTCCATCGTCGCGGCCGGGCACGAACTCGACGATCGACGGGTCTGCGATCTCGGCCGTCCACTCGGTGAACGTCTCGTCGTCGCCCGTCAGGTCGATCGAAGATCCCTCGGGCACCTCCACCGCCGTGCCGTCGACCGTGTCGAGCTCCACGATCACCGGTGGAAGCGCCGAGGCCCCTCCCGAGGGATCGCCTCCCGATCCCCCGCTCGAGCATCCCGCCAAGCCGACCGCCATGGCACCGACGGACATGACGAGCACGGATGCCGCCAGCCGACGCCGCGCACCCGTCCCGTGCGTTTCCAGCATCATCGACCCCCTGGCCAGATCGTACGCCGCACAGTGCCGCCGGATGCGGCAGCCGCTCGCACGATCGGGCGAATGCGCCGCCCCGGATGCAGCTTCCCCGTCGTCCCTCGGCGGCCCAACGGTGGTTTTCGCCGTTTCGCCGCGCGAAATGCGGCGATATCGTTAAGTTGAGGCATCCTCACGCAAGAAATCTGCTCGCGAATCTTCCCATGACCCCCCTTCTCGGGGCAGGATGCCGTTTACGTCCGTCTACCGGCGGGCGTTGTTTCGTGCCCTGACGTCAACTCGTCGGGCACTCGAAGGGAGAAGCATGTCTGGATCCACGCCCCGCGCGCGCAAGCGCGCGGTCGCGGCCATTCCAGTGCTCGCGCTCGCCGCCACCGGTCTGGTGTCGTTGGGAGCGGGCTCTGCGGTCGCAGCGGAGTCGCCGGTGTCGCCGCCGGTGATCGGCGATTCCGAGTACTACATGAACTACGTCGCTCCGCGCGCCGAGACGGCATTCGGCTCCGACGATGAAGCCGGGGTCGACATCACGGGCGCGACAGTGGCCGACGGGGCCGCCGCCGTCGACGCAGACGCGGCCATCGCCAAAGCCGATGCGCTCGACCGCAAGTTCGGCCAGGGCAACCCGGTCGCCGCTCAGGGGCTCGCAATGCTCGAGTCGAAGTCGATCCAGACCGGCGCGAGCCCGAAGGCGATCAAGCAGAAGCAGCTCAAGCAGTCGAAGACGACGCAAGAGGCCAAGCTGCTGACGATCCTCGTCGAGTTCTCGGACACCGCCAACGACGACTTCACCGGCTCGTACGTTCCGACCGCGTTCGGCGCGACCGACTGCAAGCCGGGCTCCGTGCAGAACGGGCCGCTGCACAATAACATCCCGAACCCCGCCGACTACGAGCTCGAAGACAACAACTCGATGTGGGTCGAGGACTTCTCGTCCGAGCACTTCAACAAGATGCTCTTCACCGACGAAGGCATCACCGAGCGCGTCCGCACCGATCTCACCGGCCCCGACGGCAAGCCCGGCTTCGACATCTCGGGCTACACGATGAAGGCCATGTACGAGGAGATGTCACGCGGCGCGTACACCGTCACCGGTGAGGCGACTCCGTGGATCATGGTGCCGCACTCCGAGGCCTACTACGGCGCGAGCCTCTGCTTCAAGAACGAGGCGGGCGAGTACGAGGCCGGCGCGATCCAGGACATGCAGGGTCACCCCGACAACCCGCTCGGCCCCGGCCAGCTGCCCATCGACGCCGTCGCTGCGCTCGCTGCCGCGCAGCCCGACTTCCCGTGGGACGAGTACGACATCGAGGACCAGGGCGACCGCGACGGCGACGGCAATGTGCTCGAGCCCGACGGCGTGATCGACCACGTCGTGCTGGTGCACGCCGGTGAGGACAAGTCGGGCGGCGGCGGCGCCGAGGGCACCTATGCGATCTGGGCGCACTCGTCGGCCGTGGCCGGCGGCGCCGACATCCCGGGCACCGACCTCAAGCTCTCGAACTACATCGTGCAGCCCGAGGACTCGGGCGTCGGCGTGTTCGCGCACGAGTACGGCCACGACCTCGGCCTGCCCGACCTGTACGACACCTCGGGCGTCGGCAGCTCCGACATCGACTTCTGGGACCTCATGTCGTCGGGTTCGCACTCGGGTCCGATCTTCCAGTCGATGCCGAGCCACATGGGCCTCTGGGACAAGTGGGTGCTCGGCTGGGCCGACCCCGTCGAGTTGAACCCCGGCGACGACGCCACCACCGTCAAGGTCGGCCAGAACTCGCGGCCGAAGAAGGGCACACAGGACGGCGTCAAGATCAACCTGCCCGACAAGGTGGTGACCCTCGCCGAGCCGCACAGCGGCGAGAACATGTGGTACACCGGGGCGGATCAGGACTGGGCCGACCTGCGCCTGGGCCGCACGATCGAGAACGTTCCCGCCGACGCCAGGTTCTGGATGTGGAACGACTACGTGATCGAGTCCGACTGGGACTTCGGCTTCGTCGAGGTCTCGACCGACGGCGGCACGACGTGGACCGAGCAGAAGGTCTACGCCGAGAACGGCACCGAGGTCTCGACGCCCGACAACTACGCCGACCCGAACGGCCGCATGGCCGACTACGGCAACAAGAAGTACGGACTCTCGGGTGACACGCACGGCTGGGCGCACCACTACATCGACCTCTCGGCGTACGCCGGACAGACGGTCGACGTGCGACTGCGCCTGGCGACGGATGCCGCATACCAGGACCGGGGCTGGTTCAGCGACGACTTCGCGCTGACCAGCGGCGGCACCGTGGTGTGGAGCGACGACGTCGAGGGCGGCGAGAACGGCTGGGCCACCGAGGTCGCGTCGTTCACGACGACCACCGGCCCGGGCTGGCGCATGGACACCGGCACCTCGATCAAGGCGCAGTACTACCTGGTCGAATGGCGCAACTTCGACGGGTTCGACGAGGGCCTGAAGTACGCCTACAACTCGACCTACAGCGTCGACGCCTGGAAGGTCGAGAAGCTCGCCTACAACGCGCCGGGCGCACTGGTCTGGTACCGCGACACCACCTACGGCAGCTCGAACCAGATCACCACGAACGAGGCGGCGCTGCCGAGCTACGGCGCCAAGGGTGGGCTGTTGATCGTCGACAGCCACTTCAACCCGCTGCAGCGCACGGGTGCCGCGGCCGACCTCGACCCGTCGACGCTGAACGTGATGCCCTCGCGAGCGCAGTCCTCGAACGCGGCCTTCGGCCTGACCAAGACGTACCCCTTCACGGAGTGCATCACGGACGCCGCGCTCACCGAGTACTGCACCGACGTCGCGGCTCAGGAGCCGGTGAGCACCTTCACCGACGACCGGGGCTGGGTGCCCGGTTTCGCCCTGAACGCGGCGACCGGCCAGCTCTACTACCGCGACCGTGACGCTTCGACGGTCGTCCCGTCGCTGGGCAACGCGCAGTACACGACGCCGCTGTACGACCTGCTGGGCAACCGCCTGCCGGCGTACGACGGTCTCGACATCGGCCTCGGCCCGTTCGGTTCGGGCAACCCGGCCGACTCGGGCGTGGGCTACGGCACGGTCATCACGGTCAAGAAGGCCATGGATGACAACCGCGCAGCACTGATCAGCATCACCCCGCCCCGCGCGGAGTGACCTGACGGATGCACCGACGAGGCGTCGGCCCTGGTGGGTCGGCGCCTCGTCGCATGCGGCCTACTCGAGCACCGGAACGCGTCGCTCGAGGCCATCGAGCAACCGGTCGAGGCCGAAGCGGAATCCGGCATCGCCCGAGGAGACGTCGCCGGTCGCCGCGCTGCGGGGGAACCCCGCGGCATCCGACCAGAGCGGCACGCCCGGCTCGTGCGACCCGTCGCCGGCCGCCGCGGCGGTCCCCGCGTCGAGCAGGGCCGCGCCGAGCACGTACGACCGCACTGCATGCGCTGCGTGCGCGCCCTCGGCGTCGGGCATCCCCTCGCGCACGAATCCGGCGATGAGCACCTCGTTGAGGGCGAGCGCATGCGCCCCGTCGAGTGGGCCGCTCGTCACCAGCACGATCGCACCGGCGTGTTCCGCCAGTCGCGACCGGAGCGCGGCGGCGAGTGCGTGCACCCGGTCGCGCCACGGCCGATCGTCGTCGGATGCCGCAGCCAGGTCGGTCGTCGAGAGCAGCTGCTCGACCATGGCTCGCAGCAGGGCGGCCTTCGACGGGAAGTAGGTGTACATCGCCGCCGGCGTGAGTCCGACGGCGGCGGCGACCCTCCGCACCGAGACGGCGCCGAAGCCCTGCGCCTCGAGGATGCCGAAGGCGGCTGCGACGATGTCGGCCTGGCTGAGGCTGCGCCTCGGTCCGGGTTTCATGCGGCTCCTCGGGATCAGCCATCCACGCTAGCGCAGTCCCCGCGGCAGACCCGTTCAGGTGATGGACGGAGGCCGCGCCGACGGCTGACAATTGCAGGATGGGGCATCGAGGTGGATGCAGCCCGACGACGCGAGCGGGATCGGCGTGAGCATGCGTACGGACGGGCGCGTGATCCGCACGCCCGACCAGCGGCTGCGGGTGTTCGTCAGCTCGACCCTGAAGGAGCTGGAGCCCGAGCGACGAGCCGTACGCCGCGCCATCGAGCGGTTGCACCTGGCGCCCGTCATGTTCGAGCTCGGTGCCAGGCCGCATCCGCCGCGCGAGTTGTATCGCGCCTACCTCGAGCAGAGCGACGTCTTCGTCGGCATCTACTGGCAGCAGTACGGCTGGATCGCCCCGGGCGAGGACATCTCGGGCCTGGAGGACGAGTACCGGCTCGCCCCGCGCGAGATGCCCAGGCTCATCTACGTGAAGCAGTCGGCCGAGCGGGACGAGCGGCTCGCAGAGCTGATCGGCCGCATCCGGGACGACGACACCGCCTCGTACACCGCGTTCTCCACCGCGGACGAGCTCGCCGGGCTGGTCGAAGGCGACCTCGCCACGCTGCTCGCCGAACGGTTCGACGCGTCACGAGCCGACACGCGGACGGCGACCGCCGCACGCGAAGCGACGCCGTCGGGACGCCTTCCGGCCCCGTTCTCGGACGCGGTCGGCCGCGAGCGCGAGGTGTCGACGCTGCTCGACTGGCTCGGGGCGGAGGGGAATCGGCTGGTCACGCTTGTGGGCCCGGGCGGGATCGGCAAGAGCCGCCTCGCGATCGAGGTCGCCCACAACGCCGGCGCCCGCTTCGACCGAGTGTCCTTCGTTCCGCTGGCGCAGGTGGGCGACCCAGGCGAGGTGCTGGGTGCGATCGCGCGAGAGCTGGGGGTTCGCGAGATCGGCGATGGCCCCTTGAGCGAGCAGCTGGGCGTCGCGCGCGCCGGCCGGCGCGACCTCATCGTCCTCGACAACTTCGAGCAGGTGGTCGAGGCCGCGACCGACGTCGTCGCGCTCCTCACCGACCTGCCCGGTGCGACGTTCCTCGTCACGAGTCGCGTCCGACTGCGGGTTCGTGGCGAGCGGGTGTTCGATGTCGACCCGCTCGCCCTGCCGGGCGATCCCGACGAGGTCTCGTACCAGGCCATCCTCGAAGCTCCCGCCGTGCGGCTGTTCCGGGATCGCGCGAATGCGGCGGATCCCCGGTTCGACGTGACCGACGACAATGCCGAGGATGTCGCCCGGATCTGCCGGGCACTCGAGGGCGTGCCGCTGGCCATCGAGCTCGCGGCGGCCCGCATCAGAGCCCTCACCCCGGCCGCCATGCTCGGCAGACTGGATCGAGTGCTTCCCCTGCTGGTCACGGCTGCGCGGGATGTTCCCGAACGCCAGCGCACCATTCGCGCGACGGTTGAGTGGAGCATCGACCTCCTGGGGCCCGATGCCCGAGCGCTGTTCGAACGGCTCGGCGTGTTCGTGGGCGACTTCAGCCTCGACGCCGTCGAGGCGGTCGCCGACGGCGAACCCTGGGCCGGTGACCTGCTCGAGACCCTGCTCGAGCTCGTCGACGGCAGCCTGCTTCGGCAGCGCGACGACCACGGCCTGCCGTTCTTCTCGATGCTCGTGCCGGTGCGCGAGATCGCGGCCGCGCGCTTCGAGCTCGACCCTCATGCCGCGGCGGCGCACCGCGCGCACGGCGAGTACTACGTGCGTCTGGCCGCCGAGACCGCCCTGCAGCTGCGCGGCACGACCCAGTCCGCGGCGCTCGACCGGCTCGAGGCGGAACGCGACAACCTGCGCGCCGGATACCGCCATCTGATCGCGATCGGCGAGGTCGATCCCGTCGCCGACGCGGTGTGGCGCCTGTTCCTCTATTGGTGGATCCGCAGCCTGATGCCCGAGGCGAAGGCCTGGATGGAGACGGTGCTCGAATCGGGGCTTCCCCTCTCCCCGCGCACCCGCGCCATCGCGCGAGCCTTCTCGTCGTGGGTCGCGGTGTGGCAGCCGGATGCCGAGATCCGAACGGAATCCATGGACGAGGTGATCGCGTTCTTCCGTGAGGTGGGCGATGAGTTCAGCGAGGGACAGGCACTCACCTTCGCGTCGCTCTCCTATATGTCGGCCGCGCCGAGAGACCTCGATCGTGCGGAGGCGCTGCAGCGCTCGGCCCTCGAACTGCCGGCCATCCGGCGTGATGCCACCTTCCTTTCGCTGTTCGAATCCAACCTCGGTCGCATCCTGCTGGCTCGCGGGGACCTCGCAGGTGCCTCCGAGTGCTTCGATCGGGCTCGCGAGGGCGCCGAACGCACGGGCGATCGGTTCGCGGAGCGCATCGCACTCATCCAGGCCGGATGGCTGCGACTCTCGAAGCGCGAACCGCACCCCGAGCTGTTCTCCCGAGCCCTGGAGATCTCACTGCGCCTGCACAACGTCGACGGCGACGCGTACGCGCTCGTCGGGCTCGCGGCATCCGCCGCCGCGGTCGGCGACATCGAGCGGGCCGGCGTCTTCCTGGGAGCAGCCGAGGCGCTTCGTGCCCGCACGGGTATCGGCGACCAGCGCTCGTACGCCACGTACGAGACGTTCGTCGATGCGGTGCTCGCCACCGACCGCGCTGCCGAGTTCGAAGCGTCCCGCATCGTCGGGAGACGGATGCCGCGACGCGCGGTGCTCGAGATGGCGCTCGGTCGCGACACCGTGGCCGCCGCGACGGGTCCGGCGAGTCCGGCGAGCCTGGCGCACGAGCCGTCCTCAGGGGTGACGTCGTGAGCGGCACGGCGGAGGCGCGGGTGATCCGCACGCCCGACCAACGCCTGCGGGTGTTCGTCAGCTCGACCCTGAAGGAGCTGGAGCCCGAACGCCGGGCCGCCCGAGCGGCGATCGAGCGGCTCCGTCTCGCGCCGGTGATGTTCGAGCTCGGCGCCAGGCCGCATCCGCCGCGGCAGCTGTATCGCGCCTACCTCGAGCAGAGCGACGTCTTCGTCGGCATCTACTGGCAGCAGTACGGGTGGATCGCCCCGGGCGAGGAGATCTCGGGCCTCGAGGACGAGTACCGGCTCGCCCCACGTGGGATGCCGAAGCTCATGTACGTCAAGCAGCCGGCCGAGCGCGAGGAGCGACTCGACGAGCTCATCGCCCGCATCCGCGACGACGACACGACGTCGTACAAGTCGTTCTCGACCGCCGATGAACTGGCCGATCTCGTCGAAGGCGACCTCGCCACGCTGCTCGCCGAACGGTTCGACGCCTCGAGGGCGGACACATTCACGGCTGCTCCGGTTCCGCCGGCTGCCGATCCACCGGCGACCGGTCGGATCCCCGCACCCTTCACCGACGCCGTGGGCCGCGAGGACGACGTCGCAGCGCTGCGGGCCCTGCTCGTGGAGGATCGACGGCGCCTCGTCACCTTCGTCGGTCCCGGCGGCGTCGGCAAGAGTCGCCTGGCCATCGAGGTGGCCCGCGAGGCGGGCCCATCCTTCGACCGCGTGACATTCGTGACGCTCGAGCACGTGCGCGACCCGGCGGGCGTGCTCCCCGCGATCGCGCGCGAGCTCGGCGTGCGGGTCACCGGCGATCGGCCCATCCCCGAGCTGCTCGGAGCCGCTCGGGTCGGGCGGCGCGACCTCATCGTGCTCGACAACTTCGAGCAGGTCGTCGAGGCGGCGCCCGACATCGTCGAACTGCTGACGGACCTTCCCGACGCGACGTTCCTCGTGACGAGCCGGGTACGTCTTCGCGTGCGCGGGGAGCAGGTCTTCGACGTCGAGCCGCTCGCCATCCCGCCGGATCCCGCTCACGCTGATGTGGACGCCATCCTGGAATCCCCCGCGGTCGCGCTCTTCCGGGATCGGGCACGGGCCGCCGACCCACGGTTCGACGTGACCGCTGAGAATGCGGCGGATGTCGCCAGGATCTGTCGCGCGCTCGAGGGCGTGCCGCTGGCGATCGAGCTGGCGTCGGCGCGCATCCGCGCGCTCACCCCGGCAGCCATGCTCGCACGGCTGGATCGCGTGCTCCCGCTGCTCGTGACGTCGGCGCGCGACGTTCCCGAGCGCCAGCGCACGATCCTGGCGACGGTGGAGTGGAGCATCGACCTGCTCACGCCCGACGCGCAGGCGATGTTCACGCGGCTGGGCGTCTTCGCCGGTGACTTCAGCCTCGACGCCGTCGAGGCGGTCACCGCTGGAGCGCCATGGGCGATCGACCTGCTCGGCACGCTCCTCGAGCTCGTCGACGGGAGCCTGCTCCGCCAGCACGGCGACGCCGACGTGCCGCTCTTCTCCATGCTCGTGCCGGTACGCGAGATCGCGAGCGCGCGATTCGAGCTGGACCCCGATGCACAGACGGTGCGCCGCGCGCACGCCGACGCCTACGTGCGCCTCGCAGCGCAGATCGAGCCGCTCCTCGGCGGATCGACGCAGTTGGCCGCATTGGCACGGCTCGAGGCGGAACGCGACAACCTCCGCGCCGGATACCGCCACCTCATCGCCATCGGCGAGGTCGACCTCGTCGCGGATGCGGTCTGGCGCCTGCTGCTCTACTGGTGGATCCGGAATCTGCTGCCCGAAGCGAAGGCGTGGATGGAGGACGTCCTTGCGACCGGCGTACCGCTGGCAGAACGGACACGTGCCATCGCACTCGGATTCTCCTCATGGGTCTCACTCTCGCAGCCCGGAATGCTGGTCGACACCGCACAGATCGAAGAGAGCATCGCCCTGTTCCACGCGGTGGGCGACGAGTTCAGCGAGTCATGCGCCTACACCGTGCTGAGCATCGCCTGCACCGCCGCTTCGCCGCCCGACCTCGAACGCGCGGAAGCGACCCAGCGGCGTGCCCTCGAACTCGTCACCGGACTCGGCCGCCCGACCTTCGAGCTGCTGTTCCGCGGCGCGCTCGGCAGCGTCGAGCTGTTCCGGGGCCGTGCCGAGGCGGCGGCGGCCATCTTCGATGAGACGCGTGAGGATGCCGCCCGCATCGGCGACCTCTTCGTCGAGAGCCTGTCGCTCACGAACTCCGGCTGGGCCCGCCTCGCACTCGGCGACGCGCGCCCCGAACTGTTCGCTCGGCACCTCGAGCTTTCGCTGCGTCTCGGCAACGAGGACGGGATCGGCTACGCACTCGAGGGGCTGGTGGCCTGTGCGGCCACGGTCGGCGACGTCGACCGTGCCGGAATGCTGCTCGGCGCCGCCGAGACGGCGCGCTTGCGCACGGGCCTCATCGAGCAGCGGTCGTACGTCACGTACGGCCCGTTCGTCGAACGGCTCCTCGCCTCCGATCGTGCTGGCGAATTCGAGGCGGCGCGGGTTCGCGGCCGGGCCATGGCTCGGAGCACCGCGCTCGAGCTCGCACTCGGCGGCGACCGCACCACGGCAACGAGCGGCGCGCCTCGGCGCTGACACCCGACGAAGACCGCACGACCTCCCGGCGAAATCGTTGTCACGGGCGTACGATCCAGCCATGATCGCACCTGCCACGGCGGGCGTCGCCGCCGACTCCCAGCCGCAGCGCCGACTCGCCGTGGAATCGGAGGCCCTCCTTGCCGGAGCCGCCGCCGCCACGGTCGCGGGACTCATCGCCGTGCTGCTCTTCGCCGGCTCCGACTGGCCGCTCTGGGGCGGTCTCTCGGTCGGCCTCGTCGCGGCGGTCGCGGTACTGCTCACGGGAGTCGCCGCCGGCGCCGTCGGCTATTGGCGCTCCCGCAACCTCCCGGGCCAGGAGTGGCGGCACCGGCTGAGGTCGTGGAAGTTCACGATCGACGTCGCGACGGTCGCGGCGGTGCACGGCATCATCGGCTTCATCCTGACGACGGTGACGTTCCTGCTGTTGCAGCGGAGTTTCGAGGGGCTGGTCGTCGACGTGTGGACGTCGACGGGTGCGGTCGCCGCGGCATCCGGTCTCGCGGTGTACGGGATCTACCTCTCGGTCTCGTCGATCTCGACGCCGAAACTCGCGATGCTGCTCATCGTGTTCATGGCGACATCCGTGCTGGCCAGCATGGCAACCGTGCAGGACCCGCAGTGGTGGGAGTACCACTTCAGCCAGCTCGGCACCGGCGACGACTTCTCGAGCTCGCTGTTCAACCTCGCGCTGGTCGTCGGCGGCGCGTTCGTCACGACGTTCGCGATCTACGTCGACCGTGACCTCAGCACCCTCGTGCGGCTCGGGGTGCTTCAGCGCGCCTCCGCTCCGCGAATCGTCTCGGTCGTGTTCATCGCCATGGGGGTGCTCCTCGCCGGCGTCGGCCTCTTCCCCGTGAATGTCAACATGCCCGTGCACAACGCGTGCGCGGTGGGCCTGTCCCTCAGCTTCCTCGGCCTGCTGATCGGCTCGCCCTGGATCCTCCGCGGCATGCCGGCGCGGTTCTTCGTGATCTGCACCGGCGCCATCGTGTTGCTGCTCGCGTCGGCGCTCCTCTTCGAGCCGGTCGCCTACTACAACCTCACCGCGTTCGAGCTCGCCGCGTTCTCGATCATCTTCGGGTGGATCTCGGTCTTCATCCGGTTCGTCAGTGCCCTCACCGCCGGTGCATCGACGGATGCCGCAGCCGGCAGTCGTTCCGCCTGAACGAGTCAGAGCGCGGGGCGCTGCATCCGGTTCGACACCACCGAGCCGGCCAGCACCCCGAGCGCGATCGCGACCATGGTTCCGATCGTGGCCACGAGCGTGTTCGTTCCGCCGGCATCGCCGCCCAGGACATCAGCCACCCCCACCAGGCCGAGCGCGCCGGGGACGAGGAGCCAGAAGGCCGGAATGAAGCTCACCCGAGCAGCCGGACCGGTCGGCTGCATCGCCACGAGCGCCGTGGCGGGGGGGACGAAGAGCGCACCGACGAAGGCCGACAGCACGCCACCGAGAAAGACGTCGCCGATGACCTGCGCGCCGTACGCGACGTACAGCACGAGCAGGATCCAGGGCAGCGACCTGAGGGTGGCGCACTGGTGCACGGTGATACCCACCCCGAAGAGGGCGACCGCGATCCAGGGTGCGATCGGGCCGAGCGCGTCGGGCTGCTCGGCGAAGTCGAAGTGGGGCACGCCGACGAGGGCGGCGGCGGTCACGATGCCGGCGCCCAGCAGCACGAGCTGCATCCCGCCGGCGGCCAGTCGAGCGGCGCCCGAGATCATCTGACCGGTCGACAGCTCGATGACGGCGGTCGTGAGCAGCGAGCCGGGCAGCAGCACCACGAGCGGCGCGATGAGCACGGGGATGAGGCGCGAGCCGAGCCCCGCATCGATCAGCAGGAACACGACGAGCGAGACGCCGAACGCGATCGCGACGGTGATCAGCGCGCTGTACCGGTTCGGGACGCGCTCGCTGACGAGGAGAGCGGCGCCCACGGCGACGCCCAGGCCGGCGGCGATCGCCACGCCGGCCCACGTGGTGCCCAGCATGACCGAGAGCGCCGCGCTCACGAGCAGATACCCGAGCACGCGGAGGAAACGGCCGTACGGCGGCGACATCTCGCGGATCCATCGGACGCGTTCGATCGTCGATTCGGGCCCGAGCGCCCCGATGCGCGCCGCGTCCACCGTGCGCTGCAGCTCGTCGACCTGCTCGAGCAGGAGGCTGCCCTCGCCGCTCGAGACCGCGCCGGTGCGGGGGTCGTCGCCGTCTCCGCGCGCGGAGACGAGCAGGGCGGTGGGGAACACGACCACCTGGCTCGCCGGCAGGTGGTTCACCCGGGCGATCTCCTCGAGGGCCTGGCGCACCGTCACGACGGAGTAGCCCGCGGCGATCATGGCGTCGCCCACGACCTCGGTTGCGGCCAGCGTGGCCGCGGCATCGGGTCGGCCATCGGGCGTCACCGGGACCGCGCCGGTTCTCACCGCCTCGCGAGCGCGTTCCTCGATGCTCCGTTGCGCTCGCGGACGCAGGGCGAGGAACAGGAGCGCGGCCACCACGAGCACCGCCGTTGCGATGACCGTGCCCAGATCCATGGCCCCCAGACTACGAGCCCGCCCGGGCCGTTCGGTGCGAGTCGCTGGGCCGGACACTATCCGGTCACCCGGCCGAGGGGCTACGGTTCGTTCGATCGCTCCGTTGCGAAGGAGGCGTCCCATGCCCCACAGTCCCGCCAGGCTCATCCCCGAGGGCTTCAGCGCCATCCCGTCGCTCGACGCCGTGCCCTTCGTGTCGGTGGTCGGGGACCTGGACGCGTCGAAGCTCGACACGATCGCGCTGCTCGTGACGAGCGACGGGGAGCTGCCACCCGGCATCGCCCTCGATCGAAAGCAACTGGCCCGTGCCGGCTTCGAGGCCGAGCCCGGCAGCACGTTGGTGCTCCCCGGCGGCGAAAGGCCGCGGGTCCTGGTCGGGCTCGGGCCGTCCGGCGAGCTCGATGTGACCGCCCTCCGAGACGCGGCGGCGGCGGCCGGCCGGGCCACCACGCGGTTCTCGCGTGTCGGCGTGCGGGATCCGGGGGTCGGCACGTCGGACGCCGCGGCCGCCGGTCAGGCGCTCGCTGAAGGCGTGATCCTCAGCCGCTACCGCTATTCGCCGCTGCAGCGGGCGCCGAAGGACACGCGACTCGAACGGGTGGAGCTGTTGATCGACGGGATCGACCGAGTCGCGGCATCCCGTGGCGTCCGGGCCGGCGTGATCACCGCTCGCGCCACGAACCTCGCCCGCGACCTCTCGAACACGCCGCCCGGGCATCTCACCGCGGCCGACCTCGCAGACGTCGCCGTCGCACTCGGTTCCCGGTTCGGGTTCGACGTGGAGGTGTTCGATCGTGCGCAACTCATCGAACTCGGCTGCGGCGGCCTGCTCGGCGTGAACGCCGGCAGTGCCGAGGAGCCGCGCATGGTGAAGCTCCACTACTCGCCGCCCGAGGGATCCACCGGGCACCTCGGACTCGTGGGCAAGGGCATCATGTACGACTCGGGCGGCATCAGCCTGAAGCCGTCCGACCCGATGCACCTCCTGATGACGATGGACATGGGAGGTGCGGCATCCGTGCTCGCGACCTTCACCGCGCTTCGTGCGCTGCGAGCCACCGCAACCGTGACCGGCTGGCTGATGTGCACCGACAACATGCCGTCGGGCTCGGCGTACAAGCTCGGCGACGTGCTCACCGCCCGTGGTGGCACGACGGTCGAGGTGAAGAACACCGACGCCGAGGGACGGTTGGCCCTGATGGACGCCCTCGTGCTCGCGAACGAGGAGGGCGTCGATGCGATCGTCGACATCGCGACGCTGACCGGGGCCGCCCTCATGGCGCTCGGCCCCTCGATCGCCGCGGTCATCGGCAACGACGCGACGTTGCTGCGACGAGTGAAGGAGGCCGCGGCCACTGCCGACGAACCCGTGTGGGAACTGCCACTCGAGAAGCGGTACCGAAAGCAACTCGACTCGGATGTCGCGGACATCTCGAACCTGGGCGGTCCCTACGCCGGCGCCACGACCGCGGCGCTCTTCCTCGCGGAGTTCGTGGGCGAGACCCCGTGGGCGCACCTCGACATCGCCGGCACGATGCAGTCCGAGAAGGACGAATCGTGGCGCTCGAAGGGCGCGACGGGGTTCGGGACCCGGATCCTCATCGACGTCGCGCGCGCGTTCCAGCCGTTCCGTTGACATGCCCGCGACACGATGCCGGGCGGACACCCCCGATCGGGTGCTGGACGAGCGACCGATCTGAGCGCACAATGACGCCATGGGGCGTCGACCGGGATGCACCCGACGACCGCAGGCGCCGATCCCATGAGCGACGCCGCGAAGCTCCGCGTCATTCGAACTCCCGACCAACGCCTGCGGGTGTTCGTGAGTTCGACGCTGAAGGAACTCGAACCCGAACGGGTCGCCGCGCGCGCCGCGATCGAGCGACTTCATCTGGCGCCGGTCATGTTCGAGCTCGGTGCCCGGCCGCACCCCCCTCGAGAGCTCTATCGCTCCTACCTGGAGCAGAGCGAGGTGTTCGTCGGCATCTACTGGCAGCAGTACGGATGGGTGGCGCCGGGCGAGGAGATCTCGGGTCTCGAAGACGAGTTCCGGCTCGCGCCCCGGGAGATGCCGAAGCTCATCTACCTGAAGCGGCCGGCCGAGCGAGAGAAGCGGCTCGACGAACTCGTGGCGCGCATCCGTGACGACGACACGACCTCGTACAAGTCGTTCACGACGGCGGAGGAACTCGCCGAGCTCATCGAGGCCGATCTCGCGATCCTGCTCGCCGAGCGGTTCGACGCCGCGCGCGCTGCGGTCGAGGCATCCGATACCGGCTCGGGCGCGGGTGAGGCGGATGACGCCGCCGACCATCTGCCGGCGTCACCCGACGAGGTGCTCGGCCGCGAGCTGGAGCTCCTGACCCTGCTCGAGTGGCTCGGCGGGGAGGACCCCAAGCGACTCGTCACCCTCGTGGGACCCGGCGGCATCGGCAAGACACGGCTCGCGATCGGGGCCGCACGGCTCGCCGGCGAACGGTACGACCGGGTGACGTTCGTGGCGCTCCAGAACGTCCGCGACCCCGAGGGAGTGGTGCCGGCGGTCGCGCGGGCGCTCGGCGTGCGAGAGGACGGCGGCCACCCGACACTCGAGCGGATCGCGCACGCGCGCGCCGGGCGACGGGATCTCATCGTGCTCGACAACTTCGAGCAGGTGATGGAGGCGGCCCCGCAGGTGGCCTCACTGCTGACCGAACTCGCCGACGCCACGGTGCTCGTCACCAGTCGCGCGCGGTTGAGGTTGCACGGCGAGCAGGTCTTCGACGTCGAACCGCTGGGGCTGCCGACCGACCCCGATGCCGTGTCGCTCGCCGAGGTCGCCGAGGCGCCCGCGGTGCGCCTGTTCCTCGAGCGGGCGCACGCGGCCGACTCGCGGTTCGACCTCACGGTGCAGAACGCCGAGGATGTCGCTCGCATCTGCCGTGCGCTCGACGGCGTGCCGCTCGCCATCGAGCTCGCGGCCGCGTGCATCCGCGTGCTCACGCCCACCGCGATCCTCGCGAAGCTCGACCAGATGCTCTCGCTGCTCGCGACGGCCGACCGCGACGTTCCCGAGCGTCAACGCACGATCAGAGCGACGGTGGAGTGGAGCATCGATCTGCTGAGTCCCCAGGCGCGTGCCCTGTTCGTGCGGCTGGGCGTCTTCGTCGGCGACTTCAGCCTCGACGCGGTCGAGGCGGTCGCCGCTGGTGAACCGTGGGCCGTCGATCTGCCCGGCACGCTCCTCGAGCTCGTGGACGCGAGCCTGCTGCGGCAGCACGAGGTCGACGGGGCTCCGTTCTTCTCCATGCTCGTTCCGGTGCGCGAGCTGGCGGCCGCGCGGTTCGGGGACGAGCCCGGCGTCGAGGGGATCCGCCGCGCTCACGCTGCCTTCTACGTGCAACTCGCGAAGGAGATCGAGCCGTTGCTGCGCGGGCCGACCCAGCAGCGTGCGGTCGAGCGCCTCGAGGCGGAGCGGGACAACGTGCGGGCGGGCTACGGGTACCTGATCTCGATCGGCGAGGTCGACACGGTCGCCGACGCGGTGTGGCGACTGCTGCTCTTCTGGTGGATCCGGAACCTCCTGCCGGCCGCGAAGGCGTGGACGGACCGCCTCCTCCAGAGCGGGGCACCCCTCTCGGGCCGGAGCCGCGCGATCGCGCTCACCTTCTCGTCGTGGGTCACGCTGTCCCATCCGGGCAACGAGGTCGATCGCGAGAATCTGCACGAGGCGGCCCGGCTGTTCCACGAGGCGGGCGACCGCTTCGGCGAGGGCGCGGCCCTGACGGTGCAGGGCATCGCCTGCACCACGGCGGCCGTTCCCGATCTCGATCACGCCGAGGAGCTCCAGCGCCGGGCCTTCGAATTCGTCACCTGGGAGGAGGACCCGAGCTTCAACACCCTGTTCCGCGGCCAGCTCGGCAGCATCGGGCTCATGCGCGGTCGTGCCGCCGAATCCCTCGAGACCTTCGACGAGGTCATCGCGGATGCGGTGCGCATCGGCGATCACTTCGTGGAGATGATCGAGCTCACGAATGCCGGATGGGCGCGGCTCGCGCTCGGTGAGCCGCGCCCCGACCTGTTCGCACGGCATCTCGAGTTGTCGCTGCAGCTCGGCAACGAGGAGGGCGCCGGCCACGCGGTCGAGGGCTTGGGCGCATGCGCCCTCGTGGTCGGCGACATCGACCGGGGCGGCGTACTGTTCGGCATCGTCGACACCCTGAGGACGCGCATCGGCAGCGTCGACCAGCGCACGTACCCCACGTCGGGACCGATCGTCGAGCGAGTGCTCGCATCGGATCGGGCAATGGAGTTCGAGGCGTCACGTGTGCGCGGGCGTTCGATGTCGCGTCGCAGCGCCATCCGATTCGCCCTGGGGCACACGAGCCCCCCGGTCACCGTTCCCGCCTCGCGTTCGCCGGCGCACGACGGGTGACGACCCGCTCAGCGCAGCGCGCCGGCCCGGTAGACCGCTTCGGTGCGCGTCGCCGCACCGAGCTTGCGGAGGATCGCCGAGACGTGCACGCTCGCGGTCTTGCCGCTGATGAAGAGCCGCTCGCCGATCTGCCGGTTGCTGAGCCCCTCGGCGATGAGTTCGAGCACCTGCCGTTCGCGTGCGGTCAGCTCGGCCGTCGCCGCGGCATCGGCATCGGATGCCGCGGAGCCGGCGATGCCGCCGGTCGGCACGACGAAGCCCGCGCCGCCGCCCACTCCGTCGAGAGCGATGCCGGCTGTCGAGGCCAGGCGCAGGATGCGGTCGTGCACGGACGTGACGCCGCCTGTCTCGGCGAGCTCGAGCGCCGTCTGCAACGACGTGCGCGCTGCAGCACGATCGGCGACCGCCAGCTCGGCCTCTCCTTGGCGGAGCAGCGCGTAGGGCACGAGGAATCCGGGCGCGGCGGGCGCGGCGACCGCTTCGACGGCGACCCGCCATGCGGCGATGTCGGTGCCGGGCACGCCCGCGCCGGCACCCTCGGATGCCGCGGCCAGCTCGGCCTCGAACAGCGGCGCCCAGACCGCATGCGTCGGCCAGTAGTCGAGCCGCTCGAGCAGCGATCGCAGCCGCGGCACCGCCTCGTCGACCTCGGCGGCGATGGACTCGGTCACCGAACCCGGCCGGGCACGCACCGCCGCAACCACCCGCGCGGCGACCCAGAGGAACGGCAGCGCGTACCCCGCGAGGGGCTTGAGCTTCTCGAGGAGGATCGCGCGGGCCTCGCGCCAGGCGCCCGGAAGATCGTCGTTGGCCAGGGCGAGCTCGGCGGCCACGCGGCCCGCGGAGAGCCGCGTCTGCATCTCGACCTGCATGATCGCGGCCATGGTCGGTCGCACACTGCGATACAGCTCGTTCGCTCGCTCGGTATGCCCCCGCCAGAGCATCGCCCAGATGCGGGCGCGCTGCATGTACACCGCGAAGGGGGCGGTCGGATCGAGCGCGAGGGCACGCTCGATGAGCTTCTCGGCGCGCTCCCACTCGCCGAGCGCGAAGAGCGGATCGACGGCGTTCGACGCGAGGATGACTCCGGAGCTGCGCTCCACACCTTGGGCGCGCGATGCCGCGAGCCCCTCCTCGGCGAGGGCGACCGCCTCGTGGTACCGGCCGATGAGGTAGAGCTGGTCGGAGGCGTTCACCCAGTATCGGAGGAGCGCAGCACCATCGCCGTCCGCGAGCTCGCGGGCTCGCTCGACCATGGCGAGGCCGTTCTCGACGTCGCCGCGATCGGCGCGGCTGATTCCGGCGATGTTCGTGGCGATCGACGAGTACCGGGCGGAACCGATCGCGTCGGCCACCTCGAGCGCGCGGTCGGCGAATTCGACCGCATCGTCGAGGCGCCCGTCGATCATGAGACGACCGGCGAGGGCGGTGAGCGTCGTGGCGCGGAGGTCGCTCGGGCCGGTGTCGCCGCGCGCGTCGAGCGCGGCGAGCGCCTCTTCGAGCACCTCGATCGACCCGGGCCGGCCGACATTGGCGAGGTAGAGCCCTTTGTCGCGCAGCAGCCGCGGGTACTGGGGATCGTCGACCGGGCACTCGGCGAGCGCCGCCTTGACGAGCGCGAGACTGCGCTCGCCCTCACCGGCATTACGGAGGTGCGAGGCCGTGCGGCCCATCAGCTCGAGCTTGCCCATGCCGGCTGCGCCGACGGGATCGGGCACGACGTCCCAGAGGGACAAGGCGCGCTCGCCGAGCTGGGCCGCAGTCGCGTAGGCGGCGGCCGCACGTGCCTCGCGCATCGCCTGCATCGTGGCGGGGGACGCCCGAGCATGGTCATGCGCCCCGAGCCAGTGGTAGGAGATCTCGGCGGCGAGCCGGCGGGTGCCGGCGGCGGCGGCCCGCTCGTAGGCCTCGGCGTAGCGGGCATGGAACCGTGCCCGCTCGCCGGGCAGCAGGTCGGAGAGGATCGCCTCGCGAACAAGCGCGTGCCGGAACGCGTAGTCGTCGCCCTCGATCGTGAGCACGCCGGCGTTCACGCACTGACGTGCGGCGGCGTCGAGCTCGTCGGCCGAACCGGTGTAGACCTCGGACAGCAGTGCATGCGAGACCCGCACTCCACCGGTCGAGATGAGGCGCAGCAGTTCTTGCGCTGACTCGGGCAGGCGCTCGTATCGGGCGAGCAGGAGCTCGCGAAGCGTGTCGGGCACGAGGCCCTCGTCGCTGCAGCCGTCGATGCCGACGAGTTCTTCGACGAAGAAGGGGACCCCGTCGCTGCGGCGGTACACGGTGTCGAGGGCGGCGTTGGTCGGGGCCTCGTCGACCATCATCGACCGCGCGAGCTTGCGCACCTGCGCCTTCGTGAGTCGACCGAGGTCGCGGCGCTCGACCCAGCGGTCGCGCTCGGCCTCGGAGAGGAAGTCGCGCACCGGATGCCCCCGCGTCACGTCTTCGGTGCGGTATGTGAGCACCGTCAGCACCCGGCTGGAGCCGAGCGCCCGGGTGAGGAACCGGAGCAGCGCGAGGCTCGCCGCATCGATCCAGTGGAGGTCTTCGATGACGAGCACGATGGGGCGCTCGCGCGAGAAGGTCTCGAGCAGCACGGCGATCGCCTCGTGCAGCTGGCCGGTGGCGACGCCCGACGAGGACTGGGGGCCGACGGGCGGCGTCGCGGGCAGTGCGGGGGCCGGCTCGGCCGCGGCGAGCTCGGGGAGCAGCGCGACGAGCGCGACGCGGCCCGGGCCGACGGCCTCGAGCACCCGTTCGGCACCCTCGTCGGCGATCAGGGTGCGCAGCGCGGTCTTGACCGGCGAGTACGGCGAGGCGACGCTGCCGAGGTCGACGCACTGCCCCGCCAGGAGCCGCACGTCGTCGGGAAGACCGGCCTGGAACTCTCGGATCAGGCGCGTCTTGCCGATGCCCGCCTCGCCGCCGATGATGACGGTGAACGGCGCACCGGCGCGCACCTCGTCGAGTCGCTCGTTGAGCCTCGCGAGGTCGGCGTCGCGACCGATCATGGCCGGCGCTGACGTGGTCATTCATTCATGGTGCCACGGCCCACCGACACCGTGGGGAGCCGAACGCCGCCTGATCGCTGCCGGCTGAATCGCGACGACGGCATCGGATGACGGCGTCGCGGGTCGGCCCGTTCTCGGGCGGCGGTGGCAGGGTCGGTGCTCAGAAGCGCAGGGTCGGCGTGCGGTGGTAACCGTCACGTCGGAACTGCACGAGCGCAGTCGTGAGTGCCGCAGCGGCGAGCACTCCGAGGACGATCATGGTCGCGAACATCGCGCACCTCCTTCCATCTTCTCCATCAGGTGAGTCTGCGTTCCGCGCCGGAGTCTGTCGTCAGGGCGACCACCGATTGCGGCGTCGGGGTTCCCGCGCGAGTCAGCGGCGACGGCTCGGGCATGCCCCAGGTGCGTACGAGCGGCACGACCCCGGCCCAGACAGCGTGGTCCTCGCCGTCGTCGGGCTGCTCCGACGGCCCGCCCGCGCGCACCTTCATGACCACGTCGTCGAGCGCGAGGCGGAGCACGCGCGTCGCCGCGATCTCCTTCCGGGTCGTCGACCGCACCTCGGCGGCGCGCCCGGGCATGAGGCGCTCGGCGAGCGCGAGCAGCGCGGCATCCGCTCGCTCGTCGGAAACGGGCTCGAGTACGCCGTACACCACGGCGCTGCGGTAGTTCATCGAGCTGTCGAAGAGCGAGCGTGCGAAGACGAGGCCGTCCAAGGCGGTCACCGAGAACGCGACGGTCGATCGAGCGGATGCCGCGCGCAGGGCGAATCCGCCACCCGTCGAGCCGTGCAGCAGCAGGTGATCGCCGTCGCGAGCGTAGCCGGTCGGGATGACCACAGGCTGGTCGTCGACGACCGCGGCGAGGTGGCCGACGAGCTCGTCGTCGAGCAGGGCGAGGAGCGCGTCGCGATCGGCGGTCTGCCGTTCCGCGAGGCGGCGGATGCGCCGAGGTGCGGTCGCTCGCGCAGCGGTGGTGGTCGTGGTGGTCGTCGGGGTCACGCTGCTAGTCTCGCGAGCATACTGGTTCGGCGAGCAGTCCAGTTCGCGCAGCATCCACCAGTCCAGTCGTGGAGAAGAGGGGCATCCGTGGACGGACCGATCCTCGTCATCGATCGCGACGCGGCACGGCCGATCGGCGCGCAGCTCGTCGACGGGCTGCGCCGCGGAATCCTTCGGGGAGCCCTCCGGCCCGGTGATGCGGTCCCGTCGACGCGAGCCCTCGCGGCCGAGCTGGCGGTCTCGCGCAGCGCCGTGGTGACCGCCTACGAGCAGCTCGCCGGCGAGGGGTACCTCGAGATGCGGCAGGGAGCGGCGACGCGAGTCGCCGATCTTGCCCGAGGCGCCACGCCATCACCCGACCCCGCGATCTCGGTCGACCCCGCGTCATCCGACACCGCGTCATCAGGCACCGCTCCCCGATCGCGGGCCGAGGAGGTCGCCGGCCCCGCGTCGCCGCGCATCGACCTGCTGCCGGGCCGCCCGGCCACGCTGCGCTTCGACACCCGGGCATGGCGGGCCGCCTGGCGCACGGCCGCGGCCCGCGACATCCCCTCCGAGTCCCCGCCGCCCTTCGGCGTGCAGCGCCTGCGGGAGCAGATCGCCGACCACCTGCGGATCGCCCGCGGGATCGAGTGCGACGCCGCCGACATCGTCGTGACGGCGGGCACCAGTGAGGCGCTGTCCCTCAGTTCGTCCGCCCTGGCCGTCGCAGTCGCACGTCCGCCCGTCATCGCCGTCGAGCATCCCGGCTACCCATCGGCGCGACGCACCCTCGAGCTCCATGGCGCGAGCACGGTTCCCGTGCGGGTCGACGCCGACGGCCTCGACGTCGGTGCGCTGCGACGGATGCCGCAACCGCCCGACGCGGCGATGGTCACGCCGAGCCACCAGTACCCGCTCGGTGGGCGCCTGCCGGTCGCGGCTCGGCTCGAGCTGCTCCAGTGGGCCCGCGAGGCGGAGGCGATCGTGCTCGAGGACGACTACGACAGCGAGTACCGGCACCTCGGACCGCCACTGCCGGCGCTCGCCTCGCTCGACGACGCCGGGCGCGCGGTGCTCGTCGGCAGCTTCTCGAAGGTACTGACGCCATGGCTTCGCCTCGGGTACCTCGTCATGCCCGAGAACCACGAGCTCCGCGCCGCGTACGCTCGCATGCGCGCCGACGATCGGTGCCCCGTTCCCGGGGTCGTGCAGGACGCGGTGGCGACCCTGCTCGAGAGCGGTGCCGTGCGTCGCCACATCGCAGCGACGCGGCGCGACTACGCGCACCGGCGCGCACTCGTGCTCGAAGCACTCGACGGGCTGCCCGGCGCGCCGCTGTCGGGCCTCGACGGCGGGCTGCACGCGGTCGTGCGCCTGCGAGAGCTGGCGGCATCCGATGCGGTGATCGCCCGGCTCGCGGCCGAGGGCGTCGCGGTGGCACCCCTCGCCGAGTACTCCGCCGTGCCCGGCGACGAGGAGCCCGGCTTCGTCATCGGCTACGCGGGGGTCACCGACACCCAGCTCGCCGAGGGACTCGCTCGCATCCGCGCGGCACTGCTGACCTGACCGATGTCCCGGGCTCGTGAGAAGGGGCGCGAGGCTCCGGCGAAGAAGGACGCGAGCGCGCGGAGTACCGTTGAATTCGTGCTCACTCCTCCCAGACCCGAGAAGCGACCGATCCAACGCGTGCACCACGGCGACGTCTTCATCGACGAGTACGACTGGCTGAGGGCCAAGGAGGATCCCGCCGTCATCGCGCACCTGCACGAGGAGAACGCCTACACCAGGGCACGCACCGAGCACCTGGCGATCCTCCAGGAGCAGCTCTTCGAGGAGATCAGGGATCGCACGAAGGAGACCGACCTCAGCGTGCCGACGCGCGAGGGCGACTGGTGGTACTTCTCCCGCACGGTCGAGGGGCGCCAGTACGGCATCCACTGCCGAGTGCCTGCGTCGGGCGACGACTGGGAGCCGCCCGTGCTCCCCGAGACCACGGGCGATGAGCTGACGGATGCCTCCTACGAGCCGCTTCCCGGCGAGCAGGTGCTCCTCGACGACAACGTCGAATCCGAGGGCCACGAGTACTACGCACTGGGCAGCTTCGACGTGAGCGCCGACGGGTCGACGCTCCTCTACGGCATCGATGTCGAGGGGGACGAGCGCTACACGATCCGGCTGCGCTCGCTCGACGGCTCGGGCCGCGAGTACGACGACGTCATCGAGGGCACGGCCGCGGGTGCGGTGTTCGATCCGAGCGGACGGTACGTCTTCTACGCGACGGTCGACGAATCGTGGCGCCCCGACACCGTCTGGCGCCATGAGGTCGGCACCGCGGCATCCGACGACGTCTCGGTCTTCCACGAGCCCGACGAGCGGTTCTGGCTCGGCGTCGGGGTCACGCGCAGCCGGAGGTTCCTCATGATCGAGGCCGGCTCCAACGTCACGAGCGAGACGTGGCTGCTCGATGCCGACGATCCGGCGGGCGAGTTCCGCGTGGTCTGGCCGCGCAAGGATGGCGTCGAGTACGACGTCGAGCACGTGGTGGCGGGCGGCAGGGACCGGTTGCTCATCGTGCACAACGACGACGCGGTGAACTTCGAGCTCGTCAGCGTCGCGGCATCCGACCCGCAGGGACCCCGACGGATGCTGCTGCCGCACAACCCCGAGGTGCGGCTCGAGGGCGTGGACGCGTTCCGCGACTTCGTGGCCGTCGAGTACCGGCGCCAGGGCCTGCCCCGGGTGGCGGTGGCCAAGGTGCCCCCGGCCGGACTGCCCGCGGATGCGACGCCCGACGACACGCTGCACGAGCTGCCGTTCGACGAGGACCTGTTCTCGGTCGGCGTCGGCAGCAACCCCGACTGGCAGCAGCCGACGCTGCGGATCGCGTACTCGAGCTTCGTGACGCCGACGACCGTGTACGACGTGGTCGTCGCCACGGGCGAGCGACGGCTGCGCAAGCGCCAGCCCGTGCTCGGGGACTACGATCCCTCCCGCTACGCACAACGTCGGGAGTGGGCGGAGGCCGACGACGGAACGCGCATCCCGGTCTCCCTCGTGTACCGGCACGACCTCGTCGAGCTGGGCACGCCCGCACCGACGCTGCTCTACGGCTACGGATCCTACGAGCACTCGATCGACCCCGGCTTCGGGATCCCCCGGCTCTCGCTGCTCGACCGGGGCATGATCTTCGCCGTCGCGCACGTGCGCGGCGGGGGTGAGATG
The DNA here is from genome assembly GCF_902809835.1 of Agromyces sp. Marseille-P2726. GTDB lineage: Bacteria > Actinomycetota > Actinomycetes > Actinomycetales > Microbacteriaceae > Agromyces. The sequence continues at coordinate 25,289 of NZ_CADDWM010000012.1, read as the reverse complement.
GGCCGGCTCTGGTACGAACGCGGCAAGAAGCTCGAGAAGCGCAACACGTTCACCGACTTCGTCGCCGTCGCTCGCCACCTGATCGACAACGACATCACGGCAGCCGATCGTCTCGTCGCACAGGGCGGCAGCGCGGGCGGGTTGCTCGTGGGTGCGGTCGCGAACATGGCGCCGCGGTACTTCTCGGGGATCCTCGCGGAGGTGCCGTTCGTCGACCCGCTCACCTCGATCCTCGACCCGTCGCTCCCGCTCACGGTGATCGAGTGGGACGAGTGGGGCAACCCGCTCGATGACGCCGAGGTCTACGCCTACATGCGGTCGTACTCCCCGCTCGAGAACGTGCACGAGAACCACTACCCGCCGATCCTGGCGGTGACCTCGCTCAACGACACGCGGGTGCTCTACGTCGAGCCCGCGAAGTGGGTGGCCCGCCTGCGCGACGCCGGAGCCGATCCGCTGCTGAAGGTCGAGATGGCCGCAGGGCACGGCGGCGTCTCGGGCCGATACTCCGCGTGGCGCGAGCGGGCGTTCGCGTACGCGGGGGTCATCGATCGGGCGAAGGCGCATCCCAGCGGCGAGTAGCGGGCCGCGACGGATGCCCCGTGCACGCGAATCTCGGTCACGCCGGGCAGCGGCGACCGCCGTCAGCGCACGGCGTCGTACGTGATTTGGGTGGCGAGCTCGTTGTGCAGCACGTCGACCGGCTTCAGCCGCAGGTCGTCGAACCCCTCGAAGAGTCGCTCGCCCGCACCCAGCGTGATCGGCGAGATGCTGACGATGATGCGGTCGATGAGACCGGCGGCGAGGTACTGGCGAACCGTGCTCGCCCCGCCGGCGATCGAGACTCGGCCGCTGCCTGCGGCCGCCTTCGCCTGTGCGAGCGCGTCGTGGATGCCCGTGGTGACGAAATGGAACGTCGTTCCACCCTGCATCGCGACCGGGTCGCGTGGGTGGTGGGTGAGCACGAACACGGGCCCGTGATACGGCGGCTCGTCGCCCCACCACCCCTTCCACTCGTCGTCGGGCCACTCGCCCCGAACCGGTCCGAACATGTTGCGCCCCATGATGTAGGCCCTCGGAGCGAGGATCTGGTCGACGATCGACTGGTTCGCGTCGCGCTGCCGGAACATCCAGTCGTGGAGGCGTTCGCCGCCGATGCCGAGCGGGTCTTGCCGGGTCTGGTTCGCCCCGGCGACGAAGCCGTCGAGTGAGATGGACAGGTTGGCCGTGACCAGGCCGTCATCGAACGCCATGGCGGTACCCTACGCGCTCCCTGTGACACCCGCCGATGCATGCGAATGCAGCGATTCAGCGCTGAGCGAGCATCCGTGACGGATGACGGTGGTGTTTGTCAGACTGCCGCTCATGTCCATCCTCTCCGACCTGAGTGAACGCGTTCCGGGCCGCACCTTCGGCCCCGGTTCCCCTGAGTACGACGGAGGTCGTACCGTCTTCTACGGTCCCGGCGATCCCGAGGCCGTCATCCGTCCGACCACGACGGCCGAGGTCGCCGCCGCCGTCCGAGCGGCGATCGAGGCGAACCAGCCGATCTCGGTGCGAAGCGGCGGCCATGGCAGCATGCCCACCACCGAGGGAATCCTCATCGATCTTTCGGCCATCAACGAGATCGCGGTGCACGATGGCGCGCTGGTCACCGTCGGCGCCGGTGCCCACTGGGGCGATGTCGCCACTGCCCTCGCACCGCACGGGTTGGGAATCAGCTCCGGCGACACGCTCAGCGTGGGCGTCGGCGGCCTCGCCCTCGGCGGCGGCATCGGCTGGCAGGTGCGAACGCACGGGCTGACGGTCGACCTCGTGCGCGAGATCGAGGTGGTGACCGCAGACGGAGCCGTCGTCACGGCGAGTGCCGAGTCGCACCCCGACCTCTTCTGGGCCCTTCGCGGCGGCGGCGGCAACTTCGGTATCGCGACTCGCTTCACGCTCCAGGCGTCGCCGGTCGACGGCATGGTCGGCGGCCACGTGTCGTTCGACCAGTCCGAGGTCGGCGCCGTGCTGCGCGCCTGGCGAGACATCACGGTCTCCTCACCCGACGAGTTGAACTCCACGCTCGTCGTGATGCCGGCGCTCATGCCCGAGATGCCGGCCGGGCCGCAACTCGCGGTGGCGCTCCAGGGCACCGAAGACGAATTGCGGCGCCTGCTCGAGCCGCTGCTCTCGCTGCCCTCGGTGACCGACGTCTCGCTCGGTCCGGTGCAGTACGGCGAGCTCCTCGAAGAGGGGCCCCCAGGTCGGCCGCCGTTCCGCTTCGTCGGCGGCAACGGATTCGTGCCCGACGTCTCCGACGAGCTGCTCGCCGCGGCCGAACGCGCGTCGGCCAGCGAGGTGCCCACCATGGTGATGCTGCGCGCGCTCGGCGGCGCGTTCTCGCGGGTCGCGCCCGACGCCACGCCCATCGCGTTCCGCGATGCGCAGGCGTTCTTCATCGTGAACCGCCTCATGCCCGCCGACACCACCGATGAGCAGGCGGCCGCCGTGCAGGCCGAACTCGATGGGGCGCTGCGCTTCACCTCGGGCAGGTACTCGAACTTCACCGACACCTTCGGTGACGCGGTGCTCGAGACGATCTACCCGCCCGAGACCCTCGCCCGCCTGCGGCGGGTGAAGGCCGAGGTCGACCCGGGCGACGTGTTCCGCCCGCCGCATCACCTCACGCCGGCGTAGCCCTCACCAGCCGCCGAACGAGTCGTCGAGCTCGTCGAGCATCTCGCGTTGGCGTGCCGCCTCGCGCAGGTCGCGCTCCAGGTCGCCCGCGACATCCTGCATGCGCTGATCGCGCTCGCGCAGGTATGTCTCGTCGACCTCGACCTCGGGCCACTCGCGGGCGAGCCTCGCGTTGATGGCCCCGGCGATATCGGTCCAGGCGTCCTGCCGAGCCCGCTCGGCGAGCTCGGCGAGGTACTCGGGGTCGTCGCGCAGCTCTGCGAGCCGTTCGGCGATCGCCGTGTTCACCTGCTCTCGAAGCCGCAGGTTGCGAGTGTCCTCGCGATGGTAGTCGTGCTGGTGCGCTGAGCGGCCGACGCGATTCGCCGCGGTCTCGAGCTCGTGTGCCGACCACTCTGCGACCTCGTCGGTCTCGCGTATGAGCTCGTGGAGCACCTCACGAGCGGCGGCCGCGGCCCGGTCGGCGTCGAACGGCTCCTCGCCGCGGAGCGCCATCAGGATGATGCGGTTCTTCAGTGCCATCCGAGCCGCCGCCTCGGCGACGAGGAGGCCGTCGGCGAAGGTCTCCTCGAAGGTCAGCGGCTCGACCTTCGGCAGGGCCTTGCGATCGAACGGCTTGAAGGCGGGGGCACGACGCCGACGGAAGAAGCGCCACATCAGCCACCTCCGCCGCCACTCGGGATCCGGCTTCGAGCCTACCGACCGAGTCGGTGCACTGTCGGATGCCGCAGCTAACCTGCGGGCATGGACGAGACGCAGTGCGGCCTGCTCGGCGCCGACGGCGTTCGCTGCCCGAACCGGGCTGAAGCCGGCGCTCGGCTGCTGCTCTGCAGCGCCCACCTCCTGGAGGCGTACGATCGGGTCGCCTCAGGGGTCGGCGTCGTCGACCTGCTGCCCGGGCCGTGCCTGGCCTGCGGGTCGCGTCTCGGAGTGCGGTACCCGTCGGGCTGGATCTGCGCCGACTGCGAGTGGAAGGTGGGTGATGCGCCCGACGACGAGCTGGCGCGGCCGCTCGTCGAGGTCGTCTACTACCTCCGTTATCGCGACCAGATCAAGATCGGCACCTCGTCGAATCCACGCCTGCGCTTCACGGCCATCCCGCACGACGAGGTGCTCGCGTTCGAACGCGGCGGTCGCCGTCTCGAGCACCGCCGACACGAGCAGTTCGCCGAGCACCGGTTCCCCGGCACCGAGTGGTTCGCCGCGCACCCGACGCTGGTCGCGCACATCGATGAGCTTCGCGAGGGAGCAGACGACCCGTGGGCCCGCTACGACCGCTGGGTCAGCAGGCTGGCGGCGCTTCGCCGATAGTCGCGGGCGTCTCGAGGTCAGGCCCCGGGGTCGAACCCCTCGATGCGACCGTCGGCCGACGCGAACTTCACCACGAGGCTGCAGTCCTTGCCGCCGTACCCCTCGTCGATGAGCCGCTGAAACTGCTCGAGCGCGAGCCGAGAGGCCGGCATGGGCAGCCGGGCCTCGTCGCCCGCGGCGACCGCGAACGAGAGGTCCTTCTCGGCGAGCGCCGTGCTGAAGGTCGCGTCGAAGTTGCGGTTGGCGGGGCTGGTTTCGACGACACCGGGCACGGGGTACCACGTTCGCAGAGGCCAGGAGTCGCCCGACGACACCGAGGCCACCTTGAAGAAGGTCGCGGCGTCGAGGCCGAGGTGCGCGGCGAGTTGCGACCCCTCGGCCACCCCGAGGAGCGAGACGAAGAGCATGAGGTTGTTCGCGAGTTTCGCCGCGATGCCCATCGTCGGGCCGCCGACCGCGAAGACATGACCGGCCATGGGCTCGACGAGCGAGGTCGCCTCGGCCACGGCCTGCTCGTCGCCGCCGAGCATGAAGGTCAACGTGCCCGCGTGCGCACCCGCGATACCGCCCGAGACGGGCGAGTCCACGAAGCGGAACCCTCTCTCGACGGATGCCTCGTGGCAGAACCGCGAGGTCTCGACGTCGACCGTCGACGTGTCGAGCAACAGCGCACTCGTCGGTGCCGTCGCCCAGACGCCGCCGTCGCCGCCCAGCACCTCACGCACGTGCTCGCCGCGCGGCAGCGACGTGAACACCGCGTCGGCGCCGGCCACCGCCTCGGCGATGGTGTCGACGACCCGCACCCCCCGCTCGCCCGCCGCGACGCGGCACGCCGGATCTGGGTCCACGCCTCGCACCTCGTGCCCTGCGGCGACGAGATTGCCCGACATCGGGCCGCCCATATGACCCAGACCGATCCAGGCGATCGTCGCCATGGCCCCTCCCGACGTCGTCGTGCGAAATGCGGGTGCGAGCCCGGCGTGCACCCGCGGTTCCACGATAGGGTCGCGACATCCGGCGGGGCAACGAGGCGGGGCGCGGTGCCCGCCCCCGGCACAGTGCTCGCCCCCGCCGGTCTCCTACGCCATGCCCTCGGCGGTCCGCTCGAGGTCGCTCTTCGGCCGATCGCGTTGCGTCGCGATGGCGGTGCCGGCCGCGCCGCACACGATCGCGATGGCGACCACCTCCGTCACGGTGAACGTCTCGGAGAGCACGAGCCAGCCGAACACGGCCGCGATCACGGGACCGAAGCTCGTGATGATCGCGTACAGGCGGGGTGTGATGCGTCGCAGGATGAACGTGTCGAGGCTGTACGGCAGCGCCGACGAGAGCACGCCGACGCCGAGCAGCAGCCCGACGACGCCCCAGTCGATCACGGCCGGATCGAAGGTCGCGATGGCGAACGGCAGCAGCAACACGAGGCTCACGATGCTCGCGATCGTGAGCCCCTCGAGTCCGGGGAGTCCGACGGCCACGCGGCGCGTCAGCACGATGTACGCGGCCCACGCGGCGGCGGCCGTGAGCGCGAGGACGACGCCCCAGGGGTCGATGGCCGCGGCATCCGATGACCCCGGCCCGATGAGCAGCACGACGCCCGATCCCGCGGCGAGCGCGCAGACGACATCGAGCACGCGGCGCGAGGTCGCCAACGCGAGACCGAGCGGCCCGAGGAACTCGATCGTCGCGGCGATGCCGAGCCCGAGCAGGTGCACGGACTCGTAGAACGCGAGGTTCATGACGGCGAGCGCCACGCCGAGCGCGATCGCCGGGCGGATCCGGCGCCAGGTGAACTCGGCGCGCTTGGGCCGGTAGAACGGCAGCACCGCCGCGACCATCACGATCTGCCGCGCCGCGACCGTGACGAAGGAACCGACGACGGGGATCACGAGTCCCGCCAGCGACGACCCGAAGTTGATCGAGACCTCGGTGCCCAGCTGCGTCGCGGCGCCCACGATCCGGCGGCGCTGCAGCGTGGCGGACGTCGCCGGTCCCGGCGGCGGCTCGGGAGGCTGCTCGGGATTCGGCTCGTGGGTCACCCGACGACGATACGCCGCCACGCGGCATCCATTCGCATCGACCGTGGCCGCGGCATCCGTTCGCTCAGCCGGCGAGCTGCTCGCGGAACGCGAGGGGGCCGCCCGACACGGCGCGAGCGGATGCCGCGGCCGCGACGAACCCGTCACGGCGCACGAGGTACACGAGCCCCGGGTCGAGCCGCCCGAAGGGGTCGGGCGGGAACGCGTGACCCGCGAGGCCGACGGACTCGGCGATGGCCTGCACCTCGGGTTCGTGCACGCCGTAGCCGTGCACCTGCCACGTCATCGAGCGGAGCACGTCGAAGTTGTCGCCGGTCCACGGCAGCCGGCGGCCGACGACGGGGTCGCGACGGCTCGAGAGCCGGGGAGACATCCGGTAGTGGATGCGGGTCTGCGACACGTACCCGTAGAGCCGACCGCCGAGCAGGTGCGGAAGCAGCCGCACACCGATCGGGCCGACGACCGGCAGTGCGCGTCCGCGGACGAAGCGGGCGAACCGCGACTCGGAGGTGATGTTCGCGAAGAGGCGATCGGTCGTCGAGACGAGGGTCCGGCCCACCGGCCGGCGCTCCGCCTCGTATCGGTCGAGGCGAGCGTCGGGCATTCCGCCCAGGAGCACGTCGGCGAGCGCGCAGGCGAGATTGTGCGCCTCCTGCAGGCCCGCGTTCATGCCCTGCGCGCCGACCGGCGAGTGGATGTGCGCCGCATCACCGACGATGAAGCACGGACCCTGGCGGAAGCGGGCCGCGAGCCGGTGGTGCACGCGGTAGGTCGTGAACCACGACGTCTGCGAGTACGCGACGCCGAACTCGCGTCGGATGAGGGCCCGCACGTTCGCCTCGGGCAGGTTCCCCTCGGCGTCGAGGTCGGCGTCGTGCACGATGCCGAGCAGGCGCATCCGGGTGCCGCCCATGGGGAACGCGAGCACGAAGTGGTCGGTCGTGAACCGCAGGTTGATCGCGCCGTCGACGAGGCCCGTCACGTCCGCGGCATCCGCGATGTAGTACGTGAACGCGTTCGTCACGCCCTCGAACGGGATGCCGAGCGACTCGCGCACCGGGGAGTGCGATCCGTCGGCGCCCACGCAGTATCGTGCGCGCACGACGGTCTCGCCGCCGGGCCGGGCCAGGGTCGCGATGACGGATGCCGCGGCGCCCCCGGCGGCCTCGACCACCTCCAGTCGCTCGAGCCCGTGACCCCAGTGCACCTCACGTCCGAGGTCGGCCAACGCGTCGACCAGCAGCCGCTCGTTCCGGCTCTGCTCGAACACCGTGATCTCGGTGTACGGCGACACTCCGGCCCCGAGTCCCCGGAACTCGACGCGGCCGAATGCCCGACGACCGGCGCCGGGAACGATCGCCGGCGCCGGCGCGCGTTCGGCGAGCACCCGGTCGACGAGGCCGAGCTGGTCGTACAGCTCCATCGAGCGGGCCTGCACGCCCAGTGCACGGGACTCGCGCGTCGGTCCGAGCTTGCCGTCGACGATGATCGCATCGACGCCGAGCTTCGCGAGGCACACCGCGAGCATCAGGCCACTCGGTCCGGCGCCCACCACGAGCACGTCGGTGGTGAGCTCCCGTCGAGTGGCGCTGGCCTCGGCCATGCCCCCACTGTGGCACCGGCCGCGGGGTCACGTCACGCGAATCGGATGATGCCGGCTGCGGCATCCGCTCGCTATCGTATGGCTCAGCGCGGGCGTCGCGGCCCGCGGATCGGAGTCCTCATGTGGTGGACCAGGAGGCGATCGAAGGCCGATTCCGTCGCCGATGAGCACAGCGATGAGGTCCCGGCCGAGCCGGTGAGCGAGCACCGCAACGCGTACATCCTGATGGGAATCGCCGGCGGCGTTGTCATCGCGTTCGGCCTCGCCGCGATCGCGGGCATCTTCGCGCCCGTCTTCTTCGCCCTCGTGCTCACGATCTGCGTGCATCCGCTGCGCATCGCCCTCGAGAAGCGAGGTGTACCACGTGGCATCGCCACCGGTTCGGTGATCCTCGCCGTGGTGGTGCTGCTGCTCGCCTTCGGCTACGCGGTGCTCGTGGCGTTCACCCAGTTCGCCGAGCTGCTGCCGCAGTTCGCCGACCAGATCGCCGCGGTCGGCCAGTCGTTCGCGCAGTGGTTGTCGACGATCGGCATCGACGCCGACGAGATCGACCACCTGTTCGCGGACTTCGACCCGGGCACGCTGATCGGATTCCTCGGCGGGCTGGTCGGCGGACTGACCGGCTGGATCACGCTGCTCGTGATCGTCTTCACGATGCTGCTGCTCATGGCGATGGACGCGGGCTTCGTGCCGACCCTGTTCCGCCAGCTCTACCCGACGCGGCCGCTCGTGGTCTCATCGCTCGTGGCGTACGGCTCGAACGTGCGCCGTTACATGGTGGTCACCACGGTGCTCGGGGTGGCCCAGGGCGTCATCAACTGGGTCGCGCTCCTCATCATCGGCGTGCCGGGCGCGTTCATCTGGGGCCTGCTCGCGTTCGTGTGCTCGTTCATCCCGAACGTCGGGTACTTCATCGCGCTGATCCCGCCGATCGTGTTCGGCGCGCTGGTCGGCGGGTGGCCGACCGTGATCGCCGTCATCGTCGTGTACGGGATCATCAACGGGATCATCCAATCGGTGATCCAGCCGCGGGTGGTCGGCCACGCGGTGTCGCTCAGCCAGACGCTCACGTTCTTCTCGGTGCTGTTCTGGGCGGTCGTGATCGGGCCGATCGGCGCGATCCTGGCGATCCCGCTGAGCCTGCTCGTGCGTCTCATCCTCGTCGACTCGAACCCGCGGATGGAGTGGATCCGGCCGATGCTCGGCGAGCTCGACGAGACGAAGCAGATCATGGCGCAGATCGACGCCGAGGCGAAGGCCGAGCGCAAGGCGCGTCGGGCTGCCGGGTCCTCCGGCTCGACTTGTCCTCAACAGGCGGCGGGTGACTTCGCGTTCTCCACAGGCCTTTTGCCTGTTCAGACGCCCTTTCTGCGTGCGACGAATGTCAGTGGGTCGGTGCAGACTCGAGACATGGAATCCCCGCTCGCGCAGCTCGAAGCGCACGTCGCCGACTTGCGCGAGACGTGGGCTGGGGCCCTGCGTGCACCCGGGCGTGTCGAGGGCGGGGCGCAGTCGGCGGTCGAGCAGATGAGCGACGACGGCCTGGTGCGCGCGACCGAGTCGATCGCGCAGCTCCGTCGCCACGCCGAGGCACTGCTCGCCCGCGTGGCGGCTGAGATCGAGAAGCGCTCGCATCGCGGATTCGGTGTCGAGGGTCTCGCCAAGGCGAGGGGGTTCCACAATCCGGCTCGGCTCGTGGCAGCGTCAATGGGCATCTCCCGCGGCGACGCGGCGAAGTTCATCGCGGTCGGCAGCGCGACATCCGCGCTGCGATCGTTCACCGACGAACGTGGGCCCGCTCGTCACTCCCACGTGGCATCCTCGCTCGATCAGGGCCGCATCAGCATCGATGCCGCTTCAGCGATCACCACGATGCTCGACCGGGTCGGGCCGCGCGCTGACCCCGAAAGGTCCGACGCGACCGAGGCCGCGCTCGTGCAGCTCGCTGAGAGCGCGCCGCTCGAGCTGCTGATCCGCGGCGTGCGCGAGGCCGAAGCCCGGCTCGATCACGATGCGATCGAGCGGCGCGAAGTCGAGACCTGGCACGAACGCTCGCTCACCCTCCGCGAGTCACGCGGAATGGTGCACCTGCATGCGCGCCTCGACGCAGAAACGGCCGCACCCATCAAGGCGGCGATCGAGGCGCTCGTGTCCGACTCACTCCGCCGACGGCGCCCCGACGGCGACTCGCCGCCGATCCTCGATGACGAACGCTCCGTTCCGCAATTGCAGGCCGATGCGCTGGCGGCGATCGCTCGTCACACCCTCGGCTGCTCGAGCACGCTCGCCCCGCTTGCGAAGACCACCATGGTCGTACGCCTCGACCTCGACACCCTGCGCGATGGCGTCGGACACGCGACCATCGATGGCATCGATCAGCCCGTATCCGCGAGCATGGCCAGAAGGCTCTCCGCCGACGCCGAGCTGATTCCCGCGGTGTTCGGTGGCCAGAGTCTTCCACTCGACGTGGGCCGCACGACTCGGCTCTTCTCGAAGGCGCAGCGCATCGCACTCACCGAACGCGACGGCGGCTGCGCCGCCTGCGGTCAGAACATCGGTTACGTCGAGGCGCACCACATCCGCTGGTGGGAACGCGATGCAGGTCCGACCGATCTCGCGAACGGGGTGATGCTCTGCAGCTTCTGCCACCACCGCATGCACCGCGAGGAGTGGGAGATCCGAGCGTCGCGTGATCGCGTCTGGTTCATCCCGCCGCCAGGGATCGACCCTTCCCGAACTCCTCGGCTCGGCGGGCGAGCTCGATTCGCGCTGCCCGATCAGATCGGCGCGGCATGAAGAGTCCGGGGCATCCCTCGAGACCGCGGTTCGTCTGCGGCTGGTCGCACGGTGCCTCCAGCCAGCACTCGGCCTCGGAATCAGTGCACTCGGTCTCGGAATCAGTACAGGATCTCGTCGGGAGTTTCGACGCGCCGCCAACCGGCTTCGGCGACCGTCGCGGGAATGCGGTCGGCCTCCACCAGCTCTGGCATCGCAAGCCCAGTGAGCGCCGCGATGTCGCCGATGGGAACCTGGAACGTGCGGAACGGGCCGAGTGCCGGCGCTTCACCCGGCGCGGGCTCGCGCAGTCCGCCGGTCTCGACGAGCGGCGACTGGTCGACGACGAAACCGATCGCGGCGAGCTGGTCGGCGCCCGAGTTCCATGCGGCGATCTTCCAGAACCGCAGGGGGATCCTGATGCCGCGGTACGACGGATCGTCGGTATCCAGCAGGGGGGCCGTGAACACGCTGAGGCGCTGACGGTGCACGCGGGCGTGCTCGAGCACGTGGTCTTCGAGGCCCAACCAGAGTTCCTTCGACTGGTTGAAGCCCGACGCCTGCGGGGCCGCGTTCGTGTAGTGAAAGGTGTCGGAGTTCGCGCGAGCGGTGACCTCTGGGCTGCCCCACACCGGGTCCCGCCGGCGCACGAGGTGGCCCCGGTCGAGGTCGTTGTCGGCGTAGATCGCGGGCCCCGCCTGCCAGTCGGCCGGAATTCGCTCGTCGAGATGCCACCGGTCGGCCCGCTCGACCTCGACGAGGAGGGCGCCATCGACATTCACGCCCGTGACGCGCGCGAGCCGGCGCACGGAATCGAGCACCACGCTGAAATGCACGTAGTCGAGCGGAACGGAAGCGGCGGCATGATCCCTGAGGCCGCGCGACGGGAGCGCATGACTGGTCCGCGGCATCGGCGCCCGCACCCCCAGGAACAACGCATCGAAGCCCATACCGCAACTCGACCACGAGCCCCTGACACCGGCGACCGCGCGCGCCGCACGGCCGAGATCGAGTGGCGCGAGAACCCGGCCGAGAGGGCGAGAGAGCGAGAGAGCGAGAGAGCGAGGGGAGGAGAGGAGTACGGGTAGCAGGGAAGCGGGGGAACCAGGGAGGCCGGGAGCTCGATCAGCCCCGGGCTGGACAGTGCAGTTGCGTCCGTTCGCTCGAGCGGTCGATCTGATGCAGGGTCATCTGTTGATCGCAGAGCGGACAGCGAGGGTCGGCGGGCGGCACGTACGGAGCCTCAGGACGGCCGATGCCGACGTGGGCAGGACCCATGAAGGTGTAGACCACGCGATTCACCCTGTTGAAGAACCCGGGCTTCTGGTCGAACGGGTTCATCGGGTTGGGTCGACGCTTCGAGCGGCCCGAACCCGACGCGTCGTGCGACGTCGATGCACGCACGGACTCGGAGTGAGCGGCATCCGCTTTCTTTCGTGCCATAACTCTTAGTATACTAAGTAACTATGGGCACGACGAATCCGACGGCGATGACCGACGACGACCTGCTCAAGCTCGATCGTCAGCTCTGCTTCGCCCTTGCGGTCGCCTCGCGATCGGTGATCGCGGCGTACCGGCCCATCCTGGAGCCGATGGGCCTGACCCATCCGCAGTACCTGGTGATGCTCGCCCTCTGGGAACGAGAGCCGCGCTCCTTGAGCGAGATCGCGAGCGCCCTGCGACTCGAACCGGCGACCCTCTCGCCGCTCGTGAAGCGACTGCAAGCCGCCGGGCTGGTCACGCGCGAGCGCTCCGACCACGACGAACGGCAACTGGCACTCCGCCTCACCGCTGCCGGTCGGGCGCTGCGCCGCGAAGCGCAGACGGTGCCTCGCCAGGTGGTCGAGGCCCTCGGCGTCGACATGGATGAGCTGGTCGAGCTGCACGCCCGGCTCTCGTCGATCATCGAGCGCATCGCACCGCACACCGATCACGGAGTGCCGGCGACGGCGGCCCGCTGACCGAGCGCGGTCCCCGATCCCCCGGCTGAACCCGTATGGACGCCGAGCCGCCCGCCTGTGCGCTCAGACCAGGATGTCGTCCGCCGACTCGAGCGGCCGCCACCCCGTGACCCCGCGCGGCAGGTGCTCGGCCTCGATGAGCTCGGGCATGTCGAGGCCGGTCAGCTCCGCGATGTCGGCGACCCGAACCTGGAACGTCCGGAACGGCCCGAGCGGGGGCGGCGCACCGACTGTGCGCGGGAGCTCGTCCACATCGACCAGCGGCGACTGATCGACGACGAAGCCCGTCGTCGCGAGCGCGTCGCCGGTGCTCCACGCCGCCACCTTCCAGAACTTCAACGGAATCCGGATGCCGCGATACGGCGGATCATCGTCGGCCAGCACCGGCCCGGTGAACACGCTGAGCTTGAGGTCGTGCACGCGGGCGTGCTCGAGGACATGGTCCTCGAGACCGAGCCACAGCTCCCTCGACTGGTTGAACCCCGACGCCTGCGGCGCGGCGTTCGTGAACCGGAACGTATCGGTGTTCGCGCGCGCAGCGACGGCCGGTTCGCCCCACACGGGATCGTTCCGGCGCACGAGATGACCGCGGTCGAGATCGTTGTTCGCATAGACGTCCGGTCCAGCCTGGAGCTGGCGGTCGATGCGGTCGTCGAACTCCCACCTGTCGTCGCGCGGCACCTGCAGGAGCCGGGCGCCGTCGATGTTCACGGCTGTCACCCCGGCGAAACGCCTGGTCGTGTCGAGCACGACCGTGAAGTGCTCGTACGCGAGCTCGACGGATGCCGCGGCCCGACGCTCGGGCAGACGCGGCATCGCGGCATCCACCCCCAGGAACCCTGCATCGAAGCCCGTGGCCACCTGCACCAGCGCATCTCCCGGCCCCCGAGGTTCCACTCCTGCATCCGCGTTCATGACGCTCTCCCCCTCTGAGTGTTCCTCAGTTCGTTCTACACCCGAGGAGAACCGATCGGGTCAGGGATGACCCCGACGCGGTGCTTTGATGGACCCAGCCCCCACGAGAGGAACGCCCATGTCGTCACCGGCCACTCGGATGCACGCCGTCACCGACGAGACCGCACAGATCGTCGACCTCGTGCTCGACTTCTCGCGCCGTCGGGTGCTGTCGAGCGACACCCCGCTCGACAAGCCCGTGTCGCCGTTCGAACTCGACCGCCTGGCCGGGCGCACGATCGACGAGCACGGCATCGGAGCACGCCGGGCGCTCGCGCTCTTCGAGCACGTGCTCGCGCCGGCCTGCATCACGACCGATCATCCCCAGTACCTCTCGTTCATCCCGACCGCGCCGACGAAGGCGGCCACGGCCTTCGACCTCGTCGTGTCGGCGTGCGCGATCTACGGGGGCTCCTGGCTCGAGGGCGCGGGAGCCGTGCACGCCGAGAACGAGGTGCTCTCCTGGCTGGCACGCGAGTTCGGACTGCCGCCCGCCGCGGGCGGGGTCTTCGTGCAGGGCGGCACGCTGGGCAACCTCTCCGCCCTCGTCGCCGCTCGGGAGGCCGCGCGGCTCGCACTCCGCGAGATGGGTGCGCCCGCGCCCGATCGATGGCGCGTCGTGTGCAGTGCCGAGGCCCACTCGTCGATCGCGTCGGCCGCCCGCGTGATGGACGTGGAGGTCGTTCCGGTCACCCCCGACCCGGGCGGAACGCTGCGGGGCGACGCAGTGCGGGCCGCACTCGAGCAGCACGGGGCATCCGTGTTCGCCGTCGTCGCCACCGCTGGTTCGACGAACTTCGGCATCGTCGACGACATCGCCTCGATCGCCACGCTCAAGGAGGAGTTCGACTTCTGGCTCCACGTCGACGGTGCTTACGGCCTCACCGGAATGCTCTCTCCGCTCGCCCGCGAACGGTTCGCCGGGGTCGAGCGGGCCGACTCGCTCATCGTGGATCCGCACAAGTGGCTGTTCGCCCCGTTCGACGCCTGCGCGCTCATCTATCGCGACCCCGAGGCCGGCCGCCGGGCGCACACCCAGCACGCCGAGTACCTCGACACGCTCACCGAGACGAGCGAGTGGAGCCCGTCGGACTACGCCGCGCATCTCACGCGGCGCGCCCGGGGGCTGCCGCTCTGGTTCTCGCTCGCCACGTACGGCGGTGGCGCCTACCGCGCGGCGATCTCGAGCTCGCTGCAGCTCGCCCAGGACATCGCTCGCGAGATCGCCTCGCGCGAGTACCTGCACCTCGTGCGCGAGCCACAGCTCTCGGTGGTGGTGTTCGAGCGCGACGGCTGGTCGAGGTCGGAGTACGCGGCGTGGTCGGCGCGCCTGCTCGACGAGCAGCGTGCGTTCGTGACGCCGAGCTCCCACGCCGGCCGGCCGAACACGCGATTCGCGATCGTGAACCCCATGACGACGTTCGAACAGCTGGTGGGCATCCTCGACACCATGGCATGAGCGCGGCTCGGATGTCGCTGCTGCGCGTCTGCGCGAGGCCCCATCCCAGATCGAATCGATCGACGGCACTTATTGAACTTTTCGGTTCAGTGTCGTACACTGAACCACATGGTTCAGCAACAGGTGATCCCACCCGAGGCGCTCGATCGAGCCTTCGCAGCACTGGCCGACGACACGCGGCGCGGCATCCTGACCCGGCTCGGCGAGGGTCGGGCGACGATCACCGAGCTCGCTGAGCAGGCGGGCATCCCGCTCACCGGCATCCGCAAGCACGTCGCCGTGCTCGAGGCCGCGGGCCTCGTCGCCCCCGAGAAGGTCGGCCGGGTTCGGCAGGTCCGGCCGGGCGCCGAGCGATTGGACGACGCGATGGCGTGGATCACCTTCTACCAACGGCTCTGGGAGCGTCGGTTCGACGGCCTCGAGGCGTACTTCACGCTCCAGACCGGAGCAGAGGGCAACCCAACGAACGACGACCGAACGAAAGGAACGGAATCATGAGCGAGCGCGAGACGAGCACGACCGGCACCGAGACATCCGACACCATCGGACTGCGGATGTCGCGACAGCTGCCTGCTCCCCCCGAAGAGGTCTTCGACGCGTACACCGACGCCGAGAAGCAGAAGATCTGGTTCTCGATCCTCGACGAGGAGCCCGGCGTCGTCGAGATCTCGGTCGACCTGCGTGTCGGCGGCACCCAGAAGGCCGTGTGGGGGCCCGACCGCGACACGCTCTTCACCGAGGTGCAGACGTTCCTCGAGATCGACCGCCCGCACCGGCTCGTCACCGAGTCGACCGGGTGGGACCCGAGCGGCCAGAGCATGACCACGCACGTCGTCGTGACGTTCGAAGCCAGCGGCACCGGCACGCTCATGACCGTCGAGCAGACCGGGTTCCCCACCCCCGAGGTGCGCGACTTCTTCGAGACCGAGGCCTGGAACGGCGCCTTCGACCGCATCGAGGCGTACCTCGAGCGCTCGGGGGCCTGAGGCACACGGCGGGCGGGTTCGGCTCGCGATTGCCCGGGCCGGCGGGCGGCTCGCCGTCACCCGACGCGCCCGGCCAGCCAGTCGTGCTGGCGCGGCCAGTGCGCCGCGGCACCGCCCTCGTGCTCGTTGAACGCGTACTCGACGATGTGGGGTGTACCGGCTCGCCCGCTCGCGTCCCAGTGGTTGCGAGCAGCGAACACCGTCGAGGGCGGGCACACGGGATCGAGCAGTCCCACCGAGAACAGCGCGGGCACGGTCGCGCGCTTCGCGAAGTTCACGCCGTCGAAGTACGCGAGCGTCTGGAAGACGCGTGGCGCGGCATCCCGATGCACTGAGAGGTATCGCACGATCTCGTGATACGGGAGCCGGTCGGTCATGCCCACCGCGCGCTCGAAGTGACAGAGGAACGGCACGTTCGGCATCGCCGCGACGACGCCCTCGCTGAGCGCGGCGGCGGCGATGGCGATGCCGCCGCCCTGGCTCGTGCCCGACACGGCGATGCGGTCGCCGTCGATCCCCTCGAACGAGCGAACGGCCTCGATCGCGAGGACCGCGTCGGTGAAGACCCGCCGGTAGTAGTACGACCCGGGCGACTCGATACCGCGCGTCATGAATCCCGGCGCCGACGCCCCCACGCCGTGCGGGTCGGGCGTCGACCCGCCGGTGCCCCAGCTACTGCCCTGACCGCGGGTGTCCATGACGAAATACGCGAAGCCGGATGCCGCCCACGCGAGGTGCTCGTGTGGCAGGCCCCGCCCGCCGCCGTACCCCTGGTACTCGACCACGGCCGGGAACGGTCCGTCGCTGCCGGCCGGCACGATGAACCATCCGACGACGGTGTCGCCGCCGAAGCCGCTGAACGACACGTCGTAGACCTCGACGGCGGAGAGCGGCGACTCGACGCGCGCGAACGAGGGTGACCCGGCGAGCGCACGGGATTCCGCCAGGGTCTCGGCCCAGAAGGCGTCGAAGTCGTCGGGCTCGGCCACCTCGGGCCGGTAGACGCGGAGTTCCTCGAGCGGCAGGTCGAAGCGGGGCACGTTCCTCCTTGGCGGGCGGCTGTGGCGGCGAGGCTCAGCGTAGCCGACCGCCGACGCGGATCCTGCCGGGGGAACGCGCCAGAATGAACGGATGACCGACCGCGTCTTCATCGCCGGGCCCGCAGCGTGGAACCACCTCGTCGAACTCGACCGGCTGCCCGACCCGGTGCCGCACATGCAGTTCGCGTTGGGCGACTGGGAGACGATGGGAGGCACGTCGGCGGGCAAGGCGCTCGGTCTCGCCGGGCTCGGACGCCCGGTCACGCTGCACACGCTCCTCGGCGATGATGCCGAAGGCCGTCGTGTGCGGGGTGCGCTCACCGGAGCCGGCGTCGACCTCATCGCGGGCGACGGGGTCACGACCGAGCGACACCTCAATCTCATGACGCGTGCCGGGGGCCGCGTGTCGCTCTACCTGGCGACTCCGCAGCCGGTCGACGACGCCCCCTCACCCGACGCGATGGCCGCCATGTCGGATGCCGCGGCGCTCGTGCTCGACCTCGCTCCCCTCTCCGTCGGCCTCTTGCCCGCCGCGCGCGCCACGGGGCTGCCGATCTGGACGGACATCCACGACTACGACGGCGAGACGGAGTTCCATCGCCCGTTCATCGAGGCGGCCGACGTGATCTTCATGAATGCCGACCGCATCGGCGACGATCCGTTCCCCTTCATGGAGCCGTGCATCGAGCGCGGTGCCTCGCTCGTGGTGTGCACGCTCGGCGCTGAAGGAGCGGTCGCCGTCGACGAACGGATGCGGCGCCACCACGTCGCGGCCGAGCCCGTCGAGGTGCTCGACACGAACGGCGCCGGCGACGCATTCATGGCCGGCGTGCTCGACGCGACGCTCGCGGGATCGCCACTGCCCGACGCGCTGCGGGCGGGGGCGCGGCACGCGGCATCCGTGCTCATGACCCGGCACCTGCACCCGAGCCTCGACGCGCTGCTGCCCTGAGCCGGCCGGGCCTGGACGTGCGAGAGGCGTGCGAACGGCTCGGGCGCTCAGATCGCGCGGTGGTCGACGAAGGGCATGCGCGGTCCACGGCGGGGACGCCCTCGCACGCCAGCCGCTTCGAGCAGGCGCACGACCCGGTAGCGGTGCCCCGCCCACGGCGTCATCGCCTCGAGCATCTCGCCGTCGGTCATGTCGCGGCCCCAGAGCGCATGGCCCAGGTAGTTCGACAGGTGGTAGTCGCCGACCGAGAGCGCGTCGGGGTCGCCGAAGGCGCGCTGGGCGACCTCGGCGGCGGTCCACGCCCCGACGCCGGGCATGAGGGTGAGGCGGGCCGTGGCATCCGCCGGGCTCATGCCGGCCGCCTCCTCGAGACGAGCGGCATACCGGGCCGCATTCACGACGGTCCGGGCGCGGCGCGGGTCGACGCCCGCCCGGTGCCACTCCCACGTGGGAATCGATGCCCAGGCCTCGGGCGACGGGGTGACCTGCATGCGCCTCGGCGTCGGACCGGGTGCCGGCTCGCCGAACATCCACACGAGCCGGCGCCACGATTCGTGGGCCTGCGGCGTGATGACCTTCTGCTCGAGGATCGCCGGCACGAGCGCCTCGAACACGGCGCCGGTGCGCGCCATGCGCATGCCGGGATTGCGGCGGTGCGCGTCGTCGAGCAGCCGGATGCCGGGATCGAAGCCGCTGGGGTCGTCGTGCTCGCCGAGCACCGAGGGCGCCTGCGCGACGGCCGCGGCAGCGCCGGGGCCCCACCCGCTGCAGCGGAGCTCGTCGGGACCGCGCTGCTCGAACCGCAGCGTCGCGACGCCGTCGGCGGTGCGCGTGGTGCGCCAGGCCGCGCCGGCCGCGTCGAGCTTGAAGGTCGGGTCGGCGGGACCGCGCCGAAGCACCCCGAGTGTCTGGCGAAGATCGGTCGGATGGCGCGGCCGCCAGGTCAGCTCATGCTCGGCGATCACCGTTCCAGTGTGCCGGACCCGGCCGACAGTGTGCGCGTGGCATGCGGGCGCCGGCGCTGCGCCACTTGCGCGTTGCCTGCGCCCGTTCTGGTGGCGCAGGTAACGCCGAAATGGCGCAGCGGGCGCCGGACCGCTCAGTCAACCGAGCGCGACGGGGTCACGCGCATCGACATCGCGGATGACGGGGACACCCGACCCGGCGACATCGAATCCCCGCCCGACGAGGCCTGATCCCCGCCCGAACTCATCGAACCGTCGTTGTGCGCCGGAGCACCCATGACCTGCGACGGTGGTGCAGGGGCGGGAGCGGGCCGCGCGGCCTGTCAACCCCGTGACATCCGCCCGGAGCCCACGTAGACCGGAAGGATGCGAGCGCTCACGTGGCAGGCGACCCGGAAGGTGACGGTCGAGGAGGTCCCCGATCCGAGGATCGAGGAGCCCACCGACGTGATCGTCCGGATCACCTCGACGGCGATCTGCGGATCCGACCTGCACCTCTACGACGTCTTCGGGCCCTTCCTCGACAAGGGCGACATCCTCGGGCACGAGCCGATGGGCGTGGTCGAGGAGGTCGGCAGCGAGGTGCAGAAGCTGGCCGTCGGCGATCGGGTCGTCATCCCGTTCGTGATCGCGTGCGGCGAGTGCTTCATGTGCCGGCGCGGACTGACCACGCAGTGCGAGACCACGCAGAACCGCGACACCGGCACGGGCGCCGACCTCTACGGCTACACCGAGCTGTACGGATCCGTTCCCGGCGGCCAAGCCGAGTACCTGCGCGTTCGTCGTGCCGACTTCAACGCGTACAAGGTGGGCCGCGACCTGCCAGACGAGCGCTACCTGTACCTCAGCGACATCCTGCCGACCGCCTGGCAGGGCGTCGCCTACGCCGACGTTCCACCCGGCGGCACCCTCGGCGTGATCGGGCTGGGTCCGGTCGGCCAGTTCGCCGCACGCATCGGCACGCACCTCGGCCATCGCGTGGTGGCGGTCGATCCGGTACCCGAGCGGCGGCTCATGGCCGAGCGGTACGGCGCCGAGGTCTTCGACCTCACCGATGACGTGCTGGAGCGCCTGCGCGACGCGACCGACGGGCGCGGACCCGACTCGGTCGTCGACGCGGTGGGCATCGAGGCGCACGGCAACCCGGGCACCGCGTTCCTGCAGAATGCGG
Organism: Agromyces sp. Marseille-P2726; assembly: GCF_902809835.1. GTDB lineage: Bacteria > Actinomycetota > Actinomycetes > Actinomycetales > Microbacteriaceae > Agromyces. The sequence continues at coordinate 5,394 of NZ_CADDWM010000012.1, read as the reverse complement.
TCGGCCTGCTGCCCGACGCGGTCGCGAAGAAGCTCATGACCACCGCCGGCGTCGATCGCCTCGCCGCGATGATGCTCGCGATCGACGCGGTGCGCCGTGGTGGCACGGTCTCGCTGAGCGGGGTCTACGCCGGAACCGCCGACCCGATGCCGCTCATGACCATGTTCGACAAGCAGATCGCGATGCGCATGGGCCAGTGCAACGTGCATCGCTGGCGTGACGAGCTCCTCCCCCTCGCGGAGGCGCCCGACGACCCGCTCGGGCTCGAGGACCTCGCGACGCACCGCGTGCCGCTGGACCGGGCACCCGAGATGTACGACACGTTCAAGAACAAGGAGGACGGATGCATCAAGGTCGTGTTGAAGCCGTGACGACGACGTTGGCGACCGCTGACCGCCCCGACGACGACACGATCAGCCGGCACATGCGGCCGATGGCGATGCCCTCACCGCGTGGACCGTTCAGTACGGCGTTGATCGACCTGCTGGGTTCGTCCGGCCCCTTCGGCGAGGCGACGGAGGATGGGTACGACGCCGCGCGTGCGGCGGAGCGACTCGCCGCCATCGGGCAACGCGCGCTCGCGGCATCCGAGGACCTGCTCGTCGACGACGACGTGCAACTCGCGCTCTTCCTCATGTACGAACTGCACTACGGCGGCATCGAGGGCGTCGACGATCGCTGGGAGTGGGACCCCCGCCTGCTGTGGGTGCGTGCAGAGGTCGAGCAGGCGTTCGAGGGAGCGCTGCGTCAGCGCGTACCGCAGCCGGTCGCCACGCGCACCGTTCCCGAGGCGTTGTTCGAGCTCACCGAGGACGACGGCGGGCCGAGCCTCTCGCGATTCGTCGAGAGCGAGGCGACCGCCGACCAGGTTCGCGAGGTGCTCGCGTGCCGCACGATCTACACGCTGAAGGAGGCCGATCCGCACAGCTGGGCGATCCCCCGCCTGCACGGTCGGGCGAAGGCGGCCCTCGTCGAGATCCAGGCCGACGAGTACGGTGGCGGCCGCGCCGACCGCCTGCACGCGACCCTCTACGCGAAGTGCGTGAGAGCGGCCGGCCTCGACGACCGGTACGGCGCCTACGCCGACCACGTGCCGGCCGCGGCCTACACCTCGATGAACGTCATGTCGCTCTTCGGGTTGCACCGTCGGTTCCGCGGTGCGATCGCTGGGCATCTCGCCGCGTACGAGATGACGTCCTCGCTCCCGTGCCGCGCCTATGCCAACGGCCTTCGGCGCCTCGGGTTCGACGCCGACGTCATCGAGTACTTCGACGAGCACGTCGAGGCCGATGCCGTCCACGAGCAGGTCGCCGCACGGGACCTCGCCGGATCCCTCGCCGAGGACGAGCCTGAGCTCGTCGCCGACATCCTGTTCGGCGCGGCCGCCTGCCTTGCCATCGACGGCGACCTCTGGGGTGGCGTTCGGCAGCGGCTCGAGGCGGGTGAGTCGGCGCTCAGGGAGCCGCGGCCGGGCCGGCCGCCCCGCCGGTGGTTCCCGCCGGGCCGGGTGGGGCCGGGGGGTCGCACCGGGGGGCTGCGCCGGGCCGGCCCGCCCGCCCCGTCACGATCACGGCGTGCCCCGACGGCCCGCTCCTGGTACGCGGCGACCTCGAACTCGTCGACGACGACGGCCGGCCGGTGCAGCCGAGCCGCAGCACGTTCGCCCTGTGCCGGTGCGGCGCCTCCGCGAGCCGCCCCTTCTGCGACGGCTCGCACAAGCTCGTCGGCTTCCGAACCGGGCCGCCCGCGCGCACGCCCGCGGTCACGTTCGACGAGTCCTGACCAGGGCGCCGCCCGGCGAGCGGATGCAGCCCCGGCGCCGGCCGAGCGGATGCCGGGAACTCAGGCTCCGCGCCGCTGGAACGTCCTCCCCTGCACGCTGCTCGGCGTGATGCGCACCCAGCGGTCCTTCTCCTCGGGCGCCCACGGCGTGATGCCGAGCTGTTCGGCGGCCTCGACCTCGGACTGACGGTCGAACTCCTGGGCGGTGCCCTTCACCACGACGCTGAACGCGTCGGTCTCGCTGTACCCGTCGACCTCGAATGCGACGCTGTGGCGGATCGTCAGCTCGAGCAGCTTCGTTCCGGGTGACGTGCGGAACACGATGGTGCCGTTGTCGACCGCGTGATTCACGGGGAAGATGTCGACCTCGCCGGCCGCGGACGCGGCGACACGACCGTACGGCGCATCCCTGAGTCGCTGCCAGCACTCGTCCTCGGTCAGGTGGAGGGTCGGGGGTCGCTCGTCTGCGCTCATGCTTCGAGTATCGCCCGCTCGAGCGCGGGGGCGCCAGCGTCCGGCCCAGCGGCCGGGACACGCCGCGCCAGCCGTCACCGAGTGAGCTGGCCGACGTACAGCAGCATTCGGTAGTCGTGGCCCGACTCGATGTTGACGAAGCCGTGCCGCTCGTAGAACCGGCGTGCATCGGTGTCGATCTCGTCGACGTTGATGTGCATCTCCCCGCCGCCGCGAGCAAGCACCTCCTCGATCGCGCGCGTCAGGAGCACGGTGCCGATGCCCTCGCCTCGGCGAGCCGGTCGCACGTAGAGCTCATCCAGCACGGCGAGCGGCCCGTCGGTGTAGACAGTCGGGCGCAGGGTCACGACCGCGTAGCCGATGGGGTCGTCGCGATCCCCGGCCAAGAGGACGAACGCAGCCGGATCAGCCAGCAAGTGCCGGAATCGCGGCACGAGTACGTCGAACGGCGGCGACGGATCGTCGAACTCGTCGCCGAAGTCGATCTGCAGCCGCGTCACGATCTCGGCATCATCGGGGTCTGCGAGGGAGATGAGCGTGTCTGCGGAAGCCATCCCCCTATCGTGCGGGCCACTCCCGGTCGTGTCACCTCAGCATCGGATGCCGCTCGGGCACGGCGCGCGGAACGCCCGTCACCCGCTCGCGGGCTCGGCGAGCACGGCGGTGAGATCCACCTGGATGAGCGCACCCCCGCCGACCTGCGGGATGACATGGCGCGCTGGCCGGCTGTCGACGTCGGGGAACATCGCGACCCATTCGCGGTTGAGGGCTTGGCGGTCGCCGGGATCCGCAAGCCAGACCGTCATCTTGATGATGTCGTCAGGGGTGCCGCCCGCGGCCTCCATGAGCGCCCGCACATGCGCGAACACGTTCGCGCACTGCTCCTCGAGCGACGGCGGCAGCTCTCGCGTCGACGGGTCGCGCCCGGTCAGGGCGCCCGAAACGAGGTGCGGCCCGATCCGGCTCGCCACCGGGATCGGGTTGGCGTGCCCGAACCCGGGCAAGTAGATGGCGGTGCGTCGTGGCATCCGACCCCTCCGTTCCACTCGATCCTCGATCCCTCGACCCCCCGATTCGGCCGTGCTGACCCCCTACTTCCGGTGCACGACGAGCACGGGGCAATGCGCGTGCTCGGCGACCGCGGCGCTGACCGAGCCGAGCAGCAGCCCGGCGAACCCGCCGTGGCCGCGACTGCCGACAACGATCATCTCGGCGTCCATCGACGCCTCGATGAGCACCTCGGCCGGACGTCCTTGGCGCGTCTGCGTCGTGTACCACTCGGGCACGTCGTCGCCGAGGACCTCGTCGGTCGCCAGCTTCAGGACCTTCGCCGCGTCGTCTTCAGGGGTCCAGTCGAGCTCGGGGTAGTAGCCGCCGTACAGGAACGACGGGTGATGCCACACCGCGGTCGCCTGCACCCGCAGGCCGAGGCGTCGCGCGAGATCGACGCCGTAGCGCAGTGCCGCCATGGACGACTCGGAGCCATCCACCCCGATGACCATCCCCGATGACGCCGCGTTGCGATCGCCCTCGACGCCTGACCCGTACTCGCCGCTCACTGGCTCGGACATACGGCCATCGTGGCACGGTTGCGACGCCGGCGCCCTATCCGGTGACCGTCGGGATGTCGTGCTCGGTGGATGCTCGGGACACCTCGGCACCGGCGGCGCCCTCGATGCGCGTGCCGACGTCGTCGAGTCCGAGTTCGGCGAGCGCGGGATTCGCGACCGGCTCGGTGCTGCGCGCCATCGCGGCGCCGGCGGCGGTGCCTCCGACGAGCGATCCGATGAGCTCGCGGATGCCGACGCCCATCGTCGAGCTCAGCATCGCGTCGACCTCGGTGATGCCCGAGACGGCGTTCTTGGCGAGCTGCGAGGCGCCGTCGGTCGAGACGACCGTGAGCTGGTCGATGTTCGACATGGGCGCCGCGAGCTCGCGCGCGATGAGGGGCAGGGCATCGATGAGGCGCATCTGCAGCAGCGCCTCGGACTGCTGTGCGACGGCCTCGGCGGCGGCCTTGGTCGCGGATGCCTCGGCGGCACCCCGCGCGTTGATGGCGTCCGCCTCCGCAAGGCCCTCGGCCTTCAGCGCCTCGGCGGCGGCCGTGCGGGCGACCCGGTCGGCATCGGCGGCGACGCGGACCGCCTCGGCTGCGGCATCCGCTTCGACCTTCACCCGGTACGCCTGGGCGTCGGCGACCGCCTTCACCTCGGAGTCGAGCTCGGCTGCACGCAGGGCCGCCTTCTTCTGGGCGGTGATCTCCTGCTGCGCGACCACCTCCTGCTGCGAGAGGGCCTCGGCCAGCGGGCGGGCGGCGGCCGCCTCGGCCATCGCCTTGTCGGTCTCGCGCTGCAGGGCGGCCTTGCGCTGGGCGAGCTCGGCCTCACGCTCGGCCACGGTCTGCTCGGCGGCGATGACGGCCTCGCGCGCCTCGCGCTGAGCCTCGGCCTCGGCGATCTCGGCCTGCTTCCGCACCTTCGCCTGCTCGGCCCGACCCAGGTCCTCGATGTAGCCGTTGCTGTCGGAGATGCCCTTGATCTCGAACGAGTCGACGTCGAGGCCCTGGTTCGCGAGCGAGTCGCGGGCGACGCCGAGCACGGCGGCCGACAGCTCGTCGCGGCGATTGATGATCGTGAGCACGTCGGTGGCGCCGATGGAGGCGCGCAGCGAGCCCGACAGCACCTCCTGGGCGAAGATGTCGATGTTCTTGTCCTGGCCGAGGAAGCGCTGGGCGGCCGCACGGATCGCCGAGGCGCTGTCGCCGACCTTGACGATGGCGACGGCGTCGACGTTCACCGTGATGCCGTTGTTCGTCTGCGCCTCGGCGCGGATCTCGATGGCCCGCGAGCGCAGCGAGAGCTTGTGCGCCTTCTGGAAGAACGGCATGATCCAGACGCCCTGGCCGTGCACGACGCGCTGGCCCGATTCCTCGGTGTCGACGCCGTCGATCATCTTGCGCCGCGAGCGCTTGCCGGTGACGACGATCGCCTCGTCGGGCGACACGTTGCGGTAGAGCACCTTCGCCCAGGCCCACACGATGATGAGGACGACGACGACGATGGCGATGACGCCGGCGATGGGCGTGAACAGCAGTTCGAGCACGGGGTTCCTTTGCTGGGGTTTGCCGGGGGCGGGAAG
>NZ_CADDWM010000011.1 GCF_902809835.1 Agromyces sp. Marseille-P2726 | reverse complement strand
CCCGCACTCCCCTCCGCGCCGACCATGCCAGAGTGCACTTTCCGCCCCTTCTTGGGCGTTGAGTGCACTCTCGGCGAGGAGTTCTGGATCGGACGGATGCCCAGAGTGCACTTTCCGCCCCTTCTTGGGCGTTGAGTGCACTCTCGGCGAGAGTTCTGGATCGGACGGATGCCCAGAGTGCACTTTCCGCCCCTTCTTGGGCGTTGAGTGCACTCTCGGCGAGGAGTTCTGGATCGGACGGATGCCCAGAGTGCACTTTCCGCCCCTTCTTGGGCGCCAAGTGCACTCTCGGCGAGGAGTTTTGGGTCCGGCGGATGACGAGACTGCAGTTTCCGCCCGGTCAAGGGCGCCAAGTGCATTCTCGGCGCGAGGGTGCCGTCGAGTCCACTTGTCCTCGACATTCGTGGGCACTCACGGATGTCTCGCACGCACGACTTCCCCGACTTCAACCCGGATACGGGGCTGGATACTCAACCCATGAGCCCGCGCCGCCCGCTGCCGCTTGACTTCACTCTCGCCCCGTTCACCCTCGATGAGGCGCGCGCCCTCGGGTTCACCGAGAAGCGCCTTCGCGCGTCCGATCTCGTGATCCCCGTACGGGGCGTGCGGCTGTTACGGGAGGAGGCGAAGTCCCTGACGTCGCGTTGCCGGGCGCTTGCCTTGCACCTTGGCGCGTCCCCCGCGGCCTTCAGTCACGCCACCGCGGCGATGCTCTGGGAGCTCCCGCTTCCACGCAGACTGCAGGAAATGAGGTCTCTGCACGTCACTGTCTGGGGTGGAGCCTACCCGCCCCGTGTCGCCGATGTCGTCGGGCACCGCACGAGCGATCCTCCGCGCACCGCTCGACGGAACGGGCTCCAACTCATCGCCGCCCCCGACGCCTGGTGTCAGCTCTCGGCCGGGCTCGGCGAGGTCGAGCTGATACAGGCCGGCGATCGGCTCCTCGGAAGGCCTCATCCCCTGGCGACCATCGAGGAGATCGACGAGGCGATCGAACGGTATGGCAAGCGGCGCGGCTGTCGAGTGCTTCGAGATGCTCGTCCACATCTCCGGGCTTGTTCCGAATCGCCCAAAGAGACTGAACTGCGCCTCGAAATGATTGCAGCGGCCTTTCCCGATGCCGAGCCCAATGGCGTCATCATGCTCCGCTCCGGGCGGAAGACGCATGGTGACCTCGTCTACCGGCAGTGGAAGGTGCTGCTGGAATACGACGGCGAACATCACCGCGAGAGTGGATCGCAATGGTCGAAAGATGTCGATCGCCTCAACGAGCTGGCGGCGAACGGTTGGCTGGTCATCCGGGTCAACAAGCACTCACGATTCGACGACGTCGCGCGACAAGTCTCGGAGGCTCTGGAATTGCGAGGTTGGGTGCGCGCAGAGTCGCCGGGGCGCGCCGCAACGGCGTCGGATGCCGCGTCGACGCGCGTCGGCGCGGCGCGATAGCGTCGTGGCATGCGGATCCTCCTCGTCGGCGCCGGAGGCGTCGGAGACGCCATCGCGAAGATCGCGGCACGCCGCGACTTCTTCGAGCTCCTCGTCGTGAGCGACTACGACGAATCGCGCGCGAAGCGCACGGTCGACTGGATCCGCGAGAAGCATGGCCCCGAGGTGGCGGCGCGGTTCGCCACGGCGCAGATCGATGCGAGCGATCCCGACGTCGTGGCATCCGTCGCCCGAGCACACGAGGCGACGCACGTGATGAACGCGGTCGAGCCGAAGTTCGTGCCGTCGATCTTCGCGGGCGCGCTCGCGGCGGGGGCCGACTACCTCGACATGGCGATGAGCCTGTCCGAGCCGCATCCGAGCGAGCCGTACTCGAAGACGGGCGTCAAGCTCGGCGACGACCAGTTCGCACAGGCCGGCGACTGGGAGCAGGCGGGCCGCCTGGCGCTCGTCGGCATCGGCGTCGAGCCCGGACTCTCCGACGTGTTCGCACGCTACGCCGCCGACCACCTCTTCAGCGAGATCGATGAGCTCGGCACCCGTGACGGCGCGAACCTCGTCGTCACCGACGACGAGGGCAACGAGATCTTCGCACCGAGCTTCTCGATCTGGACGACCATCGAGGAGTGCCTCAATCCGCCCGTGATCTGGGAGAAGGGTCCCGGCTGGTTCACGACACCGCCGTTCTCCGAGCCCGAGGTGTTCGACTTCCCCGAGGGGATCGGCCCCGTCGAGTGCGTCAACGTCGAGCACGAGGAGGTGCTCCTCATGCCCCGCTGGATCGACGCCAAGCGGGTCACGTTCAAGTACGGGCTCGGCGCCGAGTTCATCAACGTGCTGCAGACGCTGCACCTGCTCGGGCTCGACTCCACGACCCCGCTGCGCGTCCGCAGCGAGAACGGCCCCGTGCACGTCGCCCCGCGCGACGTCGTCGCCGCCGCGCTCCCCGACCCGGCGACCATCGGCCCGCGCATGACCGGCAAGACGTGCGCCGGTGTCTGGGTCACCGGTGTCGGCACCGACGGCCGGCCGCGCGAGGTGTACCTCTACCACGTGTCCGACAACGAGTGGACGATGCGCGAGTACGACGCGCAGTGCGTGGTGTGGCAGACGGCGTTGAATCCCGTGATCGCGCTCGAGCTCCTCGCGTCCGGCGTCTGGAGCGGCCGCGGCGTGCTCGGCCCCGAGGCGTTCGAAGCCGAACCGTTCCTCGAGCTCATGGCGCGCCCGGTCGACGACGGCGGCTACGGGCAGGCTTGGGGTATGGAGGATCGACTGGCGTGAGCGCGGCACCCGATCCGCCCGACCTGCCGGCCTCGGTCGTGGCCGACGCCGAAGGGGTGGCGGATGCCGCGGACGCGCGTGCGGGCATCACCACTCGCCCGGCCCTGCCGCATGAGCTCGACGGCGTGCTCGCGCGTTTCGACGCCACCTGGGGCGTCGGCCGCGGACCCGACCACTCGATGCTCCAGGCGATCGACCACGCGGGCAACACCCTGCTGGTGGCGGTCGAGGCCGGCCGGGTGCCCGACGCGCCGCAGGCGGGCGCCCCACTCGGTGCGACGCTCGGATTCCTGGGCTGGTCGGGCGGCCTCCACCTTCACTCGCACATGAACGCCGTCGACCCCACGGTGCGCGGCCGGGGCATCGGCGTGGCCCTCAAGCTGAGGCAGCGGGCCATCTGCCTCGCGCACGGCGTGACCGAGGTGCGCTGGACGTACGACCCGCTGATCCGCCGCAACGCACGCATGAACCTCGTGCGCCTCGGGGCCGAGGTCGTGGCCTTCCACCCTGATTTCTACGGCGACCTGCACGACGCGATCAGCGGCCACGACCGCAGCGACCGCTTCGAGGTGCGCTGGCGGCTCGACTCGCCGCGCACGGCGCGGGCGCTGGCCCGGGCGCCGCAGCCGAAGTGGCGTTCCGAGGGCGGGCTCGCGCTCGTCGCCGACTTCGAGCACGTGCGCGCCGAGGATCCCGAGGTGGCGGCCAGGCTCCGGGATGCCTCGCGCGAGGCGTTCGCGGTGCTCTGGGGTCTCGATACGCGTCCGGCTTCGCCGGGCGCTACTCGACCACCGGAGGGTCCGGCTTCGCCGGGCGCTCCTCGACCACCGGAGGGTCCGGCTTCGCCGGGCGCTCCTCGACCACCGGAGGGTCCGGCTTCGCCGGGCGCTCCTCGACCACCGGAGGGGGCGGCTTCGCCGGGCGCTCCTCGACCACCGGGGGCGGCTTCGCCGGGCGCTCCTCGACCACCGGCGCTTCGCCCCGAACTCGACGCCGCCGGCGACTACGTGTTCACCCGCGACGACCCCGACCGGGAGGCCTGATGACCGACCAGACGCCGCGCCTCGAGCGCATCGAGCTGCACCGCATGGAGGTGCCGCTCGTGCGTCCCTTCGAGACCTCGTTCGGTCGAGAGACCGTGCGCGAGGTGCTGCTCGTGAAGGTCGTCACCGACGCCGCCGAGGGGTGGGGTGAGTGCGTGGCCGGCCGCGACCCGTTCTACTCGGGCGAGTACGTCGCGGGTGCGGCATCCGTCATCGAGCGGTACCTCGCTCCGGCGCTGCTCCAGGCGGCGCGCGCCGGTCTCGACGCGCGTCCGGCTTCGCCGGGCGCAACTCGACCAGCGAGCGGGGCGGATCGCGCGGCATCCGTGCCGCTCGCGGCATCCGTCGCCCCGACGCTCGACTTCGTCGCGGGGCACCGCATGGCCAAGGGTGCGCTCGAGGCGGCCGTGCTCGACGCCGAGCTCCGCGCACAGGGGCGTTCGATGGGCGAGTTCTTCGGCGCCGAGCGGGAGTGGGTCGACTGCGGCGTCTCGGTGGGCATCTCGCCGACCGTCGAGGAGCTCCTCGACGAGGTCATGGGGTACGTCGAGGAGGGCTACCGTCGCATCAAGCTGAAGATCCGGCCCGGCTGGGACCTGATCCCCGTCGGTGCGGTACGTGAGGAGCTCGGCCCGAAGGGCCTGCTGCAGGTCGACGCCAACACCGCCTACGCGGCCGACGACATCCCGCTGCTCGCGCGGCTCGATGCGTTCGAGCTGCTGCTCATCGAGCAGCCGTTCGCCGAAGTGGATCTCGCGACGCACGTGCGGCTCGCCGAGGCGTGCACGACGCCGGTGTGCCTCGACGAGTCCCTCCTCGACGTGACCACGACCGTCGACGCCATCGACCGGGGCGCCACGAGCGTCGTCAACATCAAGCCGGGGCGCATGGGCGGCTACCTCGAGGCGCTCCGCGTGCACGACGCGTGCCGGGAACGCGACGTGCCCGTGTGGTGCGGCGGCATGCTCGAGACCGGGGTCGGCCGAGCCGCGAACGTCGCGCTGGCCGCACTGCCCGGATTCACGCTGCCCGGCGACACGTCGGCGTCGGGTCGCTACTTCGCCGAGGACATCACCGAGCCGTTCGTGCTCGGCGACCGCGACGGCGAGCATCGCGGTCAGCTGCGGGTGCCCGATGCCCCTGGCACCGGGGTCACCGTGCGCGAGGAACTCGTTCGCGACTGGGCGAGCGCTGCGCCATCAGTGCTCGCAGGCTGAGCCCCGCGGCGAGTGAACCGAGGGCGCCCGCGACGAGGTCGCCGAGCGTGTCCTCGTAGCCGACGAAGATCTCCTCGTCGATGAACGTGTGGCCGAACCATTCGAACAGCTCCCACACGACGCCGAGGGTCACCCCGACGGCGGTCGTCACGAGAGCGGTCGACAGGATGGGCCGGCGAAGGGTCGAGGCATCCGCCACCACTCCCGATCGCTCCAGCACGACGTAGCCGACGGCGGCGATGAGCCCGTTGGCGACGAAATGCACGGGGAGGTCCCACCACCGCGTGGTGATGTAGACCTCGAGCACGCTGCTCCAGACCGCCACGAGCAGCACGATGCCGAACGCGATGTCGAATCCCGGACGGAGGCCGAGCGGGCGGGGGAGCATCATGCCTCCCACCACGAGCGCGACGCTCAGCCCCTCGACGGGGCCCCAGCCGATGGCCGCGACGACCGCGCTGACGACGGCGAGGGCGCGCAGGGCATCGGCGACGAACTCGGCAGGACCCTCGGGTCGCCGCAGCAGGGTTCGGGCCATGCCAGCACTCTAGACGGCGGCTCCGACCGGGGCGGACGGCTTGTCACGAACCACCCGCCCGCGGTATCAGCGCGTGTGGGAAGCCTGCTCGCGACTGGCCGAGCGCGGCGCCATCAGGGACCGCATCGCGAGCCCGGCCACCAGGGAACCGAGGCCGCCGACGACGAGGTCGCCGAGCGAGTCCTCGTAGCCCACGAGCATCCTCGGGTCGAGAAAGTTGTACGCGAACCATTCCCACAGCTCCCAGAGCACGCCGAAGGTGACGCCGATGAAGGTCGTCACGAGTGCCACCGACAGCCTCGGGCGCGGAAGCGTCGCGGGGTCGGCCAGGATCTCGAACCGAGTGAGCACCACGTACACGAGCGCCGCGCACACGCCGTTGGTGGCGAAGTGCACGGGCAGGTCCCACCACCGCGCCGTGAGGTAGAGGTCGAGCACGTTGCTCCAGACGGCGACGAGCACCACGATGCCGAACGTGATGTCGAACCCGGGCCGCAGGCCGAGGGCGCGCGGAACGAACATGAGCGCCAGCACGAGCAGGATGCTCAGCGCGTCGACCAGACTCCAGCCGACGGCTGCGACGATGACACTGGCGGCGGCGACGGCGCGCACCGCGTCCGCGACGTACTCGGCCGGGCCTTCGGGACGCTTGAACAGGGGGTTGGGCATGGCAGCACTCTAGACGCGACCCACCGGCGGCGCCCACGGGCCGCTTCACCCGGTGCGCCCGCGCGCCCGTTCACTCGCGCCGCTCATCGAGCCCCACTCAGACCGCACCGATCCGAAGCACCGCCTGCACCGGTTCATGGTCGGATGCCGCCCGCCCGTCGAAGCGCACGGCGTTGATGCCGGTGCGCAGCACGTCGACGCCGTCGCCGACGAGGATGAGGTCGATGCGGCGCCCGCCCACCCGCCGGCGACGGTACCCCGAGTAGGTGCCCCACTGCGGCGTCACCCGCTCGGCGGCCGCCTCCCACGCATCGCGCAGCGTGCCGGCGGCGGTGAGCTCCCGGTACACCGCCGATTCCGTCCCGGCGTTGAAGTCGCCCGTGACCACGATGCCGGCATCGGGCTCGGCGTCGCGAACGGCCTGCACGAGACGCACGATCATCCGCGCCGACTGCAGCCGCGACCGCCACGAGAGGTGGTCGAGATGCGTGTTGAACGCGTGCAGCCGCGAGCCGGTCGCGGCATCCGTGAACTCGGCCGACACGATCGACCTCCGGGTCACGTTGCCCCACGAGCGCGAGCCGTGCCGATCGGGGGTCGCCGAGAGCGCGCGCTGGCGCCAATCGATCAGCTCCAGCCGTTCGGCGTCGTAGAAGATCGGGTTCCCCTCGCCGGTGCCCGACGGGTTGCGCCCGATGCCCACCGACCGGTACCGCGAACCGAGCGCATCCGCGACGAACCGGGCCTGGTCGGCGAGGGTCTCCTGGACCCCGACGAGCGTGGGCTGCTCGTCGACGAGGATCCGGCGGATCAGCGCCTTGCGCGTCGCCCACCGGTCGGGACTTCGCGGCCGGTTGCCTCGCACGCGCCGACGGATGTTGTACGTCATCACGTGCAGGTCGGGGGCGGCAACCTGCCCGAAGAGCGGCGCATCCGTCATCGGGCCAGCGTACGCGCGGCCCGGGCAGCGAGTGCGTAGCGTCGGGGCGTCTGCCCGATGACCGCCCGGAACACGCGGGTCAGGTGGGCCTGGTCGGAGAAGCCGACGGATGCCGCGAGCTCGGCGAGGCCCGGAGGGTCGGGCGCCGCAAGGGCCGCGGCGGCCTCCTGCATGCGGTACCGCCCGATGAGCCACTTCGGCGTCAGCCCGAGCTGCTCGCGAACGAGCCGTTGCAGCGTCCGGAGGCCGAGCCCGCTCGCCTCGGCCAGGTCGTCGGCTCGCAGGATCGTTCGGTCGGACTCGGCGAGCTCGACCACGTGTCGTACGCGTCTCGCGTCGTCGTCGAGTTCGAGGCGCTGCTCGGTGAGCCACGCCTCGAACGCGTCGAGCGCGACCGCGTCGTCGCCGTCGGCGCACGCGGCTCGGACGTCGCGCACCATGGCCGCGGCATCCGTGACCCGCAGCCCGTCGAGGGGAACCGAGGCGCCGACCAGTGCGCGCATCGGACCGCGCGCCAGCAGCCGGGCGACCCCGGGTTGGAGCAGCGCTCCGAACGCCCACCCCACGCCCTCGAGCTGGCGACTGCTGCGACCGATGTGCGGGCCGTGGAGCGCCGCCGTCTCGGGCTCGATCACGAGGTTCGCCGACGGGTATTCGAGCACGCCCTGCTCGACCACGTGCCCGTCGGCGAGCCGCCAGCGCGGGATCCAGACGTGGCGCACGAGGTCGGCGATCGCGGGGCCGACGGCGTGGCGTGCCAGGCGAACGGGCGCCTCTTCGGCGACCTGCGCGTCGGCGTCGGCCGGCAGCGGCGCGATGCCCGCCGTCGCCGGCGATGCGAGCACGCCCTTCACGGCAGGAAGCCCCGCGCGCGATCGCCAGTGCTCGTCGCTCGAACGATGCATCCAGCCAGTATCCCGGCAACCGCCGACGTCCCGGCGAGCGCCGGGTGACGTCGACCGCGCCGGTCCCTTCCAGCGGCACTGTCGCGTTCCTTCAAGACGCGGTCGCGCGGCATCCGTACCGTCGGAAACATGCAGACACAGACCCAGACCACAACCCAGACCACAGCCCAGACACCGACCCCAACCCAGACCCAGACCACAACCCAGACCCAGACCCAGCCGCAGCCGCGCGATTTCGAGATGACCATCTACATCAAGGCGGACCCGCCGGTCGTGTGGGAGGCCATCACGGGCGACGAGGGCAGCCGTGCGGTGATGTGGGGCTCCGTGTTCCGCGGAGACCTGGTGCCGGGTGGACGTTACGAGTACGTCGGGCCGGGCCAGGCGGGCGCCGACACCGTGCACGTCTACGGCGACGTCCTGCAGGCCGAGCCGGGCGCGATCCTGCAGCTCACCGAACATCCCGGGCCGGTCTATCGCGACAACCACGCGGAGCTCACGAGCCGCATGACCTGGCGCCTCGAGGCGGCCGCGCCGGGACTCACGAAGCTCACGTTCACGAACGACGAATGGAGCGAGGGGCACCCTGCGCAGATCGAGTCCGCGCAGACCTGGCCGATGGTGCTCTCGAGCCTGAAGTCCTGGGTCGAGACGGGCGAGGCCATCCAGCTCGCGTCGTGACGTGAGCCGGCGCGGGCTCAGGCGCCGAAGGCGCCGAGGGCGTCGAGCGACAGGGCGAGCTCGCCGATCTGGGCGGCCGAGTCGGCGAGCCGCTCGTCGTCGTCGATCGCGAACCAGGTCGACGACAGCCCGCACCACGCCACCAGCCACTGAGCCGGCCGTTCGGGTTCGAGACCGGTGGATGCCACGACCACGCCGAACTGGCGCTCGAGGCGTCCGGGTTGCAGCGCGCGCTCGTGCGACGGGTTGCACAAGAGGTTGCCGTAGTCGAAGGCCGCCTCGCCGATGAGCCCCTTCGGGTCGATCGCAAGCCAGCCGCGCGCGCCGAAGTCGAGCACGTTGCCGTGGTGCAGGTCTCCGTGCAGCACGACGGCTTCGCGCGGGCCCTCGAGCAGAGCGCCGGCGATCTCGGCGGCACGGCGATGGAACGGGGTGAGCCCGTCGGCCTCCGAGAACAGATGCGAGAACCAGGTCGGCAGGTCGATCAGCGCGGGCGGTTCGTCATTGTTGATCACGTCGTCGGATGCCGCGTGAATGGCGCCGGCCGCCTCGCAGATGATGCGGGTGGCTTCGTCGTCGTGGCCGGCGTTCACCATCTCGACGAGGTCGCCCGCACCCGTGGCCCGCTCGAGGAGCAGCGCCGACCGCTCGTGGCGGAGCACTCGGGCGGCACCGTGCCCGTCGAGTGCGACGAGCAGGGCGGATCCGCGCACCTCCTCGTCGCTGTGCGCGACCTTGAGCATCGCGGGCTCGCCGTCGCTCGTCAGTACGGGCGTGAGCGTGCTCGACGCGGTCGTGACCGGATCGCCGTCGGGACGCAGCTCCCAGCGGCGGAGCCAGGCGGTCTCGGCGGCGCGTCCGGGGTTCACAGGGCCGAGATCGCTCACCGTTCCAGTATCGCCGCTCCCACGCGCTGGGGATGCCGCGGCGTAGCGTTGAGGCATCCGTCGCCGTCGGCAGCACCGTTCGAGGAGGAACCATGCAGGACTTCGAGATGACCCTCTACATCAAGGCCGACCCGCCGGCGGTGTGGGACGCCATCGTCGGTGACGAGGGCAATCGCGCGGTCATGCACGGCGCCGTGCTGCGCGGCGACCTCGAGCCCGGCGGCCGGTTCGAGTACGTGGCGCCGGGCGAGGGTGGTCGCGAGATCGTGCAGGTGTACGGCGAGGTCCTGCAGGCGGCGCCGGGCGGCATCCTGCAGCTCATCGAACACCCCGGGCCGGTCCACCGCGACGACCATGCCGACCTCACGAGCCGGGTGACGTGGCGACTCGAGCCGGCGGGCGTCGCGCTGACGCGGCTGACGCTCACGAACGACGAGTGGAGCGCCGAGCATCCCGCACAGGCGGATGCGGCCGAGACGTGGCCGAGGGTGCTCTCGAGCCTCAAGTCGCTGATCGAGACGGGGGAGGCGATTCCGCCGCATCACGCGTGAGCGTGCCGGGCGGCCTACCCCTCGGCGCCCGGCACCACGAGCTGTCGCAGCGCATCGAGCACGGCGTGCGCGCCGGCGCTGTCGCCCTCGTGCAGCGCCTCGAGCAGGCGCGCCTGCGACTCGGCGAGGCCTGCGACGTCGACCCACTCGGGAAGCGACAGGCTGCCGAGGCTGATCACGTGCTGGGCTCGCTCCAGGGCGTCGCGCAGCGGCGGGTTGGCGCTGGTCTCGCTGAGCGCGGCGAAGAAGCCGAAGTTCGCGGTGGCGAGGCCGCGCGCCTTCTCGATGCGCTGCTCGAGCTGCTCGTCGCCCGAGCCGAGCTTCCTGAGCTCTTCGACTGCGCGTGAGAACTGGCGGTGCTGGGTCTCCATGCGCCGCAGCACGCCCTTCGGCAGCGCCGAACCGACCTCGTCGATCACGGCGTGCATGAGCGCGACCCACACGACGAGGTGCTGGCGAACCTGTGCGGGCGTCACGACCGCCACCCGGGTGAATCGGTTCGGCTCGGATTCCACGACGCCGATCGCCCGCAGCTGCTGGATCGCCTCGCGAACCGGCGTGCGTGAGATGCCGAGCTCGTTGGCGAGCGCGACGTCGTTGAGGCGCTGGCCCGGCTCGAGCCGGCCGTCGTAGATCGCGCTCAGGAGCTCGCGGTACACCGAGTCGCCGACCGTGAGCCGCGAGGCGCCCACCGACATGGTTCCGCCGAGCCCGGCGGTCGATCGTTCGGTCATGGCGGCAATATACCGGAATGCAGAATGCGAACAGCCCCGGCTCGGATGCCTCGTGGCATCGGCCGGGGCTGTTCGCCCACGTCCGTGGGGCTGTCGGGTCAGCCCATCGTGATCAGCACGGCGGCAGGGGCGCCGTGTCGATCGCGGAACGCGGAATCCATCCACCGCCGTGGTGCTTGGGCAGGCGGATCCAGACGTTGGAGCCGTTGGTGTAGTCGCCCGTGACATAGCAGTGCGCCTCCAGCCGGTTGCCCGTGTCGTAGTGATTGATCACGGTCGAGCCCTGCGACGGCGACGTGTAGCTGGATGACGGCCACCTCACCGTGATCATCTCGCTCGTGGTCGCGGCGTTCGCCGGTGCGGTCGCGAGCAGCCCGATGCCGAGCGCCGCGGCGACGCCGCCGGCGATCAGTCCCTTGATGCGCATTTCGTGGTTCTCCTTCAGTTCCCGTTCCGGTCGACCCTCGTTGGTCGGCCTGTATTCCAATATATCAGTATACGCGAGAATTCGTCAACTCGGGCGATCGCGGGCGCGTTCGCGTCACCCTGCCAGCTGCACCCTCCCCAGCAACGGCGCTCAGTAGGATCGCCTCATGTCGGATGACGCGGTGAGACGAGCTCAGGAGGCGGCCGCCGCAGCGGCGGAGGCGGCCGAGGCGCTGCAGGCGCAGGCGCAGGAGGCGATCCGCAAGGCCGAGGAGGCCGCCGAGCTCGCGCAGGCCGCGCTCGAGGCGCAGCAGCGGGCGACGGATGCCGCGTCCGCGGCGTCATCGCAACGTGACGACCCTTTGCCGGCTGACGACCCGTCGCAAGGGTCGTCCACCGAGCAAGAGGTCGTCACGAGCGACGGCGGCGTGGGTCTCGACACGCGTCCGGCTTCGCCGGGCGCTCCTCGACCACCGGAGGGACCGCTCGACGCCGACCAGGTCGCCGTGATCCGCGACGGCTACGCCTTCGACGGGGCCGCCCTCGAGATGGGTGCACTCGTCAACGGCGAGGCGATGCCCGACGTGCCGGTGCGCATCCCGATCGCGATGACGAACCGGCACGGGCTCGTCGCGGGCGCCACGGGCACCGGCAAGACCCGCACCCTGCAGGTGCTCGCCGAGCAGCTGGCCGCGCACGGGGTCGCCGTGTTCGCCGCCGACATCAAGGGCGACCTCTCGGGCATCGCGACGCCGGGCGAGGGCAACGAGAAGCTGCTGCAGCGCACCGAGGGCATCGGGCAGGCGTGGGAGGCGGCATCCTTCCCCGTCGAGTTCTTCTCGCTCGGCGGCATCGGCAGGGGAGTGCCGATCCGCGCGACCGTCGCGGGCTTCGGCCCGCTGCTGCTCAGCAAGGTGCTCGGCCTCAACGACACGCAGGAGTCGAGCCTCGGTCTCGTGTTCCACTGGGCCGAGGACGCCGGCATGGCCCTGCTCGACCTCGAGGACCTGCGCGCCGTGCTGCAGTACCTCGTGAGCGACGAGGGCAAGGCCGAGCTCGAGGGGCTCGGCGGCCTGTCGAAGGCCACCGTCGGCGTCATCCTGCGGGAGCTCGTCGCCTTCGCCGAGGCCGGGGCCGACGTGTTCTTCGGCGAGCCCGAGATCGACACCGCGGAGTTCCTGCGCGTGGCATCCGACGGTCGTGGCATCGTGAGCCTGCTCGAGGTGCCCGGCGTCGCCGACCGGCCTGCGCTGTACT
Organism: Agromyces sp. Marseille-P2726; assembly: GCF_902809835.1. GTDB lineage: Bacteria > Actinomycetota > Actinomycetes > Actinomycetales > Microbacteriaceae > Agromyces. Next base: position 389,002 of record NZ_CADDWM010000011.1, on the reverse strand, counting down.
CGACGTTCCTCATGTGGCTGCTCGCCGACCTCTTCAACGACCTGCCCGAGGTCGGCGACCTCGACAAGCCGAAGCTCGTGTTCTTCTTCGACGAGGCGCACCTGCTCTTCACCGACGCGTCGAAGGACTTCCTGGCGCAGGTCGTGCAGACCGTGCGGCTCATCCGCTCCAAGGGCGTCGGCGTCTTCTTCGTGACCCAGACCCCGAAGGACGTGCCGGGCGACGTGCTCGCCCAGCTCGGATCGCGCGTGCAGCACCAGCTGCGCGCATTCACTCCCGACGATGCGAAGGCGCTGCGTGCGACGGTGTCGACCTACCCGAAGTCGGGCTACGACCTCGAGGAGGTGCTCACGACCCTCGGCACCGGCGAGGCGATCGTCACGGTCATGAATGAGAAGGGCGCGCCGAGCCCGGTCGCCTGGACCCGGCTGCGCGCCCCGCAGGCGTCGATGTCACCGACGTCGGATGCCGCGATCGAGGCCGCCGTCGCCGCCTCGCCGCTGCAGGCGAAGTACGGCACCCCCGTCGACCGCGAATCGGCGCACGAGCTCCTGACGGCGAAGATGAACGCCGCGGCCGAGGCGGCCCGAGCCGCGGAGGAGGCCGAGGCCCGGGCGAAGGCCGACGCCGAGTACGCGAAGCAGCAGGCCGCCATCGAGAAGCAGCAGGAGAAGGAGCGCAAGGCCGCGCAGGCCGAGTACGATCGGCTGATGAAGCGCACGTCGGGGACCAGCCGCTCGTCGGGCACGAGCCGTTCGTCCCGCTCGAGTCGCAGCTCGTCGGGCCGGCGCGAGAAATCCGTGCTCGAGGAGGTGCTCGGTTCTCGAGAGACGCAGAAGGTGCTGACGGGCGTGCTCGAGGGGATCTTCGGAACGCGGCGCCGGCGGTGAGCGAACCGTTCATCCGCCCGTATCGACCGGCGGATCGCGACGGCGTCGTCGAGGTCTGCATCCGCACCGCGGCGGGCGGCGGCGACGCTACCGGCCTGTACTCCGACGACCTGCTGATGCCCGAGGTGTTCGCGCTGCCGTACCTCGAGTACGCGCCCGAGCTGGCGTTCGTCGTGGACTCGGGTGACGGCGAGCGGGTGCTCGGGTACGTGCTCGGCGTCGCCGACACGCGCGAGTTCGTGGCCTGGTGGCGGCACGAGTGGGCTTGGTGGTTCCGCTCGCGGCATCCGTCGCCCGGCCCGTCGACCGGGCACGAGCCCGCGTTCACCGAGGAGGAGCTGCTGGCCGCGGGGTCCGACCCCGGGCGCATGCTCATCGCCGAGGTCGACGACTACCCGGCGCACCTGCACATCGACCTGTTGCCCGAGCTGCAGGGTCGCGGCTTCGGTCGCCGGCTCATCGACACGCTTCGCGCGGAGCTCGCCCGGCGCGGTGTGCCCGCGGTGCACCTCGGCATGGATGCCGCGAACACCGGTGCGCGGGCGTTCTACGAGCGGCTGGGATTCCACGAGCTGCCCTCGAGCCGGCCCGACGCGCCGCTGCTCGGGATCTCGACCCGCTTCAGCGACTGATCGAGCGGCGCTCGAACCAGTAGAGCAGCTGCGGGTCGCTGCGACGCAGCTCGGCGAGCGTCATCGGCTCGGGTCGCACCGTCTGCTCGACCCCGAGGATCTGCGCGACGCGGTCCATGTCGGACGTGGTCCAGAACCGCCCTCGCATGCGGAAGACCCCGCGGCCCGCATGGCTCACGACGAAGAGCTCCTGCGAGGTGTCGAGGCTGTTGCCGCGATAGACCCGCACTCGCAGCACGCCGGCGATGTCGCGGGCGGCGGTCGTGTACACGCCGCCGAAGAACCCGCGCTCGACGATGCCGTAGACACTGATCGACGCCTGCGTTCGCTGGTACGCGATCCAGGCGGCGACGACGAGCACCGCGATGACGGCGGCCGTCCAGGCGACGAGCGGCCACGCGCCCTCGGGGTCGAGCAGCCAGAGCTCCGCGGCGAGCAGCGGGAGCACGAGCGCGATGAACGGCAACCCGATGCTCCGTCCGAGCGTGCGACGCGGCCTCAGCGTGACCACCTCGAGGCCCGGGCTGCGAACTGTCGCGGCGCCGATGGAGGAGCCCCCTGCGTCCCCGCTCCTGGTGTCCATCGGCGCCGCTGACATCTCTCACATCATGCGTGCACGTGATGCGCGACGCCATTCGGCATTAATGAGGACAAGGTGCTGACGGGATGCCGCCGGCCCGCGGCATCCGATGGGTTCTCGGTATGTTGGTGCCTACGTGAGGAGGCGATCGGATGCCGCAACCCACACGAGTGGCCCTGGCGCTCGGTTCCGGAGGCGCTCGCGGGTATGCGCACATCGGCGTCATCCAGGTGCTGGAGGAGCGCGGGTACGAGATCGTGTCGGTGGCCGGAAGCTCGATGGGGGCCGCGGTCGGGGGACTGTACGCGGCCGGCGCCCTCCCCGAGTACACCGACTGGGTGCGCACCCTGACGCAGCGCGACGTGCTGCGCCTGCTCGACCCGCGAATCAGGGCGCCCGGCGCGATCCAGGCCGAGAAGATCATGCAGCGCGTGAGCGAACTGCTCGGCGGGGCGCGCATCGAGGACCTGCCCATCGCCTACACGGCGGTGGCGACCGACCTGATCGCCCACCGGGAGGTGTGGTTCCAGAACGGCCCGGTCGACGTGGCGATCCGTGCATCGATCGCGCTGCCCAGCTTCATCACCCCGGTCATGCTGAACGGGCGATTGCTCGCCGACGGCGGCCTGCTGAACCCCGTGCCCCTGGCACCGACCTCCGCCGCGCGAGCAGACCTCACGATCGCCGTCTCACTGTCGGGCGACGGCACGACCCCCGCATCGCTGGCGCCCGAGCGGGAGTCGGCCGAGGTCCAGCCGGCGGAGGACTGGTTCGACCGCTTCCGACGCACGGCGAGCGGGGTACTCGACCGCGACGTCGTTCGGATGGTGACGCGTCGATTCTCAAGCGGGAAGTCTCCAGATCCGGTCGATGCTGCCGGGCAGGGCGTCGAAGACGTCTTCGGCGAACTCCCGTCGGGTCTGCGCATGTTCGACGTCATGCAGCTGTCGCTCGAGGCGATGCAGAGTCTCGTCGCGAGCTACCGCATGGCCGCCTACCCGCCCGACGTGTACGTCACGGTGCCGAAGGATTCGGCCCGGGTGCTCGACTTCCACCGGGCCGAGGAGCTCATCTCGCTGGGCCGGGAACGCGCGGTCGCCGCGCTCGACGCCGCGGCGGCGAACGGCGCACCGGCGCCCAACGGCAACGGTGCGCCGGCGAGCGACGGCGCCGGCGATGGCGCACCGGCGTCCGACGGCGACGCCTCGTGAATTGGCGGAGGATGGGGGATTCGAACCCCCGAGGGCTCTCACCCAACACGCTTTCCAAGCGTGCGCCATAGGCCACTAGGCGAATCCTCCTGGGACCCCCCACGCACCCGCCAGAGCCCGGTTACCCTTGCTGCGTTTCCGCCCTGGGGGAGTTGGCCTGGATGGCGCCACGTGGGGAGCCGGAGACAGTCTACCCGAGCCGGAGCGCCACGAATCACCGGCGCCAGCCCGACCATGGACGACACGCCGTGACGACCCTTCGACGGCACACGACCTCCTGTACGCGTCCTCCACCCGGCAAAGGGTCGTCACGCGGAGTGCGAGCGACGGCGCCACGCGGCATCCGACACGCGCCCAATAGGCTGGAGCGCGTGGCGCACCGCATGTACATCTGCTCGCCCGAAGGGAACACGGGCAAGTCGACCGTGGCGCTCGGCGCCCTCGAGACGCTGGCGCGGCGCGCGACCCGGGTCGGGGTGTTCCGGCCCATCGCCCGCTCCACGAAGGAGCAGGACTACGTGCTCGAGATGCTCCTCGCGCAAGACGGGGTCGTGCCGCTCGAGTACGACGAGGCGGTGGGCGTGTCGTACGACGACGTGCACGTCGATCCCGACGCCGCGCTCGAGACCATCGTGCGGCGCTTCAAGGCCATCGAGGAGCAGTGCGATGCGGTGGTGATCCTCGGGTCGGACTTCACGGATGTCGGAAGCCCCACCGAGCTCGGCTACAACGCGCGAATCGCCGCCAACCTCGGCGCCCCCGTGCTGCTCGTGCTCGGCGGGCGCGTGAGTGCGGGGCGCGGGCGAAGTCGCTCGGATCGGCTCGGATACTCCGACGCGCGCACACCCGACGAGCTCGCCCAGCTGACCGAACTCGCGATCGAGGAGCTCGAGCGCGAGCACGCCTCGGTCCTCGGCATCGTCGTGAATCGCGCCGACCCCGACCGGCTCGACGAGATCATCGAGCAGGTCCGAGCCGCGGCGGGCCCCGAGGCCGGCGCGGGCACCCAGACGAGCTCCGAAGCCGCGACGCCGGGCGCGGCATCCGGTGTCGTGGTCTGGGCGATCCCCGAAGACCAGTACCTCGTCGCGCCGTCGATGCGCACCATCATGCACGCCATCGACGGTGAGCTGTACGCGGGCGAGCCCGAGCTGCTGAATCGCGAGGCGCTGGGCGTGGTCGTGGCCGCCATGTCGATGGAGAACGTGCTCACCCGTCTCATCGAGGGGTCGGTCGTGGTGGTTCCGGCCGACCGCAGCGAGGTGCTGCTGGCGGTGCTGACGGCGCAGACCTCGGCGACGTTCCCGTCGGTGTCGGGCATCGTGCTGAACGGCGGGTTCCCGATCTCCGAGGCCATGGAGCGACTCATCGGGGGCCTGAAGGCGGGCCTGCCGATCGTGCGCACCGACCTCGGCAGTTACGACACCGCGCTCGCGATCACGCACACCCGCGGACGCCTCGCCGCCGAGTCGCAGCGCAAGCGCGACACGGCCCTCGCGCTCTTCGAGAAGCACGTCGACGGCCAGGCGCTGCTCGACGTGCTCGACGTGGCCGAACCCGAGGTCGTGACGCCGCTCATGTTCGAGTACGGGCTGCTCGAGCGCGCCCGCCAGGAGCGCAAGCACATCGTGCTGCCCGAGGGCTACGACGACCGCATCCTCCGGGCCGCCGCGACACTGCTGGCTCGGGATGTCGCGGAGCTCACGATCCTCGGTGAAGAGATCGAGATCCGCTCCCGCGCCATCGGGCTCGGGCTCGACATCTCGCGCGCGACCGTACTCTCGAATCACGACCACGTGCTCGTCTACCGGTTCGCCGACGAGTACGCGCGCCGACGCGCGCACAAGGGCGTGACGATCGAGCAGGCCCGCGAGATCGTGCAGGACGTCTCGTACTTCGGCACCATGATGGTCGCGCTGGGCCTGGCCGACGGCATGGTGTCGGGCGCCATGCACACGACGGCGCACACCATTCGGCCGGCATTCGAGATCATCAAGACGAAGCCCGGCGTCGAGGTCGTCTCGAGCGTGTTCCTCATGGCGCTTGCCGATCGGGTGCTCGTCTACGGCGACTGCGCGATCGTGCCCGTGCCGACCTCGGAGCAGCTGGCCGACATCGCGATCTCGTCGGCGGCGACCGCCGCGCAGTTCGGCATCGAGCCGCGCGTGGCGATGCTCTCGTACTCCACGGGCGAGTCGGGTTCGGGCGCCGACGTCGACAAGGTGCGGCGCGCGACGCGGCTCGTGCGCGAACGGGCGCCCGAGCTCGCGGTCGAGGGGCCGATCCAGTACGACGCGGCGGCCGACGCCGCGGTGGCGCGCACGAAGCTGCCCGAGTCGGCGGTCGCCGGCCGCGCGACGGTGTTCATCTTCCCCGACCTGAACACGGGCAACAACACGTACAAGGCGGTGCAGCGCTCGTCGGGCGCCGTGGCGATCGGGCCCGTGCTGCAGGGCCTGAACAAGCCGATCAACGACCTCTCGCGCGGCGCGCTCGTGCAGGACATCGTGAACACGGTGGCCATCACGGCGATCCAGGCGGCCGAGTCCGGTGGTCGAGTAGCGCCCGGCGAAGCCGGACGCCCCGGTGGTCGAGTAGCGCCCGGCGAAGCCGGACGCCCCGGTGGTCGAGAAGCGCCCGGCGAAGCCGGACGCGTATCGAGACCCGAGGACGCCCCGTGAGCATCGTCCTCGTCATCAACTCGGGCTCGTCGTCGCTCAAGTACGAGCTCATCGACGTCGAAGCCGAGCAGACGCTCGCCTCGGGCCTCATCGAGCGCATCGGCGAGCGAACCGGACGCGCGACGCACACCGTCCCCGTCACCGCCACGCCGTCGGTCGAGCGCACCGAGGCGCCGTCGGAGTCGACCCGCGAGCTCCCGATCCCCGATCACACGGCGGCGTTCCAGGTGATGCTCGAGGCGTTCGCCGACCACGGACCCTCGATCGAGCTGAACCCGCCCGTGGCCGTCGGGCACCGCGTCGTGCACGGCGGCAAGCGGTTCTTCGAGCCGACGGTCGTCACCGATCTCGTGAAGATCAACATCGAAGACCTCGCCGAGCTCGCCCCGTTGCACAACCCCGCGAATCTCCAGGGCATCGAGGCGGCCCAAACGATGTTCCCCGACGTGCCGCACGTGGCGGTGTTCGACACGGCGTTCCATCAGACGCTGCCGCCCGCCGCGTACACCTACGCGATCGACGCCGACGTCGCCGAGAAGTACCGGGTGCGCCGCTACGGCTTCCACGGCACGTCGCACAAGTACGTGTCGCAGCGGGCCGCCGAGTTCATCGGCCGCCCGCTCGCCGAGGTCAAGCAGCTCGTGCTGCACCTCGGCAACGGCGCGTCGATCACCGCGGTCGACGGCGGTCGCTCGGTCGAGACCTCGATGGGGCTCACCCCGCTCGAGGGTCTCGTGATGGGCAGCCGCTCGGGCGACGTCGATCCCGCCGTGCTGTTCCACCTGCATCGCAAGGCCGACATGTCGTTCGACGAGCTCGACGACCTGCTGAACAAGCGCAGCGGCGTGCTCGGACTTTCGGGAACCCGCGACATGCGCGACGTACTCGAACGGCGCGCCGAGGGGGATGCCGCGGCATCCCTCGCCTTCGACGTGTATGTGCACCGCATCAAGGGGTACGTGGGCGCGTACTTCGCGCAGCTCGGCCGGCTCGACGTGATCTCGTTCACGGCGGGCGTCGGCGAGAACGCGGCGCCCGTGCGGGCCGCCGCGCTGGCGGGGCTCGAGCGGCTCGGCATCGAAATCGACGAGGAGCGCAACGCCGAGCGGTCGGGGGAGATCCGGAAGATCTCGACGGATGCCTCGGAGGTGGCCGTGCTCGTCGTGCCCACCGACGAGGAGCTCGAGATCGCGCGCGAGACGCTCGCCGCCATCGAAGCCTGAACCGGCTGTTGAGCGCACCGAGCGAGGTGGGAAGTTCCGCAAGAACTCTTGTGCAAGAACTCTTGCGGATATAAGCTGCAGGCATGGCTGAACCACGGCGATCCTTCGAACTCCACGATCCGGGCCCCATGCGCGCGCTGGCGAACCCGCTGCGCCTGCGCATCCTCGGGTTGCTGCGGGTCGAGGGTCCGCAGTCGGTGAGCATGCTCGCCGAGGCGACGGGCGCGGCATCCGGTTCGATCAGCTATCACGTCTCAACGCTCGCGAAGCACGGGTTCGTGGTTCCCGCACCCGAGCTCGAGCGCGACGGTCGCGAGCGGTGGTGGCGCGCGGCCCACGAGTCGACGAGCTGGCGTTCCGAGGAGTTCCTCGACGATCCCGAGCGGCGCGAGGCATCCGACGCCATGCGACGAGCCGTGCTCGACGCGTACCATCGCGAACTGCTCGAGGCGGTCGACGCCGAGCTCGACCTCGAGCCCGAGTGGATCGGGGCATCCGAGTCGAGCGACGGCGGGGCGCACCTGACGCTCGAGGAGTTCCGCGAGCTCACCGCCGACCTCGCCGCGGTGCATAAGAAGTGGTGGGCGCGGCGCCGGGAGCCGGCACCGGGTACGCGGCCGGTGCGGTGGATCACGCACACGTTCCCGAGGAGCACGCGATGAGCGACCAGGGCAGCGCGGCGGGGCTCGATACGCGTCCGGCGGAGCCGGGCGCTACTCGACCAGCGGGGCCGGCGGAGCCGGGCGCTACTCGGCCAGCGGGGGCGCGGCGCCGCCTGCCCGTGCTCGCCCTGTACGTCGCCCAGTTCTTCTCGCTGTCGGGCAACGCGATCGCCCTGGTCGCCATCCCGATCATCGCGCTCATGCAGACCGGATCCCCGCTCGCCGCCGGCGTCGCGGGCGTCTTCGCGACGGTTCCGCTCGTCATCGGTGGCGCGTTCGGCGGCGTGCTCGTCGACCGCTTCGGCTACCGCACATCGTCGATCGTCGCCGACGTCGCGAGCGCGCTCACCGTGCTCGCCATCCCGGTGCTCTGGGTGACCGTCGGTCTCGATTTCGGCGTGCTGCTCGCGCTCGTCTTCCTCGGCGGGCTGCTCGACCCACCCGGCGACACGGCGAAGACGGTGCTGCTGCCAGACCTTGCGGCCCTCGCACGGATGCCGCTGGCCCGCGCCGCGGGCGCGCAGTCGGCCGTGCAGCGCACCGCATCCATGGTGGGTGCGGCCGTCGCGGGCGCCCTCGTCGCGCTCGCCGGGCCCGTGCCGGCCCTGGTCGTGGATGCGGCCGGGTTCATCGTCTCGGCGGTGCTGATCCTGTGCTTCGTGCCGCGTCGGCTCGCGGCATCCGTCACCGAAAGCCACACACCCGATGGCGACGCCGACCCGGCCGAGCACACACCGGCCGGATTCGTGGCGGGCATCCGATTCCTCGTGCGCTCGCCGCTGCTGCGCGCGATCGTGCTGCTCGTGACCCTCACGAACGCGATCGATGCGGCCGGCATGACCGTGCTGAAACCGGTCTACGCGACCGACGTGCTCGGCGAACCCGCATTGCTGGGGTTCATGGTCGGATGCTTCGCTGCCGGCGCCCTCACCGGCTCGGCGCTGTTCGGGGCACTCGGGCACCGCTGGTCGGGGCGGGTGATGTTCGCGACGTGCTTCGTGCTGGCGGGCTTTCCGCCGTACCTCGCGATGGCGCTCGGCGCTCCGGTGCCCGTGCTGCTGCCGGTGCTCACCCTGTCGGGTCTCGCGGCCGGGGCGCTGAACCCGATGATGGCGACCGCGATGTACGGCGAGGTGCCCGACGGCATGCGCGCGAGGGTGTTCGGCGCGACGACGGCGGGGGTCGCGGCGTCGATGCCGATCGGCGCGCTGCTCGGCGGATTCGCGGTCGAGCAGTTCGGGCTCGCACCGACGCTGGCCGTGTGCGCGGGGCTCTACCTGGTGCTCGGCGGGAGTCCGCTCTTCATCCGCGCCTTCAGCGGGCTGTCGAGCGCGCGGACGAGCGCACGACCGAGCTGACGCCGTCCACCCGCATCGAGACGGTCAGCGGCGCTGATTCAGCGCGGGAGGAAGACCACTTTCGCGACATATCGGATGCCGCAGCGACCGATTTCCTCAGCGAGCGAGCCGCGCGCAGTCTATGCAGAGCGTCGCGGTAGGTCGGGCGTCGAGTCGGGCGACGGTGATTCGCTTGCCGCACCGGGCGCAGATGCCGTAGGTGCCGTCGGCGATGCGGGCGAGGGCGTGTTCGATCTCGGTCAGCTCGGCGCGAACGTCGGCGAGCACGGCGGTGCGCTGCGACCACTCCTGCGTCATCGTCGGGCCTTCGGGGTCGTGCTCGTCGTCGGCCGTGGCATCCGATCTCGCCGTACGCACCTCGGACATCGCGTCGTCGAACTCGGCGAGCCGCTCTTCGGCGTCGGTGCGCTCAGCGCGCAGCCTGGCCTCGAACCTCGTGAGCTGAGCCGGGGTCATCGTTGTCGCCGTCATTCGGCCCCCTTCCGGTCAGAGCATGCTACGCCAGTACGGTGCGCTTCTCGCCGCAATTGGGCATGAGCCGCTGAAATAGCCACCTCCGCCGCTTGGTGTGGCCCGTCCGGAATGCAGCGGCGGAAATCGACCATCGGAGCGACCTGCGCACGGCCGGCATGTATTCGGCCCGAACCATCGGTGACCCGGCGTTCGTCGAAGAGCGACGTTGGTATGGAAGACTTGATCCGGCTGCACCAAGGGAGTGCCGTCAGCCTGGAGGGACTCGCCCTTGGAACCCCTTGACCACCCGTTCATCCTGCTCGAACAGTGGGTGCTCATGGTCGCGTGCCTGCTTCTGAGGATCGGCGCCGCTGCTGCCTCCTACGAATACGGTGAGCACACCTCTGTCGTCGCGAGCCATGGTGTCCGGGAAGTCCTCGGGAGCGCCATTGGCGAGACGTGCGAGAGAACTAGGAGTCGTCCCGCGTGAGCTTCCGAATCTTGACGGTGTGCTCGGGCAACATCTGTCGGTCTCCGTTGGCCGAACAGCTGCTGCGCGCGGGCCTTGCCGGCATCGAGGGCGTCACGGTTTCCAGTGCCGGCACTTACGCCATGGTCGGCGATGGGATGCCCGCCGAGGCTGCGGCCATCGCGGCCCGCTACGGAGTGACGGATGCCGCTGCGCACGTCGCTCGTCAGGTCGACGAGCAGCTCATCCGCGACGTCGACCTCGTGCTCGGTCTCTCTCGTGAGCACCGCCGCGCGATCGTGGAGCTCGTCCCGGCGGTGACTCGCCGCACCTTCACGCTACGGGAGTTCGCGCACCTCGCGGCTTCCGTAACCGATGCCGACCTCGACGCCGCTGCGCAGTCAGCCCAGTCACCCGAACGCGAACCGGGCGTCGGCGCGAAGCTTCGTGAGGCCGTCGTTGCGGCCGCGTCTCTCCGCGGCGTGGTACAGCCTTTCGCCTCGCCCGATGACGCCGATGTCGTGGACCCCTTCCGTCGATCTGCCGCCATCTACGAGAGCTCCGCGGCACAGCTGGTGCCCGCCGTCAAGGCGACGGTCGCGCTCCTCATACGCGCGGCAGAGCGGGCATAAGGCATTTGATGCCATACCTGTGACATCCTTCGGCACGCACGCCGCACATCCGGTGTGGGCGTCCGGCACGTTCGCCCGGTATGTGAGAATGATCTCCGGCTGCGCCGAGGGGGGTTGCCGCCAACGGGAAGGAACACGGTGGATCCACGCGAGTACCTGCGCATTCTCCACAAGCACTGGGTGCTCATCGTCGGCTGCGTCCTGCTCGGAATCGCCGCCGCAGCAGCGTTCTCGGTCATCGTCACCCCGAAGTACGTCGCCACGACCGAGCTGTACGTGTCGGTGCGTTCGGGCGACAGCGTCGCCACCGGTGACCTCGTGCAGGGCACGAACTTCGCCCGCCAGGCGGTCACGAGCTACGTCGACGTCGTCGACAGCGCGATCGTGCTCGACCGGGTCATCGACGAGTTGCAGCTCACCGACACGACGCGACGGCAACTCGCCACGCAGGTCGCGGCGACCTCACCGCTCAACACGGTGCTCATCGAGATCTCGGTGACCGACAGCGAGCCCGAACTGGCCGCCGAGATCGCGAACTCGACCGGGCGCAACTTCGCCGACGTCGTGGTGAACGAGCTCGAGAAGCCCGAGGGCGCCGCGCCGAGCCTCGTGAAGATCGAGACGATCCAGCCCGCCGATGTGCCCACCTCGGCGTCGAGCCCCAACGTGCCCCTGAACCTCGCGCTCGGCGGGCTCATCGGCCTCGCGCTCGGCATCGGCATCGCCGTGCTGCGCAGCGTGCTCGACACCCGCATCCACTCGTTGCGTGACATCGAGCAGGTCACCGACAAGCCGTTGCTCGGCGGTATCGCGCTCGACCCCGACGCGAGCCGGCGCCCGCTGATCGTCTACGCCGATCCGCGCAATCCGCGGGCCGAGTCATTCCGCAGCCTTCGCACGAACCTGCAGTTCATCAACGTCGAAGACGGTCCGCGCAGCTTCGTCATCTCGAGCGCCGGGCCAGGTGAGGGCAAGTCCACGACCACGGCCAACCTCGCGATCTCGCTCGCCGAGACGGGCGCCAAGGTGGCGCTCATCGACGGCGACCTGCGCATGCCGAAGCTCGCGGAGTACCTCGGCATCGAGGGCGGGGTGGGTCTCACCGACGTGCTGATCGGCCGTGCCGAGCTGGTCGACGTGCTGCAGAAGTGGGGCCGCGGAGACCTCTACGTGCTGCCGTCGGGTCGCATCCCACCGAACCCGAGCGAGCTGCTCGGGTCGGCGGCCATGGCACGGGTGCTCGAGCGGCTGACCTCGCAGTTCGATTACGTGCTCATCGACGCGCCGCCGCTGCTTCTGGTGACGGATGCCGCGGTGGTCTCGAAGCTCACCGGTGGCGCGATCCTCGTGGCTGCGTCGGGGTCGACGAAGAAGCAGGAGCTGGCCGGCGCCGTGCGCGCGCTCGACGCGATCGGCAGTCGCCTGCTCGGCGTCGTGGTCACGATGCTGCCGACGAAGGGCCCCGACAGCTACGGCTACGGCAACTACACCTACGGTGTGAGCCACGACCTCGACGACGTCTTCGGCGGCGATCACGGCGACGCCGCACCCGGCAGGACGGCCGAGCGATCGAGGAGATCACGGGCATAGAGTCCCGCGCCACGCTTCCGATCGACTTTGCGTTTGCTTGAGCAAACCTTACGATCGCTCAATCGGTCACGTGCAACGCTGCCGATTGACTGTACCTTTGCTTGAGTGAACCTCGCGGTCACCAGAGTCGGAAGCTCCACACCATGCCCTCAGTCGTCATCCTCGGCACCCGCGGATACCCCAGCTACTACGGCGGGTTCGAGACGGCCGTGCGCAAGATCGCCCCATACCTCGCCGAGCACGGCTGGGAGGTCACCGTCTATGGGCGTGAGGGAACGACGGAGCCGGACGATCCCCAGCGCGACCCGCGAATCACGTGCATCACCACCCGCGGGTTGGAATCGAAGTCGTTCAGCACGCTTTCGCACGGGTTCACCGCCTCGCTCGACACCATGAAGCGCAAGCCCGATGTCGCGCTCATCATGAACGTCGCGAACGGGTTCTTCCTCCCCATGCTGAGGGCTCGGGGCATCCCGACCCTCGTGAACGTCGACGGCATCGAGTGGGATCGCGAGAAGTGGGGCAAGGCCGCGAAGGTGATGTTCGTCACCGGGGCTCGGCTGACCGCGCGGTGGGCCACCGAGATCATCGTCGACGCCGAGGAGATCGGTCGGCGATGGCTGTCCGAGTTCGGCCGCGACGGACTCTTCATTCCATACGGGGGCGACGTGGTGCGCGAGCTCCCCGTGCAGCCCGGGTTGACGCATCGGGGATACGCCCTCGTGGTGGCGCGCTTCGTGCCCGAGAACACCATTCCCGAGTTCTTCCAGGCCGTGGAACGGATCGCGGATCGGCAGCCGGTGGTCATCGTCGGCTCCTCGGGGTACGGCGGCGAGTTCGACGAGATCGCCCACGACCTGGCTGAGCGCCACGGCAACGTGCACGCCTACGGGCACATCTCCGACGACGACCTGCTGCAGAGCCTCTGGCAGCACGCCGGCGCGTACTTCCACGGCCACAGCGTCGGGGGCACGAACCCCGCCCTCGTGCAGGCGATGGCGGCGGGTGCCCCCACGGTCGCGCGCGACACCCCGTACAACCGCGAGGTGCTGCAGCACCATGGCGTGTTCGTGGAAGCCGACCCCGAGCAGATCGCGGTGGCGATCGACACGCTGCTGCTCGATCGATCGGAGCAGGACCGCCTGTCGGCCGGGGCGCGAGCACGCGCAGGGACCGCGTACACCTGGGACGACGTCTGCGCCGACTACGAGCGAGCGCTGCGGGGGTTGATCGCATCGCCGGCCCGAGCGCGCGGATGGCACGGTGACGACGGCCAGCCGACGGCAGGTCTGGCTCGGCTATGACGTCGACGGACCAGCGGGTGCACGTACTCCCGGTGCATCGAACGAACCGCACGGTCGCAATCATGGGCACGCGCGCAAGGTCGGTCGCGGGGAGGCTGCGTGACGCCATCCGGCGGAAGGCCGTCGAGAGCGCTCTTGCCGTTCGGAATCTGGTGTCCCGCACGTCCGTTCTCGGCCGCGGCATCTCGACGGTGACCTTGACGACCCACGGGGCCCGGGTGGCGGGTTCTGCGCTCGCCATCGAATCGATAGCCCGGGGTGCTGTGCGTCCCCAACGGATGATCCTCTGGATCGACGACCCGGCCACGCTGAACGACCTGCCCGCAGCCCTGCGGAGGCTCGCGCGGAGGGGCTTGGAGATCCGCCTCTCCGATCGGAACTACGGACCGCACACGAAGTACTATCCCTACGTTCGGTTGCCCGAATCGTCAGCATCACCGTTCGTCACGGCTGACGACGACGTCGTGTATCCGAAGTACTGGCTCGAGCGCCTCGAGTCGGCGTTCTTGCGACAGCCCGACGTTGTTCACTGCTTCAGAGCTCATCGGATCCGGTTCGATGGGCAGGCTGTCGCCCCGTACTCGAGCTGGATCGAGCCGTCGGGGGGCCAGGCTGAGGCGTCAGACGCCGACCCGAGCCTCCTCAACTTCGCGACCGGTGTGTCGGGGGTGATCTATCCTCCGCTGGCCGGAGAAGCACTTGCTGCCGCGGGTGACGCGTTCGTGACGTCGTGCTCGACCGCCGACGACGTGTGGATTCACGTGCAACTCGTCCGGAGCGGCATCCCGACCCATCAGATCGAGGCCACACCCCGGCTCTTCCATCTCATGCAGCGTGCGCAGGCCGACGGTCTCTGGACCACGACGAATGGCACAGCGAACGATGTGTACATCAGGGCGCACTATTCGGGAGAGGTGCTCGCACGACTCCTGGATGTCGCCGGCCTGGCGTCTCCGCGAGTCGAGCCCGAGTCGTCCGTCCGCGGTGTCGCCGACGTGTCGAGGCGCGGGTGATCGCGTGTTGCAGGATCCGGTGATGACGTCGACGGATGAGCGCGTCGGCGCGCCACTCTCCGTGCTGTTCGATGGGTATTGGCTGCTGGACGGTCCGCCGTCGGGGCGGAACGTGGTCGGATCCCTGATTGCGGCGTGGAGTGCGCAGTACCCAGACGATCGCTTGACCGTTGCCCTGCCTAGCAGCCCACCCGCGTCGCTCGAATCGCACCACGGATTCGATGCCGGGATCGGCTTCGTCGAGATCCCGCCGCGAGTGCGGAATCACGGGCTCTGGGTCACGGGTCGGATCGGGCGCATCGCCGCACCCTACGACGTCGTGATCACCCAGAACTTCACCCCGTGGCGCGGAACGTTCGCCTCGACGAAGCGAGTGACGTTCGTGCACGACGCCCTGTTCGTCGACCACCCGAACTGGTTCACGCTGCCTGAGCTCGCGTACTTCTCAGGAATCGGCGTCGGCACGCGCAACGCCGACCTCGTGCTGACGTCGTCGAGGAGCGAACAGCGCAGGATTCAGCACGCGTGGCCCCGGTTGCGTGAGCGCGTCGAAGCCGTCGGACTGGGCGTGCCGACCGCGCTGGCCCTGGCGGTGAGCCGCCGCCCGACGGCCTTACCCGAGGCGGAGCGACCATACATCCTCGCGGTGGGGCGACTGAACTACCGGAAGAACCTTCGAGCACTGATCGCGGCATACTCGTCCTCGCCGCGCTTGAGCTCCTCCTACGACCTCGTCATCGTCGGTGCAGCGGATGGCAAGGACCCCGGACTCGACGGGGTCGAGGTGCCCGGGAGCGTGCGTTTCCTGGGTCATGTGACGGATGGCGAGCTCGCCTGGCTCTATCGTCATTGCGAGCTGTTCGCGTTTCCGTCTTTGGGTGAGGGCTTCGGGCTTCCGCTCTTGGAGGCGGCCTACTTCTCGGCCCGCACCATCGCCAGCGACATCGGAGTGTTCCGCGAGATCGGCGTCGCCGAGTCGTACTTCGATCCGCACTCCATCGAATCCATCGGGGCTGCTCTCGAGCGGGCCCTGGCGACCGGTGCGAGTTCACCGAGGCATCCTGAACCGTCGACCGGCTGGGAGTCTGTGGCCGTGCGGACCCGTCGAGCTGTGCACCAGGCGCTGAAGGGCGAGGCCAGGTGAGCGCGCTGCGGAACCCGAGCGCGCGCGAGACCACGCCTCGCATATCGGTGATCATCGTGACGTACAACAGTCTCGACGTCATTCGGTCGTGCCTTTCGGCGCTCTCGAGGCTCCATTCGGATGCCGCCGGAGAGGTGATCGTCGTCGACAACGCATCCAGTGACGGAACACCCGAATTGGTCACAGGGCAGTTCCCCTGGGTGACCACCGTTCGGTCGGGCAGCAACGGGGGATTCGCCAACGGTGTCCGTCTCGGAGTCGAGCACGCACGTGGCGACGTGTTCTGTCTCTTGAACCCCGACGCGGTCGCCGATGCGGCGGCGGTGTTGACGGCATCGTCGAACCTCGCCGACGTGGCACGTGTCGGTGTCGTCGCCCCGTTGATCTGTCATCCGGGCGGGCGACTCAAGATCGTCTCTGCGGGTCACCAACCCACCCTGTGGCGGATGTTCACGCACTATTCGGGTCTCTCGAGGCTCGGAAGATTCGCACCCGTCTTGGAGGGGCACTACCTGCTTCCCAACCAGCTGCACGGGCAACGTGACGTCGAGTGGGTGACCGGGGCCTGCCTGCTGATCTCGAGATCGTGCTGGGATCGCGTCGGCGGGATCAGCTCCCGGTGGTTCATGTACGCGGAGGACGTCGAACTCTGTCACCGGGCCCGCAAGGCCGGGTATCGCGTCATCCTCGATTCGACGGTTCGCGTTGAACATGCGATGGGAACGAGCACGGCGGGCCATGCGCGCAGGGTGAATGCGGCGTGGATCACGAACCTGTTCGACTTCTATTCGTCGGACTTGGCGCGCAACCCGGTCGAGCAGCACCTGTGGAAAGCCGTCGTCGCGCTGGGCCTTGCGAGTCGTGCGGTCGTGTACTCGGTTCGTGCGGTCCGCAGTCGCAGGCCCGACCACAGACCCGACCAGTCCTGGGGCCTGGAAGCTCGTCGATTCCGCCATTACGCGATGGCGGTGCTTCGAGCATGACGCCCGGAACGGTTTGGCCGTGGTAGCTGCGACAGCGTCAGGGGTGAGTGTCGTCATTCCCACGGTCGGTCGGTCGACGTTGGTGCGAGCGATCGCCTCCGCCTTGAACCAGTCGGCAGCACCGGCGGAGGTGATCGTCTGCGTCGACGGCGATCCTGCCGTCGACCTGTGGCCGTTCGACGATCACGCTTCCGTGAGGGTCGTGCACGCGGGGGTCGGGGTAGGTGGAAACGCGGCGCGGCAGGCCGGCATCGTCGCGGCCCGTTCCGGCATCGTTGCGCTGCTCGATGATGACGACGTGTGGCACGCCGAGAAACTGCGCGCTCAGCTCGACCTGGCCGCGACGGCTCGAGGAGATCGCCACTGGTTCGCCACCTGCATGCTGCGTCCGGTGACGCCGACGGGCGGCGAGCTCGGCATCGTCCCGCGCATCAAGTTCGAAGCGGGTGAAGACCTGCCGAGCTATCTCTTCCGCAAGAAGACGCTGCGGGCGCCGCAGGGATTCATCCAGAGCTCGACCTTGATGTTCCCGAGGTCGCTTGCGATCGACGTTCCATTCGATGCCTCGCTGCCGTTTCACCAGGACATCGGTTGGTTGATGGATGTCTACTCCCGATTCCCCGAGATCGAGGTGCTGCAAGTGGACCGCCCGCTCGTGGACCTCCACCTCTCGCCCGATTCGATGATCAGCCGCATCACACCCGACGGGTCGATCCGCTGGGCACGTGACCGGCTGTCGCGGTATGGCCGGCGGCTCGTGGCGGACTTCATTCTGACGCAGACGCTCGAGGTCGCGACACGAAGGCCGAACGCGACCAGGGAGCAGCTTCGTGTGACGGGTGCGGCGTTTCGGTACGGTGCGCCGGGCGTGGCCGTCACGGCCAGGGCGTTGTCGATCGTCTGCCGTTCGTTGCTCTGGCGTCTTCGTGGCGAGCGGGGTGAGGGCACGTGAGCGGGCTTCGCAGCGGAGTCGCGATCTCCACATTCGGCAACCTCGTCACGCCGTTGGCCGGCCTGATCACCGCCCCCGTGCTCGCCCAGTCACTGGGCGTCGTCGGTCGAGGCGAAGTGGCCGCGGCCACGACCCCGCTGTTCCTCGCCACGAGCGTGTTCACCCTCGGCCTGCCCGAGGCGTTGACCTACTTCGCGGCCAAGCGGCCGGCTCGCGAGGGCTGGACCGTGTCCATCTCCCTCATCGCGCTCGGCGCCCTCGGTTTCGTGGGGACCCTGCTCATCGCCGTCCTGACCCCGTTCCTGTCGGCCGACGACGAGTCGCTCGGCCGGATGATCCTCCTGGCTTCGATCGCCTGCACGCCGTCCCTGGTGCAAGCGGGCCTTCGAGGGCTCGCCTACGCATACCGCGCCTGGTGGCTGGTCACCTCCGACCGGATCCTGAGCTCCGCGTCGCGGCTGGTGATCATCTGCGCCTTGGCGCTCTCGTCGACCCTCACGCCTACCAGCGCGACCCTCGCCATCGCCTGGACCTCCGTCGCAGGCATCCTGGTCTATCTGGCGCTGCCGTTCCGAAGACACGTCGTCGAAGAGCGGGCTGCAGCTGCACCGTTCTCCGCGCTCGTCGCGTTCGGAGGCCGGGTCTGGATCGGCTCCCTCGCCGGGATCCTGCTTTCGAGAGTGGACCAGACGCTCATGGTTCCGTTCGCCGGCGCCTACGCCCTGGGCATCTACACCGTGGCCGTCACCGTCAGCGAGATCGCCCTCGTGTTCAACGCAGCCGTGCGGGACGTGACCTTCTCACTCGAGTCGGCTCGCCAGGACCAGTCGCGATTGGAGGCGGCCACGCGGGTCTCGACGCTGATCACGCTGGCGGCTGCGATCGGGGTCGGGTTGCTGTCGATCTGGGCGATTCCGTTCTTCTTCGGCGGCGAGTTCTCGGAGGCGGTCGTCGTGGTCTTCGTGCTCCTGATCGGTCTGGTGCTCGGGAACCCCGGCTCCGTGTCGGGGGCCGGTCTCCGCGCGCGAGGCCGCCCCGGACTGGCGAGC
Source organism: Agromyces sp. Marseille-P2726 (assembly GCF_902809835.1). GTDB lineage: Bacteria > Actinomycetota > Actinomycetes > Actinomycetales > Microbacteriaceae > Agromyces. The sequence continues at coordinate 370,176 of NZ_CADDWM010000011.1, read as the reverse complement.
TGGTCCCTCGTCATCGGCATGACCGTGAATCTGCTGGCCCTCGTGCTCTGGGTGCCCGATCACGGAGCGATCGGGGCGGCCTGGGCCACCACGGCGGGAAGCATCGCGGCGGGTGGGATGAACGTATTCTGGCTACGGACGAGGTTCGGTGTTCCCGTGCGCAACCTGTTGCTCTTCCGACGGGCCGACCCGGCCGAACTGCTGCGGACCGGCACGAGGCTGCGGCGAATGGCTCGGCGCGATGTGCGTGAGACATCGGGGAGGGGCAGTGACTGAGCCAGGAGTGTCCGGCATCGTCCTGGTCGTGCTCGCCATCGCGACCCTGATCTTCCTCCCTCTCGTCGCGAGCAGGCTCGATCGCGCCCTTGTCGTCCTCCTCGTGCTGAGCTGGGCCAACTCCGTCACCATCGCCCTCGGCCCGGCGAACCTGCGCATCGAGATCTTCGCCCTCGTGCTCGCCGGCGTCGCCGCGCTGCTCGACCCCCGCGGCATCCGGAAGCTCGGCTGGTTCAGCATCCTGGTCGCCGCCGCTGCCGCCGCCTGGTTGGTGGCCTCCGCGTTCGCCAGTGCCACCGCGGCGGAGGAGCCTGTCAGGAGCTACTACATGCTGGGCATGCTCATCGCCGGTGTCGGCGCGTACTTCCTCGTCAGCGGTCGAGTCTCCGATCCCGTGTGGGTGGTGCGGATGGGTACGTCGGCCCTTGCCGTGCTCTGCGGCGTGTGCCTCCTCCTTCTGGTCACGGGCCTGACCGGCCCACCTCTGCTCATACCTCCCCAGGGAGGCGTGCTGTGGCGCGTGCGAGGGCTCGCGCTCGAAGCCAACCTGATGGGCTCGATCTGTGCGGGGTGGCTGGCCGTGATGTTCTACTGGCGTCGTCGGCTCGGGCGGGTGCACATCGTCTCCGCCGTCGTCATCTCGCTCGCCGCCGTGCTCACCAACACGCGAGCCACGTGGATCTGCCTGGCGGTGCTGGGTATCGCGCTGGCACTCACCTACCGCAAGCACGCCGTGGCCCTGTTGCCGCTGGTGCTCGCGATCGTCATCGCAGTGATCGCGGCCCTGCCGTCGAACAGTGAGCAGGAGTCGCTGCTCTGGAAGGCCAGCAACATCTTCTCGGCGCAGGATGGCACGGGACTGTACCGCATCCGCACGTGGGACATCGCGTTCGACGATCTCAACAGCGCGAACGGCTGGCTCACGGGGCTGGGTGTGAACTCCTATCCGCAGCGGCATCCGATCGACATCACCAACGTCACGGAGGGGTATGTCGGCAACGTCTGGGTCTCGACGATCTACGACTCCGGGATCATCGGTCTGATCCTGTTCGCGTTGATGCTGGTGCTCATGTGGCTCAGGAGTCCAGATCGGCTGGGCGCTCTCCCACTTTTCGCCACACTCGGCATCAGCTTCACCTTCACGAACGGGTTCTGGATGTTGTTCCCGTGGATCTACCTGGCGCTGGTCTCGGTCGGTCCGAAGGCCCTGATCGGGCCGTCAGATCCGGCGGCGGGCTTCTTCGTACCCCGTCTCGGCAACGCTGTCCCCCAAAACGAGGGGTTTTCCTCACTTCGACGTTGACGCAACCTGACGAGAACCTGAAGATTTGCTTCAGTGAGAGAACCCGTCGACACCTCTCATCGGTTGGTGCGCTGACGCCGCACCCGCCGTCGACCCGAATTGAGCCTGATGCAGGCCACCGAGAGGCGCAGCAAATGTCATCTGTCCATCCACCCGCCCGACACAGCGCCGGAAGCGGGCGCTTGATGCGCCTGTGGCTCGCGGTGCTGGCATGCGTCACGCTGGTCGTGACGCTGGTGGCCATGCAGCCACCGACGACCGCGCGAGCGGTCACTGACGAGACGCCGGCGTTCGTGCTGAATCAGAACGACCTGGAGTTCATCCTTCGGCAGATCCAGATCTCGGAGTCGCATGCCGCCGGGAACCCGCTGCGCTGCGGGAGCGACACCGACCTCAGTGGCAAGTGCGTGAACGGCGACGCCCGCACGCTCGGCGTGCGGACGGTCGACGGGAGCGAGAACAACCTGCTCGTCGGCCAGGCGCAGTACGGTTCGGCCGACCAGGCGTTCCCGCGCCTTCTTGCGCCGGAATGGCGCCAGGCCGACCCGAACCCGCCGTTCCCGGGCACGACGCCGCCCACCGGTCCTCCCGGCAACCCGGCCGAGGTGGTCGCGATGTGCGAGCCGGGCCTCACCTGCTACGAGCAGACCGACGGCATCGTGTACGACAGCGACCCGCGTACCATCTCGAACCTCATCGTCGACCAGACCACGAACAACCCGGCGATCGTGAACCAGCTCGACGCCGGCACCGCGTTCCAGGATGAGACCACCGCCGGAACCGACCGGGTGATCATCCCGAACACCGCGCCTGACGAGGGACTCTCGGCTCCCTTCAACACGTTCATGGGCTTCTTCGGGCAGTTCTTCGACCACGGCCTCGACCTCGTGGCCAAGGGCGGCAACGGCACCCTGATCGTGCCGCTCCAGCCCGACGACCCGCTGTACGTCGAGGGTTCGCGCACGAACTTCCTCACGCTCACCCGCGCAACGCGCATCGACGACGCGCAGGGCAACCCGACGACCGAGCACGTCAACCTGACGACGCCGTTCATCGACCAGAACCAGACGTACTCGTCGCACCCGTCGCACCAGGTGTTCCTGCGTGAGTACGACGCCGACGGCAACTCGACCGGGCGTCTGCTCGAGGGCAGTGCCCACGAGAGCGGCATGGCGACCTGGAACGACGTGAAGGCCCAGGCGCGCGAGGTGCTCGGCATCGACCTGACCGACGCCGACGTGCTCGACGTCCCCCTGCTGCTCACCGACCAGTACGGTCACTTCATCCCCGGTTCGGAGCGAGGGCTGCCGCAGCTCGTCGTGTCGACCGGACCGAACGTCGACGACGTCGAGTTCGTCGAGGGCGACACGTCGAACCCGGTCTCGACGGCCGACGCGCTGGGCACCGGCCACGCGTTCCTCGACGACATCGCCCACGGCGCGACGCCGGTGGTCGACGAGGCGACGGGTGAGCTGCTGCCCCGCTACGACGAGAACGGCGAGCCGATCCTCGACGAGGCCGGTCAGCCGGTGCTCGCGGGCTATGACAACGTCACCCTCGGTGCCCACTTCATCGCGGGCGACGGTCGCGTGAACGAGAACATCGGCCTCACGGCGGTGCACCACGTGTTCCACGCCGAGCACAACCGCATGGTCGGGCAGATCGAGGATCTGCTGAACGGAGAGCGTCCCGAGCTCGAGAGCGGGAACCTCGAGGAGTTCGCGAACGCGTTCCGTGGCGAGGCGCACAGCTTCCCGTCGGCCAAGGCCGGCGAGGCGCTGCCGCAGCCCGAGGACGACGACTGGACCTACGAGCAGCGCCTCTTCCAGGCGGCGAAGTTCGCGACCGAGATGCAGTACCAGCACCTCGTGTTCGAGGAGTTCGGACGCAAGGTCGCCCCGACGATCGACGAGGTCGTCTTCAACGAGAACAGCTACAACCCCGGTGTCGACCCGGCGATCTTCGCCGAGTTCGCGCACGTCGTGTACCGATTCGGCCACTCGATGATGACCGACACGATCGGCCGTGAGGCGGTCGAAGGAGGCACGCAGGAGTTCGAAGCGGTTCCGCTCTTCGACGGGTTCCTCAACCCGGCGGCGTACGACCTCGACGGGACGCTGACGCCCGAGGAGGCGGCCGGCTCGATCATCAACGGCACGACCGCGCAGGTCGGCAGCCAGATCGACGAGCACATCGTCGACACGCTGCGCAACCAGCTGCTCGGCCTGCCGCTCGACCTCGCGACGATCAACCTGCTCCGCGCTCGTGATGTCGGCATTCCGCCGCTGCAGGACGCGCGTCGCACGTTCTTCGCGGCGACCAACGAGCCCAGCCTCCGGCCGTACACCAGCTGGACCGACTTCGGGCTGAACATCAAGAACGGCGACAACTTCGGCCGGGGTGGCAGCAATGCCTCGCTGGTGAACTTCGTCGCCGCCTACGGCCAGCACCAGTCGATCCTCGACGCCACCACTCTCGAGGAGAAGCGGGAGGCCGCCGCGCTGCTCGTGAACGGTGCCCCGCAGGGCGAGGAGTTCGTCGTCCGTCACGGCGGAAACGACCGGTACCACACGGCGCAGTTGATTGCCGAACGGCACTTCACTGGGCCGGTTCCCGTGGTCTTCGTCGCGGCCGGGGCGAACTTCCCCGACGCGCTGGCTGGCGGGCCGCTCGCGGCCGCCCTGGGCGGACCGATCCTGCTCGCGGCGCCTGACGCGATCCCGGCGCCGACGGCGCAGGCGATCGGGAACCTCAGGCCCGAGCGCATCGTGATCCTGGGCGGCCCGGGCACTGTGGGTCCGAACGCTGAGACCACCCTGAACGCGTTGCTCCAGTCCGTGACGCCCGGCGCTCCAGCGGCCGAGCGGATCGCCGGTGTCAACCGGTTCGAGACGGCCGCGTTGATCGCGGATGAGTTCCCCAACCCGGGTGGAAGGGTGTTCATCACGAACGGGTTCAACTTCCCCGACGCACTCGGTGGGGGCGCGGTGGCCGCGCGAGACGAGAGCCCCGTGCTCCTCGTCAACCCGACGGCGCTTCCGGCCGAGACGGCCGCGGCGCTCGAGGCGCTCGAACCCTCGGAGATCGTGATCCTCGGTTCCGAGGCGGCGGTATCCGCGGGGGTGGCCTCGCAGCTCGCGGGCTACACGGCGGGATCTGTGACGCGTCTGGGCGGTGCCGACCGCTACCTGACGGCGATCGCGATCAGCCAGGAGTTCTTCGAGCCGGGCGGGGACAGCGTGTACCTCGCCACGGGTGCGAACTTCCCCGACGCGCTCGCAGCATCGCCGGCCGCAGGACTGAACGGCGCCCCGCTGCTGCTCGTGCCGCCGACCGGGCTCACGCCCGAGCTGACCGCCGAGCTCACGAGGCTCGCTCCGCAGCAGGTGCACATCCTGGGTTCGGCGAGCGCGGTCAGCCTCGACACCGAGGTGGCGTTGGCAGCGCTCGCACCGGCTCCGGTGGAGGCACCTGGCGACCGGCTGGACTTCATGAACAGCACCGGCGACTACGCGAATGTCAACGGAGAGACCGTCACCGGTCTCGAGGACGTGGACTTCTGGGTCGGCGGTCTCGCTGAGCGGCTCAACCCGTTCGGCGGCATGCTGGGCTCGACGTTCAACTTCGTCTTCGAGATGCAGATGGAGGCGCTCCAGTTCGGTGACCGGTTCTACTACCTGTTCCGCAACCAGGGTCAGCAGCTGTTCGCAGCACTGGAGGGCAACACGTTCTCCGACCTGATCCAGCGGAACACGGATGCCTCGAACCTGCCGGCCGACATCTTCGCGCTGCACGACCCGATCCTCGATCTGGAGAACCTGCCGGACCCGCTTCCGGAAGGCCTGCTCCAGATGCCCGACGGGACGTGGCGCTGGGATGGCGACGAGCACATCGAGCTGCACGGCACGCCCGACGCGGACCGGATCCGCGGCGACGAGGGTGACGACGCACTCTGGGGTTACGGAGGCGACGACGTCATCGAAGGCGGCGCCGGCAACGACGCGCTGGTCGGCGGCCCGGGCGATGACATCATCACCGACTCATTCGGCGACGACAACATCAAGGGCATGCAGGGCAACGACGCGATCAACGCCGGACCCGGCATCGACCTGACCATCGGTGGAATCGGCGACGACTTCATCATGGGCGGCGGCGACCCGAAGACGACCTTCGCCGGAATGGGCGATGACGTGGTCCTCGGCACCTCCGGTCGCATGACGGTCTTCGGTGGCGAACACGACGACTGGGTCGAAGGTTCGAGCCACGCCGACCTGCTGCAGGGTGACAACGCCGACCAGTTCCAGACCGACGTGCTCGGTGGGAACGACGTGGTCATCGGTGGACTCGGCAACGACGACATCGAGGGCGAGGGCGGTGACGACATCCTCATCGGCAGGGCCGTCGGCACCGACCGTCACCTGGGCAACCTCGGGTTCGACTGGCTGACGTACTACGGGGAGACCCTGAACGTCACGGCGGACTTCGCGTTCTCGCGAGTCTTCCAGCAGCAGAACCCGCTGCCGTCGCGGTTCGACCACCTCGAGGCGCTCTCGGGCGGTCAGGGCAACGACACGCTGCGCGGCGCGATGGTGTCGCCCGATGACCTGCTGGAGAACGAGATCCCGCTGACGAAGGCGACCGAGGAGAGCCTCACCCTGGTGGACGGGCTCACGGAGCTGCTGCGGCCGGCGGGTGCGCCGTTCGACTACGCGGCACCGTTCCTGCGGGGCACGCCCGAGTCCGACACCGACGGTGTGCACGAGATCGTGATCGGCGGTGTGGGCAGCGACGTGGTCGAGGGCCGAGGTGGCAACGACTTCCTCGACGGTGACGCCATGCTGCGGGTGCAGCTGGTGCACACGCCCACGGGTGAGCGGTTCGACAGTGCCGCTCAGGTGCAGGCGCGCGTGTTCTCGGGTGAGATCAACCCCGGTGACCTCGACATCGTTCGCGAGATCGTGATCGATGACGAGGACGCCGCGGCCTCGCTCGACACCGCGTTCTACAACAACCCGATCGGGTCGTACCAGATCACCCAGCTGCCGAACGGCTACTGGCAGGTCGACCACGTCGTGGTGCAGGAGGTCGAGGAGTCCGATGGCGTCGACGTCATCCATGGCTTCGAGGTGCTCCAGTTCGCCGACGGGTGCGCGACGCTGAACGCCGCCGGCGACGCCTGGGAGGCGTGCGAAGCGACCGCGGAGCTCGCCCTGAGCACCGACAGCCCGGTCGAGGACCAGCCGATCACCGCGACCCTCCAGGCGGTCGGTGGCGGCGCGATCGATGCCACCGGGTTCACCAACGTGCAGTACACGTGGTGGGCCGGCGAGGGCGAGGACGCCGGGAACGTGACCGAGTGGGAGCCGCTGGTGGTGGTGAACGTGAACGCCGGGCAGGACCCGACCACGAACACCTACATCCCCGACGACCTCGCGGTCGGATCGTTCCTCCGGGTCACGGTGGCGTACCGCGACGCCGACGGCTTCTTCCGCACGGCGACCTCACCGGTCACCGCCAACGTGGTGGAGAACCAGAACGACGTGCCGACGCTGCCGACCATCGTGGCGTCGCCGAGCGGGCTGCTCACCGTGACGCCGCCGACCGACGGCGACGGCTTCAACGAGGACGACCCCGGATTCACCTACCAGTGGTTCCGTGACGGGGTCGCCATCGAGGGAGCCACGGCGAGCACCTACACGCAGGTCGCAGAGGATGTCGGGCTGACGATCACCGTCCAGGTCTTCTACACCGACCTGCACGGCACCGCCGAGAGCCCGACGTCGGCAGGGTACGTGGTGCTCGTGGCCGGATAAGTGATCCCCCCGGTGCGAATGAGGAAGGTCCTCACGCACCGGAACCCCAAAACCGGTGGAGCGGAGCTCGTGGCGATTGCGAGCCCCGCTCCACCGGATCTTCACCCCAGAAGTCTCATGAAGTGGAACCCGTCTTGACCCTACGCACCACCGGCACCACCCGCATCACCGCCGCGGCACTCCTCACCACCGCCCTGCTCAGCACCGTTTCGGGGTGTGCTGCGTCCTCCGCACCCGACCCCGAAGGCCCCCCGGTGCCGCACCACGTCGGCACGTGGGGGTCCGTCGCCGAGGGCGCCGCGCACGTGACCTTCGAGGCTGATGGGGCCGTCACCGGCTTCGACGGCTGCGCCGACCTCGATGGCAACTGGACGCAAGGTGACGACGGCAGGGTGTTCACCGACTCGCTCGGCACCAGCGCCGCCGAGTGCGACGCACCCGAGGCATGGCTCACCGACACCGCATTCGTCGAGGTCGACGGCTCCCAGCTGGTCGTCCGCAACGGCTCCAAGGAGGAACTGGGGCGCCTCGGTCGTGTCGAATGAGGAGGGTCGGCAGCGGCATCCGGCCTGCGAGGTGAACGGCACGACCGGTACGAAACGGCGAGCCGCGGCATCCGGACTCGGTGTCACCGGCGGCAACTACGATTGATCCGTGGTCACCGCCCTGTATCGCCGCTACCGGCCTGAGACGTTCGCCGAGATGATCGGCCAGTCGCAGGTGACCGAGCCGCTCATGACGGCGCTTCGCACCGATCGCGTCAATCACGCGTACCTCTTCAGTGGGCCGCGCGGGTGCGGCAAGACGACGTCGGCGCGCATCCTCGCGCGGTGCCTGAACTGCGTCGAGGGCCCGACGGATGTCCCGTGCGGCACGTGCCCCAGCTGCGTCGAGCTCTCGCGGGGTGGCGGCGGTTCGCTCGACGTCGTCGAGATCGACGCGGCCTCGCACAACGGCGTCGACGATGCGCGCGACCTGCGTGAGCGCGCGGTGTTCGCTCCGGCGCGCGACCGGTACAAGATCTTCATCCTCGACGAGGCGCACATGGTCACGCCGCAGGGCTTCAACGCGCTGCTCAAGCTCGTCGAAGAGCCGCCCGAGCACGTCAAGTTCATCTTCGCGACGACCGAGCCCGACAAGGTGCTCGGCACGATCCGCTCGCGCACGCATCACTACCCGTTCCGCCTGGTTCCGCCCGGCCCGATGCTCGAGTACGTGCAGCAGCTCTGCGCCGAAGAGGGCGTCGAGGTCGCTCCTGGGGTGCTGCCCCTGGTGGTGCGTGCCGGCGGCGGCTCGCCGCGAGACACGCTGTCACTGCTCGACCAGCTCATGGCCGGGTCCGAGGGGTCGACCATCGACTACGAGCGTGCGGTCGCGCTGCTCGGCTACACGCACGGCGCGCTGCTCGACGAGGTGGTCGACGCGATCGGGGCTCGAGATGCTGCGGGCGCCTTCGCCGCCGCCGACCGGGTGGTGCAGACCGGGCAAGATCCGCGACGCTTCGTCGAAGACCTGCTCGAGCGGTTGCGCGACCTCATCGTCGTCGCCGCGTCGTCGCCCGAGGCGGCAGCAGCGGTGCTGCGCGGTGTGCCCGAAGACGAGCTCGCGCGAATGGCGACGCAGGCGGCGGCGTTCGGCTCGGCCGAGCTCTCGCGCGTCGCCGACCTCGTGAACCAGACGCTCACCGAGATGACGGGCGCCACGTCGCCGCGGTTGCACCTCGAGCTCATGCTCGCGCGCGTGCTCGTGCCGAGCTCCGACGACACCGAGCGTGGAGCGCTCGCGCGGGTCGAGCGTCTCGAGCGTCGCGTCGGGGTGTCGGATGCCGCGGCGGATGCCGGTGGGCGCGAAGCGCTCGGTGCAGAGTCCGGTGGTCGAGTAGCGCCGCCGGAGGCGACGTCTGGTGGTCGAGTAGCGCCGCGCGACAGCGCGACGCGTATCGAGACCACATCTGCCGCAGACGCGGAGCCTGGTCTCGATACGGGTGCGGCTTCGCCGCGCCCTACTCGACCAACAGAGGCGGCTGCGCCGGGCGGTGGTCGAGTAGCGCCGCCGGAGGCGACGTCTGGTGGTCGAGTAGCGCCGCGCGACAGCGCGACGCGTATCGAGACCCCATCGGTCGCAGACGCGGAGCCTGGTCTCGATACGCGTCCGGCTGCGCCGGGCGCTACTCGACCAACGGAGGCGGCTGCGCCGGGCGCTACTCGACCCGCGGAGGCGGCTTCGGCGGGCGGCGCTCGACCAGCGGAGCGACCCGTCGGGCCGGTGACCGTACAGCTGATCCGCGATGCGTGGCCCGAGATCCTCGGAGTGCTCGAGCGCACCAAGCGCTCGGCGTGGATCGCGGCCATGACCGCCAAGGTGATCGACTACCGCAGCGACGAGAGCGTGCTCGTGCTCGGATTCCCGAGCCAGAACGACGTGCAAGACCTTCGAGGCGGCACCGGCCCGCAGAAACCCGCCGATCTGCTGCGGGCGGCCATCGCCGATGTGCTCGGCGTGCAGGTCAAGTTCCTGCCGCGGGTCATCGGCAGCCAGGCCGGCGAGGCCGAACCGCCCGCCCGCCCGAGCGCTTCGGAACCCGCGACGCCCCGGCCGTCGACGCCAGCCACCCCACCGTCGGCGAGCGTCGTCGACTCGTGGACGACCGTCGCGATCCCGACGGACGATCCGGCGACCCCCGAGGCACCGGCATCCTCGAGCGGTAACGGCTCACCCGGCGGGAGCCCGCAGCGCCAGGCCTCGAGCGCGCGCACGGCGACGGCGCTGGCAGATGCGCCGGCCGCGGCATCCGACCTCGAGGCAGTACCCGACGAAGTCGACGCGCCGCCCGCCGACGACGTCGAGCCCCCGTTCGATCCCGGCCCGGTACCCGAGGTCATCGCGCAGACGCCGGCCGCGACCGCGCGTCCGCGCTCCGCGGCATCCGTCGACGGCGGCATTCAGCGGTACGGCGAGGCCGTCGTGCGCGAGGTGCTGGGCGCGACGTTCCTCGAAGAGGTCGAGGCGCCCGGCGGCCCGGGCTTCGGGGAGCGCGGATAGCACGTGTACGAAGGCATCGTCCAAGAGCTGATCGACGAACTCGGGCGTCTGCCCGGCATCGGGCCGAAGTCGGCGCAGCGAATCGCGTTCCACATCGTGCAGACCGAGCACTTCGACGTCACGCGTCTCGCCGAGATCCTGCTCGAGGTGCGCGACAAGGTGCGGTTCTGCGAGATCTGCGGCAACGTCTCGGAGCAGCAGACCTGCTCGATCTGCCGCGACCCCCGCCGCGACCCGAGCTTCATCTGCGTCGTCGAGGAGGCGAAAGACGTGGTCGCGATCGAGCGCACCCGCGAGTTCCGCGGGTTGTACCACGTGCTCGGTGGCGCCATCAGCCCGATCGACGGCATCGGACCCGACGAGCTCCGCATCCGCCAGCTCATGCAGCGGCTCGCCGACGGCACCGTGAACGAGGTGATCATCGCGACCGACCCGAACCTCGAGGGCGAGGCGACGGCGACCTATCTCAGCCGCCTGCTCACCACGCTCGAGATCAAGGTGACACGTCTCGCGTCGGGCCTTCCGGTCGGCGGCGACCTCGAGTACGCCGACGAGGTCACGCTCGGTCGTGCGTTCGAAGGGCGCCGCGTCGTCAGCTGACTGCGAGGCGACGTGAGCTAGTCGCCGTCGACCGCGCCACCGATGTCGCCCGCCTCAGCGGCGGACGGTTCCCACCCCTCCACGACGGCGGAGGTGGATGTCGCGGAATCTCCTGCGCGCAGATTCGCCGCCTCCAGCGCCCGCTCGATCGCGAGATCCGTCTCGGAACCTGGTTCGACAATTCGATCGTTCATCGGCATGGTGCCTCCTTCTGAGCTACGGTATCGGCGCGTGCGGCCGCGGGTCCAAGGGATTTCGGCGCGAGCCGGAACTTCAGCTGGCCGCAACGTCGCGCCCGTGGTCGTGATCGTGGTCCGACTCCTCCTCAACAGGTGAACATGCGTGCGGTTTCTCCACAGGAAAAGTGCCGGTCAGGGGCGGGAACCGCCACCAACCAATGTCAGTGGCCCCTGCAAGGATCGAAGCATGACGAACCCGCTGCGGCCGCTCGAGCAGGCGCTCGATGAGGCCCGTGCCGCGTGGGCTGCGGCGCGGCCTGCGTTCAGCTCAACGCCGCCTGGCGATGCGCAGGGCGAGATCGAGCAGATGAGCAACGCCGGTGTCGTCGCGGTCACCGATGCGATTGCGCAGCTTCGACGCGACGCCGATGCGATGCTGGCTCGATTGGCGTCCGAGGTCGCGCGTCGGTCGAGCGCAGAGTTCGGTGCCGACGGGCTCGCGAAGCAGCAGGGCTTCCACAACCCGGTGCGCCTGCTTGCGGCATCCACTGGCGGCACGACCGCTGAAGCCGCCAAGCTCATCGCGGTCGGCGAGTCGACCAGGTCGCGGTCCTCGTTCACCGGCGAGCGGCTCCCGGCGAGGCATCCGGCCGTCGCTGCCGCCCTCGAGAAGGGCAGTATCAGCACGGATGCCGCGGGCATGATCACCGCCATGCTCGAACGCGTCCGGCCGCGCGTCGATCACGATCGGGCACTGCGCTACGAATCCGAGCTGGTGGCGTTCGCCACCGGCAACAGCCTCAGCCTCGTGACTCGGGCGGTCAAGCTCGCCGAAGCGCGGCTCGACCAAGACGGCCTCGAGCCGCGCGACGAAGAGCGCTGGCAGCAGCGCTCGCTGACGATCCGCGAAGACTCCAACGGCATGCTCCTCCTGAATGCCCGCCTCGACCCGGCGACTGCGGCACCTGTGAAGGCAGCCCTCGAAGCAATGGTGACCGACGCGCTCCATCGTCGGCGCGATGGCGATGTCGACGTCCGCTCTCACGCCGGCGGAGCGGGCGAGGGCGCGAACTCGGCAGGCACCGGCGCAGTCGGCGAGGCCGCGAACTCGGCAGGCGCCGGCGCTGTGGGCGAGGCCGCGAACTCGGCAGGCACCGACGGTGTGGGCGAGGCCGCGAACTCGGCAGGCGCCGGCGCCGGCGCTGGCGCCTCGGTGATCGCCGACACCCGCACAATCCCGCAGATGCAGGCCGACGCACTCGCTGAACTCGCCCGGCACTGCCTCGGTTGCACCGTTGCACCCGCACCAGCCGCCAAGACCACGGTCATCGTCAGGATGGATCTTGACGCCCTGAGCTCCCGGCTCGGCGTGGCGACCGTCGACGGCATCGATCAGCCGATCGCCGCATCAACGGCGCGACGCCTGTGTGCCGATGCCGAACTCATTCCGGTCGTGCTCGGCGGTGGCGGCCTGCCGCTCGACCTCGGCCGGTCGGCCCGCCTCTTCACTCGAGCCCAACGTCTGGCCCTCGCCGAGCGCGATGGCGGCTGCGCCAGCTGCGGTCAGAACATCGCCTACGTCGATGCTCATCACATCCGCTGGTGGGAACGACATCTCGGCCGCACCGACCTGTCGAATGGAGTGTTGCTCTGCAGTTTCTGCCATCACATGATCCACCGCGACGGGTGGCAGATCACCGCCTCGCCGGGCGAGGTGTGGTTCATCCCGCCCCCGCACGTCGATCCCCATCAGAAGCCCCGGCTCGGCGGTCGCGCGCGCTTCGAGCTTTCCGCCGTGGCGGCATGACCCGCCCGCGGCGACCTGATGTCCGGGGTTGACGCTCGGGTACCGACGCGACTGGAATGGGGCGCATGGCCAGCGCAGGAGAACAGTGGGTCGAGCGGTACGTCGCGGCGTGGGAGTCGAACGACCCCGGCCAGATCGGGGCCCTCTTCACGGATGACGCCGTCTACCTCACTGCGCCCGACCACGAGCCCCGACGCGGGCGTGAGGCGATCGTCGCCGGATGGCTGGAGGACCGCGACGAACCGGGCACCTGGTCATTCGACTGGAAGGTCATCCACGAAGACGAGGACACCGGGTTCGTCGTCGTGCAGGGCAAGACGGTCTATCCCGCCGAGAAGGACTACCTGAACCTCTGGATCATCCGCCTCGCCCCCGACGGCCGCGCCACCGAGTACACCGAGTGGTATATGCCGCGGAAGCACTGAGTGGGCCGCGTGGCGGCGGTGCGCTCGGGTGGGTACTCCCAAATAGGGCTCGGGTGGGTACGCCCAATACGGGCTCGGGTGGGTACCCCCAATAAGGGTGAGGAATGCTCGTAATGCCTTGCCGCGGCATGCGGCGTCGGGAAGGGTGAGGCCTGCGGCATCCGTCGCATGGAACCCTCCTGCTCGTGGAGTGAACATGTCTCGCACGCTTCGTTCGATCCCGCCCGTGATGACCGCGGTCATCGGCTTGGCCCTCGTCGCCGCCGCGGTGCAGCCGGCGCAGGCGGCACCGCCGTCGTCCGACCCCGTCACCGTCGCCACGGGACTCAACAATCCGAGACAGCTCACGGTCGGACCCGGCCAGCGCATCTACGTCGCCGAGGCCGGCGTCGCCGACGAATGCAGTCCCCTTCCCGGTGTCGGGCTCGAGTTCCAGGTGTGCGGACTCACCGGATCGGTGACCGAGATCCGCGGCACCGACCAGCGGCGCGTCGTGACCGACATCCCGGCGCTGAACTTCAACGGTGAGGTCGTCGGCGCGTCCGACGTCGACGTGCGCGGCAACGAAATCGCGGTGCTCATCGGCGGCTTGGCCGGTGCCGCCACGGCGCGCGACAGTCTGCCGGCCCAGTACGCCAGCTTCGGTACCCTGCGCACCGGCTCGCTGAAGTCCGGCCCCGTGGCCGCGGCCGATCTCGCCCCCGCGGCCGACCTCAACGCGTACGAGGTCGCGAACAACCCCGACGGCAACGTGCCAGCCGACAGCAACGCGGTCGGCTTCACGACGCTGAACGCCAGGAACTGGGCCGTCACCGACGCCGGTGGCAACTACCTCGCGACGGTGGGCGCCCGCGGAGAGAACACGGTCGCGGTCTTCCCCAACGGCCCCGCGGTGCCCAACCCGTTCCCGTTCCCGCCGCCGTTCATCAACCCGCAGGCGGTTCCCACCGACGTCGTCGTCGGCCCCGACGGTGCGTTCTACGTGTCGCAGCTGACCGGCTTCCCATTCCCGACCGGCGGATCCACGATCTGGCGGGTCACGACCGACGGGCAGGTGTCGGCGTACGCGACCGGACTCACCATGGTGACGAGCCTCGCGTGGAAGGGCGGCACGCTGTACGCGGTGCAGCTCGACGACGGCAACTTCTTCGACGGCCACGTCGGCTCCCTGCGAAAGGTGACGCCGGGCGGATCCACGCACGAGGCCGTCGTCGCCAACCTCGACGCGCCGTACGGCGTGGCGATCCGGGGCAACTCCGCGTTCCTCACCACCGGCTCGGTCTCGGCGGGCGGCGGCGCGGTGATCCAGGTCGACCTGCGCTGACGACTGGTGATCCAGGTCGACCTGCGCTGACGACTGGTGATCCAGGTCGACCTGCGCTGACGACTGGTGGGCGGTTCACCCGCCCACCTTCTGCCAGGCTATCGGCGCGGTGCCCACGTCCGCGAGGGAGGAACACTTCCTATTCCGACATCGGTGCCGGAGTGCCGGAGTGCCGGAGTGCCGCCGCTTCTCAGAGAGAGTCAGCGAAGCAGCTCGACGAGCACCACCCACGCGAGAAGGATCGCCGCGATGATGGCGAACACCGAACCGACGCCGATGAAGACGAGTCCGACGCTTGCCACGCCCAAGGCAACCAGCGTTCCGCCGACGAGGAACGCGGCGATTGGCACGATCCCGGCGATCGATTTCAGGATGCGCTCGCCGCGAACCGGCGATGCACGGGGCGTGCGTGCGATCACCTGAACCGCGTGCCACTGGAACGTCGCGGCGAGCACCGTCGCGACGATGACCTCGAGGCCATAGACCACGTCCGACTGGCCGGGCATGAGGCCGAACGCCCCGGCGACGATCGCGAGCACGAGGGTCGCGATCGACGCCGCCGCACGCGCCGGCAGCGTCGGCGACTTCATGATCTCGGCGATGTTCACCGACATCGCCACGATGAGCAGGCCCGCCAGCGCGGCGGTCGCGCCGACCATCGCCACGTTGAAGTCGTTCCAGCCCTCGAGCGCCTCCGACATGTGGGCACTCTATCGTCGGGATCTCGATACGCGTCGCCCTTCGGGCGGCGCTACTCGATTATCGGGATCTCGATACGCGTCGCCCTTCGGGCGGCGCTACTCGATCACCGGTGCTCCTCGGGCGGCGCTACTCGATCGTCGGGATCTCGATACGCGTCGCCCTTCGGGCGGCGCTACTCGATCACCGGGGTGCGCGTCGCCCTTCGGGCGGCGCTACTCGATCACCGGAGCGGCCGTCACATATCTGGAGCGGAATCCGCGTCGCCGTATGATTGTCTCCTCTGGCGCCGCAGGCTGTTCCGGCGGCTGAACCACCACCCCGGGAGTCCCCAGTTGAGCCTGATCGTGCAGAAGTTCGGCGGGTCGTCGGTGTCCGACGCTGAGAGCATCAAGCGGGTCGCCAAGCGCATCGTCGAGACACGCCAGGCCGGCAACGATGTCGTCGTCGCGGTCTCCGCGATGGGCGACACGACCGACGAACTGCTCGACCTCGCGCACGAGGTCACTCCGATCCCGGCGCCCCGCGAGCTCGACATGCTGTTGACATCGGGCGAGCGCATCTCGATGGCGCTGCTCGCGATGGCGATCAAGAGCATGGGCCACGAGGCGCGTTCGTTCACCGGCAGCCAGGCCGGCATGATCACGGATGCCACGCACGGCGCCGCCCGCATCGTCGAGGTCACCCCGGTGCGACTCCGTGAGGCGCTCGACGACGGCGCGATCGTGATCGTCGCCGGGTTCCAGGGATTCAGCCGCGAATCGCGCGACATCACCACGCTCGGGCGCGGCGGCAGCGACACCACGGCCGTCGCCCTCGCCGCGGCGCTCGACGCCGACGTCTGCGAGATCTACAGCGACGTCGACGGCGTGTTCACCGCCGATCCACGCATCGTGAAGAGGGCACGCAAGCTCGATCGCATCACCAGTGAGGAGATGCTCGAGCTCGCGGCATCCGGAGCCAAGGTCCTGCACATCAGGGCGGTCGAGTTCGCCCGGCGTCACGGCGTGACCCTGCACGTGCGATCGTCGTTCAACAACAACGAGGGGACCATCGTCTACGACCCCTCGAGTCTTCCCGAAGGAGCTGCTGTGGAAGAGTCCGTCATCGCCGGCGTCGCGGTCGACCTGTCCGAGGCGAAGATCACGGTCGTCGGCGTCCCCGACGTGCCGGGCGTCGCCGCGGCCATCTTCAGGATCGTCGCCAAGACCAACGCGAACGTCGACATGATCGTGCAGAACGTGTCGGCGGCGTCGACCGGTCGTACCGACATCTCGTTCACGGTGCCGATGTCCGACGGTCAGCGCGCCCTCACGGCGCTCTCGCACGAGCAGGACGCGATCGGGTTCACGTCGCTGCAGTACGACGACCAGATCGGCAAGCTCTCGCTCGTCGGCAACGCGATGCGCTCGGCGACCGGCGTCTCGGCGACCCTGTTCGAGGCCCTGTACAACGCCGGCATCAACATCGAGATGATCTCGACGAGCGAGATCCGCATCTCGGTCGTGACGCGCGCCGACAGCGTGCACGCCGCCGCGGCCGCCGTGCACACGGCGTTCGAGCTCGACGGCGACGAGGACGCGGTCGTGCACGCGGGCACGGGCCGCTGACGCGAACGGATGCCGCGGCATCCGTCATCCGACGCGGCGCGCCCGCGACATCCGGTCGAAATGTAGGACATTTCGGCCTTCGTAGGACGCAGATGCGTCGAAGCGTCCTACAAACTCAGGAACGTCCTACAAACTGGAAGATGACGTACGGGCGAATCGCGGGCCCGCGGCATCCGCCCGAGAAGTGAGGAACTGAGCATGGCAGGCAATGGAGTGAACATCGGCGTCGTCGGCGCGACCGGACAGGTCGGCAAGGTGGTGCGGCGCCTGCTCGAGGAGCGCGAGTTCCCGGTGGCGAGCATCCGCTACTTCGCCTCGGCACGCTCGGCCGGCGGCACCCTGCCGTGGAAGGGCGAGGACATCGTCATCGAGGATGCCGCCACCGCCGACCCGACCGGCCTCGACATCGCGATCTTCTCCGCGGGCGCCACCACCTCCAAGGCGCAGGCGCCCCGCTTCGCCGCCGCCGGCGTCACGGTCATCGACAACTCGAGCGGCTGGCGCATGGACCCCGACGTGCCGCTCGTCGTGAGCGAGGTCAACCCGCACGCGATCGACGAGGCGCGCAAGGGCATCATCGCCAACCCGAACTGCACGACGATGGCGGCGATGCCGGTGCTGAAGGTGCTCCACGACGAGGCTGGGCTCGAGCGCCTCATGATCTCGACGTACCAGGCCGTGTCGGGCGCCGGCCTCGCGGGCGGCGAGGAGCTGCTCGAGCAGGCGCGCGCCGCGATCGAGCAGGACATGATCGGGCTCGTGCACGACGGGGCATCCGTCACCTTCCCCGAGCCGCAGAAGTTCGTGCGGCCGATCGCATTCGACGTGATCCCGCTCGCCGGCTCGATCGTCGACGACGGCGACCTCGAGACCGACGAAGAGAAGAAGCTGCGCAACGAGAGCCGCAAGATCCTCGAGCTGCCGGGCCTGCTGGTGGCGGGCACGTGCGTGCGCGTGCCGGTGTTCACCGGGCACTCGCTCTCGATCCACGCGGAGTTCGCGAACCCGATCACGCCCGAGCGGGCGACCGAGCTGCTGTCGGATGCCCCGGGCGTCGCGCTCTCGGATGTGCCCACGCCGTTGCAGGCCGCCGGCTCCGACCCGAGCTACGTCGGACGCATCCGCCAGGACCAGAGCGCGCCCGAGGGCAAGGGGCTCGTGCTGTTCGTGTCGAACGACAACCTGCGAAAGGGCGCGGCCCTGAACGCGGTGCAGATCGCGGAGCTCGTGGCCGCGAAGCTGCCGGCCGGGGTGTAGGACTCGCTGGTCGAGTAGCGCCCGCGAAGCGGACGCGTATCGAGACCTGCCGGCGCTCTCGGCGGTCGAGTAGCCTCTGGTGGTCGAGTAGCGCCCGCGAAGCGGACGCGTATCGAGACCCTGCCGGCGCTCTCGGCGGTCGAGTAGCCTCTGGTGGTCGAGTAGCGCCCGCGAAGCGGACGCGTATCGAGACCGGGGGAGGAGACTGGTGCATCGTCGCGGCATCCCGAGGCCGGTAGCAATCGCCGCCGTGGCGATCGGATGCCTTGCGCTCGTCGCCTGCACGATGCCGGTGACCTCCGCGCCCGGGCAGGCGGCCTCGCCGACGCCCGGACAGGTCGTCGCGGCGTTCTACGGCGACTCCTACACGCGAGGCACGGGCGCGAGCTCGCCCGAACACCGATGGTCGAGCATCGTCGCCGCCGAGCGCGGCTGGTTCGAGTTCAACCCGAGCGTGGACGGGCTCGGATACGTCATCAACCGGGGATTCGCGCCCGGCGGCGACCTCGTCGACCAGATCGTCGACCACGAACCCCCGCCCGACGTGGTGATCGTCACGATGGGCCTGAACGACGCGTTCCACGCGCCGGAGGAGGCCGACGACCTCGAGCCCGCAATCAGGGCCGACCTCGAGCGGTTGCGAGCCGAGCTTCCCGACGCCCGGCTCATCGTCGTCGAGCCGTTCTGGCACCAGCACGAGCGGCTCGCGTCGCTCGATCGCCTCATCGGCATGGTCGAGGATGCCGCAGCCGACGTCGACGCCGATTACATCTCGGGTGCCTCTCGGTGGCTTCAGGGGCATCCGGAATGGATGTCGGCCGACGCGGTGCACCCGAACGACGACGGCTACGCCGAGATCGCTCGCCGCATGGACGCGGAGCTCGAGCGGCTCGGGCTCTGACCTGCGCCGCGCCTAGGCACCCAGATCGCGGCGCGACGCGACGTCCTGGTGCGCGAGCCGCCGCAGCGCCAGCAGCACGGGCTCGTAGAGCGCGGTGCCGAGCACCGTGTACTCCACCGCCGCGTTCGGCTCTGGCGGCATCCGCTCGAGGTCGTAGACCGCCATCTCGCGGAGGTGCCGGCCGTACTCGAGCAACCGGTCGTCGCTGATCGGCATGCCCGCAGCATCGACCGCCTCGAGCGCGGCCTCGAGCTGGGCGACCGCCGCGAAGCTCGGGTCGTACACCTGCCCGAGCGCCTCGAGGGCGGCGCGCGCACGCGGGAACGGGTCGGGGTCGTCGTCGGATGCCGCGCGCGTGTCGACCGTCGGCGGCAGGGCGCCGACCGCCCGACCGAGGGTGGCGTAGAGGTCGTCACCGGGGTCGTCGATGAGGCCGAGGATCATGCGCGTCTGCTGCACGCTCAGGCCGACGGGTCCGGTGAGCGCGCGGATCACTCGCAGCCGCCGCAGGTGGGAGTCGTCGTACGTGGCCTGCGTCGCCGACGTCGCGACGCCGGGATGCAGCAGGCCCTCGCGCAGGTAGAACTTCACGGTCGCGATGGGCAGGCCGGCTTCGGCGGCGAGTGCGGAGATGCGCATACGCTCTGACTCCCTTGCATTGGATACTGCGACTCTCTAATATTAGAGAGTATCACTATCCAATCATGAGTCCCTGAAAGGACGACCAATGCCCGCGCAAGACCTCATCCTCATCGGCATCCTGCTGCTCGCGCTGGTCACCGTCGAGAGCGGCGGCTACTTCCTCACCCGCGTGGTGCGGGGGCACGTGCCGGCGAATCGCCTGCAGACGAGCTTCTTCCGCGCGGGTCACGCGCACGCGGCGGTGCTGCTCGTGCTGTCGATCGCGATCCTCGGCGTCATCGACCACTCCGCGCTCGACGGATTCTGGCTCTGGTTCGCGCGAGTCGGCGTGCCGATCGCGGCGATCCTCATGCCCGCGGGGTTCTTCCTCTCGGTGATCGGCAAGGATCCGCAGCGCCCCAATCGGCTCATCATGCTGCTGTGGGCGGGAGCGATCGTGCTGACGGCCTCGCTCATCACCGCCGGCGTCGGCCTCATCGCCGGGGGAGTGGCGGCCCTCTGATGCCTGTCGGCGGCGCGCTCTACACTCGCCGCATGCCCATCGCACAACGCTTCACCCTCGTGACGCTCGGCGTCGCCGATGTGGCGGCCGCCACGCAGTTCTACCGCCGCCTCGGCTGGCGCCAATCGACGCACTCCGTCGAGGGGACGACGTTCTTCACGACACCAGGCCCGGTCATCGCCCTCTGGTCGAGTGCCGAGCTCGCCGTCGACGCCGGCGTCGCCGAGCAGACGGATGCCGCACCGCCGGCTCCGCCCTTCCGCGGCGTCGCGCTCGCCATCAACTTCGACTCCCGTGACGAGGTCGATCGTGCGCTCGCCGACTGGCGCGAGGCCGGCGGGCGCATCACGAAGCCCGCCGAAGAGACTGAATGGGGCGGCTACAGCGGGTACGGCGCCGATCCCGACGGCAACCTGTGGGAGTTCGCCCACAACCCGTTCTGGCCGCTCGACGAGCGGGGCATGCCGCAGCTCGACGGCGGCGAGGTCGAAGAGCGGCGGTAACGAGCGGGCGGATGTCGCGGCATCCGTTGCACTCGCCGGCACGGCCGCGCGATGCTACCCGCGCGATGGCACCCGCGCGAGGCCACCATGACGACTCACCTAGACTGAAATCGTGACTTCAGAGGAATCCGTCGACGTCGTGCTCATCGGCGGGGGCATCATGAGCGCCACGCTCGGCTCCTTGATCTCGCGGTTGCAGCCCGACTGGAGCATTCGCGTCTACGAGCGTCTCGGCGAGGTCGCGCAGGAGTCGTCGAACGCGTGGAACAATGCCGGCACCGGTCACGCCGCCCTCTGCGAGCTGAACTACATGCCCGAGGCAGCTGACGGCACCGTCGACGCGACGAAGGCCGTGCAGATCAACGAGCAGTTCCAGATCAGTCGGCAGTACTGGGCCTACCTCGTCGCCACTGGTGCCCTGCCCGAACCGCACAACTTCATCAACTCCACCCCGCACATGACGTTCGTGCAGGGCGAGGCGAACATCGAATACCTGCGCAAGCGGGTCGCGGCCCTGAAAGACGAGCCGCTGTTCCCCGACATGGAGTACACCGAAGACCTCGAGCGCATCGCCGAGTGGACTCCGATGCTGGCGAAGAAGCGCAATCCCAACCAGAAGGTGGCCGCGACCCGCGTCGAGTCGGGCACCGACGTCGACTTCGGGGCGCTCACGAAGTACCTCTTCGAAGACCTCGAGCGTCGCGGGGCATCCGTGCTGACGAACCACCAGGTGACGTGGCTTCGCCGGCGCAAGAAAGACGGAACGTGGCGGCTCCGTGTGCGGCACACCGTCGGCCAGACGCCCAAGGTCGTCAACGCGAAGTTCGTGTTCGTGGGCGCCGGAGGCGGCGCCCTCGCGCTGCTGCAGCACTCGGGGATTCCCGAGATCAAGGGGATCGGCGGCTTCCCGATCTCGGGGCAGTTCCTGCGCACGACGAACCCGAAGATCGTGTCCCAGCACCAGGCGAAGGTCTACGGCAAGGCCGCGGTCGGCGCCCCGCCCATGTCGGTGCCCCACCTCGACACGCGTGTGGTCAACGGTGAGACCGCGCTGCTGTTCGGCCCGTACGCCGGGTTCACGCCGAAGTTCCTGAAGATGAGCACGTGGTTGGACCTGCCGGGCTCGATCCGCTTCCACAACATCGGCACGATGATCCAGGTCGGCCTGCGCAACTTCGACCTGGTGAAGTACCTGGTCTCAGAGGTGCTCGCGTCGCGGGCCAAGAAGATGAAGGCGCTTCGCGAGTTCATGCCCACCGCCAAAGATCGCGACTGGGAGCTCATCACCGCCGGCCAGCGCGTGCAGGTCATGAAGCGCGACCCCGAGAAGGGCGGCGTGCTGCAGTTCGGCACCGAGGTGATCACGGGTGCCGACGGCACGATCGCCGGGCTCCTGGGTGCCTCGCCGGGCGCGTCCACGGCCGCGCCGATCATGCTCGACGTGCTCGCGCGCTGCTTCCCCGACCGCCTCCCGGAGTGGGAGCCGCAGCTCCGCCAGATGATCCCGAGCTACGGCACGAAGCTCTCGCTCGACGCGGCGACGGCGTCGGCGTCGCTCGCCGACACCGCGAAGCAGCTCGAACTCACCGCGTAGTCGCGGCGTCCGCTCGTACCGTTCGGGCCGCGGCGCCCCCGCGCGGTCGCATCCGCGCGCATTCGAGATCGGAATTCTGCGCGGTCGCGATGCCGCACGTATGCACGATCTGCCGGGTTCGCCACCTCGGCGAACTCCCGCCGACTCGAGCGAGACCGAGAACCTGTGCTCCCCCCGGACTCCTGAAAACAAGGACACGGGAGAGCGAAACAAGCGGACGGGAGAGTGAAACGAGGACACGCGAGATCGAACAAGGATGCCGGGGAGCGAAACGGGGACACGGGAGAGCGATACAAGGAAGCAGAAAGCGTCCTTGTTTTCAGGAGTCCATCGGCCGGTACACCCACTTCGAGCGACCGGACCCCCGCGGCAACTCCTGAGCACGGCGCTGGGGCGGTCTCGCGGGAACTGAGTTTGTATACGAACAGGGCTTCTCATTTCCCATCTCGCGGTCGAGCGCGGATTTGTGTATACACTAGCTGAAGATGAACGGAGGTAGACGCATGCGGGCAAGCGATCGCGCGTACGCGACGCTCCTCGATGAGATCCAGTCGGGCGCGCTCGCGCCGGGCACGGTGCTGGGGGAGGTCGAGCAGTCGACCCGTCTCGGCGTGAGCCGAACCCCGCTCCGCGAAGCGCTGGGCCGATTGGCCGCCGACGGGCTCGTCGTGCAGCAGTCGCCGCGCGTCACCGTCGTGAGCGACCTCGACGCCGGCGACATCCGGGAGCTGTTCGAGGTTCGCCGCGCGCTCGAGGAGACGGCGGCCCGGCTGGCGGCAGCCCGTGCGGATGCCGCCACCTTCGCGGCGATCGCCGACGAGTTCGCGAAGGCGAACCTCTCTGGGGCAGAGGGACTCGACGCGTACTACGCCCTCATCGCACGGTTCGACGCGATGCTCGACGCCTCCGTCGACAACGACTACCTCATCGCGGCGCTGCGCACGATCCGCACCCACCTGGTGCGGGTCCGCCGGCTCGCTCGCGACAATCCCGACCGGCTCGCGGCATCCGTCGCCGAACACCGCGTCATCGCGTCGGCCATCGCCGCGCGCGACGCCGAACTCGCCGCCCACGCCACGCACGTCCACCTCCACAATGCACTGACGAGCATCCTCACCTCGCTCGAGGGCTCACACACCGAACAGGGAGCAGCATGACCATCACGCACGACCTCCGAGTCCACCGCAGCGAAGAAGACCTGCAGCGCGAAGGGCAGCTCGCCTGGCGCATCGCCGAGGTCGCCGCCGACCCGGTCGAGGTCGAGGCCGAGGTCGTCGACATGATCATCAACCGCGTCATCGACAACGCGGCGGTGGCTGCGGCATCCCTCACCCGTGCCCCCGTGAGCGCCGCGCGTCAGCAGGCCCTCGACCACGCGGTCTCGGTCGGCGGCGCTGGCGCGACGATCTTCGGCACCGCACTCGAGCGCCGCAGCAGCCCCGAGTGGGCGGCCTGGGCGAACGGCGTGGCGGTGCGCGAGCTCGACTACCACGACACGTTCCTCGCGGCCGACTACTCGCACCCGGGCGACAACATCCCGCCGATCCTGGCGGTTGCGCAGCACGTCGGCGCCGACGGCCGCGCGCTCGTGCGCGGCATCGCGACGGGCTACGAGATCCAGATCGACCTCGTGAAGGCGATCTGCCTGCACAAGCACAAGATCGACCACGTCGCACACCTCGGGCCGAGCGCGGCCGCGGGCATCGGCACGCTGCTCGGACTCGACGTCGAGACGATCTACCAGGCGGTCGGACAGGCCCTGCACACGACGACCGCGACGCGACAGAGCCGCAAGGGCGAGATCTCGACGTGGAAGGCGCACGCCCCCGCATTCGCCGGGAAGATGGCCGTCGAGGCCGTCGACCGGGCCATGCGCGGCGAGACGAGCCCGTCGCCGATCTACGAGGGTGAAGACGGCTTCATCGCGTGGCTGCTCGATGGTCCGGATGCTTCGTACGCCGTGCCGCTGCCGGCGCCGGGCGAGGCCAAGCGCGGCATCCTCGACTCGTACACCAAGGAGCACTCGGCCGAGTACCAGGCCCAGGCGTGGATCGACCTGGCCCGCAAGCTGCACAATGAGCGACCGGATGCCGCGGACCCGGCGAACATCGAATCGATCGTGCTGCACACGAGTCACCACACGCACTACGTGATCGGGTCGGGCGCGAACGATCCGCAGAAGTACGACCCCGCGGCATCCCGCGAGACGCTCGACCACTCGATCCCGTACATCTTCGCGGTCGCGCTGCAGGACGGCGGATGGCACCACGTGAAGTCGTACGCGCCCGAGCGCGCCAACCGCCCCGACACGGTCGAGCTGTGGCAGAAGGTCACGACCGCCGAAGACGACGAGTGGACGCGCCGCTACCACTCGGACGACCCGAACGAGAAGGCGTTCGGCGGGCGCGTGGTCATCACCTTCACCGACGGCACCGAGCTCGTCGACGAGATCGCCGTGGCCGACGCGCACCCGCTCGGGGCCCGGCCCTTCGCTCGCGAGGATTACGTGCGCAAGTTCCGCATCCTCGCCGAGCCGGTGCTGAGCCCCGAGGAGATCGAGCGGTTCCTCGGCCTCGCCCAGCGCCTGCCCGAGCTCACCGCCGACGAGGTTCGCGAGCTCTCGATCGTGGCCCAGCGGGGCGTGCTCACCGACGCCCCGGCGCCGAAGGGACTGTTCTGATGTGCAGCTGCTGGTCGAGTAGCCGCGAAGCGGCGTACGGCTGCTGGTCGAGTAGCCGCGAAGCGGCGTACGGCTGCTGGTCGAGTAGCCGCGAAGCGGCGTATCGAGACCGGGTGACCGACGAGCCAACCGGTGGTCGAGTAGCCGCGAAGCGGCGTATCGAGACCGGGTGACCTGATGCCAACCGGTGGTCGAGTAGCCGCGAAGCGGCGTATCGAGACCGGGTGACCGACGAGAGAAGGAGATTCGCAGATGCTGTATTCGCAGACCCCGGCCGCCGAGAAGCGGCGCCTGTTCCGCGAGCGACTCGCGACGGGCGAGCTGCTGCGGTTCCCGGGCGCGTTCAATCCGCTCTCGGCGCGGCTCATCGAGCGCAAGGGCTTCGAGGGGGTGTACATCTCGGGTGCCGTGCTTTCGGCCGACCTCGGGCTGCCCGACATCGGCCTGACGACGCTCACCGAGGTCGCCGGACGCGGCCAGCAGATCGCGCGGATGACCGAGCTGCCCGCGATCATCGACGCCGACACCGGGTTCGGCGAGCCGATGAACGTGGCCCGCACGATTCAGACGCTCGAGGATGCCGGGCTCGCCGGCACCCACATCGAGGACCAGATCAACCCCAAGCGCTGCGGCCACCTCGACGGCAAGGCCGTGGTCGATCAGGACACCGCGATCAAGCGCATCCGGGCGGCCGTCGACGCGCGACGCGACCGGAACTTCCTGATCATGGCGCGCACCGACATCGCCGCGGTCGACGGGTTGGGCGCCGCGGTCGACCGGGCCAAGGCACTCGTGGATGCTGGTGCCGACGCGATCTTCCCCGAGGCGATGCGGTCGCTCGAGGAGTTCGCGGCGATCCGGGCGGCGGTCGACGTGCCGCTGCTCGCGAACATGACCGAGTTCGGCAAGAGCGAGCTGTTCACCGCGCAGCAGCTGGCCGACGTGGGCATGAACATCGTCATCTGGCCGGTGTCACTGCTTCGCATCGCGATGGGCGCCGCGGGCCGGGCGCTCGACGAGCTGACGGA
Organism: Agromyces sp. Marseille-P2726; assembly: GCF_902809835.1. Lineage (GTDB taxonomy): Bacteria > Actinomycetota > Actinomycetes > Actinomycetales > Microbacteriaceae > Agromyces. The sequence goes on along the minus strand of NZ_CADDWM010000011.1, from coordinate 343,991 downwards.
TGCCGGTACGCTCACGCGTCTGCTTCCCGAGATGCAGCACCGCGCCGACCTCTACGACCTCATCGACTACGAGGACTACAACCACTTCGACACGAGCGTCTTCAACTTCGAGATCGCCCGCTGACGCCCGGTGCGCTGATCGAGTAGCGCCGCCGCAGGCGACGCGTATCGAGATCCCCCCGGTGATCGAGTAGGCAGCGCAGCAGCCCCGGTGCGGTGATCGAGTAGCGCCGCCGCAGGCGACGCGTATCGAGATCCCCCCGGTGATCGAGTAGGCAGCGCAGCAGCCCCGGTGATCGAGTAGGCAGCGAAGCGGCCGTATCGAGATCCCCGCCCCCGCGGCATCCCGAACCAAGCAAAGGAGCACACCATGACCGACACGATCGAGATCAGGAAGGGCCTGGCCGGCGTCACCGTCGATCACACCGCGGTGTCGAAGGTCAACCCCGAGACCAACTCGCTGCTCTACCGCGGCTATCCGGTGCAGGAGCTCGCGGCGACGCAGCCGTTCGAGGCGGTCGCGTACCTGCTCTGGCACGGCGAGCTGCCCGATGCCTCGCAGCTCGCGGAGCTTCGCGAGACCGAGCGGTCGCACCGCGCTCTCGCGCCCGAGGTGCGCGCCGCGATCGACCTCGTACCGCTGGACGCGCACCCGATGGACGAGGTCCGCACCGCGGTGAGCCACATCGGCTCGAGCGACCTGGCCGGCAACGGCTCGGTGCTCGACGCGAGCGGCAGCGCCGAGGAGAACCTCGCGCGCAGCATCCGACTCTTCGCCGCCCTGCCCGCGATCGTGGCGTACGGCCAGCGCCGTCGCCGCGGACTCCAGCCGGTCGAGCCGCGGGATGACCTGGACTACTCGGCGAACTTCCTCTGGATGACGTTCGGCGAGGAGGCCGACCCGGTCGTCGTCGACGCGTTCAACCGCTCGATGATCCTGTACGCCGAGCACTCGTTCAACGCCTCGACGTTCACCGCGCGCGTCATTACCTCGACCCTGAGCGACCTGTACTCGGCGGTGGTCGGCGCGATCGGAGCGCTGAAGGGACCGCTGCACGGTGGCGCGAACGAGGCGGTGCTGCACATCTTCGACGAGATCGGATCGGCCGACGAGGTCGTGCCGTGGCTCGACGCCGCGCTCGCCTCCAAGCGCAAGATCATGGGATTCGGCCACCGCGTGTACAAGCGCGGCGACTCGCGCGTGCCGACGATGAAGGCCGCGCTCGACACCCTGGTCGCACACTACGACCGGCCCGACGTGCTCGCGCTCTACGACCGCCTCGAGGCGGAGTTCGTGTCGCGCAAGGGCATCTATCCGAACCTCGACTACCCGTCGGGACCGGCGTACAACCTGATCGGGTTCGACACGCTGACGTTCACCCCGCTGTTCGTGGCGTCGCGCGTGACCGGATGGACCGCGCACATCATGGAGCAGGCGGCATCGAACGCGCTGATCCGCCCGCTGTCGGCCTACAACGGGCCCGATGAGCGGCACATCGAGGGGTATGTTCCGGATGCCGCGGAGCTGGTGGCTGCGGTCCGACCTGAGGAGGAGGTGGCCTGATGGCTGGGACATCCGGCGCGGTCGCCGATCGCGAGAAGGTCGTCATCGTCGCCGGCGCGCGCACGCCGATCGGGAGCTTCGGCGGGGTCTTCCGCGACACGCCGGCGCACGAGCTGGGCGCGACTGCTGCTGTCGAGGCGCTTCGTCGGGCAGGGGTCGCCGCCGACGAGATCGGCGAGGTCGTGATGGGCTGCATCGGCCAAGTCGCCGGCGACGCGTACAACGCGCGCCGAGTGGCGCTGGCCGCCGGGCTGCCGGTGCGCACGCCCGCGTTCACGGTGAACCGGCTCTGCGGCTCGGGCCTGCAGGCGATCTGGTCGGGCGCGCAGGAGCTGCTGTGGGGCGGCGTCGACGTCGTGCTCGCCGGCGGCGACGAGAACATGACGCGCATGCCGTTCTACGACTTCAACGCTCGCTTCAACGACCGCCTGGGTGACCGCACCCTCGTCGACGGCACCGTCGGGATCCTGACCGACCCGTTCTCGAACAAGCACATGGGCGTCACGGCCGAGAACGTCGCGGCGAAGTACGGGGTTTCGCGCGTCGAGCAGGACGAGTTCGCCGTCGAGAGCCAGCGACGGGCGGCGTCGGATGCCGCGAAGGTCGCGTTCGGCGAGGAGATCGTGCCGGTGACCACCGGCGGCCGCAAGCCCGAGGAGGTCTCGGTCGACCAGCACCCCAAGCCCGGGACCACTGCAGAGGTGCTGGCGGGGCTGCGTCCGGCGTTCCAGGAGGGCGGGTCGGTGACCGCGGGCAACGCCTCGGGCATCAACGATGGAGCCGCTGCGACGGTGCTGATGCGCGAGTCGGATGTGCGCGATCGCGGGCTGAAGGGACTGGTCACGATCGAGGCCGTGGCGACCGCCGGCAACGAGCCCGAGCTGATGGGCTACGCCCCGGTGTACGCGCTCGAGCGCCTCTGGAAGCAGACCGGGCTCACCGCCGCCGACGTCGACGTCATCGAGCTGAACGAGGCGTTCGCGGCGCAGGCGGTCGCCGTCATCCGCGACGCGGGGCTCGACGCTTCGAAGGTCAATCCCTACGGCGGCGCGATCGCGCTCGGCCACCCGGTCGGCGCGACCGGCGCGATCCTCACCGTGCGTGCCGCCCTCGACCTGCACCGTCGTGACCTCGAGTACGCCGTGGTGACGATGTGCATCGGCGGCGGTCAGGCGCTCGCCGCGCTGCTGCGACGCTGGGACGGGTAGCGCGACCGACGCCACGTCGGCACAAAGACGACGCCCGCATCTTCGGCCGCTGCTGCGGCGGAGATGCGGGCGTCGCTCGTTTCGGCGTGGCGCCTTCGTGCCCTACTCGGTCGTCCAGACCGAGCCGGTGTCGACAGACTGGATGATCTTCATGTTCCGCCAGGCACGACGGGCGCGAAGCGCGACCCGTGTGGCGCCGTAGACCGCGGCGACCGCGAGGCCGGTGACGGTCATCGTCTTGGTGATTCCGGTGACGGTGCTCATGTTCATACCTCGCTGGCTTGGATGATCTTCTGAAGGTCGGCGTCGGCGTGCTGAGGCGTGGTCGCGACGTCGGGCTGCTGGTACTCGCGGTCGACGGGCAGCACGATCGGCTGCTTGACGGACGACCGCACGACGCGCTTGCCCCGCCACGCGATGCGGCGCAGCAGGCGGGTGGCGAGCGCGTAGACGATCGCACCGTCCGACCACTGGGTGATGATCCGGCCGTTGGCGCTCGCGTAGTAGTTGTTCACGCCGTCGAACGACGTGCCCTTCAGCCGGTTCTGCAGGATGACGTTGTACGCCTCGGTGATGGCTTCGTCGACGTAGAGCGCCGAGTACCCGTTGCGCATCTGGTGCTTGATCGCGGCGACGACGTATCGAATCTGCTCCTCGAGGTGGGTCACGATCGCGCCACCGTTGGTGTTCGGCCCGTAGAGCATGTAGAAGTTCGGGAACGACGGCACCATGATTCCGAGGAACGCCTTGTCGTCTCCGGCCCAGGTGGTATGCAGGTCGATCCCATTGTGGCCTGTGACATCGAACGTCGAGGCGAACGATGACTTGAACCCCGTGGACATGACGAGCACGTCGATTTCGTGATGCGTCCCGCTCATGTCCACGAGGCCGTCGGGTGTGACGGAGTCGACCGCGTACGGAACGAGCTCGACATTGTCGCGGAGCAGTGCCGGGTAGAAGTCGTCGGTGAGGATCGGCCGCTTGCCCCCGAACGGGTACGAGGGAGTGACGAGGTTGGCGAGGTCGGGTCGTTCCGCGAACACCCGCGCGATGTACTCGCGAGCTGCGCGTTCGGATGCCGCGTTCTCGGGCGTACCCGGACGCCAGGCCGCATTGCGGTACTGGAACTTCTCTCGCTGTATGAGCATCCCCCAGCGGACGAGCTTCTGCGCGATGGGGTCGTTCAGGGCCTCACGTTCAGCCGGTCCGAAGGTCTGCGCCCCCTTGGGGAGCACCCAGCCGGGCTCGCGCTGGAAGAGCGTCACCTTGCCGGCGATGGGTGCGATGTTGGGAACGACCTGCACGGCCGTCGATCCGGTGCCGACGACGGCCACCCGCTTTCCGGTCAGGTCGACCGAGGAGTCCCACCGCGACGTGTGGAACTTCTCGCCTTCGAACGAGTCCAGGCCGGGCCAGGTCGGGTACCGGGGATCCGAGAGCAGGCCGACCGCGCTGATCACGATCTCGAACTCGCGCATCGAGCCGTCGCCGAACGTGACGGTGTACTGCTGCGCCTTGTCGCTCCAGTCGGCGCGTTCCACCTTCGTGTTGAGGCGAACATGGCCCATCAAGTCGTGCTTCTCGGCGACGTACTCCATGTACTCGAGCAGCTCGGCCTGGCGAACGTGGGTGCGGCTCCAGCGGTAGGGCTCGAAGGAGTACGAGTACATGACCGAGGGGGTGTCGACCTCGGCGCCGGGGTAGCGGTTGTCCCACCAGACGCCACCGATGTTCGCCGACTTCTCGAAGATCTCGAAGGAGTGGATGCCGGCCTTCTTGAGGAGGACCCCGATGCCGATGCCGCCGAAGCCGCCGCCGATGATGGCGATACGGAGTGTGGCACGATTGCGCGAGAACTTCATTGTCTCTCCGAATTTGATATATCGAAATTGGTTACGATATGTCAACTCTAACCTGATGCGAGGGTGCAGTCAAACGGTGACGGACGCCGCGCCAGCATCCATCGGGTCTCGCTGCCCGTCGCTGCCGTGGGAGACAGAGGCAGGAAGCCCAGCCATCATTCGAACCGGGGTGCGGGACTCAGGCCGCGGAATCCGCGAAGAAGCGCTCGAGCCGGAACGCACGTATCGCATTCTCGGCGAGGAACTTCTGCCGCACCTCGTCGGTCAGGTTCAGGTCGTCGACCTGGCGGAGCGGTCGCTCGAAGTCGAGCAGCGGCCAATCGCTCGCGTAGATGCAACGGTCTTGGCCGTACCGCGACAGGAACTTCACGAACTCGGGCTCGAAGTGCTTGGGAAGCCGGGCGGATGTGTCGATGAACACGTTCTCGTGCTTCCACGCGACATGGATCATCTCCTCGGCCCAAGGCGTGCCGACGTGCCCGCACACGATGGTGAGGTCTGGAAAATCGAGTGCGACCTCATCGATATGGAGCGGCTGACCCGACCGGGAGGGATAGTACGGGCCGGTTCCGCCCACCTGTGTCTGCACCGCGAGACCGAGCTCCTCGCACTTGGCGTAGAGCGGATAGAACCATCGATGCGTCGGATCGGCCCAATGGTAGAACGGCTCGAGTTTCAGCGCACAGATCGGGTAGTCGCGCACGAGTGACTCCAACTCGCGGACCGCCTTCATGATGCCATCAGTGGGGTCGACCGATACCACGCCGATCAGTCGATCGGGCCAGCGGTCGAGACACTCGAGCACGACGGAGTTGGGCATGACCGGGCCACCCGAAACGAGCGCGAGATCGACGGGAGAGGCATCCAGCTCGTCCATCATCACCTCGAGCGGAATGCCGTGCATGGCACGCGACTCGCCGTACCGCTTGAAGACGTTCGCGGTGCGCCACGGAAGCCCCTCGACGATCTCCTTCGTCCATGGCTGGATCCACGCGTCGACGACCTTCGGTCGGCGGGGGATGGGTCTTCCGCTGCTCACCTCGTGACCGTCACCGGCCATTCTGCTGCGAACCCAGGATGTTCGAGCGCACCGAGCTCGCCTGGATCACTCGGTCTTCGATCCTGGAGAGGATCACCTTCTGCGTCGAGCGGATGTGCCGGCGCGAGAAATCCTCGGCGCCGAGGCCGTCTCCGGCTTCGATCAGGTCGACGAGCTTGCTGTGCGCGTTGGTCGTCGCCACTCGACGGTCGTGGTCGGGATAGGCGCCTTCGGCGGTCAGGTCCTGCGCCCACGCCTCCTCCTGCGCGTCCCACAGGGCGACCAGGCCGCCGACGATCATCTTCGTCGGCTCGTTGCCGCACAGGTCGACGACGGCCGTGTGGAAGCTGCGGGCGGCTCGGGTGAAGGGCACGCCGTTGGCGTCTTCCTCACCTCGTGCGGTGTCGAGGATGGCGCGAAGTCGGGGAACGATCTCTTTGCCGCGCTTCGGGTTCTCGGCGCAGAGCCGCGCGCAGACCGGCTCGAGCGTCGCGACCGCCGTCGCCAGCTCGTGCACCCGGATACCCGTCGACTGCAGAGCGAGTCCGAGGGTGTAGCCGAAGCGCGCCTCGCCGGGTTGTTGAACGATGGCGCCGCCGACGTTCCCGCGTCGAACGACGACGAGGCCCTCAGTCTCGAGGATCCGGAGGGCTTCACGCAGCGAGGGATGGCTGATGCCGTACTCCTCGCGCAGCTGGTCCTGCTTGGGAAGCGCGCCGTCGGGGAAGTCGCCGCGCAGGATTCGCCGCCGCAACTCGGCGGCGACGGTCTCGGCGACCCGCACCTGCTGAATGCCCGCTCCGCGGGAGGCAGTCGGGCTGCTCAGGCTGGACATTGGGTTGCTCCTCTGCGACGCATCGTTTCCATTCGTGCCATTATCGCCACAATTTGGCGAGAACGTCGGATTCGCACACGCTTCACTGAAGATTCCCCCGCGCCTCGACCAGCTGGAAGGCGGGCAACACCTCGTGAGCGAATCGCTGCAGCTGACGCTCGATCCGTTCAGTGTCGCCCGTCGACCAGTGGTGATTCACCACGAGGGCATCGATCTCGACCTGTTGTTGGAGTTGGCGGATCTGCTCGATCACCTCGTCGGCGGTGCCGATGAGCGCACATCCCTCTGCCGCCTCTTCGAGGCTCGGCGTGCGCCCTTCGAGAATCGCGAAGTCGACGGCGGACGAGGCCAGGCCAGGTCCGAGCGCGAGCTTGCCGCGGCGATTCTCGAGGAACCCGGGGAGCCAGGGGTCCTCGAGCTCCGACCGGCTGTCGGCGATGCACACGCTGCGCTGCAGCCAGAGCCGGGCGGTTCGATCGTTGGCCTGTGCCGTTTCGGTGTAGACGTCGATCGTCGACCGGTACTCCTCGACCGTCTGCACCAGTCCTCCGAGGATTCCGTCGGCCAGGCGACCGGCACGCCGGGCGCCGACCTTCGCCTTCGTGCCGACGATGATGAGCGGCTGATCCTGAACCGGGCGCGGTTCGACGGTCACATCCTCGAAGCGGAAGTGCTTGCCCTCGTAACTCACCGTTTCGTTGCGCCATACGGCGTTCAACACCTCGAGGGCCTCGGTCATGAGGGAGCCGCGATCGTCGGGATTGCGACCCGACGCGGCGATCTCAGGCGACCGGTATCCGGCGCCGACGCCGAGTAATGCGCGACCGTTGGACACCTGGTCGAGGGTTGCGACCTGCTCTGCGATGTCGAGGGGATGGTACGCAGGAAGCACGAGCACACCCGGACCGAGCATGATCCGCTCCGTACGCGCGGCGACGGCGGCCAGCAGTGTGAAGACCGCGGAGGGATTGCCGCTGACGAACCGGTGGTGCCCGACCATGCCGATGTCGAAGCCCAGCTCGTCGAGCAGGGTGGCGCGGGCCATGACCGCAGGCGTCACATCGGGCGGTCCAGGGATCTGCAGCAGTTCACTCGCGAACTTCATCGTCTGCGCTCCATTCGGTCTTCGGGATTGAGTCCTGCGCACGTGGAGGGCAGAATACAACTGACCTTCTAAGAATAGCGAGGATTGCAGTGAATACAATCGAAGTCCGGGGCGAGGTCGCGGCGCCAGCCTCTGAAGTCTGGTCGCTTCTCGGAGACTTCGGGGGTGTCGCCTCGTGGAATCCGTTCGTCGAGAACGCCAGGATCGATGGCGACGGCATCGGGATGACGCGCACGGTCACGGCAGCCGGCGGGGCGCGCGTCATCGAGCGTCTCGACGTCCACGACGACGACGCCCGGCACATCCGCTACACCGTGGAGCTGGAGTCGGGTGCTCGCTCCATCGCCGACATCCGTCTCGAAGCCGGCCGCGACGACACCACCGCCGTCGTGTGGCAATCGATCCGCGAAGGTGCGCTCACCGACGAGCAGCAGAACTCGATCATCGCGACGCTGCGCTCCCGAATCGACGCACTCGCCGAGGCCCTGACCCGCCGCTGCACCGAGGAGCGTGCGTCGTGACGTTCGTCGGGCTCTGTCTGCCCCAGCTCGGCGACGTGGTCGACGTCGGCCTCATCCGTGACTACACGATTCGTGCCCAGGAGCTCGGGTTCGACTCGATGTGGGTGCAGGAGCACTTCCTCTTCGCAACCGACTCGAAGTCCGCGTATCCGACACAGTCGGGGGGCACGCAGCGATCCGTCTACGAGACGGTCTACTCGCCACTCGAGCTGCTCGGGGCCGTGACTGCGTGGGCACCCGGCATGGGAATCGGCACGAGCATCCTCGTTGCCGGATACCACTACCCGGCACCCCTCGCGAATCGACTGGCAACACTCGCACAGCTCTCGGGCGGACGCCTCATCGCGGGGTTCGGAGTGGGGTGGTCGAGGGAGGAGCACACCGCGGCGGGGGTTGATCCGTCGACGCGTGGCAAGCGACTCGATGAGTTCATTCCCGCGCTTCGTGCGTGCTGGGACGACGACCCGATCGCCTACCGGTCGTCGATGTTCGACATCGCACAGGGCGTCATGCGCCCGAAACCGCCGCAGCCGATCCAGCTCATGGCCGGGATGTGGTCGGAGGCCGGGCTTCGCCGCACCGCTCGGGACTTCGATCTGTGGAATCCCGGCGGCCCCGCCATGTCGCTCGACGAGGCGGAGGAGAAGCTGGCCCTCATCAACTCCTGGCGGCCCGAGGGCAAGCCGCCGGTTCGAATGGTGTACCGGCTCGCAACCGAGAATGCGGCCGGACTCAAGATCGGCGTCGGTGGCGTGATCGACTACGTCGAGGACGCGCGGCGCCGTGGCGTCGAAGGCGTGGTCATCGACACCAACTTCGATACGTCGATCAAGGATGCCGCAGGCTGGCTCGCACAGCTCGAGGAGCTGGCCGGGGCATTGGAGTGACGGCACCTCGGGAGATCACCTGGCTGGGTTCTGCGGGGCTGCGGATCGACCTCGACGACGAGCGACGGATCTACGTCGATCCCTGGCTCGATAGCCCGGCGTTTCCCCCGTCACAGCGCGAACCCGAGCGCGTCGACGCCATCCTCGTCACGCATGCGCACGTGGATCACGCCGCCAGCGCACCCGAGCTCTCGGCTCGCTACGGTGCGCCGGTTCACGCTCAGACCGAGGTGAGCGCCTGGCTCGCCTCTCAGGGTGCCATCGCGGGCCTGCCGCTCGGGATGAACCTGGGTGGCACCGTCGACGTGTGCGGACTGGACGTGACGATGGTCAGGGCCGACCACACGTCGTCAGCCGAGGGCCGTGCGATCGGGACGGCGTGCGGGTTCGTGCTGGAGTGGGGGAGCGGCGAGAGCATCTACATCGCCGGCGACACGGACATGTTCTCGGACATGCGGCTCATTGCCGAGATCTACCGCCCCGCGTTGGCGGTGCTGCCGATCGGCGGAGTGATGACCATGGGTCCCCGGCAGGCGGCCGTCGCCTTCGAGCTCCTCGGGCGCCCGGCCGTGCTCCCGTATCACTGGGGTTCGCCGGTGCTTCCGGGAACGCCCGACGAGCTGCGGGCGACCCTCGGGACCGAGTTCGCCGAACGGATCCTGGCGGTCGCACCAGGCGAGAGCGTGTCTTGGACCGACGTCAGCCGCCCTGTGGACGGATGACGTCGACGTAGGTGTCCGTCCCCATGAGACTGGGAATGAAGGGGGCGAGCAGCGTCAATTCCCCTCCACCATCGGCGACCTCTTCACCGACTCGCGCGAACTGCTCCGCCCAGTGCACCGATGGGTTCTCGTCCAGAAACCACAGCACGGTCAGGCGGCCTCCGTTGCCGGCGACCCGCGCAAGTCCTGCGAGCACATCGGGTCGAAGTCGCGGGTCGGGTGGGTTCGTACGGAAGACCATGGCGGACGTTGCAGGCCCACCACGATTCACTCGAGGCGGGAGGTACTCGTCCAGGAGCCACCGCTCGAGTGCGGGGCGTTCGTCCGCGTTGGGTGCGTCAACGAGCCCGAGTACGAGACCTGGTGCTGGATCCATGAGAGCGAAGATGTCGCGAGCCACGCGCGCATCGCGGTACACCGTGCCCGCGTGATCCGTGAACGAGGTGTACACGTGGTCCCGCTCGGTGAAGATGCGGCCCTCTTCGCCGAGTCGTGCGTTCATGGCGGCGAGCCAATCCGTCGCCTCGCCGAGCCTGCCGGGTGCGATCCAATACGTCGTGAGATACGAGCCGTCCTGGACGTCGTCGGTGACGGGCGTCCGGGCCGGATACCGCAAGGCGGCGAGATCTCGCGTCGCCGTCCACCGTCGGCCGGCGAACACCCAGGGGCAGTACAGGCCACCAGCCCAGAAGTGGTCGTCCTCGTACCAGCGGTTGTACGCTCGCTCGCGACCGCGGCGCGGTGCAACGAGCGTGATCAGCGCGTGACCGACGCCGACGTCGACCGGGCCCATGAGCGCCGCTGGTGCATCGCTCATGCCACGTCGGCCCGTGAAGACGCATGAGTGATGACATCGTCCGCGGCGTTCAGGCACACGCCCGCGTAGGCGGCGGAACCGATCCTGCGCACGCGTTCGTGATCGGGAGCTTCGACCATGAGCACGAGCTCTGCGTCGGGCGTCGCATCGTGGACGATGCGCACGATGTCGGCGACGCCGCAGGCGCCCGCTCCGGGAGGCAGGCGTCGGCCGATGCTCTCATGGCGCAGAGCGGCGGTACGCTCTTCTGGCGATGCGCCGGCGCTCACCAGTTCGTCGAAGGGCGGCCCGTCGCAGACCTGGAGCCAGATGGGGATCGTGTGTGCGACCTCAGCGAGCCGCTCGAGGTCGTCGCTCGCGCGTCTGAAGTGCAGCGTGTCCAACGTGAGCCCGCCGCCTCCCACGCGCTCGACGAGTTCAGCGACGGCGGCGACCGAATTCACCCCGAAGTAGGAGACCGGTTCCAGGTGCGGCGTGACGCCGAACTCACGCGCTTGGGCGACGAGCTCGCCGAAGCGTCGGCTCGCGGCGGTCAGGTCGGCATCGCGGTGGAACGCGCTCACACGAGTCACCCCGCATGCAGCGAGGATCGAGAGGCATTCGTCCCACGCGTCGACGGGACCCTCGAGATTCACGATGTCCGCACCGTGGAGTGCGATCCCACGCTCTTCTGCATGCTCACGGAGTCGGTACGCGCCGCCGAGCGTGAGTGTCGGCGTGTTGGTCGCGGGGTCGACGAGGCGGACGCCGACATGCGTGTATCGCGTGCCGGCAGCCAGGTCGACGAGGGCGAACGGATCGAGGTCGGGGAAGGTGAACCCTTCGAGGCCGACGCTGAGGGTGGCGGTCATCGTGATGCCTCCGACGCCCTCGCGTAGTGCCGGATCGGGATGTCCCGACCTTCGAGGAAGGCCTGCACGGCATCGGCGCTGCCCTGATACCACACGCGATAGGTCTCCTCGGTGAACCCACCGCTGTGCGGGCTGAGGATGACGTTGTCCAGCTCGGTCAGGGGATGGCCGGCCGGCAGCGGCTCCACGTCGAACACATCGAGGGCCGCACCTGCGATCCGTCGATCCCGGAGTGCCTCGATCAGCGCCGATTCGTCGACCAGCGGACCTCGCGAGGTGTTCACGAGCACCGCGGACGGTTTCATGCGAGCGATTCCCCGCGAGTCGACGATGTGCCGGGTGGCCTCGGACAGAACCAGATGGATCGTCACGACGTCGCTTCGCTCGAGCAGTTCCTCGAGCCCCACGAGCTCTGCACCGCCCTCGACCGCGTCCATCTCCGAGAGGTGCGGGCTGTGCGCGAGCACGCGCATTCCGAACTCTCGGGCGAAGCGCGCGATGTAGCGACCGGTGCCGCCGAGCCCGAGGATCCCGATCGTGCGGCCGTACAGCGTTGGAAACACGCCGGTCTGCCACTTGCCCTCGCGGATCGCCCGATCCTCCGCCACGATGCCGCGCGTCGCGGCGATGATGAGGCCCCACGTGAGCTCCGCGGTGGCAGCGCGGGCTAGCGAGCCGTTCGCGGTGGCGGCGATCTCGATGCCCCGTTGTTCCGCAGCCGCGAAATCGATCACCCGATTCGACTGCGACGTGGCCACGAAGCAGCGCAGGCGCGGCAGTCGATCCATCAGCGACGCGGTCAGGGGCAGGCGCTCGCGCATCGAGCTGATCACGTCGTACTCGGCGAGCGCCTCGACGATGGCATCCTCGTCGGTGAGTGGCTGCGAGATGAAATCGACCTCGGCCAGCGCCTTCACGGGCGACCAATCGGCAGACGCCTCGGCGATCCCGAGGTAGTCGTGGATGACGGCGACCTTGAACGGGCGCCGACCGTCATCGGCTCGTACCACCGGGGATGACTCCATCACACGACCTCCTCGTCCCGCGCGGTCACCGCTACGCCATCCTCAATATACTTGAAAGGTAGAGTCCGTCGGGCGGAGGACAGGTGACGTCGTGGTGACAACGGTCGTGGTGGGGAATCCGAAGCGCGGTTCGCGAACGCGCGCCGCGGCCGAGCGTCTGGCCGAGGCGCTGACTGGTCGACCCGCCGAGCACGTGCTCGAGGTCGTCGACCTCGGACCTGCACTGCTCGGATGGGGCGACGAGGGCATCACCGCCGCCGTCGAGACGGTCGCGGCGTCCGATCTGGCCATCATCGCGAGCCCGACGTACAAGGCGACCTACACCGGACTGCTGAAGACGTTCCTCGACAAGTTCGCCGGAGAAACCGGGATGCAGGGCGTGGTCACCGTCCCCCTGATGGTCGGAGGCGCCTGGAATCACGCGCTCGCAGCGGAGCTGACGCTCAAGCCCGTGCTGGCCGAACTCGGTGCGACGACAGCCTTGCCCGGGCTGTACCTGCTCGAGTCAGAGTTCGAGACCGACGGCCGCATCGACGGCTACGCGCGACGGTGGGCTCCCGTGGTCGCGAGCCTGACCGCCGGCGGGCTCGAACATGATGAATCACCCGGTCGAACCAAGTCGGGTTATTCTGGTTATGCTTTATAAGATAGTGGCCAGCGCTTCGCCACACGGGTGTGGCGAAGCAGTGTGGCATCGGATTTCGTGAGAGGTCAGATCAATGGAGACTGAAGTCGCGTCGATGAAGATCGTGGTCGACCGGGACAAGTGCGTGAGTCTCGGCATCTGCGAAGGGCTGGCGCCCGAGATCTTCGTCCTGAATGACGACGGCGAGCTCGAGGTCGATGAGTCAGCGCCCGTGCCCGCTTCCGAAATGGAGCGCGTTCGCAGCGCGGTGAGTGGCTGCCCGGTCAACGCGCTTCGGCTGATCGAAGCGGACTGACGCGGCATCCGTGATACCGATGCAGGCAGATGAGCGGATGCCGCTGCCGACGCGGACGGTCGAGACCACCGGTCTCGCATGGGCGGTCCGCTCGAGTTTCAGACGCTACGTGCAGCGCGTCGCAATGGGCGCGGAGGTCACGGACGGCGGAGTGGGGTCCCTGCCCGACGGTCGCTTCTACTTTCCCATCGACGGCGTGCAGCTCCTCGACCGCGAGGCCCTCGACGCCGAGATCACCTTCTCCGGAGGTGTTCGATTCGTCGGACACGCCGGGATGATCGACGTCCGGCTCGGGGAGTTCCGGCTCCGGCTCGTGGCTGGCGAAGGAACGCTGCAGACCAATTCCTCTGACGGCGCCAGAGACCTCGTCGACGTCCAGGTGGCCGCGATCAGCGACGATGGCGGTGTCGTGACCCTCCTGCTCGCGAGCCGACTCGCGGAGGGCGCTGCTGATCTGTTCGACGAGGTCTACCCCACCGCGACGCCGTTCGATGATCTCGAGCTCAGAGCCGCGCTCGAATCCTGATCCAAGCGATTGCTGGCACCCAGGTGTTGCGTCACGCCCGTATCGGCAGCGCGCCGCAGCGCCTCGAGCTGCTTCTTGCGGGTGACCGCGTCGTCGAACGTGGGCGCGAAGCGGGTCCCGTGACGCAGGTCGTGCTCGAGCACGAGGAGCGCTTCGGCCACGGTCGCCGCGGCATACGACAACGACGGATCGGCATTCCGGTACGTCGGCGGGATGTCGAGCTCACGAAGCTTGTGCTCGCCCGCGGATGCTCCACGGATCGTGAGGGGGCTCAGCTGCAGGCTGGTCTGCGCGGTCACGACGATGGCGCCGTCGGTGCCGTTGACCTCCCACTGGAACGACGTCCCGGCGGTCCGACCGCCTCGGTAGTGCGCGGAGATCATCACGTCGTTCGCGAGTCGACCCGACACGAGCACCTGGTCGGGGGTCGTCTTCGTCACCGCGTCATCCGTGCCCTCGAGACGCACGACCGGACGCTGGATGGCGGTCATTCCCGTGATCGATTCGAACTCACCGAGCACGTGGCAGATCCCGTCGATCGAGTGCCCGAACGGAATGGTCAGCATCGTGCCGCCGAGTGCGTCATCCTGCAGGTAGGCGTTGCGGGAGTCGACGACGTCGCCCCAGGGGCCGCCGGCCCCCACGAGCGTCGTCGAGAGGACGCGTCCCACGTAGCCGTCGCGCACGAGATCACGGATGTAGCGCATGCCAGGCGTCGAGCGCGCCTGCAGTCCGGTCACCGCGTGGACGCCGGCCGCGGCGAACGCGTCGCGCAGTTCCTTCGTCTGCTGAAGGTTGGAGCCCGAGGGCCACTCGCTGTAGACGGGTTTGCCGGCACGCGCGACGCTTCGCAGTACCTCGAAGTGGTGCTCGACCCGGACGGCGACGATCACGAGATCGACCGCATCCGAGGTGATCAGGGCATCGGCGTTGTCGTAGGCCTCGGGAATCCCGAACTCCTCGGCGGTCGCCTGGGCGGACTCCTGCCGGGTGGTGCTCACTGCCGTGACCTCGAGGCCCGGGATGGTGGCGATCGCCGGAAGATGCGCGAGCCGACCCCAGCCGGTTCCCGAGGCGCCGATGACACCCACACGAATCCGTCGCTCGGGAGCGAACGCAGGCTGCAGCACGGTCATCGGCTTCCTCGCTCGTTGGCATAGGAGACCCGGGTGAGACCACCATCGATGAAGAACTCGGCTGCCGTGATGTAGCTGCTCTCATCGGAGGCGAGGAACACGACGAGTTGTCCGAATTCCTCGGGCCGCCCGAACCGCCCGAGCGGCACGGTCTCTCGCATGCGTTGGATGTGCGGCATCCGTGCGACCTCCGGATCGGCGAGCATGTCGGTCGCATGCGGTCCGGGATGGATGGAATTCGCACGGATCTCGTACCCCTGCGTCGCCACGTGCACCGCCGTCGTCTTCGTGAGGTTCGCGAGGGCGGCCTTGCTTGCGGCGTAGTACGTCGTCGTGGGCACGATCATCTCGGTCGAATTCGATGACACGTTGATGATGGACCCCGATCCGCGTGCGATGAGAGCCGGCAGAGCAGCTTGGATGCCGAGGAACGGACCGTACAGGTTGACGTCCATGACGTGCTTGAACTCGTCGAGGGTCGCCTGCTCGATCGTTCGCGGAAGGGTGATGCCCGCGTTGTTCACGAGGACGTCGAGGCCGCCGTACGCACTGACGGTCTCCTCGACCACTCTCGCCCAGGCATCCGCGTCTCGCACGTCGAGGTGCGTGAACCGTGCCGTGCCGCCGTCGGCCGTGAGCTCTGCGACCTTCGTCTCGCCTTGGTCGGTGAGCACATCCGCGACGACGACGCATGCGCCCTCGGCAGCCAGAGCGGATGCCGAGGCCCCGCCCAGCCCCCGCGCTCCACCCGTGACGATGGCGACCTTGCCGCGCATGCGATCCATGTGTCGAGCTCGTCTCAGATCGCGCTCGAAGCCAGGCCGGCGGAGCTGTGGGTGGATTCAGGCATGGGCAGTCCGTAGTGCCCGCGGAGCGTCGTCGCCTCGTACTCGCTGCGGAACAGCCCTCGGCTGCGCAGGATCGGCACGACCTGGTCGACGAACTCCTCGAGGCCGTCGGGGAAGGTCGCGGGCATGACGTTGAAGCCGTCGGATGCGCCGGTCGTGAACCAGGTCTCGATGACCTCGGCGATCTGCTCGGGCGTGCCGACGAGTTTCTGGTGTCCACGGCTGGCATTGAGGCGGATGAGCAGCTCCCTGACGGTCAGGTTCTCGCGGCGGGCCATCTCGACGGTGATCTCGTACCGGCTGCGTCCGTCGACGATGTCTTCGGGGCGGCGGATGTCGTCGGGAAGCGGCCGGTCGAGCGCGAGTCTCTCGACCGGGACGCCCGTCTGGTCGGCGAGCTGAGCGTGGGCGTGGTCGAGCACGATGAGCTCGTCGAGCGCGCGGGCCTTGGCCTGAGCTTCCGCCTCCGTGGATCCGATGACGGTGACGAGCCCCGGCAGCACGACGATGTGATCGGTGTTGCGGCCGTGCGCCGCCGCCTGCGACTTGAGGTTCGCGTAGAACGCGCGTCCTTCCTCGATCGTGCCCTGGGCGGTGAACACCGCCTCCGCGTACTTCGCGGCGAAGGCGACGCCGGGGCCCGACGACCCGGCCTGCACGATGACCGGACGTCCCTGGGGCGTCGGAGGCAGGAGCGCGGGACCCTGCACCGAGAAGTACTTGCCGACATGATCGATCCGGTGCACCTTGTCGGGATCTGCGTAGACACCTCGCGCCTTGTCGACGACGAGGGCGTCGTTCTCCCAGCTGTCCCAGAGCTTCAACACGACGTCGAGGAACTCGTCGGCGCGCTCGTACCGCTCTTCGGGGGTCGGGAAGTCGGTGACCCCGAAGTTGGGACCGATCTCCTTCGCGATGCTCGTCACGACGTTCCATCCGATGCGCCCGCCGCTCACGATGTCGGCTGACGCGAACCGGCGCGCGAGATTGAACGGGTCGTCGAAGGTCGTCGAGGCGGTGCCGATCAGTCCGATCCGCTCTGTGGCGCCCGCCAGCGCGGTCAGCTTCACCACCGGGTCGAGCATCTCGCCGGGGCGACGGCTGGGGCTCGAGATCAGTCCCTGGATGTCGGCGAAGAAGACCGAGTCCAGCATGCCGCGCTCGGCGATGCGTGCGAGGTTCTTGTAGTGCTCGATGTCGAGGTTCCAGTTGGGCACGGCGTCGGGAAGGCGCCACGCTGCTTCATGGTGTCCGACGGCGTTGACGAACGTGTTGAGGTGCAACTGCCTGGTCACTTCGATACTCCTGTTGGTTCTGCGGTCGAATCAGCCTCGGACTGGACGCCGGTGCCCGAGGCGATGAACTCGTCGATGCCCTCGATGCCGAGTTCAGCGAGAATCTCGCGGGTGTGCGCTCCGGGCAGCGGCGAGCTCCCGGGCGGCGGCGGAGCGAGGTCATGGGCGGGGAAGCGCGGCGCGACGCCCGGCTGGATGGCTCCGTCGATCTCGACCAGCGTGCCCCGCTCGCGCACGTGCGGATCGGTCGGCGCTTCCCGCAGCGACAGCACAGGGGAGACGCAGGCGTCGGTTCCCTCGTAGGTCTCGATCCATTCGGCTTGCGTGCGCTCGGCGATCCTCTGGGCGATGCGCGAACGCATCTCCGGCCATCCCGCCCGGTCGTATTGCGACGACAACGAGATCTCCACTCCGAGCCCGGCGACGAACTCGGCGAAGAACTTCGGTTCGATCGCACCGACCGCCACGTGCTTGTCGTCGGCCGTTCGGTAGACCGAATAGAAGGGCGTTCCCCCATCGAGCAGGTTCGCCTGACGGCGGTCCTCCCAGCGGCCGGCGTTCAGCAGTGAGTAGATGATGGTCGCGAGGCTCGCTGCGCCATCCACCATCGCCGCATCGACCACTTGGCCGCGCCCTGTCGTGCGCGCCTCGTGCAGCGCCGCCAGCACGCCGATCGTGAGGAACGCGCCGCCCCCGCCGAAATCGCCGACCAGGTTCAGTGGGATCACCGGATCGTCGGCTCCGATGGAGTGCAGCGTTCCCGTCACGGCGACGTACGCGATATCGTGCCCGGCTGCCATCTTGTAGGGGCCATCCTGTCCCCACCCGGTCATCCGGCCATACACGAGGCGCGGATTGACGGCGAGCGCCTCATCGGGTCCGAAACCGAGCCGCTCCATGACCCCGGGTCGGAACCCCTCGATCAGGATGTCGCTGTTCCGCATCAGTTCGGTGACGATCGACTTCGATGCATCCTGACGCAGGTCGAGAGCGATGGAACGCTTCCCGCGGTTCACGAGGTTGACTCGAGGGTCCATCGTGATCTCGTCACCGGTCGGAGGCCGGTCGATGCGGATCACGTCGGCCCCGAGGTCGCTGAGGATCATCGCCGAGTACGGCGACGGTGCGAGTCCGGCGAACTCCACCACACGTACACCGCTCAACGGTCCGTTCTTCTGCTGTGTCACGACCTCGTGCCCGCCCTTCCTGTTCTACGCTCGTCGAGCGTGTTTCAGCCTCGCTGCTGCAGCCCGAGGCGTTCACGCAGCGTGCCCTGCCGCGTTGGATCATCGGCGATGAGTCCGCGTCTCCGTAGCTCGGGCATGACGAGTCGACCGAAGTCCTCGAACGAACCGGGCATGTCGGTCGACATGATGGCGAAGCCGTCGCATCCGCGGCCCTGGAACCATTCCTCGAGCCCGTCGGCGACCTGAACGGGATCACCGACGAAGCGGGCGCCGCCCTGCTTCCGCCGAGACTCGACGACGTCGTTGAGCGTCGCATTCTCGCCGAACTTGATTCGAGCACCCTTGACGTAGCCCTGCAGCGAGCCCTTCGTGCCCGTGAACGAGTCGAGGAGCTCGTCGGTGAGCGGCTCGTCCATCGGCAGCTTCCCGAAGTCGAAGTTCGCCTGCTCCGAGAGCGTCACCAGCTGCTCGCCGGGTTCGAACAGGGAGTCGAAGTACGCGTCCTTGGCCTTGGCGATGTCTTCGGTCTCGCCGACGATCGGAAGCACCGCGGGCAGGATCTTCACGGCTCCGTCGGGTCGTGAGCCGGCGGCAAACTGCTCCTGCATCCCCGCGTAGTATGTCGCGGCAGTCTCGAGATTGTGCTGGCTCGTGAACACGACGTCCGCCCAGCTGGCGGCGAACCGCTGCCCGCGTCCGGATTGCCCAGCCTGCAGCAGCGTGGGCCAGCCCTGCGGCGGCCGCGGCACGGTCAGGGGTCCGCGCGACGAGAGGAATTCGCCCTCGTAGTCGATCCGGTGCACCGAACCCGGCCTGGCGAATCGGCCGGTGTCGCGATCCATCTCGAGGGCGTCGGCGTCCCACGACTCCCACAGTCGGGTCACGATCTCGACGAATTCGTCGGCGCGGTCGTAGCGCTGTTCGGGGTTCAGGTACTCGGTGCCGAAGTTCGCCGCTTCGTCGGCGTTCAGCGAGGTGACGATGTTCCACACCGCGCGCCCGCCGGAGAGGTGATCGAGCGTCGCGAACTTGCGAGCGACGTGGAACGGCGACGAATAGGTCGTGGAATAGGTACCGCCGAGACCGATGCGCTCGGTGTGCCCGGCGAGCAGGCCCAGGATGGTGATCAGGTCGAGCTTGATGGCCCTCGATCCGCGCGCGATGGTCTCTTCGATGGATCCCTGGTACGCCGCCGGCATGGCGAGTCGGTCGTCGAAGAACATGAGGTCGAACCCCGTGCGCTCGAGCGTCCGGGCGAGGTCGATGTAGAACTTCGCGTCGAGGATGCCGCGATCAGCCCGCTTGTGCGCCCATGACGTCAGGCTGCCCTTGGTCACCGATGCGGAAACGAATGCGGTGAACACCATGTGGTCCGTGCGGGACACCAGTACCTCCTGGGATGCGCCGTGGCGGTATGCGAGCCGACAAAGCTACGGTTGCCTCAGCAACACTACCTGAGGCAATGATTTCATTCCTTACAACTAATAGAGAGATGATTGCGAATCATGCATGATTACGTCACCCTCGAGGATCGGTTCGAGATCACCCAGGTGCTTGCTCGATACGGTCACGTGATGGATCGTCGAGACGTCGCCGGATTGGCCGACGTGTTCGCCCCCGATGCCACGTTCGATGTGACCAGCGTCGGAGGGCCGAAGTACCGAGGGCTCTCGGAACTCGAGGCCTTTCTCGCGCTCGGCGATTCGGTTCACCCGCCGTTCCATATCCTGTCGAATGCGTGGGTCTTCCGGGATGGCGATGTCGTGAGCTCGTTGAGCAAGTGGCTGACGATCGATCAGCACACCGGCCTGCCGCGGAGTGGCGACTATCTCGACAGCTGGCGACGCACGAGCGCGGGATGGCGCATCGCCGAGCGGGTGGCGCAGGTGCGCTGGACCGGCGGCGCCTGGAGCGGGGGGTATGACCGGAGATCTCGAGATCGACGTGTCGAATCGATCGAATCCTGATATATGCCCGCCGCATCGGTTCGTTGCTCAGGCGACACGGCGTCCCGTCCGCAGCAGTTCGGTACGCACGAGTTCCGCGGCTGGTGAAACTGTGCGGCTTCGAATGGAGATGATGCCGAGCATGTACTTGGGAACGCTCTCGCGCTCGTCGATCGTCACCTCCACGAGCTCCCGCGGAATCGTTCCGTAGCCCGCGATCAGGACCGAATCGGACGACAGGCACACCTCAGCGAGCACGTGAAGATCGTCGACCATGAAGGTCGTGCGATGGCTCGGTGCTCCCTGCCGCGCGAGTCGCAGTCCAGCACCCAGATCGTGTCCCGACGCGATGGGAAACGTCTCGAGATCCGCGATGCGACATGCTCGACCCGCCAACGGATGACCCGGTCGAACGTAGATCTTCGTACCGATCTCGGCGAGTGCGACACAGGCATACGTTGGATCGTCGACGAAATCATCCAGCACTCCGACGAAGAACTCGATCTCATCGTCGAGGAGCTGCTGCGTCAGGGAGAGCTTCGACGCAATCGCCACCTCCACGTCGAGATGAGGCCCCGACTCGGCGAAACGCGCAAGCACCTGAGGAAGCAGCGCCGTCACCGCGAACGGACCGACTCCGAATCGCACCGTTCCGGAGAGGCCGTCGGCGGCAGCAGACAGTCCCTTCTCGATCGCCCGCGCGCTCGAGAGCAGGTCGATCGCTTGGTCGAGGAGCTGTCGGCCCGCCGCCGTCACCCGCACCGCACGTCGGTCCCGGTCGAGGAGCCGCACCCCGAACTGGCGCTCCAGGGCTTGAATGCTCCGGGAGAGGCCCGGCTGGCTGAGGTTCAATTCCTCCGCCGCGCGCACGAAGCTTCCCGTCTTCGCCACGGTCACGAAGTTCCGTAGCTTCTCGAGGTCGAGCATGCGTTGCTCCTTCCAGGACGAGAACGCGGAGGTCGTCGACGCGGGCCTCCATGAGGCCGGCGCATCACATCTGACCTCATCACGCATTGGACCACTGTCATGTTAATTCTTACGATTTCAGAAGCCGACGTCGAAGTCCCGAATGATCCCGTGCGGTCGTCCGCCGAATGATCTGTCACTTCGCGTCATCCGATGATGGAGGGCGGGTGATTGGAGTGACACCGATGTCGCGTGGTCATGAGGCCATTCGCGAACTCCCTTGTCCACGTCGCGCTTTCGTCGTCGAGAGGTGCCGGTTGAGGCGCCAGCGCGGCGGAGCCGATCGCGTCCTGTCGCCCTCCGCGACGTCGCCGTCGTCCCACTCCGGCGCCGTCCGGTGGGAAGCGCTCGACGGCTGGAACCCGGCTCGCTCCGTGATGCCATCCGCCGCCATCACCTCGAGCGGAAGGCCTTCTTCGATGACCAGGAAACGAAAGGGACGGAGTTCTTCATGAGTTACACGATCGGTGTCGATATCGGGGGGACGTTCAGCGACTGTGTCGCCGTGAACGACCAGGGGCAGGTGTTCAACGGGAAAGCGTTGTCGACGCACGCGACCGATCCCGTTGAAGGGGTGATCGAGGGGCTGACGCGGCTCGCCGAGGAGGCCGGGGAGACGCTGGAGTCCCTGCTCGGACAGACTACGGAGTTCAGTCATGGCACCACGATCGGCACGAACCTGATGGTGGAGCGCAAGGGTGCTCGGGTGGGCCTGGTCGCCACGAAGGGCCACGGGGATGCGCTGCAGATCATGCGTGGTCGCGGTCGGACGGCGGGGGTAGCGCCCGAGCTGCTCTTGAATGTGCGGGAGACGGACAAGCCGGCTCCGTTGGTGCCGCACCGGGACGTGGTCGAGGTTGCCGAGCGTGTGCTTGCCGACGGCAGTGTGCTCGCCTCGCTGAACGATGACGAGGCGCGGGCAGTGTTGCGTCCGCTGCTGGAGCAGGTGGACGCGGTGGCGATCTCGTTGATCTGGTCGTTCCGGAACCCGGTACATGAGCAGCGGCTGCGGGAGCTGGTGCACGAGATTCGTCCCGACATGTTCGTGTCCATCTCGTCGGAGACCTCCCCGCGGCTGGGTGAGTACGAGCGGACGGTCGCGACCGTGATCAATTCCTACGTCGGGCCGGCGTCGAGCAGGTACCTGGGTGCGCTGGAAACGGCATTGCAGGAGCGCGGGCTCACCACGCCGGTGTTCATCATGCAATCCAACGGCGGCGTCCTCCCCGTGGAGACGGCACGGCACCGGCCCGTGCAGACGATCGGGTCGGGTCCGGCCGGAGGGCTCGCGGCCACGGAGTCCATCGCCAGGCGAACCGGCCACAAGAACGTGATCGCCACCGATATGGGCGGTACGTCGTTCGAGGTGGGACTGTTGATCGATGGGCGCCCGATCCTGACGAGCGCGAAGATCATCGACCAGTACACCTTCAAGATCCCGCAGCTGGACCTGCGGTCGATCGCGTGTGGTGGTGGGTCGATCGCACGGGTCGACCCGCACAGCGGTGGTCTGCGGGTTGGTCCGGAGTCGGCCGGGTCGAACCCCGGGCCGGCATGTTACGGGCGGGGCACCGAGGCGACGGTGACCGATGCGGATGTCGTGCTCGGGTTCATCGACCCCGACCGGTTCCTGGGCAGCGAGATGCAGCTGGACAAGGAGCGTGCGGTCGCGGCGGTGCGGAAGATCGCGGAGGAGGCCGAGCTGTCGCTGGAGCAGGCCGCGTCGGGCATTCTGCGGGTGAACAGTCATAGCGCGGCCATTCTGATCCGGCAGCGCACCATCGAGCAGGGTTTGGACCCGCGAGATTTCGCGCTGTATGCCTTCGGCGGGGCGGGGCCGCTGCACGCGTTCGCGTTCGCGCAGGAACTGGACATCGACCAGGTCGTCATCCCGATGGGCAACGGCGCATCCACCCTGTCGGCGTACGGCATCGCCGCCAGTGATGCGATGGAGGTGTTCGAGGAGGAG
Organism: Agromyces sp. Marseille-P2726; assembly: GCF_902809835.1. Classification (GTDB taxonomy): domain Bacteria; phylum Actinomycetota; class Actinomycetes; order Actinomycetales; family Microbacteriaceae; genus Agromyces. The sequence continues at coordinate 320,741 of NZ_CADDWM010000011.1, read as the reverse complement.
TGCACGATCCGTGCTCCGTTCGACACCGACGCGCTCGCCGAGACGATCGGTCGCCTCGAGGAGCGCGCGCTGGAGCAGATGGCCGCCGCCGGGTTCCCCAAGGAACGGGTGCGGCTCGAGCGCTCGGCACAGGCCCGCTATGCCGAGCAGTACATGCAGGAGCTGCACCTGCCGGTTCCGTCGGGCCCGATCGATGAGTCCTTCAGCGAAAAGCTCTCGACCGTGTTCGCGGAGGAGTACTCACGCCTGTACAGTGCCGTGGCTCTGTCGGTGCTGCACACCTCCGAGATCTTCACGATCCGGGTGACCGCTTCGGTGCCGCTGCAGACCGCGGCGACGGCAACACCTGTGGGCGGGCAGACTGCGCCCGCTCGCGAGCGTGAGGTGTTCTGGCCCGGGCACGAGCAGTGGATCAGCACCGCCGTCTACGACGGTCCGCCCGCCCTCGGCGGGCTGATCGAGGGGCCTGCGCTGGTGCAGCTGCCTCACACCACGATCGCGGTCGCCCCGGGCCAGTCCCTGGAGACCGACGACTTCGCGAACTGCATCCTCCACACCCAGAAGCAGGAGAACCAGGCATGACTCTCATCGACACCCGAATGGCGCCCGACCGGGTAGACCGCCACAGCACGGAAGCAGCGTTCCGAGCGGTGAAGTGGGACGGCACCGCCCGTGGGTACGTTCCCTCGGACCCGCCCGAGTACTCGCCTGCGGTGAGGATGCACGATCCCGAGCCGGTGGATATCGACGCGGTCACCTACGAGGTGATCCGCTATGCGTTGATGAGCGCCAACCTCGAACACGGCGACATCATCTCCCGGTTGTCGATGTCTCCCGTGGTGATGGTCGCTCGCGACTTCCAGTCGACGTTGATGACCGAGAGCGGCGACCTCGTCTACCTCGGATCCGGCGTGCAGTACTTCTCCAACCAGCACGCACTGACCGTTCGATACATCCTAGAGCACCGCAGCGAAGACGGCCTCGTCGATGGTGACATCTGGGTCAGCAACGACCCGTACATCGGCTCTGCGCATCAGTCGGATGTGACCCTGCTCACCCCACTGTTCGTCGGCGATGAGCTGTTCTGTTGGCTCTCGAATTCGCAGCACTTCGCGGACGTCGGAGGGTCGATGCCGGGCAGCGGCGTACTGACCGCGACGGACGCGTTCGCCGAGCCCATGGCCTGGCCTCCAGTACGCCTGGTCGAGGGTGGCAGGATGCGCGACGATGTGGAGCACCTGTTCGCACGTCAGTCTCGCGTCCCGCACCTGACGCGCATGGACCTGCGTGCTGCCATCGGTGCGATCGGCGCCACGCGCGAGAAGATCAGCAAACTCGTCGACCGCTACGGAGCCGACGTGGTCAAGGGCGTCATGCGCCGCCTGATCGATTCCGGTCAGAAGGTGTTCGCCGAGCGGATCGCGAAGATCCCGGATGGCCGATGGTCGCACCGCATCTACACCGAGGGCGCCCTGCCGGGTGACAAGAACCTGTACGCCTACCAGTTCAACATCACCAAGAAGGGTGACCGGCTGATCATCGACAACGCGGGGAGCGATCCGCAGACGGGGTCGATCAACATGACCTATGCCGGGTTCGCGGGAATCGCGGAGACCGTGCTCACGCAACAGCTGATCCCCGATCTGGCCGGCGCGTACGGAGGGGCGTACCGGCACATCGATGTGCGGCCCGTGCCGGGACTGGTCAGCTGCGCCGACTTTCCGGCGGCCGTGAGCCCATCCGGGAACCAGACCGTGATGATCATGTTGAACGTCGCGGCGAACGCGGTGTGCAAGATGCTCGCCAGTGGCGGCGACGACACGCGGCAACTGTCGCTCGGTGCGCCCGGATCGAACATGACGTCGCTGATCGGCGGCGGGCTGACCGCTGATGGGCAGCAGTTCATCCTCCAGAACACCGATGGCCTCTTCGGCTCGCTCGCCGGCCGCCCGACGCGGGACGGGGTCGATGCCGGCGGACAGTGGTGGATCCCCGACAGCGAGATCGAGAACATCGAGCAGATCGAGTCGGGCAAGCCCTTCGTCGTCCTCGGTCGACGGCTGGGGAAGGCAGGTCTCGACGGCAGCGGGCGTTACCGAGCCGGCGTCGGCTTCCGCGCGACCCTCTTGGTACGTGGGATGCTCGGCGGCCAGATCGTCTGGTACGTCAATGAGAGCTTCAGCAACGGCCAGGGCCTCTTCGGGGGCAACCCCGGTTCGGTGGCGCGAGCCCGGGTGAAGCACGGCACCGACACGGTCGAGCTGATGGGACGGAGCCAGGCGATCAACGGAATCGACGACGTCCACGGTGAGGAGGAGATCCTGCCGTACAAGGGAATGTTCTCGATGGCCGACGGCGACGTGATCGAGTGGACTTCCCCCGCCGCTGCAGGATACGGCGACCCGCTGCTGCGCGATCCCGAGCTGGTGCTGGCCGACATCGAGGACGGGCTGGCCACCGACGAGATCGCCGAGCGTGTGTTCGGCGTGGTGATCTCGGATGGGAGGATCGACCGCGCGGCGACCGAGCGAACGCGGCTCGGGGTGCGACGGGAGCGCCTGGGCCGAGAGCCCGAGCCGCCCGTCGACGCCCCCGAACACGCGGTGCAGGTCGGCGACGTGCTGCATGTCGTCGAGGGCCGCTGGTGGAGCAACGGCGCCGACCTCGGACCGGCTGACGAGAGCTACCGGCCGAACGCCGTTATCCGCGAGACCAGGATGCGGGAGACCGGTCCGGAGTTCGACGTCCTCGATACCGAGAGCGCGGACCGCTTCGTGTTGCGTGAGTACCTGTGCCCAGTCACTGGGTACCGGATCGACGCGGAAATCGCTCTGGCCGGCGGCGAGCTGCTGGAGGACGTGTTGATCGGCAGGTTCTGACTTCCGCGCGAGGGCTGTGCGGGCTTCGCAGAAATGATTCGGCGGTGCGGGACGTGAAGTCCGGCACCGCCGAATTGCTGCTGCAATCGGTGGAGCTACTGCGTGCCGAGCCCCTCAGCGAGGGCATCGGACCAGGCGCTCCAGTCGTCGACGACACCCGAGCCGAGGTCGAGGGCATCGATGATGTCGTCGTGCTCGGTCTCGACGCCGAGGGTGTCGACGGAGAAGTCCCACCACGCGTCGGCGATCGCGTTCGTCCGCTCGATCTCGGCGGCCGCGTCCTTCACCGAGTCGGGCGCGACGGTCGCGGGGTCGGGCTGGTCGGCCCACCACTCGTTCACGTCCTTGTTGAGCTTGCTGGGATCGATGATCCCGCCGCCGGCATCCTTGGATGCCGCGACGATCTCGTTGTACTGGTCGAGGGTGTCCTTGGCGAAGCGCTCCATCGCCGCATACCGCGCGTCGCGCATCACGGCCTGAATCTCGGGAGCAAGGCTGTCCCAGGCCCCGGTAGAGATGACCCAGTTGGCGCCCGACGAGGGGGCGGTGTTCAGGAACGTCACCCAGGGTGACACCTCGAGGAGGCCACCGCTGAGGACGGTCGTGACGGCGTTGACGGCGCAATCGATGACACCGCGCTGGAGGGCCTCGTACTGCTCGTTCGGGGGCGTGAAGACGCCGGTCATCCCCAGCGCCTCGTTCTCGCCCTGAGCGACCGCGTTGGCGACGCGGACTTGGCGGCCCTCGAGGTCGTCGGCGCTGTTGAACTCCGCGCCGCACGTGAGGGCAGCCGGTCCGCTGATCATCGGGATCAAGGGGACGAACCCGACCTGCCTCATCTCGTCGAGTGCAGCGCTCTCGCCGTCATAGTGGATGACCTGCTGACCGATACCGGCGATGTTCGTGTTCGGGTAGCCGAAGTCGTTCAGCGCGTGCTGCACGACGAGGTCGTCCCAGTTCGAGACGGGCAGCTGGTCAGGGAAGAAGCCATTGCTGACGAACGTGACATCGGTCAGATCCGACGACAGCGCCGAGAGTGCCTCAGGAGCCGGGTGCAGTGTTCCGGTCGGGTAGTAGTCGAACGTCACCTTGCCTTCGGTGCCTCCGGTGACGGCATCCATCCAGTCCTCGATGAGATTGGTCGATGTCGCGCCCGGCGCGAAGATGCTGCTGACCGTCAGTTCGACGGGCTCCACCGAGCTCCAGTCGACGCCGCCCGCGCCGTCTGAAGATGGTGCCTCTGCTTCCGCGCTGTTGCCGGCGCAACCAGCGAGGAGCGCGACCGCTCCGATCGCTGTGGCGGCTGTGAGTGCTCTCTTGGTGCGAATCACCACAAACTCCTTTGTCATGGGTCGGGTTGGCCACGGTTCATCCGCGACTCCCGAAATGTACCACCCAATCTTTTAAAGATCTATAACCTTTATAGGATTATCGGGAAACTCGCGGATCATGCGGAAACGGGTGGCGCGGAACCGGCCGGTTCCGCGCCACCCGCGCGATACGCCTCAGCGTATGAGTCGCCTCACTCGGAGCCGAGCTGGTCCTCGATGGCCTTCGTCCACGGACCCCACTCGACGACCTCGCTCCCCAGGTTGAGCACCTCGAGGATGTCGTCGTGCTCGACCGGTACCCCGAGCTCGTCGATCGAGAGGTTCCGCCAAGCGGTGGCGACACGTTCGGTCTGAGCGATGGCGGCGTCGGCGTCCACACCAGCCGGGGCGGCGCTCGAGAGGCTCGGCCGGTCGGCCCAGTACTTCGCAATCAGCGGATTCAGCTTGGACGGGTCGACGATCTCTCCGCCCGCCGCTTCGGTCGCCGTGACGATCTCGCTGTACTGGTCGAGCGTGTTCGTCGCGAAGTTGGTGAAGGGCTCGGCGCTCGCGTCGAGGAGGATCTGCTGGAGCTCAGGCGAGAGCGAGTTCCACGTGGCGGTCGAGATGACCCAGTTCGCTCCGGCGCTCGGCGCGTTGTTGGTGAAGGCGACGTACGGCGAGACCTCCAGCAGCCCACCGCTCAGCACGGTCGTCGGCGCGTTGACCGCGCAGTCGATCACGCCGCGCTGCAGTGCCTCGTACTGCTCGTTCGGCGACGTGAAGACGCCCACCATGCCGAGCGCCTCGTTCTCGCCCTGCGAGATCGCGTTCGGAACGCGGACCTGACGCCCGGCGAGATCTTCAGGCGTCTCGAAGGGCTCGGCGCACGTCAGGGCAGCGGGTCCGCTGAGCATCGGAAGGAGCGGGCGGAATCCAGCCGCCTCCATCTCCGCCAGCGCGACATTGTCGCTCGTGTAGTGAATGACCTGCTGGCCGAGCCCCGCGATGTTCATGTTCGGGTACCCGAGATCGTTGAGTGCGGTCTGAACGGTGAGGTCGTCCCAGTTGGAGATGGGAAGCTGGTCGGGGAACGTGCCGTTGTTGACGAACGTGATGTCGGTGAGGTCCGAGGTGAGGGCGCTGAGCGCCTCGGTCGCGGGGTGCAGGGTTCCGTCACCGTAGAAATCGAAGGTCACCGCACCGTCGGTCGCTTCGGTCACGGCCTCCATCCAGTCGTCGAGGAGGATGCTCGCGGTGCTCCCGGCAGGGAAGATGCTGCTCACGGTGAGCTCGACGGGCTCGATGCCGGTCGCCGACTGTTCGTTGCCCGCGCTCGCGCCGCTGGCACAGCCGGCGAGGAGGGCGACGGCGCCGAGTGCGCCGAGCGCGGGGAGGGTGTTCTTGCTGTGTCTCACGAGACTTCCTTATCGATGAGGTTCCCGAAGGGGGATGTGCTCAGGGTCCGGTGCAGTCTGACACGTGAGGCCATCATTCAAAAATTAGTTACGATTGGAGGAAACCGCCGGAGCCAGTCGTCATGGTGAGACGCCTTCTGGGCTGCCCACCGCCGTGAGCTCCCTCCAATTCATCAAGCTCACGCCGCCGTCGATGACGATGGTCTGGCCAGTGATGTGCCCGGCCATCGGCGAGGCGAGGAACGCAAGGGCAGCGGCGATATCCGACGGTTCTGCCGCCTTCCGAAGGGGTGTGGAGCGTCGCGCGACGTCCTGCATCTCGGGGGTCTGAGTCGCCAGGAAGCGAGCCGTTCGCGTCGCACCTGGCGCGACGCAGTTCACCCGGATGCCGGCAGGTCCGAGTTCGACCGCCGCGGAGCGCACCATCGACATCATCGCCGCCTTGAACATCCCGTACGTTCCGTTCGATGGCGCCGCGTTCAGCCCGGCGATCGACGAGACGAACCCGAGTGATCCGCCGCCGGAACGCTCGATCACCGGAGCCGCGGCACGGAGCACTTGGAACGCATGACGGATGACGAGACCGACCTGCCGGTCCCATTCGTCATCCGTCGTCTCCGTGAACGGCTTGAACAGGGCGGCGCCGATGATGTCGATCGCCCCGTCGAGCCGCCCGTATCGCTCGACCACCTCGTCGAGCCCTCGATCGATCGCACCCGGTTCGGAGACATCTACTCGGAGCGCGATGCAGTCGGCTCCAGCGCTGGCTGCGGCGGCTTCTGCGGCACTCGGATCGAAATCCAGGCAGGCGACGCGTGCGCCGAGTGCGGACAGCGCGCGCACGGTCTCACCGCCGATTCCTGCCCCCGTGCCGAAGACCGCGTAGGCACGACCGTCCAGGCGGTTCAGGGATGCGTAGTCCACGTCGTTCATGGTTCCTCCAGTGCTTCGTCAGTTCAGCGCGGGCATCGGGCGCCATGGATCGGTGCCGTCCCAGCCGTCGGCGGCGTCGGCGACGACGGCGTAGAGCTTCTCGACGATGGATGGAGGCCGCCGCTGGCTCACCTCGATCGCCGGGAGGTTCCAGTCGCCCCAGTGGAAGAAGACGTTGTTCACCGGAGTTCCGGCCTCCGACAAGGTCCTCTCGCCGGCATCCGCGCGACGAGCGAGCTCGGCGTCGAAATCGGGCACGGCGACGGCGATGTGGTTCAGCCCCGGTGCGCCACCATGCGCTGCGAGCCACTCGGTATGCGGCGAGGGCGAATCGTCGTGCTGCTGCACGAGTTGGATCTGAATGCCGTTCCAGTCCGCCATCGCCGTCGAGATGTCGGGCTCGACCTCCTGGCCGCGGAACCGGTAATCACGGTTGCCGAGGTGACTCCAGTAGAACCACGGGCCGATTCCGAAGCGACGCGTCCACTCCATCGCGGCGGCGTGGAGGTCCGTCACGACGAACCCCAGCTGGACGATCCTCGAGTCGACCACGGCACTCCCTCCTAGACGGGATCCTCGAATCGCGGCTCGACCGGCCACGGCAGGTCGGGGAGGTCGGTCATCGCCGACAGGCCCCACTCGGGTATGCGCTTCTCACGCCAGCTGATCACGCCTTCGGCGGCATCCGACGTGCGTCCCAGCGCGGTGATCGCAGCGGAGTCGACGCGGTGGGTGTGCATCGGATGGTCGGTGCCGGCCATTCGCCAGATCAGTCGCCGGGTCACGGCGGCTGACACCGGTGCAGCGGATGCCGCGATCTGCTGACCGAGCTCGTACGCGGCGTCCAGCAGCGCGTCGGGCTCATGGATGCTGCGCACGAGTCCACGACGCAATGCCTCGTCGGCATCGAAGAGTCGCGCCGTGAGGCTCCAGTCCAACGCTGTCGGCACTCCGACGATCTTCGGCAGGAACCAACTGGAGATGGCGTCGGGGACGATGCCGCGCGATGCGGCGACGAAGCCGAATCGCGCGGTCGTCGAAGCGAGCCGGAAGTCCATCGGAAGCGTGAACGATGCGCCGAAGCCGACTGCCGGGCCGTTGACCGCACCGATGATCGGCTTGAGCGACTCGAACGCCCGCAGCACGATCCGTCCGCCACCGTCGCGCAGCCGGACGTCGCCCTCGTCGTAGGCGAACGAGCCGCCGCCTTCGCTCACGTCGGCACCTGCGCAGAAGCCGCGACCGGCGCCGGTGACCACGACGACCCGCACCCGGTCGTCCGCGTCTGTCTCGTCGAATACCGAGACGAGGCCCTCGCGCATCGCCGGGTTCATGGCGTTGAGACGATCGGGGCGGTTCAGCGTGATCGTCGCGATCGCGTCCTCGACGTGGAGCTGGACTTCGCTCATCCGTCGCTCCCGGGCAGGATTGCGCCCCGCGGCCTCATCGCGCCGTGCGTACGGCCAGTCCGAGCCGCTCGCGAAGTGTGCCGTCGGCTTCTGGGTTCTCGGCGACGCGACCGCGACGACGCAGCTCGGGCATGACGAGCCGGGTGAAGTCCTCAAAGGATCCCGGCGTGTCGGAGGGCATCAGCGCGAACCCGTCGGCGCCGTAGTTGTCGAACCACTCCTCGAGCGTGTCGGCGATCTGGGCGGGGGTGCCGACGAACCGGTTGCCGGCCGTCATCGAACGGGCCTTGACGATCTCGCGGAGCGTCGCATCAGCGCCGAACTTCGCACGTCCGGACTTGACGAAGGCCTCGACCGCTCCGCGCGTGCCGGTGAACCGGTCGAGCCAGGCGTCGTCGAACGTCTCGTCCATCGGAATCTGCTCGAAGTCGAAATTCGCCTGCTCGGCGAGGAAGATGAGCTGCTCCACCGGGTCGCTCAGTTCGTTGAAGAAGTCGTTCTTCTGGTTCGCGATCTCTTCGGTCTCACCGACGATGATCATGACGGCCGGGAGGATCTTCGCTGCGCCGGACGGTCGCCCTTGCTCCTGGGTGACACGCTGCTGGTCGGCGTAGTGCCCCTGCGCCGCCTCGAGGCTGTGCGCGGTCGTGAAGATGAGGTCGGCCCAGCGGCCGGCGAACTGGCGACCACGACCGGACTGGCCCGCCTGCAGCAGCGTCGGCCACCCCTGCGGCGGGCGTGGAACCGTCAGCGGGCCGCGAGAAGACAGGAACTCGCCCTCGTAATCGACGCGCTTGACCTTGGCGGGATCCGCGAACCGGCCGGTGGTGCGGTCGAGCTCGACGGCGTCGGCCTCCCACGACTCCCAGAGCCCGGTGACGATCTCGAGGAACTCGTCGGCTCGGTCGTAGCGCTGGTCGGGGTTCAGGAAGTTCGTGCCGAAGTTCTCTGCCTCGTCGTGATTGAGGGACGTGACGATGTTCCAGATCACGCGGCCCTTCGACAGGTGGTCGAGCGTCGCGAACTGGCGAGCGACGTGGTACGGCGCGCCGTAGGTCGTGGAATAGGTCGCGCCCAGACCGATGCGGCTGGTGTGTCCGGCGAGCAAGCCCAGGATCGACACGAGGTCGAGCTTCACCACCCGCGACCCGCGCTCGACGGCCGGGTCGGTCGAGGCGCCGTATGCCGCCGGCATGGCCAGCCGGTCGTCGAAGAACAGCACGTCGACACCGCCGCGCTCGAGCTCCTGGGCGAGCCCGATGTAGTACTCCGCGCTCAGGAACGCCGGATCGGTGCTGGGATGCATCCACGCACCCAACGAAGTCTTGGTCGTCGAGGCCGACGCGAACGCGGCGAAGACCATGTGCTCAGTACGGCGCTCCATTGCGATGCCCTTCTGTGGCGGAGGGTTTCGATGGTGGCGGTAGTGCGAACCATCCTGACTATACTTTACATAATTATGAGCCGGGCCTGCCCCGACTCCCTCACTGATGAGTGTCCGCATTGCGGGAGGTTCGACGATGACCGAAGAAGCTGCGCCCCCGGGGCTGCCTGCTCGGCCCCTGGACGGGATCACGGTGGTGGAGGTCGGAGTCTGGCATGCGGGGCCCGGTGCAGCGGCGATCCTGGGCGATCTGGGAGCCAATGTCATCAAGGTGGAGAACATCGACGGCGACCCCGAGCGCGGTGAGGGCGGCACCCTGACGCTCAAGTCCCAGGCCATCGACACGCCCGGGTGGAGCCTCATGTTCGAGCTATCGAACCGCAACAAGCGGTCGATCGCGCTCGACCTGACGTCGGTGCAGGGCAAGAAGGTCCTCCAGACGCTGGTTGAGACGGCGGATGTCTTCATCACGAATCTTCGCCCGGGAGCGAAGCGCAAGCTCGGCATCAATTACGACTCGCTCGCTGCGGTGAACCCGCGTCTCGTGCATGTCAACGTGTCGGGCTTCGGATCCGAAGGCCCGCTCGCAGAGGAGGGGGCCTTCGACACCCTGGGTCAAGCGCTCGCCGGCATGTTCTACGTCACCGGCCACGAGGTGCCGCAGCCCCTGCCCGTCGTCGTCGTCGACCAACTCACGGCGCAGAACGCAGCGCAGGCCGCGGTGACGGCGCTCCTCGCTCGTGAGCGCAGCGGGGGGCATGGACAGGACGTCCACGTCTCGCTCTACGGCTCGGGAGCGTTGCTGTGGTCGGCGCAGTTGCTCTGGGAGGCCGCCCTCGATTCGAAGCCGATCGTCACGTACGACCGGATCCAGAAGACGCCGCTGCTGTCCGTCTATCGCTGCAAGGACGATCACTGGATCGTGGGCACGAACCCCGGCCGGGCGCTCTGGCCGACCTTCGCGGAGGCGATCGGTGCCCCGCAACTCGGCGAGACTCCGTGGAACGTCGACGACCGTGCCTCGCAGGAGGCGTTGTACGCGGCCATCGATCCGCTCATGCTGGAGCGCACGGCGGCAGAGTGGGTCGCGCACCTGCGGTCGAAGGGCCTGCTCTTCGCACCGGTGCAGGACTTCGAACAGGTCCTGGCCGACGAACAGGCTCGCGCGAACGGATACGTCATCGAATACGATCACCCGCGACTCGGGAGCATCCCCCTGCCGGGCTCGCCGTTCTCATTCGGGAAGCAGCTCACGTCGCAGTGGAATCCCGCGCCCGACCACGGCGCCGACACCGACGCGATCCTGCGCAACCTCGGCTACGACAGCGACGAGATCGCCGCGATGCGAGAGCGGCGCGCCGTCGCATGACCGACCGCAAGTAGCGGCACGGAAAGATCGAAGGAGATCAGCATGACGAAGTACGCACTGGTCACGGGTGCCGGCCAGGGCATCGGCTACGGGATCGCGAAGCGACTCACCGAAGACGGATTCCACGTCTACGTGACGGATTACTCGGCCAAGCTCGCCGATGAGGCGGCCGCACGTCTCGGCGGCACGGCGCTGCGTCTCGACGTCAGCGACTCGGAGTCCGTGGCCGCCGCCGCCGAGCAGGTACCTGAACTGGATGCGCTCGTGAACAGCGCCGGCATCTACCCGTGGCTCGGCTTCAGCGAGATCAGCGTCGAGGATTTCGACAAGCTGTTCCACGTCAACGTCCTGGGTCCGATCCTGACGACCAACGCGTTCGCGCCGATCCTCGCAGCCGGCGGTGGAGGAGCCATCGTGAACATCACCTCGATGTCGCAGGATCACGCCTCTCCGGGCGTCAGTGCCTACTCGGCGTCGAAGGCGGCCGCGCACGGTGTGACGAAGCTTGCCGCCCTCGAGTACGCCGATCGCGGCATCCGAGTGAATTCGGTCGCCCCCGGCACGATCCAGACGGAAGGGATGCAGAACGCACTCGCGGATGGCGAGTCGCCGCGCGACTCGGCGCTCATCCCACTCGGCCGCGCCGGGGCTCCCGCCGACATCGCTTCGGCCGTCTCGTTCCTCGTCGGCCCCGACTCCGCCTATATCACGGGCCAGTCGCTCACGGTCGATGGCGGATACACGGCAGCGCTGTTCAACTTCTACCGGGCGGCCAACTACGGCTCGGCCACGGCGTCGACTGAGGCGCTGGGCCAGCGGTGAAGTACACCGTCGAGTTCCCCCTCACCGCCGTGTCGACGGCGGATGACGTGGAGAAGATCGCTCGGGCCGTCGACCGGCTCGGCTTCGATGCCCTCGCGTTCACCGAGCACCCCGCGCCGTCGCGGGCCTGGCTCGACAGCACGGCCGGTCATCCCACGTTCGACATGCTCGGTTCGCTGGCGTATTGCGCGGCCATCACGGAGCGCGTTCGTCTCATGACCTATCTGGTCGTGCTGCCCTACCATCGACCGTTCATGGTCGCAAAGGCGCTCTCGACCATCGACCTGCTGTCGCGAGGCAGAGTCACCGCCGTCGTGGGTGCCGGGTACCTCCGCGCCGAGTTCGACGCACTCGGGGTGCCGTTCGAAGAACGCAACGCCCTGCTGGATGAAGCGCTCGCGGTGCTGCCCGAGATCTGGTCGGGCCGACCCGTCACCCGCACCGGCTCGAACTTCACCGCGGAGGAGATCGTCAGCCAGCCGGTCCCGGCTCAACCCGGAGGGCCACCGCTGTGGATCGGTGGGAACGGCCGCCTCGCGAGGGAACGTGCAGCGCGCGCGGGGGGATGGAGCCCGCTGTTCATCACCGACGAGCGCGCCCCGCTGATCGGCACGGCCGCACTCACGGGTGTCGACGCGCTTGGCGAGAACATCCGCGAGGTGCGTGATCGCGCGAAGGTCCTTCGCGGTGATGATGCGGAAGTCGTGGTCCAGGCGTTGACACCGCAGTCCCGAGTGATGTTCGGCGAGCACTCGGTCGCCGAGCACCAAGACTTCGTCACGTCGCTCGCCGAGGTGGGCGTGGACTGGTTCGTCCTGCGCGCGCCCGGCGGGGATGCGGCATCCGTCGTCGATTCGCTCGAGTACTATGCGGCGGAGCTCATGATCTGACGCCGAAGTTCGCGATGAGCGGTCGGGCGCGGCATCCTGATCCGGATGCCGCGCCCGATACTCATTCGAGAGCCTCGATATTCTCCACGTACACGTAGAGTCGTGTGAGCTTCAGCGATGCGATCTTCCACTCGTCGTCGACCTTGCGGTAGGTCTCCCAGTAGTGCCCGGTTCCGCGGAGGCGGTAGCCCTCCTTCCTCCACACGAGCACGTCCTCCATCGCCCAGATGCCCGTTGCTTCGTCGGCACCGTTGAGCTCGATCTCGGGCTGGTGCCCGTGGTGGGTCGTGATGAGCGGTCCGATGAAGCGTCGGTTGCGGTCGATGAAGGCGTCGAAGCCGGTCTCGTTGGTGACTGTCCCTCGTGCTTCGGGCGGCCGCAGCGCGAGGAGGTAGTCGGGGAACCCGTTCTCGATCGGGCCGATCTGCGGGTCGTCCACGAAGACGTCACGGAACGCATCCCAGTCTTTCGTGTCGAGGGCGCGGAAGTACCGCGCCTTGAGCTGCTTGATCGCTTCGATCTCTTCGGTCCGCGTGCGTAGCTGCGTGTCGGTCATGCGAATGCTCCTGTTCTCTCGGTGTGCGCTTCGGGCTCGCGATGGTCGCCGTCTGCGTCATCCGCGGTGTACGCGCGCACGACGAGCCCGAGCAGCCCGAGATCGAGCCCCTCGAAGGAGTCGCCGTAGTTGCGGATGTCCTTCGTCACGAACGGTTGCACCATCGCGGCGTGGGCGGTCGGATCCTCGTCGAACGTCAACGCGGACTGGAGATGTCGGCTGGTCACGCCCGTCTGATTGATCGCGTGGAGCGCTGCTGCGGGATCCAAGCCCAGTTGTGCCGCGAGCCGAGCCGCATCCGCGATCAGTCCGACCTGAGCCGCCGTCAGCAGGACGTTGAGGGTCTTCGTGCGTTGGCCCGCCCCCACCTCACCGACATGGATGATCGAGCCGGCATAACTCCCGACCACCGGTGCGATGCGCGATCGGCTCTCAGCGTCGGCTCCCATCAGCACCCTGGCGTCGCCCTCGGCGACATCCTTCGGTCTGCCGTCCAGCGGTGCATCGACCACGGAGACGCCCCTCTCGCCGGCAGCGCTCACCAGTTCGGTGATGGTGTCCGGCGGACACGTCGTGTGGATGAGGAGGACGCTGCCAGGCTTCATCGCGGCGATCACCCCGCCGGGCCCGAGGCAGAGCTCGCGCACCTGCTCGGTCGTGTACACGCACACCGTCATCACGTCGGCGAACTCGGCGGCCTCGACCGCGGATGCCACCGGCGTGGCACCCATGGCCTTCGCTGCCGACCGCGATTCCTCACGTCGCGCGTACACGCGCACCGAGTGTCCCGCGGCCACCATCCGTTCCACCATGGGCGCACCCATGCTGCCCATGCCGACGAATCCCACGTCCACGGCGGTCAGCCCGCCCCGGATGACGTGGGCTGGAGGAGACCTGTACCCGTGAAGAGCCGGTATGACGCGTCATCGCGGCTTCGGGCCGCTTGGAAGGTGGGCACGCCGTCGACCGCGGCGACCGCACGGGAGGCGTGTGCCGGGTTCCGCATCTCGGTGACGAGATCGTTCACGTACTCGCGCTCGATGATCGCCAGCCTGCCGTCGCCGGTCTCGGCCCAGCGGTCGATGTATCGCCCGTACCCGACCCGATCGATGAACACGTCGCCCTCGCTGCGTCGCAGCAGCGACGTGACGTACGCCTCGCTGACCAGATCTCCAGACGGATTGCGCTGGATGAACACGTTCGCGACCCGATGCACGTTCAACTCGAGCTGCTCGTGGAAGGGCCAGACCCAGTCCATGAAGCCCGGCGCGTCGCCGACGTAGATCCCGCTGTAGTTGAGCACCGCATCGGAGGTGAAGGCTGACAGGGCGACCTCACGGTCGAACCGGTCGAGTCCACGACAGTACGCGGCGTGCGCCTGCTCGATCCGGTTGCGCTCCTCGGCGCTGACGGAACTGTGCGCCATGCTCATGCCCTCAGCAGCCGGTACGAGGCATCCGACTCATCACGAGCCCAGGCGAGCGCGGCACCGCTCGATTCGGGGCGCACGGCCGAGAGGTCCTTCTGCTCGTGCGGGTACGCGCGAGTCGCGTCGCGGACGTAGTCGCGTTCGACGATGACGAGCCGCCCGTCCTGGTCGGCCCAGCGGTCGATGTATCGCCCATTCCCGATATTGTCGGAGATCGTGCCATCGTCGGCCGTCGTGCGGAGCAGCACCTGGACATAGGACTCGCTGACCAGGTCTCCCGCCGGATTGCGCTCGATGAAGATGTTCACGACTCGGTGCACGTGCACGAGCATGCGGGCGTGGATCGGCCAGATCCAGTCCATGAACTCGGCAGGCGAGCCCTCGAAGATACCGCTGTACACGAGGCGCGCGTCGTCCGCGAACGGAGAGAGCGCCAGCCCACGATCGAACCGGTCGAGGCCGCGGCAGTAGGCGTACAGGCCCTGGCTGATCTGGTTCCGTTCTTCGGCGGTGACGTCGTAGACCATGATCAACTCACCCCGACCGGGTTGCCGGCGGCGAGGCGGGCGGCGCGCTCGCCGATGGTCCTGACTCGTTCGGCGGGATCGGAGCCGATGCGGTCGCCGACCAACTGCTGCACCTTGCCCTCGATCCAGATCGGGCCGTTGCCCACCTGATCGAGCGCCTCACGGGCGATGTCGGCGGGGTCGGCCGCTCCGTCGACCCGACCGTAGGCCTTGACCATCGTCGGCGTGTTGGTCTGGCCGACCACGGGGGTGAGCACGTCGACGCCGTGCTTGGCGAGTTCGAACCACAGCCCCTCACCGAGCGTGTGGCTGAACGCCTTGCTCGCGGCATAGAGCGCGAAGCCGGGGGAGCCGCCGAAGCCGGCGACCGACCCCATCAGGACGAGCGCACCGCGCCCTCGCGGTGCCATCCGCCCCGCATAGTGGTGGACGAGACGCGCCTTCGACACGAAGTTGCGCTGCAGCCGACCGGCGAGCATCTCCCAGTCGTGGTCGATGAACTCGCCGTACTTGGGTTCCGAACCCACGTTGTAGACGAGCGTTCCCACCTCGAGATCGTCGGTCGCCCACGTGACTCGCTCGGCCCCCTCGGGCGTCGACAGGTCGACGGCGACGGTGCGCACCTCCACCCCGGGGTTCGCCGCCCGGATCTCGTCCGCCGCCTCATCGAGCGTCGACTGCGTCCGGGCGACCAGGACGGAGTTGATTCCGCGGTGGGCGAGCTCGTTGGCGAACGCGGAGCCGATGCCCTCGGACCCGCCCACGACCACCGCCCAAGGGCCGTACTTCTCCGTGAACGCGGTGTGATCAGACACGTGGACTCCTTCGTCGTTGCTTCGTGTTGCTGGGTTGATTCGTGGTTGATGCGGCGCTCGGCCGGATCTCGGCATCAGGCGGTCGGCTCGATGCGCTCGACGAACACGTAGAGCCGCGTGAGCTTCATCGACGCGATCCTCCACTCGCCGTCGACCTTGCGGTACGTCTCCCAGTAGTGGCCGGTTCCGCGCAGACGATAGCCGTCGGCAGGCCAGACGAGCACGTCCTCCATGGCCCAGATGCCGGATGCCTCGTCGTCGCCGGTGACCTCGATCTCGGGCTGGTGGCCGTGGTGCGTCGAGATCAGCGGTCCGATGTTCGTTGCGACGCGCTCCACGAAGGCGTCGATCCCGGATGCCGCGACCGGCTTCTGCTCGTCAGGCGAACGCAGCGCGAGCAGTTCGGGAGTAAACCCGTTGTCGATCGGGCCGATCGCGGCATCCTCGGTGAACACGGCCTTGAACCCGTCCCAGTCCTTCGTGTCGAGCGTGCGGAAGTACCGGGCCTTGAGCTGGCGGATCGATTCGATCTCGGTCTCGGTGCGTACAGCAATATCTGTCATCGTCATCCTCTGCATTCGTGGTGATTCGGTCGAGTGGTATGAGCGCGAACGTGCGTCACTGCACCGTGAGCTGGTGCCGCATCGGCACCCTCAGGTTCGCGGTGAGCGAGAGTCCGCCGTCGACGGCGAGGTTCTGCCCGGTGATGAACTTCGCTGCCGGGCTCGCGAGAAACGCGACGGCCTCGGCGATGTCCGCCGGCTCACCGAGCACGCCGAGGGGCATGGCCTCGGCGCGAGCCGCGAGCATCTCGCGGAGCTCGTCCTCGCTGACGCCCGGCCGCGACTTCTGGCTGATCGGGGTCACGATCGGGCCCGGCGCGACCGCGTTCGCCCGGATCCCTACTGGACCCCATTCGAGCGCCAGGGTCTCGACGAGCCGGATGAGCGCGGCCTTCGCGGGGGAGTAGGCGCCGAGACCGGGATGCGGGCTCGTACCACTCGTCGACGTGGTCGCGATGAACGATCCGCGCGACTCGCGCAATGCGGCGTACGCCGTCGAGGCGAGGAGCCACGCCGCGCGCGTGTGCACGTTCATCACGGAGTCCCACTCCTCGATGGTCGTCTGGTCAACCAGGCGTCCGAGGCGAGTGTGGCCGGCGTTCGAGACGAGTGTGTCGAGGCCGCCGCCGAACTCGATGGCCTGCTCGGCGACCTCGACGGGAAACGTGGTCGACTCCAGGTCGCCGGTGAGAATCAGGACCCGAGCACCTCGATCGCGCTGCGATTCGGCGAACTCCTCGAGCTCGTCGGTGGGCTTCGTCGCCGTGATCGTGAGGTGCGGCTCGAGTCCTCGGGTCAGCGCGGAGCCGATGAGCTTCTCGGCGATCGCCGAGCCGATGCCTCCGACACTCGCGCCGGTGACCAACGCGCGGTACACGCCATTCGTGCGGGTTTCGGTGACCAAGATCCAGTCTCCACTTCGTCGTGTCGCTGCTGGTGCCGATGGATCGCGCGTACCTGTTGGCGCGACATCCGTTTTATCCTATAAATGATAAAAACTGAACGCAACAAGGGAGATGCTTCATGACACGCTATGCACTCGTCACCGGCGCAGGGCAGGGAATCGGCTTCGGCATCGCGAAGCGGCTGACCGAGGACGGTTTTCACGTCTATGTGACCGACTACAACCAGGAGCTCGCCGGGGCCGCAGCGGAGAAGCTGGGCGGAACACCACTCGTGCTCGATGTCAGCAATCCGCAGTCGGTGAGGGATGCAGCGGCACTGGTGCCCGAGCTCAGCGTGCTCGTCAACAGCGCCGGCATCTACCCGTGGTCGCCACTCGTCGACATCTCGGTCGAAGAGTTCGACCGTGTCTTCGCAGTCAACGTGCGCGGCAACCTGCTCTGCATGCAGGCGTTCCACCCGCACCTTGCGGCAGACGGCAAGGGTGCGATCGTGAACATCACCTCGATGTCCGCGCTCGCTCCCGCAATCGGTGTCGGCTCCTATGCGGCATCCAAGGCGGCCGCCGCGATGCTCATCCAGCAGGCGGCGGTGGAGTTCGCGCCCGACGGCATCCGTGTCAACGGCGTCGCACCGGGCAGCGTCCAGACCGAGGGCACGAACCGCGCCATCAAGGAGGGTGAGGCGCCGCAGGAGGCTCCCTTCATTCCGCTCGGCCGCCTCGCGGGACCAGCCGACATGGCCAGCGTCGTGAGCTTCCTGGCGTCGGATGACGCGGGCTACGTCACCGGGCAGAACATCGTTGTCGACGGCGGATTCCTCAACAACACGTTCGCGTTGTACCGGCACGTGACGCAGCCGGCGTAACGACTCGCTTCAGCGGCGCCGCACGAAGAAACGGCGCCGCTGAAGCATCGGTCAATCCCGCAGCTCGAACTGGACCGCAGAGCGCCTGTCGAGATACGGCTCGAGGTACTTCTTGAACAGCTGCATGTGGCGATCATGCGCGACGTATTCGCGATATCCGTCGAGGTCATCGAAGTCGATCGTGAGTGCGAAGTCGTAGTTCGACTCCAAGTACCCCATGTTCCCGCCCACTTGGCATGCACGAATCGACGGAATCTCGCCCGCTGCGGCGTAGAAGGCGTCCGTGGCCTCATCGACGAGACCGGTCGGCGCGTCATCGGTGAACTTCCAGAGTGAGCAATGACGAATCATGCACTGGAGTCTATTGCGGTTTCCTTGCATTCCTTGTAGGAATTGCAGTCTGTAATACGTTGCACAAGAACCCCTACCCAACGAAGGAGTTGGCAAATGAGAGGCATACGCAGGGCTGGTTTCGCACTGGGGATGATCTGCGCGGCGGTGCTGATGTCGAGCTGCGCCTCGGGCGGGAGCGCCGCGCCCGTCGACGCGGATTCCGCCGGCGACGTGATCGCCGAGATGGACCCGATCACGCTCCGCGCCTCGGTACCGTTCCCCGAGACGGGGACGCCTGGGACGCTGCTGGCGACGTGGACCGAGGAAGTGGAGAAGCGCACCGACGGAAAGGTGACGTTCGAGCTTTATCACAACGCCTCGCTCATTCCCGGTGCTGAATCGTTCTCGGGCCTGGCCTCCGGGCTCGCGGATGTCGGCTTCTTCGCCGCTTCGAACCAGCCGAATGAGCTTCCGCTGGCCAACTGGCTGAACCAGCTGACTGTCCCCATGACCAACCTCGGCTACCCCATGGCGAACCTTGCCGGCTACCCGGCCTCCGTCGGCGCGTACATGACGTCGGAACCGATCCTCGAGGAGATCAGGTCGCAGAACATCGAGCCACTGCTCTACATGTACAGCAGCCCGTTCATCATGGTTTGCGCCGAGCCCGTTGCCACGCCCGAAGACGCGACGGGCAAGACCATTCGTACCGGAGGGGAGCCGTGGGTATCCGAGGTCGAGGCGCTCGGCATGACGAATGTCTTCCTTCCCACGCCCGAGCTCTACGAGGCCCTGCAGCGCGGCGTGATCGACTGCGCTTATCTCGCGGCTGACAACGTGGCGACGCTCGGGGTCACCGAAGTGACGACGGCCACAGGCCTCGTCGACGGTGGAGCGAGTTCGGGTGCCCAGATCGGCTTCAACAAGGACAGCTGGGACGCGCTTCCGGCCGAAGTGCAGCAGATCATGCGCGAGTCGGCAGGTGTCGCGCACGCGGCGTTCATGCGCGACACCTTCCGGGTATACCAGGCCGCCATCGAGGCTGGGCAGGCCGCGAATCACACCTTCACTCCGACGGAGGAGCTGAACGCGGTGATCCACGAACAGCGTGGGGGCATGTTGAAGGAACTGCTCGCATCGCCGACCTCGGGTATCGACGACCCCGAAGGGATCAAGGACCAGTACGAGGCCTATGTGACGGAGTGGGTGGACTTCGTCGAGTCCGAGCTGAAGATCGACGCGGTCGACCCAGCGACCGCCAGCGTCGATCAGCTCATCGAGGTCTACTCGGCCGGAGGCGACGACATCGACTGGGACACGTACGCCGAGCAGTTCGAAAAGTTCCTCGCGGAACTCGGTAACTGATCCATACGGGCGGGCGCTCGCCGCTTTGCCTCAGCCGGAAAGTGTGTAATTGTAATGATTACACGCTAATGTCGGGCAGGGGCGAGCGCCCTTCCCTCGGCATCGTTCAATGATGAAGGTGACGCAATGACCATCGTGAGTGACCAGTCGACCGAAGCTCCTCCGGCATTTCCCCAACTGCGCGATGACCCGCTGGCGCCGCCGCCGGTGTATGTCGAGTGGCGGGAGGAGACGCCAGCGAAGCTGGTGACGCTCCAGAACGGCAAGACGGCGTGGGTGGTGACGCGGCAGAAGGAGGCCCGTCAGGTCTTCGAGGACCCGACCGTGTCGCGTGATCCCAGTCAGGAGGAGTTCCCGCAGGTTCGTCGCGGCATGAGCTTCCGCCGCAATGACCTGATCATGAACCACATGGACCCCCCGCTCCACGGCAAGTTCCGCAAGATGCTGGCCCCGTGGTTCACGATGAAGAAGATCAACGAACAGCGCGACGACATCCAGCAGATCGTCGACGACGCGATCGATCGGCTGATGACGTTCGAGAAGCCGGTCAATTTCCACAAGGAGTTCAGCCTCGTCATCCCTTCGACGGTGATCTGTCGCACGCTCGGCATCGACTACGCGTACCACGATGACTTCGAGCGACTCGCGACCGTGATCACCCGCGCGAGTTCGTCGGCAGAGGACTTCGCCGCCGCCACGAAGGAGCTCTTCGAGATCGCCGGGCGCCTGGTCGACGAGTCGATCGAGAGCCCCGGCGGCGGCGTGCTGCAGGTGCTGACCGACAAGCTGCAGGCGGGGGAGATCACCCGTGAGCAGGCGATCGCGCACACCTATGTGCTGATCGTCGGTGGCCATGAGACCACCGCGCACACGATCTCACTCGGGTTCCTGCAGCTGTTCCGGGATCCCCAGCTGGCGGACTTCCTGCGTGCGAACCCTGACCGGATCCCCGACGCGATCACCGAAATGCTTCGCCTGCAGGCCATCAACGACGGCTCGGTGGCACGCATCACCACGCAGGAGATGGATCTTGGGGGCGTGAAGGTGCCGGCTGGCGCCGGCATCATTCCGTTGATGTCTCCCTCGCACCGCGACCCGCGGGATTGGGACAACCCCGACGTCTTCGACATCGACCGAGACAACAGCAAGCACCTCGCCCTCGGCGGCGGCATCCACTCGTGCCTGGGCCAGAACCTCGCGCGCGCGGAGCTCGAGATCGTGTTCGAGACGATCCTGCGCCGCATCCCCACCCTGCGGCTGGCCGGCTCCGAGAGCGACATCGGCTTCCAGCGCGACGGGTTCGTATTCGGCGTCTACGACCTCCCGGTCACGTGGTAGTCGGCGCGCCGAGTTCGGCGGAACCCCGGGTCGAGGTGGCGCTGGGGTTCCATCGCACCCTCGAGGCCGGTGACTTCGACGCCTTCGAAGCGCTGTTCACGACGGATGCGATCAACGAACTTCCGTTCCACTCGCCGGTGAGTCCCGCCGAGTTCGTGGGAGCCAAGGCGATCGCCGACGACTACCGGAAGATGATCTCCAACCGCCGCGACCTCGAGTTCACGATCCACACCGTCACGACCGACTCGAGTGCGGACCGCGTGATCCTCGAGTTCTCGGGCCGCAGCATCATCGGCGAGACCGGTGCGCTCTACGAGCAGGACTACGTCGGCGTGTTCACGATCGAGGGGTCGCAGATCAGTCGCCTTCGGCTGTACGCCGATCCGCAGCGCGCCGCGAAGGCGCTCCAACCGATCCGTTGACGTGGACCGGGTAGTCGTGGCGTGGTGACCGGCGTCGGTTCGGACATGTCCGCCGATCGGGGTGATGTGCGCCTCGAGATCGATGGTTCCGTCGCGTATGTGACGCTCGATCGACCGGCATCGCGGAACGCCCTGTCCACCGAGATGGACGTAGCGCTCGGCGAGGCCTTCGCGCGGGCGGACTCCGACGATTCCGTCCACGCGATCGTGCTCCGATCGTCCTCGCCCGACTGGTTCTGCGCTGGCGGCGATGTGCATGAAGTCGCGGAGGGTCGGGTCTGGGGCGTCGGTCGCGGCGGTGGCCTCACCGGGATCGACGGGCCCCGACGGGATCTCCGCACACCGCTGATCGCACAGGTGACCGGCCCCGCGGTCGGGATCGGCGTCGAACTCGCCCTCTGCTCCGACATCATCGTCGCATCGGACACGGCGTGGTTCTCGGTGCCCGAGGCGACCATCGGATTGGTCGGCGGCCCCGGCGTGATGCACCGCCTACTTCGACAACTGCCCCAGCGAGTCGCCACCGCGATGATCCTGACCGGTGCCCGCCTGAGCGCCGAGGACGCTTTGCGGTTCGGCCTGGTCAATGAGATCGCACCCATCTCGCTGATCGATGCGGCGACCCGCCGATGGCTTGATCCGATCATCGGCGCATCGCCGGTGGCGCTGCGCGCAGTGCTCGAGGCGATCCGAGTCGGCTCGCAGCTGCGTCTGGATGACGCGCTCACCGCGCGCTACCCGCTCACGGAGTCCTTCTCCACGACGGAAGACTTCCAGGAGGCGAGGTCGGCAGTCGCCGATCGCAGGCGACCGCTGTGGAAGGGTCGCTGAAGGGGTGATTGCGCAGCCGACTGCGGTGCTCAGCTCAGGCCGGCGTCGCCCCGGCGTGCGAGGCCGATGAGATACGCGGTGAGCGCGATCGCCGCGGAGGCAGCGAGCACGACGAAGTAGGGCGTTGCCGACCCCGCCCCGTCGATGCCGACGACCGATGCGCCGATTCCACCCGCGATGAACTGCGCGCCACCGAGGGACGCCGAACCCGACCCCGCAATGTGACGCACTTCAGACAATGCGAGCGCGGCCGCGTTGCCGGTGATCAGTCCGTGGTTCGCGCTGGCGACGAAGAGGATGATGGGCAGCGCGACCAATGGCAGCGCGGCCGCCGGCATCGCCGCGACGGCGAGTACGCCGACTCCGACCCCCAGCGTCTTGGCAGGGTGAACCCCGCGATGGGCGAGCACGGCGGACAGGTACGTCAGGGCGACCATGCCAAGCGAGTTGATCGCGTAGAAGAGGCCGAACTCGAGTGCGGAGAAGCCCAGCACTGTCTGGTAGATGAACGGCGCGGCGCCGGTGTACGAGAGGAGGGCGCACGTCGCCGCCGCGGAAACGACGAGAAAGGCGGTATAGCGCCGACTCCGGAAGACCCGGGCGAGGTCGGCGACCTCGACGCGGTCGGTTCGGCGCGCTCGAGGATGAGTTTCGGGGATGAGTGCGAGCACGCCGACCACGACGACCACCGCGACGGGCACGATCATCCACAGCGTGACGTGCCAGGGAAGAACACTCACGACGACGCTTCCGAGCAGCGGCGAGATCACGGGGGCGAACATCGAGAGGCTCACCATGAGGTTGAGCTTGCGCGCCAGGGCGAGCCCGATCGCGGTGTCGGAGACGATCGCGCGCGCGATGACCACACCGCCGGCCGCTCCGAGTGCTTGGAACACCCGAGCGGTCGCCATGAAGGCGAGCGTCGGCGCGAGCGCCACCAGGATGGAGGCGACGAGACAGAGCGACGACGCGATGATCAGGGGCCGCCGCCGCCCGAAGCGATCCGACACCGGTCCGAAGAAGATCTGACCCACGCCGAACCCGATCAGGTAGAGCCAGTACGTCAGATGGACCCCCGCCGCATCCGTTTCGTACTCGACGGCCATCTCGGGGAATGCCGGCAGGTAGAGCCCTGTTGCCAGCCCTCCCAACGCCGTCAGGACCGCGAGGAGCAGAAGTCGGGCGCCGTTGATCTCCAGAGGCGCGCCCGGAGTGCCCGACGTCACCTCAGCGCGGTCCGGCGGCGAGGAGCTCGTCGCGGCGCACCGTGATGCGGTCCTCGTGCGGCGGGTGCGTCAGGATGTATGGCTGGTTGCGATCGATGCCGTCGAGGACGATGCCACCGACCGCGTCGGCGTCGATCACCTCTCCAGGGTTGTTGGCGCGATGGGGGAGGTCGCCATTCACGTCGGCGGTCTCGACGAGCTGGCTCCGAGTCGGGTCCACGTAGTCCGACCACGGCTTCACCGAGGTCGATGCGTCAGCCTCAGCGGCAGGGCGGAGCCGGGCGCTGGAGGTGATTCGCGTCTTGATCGGCCCCGGGAACAGGACGCTCGCCCCGAAGCCTTCGGTGGCGACCTCGAGCTCGGCGCGCACTGCGATGGTGAATGCGTCCACCGCCGCCTTCGACGCGGAATACGACGAGTGCCCAGCGAACGGATGGATCGCGGCTGTCGAAGCGGTGTTCACGATCTGCCGATCACCGGAGCCGGCGAGCATACGTGGAACGAATGCCATGTGGCCGTTGACGACGCCCCACCAGTTGATGTCGAACATCCAGCGGAAGTCCTCGTAGCTGGTGTCCCACGAGGCGCGGAAGGGGCGCAGCGTGACACCGGCGTTGTTGACCAGCACGCTCGTTGGGCCGAACTCCGACTCCGCCCGATCGGCCATCGCCTCCATGGCAGCCAGGTCGCGCACGTCGACCTGGTTCGCGATCGCGCGACCGCCTGCTGCGGTGATCTCATCGCTCACGGCCTGCGCCGCGGCGAGTTCGACGTCGGCCACCACGACTCCCAGGCCGCGACCCGCGAGCGCGTGCGCGATCGATCGCCCAATGCCGCTGCCGGCACCGGTGACAACTGCTGATCCCGTGAATGTGCGCATTCCAGTTCCTTCTTCCACTACCACTGCATGGAGGTACCGCCGTTGGGGCGAAGCACCGCTCCGGTCACGAATCTCGCGGCATCCGAGACGAGATACAACACGGCGTATCCCTGGTCGAACTCATCGCCGATGAAGCCGAGGGGCGTACGCTCGAGCTTCGCCTGAAGGTCTCGTTCGCGGTCGACGCCCTCGCCGTAGTGGCGGCGGGTGATGCCCGTCTCGACCCACCCGGCGGCCACCGTGTTCACGCGCACGCCGGTCGCGCCGAGTTCAAGGGCGAGCGAGCGGGAGTACTGGTGTGCGGCAGCCTTCGACGAGGTGTAGGCGGCGACCGTGACCATTGCGCGGTCGACACCGCCAGTCGTGATGTTCACGATCGCGCCCTTTCGCTCCTGCTCGGCCATGAGTCGCGCTGCGGCCTGGGACCCGTGGACCACACCGAGGAAATTGACCTTCCAGATCCTGAGGAGTTCGTCATCGTCAACCGTCGAGGGTGGTCCGTCGGCCGTGATGCCCGCGTTGTTCACCCAGATGTCGAGCGAACCGTGCGCCTCGGCGACCGAGTCGGCGAGTGCGTGAGCGGCATCAGCATCGGTGACGTCGAGGGACGCGCTCTCCGCATCCCAGCCGCGTTCGCGGATGTCGGCAACAGTCGCGTCTGCCCCGGCCGAGTTCACGTCTGCGACCCAGACCTTGGCCCCCTGACTGGCGAGTACGAGTGCGATCCCTCGGCCGATTCCGCTGCCGGCACCGGTGACCACCGCGCTGCGGCCGGTGAGAGAGAACGGGTTGTCAAGCAGGGGCATGGACGGCCTCGTTTCGGGTCGTGGGAACGTGGGTGCGAACGAACTCCGCGATGGCGCGGACGCTGGCGTCGGCTTCGGGCGCCCTGCCCGCCATGAGGGGGAAGACGTGCTGCATGTCGGGCACCACCTCCACGACGACGTCGATGCCGGCCTCTCGGAGCATGTCGCCGAACCTCAGTACGCCGTCGACGAGGAGTTCGCCCTCGCCGACTGTGAGGAAGTGCGGCGGCAGCCCGGTGACGTCGGCGCGCAGGGCGGTGACGTACGGGCTCGTGCGCTGGCTCTCGTCGGCGATGAACATCGAGACGTTGGCGTGGATGCCCGCCCGCCCGCGTGCTCCCGCCATGATGTCGGACGAGGTGTTCGACTCGAACGAGTCGCCGAAGCCCTCGCTGTCGTAGTACGGCGACAGCGCGACGACCGCGCCGGGAACCGGCGCGCCCTCGTCGCGAAGCAGCAGCGCGAGCGCCGTCGCCAACGCTCCGCCGGCGGAGTCACCGGCCACGATGATCTGCGACGGAGACACCCCGCCGGCGACGAGCCAGTCGAACGCCGCGCGGACGTCGTCGAGCTGGGCAGGGTACTTGTGCTCGGGTGCCAGCCGGTAGTCGACCGCGAACGCTGGAGCGCCGATCGCGTGCGCCAGATGTCCGGCGAACTTGCGATGGCTGGCCGAGCTACCGCCGATGTAGCCGCCACCGTGGACATAGAGGATGGCGCGAGCCTCATCGGCTCCGATTGGCACCGCGCGGATTCCCGTGACGGGACCATCGATGCTCTCATACCAGACACCGGGAACCTCGGTGCTCACCTGCTCCCATTCCTGGAACAGGCTCCGGAGGAAGGCGATCGGCTCGTTCTGGTTGGCCGCCCGCCGCTCATTCCAGCTCTGGTAGAGATCCTTCAGTTTCTGTGCCTCTGCGCTTGCCACGTACGTCTCCCCTTCTCCGCGTTACTGGGCGCGCTGCCACGACGTCAGGATCGGCCCGGCCGACTGGATCAGGCCGATCGGGTCGGCTGCGAGGTGGTTGCGCGCCACGGACATGTCACGCAGGACCCGGCCCAGGGCGCTCGGGTTCCGGATGGTCTGCGAAGCGCCCCAGAGGGCGGCGAAGTTCACGACCTCGGTGCCCACCTCGTGCACCCACGTGGTGACCTGCTTGACGCGGGACGTCAGCTCGCCCGAGACCTCGCCCAGGCTGTGCGCGGATTCCTCGGCCTCGGCCAGCACCGCGAGCGCGTAGCTGCGCACCGCCTGGTACTTGGCATCCGCGGTCGCGAAGTCCTTGAGGAAGACCTGATTCTTGTCGACCGTCGTGTCGTACCCCTGGCGCTTCTTGCCCGGGACGATGTTCGCGACCTCTTCGAGTGCGCGCTTCATGAGACCGAGGACGACGCCGATGTGTCCGGCGAAACCGATCGTCCCCCGGTTCAGCTCCGATCCGACGACCGGCAGCGCGGGGTCGGTCCAGAAGTTCGACCGCAGCGTGTACTTCTCGGGCAGGAACCGCTCGGGTAGCGCATAGTCGTAACTGCCGGTTCCGACCAGACCCATGACGTCCCAGTTGCCGAGCATCTCGATCTCGTCCTTCGGGGCGATGTACGCGCGGATGTCTGGCGTCTTCTCATCGAGCATCTTGGGTGTGCCGTCCTCGTTGAGGACGCGCATGGTGCACGCCAGGTGCGTGGTGAACTTCGAGCCGCTCGCGAACTGGAGGCGCTTGGCACCCCCGAACACACCGCCTTCGACCTCGACGGCGGTGCCGAGCGGCGCAGCGTACCCGGCAGTGATCGCCTTCGTGGGACCGGCGAACAGGTCGTCGGCGCCCTCCTTCGGAAGGAAGAACGCGCTGTTGCGCGTGCCGATCGAAGTGGCCATCAGTACCCAGCCGGTGGAGCCGTCGGCGCGCGACACCTCCTCGATGACCTCGAGGCCGGTGACGATATCGACCTGTCCGCCGCCGTAGTGGCGGGGGACGAACATCCAGAAGAGGCCCTGCTCCTTCATGGCTTCGGCCGCGATGTCGGTGACGTCGGTCTCACGCTCGCTCGTTTCGGCCTCGGCTTCGATGATGTGGGCGATCGACTTCGCCCGCTCCACGAAATCGGCGCCGGTGGCGATCGCGGGTGTGTCGATGAGCGTCATCTTCGGCGCCTTCCTGATGCGGTTCGTCGGTGAACGACTGGTCGTGGCGAGCGCAGGGCGAGCCTGCAGACACGCTACGGGTACAGTACAAGACTGTCAATTGTTATAATAATACGACGTTGGATGCCGCCGTCAGGATGCAGGATCGACGTCGTCATGGACGCCCATCCGCGCCGGCACGTACGGGGCGACCCACTCCACGAATCCGTGTCCCGCGTCGGAGATGAACCGCGGGAGCTCAACGAACTCCCGCTCCCATGCGTCGCGCGGATCGCCATCGAGGAACCACAGGAGCAGCAGACGGCGCCCGTCATTATCAGACCTTCGCTGGAGGTCTCGGAGAGCCGGACGCATCGCCGACGTGTCGGCAGCGCCGCGGAAGACGAGCACGCTGTGCGCACTCGCGCCCTCGATGGCGAGGCGTCGCGGGAGGGCTTCATCCAGAAGCCGCGCTGCCGCGGCATCCCGAGACGCGGCGTCCGGAACATCGAGGAGCTGGACGACCATGCCGCCGGGGGGATCCATGAGGGCGAACATGTCTCGAGGCACCCGCTCGTCGCGGTACACGCTGCCGACGTGGTCGGCGAACGAGACGAAGGCGAGTCGACGCTCGGTGAAGTTGCGACCCTGGGCGTCGAGTTGCGGGCCCGTGCCGGCCGACCATGCGAAGTAATCGTTCAGGTGCCCGGGTGCGATCCAGTACGTCGCCGCATGACGGCCGCTGTTCGCAGCATCGAACTCCCCCCCGGCACGGCAGTACTGGAGGCCTAGGAGGTCAGGGGAAGCGACCCAGCGGCGGCCGGCGAACACGAACGGCGCCATCATCGCGGCGGAGAAGAAGTGGTCGTCCTCGTACCAGCGGTTGTACTCGTTCTCGTGGCCCGGCAGCGGGTCCGCGATGTTCACCAGCATGTGGCCCACGCCGACCTCGAGCGAGGTCGTGGCACCGAACTTCGTGAGCGGGTGGTCGACCTCGGTCATGACCGTGCCGGTACCGCGTCTCGGAACTTCGCGAGCCGTTCGGCCCCGGTCGCCCGGACGTAGTTCAGGTCGCCGCCGATCGTCATGAACGAGGTGCCGTCGAAGCCGACCCCGCCCGGAGCGCCGAGTCGAAGTGCGAGTCGTTCGGCCTTGTCTCGGCAGTCCTCCCAGATCGTCAGCAGTTGCTCGCGGCCGGCATACATGTCGGTTCCCATGTCTTGAGCGAGGTCGCCGAGGCCGAAGAAGGCGAAGTCGACGCCGTCGACATTCGCGATCGACTCGAAGTTCTCGACGCCGGCCACCGTCTCGATCAGTGGAATGAAGATGACCTCTCGGTTCGATCGACTGGCGTGCTCGCTCCAGTTCTCACCGGTCCACCCTGCGGCGGGAACCATCGGGCAGAACCCGCGGCCGCCCGCTCGGTACTGCGTCGCTGCGTAGCACGCGGCGGCCTGCTCCGCTGTCTCCACCTTGGGCACCAGCACGCCATCCGCCCCGAGATCGACGACCTGCTGGATCTGCGTGGGGTCGCCCTTGAGCACGCGCACGATGGCGACGGTGCCGGTCGCTTGGGCGGCCCTGATGTGGAGGAGGATGTCGCGGACTCCGAGTGCGCCGTGCTCGCCGTCGATGATGACGAAGTCGTATCCGACCTCGCCGAAGATCGCCGTGGTCGACGAGTCGGCCGAGGTCACCCAGGCGCCGATCGCCTGGCCGCCTCGGTCGTTCAACTCCACGAACCGGGAGCGTGCTCCGGTGAACATGTGGCCTCCTCATTCTCTGCGTCGATGCAGTGGCTGGATGCAGTGGCTTCGATCGACGGATGCCGAACTCGGCCCGCGGCGAATACGATCAAGCATTGCATGAATAGATCCAGACCGTCGCGGCGGGATACTTCCCGTCCAAGATTTCCTGATGTGGTAATTATTGATAGGATAGACTTCGAGTGGCGATCGCAGGATCCGTCGCCGCTGACGGATCTCGATCTGTCGCAAGAAACGTGACGCCGGCCGAGTGCCGACGGGAAGGCAGAGATGCTCGACTTCGCAGAGGATGAGAAGACCGTGCAGCTGCGCAAGCAGCTTCGCGGGCTCATCGCCGAATCCATTCCGAAGGACTACCTCGGTGCGTTCACCGATGATCCCAACGATCACGAGATCGCTAAGGAGTTCTGCCGACTGCTCGGCGAGAACCGCCTCTTCGCGCTGACCTGGCCGACCGAGTGGGGTGGCAGTGCAGCCGGCCCGTGGGAGCAGACGGCGCTGCGCGAGGAGATGTGGGCGTTCCATGAACCCCGCGGTCCCCAGTACATGGGTCTGAACTGGATCGGTCCGGTCATCATGCGCTATGGAACCCGCGATCAGCAGGAGCGGTTCCTGCCGCCGATCGCTCGGGGTGAGGTCGACTGGTGCCAGGGCTTCAGCGAGCCCGAGGCGGGTTCCGATCTTCCCGCTCTGCGCACGCGCGCGACGAAGGTCGACGGTGGATGGCGCATCGACGGCCAGAAGGTGTGGACGTCGTACGCGGGCATGGCTTCGTGGTGCTTCCTCCTCGCGCGTACCGGAACACAGGAGAGCCGCAAGGACGGCATCTCGGTCTTCCTCATCGAGATGGACCAGCCGGGTATCGAGGTCAGGCCCATCCCGGCGATGATCGGGCCGCACCACATCAACGAGGTCTACTTCGAAGGCGCCTTCGTGAAGGACGACAACCTGCTCGGCGACGTGAACGAGGGTTGGAAGATCATCAACGAGGTGCTCGCGCTCGAGCGCATCGGCATCGCGCGCTACGCGCGTTGCGAGCGCCTCCTCGCGGATGCCCCGGCCGCCATGGGTGAACTCTGGCAGGAATTGCCCGACTCGCTCGTGCAGCGCTGGGCGACGGCGCTGATGGCCTCGCGACGAACGAAGCTCATGGCATACTCCGTCGTTGCTGCTCAGGAACAGGGCAAGCTCGACCCCGCCGATGCCTCCGCCTACCGGATCGCGGGGACCCTCCTCGATCAGGAAGTGGCCGAGGTGCTGATGGACATCGTCGGAGGGTGGGGCCTGGGAACGGGCGACCATGCTGAGACCTTCATGCGCGCCGTCGAGGACCACTGGAGGTATGCGCAGGCCGCAACGGTGTCGTCTGGCACCGTCGAGATGAATCGAATCGCGCTGGGCCGGAGAATGGTGGCGAAGTGAACAACACGGTTTCAGAAGAGGCGACCGAGCTCGGTCAGGCCGTCGGCGAAGCGATCGACGCGGCCGGAGGTGTCGACCTCGCTCGCGAGTTCGAGCGGGACCCCGCTGCTCGAGGTGACGTCGTCGAGGGCCTGCTCGGACCACTCGGCATCTGGGAGATTGCGCCGCGAGAGGATCAGGTGCAGCTCGAAGCCGCCGCCGAGGCATGCCGAGCCGCGGGTGGACGGTTGCTGATGTATCCGATCGCCGAACGTCTGGCGCGGCCCGACGGCAAGGACGCGATCCTCCTGGTCCCCACCACCGGACGCCGTGTCGCGGTCCACGCCGACCTCGATCTGAACTGGGCGGCGGCCACCCTCCGCGGAGACGCGGCTCGACTCACGCGACGGGGCCCGCTGATCGGGGAGAAGCTCGCGAAGTTCGTCGCCGAGATCGACACCGAGATCGACGAGGACCTTCCACAGGAGAACGTCGAACTCGTCATCACGCTTCAGTCGTGGTGGTTGCTCGGAGTGCTCGAGCGCGCGCTGGCCGACACCGTGCTGTACACGAACGAACGTCAGCAGTTCGGGCGCCGCATCATCACCTTCCAAGGCACGCAGTTCCGTCTCTCCGACGTCGTCGTGGCGGTACAGGGACTTTCGGAGCTGGCGAAGTACACGCTGTGGTCGATCGCGCACCACGGTCGATCGACGGCCCTGGTCGACGCGGTAGCGCTGCGGGTCTCCGCGCTCCAAGCTGCCGACACGGTGCTCCGCGCCGGGCACCAGTTGCACGGCGCCATGGGGTTCGCCGACGAGACGAACATCTCGCAGTACTCGCGGCACAGCCAGGGCTATCGTCGCCTGCCCGAGGGTGAGACTCGCAGTGAGCTGATCCTCGCCGAGCTCATTTCGAGGAACGGCTGGACGAGCCTCTTCCCTATCGCGGCCGGCGCCGCCCGGCGTGACGCCGTGCGCGTGTAGCCGGCCCGGTGCACAGGTCCAGTGACTGAACGGGTCCAGTGAAAGGACGACATGACCTCGCCCCTTGAGATCTTCTCCCTCGAAGGAAAGACCGCGATCCTGACCGGCGCATCGGCCGGGCTCGGGCGCCGATTCGCCGATGTGCTGGTGGGCGCCGGCGCGCGGCTGGCCGTCGTGGCGCGCCGGGCAGAGGTGCTCGATGCATTCGTCGGAAATCACCCCGGGAGCGTCGCCGTACAGGCCGATCTGTCTCGCCCGGACGAGGTCGACGCCATCGTGGATCGGGTCCGCGCCGAGTTCGGCACGCCCGACATCATCGTGAACAACGCCGCGTACATCGCGGGGGGCGTGAAGGCGGAGGATGAGACACCCGAGCAGATCGCCACGACACTGAACGTCAACCTGGTCTCGCCCATCCGCCTGGTGCAGGCGTTCCAGCCGGGAATGCGCGAACGGGGAACGGGCAGCATCGTCAACGTCACGTCCATGGTGGCGAGCGTCGGCATCGGTCGTTTCCCGCAGGCGGTGTACTCGGCGTCGAAGGGCGGACTCGAGTCGATCACGCGCGAGTGGGCCGCGCAATGGAGCCGGTACGGAATCCGTGTCAACGCCATCGCACCGGGGTTCTTCGAGAGCGAGATCACTCAAGACGTCATCAACCTGGAGAACATCCAGCAGTGGATCCTTCGCAATACGCTGCTTCCGCGCCACGGCAAGCCCGAGGATTTCGATGGCGCTCTCCTGTACCTGGCCAGCGATGCGAGTCGGTACGTCACCGGCCAGACGCTGACCGTCGACGGCGGATGGACGGCACACTGAGATGACCATGACGGAAGGCCTCGACGTGAAAACCCGACCCGACTTCTTGGCGTGGCTCACCGAGCATGCCGCGGAACTGGCCGACATCAACCCCCGCCCCGACGACGAGCTCGAGACCCGCGTCGACAAGAGCTTCGCCCTCCTCGGGCGGCTCAACGCAGAGGGGCTCGCCGGGTGGGGCTGGGCTGAAGAGTTCGGCGGCTTCGGAGGCGACGCCACCGATCGTGCCGCGCTCTACGACGCGCTGACCGAGGCCGGTTTCGGGATGCCCGAGCAGGTCGGTGCGCTCGAGGTACTCGGTTCTGCACTCACCGCGTTCGCCCCGGAACTCGCTCGCCGCATGCTTCCGGCTGTGCTGGAGGGGCGCGAGCTCTGGTGTCAGGGATTCTCGGAGCCCGAAGCGGGCAGCGACCTTGCCAGTCTCAGGACCACGGCCAAGCAGACGGCCGACGGGTGGATCATCGACGGACAGAAGGTCTGGACCTCACTCGGGCACCGTTCACGGTGGTGCGGCGTGCTCGCGCGCACCGGCGACCCGGGGGGTCGCCATCGCACGTTGACCCTGTTCTGGGTGGACCTCGAGTCCCCGGGGGTGACCGTGCGTCCGCTGCAGACGACGACGGGGGAGGCGGAGTTCTCGGAGGTCTTCTTCGACGGTGTCGTCGTGCCGGCCGACCATGTCATCGGTGAGGTGGACGGCGGCTGGAAGGTCGCGATGCACCTCCTCCAGTACGAGCGCGGCATGTGGGCCTGGCAACGACAGGCGATCATGCACGCGGCCCTCGATGATCTCGTCGCTACGGCAGGAGGCCACCCGACGGCCGGTGACACCATCGGCGCCGCGTACGTCGCGCTGGCCGCGCTGCGAGTCCGCAGTCGCCAGACGGTCGCGCGGCTGGCCGCCGGAGAGCGGCTCGGCCCCGAGGTCTCGATCGACAAGACGCTGCTGAGCACGGCGGAGCACGCAGTGAACGACGCGATCCGCGCGCTGCGGGTGAACGACTTCCTCTTCGGTGACGACGCCGACTCCAAGCGCATCCGCGGCGAGTGGTACTACTCGCGGGCCGCGTCCGTCTACGGGGGGGCCGTTGAGGTCCAGAAGAACATCATCGCCGAGCACGTGCTCGGCCTTCCGAGGGAGGACCGCCGTGGCTGACGAACTCGAGGATGAGGTCCGCGAGGCAACGCGCGAACTCATCGCATCCAAGCCCGACGGGCTGGTGTGGGCAGATCTCGAGGACATGGGCTGGTTCGACCTCGTCGAGGAGAGCCCGGGGCTTGCCGTCGGTGCGCTGTTCGAAGGTCTCGGGTATGCGGCATCCGGCTCGGAAGCCTTGGACGCCGCCGTCCTCGTCGAACTCACGGCGGCGGGCGCGGAGCTGTCACTCGATGTGCCGCCCGCCGTCGTGTACTACCCGCCGGGGCGCCACGCGGTCGGCTCGATCGGCTCCGGTGACGCGTCCCAGATCGACGGCATCGTGCTCGCGCGAGTCGAGGAACCGGCCACGTTCCTGGCACCGCTCAGCCGGGAGGACGGCTCGACGACCCTCGCGGTGCTCGATGCGTCGGGAGTGTCGCTCGAGCCCATCTCGGGTGTCGACCCGTCGTTGCGGCTCCGGCGGGTGCGCGCGCAGTCGGCTCGGGTGGTCCACGACCTGGGGGTCGAGTACGCCGCACTGCTGGCCAAGGCGGCTCGCAGGGCGGTCGCGCACGAATCCATCGGGCTCGCCCGGGCCATCCTCGATGTCGCCGTGGAGCATGTCACCAGCCGCAAGCAGTTCGGGCGGGCGATCGGCACCTATCAGGCGGTCCAGCACCGTCTCACCGATATCGAGGTGGCGCTCGGCGGCGCTGCGGCGGTGACGGCGCTGAGCTGGGAGGGTGAGGCCGATTCGGTCACCGTCCTGACCGCAAAGTCGCTCGCCGCCACGGCGCTGGACACGGCCGTGCGCAACGGCCTCCAGGTCTGCGGAGGCATGGGCTTCACCGAGGAGTTCCCACTGGCTCGACTCGTTCGTCGCGCGCTGTTCCTGTCGGCGTTCCTGGGCGGCGGGCCGCAGTTGGCCGGAGCAGTCGGCCGGTCGATCGTCGCCGCGGGGAAGGCGCCTCGGCTGTCGGGCTTCGCGGCATGAGCCACATCGAGCAGATTCCGGAATTCCCGGCGCCGGGAATCGAGACCATCGCCGCCGCGGTACGGTGGGCGGGCGAGACCTTCGCCGACCTGCCTGCCATGGTCGACGGCGACGTGCGCTGGACGTTCCGCGAGTACGTCGATCGCGCCGAGGCGATCGCCGCCTCGCTTGTCGCCATCGGAGTGGAGAAGGGTGATCGGGTCGGCATCTGGGCACCGAACTGCGCCGATTTCGCCGCCACGGTGCTGGGTATCGAGTTGGCGGGCGCCGCACTGGTGCCGCTGAACACCCGCTTCACGATCCACGAAGCGGGCGCCATCTGCGCGAGAGCCTCGGTCAAGGCCGTCTTCACCGTCGAGTCGTTCCTCGGCCGCCAGTACGCGGCAGAGCTGGCCGAGCACCGGCTCGAGCGACCCGAGATCCTCGCAGAGAGCGCCCCGATCGTCACCTTCGACGGCGACGGCCCCGACGGCATCGAGGCATTGATCGCACTTGCGACGACGGAAGATCGGGATGAGGTCGATGAACGCGTGGCGGCGCTCTCTTGCGAGGACACCGGGATGGTGCTCTTCACGTCGGGAACGACCGGTCGCCCGAAGGGCATCCGACTGGGACATGGGCAGCTTCTGCGTGCGTACTGGCAATGGGGCGGCATCCTGGGCGTCGAACCCGGCGACCGCGTCCTGCTCAGCAATCCGTTCTTCCACGCGTTCGGGCTCCTGGTGGGACTCCTGCTGGCGCTCGTGCGAGGCACAGCTGCCTATCCGCTGGCGGTCTTCTCATCCGTCGAGGCCCTGCGGCTCATCGAGAGCGAGCGACTCACCTTCTATCCGGCACCACCCACCGTCTTCCAGACGATCCTGCAGGACCCTGCGCTCGAGACCACCGACACGAGTTCACTCCGGATCGCCGTCACCGGTGCCACCTCCATTCCGCCATCGCTGATCAGGGCGATGCACGACGTGCTCGGCATCGAGCGAGTGTTCTCGCCGTACGGGCTCACCGAGGCGACGGGTGTCGCCACACTGACCCGATTCGGCGACTCGGTCGAGACCATCGCCGAGACCGCGGGCCGAGCCGTCCCCGGCGTGGACGTGGCCATCCTGCGACCCGACGGTTCGCAGGCCGAGGCCGACGAGATCGGTGAGATCTGCGTGCGGGGGTACAACACGCGTGTGAGCTATCTCGACGACGACGTGCCGTTGACCGATGAACGCGGGTGGCTGCACACGGGCGATCTCGGCACGTTCGACGCAGCCGGCAACCTGCGTGTGACCGGCAGGCTGAAGGACATGTTCATCGTCGGGGGTTTCAACGTCTATCCGTCCGAGGTCGAAGCGGTCCTCGCGTCGCACACCGACGTCGCCGCGGTCGCGGTCGTCGGTGTTCCCGACGAACGGCTGGGTGAGGTCGGTGCCGCGTTCATCATCCCGAAGGCGGGCGCGGGCGTCGAGGAATCCGCGCTGGCAGAACTCGCCGGTGCGCGGCTCGCGAACTACAAGCGGCCGCGCCGGTATGTGTTCGTGGACGCGTTCCCGGTCAATGCCAGCGGCAAGGTGCTCAAAGATGAGCTCGCCGCAAGCCTGACGGCCGCCTCGACTCAGTAGCGCCGCCCCGGCGGCAGGAGGAATTCCGACGATGGTGACGCCGCAACGACCGCTGCCGTCGGGCTTCGGCCCGGAGACCACGGCCCTCGAGGCCCTCGGCGGACGGGACCTGACCGGATTCGTCGGCATCGTCACGGGAGGACACTCGGGCCTCGGGCTCGTCGTGACTCGCGTGCTCGCTGACGCCGGAGCCCGGGTCGTGGTACCGGCGCGCGACCCCGGACGGGCTGCTGAGGCGCTGGCGGGCATCCCGCGCACTGAGGTGCAGCAGCTCGACCTCGTCGAGCCCGACTCCATCGACCGGTTCGCGGAGTCCTTCCTCGCCTCCGGCCGGCCGTTGCACATGCTCATCAACAATGCCGGCGTGATGGGGCATCCCGAGCGGCGCGACCGCCGCG
Source organism: Agromyces sp. Marseille-P2726 (assembly GCF_902809835.1). Classification (GTDB taxonomy): domain Bacteria; phylum Actinomycetota; class Actinomycetes; order Actinomycetales; family Microbacteriaceae; genus Agromyces. Next base: position 284,232 of record NZ_CADDWM010000011.1, on the reverse strand, counting down.
GCTACGACCGTACGTTCGCCGTCAACCACCTCGGCCACTACCAGCTCACGGCGCGCCTGTGGCCGGCCCTGACCGAGACGGGCCGGGCGAGGGTGGTGACCCTCTCGTCGCGAGGTCATCGCTTCGCGAACGTGGACTTCGACGACCTGCACTTCGAGCGGCGCCCGTACGACATGACCGTGGCCTATGCCCAATCCAAGACCGCGAACGCGTTGTTCGCGCTCGAGCTCGACGCGCGCGGCGAGGCGCTCGGCGTTCGCTCGTTCTCGGTTCATCCCGGGGTGATCACCACCGGGCTCAACCGCCACATGGACGAGACTGAACGCGGTCAGGCCCGCGCCGCCTACGGCCCGCGGCGCACGGCAGAGCAGGGCGCAGCGACGACCGTCTGGTGTGCCGCGAACCGTCAGCTCGATGGGATGGGCGGCGTGTACTGCGAAGATGTCGACATCGCTGAACCTGTCGCGGCGTCGACCACGGCGACGCCGGGGGCACGGCCGTGGATCCTCGACCGCGAACTCGCGGAGCGCCTCTGGACGGTGACCGAAGAGCTCACCGGCGTCGGGTTGCCCGGGTAGTCGCGGTCCGGCCGACTCGCCGGACACGAGAGGTCAGGCCACGATGCGTGCGAGCGCCTCAGCGGCAGCCGCGCCGATCGCGGCGTGGCCGGCGTCGTTCGGGTGGATTCCGTCGGCATCGAGCTGCTCGGTGGTGATCAGCTCGGCCCCGGCCAGGAGGTGGAGCTGCGGATCGGCGTGCTGGTCACGGAACGTGTGCACCGCCTCCTCGAGCGCGTCGCGCAGGTCCGACAGGGTCGCGCCCGAGCCGTTGCGGGTCTGCTCCGCGGCCGGCCGGATCACCGGGCTGAGGACCAAAATCGGCGTCTCGGGATGCCCCTGCCGCACCATGCCGAGGAACAGGCGCATCAGCTCTCGGATGTACGCGGCATCCATCTCGATCTGCGCCCAGCAGTTGGTGCCCCAGGCCAGGCTGATCACGTCGGCAGCGGTGGCGGCCAAGTGAGCTGCGACCGGCAATTCCCCGCGCGCGGCGCCCGCGAATCCCAGGTTGAGCAGGTCGAAGCCCGTCGCTCGCGCTGCGACCGCGGTCCACGCGCCGCCGGGATCGGTGGTGGTCCAGCCCTGCGTGATCGAATCCCCGTAGGCGACCCATCTCGTCGAGCGCTCCAGCGGCCGGGCCTCGCCGCCCAGCGCGCGGATGCCGAAGACGCGGGGCTCGAATCGCTCGGGAAGGTGGATCTCGACGGAGGCATCTGCATCTCGATCGGGCAGCTCGACGCGAACGGTCGTCTTCGTTCCACCGGCCACCGGAACGGAACCGCGGCGCTCGCCGCCGACGTAGAGCGTGAATTCACCGCGCTCGGCCGGGGTCGCCAGTGGCAGCACATCGCCGGTCCGCACGTCGACCTCGACGGCCTGGGCGTCGCCCGCGAGACCGACACGCACACCGGCCGGTACGCGAGCCGCCTGCACCGTGTCCGCTGCCCAGCGCTCCATTGCGGCCGACGGCACGCGAACGGGTCGATCGTGCTCGATCGATGCGGCTCCGAGCAGCAGGGGGTTCACGTCCATATCCCGCATCTCCTTCGATCTCTTCGCGGCATCCTCGCTAACATTACCCAAATACGCCGACCGAGGACGGTCGCGTGAAGTCAATCAGGACGGGGCACGATGAGCGCGAAGCAGGGTCCGTTGACGGGCATCCGCGTCCTCGGCCTGGGGCACTGGATCGCCGGGCCGTACGCGGCGACGCTGCTGGGCGATCTCGGCGCTGACGTCACCCGGGTGGTGCGTCCGGGGTCGCCGCCTCCGCGGAGCGGGATGGAGATGGTCCTGACACGTGGGGCCGGCCGCGTCCACGAGCTCGACCTCCGGCATCCGAGCGATCTCGAAGGCGTTCGCGATCTCGCGAGCGAGGCCGACGTCGTGATCGAGAACTTCCGGCCCGGGGTCCTGAGCGGCTGGGGTCTCGACACCGACGGGATGATCGGCGACGACCCGCGCCTTATCGTCCTGTCGCTTCCCGGGTTCGCGACGGATGACCCGCGTGCGACGCTTCCCGGTTGGGAGGTCGTGATCATGGCGGCGGCCGGGGCGTATGCGGCCGGCTCGACCGCGATGCTCGGCGGTGAGTGGTGGCCGCCGGGCGACGGATTCACGCCCCTTCCCCTCGCATCAGTCTTCGCGGGCGCCCTCGGGGCACTCGGGGTTGCCGGCGCACTGGTCGAGCGGGAGCGATCGGGCCTCGGTCAGCACATCGAGGTGCCGCTTCACGACGCGTTCCTCGAGGCGATCGGTTCGCGCGGTGCGCGGTACGAGCGCCCGGCCCTGAACTGGACATACCTCGGTTCCGGCTTCTACCGCTGCGCCGACGACACGTACGTGAGCCTCATCACCGTCTGGCATCGGCACCTGCGGTGGTTCCTCGCCGCGCTCGGCTGGTCACCGTCGCGCATCGAGCGCGAGGCCGGATACGAGATGCTGATGGCGTCCCCAGAGGCACGCGAACGACTTCGTGCCGAGCTCACGGCCACGCTCGCAACCAGGCCCGCCGCACACTGGGAGCAGATCGGGATGGCGGCCGGCGTACCGATCGGGCGCTTGCGAACGAGTGGCGAATGGCTCGATGGTCATGATCCTGCGGACACGCGCTCGATCCGCAGGGCGACGACGCCGGCGGGGGAGACGTGGGTGCCAGGTCCTCCCATCCGCGTCCGCGAGACCGCGCCCGGCTCGCGTCTTGCGTTGCAGGATCGGCACAGTGCTCGATCGGGCCCGCTTGCCGGATGCCGCATCCTCGACATGACCCGCGTGCTCGCCGGCCCGACAGCCTCGCGCCTCCTCGCCGATCTCGGCGCCGACGTGGTGCGGGCCGACGTGGACCCGGCGCAGGTCGAGGCCGGCCACCGTGAACCGTTCTTCCACGAGGTCGTGAATCGCGGCAAGTACGTCGCCGAGGTCGATCTTCGCCAGCCCGACGGACGTGAACGCATCGATGCCCTGCTCTCCTGGACGGACGTGCTCATCACCAACTTCACCTCGCAGGCGCTCGAGCGACTCGAGCTCGACCCTGCGACGCTCGGCGAAACACATCCCGACCTCGTGCACACGTGGGTGACGAGCTTCGACGAGCACAGCGAGTGGTCGGGACTTCGCGGCTACGCGGAGATCGTCAACACGGTGACGGGCATCACCGCCGAGACGATCCGGCCGCCGATCCCGAGCGGGGTCGCGCCGAACATCGACCTGCCGCGCATGCCCTTCACGGATCACCTCGGGGGCGTGCTCGCCGCGCTCGGGGCGGTGGCGGCCCTGCACGGGCGCGCGCGAACGGGCGGCGGGGCGCACGTGGTCACCGCCTTGGTCGACGCCTCATACGCCGCGCAGCTGCCCTTCCTCGGCGACGCGTGGGCCGGATGGCGGCACCGCTCCACGCCGACGCTTCCGGGCTGGTCGGACTCGCATCGGATGATCCGGACGGCCGACGGCTGGATCGCGATGGGCTTGACGGATGCCGCGTGGAACCGTCTGACGACACAGCTCGGCGGTCACGATCAGGAGGGGATCGAAGCGGCCTTCCTGGCTCTTCGCGCCGCCGAAGCGATCGACTCGGTGATCGCCGCTGGGGGGTCGGCTCACCGCGTGGTCGGGATCGACACGCTGACCTCACCGGGCGGAGGCCTGGATAGGCGGGGATTGATCGTCGAGTTCGACTCGTCCGAGTACGGTCGGATCACCCAGCTCGGACTCCCGATCCGATACTCGCGCACGCCCGGGCGCGCGGGTGGGCACCCGAATGCCGACGACGCCTGGATGCTCGAACACATCGGCATACCGGCGCGCCAGGCCGCGGCATCCGTCACCGTCCAGAGCTGACGCGGGCCATCACCTCAGGGTGCGGAAGAAGTCGCGTACATCGGCGACGAATGCGTCCGGTCGTTCGAACGGCGTGAAATGTCCACCGCGGTCGTACACCCGCCACGACGGAGGTCGTAGTATCGCTCCGCCCAGGCGCGAGGAGGGCGCCGCAGGTCTTCGGTGAGGACTGAGACGGCGGCCGGAACGCCGACTCGGGGCATCCGCTCGTGTCGTGGCCGCCACGGATCGCGCACTGCGTTCGCGCAGCAGGTACGCCGTCGGGAAGATGGCGAGGTCGCCATAAGCCGCTATGATTTCAATCATTCAAGCCGACAACGGCGTTGGCGGGAACCCATCACAGAGCGGTGAATGAGGAGTGGATCACGGATGACGACAGATGCAGCGATCATCGACGGCACGCACACGGAAGCCCCCTGGTTCCCGCAGCTGCGGGATGATCCGTTCCGACCCCCCGCGGCGTACGAGCGCTGGCGGGAGCAGGCCGCAGTCGTGGAGGCGGAGCTCCACAGCGAACAGCGCGCCTGGGTCGTGCTGCGGTACGACGAGGTGCGTGAAACGCTGGAGCACCCCGGCATTTCGGTGGATGCGCAGCACCCGCACTTTCCGAAGGTTCGCAAGGGAACCACGTCCCGCGCGAACGACACGATGCTGCGGCACATGGATGCGCCCATTCATGCGAAGTATCGGCGCATGATGGCGCGTCAGTTCACCGCCAAGCGGGTGAACGAGCTGCAGCCGGAGCTGGAGCGGATCGTCACGGAGACGATCGACGCGATCCTGAAGAAGGGCGGCCCAGTCGATCTTCACCAGGAAGTCAGCCTCGTGATCCCGACGAAGGTGATCTGCGCGCTCCTCGGAGTGGACTACGCGATCAGCGGTGACATCCAGCGACTGTCGAATCTGACGACGGCGGCGTCGACGCCCGCTGACCAGCTGGTCGCCGCGGCTCAGGAGATGTACGGGCTGTTGGATGCCGAGATCACCGCGCAGTACGACAACCCGCGCGATGGCCTGATCGGAACGTTGATCGAGGAGTCGAAGAAGGGTGAGATCGAGCACCGGCAGATCCTGGGACAGGTGTTCATGACGATCGTCGCCGGCCACGAGACGACGGCGAACACCATCTCGATGGGCATGCTGCAGCTCTTCCACCTGCCGGAGATCCGAGAACGGGTGGCAACCGACCTGTCGCTGATCCCGGGGATGGTCGAGGACATGATCCGGATGCACTCCCTCGTCGACGGCACCCTCTCGCGCGTCGCGAAGGAGGACCTGGTCATCGGCGGCCAGCGGATCGCGGCCGGCGAGGGCGTGATCGTGAACATCAGTGCTCCGAACTACGACCCACGCCACTGGGAGAACCCGTACCAGCTCGACATCGAGCGCAACGACCGTGGGCACATCAGCTTCGGCGCGGGTGTGCACATGTGCCTCGGGCAGAACCTCGCGCGGGCCGAGCTCTACCTCGCGTTCGAGCAACTGCTGACCCGCATCCCGACGATGCGGGTGGCGGATGCGCCGGATGCGGTGAACATGCAGAACGACGGATTCATCTACGGGGTCCGGAATCTGGCGGTCGACTGGTGACGCTGCACGCCGAGCGGAGGTCGGATGCATTGGCGGGGATCGCGGCGCTCCCGCAGACGCCGATCCATGTCGACGACGCCATCCTCGATGACCTCCGCCGGCGCCTGGCCAATGTCCGGTGGCCGGTCGATGCGGGCAATGACGACGAGTACTACGGCGTCAGCCGCACGCGGCTCGAGCCGCTGGTGGAGTACTGGCGTGACGAGTACGACTGGCGTCATGCCGAGACGGAGATCAACCGGTTCGAGCACTACCGGGTCGAGATCGACGGCGTGCCGATCCACTTCATGCGTCGTGGGTCGTCGCGGCCCGACGCGGTGCCGCTGATCCTCACGCACGGCTGGCCGTGGACCTTCTGGCACTGGGCGAAGGTGATGGACCCGCTCGCGGACGCGCCCGAGGATGAGCCGGCGTTCGACGTGATCGCACCGTGCTTCCCCGGTTTCGGGTTTTCGACCCCGCTCCCGAACCACCCCGACATGAGTTTCGTGCAGACGGCAGACCTCTGGCACACGCTGATGCGCGACGTGCTGGGCCACGAGCGGTACGCCGTCGGGGCGAGCGACTTCGGTTCGCTCGTCTCGGCGCAGCTCGCGCACAAGTACGAGGACGAGGTCATCGCGCTCCACCTTGGGCTGCCGATTCCGCTCAACGCGTTCCAGGGCGATCGAGCATGGGATGTCACCGGTGGGGCGAGCCCGCCCCCCGACGCGCCCGAGGAGATCCGGCAGGGAGCCTGGGCGGTCGCGAGGAAGTTCGCGGCGCACGTGGCCTCGCACATGTTCAGCTCCAGCACGCTCTCGTTCGGATTCTCGGATTCGCCGGTCGCGTTGCTCGCCTATCTCGTCGAGAAGTGGAGCAGGTGGAGCGACTGCGACGGCGAGATCGAGAACGTGTTCTCCAGAGACGACATCCTCACGCACGCGATGATCTACTGGGTCAACGACGCGATCGGCACGTCGATGCGGACCTACGCCAACACCAACCGGTATCCCTGGACCCCGTCACACGACCGCACGCCCCAGATCGGGGTGCCGACCGGCATCACGTTCGTCGGCTTCGAGAACCCCCCGGGTGTCGCGACCGAACAGCGAGTTGCGCACTTCCAGGGGATGCCGCGAGCGAGCTGGTTCAACGTGGTGAACCTCCGTGCTCACGAGCGCGCCGGCCACTTCATCCCATGGGAGGTTCCCGACGCATGGGTCGCCGACCTGCGAGAGACATTCCGGCATCGGCGGTGAACCTCAGGATCTTCTTCCTCGCGCTCGGCATGGTCGCCTCGGGGATGAACTCACTCGTCGTCGCAGGCCTCCTGCCCGAGATCGCACGGGCGCTCGGCACGACGGAAGCGGCCGTGGGCGTCAGCGTCTCCGTGCTCGCGTTCACATACGCGCTCACGGCACCCTTCATCCCGATCGCCTTCGCGAGGTTCAGCCGGCGCACCATCGCGATCGGCGCCATGATCATCTTCCTGATCGGCGTCGTGCTGTCCGCGTTCGCGTGGGACATCTGGAGTTTCTATGCGGCGAGGGCGATCGTCGCGTTGGGAACTGCGGCCTACACGGCGCAGGCCATCGCGGCTGCGATCGAGATCTCCCCGCCCGACCGGAAGGGGGCGGCGGCCGCCTGGGTGAGCATGGGGTTCGCCGTGTCGATGGCGCTTGGAGTGCCGGTCGGAACCCTCCTCGGCGAGGCGTTCGGCTACCGCGTCGCCTTCCTGCTGACCGCGACGATTGCGGCCGTCACGCTTCTCGGGCTGGTCTTCATGCGTCTGTCGGTGCGTGCCGCGCGCTCGACGCTCCGACTGCAGTTCCGGCCGCTCGCCACGGTCCCGGTGCTCGCGGTCATGCTGTTCACGCTCCTGTACTCCGTGTCGTTCTTCATCGTGCTCACCTACATGTTCCCGATCCTCGAGCTCGCAGCCGAGGCCGACGCGACGATGGTCGCCTCGGCCCTCGCCCTGTTCGGGATCTGCAACGTGCTCTCCATGGCGGTCGGTGGGCGGCTGATCGACCGCTTCGGGAGCCTGGCCGTGATCTTGATCTGCGTGCTGGTCATGAGCATCGCCACCCCGCTTCTGGGAGCGCCGATCGGCACGGTCGGAGCCTTCGTCGCCGTCGCTGCGTTCGGCCTGACCGGATCTCTCGTCGGGCCATCGACCAACGTCCTCCTGGGCCGGATGCATCCGACGAATCCCGCCACCCTGGTCGGAGCGAACATGTCGGCGGTGCAGCTCGGTGCCGCGGCGGGAGCCGCCGTGGGTGCCATCTTGTTGACCGGGTCGGGCGCGAACTGGATCGCCTTCACAGCCGGGTTCGCCGCTCTGCTGTCCGCGGTCACCTGCGGCGGGATCCTGATCGTTCAGAAGGTCCGACGTCCCGGTGAGGCCGTGACCGGGGAGGTTGCCGCATGAACTGGCGGATCATCTTCGTGCTGTTCGCCGTCTACGCGGTGGGAACGAACGCGCTCATCATGGCGGGAATCGTTCCAGCGATCGCCGAGGGACTGGATACGAGCGAAGCCGTCGCCGGCCTCGGACTGACGGTGTTCGCCCTCACGTACGCGGTGGTCGGCCCGCTCCTTCCCATCTTCCTTTCGAGGTTCGGTCGCCGAACCATCATGGCCGGTGGACTGCTGCTGTTCATCGGCGGCACCGTGCTTTCCGGACTCGCGCCCGACGTCACCACGTTCATGGTGTCGCGGATGATCGTCGCTGTGGCCGCGGCGGCCATCCCGCCGCAGGCGGCGGCGATCGCCATCGCGATCTCGCCGCCCGGCAGCCAGGGGCGCGCGTTGGGGCTGCTCTCGGCTGGCATTCTCCTGTCGGTCTCCACTGGCGTGCCGCTGGGCTCGCTGCTCGGAGTCTGGCTCGGATACACGGGCGCCTTCCTGTTCCTGGCATCGCTCGGTGTCGTCGGCCTGATCGGCCTGTTCTTCATCCCGGCCACGCCCAAGCCGGCCAAGGCGACCCTGACTGAGCAGTTCGCACCGTTCCGCCGTCCGGCCGTGCTGGTGCTCGGGCTCGTCGCGCTGTTGTTCGCGTGGTGTCAGTACTCGATCACCACGTTCTTCGCGCCCATCGTGGCGGCGTCAGCCGACGTCACCGAACTCGAGGTTCCGATCCTGCTCGTCGTGTACGGACTGGCCGGTGTGGTTGCCGCGTTCTTCGGAGGGCGACTGATCGATCGCTTCAGCGGATTCGCGGTCGCGACCTGGGGTTTGGTTGCGATCAGTTTGACCACACCGCTCTTCTCGATCACACCGAGTGTCGTGATGGTGGCGATCCTCCTCGTCGTCTGGAGTCTGGCGCAGAACGCGACGTTCCCGGCCGCGCAGGTGGAGATGGGACGCCTCCATCCCGCGAATCCCGCGACAGCCTTCGCGCTGTTCGCGGCCCTCGTACAGGCGGGAGGCGCCATCGGTGCTGCCGTGAGCGCCGGCGTGCTCGAAGGCCTCGGGCCCCTGTGGATTCCGCCGTTCGCCGCGCTGGCGAGTGCCGCGGGCGCGATCGTGATCGGCATCCTCGCCGCTCGCCTTCGGCGGGAAGGCGCGCAGGGCGACGCCGCCCGAGAAATGCAGGAATCCGCCGTTCTCGAAACGTGAGTTCATGACCCCTCAGGCGCTCCATGCGGATGCACGGGGAGTGGAGCGTCGGACGACGTCGCTTCTCGGCGAAAAGGCGGCGGTTAAACTAACAAGGATTGATAGCACAGCAAATGTTTCTGTGTTATCGTCGCTCAGGCGCAAGCCGAGTCAGATGTCGCGAGCCATCAACGAAGAGGTTGAACCATGACGGATTTCCGTGACCCGTACCCGTTCGGGGCCGTGGACGCCCCAGTGAGAGGAGTGGCTCGATGACGACTGTCGACGACGCTATCGATCGCGTCCCCTGGTTGAAGTGGATCGACCGCTTCAACGTCCTCTTGGCGGTGCTCGGCGGAATCGCGACCGTGGGCCTGATGCTGAACGTCGTGCTCGACGTCGTCGGCCGATTCTTCTACAACCGCCCGCTGCCGGGCACGCTCGACCTCACGCAGTTCGCGTGGATGCCGACGCTGGTGTCGCTCGGGCTCGGCTATGCACTGCTCCGCGGGGAGCACATCCGGGTGAACCTGCTGACGGCGCCGACAGGTCCGCGCACCCAAAGGATCATCGAGATCGTCGGCATGGTGTTCACCCTGGGCACGACGGCGATGTTCATTCTCTTCGGCGCTGAGAAGGCCGTCGAGGCGATGAACTTCGGCGAGAAGGCGGTCGGAACTCCGTGGCTGGAGATCTGGCCGTTCCGGTTCGTCATCGTGGTCGGCATGGTGGGGCTGTTGCTGCAGGCGTTCGCGCAACTGCTGCGGGCCATCACCGTGCCGGAGTTCAAGCCGACCGATGAAGACGAGGCGATCGCCGCCATCGAGTCCGAAGAGACCGTGTTCGAAGAGCTGGAGCTCGAGCCCGCCGATGCGCGACCCGAGCACACGACTGGGAAGGTGGAAACTCGATGAGCACGATTCTGCGCGAGGCGCCGCCGCAGCCGGCTCAGGGCAAGGGTCCCGTCGAGCTCAAGGAGGCTCTGACCGCGAAGCGGTTCACGATCGGCCTGATCGTCACCGCGATCGCCACCGTGCTGCTGACCGTGTACCTGCTCGTCGCCCCGTCGAGCAAGCTCATGGTCGGGTTCCTCGTCATCCTGCTGATGATGGCTCTGATGTTGTTCAAGATCCCGATCGGCATCGCGATGTCCGCGGCCGCGATCTTCGGATTGTACGTACTCGTCGGCCCGAACGCGGTGGTCGGATCCTTGAAGGAGATCGTCTTCACCTCGTTCGCGTCGTGGTCGCTCAGCGTGATCCCGATGTTCGTGCTCATGGGTGTCGCCATGGGCAAGAGCGGGCTGATGAGCGGCGCGTATGACGCTGCGCGGAAGTGGCTGAGCCGGCTCCCTGGTGGCCTGGCGATCGCGACCAACTTCGCGGGTGCCGGCATGGCCGCCACCAGTGGCAGCACCATCGGCATCGCGTACGCGATCGGTCGGGTCTCGATTCCCGAGATGATCCGCTCGGGTTACAAGCCCTCCCTCGCGATGGGCGCGACCGGCATGGCCGGCACCCTCGGCCAGGTCATCCCGCCGAGCGTGCTGCTCGTGATCTACGCCGGTGTCGCAGAGACGCCGGTCGGCCCGCAGCTGCTCGCCGGCATCATCCCGGGCCTCGCCCTCGCCGTGCTGTTCGCGATTGTGATCATCGTCTGGGCGGCGATCAGCCCGAGCTCCGCGCCGCGCGGCAGGAGCTACCCCTGGAAGGAGCGGTTCGCGTCACTGATCCACCTGGTGCCGATGCTGGTCATCATCGTCGTCGTGCTCGGTGGCATCTACTTCGGCGTCTTCACCGCGACCGAGGCCGGAGCCTACGGCGCGCTCGTCACGATCATCCTCGGTCTGGCGCTGATCATCGCGCGTTCGCGGAAGAGCATCAAGAAGGGCGAGACCACGGTCCCGACCCGCAAGGTCGTCGGAACGTACTTCTCCAGCACTCTCATGGAGACGGTGTCCGCGGTCGCCGCGGTCATGCTGCTCCTCGTGGGCGTTCTCCTGCTCACCCGGGTCATGGCGCTCAGCGGGCTGGCGCAGTGGGTCGCCGACATGGTCATCGACCTGGGCCTGAACCAGCTCAGCTTCCTGCTGCTGCTCATCCCGGTCTACCTGATCCTCGGGTTCTTCCTCGACACCCTCGCCATGATGCTGCTGACCATCCCGGTGTTCATCGGGCCGCTCGTCGCGCTCGATGTCGACCTGATCTGGTTCGGCGTGTTCCTGATCGTGCTTGCAGAGATCGACCTGGTGGCACCGCCACTCGGGATCATGAACTTCGTCGTCCTCGCGATATCCCAATCCAGTACCAAGGGCATGGGCCTCAAGCTGAAGATCACCGACGTGTTCAAGGGTGTGATGCCGTTCATCGCGGCCTGCATCGTGATGCTCGTGGTGCTCATCGCCTGGCCCGACCTGGCTCTCTGGCTACCCGGTATATCCGCAGCCAAGTAGCCGCACAGCGCGCAGAACCCCTCGGACGCTCGAACGAGCTTCCGAGGGGTTTCGCGTGGTACGGAAGATCAACGGCGCGCTCAGGTGTGCGACATGGCATCCGACAGCATTCGGATGGCGTAGGCGAGCTCGTCGGGACGATCCTCCAGTGACACCGGGTCACCGGCCGACAATTCGATCACGGATGCCGCGGCCGCCCCCAACTCGGCGGCGAGCGCTTCCCCCTGCCGGCCGATCCGCTCGTCCTCCTCCTCGGTGGCGAACTCGAGCACGGCGAGCGGAACCGTCAGGGAGCGCAGTGCCGTCTCCAGGTCGTAGTCGATGACCGCTCGGCAGAAGTCCCGCCGCCACGCGTCGTCCCGGTTATCCGCGTCGAGCAGCAAACGCACGGCGGGGTGCCGGCCGAGTGTCACCTCTCGAGCACTGTTCGACAACACGATGCTGTGGGTGAGGCCGGCGAAGATGAATCCGTCGATCGCCTCGGGGTGCGCGGCCGCCATGGCGGCGCCGAGCTTGTTTCCCCCGTTCATGCCGTACAGCGTGTAGCGGGATTTAGCCACTTTCCGCGCAGCCGCATGAAGCGTCTCGGCGAGCTCGGGAATGCTTCGGCGACCATCGGGAAGGTATGACTCGCCCGTGCCTGGAGGATCGAGCGCGATCACACGCCGATGCTGAGCGAGAATCGGGATCAATCCTCCGTACATCTGCGCTGAGCGACCGCCATGGGGCAGCAGCACGAGCGGATCGCCGTGACCCGCGGTCAGGAAATGGATCTGCCCCTCGTGTGAACCGACGAATCCGTCTCGCACCGCGGCCATCGCGTCAGCGTGGGACGACGAAGCCGCCGTTCGGCCGGAACGTCTGCCCGGTCACGAACTTCGCTTCGTCGGAGACGAGGTAGACGACGCACCACGCGACGTCGCTCGGTTCCCCGACGACGTGAAGCGGCGAGTACGAGCGATAGGCTTCGAGCTGCTGTTCCCACTCAGCGGAGAGCGTTCCGTCGGGCAGCGTGTGGTTTCGGCGGATCATCGGCGTGTCGATGTAGCCGGGCGCGACGGCGTTCACGCGGACTCCGTCGCGGCCGAGCGCCAAGGCCATGGTTCGCGTCAACTCGACGACAGCGGCCTTCGAGGCGACATACGCGAGTTGCGGCGGCAGCGGCCGATCCAGGCCCCCTGTGGCCAGGTTGACGAGGCTGCCCCTGCGGGCGACGAGATGTCTGGTGGCCGACCTGCACACATTGAGCGTGCCGAAGAAGTTCACCTCCATCACCCTTCGCACGGCATCGGTGTCGATCTCATGTGGATCGATGTCGATGAAGATGCCGGCGGAGTTGACGACGGCATCGATGCCACCATGCTCGGCGGCCACGGCTTCGAGGATCCGATCCACTTCCGCCGCATCGGTCACGTCGAGCTTCGCCGCATGGACCGTTCCGCGTAGGCCGAGTCCGTTGATCCGGGTCACCTCGTCGGCGAGGCGATCGGCGGAGAGATCCGCTGCGACGACGGTCGCGCCCTCGCCGGCGAAGATCTCAGCGATACCGGCTCCGATCCCGCTCGCGGCACCGGTGATGAAGATCACTCGCCCTGCAACATCGAATGCCACGGTCTCACTCCTGTCGGTGCTGCGTGCGTGAGCTCACGCTCGCGGGTCGAGCGCCACCTTGATCGGCCGTTCCTCGGTCTGATAGGCAGCGGTGCGGATCGCGTCCGCGACCTCGTCCAGCGGGAAGACGTGCGTGATCCAGTCGCCGAGATCGATGCCCCGGTCGCGCAACTCCCGCGCGCGCTCGAACGCCGTCTCGACGGTATGCGGATGCGAGAGACGGCCTTTCAGGGTGATCTCCTTCCACATCAGCAGTCGCCAATCGAATGGTTGCGTCGACGGATTCGGGGATGCCGAGCTCACAACCGTTCCGAGCACACGCACCAGGTTCATGGCCAGGGCTTTGCCGGCCGGTGAGCCGGAGACCTCGATGACGCCGTCGACATCTCCGTGCTGCGCCACGATGTCGGCGGCCGCCTGCACGATCGCCTCGGGGGAGTTGTCGCGGCTCGTCACGAATGTGGTCGCACCGAACTCCGCGGCGAGCTTCAATCGTTCGGCGTCGGCTTCGAGCCCGATCAGCGTCGCGCGTCGGCCCGTGGCGATGGCCGCGAGCGCGCAGCTGAGGCCTTGGGGGCCGGGCCCGATCACGGCGATGTGCCCGCCGACCGGCACGTCCGTGGCATCCGCCCACCGGATGCCGTTGGCGAACGGCGAGCCGGCGATCAGTGCGGTGCGGTCGGAGAGGTCGTCGGGCACCGAGTAGACGAGCGCCTCAGGGGGGACGAAGGTGTGGGTGGAGTAGCCGCCCCAGAGATGAGGGGGCTCCTTCGCCGAGAGCGTGCCGTAGCCGTTCTTCAGGCCGCGTCGCTCGCACAGGTAGTACTGACCGCGATCGCAGGCGTGGCAACCCTCGTTGCATGGCCAGCGGGCTTCGACGATCACTCGATCGCCGACAGCCAGTCCGCGTCGCTCGGCCGCGACCGGGCCGATCTGCGCAACCCGGCCGATGATCTCATCCCCGAAGATGACGGGGACTCGCTCGTTGACATAGTCGAAGGCGCCCCGGTACATGGCCAGCTCCGAGCCATCCACCCCGCACATGATGACCTCGAGCAGCAGCTCGTCGTCACCGATCTCGGGGATCGGGAACTCCTCGAGGCTCATGTTCTCGGGGCCTCGATAGGCCGCGGCGCGGGCGAACGGCGCAGAGCTCGACATCGGAGGGTCCTTCCAAGCGGATGGGCAGTGACCACTGCGGGGATTGTCTCGAGCGTATCAGTGTGATTCAGTGTCATTATAATTTCAACAAGGTTTATAGGAGATCAAGGATGCTTCGCCTGGACCTGTTCGCGAATCGACCGGTCGGACGCCCCGACGCCCCGCTGCTGATCCTCGGGCCCGCGCTGGGCGCGCCGGCATCGATGTGGGATGAGGTGGCCGAGCTGCTGGCGCCCGACTTCCGCACCGTGACGTTCGAACACTTCGGCTTCAACGGCGCACCAGCCGTGCACGAGGCCTTCTCGATCGGCGACCTGGCGGATGCGGTGGTTCGACTGATCGATGACCTGGGCGTCGAGAAGGCGTACTACGCGGGCGATTCGATCAGCGGCGCAGTCGCCCTCGAACTCGGGCGGCGGCATCCCGACCGTGTCGTCGCCGTCGCGGCCGTCTGCAGCGTGGCCCGCAAGTCCGGGGACCCGAGCATGGCGCCCATGGCCGCGGCTGTCCGGAAGGATGGAACGGCATCCCGGGCGTCAGACGTCGATGAGCGATGGTTTGCGCCCGGCGCGAAGACGACGCGCGGGGCGCAGATCGGCGCCCTCGTGGAGGCGCTCTCCACCGCGGACGACGAGACGTATGCCCGCTACCTCGAAGCCCTCGACGAGCACGACGTCGGCGACCACCTCGGATCGATCAGCGTGCCCGTGCTCTCCGTCTGGAGCGAGTTCGACACCGGAGACGCTGAAGGCAAAATGCGATTCATCGCCGAGAACGTGCAGCGGGGCACGCTCGTCGGAATCAAGGGCGCCGGACACACGCCGCCGCTCGAGCAGCCCGAGGCGGTCGCGGCGGCCCTCCGCGACTTCTTCCGCAACGCCCAATGAGCACCGCGCCCGCCACGATGGACTACCGGTCGCTGGGCCGAAGCGGTCTGCAGGTGTCCCGCCTGTGCCTCGGCACCATGATGTTCGGGGGGCCGACGGATGCCGCGACAGCGCAACGCATCATCGCGAGTGCTCGCGATGAGGGCGTCAACTTCATCGACACCGCCGACGTCTACAACGGCGGCGAATCCGAGGTCGTGACCGGAACAGCGATCAAGGACGACCGCGACCACTGGGTCGTCGCGACGAAGCGCGGCAACTCGATGGGCCCGGGGCCGAACCAGGGCGGACAGTCTCGTAAGTGGATCGTCGAATCCGTCGACGCCAGCCTGCGCAGGCTCGGCAGCGACTACATCGACATCCTGTACCTGCACCGAAGCTTCAGCGACGCGGCACTCCCCGAAGCCGTACGAGCGCTGGGGGACCTCGTGCGGCAGGGCAAGCTGCGATACTTCGGCGTCTCGAACTTCGCGGGATGGCGCGTGGGGCTGGTCTGCCAGCTGGCCGACCAATTCGGACTCGACCGGCCGGTGGCGAGTCAGCCGGTGTACAGCATGGTCGACCGAAGCGCAGAGCGAGAGCTCATTCCGGCATCCCTGCACTACGGTGTCGGAATCGTCAGCTACAGCCCACTCGCCCGCGGCGTGCTGACCGGCAAGTACCGACCTGGAGCGGAGCCCGATCCGGCGAGCCGTGCGGGTCGCGGCGACGCCCGGATGCTGCAGACCGAATGGCGCGCGGATTCCCTCGACATCGCCGACCAACTGTCGCGGCATGCTGCGGACAAAGGGATGGCGCTCGCCGACTTCGCCATCGGCTGGGTGCTGGCCAACCGGGCCATCAGCTCGATGATCGTCGGACCACGGACGTTCGACCAGTGGGAGGCGTACCTTTCGTCCGCGCAAACGCGAATCGGCCTCGAGGACGAGGCCGCGGTCGACGCTCTTGTCTCCCCGGGGCATCCGTCGACGCCGGGCTACAACGATCCCGCGTATGCGGTGGAAGGGCGCGTCGGATGACACGACTGGCGCCTGTGCTGAAGATGAATGACGGCGCCGCGATCCCGCAGCTCGGGCTCGGTGTCATGTACATCCCGGCCGACGAGCTTCCTGCTGTGCTCGCGGAAGCGGCCGCCCTCGGCTACCGCCACTTCGACACGGCGACCCACTACGGCAACGAGGCCGGTATCGGCGAGGGGATCCGGCGCCTCGAGGTGTCGCGCGACGAGCTGTTCGTCGCCACGAAGCTGCCGAATGCGGCCCACGGGTTCGATTCCGCGCTGCGCGCCTTCGACCGCAGCGAGGAGGCGATCGGGCGCATCGACCTCTACCTGCTGCATTGGCCGCAACCTCCCAAGGGGAAGTATCGCGAGACCTGGCGCGCCATGGTGCGGTTGCGCGACGAGGGCCGAGTGCACTCGATCGGCGTGTGCAACTTCCCCGCACCGCTCCTCGACGAACTCATCGGCGACACCGGGGTAGCCCCCGCGGTGAACCAGATCGAGCTGCATCCGGCCTACCCGCAGCCCGAGATGCGGACGGCGAACGCGGCGCGCGGCATCCTCACCGAAAGCTGGAGCCCGCTCGAACACGGACGCGCACTTGCGAACCCGACGATCGTGGCGATCGCCGAGCGGCATTCGTGCTCGCCCGCTGCCGTCGTGCTGCGCTGGCACCTCGACCTGGGGCTCGTGGTGATCCCGAAGGCGGCGTCGCCCGCACACCTGGCTGCGAACGTCGCGGCGCTCGAGCTGAGCCTCACCGATCGCGATCACGCCGAGATCGCCGCGCTCGCGCGAGCGGACGGCGGGTTCGGACCGAACCCCATGGTCCACACGACGGAGCAAGGAGCGTGATCATGCTGGAATCGACGGACAAGGTGGCCCTGGTCACTGGAGCATCCGGCGGCATCGGGCGCGAGATCGCACGTCGCCTCGCCGCTGATGGACACCTCGTGCTGGCCCACTATGGCCGCGACGCCGCGAGTGCAGCCGAGACCCAGCGGCTCATCGAGGACGACGGAGGGGAGGCCATCCCGGTCGGAGCCGACCTGACGAGGGTCGCGTCGATCGAGCAACTCTTCGACCGGATCGACGACGTGCTCGCGCAGCGCGGTCTCACCAAGCTCGACGTGCTGGTCAACAACGCCGGCATCGCCGCGCCCGGATCGATCGACGCGGTCGACGAGGCGGCCTTCGACCGGCTGTTCGACACGAACACCAAGGGCACCTTCTTCGTTACGCAACAGGCGGTCGAGCGGATGCGCGACGGCGGTCGCATCGTCAACATCTCGTCGATGGTGTCCCGCGCGGCGTACCCACGCTCGATCGCCTACGGCATGAGCAAGGCCGCGATCAACTCATTCAGCGTCTCGCTCGCGGCGGGCCTCGGCGATCGGGGGATCAGCGTCAACGCGGTCGCCCCGGGTGCAACGGAGACGCCATTCATCGGTGCCGTGATCTCGGACCCCGATCGGCTGGCCGGCACCGTGGCTGGGACGGCTCTGGGCCGGCTCGGCCAACCCCGGGACATCGCGGGCGTCGTCGGCTTCCTCGCGTCTGACGACGGCGCATGGATCACGGGACAGGTCATCGAGGCGAGCGGCGGCATGCACCTCTGATGGCAGTTCACGAGTGGCGCTCGAGGAACTCCACGACGACTCCGTCGAGGAGACCGTCGTAATAGGCGTACCTTCCATTGCCTGCGGGAAGCGGTGCCTCGAGGATGAGGCGAGGGCTGCTGCCCCGCCCCGTCGCTCGCGTGAGATGCTCGTCGATCGACTCGACGAGATACGCGACGTGATGCACGCTCGGACGGCCCCCATGCGCCGCCAGGTGATCGTGGTACGGCGACGGCCCCTCGCCAATCGGCTGGATCAGCTCGATGCGGATGTTCCTCGAGTCGTAGAAGGCGATCTCGGCGGAGTACGACACCGTCGTGCCGCGGTACGAGACGTCATCGACCTCCAGTGTGAAGCGGCGGTAGAAGTCGAGGTCGCCCAGGAATGCGCCATTGATCTCGCGCGACGCATCGAAATCCGGCACGACGAAGCCCAGATGGTAGATCGCGGGGTACTGCGGGTCGGGCGTCACGGGCACACTCCAGCGGTCTCGCAGGGTCGGATGATGATCAGGAGATGGCGGGCACGAGACCAAGCTCTCCCGCAATGGCGATCCGGTACGCAGGGCCGGGTCGGCTTCGCCCACGTCCTCGGCGTGCGCGCGAGCGAGGACGTGGGCGAAGATCGGCGAACCGGGTTGCGCTACAGCTGACCCAGCTTGTCCCGGACCGCCTGCAGCCAGGCGTCCCACTCGCTGTCGCTGAGCACGTCGGCGCCGAGCTCGAGTACCTCGACGATGTTGTCGTTGTCCACCGGGACACCGAGATCCTCGATCGAGAAATCCCACCAGGTCTCGGCGACGGTGTTGGTGAACTCGAGCGCGGCCTCCGGGTCTGCGAGGCCGGACGGCGCACTCTCAAGTAGGCTCGGGCGGTCCTCCCAGTACTCGGCGAGGTACGGGTTCAGCTCCGCGGCGTCGATGATCCCTCCGCCAGCTGCCTCGGCCGCCGACACGATGTCCTTGTAAGTGTCGAGTGTGTCGCGCGTGAACCGCAGAAGCGGCTCGTAGCTGGCCTCGATCATGGCATCTTGGATCTCGGGAATCAGGGAGTCCCAGGTCGACGTCGAGATCACCCAGTTCGCACCGGAACTCGCCGCGTTGTGGGTGAAGGCGACCCATGGCGAAACCGCCAGCAGATCCGCGGTGAGAATCGTCGTCGCTGCGTTCACCGCGCAGTCGACGACCCCGCGCTGCAGGGCCTCGTACTGCTCATTCGGCGGCAGGAAGACCGTGGTCATGCCCAGTGCTTCGTTCTCGCCCTGTGAGATTGCGTTCGGCACCCGCGCCGTCCGGCCTTGAAGGTCTGCCTTCGTCTCGAACGGCTGCGTGCAATGCAGACCGGCGGGTCCGCTGTACATCGGGATCAGTGGGACGAAGCCCGCCGCACGGGCTTCATCGAGGGCGAAGTTCTCTTCGCCATACTGAATGACCTGTTGCCCGATGCCCGCGATGTTCGTATTCGGGTAGCCGAACGCGTTCGTCGCCGTCTGGATCGCGATGTCCTTCCAATTCTGAATCGGCAGTTGATCGGGGAACGTGCCGCTGTTGACGAAGGTGACGTCGGTCAGATCGGAGGTGAGCGCACTGATCGCCTCGGTCGCCGGATGCAGGACGCCACCCTCGTAGTAGTCGAACGTCACCGCGCCCTCGGTGAGCTCGGTCACCTGGTCCATCCAGTCCTCGACCAGGTTCGTCGAGGTCGCGCCCGGGGCGAAGATATTGCTGACGGTGATCTCGACGGGCGTCACCGACGCCCAGTCGAAAGCCCCAGCGGGCTCGTCGCCACCGGTTGCGGCTTCGGTGCCGCCGCCGGCGCAGCCTGCGAGCAGGGCGATCGCGCCGATCGTCGCGATCGCGGGCATCAATCTCTTGGTATGCATCAGAAGACTCCGTCGTCTCAAGTGAGCGCCCGGCCCGAGTGGCGGCGCCATTCGAGGCTATCGCCCCATCGTAATTGTTATCGCAATCGTTATAAGGTCGTCATCCATTGGCCTCCGCCGACCGGATGGAGCTCAGAAGATCGCAATCGGGTTCACGGGAGACCCCGTCCCGCCGCCGATGGCCAACGGTGAGATCGTCGTGAAGAAATCCCAGCGCGAGCGCGGACGGCATGCCGCCGCCAGCGGATCGAGGGCGGCGTTGTCGAGCAGCGGCATCCCCATGTAGACGATTGCGCCGACGTGCACCGGAACCCGCTCGGCGCCCGCCTGGCGGGGGAGCGCGTCGTTCGCGCCGTCCGACCCCAGCACCGCGATGCCTCGCTCGTGCAGCCACGGCAGGCAGGAGGCGTCGAGGCCGGCGACATGCAGTGCGCCCTCCACGAAGTCACTCCCCGTCTCGGCGCGGCGGGCGGATCGTCCGACATACACGAAGAGGGCATCTCCCTCACGGATGTCGGTGCCCTGCGCTTCGAGGGCGGCGTCGAGCTCGTCGGGCACAACGGGGGCGAGCGGCTCGACGAATGAGCTGCCGCGCACGGCTGGGATATCCAGCAGCACGCCCCTCGTGGCGATGCCGTCGCGGAAGACGTCGATCGTGTTCGCCTCTGCACCGGTGGCTCGGACGAGCCGAGCGGGTCGGTCGTTGTACATACGACCGTCGTAGAAGACGTGGCACAGTGCGTCGAAGTGGCTGGTGTGGACACCGTGGTAGTCGATCCCGACGAAGTCCGTTGCAGAGGCGTACCCCTCGGCGGCGTCCTCGCCGTGCTTGAGCATGACGTGCCGCGTCGGCGGCTCGGCGGAGGCCAGTGAGCCGGAGAGATCGATCGACCCGAAGCCGACGACCGTGCCCTCGCGGATCTCGGCGGCGGCGCGAGCGGTCACCTGCGGGGTGATCAGGTTCACCGTCCCGCGCTCGTCTTCGGAACCCCACCGCCCCCAGTTCGATACGGCGTCGAACACTCCGGGCAACTCGTCATCGGTCATGAGCCGCGCGTGCGACATCCTGTCTCCTCTCAATCGACGTCAGGCAGCAGCCATGACGCGCTCGGCGAACCCCTCGATCCAGCGGCGCTTCTCATCCTTCGAAACGTACGGCTCGCCGAGCAGATGCTCGATCGGTCCGAACTTCGCCGCGGTGACGCCGACGTCTTCGGCCCGGCGGAAGTCCTCTCGGCCGGGAAGCGAACCGTCGGGGTTCCGCTTCAGGCCCGCGAAGACCTCGAATCGCTCCTGCTCGCGCCCGGCATGCCGGCGCTCCTCGTTGATCATCGCGATGGAGGACGCCAACTCCTCCACCGTGCCCGGCGCGGCCATCCATCCGTCTCCAATGCGGCCTGCGCGCCGAATCGCCTGCGGTACGAAGGCCCCGATGTAGATGGGCACCCGATGTTCGGGGCGTGGCACCGCGTACGTCGACGGGAACTCGAAGAATCGACCGTGGTGCTCGACCGGCCCGGGGCCCCAGAGCTTGCGAAGGATCTCGATCATCTCGACGGTTCGCGGAACTCGAGTCGCGAAATCCACGCCAGCGACGTCGAACTCCTCCTTCATCCAGCCGATGCCGACGCCGAGTGCGAAGCGGCCGCCGCTGATGCGCGAGGCGGTCGCGCAGGACTTGGCGATCAGCAACGGGTTCGTCCGGTTCGCCAGCACGAGCACGCCGGGCGCGAACCGAAGTGTACGGGTCGCCTGCAGCACCGCGCCTGCGGTCACGAAGACGTCGGAGAAGGAGTAGTCCCACGGCATCGTTCCGCGCTCGTGCGGATCCTTGTCGGACGAACTCGCGGGCATCAACCAGTGGTCGCCCTCCATGACGCCGGTGAAGCCGCACTCCTCGGCGAGCACGGCGAGTTCGTCGAGATCTTCGGGCGGCGTATTGACGAACTGAAGCCAGTACTCCATGGATGCCTCTCGCTCGTGTTTCTCGCCGGTAGGTGAGCTTCCGCCGTTGCCGATCAGACTGCGGCGGCTACGGATGAGTTCAGCCGAACGGACTGGCTGCGCAGCGTGCTCATGATCCGATCCGCCATGTACTCGGTGGGGCCAGAGATTTCGGCATCGGGGAACTCCGTGACGAACCTCGAGAAGAGCGTCGCGAGCTCCAGGCGCGCGAGGTTGCGCCCGAGGCACTGGTGGATGCCCTCACCCAGGGTGAGGTGCGGGTTCGGGTTGCGTCGGATATCGAATTTCTCGGGGTTCTCGAACTTCCGCTCGTCCCAGTTGGCCGACGCGAGCAGTCCGACGACCCAGTCGCCGGCCCGGATGTCCTTGCCGTGCCACTCGAAGTCGGTGGAAGCGACACGGAACTTGCTTCGCACCGGCGACCCCCAGCGAAGAACCTCCTCCACCGCCGACGACGCCAGCGACGGGTCTTCGCGCAGGAGCTGTGCCTGGTCGCGATCGGAGATGAACTTCAGTAGCCCCAGGGATGCCGCACTGCGGGTGGTTTCCAGCCCGCCGCCGATGATCACCGCCATGTAGTTGCGCATCTCGTGCGCGGTCAGCGGATCGTCATCGATGCGCAGCTGTCCGAGGACGGTCGCGAAGTCGTCCTTCGGCTCCCGCCGTCGTGAGAGCGCGAGCTCCCCGCAATAGTCGAGCAGCGTCTGCTGGCCGAGTCGTGATGTCTTCACCGGATCGCCGTCGACCTGGTACCGATCATCGGCGGGCGACAGCCAGCGCCACGCCGCGACGCGGAGCTCTTCCCAGTCCGACTCGGGAACGCCGATCATGCGAAGTACCACGCGCGCCGGGAGCTCGCCGGCGATCTCGTCGACGAGGTCGACGTCGTTCTTCTCGCGCGCCTCGGCGAAGATCTCGTCGACGATCGAGGAGACGTCGCCCGTGAGTTTCTTGATCGCGGGGACGCTGAAGTGCTTGTTGACGGGGCGGCGGTACAGGTCGTGGATGGGCGGATCGTTGCGCGCCATGCTCGTGTCGAAGCCCATGGCGAAACGCTCTTCGGGCGTGTAGCGCTTGGGCGTTGCCGGGATCCGCGTGTCCCAGCGATTGCTGAGCTGCTGGTGGTTCGTCAGGAACTGCTTGACGTCGTCGTACCGACTGATGGTCCAGTGGTGCTTTCCATAGCTGTCGTCCTCGGTCCAGTGCACCGGATCCTCGTCACGTAGCCGGCGGAAGACGTCTTTGTAGTCGGGCGTGACGTACCACGAAGGGTCGAGCATTCGGTCGTCGGTGTCCCACTTCGGCATCTCGGCTCCTCTGTCGCCACGTGCATGGACGCTGCGGTCCTATTTTTATTATTGACATCATGCGCTTGCGGCGCCTCACGATTCCCGGAGCAGGTCTACTTCGCCGCGACGAGCTGGCGCCCGAGCTCGCGAGCGCGGTCGAGCATCGTGGCGTCGCCGCGCTCCCACGTCACATTGAGATTCACCCGCGCCAGCTTCCAGCCCTCGGGTGTGCGCACGAGATCGTCGATGTAGTAGCCGCCGATCGTGTACTCGAGGTCGGGGGCACCGGGCATGAAGTGAATCGCCTGCATGTACATCACGCAGGTCGCGGTGTCGCCTTCGACGGTGATGCGCGGATTGGACATCTGGTGCTGCGTGGTCGCGAGACCAGTGAACAGCACGCGGCGACCCTCGACCCACTCATCGGCGCTCATCGACACCCACTCCTGGCCGAGACCGGTGAACTCGGCCTCGGCGGCGGGACGGAACTTCACCTGCACCTCATCGGTGAAGATTGAGCGCCAGAGGCTCCAGTCCTTGGTGTCGAGGCCGGTCGCGTAGTCGTACACGATCCGCTCGATCTCGCAGCGATCGAGAAGCAGTTGCAGGCGATCCTCGGTCATCCAGCTCACCAGGTGACGGGCATGTCCCGAACGCCGTAGACGAAGCCGTCGCGGGTGAAGACGACTTCCTCCTCGGGGACGGCCAGCTCGAGTGTGGGAACGCGCCGAACGAGCGTCTCGAACGCGAGCTCGAGCTCCGCCCGGGCGAGGTTCTGGCCGAGGCACGAGTGGATGCCGCCGCCGAGGCTGACATGGTTCGTCGTCTCGCGATCGATGTCGAACTTCGTGGGGTTCTCCCAGGCGCGCGGGTCGAAGTTCGCGGGCGTCATGACGGGGATGATGCCCTGGTTCGCCGGAACCGTCACGCCGCCCAGATCGATCTCGGCGGTCGTCACCCGCGTCATCGTGCCATCCGCGACACTGTGGATCCGGAGCATCTCATTGATCGCCTTGACCCAGTCCTCGGGGTGCTCCCGCAGGCGCTCGAGCACGTCGGGGTTGCGCCACAGCAGGAGCATGCCCTGCGAGATCGTGTGCGCCGTGGTCTCATGTCCGCCCACGATCAGTACATGGACATGCGACAACGCCTGCTCACGAGTGATCTCACCGTTCTTGTACTTCGTCGCGAGCACCCCGACGATGCCATCGCCCGGGTTGTCGACCTGCTCGTCGACGATCGAGGCGACGATGCCCATCAATTCCTTCACCGCGGCGCCGAACTCCTCGGGTGTGGCGCTCGCGCTCGTCGCGACCGCGGAGAGCCGTTCGAAGTCGTGGTGGTGCTCGTAATCGATGCCCAGGAACCGGCAGATCACCTTCGACGGGATCACGAGGCTGAACTCACGATGGAAGTTGACCGGCTTCTCGAGGGTGAGGAGACGGTCGATGGTCTCATCGACCGTCGCCTGGATCTCACCACGGAGCGCGCTGATGCGCTTGAGTGTGAACCACGGTGCCAGCATCTTGCGGAACCGTCCGTGCAGCGGCGGGTCCATGTGGTTCAGGAGCACGTCGTTGCGATTGAACGTCTGGCCGGCGCGGACCTTGGGGAAGTACGGAACGGATGGGTCGCGCGAGATCGTCGGATCTTCCAGGACCTGCCGTACCTCAGCATGACGGAGCACGACCCAGGCCATGGAGCCGTCCTGCAGAGTGACCTGTCGTGCGGGTGCCTCTTCACGCCACGCCACGTAGTCGGCCGGGGGAAGCAGCGGGTCTTCGCGAACCAGGGGGAACGCGGGAGGCGCGGATGTCACCGTTGAGGTCACGGGTTCTCCTCGTCATTGATGGAGTTACTAATATTGACAGCATAGCTAGAAAAGTCCTCTATGGTGTTGGTGACGTGACCGGGGGAACCGGGGGTTGGGGATGCTGCTTTCGCTGGCCGACTTCGAGGCGGAAGCCACGCGGGTTCTCGCGCCCGAGATCGGAGCCTTCCTTGGCGGGGGTGCGGGTGGCTCGCAGGCGGTTCGACGGAATCTTGAGGCCTTCGAACGCGTCCTGTTCACGCCGCGACGATTCGTCGATGTCGGAAAGGTGTCGACCGCGACCACGGTCCTGGGGCGAGAGGTGGCCTCCCCGGTCCTCATCGCGCCGACGGGTCTGCAACAGCTGGCGCACCCCGACGGAGAGCTCGCCACTGCTCGAGCCGCTGCGCGAGCGGGTACGGTGGCACCCGCCGCGGTGCTGGCGACCCACCCGGTTGAGGGCATCGTGGAGGCTGCCGGTGGCTCACCGGTGTGGTTCCAGTTGTACGACTACGGGCGCGAGCACACGGCGGCGCTCCTCGAACGGGCGGAGGCGGCCGGTTGCGCGGCGATCTGCGTCACCGTCGACGTGCCCCGTCGAGCGCGGATGCGCGAACAGGATCGCCGAAACCGCTTCCGGCCCTCCAGCCGTGTGACGCTCGCGCATTTCGATGGCGCAGCGCCCGACGTTCGTCCGGTGCTGCTGCCGACGCTCGAGTGGATCTGCAGCGAGGCATCCGTGCCCGTGATCGTGAAGGGCGTTCTGCGGCCTGAGGATGCTGCGCTCGCCGCGGATGCCGGGGCGGCCGGCGTGGTCGTCTCGAATCATGGCGGACGGGAGTCGGGCTCCGTTCCCGCATCGATCGAGGTGTTGCCTGAGATCGTCGACGAGGTGGGCGCGCGGGCCGAGGTGTACCTCGATGGGGGTGTACGCACGGGTGACGATGTCGCGAAGGCCCTGGCGCTGGGGGCGCGCGCGGAGGAGGGCGTCGCCGATGTGCTCGACATCCTGCATCAGGAGCTCGTCGAGACGCTGGCGCAGCTCGGCTGCCCCGATGTCCGCAATCTCGACCGTGGATTCATCCGTACGGAAGGAAGTCGATGACGACCGCCATGAACGCCGAACTCGTGTGCCACCTCGACGTGCCGGGTGGGGGCCAGGTCTGGGTCGACGGCGATCGATGCTACATCGCGCACATCGAGGCCCCGCATGGCACGAGCATCTACGGCATCGCAGATCCGGCGAATCCGGTCAAGCTTTCGGAGATCCGGATGCCGCAGGGCTGGCATTCTCACAAGGTGCGAGCCGTCGGCGACATCATGATCGTCAACCACGAGCAATGGGGTGACAGCGGACCAGATGGGTTCCGAGGAGGACTCGCGGTCTACGACGTCTCCGATCCATCGAATCCGCGCCTCACCGGCAAGTGGGTGACCGGCGGCAAGGGCGTGCACCGGTTCGATTTCGATGGCGAGTACGTCTACCTCTCGGCCACGGCCGACGGCTACCGGGGGAACATCGCGTTCATCATCGACGTGCGTGACCCGACCCAGCCTCGCGAGCTCTCGCGCTGGTGGATCCCGGGCCAGTGGGCGGACGGCGGCGAGGAGTACCCGTGGGACGACTTCGTGCCGCCCAGGTGCCACCACCCGCTGCGCATGGGCGACCGGTTGTACGTGAGCTATTGGCACCACGGGTTCTACATCCTCGACATCTCGGACCTGCGGCATCCGGTCGCCGTCGGGCATTCGCGTCGAAGCCCGGCGTTCCCCCATCCGACGCACACCTGCCTGGTCCTGCCGGAGCGCACTCGCGGCCGGCGGCACATGGTGGTCGCCGACGAGGACGTCTCGAAGATCCATCCGGCTCCGCCCGCATTCGCGATGGTCTACGACATCACCGACGAGACCCTGCCGATCCCCGTTGCGACGATCACCGTTCCCGGCGTCGACGTCGACGGCTCACCGCAGGAACCGTTCACGGGCTGCCACCAGCCATCCGAGCAATTCCATGGCACGATCATCCCCTTCGCCTGGTTCGCCCACGGCCTGCAGGTCTTCGACCTCGCCGACCCGCTCTCGCCGAAGCTCGTCGGCTCGTATCTGCCCGACCCGGCGCCGGGCGCGACCCGGGTCTCGTCCAACGATGTCACGGTCGACGATCGCGGGCTCGTCTACCTGCTCGACCGCGTCGCAGGGCTCGACATCATCCGGCTCGACCTGGCGCATGCGATTACCCCGAAAGGATGAAGATGACGAATGACGTGACCGCAGACACCGCGGCGAACAAGACGGATGCCGCAGCACGATCCGCACTGACGACTGGGTCGAGGCACTGAAGGAGTTCTTCTCGGAGATCGAGTTCAGTCAGCACCCGAAGACTCCAGTGGCGTTCGAGTTCGACGAGACGCGAGAGAACGCAACCGTACTGTCGGTCATGCAGGGCAAGCACTGGGCCAGCACCCGCACCGGCGAGCACATCTCGACGACGGTCGGCTACTACCGCGACACATTCACCCGCACGGCGGAGGGGTGGAAGATGACGTCCCTCAAGGAGCTCGTCGGCTGGCACGAGGGCAACGTCTTCATCGTGTCGAATGGTCAGAGCAAGCTCATCGCCAGGCTCAGTGCGCTCTACCCCGAGATCGACTGGGAGCGCGGCGTACAGCAGTTGATGGCGGGTGTCTGAGGCGCAGGTCGTCAGTGCGCGGTTGGCACCGGACTCGAGAACCGCACCGGGAACTCCGCGAAGCCGTTCATGACGTTGTCCTCCGCCCACACCGGCTCGCCGATCGGCTCGAGGTCGGGGAGCGCGGCGAGGATCCGTGGCAGGAACACCTGCAACTCGAGTCGTGCCAGGTTGCGGCCGAGGCACATGTGGATCCCGTCCGAGAAGCTCACGTGCGGGTTGGGGCTGCGGGTGATGTCGAAGCGATGCGGGTCGTCGAACACGCGCTCGTCCCGGTTCGTTGAGGCGAGCGATCCGACCACCCAATCACCGGCCCGGATGTCTCGACCGTGGAACTCGAAGTCGACGGATGCCACGCGCAGCCGATTGCTCGCGGGACTCGCCCAGCGCAGGCATTCCTCGACCGCACCGGTGGTGAGCGACGGGTCGCTGAGGAGCAATTCGCGCTGGTCGGGGTTCTGCAGGAAGAGCCAGGTGCCGACGGCAGCGACATTGCGCGTCGTCTCGAGGCCGCCTGCGATGAGGGCCGTCAGCCATGCGCGGATCTCCATCACGCTCAGGACGTCGTCATCGATCAGGGTGTTGGCGATCACCGTGGCGAAGTCGTCGCGGGGATGCGCTCGACGATCGAGGGCCATTTGCGTCGTGTAGTCGGAGAGGCGCTTGAGCCCGGTCGCCCGCGTCTTCACAGGGTCGCCGTCGATGACCCAGCGGGGATCGGCCGACGAGAAGTAGAGCCAGACGGCTTCGCGCAGCTCGGGCCAGTCGGATTCGGGTACACCGAGCAAGCGCAGGATGACGCGCGCTGGCAACTCGCCCGCGATCTCCTCGACGAAGTCCGCCTCCGTGCGGTCGCTGATCGAGTCGATCACCTCGTCGACATGCCGCTCGATGTCCTCCTTGAGCCTGCGCACGGCGGGCACACTGAAGTGCTTGTTCATCGGGTGTCGGTAGAGGGTGTGTACCGGTGGGTCGAGGTGCGCCAGCACCGAACCGCCTTCGGCGAACCGTTGCTCGGGGGTGATCCGCTGCGGTGATTTCGGCACACGGCTCGCCCATCGGCTGCTGAGTCGTTCGTGATCGTGCAGGTAGGCCACGACATCCTCGTGCCGCGTCACGAACCAGTAGTGGCGTCCGTACGCGTCGTTGCGCGTCCAGTGGATCGGATCCTCGTCGCGGAGCCGGCGGTACACGTCATGGAACTGCTGCGTCGCGAGCCATGCCGGGTCGAGCAGGAGGTTGTCGATCTCGCTCCAGTCGGTCATCGGCTTCCGTCCTCATTCGTCATTCGGCGGCCACCGCGACCGCGTGCAGCTCGATGAGGATGGCCGGGTTCGCCAGCTCGACCACGGCGACGCTGCGCGCTGGGCCCGGCACCGGCCAAACCTTCTGGAACTCGGCATTCCATGCGGGGTAGTAGTCCTTCGAGGCGAGGAAGGCCTCGATGCGAAGGATGGTGTCGGTGGTGCCGCCGGCGTCCTCAACGTGTCGGATGACCTCGGCGAGCGCCTCAGCCGCCTGCTGCTCGAACGGGATCCGCTCGTCGTTTCGCAGGGTCGCGAACACCGAGGTGCCGATCGTACCCGAGGTGAGAATGAGATTGCCGGCCCGCACGGCGCCCGGTAGCACGTTCGATTGCCCTGGTGTTCGGATCATCTCGGTCATGACCTGCTCCTCGTTGGGGGTGGTGGTGGTGGGTGGATGTCGCGACTCAACCGCCGGGGCGCGGCCAATCGATCGCGTACAGCCGTCCGGTGCCGGCCGCGGTCACATAGGCGGTTCCGCCATCGGGGGAGAAGCAGATGTTGGTGATGGCAGGGTCGAGGACGGGCATCGGGATGAACGCTTCGAGTTGCCCGTCGGGAGCGACGACACTGATGCCGCCTCGGCGCACTGTCGCCAGGCAGATGAACCCGTCGGGATCGATGGCGAGCGAGTCGAAGAAGGCGTACCCGTCGACGGCGTACACGAGCGTCGCACCGTTCGCCGTCGTCGGATTGGGACCTGGCGCGAGCACATCCGGCGCCTCGACGGCCCACGACCAAAGCCGACCGCTCGCGGTCTCCGCCACGTACAGGAAGCTGCCGTCGGGCGAGAGCCCGACGCCGTTCGGCTGCGTGAGCGGCATGGTCGGTGCGGCGGTGTGCACGAGCTCCTGGGCGACGCCTGAAGTGCCGTTGGCCGCGGCGTAGTAGAGGCCGCCCGGGTCGACGACCCTGCCCTGAACCGCGCCGAAGTCCGTGAAGTAGAACCCGCCGTGCTCGTCCACGACCAGGTCGTTCGGTGCCAGGAACGGACCACCGGTGTGCGACGCGACTGCGACCTCGATGCTCCCGTCGGGGCAGACTCGCTGGATGCACGGATCGACTGGCCGCGAGCCATGGCTGCCGTCAGGTCGTCGGAAGCCCTCGGGCATCGTCGTGATACCCATGCCGCCGTTGTTGCAGACGAGCAGCCCTCCATCGGACGTCACTGCGAGTCCGTTCGGGCCGCCCTGTACGTCGGCGAACACATCGATCGAGCCGTCGGCGTCGAGGCGCATGATCTGGCCTGCACCGATATCCGTGAACAGGAGGGTGCCATCGTCGAGGGCGACGGGCCCCTCGATGAATCCCAGGCCCGTCGCAAGCTCCACCATGGGATATCGCATGCGAACGAATCTAGTCAATTATTACTATGAAGCGCTAGAATCGGATCGTCTTCGCAACGACGCTTGACCCGAAGCAAGGAGCAGTAATGACCAGCAGCGCCACAGCGCTCGTTCAGACCGGGCCGCGGGAGCAGCACTTCGAGGAGATGCCCTTCCCTGCGCTTCCTCCCGGCGCGGCGCTCCTGAGGGTCGAGGCGAACGGGATCTGCGGCAGCGACGTGGAGTCGTTCTTCGGCGACGACCGTGTGGTCCCCTCCGATCAGAAGTACCCGCGCATCAACGGCCACGAGATCGTCGGGGTGATCGAGGACATGGGGCCGAAGACGAAGCACCGTGAGGGTCTGAACATCGGCGACCGCGTGGCGGTGAACCCTGTCATCCCGTGCGGCCGGTGCGAACCGTGTACCGACGGGCGGATGCACATGTGCGCCGCTGGCAGGTTCGCCGTGCCGGTCTACGGATTCATCCCGACGTCGGTGTCACCCGGCCTGTGGGGCGGATACAGCACCCACGTGTATCTGGATCCCGACACCGTGCTCTACCCGTTCCCGAAGGACTTCGACCCGCTGACGGCGACGCTGTGGAATCCGCTCGGTGGAGCCATCCAGTGGTCGGTCATGACGCCCGGCCACAAGGTGGGGCAGTCCGTCGTCGTCCTCGGCAGCGGCCAGCGGGGCCTGGCGATCGTCGCAGCCCAGCGCGCAGTCGGGTCGGGTCTGATCATCGCCACAGGTCTGAGCCGCGATCAGCACAAGCTCGATCTCGCACTCGAGTTCGGTGCGAATGCGGTCGTGAATGTCGAGGAGCAGGATCCGGTGGAGGCGGTGATGGAACTCACCGGTGGCCAGGGCGTCGATCTGGTCATCGACACGGTTCCGAAGATCACCTCCACGACGCTGCAGGGACTCCAGATGGTCAAGACGGGTGGAACGTTCGTCAACATCGGCGTCAAGGAGCTCACCGTCGATGGATTCCCGATCGGCCGCATCACGTCGAAGAACATCCGCGTGATCGGCGCCGCGAATTCCAGCATCGCGGCGTACCGCACGGCAGCAGACATGCTGATCAGCGGCCAGGTCCGACTCGACAAGATGCGAACGCACGTGTTCGGATTCGACCGGTTCGAAGAGGCACTCGACACGCTCGAAGCGAAGATTCCCGGAACGAAGAGCGTGAACGTCGTGGTCACCCCGACGTTCACGTCGTGACTCCGGCGGAGATCTCGTGACCCAGGTAGAGAAGAAGAGCAGAGAACCATGACGATGACCAGCGAAGCGATCGATTCCGCATCTGAAGCACGACTGTCCTCTCCCGACTACGTCGAGCGGGCCAGGGCGCTCGCCCCGATCATCGAGGCGAACGCCGAGGCGGGCGAGGCTGCAGGTGCGATGCCAGCGTCGACCGTCGAAGCCTTGAAGCAGGCGGAGTTGTTCTGGATGCTCGTCGAGAAGGACCTGGGCGGCGGGGGCATCCCAGTCGACGAAGCACTCGAGGTGATGGAGATCATCTCCGAGGCCGACGGATCGACCGGATGGGCACTGATGGCCTCATCGGTGTCGACGTGGAACTCCTCGCAGTTCTACCCGGGCCTGCGTCGCCTCTTCAGGGAGGGGCAGCGCCCGATCACCTGTGGAACCCAGACCCCCCTCGGCACCGCCGTCAAGGTGGAGGGCGGATACCGTGTCGACACGCCGCCGGTGCCCTTCGGCAGTGGCATGGACGCCGCCGACTGGGTCGGAACGACCGTGCGGATCGTGGAAGACGACGGAACTCCGGTGCTCCGGGAGAACGGTGCCCCGCTGACCCGCGCAGTTCGCGCACCCAAGTCGGAGACCACGGTCTACGGCGACTGGGATGTCATGGGAATGGCCGCGACCGGCAGCTACACCTATGGCTGGAACGACTACTTCGTGCCCGAGGAGTTCACGTTCGACGCGGCACCCTTGGTGCCGCCGGCCGGACAGGACCACCGCGGAGAGACCCTCGACCTCATGTCCTCCGGAGTCATCGGCCACGGCGCGGTGGTGCTCGGCCTCATGCGGCGGGCGCTGCGCGAGGTCGCCACCATCGTCGAGGGCAAGAAGCGCATGGCCTATGCCGTGCCGGTCGACAAGTACCCGGTCTTCAGGAAGGAGTTCGTCGAGGCGGATGCCAAGTTCTGGTCCATCCGTGACTACTTCTACCGAGTGATCCGCGAGGCGATGGCGTCGACGAAGCAGACGCAGTCCCTGTCCGTCGAGCAGATGGCTCGGGTGCGGCAGGCGACCACCCACCTCCACACGGTCGCGACCGACGTGATCATGTTCGCAAGCTTGTGGGGCGGGACCCAGACGATTCGCAACCCCAGCTATCTCGGACGCGCAGTGCGCGACATGGTCGTCGCCCGCAATCACGCCCTCATCGACATCGTCACGCTCGACAACGCGGCGGACTCGATCATCGACTCCTGGAAGCAGTGAGCAGCGTGAGTGGCCCGATTGCGGAGTGCTGGACGTCGATCGTCCGCTTTCACGATCCGCGCCCGGCGGGCATCGTCGAGGTCGCCAGAACCTACGAACGCGAAGGATGGGACGGTGCTGTCTTCGCGGACAGCCAGTCGATCGCACCCGACGTCTTCGTGATGCTCACGGCGATCGCGATGAGTACCGACCGGTTGCGATTCACCACCGGCGTCACGGTGCCGCTCACACGGCAACCGGCGGTCGTGGCGAGTGCCGCCGCCGCAATCCAGGAGGTCTCGGGCGGTCGAATGCAGCTCGCGCTCGGGCGCGGTGATACCGCGCTCGCCTACCTCGGACTGTCACCGACGCGCCTCGCCACGTTCGAGAAGTTCGCGACTCAAGTGAAGCGGTACCTTGCGGGCGAGACGTTGCCGTTGCCTGAAGTCGCGCCGGTCATGGAGGGAGCGGTCCACGGATTCGAGGACCTCGCCGTCGGCAACGGTCCCGACGGCAGCTCGCTCATCTGGATGGATCGAGCGGAGCCGCGAGTGCCGGTCGAGATCGCCGCGACCGGCCCGAAGGCGCTGGAGATGGCGGGGCGCGTCGGAGATCGCGTCGCGCTCATGGTCGGTGCCGACCCCGAGCGCGTGGCGTGGGCCATCGAGCGCGTCCGAGCCGGCGCCCGCGACGCGGGCCGAGACCCGGATTCGCTCGGATTCACCGCGTTCACCTCGGTGGCGGTGACCGACGGCGGCGACGGTCGTCGTGAGCGGGAGCTGGTGGTTCCGTTCGTCGCGGTGGGTTCGCGGTTCCGCGTGATGGATCGCAAGGTCCGGGGATTCGCCTCCGACCGAGACCGGAAGGTGCTCGAGGGAATGCTCGATACCTACGACATCAGCCAGCACGCCCAAGGCGGGCAGGGCCGTGGCGGTCTGGACGAGGACTACATCAGCGCGTACACGATCGTCGGCGAGCCGGCTTACTGTCTGGAGCGGTTGCAGCGTCTCGCAGATCTCGGGGTGGACCGATTCGTTCTATCGCATTCGACCCCCGACCAGCCGGAGCACGAAGAGATGCGAGCCCGCCTCGTGCACGAGGTCCTGCCGACGATGCAGGGCCGGGAACCGGCGGGTGGCGTCCATTTCGGCGAGATAGCATCTGCCCGATCCGAATCGGCGTAGCACCGCGCCCAACACCCACTGTCAAGATGACGAAAGCGACACAGACCATGAGCATCACCACCGAACTCATCAGCACTGCGGACATTGCATCCTCGGACTACGTCGAGCGTGCCCGGGCGATCGCACCGGTCATCGAGGCGCATGCCGCCGAAGGCGAGGCGGCCGGGGCCATGCCCGACGCGACCATCGGGGCGCTGAAGGAAGCCGGCCTGTTCTGGATGTTGGTCGACCCCGAGCTCGGTGGGGGAGGCGTGTCGCCGGATGTCGCGCTCGAGGTCTTCGAGGTCGTCGCCGAGGCAGACGGCTCGACCGGTTGGGCGTTGATGGCGAGCGCCGTGTCGACCTGGAACACCTCGCTGTTCTACCCCGGATTCCGACAGCTCTTCCTGGATGGCCGGAAGCCCATCTCGTGCGGCACCATCAACCCGCTCGGCACCGCCGTCGAGGTGGAGGGCGGGTACCGCGTGAACACGCCGCCTGTGCCGTTCGGCAGCGGCATGGACGCCGCCGATTGGGTCGGCACGACGGTGCGGATCTTGGATGACTCAGGCAACCCAGTGCTCCGCGAGAACGGGATGCCGCTGACCCGCGCGATCCGAGCCCCGAAGTCCGAGACGATCATCTACGGCGACTGGGACGTGATGGGAATGGCCGCGACCGGAAGCTACAGCTACGGCTGGAACGACTACTTCGTGCCCGGGGAGTTCACGTTCGATTCCGCCCCACTCGTCCCGAAGCCCGGGGAGCCCTACAGCGGCAAGACCCTGGACCTGATGTCGTCGAGCGTGATCGGTCACGGTGGCGTCGTGCTCGGCCTGATGCGGCGGGCGCTGCACGAGGTGGCGAACATCGTCGAGGGCAAGAAGCGGATGGCCTACTCGGTGCCGGTCGACGACTACGCGGTCTTCAAGAAGGAGTTCGTGGAGGCGGACGCGAAGTTCTGGTCGGTGCGCGACTACTTCTATCGCGTGGTCCGCGAGGGCATCGCGTCAACCCGCGACACGGAGTCGTTGTCCGTGGAGCAGATGGCGCGCATCCGCCAGGCGACAACCCACGTTCACACGGTCGCAACCGAGGTCGTCATGTTCGCAAGCCTGTGGGGTGGAACTCAGACGATTCGCAACCCGAGCTACCTGGGCCGAGCGGTGCGCGACATGGTCGTTGCCAGAAACCACGCGCTCATCGACGTCGTCACCCTCGACAACGCCGCGGATCCGATCATCGACTCCTGGAAGTAGACGCGCAGCTGAGTCGGACGCCGTGGCCGAAGGGGCGACGGCGCGCGGCTCTCTTCGCACCTCGACCGGCCATCGGGGAGTTCCACCGAGCCTGCCGGATCGTCAAGACCGCCTCGTGGCGGCTTGATGTGATAATTATTTATATGTTGCATCTCAAGCCCGAACTCGTCGAGTTCCCCACACCGTCACGAAGGAGTGATTCTCCATGAATCAGAAATCCGCCATCCGATCGGCGGTGCTGGCTGCTGCCGCCCTCACTCTCGGGCTCGCCGCCTGTTCGTCTGGCGGCACCACCGCGCAAGAGGGCGAATCGACGGCCGATGGGGCGTCGTGGGACACGCTGGAGCCCATGGAGTTCCGCATGGCCACCTTCGGCGGCGAGGACAACATCCACTCGCAGCCCTTGAACGCGCTCGCGGAGACGATGGAGGAGGTCTCCGGTGGCAAGCTGACCTTCGAGATCTTCTATGGCGGAGCGCTCGTGCCGTCCACCGAGCAGGGCGTCGCCATCGCCAACGGGATCACCGATATGGGAACGTTCTTCCCGGCATACACGGCGTCCGACTACCCGGCCGACGAGTGGGCATCGCCGCTCGCCTTCACCCCTGACGATTCGCCGGTGGTAGGGAGCCTCCAGGCGATCGGGACCACACTCGACTGGGCGTACCAGACCCCCGAGTACCTCGAGGACATCACATCGAAGGGGATCACTCCGCTCCTTCCGCGCATCCAGACGTCGCACGCGTACAACCTCCTCTGCAAGGACGAGGTGACGACTCTGGCCGACGTGCAGGGCAAGCGCATCCGGATCGGCGGCCCGACGCACTCGGCAGAGGTCGAGGCGCTCGGCGGCGTCCCGGTGGCGCTGCCGAACACCGAAGTCTTCGAGGGCCTTCAGCGGGGTGTCATCGATTGCACGGTGGCCACCCTCACCGACATCGTCAACGTCGGTCTCGCTGATGCAGCGCAGAACTTCACCTTCGTGCCCTTCAGTGGCTGGTCGTCCAACGTCTTCGGGGTCAATACCGGAGTGTGGGAAGCAATGCCGGAATTCGTTCGCGAGGCATTCCTCGACGAGGGGCTCCCTGCATACCTCGAGGCCTTCGTGCAGGCGGAGATGACTGCGAACGTGGAAGTCGCCCAGATGGAGGAGCTGACCTTCCTCCCACCGAGTGACGACATCGTCGACGTGCTCGATGAGTACCACGAAACGGTGCTCGAGTCGCGCCGGACCGCTACCGGCACACCGCTTGAAGACCCATCCGCCTCCCTCGACCGCTACCTGGAGATCAGCGAGAAGTGGCTCGGACTGGTGCAGGATGCCGGCTACGACGGAGCGCCGGCGAACTGGAACGAGTACATCGCGGCTCACAACGGCGAACTTCCGGATTTCGGCCCATGGCTCGAGTTGGTGCTCAACGACGTGGTGAAGGCCAACCACGAAT
The DNA here is from genome assembly GCF_902809835.1 of Agromyces sp. Marseille-P2726. Taxonomy (GTDB): domain Bacteria; phylum Actinomycetota; class Actinomycetes; order Actinomycetales; family Microbacteriaceae; genus Agromyces. Next base: position 247,845 of record NZ_CADDWM010000011.1, on the reverse strand, counting down.
CCTGACGAATGAAGAGGCGGCGGGCCCGCGGCACTGGGCATGCGGGCCCCCGTCGTTCGGTCACGTGGTGCGAGGGACGCAGAGAGGTGGAACCATGACGATCGAGGTGGAACGCATTGAGGTGCTGGGGGCGAACGTCAGTGACCTTGCGGGTGCGCGGGAGCTGTTCACCAGACTGTTCGGGCTGAAATTCGAGAGTGTCGTCTTGGGTGCTCGAGGTGACATCTCGTCGGAGCGGCTGCCGATGCGAAGCGGGGAGTTGCACCCCGATCCGCAGTCCGTCCAAGGCCGGCCCACGCCGCTGGCCATCGACACTTCGGGCCTGTTCGAGCTGATCGAGGCGCCGACGCCCGACCAGGCCGACCGGATGCGGAACATCCACCTCAAGGTCGCCGATATCGAAGCCGCGACCGGGGAGATGATGGCGAACGGCATCCGCGTCGTCGACAACCTCCGGTGCGGGAACCTTCGAGAGGTGATCTTCGAGCCCGACGACCTGTTCGGGATCCGTCTGTGCTTCGTCCAGTACGACGAGCCGAGCATCATCGAGGCGATGCTGGCCAACCAGGAGTCGTCGAGGACGGCCTGACCGGACCCGGTTCACGCCACTTCGTCACGAGGCTGCGTGACCCCTTCTCGCCAGCGGTCGAAGAAATCACCGAGGTCCGGAAGCACGTAGGCGCCCCAGAGCCGTGAGACCCCGGCTGCATTCAACGACTCGAGACGGGTGCGGACGTCGGTGGAGGTGCCGAACACGCCGAACTGCTCGGCGAGGTGCTCGCGCAGGCCGAGCTCGTCGATGAGCCGGGCATTCGGGTTGTCGGCGCTCCCGCTGGCGTGGCGGATGTACGAGTACCGACTCGCCAGTTCCGCGAAGCGCGATCGAAGGGCGCCGGGGATGATCGTCCTTGCCGCCGACCTCGCAAGGAGGTTGCCCCCGACCGCGAGCGCCGAGCCGACCTCGCGAGCAGCGCCGTCGGCCGTCCGAGCGAGATTCAAGTAGGACAGGTACCAGACCTCGATGTCGGCTGGATCCCGGCCGACCTCGCGCGCCCCTGCGGCGATCTGCTCGGCTGCGTACTCCCGAGCCGACTCGCCCATCCCGAGCCCGACGACGACGGCATCGGCCACGCGACCGGCCAGTCGCAGCATACGTGGACCGTGCGCCGAAACCACGATGGGAATGGCGCCGCCAGACCACCACTCGAGCACGAGCGCGCTGCCCCGATAGTCGGCGCGCCCCGTGGAATGCAGAAGGCGGATCGCACGGATGTACTCTTCGAGCTCTGTGATGGTTGCCGGCTGCGCGCCCAGGTTGTGGACGGCGCTGTCACCCGTGCCGACGCCGAAGACCGCGCGACCACCCGAGAACTCGTGCAGTGTTGCCATCGCCGAGGCGGCGACCGCGGGATGCCGCGTCACCGGATTCGTGACGCCTGGTCCGAACTGCACCTGCGACGTGCTCGCAGCGATCAGGGTCAGCGCCGTGTACAACTCTCGGTGCGTCGATTGCATGTCGCCGACCCGGAGTGCGCGGAAGCCGGCATGCTCTGCCGCCTGTGCGAGTGCGGGTACGCGGTCGAGGGCGAACGCGGGAAAGTTGATGCTGATGTCGACGGAGGCGAGGTCGAGTGCAGCCATGCCCGAACGTTCCCCTTAGATCGTTGTAGTGATTGCTAGGATACGGCAAACGATCCGAATCAACGAGGAGCGGACATGGCATACACACTCGACGAGCTCTCCAGCATCGCGGAGATCCGGAACCTCCAGGAGCGGTACTGCCGCGGAATCGACCGCGCCGACGCGGATATCCTGCGCACCGTGTACTGGGAGGACGGGTACGACGAGCACGGTGGGTTCGAAGGCGACCGTGAGGCCTACATCGACTGGGTGATTCCCGTGGTGCGAGAACGCTTCGAGGTGCTGCAGCACGTGCTCGGCCAGACCTGCACCGAGCTCGACGGCGACTTCGCCTACGCGGAGACGTACTTCGTGCAGCATTCCCTCCGCCCCGACGGCGTGACGTATGCGAGCCCTGGCAGGTACATCGACCGCTTGGAGCGGCGCAACGGCGAATGGCGGATCCTCGAGCGCAAGACGATGATGTCGTTCTTCTACGCGACCGACGTGGCCGACGCCGAGAAGCACGCGGCCGCGGGCTTCCCTGCCGGCAGCATGACCCGAGAAGATCCCTCGTACATTCGGGGGCCGCTGCTCGGAGATCGTGCGAGTGTCGCCTGAGCGAACGGCCCGCGCCTGATCCCGCTCATTGCGTGCGGGATCAGGCCAGGTCGAGCGCCGCAGCGAGGGCCGCGACATCCACCGCCGGATCTTCGCCCTCAGGTGTGACGACCTGCGCGAGCACGTGGTCGGCGCCAGCGTGCAGGTGCACGTCGAGGCCCGCCTTCACGCCGGCGTTCGTGCCCGAGACGACGAGCGCGTCGATCACACGCGGTGCAGCGGAATCCAGCTCGGTGGTCCTGAACCCGAGGCGCTCGAGATTGCGTCGGTAATTGCGCAATCGCAGGTAGAACTCCACACCAGGTCGTGCTGCCTCGAGCGCCCTCGTCCTCACGTCGTCGAGCACCACCCGCTGCTCGGGGATCAACAGTGGCGATCGGCCGAGGATGTCGCGTGCCCGACGGGTGTGTTCGGGCGTCACGAGGTAGGGGTGCGCCCCGCCCGTCCGCTCCGCGGCGATGGCGAGCGCGCGGGGTCCGAGCGCCGCCAGCACGATGCGATCGGCGGGAACGCCCCCGGCGAGGAGGACGTCGAGGTAGACCTCCAGGGCGGCGATCGGGCGACGAGCCAGTTCGGTGCGTTCGGGATGACCCAGGCCGATACCGAGGATGAAGCGCTCGGGGTACTCGCGCTGCAGCCGATGGAATGACGCCGCGACCTGGTGAGGATCGGTCGCGAAGATATTGACGACCCCCGATCCCACGATGATGTGGTCGGTCGCCGCCAGCACCCGTGCAGGGATGTCGAGATCAGCGCTCACGCCCCCGTACCAGACCGACCCGAATCCGTGACGCTCCGCCAGGATGCCGAAGAACGGGTCGGTGTCGCGGCCCATTCGCCAGAGGCCGTAGCGACCGAGGCGATTCCGGATGCCGCTCACGCGGGTGACACGTCGTACTTCACGACCTGCGGGGCACCGGCCAGCAGCGGGCCGAGCGCGGATCTGGTGCCGTTCTCAGCACGGTAGGCGCGATAGGCAGAGTCGGCTTCCTCCGACTCCCACCGTTCGATGAGCAGCCACCGCGTCGGGTCGGCCTGGTCGACGAGCACGTCGACGCCGAGGTTTCCTTGGAATCCGCGGGTGAGCTCCAAGGACTCGCGAACAACTCGTTCCGCGTCGGCCAGGGACTCGGGCTTGAGGGTCAGGGTGACGATCGAGGTGACTGGCATGATTTCGTCGCTTTCGCTCATGGACGTTGCCTCTCGATCTTATAGTAACAATCATGTATATATTAATGAGATTGCCGAGATCAACGTTTAGCCTGTGACGCATCCGCCCGACGGCGTGCGAACGAGAGGATCCTCATGCTCAACACTTCGAAATCCCGCGTGCTCATGGGAGGGGGCCTGGTGATGGCGCTCGCCCTCACCGGTTGCGCCTCGGGCGGCGCATCCCCGGCGCCGACCGATAAGGAATCGTCGCTCGACAGCATGGACCCCATCGTGCTCACCTACAGCGACTCGAACGTCGAGACCGCCGCGCACGTCATTGCGATGCAGGAGTTCATGGAGCAGGTCACTGAAGCGACCGACGGGAAGATCACGTTCGAGACGTACTATGCCGCGGCGTTGCACCCGGTGACCGAGTCGCTCAGCGCGATCCAGTCGGGGCTGACCGACATCACCTTCGTCTCTCCTTCGAATGTGCCCGACCTGATGCCGGCCGCGCTCTGGGAGACCACGATCGCGCAGAGCGCGATCGAGCCGGAGTTCCCGATGTCGCTCATCCAGGGGACGCCCGTCCAGTCGGCCGCCTACGAGGAGGGCCCGCTGGCCGACGAGCTTGCGGCGTACGACGCGGAGACCCTCGTCACCTGGGGCACCGCACCGAACAGCGTGATGTGCAAGTCCGAGGTCACCTCGGCCGACCAGGCCGCTGGAAAGACGATCCGCACGCCGGGTCCGCCCTTCCTGAACGAGGTCGAGGAGTTGACGATGACGAACGTCACCCTCCCGGTCACGGATGTCTTCGAAGGCCTCCAGCGCGGCGTCATCGACTGCTTCATGAACGTCATCAGTCCGTTCATCACCCTCGGCATCTGGGACGAGGCCAAGTACTTCATCCCGGCTCATTTCGCCTCGTCGTACGGTTCGCAGCTGCTCATCAAGAAGTCCGTCCTGGAGGAGCTGCCGATCGAGGCGCAGCAGATCATCTTCGACGCCCGAGTCGACCTGCTCGCGAACATCGTCGAGGCGTCGCTCGAACGCAACGTCCAGTGGGCGAACGAGGCCCCCGCGAAGGGTGTGACGTTCGTCGACCCGACGTCATTCAACAAGGCGATCGACGCCGCTCGTGACGCCTACACGGAGGCCGCCCTCGACGAGGCCCCGGCCGCCATCGCTGATCCGAAGGCGTTCGCCGACGAGCTTGGCGAGTTCGCCGGCAAGTGGGACGAACTGGCCGGCGGGCTTGAAATCGAGTCTGGCAGCCCGTCGACCCAGGAGGGTTGGATCGAGCTCTACCGCTCGGTCGAGGACATCGATTGGGACGCATACCGGGACGCCCTGCACGAGTATCTGGCGCCCTATCGGCCCTGACCTCGAGTGACGTATCGGCCGGGGGCCGCTTGACAGGTCTCCGGCCGATATGTTCATATGAGGGGATGGTGAACATGTGTTCACCCCCGCTTGGTGAACAAATGTTTACCCTGAGGTTCCATGCAATCCCGGGCCCGCATGGTCCGCCGGCCGACCTACGGCCGAAATCCCAGCAACGAAGCAGGAGCACAGATGTCCGAGTGGTATGAGATCGACAACAAGCTGCAGGACCCCGACTGGTACAGGACCCAGGAGTACCACCAGGTCTTCAAGCGACTGCGTCACGAAGATCCGGTGCACTGGACCCAGGATGACGCGTACGGCAAGCACTACTGGTTCCTGACGCGCTACGAAGACGTTCGCAACATGCTGCTCGATCCACGGGTCTTCAGCTCGCGCTGGGACACGCGGCCGCCGAAGACGACGAAGCGCTACACGCCCGAGGAGCGCTTCGAGATGGGGTTCGACGTCAGCATGGCGCGCAACGATCCGCCCATCCACGACCTCTACCGCAAGCCGGTGAACAAGCACTTCAGCGCGCCGGCCATCAACAAGATGCGCGGGCACGTCGAGGAGATCATCGACGAGATCATCGACGGCGTGGCCGACAAGGGTCGGGCCGATGTCGTCGAGGAGATCGCGGGCGACATGCCGGTCAAGGTGATCCTCCGGCTGCTCGGCGTTCCCGAGGAGGACTGGGACATGCTTCGGGAGGCCGCATGGCAGTGGCTGGCGCCGGCGCACCCCAGCTACATAATCGATGGCGACGTGCTCAAGACGCACCGTTTCGGTCACTCGAAGCTGCTCGATTACTGCGAGAAGCTCGCGCTCGCGCGGCGCGCCGAACCGAAGGATGACTTCGCAACGGTCTTGAGCCGCGTCATGATCGACGGCGACCCACTCAGCGTGCACGAGATGCGCAGCTACTTCACGATCCTCATCGGCGGCGGTCTCGAGACGACCCGCAACACCGCGGCGGTCGGACTCTGGCAGTTCCTGAAGAACCCCGACCAGCGCCAGCTCCTGCTCGACGACCCCTCGCTCATCAACAGTGCGATCGACGAGGTCCTGCGCTGGGTGACCCCGGCCCGCACGCGCTTCCGCATTGCCATGGAAGACGTCGAGATCGGCGGCAAGGAGATCCGTGCGGGCGACTGGGTGTTCGGGTCCCAGGTCTCTGCGAACTACGACGAGACGGTCTTCGAGAATCCCGAGAAGTTCGACATCACTCGGAACCCGAACCCGCACCTGAGCTTCGGTGAGGGCGTCCACCTCTGCCTCGGCCGCTACCTCGCGCGTCTCGAGCTCGCCTGCCTGTTCCCCAAGGTGCTGCAGGCGTTCCCCGACATGGAGGTCGCGGCTGAGCCCGAGTGGATTCCCGACAACATCACCACAGGATTCAGCCGTTTCGACGTCACGTACACCCCGCTCGTTCCGGCGAGCGTCTGAGAGGAAACATCATGGGAAAGGTCATCTACGTACTGCCCGATGGCGGCGAGCGTGCCGTGGAGGCTCGCGAGGGCGAGTCGCTCATGCAGGTCGCGGTGCAGGCCGGCATCGACGCCATCGAGGGTGAATGCGGCGGCGAGATGTCGTGCGCGACCTGCCACGTCTGGATCGGCGATGAGTGCGCCACGAAGCTCAAGCGCGCATCGCAGGATGAGCTGGATCTGCTCGAGGCCGACGATCTCTTCACTGACGAGAGCCGGCTCGGTTGCCAGATCAAGTACTCGAGCGAGCTCGACGGCATCATCGCCCGGATCCCCGGATAGATAGGAACCCGTGACAATGTCGCACTACGACGTCGTGGTCGTCGGTGCAGGCCATGCCGGCACCCAGCTCGTCTTCGCACTCACCGCCGGAGGGTTCACCGGCTCCATCGCCCTCATCGGGGATGAGGTCGCCACTCCGTACGAACGGCCGCCGCTCACCAAGGGGTATCTGGCTGACGAGACCCTCTCCGAGGACCTGGCCTTCCGATCCGAGTCCTGGTGGGCCGGCTCGAACGTCGAGCGTCACCTGGGTACCAGAGTGGTGGCCGTCGATGCCGAGGCGCATACGGTGACGACAGAGGACGGGGGAGCGATCGGCTACGGAACACTCGTCTGGAGCGCCGGGGGAGAGGCGCGTCGCCTGCCGGTCCCGGGTGCCGATCTGGACGGAGTCCACGTCGTGCGGAAGCTGAGTGACGCGGAGCGTGTCAAGCAGCGCCTCGGCACGATCAAGAACGCCGTCGTCATCGGTGGCGGATACATCGGCCTCGAGACTGCTGCTTCGCTCCGAAAGCTCGGTGTGAACGTGACGGTCGTCGAGGCGCTCGAGCGACTGCTGCAGCGAGTCACCGGCGAGGATGTCGCGGCCTACATCAAGGCGCGGCACGAGCGGGAGGGTGTCGACATCCTGCTCGGCACCGGGGTGAGCGAGCTCATCGGCGATGCCGGCCACGTCACCGGCGTGCGCTTGTCGTCGGGTCGGGAGCTCCCCGCCGATCTGGTCGTCGTCGGAATCGGACTCGTTCCTAACGTCAGCCAATTGGCGGACGCTGGCGCCGAAGTCGGGAACGGCGTGCTGGTCGACAAGCTCTGCCGGACATCGCTGCCCGACGTCTACGCGATCGGCGACTGTGCCAGCTTCGAGTCGGATTGGGTGCCTGGCGATCGACTGCGGCTGGAGTCGGTCCAGAACGCGAACGACCAGGCGAAGACCGTGGCCAACGCCATCCTGGGTGACCCGAAGCCATATGACGCGCTGCCCTGGTTCTGGTCTCACCAGTACGACGACCGGCTGCAGACGGCCGGCGTGTTGACGGGCTACGACGCCCCGGTGCTTCGCGGTGACCCCGCCAGCGGCAAGTTCAGCGTCGTGTACCTGCGAGGCAACACCGTGGCCGCCGTCGACGCGATCAACAACGTCAAGGACTACGCGCAGGCCAAGGCCCTCATCGGTCGAACAGTGCTCCCCGGCGATCCCCGCCTCGCCGATCCGTCGGTACCGCTGAAATCGTTCGTCGCCGAGGCGCAGCCGGCATGAGCGAGACGGTCGGTCGGCTGCACTGGGCGGTCAAGGAATCGTTCATCGCGTACATCCGGGGACTCGACGACGGCGACATCGAGACGTTCGACGGCTGCGAGCTCCAGGACGGCGTGTTCGTCTTCCCCGGCGAGTCCGGGGAAGACGGGGAGCTGCTGTTCAGCGGCGGAGTGCACTTCACGGGCTTCGCCGGCATGCTGGACGTGCGGCTCGTCGACCCGATGGTCGAGTTCGACGGTACTGAGGCGAAGGTGACCGCGCTCGTCGGCCCCGCAGCGATCGCCGCACGCGTGCACATCGCGACGATCGAGGGTGGCGAGCCGTACCGGCCCGGGAACTCTTGGACCGCCGCGCCGAAGCTCACGTTCGAGGGCGTCCGGATCCTCGGCGACGTGTACCAGGTCGGCGCCGAACTCGCACCGCTCAGCATCGAACCGGAGACGCAGTGAGCGACGCCGCCTACCAGGCGATCCTCGAGGCCGCGCGGGCGCGGTTTGCCGAGGACGGCTATCGAGACGTGACCATCCGCGCGATCGCGGCGGACGCCGGGTACTCGCCGGCGATGGTCATGAAGCTCATGGGCAGCAAGGAGCGGTTGTTCTGGCTCGTCGCGCCGAGGGTCGCCTCCAACGCCGGGCTCGAGGAGGAGCGCGAGCTCGTGCCCAAGGACGACCTCGGTCGTGAGCTCGTGCGGCGCATCTTCGCCCGCCGCAGGGCCGGTGCCGGGGACCCGTACGCCGTCGCGCCGTACCTCGTCAGGTCCGCACCCGAGCCCGAGCCGATCCGGGACGAGATCCGTGACCGATACGTTCACAACATGGCGGCGATCATCGGCGACTCCACCGGTGACCGACGGCATGCCAAGACCGTGCTGTCGATACTCTTCGGCATCGCGGCATCCGTTCACACCTTGGATGCGTACGAGCCCGGTGACGACCCGGACGCCATCACGACGTTCGCGCGGCTCGTGCAGACGGTGATCGACCGGACCGAAGGCCCGCGTATTCCGCTTCCCGACGAGAGCGTCGGCATCACCGCGGCCAGCCGTGCGACACAACGAGAGGACTGATCACATGACGGACGCATCGAAGGGGGCGCGGCTTCGCGCGCTGTTCGAGTCCAAGGAGACGACGCTGATGCCCTTCGGGGTCCTGCCGTTGCACGCGCGGATGGCGCAGCAGGCCGGCTTCCAGGCCTTCGAGGTCTCGGGCGGCTACTCGTCGTTCTGGCTCGCCGGTGTCGCTGACGTCGGCTACCTGACGATGACGGAGATCGTCGAGCATGCCGCGCGCGTGGCCCGCGCGGTCGACATCCCGGTCTTCTGCGATGCCGACACGGGTTACGGCGGCCCCGTGAACGTGCAGCGAACCACGCGCGCGTTCATCGAGGCAGGGGTCGCGGGGATCCACCTCGAAGATCAGGCCGAGCCGAAGAAGGCGGGTGGACGAGGCGGAATCCGCCTGGTGTCCGATGCCGAGGCGATCGGCCGGTTCACCGCCGCCGTGGAGGAGCGGGATCGGCGCGATCCCGACTTCGTCCTCGTCGCGAGGACCGACGGCTACGGCGCGGTCGATGGCGGCGGCCTCGACGAGGCCATCCGGCGGGGCCGGTTGTATCGCGAAGAGACCGGCGTCGACGTCATCTTCTATGAGGGACTCGAGACCTGGGACGAGATCGAGACGGCACTCCGCGAGACCCCGGGGCCCGCCTACGCCATTCCGCATCGCAATGCGGGGCCGACACCGTCGGTGGCCGAGATGACCCGCATGGGCCAGTCGATCCAGATCGTTCCGTTCCTGCTGCCTGGGGTGCACGAGGTCTGGAACCTGCTGCGCTCCGTGGCCGAAAGCGGTGAGCTCAAGCCCGTCGACGACTACCGGTCGTACGTGGAGTCCTTCCGCGGAACCGACGCGTGGGTCGGCGCAGGCGAGGCGCTGCTCGCCATCACCTACGACGACGTCGCCGAACTCGAAGGTCGCTTCGCGCCGAACCTCGCGAACGCGGCGGCCCCTGGAGGTGCCGCGTGACGGTGCTCGACACTCCGCTCTCCTTCATGCGCGGGCGGCCGCTGCCCAATCGGTTCGTCCTGGCGCCGATGACGAACAAGCAGAGCGCACTCGACGGCACCGTACTCGATGCCGAGGTGAACTGGCTCGTTCGTCGGGCGCAGGGCGGGTTCGGTGGGATCGTCACCAGTGAGAGCGGCGTGGAGGCACGCGGGCGGGGATTCGCCACCGAGCCGGGCACTCACTCCGACGCCCACATCCCGGGCCTCACGAGGCTCGCCGACGCGATCAAGGCAGAGGGCAGCCTGGCGACCGTGCAGTTGAACCACGCCGGCATGCGTGGTTACCGCGCGGAAGAACGGGTCAGCTCCTCGGACGACGCAGACACCGGCGCGCGAGCGCTTCGAGAGGATGAGATTCCCGGTGTGATCGCGGCGTGGGCGAGCGCCGCGGCCCGGTGCGAGGCGGCGGGATTCGACGGCGTTCAACTCCACGGCGCGCACGGCTACCTGATCGGCCAGTTCCTCAGCGGCACCCTGAACCGACGCCGGGATGACTGGGGCGGGTCACCCGAGAACCGGGCACGATTCCTGTTCGCGATCATCGATGCCATCCGCGCTTCGACGGGTCCCGAATTCCAGCTCGGCGTCCGGCTCTCGCCGGAGCGGTATGGCCAGGACCTCTTCGAGATCACTGCCGTGGTCGAGCGACTGATCGATGAGCGAAAGGTCGATTCGATCGACATGTCGCTCTGGGACGCCGGCAAGTTCCCCGACGACGAGCGCGCCGATCGCGCGCCGATCATGCGGCACTTCCTGCGTATTCCCCGCGGGGCTGTGCGCATGGGCGTCACCGGCCGGATCCGCACCGGCGCGTCGGTGCGAGCGGCACTGGACGAGGGCAGCGACTACCTCGCGATCGGCAAGGCGGGCATCCTGTATCCCGACTTCCCCCGGATGCTCCTCCAGGATCCCGGGCTCGAACCCGAGTGGTTGCCCGTGTCGGCTTCGTATCTGCGGTCGCAGTCAGTCGGTGACGGCTTCATCGAGTACCTGACGACCTGGAAGGGATTCATCTCGGACGAGGCGCCTCCCGAGGGATCCGCACCCTTCGTCTCCGCATGGAGCGACGAGGTGCACGGCATCAAACCGGTCGCGGTCGGCGCCGAATGAAAGCACACGAGCAGGATGGGATGGACGAGCACATGAGCGGCACCGACAATGGCGGCGGGCGGCAGGCGGTCTTCGATATGGACGCGCTGACGCTCTCGATCGAGCACGCTCCCGGCGCGGTGGCCGAACCTGGTGGACTCATCGCACGCGTGACGCTCGCGGGAGTGTGCGGGAGCGATGTGCACCGCATCGTGGGCCATGTGAAGGATGCCGTCGGTCGTGTGTCGTTCGGACACGAGGCCGTGGGAGTCATCGAGGAGCTCGGCGAGGGTCTGACCGTCGACTGGGGCGGAGTCCCGGTTTCGGTGGGCGATCGCATCATCTGGTACGCCGGTTCGACGCCGTGCGGTGAGTGTCGAGGGTGCCGAACGACCGGCGAGGCCTGTGACGATCGTCAGTGGCCATTGCCCTCGTCGATCCCCAACGCCGCGGGCTACCGGGACACCGCGACCCTGTCGCGTCGCGTGCCATTCTTCCGTGTCGACGGGCCTGTGACCGACGAGGAACTCGCCGCCTTCGGTTGCGCCCTTCCGACCGCGATCAGCGGACAGCGGCGCCTCGGTCTCATCGAAGCGGGGCAGACGGTGGTGGTGCAGGGCGCAGGCCCGGTCGGCATCGCGGCCGCGATGGTCGCCTCGATCAGCCCGGCCCGGAACATCATCGTGATCGGCGCACCCGCGCACCGGCTCGAGCTTGCTCGCAAGTTCGGGGCGACCGTGACGATCGACCTCGAGGCGACGAGCGCCGAGGAGCGGCTGGCGCGGATTCACGAACTCACCGACGGACGTGGGGCGGATGTCGTCATCGAGGCGGCAGGGGTGCCCGAGGCATTCCCAGAGGGGGTCTCACTGCTCGCCCGTCACGGTCGATACCTGCTGTCGGGTCTGTACTCGGGCACGCGAGAGGTGTCGTTCGATCCGGTGCCGATCACGCTCAAGTCGGCTCGGATCATCGGGAACCTCGGGTCCCGGCCCGAGGTGGGACTGCAGGCACTGCGGTTCGTGCAGGCGAATCGCGAGCGCTTCCCGTTCGCCGAGATCGTCACGCACCGTTACCCGTTGGAGCGCGTCGGCGATGCCCTCGCCGCGATGCAGGACGGGTCGGCGATGAAGGTCGTCGTCGAGCCGGCTCGCGAGGCCGCTGCTGTCTGAGTGGATACGCGAACACGCGTGTCGAGAGAGGAAGAACGAATGACCATGACGCAGGACGACCAGATCCGGACGACGATCACGGGCAGTCCGCTCGAACGAGCGAAGTCCGTCGCCCCGGTGATCGACGCCGAGGCTGATGCGGGCGAGGCCGGAACCGACGTCACTCCCACGGCCGCGGACGCGCTCAAGGCGGCCGAGCTGTTCTGGATGTGGGTGCCCGAGGAACTGGGCGGGCTCGGCGCCGACCTGGTGGGCGGCTTCGAGGCGATCGAGGAGATCTCGAGGGCCGACGGCTCGACGGGCTGGGTGTTGATGGCGACCTCCGTCGGCACGCGGAACGCCGCCATCTACCTCGACGACGAGGGCCGGCAGGCCCTGTTCGGGGGACCCGAGAAGGCGATCCTGGGTGGCTTCGGCGGACCGCTCGGCGTGGCGGTCGAGGTCGAAGGGGGCCTGCGCGGGCGCGCAGATCGCCTGCCCTTCGGCAGCGGCTCGACCTACATCACGAACATCGCGGCGCACATGAAGATCGTCGACGAGGACGGCAATCAGCGCTACCTGGAGGATGGGACCCCGTTCACGCGCGTCGCCTACATCCCTCGGGACAGGTTCGAGATCCTCGGCAACTGGGACGTGATGGGCCTTGTTGCAACAGGCAGCTACGACTACCGGGTGCCCGAGCAGTTCATTCCCGACAAGTTCGTGATGAAGCAGCGGGATGCCCGCTTGGGCGCGGCCAACGCGAGTTCGGGTCCGGTCATCAGCCGCGCGTCGCTGGGCGTGGCCGGACACGGCGGCGTCGTGCTCGGCATCATGAAGCGGGCGTTGCAGGAGGTGGCGAGGATCACGACCACCAAGAAGCGCGAGGGCGTCAGCGGAACGCTCGCCGAGTCCGACGTCTTCCGGAAGGAGTTCGCCTCGCGTGAAGCCTCGTACCGGGCAGCGCGGGCCTACTTCCTCGATACGCTGGCCGAGATCGAGAAGTCGGCCGCAGAGACGAACGAGGTTTCGCCCGAGTTGGGTGCGCGCATCCAGCAGGCGACCACGTACGTCCACGAGGTGGCGGATGGCGTGGTGGGCTTCGCCCATCTCTGGGCGGGTTCGGAGGCGGTACGCCTGCCGAGTGCGATCGGGCGCTGCACGCGCGACTACCAGGTGGCGAAGAACCACCTGCTGATCAATCCGCTGACCATGCTGCGCGCCGCCGGACCGATCCTCGAGACCTATCTCGACGACTGAAGCGGAGACGGATGCCGCGGCCCTCGTGGGCCGCGGCATCCGTTGCAATCACCCGTGAGTGGCGTGAGTGCCGAAGCGGCGGTTGTGATAGGTCAGCGGGGCGAGCTCGTCGTGGTCGGCGCGCACCACGGTACCCATGACCACCTCGTGATCACCGCCGTCGATGAACGACTGCACCTCGCAGGCGACCCAGCTCGCTGCACCTCCGAGCCGGGGCAGGCCGGCGTCGAGCGACCACTCGACATCGGCGAACCGGTCGACGCCCTTGGACGCGAACCGCACAGCGGTGTCAGCCTGCTGAGCGCTGAGGACGTTGACGCCGAACCAACCGGTGCGCCGCACGACCTCGAGAAGTGCTGATCGACGATCGAGCGAGACGAGCATCATCGGGGGCGTCATGGAGAGCGATGCGAATGCGCTCACGGTCGTGCCGTGCGGAGTGTCGCGCTCGTGTGCGGTCACGATCGATACGGGAGTGGCGATGTTTCCCATGGCCATGCGGAACTCGTCCTGGATCAGCGGCGGCGGGGCAATGTCGGTCATGGTCATCGTCGGACTCCTCTGTCATCAATCGATGTGCGGGTATTCGCTTTCCATCGTCGGCCAGCAAGGTCGGTGTGTATAGTGCAAGTAAAGCCGCTTATCATGCGCAAGATGCAAGGAATCAGATGATCGATGTGAACCGCCTCAGCCACGCGGTCGCCATCGCCGAGCATGGAACATTCGGTGCTGCGGCGCTCGCGCTGCACATGTCGCAATCGGCGCTGACACGAAGCATCCAGTCCCTCGAGTCCGAGTTCCGCGTTCGACTGTTCGTGCGGGGCCGGGCGGGGGCCAAGCTGACTCCCGAGGGCACGCGGTTCATCGCGCAGGCGGAGCAGCTGGTGCGGCACGCCGCCTCCGTCGAGAGCGATCTGCGCGACATCAGCGCCGGTCGGGATGCCGCGGTGAACGTCGGCATGGGACCGATATCGGCGACCCTCTTCCTCCCGCGCATCCTCGAGGACCTCCTGGGACTCACGAACCAGTTCCCGGTGCGGGTCAAGGTGGGCTCGAACAGTGAGCTGCGGTACATGCTCGACGCGGGAGAACTTGATTTCTACGTGGGCGGCGTGCCTCGCGAATCTCGCGTATCGGGTGGTGAGGAGGGTCTGCGCGTCGACGCCATTCGCGCTCGCTCACGCCTTGCCCTCCTCACGCGCGAGGGTCATCCGCTGCTCGAATCGCCCGATGACCCCGACCTGCGCCGGCGTTTTCCCGTCGTGGCGGGCACCTTCGCGCGCGACACCTCGGTTGGAGCCGACGTCGAGCGGCACGGCTTCGCAGCCCCGGCGTTCGTACTCGACGACTACGACCTGCTCGCCGACCTCGTTCGACGCACCGATGCCGTGCTCCTCGCGACCGAGCTCATCGAGGCGCTACGACCCGAGTTCGGTCTACGACGGTTGGACATCGACGTGGCACCCCAGACCTCCGCGAACTACGGGATCGTGTACTCGCAGGCTCACCGGCTCTCGGCAGCCGCTCAGCAGGTGGCCGGGCTGGTCCGAGAGACGATCACCGTGGCATACGCCTGAGCCGTCGAACGACTGATGTCAGTCGACGCGGCCGCCGAACCGCTCGCTGAGGGTCCGCGACGTCGCCACCAGCACATCGCGTGCCCCCTCGACGAAATCCAGCGACGCGTCGGGCGGGAACCCGTAGAGGGTCAGGTGGAGGAGTGGACCGTTCGCGCCGATCACGGGAGCCGTGATGGTGCGGACCTGGCTCGCCGTGGAGTCGTCCAGCAGATCAGGGTCGTCGAGTCCGCTCATCTCCTTGCCCGCTTCGAAGAGCCGGCGCTCCAGGCTCGGGGTGCGACCGTACTCGGCCATGGCCTCGACGAGCGTCTCGGCCTCGGTGGCGGCGTCGCTCTGGAACGTCAGCGTCCAGCCCCGCTTGCGCATCCGGTCGAGGTCAGCGTCGAATTCCGCTCGTTGCTCGCTTCCGAGTTCAGCCGGAAAACTGTCGTACCACTCGGCCCGGAGCTCGGGCGATCCCCAGGCGGCGATGGTTCCGCCGAACGGCGGGTAGAACGGCAGGATCGCCCCGACCGGGTCCGCGCCGCTGGCATGCCCGGCGGTCGCGACGATGGCGAGACCGTTCTCTTCGCGAGCGAGCACGCGGCACTCCAAGCCGACCTCTTCTGCGAGTCGTTCGAGGTCGTCACGCGCCGCCTCGGCGGCACGCACGGCTTCGCTCGGTCGACCGCGGGAGGCCATGACGAGCGACCGGGGAGCGAAGGTTCCGTAGCCACCCTGGAAGAACAGCAGGGGCAGCGTCGGATTCGCCACTTCCAGATGGAGCACCCTGCCGATGACGATGTCGTGGTCGCCCGCTTCGTGGACGTCGCCGAGTTCGCAATCGATCCAGGCCACCACCCCGTCGAGGACCGGTGACCCCGTGTGCGGGGCCGGCCGCCACTCGACCGATCCGAAACGATCGGCACCACGCGTGGCGAAGGTCCGGCAGATGTCCTCCTGTCCGCCGGCCAGCACGTTCACGCAGAATCGCCCGGCGTTCCGAATCGCCGGGAATGTCGATGACCCACGGTCGGGAAGGAACGCGACGAGCGGCGGATCGAGCGAGACCGAGGTGAATGAGCCCACCGCCATGCCGATCGGCTGGCCGTCGTCACCGACCGACGTGATCACCGCGACACCGGTCGGGAAGTGCCCGAGCACGTCACGGAACAGTCGTGGCGCGATCACGCCGCTCTGGGGTTCTGCGGACACAATGACTCCCTCGTCCACTCTTGGGTCAGGACAACCGACGGTTCGGGCGCCCTGGCTTCGACGACCCGGACACACCTTACCAACTGGTTATTCCTTATAAGGTAAACCCGTCACGGATGCCGCTACGCTCAGTTGGGTGTCAACGAAGCCGGCGCCCGCGGTCGTGCGGGCCATGTCCGCCCTGAACTACCTGACGGCGCATCCGGGAGTCTCGTTCACGCTGTCGGAACTGTCGAGTGCGCTCGATGTGAACGCGGCCTCGCTCTCGGCGTTGCTGCTCGCACTGACGGACGCCGGCTACGTGTCACGGCATCCGCGTCGGAAGACCTACACCCTCGGCCCCGCGGGTGTCGCGCTCGGCCACGCCGCGGCGCTCCAGTACCCCGCCATCGAAGCAGCGGAAGATGAGATGCGCGAGCTTGCGGATCTCGGCAACGAATGCGTGGGCACGGTCGCCACCGCCGGTGAGATTCTGTTCGTGGCGATCGAAGGACATCCTGGGGCGAAGTCCCGTGAGGCCTGGGTCGGGCAGCGGGTGCCCATGGTGCCGCCATTCGGCCAGGTGTTCGTCGCATGGTCGTCGAAGGCCGAGATCGACCGTTGGCTCGGGACGATCGGGCGCGGAGAGCAGGAGGCACTGCTTCGTCAGAGGCTCTTGGCGTCATTGGAACGGGTCCGTGAAGACGGGTACGTCGTCGGCCTGGCCAACGACCCCGTCGAGGAGGTCATCGCACTGATCGACGAGTTGACCGTGGTCGACCGCGACGAGGTCCGTCGACGGCTCTGGGAGGCCATTCCGAAGCAGGGGCCTGCTTACGTCGCCGAGGGCATTCAGCCCGACGAGGTGTACGACGTCGCGAACCTTGCAGTTCCGGTCTTCGACGCCGAAGGCTCGGTGGTGTTCGCGATGACGCTGACGGGGCTGTCGGGGGTTCGAGGTGATCGCCTGCGCGAGATCGGCGAGATCGCCCTCGGCGCGGCGCGGCGCGTGACTCGGCGTATCGGCGGCAAATGGCCGTCGCTCTCCGCCGCATGACGGTCGAGGCAGGTCCTCCAGAGGCAGCGAGCGTCGGGCTTGGCCTATCCTGTAGAACATTGATAGGATGGCACTGCGAATGCAGTCACGTCTACGCCGATGGAGGACGAAGTTGTCTGGTGAGGAAAGCGTCTACGCGGATCGGTTCCGCCTCGAGGGGCGTCGCATCGTCGTGCTCGGCGCGGGGCTCGGCATGGGGCGCGAGGCCGCGATCGCAGCCAGCCAACTCGGCGCGTCCGTGTTCGCCGTCGACCTCGACGGGGAGCGCGCGAAGTCGACCGCCGGGGTGGTCGGCGGTGGTTACGCCGCCGTCGACGTGACCGACAGGGATGCCGTCCTCGCGTTGGCCGAGCAGGCATCTGACGAACTCGGTGCCATCGACGGGGTGGTCGACGTCGTCGGCATGGCCGCGTGGCACACCGCCGAGCAGACTCCAGCAGACGTGCGCGAGCGGATGTTCGCGCTCAACTACGTGCAGGCCCTGCACGTGCTCGAAGCGTTCGTTCCCAAGATGACCGACGGCGGCACGTTCGCCTTCGTCAGCTCGGTGTCGGGCGTCCGGGGTGCGCAGGGACACAGCGCCTACGGCTCGGCGAAGGCGGCGCTCATCGCCCTCGTGCGGTCGGCCGCCGTGGAACTCGCGCCCCGCGGCATCCGAGTCAATGCCGTCGCCCCCGGGGTGATCCTCACGCCGCGGACCCAGGACAGCCTGTTCGCCGACCCCGAGTTCGTCGCCGCCCAGGAGGCGAACGTTCCCATGGGCCGATTCGGCGACACGCGGGACATCGCCGGTGCGCTCATGTTCTTCACCACGGCGGCCAGCGCCTACGTGACCGGTCAGAACCTCGTCGTCGACGGTGGCGTCGACGCGAAGTTCCCGCATCTCATCAAGTCCTGAGCCGAGGAGGCCCACGTTGATCGACAATGACTTCACACGCACCTTCGGCATCGAACACCCGATCACGTGCGGTGGCATGACCGGTGTCGGCACGGCGCCGCTCATCGCGGCGGTCGCCGAGGCGGGTGCGCTCGGCTTCCTCACGGCGCTCACGCAGCCCACGCCCGAGGATCTCGTGAAGGAGATCAAGCGCACCAAGGATCTCACCGACAAGCCGTTCGGGGTGAATCTGACGATCCTGCCCACGATTCGCCCAGTTCCCTACGACGAGTATCGGCACGCGATCATCGAGAGCGGCGTCAAGGTGGTCGAGACCGCCGGCAGCAGCCCCGAGCCGCACCTCCCGGACTTCAAGGCCGCCGGGGTCAAGGTCATCCACAAGGCGGTGGCGGTGCGCCACGCCCTGAAGGCGCAGTCCCTCGGTGTCGACGCGATCAGCATCGACGGGTTCGAGTGCGCGGGGCATCCGGGCGAAGACGACATTCCGGGCCTGGTGCTGATCCCAGCGGCCACGCGGGCCCTCTCCATTCCGGTGATCGCGTCTGGCGGATTCGCCACCGGCCGGGGCCTGGCGGCGGCGATGGCGCTCGGTGCTCAGGGCATCAACATGGGAACCCGATTCGTCGCGACCCACGAGGCCCCCGTGCACGAGAACGTGAAGCGTCAGATCGTGGCGAACTCCGAGCGCGACACGGTGCTGATCTTCCGCATGTTCAAGAACACCGCCCGGGTTGCCCGCAACTCCGTCTCCGAGGAGATCGTCGAGATCTCGTCCCGACCGGGTGCGACCTTCGACGACATCGCTCACCTGGCATCCGGCGCTCGTGGTCGCGAGCGGGTGCTCGCCGGCGGCGACATGGAAGGTGGCGTCTGGTGGGCCGGGCAGTCGCAGGGGCTGATCCACGAAGTACTCAGCGCGCGTGAGGTCGTCGACTCGGTGGTCGCCGAGGCGGAAGAGGTCATCGTGAACCAGCTGGCCACGCAGGTCAAGGTCGCGGTCTGAGAGAGGGCAAGCATGAGAATCGACAACGCAACTGCGCTTGTGACGGGCGCCGCTTCCGGCCTGGGGGCGGCGACGGCCGCGCGGCTGGCCGCCGAGGGCACGCGGGTGATCGGACTCGACCTGCCGAAGGGGGTCGAGTCGGCTCCGGCGATCGAGAACGTGCGGTACGTGGCGGCGGATGTCACGAACCCGTCGGATGTCGCGGTCGCGCTGGACGCGGTGCGCGAGACCGGGCGGCCGCTGCGCCTGGTCGTGAACTGCGCCGGGATCGCGCCCGCGGTGCGCATCCTGTCGTCACGTGGGGTGCACGACCTGAATGTGTTCCGCCGCACGATCGAGGTGAACCTGGTGGGCACGTTCAACGTGCTGCGGCTGGCCGCCGAGATCATCGCGGATCAGGATCCCGACGAGGACGGCCAGCGCGGGGTGATCGTGAACACCGCGTCGGTCGCGGCGTACGAGGGCCAGATCGGGCAGGCCGCATACGCGGCATCCAAGGGCGGAGTGGTCAGTCTCACCATCGCGGCGGCCCGTGACCTCGCACGGTCGGGGATCCGGGTGAACACCATCGCCCCGGGGATCGTGGCGACGCCGATGCTGACCTCGCTCGGCGAGGAGGTGGGCGCATCGCTGGCGAAGTCGGTGCCGTTCCCGGCGCGGTTGGCCAGGCCGGAGGAGTACGCCGATCTGGTGTCGATGATCGTCGCCCACGACTACCTGAACGGTGAGACGATCCGCATGGACGCCGCCCTGCGAATGGCACCGCAGTGAGCGTGCTCCGCATCGAACGCGACGGGCCGATCGCCAGGTTGACGCTGAACCGTCCCACGGCGGGGAACGCGCTCGACCTCGAGTTGGCTCGGGCGCTGCGCGACGGTGCCCGCACCCTGAGCGCCGACGAGTCCTGCGCCGTGGTGCTCATCGACGCGGAGGGGGTGCTGTTCTGCGGTGGCGGCGACCTCGCCGGCGTGTCTGCGGCCGCCTCGCCCGCCGACTACGTGCGTGAGCTCGCCGGCACCGTGCACGAGGCGCTGCTCGCGTTCGCGAATTCCGACCTCGTGCTCGTCGGCGCCGTGCACGGGCCCGCGGCCGGTGGCGGGTTCGGGCTCGTGTTGAACTGCGATTACGTCGTCGCCGCCGAGGATGCGTCGTTCGTGAGCGCGTACTCCAAGGTTGCGCTCAGCCCCGACTGCGGCACCTCGTACCTGCTGCCGAGGATCGTCGGCCCCACCCGCGCGACCGAGTTCGTGCTGGTCGGGCGCCCGCTGAACGCCGCGACCGCGCGGGACTGGGGCATCGTGAACACGGTCGAGCCGGCCGACCGGGTCGGCACGGTCGCCCGCGAGGCGGCCGAGAAGATCGCCCGGATGCCGCGGCCGGCGCGTGCGGCGTCCAAGCGACTGCTCGCCGCCGCGTGGCTCCCCGGGTACCGCGAGCACCTCGAACAGGAACGCGACTCGATCGCGCGCCTGTCCTCGACCGAGGAATCCGCGACGCTCCGCGCCGCCTTCGTCGGCAGATAGCACGCCAGAACCTGACAAGAAATCGTGAGTCCGAATAATTACTAGCAACACCTAGTAAATTATTGGTACGCCAAATAACATTGGACGAGGCGCACCCCCAGACGTGCGCGCGAAGGGATCCGAAATGACCGACACGCTGACCGAGACGAAGACGCTCACCCACTTCATCGGCGGCCGACACGTCGACGGCGCCTCCGGGCGCTACAGCGATGTGTTCGACCCGAGCACCGGCGAAGTGCAGGCGAGGGTCCCGCTCGCGAGCACCGCCGAGGTCCAGGCGGCCATCACGAACGCCGAGGCGGCACAGGTGGCCTGGGGCGCGACGAACCCGCAGAAGCGCGCGCGTGTGCTGCTGAAGTTCCTCGACCTCATCGCGAAGGACGCCCCCGAGCTCGCCCGGACCCTGTCGCGCGAGCACGGCAAGACGTACGAGGACTCGCTCGGCGACATCCAGCGTGGTGTCGAGGTCATCGAGTTCGCCGCGGGCGCACCGCACCTGCTGAAGGGCGAGTACTCGACTGGTGCAGGCACCGGCATCGACGTGTACTCCATGCGCCAGCCCCTCGGCGTGGTCGCGGGAATCACCCCGTTCAACTTCCCGGCCATGATTCCGCTGTGGAAGATGGGCCCTGCACTTGCCGCCGGCAACGCCTTCGTCCTGAAGCCGAGCGAGCGCGACCCCTCCGTTCCGCTGCGCATCGCTGAGCTCTTCCTGGAAGCCGGCCTGCCCGAGGGCGTGCTGAACGTGGTCAACGGTGACAAGGAGGCGGTCGACGCGATCCTGCATGACGACCGCGTGAAGGCCGTGGGCTTCGTCGGCTCGACGCCGATTGCGCAGTACATCTACGAAACGGCCGCAGCGTACGGCAAGCGCGCCCAGTGCTTCGGCGGGGCGAAGAACCACATGATCGTCATGCCCGACGCCGATCTCGATCAAGTCGCCGATGCCCTGATCGGCGCCGGGTATGGCTCGGCGGGCGAGCGGTGCATGGCCATCTCGGTCGCCGTGCCGGTCGGCAAGGAGACGGCTGACGCCCTGTCGGTCAAGCTCACCGAGCGGGTGAAGGAACTGAAGGTCGGCCCCGCACTCGCAGAGGGAGTCGACTATGGACCCCTCGTCAGCGCAGAGGCGCTCCAGCGCGTCGAGGGCTACATCCAGAAGGGCATCGAGGAGGGGGCCACACTCCTCGCCGATGGCCGCGGCTACACCGTCGAGGGCTATGAGAACGGCTTCTACCTCGGTCCGACGCTCTTCGACGACGTCACCACCGACATGACGGTCTACAAGGAGGAGGTCTTCGGTCCGGTGCTGTTCATCGCCCGCGCCGACGATTACGAGCAGGCGCTCGCCATGGCGACCGATCACGAGTACGGCAACGGCGTGTCGATCTTCACCCGCGACGGCGACACCGCCCGCGACTTCAGCGCCCGTGTGAACGTCGGCATGGTTGGCGTGAATGTGCCGATCCCGGTGCCGATCGCGTACCACACGTTCGGCGGCTGGAAGCGCTCGGGCTTCGGCGACCTCAACCAGCACGGCCCCGACGCCTTCCGCTTCTACACGAAGACCAAGACCGTCACGAGCCGCTGGCTGTCGCACGATCTGCGCGAGGGCGCGAGCTTCGTCATCCCGACGATGCACTGAGGCGGACGAGACCCATGACCATCATCACCGAAGAACGCCTCGCGATCGTCGAGGCGGTCCGTGACTTCGCGTCGACGGTGCTGGCTCCGAACGCGGCCGAGTGGGACGCCTCGAAGCACTTCCCGGTCGACGCGCTCGCACAGGCCGGAGAGCTCGGGCTCGGCGGCGTCTACGTGCAGGAGGACGTGGGCGGCTCGGGCCTGTCACGCGCCGACGCCGTCGCGATCTTCGAGGAGCTCGCGAAGGGCGACACCACCATCGCCGCATACATCTCGATCCACAACATGGTGGCCTGGATGATCGACGCGTTCGGCAACGAGGTGCAGCGTCAGACCTGGGTCCCCGGCATGGTCGCGATGACCGATCTCGGCAGCTACTGCCTGACCGAACCGGGCGCGGGGTCGGATGCCGCGGCCATCACGACCTCGGCCCGACGCGAGGGCGACGACTACGTCATCAACGGGGTCAAGCAGTTCATCTCGGGCGCCGGTTCCTCAGCGGTGTATGTCGTCATGGCCCGCACCGGCGAACCCGGCTCAGGATCACGGGGCATCTCGGCGATCGTGGTGCCGGGTGGAACCCCCGGGCTCAGCTTCGGCCCGAACGAGCACAAGATGGGCTGGAACGCGCAACCCACACGTCAGGTGATCTTCGACGACGTGCGCGTGCCGGTTTCGAACCGCCTGGGTGCCGAGGGCGACGGCTTCGCGATCGCCATGAAGGGGCTCAACGGTGGCCGCGTCAACATGGGCGCCTGTTCGCTCGGCGGTGCCCAGTGGGCGCTCGAGCGCGCCCTCCAGTACGTGCAGGAGCGTGAGGCGTTCGGCAAGCCGCTCGCGGCGAACCAGTCGATCGTCTTCACCCTCGCCGACATGGAGACCGAGCTGCAGGCCGCCCGAGCGCTCCTGCAGCGTGCCGCCGACAAGATGGACGAGGACGCCCCCGACGTGGCCGCCGCCTGCGCGCTCGCCAAGCGGTATGCAACCGACGCCGCATTCAATGCCGCCAATGCCGCGTTGCAGCTGCACGGCGGGGACGGCTATCTGCACGAGTACGGCATCGAGCGCGTCGTCCGCGACCTCAGGGTCCACCAGATCCTCGAGGGGACCAACGAGATCATGAAGCTCATCGTCGGCCGCGACCTCTTGGCGAGGGCACGATGAGCGCGCACGGCGTCGGCGCCGAGGTCATCGTCGAGCAACGAGGCAAGCTCGGTCTGCTGACGCTGAATCGGCCCAAGGCGATGAATGCGCTGACGCACGAGATGGTCCGCCTCATCAGTGCCGCGCTCGACAGGTGGGCCGACGATGATTCCATTGCCACCGTCGCGGTGATCGGTTCCGGCGACCGCGGGCTCTGCGCGGGCGGCGACGTCGTCAGCCTGCATCGGGATGTCACCGGGTCCGACGGCATGGGGGCCGCAGCTTTCTGGCGCGACGAGTACGCGATGAACGCGCGAATCGCCACCTATCCCAAGCCGTTCGTGGCGATCCAGGACGGCATCGTGCTCGGTGGCGGCATCGGCGTCTCGGCGCACGGCTCGCATCGGGTGGTGACGGAGCGATCCATGCTCGGGTTCCCCGAGGTGACCATCGGATTCGTGCCCGACGTCGGCGCCACCTGGCTGCTGTCGCGTGCTCCCGGCGGACTGGGCACCCGCCTCGCGCTCGCGGCGGCCAGCATCGGCCCGGCTGACGCGATCCTCGTGGGCTTCGCCGACGTCTTCGTGCCCAGTGAACGCATTCCGGCGCTGCTGAGGGCGCTCGAATGGCAGGCGCCCACCACGGCCATCGCAATGCTCGCTGACGCGCCCCAGCCCGGTGTCCTCGCGGGCCAGCGCGAATGGACCGACGACGCCTTCGCGGGGGACTCGGTCACCGAGATCATCGACCGGCTGCGTGAGCAGGGCGACCCCGAGGCATCCGCCCTCGCCGACAGCATCGACCGGAAGTCGCCGCTCGCGCTGGCCGTCACGCTCGAGTCCCTGCGCCGTGCGCGGGAGCTTCCCGGGCTCGAGGCCGCTCTTGATCAGGAATATCGAGTCTCCCGCCACATGTCGGGCGTCCCCGACTTCGCCGAGGGTATCCGCGCTCAGCTCATCGACAAGGACCGCAACCCGCAATGGAGTCCGTCGAGTCATGGCGCGGTGACCCACGCGGACGTCGCCGCAGTCTTCGAGGAGCCGTCCGACGGGGACCTCGGTTTGTCAGCAGAACTCGCGTCGAAGGAGACAGCATGAGCACGATCGGATTCATCGGACTCGGCCACATGGGTGGTCCCATGGCCGCAAACCTCGTGAAGGCCGGCCACGACGTCGTCGGCTTCGACGTCGTGCCTACTGCCCTCGAGGCGGCGGCAGCGGCCGGCGTCACGGTGGCGGCGTCGGGAGCGGACGCCGCGGCATCCGCCGACATCGTCATCACGATGCTGCCCAGCGGCCGTCACGTGCACCAGGCTTACGACGGTCCGGACGAGAGCACAGGACTGCTCGCCGCGGCCCGACCCGGGACGCTGTTCATCGACTCGTCGACCATCGCCGTCGACGAGTCGCGCGCGGCGCATCGACTCGCGGAGGCTGCTGGGCATCGCAGCCTCGACGCACCCGTCTCGGGCGGCGTCGTCGGAGCGGAGAACGCGACCCTCGCGTTCATGGTCGGCGGCAGCGAAGCGGACTTCGCCGAGGCCCTCCCGATCCTCGAGGCCATGGGCCGTCGCATCGTCCACTGCGGTGGTGCCGGCCTCGGCCAGGCCGCGAAGATCTGCAACAACATGATCCTCGGCATCTCGCAGATCGCCGTCGCCGAGGCCTTCGTGCTCGGTGAGCGTCTCGGCCTCACGCATCAGGCGCTCTTCGACGTCGCATCGAACGCGTCGGGCCAGTGCTGGGCGCTCACGACGAACTGCCCGGTGCCCGGACCAGTGCCGACCAGCCCGGCGAACAACGACTACCAGCCCGGCTTCGCCGGCGCGCTGATGTCGAAGGACCTCGGGCTCGCCGAGCACGCGATCGCCCTCACCGGCGTCGACGCCAAGCTCGGGTTGCTCGCCCGCAGCATCTACGGCGAATTCGCCGCAGGTGAGGGGGCCGGCAGGGATTTCTCGGGCATCATCAACACGATTCGAGACCAATCGCTCGCGGACGTCGCGAGCGTCGAGGCATGAAGGAGCTCCAGTGACCGACTACGAGACCATCATCGTCGAGACGCGCGGACGCGTCGGATGGATCACCCTGAACCGGCCCGAGGCGCTCAACGCCCTCAATTCGACGCTCATCCGTGAGATCGTCACGGCCGGCAAGGAGTTCGATCACGACCCGGGAATCGGCGCGATCGTGCTCACCGGTTCCGAGAAGGCGTTCGCCGCCGGCGCCGACATCAAGGAGATGGCCGACAAGGGGTACGTCGACATGTACCTGCACGACCCGTTCAAGTCGTGGGGCGACTTCGGACGACTCCGCACGCCCGTCATCGCGGCAGTGTCGGGCTTCGCCCTCGGCGGAGGATGCGAGCTGGCGATGATGTGCGACATCATCCTCGCTGCCGACACGGCGAAGTTCGGCCAACCCGAGATCAATCTCGGTGTCATCCCGGGCATCGGCGGCACGCAGCGGTTGCCGCGCGCCGTCGGCAAGTACAAGGCCGCGGAACTCGTTCTGACAGGCCGGATGATGGGTGCCGAAGAGGCCGAGCGCGCGGGCCTCGTCTCGCGCATCGTGCCCGCCGCCGACCTGCTCGCCGAGGCCGAGAAGGTCGCCGAGATCATCGCATCGAAGTCGCTGCCCGTCGTCTATGCCGCCAAGGACGCCCTGCAGGCCGCCCAGGAGGCCGGGCTCTCGGAGGGGCTGCGCATCGAGAAGCAGGCGTTCGCCGCGACGTTCGCGCTCGACGACCAGCGTGAAGGGATGGGGGCGTTCCGTGAGAAGCGCACACCCGAATTCACTCACAGCTGAGCAGGCACGAACTCAGAGCGGGTCGGGCATGGGCTGCGGGTCGGCGAAGTCGCCGGCCTCCTTGCGGAATCTGGCGAGGATCCGCACCAGTTGCAGGGTGTCGTCTTCGGCCAGGCCCGGCTCGACGAAGACCTCGTTGAGGGCGAGCGTCGCCCGCTCGACCAGTTCCCGACCCTCGGGAGTGAGCACGACCAGGGCTGCCCGACCGTCTTCAGGATGCGGCTCCCGCCGCACGAGGCCATCTCGTGAGAGCCGGTCGACCGTGTTCGTGACGCTGGTCGGATGCACCTGCAGTCGCGCGATGGCGCTGGCCATGGGCATCCGCCCTTCACGCGTGAACGCGAGCAGTCGAAGCATCTCGAACCGGGCGAACGACAGACCGAACGGCTTCAGCGCGCGCTCGACGCGCCCGAGCATGATCTGCTGCGCGCGCATGATCGACGTGACCGCCGACATGCCGGTCGCGGCATCCGTCCATCCGTGCTCGGCCCACTGGCGTTTCGCTTCGGCGATCGGGTCCACGGGCAGCGGCCTCCGCTGTGCCATGCCGACCTCCTTCGCACGCGTTCGGGCATTCCTGTCCACGCTAGCCCTTCACGGGCCTCACGGGCTTCCGCAGCGCGGAATCCCCGACATTTCGATTCGACCCCCGGCAGAGGAGAGTAGCCGATGAAGATCGTCGTTCTGGTCAAGGAGGTTCCCGACACGTACGGGGACCGGAAGTTGGATCTCGAGACCGGCCTCGCGGATCGTGGTGCGAGCGAGCCGGTGCTCGATGAGATCGGCGAGCGTTCGCTCGAGGTCGCGCTCAGCTACGCCGACAAGCATGCTGATACCGAGGTCGTGGTGATGTCGATGGCGCCCGAGGGGTCGGCCTCGACGATCCGGAAGGGGCTCGCGATGGGTGCCGCGTCGGCGGTGCACGTAGCTGACGAGGGCCTGCTGGGCGCCGACCTCGGGCTCACGGCCGAGGTGCTGGCTGCGGCGGTGAAGCGCGCCGGGTTCGACCTGGTGGTCGCGGGCAACCTGTCGACGGATGGGTCGGGCGGGGTGCTGCCCGCGATGATCGCGGAGCTGCTCGATGTGCCGGCCGCCACGAACCTGAACTCGGTCGAGATCGGTGACGGCACCGTGTCGGGCGAGCGGGCGAGCGACGGGGCAACGATGCGGGTGACCGCGGAGTTGCCGGCCGTGATCTCGGTCACGGAGCGGTTGCCCGATGCCCGGTTCCCGAACTTCAAGGGCATCATGGCGGCGAAGAAGAAGCCGTTCGAGACGTTGAGCCTGGCCGATCTCGGTGTCGATCCCGAGGATCCGGAGGCGGCCCGGTCGATCATGATCGGGCTCGCCGAGAAGCCGCCGCGGGCGGCGGGCGTGAAGATCTCGGATGAGGGCGACGCGGGCGAGCAGCTCGCGGAGTTCCTGGTCCAGAACCGACTGGTGTGAAAGGCGCGACCATGGCTGTGTACGCAAACGATTCGATCCTGGTGCTGCTGGACGTGACCCCGTCGGGCCAGCTCGCGAAGAGCGCTCCTGGCCTGCTCGGTGCGGCGGCAGGGGTGGGCACACCGGTGGCGCTGCTGACCTCCGATGCCGCAGGGCTGGTGGATGCCGCAGCCGCCCTCGGTGCGGCAACCGTGCTGGTCGCGGCGCCCGGGTCCGGGCTGACGGTTCCGATCGTGGATGCGCTGGTCGCGGCATCCGACCTGGTGGGACCGGATGCGATCCTGGTGTCGAACTCGATCGAAGGACGGGAAGTCGCGGGCCGGTTCGCTGCGCGTACTCGCTCGGGCCTCGCGGTGGACGCGGTCGGGATCTCGCGCGACGACCAGGGTGTGGTCGCACATCACTCCGTCTACGGCGGCGCCTACAACGTGGACTCCGCGGTGACGTTCGGGGCGCCCGTGATCACGGTCCGGCAGGGCGCGATCGATGCCCGCGCCGAGGCGGTCGCGCCGCCGGTGGTGGAGCAGCTCGCGGTGGCGGCGTCGGGCCGCAAGGCGGGCACGGTCGTCTCGGTCGACGAGGCCGTGGTGACCTCGTCCCGGCCCGAGCTGCGCGGGGCGGCGAAGGTCGTGTCGGGCGGTCGCGGGCTGGGCTCGGAGGAGAAGTTCGCGCTCGTCGAGGAACTCGCGGATGCGCTCGGCGCTGCCGTGGGTGCGTCGCGTGCCGCGGTCGATGCGGGCTACATTCCGCAGAACCACCAGGTCGGTCAGACGGGCGTGTCGGTGTCGCCGCAGCTGTACGTTGCGCTCGGCATCTCGGGCGCCATCCAGCACCGCGCCGGCATGCAGACCGCGAAGACGATCGTCGCGATCAACAAGGACGCCGAGGCGCCGATCTTCGAGATCGCCGACTTCGGCGTGGTCGGCGATGTGTTCACCGTGGTGCCGCAGCTGATCTCGGCACTCGACGCGAAGAAGACGAAGTAGGCACCAATGGCAACGTACGCTCGGTTGGTTCGACGCGGTCTTCCGCGATGGCCCGGGGGCGAACCCTGGCCGCCCGGCGGGGAGGCCCCGGTAGCGGTACTCGATCGCGACCCTGTCGCGGTTGCACCCGAGCAGCCGATGAGAGCGGATGCCGCGGCCCCGTCGGTGATCTCCGGGACGCCGCCCGCACCCAGCGTGACGGAACCGGCCGCGGTGGAGCCCGTCGTGGCGGACCCCGGCGTGGCGGACCCTGTCGTGGCGGCTGCGGCGCCTGCCGCGCCGACGGGTGGCTCTCGGCCGATCCGTCGCGGGTTGCCGAGGGTCGCGGGCGGTGAGCCGTGGCCGTCCGCCGGCCGAGTGACGCTGCCCGCCGCGGCGTCGGTCACCGCCCCGGCACCGCAGCACGCGGCTCCGGCGGCGGAGGCGCCGAGCGTCACGGTCCAGTCTCCCGCGGCGGAGGGGGATGGCGTTGCCGCCGCCGTGCCGACCTCGCACACTGCTGGAGCGCCGGTCGTCGCGACGGCGGCGACCGCATCCGGTCGCGCGCTTCGTCGTGGTCTGCCGCGTGTCAAGGGCGGCGAGCCGTGGCCTGCGGCTGGGTTGGCACCGGCGACCGCGGCGCCCGAGCCGGTCACTCCGGCGGCGTCCGAGCCGGTCGCGCCGGGGGCTGTCGCTTATAGGTGTACATCGCGGCGGGCGGGCCGACGGTGGCGAAGTACGCGGGCCGGGCCGGGGACGGGTTCATCTGCACCTCGGGCAAGGGTGCCGAGCTGTATGTGGATCAGCTGATCCCGGCGGTGACGGAGGGGGCCGCGGCATCCGACCGTTCGTTCGATGACCTGGACCGGATGATCGAGATCAAGGTGTCGTACGAACAGACCGAGGATGCCGCGTTGGAGAACACCCGGTTCTGGTCGCCGTTGTCGTTGTCGAAGCAGCAGAAGCACGACATCACCGACCCGGTCGAGATGGAGCGGGTCGCGGACGCGTTACCGATCGAGCAGATCGCGAAGCGGTGGATCGTGGGCACCGACCCCGACCAGGTCGTCGCCGGAATCAAGCAATACGTGGACTGGGGGTTCAACCACCTCGTGTTCCACGCCCCCGGCCACGACCAGCGCCGGTTCCTGGAGCTGTTCGAACGCGACCTCGCCCCACGCCTGCGCGCACTGAGCAGCTGAGACGCGGAATCAGGAGGCCGACACCGCGAAACCAGGACCGGACCGCGCCGACTCGTCCTGATCCCACGCCGTCGGCCTGAAGCCGAGCCGACGGGCAGAGCGACGACCGGTCCGTTGAGCGCGTGATCATGATGACAGAGCAAGAAGTCCGGTTCTTTCTCGTCGGGAGCGGCGAAGGAAGAGCAGTCCTCGAGGTTAGGGTCAATTCATGAGGGGATCCTTCTGCCGTGGCGCCACGCGTGAGAGCGGCATCCCATGATCGACCGCAGCGTTCCGATCGCGACCGGGTCGATCCCGGTGCAGACGGCGAAGCGCCGGGCGTACTTCGTCTCCGACAGCACGGGCATCACCGCTGAAACCGTCGGGAACGCCCTCCTGGCCAACTTCCCGACGATCGGGTTCGCGCGCCACACGATTCCGTTCATCGACACGGTGGAAGGCGCGCGCAAAGTCGTTCACGACATCGATCAGGCGGCCGCGAACGGTGGCCTGCCGATCGTGTTCACCACGGTCAAGGCGGCCGACGTGCGCGCCGTGATCGCCGGCGCGAACGCGGTGATCATCGACCTGCTCGCCGGCCACCTGGTCGAGCTCGAGGAGGCGCTCGGCACGACCGCGTCGGCCCAGCTCGGGCAGTTCCACGGCGTCGGCGACGTCGAGAAGTACTTCGCGCGGATGCGCGCCGTCGAGTACGCCATCGAGCACGATGACGGCCAGAGTCGGCGGGCCCTCGACCAGGCCGACGTCGTGCTCATCGCCCCGAGCCGATGCGGCAAGACCCCGACCACCATGTACCTCGCGCTGCAGTACGGCCTCCTCGTCGCCAACTATCCGCTCACCGACGACGACTTCCCCACCGACGGTTTGCCGCGTTCCGTCGCGAAATACGCGAAACGCTGCTTCGGGCTGACCACGACGCCGTTGCGGCTCAGCCAGGTGCGGCACGAGCGTCGCCCGAACTCGCGGTACGCCAGCCTCGAGCAGTGCACGCTCGAGTTGCGACGCGCCGAAGACCTCTACCGCCGCAACCACATCCCATTCCTGAACTCCTCGACGAAGAGCGTCGAGGAGATGTCGGCCGTCATCATGCAGACCATGCACTTGCGGGCATGACCCGACACGGGCAGACACCGCGAACCATGGCCGGGGCAAGAACACGGCGACCACGACGCAACACCGAGCGAGGGACACAACGATGAGCAACATCCTCTGGTTCGACGAGATCGGCATGAACGACCTCCTCCAGGTCGGCGGCAAGAACGCCTCGCTCGGCGAGATGGTGTCGCACCTCTCCGACGCGGGTGTGCGGGTTCCGGGCGGGTTCGCGACCACCGCCGACGCCTTCCGATCCTTCCTGGCCCACGACGGCCTCGACGACCGCATTCGCGCGGCCGTCGAGCAGCTCGACACCGACGACGTGGCCGAGCTCGCCCGCGTCGGCTCGTCGATCAGGGAATGGATCGAGCAGCAGCCGTTCCCGAGCGACCTCGAGCGCGACATCCGCTCGGCCTATGCGAAGCTCCTCGAGAACGACTCCAATCCTGAAGACGTCACTTGGGCGGTGCGTTCGAGCGCGACCGCTGAAGACCTGCCCGAGGCGAGCTTCGCCGGGCAGCAGGAGACGTTCCTCAACATCGGCGGCATCGACAACATCCTGGCGGCGATCCGCAGCGTCTTCGCGTCGCTCTACAACGACCGCGCGATCGCCTACCGCGTGCACCACGGCTTCGACCACCACGACGTCGCCCTGTCCGCCGGCGTGCAGCGGATGGTGCGGTCGGATGTCGGCGCCTCCGGCGTGCTGTTCACCGTCGACACCGAGTCGGGGTTCGATCGCGCCGTGTTCATCACGAGCTCGTACGGACTCGGCGAGGCCGTCGTGCAGGGTGCCGTGAACCCCGACGAGTTCTACGTGTACAAGCCGGCCCTCCGTGAAGGGCGGCCGGCGATCCTCAAGCGCTCGATCGGCGAGAAGGCGATCGCGATGCGCTACACCGACAGCACGAGCGTCGGCGGCAGCACGGTGTTCCGCGACGTCCCGGTCGAAGATCGCGCGCGCTTCAGCATCACCGACGACGAGGTCGAGGAGCTCGGCCGGCACGCCCTCACGATCGAGGAGCACTACGGCCGCCCGATGGACATCGAGTGGGGCAAGGACGGCGTCGACGGCGAGCTCTACATCCTGCAGGCGCGCCCCGAGACCGTGGTCTCGCGAGCCGATGGCAATGTCATGCGGCGCTTCGTGCTCGAGCAGCGCGGCGAGGTGGTCAGTGCGGGCCGGGCGATCGGCCAGAAGATCGGCGCCGGGCCGGTGCGCGTGCTCACCGACCTCGTCGACATGGACCAGTTCCAGGCCGGCGATGTGCTCGTGGCCGACATGACCGACCCCGACTGGGAGCCGATCATGAAGCGGGCCTCGGCGATCATCACGAATCGCGGCGGGCGCACATGCCACGCGGCGATCATCGCCCGCGAGCTCGGCATCCCCGCCGTCGTCGGCACGGGCGACGCGACCCGCGTGCTCACCGACGGCACCGAGGTCACGGTCTCCTGCGCCGAGGGCGATGAGGGGTTCGTGTACGCCGGCCGACTCGCCTTCGAAGAGCAGGAGACACAGCTCGATCGGATGCCGCAGGCCCCCGTCAAGATCATGATGAACGTCGGCACGCCCGATCAGGCCTTCGCCTTCGCGAAGCTGCCGAACAAGGGCGTGGGCCTGGCGCGTCTCGAGTTCGTGATCAATCGGCAGATCGGGATCCATCCGCGTGCCCTGCTCGAGTTCGATACGCTCCCGGGCGACCTGAAAGACGCGGTGGCGAAGAAGATCGCCGCCTATCCGTCGCCGCGCGACTACTTCGTGCAGCGCGTCGCGGAGGGCGTCTCGATGCTCGCCGCGGCGTTCGCACCCGAACCCGTGATCGTGCGGCTCAGCGACTTCAAGTCGAACGAGTACGCCAACCTCATGGGCGGGGAGCGCTATGAACCGCACGAGGAGAACCCGATGATCGGCTACCGCGGCGCGTCGCGGTACATCTCCGACGACTTCCGCGACTGCTTCGACATGGAGTGCGAGGCGCTGCGGTTCGTGCGCGACGAGATGGGGCTCACGAACGTGCAGATCATGGTGCCGTTCGTGCGCACGGTCGGCGAGGCGAGCGCCGTCGTCGACCTGCTCGCTGAGAACGGGCTGCGGCGGGGCGAGAACGACCTCAAGGTCATCATGATGTGCGAGGTGCCGTCGAACGCGCTGCTCGCCGACGAGTTCCTCGAGCACTTCGACGGGTTTTCGATCGGGTCGAACGACATGACGCAGCTCACCCTGGGCCTCGACCGCGACTCGTCGCTCGTCGCCGACACGTTCGACGAGCGCGACCCCGCCGTGCTCAAGATGCTCGCCATGGCGATCGAGGCGTGCCGGCGCCACGGCAAGTACATCGGCATCTGCGGGCAGGGCCCGAGCGATCATCCTGATCTGGCCGAGTGGCTGGTGGGCCAGGGCATCGAGTCGGTCTCCCTCAATCCCGACACGGTCGTCGAGACGTGGTTGCGCCTGGCGAAGCTCTCGCCCGTGCCGGCCTGAGTGCTCTCCCCCGACGGTGGCGAACGTGCGCACGACCTGCTATCGTCGACCCCGCTATGAAGTGAGCACATCCCATCGTCCCGCGCCTGAGGCGCCGTTGACGTCGGGTGTGCTCCTCGCACTGATCGCGACAGTGTTCGCGTGCGCTCCCTTCGTGACGGTAGATGCCCGGCGGGATCTTCCACTCCGCTCCCGGGTCGTCGTCCGCCTCGCACCGCAGGCGGGTGCGCCCGCTCGGTGCATCGTTCGGTGCCGCCCGCCCGACGTGGCGAGGGTCGGCGACCCGGGAGCCTTCGCGAACGGACGTTCCGCATGGCTGTACGACTCTCACACTCCCTCCACATCCACGCCGACGGCCTGTCGGCCTCGTATCCCGATCGACGCGTCTTCACCGATCTCGGCTTCGCCGTGTCGCCCGGCGAGCGGCTCGGCCTCATCGGAGAGAACGGCGCCGGAAAGTCCACGCTGCTGCGACTCATCGCGACGAGCGCTGGGCGAGCGGATGCCGCATCCGACCCCGCACTCGAACGCGCCACGGTCTCGGGGCGCCTCTCGCGGCCGCTCCGCACCGGCTTCCTCGAGCAGGAGCTGCCGTTCCGGCCCCACGACCGGATCGGCGAGGTGCTCGAGGACGCACTTGCCGAGGTCCGCGCGATCGAGCGCGAGCTCGACGAGGCGGCCGCCGCGCTCGCGGACGCGGCAGCTGAGGGTCGAGGAGCGCCGCGAAGCGACGCGTCTCGAGACCCGGCTGCCGCGGGAGTGGCCTCGAGACGCGCCGCCTTCGGCGGCGCTCCTCGACCCGCAGACCCCGCCGACCGCTACGCCGATGCCCTCGAGGCGGCAGAGCGCGTCGACGTCTGGACCGCCGAGGCACGTCGCGACGAGCTGATCGACGGACTCGGGCTCGCGGGGATCGGCCTCGACCGCCGCCTCGACGAGGTCTCGGGCGGCCAGCGCAGCCGTTTCGCGCTCGCGGCGCTGCTGCTCCGCGCGCCCGACGCCCTGCTGCTCGACGAACCCACGAATCACCTCGACGATGCCGCGGCGGAGTTCCTCGAGACACGACTTCGCGCCTGGCGTGGGCCCGTGATGTTCGCGAGCCACGACCGCGAGTTCCTCGACCGCGTGGCAACCGGCCTGCTCGACCTCGATCCGGCGCGCGCGGGAGCCCTCGCGCTCGCCGGCGACGGCACCCGCAACGCCACCGCGGACCCGGCGATCACGAGACGCGACCGGCTCGCGGCATCCGGCGGCACCGTCTTCGGCGGGGGGTTCAGCGAGTTCCTCCACGTGAAGGCCGCCGAGCGCGAGCGCTGGCGCCGCCAGTACGAGGCCGAGCAGGACGAGTTGCAGCGCCTGCGCACCGGGGTGGCTGAGACCGCGCGTCACGTCTCGCATCACGCCCCGATGGCCGATCGCAACAAGATGGCCTACGGTCGCCAGGGCGATCGCGTCGACGGGCAGATCAGTCGGCGAGTGCGCAATGCCGCCCAACGTCTCGCAGTCCTCGAGCGCGAGCAGGTCCCGAAGCCCCCGGCGCCGCTCGAGTTCGCCGGCATCCCGTCGGGGTCGCACGCGCTCGACGAGGCATCCGGCCTGCTGCTGAAGCTGTCGGATGTCGCGGTCGCCGGCCGACTCGACATCGAGGCGTTGTGGGTGGCTCCGCTCACGCGGTTGCTCGTGACGGGCGCGAACGGAGCGGGCAAGTCGACGCTCCTCGGGGTCATGGCGCGCACGACCGCCGTGGACCGCGGCGCCGTGCACCGGCGCAAGGGCCTGCGAGTGCAGTTGCTCGAGCAGGATGTGCGGTTCGGCGACGCGGATGTCTCGCCGCGACGGCTGTACGAGCGCGTTCTCGGTGAGCGGCGGGCGGGGCAGGGGCCGCTGTCGAGCCTCGGGCTCGTCTCCCGGCGCGATGAGTCGCGGCCGGTCGGCGCCCTCTCGGTCGGCCAGCAGCGTCGGCTGGCGCTCGCGCTCGTCATCGCGCGGCCGCCGCACGTGTTCCTGCTCGACGAACCGACCAACCACCTGTCGCTCGACCTGGCGACCGATCTCGAAGACGCACTCGGCACGTATCCGGGTGCCGTCGTGATCGCCAGCCACGACCGGTGGCTGCGGCGTCGGTGGGCGGGGGAGACCCTCGAACTCACGGCCGGTCGCAGGGTCGGCATGCCGGAGCCGCCGCCCATGCCGGAGGAAGCATATGCGCCCGAGGCGGTGTGAGCGGGCGGGAATCTCCATCCGCCGCCGGCTCGGGTAAACTGGCAGTTTACGTTTCATCGGCGGGAGCTCGAACCGAGTGGCCCGATACGACAGGAGACCTGATGTCGACGTCTTCGCACGACACCCTCTGGCTCACGCAAGCCGCTTACGATCGCCTCCAGGCGGAGCTCGGCGAGCTCACCAGCCGCACGGGGGATGTCGGCCCGCAGACGGAGGCGCGCATCCTCGAGCTGAAGTCGATCCTTCGGCGAGCCGAGGTGGGTGACAAGCCCGACGACGGGCTGGTGGAGCCGGGCATGATCATCGTCGTGCAGTTCGGCGGCGATGCCTCGACGACGACGTTCCTCCTCGCGCAGCGCGGCCTCACCGCCGACGACGCCGACATCGACATCGACGTGTACTCGCCGACCTCTCCGCTGGGCGAGGCGATCATCGGCAAGTACGCGGGCGACGGGTTCGCGTACGAGACGCCGACCGGCCGGCTCATCGAGGGCGAGATCATCTCGGCGACGCCCTTCCACGGGTGAACCGAGAGGCGTCGCCTCCAGCTCCCGACACCCCGGCGCGCTGCGGCTCGCCGCCACATGCGCTTGCCTGAGTTTCGAACGTGTGTTCGAATGTCGGTATGCGGTGGAGCAACCGGGAACTCGGCGTCGAGCAGTCGGACACGCTGCCGGGGCTCGCGAAGCTGAACAACCTCGTGCGCTCGGTGCAGACGCCCGAGTTCGCTGGGGTCACCTTCCACGAGGTGCTCGCGAAGTCCGCGCTCAACCGCGTGCCGGGCCAGTCGGCGATGCCATTCAGCTGGACGATCAACCCCTACCGGGGCTGCAGCCATGCGTGCGTCTACTGCTTCGCGCGGCCGACGCACACGTATCTCGACCTCGATGGGGGCGACGACTTCGATCGGCAGATCATCGTGAAGGTGAACGTCGGCGACGTGCTGCGCACCGAGCTCGCGAGGCCGTCGTGGCGCCATGAGCCGGTGGCGCTCGGCACGAACACCGACCCCTACCAGCGCGCCGAGGGTCGCTACGCGCTCATGCCCGGCATCATCGATGCGCTGACGTCGAGCGGCACGCCGTTCAGCATCCTCACGAAGGGCACGCTGCTGCGACGAGACCTGCCACTGCTGGCGGATGCCGCCACGCGTGTGCCCGTCGACCTCGCCATGTCGATCGCGGTGTACGACCACGACCTGCAGCAGTCCATCGAGCCGGGCACGCCCACCACGAAGGCGCGCCTCGCGACCGTCACTGCGGTGCGCGAGGCCGGGCTCGACTGCTCGGTGTTCCTCATGCCGATCCTCCCGTACCTCACCGACACTCGGGCGCACCTCGACGAGTCCCTCCGGCAGGCCAAGGACGCGGGCGCAACGAGCGTGCTCTACACCGCGTTGCACCTCAAGCCGGGCGTGAAGGCCTGGTTCATGCAGTGGCTCGAGCGGGAACATCCCGAGCTGGTACCGAAGTACCGGTCGATGTACTACGGCAAGAACACCTACGCGCCCAAGGAGTACCGCCGGTGGCTCGCCGATCGCATCCGCCCGCTCATCAGGGCGCACGGTCTCGAACAGGGGCGGGAGGATCCGTCGACGGGCGGCGTCAGGTCGACCGCCCTCGAGGCGGCGAGGCGCGGGCGAGCGCCCCGGCGAACCGATGCCTCACTGCCCGACGCGTTCGGAGCGCCATCCGACCCGTCCGCCCTCTTCTGAGAAGGCAGGCCCTGGAGCGAGAAACTGCTTGCGTCTTTCGACGGATGCCGCGAACCGGGTCGAACTGGGATAATCCGGGTCAAGGCCACCGCACACCCCAGTGCTGCGGGGCCCCCGAGCGGAGGAAGCACGATGACCCTGGGGTTACCGGGCCACCTTGCGCGGGACTCCATGAGCCGCGCCCTCGCGCATGCTGGCCACTGCGCGGCATGGGTCTGCCTCGGCATCGGCGCGCTGATCAGCCTCATCGGCGCCGTCGTGAACGCCGACCCCGCGGGCTGGGCAGGAGCGGCGCTCTGCGGCGCGATGGCGCTGCTGCTCCTGCTCGTCGCACGGTTCGATTCGGTGACGTTCACGGTGCTGTACCTCGTGGCCGGTGCCGGCGCGGTGCTCGCCGCGACCGTGCTGGTCATGGATCCGGCGTACGGATTCGAATCGACGAACAACGTGCTCCTGGCCCTTCCGCGTGTCGCCCTCATCCTCGTCGGGGGAGCTGGAGTCGGCACCGCGATCGCGATCACGTGGGGAACGCTCGGGTACGGCCTGGGCCTCGCGGCCACCTTCCTCGGCGCGATGATCGCGGGTGCGACCTGGGCGCCGAACCTGGCCGCCGGCATGGCATTCGGCATCTTCCTCGTGGTCCGCATCTACGACGGCGTCACCCGTTCCTCGGATCAACGTCGTGAGACCGGACTGCATCGGGCCAGCCAGCAGAACCGCGAACTCGCCATCCGGCACGACTACGAGCTTCGCGCGACGGCCAGGCTTCACGACACGGCGCTCAGTCACCTCGTCGCCATCGCGGCGGCCGGGTCCGGACCGGTCGACGAGCGACTCCGCGAAGGCATCCGACGAGACCTGGGCCTCATCGTCGGCCGTGACTGGGCGACCGAGCACGCGCACTTCGCCGACGAGCCGGGGCGCAACGGCGCTGCGGCCCGCGCGGGCTCGCCGGGGTCGCGGCCGGCGGACGCGGCGACCCAGACCGCGCCGACGCTCGAGCAGACCTTCACCGCGGCAGAGCATGCCGGACTCGAGCTGCGCGTGACCGGCGATCTCGCAGTGCTGGGAGCGCTGGGGCCGGGCCGCGCAGCCGCCCTCGACCAGGCAGCGGCGCAGTGCGTCATCAACGTCGCCCGGCATGCGGGGGTCGGCGAGGCCGAGCTGGCGATCGGGTTCGCAGGCGGCGAAGTGACGGTCGCCGTCATGGACAGCGGTGTCGGCTTCGACGAGAGCGAGGTGGGCGAGGACCGGATCGGCCTCCGCACCTCGGTGCGGGCCCGTATCGAGCAGGAGGACGGCACCGTCCGGGTCTGGTCGACGAAGGGCATCGGAACGACGGTCGTGCTGACCGTACCGGAGGGCGGCCGATGAACCGGATACGCCTGAGCCAGCAGGAGGCCGACCCGATCGGTGGCATCACGGCGGCCTGGATCGTCACCATCGGCGCGGCACTGGCCCTCGGCACGGCGGTCGTGCAGACCGTCGCCCACTGGCGAGAGGTCGTTTCCCCGGTGGCCGCCATCATCGCCCTCGGGCTGGTCGCCGTGGCGGGCATCGTCGCCGCCGTCTCGGCGACTCCGCAACGCGCGCCCTTCACGACCGAGCGGCTCTGGCTCGTGGTCGGCCTCGCGGTGGCCGCGGCCGTCGCCGAGTACGTCAGCACCATCGGCGCGAACCGCATGCTCTACGACGACTTCGGATCGATCGTGATCGGCATGCTCATCCTCGCGCTCGCCCCGTACTGCACCTGGCTCTCCCTGCTCGCCGCCGGCCTCCTGTCGGCGGCGGTGCTGTCGTTCCTCGTCGTCGGATCCGCGATGGCCACGGCCGTGGATGTCCCCATCGCATCGCTGATCGCGGTGAACTCCGCCGCGGTCCTCTCGCTGTCGGCCGCAGCCGCCGGGTACTCCTACGCGATCGTCGACGAGACGCTCGCCTGGCAGCGCAAGGCGAACCGCGCCGCCCTCCAGCGAGACGCAGAACTCCGCGCCGGCATTGCTCGCTCGGTGCAGCAGAGCCAGGTCTCGGTGCTCGGCAGGGAGGTGCTCCCGTTCCTTGCGGGCGTCATGCCCGCCGACCGCATCTCGGTCGACGACGCCGATCACGCCCGCGAGCTCGCCGAGACCCTGCGGCATGCCCTGAAGGCGGGGATCGAGTCGACCTGGCTCGACGACCTCGCCGCGAACCTGCAGCTGACGCGCGCCATCGATGTCGTCGTCGACGATCCGTCGGGTGCCGCCGACGACCTCGCATCCGACCAGCGCTCGGCGCTCACGGCGCTGCTCTCGTGGCTCTCGGACTCGGGGCGCACGACCGCCATCGAGGTGGTGCTGGCGATCGATCCGCCGCGTCACCGCATCACGATCCGGGCCGTGAACGGAGCCGCACCGCCGACCCGGCGCGAGCTCGACCGGTTCGCGGCCGTGGCCCGTGCCGTCGCACTGCGCGCGGAAGTGGCCCTGACGGGTGAGAATGTGAAGGTGGAGGTGACGCATGTGCCCGACTGAGACCACGACTCCGGTCGCCGAACCCGAGCCGGCATCACCGCCTCCCGTGCGACTCGCGCTCCTCGACGATCACGGCCTGATCGTCGACAGTCTCGCGACCTGGTTCGGCGACCACGCCCCCGACTTCTCGGTCGTGGTGCGCGCGACGACGTGGATGGAGCTCATCCGCAGCCCCGCGTTCCCCGTCGACCTCGTGCTGATGGACCTGCAGCTGCCCGACGGAGTCTCGATCGAGTCCCGGATCCGTGCCTGCAGGGCGGCCGGAGCGAAGGTGCTCGTGGTGAGCGCGCTCGACGACGAGGCATCCCGTGATCGCTGCCTCGCTGCGGGCGCCTCGGGATTCGTCTCGAAGACGTTGCCGGCCGAGGAGCTGGTCGAGCTGGCCCGACGCGTCGCCCGGGGCGAGAAGCTGCGGCGGCATCCGCCCGGGTCGAAGGGCGTGGCCGCGCGCGACGGCCGACCCGCTCAGGATGAGCACGATTCCGCCCACCTCAGCGCCGCGGAGGAGCGCGCGCTGCGCCTGTACACGCAGGGCTTCTCGACGCTCGAGGTGGCGCGCCACATGGGAGTGGGCTACGAGACCGCGAAGACCTACCTTCGCCGGGTGCGCGAGAAGTACGCGAAGGCCGGGCGGCCGGCGAGCCGCAAGTCCGAACTGATCCGCCGCGCGGCGGAAGATGGGTACCTCGACTAGTGGCGAAGCTGTACTTCCGGTATGGAGCGATGAACTCCGGCAAGTCCACGGCGTTGCTGCAAGCGGCCTTCAACTACGAGGAGCGCGGCCACCGGGTGCTGCTCGCCAAGCCCTCGATCGACACGAAGGGCGATCGGAGCATCCTCTCGCGGCTCGGGGTCACGCGCGACGTCGACTTCACCCTCGAGCCCGACACGAACGTGCTCGACCGGTTCCAGGAGCACCGCACACGCGTCATCGAGGCCTTCGGGCGCGACGTCAGCGCCCTGCTCCTCGACGAGGCGCAGTTCCTCACGTCCGATCAGGTCGACGACCTGCTGCGCATCGCGCTCATGGACGACATCCCGGTGCTCGCCTACGGCATCCGCACCGACTTCCGTACCGTGGCGTTCCCCGGCAGTCGCCGCCTGCTCGAGATCGCGCACAGCGTCGAGGAATTGAAGACCATCTGCCGGTGCGGGCGGAAGGCGATCTTCAACGGCCGGCTCATCGACGGACGGTTCGTCTTCGACGGCGATCAGGTCGCCATCGATGGCCAGGATGTCACGTACGAGTCGCTCTGCGGTGTCTGCTACCTCCAGGAGAGCGGCGGCGTGCTGAACGGACGTCACCACACGGCGGTCGGGTAGCCGGTCGAGCGACGACCACGTGGTGAGTCGAGACCAACGGATGCCGCAGGCGAACCCGACGCGCCAGGCGAACCGGATGCCCCGCAGGGTCGACGGGGTCGACGCGGCACGCGGTCTGGCGCTCATCGGCAT
Source organism: Agromyces sp. Marseille-P2726 (assembly GCF_902809835.1). Taxonomy (GTDB): domain Bacteria; phylum Actinomycetota; class Actinomycetes; order Actinomycetales; family Microbacteriaceae; genus Agromyces. The sequence goes on along the minus strand of NZ_CADDWM010000011.1, from coordinate 206,545 downwards.
GTTCGTGGCGCACGTCGCGCCCGTGGTGGCTTCGGTGGAGGTGACGCAGCTCCTCTCCATCGCCGAGGAGCGGCCACGCCTGCTCTTCGCACTGACGGCCGGAATCGGGCTCGGGTTCATCTCGGGCGGCGCGGCCCCCATCACGGAGGGCCGCGACACGCTGCGCCGACAGATCGCGATTCGCGCGGTCATCCTGATCGTGCTCGGCTTCCTGATCTGGGCGCTGCTGAACCCGCTCGTCTTCATCATCCTCGACGTCTACGGTGTCGCGTTCCTCATCATGCTGCCGCTGCTGTTCCTGCGTCCGTGGGTGGCGCTGGCGCTGGGCGTCGGCCTCGTGGTGATCGCCCCCGGCCTGGCGGAGCTGGGCGCGCGAACCGAGTTCGTCCAGGCGGTGCGCCAGACCCCGGTCAAGTTCCTCTCCGACTGGGTCGTCGGGGGTGCCTATCCGGTCATCGTGTGGGTGCCGGTGATGCTGATCGGGCTCGCGCTCGCGCGACTGGACCTCGCACGCGCGCGCGTGCTCGCGGCGGCCGCGCTGATCGGCAGCCTCGCGGCCGCAGTGTTCCTGCCGATCGCGGCGAGCATGCCGGGCCCCGAGGTCGTGAGCGAGGCGTCGTGGTCGGTGCCGCTGCACGAGTCGATCATGACCGTCGGCAACGTCGGCGTCTGCGTGGTCGTGGTCGCAGCGCTCGTGGCCGTGACGGCGCTCGCCCGCCCGCCCGTGCGTCGGGTTGCCCGGACCCTGCTGTCGCCGATCATCGCCATGGGAGCGATGCCGCTCAGCATCTACACGATCCACCTCGTGGTGATCGCGGGTGCGAAACGCACCGAGAACGGCGTCGTCACCGACGACTCCTGGCCCCTGCTCATCGGTCTCGTGGTCGGCTCGATGGTGTTCGCATGGCTGTGGCGCCGATACGTCGGGCGGGGGCCGCTCGAGCAGGTGCTGCGGTGGGCGAGCGGGCGGGATCGAGCGGATGCCGCCACGGCTCCTGAGGCCAGGTAGTGCGACCGGTGACGAAACGGGTGGCGGGCTACGTTTCCTCCCCATTTCGGGGGTAACTTGTCGGGGAGTCCTCTCTTCGGGGGACATTCCGGGTTAGCCTGTGCTTGCCCGCCGCCCGAACGGCGGGTTCGTCGCCCCGTCGCCCGAAGAACGGGACGGCGAGGAGGCTGCCATGACCCTGACACGACAGAGTGTCGCCGGTTCGCCGGTCGCGGTCGTTGCTGCGTGGCAGCGGGCCTACGCTCGGCGCCTCCTGGTCACCGACCTCATCGTGATCGTGTTCGCGGTCTACGCGTCGCAGTTCATCCGATTCGGCACGCATCGCGAGATGCTGCGCATTCCCGGCGAACAGGGCGGGGTCTTCGAGCTCAACTACACGCTGGTCTCGGCGATCCTGGCGGGGGGCTGGCTGCTCGCGCTGGCACTGTTCGCGACCCGCGACCGCAACATCATCGGAGCCGGAACCAGTGAGTACCGGCGCATCACGGATGCCACGATCCGGGTGTTCGCCCTGCTGGCGATCGTCGCATTCCTGCTGCAGTCCGAGGTCGGACGCGGTTACCTGCTCGTCGCACTCCCGCTCGGCCTCGCCCTGCTCCTCGTCTCCCGGTGGGCATGGCGCAAGTGGCTCATCCACCGCCGCGCCGAGGGGGCGTTCTCGCATCGCGCGATCCTCATGGGAGAGCGGCAGAAGTCGGTGCACGTCGCCCAGCAGATCGCCCGCGACGGCACATCCGGATTCAGCATCGTGGGCGCGATCACCGAGCGCGGCACCGTCGATCGAGAGCTCTGCCCGGGGATTCCGGTGCTCGGCGACTTCAACAACCTCACCCGGGTGCTCGAGGAGGCGCGCGCCGACACCGTCATCTTCACGGGTGCCGACACCATCGACCCCCGCGGCATGCGCGAGCTCGGCTGGGAGCTCGAGGCGAAGTCGACGAACCTCATCGTCGCCCCGGCGCTGACGGATGTCGCCGGCCCGCGCATCCACGCCCGACCCGTGGCCGGGCTGCCGCTCATCCAGGTCGACTATCCCGAGTTCGAAGGGCGCAAGTACGCCGCGAAGCGAGCCTTCGACCTCGTCGTGTCGTTCCTCGCGCTCGTGCTGCTGAGCCCGGTGTTCCTCGTCATCGCGGTGCTGGTTCGCAGCGACAGCCCCGGGCCCGCGTTCTACCTTCAAGAGCGCGTCGGGCTCAACGGCAAGCGGTTCCACATGTTGAAGTTCCGGTCGATGGTCGTCGGCGCCGAAGCGCAGCTGCCGTCCCTCCTCGACCGCACCGACGGCAACGGCGTGCTCTTCAAGCTTCGTGCCGACCCGCGCGTGACCAGGGTGGGGGCCGTGCTCCGCAAGTACAGCCTCGATGAGCTACCCCAGCTCGTGAACGTGCTGCTCGGCGACATGTCGCTCGTGGGTCCCAGGCCTCCGCTCGCGTCGGAGGTCGAGCGCTACGACACCTGGGCCCGTCGCCGGCTGCTCGTGCGACCCGGCATCACGGGGCTCTGGCAGACGCAGGGCCGCTCGAACCTCTCGTGGGAGGACAGCGTGCGGCTCGACCTCTACTACGTCGAGAACTGGTCATTGACCGGCGACATCATCGTCCTCTACCGCACCGTGCGTTCCGTGGCCCGGGCGGAGGGTGCGTATTGATTCCGCCGATGCAGCGGCGGCACTTACGATGTCTGGGATGACCAGCCGAGCCCCCGCGACGAAACGACCCCTGATCCGCAGCGCCCGCCTGTGGGTTCCCGTGGGCATCGTGGTCGTCATCGTCGGGCTCGGCATCGTCGGCATGCTGCTCGCGAACCGTGCCTTCGCGGCGAAGGACGCGCTCGAGGCGGCGATCCCGCTCGCCGAGCAGACGCAGCAGCAGCTGGCGGCCGGCGACAACGAGGGAGCGAAGGCGACCGCGCAGCAGGTCACCGAGTACGCGGCCGAGGCGCGGAAGCAGACGGACGACCCGCTGTGGCGTTCGCTGGAGTGGGTGCCGGTGGCCGGGCCGAACCTGCAGGCCGTCCGCGTCGCATCCGCGTCGGTCGATGAGCTCGTCTCCGATGCCGTCCTGCCCGCGACGGAGGTGAGCGTCGAGGCGCTGAAGCCCCAGGGGGGGGCCATCGACGTCGCCGCCGTCGAGCAGCTGGCCCAGACGGTCGGTACCGCCGCGAGCTCGGTGCGGAACGTGGCCGCCGAACTCGAGCGCCTCGACCGGCCGGCGCTGATCGGCCCGGTCGCCGACGGCATCGCGAAGCTCGACCGGGTGGTCGCCGAGCTGACGCCCACCCTCGATGCTGCCGACAAGACCCTGAAGCTGCTGCCGGCCGCACTCGGCGCCGACGGTCCGCGCAACTACCTGATGCTCTTCCAGAACAACGCGGAGTCCCGGGGAACCGGAGGCAACCCCGCGGCGATCGTCATGGTCAACGTGACCGACGGCGTCATCTCGATCGCGCAGCAGGCGTCGAGCGCCGACTTCGCCAACAACCGGCCTGAGCCGATCGTCGCGATCGATCCCGAGACCGAGGCGCTCTACGGTGACAAGATCGGTCGCTTCATGCAGGACATCACACTGACGCCCGACTTCACCGAGAGCGCCGAGATCATGCGCGCGTGGTGGGCCGAGACGTTCGGCACGCAGGTCGACGGCGTCGTCTCGTTCGACCCGGTCGGGCTCAGCTACCTGCTCGGTGCGACCGGTCCGGTGACCCTGCCGACCGGTGAGACGCTGACGAGCGAGAACGCGGTGTCGCAGCTGCTCAACGAGGTGTACTTCCGATACGAGGCCGAGGAGCAGGACGCGTTCTTCGCCGGCGCTGCGGCGACGGTCTTCGAGGTGCTTCGTTCGGGTTCGGGCGACATGAGCGCCCTCGTCGAGTCCCTCGGCCGCGCCATCGACGAGGGGCGCCTGATGTACGTGCCATCGGATGCCGCGGAGGCCGAGTACATCGCCGACACACGGGTCTCGGGCACGCTGCCCGTCGACAACACCGGGCAGACCATCGTCGGCGTCTACGTCGACGACATCACCGAGGGCAAGCTCGACTACTACGCCAAGCTCGCGGTCGACGCGACATCCGACCAATGCACCGCCGACGCACCCACGTTCACGACCACCGCGACGTTCGCATCGACCCTGGATCCGGCCGCCGTCGAAGACCTCGCCGAGTACATCTCGCCGGCGCGCTTCTTCGAGAAGGGGTGGATCTCGACCGACCTCGTGCTCTACGGGCCGGTCGGCTCGACGTTCTCGTCGGCGACCGTCGACGGGGCGCCGGCCGAGGCCACCGCGCTCCCGCACCTGGGTCGCCCGGCGGTGAAGGTGAACATCCTCAATGGCCCCGGCGAGAGCCACACGGTCGCGGCGACGTTCACCGGCGCGGCGGGGGAGTACGGTCCCCTCGAGGTGTGGCACACGCCGATGGTGCAGCCCACCGACGTCACGGTCTCGATGCCGGGCTGCTGACCCCGCCGCGGTGCCGCTCAGCGGGCGCCGCGGCCGGCGTCGGCGTCGGCTTGTGCGTCGGCGCGGGGCGCTTCGTCGCGGGGCGACGTCCGGAACACGAGGCTGTGGTAGAGCCAGAACCGCACCAGCACGACGACGGCGATGCTGACGAGGTTCACCGCGTTCACGATGAACGGCCCGACCGTGCGGCCGAGGAGCAACTGCGCCGCCTCCACCCCGGCCCACACGATCGCCGCGCCGAGCAGGGTGCAGAACAGGTTCACCAGCAGGAACAGCACGACCTCGGCGATGCGGCCACGCCGGTCGCGGTGGCGGAAGGTCCACTCGCGATTGCCGAAGTAGGCGTTCACGAGCGCCACCAGCGAGGCGACGATCTTCGCGGCGACGGGATCCCACCCGAAGGCGAGGTAGAGAAGGTTGAAGACGCCGATCTCGATGAGGGTGCTGATGGCGCCCACGGTGAGGAACCGGGCACCGAGCCCGGCGAGGCTGCGCAAGCGGGCGCGTGTCGACATCTCGACTACGCTACTACTCTGTTCCGTGCGATTCGCGCACGATCGAGTGCTTGGGAGACGGCGTGCGCCTGAATCACCTCGCCGTCGTCATGCCGGCGTACAACGAGGCGGCCGGCATACCGGGCTTCGTGAGCGAGGTGCACGACAGTCTCACGCCCTTGGCCGAGCTGCTCGAGATCGTGGTGATCGACGATCGGTCCACGGATGCCACCGCGGGCGTGTTGCGCGCCCTCGCGAAGGAGCTTCCGGGCATCACCGTGGTCACCGCCGAGGCGAACCGCGGGCACGGGGCCACGGCGCTCGCCGCCTACCGCGCGGGCCTCGAGCGGCATCCCGATCTCATCGTGCACGTCGACGGCGACGGACAGTTCACCGGCGCCGACCTCGCGCGCGTCGTCGCGGCCGCGGTCGACACGAACGCCGACGTGGTGCACGGTGTTCGCGTCGGCCGCTCCGACCCGTGGTTCCGCCGCGTGCTCACCGCGATCGTCGGCGGCCTCGTGGCCGTGGTCGCCGGCCGGCGCATCCCCGACGTGAACACTCCGCTGCGCGCGTATCGTCCCGAGGCCCTCGAGGCGCTCGTGGCCTCCGTTCCGGTCGAGGCATCCGTACCGCACGTGCACTTCTCCCTGGCCGAGGTGCGACGCGGATGCCGCGTGCGCTATGTGCGGGTGCGAAGCCTGCCCCGGCGAGGCGGCGACGAGCAGGGCACGATGTGGGGTGCCGCACCGCACCGGCCGCCGCTGCTGCCGCCGAAGCGGCTCCGGCAGTTCGTCCGCGGCGCCGCGGTCGAACTCTGGAGCGTCTCGCTGAAGCCGAGGCGGCGCGGATGACGGCGCAGGCGACCGAACCGACGACGCGTCGCGCCCTTCGTGCGATCGACGTGCTGTTCTGGGTCGCCGTGACCGCGGCGGTGGTCGCCAACCTCTTCGTGCTCGTCCCCGCGTTCACCACGGTGCGGCTCTGGGAGGACGAGGCGTTCAATCTCACCGTGCCGCTCAACCTGCTGCGCGGGCTCGGCTACACGAGTGACGGCACCCTCTCGGGCAGCGAGCTCACCCCGTTCGACGTGCGCATCTCGACGGGGCCCGTCGTGCTGCTTCCGATCGCGGCGCTCATGGCGCTCGGCATCGACCCCGTCATCGCCGGGCGCTCGGTCGCGCTGGTCGGCTACGGAGCACTGCTCAGCTGCCTCTGGCTGCTGGGCCGTCGGCTCGGTGGTCGCTGGGCTGCATTGGCGGCGGCCGCCCTGCCGCTCGCGTACGCGACCGACGCACTGCCGTCGCCGATCCAGACGCCCGTCGACATCCTCGGCGAGGTGAGCGCGGCCGCACTGCTCGCGGCCGCGTTGCTCGTGCTGCATCGCCGGCCCTGGCTCGCCGGGCTGCTGCTCGGCCTCGCGGTGCAGGCGAAGTTCATCGCGCTGCTGGCCGTGCCGGCGTTCGCGATCGCCGGCATCCTCGACGCTCCCGGCCCGGGCTTCGGGCAGCGGCTTCGGGCCACCTGGCGGCGGGTGCTCGCCGCGGCGGTGTGCGCGGCCGCGCCCACCGTCGCGGTCGAGCTGTGGAAGCTCCTCGCCCTCGGCCCGGCAGGCTACGTCGAGAACCTGCGGTTCCAGGCGAGGTTCCTGCTCAGCGGCGGCCAGGCGGGCTACCGGGTGTCCCCGGTCGAGAAGATCGGCGCGTTCCTCGATGCCTGGCATCTGCCGTGGTGGCTCGTCGCGACCGTCGCGCTCCTGGGAGTCGTGCTCGCCGTGATCGGCATCGTGGCGGTTCGGCGAGAGCCGTCGGCCCTGTCGACCATCGGCCTGGCGCGGGTCGAAGGGCGCGAGTTCACCGTGACCGCCGGCGCGGCCGCCGTGGGCCTCGTCACCTACCTCGCGTGGGGGCTGGGGTCGTCGCACACACCCGGGTGGCTGCGGCATCCGGCCCCCGGTGTGCTCGCATTCCTGCCGGTGGTCGTGGCCTCCGTCATCGCCCTTGCTCGCGTCGCCCTGGGGTCGCGCGGTGCACCTCGGCCGGCGCCGTGGCGGGTCTCGGCCGTCGTGCTCGGGCTCGCCGGCATGGCGCTGCTCGCGGTCTCGCTCGTCGGCCGCATCATGACGCCGTCGTACGGCACGTGGGAGACGCTCGACCAGCAGCGAGCGGCCGCGCGAGACATCGCGGAACTCGGTCACGACCGGCTCGCGAGCACCTGGGATGCCCCGGTCAGCGTGATCGTCCTGTCGGGCGCGCATGCCGGGTTGGTCGACGCGGGCGCCGCCGTGGCCGACGACGCCCAGGTCTGGCTGGCCGTCGCGCCGCCCGAGTGCGAGCTGCTGCTGTCGACGGGCGCCTACCTGCTCTGCGCGCCACCCGGCGGCCGAGGCGCCGGTGCGCGCGTCGACGCCGTGCCACGCGGGCCCCGGAGCACGACGCACCCCACCGCCGCGCCCGCGACGGCTCCGACGACGTTGAGCGCCAGGTCGAGCGCCGACGCCCGATGGTCCGCCGAGATCCACGACGGCGCGGCCTCGACGAGCACCGCCATGCCGACCGCCAGGAGCGTCGCGAGCCATGCCAGTCGTCGACCCGCGGCCACCACGGCGAGGATGCCCAGCGGCGCGAACAACACCGCATGCGAGGCGTACTCGACGAGCTCGTAGTCGATCCAGGCGCGCAGCCCGCCCCGCTGCAGGAATGAGAGCTGCCCTCGGATCCATGGAGTGAATCCCGTATCGATGGGCCGGGGAACGACCAGCGCGGCGCCTGCCGCCAGGGCGTAGACCACGAGCACGAGCGCCGCCCAACGGCCGGCACGATCGGCCGGCTCCACGCGTGCCGGCGTCGCGGTCATGCGGCACCCCCTGCGTACGTCCTGGGGTGCAGCCTAGCGGCCGGCGGTGCACTCGCGCCTCGGGTGTGCGCTCCGCGTCGCAAGGGTGTCCGCCGTTCCGGAAGCCGGTGCCGGAGTGCCGACGTGCCGAAGTGCCGGAGACACCGGAGGACGCAGAGGTGATCGGGCGGCTGCAAGCCCCGGGTCGGCGCCGCCGCCGCTCCGGGAGCGTACTGGCGGGGCCGCGGCATCCGGAACATGATGGGAGTGACATCGGAGGTGCGAGTGAGCGAGATCGTCGTCGGAGCGAACATCGGCGGACCCGCAGCCCTGGCCGCGGTGCGGTGGGCGGCCGAGCGGGCGTCGGCACGCGGCATCCGTCTGCGTCTCGTGTACACCCTCGACGGGCAGGACACGGCCGATGAGGCCGCGCGAGCCGAGGTGGAGCAGGCCGCGCTCCGCAGCCTCGACGAGGCGCGAGCGGCCGCGATCGCCGTCGACCCCGATGTCGAGATCGTCACCGACGCGAAGCAGGGGCAACCGGTCGAGGTGTTCGACCGCCTCTCGGGCGACGCCGACCTGCTCGTCGTGGGAAGCGACTGGCACGGCGGCAATCGGGCCAGTCGTCGCCGTCTCACCAGCCTCCGTATCGCCGCCGGAAGCAAGGTGCCGGTCGCCGTCATTCCCGATATCGACGTGTCAGGGCGTCGCGGCGTCGCGGTCGGGGTCGACCGGTCGCGTCCCTCCGATGCCGCGCTCGCCTTCGCCGTCGACGAGGCGACCCGGCGCAAGGTGCCGCTCATCGCGGTTCATGCCTGGGACGTCGCGTGGAACACCAACCTCGAATACGGGTACGGCTTCGACACGCCCGCCACCGACGACCTCTCGAGAGCCGCCGAGGCGCTCCTCGACGAAGTGCTCGAGCCGGTCATCGCCGAGCGGCCCGACCTGCAGGTCAGGAAGGTCGTCGTCGCGGGCGACCCGGTCGAGGTGCTGGGGGATGCCGCGGAGGACGCCGACCTGCTCGTCGTCGGCAGCCACGGCCGCGGCGCCCTGGCGCGGTTCCTGCTCGGATCGGTCAGTCACGGCATCCTCACGCATCTGGACGCGCCCACGGTCATCGTCAGGTGAGATCGCCACCCGCGTGCAGCCCGCACCGGGGCGTCAACCCGTGGTGGAGCGGATGCGGGGGAGGGCGATCACGAGTAGTCCGAGCGCGGTGCCCGTCGTGTTCGCGATCACGTCGGACAGCGCCGAGACCCGTGACGGAATACCCAGCTGCACGACTTCGATGGCGACGCTGAGGAGGCATCCCGCGGAGATGACGACCAGGGGCGACCATCGCGGAGCCGCAAGCGCGAGGAGTACGCCGAACGGCACGAACAGCAGGATGTTCGCGAGGAATTCGAACACGACCCCGGTGGGTTCCCGAGCCAGGCCGAGCCAAGCGGCGACGAGGTCCGCCGCCCATCCGACGATTCCCGTCACGCGCCCGGCGTCCCGCGCGGGCAGGAACACGACGAGGGCGAGTGCGACCAGGTAGGGGACGAGTGCGACGCGTGCGATGACCGTCCAACGCAGACGCCGGGGCGTCGTGTCGGAGGAGGTGGTCATGGCTCCAGCGTAGCTTCGGGGCATCCGTCGGCTGAGCCGCCCGCACGGGCACCCGTCACTCGCCCGCGGCCGGACGCTGAGAGAATGAAGGCCCGCCCACGAAAGGAATCCCTGCATGCGCATCTCGGTGATCGGCTGCGGCTACCTCGGTGCCGTGCACGCGTCGGCGATGGCCGAACTCGGACATGAGGTGGTCGGCATCGATGTCGACCCGCGCAAGATCGAGGCGCTCGCCGCCGGTCGGCCACCCTTCTTCGAGCCCGGACTCGCGGAGATCCTCACGTCGGCGACGGGGAGCGGCCGGCTCCGGTTCAGCACCGAGATCGCGGATGCCGCGAGCGCCGAGGTGCACTTCCTCGCCGTCGGCACGCCGCAGTCGTCCGACACCCACGCCGCCGACCTCACCCACGTCGACGCGGCATTCGAGTCGCTGCTGCCGCACCTCGCCGACGGCGCGCTCGTCGTCGGCAAGAGCACCGTCCCCGTCGGCCCGGCGGCTCGCCTCGCGGCTCGGCTGGCCGACGAGGCGCCGCACGCGTCGCTCGCCTGGAACCCCGAGTTCCTGCGCGAGGGGTTCGCGGTCAAGGACACGCTCGAGCCCGATCGCCTCGTGTACGGTGTGGCCGACGACCACGCGGCATCCGTGCTCGATCACGTCTACCGGGCCGCGATCGAGGCCGGCACGCCGCGTCTCAAGACCGACTACGCGACCGCCGAACTCGTGAAGGTCGCGGCGAACGCCTTCCTCGCGACGAAGATCAGCTTCATCAACGCGATGAGCGAGATCGCCGACGCCACCGGAGCGGATGTCACGCTCCTCGCCGACGCGATCGGCCACGACGCCCGCATCGGCCGCCGATTCCTGAACGCGGGCGTCGGGTTCGGCGGCGGGTGCCTGCCCAAGGACATCCGGGCGTTCACCGCCCACGCGGATGAGCTCGGGCGGGGCGAGTCGCTCCGGTTCCTGAAGGAGGTCGACGCGATCAACCTGCGCCAGCGGCAGCGGGTCGTCGATCTGGCGATCGAGACGCTGGGCGGATCCGTGTTCCACAAGAAGATCGCCGTACTCGGCGTCACGTTCAAGCCCGAATCCGACGATGTCCGCGATTCGCCCGCCCTCGACGTCGCCGTGCAGCTCAAGGGGCTCGGCGCAGAGGTGATCGCCACCGACCCGCAGGGGATCGAGAACGCGCGCCTGCGGCATCCTCAGCTCGAGTACACCTCGTCGACGTCCGAGGCGCTGCGTGGCGCCGACCTCATGGTGCTCGTGACCGAGTGGCGCGAGTACCGGTCGCTCGACCCCGTCGTGACCGGGCGGCTCGTGGCGGGCGCGCGGGGGATCGACGGACGCAACGTGCTCGATCCCGTCGCCTGGCGGAAGGCCGGGTGGGGCTATCGCGGCCTCGGGCGACCGTAGCGTCGGCGCCTCCGGTGGTCGAGGCGCGTCGGCACAGCCGTCGCGCATGGAGACCCGGGGGACTCGCGGCGCGGTCCCGTGCGGCAGAATGGAACCGGTTCCACGGGAAGGCCGCACGATGCCACAGCCGATCGAGGAGTACGCCGTCATCGGCGACTGTCGCACTGCCGCGCTCATCGGCACCGACGGGTCGATCGACTGGCTCTGCATGCCTCGATTCGACGCCGCATCCATGTTCGGCGCACTCCTCGGTGACGCCGAGCAGGGCCGGTGGCTGCTCAGGCCGGCGGATGCCGCAGCCACCACGACGCGCGAGTACGCCACCGACACCTTCACGCTCGTCACCCGCTGGGTCACCGCCGACGGGGAGGTCGAGGTGACCGACCTGATGCCCGTGGGCGAACACTCCGACCGCCGCAGCGACGTGATCCGGCGCGTCCGCGGCATCCGTGGTCGCGTGACCGTGCAGCAGGAGTTGCGCGTGCGCTTCGAGTACGCCGCGGCCATGCCGTGGGTTCGCCAGGTCGGCACACCCGATGCACCCGTACTGCTGGCCGTCGCCGGCCCCGACGCCATCGTCGTTCGCGGACCCCGGCTCACCCCCGGCGACCACCGCCATCGCGGCGAGTTCGAGGTCAGCGAGGGCGAGACGATCGACCTGCAGCTGTCGTGGTTCCCCGCGCACCTGACGCCGCCCGAGCCGCTTGACGTCGATGCGGTCATCGACGACACGGCGTCCTGGTGGCGGTCGTGGGTGCGTTCGTGCGCCGAGCCGGGCGCCTACGACGCGGCCGTGCGGCGCTCGCTGCTGGTGCTGCGCCTGCTCACCCACGAGGACACGGGCGGCATCGTGGCGGCCGTCACCACGAGCCTGCCCGAGGACTTCGGCGGTGCGCGCAACTGGGACTACCGCTACGTGTGGCTCCGGGATGCCGCACTCACCCTCGAGGCGCTGATGAGCCATGGCTACAACCACGAGGCCGAGGCGTGGCGGCAATGGCTGCTCCGCGCCATCGCCGGCGATCCCGGCGACGTGCAGATCATGTACGGGCTCGCCGGAGAGCGGCGGCTCACCGAATGGGAGGTCACCACGCTGCCCGGCTACGCAGGCAGCAGGCCGGTGCGCGTCGGCAACGCGGCATCCGAGCAGTACCAGGCCGACGTCTTCGGAGAGGTGCTGATCGCGCTCGACGCCGCCCGCCACGCCGGGATCGAACGGGATGCGTTCTCGTGGTCGCTGCAGGTGGCGCTGCTGGACGAGGCGGCAGCGCAGCTCGATCGCCCCGATTCGGGCATCTGGGAGATCCGCGGGCCCGAGCGTAACTTCACCCACTCGCGGGCGATGCTCTGGGCCGCGTTCGACCGCGCGATCTGCGCCGTCGAGCACGACGGACTGGAGGGTCCGGTCGACGAGTGGAGAGCCACCCGCGCCGGCCTCGCCGATCGCATCGAGCAGGACGGCTACGACGAGGCGCTCGGCAGTTACGTGCAGTTCGCGGGGACCACGGAGGTGGATGCCGCCCTGCTGCAGCTCGCGCAGATCGGCTACGTCGCCTATGACGACCCGCGCATGCTGGGCACCGTCGCGCGCATCGAGCAGACCCTCGTCCGCAACGGGCTCGTCTGCCGGTACCGCACCGAGGCGGACATCGACGGCGTGCCCGGCGACGAGAACGCCTTCCTCGCGTGCTCGTTCTGGCTGGTGGAGCAGTACGCGAACTCGGGCCGCCTCGACGACGCCATCGAGCTCATGGACCGCCTGCTCGCCTGCTGCAGTCCGCTCGGGATCGTGTCCGAGCAGGCCGACCCCATCACGCGGCGACAGGCCGGCAACACACCCCAGGCGCTGTCCCACCTCGCGCTCGTGCGTGCCGCCGACGCGATCGCCGCCGCCCGCGGCACCGCGTCGGCCGGCGCGCGTCAGACGCTGGCCCGGAGCGCCCACGCCTGACCCGTCGACCGTGAGCTCACGCTCTGAGCAGTCGCGGCGGCGCCCTGGTCACCGGTCGCGGGACCGGGTGCGACGAAAGAAGGCTCCCTCGCACGGAGGGAGCCTTCTCGCAGGTGATGGTCGGGGTGACAGGATTTGAACCTGCGACCTCGTCGTCCCGAACGACGCGCGCTACCAAGCTGCGCCACACCCCGGTGGCCCCGAAGAGCCTCCACAAGGATAGCCGATAAAACGCGGCCCCCCGACCACGGCGGCTGCCGCGGCATCCGTCGCCGTCAGTCGATGCGCGGGCTCGGTTAGTCGGCGGGAACCAGCGTGAGCAGCGACGCCTCGGGTGGGCACGCGAAACGCACCGGCGCGTAGATCGACGTGCCGAGGCCCGCGGACACGTTGAGGAACGCCGACCGCAGCCCGTGCCGCCACACGCTGAGCCCCTTCGCCTGCTGGCGCGGGATGTCGCAGTTCGTGACGAGTGCGCCGAATCGGGGCAGGCACACCTGGCCGCCGTGCGTGTGGCCGGCCAGCATGAGCTGGGCTCCATGGTTCACGAACGAGTTCAGCACCCGCTGGTAGGGGGCATGGGTGACGCCGACCGTGACGGTCGGGCGGCGGCGGTCGGTGACGGATGCCTCGTCGGGCCACGTGTCGTCGCCGAGTGGGTCGTTCGCCCGCAACTCGTCGATGGCGCCCGCGATGACGTCGAGGCGGTCGTAGCCGCGGTGCGGGTCGTCGACGCCGAAGAACTCGAAGCGGGTGCCCCGGATGTCGAAGCTGGTCGCGGCGTTGTCGACGTCGGCCCACCCGAGCTCGCCGAAGAACTCGTGGAGCGCACCGATGTCGAGCACCTTGGGGCGGCTGCCCGGCCCTGATGGACCGCCGAAGTAGGCGATGGGGTTCCGTATCGCGGGGCCGTAGTAGTCGTTCGACCCGTTGACGAAGACGCCTGGGATGCCGCGGAACGGCTCGAGTGCGTGTCGGACGCCCTCGAGTCCCCGCTCGTGGCCAAGGTTGTCGCCCGTGTTGACGACGAGGTCGGGTTCCAGTTCGGCAAGGCCCCGCACCCACTCCTGCTTGTCACGCTGCCACGGCGCCATGTGCAGGGCGGAGAGGTGCAGCACGCGAACCGGTTGCGCGCCCGGCGGCAGCCCCGGGACATCCGCTCGCCTGAGGGTCCAGCGCGTGCGCTCGATCAACGCACCCCAGGCGAACGCTCCCGCCGCTGCTGCGGCGATCGTGAGCGTGATCGCCGCAGCAGGGGAGGTGCGCGTGCTCGTGGCAGACACTCGTCGGCTAGTCTCCGTCGGAATCGTTGCCGTTGCCCGGGCCCCCGCCGCCGCCGAAGTTCACGGTGACGTCGTCACCACGCTTGGCCGGGGTGCCGGGCGCCGGGTTCTGGCTCTCGACGACCGCCGTCGGGTTGCCTCCGCCGCCCTTCATCTTCAGCCCGGCGGCGTCGAGTGCCGCCTTCGCCTGCAGGGCGTTCATGCCCGTCAGGTCGGGAACGGTCGTCGCATTGCTGTTGCCGTTGCTCGTGAAGACGCGGATCGTGCTTCCGCGACCGGCCTGACCCGAGGGGTCGGTTCCCGTCACGGTGCCGGCGGGAAGGTTCGAGTCCTGCTGGCCGCCGTCCTCGAAGACGAAGCCGGCGTCCTCGAGCGCCTGCTTGGCGGCGTCGAGCGACAGGCCCACGACCTGCGGGATGTCGACCATGACCTGCCGGAACGCGCTGGCGTCGGGCTCGGGGAAGTCCTCGCCGCCGTACTTGTTGTCGGCGGTCTCCATGATCCACGGCCAGATGCGGTGACGCGCGGTCGCCGCGCTGCCGCTGTCGAAGCTGACGTTGCGGAGGTTCGTGCGGTTGTCGCCGCCGGTCACGTTGCCCACCCAGACGGCCGTGGCGGCCGTGGTGCTCGAGCCGACCATCCACGTGTCGACCGCGTTGTCGGTCGTACCCGTCTTGCCGAGGTGCGCGACACCGGTGCCCGTGTTCGACGCGTCCGCGGTTCCGCCGTTGAAGGTCTGCTCCATGGCGTAGGCCATGGCGTGCGCGACCTCGGGCGTGACCGACTGGGTGCACGTCGACGCGGGCGGCGTGATGTCCTCGCCCTTGGCGTTGATGATCCGGTCGATGGCGATCGGCGTGCAGGTCATGCCGTTGTTGGCGATGCCGGCGAAGCCGGCCGCCATGGTCAGCGGCGCGAGCTCCTGCGTGCCGAGCACGTCGGAGGGGTTCATCTGCAGTTCGAGACCGTCGGCGCGGTGCATGCCGAACGCCTGTGCGGTCTGCTTGATCTTGCAGAGGTCGAGCTGCTCGGCCATCGCCATGAAGGCCGTGTTCACCGAGTACTTCGTCGCGTTGACCGCATTGTTGGCGTTGGTGCCGTCGTCATTGCGCGGGTTGAAGCTGCCCGACCAGTTGCCCTCGCAGCTGTCGGTGAACGACGTGAAGGTGCGCCGCGATCCGTTGAAGGTCTCGCTCAGCGAGTGGCCGGCGTTCAGCCATTCCGCGAGCGTCCACACCTTGTAGGTCGAACCCGGCTGGAAGCCGCTCGAGCCGCCGTACTCGTAGTCGGTGGCGTAGTTCACCGCGCTGTAGACGGGGCTGGAGGCGAGCACGTCGGGGTCGTTGGAGAAGATCTTGTTCTGGGCCATCGCGAGGATGCGGCCCGTGCCGGGCTGCACGGTCACGGCCGAGGACCCTACGTCGAACCGGTCGTCCCAGTAGGGGACGTTCTCGGTCATCGCGGCCTCGGCAGCGGCCTGGAGGTCGAGGTCGAGCGTCGTGAAGACCTGCAGGCCGCCCTGCTGCAGCATCTGCACGCCCTCGTTGACGTCTTCGGTGGTGGGGTCGTCGTAGTTGTTCTTGATGACCCACGTCACGTAGTCGCAGAAGAACGCGCTGCCGCCCGCGCTCTGGCAGCCCGTGCTCGGCTCGGTGATCACGGGCGCCACCGGCGTCGCCACGGCGACGTCGTACTCCTCCTGCGTGATCCTCGTCTCCTTGAGCATCTGCTCGAGGATGTAGTCGCGGCGCTGCTTGTTCTCGGCGTACGGCACCGGCTGCCCGTCGACGACGGTGGCCGCCCCGTTCGTCTCGCTATCGGGTCGGTCGAGACGGAACTTCTCGGGGTGGTTGACGATCGCGATGAGGCTGGCTGCCTCGGCGAGCGTCAGCGTGGCGGCCGTCTTGCCGAAGTAGTACTGCGCCGCCGACTCGATGCCGTAGACGCGGCCGCCGAAGGCGGCGATGTTGAGGTAGCCCAGCAGGATGTCGTCCTTCGAGAACTTCTTCTCGAGGGCGATCGCGTATCGCATCTCCTTGAGCTTGCGCTCGGGTGAGGTCTCGGTCGCCGCAGCGTACGCGGCATCCTTCTCCTCCTCGGTCTTCGCCTCGCGCACGCCGTTGTTGATGAGCACGTTCTTCACGTACTGCTGCGTGATCGAGGATCCGCCCTGGACGTCCTGGTTCAGGACGTACGTGCTCAGCGCACCACGGATGGTGCCCTGGAGGTCGACGCCGCCGTGCTCGTAGAACCGGGGGTCCTCACCGGCGATCGCGGCATCCTTCACGTACTGGCTGATGCTGTCCCAGGGGACCTCCTCCCGGTTCTCGTCGAAGAACGACGCGAGGTGGATGGGCGTGCCGTCGGCTGCGGTCGCGTAGATGTCCGTCTTCTCCGAGAGCTCGCCGATGTCGAGGTAGCCGGGCAGGTTCTCGAACATCGAGATGCTGTTGTTCGCAGCCAGACCGGTCACTGCGAGAGCCGGGGTCACTGCTGCCGTGACGAGGACACCGGCGAGAGCGCTCAATCCGACGAAGCCGAGGATGCCGGAACCGACGTCGCTCATCGTACGTTTTTGGGCAGACATATAGTGGAGCTTAACTGAGAAGGCTGGCAAAACCCGCCATGGCGGGCGGAGTGCCGTGCCCGAGATCACCACCGGCCGAGACGAGGGAACGCATGCCGTCCTGGGAGTACATCACCACCCCCCTGCTCATCCACAACACCGCCGCGATCCTGAACAACTGGGGCTCCCAGGGATGGGAGCTCGTGCAGGTCGTGCAGGGGCCCGAGGGCGGGCTCGTCGCGTACCTGAAGCGTCCCGTCGGCGGCGAGGCGTCGGCTGAGGCCTCGGCCGGCCTCGCGGCGTCGGCCGAGGCGGCCAAGCAGTTCGAAGGCGAAGGTCACGCCTGATGGCGGGCTTCGAGGCCCGCCTCGCCGAGCTCGGCATCGACCTTCCCGAGGTCGCACCGCCGGTGGCGGCCTACGTGCCCGCCCTCGTCACGGGCTCGTACGTCTACACGTCGGGCCAGCTCCCGTTCATCGCGGGCGCCCTGCCCGCCACGGGCAAGGTCGGCGACGGACACGGGCTCGTTCCGGCCGACGACGCCAAGGAGTACGCGCGGGCCTGCGTGCTGAACGGGCTCGCCGCGGTGCGCGCCGAGCTCGGATCGCTCGATCGGGTCCGGCGCATCGTGAAGCTCGTCGGGTTCGTGGCATCCGACCCGTCGTTCACCGGGCAGCCGGGCGTCGTCAACGGCGCGTCCGAACTGCTCGGCGAGATCTTCGGCGAGGCCGGTCGACACGCGCGATCGGCGGTCGGCGTGGCGGTGCTGCCGCTCGACGCGCCGGTCGAGGTCGAGCTCGTCGTCGAGTTCGCGTAGGCGCAGGTCGCCGCTGCCCGGGGCGGCGCAGCCCCGGCGCCACGGCCTGCCACGTCGGGTTCGTAGGACGTTTCGGTCTTCGTAGGACGATCAGGGATGTGGGCGTCCTCCAAGCAGGCGTTTGTCCTACATACGAAGTTTCCTGCGCTCTCCGAGGTTGCCGGGACGTGCGCGGAGTCCGTGCCTCTCGCCCTCCACAGGGTGCGAGCACCTCAACCAGCTCACCGGTCGGCCGGATTCGCCACGAGCGCCGATGCCGGCGCGAAGACTGGAATCGTGGCATCGATCGAAACCACTCTGGGCACGCTCAACGCTGCTCACCGACGCACGCTGCGAGACGCCGGTGTCGCGCCGAAACATCTCAGGGCTGCACTCGATGCTGGAACGGTGAGGTCCGTGCGCCGCGACTGGATCGTCGGTGCCGAGTGCAACCCGCTCGTCGAGCGTGCCCTCCATGCCGGCGTGACCCTCGCCTGCGTTTCAGGAGCGGCGGTTCTCGGGATGTGGGATGTCGATCCACCCGATATCCACGTCACAGCTGCACGGAACTGTCCGCGAATCGATCGAACGCCACTGGCCGCCTTCGCCCACGACGAACGGAAGCTCCTCGTGCACTGGACGCGGACGCCGACGGCCCCGACCGAGCCGCGTGTTCGCCCCATCGTCGACGGCCTCCCGCGCATCCTCAGGCAGATCGCCCGGTGTCAGCCCCTTGATCAGGCGGTGGCCGTCTTCGACTCGGCTGTGCGTCGCGGAATCACGTCGATGCCCGAGCTGCGCGGGCTCGCGGCATCCGACTCGGTGATGCTCCGCGTCGTCGAGCACGTGCACCCGCTCGCAGACAGCGGCATCGAATCGATTCCGCGGGTGCGACTCGCCCAGCGAGGCGTCGCGATGATCCCGCAGGTCGTGGTCGACGGCCACCGGGTCGACGGACTGGTGGGCGAGCGGCTCGTGCTGCAGTTCGATGGGTTCGGGCCGCATCGTTCGCGCAAGCAGCGCAACAAGGATCTCCGCGAGGACGCCCGCCTCGTTCGCCGCGGATACGTCGTGCTGCGATTCGGTCGTGACGCGGTGGTTCACGAGTGGCCGATGATCGAGTCGGCCGTGCTGAGCATCATCGCTCAGGGTCGTCACAACTGGTGAACGGATGCCGCGGCGGAGGGTGTCCGCGTGCAGATGCCGCGGCACCGCGCAGCCCCGGGCATGTAGGACGAGCGGGGATTCGTAGGACGCTCAGGCGTCGTCGCGTCCTACGAATCCCCGTGTGTCCTACAAAGCAACGTGCGGGGCGGAGCACCGTGCGGGTGGAGCACCCCGTGGGGTGAAGCACGTGCGGGTCACCGCACCTGGGCGCTGATGACCTCCATGATCGAGGTGTCGGCGAGCGTGGTGGTGTCGCCGACCTGACGACCCTCTGCGAGGTCGCGCAGGAGTCGGCGCATGATCTTGCCCGAGCGCGTCTTGGGCAGCTCGTTGACGATGAACACCTGGCGCGGCCGGGCGATCGCGCCGATCTGCACGGCGACGTGCTTGCGCAGCTCCTCGGAGGCGTCGTTCGGGTCGGTGATGTGCGAGACCTGGCTGGCCTTCAGGATCACGAACGCGACGACCGCCTGGCCCGTGGTCTCGTCGGACGCCCCGACGACGGCGGCCTCGGCGGTCCACGGGTGCGCGACGAGCGACGACTCGATCTCGGTGGTCGAGAGGCGGTGGCCCGACACGTTCATGACGTCGTCGACACGACCGAGCAGCCAGATGTCGCCGTCCTCGTCGCGTCGGGCGCCGTCGCCGGCGAAGTACTTTTCGCCGTACTTCTCCCAGTACGTCTGCTTGAACCGTTCGGGGTCGCCCCAGATGCCGCGCAGCATCGCGGGCCATGGCTCGGTGATGACGAGGAAGCCGCCGTTCTCACCGTCGACGGGTTCGCCCTCGTCGGTGAGGATGTCGACCTCGACGCCGGGGATCGGCGCCTGCGCGCTGCCGGGCGTCAGGTCCATGACGCCGGGCAGGGGCGAGATCATGATCGCCCCGGTCTCGGTCTGCCACCAGGTGTCGACGACAGGGATCGAACCGCCGCCGATGACCTCGCGGTACCAGATCCAGGCCTCGGGGTTGATCGGCTCGCCGACCGAGCCGAGCACTCGCAGCGAACGCAGGTTGAACTGCTGCGGGATCTGTCGGCCGAGCTTCATGAACGACCGGATGGCGGTGGGCGCCGTGTACAGGATCGAGACCTTGTACTTCTCGACGATCTCCCACCAGCGGCCCGGGTGCGGCGTGTCGGGCGTGCCCTCGTAGAGCACCTGCGTGGCGCCGTTCGCGAGCGGTCCGTAGACCACGTAGGAATGGCCGGTGACCCATCCGACGTCGGCGGTGCACCAGAACACGTCGGTTTCGGGGTGCAGGTCGAACACGTACTTGTGCGTGAACGATGTCTGCACGAGGTAGCCGCCCGACGTGTGCAGGATGCCCTTCGGCTTTCCGGTGGTGCCCGACGTGTACAGGATGAACAGCGGATGCTCCGCGGGGAACGCCGAGGGCACGTGCTCGTTCGAGGCATCCGTCACCGTCTCGTGCCACCAGAGGTCGCGACCCTCGGTCCACTCGATCTCGTTCTCGCCGCGACGCACCACGAGCACGTTGCGCACCGTGCCGCCCTCGGTCTTGGCGAGCGCCTCGTCGACGACGGGCTTCAGCGGGAAGACCCGGCCCTTGCGGAAACCGCCGTCGGCGGTGATGACGAGGGATGCCTCGGCGTCGTCGATGCGCGACGCGAGGCTGTCGGAGCTGAATCCTCCGAACACGACGGAGTGGATCGCGCCGATGCGCGCCACGGCCAGCATGGACACGACCGCTTCGGGGATCATCGGCAGGTAGATGGCGACGCGGTCGCCCGACCCGATTCCGAGGCTCTCGAGCACGTTCGCGGCGCGCTTCACCTCGTCGGTGAGCTGCGCGTACGTGATGTCGCGGCTATCGCCCGGCTCGCCCTCCCAGTGGATGGCGACGCGATCTCCGAGGCCGGCTTCGACGTGGCGGTCGAGGCAGTTCACCGCCACGTTGAGCTCGCCATCGTCGAACCACTTGGCGAACGGGGGATTCGTCCAGTCGAGCGTGCGCGTGAACGGCTTCTCCCACTGCACGAGTTCGCGGGCCTGGTCGGCCCAGAACGCGAGGCGGTCGGCGCGTGCCGCCTCGTAGAGGGCGGGGTCCGCGACGGACTGGGCTGCGAACTCGGGGCTCGGCCGGAAGCGGCGGATCTCCTCGAGTGCGTGGTCGATCTGAACGGTCATGGTTCTGCGGTCGCTCCTTCGC
Organism: Agromyces sp. Marseille-P2726; assembly: GCF_902809835.1. Lineage (GTDB taxonomy): Bacteria > Actinomycetota > Actinomycetes > Actinomycetales > Microbacteriaceae > Agromyces. Next base: position 185,783 of record NZ_CADDWM010000011.1, on the reverse strand, counting down.
GAGAGTTCATCGGTGGGTCGCCTGCCCCTCCAGCACACTACCTCCCGGTCGCGCGCTCGTCGCAATGCGCCGGTCATGGAGCGACCCACGAGGTCGGGGGCACCCGGCCGGCCGACTTCCGGGTCACCCAGGGCGCTCTTCCGAGCAGCCGTGAGAGCGGTTACTGTGCCTTTGCGCAAGAAAAACTGTATGTCCGCACAAATGAGGACGGGTAATGCTTGCGCATCTTTCACCAACCCGTATGCTGAGTACCGCCCGAACACTCGTTTCGTGGCCTGCAGCGATTGTGATTCCCCCCAATCCTTGCGCTGCCGAGGCGGCACCTGTTCCCCCCAATGGGTGCCGCCCCCTTCTGTCTTCACGGCACTTCTCGTAGTGTGCGGCGTGAGCGAGTCCTCCTCCACAACGGCGTGGAGGAGGCTCCGATCCCACGCTTCGACTCAGCACGGCGGCGGCGTCCGACGCCGCTTCGTACGGTCGTCGCATGACCATTCCCTTCGTCGCGAGCCCGTCATGGCAGCACGGGTCGCACGGCGCCGGCGGCGGCGGCGCGGGCGCGATCGAGCCCGGCGTCACCGGCGTGGTCGACACCGATCTCGCGCGGGCGGCCAGTGCGGTGCCGTCGCCGCTCGCCGACCTCGCCGAACTCGGCCCGCTCGCCGCCTTCGCCGCGTCCGGACCGGTGACCGACCTCTTCGTGAACGGCGCGCGCGGGCTGTGGATCGATCGAGGCTCGGGTCCGGTGCGCGAGCCCGAGTGGTCGGCCGACGACGACGAGGTGCGGGCGCTCGCCGTGCGACTCATCGCCCGGGGCGGCCGTCATATCGACGAGGCGACGCCCGCCGTCGACGTTCGCCTGGGCCGCGGCATCCGTGTGCATGCCGTGCTGCCACCGGTCTCCACGGAGGGAGCGCTCATCTCGGTGCGGGTCCCGCGGGCGGCCGGATTCCCCCTGGCGGCGCTCGCGCGCGCGGGCATGCTCGACACCACCCAGGAGTCGATGCTGCGCGACGCCGTCGCCGAGCGCAGCAATCTGCTCATCACGGGCGCCGGCGGCACCGGCAAGACGACCCTGCTCGCGGCGCTGCTCGGCGAGGCACCCGAGCGCGAACGCATCGTGCTCATCGAAGACGTCGCAGAGCTCACGGTCACGCACCCGCACGTCGTCTCCCTCGAGGCTCGGCAGGCGAACCTCGAGGGCAGCGGGCGAGTCGGGCTCGATGCGCTGCTGCGCGAGGCGCTCCGCATGCGGCCCGATCGGCTCGTCGTCGGCGAGTGCCGCGGTGCCGAGCTTCGCGAACTCCTCGCCGCCCTGAACACCGGCCATGACGGCGGTGCCGGCACGCTGCACGCGAACTCGCTCGCCGACGTTCCCGCCCGACTCGAGGCGCTCGGGTCGACCGCCGGACTCCCGCCCGACGCCGTCGCGCGGCAGACCGTGAGCGCGTTCGACCTCGTGCTTCACCTCGAACGCGTCGACGGGCGCCGGCGCCTCGCGCAGGTCGGGCGTTTCGCGCTGCGCGAAGACCGACTCATCGTGGAGCCGCTGTGACGGGGCTCGCGGTGCGCTCCCCGTTGCTCGCCCGGGTGCGCTCGCGGCTGCGCCGCGCCGACCCGGCCGCAGGCGTCGACACCGTCGCCGCCGTGGCCGAGCGGGTGGCGGCGCTCCTGTCGGCCGGGGTGCCGGCACCATCCGCGTGGTCTCACGTGCGCGAGCGGCGTGCGGGCACGGCCACCGACCTGCCCGCGACCCTCGACGCCGAGCATGCCGTGCTCGACGCCGCCGCCGACGCCGCCGGCCGGGGCGACTCGGTCTCCGGTGCCATCGCCGCGGCCCTTCGGAACCAGCCGGCCGCATCCTCCGAGTGGTCGGTCCTCGGCGCCGCGTGGTCGGTCGCCGTGGCCTCGGGAGCCCCGCTCGCCGCGAGCCTCCTGACGTTCGCGGCGGCGCTTCGCGACGAGGCCCAACTGCGGCGCGAGGTCCGCAGCGCGCTCGCCGGACCGCTCGCGAGTGCGCGGCTCGTGACGGCACTGCCGCTCATCGCCGTGGCGTTCGGCGTCCTGCTCGGCTTCGACACGCTCGGGGTGCTCTTCGGCGGCCCGGTCGGCATCGCCTGCGTCGTGGTCGGCGCGGCGCTGTTGTGGGCGGGCCGCTCGTGGAGCATGCGACTCGCACGCCGGGCGTCGCGCTCGAGTGCTGGGGCCGGTCTCGACCTCGAGCTCCTGGCGATCGCGATGTCGGGCGGCGCCTCGGTCGAGCGTTCGAGGGCCCTCGTGGCCGAGACGCTCGCGGCTCATCGCATTCCCAACGACGACCATCGGGCGCACGAGGTGATCGCGCTCGCCGAGCGCGCGGGGGCGCCGATCGCCGACCTGCTTCGTGCCGAGGCGTTCCGTGTCCGCCGAGTCGCACGTGCCGAGGGCGCCGTGCGTGCGGCGGCCCTGGGTGCCCGGCTCATGCTCCCGCTCGGGGCCTGCGTGCTCCCGGCGTTCGTGCTGCTCGGGGTCGTCCCGCTGCTCGTCTCGGTCGTCTCGGGCACGCTCGGCGGTGCCGCATGATCGCCGCGACGCCCATGAACTCGTGCCGCCCATCCGCCGGGAGACCGGCACCACAGGAAGGAACACCAGAATGCAGCATCCCATCAGCGACGCACGACGGCCCGGCCGCGTGCGACGCGCCTGCACCGCCGTCGTACGCCGACTCGCGGGCGAGCGCGGTGCAGCGACCGCGGAGTACGCCGTGGCCACCATGGCGGCGGTCGGCTTCGCCGGGCTCCTCGTCGTCATCCTGCGGGGCGACGAGGTCCGCGGCATCCTCACCGATCTCGTTCGGAATGCGCTCACCGTGGGCTGATCGCGACCGGGGCCGCGTGACGGCCGAGTTCGCCGTCGCGCTGCCCGCCGTCGCGCTGGTACTCGCCGTATGCCTGGCGTCGGTCGTGCTCGTCGCGCAGCAGGTGCGGTTGACGGATGCCGCGGCCGACGCGGCGCGGGCGCTCGGCCGCGGGGAGTCCGCAGCCGAGGCCGGAGCGATCGCCGATCGGGTCTCGGGTGGCGCCTCCATCGCAACGTGGAGCGAGGACCCGTTCGTCTGCGTGGCGCTGAGCGCACCGGGTCACGGCCTGCTCGCGGCCATCGAGCTCCGGGCGGAATCGTGCGCCGTCGGCGAGGGACGATGACGACGGCGGCATCGGGCCGGGATTCGGCGGCCCATCGGGCGGCGACCGGGTGGCGCTGTCGCGAGCGAGGCGCCGCCTCCGTGCTCGCCGTCGCGATCGTGGGTGCGACCCTGGCGCTGACCGTGCTGGTCGTCCCGTTCGCCGCAACCGCGGTGCTGACCCAGCGCGCCGAGAATGCGGCAGACGCGGCCGCGCTCGCGGCGGCCGACGCGCTCTCGGGCGCCCTGCCCGGCACGCCGTGCACCCTCGCCGTGGTCACGGCCGCACGGAACGGAGCGAGGCTCGTGTCGTGCGAGGTCGACGGCCCTGCGGCATCCGTCACCGTCGTGATGTCGGCGCTCGGCATCGAGTTCGCGGCCGCGGCTCGAGCCGGGCCGCCCGGCTGGACCGAATGAACGGCCGCGTCAGTCGAACACGGTCTCCACGTAGCGGTAGTCGACCGCGGTCGGGCGATCGTCGTCGTCGCCGCTGAACTCGAGGCCCGCACCCCTGGTGTAGATGTACCGCTTTCCCTTGTCGGCGTTCAGCTCGAGTCGCGGACGGGGATCGCCGGTGTCGAGGAAGGCAGTCGAGACCGTCTTGCCCTCGAGCGGACCGTCGATCAGCTTCGCGGTGTACGAACTCGTGGAAGAGGTGTCCATGCCGTCCATTCTCCTCCGCCCACCCGCCACGGCAAGGTCCGGGAGCACGACATTGCGGCGATCCGCCGACCCACGTGGGATACGCTCACGGTCAGTGTGTGTATCGTGTGCCTGTCGGCGGAGTGCTCGCGGGTAGACGGCACACCGCTCGGGGGTACGGCACGGATGTGCGTTCTCCCATTCACGGAACAAAGAGGAGTCTGGTGTCAGGCGCGAAGAAGCTGGTCATCGTCGAGTCGCCGACCAAGATGAAGTCGATCGCCCAGTACCTGGGCGAGGGCTATCAGGTGCTGTCGTCGGTCGGCCACATACGCGACCTCATCGAGCCGAAGAACCTCCCGGCCGAGCTCAAGAAGGGGTCCCTCGGCAAGTTCTCCGTCGACGTCGAACACGGATTCGAGCCGTACTACGTCGTCTCCGACGCGAAGAAGAAGACCGTCGCCGAGCTCAAGCGCGCGCTGAAGGACGCCGACGAACTGCTGCTCGCCACCGATGAGGATCGCGAGGGCGAGGCCATCGCGTGGCACCTGCTCCAGGAGCTGAAGCCGAAGGTGCCGGTGCGGCGCATGGTCTTCCACGAGATCACCAAGGACGCCATCCAGAAGGCGAAGGACAACACCCGCGACCTCGACACCGCGCTCGTCGACGCACAGGAGACCCGGCGCATCCTCGACCGGCTCTACGGCTACGAGGTCTCGCCGGTGCTCTGGCGCAAGGTCGGCCCCGGCCTCTCTGCCGGGCGCGTGCAATCCGCCGCGACGCGCCTCGTCGTCGACCGCGAGCGCGAGCGACTCGCCTTCGTCGCCGCGAGCTACTGGGACCTCACCGGGCGCTTCTCATCCGAGGAGTCCGACACGGACCCGTCCTTCGAAGCCCGCCTCGTGCGCCTGGGCGGTCAACGTGTCGCCACGGGTCGGGACTTCGACGACGCCGGACGGCTCAAGAGCTCGGCGGTCGTGCTCGACGAAGCAGCTGCGCACGCCCTCGTGTCCGCGCTTCGCGCCGACGGTGTCTCGCGCACCGTCTCGAAGGTCGAATCGAAGCCGTACTCACGGCGTCCGGCAGCGCCCTTCACCACGTCGACGCTGCAGCAGGAGGCCGCCCGCAAGCTCCGGCTGTCGGCGCGCGACACCATGCGCGTCGCACAGTCCCTCTACGAGAACGGCTACATCACCTATATGCGCACCGACTCCGTGGCGCTCTCGCAGCAGGCGGTGTCGGCGGCGCGCACCCAGGCGACGAAGCTCTACGGCCCCGATTCGGTGCCCGACAAGCCCCGCGTCTACGCCGGCAGGTCGAAGAACGCCCAAGAGGCGCACGAGGCGATCCGTCCGTCGGGCGAAGTGTTCCGCACCCCCTCCGAACTGCAGAGCGTCCTGCGCGGCAGCGAGTTCAAGCTGTACGACCTGATCTGGAAGCGCACCGTGGCCTCGCAGATGGCCGATGCCAAGGGGCAGACGGCGACGGTCACCATCGAGGTCGGGCCAACCGCCGCCGACGCCGCCGCAGCGCTCGATGCGCAGCCCGAGTCGTCCGTGAAGATCGGCGGCACCATCGCCGAGTTCACCGCGAGCGGCACGGTCATCACGTTCCGAGGGTTCCTCGCCGCCTATGAAGAGGGGCATGACGAGGAGCGCAATGCCGATGACGCGCCCCGTGAGGCGAAGCTGCCCCCGTTGAAGGAGGGACAGTCGGTCGCACTCGCCGACCTCGAGGCCAAGGGCCACGAGACGTCACCACCGCCTCGCTACACCGAGGCCAGCCTCGTGAAGCGACTCGAGGAGCTCGGCATCGGCCGACCGTCGACGTTCGCGTCGATCATCTCCACGATCCTCGACCGGGGCTACGTCACGCAGCGCGGCCAAGCGCTCGTTCCCAGCTGGGTCGCATTCTCGGTGGTGCGACTCCTCGAGGAGCACTTCGGCGACCTCGTCGAGTACGACTTCACCGCGGAGATGGAGGACGATCTCGATCGCATCGCCTCCGGTGAGGCCGATCGTGTCGACTGGCTCAACGGGTTCTACTTCGGGTCCGACACGCACCGCGGCCTTCGCCAGGTCGTCGACAACCTCGGCGAGATCGATGCACGCGAGATCAACTCGATCTCGGTCGCGCCCGGCGTCACGCTCCGCATCGGCAGATACGGCCCCTACCTCGAGTCCGTCGATCCCGACGCCGCACCCGACGCCCCGCCTCGCCGGGTCAACCTCCCGCCCGACCTTGCTCCCGACGAGCTCACCGAGGCCAAGGCGCGCGAGCTGATCGAGGCCCCGGTGCAGGGCGACCGCGTGCTGGGCGAGAATCCGGCGAACGGCAAGCAGGGCGTCGTGAAGGACGGCCGGTTCGGTCCGTACGTCACCGAGATCGACCCGCCCGCCGATGAGACGGTCGACACCGCCCCTTCCACGGGTTCGGACGCCGAGGCGGTCGACCCGGCGACCGGGGAGGTCCTCGAGGCGCCCAAGCCCAAGCGGGGCGCGAAGAAGCCCGCCGCGCCCAAGCCGCGCACGGCCTCGCTGTTCAAGAGCATGCAGCCCGAGGAGATCGACCTCGAGACGGCCCTGAAGCTGCTCGACCTTCCCCGCGTCGTGGGCGCCGACCCCGATTCCGGCGAGGAGATCACCGCGCAGAACGGGCGGTACGGCCCCTACCTGAAGAAGGGGTCCGAAACCCGCACGCTGCCGACCGAGGACGCGATCTTCGAGATCGACCTCGCCGGCGCGCTCGAGCTGTTGGCGCAGCCGAAGTACGGTGCCCGCCGGGCGTCGAGTGCACTCAAGGAGTTCGACAACGACCCGGTGAGCGGCAAGCCCGTCAAGGTGAAAGACGGTCGATTCGGTCCGTACGTCACCGACGGCACCACGAACGCGACCATCCCGCGTGCCGAATCCGTCGAGGACATCACCTTCGAGCGCGCGGTCGAGCTCCTGCAGATCAAGCGCGACAAGGGTCCGGCACCGAAGGCCAAGCGCTCGACGCGCTCGACGACCAAGAAGCCCTCCGCCACGAAGGCCTCGGCCAAGAAGAGCACCGCGTGAGTCGCGGCGTCTTCATCACCCTCGAGGGTGGAGACGGCTCCGGCAAGTCGACGCAGGCGGAGCTCCTGCGCGAGTGGCTCGCCCTGCAGGGGCGTTCCGTGCTGCGCACCCGCGAGCCCGGCGGCACCGACCTCGGCGTGGAGGTGCGCGAGATCGTGCTGCACCACCGCGGCGACATCGCGCCCCGTGCTGAGGCCCTGCTCTATGCCGCCGACCGCGCGCACCACATCGCCACGGTCGTCCGCCCGGCACTCGAGCGGGGCGATGTCGTGATCCAGGATCGCTACATCGACTCCTCGGTCGCGTACCAGGGCGCGGGGCGCGTGCTCGATCCCGATGCCGTGCGCGGCATCTCGGAATGGGCGGCCGAGGGGCTGGCGCCCGACCTGACGATCCTGCTCGACATCGACGCGGATGCCGCGCGCGACCGTCTCGACGCAGCCCGCACCCGATACGACCGGCTCGAGGCCGAGGCGGCCGCGTTCCATGATCGCGTGCGGGCCGCGTACCTCGCGCTCGCTGACGCGGAGCCGCACCGCTTCCTGGTCGTCGACGCCACCCGGCCCGTGGTCGACATCGCCGCCGAGATCAGCAAGCGCGTCGCGCCGCTGCTCTGAGGGGCCGACCCGGGGATGCACCGATCACCGAACTCACAGATCGCCGTCGGGGGCGGAAGGTAGCGTGATCGCGTGAGTGTTTGGACCGAGTTGACCGGGCAGGAGCAGGCGATCGCCGTGTTCCGCGCGGCGGCGCGGGGCGCCGGCCATGCGGCGAGCGTGGGCGATGCGGCATCCGGTCAGCACATGACTCACTCGTGGCTCATCACCGGACCCCCCGGTTCCGGTCGCTCGAACCTGGCCTACGCGTTCGCCACCGCCCTCATCGCGGGCACGCCCGAGGGCGACGACGCCACACGCATCCAGGTCGAGGCGAGAAGCCATCCCGACCTGCACGTGCTCGCGACCGAGGGTGTGATCATCAAGCGCGACGACGTGCGCGAGATCGTCCGGCGCTCGCACTATGCGCCGTCGGTGGGCCGTCATCGCGTCATCATCGTCGAAGACGCCGACCGCATGACCGAACAGACCTCGAACTTCCTCCTGAAAGAGCTCGAGGAGCCGCCCGAACGCACCGTCTGGATCCTCTGCGCGCCGAGCGAGGCCGACCTCATCCCCACGATCCGGTCGCGCGTGCGGCCGGTGCGCCTGCAGATGCCGACCGTGGCCGATGTCGCCGACCTGCTCGTGCGACGCGACGGTGTCGACCCCGAACTCGCCGAGCGTTGCGCTCGCGAGGCACAATGCCACATCGGCATGGCCCACCGCCTGGCCACGAGTCCCGAGGCGCGCCGGCGACGTTCCGAGACGCTGCAGCTCGCGCTCGCCGTGCGATCCGCATCGACCGCCGTGATGACGGCCGCACGCTTCCTCGAGATCGCCGGCGACGACGCCAAGGCGATCACCGAGTTGCGCGACGCCGAGGAGCGGGCGCACGCGTTGCACTCGCTCGGGCTCGCGCCGGGCCAGGCGGTGCCGCAGGCGCTGCGCCCGCAGTTGAAGGCGCTCGAAGACGACCAGAAGCGCCGTGCCACGCGAAGCCTCCGCGACGGCATCGACCGCATCCTCGTCGACCTCGCCTCGCTCTACCGCGACATCCTGCTCATCCAGCTCGACGCCCGAGTCGATCTCGTGAACCGCGAGCTGCACGACGACCTGCGTTCGGCCGCGGCATCCGCGACACCCGCTCGCACCCTCGCCACGCTCGACGCCATCCAAGCGGCACGCGAGCGGATCGAGGGCAACGTGCAACCGGCCCTCGCACTCGAGGCGATGCTCGTGAGCGCCATCCGCACCAGCCCGAAACGAGGAGCCGCATGACCCGCCCGAAGACCGCGAGCGCGAGACGACGCCAGCACGAGGCGATCGAACGGATGCCGCGGACGGGCCGCGCGGCGGTGGCCGCCGGGCTGGCCGCGGCTCTCCTCGCACTCACGGGCTGCGTGCCCTCGTTCCTCAGTGCGGCCCAGCCGGCCTCGACGCCGACCGGGGAGCAGGTGGATGCCGCGCTCGAGCCGTTCTACACCCAGGTGCTGGAGTGGGAGCGCTGCGGCGATGCGCTCGGCTGCGCGACGGCGACCGCACCGCTCGACTGGGACGATCCCGATCGCGGCAGCATCGAGCTGGCGCTGGTCCGTCACGTGGCGTCGGGCGAACGCATCGGGTCACTGCTCGTGAATCCCGGTGGCCCCGGGGGATCCGGCTACGACTTCGTCGCCGACTCGCTGGACTACGCCGTCGGCGCGCCCCTGAAGCAGCGGTTCGACATCGTCGGGTTCGACCCCAGGGGCGTCGGCCGGTCGACGGCGGTCACCTGCTACGACGACGCCGAGATGGACGACTACCTCTTCGGCATCGTGCCGGCCGAGCGCGGCAGCGACGAGTGGGTCGCGTCAGTGAGCGCCGCGGCCGTCGACTTCGGCGAGGCGTGCAGCGCGAACACCGGCGACCTGCTCGGCGAGGTCGACACGGTGAGTGCCGCGCGCGACCTCGACCTGCTGCGCGCGATCCTCGGCGACGAGCAGCTGAACTACCTCGGGTTCTCATACGGCACCTTCCTCGGTGCCACCTATGCCGACCTCTTCCCTGAGAAGGTGGGCCGACTCGTGCTCGACGGGGCGCTCGATCCGTCGGCCAGCGACGCCGAGGTGACCGAGGCCCAGGCCGTCGGCTTCGAGCAGGCCCTCCGCGCCTACCTCGAGGAGTGCCTCTCCGGTGAGGGATGTCCGTTCGATGGGTCGGTCGACGCGGCCATGGACGAGGTCGCGCGAATCCTCGCCTCCGTCGACGCGAGTCCGTTGCGCGGAACCGATGGCCGCATGGTCGGCGCCGACACCCTGTTGACCGCGATCATCACGCCGCTTTACAGCGTCGAGTCGTGGGAGTACCTCAGCCAGATGTTCGAGTCGGTCATGTTCGGCCAGGCCGACGTCGCCCTCGCCCTCGCCGACATCTACTACGGCCGTGAAGCCGACGGCACCTACAGCGACAACTCGACCGAGGCGTTCCGGGCCATCAACTGCCTCGACTACACGTATCAGTCCGACGTCGCGGTCATGCGCGAGAAGGCGGCGTCGATCGCCGAGGCGGCGCCGATCATCGGGCCGTACTTCGGGTTCGGCGACATCGGCTGCTCGGACTGGCCGTATCAGGGTGACCGTGAGCGCGCGCCGATCCACGCAGCGGGCGCCGACCCGATCCTCGTCGTCGGTACGACGGGCGACCCCGCAACCCCCTACGAGTGGGCGGTCGAGCTCGCCGGCCAGCTCGAGAGCGGCGTGCTCGTCACGTACGACGGTGAGGGTCATACGGCGTACAACAAGTCGAACACCTGTGTGAGCGACACCGTCGAGCGATACCTCATCGACGGTATCGTCCCCAGCGCCGACCCGAGGTGCTGACGCTGGGGGCTGGATCGATGCGTCGAGGTGGTCAACCGAACCTGCGAAACCCGCTAACATGGATTCTCGTGCCAACCCGATCGTGACCGATCGCGGATGCCACGCCGCCTTAGCTCAGTCGGCAGAGCGATTCACTCGTAATGAATAGGTCGAGGGTTCGATTCCCTCAGGCGGCTCCGATCGCGAGGGCCTCGAGACTTGTCTCGGGGCCCTCATTCCATGCGCTCTCGTCCGATGCCGACGATCACGGGTGGATGCGTTCCTGATCCGGAGGAAGGCCCGGATCCGACGGAAGGTCAAGGGGGCGCGGCTGCAGACACTTGGCGCTACCCTGACGAGAGCCCGACGGGTGTTGTGCGCGACACGTGTGCGACCGAGCAAGGAGATCGAATGGGCAAGCTCACCTACGATTCGACGCTGACCGTCGACTTCGACGATCGGGTCCTCGCGCATCTGCAGCTCGTCATCGGCGCGAAGCTGCGGCGGTCGGAGGCGTTCTTCTTCAGCTGGCGTGACGACCCGGGCGTCGGCGACGGGCGGAGCACGCTGTGGCTGCATCCGACCATCCCTCTCTACTTCAAGTTCTCCGGCGGCCGGCAGCCGTCGGTCAACCGGGCCTGGGTCGACCAGCTGATGAACGCGGCCAATTCGCCCGGCGGGCTCCACCTGGTACCCGAGCCGCCGGAGTACACCAATGGCGGGGAGCGGGAACCGTGAAGCGAATCTCGATCGTCTACGCCGGGCGAGAGTTCTCGGTGGGTCAGGAGGACTTCGATCGGCTCAAGGACGTCATCAGGGCCGCCCACGAGGCCGGCCGCACGGAATGGATCACCGTCAATCACGGGGAGGGCCGGCCGCAACCGGCTGAGCTCCTCGTCGGGCCGGGTATCCCCATCGCGTTGATCCCGATCGACGGGTCGTCACCCGACCGCGGAGGAGCATCGGGTCGCGGCGCGTCGCCAGACGCGGAAACCGGTGCAGACACCTCCGTGGGCGGCGTCGACTCCCTGTTCTGACGTCGTACTGAGGTCGACGGTTCCGACGTCGACGGTGGCGGCCCTAGACCTCGTCGGTCCAGTCGTAATCGACCGGCCGATCGGTGTTCGAGTTCGGATCGACGACGACAGGACGGATCGGGGCCAGCTCGGCCGTGAGACCCCTGAGTCGCTCGACGAGCGCCTCGTCGATGATCTCGTCGCCCTCGTGGTCGACGTGCTCGCTGATGAGCTGGCTGGCAGGCCCGACCAGGATGGTGGCGGTGCCGTCGGAACCGTCGTCGTGTCGGACGGGGATGTCCACCGACGAGGCAGAGCCGAACCGGGCGAGCGCGGCCGCGTACTCCAGCAATGCCCTGGCGATCCGGGAGCCCGTGAGGAAGTGGTCGCCAGCATAGTGAACCCGGTCCATACCTCCACGAATAGCCGAGGCGACGGCCTGGCTCAACGCCCTTGACGAACCCCCGCGGCGGGCTACGGTTATCGCGCTGGGGGCTCGGCTCCGCGGCATCCCTGCAACGCAATGTGTTCAGATCGCACGCACAGCGTTCAAAACTGCCTCGAGTTGCGGTACCCTTGACTACGGAGACACGAGGCGAAGGGGCCCGATCGGCCCCGGATTGGAAGCACGATGAGTGTGGCGATCTCGAGCAGTCCCGACCGTGGCGTGAAGCATCGCGACAACGTACCCGAGGTGGGGCTGGCGCGGCCCGACGACGACGAGGTGCACGGTGGATCCAGGTCCGTGGTCGACCGGGCGCTGGCCATCCTCGGCACCTTCCAGGGAGGGCGCGCGCGGCAGGCGCTCTCCGACATCAGCCGTCACTCCGGTCTTCCCCTCGCCACCTGCTATCGCATCACGCAGCGCCTCGTCGAGTGGGGCGCACTGGAGCGCGACGCCGAGAACCGGTATCGCGTGGGCCTGCGGCTGTGGGAGGTGGCCTCGCTCGCGCCACGCGCGGTGGGCCTTCAGCGACTCGCGCGTCCGCACCTCCAGGACCTGTACGAGACCACCGGCTATGCGTCGCACCTCGCCGTCCGCGAGGGAACCGAGCTCGTCTCGATCGAGCGCTTCCAGAGCCCGCGTCGCATGGTGAAGCGTCCCATCGCGGGCAACCGATACCCGCTCCACGCCACCGCGATCGGCCAGGTGCTGCTCGCGCACGCGCCTGAAGACGTCCAGGAGCATGTCCTGAACTCCGACCTGCCGAAGTTCACGTCGAACACGTACACCGACCGATCGACGCTCGAACGCGTGCTCACCGACATCCGCCGCTGCGGCTACGCGGTGAGCGACCGCCAGGTCGACACGGTGCACATCGGCGTCGCCGCCCCCATCCGAGATGCGGCCGGTGAGGTCATCGCCGCGGTGTCGCTCGCCCTCACCGAGAAGGACGTCGACGAGAAGAACATGGTGCACCTCGTGCGGCTCACCTCGGTGATGATCTCGCGCACCCTCGCGAACGCCGGGTACGTCGGCACGTCCGACTGACGCTCATCCGGAACGGTACGAGAACACGAACGCCGCTGACGCGCGGCAGAGGAAGGAACGGCGATGACGACGACGTCGGTGCAACGCGACCGCATCTTCGCGGGCGGCGAGTGGGTCGATCCCGTCACGAGCAACCAGCTCGTGGTGGAGAACCCCTTCGACCTCAGCGAAGTCGGCCGCACACCCGACGCGTCCGCCCACGACGTGGATGTCGCCGTGCGTGCGGCGCGCGAGGCCTTCGACCACGGCCCGTGGGCGCGGATGACGTTCGCCGAGCGAGCGGAGTGGATGTTCAAGCTCGCCGACGAGATGGAACGCCGCGGCGCGGAGACATCCGGTCTCATCACCGACGAGATCGGCCAGCCGGTGCGGCTCTCGCGGCCCTGGGGTCAGGTCATCCCCGTCAATCACGTGCGCTACTACGCGAACATCGCGAAGGACTACGACGAGGAGGAGGTGCGGCCGAACGTGCGCCGCGAGGGCACCTCGATCATCCGCAAGGAGCCGCTCGGCGTCGCCGCACTCATCGTGCCCTGGAACCAGCCCCAGGCATCGACGACCCTCAAGCTCGCGCCCGCGCTCGCGGCGGGCTGCACCGTCGTCATCAAGCCGGCAGAAGAGACCCCGCTCGATGCGTTCCAGTTCGCCGAGGCGAGTGCAGCCATCGGGATGCCGCCCGGCGTGATCAACATCGTCCCGGGCGGCCGCGACACCGGGCGCGCGCTCGTCGCGCACCCCGGCATCGACAAGGTGAGCTTCACCGGCTCTGCCGAGGCGGGCAAGCAGATCGCCTCCGCCGCAGGCGCGCGGCTGATCCCCGTCACCCTCGAGCTGGGCGGCAAGTCGGCTGCGATCGTGTTGGAGTCGGCCGACCTCGACGAGATGTTCGCGAGCCTGCGTAACGCCTCGTTCGACAACACGGGCCAGACCTGCGCGCTGCTCTCCCGCGTCGTGGTGCCGCGCAGCCTGTACGGCACCGTGCGCGATCGGCTCGTCGACCTCGCGCGCGACCTGCGCGTGGGCGATCCCGACGACGAGGCCACCGAGCTCGGGCCGCTCGTGTCGAAGCGCATCCACGATCGCGTCACGGGCCTGGTCGAGACGGCGCGGGTGCAGGGCGCGACGATCCTCGCCGGAGACACGCCACTGCCCGACGTCGGGTACTTCGTGGCACCCACCATCGTCGACGGCGTGTCGCCCGACAGCCTCATCGCGCAGGAGGAGGTGTTCGGACCGGTCGTCACGATCCTGCCGTACGACGAGGTCGAGCAGGCCATCGAGATCGCGAACAACTCCCGATACGGGCTCGCCGGAGCCGTCTACGGCGACCCCGACGAGGTCCTCCCGGTGGCGCGCCGCATCCGCACGGGCTCGATCGGGCTCAACGGATACCGGCCCGACCTCAACCACCCCTACGGCGGGTACAAGGAGTCGGGCCTCGGCCGCGAGTTCGGCCCTGAGGCGATCGGCAACTTCCAGGAGACGAAGTCGATCTGGCGTTGACGCCGTCACGGCCGCGCGGTAACGCAGGAAACGAGGCCCATCCCGCCTGTCGGGCGACGCGACGGTGGGGCCTCGTTTCCTGCGTTGGTGCCGCGACGGATCAGACGCCGGATGCCGCGACGGCCGACATGCTCGCGGTGTCGGCGTTGTATCCGCGCTTGGCCTTCTGGATCTGCTCGTACACGTGGTGGCGCTGCTCGACGAATTCGGGCATCGATCGTGTCTCGAGCTGGTCGCGCTCGGCTGGAAGGTCGATGCGCAGGTCCTCGAGGATGATCGTCGGCGATGACGACAGGATGATGACGCGCTCGCCGAGGTACACCGATTCGTCGATGTCGTGGGTCACGAAGAGCACGGTGATGCCGAGCTCCTTCCAGACCTTGCGCACCAGGTCCTCCAGGTCGGCGCGGGTCTGCGCGTCGACCGCGGCGAACGGCTCGTCCATGAGCAGGACCTCGGGGCGGTAGGCGATGGCGCGGGCGATCGCCACGCGTTGCTGCATGCCGCCCGAGAGCTGCCACGGGTAGGACTTCGGCACGTGCGCGAGTCCGACCTGCTCGAGGGCCTCGTCGACGCGTGCCCGGCGCTCGGCCTTGGGCACGCCGGCGGCCCGGAGGGGGAGAACGACGTTCTCCGCGACGCGCATCCACGGGTACAGCGAGCGGCCGTACTCCTGGAACACGAGCGCCATGCCCCGCGGCGGCCCGTCGATGGTCTTGCCGTCGAGTACGACGCGCCCAGACGTGGCCGGCATGAGACCTGAGATCACCTTGAGGAGCGTGGTCTTGCCCGAGCCGGACGGCCCGACCAGGCAGGCGAACTCGCCCTTCCCGAGGTCGAACGTGAGGTCGCGGACCGCTTCGACCGGACCGGTCGGCGTCGAGTAGACCTTCTGTACGCCCTGCACCGACAGCAGAACCTCGCCCTTGGGTGTCGTGCCCGTGACATCCGTGCTCACTGCTTCTCCATCTCTCGTTGACCGTAGTACCAGGCCAGCACCCGTCGTTCTACGAGCCGGAACAGCCCGGCCATGAGGATACCGATGAGGCCGATGATGAGGATTCCCGCCCACATCGGACCCATCTGGAAGGTCTGCTTGAACAGCATGATCCGGTAGCCGAGCCCGTCGAGCGCGGCGTACATCTCCGACACGACCATGAGGATGATTGCGATGGGCAGGGCCAGGCGGATGCCGGTCATGATGCGGGGGAGCGCCGCCGGGAAGACGAACCACCGGAACCGGGCCCAGCCCTGCATCCCGTAAGTGCTCGTGGTGTCGGCGAGCACCGAATCGACCGATCGCACCCCGTCGATCGTGTTGAGGAGGATGGGCCAGAGGCATCCGAGGAAGATGAGGAAGATCTTCGACCGGTCGTCGATGCCGAGGATGAGCAGCAGCACCGGCAGCAGCACGGGGGGCGGCACGGCGCGGATGAACTCGAACGCCGGGCCAGTGAGTGCGCGGGCGAGGCGGCTTGCGCCGATGAGGAGCCCGAGCGTGATGCCGACGATGATCGCGGCGCCCAGGCCGACCCCGAGCCGGTACAGGGAGGGAACGACCTGCTCAGCCATAAGGGGGCCGACCCAGACCGTGAAGAGGTCGTTCAGCATCTGCCCGGGCTTCGGCACGAACGGGTTCGTCTCGTTCATCGTGCCGAGCCACCAGACGATCACGATCAGGATCGGCAGGGCGAGCGCCGCCGACAGGGCCTTCAGCGCCTTCACTTCTCCACCTCCGCCCGAACGGACGGGTGCCACGCGAGCACCGAGTTCTCGAGGAGCCGCATGAGCAGGTTGATCGCGAGGCCGAGCACGCCGGTCAGCAACGCGAGTGCGTAGACGACCGTGACGTTGGCGGCGGATTGGTAGGTCGCGATCATGGCGCCGATGCCTGGGGCCTGCACGACGATCTCGATCGTGATCGCCACGACGAGGGCGATCGTGCCGCACAGGCGCAGGCCCGTCATGAGGTAGGGCAGGACGGTGGGCCAGACGACGTGTCCGGCTCGTCGGAAGGACTTGAGGCCGTAGCTGCGCGCGGTCGCGTCGGCGACAGGGTCGACATCGGCGACGCCGGCGATGACGTGGATCAGGATGACCCAGAAGCACGCCCAGACGACGACGGCGATCGTGGCGGCGGGTCGCACGCCGAAGATGACGATGGCGATCGGGATGAGACCGACCGACGGGATGGGACGGAGGAACTCGATCGTCGAGTTGGTGTACTCGCGGACCCACCGGTTGGAGCCGATGAGCACGCCGATGACGATGCCGAGCGCCAGCGAGATAACGAGCCCGACGCTCCAGCCGTACATGGTCATGCCGAGCGCCGCCCAGAACTCTCCGCTGCGCTGCCCGACGAGGAGGTCGACCACCTCGACGATGACCGTCGAGAACGGCGGGAGGTAGCTGGGATCGACGAGGCCGAGTCGGGAACTGAGCTCCCAGATCGCGATGATGGCCAGGACGCCGACGGCGCCCAGCACCGGGGTCGACCATCCCTTGCGGGCGAAGGTCGCCCGGCGTGAGCCCGTGGGGCGGGCTGAGGCGATGGTGGCCATGCGCGTGCTCCGGTTCGAGGTGGTGCGTGCGTCGGGATCGGCCGAGTCGCCGCGGACCCCGGTTGCGGGGCCCGCGGCGGGCCGGGTCATCCGATCGTTCACGGCTCCCAGATGAGGTTCTCGAGGTCGACGGGCTTCGTGATGTATCCGAGCTCCAGCGACCAGTCGGCGATCGGCTGCACGTTCTCGATGCTGAGCTCGTACTTGCCGTAGGTGCCGAGCCGGATCCGCTCGGCGAGGGCCGGGTCGATGCCGGTGAACTCCGCGATGTTCTCGCGAAGCTCCGCGTCGTTCTCGAGAGCGTACGTGTTCGCAGCGTCGATGGTCTCGGCGACCTGCGCGTACATCTCGGGGTTCGCCTCGACCTCCGACCGGAGTGCGTACCAGACACCGGCCACGACAGCGTGGTCGGAGAGGTACTCGAACGGGTTCGCGAGCGTGCGGAAGCCCTTCTCCTCGCGACCGAGCGTGCCGAACGGCTCGCCCGCGACGAACGAGTCGATCGCGCCGCTCTCGAGCGCGGCCGGCTGGTCGGGGACGCCCATCTGCACGTACTGCACCTTGGTCGGGTCGCCGCCATCGGCCTTGACAGCGATGTCGGAGAGGAGCTGGGTGTATCCGCCGGGCGCGTTCACCGCGACCTTCTTGCCCTCGAGGTCCTTCGCGGACTCGAGGGGGCTGTCAGCCGTCACGAGCAGGTCGTTGATGCCGTTGTCGGGGTCCTCGGGGGTCGAGCTGGCGGCAGCGATGATGACGAGGTCGACGCCACCCTCGACCGCCTGGAAGACGCCCGTGGTGCCGCCGTAGCCGATCTGCACCTGACCCGACTGCATGGCCTGGATGATCTCGGTCGACGAGCCGGCCTTCTGCAGCGTCAGGTCGAAGCCCGCGTCGTCGAACAGGCCGTTCTGCTGCGCCATGTAGACGGGGCCGATGTCGGTGACCGGGATGACGCCCGCGACGAGGGCCTGCGGTTCGGACGAACGTGCGGCGCCGTCGGATGCGTTCTCGCCGGGTGACGCCGGCTGCCCGGCGCATGCGACGAGGCCGACGGCCATGAGGGCCGCGACGGCCCCGAGAGCCGGACGGGTGAGGGTGATTGCCATGACTGCCTCCATTGCCAGTTGACGCGTTGTTCGGTGCTGCAGTGACGTGTTCGCGCTGCAGTCGACGCTTGTTCTGCGCTGGCGATGGTTTCACAACCGCCGCCTGCTGTCTAGACTGATCTTCGCACAATGCGTTCAAAATGTACGCTCTGCGGTACAAATTCGAAGGAGAATCTCAGTGCCAGTGAAGACCCGAGCGGCCATCATCCGACAGCAACCGACCGATGGGTTCGAGATCGTCGACATCGAACTCGATGACCCGCGCCAGGGCGAGATCCTCGTGAAGATGGTCGCCAGCGGACTCTGTCATTCCGACTACCACCTGCTCACTGGCGACAGCGTGCCGCACCACCTTCCGATGGTCGGAGGCCACGAGGGCACGGGGATCGTCGAGGCGGTGGGACCCAACACGCCGGGGTGGGAGGTCGGCGAGAAGATCGTGTTCTCGTTCATCTCGAGTTGCGGCAAGTGCCGCTGGTGCGCCGAGGGCATGCAGAACCTCTGCGACCTCGGCGCCTACCTCATGCGCGGCAGCCGATTCGACGACCTCGACAGCTACCGATTCACCCTGCCCGACGGCACCCCTGTCGGGCAGATGTGCGGGCTCGGCACCTTCGCGGAGCGCACCGTCGTGTCGGTCGACTCCGCGGTGAAGCTGCCGGCCGACGCCGACCTCGAGAAGACCTGGCTGCTGGGCTGCGGGGTCGGAACAGGATGGGGCTCCGCCGTCTACCTCGCCGAGACGCGCCCCGGCGACGCCATCATCGTGATGGGTGTCGGCGGGGTCGGCGTGCACGCGGTACAGGGGGCGAAGCATGCCGGCGCGACGACGATCATCGCCGTGGACCCCGTGGAGCTCAAG
This sequence comes from Agromyces sp. Marseille-P2726, assembly GCF_902809835.1. Classification (GTDB taxonomy): domain Bacteria; phylum Actinomycetota; class Actinomycetes; order Actinomycetales; family Microbacteriaceae; genus Agromyces. The sequence continues at coordinate 166,949 of NZ_CADDWM010000011.1, read as the reverse complement.
CGCACGAAGGCCCTCGAGGTCGGCGCCACGCACACCTTCGAGACGATCGCGGAGGCCACCGAGTTCGTCAAGTCCATCACCAACGGCCAGGGCGCCGACAAGACGATCGTGACGATCGGCGTCGTATCGGGTCAGGATGTCGCGGACGCGTTCTACTCGATCCGCAAGGCCGGCACGGTGGTCGTGACCGGCATCACGCCCGAGAGCGAGCAGAGCATCCCGATCTCGCCGCTCGATCTCACGCGCTATCAGAAGCGCATCATGGGCGGCATCTACGGGGGCAGCAACCCGCGGGCCGACATCCCGCGCCAGTACGCCATGTACCGAGCGGGGCAGTTGAAGCTCGACGAACTCGTGTCCGCGACCTACGACCTCGACGACATCAACCAGGGCTACGTCGACCTGCTCGACGGGCGGAACATGCGCGGCGGCGTGCTTCACCGCTGAAGCCGGCAGACGCCGGGCACGGGGCTCAGCGAGTGAACGCGCTGAGCCCCGTGATCGCCCGGCCCACGATGAGCGAGTTCATCTCGTGGGTGCCCTCGAACGTGTAGCCGGCCTCGGCATCCCCGAAGAAGCGGGCCAGATCGGTCTCGACCCGCCCCCCCTCCGCCCCGCCGATCTCACGCCCGAGCGCGACCGTCTCGCGGGTGCGGTCTGCCGCCCACGTCTTCGCGAGTGCGGCGTGCACCTCGGTGAGCTCGCCGCGCGCCTTGAGCTCGGTGAGGCGCACCGCGAGTGCGAGGGTGGCTGTGGCGTTGCCGAGCATCCGTGTCAGCTTCTCCTGCATCAGCTGGAAGCCGGCGATCGGTCGCCCGAACTGCTCCCGTGCCAGGGCGTACCGCAGCGCCGCCTCGTAGGCGCCGGTCTGCAGGCCCGCGGCGTTCCAGCCGATCACGAAGCGCAGTTGCGCGAGGATCGCCGACACGTCGCGGAACGAGTCGATGCGCTGCAGGCGCTGCGATTCATCGACCCGCACCCCGTCGAGGACGATGTCGGCGTTCCGGACCATGCGCGCGGCGATCTTGCCGCGGATCTCGGTGAGTGACACGCCGGGCGCTTCGCGCGGCACGAGGAACGCCTTCGCGCGGCCGTCCGCGGCATCCTTCGCGATCACGAGGATCACGTCGGAGATCGCCGCGTTGCCGATCCAGCGCTTGCGTCCGGTGATCGTCCAGGAGTCGCCGTCGCGCGTGGCGGTGGTCGCGAGCCCGAGCGCGATGTCGGAGCCGTGATCGGGCTCGGTGAGCGCGAAACATCCGGTGTACTCGAACCTGGCGATGCGTTCGTCGAGCGCCGCCACCTGCTCGGGTGAGCCGCCCTCGCGCACCACCGTTCGGAACATGCCGACCTGCCCGCCGTAGACGGTGCCGATCGACAGGTCGAAGCGGGCGAACTCGAAGTGCTTGAACCCGATGTAGAACGGGCTCGGGCGCCCATCGTCGCCCAGCAGCGCCGGGTCGTCCTCGAGGCGCAGGGCGGCGAGCTCCTGGCGCAGGTGAGCGGGTGACTCGGCCGCCTCCCACCACTCGGCGAGATGCGGTCTCGCGCGTTCCTCGAGAAGGGCGCGCAGCGACCGCAGCTTCTCGCGTTCGACGTCGGTGAGCAGCTCATCCCAGTACCCGAGCAGATCGGTGGGCGGCGCGGTGCTCATTCCAGGCCCAGCAATCGGGCGGCGTTGCGCTTCAGGATCAGCTCGCGCACGTCGTCGTCGTACTCCAGCAGTTCGAAGTCGCGCAGCCACCGGTCGGGAGTCAGTGCAGGCAGGTCGGTGCCGAAGAGCACCTTGTGCTTCAGGAACGTGCGTGCCGCGCGGACCAGTGCGGGCGGGAAGTACTTCGCCGACCAGCCCGAGAGGTCGATCCAGACGTTGCCCTTGTGGGTCGCTACGGCGATCGCCTCGTCCTGCCAAGGCACGCTCGGGTGCGCCATCACGATCTGCAGGTCGGGATGCCGCGCCGCGACGTCGTCGAGCAGCATCGGGTTCGACAGCGAGAGCCGGAAGCCCCATCCGCCCGGGAGCTGCGCGCCGGCCCCCGTCTGTCCCGTGTGCACGACGACGGGCAGTCCGAGCTCCTCGATCGCGGACCACAGGGGGACGTGATCGGGTGACGAGGGATCGAACGCCTGCACCGACGGGTGGAACTTGAAGCCCCGCGCCCCGAGCGCCGCCTGCCGCCGCGCCTCGTCGACGGCGGCCGGTCCCTGCAGCGGATCGACGCTGCCGAACGGGATCAGCACGTCGCCGTTGCGCAGCGCTCCCTCGATGAGCTCGTCGATGCTGTTCGGTGCGTGGCCGAGGTTCGTCGTCGCGTCGACCGTGAACACCACCGCGCCCATGCCGCGCTCGCGGTAGTACTCGGCGGTCTGGTCGACCGTGCGCGGCTCCTCGGAGCTCTTGAAGTACTTCGCGAGCGCCTCCGTCAGTGCGGATGGGGACGCCCGTCGTCCGGTGCTGTCGACCTGCACATGCACGTGCACGTCGACCGCGGTGAGTGCGTCGAGGTCGAGGCTCGGCTGCGCCGGGGTCATCCGACCGCCTCCGTCTGCCGGGCGAGCTCGCTGAGCGCGTCCTCCTTCACGCGTGCCAGCTCGACCTTGCCGGTCAGGGTGCGCTCGAGGCTCTGACGCACGAGGATGTGCCGCGGCTTCTTGTACCCGGCGAGCCGTTCGCCCACGAACGCCTGCAGCGCCTCGACGTCGACCTCGGCGCCCTCGGCCGGCGCGACCATCGCGCAGACCACCTCGCCGAACCGCCGGTCGGGCAGGCCGAACACGACGGCGTCGTCGACCGCCGGATGCTCCAGCAGGGCATTCTCGACCTCGGCGGGGAAGACCTTCTCACCACCGGTGTTGACGACCGCGCTCAGCCGGCCCAGCAGCTCGATCGTGCCGTCGCCGTTGGAACGAGCCCAGTCGCCGGGGATCACGTACCGGTGCCCGCGGATCGTCGGGAAGGCCGACGCCGTCTTCTCGGGGTCGCCGTAGTAGCCCTTGGGCAGGATGCCGCGGAAGGCCAGGCGGCCCAGGGCGCCCGCCTCCAGGGTGATCTCGCGGTGCTCGTCGTCGAGCAGCACCGCGCCGGGTTGGAGCACGAGCCGGGCGGGGAGGTCGTCGACGCCCTTCGTGATGCCGAACGCGTACGGTCCGCCCTCGCTCGACGCGAGCATGTCGACGATCGAGAGGTCGCCGACCGTGTGCAGCCGTCGCTTCACGTCGTCGCTGAACCGCATGCCCGAGCTCAGGATCGAGGTCACGTACGGGAGGCCCTCGCCGCGTTCGGCCCGTTCCACGAGCGGGAGCGCGAGCGCGTCGCCGGCCACGATGAGCCGTGTGGCCCGGTGCTCCATCGCGAGGCGGTAGGCCTCGTCGATGTCCATCCTGGGGCTCGCGTGCAACACCACGGTGCCGCCGATGGCGAGGGTGCCCATCGTCGTCGACGACGCGGTCCCGTGCAGCATCGGGCTGAGGGGGAGCGTGGTCACCCGCGGGGTCGCGGGACTGGTCGCGATCTCGACGGCGCCCTCGACGGTCTCGGGGGGCGTGACCCCGATGATGCCCCACGTCGACTGCCTGCGGGCTTCGAGCAGCGTGTCGAGCTCCCACACGACCGCCTTCGGAGAGCCGGTCGTGCCGCCGGTGTAGATGCGCATGTCGGCCCCCCTCGGTGCGATCGGCGGCAGATGGCCGCCGGCGGCCACGAGGTCCTCGTAGCGGGTCGCGCCGCGCACGGGCTCGCCCCCGTCGTCGATCGTGACGAGCTCGATCTCGAGCCCCGTCGCCGCCTCGGCGGCGATCGCCCCGAGCGAGGTCGGGGCGAAGAGCACCTTCGAGTCGGAGTCGAGGAGCAGGTCGCGAACCTCGCCTGCGCGATAGCGATAGTTGATGGCGACCGGTGCCACGCCCGTCGCGAGGCATCCCCAGTTGATCGACAGGTACTCCGGCAGGTTGTAGAGCAGCAGCGCCGCCGCGTCGAGAGGGGCCAGGCCTCGCTCGACGAGGAAGCGGGCGACGGCGTCGGCCTCGGCCGCCAACTGGCCGTAGCTCCAGGTGGCGTGCCGGGTGGCGACAGCCGTTCGGGCGGGCTCCCGCTCGGCGATCCCGCGCCAGACGTCGCTGTAGTGGGGGCCGGTCATTCGTCTGCTCCCTTCCGGCTGGGGGGTCCTGACAGCTGCGCCTGGGGCGCGAAGCGAGCGCGCCAGGCCGCATCGATGCCGTCTGCGCCCCAGCCGCCCTCGGCGTACTCGACGTCGAGCACCGCCGGATGCGAGTACAGGGCGAGTCGGTCCCCGCCGATCCCGATGGCCTGGCCGGTGACCTCCTGCGACTCGCCGCTCGCGAGCCAGACGACGAGCGGCGCGACGTCCTCGGGGCTGCCGAGGGCACGGTCGCGCCGGAGGTCGCGGGGGATCGGCTCGCCCTCGACGAACCGCCGATAGTGCTCGGCGTATTCGGGGATCGTCGCGGTCATCGGCGACAGGGCGGTCGGGATGACGGTGTTCGCGGTGATCCCGTCACGGGCGAGTTCGAGCGACCAGGTGCGGGCCATGGCCACCAGACCGGCCTTGGCCGCGGCGTAGTTCGTCTGGCCGAAGCTGCCGAACTGTCCGGCGGGCGATCCGATGAGGATCAGACGGCCGCCCTCGCCCTGCTCGCGCAGGAACCTGGCGGCGGCCCGGCCGCAGGTGAACGTGCCGCGGAGATGGGTGCCGATCACGGCGTCGAAGTCGTCGTCGCTCATCTTCCAGAGCACCCGGTCGCGAAGCACGCCCGCGTTGGCCACGAGCACGTCGAGTCGGCCGAAGGCGTCGACGGCGGCGGTCACGAGCTGGTCGGCCGTCTCGGTCGGGCCGACCGGCCCGACCGACGACACGGCCCGGCCGCCCGCGGTCGTGATCGCATCGACGGTCTCGTCGGCGCTCGCCTGGTCGATGTCGTTGACGACGACGGCGGCGCCCGCCGCAGCGAGGGCGATCGCGTACGCCCTGCCCAGGCTGCGGCCCGCGCCCGTCACGATCGCGACGCGGCCGTCGAGGCGCACGCCGCTCATCGGTAGTGCCTCAGGACGAGTTCCGCCACGACGGCGGGCTTGACGGCGCCCTCGACCTCCCAGACGAGGGCGAGCTCGACCTGCCATCCGTCGCCGAGGTCGGTGACCCCGACGACCTCACCCGACACCCGGATGCGGGCGCCCGACGGCACCGGCTGCGGGAACCGGATCTTGTTGAAGCCGTAGACGATGCCCGTGCGGGTGCCGGTGACCCGGTAGATCTGCCGGAGGTGCGGCACGATCATGCTCAGCGTCAGCATGCCGTGCGCGATTCGCCCGCCGTACGGCGACTGCGCGGCGCGCTCGGCGTCGACGTGGATCGGGTTGTCGTCGCCCGACAGTTGCGCGTAGAGGTCGATGTCCTCCTGGGGGATCGCTCGCCAGTCCGACGGGCCGAACTTGGCGCCGAGGATGTCGCCGACGTCGTGGATGGTGGTCTCCACGGTCGCCGGGGCGGTGGGGGTGTCTGTCATCCGAACTCCTTCGTTGCCGCGCCCGTCACGATGACGGCGCGTCCGGTGATCTCGCCGCGCGCGAGGGCTTGGTACGCCGCATCGGCGTCGTCGAGGTCGAACCGCCGGGTCACGAGCGACGACACGTCGAACGCCCCCGCGGCGGCGAGGGCGGCGACCTCCGGCAGGTCCGTTCGCGTGCGTCCGCCGAACGATCCGACGATGTGGTGACCACGGCGCACCAGCGGCGTGATCTCCACGTCGGCCGTCGCGGAGCCCGCGGCGATGCCGATGGCCACCATGCGGCCGCCGTCATCGAGCATGCCCACCGCCTGCGCGAAGGTGGTGGGATGTCCGAGCGCCTCGAACGCGACGCGCACGCCCCCGGTCGCCTCCCGGACGGCCGCGACGGGATCGGTCTCCCGGGCGTTCACGGTGTGCGTCGCGCCGAGTTCGCGCGCCCGCTCGAGCTTCTCGTCGGCCACGTCGACGGCGACGATCGTGGTGGCTCCGGCCGATCGGGACATCGGGATCAGGCTCGAGCCGATCCCGCCCACGCCCACGATGGCGACGGAGTCGCCCTGTGCGACCTCGCCGGCCCGGAACACCGCGCCGTACGAGGTGAGCCCGGAGCAGCCGAGGATGCACGCGAGCTCGGGATCGAGGCCGTCGGGCAGGGCGGTGAGCGCCGAGAGCGGCACGACGGCGTACTCCGCGAGTCCGCCCATCGAGTACATGGCGAGGAACGAACCGTCGGGCATCGCCAGCCGGCTCTCCCCGTCGTAGAGCGTTCCCCGCAGGCGGTTCTGCGCGAAGAACTCGACGCAGAGGTCGTCGCGACCGCGTGCGCACTGGTCGCAGCGTTCGCAGGGCATGATGAAGCCCGCCGCAACGACATCGCCCGGCTGCAGGCCGCGCGTCTCTTCGGTGCCCTCGCCGATCGCGACGATGCGGCCGCTCACCTCGTGGCCGAGCACGGCGGGCCGCGGGAACCTGACTTCTCCCTTGATGACGTGCAGGTCGGTGTGGCAGACGCCGCACGAGATCACCTCGAGGAGGGCTTCGCCCGCACGCGGCGTGGGAGTGGCGACCTCGAGCACCTCGAGCCGGGGCTCGTCGCCGCGGAGCACGGCGGCTCGCATCGTCGGGGGAATCGTCGCTTGATCGCGGGAGGGCACGGCACTGGGTCCTCTGGTGGTGATCGGCACAGAGCCATCCTGCACGCTCCGATCGGCTCGGGTGAGGATCCCTTCCGCAGGATGAAAGCGCGGTGGGGCCCTCCTTTTTCTGCGTGAGAGAGTGTCGACGCCGATTCAGCAGAGCGCGAAGAAGGGCATGAAATGGCGATGACAGAGCTTCTCCTCGATCCCACCGGGATGGAAGAGGGGGCACAGGACAGCACGCTGTCCCCGCGCCCGGTGAGCCTCAAGGGCCTCACGATCGGGCTGCTCGACAACACGAAACCGAACGCGACCCTCCTCCTCGAGGAGATCGGCCGGCTGCTCCAGCGCCACTACGGCGCGGGCGAGTCGAAGCTGTACACGAAGGACTACTTCGGCACCCCGGCCAAGGACGAGCTTCTCGACCGCATCGCCGACGAGGTCGACTTCGTGATCACCGCCGTCGGCGACTGCGGCTCGTGCAGCGCGGCCTCGGTGGCCGACGGCATCCTGCTCGAGCGCCGTGGCATCCCGACCGCATCCATCACCTCGGACTCGTTCCTGCCGTCGGGCGAGGCGATGGCGCGGGTGATGGGCTTCCCCGGCTTCGACTTCTACGCCGTCAAGCACCCCGTGGCGAGCCTGTCGTCCGAAGAGATCAAGGACCGAGCGCAGACCGCGCTGCCCGAACTGCTGCGAATTCTCGGCGTGGAGGAATGAACATGACCATCACCATCGACAACTCGACGGCGCCGGCCGTCGACGAGGAGCACCTGCTTGCTGCGCTCGACCACTACTGGAACCAGGAATGGACCGACGGCCTGCCGGTCGTCCCGGTGACCGAGTCGTACCTCGCAGAGTTCCTCGCCGTCGTCGACCGCGACCCGAATGAGATCCTCTTCACGATCACGCACCTGAACCGGCACATGACCGTGCGGCTCGCAGCGATCAACGCGGCCATGGCCGGATGCAAGCCCGAGTACTTCCCGGTCGTCATCGCGGCCTGGGAGGGCATCGCCAAGGAGCCCCATCCTCGCCGCGGCATCTGGCAGTCGACCACCGGCACCGCGCCCTTCCTCGTGGTCAACGGCCCGGTGCGCGAGGAGCTCGAGATCAACAGCCGGGGCAACATCTTCGGCTCCGGGTTCCGGGCCAATGCGACGATCGGCCGCGCCATCCGCCTCGGATGCATCAACGTGTTCGGCCTGCACCCGCACAAGCTCGACCAGGCCACCCAGGGCACGCCGGCCAAGTACACCTCGGTGATCGGCGAGAACGAGGAGCAGAGCCCCTGGCCGCCGCTGCACACCGAGTTCGGCTACGAGGCGACCGACAACGTCGTGACCACGTTCGTGATCCGCTCGGTCATCCACATCGAGGCCAGGCACAGCATGGAGCCCGAGCAGCTCGCACTCGACTTCGTCGACACGATCTGCCGCACGGGGGCGCTCATCCACGAGTACACCAGTGCGCTGCTCGTGCTCGTTCCCGAGCACGCCGAGCTGTTCGCGAACGCCGGATGGAGCAAGGACGACCTGCGGAACTTCGTGTTCGAGCACGCGACGCGCCGTCGTTCGGCGCTCGCCGCCGTCGGCAAGGACGCGCTGTCGCACAAGTCGCGCTGGCGCCTGCCCGCCGCGCACCCCGACGCGATGCCCGATACCGCGAGCGGTACCGATGACCCCGACAACGTGCGTCTCCTGAGCCACCCGACCTCGGTGCAGATCATGGTCGCGGGCGCGAACAACGCGGGCGTCTCGGCGGTCGTCGAGGTGTTCACGCTCAATCCGCCGCGCGAGATCCCGTGCTCGACGAGCAAGATCGGAGGCTGAGATGGCCCAGGTGACCGACCCCGCAGTGGTGGATGCCGCATTCAAGGAGTTCGCCGACATGGTGGCGAACGACGGCTACCTGCTGCGGTGGACGCCCGATGACGACGAGAAGCTCGTCGTGACGATCGACGCAGGTCCCGACGCCTGTGCCGACTGCCTCGTTCCGCTGCCGGTGATGGAGTCCATCCTGTCCACGGCGCTCGAGGACACGCCCTACACGCTGAGCCGCGTGGTGCTGCCCGAGGGCGAGGGCCACTAGGAGTCCACGACACAGGAGGTCGACATGTTCCTCACCGACGAGGAGAAGGGGATGCGCGACGGTGCCGAGGGCGAGGCCGTCGCGGCCGCGATGGACCTGCTGATCCGCTACGGCGACGCCCTCGGCGCCGAGCGGCTCGTGGAGACGCGCAACGTCGCGGGCACGATGACGCAGCCGTCGCCGGCGAAGCGCAGGCTGTTCGAGGAGGGCGGCTGGGCGAAGGCCTATGCCGTCATCAACCTCGACTGCGACCGCGAGATCGAGATTCCGCGCATGAGGGTGCCGACCTGCCAGCTGCAGCACGGATTCGGGCCGGATGCCGCGGGGCTGACGAAGTACGCTCCCGAGTCGATCGAGCTGCAGGGCAGCGCCGAGTCGTACTACAGCGAGCGCGGCGTGAACATCCTCGCCACGTGCACGCCGTACCAGGTGGGGAACCTGCCCGTGCGCGGCGAGCACTGCGCATGGATGGAGTCGTCGGCGGTCGTGTACTGCAACTCGGTGCTCGGCGCTCGCACGAACTGCGAGGGTGGGGCGTCGACCGGTGCCGCCAGCCTCACGGGGAAGATCCCCTACTGGGGCAACCACCTGCCCGAGAACCGCTTCGCGACGCACCTGCTCCAGGCTGATGTGTCGGTCGACGACTTCCAGGAGTGGGGGATGTTCGGGTACTTCGTCGGTGAGACCGTGCAGGAGGCGCGGCCGGCGGTGATCGGCGAGCTCGCCCAGCCAGACCTGGCCGACCTCAAGCACTTCGGTGCCGCGACCGCCACGTCGGGCGGCGTCGAGCTGTACCACATCCCGGGCATCACGCCCGAGGCGCCGAGCCTCGAGGCGGCCTTCGGCGGTCGCCCCGCGCCCGAGCCCATCCGGTACGGACCCCGCGAACGCGAGTGGGTCTACGAGACGCTCAACGGGCAGGGCACGAGCACCGATGTCGACTTCGTGCTGCTGGGGTGCCCCCACGCCTCGCTCGACCAGATCGCGCGCATCGCGTACCTGCTGGAGGATCGTCGCCTGCACGACGGCACCGAGTTGTGGGTCATGACACCCCGAGCGCTTCGCACGATGGCGGACCGCAACGGCTACACGCGCACGATCACGCAGGCGGGCGGCCGGGTGCTCACCGACTCGTGTCCGGCCATGTCGAAGGCGGCGCCACCCGGGACCCGCGTGTTCGCGACCGACTCGGCGAAGCAGGCGCACTACCTGCCCGCGATCCTCGGCATCGAGGCGTGGTTCGGCTCGCTCGACGAGTGCATCGACGCGGCCGTCACCGGGAGATGGCGGGGCGGACTCTCATGACCGGGCCCGCGCCCGACGGCGAGCCCCTGCTCGAGCTGCGCGGACGTGGCATCGTGCCCGGCGTGGTGGAGGCCGAGGCGCTCGTCACGCACGACGCCATCTCGGGCTTCGGCGGCATCGACGTGGCGACGGGCACGATCATCGAACCGCGGCACGAGCTGTTCGGCGTGTGCTTCACCGGCAAGGTGCTCGTGTTCCCCGGCGCGAAGGGCTCGTCGGGATGGTCGGGCTACTTCCAGAGCACCCGGCTCATGGGCACCGGGCCGGCGGCCATGGTCTTCAACGTGCTCACCACGAAAGCCGTGCTCGGCGCCATCGTGACCCGGGTGCCGACGGTGGTCGAGGCCGAACCCGACCCCCTCGAAACGATCCGGACGGGGGACCTCGTGCGGGTCGACGGCGATGCCGGCCTCGTCTCGGTCCTTCGCCGAGCCGGAGCTGGTGGAATCCAGACTACGCTTGCTTTCACTATCTGAAAAGGTACTTGGAGGCGCCGCCGCCGGTCGGCAGACTCGACCCCAGCCGTCCGCACTGTAGCGGGCGTATCAGTCCGACACAGGAGTCGAAATGATCACAGCAGTGAAAGCTCGGGGCACGAGCACCCCGAGACGGCGGTTCACCCGGATGGCGGCGGTCATGGCCGCAGCCGGAGCCTTGGTACTGAGCGCGTGCGCCGGATCGCCGTCCGACGGGGCGGACTCGACGGCGGGCGCGGGCGACCAGGAGAAGCTCACGAAGATGGTGGTCGTCACCTTCCTCCCGCTCGAGTCGTTCACCTTCACACCCGAGATGTACGCCTATGCCGGCGGATACTTCGAGAAGCACGGCCTCGACGTGCAGCTGCAGCCCGTCCAGGGAACAGCGGCCGCCATCCAGACCCTCCTCGGCGGCGCGGCGCCCATCACCCGCGCGAGCACCGTCGACGTCTTCCCCGGCATGGAGGACGGCCAGCCGATCGTGGCGGTGGGCACCATGGCGCACAAGTCCAACCTCCGCGTCGCCTCCCTCGAGAGCGAGCCCATCGAATCGCCGCAGGACATGGAGGGCGAGGTCATGGGAATGGGCTCGATCGGCGGCACGAGCGAGAAGATGCTCAACCTCGCGCTCGACGCGAACGATATCCCGCGCGACTCCGTGACGCGGCAGGCGGTGCCGGTGACCGGCGCCACGTTCGAGCTCGTGAAGCAGGGACAGCTGGGCGGCTACATCGTGAGCCTCGACACGTCGATCGCGCTCGCCGAGCAGAACCCCGACGCCACCGTCAGCCCCGCCGGTCTCGGCGACGCGCCCGACCTGCAGGCATGGATCACGACGCAGTCGAACCTCGAGGACCCAGCCCGGGTCGAGCAGATCGAGGCATTCCTCGCGGCGATCAAGGAGGCCACGCAGGCGGTCATCGACGATGCCGAGAACGACTTCGAGAACGTGCTCGCGACGCTCCGCGACAGCGGCGACTTCTCGTTCGCCGCGCTCGAGGACGACGCGGTCGCCAAGGCTGCGCTCGAGGTGTACACGACCGAGACCTGGGTCGACCCCGAGGGTCAGCTCGGCCTGCTCGAGAACGATCTCGACGCGTGGACGAACGCCTACGAGACGTACGCCAAGTCGGGGCTGCTCAAGGGCGGCCAGAACCCCGAGGACTGGATCACGGACGAGTACCTGCCGGCCGACTGACCCAGCCGCACAGGACAGCGAGGCGGGGTCGCGCGACCGAACGCGGGACCCCGCCTCACATCGAGAGAGAGCGACGATGCCCACCATGACGACACACGACACGTCCGCCCGGGTCGCGCCGTCGAACGCGCCCGCACCAGAGGTTCCCAGGCTCCACATCACCGACCTCGGACGCGACTTCACCACCCGGGCCGGCGTGACGCACGCGGTCTCGGGGATCGACCTGGATATCCGGGTCGGCGAGTTCGTCGCCCTCATCGGCCGATCGGGCTGCGGTAAGACCACCCTGCTGCGCATGATCGGCGGGCTGCTCTCGCCGACCACGGGCACGATCGAGGTCGACGGACGCTCGCTCTGGCGCGGCGCCCAGGTCGACCCCACCGCGGTCACGAAGCTCGGCTTCGTGTTCCAGGAGAGCAACCTCTTCCCGTGGTTCTCGGTGCTCGACAACATCGCGCTGCCCATGAAGCTCCGCGGCGTCGGCAAGGCCGAGCGCCGGGCGCGGGCGGCCGACCTCGCCGCGCTCGTCGGCCTCACCGGGTTCGAGAAGTCGTACCCCCGTGAGCTCTCGGGCGGCATGCGGCAGCGCGCCGCCATCGCGCGCGCCCTGTCGACCGAGCCCGAACTGCTGCTCATGGACGAGCCGTTCGGCGCGCTCGACGCGCTCACCCGCGAGCGCATGAACCTCGAGTTGCAGCGCATCGTGCTCGAGACGAACTCCACGGTCGTGTTCGTCACGCACGACATCCCCGAGGCGGTGTTCCTCGCGGACCGCGTCGTGCACATGACCCCGCGGCCGGGCCGCATCCGGCAGATCCTGCCGGCCGAGTTCGAGAAGCCCCGGTCGGTCGACCTGCAGACCACGGTCGAATTCAACGAGATCGTGCGGAAGCTCCGGCACGACATCGACGAGGAGGAATGAGATGTCCCGCAATCGCGCGATCAAGCTGTTGCCCTGGATCGTCACGCCGTCGCTCATCGTCCTGATCGTGGTGGCCTGGCAGGTCATCGTGACGGCGTTCAACGTCAATCCGTTCATCTTCCCGCCGCCCGGAGAGGTCTGGGAGGCCTTCGTCAGCCTCCTCACCAACGAGCGTGCCTGGGCGGCGACCCTGACGACCGTGACCGAGATCATCACCGGCTTCCTGATCGCCATGGTGGTCGGCGTCGTCGTCGGCGTGGTGCTCGGCAAGCTGCAGTGGCTCGAGGTGAGCCTCCGGCCCCTCATCGTGATCTCGCAGGTCGCGCCGAAGGTCGCGTTCGTGCCCCTCTTCGTCATCTGGTTCGGGTTCGGCCTCACCTCGAAGGTCGTGCTGTCGGCGCTGCTCGCCTTCTTCCCGATCATGCTGAACGTGCTGCTCGGTGTCCGCTCGGTGGAGCAGGGGCACCGGGAGGTCATGACCAGCCTGAACGCGACACGTCGGCAGCGGTTCACCCAACTCGAGATGCGCAGCCTCCTGCCGTACCTCTTCGCCGGCATGGAGGTGGCCATCGTGCTGGCCACGATCGGTGCGATCGTCGGCGAGTACCTCGGTGGCAACAACGGCCTCGGGAACATGGTCGTCGCGGCGATGAACTCGCTCGACGCCGCCATGACGTTCGCCCTCATCCTGTGGCTCTCCATCATCGGCCTGGTGCTGTACCTCATCGTCAATGAGCTCAAGCGGTTCTTCATCCCGTGGCACGAATCCGTGTATGGCCTGAGGAACACGTCCGCCTGATCGGCCGCGCCACGCCAGCCGCCATCCGGTCGTCGGCATAGGATGGGAACGTCCTGAACGCAATGCGTACGACCGGAGGTAGAGGTGGCGGAGGAACGGTCGCGCGATCGGATCCAGAGCATCGAGCGCGGCGTGGAGGTGCTCCGCGCGCTGGGGCAGCGTGACACCACGATGAGCGTCGCCGAGATCGCCACGCGGGTGGATCTCTCGCGCCCGGTGGTGCGGCGCATCCTGCTCACGTTCCAGCACCTGGGCTACGTGGTCGTCCAGAGCGGCCAGTGGAGCCTGGCACCGCGCATTCTCGAACTCGGGGCCGGCTACTTCCAGCGTTCCTCCCTTCCCGAGGTGGCCTACCCGTACATGGCGGATGTCGTCGAGGCGACCGGTGAGACCTGCAGCGTCGGCGTGCTCGACGGCCACGAGGTCATCCACGTCGCCCGCGTCGAGGACCGTCGGCCGCTTCCCGACGCCATCCGCATCGGCACGCGCCTTCCGGCGCATGCGACCGCGATCGGCAAGGTGCTGCTGGCCGACCTGCCCGAGCGGGAGCTCAAGCGGTATCTGGCGAAGGCGCGGCTCGAGGTGCACACGCCGAACACGATCACCGACCCCGATGTGCTGCGCGCGCGCCTCGACGTCGTACGCGAGCGCGGCTACGACGTGTCCATCGAGGAACTGCACCCCGGGCAGGTCGCCGTCGCGGTGCCCGTCGTGGTCGACGACCGCGCAGTCGGAGGCATCACCGCTTCGTCGACCACCGTGCGAGAGACCGAGGAATCACTGCGCGAGACCGTGAGGCCCGCGCTGCAGCGCGCGGCCGACGGCATCGCCGCCGCCTACCGAAACGCGAATCCGCAGATCTTCCGGTCCCGCTGAATCCGGGTGAGCGTGCCGACCGTCAGGCCACCGCGATCTCCATGCCCGTCGGCTCGGTCGTGCCGAGATAGGCACCGTCGGCCTCGAGGCGGCCCTGCAGCGTGGGGACATCGACGCTCGCGGCCGCCCCATCGCCCGAGAGGGCGAGATCGGCGGCGGTTCCGGCCGCCTGTCCCATGGCGAAGCAGGGTCCGGTGACGCGGCCCGACGACTGGCCTCCCTGCGTCATCGACGCGCATCGGCCGACCACGAGCAGGTTGTCGACGAGCTGCGGCACCAGCATCCGGTAGGGCAACTGGTTGAAGCCTCGGGATTCGACGGGCGGGAACCGGAACTCCACGTCGCCCACGACATGGGCCTCGACGGGCCATCCGTTCACTCCGATGGTGTCGTCGAAGTCCGCGCACCCGAGCACGTCCTGCTCGGTGAGCTGGTACTGGCCGACGATCCGTCGCGTCTCGCGGATGCCGATGGACGGGGCGATGTCGACGATGTACGAGTCCTGGAAGCCCGGCGTGTTCGTCTTGATGAAGTCGAAGACGTCCTTCACCTGGCGGCGACCCTGGATCTCTCCCCGGGTCAGTTGCCGCACGTCGGTGCCGTCGATGGCCGAGCCGTCCTCGTTCGAGAGCTGGGTGAGGTTCGAGCGCCATTCCAGCGGGTTGCGCTGCGGCCGCACGATCGGCTTCTTGCGCGGGAAGCGATGCGTACCGGCCTCCTCGGCCTCCTCCATGAGGCGTCGTACCGTCTTCCATGCCGGCCCTGCCTCGGCCGGGTATACGCCGTTGATGCGGAACATGAGCGACGGGTACATGAGGTGCTCGGAGCGCTCGTAGGGCGCGCCCGACCACGCGGCGATGTCGCCGTCGCCGGTGCCGTCGATGAAGAATCGCCCCCGGATCGCGCCGCGACCCGACTTCGACTCCACGACGACCGCGTCGATCGTGGCGTCGTCGGCCTTGACGACGTCGACGACGGAGGTGTGGAAGAGCAGTTCGGCCCCGCCCGCGAGCACGAGCTCGTCGGCGGCGATCTTGAGTGCCGAGATGTCGTACGACAGTGCTGCGATGCGGTCGTCGACCGAGAGGTGCGGCCGGTTCAGCCCGTCCATCGCCGCCATGCGTTCGAGCAGCTCGTCGACGTAACCGTGCACCGACTGGATGTCGGTGCCGTACGAGCGGGCGTGCATGCCGCAGAAGGTCGCGAGCCCGCCCATGGTGCCTGCACCGCCGAGGAAGCCGTACTTCTCGATCAGCAGCGTCGAGCGGCCCGCTCGGGAGGCGGCCGTGGCGGCGAGCAGGCCGGCCGGCCCGCCCCCGCACACCACCACGTCGTACTCCCCGATCACCGGGATGTCGCGGGCGGGTTCGTGGATGGTCGCTGTGGTCATCGGGGGCCTTCCAGGGTGTCGACGGGATACCGCGGCGCCGCGGCGCCCGGCTGGGTGAGTCGTTCTTCGGCGTTGCCGCACGGGCGCCCGCACAGCACCGCACCGCAGCTCAGGGGCTGCACGAGCTGTTCGTACTGGTCGAGATAGCCACCGCCGCTGTCACGGTCGGCGGGTGGCTCGTAGGGTGGGCGGGCCTCGAGCTCGGCGGGGTCGACGAGCAGGTCGACGACGCCACGCTCGAGGTCGATGTCGATGCGGTCGTCGTCGCGCACGAGCCCGAGGGGTGCGCCGGGAGCGGCAGCCTCGGGTGAGACCTCGCCCACGGTCATGCCCTGGTTGACGAGGCCGCTGAACTGCCCGTCGGTGACGAGCGCGACCTTCTGCGCGAGGCCGCGGGCGTGCAGTGCGAAGATGAACGCCGAGGTCATGCCCATTCCGGGCGCGCCCGCCACGCCGATTCCACGGATCACCGCCACATCGCCCTCGCGAAGCCGGCCGCTCGCGATGCCCGCGATCGCCTCCTCGCGATTCGCGAAGACCCGTGCGGGGCCCGTGAACCGCCGCGGCCCCGGGTCGGGTACGGGCCGCTTGGCGACGGCCCCGCCCGGTGCGAGCGTGCCCTTCAGCACGCTGATCGCCGGATCGGTGCCGAACGGGTCGTGGATGCCGCGGATGACGTCGCCGTCGGCGGGCGGGGCGAGCTCGGCGTTCTCGGCGACGGTGCGGCCGCTGACGGTGAGCTGATTCCCGTCGAGCAGGGGCAGCAGCTCCCGGAGGATCGTTGCGCCGCCGCCGGCGTCCTCGAACTCCTCGGTGAGGCGCGGGCCGTTGGGGCGAACCGAGCACAGCAGCGGCGTCTCGCGGCCGAGCTGCCGGTAGGCCTCCCACACGTCGACGTCGAGACCGGCCTCGACGGCGATCGCCTGGAGGTGCTTGATGGTGTTGATCGAGCCGCCGATCGCGAGCACGGCGCGGACGGCGTTGCGGACGGACCCCTCGGTGATGATGCTTCGTGGGCGGATGTCGCGCTCGATCAGTTCGGCGAGGGCGACCGCGGAGCGGCGCACGTTGTCCCACATCCGCTCGCTCAGCGCACGCACTGGGGCGGCGCCCGGCAGGGCCATGCCGATGGCCTCGGCGAGGATGTGCATGGAGTTCGCCGTCGCGAGCCCCGCGCACACGCCCGGACCCAGGATCGCGTCCTCGGCGAGCTCCTCGAGCTCGCCCGTCGGCTCACCCGTGACGGCGGCCTTCGACGCGAGCAGGAAGATCTCCTCGATGTCGGCCTCGCGGCCCTCGGCGAGACCGCTGTGCTGGTACCCGCATGGCACGATGATGGTCGGCACGTCGAGGCGGCCCGCGGCCATGAGGTGCGCCGGCGTGGTCTTGTCGCACGAGCTCAGGCAGATCATCGCGTCGAGCTTGGCGCCCTCGACCGCGGCCTCGATGTCGTCGACGATGAGATCGCGGCTCGGCAGGATGTAGCGCCCCGCACGCCCGGCGCTCGTGACGAAGTCGGATGGTGCCGTGGTGCGGATCTCGAACGGCAGCAGGCCGGCGGCACGCAGCTCGCCCTTCAGCACGTCGGCGATCTGGTCGAGGTGGGAGTAGCAGGCCGCAAGCTCGGATGACGTGTTGACGATGGCCACCTTGGGCTTCGTCCAGTCCTCGCGGGGAATGCCGAGGGCCGTGTAGTGCGCCCTTCGCGCGATCGCCAGGGCCGAGGTGGGGGGAAGGTTGCTGCGCAGTTCGGGCATCGTCGTCCTCGTCTCCATCGCCGCGGGCCATCGCCGGCGCCCTCGCGACCCTCCAATTGTACGCATTGCGGGCGATATGTCGCAATGCGTAGAATCAAGGGTGCCTTCGCGGCATCCGCCGACACCTGGACGGGGCGTCGCCCCAAACAAGGAGATTCCGAATGGTGTACACGCGCAGGGTCGCCGGCACGGGTGTCCCGCCCGAGCTGAACGGCACCCTGCTGGTCGTGCTGTGCGCGATCATGATCCTCAATCCGATCGTGGCCAACATGTACCTGCCGGCGCTCGGCATCATGGCCGACGACCTCGGAACGACCATCGCGGGCATCCAGGTCGCCCTCACGGCGTTCCTGCTGGGCGTGGCCGTCGGGCAGCTCATGGTCGGCGCCCTGTCGGACGCGCTCGGCCGTCGGAGGGTCATCATCATCGGATTCGCGGTGCTGACCGCAGCGGGCGTGCTCGTGGCCGCTGCGCCGAACCTCGACCTGCTCATCCTCGGCAGGGTGTTCCAGGGCCTGGGGGCGTCGGCGGGCGTGGTCGTCATCCGCGCGGTCATCGCGGACATCGGCGTCCGCGCACAGGTGCCCCGGGCGTACAGCCTGCTCACCGGCACGCTTGCGATCGGTCCACTCGTCGCGTCGTTCCTCGGCACCGTGCTGCTCGAGGTGGGCGGCTGGCGGCTCATCCTCGTCGGCATCACGGTGATCTCGGCGCTCTTCCTGCTGCTCGTGGCCTGGCGGATGCCCGAGACGCTCGCGCTCGACCGTCGCGCCACGCTGCACCCCGCCAGCATGGCGGCGACCTACGGGCGACTCCTGAAGGATCCGGCGTACGTCGGCAACGCCCTGACCATGGCGCTGGCCCTCGGCGGGATCATGGCGCACGTGAGCGCGTCGTCGTTCGTCGCGCAGGACGTGCTCGGTGCCGACGTCTGGGGCTTCTGGGCGATGTTCACGGTCTACGCCCTGTCGGTGCTCGTCGGCGGCATGGCCAATGCACCACTCTCGGCACGGTTCGGCGCGCAGCGCATGCAGGCCATCGCCCTCACGGTGGCGATCGCGAGCACCGCGGCGCTCACGGTGATCACCGCGACCGGCCTGCTCACCGTCGCGTCCTACCTGCCGCTCATCGCCCTCGCGTGCGGCAGTGCCACCGCGATCATGGCCAACGCCACCACCCTCACCCTGGCGCGGGCCGGGTTCGCCGCGGCATCCGGGGCGGCCCTCATGGGCAGCATCCAGTTCGCGGCGGGGGCGGCGGCCTCGCCGATCGGCGGCCTCTGGGGCCCGCACACGGCGGTGCCCATGGCCGCCGCCATGTTCGGCTGCTTCCTCCTCAGCCTCGCGGCGCGCGCCTTCGCGCGGTACTGGGAGCGTCGGATGCCGGTGCCGGCCCGCTGAGGCCGACGACGCGTCCAGGCATCGCATCGGGCTCAGGCGAGCGCGGGCGAAGCGACCCCCTCGCGGACCGCCGGATTGCGCATCATCATCCGCGACGGATGGCGCACGATCTTCGCGTCGATCACCAGCGGGCGGGCGCGTGGGCCGTCGAGCCACTCGACGACCGGTGCGAGGTCGTCGAGGTCGCGCACGGTGACCCCGTGGCAGCCGAACCCGCGCGCGACGGCGGCGATGTCGGTCTCGGGGAAGCGTACCGTGTCGAGCTGCGCGGTATCGCCCTGGAAGAGGTTCACCTCGGCGCCGTACGCTTCGTCGTTGAAGACGATCACGACCATGCCGGGCCCGAGCCGCCCCGCCGTGTCGAGCTCGACGAGCGACATCATGAACGACCCGTCGCCCGTGCCGCCCACGGCCGTTCGGTGCGGCTGCGCCACGGCGGCACCGATCCCCGCCGAGAGCCCCATGCCGATCGCCTGGAAGGACAGGGGGATGCAGTAACCCCGCTCGTCGGGCACGCGCAGATGCGCTCCCGCGTAGCAGTTCACGTTGCCGCCGTCGGGCACCACCACACGCTCGAGGGGGAGCAGGGCATCGAGCGAGTTGACGAGCGCCTGTGCATCGATGCGTCCGGGCTCCTCGTGAGGCTCGACGGGCTGGTCCTTCCAGTAGCGGACCGCCCGCACGTGGTCCCGCATGCCGGGGCGGCGGTAGCCCGTGCGCGGGCCGCCCTGCTCGAGCGCGTCGGCGACGGCGGCGGCCACGAGTGCGGCGTCGCCCATCACGGCCAGGTCGACCGGCCGGTGCAGCCCGAACGCCTCCCTGCGATCGTCGACCTGGGCGACCGTCGCTCCGTCGAGGAGCGTGCCATTCCGAGTCGTCCACGTGTTGAACGCGACGCCGAAGCCGACGATCACGTCAGCGTCGGCGATGAGCCGCGCGGCACCCGGAGTCGAGAATCCGCCCATGATGTCGAGCGCCCACTCGTCGCCGACGAAGAGCCCCCGGGCCGCCGCCGAGGTCGTCAGCAGCGCGCCGCCCGCTTCGGCGAGCCGCCGCAGCTCCGCCTTCGCGCCCCACGCGCCGCGTCCGCCCACGATCACCGGACGCTCGGCGTGCCTCAGGAGCTGCGCCAGCCGGGCGATCGAGTCGGGATCGGCCGCGCGCGCCACCGGCCCGCCGAGCGCGGGGATCCTCGCGTCATCCCACTCGATGAGCTCATCCTGGATGTCGACCGGCATCGACAGCACCACGGTGCGTCGCTCATGCAGTGCCAGTCGGAAGGCGTCGGCCGCGTCGGTCACCGCCGTCTCGGCCGAGACGACCCGCGCGGGCGTCGCGCCGATCGCGAGCACCGCGGCATCCTGGTCGATGTGGAAGTTCGAGGTCGTGTCGCCGGTCGCGGTGTCTCCTGCGAGCACGAGGATCGGGGTGTGGCACTTCGCGGCCTCGGTGATGCCGGTGAGCGCGTTCGTGAGCCCGCACCCCTGGTGCACCGAGACGATCGCGACGCGTCCGGTCACCCGGCTGAACGCGTCGGCCATGGTGGCCGCGCCCATCTCGTGCCGTGAGGCGGTGAACGGAACGCCGGCTGCGATGGCCGCGTTCGTGGCGTGGAAGTTCCCGCTGCCCACCACCCCGAACACGTGTCCAGCTCCCAGTGCCGCGACCGTTCGTCCGATCGCGTCGGCGACGGTGATGCGTTCGCCCATCCCTTGACCTCCTGTCTCGGCCGGCGAGCCGGCCGGCCTGCGCCGGGCGATCGGCACGGCGCACGGAATCGCGCCCTCGCGTCAGCCGATGAACTCGGCGAGCTCCGCTTCCAGCGCCGCCTTCGAGAGCGCGCCCGAGATCGACTTGACGGGCTCCCCGCCCTCGAACACCCGCAGGGCGGGGAGGCCGATGATCTTGTACTTGGCTGCGGTCGTCATGTTCTCGTCGACGTTGAGCTTCGCGACGAGGATCTTGTCGGCGTGCTGCGCGGCGAACTGGTCGAGCACCGGCGACATGCGCACGCACGGCCCGCACCACTCGGCCCAGAAGTCCACCAGTACCGGCCGGTCGGCGGCGAGCACCTGCTCGTCCCAGGTGGCGTCGGTGACGGATACAGCTGCGCCCATCGGATACTCCTTGACTCGTCGGGGTGCGGCTCGAGCCGGTGCTCGGGCGAATCAGCACGGTACCGCTGCAGTCCCGACGGCGGAACAGCCGTGTTCAACAGGTGAAAGGCCGGAGGGCGAGCCGCCAGTAGGCTTCGCTCATGACGGAACGACTGCGCTGGGGCATCCTCGCAACGGGCGGCATCGCCCGAGCCTTCACCAACGACCTGCATCTCAACGGGCTCACGGTGCAGGCCGTGGGTTCGCGATCCCGGGCATCCGCTGAGGCGTTCGCCTCCGAGTTCGGCATCGCCGACGTGCACGGCAGCTACGAGTCACTCGCCGCCGACCCCGACGTCGACGTCGTCTACGTCGCCACTCCGCACCCGATGCATGCCCGCAGCGCCCGGCTGATGCTCGAAGCGGGCAAGCACGTGCTGGTGGAGAAGCCCTTCACCCTCAACCAGCGTGAGGCACAGGAGCTCGCCGATGTGGCCGCAGCACGCGGTCTGCTCGTGCTGGAGGCCATGTGGACCAGGTACCTGCCGCACATGGCCCGTGTCCGCGAGATCCTCGCGGAAGGCACGCTCGGCGAGGTGCGAACGCTGATCGTCGATCACACCCAGAAGCTCTCCGACGACCCATTGCACCGCATCAACGCGCTCGAGCTCGGCGGCGGAGCCCTGCTCGACCTCGGCGTCTACCCGGTGTCGTTCGCGTGGGACGTGTTCGGGGCGCCGGCCACCATCCAGTCCACCGCCACGTTCAAGCCCACCGGCGCCGATGCGCAGGTCGCCACCATCTTCGGCTACCGGGGCGACCGCATGGCGTCGATGGTGACCGCGAGCGACGTGCTCGGCCCGAACACGGCGACGGTGATCGGCACCGATGGCCGGATCGAGATCGACCGCACGTGGTACATGCCCACCTCCTTTCGGGTCGTCGCCGCCGATGGTGCGGTGATCGAGGAGTTCCGCTCGGAGGTCGTCGGTCGAGGCATGCACTTCCAGGCTGAGGCGGTCGAGCGGCTCGTCGCCGAGGGCAACCTGCGCGGCGACCTGCTGACGATCGACGAATCGATCGCCATCATGGGCACGCTCGACGCGATCCGCGAGCAGATCGGGTTGCGCTACCCCGGAGAGTGACGGTGTGACGGTGGGGCGGTCGCTCGGGCGACGGTCAGGCTCCACTCCGGGCCATTTCGTACAATTCCCGGGTGAACGACGAGACGGCGTTCCCCGAGCGCGCGCATGAGGCCGACGAGCCCACGACGTCCGCCGACCCCGCTGCCGGCTCGTCGAACCCCGTCATCTCGTTCGTGCGGCGCCATCGGATGGCGACCGCCCTCACGGGCGGGGCCCTTGCCGTCGCGCTGCTCGGCACCGGAGCCGTCTACGCCGGGGCCGCACTGGCGGATGGCGACCGGGTGGCGCCCGCCGCCGTCACGCAGACCCCCACCGCCGAGCCCACCCGGCCTGCGCCGGCCGCGGCATCCGTGAGCCGGCTCCGGACCTGCTCGGTGACCGACCGTGCTGCCGACCCTCGCCTCGCCAACCTGCAGGCGCAGGTGATGAACGCGACGACCGGAGAGGTGCTCTACGACCGCGGCGGCACGACTCCGTCGCGCACGGCCAGCGTCATGAAGGTGCTCACGTCCGCCGCGGCCCTTTCGGTGCTCGGGCCCGAGTACCGCACGACCACGACGGTCGTGAAGGGCGCGGAGCCCGGATCCGCGGTGCTGGTCGGCGGCGGCGACGTCACGCTGTCGAGCACCCCGAGCGGGTCCGCGACCGTGTATCCGGGGGCGGCGCACCTCGACGAGCTGGCCGCGCAGGTGCGGGCCGCGTGGGATGCCGACCCTTCCAATCCGCCGCTCACGAAGCTGGTGCTCGACGCGAGCCTGTTCGCCGGCGACGAGTGGCAGCCGAGCTGGGATCCCGCTGAGCGGGAGTACGGGTACATGCCGAACATCACGGCGCTCATGGTCGACGGCGACCGCGACGATCCGTATGCCGAGACGTCGTGGCGCAGCGGCGACCCGATCGGCCGCGCCGGCGACGCGTTCGCGAGGGAGCTCGGCGGCATCTCGGCGATCGAGCGCGGCACGGCGCCGGCAGGTGCGCCCGTGCTCGGGGAGGTGGCGTCGCCCACGGTGGCCCAGCTCGTCGACAAGGCGCTCGTCGTGTCCGACAACGCCGTCGCCGAGATGCTCGGGCGGCTGGTCGCGATCGAGACGGGAGCGGGCAACACGTTCGCCGACATCAACGCCGGCGTGCTCCAGGGACTCGCCGCGTACGGCCTCGACACGACGGGGATCGTCGTGGTCGACGGCTCCGGCCTCAGCGACGACAACGCGGTGCCGCCGTCGTACCTCACGCGCCTGTTCGTCAAGATCAACGCCCGCGAGGGCAACCTGGGCGTCATCTTGGACGGCCTGCCCGTCTCGGGTGAACGCGGCTCGCTCTCGTACGCCGACCGCTTCGCGGGCGACAACGCCGTGGCAGACGGCGCGGTGTCCGCGAAGACCGGCTGGATCGAGACCGGGTACACGCTGTCGGGCGTCATCCGGGCTCAGGACGGCGCCACCCTCACCTTCGCGATCTACGCACTGGGAGACGTGACCGATGAGGCGAAGCAGGCGATCGACACACTGACGACGGGGTTCTTCCTCTGCGGCGACAACCTCGCGAACCAGTGAGCCGAGCGGTGACGGATGTCGCGGGGTCCACCGGTCGCGAGCCGGGGGAACCGCAGCGCCGTCGCGAGGTCGCGGCACTCACCCGACGCCTCGTCGCGATCGATGCCACGAACCCCTCACTCGTGCCCGGTGGAGCCGGCGAGCGGGACATCGCCCGGTTCATCGCCGAGTGGCTCGAGCGGCGCACGCTCATGCTGGCCGGACACCTCGACACCGTCGGCGGCGCGGGGGACGGCGTCGAAACCGCGGGGCCGGATGCCGCGAGCCCGGGCACGCCGCAACCCCACGACCCGGCCGGCCGCATCGTGGGACGCGGCGCGTACGACATGGCGGGCGGCCTGGCCGCCGCGATGATCGCCGCCGCCCCCGCTTCCGCGGGGCTCGCGGGCGACATCGTGCTCGCGTTCGCCGCCGACGAGGAGTTCGGGTCGGTCGGCATGGAGGAACTGCTCGCCGCGATCGACGCCGACGCCGCGGCATCCGGCGAGGCCCGCCGACCCCGGCCCGACGCGGCCGTGGTGCTCGAGCCGACCGACCTCGAGGTCACCCTCGCGCACCGCGGGTTCGCGTGGTTCCGGGTCGAATACGAGGGACGCGCCGCGCACGGCTCGCAGCCCGAGCTCGGCGTCGACGCGATCGACCGGGCCGTGGACGGGATGATCGCGATGCGCGGCCTCCGCGGTCGTCTCAACGCGTCGCCGCGGCATCCGCTGCTCGGTACCGGAAGCGTGCGCGTCGCCACCATCGAGGGAGGAACCGACGCGGCCACCGTCGCCGACCGATGCGTGCTCGTCGTCGAGCGTCGCACGCTGCCGGGCGAGGCCGACCCGGGTGCCGACTTGGAGCGCCTGCTCGCACCATCGCAGCCGACACGGGTCGTGCCGCTCGTCGCGCGGCCGGCGATGGAGGCCGACCCCGACTCGCCGATCGCCCGGGCGGTGCTCGCCGCCGTCGAGCAGGTCACCGGGCGACCCGCTGTGCGTCGCGGCGACCCCTGGTGGACGGATGCGGGGCTCATCGCGGAGGCGGGAATCCCGGTGGTCCTCGTGGGCGCAGCCGGTGGCGGTGCGCATGCCGATGCGGAATGGGTGTCGCTCGACTCGCTCACGCAGTTGGTGGGCACGCTCGAGCTCGTGATCCGCGCCATCTGCCACGAGGACGCCGCGAACGGCGAGAATGGATGGAACGAGCGAAGGAGCGAGCAATGACGCGTGCGCTGTTCATCATCGACGTGCAGAACGACTTCACCGAAGGGGGAGCCCTCGGCGTCGACGGGGGAGCGGCGGTCGCCGCGGGGATCACGGAGTTCCTCGGGCGCCATCGCGACGAGTACGACCTCGTCGTGGCATCCCGCGACTGGCACTCGGGCGAGCACGACAACCAGGGTCACTTCGCGATCGGAGACATGGATCCCGACTTCGTGAACTCGTGGCCACCGCATTGCGTTGCCGGCACCGAGGGGGCCGAGTACCACGAGGGCCTCGAGCAGGAGCACATCGACGTGCACATCAAGAAGGGCCAGGGCGTGCCCGCCTACTCGATCTTCGAGGGGACGGACGAGTCGGGCGCATCCGTGAGCGAGGTGCTGACCTCTCGCGGCATCAGCGACGTCGACGTCGTGGGCATCGCCACCGACTACTGCGTGCGAGCGAGCGCGCTCGACGCGCTCGAGCACGGACAGCACGTGCGCGTCTTCACCGACCTCATCGCGGGCGTCGCGACCGAGTCGTCGGAGGCCGCGCTGGCCGAGCTGGGCCACGCCGGTGCCGAGATCACGGAGTCGAGCGCGCTCGACAGGGCCGACGCGTGAGGGGGCCCGCGGCCGCGAATACTCCCCTCCTGTACGCCGAATCGCCCGACGGCGTGCTGATCGCCTACCGGATCCATGGTGGTGATGCGCTGGATGCCTCGGACGCGGCCGATGCCGCGACGCCCGTGCTGCTCGTGCACGGCTTCGCATCCAACGCGGCGGTGACCTGGGAGGGCACCGGGTGGGTGAAGGCGCTGCGCGACTCGGGTCGCGCGGCGATCACGGTCGACCTGCGCGGTCACGGCGACAGCGACAAGCCGATCGACGGCAACTCGTACGCACCCGACCGTCTCGGCGCCGACCTCGTCGCCGTGCTCGACTCCGCGGGAGCGGCGCAGGCCGATGTGATCGCCTACTCGATGGGGAATCGCGTCGTGTCGGCGCTCACCGAGCTCGCGCCCGAGCGGGTGCGGCGCGTGGTCATCGGCGGCGCCGGCCCGGTCGAGTTGTTCGCGTCCTGGGACCTGGACGAGGTGCGGGACGTGCTCCTCCGAGACGAGCGCGCCCGCAACCCCCTCATCGAGCGGGTGCTGCGACCGGCGATCGATGCGGGCGCCGATCGCGAGGCGCTCCTCGCGTGCATCGAGGGCGTCGCCGGCTCGCCGCTCGCGGTTCCCGGCGACATCCCGACGCTGTTCGTGGTGGGCGAGGACGATCCCGTGCCCGCGGGCGTCCAGGAGCTCGCGCTCGACTGGGATGCCGAACTCGTCACGATCCCGGGCCGCGACCACGTCTCGACGCTCACGGCCCGAGCGTTCAAGGACGCCGCGATCTCGTTCCTCGCCGGGGCCGAGCGGGCACCGAAACCGGCCGTGGGGTAGCGTCGAGGCGAGCGAGGTCCGGGCACGCACAGCGCTCGAACCCCCGGTGGCCGGATCAGCTCAGAGCTGATGACCGAGCTTGTACTCGCCCTGCTTCCATTCGGGCATGGACTCCTCGCCCTCGTCGGCTCGGGTGTACGAGAACCCGTCGGCGCCGATCGTGACCGCCATCTCCGAGTCGTCGGTGCGCGCGACGACCTCCTTCGGGTTGCCGTCGAGGTCGAGCACGAGCGACGCCTCGGTGTACCAGGACGGCACGACCGGGTTGCCCCACCAGTCGCGGCGCTGGTTGTCGTGCACGTCCCACGTGACCACGGGGTTGTCGGGGTCGCCGGTGTAGTAATCCTGCGTGTAGATCTCGACGCGGTGGCCGTCGGGGTCGCGCAGGTACAGGTAGAACGCGTTCGAGACGCCGTGACGCCCCGGCCCGCGCTCGATGCGATCCGACATCCGCAGCGCGCCCAGCTTGTCGCAGATCGCGAGGATGTTGTGCTTCTCGTGCGTCGAGAACGCCACGTGGTGCATGCGGGGGCCGTCGCCGCCCGTCATGGCGGTGTCGTGCACGGTGGGCTTGCGACGCATCCACGCGGCGTACACCGTGCCGGCGTCGTCCTGGATGTCCTCGGTCACGCGGAAGCCGAGGTCCTGCATGAACTTCGTCGCACGCGGCACGTCGGGCGTGACCTGGTTGAAGTGGTCGAGGCGCACGAGGGCACCGGGGGTGTAGAGGTCATAGCGCCAGGCGAGCCGTTCGACGTGCTCGACGTCGTGGAAGAACTCGTACGGGAAGCCCAGCGGGTCCTCGACGCGCACGGAGTCGCCGATGCCCTTGGTGAACCCCTCGGCGCGGCGCTCCACGCGGCATCCGAGCTCCTCGTAGAAGGCGACGGCCCGGTCGAGGTCCTCGGGCGTGCGGACCCGGTACGAGAACGCCGCAACCGCCGCGACCGGGCCCTGGCGCAGCACCAGGTTGTGGTGGATGAACTCCTCGAGCGACCGCAGATAGACGGTGTCCTCGTCCTCGTCGGTCACGGTGAGACCCAGCACGTCGACGTAGAAGTCACGTGAGCGCTCGAGGTCGGTGACGACCAGCTCCATGTAGGCGCAGCGCAGGATGTCGGGGGCCGGTGCCGTGGGGGTCGGGATGGGGTCGTCGGTGTGGATGGGAGCCTCCTGCGAGACGAAGAAGCCCGAGGAGGTGAGGGTCTTGTCTGCTCGTGCGGTCATGTCAGGGTCCTTGCGTCGTATGTCTGGATGTGTCGGATGCCGCGGTGTCGTGCTCAGCGCGGGTCGGGATCGTCGAGGTCGGTGGCCTCGTGGGCATCCTGCTTGCCGAACGTCGGGTTGTGCACGGCACCGAGGGTGATGTGCACGGCCTGCTGGTCGGTGTAGAAGTCGATGGAGCGGTACCCGCCCTCGTGGCCGAGGCCGGACGCCTTGACGCCGCCGAACGGGGTGCGCAGGTCTCGCACGTTGTTCGAGTTGAGCCAGACCATGCCGGCCTCGACCGCCTGCGCGAAGTTGTGGGCGCGCTTCAGGTCGTTCGTCCAGATGTAGGCGGCGAGGCCGTACTTCACGCCGTTCGCGAGCTCGAGCGCCTCCTCGTCGGAGTCGAACGGCGTGATCGCGACGACCGGGCCGAAGATCTCCTCCTGGAAGATGCGCGCGTCCTTCGGGACGTCCGCGAACACCGTCGGCGCCACGTAGTTGCCCGTCGGCAGGTCGTCGGGGCGGCCGCCGCCGGCGACGAGGCGGCCCTCGGACTTGCCGATCTCGACGTAGCTCATGACCTTCTCGTAGTGCTCGGGGTGCACGAGCGCGCCCACCTCGGTCTTCGGGTCGTGCGGATCGCCCACGACCACGCGCTCGGCCTGCGCGGCGTACTTCTCGACGAACTCGTCGTAGATGGATCGCTCGACGAGGATGCGGCTGCCCGCGGTGCAGCGCTCGCCGTTCAGCGAGAACACGCCGAAGATCGTGGCGTCGACCGCGGCATCGAGGTCAGCATCGGCGAACACCACGGCCGGGCTCTTGCCGCCCAGTTCCATCGAGAGGCCCTTCAGGTACGGTGCTGCGTTGCCGAAGATGATCTGACCCGTGCGGCTCTCGCCGGTGAACGAGATGAGCGGCACCTCGGGGTGCTTGACGAGGGCGTCACCCGCCTCCTCGCCCATGCCGTTCACGAGGTTGAAGACGCCCTTCGGCAGTCCCGCGTCCTCGAAGATCCCGGCCCAGAGCGAGGCCGAGAGGGGCGTGAACTCGGCGGGCTTGAGCACCACAGTGTTGCCAGTGGCGAGCGCGGGGCCGAGCTTCCACGACTCGAGCATGAATGGCGTGTTCCACGGCGTGATGAGGCCCGCGACGCCGATCGGCTTGCGATTGACGTAGTTGATCTGGCGGCCGGGCACCTTGTACGTGTCGTCGGCCTGCGCGACGATCAGGTCGGCGAAGAACCGGAAGTTCTCGGCCGCGCGCCGCGCCTGGCCGAGGGCCTGCGTGATCGGGAGTCCGGTGTCGAACGTCTCGAGCTCGGCGAGGCGCGCGTCCTGGGCTTCGACGCCGTCGGCGATGCGGTGGAGCACGCGCGAGCGTTCGCGGGGGAGCATGCGCGGCCAGGGGCCCTCGTGGAAGGCGCGCTTCGCCGCGGCCACGGCGCGATCGATGTCGGCCTTCTGTCCGGCCGCGGCCTGCACGTAGGTCTCGTTCGAGACGGGATCGAGCACGTCGAACGTCTCGCCGCCGACGGAGTCGACGAACTCGCCGTCGATGTAGTGGCGGATGCGGTCGGGCAGGCCCTCGGGAATGTAATGCGCCATGGATGGTCCCTTCACTGAGCGGCGACGGAGAAGTCGGCTGATCCGGTGCGCTGCACATCGGCGGGCGCCCGGTGGTCGGACTGGAACGCGAGCACCGCGTCGAGGGTGGCCGTGCGGTGGGCTCGTGCCGTGAGCTCGATGTCGAGCGGCGCGGCCTGCTGCTCGATGAGTTGCAGCAGGCGGTCGTGCTCCTCGACCGAGGCGTGCGCACGTCCGGGCACGAAGCTGAACGACGAGTCGCGCAGCACGGTCAGACGGTTCCATCCGCGGTGCACGAGGTCGAGCACGTGCGGGTTGGGGCATTCCTCGAACAGCACCGAGTGGAACTCGAGATTGAGCTCGGTGAATCGGTGCGGGTCGAAGTGGTCGAGGGTCTGCCGCATCCGCTCGTTGATCTCGCGTGCGCGGCCGATACGGGCGCTCGTGAGCCTGGGTGCGCTGAGGGCGGTCGCATACCCCTCGACAAGCGCGAGCGTCTGCATGGTGTGCTGGTACTCAGCCTCCTCCACGAGGGCGACCTGGGCGCCGACATTGCGCACGTACGTCACGAGTCCCTCGGCCTCGAGCCGGCGGATCGCCTCGCGCACGGGCACGACCGAGACGTCGAGCTCGCGGGCGATCTGACCGAGCACGAGCCGGTACCCCGGCACGTAGCGCCCGTCATCGATGCGGGAACGGATGAAGCCGTACGCCAATTCGGACTTGCTCTGCGTCGTCATCACGCCTCCAGCCGCCCGGCCGCGTCGTGCGCTGCGCGCCAGTCCTCGTACTTCGCACGCCACTGCGCGTTCATCGGGAACAGTCCGTCGACGGGCTCGCCCTCGGCGACGCGGTCGGCGACCCACGCGTCCGCGGCATCCTGCTCGGCGGCCTCGGCCGCGACCTCCGCGGCCAGGTGCGGCGGGATGACGATGACGCCGTCGCCGTCGCCCACGATGACGTCGCCCGGCTGCACCGCCGCACCCCCGCAGGCGATCGTCACGTCGACCTCCCACGGCACGTGCCGGCGGCCGAGCACGCTGGGATGCGCGCCCTGCGAGAACACCGGGATGCCGATCTCGGCGACCGCGTCGAAGTCGCGGACGCCGCCGTCGGTCACGATGCCCTCGGCGCCGCGCACCTTCGCGCGAAGGGCGAGCACGTCGCCGACGGTGCCGGTGCCGCGCTCGCCTCGGGCGTCGACCACGAGCACCTCGCCCTCACCGATCGAGTCGAACGCGCGCTTCTGCGCATTGAACCCGCCGCCGTACCGCTCGAAGAGATCGGGCCGAGCCGGGATGAAGCGGAGGGTGCGCGCCCGGCCCACGATGCGGTCGCCCGCGTGGTTCGCCGACACCCCCTCGATGAAGATGTCGTGGTATCCGCGCTTGCGAAGTGCGACCGAGAGGGTCGCGACGGCGACGCCGCGCAGCTGCTCGCGCAGTTCGGGGGTGAGCTCGAAGTCGTCGGCCGCTGGACGAGCCGGCGGCGCGGCCGCAGATCCCGCTGGTCGAGCCGCGGCGGCCGTGGCCGCGGAGTCCAGACCGGGCGCCCGCCCCGCCGCCACCGCCGCGGCCAGCTCCTCCTCCGACCCCCACGCCTCGATCCGCTGCTGGTCGTCGACCGATGGCGTGGAGCCGAAGTCCCCGAACGGGGTGGTGCCCTGGGTGATCGTCGTGACGAGTCGGCCGGTGGTCGGGGCGCCGGGAACTCCGGGTGCGTCGACCTCGACCTCGACGACATCGCCGGGGACCACGACGCTCGATCCGGCGGGGGTCCCGGTGAGGATGAGATCGCCCGTCTCGAGGGTCATCAGCTGCGAGAGGTCGGCGATGAGCCGGCGGAAGGGGAAGAGCAGCGTGTCGGACGTGTCCTCCTGCGCGAGCTCGCCGTTGACCCAGGTGCGGACGCGCCAGTCGCCCTCGCCGAGGTCTGCGACGGGGATCGCAACGGGGCCGATCGGGGTGAATCCGTCACCGCCCTTGTTGCGCAGGTTCGAGCCCTTGTCGGCGGCTCGCAGGTCGTAGAGCCCGAAGTCGTTGGCCGCCGTCACGGCCGCAACGTGCGCCCAGCCCTGCTCGGGCCTCACCCGCCGCGCCGGCTCGCCGATGATGAGCGCGATCTCACCCTCGAATGCGAGCAGCTCCGTGCCCGCCGGGCGCTCGAGTGCATCACCGGTGCGCGCGACGGATGATGCCGGCTTCAGGAAGTAGCTCGGCTGCTCGGGCGTGCGGCCCCGCTGTGCGGCCCTCGACGGGTAGTTGAGGTGCACGGCGATGATCTTGCCCGGGGTGGCGATCCCGTATGTGGTCATTGGACTCCCTCGTCTGTCGCGCGCGTGAACGTATCTTAAATCATATACGATTTGGCTCTGGTTGTGAAGTTGTCAGTAGCCCGGACGAGACCCGTCTTCGCCATCGTCGGTCGTGTCGGGGGCCTCGCGGCCGCCCTCGGCTTGGATGAACCGGTCGGCGAGGGCCTCGGACGCGCGTGCGAGCATCGCCACATCCGCGCCGACCAGCACGAACGACGCACCCGCCGCGAGGTACCGATCGGCCGCTTCGGGGACGAACGCATTCACTCCGGCCGGCTTGCCGGCGGCGACGGCAGCGCGGATGCACTGCTCGACCGCGGCCACGACGTCGGGGTGGTCCTGCTGCCCGAGCACACCCATCGATGCGGCGAGGTCGGACGGGCCGACGAAGATCGCGTCGACTCCGTCGACCGCGAGGATCTCGTCGACGTGCGCGACGGAGACGGCCGACTCCACCTGCACGGTGAGCGACACTGTGCCTGCGGCATCGGCCAGGTAATCGGGCACGCGATTCCACCGCGACGCACGGGCCAGTGCGCTGCCGACGCCGCGGACGCCGGCCGGCGGGTAGCGCACGGCGCGCACCATCTCGGCGGCGTGCTCGGCCGAGTCGACCATGGGCACGAGGAGGTTCTGCACGCCGAGGTCGAGGTACTGTTTGATCGTCACGACGTCGCCGTACGGCGGGCGCACGAGCGGGGTGGTGGGGTAGGCGGCGACCGCCTGGAGCTGGGCGAGGATCGATTCGAGCGTGTTGGGGGAGTGCTCGCCGTCGATGAGCAGCCAGTCGAGACCGCTGCCGGCGGCGATCTCGGCGATGAGCGGGCTGCCCGAGCACACCCACATCCCCGCGAGGGGGCGGTCGGATGCCGCGAGCCGTTGTGCGAAGGTCGACGGAAGGGTCATTCGAACCGGCATGTGATCGCTCCCAGCTGTGCGTAGTCGGCGTGCACGGTGTCGCCTCGCTCGACCCACATGGGGCGGGTGAACGAGCCCGCGAGGATGATCTCGCCCTCGCCGAGCGACTGCCCGTGCTGAGCGAGCTTGTTCGCCAGCCAGGCGACGCCCATCGCGGGGTGGCCGAGCACGGCGGCGGCGACGCCCGACTCCTCGATCCTCTGGTTGCGGTAGAGCAGCGCCGAGACCCAGCGCAGGTCGACCGCGTCGGGCTTGACCGGATTGCCGCCGATCACCATTGCGCCCATGGCGGCGTTGTCGGAGATCGTGTCGACGATGGTTCGGCCCTGCATCTCGATGTGGGAGTTCAGGATCTCGAGCGCAGGCACGACGTACGCCGTGGCGTCGAGCACGTCGAAGATCGTGGCGTCGGGACCGCTCAGCGGCTTCGCGAGCACGAATGCGAGTTCGACCTCGATGCGCACGTTCGAGAAACGGTCGAAGTCGACGGAAGCGCCCGACTCGATCACCATGTCGTCGAAGATCACCCCATAGTCGGGTTCGGTGATGCCGGTGGCGACCTGCATGACCTTCGAGGTCAGGCCGATCTTGCGGCCGACGAGCCGCCGTCCTGCGGCGACGCCGCGCTCAGCCCAGAGGCTCTGCACGGCATACGCGTCCTCGACCGTCATGCCGGGGTTCCGTGCCGTGAGGAGTGGAACGATGGTGCGGTCGCGCTCGGCGGCGACGAGTTCGTCGGCGATACCGGCGATGCGTTCTGGATCGAGCACGGTGGGCTCCACTTCGATGTCAGACTCCGCTGCTGATCATATTCGATCGTGGTCGGATATGGTATCCGAAATGATATATGATAAGCCGCGATGCCGCGTCGCGTGTGCATCCGAACCCCGAAAGCGAAACGACAGAGGAGTCGCCCCGCATGACCGCCTCAACCGGCACCGAGTTCCATCCCAAGACGAGGCAGCATGAGCTTCGCCGCGTGGCCATGGCCACCGTCATCGGCACCACCATCGAGTGGTACGACTTCTTCCTGTACGCGAGTGCCGCAGGCCTCGTCTTCGGTGCGTTGTTCTTCGCGCCGGCCGGGCCGCAGTTCGCGACGATCCTCGCGTTCGCCACGGTGGGCGTGAGCTTCCTGTTCCGTCCGCTCGGCGCGTTCCTCGCGGGCCACTACGGCGACAAGATCGGCCGCAAGGCGATGCTCGTCATCACGCTGATCCTCATGGGTGCCGCCACCACCCTCATCGGCGTGCTGCCCACGTACGAGCAGATCGGCGTCGCCGCGCCCGTGCTCCTGATCCTCCTCCGCATCCTCCAGGGGCTCTCCACCGGGGGCGAGTGGGGCGGCGCCGTGCTCATGGCCGTCGAGCACGCACCCGACGAGAAGCGCGGTCGCTACGGCGCGTTCCCGCAGATCGGCGTGCCGATCGGCCTGCTGCTCGCGTCGGGCGTGCTCGCGCTCATGACGGGGGTCATCTCGCCCGGCGACGCCTTCCTCGGGTGGGGCTGGCGCATCCCGTTCCTGCTGAGCTTCGTGCTCATCATCGTCGGCATCATCGTGCGCCGTGCCGTCGACGAGAGCCCCGTGTTCCAGGAGATCGCCGCGAAGAAGGAGAAGGCGCGCACCCCGATCCTCACGCTCTTCCGCAAGCACTGGCTGCTCGTGCTGCTCGCCGCCCTGACGTTCGCCGGTAACAACGCCGCCGGCTACATGACGACCGGCGGGTACCTGCAGAACTACGCGACGATGCCCGTCGACCAGGGCGGTCTCGTCGGCATGGAACGCACGCCCGTGCTCCTGGCCGTCGCCGGAGCATCGGTCGTCTGGCTCGTCTGCACCTTCGCCGCCGGCATGGTCTCCGACCGCATCGGGCGCAAGAACACGTACATCATCGGCTGGATCGCGTTCCTCGCGACCGTGTTCCTGCTGTTCCCGCTCGCCGACACCGGCAACCCGTGGCTGCTGTTCCTCGGCGTCTCGCTGTTCGCTATCGGCAACGGGTTCACCTACGGCCAGCAGGCGGCCTACTACACCGAGCTGTTCCCGGCATCCATCCGCTACTCGGGCGTGTCGATCACCTACGCGATCGGTGCCATCCTCGGTGGAGCGTTCGCGCCGACGATCGCCGCCTGGCTCGTCGCGTCCACGGGCACCGCGACCTCCGTCGCGTTCTACATCGCGGGCATCATGGTGGTCGCCTTCATCGCCACGCTGCTGCTGCGCGATCGTACGCGCATCCCGCTCGGGCCCGACCACGAGGCGGAGCAGTCGCGAAGCCACTTCGTCTGGGAGAAGTAGCAGACCATCATCGGTCGACCGAGAATGGGGCCGATGTCGCGGGCGCGAGCTGGCGGCATCCGCCCGTTCCGGCCCGCTGCTCAGCGCCGGTTGATCGCGACGATCTCCTGCTGGTACGGGGCGATGACGTCGGACGAGATGCGACAGTCGAGCAGCAGGAACCGGCGCTCCTCGACGGGAGTCGCCGCCCAAGTGGCGAGTCGATCGAGATCGGCGAGCCGCTGCACGACGACGCCCTCCGCTCCGACCGCGGTTGCAAGGCTGGAGAAGTCGACCTCGGGGATGCGCATGGGCGCCTCGGCGAGTCCCATCAGCCCGTAGAGGTTGACCTCGGCGCCGTAGGCGGCGTCGTTCCACACGACGGCGATGCCGCGTCCGCCGGCCACGCGCACCGCCGACTCGAGGTCTGCGAGCGCCATGAGGC
This sequence comes from Agromyces sp. Marseille-P2726, assembly GCF_902809835.1. Lineage (GTDB taxonomy): Bacteria > Actinomycetota > Actinomycetes > Actinomycetales > Microbacteriaceae > Agromyces. Next base: position 131,898 of record NZ_CADDWM010000011.1, on the reverse strand, counting down.
CGCCGCCGTCGCCGGTGGTGAGCACGACGGTCGACTCGGGCTTCGCGGCCGCGGCGCCGGCCACGCTCGGGAAGCCCAAGCCGATCGACTGGAACGCCGTGCCGACCATCATCATGCGGTCGGGTGCGACGACCGGCCAGTACATGTTGGCCCAGCCGATGAAGTGCCCGCCGTCGGAGACGACGACGCGGTCGTCGGGCAGCAGTTCCCCGAGGCGGATCGCGGCGGCCCGCGGGGCCAGGCGCCCGTCGCCCGCCAGCTCGTGGCTGGGCGCGTCGTAGGCGCGGGCGGCGTCGATGTCGCCGGACTCCCGCCAACCCGACGAGCGTGCACCGACGGCCGCGAGCTCGGCGACGAGCGTGCGCGCCACGACGGCGGCATCGGCACGGATGTAGCCCGCGACGTTGGGGTGCGTCGGCGTCGGTGCGACATCGACCTGCATCACTCGCGTGCCGGGCGCGAACAACTCGCCGAACCGCATCGTGAACTGGTTGAGGCCGGCACCGAAGACGACGGCGACATCGGCCTCGCGCACCAGCTCCATGGCGCCGTGTGCGCCGAATCCGCCGGCGACGCCGAGGTCGTAGCGCGCGTCGGGGAAGATCCCCCTGCCGAGGGCCGTGGTCACCGTGAGGGCGCCCGTCGCGTCGGCCAGGGCGCCGAGCGCCTCACCTGCGCCGGCGAGCCAGGCACCGCGTCCGGCGAGCAGCAGCGGTCGTCGCGCACCGGCGAGCGCCCCGGCGAAGCCGGCGACGGCATGTGTCGCGAATGCGCCGGTCGGCATCGTCGGCGACGGATGCCGCAGGGCGGGCGGCTCGGCGAACTCGCCCGCGTCCGTGGCGACCACGTCGTAGGGCAGGGCGAGCACCACGGGCCGCCGGCTCGCCACGGCGTGCTCGACGGCGAGCACGACGGTCGCGGCGGCATCCGTTCGCCCGACCGTGTAGGTGCGGGCACCCACCGCCGACGCAAGGGCGATCTGGTCGACGTCCCAGGGCCGTCGCCCGGCGGTCGGCTGGTCGCCGACTAACAGCACGAGTGGAATCTGGGCCTGTACCGCCTCCGCGAGCGCCGTGAGGGTATTGGTGAAGCCGGCGCCGTACGTCGCGGTCGCGCCGGCGAGCCGGCCTGACGCGCGATAATGTGCGTCGGCGGCTACGACCGCGCCGGCCTCGTGACGAACGGCGATGTACGTCACCCGGGTGTTGCGCGCGAGGGCATCGAGAAACCGGGCGTTGCCGTTCCCCATCACTCCGAAGACATGGTCGACGTGGGCGGCGAGGGTGTGCGCGACATGGGCGGAGACGTCGGGCATGCTGAGGCCTTTCGAGACAGGACGGATGCGGTTCCCGTATGTGTCTCGCGCAGCCGACCGCGGACCGACCTTCGCTTCGCGCCCATTTTTCGAGCACCGGTGCCCTCGCAGGCACCTGGACCGTCCGAGTATATCCCCGAAGCGGCATGGAGGCCGAGCAGGCGGAACCCGCCCGGCCTCCGCCGATGACGCTGCGTCTCAGCCGTTGCCGAGCCGCGTCAGCCGCGAAGGCGTCAGACGCGACGGCTGCCGGTGAGCATCCGCACCAGCCACACCACGACGGCGATGACGAGCAGCGCGATGCCGACCCACAGGAGGAAGTTCAGTGACTGCACGAACCCGCCCGTGAACAGCAGGATGATGGCGATGATGGCGACGATGATCAGGAGGATGTTCATGGATCTTCCCTTCCGTTCCGGTCCCCGCGATGTCGGGAACCGCGGGATCTCAAGGCCACTCGACCACATGGACGAATGGCTTGTCCAGCGGTTGCGCGGCCTGTCGCCATGCGTGTAAAGCGCTCCCATGCGCGGAACGCGCTCGGGATGCCGCCGCCCGCCGCTCGCGCCACGGCGTCACGTCGCGGCATCCGCTCGCGACGCGCTGTACAACGAGGCGTGCACCGGATCTCGCCTAGACTCGAGGCATCCCCGAAAACTGACGTGGTCGATGCTGCCATCCGCGTGCTCGGCCCGAGAAGGACGACCGTGAGCCACGACTTCGCCGCCCGCCGTACCGACTGGATCGCCCGAGAGGAGCTCGCCGAGCGCATGATCCCGCTCATCGGCGGCCTCTACCGAGACCACGGGGTGGTGACGTCGATCCACGGCCGCCGGCTCATCAACCGCTCGGCCATCGAACTGCTGAAGGCGCACCGGTTCGCCCGGCAGGCCGGCGCCGACGAGCTTGCGCTCGAGGACTCCATGCGCGTGCTCGAGGCGCTGCGTGAAGTCGGCCCCGGTCCGGCGTCCATCGACGTGGCTCGGCTCGTCTCGCGCTACAACGACTCCGGCGCCGAGGGCGAGCGGATGCCGCTCGTCGACTTCCTGCGCAGCGAGCTCGCCCCCGTGCTGGTCGCCGACGGCTCGGCCCCGGCCTCGGGCACCGATGTCGTGCTCTACGGTTTCGGACGCATCGGGCGCCTGCTCGCCCGCATCCTCATCGCGCACGCGGGCGGTGGGCAGGGCCTGCGGCTTCGAGCGATCGTCGTGCGCAAGGGCTCCGACAACGACCTGATGAAGCGGGCGAGCCTGCTGCGTCGCGACTCCGTGCACGGCCCGTTCCAGGGCACGATCGAGGTCGACGAGGCGGCGAACACGATCCTGGCGAACGGCACGCTGATCCAGGTCATCTACTCGGACGACCCGGCATCGATCGACTACACCGAGTACGGCATCCGGGACGCGATCGTCGTCGACAACACCGGCCGCTGGCGCGACGAGGAGGGGCTGTCGCAGCACCTCCGCTCCAATGGCGTCGCTCGCGTGCTGCTCACCGCGCCGGGCAAGGGCGCCATCAAGAACATCGTCCACGGCATCAACCACGGCGACATCCAGCCGTCCGACACCATCCTCTCGGCGGCATCCTGCACGACCAACGCGATCACGCCGGTGCTCGCCGCCGTGCAGGATGCGTACGGGATCGCCCGCGGGCACGTCGAGACCGTGCACTCGTTCACCAACGACCAGAACCTCATCGACAACTTCCACAAGGGCGACCGCCGCGGTCGCTCCGCCGCCCTGAACATGGTGATCACCGAGACGGGCGCGGCGAAGGCGGTCGCGAAGGCGCTGCCGGCGCTCGCGGGCAAGCTGACGGGCAGCGCCATCCGCGTGCCCACCCCCGATGTGTCGCTCGCGATCCTCAACCTGCAGCTCGAGCGCCCGACCGACAAGGCCGAGCTCAACAGGTACCTCCGCCAGGTGTCGCTGACCTCGCCGTTGCGCCAGCAGGTCGACTACATCGAGTCGCCCGAGGTGGTCTCGACCGACTTCGTGGGATCCAACCGCGCGGGGGTCGTCGACGGGCTCGCGACGATCGCCGACGGCACCGACGTCGTGCTCTACGTCTGGTACGACAACGAGTACGGCTACAGCTGCCAGGTGGTGCGCGTCGTCGAGGCGATGGCGGGGACGCACCCGATCGTCCTCCCCGAGCGCGAGCCGGTGCTCGTCGAGCGGGCGGCGGCGCTGGTCGAGTAGTGCGCGGCGGAGCCGGACGCGTATCGAGACCATAGGCTGGGAGAATGCGCACTGAAGCCGTCATCGTCGATGTCATCCGCACGCCCGTCGGGCGGGGCAAGCCGGGGGGAATCCTCTCGGGCGTGCACCCGGTCGACCTCCTCGCGGGTGTGCTCGACGCGCTCGTCTCGCGCAACGACCTCGATCCGGCACTCGTCGACGACGTCATCGGCGGGTGCGTCAGCCAGATCGGCGAGCAGAGCTACAACATCACCCGCAACGCGGTGCTCGCGGCGGGCTTCCCCGAGACCGTCCCCGGCACCACGATCGATCGCCAGTGCGGGTCGAGCCAGCAGGCCGCGACGTTCGCCGCCCAGGCGGTGATGGCCGGGCAGGCTGACATCGTCATCGCGTGCGGCGTCGAGTCGATGAGCCGCGTGCCGCTCGGCTCGAGCGCGGCGGGCGCCGACCCCTACGGCTCTCGCGTTCGGGCGCGATACCCCGAGGGGCTGGTGAACCAGGGCGTCTCGGCCGAGCTGATCGCGGCGAAGTGGGGCTTCTCGCGCGAGGATCTCGATGCGTACTCGGCCCGCTCGCACGCGCTCGCCACCGCGGCGGGCGAGTCCGGCGCATTCGCCACCGAGGTCGTGCCCGTGCCGGGCGTCGAATCGCTCGTCGACGAGACGGTGCGACCCGCGACATCCGTCGAATCGCTCGCCGGGCTGAACCCGGCGTTCCGCACCGACGCGCTCGCCGAGCGCTTCCCCGAGCTCGACTGGCGGATCACGCCCGGCAACTCGTCACCGCTTACCGATGGCGCCTCCGCGGCGCTCATCATGAGTGCCGAGGCCGCGTCGAAGCTCGACCTCGCGCCGCGGGCACGGTTCCGCGCGTTCTCGGTCGTCGGCAGCGACCCGCTCTACATGCTCACGGGCGTGATCCCGGCAACGCAACGCGTGCTCGAGCGCGCCGGCGTGGTGATCGACGAGATCGACGCGTACGAGGTGAACGAGGCGTTCGCCTCGGTGCCGCTCGCGTGGCTGAAGGACACGGGTGCGGATGCCGCGAAGCTGAACCCGCGCGGCGGCGCCATCGCGCTCGGACACGCGCTCGGCTCCTCGGGCACGCGCCTGCTGACGACGCTGGTCAACCAGCTCGAGGCGACCCGAGGGCGCCTCGGCCTGCAGACGATGTGCGAGGGCGGCGGCATGGCCAACGCCACCATCATCGAGCGCCTCTGACCCAGCGCACCCCGAGTTGCCCCGATCTCCCGAGAATCCGGCAACTCGGTCACTCGACAAAACGAAGGGACACCACATGGAACTCGACGGCGCATCGGCGATCGTCACCGGCGGCGCATCCGGCCTCGGCAATGCCACGGCCCGAGCCCTCGTCGAGGCCGGCGCATCCGTGGTGCTCGTCGACCTGCCGGGGCCGCGCGGCGAGGAGGCGGCTGCGGCGCTGGGCGACCGGGCTCGATTCGTGGCGGCGGATGTCGCGAACGAAGCCGAGGTGCAGGCCGCGGTCGACGCGGCATCCGCCATCGCACCGCTTCGCGTCGCCGTGAACTGCGCCGGCATCGTGACGGCGAATCGCACGGTCGGTCGCGAGGGGCCGGCACCCCTCGACGCGTTCGAGCGCACCATCCGCGTGAATCTCATCGGCACGTTCAACGTCATCCGGCTCGCGGCCGCTGCGATGTCGGCGAACGACCCGGTCGACGGACAGGTCCCGGGCGGGCCGGTCACGGCCGAGCGCGGCGTCATCATCAACACCGCATCGGTCGCCGCCTTCGACGGACAGATCGGCCAGGCCGCGTATTCCGCGTCGAAGGGCGGCGTGGTCGGCATGACGCTGCCGATCGCGCGCGACCTCTCGAAGCTGCTCGTGCGGGTCGTCACCATCGCGCCGGGCATCTTCGAGACGCCCATGATGGCCGGCATGCCCGACGATGTGCGAGCCTCGCTCGAGGCGCAGGTGCCGCATCCGTCGCGCTTGGGGCATCCCACCGAGTACGCCGCGCTCGTGCGATCGATCATCGCGAACCCGATGCTGAACGGGGAGACGATCCGGCTCGACGGCGCGATCCGGATGCAGCCGAAGTAGTCGAGGTCTGCGGCTCGAGGAGCGCCCGCAGCGGGCGCTCCTCGACCAGCATCAGTACCCGCCGAGCGCCGATCCGCCGCGGTTGCGCGCCGCCTTGATGAAGCCGTCGACGACGTCCCAGACGGCGACGCCGATGACGGCGATGAGCAGGACGGCGACCGTGACGTCGCTCGCCTCGCCCCACGGCCAGCCGATCGCCTCGACGAACTCGGGCGCGAGGAGCTGCCCGCTGACGAACAGCCAGACCGCGGGGATCGTGAATGCGGCGTTCAGCAGCACGTTCAGCCCGGCCATGGTCCAGTTCCAGCCACGCAGGTAGATGACGATCGCGAAGACCGCCTCGAGGGCGATCAGAGCGAGGAAGTACGGGATCCAGAACGACCACAGGGCGGGGTCGAGCACCGGGATGGGCTGGCGCTCGCCGCCGATCCAGACGACGCCGAACTGCTGCCACACGATCGCCACGGCGAACACGCCGAGGAACACGAGCGACGCGATCAGGTCGCCGAGCCGCCCGGCGCGGGCGTCGTCACGCGGTTGCGGCAGCTGCTCGGGTGTCCACGTGCTGGCCGGCACCGCCGTTCCAGGGCTGCGTTCGAGCACCGCGAAGACGAGCGTCACCCAGAAGCAGAGATTCACGAAGACCGCCAGCGCCGTCGAGATCGTCGTGCCGATGATGCCGCCCACGTCAGCGCCCGAGGCCACCTGGCCCAGCAGTACGCCGGCAGCGGCGAGCGGCACGACGATGGCGACGAGCAGCTTCAGCAGTCGCCACCACGTGAGGAAGTACTTCGGGCCGATGAGCTGCAGGGGCCGGTCGACGTAGCTGGCAGCGAGTCGCAGCGGATCGCCGAGTTCGACGAGCGCGGAGTGCTCGGCGTCGGCCGGCGCCGCGCCGCGCTCGACGTGCGCGTCGATCACGTCGCCGATGCGCTCGCGCAGCTCGCGGCCGAACTCATCGCGCTGCGCCTCGGGCAGGCTGCGGGCCGCCGCCCACACGTAGCGGTCGGTGAGGGTGGAGGTGGTCATCGTTCTTCTCCCGTGTCGAGTCGTGCGAGGGCGGCGTCGATGCGGCGCCAGTCGGTCATGAGCGCGGCGGCGAGTCGGTCGCCGGCAGGGCTGGTGCGATAGAACTTGCGAGGGCGCGCCTCTTCGGTGTTCCACTCACTCGAGAGCAGGCCCTGCTTCTCGAGGCGCCGGAGGAGCGGATAGAGCGTGTTGGCATCGACGAGGATGCCGAGCCCATTGAGGGACTCCAGCAGCGCGTAGCCGTAGTCGGGATGCCGGAGCCGCACCAGGCACGCGAGCACCACGGTGCCGCGACGCAACTCCTGGATGTGCCCGGCAGTCGTCTCGTCAACGTTCATGTCACACACGGTACTGTGTGACACACACTATTGCAAGTGCTACTTCATGGTGCCGGGGATGCCACGGGAACACATCCGTTCTCGACCGGTTGCCCGTTTCGGGGATTTCCGCGACACGCCGGCCGGCGCCGCGATGGCGGCGGTGTGTCGCAGAAATCCCCGAATCCGGCAACACGGGAGGACCGCCCAGGGAAGCGGACGGCTCGCTACTGCCCGGCGTGCGCCTCGAGGAACGCGTACACCTCGGAGTCGTCGACGCCCGGGAAGGTGCCGGACGGCAACGGCGACAGCACGTGCGCGTGCAGCCGGGCGCTCGGCCATGCCCGTCCGGCCCAGCGTTCGGCCAGTTCATCGGGCGCCTTGCGACAACACGACTCATCTGGGCACGTCGAACTCGCTCGCACCGTCGTCTCGCGCCCGCGGAACCACTTGGCCTGCGCGAACGGCACGCCGACGGTGATCGAGAACTCCGCGGCATCCGTGCGGCCGGTCTGCGTCGCACACCAGAACGTGCCGGCAGGAGTGTCGGTGTACTGGTAGTTCTCGGTCGTGCGGTTCGTGTGCTCGAACGCCGTGCGAGCGCTCCACTTCTTGCAGACCCACTGGCCCTCGATCGAGCCCGTGACGTCGGTCGGCAGGGGCAACCCGTCGTTCTCGTAGCCCTTCATCAGGGCACCGTCGCCCGCCACCCGCAGGAAGTGCAGGGTCATGTCGAGGTGGCTCGTTCCGAGGTTCGTGAACCGCAGCGCGGCCGCCTCGTGCGTCACGCCGAAGGCGTCGCGGAAGTCCTCGATGGCGAGCCGCTTCTCCTTCTTGGCGGCCTGCAGGAAGGCGACGGATGCCTCGCGAGGCATGAGGCACGCCGCGGCGAAGTAGTTGATCTCGAGCCGCTGCCACAGGAACTCGTCGTAGCTGGCCGGCGGTTCGTGACCGAGGAGGCGGTGCGCCATGGCCTGCAACGCCATGGACCTCAGGCCGTGGCCGCCGGGGATCGACGCGGGGGGCAGGTAGATGCGCCCGTTCTCGAGGTCGGTGATCGACCTCGTCGAATCGGGGAGGTCGTTCACGTAGATGAGCTGGAATCCGAGCCGCTCGGCCATGACGCTCACCTCGCGGTGCGTGAGCGCACCGCTGCGGTGGCCCGATGCGTGCACCTGCTCCTCGGCGAGCTGCTCGATGTCGGGGAGGTAGTTCGCCTGCCTCCGCATGCGCTCGCGGAGGTCGGTGTTGGCCCGCCGGGCCTCCTCGGGCGTCGCGATGGCCTCGCTCGCCCGACGTTGGAGCTCGCGATGCAGCCCGACGATCGCTTCGAGCGACTCGTCGCTGATGCCGCGGCTGGGCCGGATGGCCGGCAGGCCCAGGCTCGCGTAGAGGGGGCTCGCCTGCGCCCGGCCGAGTTCGAGCTCGAGCGCGGCGCGGCGGCTGGGTGCCTCACGTGCGAGCAGGTCGGCGAGCTCGACGTCGAGCGCGTCGGCGAGCGAGTCGAGTGTCGACAGCTTCGGTTCGCGCTTGCCGTTCTCGATCAACGACAGCTGGCTGCCCGCGAGCCCCACCGATTCCCCGAGCTGGTCGAGCGTGAGCCCGCGCTGACCGCGAAAGTGGCGGATGCGCTGGCCGAGGGTTGCGAGATCGGGACTGCCTGCCTTCATGACTTAATCATAGCGAAAGAACTCGTGTTCTTAACTGCCGGTCCGTCGAAACGAGCGACGAAATGTGGCGCATCCTTGAAGTACGGAACCTCCGGCGCGCCGTCGGGGATCCCAGAAAGGGACGCAGATGACCATCTCCGAGTTCTCGATCGGAACCGAGGCATCCGGTGCGGCCGGCACTGAGCGCGGCACCACCGACCCTGCACTCCGCGCCTGGGTCGACGAGATCGCGGGTCTCACCAAGCCCGACGAGATCGTCTGGTGCGATGGGTCCAAGCAGGAGGCCGACCTGCTCACTCGCCAGATGATCGCCGAGGGCAAGCTCATCAAGCTCAATCCCGAGTGGCGCCCGAACAGCTTCCTCGCGCGCACCGATCCGGGCGATGTCGCTCGGGTCGAAGACCGCACGTTCATCTGCTCCACGTACGAGGAGGACGCCGGCCCCACGAACAACTGGGTCGACCCGCGCGAGATGCGCGAGGAGCTCACGCACGTCTTCGACGGCTCCATGAAGGGCCGCACGATGTACGTCGTGCCGTTCTCGATGGGGCCGCTCGGCGGCCCGATCTCGCAGCTCGGCGTCGAGATCACCGACTCGCCCTACGTGGTGCTCTCGATGGGCATCATGACGCGCATGGGCGAGCAGATCTACCGCCTCATCGAGGCGGGCGAGCCGTGGGTGCGCACGGTGCACTCGGTCGGCTACCCGCTCGTCGACGGCGTCGGGCACCGTCGTGCCGATGTGGCGTGGCCCTGCAACGAGACGAAGTACATCGTGCAGTTCCCCGACTCGCGTGAGATCTGGTCGTACGGATCGGGCTACGGCGGCAACGCGCTGCTGGCGAAGAAGTCCTTCGCGCTGCGGATCGCGTCGGTCATGGCCCGGGACGAGGGCTGGCTCGCCGAGCACATGCTGCTCATCAAGATCACCTCGCCCGAGGGCAAGAGCTACCACGTCGCTGCGGCGTTCCCGTCGGCGTGCGGCAAGACGAACCTCGCGATGCTCCAGCCCACGATCCCAGGCTGGACCGTCGAGACGATCGGCGACGACATCGCCTGGATGCGCCCGGGCGACGACGGTCGCCTCTACGCGATCAACCCCGAGGCGGGCTTCTTCGGCGTCGCGCCGGGCACCGGCGAGAGCACCAACCCCACCGCCGTGCAGACGCTCTGGGGCAACACCATCTTCACGAACGTGGCGCTCCGGCCCGACGGCGACGTCTGGTGGGAGGGCCTCACCGACGAGGCGCCGAAGGAGCTCATCGACTGGCAGGGCAACCCGTGGACCCCGGCTTCGTCGACGCCCGCCGCGCACCCGAACTCGCGGTTCACGGTGGCCGCGGCGCAGTGCCCGCAGATCTCCGACGACTGGGACGCGCACGACGGGGTTCCGGTCGACGCCATCCTGTTCGGCGGTCGCCGAGCCACGAACGTTCCCCTCGTCGCCGAGGCTCGCTCGTGGAAGCACGGCGTCTTCATGGGTGCGACCATCTCGTCCGAGCAGACCGCGGCCGCCGAGGGCACGGTCGGTGAGCTTCGACGCGACCCGTTCGCCATGCTGCCGTTCTGCGGCTACAACATGGCCGACTACTGGGGCCACTGGGTCAAGATGGGGCGCGTGCTCGGCGAGAACGCGCCGAAGATCTTCCAGGTGAACTGGTTCCGCAAGGGCTCCGACGGCAAGTTCCTCTGGCCGGGCTTCGGCGAGAACTCGCGCGTGCTCGAGTGGATCGTCGGCCGCGTCGAGGGCACGGCTGACGCCGAGGAGACGCCCATCGGACTCGTCCCCGCGAAGGACTCGCTCGACCTCGAGGGCCTCGAGATCACGGATGACGAGCTCGACCAGCTCTTCCACATCGACCGCGACTCCTGGCTCTCGGAGTGCGATCTCACCGAGGAGTACTTCGCGCAGTTCGGCGACCGCGTGCCGGCGGCGCTGAAGGCGGAGCTCGCCAGCCTGCGCTACCACCTCCAGCACTGAATCGCGGATGCCGCAGGGCGGCGTCTTCTGCATTCGTCCACCTCGCGGCATCCGTCATGCGCTTCACCGGCACGCCGCGAGCCGAGAGCGGACGCACGACGCTAGCCTGTGCCGCGGGAGGGTGGCATGGAGTTCGGCGCGATCATCCAGATGATCGGGGAGATCGTCGACATCGTCGGCGTGATCGCCATCGTCGTGGGTGTCCTGTACGCGGTCGCCGATGCGGCTCTCCGCGGCCTCCGTCGGCGGAGCCCCGTCTACACGCGGTTCCGTCGCGTGCTCGGTCAGGCGATCCTGCTCGGGCTCGAACTGCTCGTCGCCGCCGACATCATCAAGACGGTCGCCGTCACCCCGACGCTCGACTCCGTGATCGTGCTCGCGATCATCGTGCTGATCCGAACCTTCCTCAGCTGGTCGCTGGAACTCGAGATCTCGGGCCGGTGGCCCTGGCAGTCGCAACGGGACGACGGAACCGACCAGGACGTTCCGGCCGCAGCCGTCGGTTCCCGGCCCGCCTAGTCGGAGCCGCCCCCGTCGTTCCCCGGCGAAGCCCGCGGGCCGAGCCGCCAGGCGTCGACGACGCGACGATGGTGCGACCCTTCGGGCGGTCGCATGTCGATGAGCGCGACCGATTCGAGCGGAACTCGCTGACCCGCATGCAGACGGCCGTGTCGCTTCCGGGTGACGTGCGGACGGAAGTCGGCCCGCACGTGTCCGGTGTCGACGCCGGCGCGATCGAGGCCATCAAGCGCCCGGGTCCGCAGGGCCGACAGTTGGCCGCCGTCGTGCACGAGCGTGACGGGCACGTTGCGCCGACGGCCGAACATCGCGTCCTCGCCTGCGGTCGCCCGCACGACGGCGGACCCGGCGAGCGCCGTCCGCAGCGCGCCGGCGACCACGATCGCCGGTCGCTCGGTCGAGAACGGCTCGACGAGCGTGACATGGAGCGGCCAGTCGGCGACCGTGAACTCGTCGCCCGCGTCGAGCGCGGCGAGCGTCAGGACGACGACGAAGCGCGCCATCCGGCGAGTCTAGCCGGGGCGCGCTCCGTCGGAGGGTGGCCGCGTCAGCCGACGCGGTGCGGCTCGTCGAGCCGACCGAGCAGGCGGAGCATCGCGGCCGGCGCGTAGCGGAACTCCACGGTGCCGCTCGCGCCCGGCTCGGTCGGGCCGATCCAGGTGCTCGAGCCCTCGTGGACGCGCACCCAGCCCTTGTCGAAGAGCAGGTCCGTGCCGATGACGAACGCCATGGCCGGTGCGTCTCCCTGGCGCACCGCGATCGAGCCCTCGAACACCTGCGACGCCTGCGCGTCGGCATCCTCGCGGCACTGCACGCCGACGAGGGGACGGGCGATCGGGGTGGCGAAGCCCGGCGCATCGAACGGGCTCGCCTTCGCGGCATCCGCGACGATGCCGAAGTTCACGCTGGTCGACATCAGGCTGAGCGATGCCTGGCCGTCGAGCACCAGTCGGCTCGAAACTCGGAAGCGGTAGAACAGGCGACCGGCCTCGCGGGCGGCCGGCAGCACGGCCAGCGTCGCCCAGTTCCGCGACCAGCTGAGCGGGCCGCCCTCGCGGGTGGGGCCGTCGTAGACACTGGCGGTGAAGCGCACGGCGCCGTCGGGCCGGGTGGGCGCGGCACGAAGCGAGCTGCGTCCGCGATCGCTGTCGGGCATCACATCGCGAACGGCGGTGAAGGCCGGTAGCCGCTGCGGCTCCCAGGTGCGCAACCACGCCTGGATGCCCGACTGCACGCGGTCGAACGAGTCGCCGAGGCCGTTGCGGGATGGGCCCGTGGCCGAGGCGCCGGCGTCGGAGGCGGCAGGGAGGTCGTCGATCAGGTCGATGGGAAGCTCGTCGAGACGAGAGAGATCACGCGCGCGGGACACGGTGGCGATGGTCATGATGGTCCTTCGTTCAGGGGGAGGCCGTGAGGCATCCGCAGCAGTGGATGCGGTTCTCCACGCTACGATCGCCGTTCGGCCGCCCCATCCCGGCTGACCCCCAAACCTCCCCGGGGTGAACCCTGAACCTCGCCGTCGCGCCGAGGCGCCGAGTGTGCCTGAAATCGCGCTTGAGCCGGCCCCACGGAGGCCCCGACCTGCACAACGAGCACACTCGCGGCGTCGCGGTGCGCCGGACGGGGACCGGCGCACGACGAGGCTAAACCAGCAGCTGGTGCGCGGCGAGCTCCCGATACAGGGGTACGGAGTCCACGAGCTCGGCATGCGCGCCCTCGCCGACGACGCGGCCTTCCTCGAGCACGATGATGCGATCCGAGTCGATCACCGTCGACAGGCGATGCGCGATGACGATGAGCGTGCGCCCGGCGGAGACGGCGTCGATCGCCTCGCGCATCATGCGCTCGTTCACGCCGTCGAGCGACGAGGTGGACTCGTCGAGCAGCAGGATCGGTGGCGCGGCGAGGAGCGCGCGCGCGATCGCGAGCCGCTGGCGCTCACCGCCCGAGAGCATGATGCCGTCTTCGCCGACCGCGGCATCGAGGCCGGCAGGGTCGCGATCGAGCACGCCGCCGAGGTTGACGGCGCGCAGGACGTGCTCGCACTCGGCATCGGTCGCATCGGGGCTGCCCAGCTTGAGGTTGTCGCGGAGCGACCCGGCGAGCACCGGTGCGTCCTGCTCGACATAGCCGATCTGCGCGCGCAACTCGGCGCGGTCGAGCGTGCGGAGGTCGAGCCCGCCCATGCGCACGGTGCCGACCGAGGGGTCGTAGAAGCGTTCGATGAGCGCGAGGATGGTCGACTTGCCGGCACCTGACGGGCCGACCAGGGCGATGCGCTGCCCTCGCGGTACCTCGAACGAGACGCCGCGGAGCACGGGCTGGCGATCGGTCACGTTCGGCTCGGGCTGGTGCTCGTCGGGTGACTCGTTGGCTGGATCGGCTGGGTCCTGGCGCGTTGCCGCGTAGGCGAAGTGCACGTCGTCGAACTCGATGGCCGGGGCATCGGGTATCACCGTCGCGTTCGCCTCGCCCACCATGACGGCTCGCGGCGCGAGGTCGCGGTCGTGCGCGTCTTCATCGGGCAGGTCGAGGATCTCCTGGATCCGGCCGAGCGCGCCGAGCGCCTGGTTCACCGACGTGATGGCGCCGAATGCCTGCCCGAGCGGCAGGATCATCATGAACAGGAAGAGGATGAACGCGACGAGGTTCGCGACGGTGATCGCGCCCGACGCGACGCGGAATCCGCCGACGCCGAGCACGACGAGGAACGAGACCTGCATCGCGATACCGGCGATCGGCACGATGAGTGCCGAGACCTTCGCGACCTTCACGCCCGCCTCCCACGCGCCCTCGGCCTCGGTCTCGACGCTGCGGATCTCCCGGTCGGTCGCGCCCGCCGCCCGGATCGTGCGCACCGAGCTGATCGCACGCTCGACGGATGCCGCGACGTCGCCGACTCGCTGCTGTGCCCGGTGCGACGCCTCGCGTACTCGCTGCGAGAGCAGGGTCACCGTCGTGATCGCGATCGCCACGACGAGCACGGTGAGGCCGAGGAGCACCGGGTCGAGGATGAGCATCGCGATGAGCGCGCCGACGAAGGTGACTGCGCCGCCGATGGCCTCCACGAGCCCCTGCGTGAGCACCGCGCGCAGCAGTGTCGTGTCGCTGCCCACGCGCGAGACGAGGTCGCCGGTGCGACGCGTGTCGAACTCCGCGATGGGCAGATGCAGCAGCTTCGCGATGAGGCGCTTGCGGCTCGAGAGCACGACGCCCTCGCCGGTGCGCTGCAGCAGGTAGTGCTGGTAGCCCGAGATGACGCCGCTCACGACGACGAGGGCGATGAGCCCCCAGACGATCCACCCGAGCGGTTGGCCCGCTTCGACGATGTCGATGACCTGGGCGACGAGGAGCGGCTGGGCGAGGCTCGCAAGAGCGCCGATGATGCTGAGGATCGCGACCCAGACCAGCACGGGTCGGTGCTCGAAGATGAAGGGGAGGAGCTGACCGAAGGTCGCTCGTGGGCCCGGGGGAGTGTCTCGCCGGGCGAAGGGGCTGCGCCGGGTTCGGGTCGTGGTCTCGCTCATGTCTCTTCCTCATCCGCGCGACCCGCGGATGCCGCATCCGCCCGATGCCGCGCCGTCGCCGCCTTGCAGCTTACGCGGCGCGGCTGGGAGGTCAGCCGCGGCCGTACTTCTTGTGCACCGCCTGTTTCGAGACCTCGAGCGCGAGTGCGATGAGTTGCCAGCTGGCGCCCGCAGCTCGGGCGCGGCGCACGGCGAGCGCTTCGGCTCGGTCGAGCTCGCGCGTGAGCTCGACGCGGACGCGGTGCAGCTCGCGCAGCGCGCGATACGGGTCGTCGCCGTCGGCCGCCGCGATGGCGGTGCGGAGGGTGCCGTGGTCCATACGTCAACCGTAGTTGACGAGCGGTGCATCCGTCAACCCGGATTGACGCACGGGCGAGACTGCGACCGGTCGTCCGCTCCAGGCGCCTGGGCACGGATGCCGCCGGCGGCCCGTGCGATCCGGCCGCGATACCCTCGGACCACGCTTCGGTGAGGGGAGGGATCGTGGACGACACGACCGGCGCCGTCGGGATCCTCGCTCGGGCGATGAGGGTGCTCCGGTCGTTCACCGACGACGACCCCGAGCTGACGGCCGCGCAGTTGACCGAGCGCACGGGTCTGGCGCCGTCGACGCTGCATCGGCTGCTCGCCCAGCTGACGGAGTTCGGCCTGATCGCTCGGGCACCCGGCCACCGCTACGCCATCGGGCCGCGACTGTTCGAGCTGGGCGAGCTCTCGCCGCTCTCGCTCCGGCTGCGCGAGACCGCGCTCCCGCACATGCTGCGCCTGTATGAGGCGACGGGTGAGAACGTGCACCTCGCGGTCCTCGACGCTCCCGAGCCCGAGACGGCGACGGCCCTGTACGTCGGCCGGATCACCGGCCCGGGTTCGATCCCCACCCTGAGCCGGATGGGCGGACGACATCCGCTGCACACGACCGGAGTCGGCAAGGCGCTCCTGTCGACCCGGGAGCCCGACTGGCTCGACCGGTACCTCTCGGTGCCCCTCCAGCGCGAAACGACGCACTCGATCACGAACGAGGAAGAGCTGCGCGTCGACCTCCAGCGCGCCCGCGCACGGGGCTTCGCGCAGACGCGGGAGGAGATGACCCTCGGCAACATCTCGGTCGCCGCACCGCTCGGACTCGTGGAAGGCCTGCCGCCCGCCGCGATCGGGATCGTCGTGCACCTCGCCCGGGCCGACGAGCGGACGCTCGCTCCACTCGTGGTTCAGGCGGCGAGAGAGGTCACCAGGGCGCTCAAGGCCTCGTGACTCCCACTCAGTGGGACCCGGCCGGGGCGCGCGGGCGTCCGGATGCGACGCTGGACAGATCACCAAGGGACGTCGAAGGAGATCCCATGAGCTTCACGGATTCAGACCCGAGCGGCGAGGAGGCGTTCTCGTCATCCGTCGTGCTCGAGCAGCCGGCCGCCGCTCCCGAGTCGTTGCTCGCGTCGGCCGACATGCCGCCGCAACGGCAGATCACCGAGGAGATCGGCCAGTTGCACGCCGAGGCCGCGAGGCGGGAGGCAGCCGGCGACGAAGTGCCCGCGACCCTGTACGACTTCGCGCCGTATCGCTCGAGCATCCTGCGGCACCCGACGAAGAACCCGCGCCTCGTCGACCCCGAGACCATCGAGCTGTTCTCGCCGGCATTCGGTGAGCGCGACATCGCCGCGATCGAGCGAGATCTCACGCTGCAGCACTCCGGCGAGCCGCTGGGCGAGCGCATCACCATCACCGGCCGGGTGCTCGACAGCTGGGGTCGCCCGCTGCCCAACCAGCTGGTCGAGATCTGGCAGGCCAACGCCGCCGGCCGCTACATCCACCAGCGCGACCAGCACCCCGCCCCGCTCGACCCCAACTTCACGGGGGCCGGACGCACGATCACCAATGACCGGGGCGAGTACTTCTTCACCACGATCAAGCCCGGTCCGTACCCGTGGAAGAACCACATCAATGCATGGCGACCGGCCCACGTGCACTTCTCGCTCTTCGGCGTGGCGTTCACGCAGCGCATCGTCACCCAGATGTACTTCCCGGGCGATCCGCTGTTCCCGCTCGACCCGATCTACAACACGATCCGTGACCAGAAGGACCGCGACCGGCTGATCGCCACCTACGACCACGACCTCACGGTTCCCGAGTTCTCGATGGGCTACCGGTGGGACATCGTCGTCGACGGCCCGGATGCCACGTGGTTCGAACCCGAGGGGAGCCACTGATGGCCGACACCACCGATGCGCGCTCGCGGCGAATCGCCGCCGCCGGCGAGCCGACCCACAAGCCATCGGCCGGCCAGACGGTCGGGCCGTTCTTCGCGTTCGGACTCGGCTACCCGAAGATGCACGAGGTCGGATTCCCGCATGCACCGGGATCGATCCTGCTGAGCGGCACCGTCTACGACGGCGCCGGTGCACCGATCCCCGATGCGATGGTCGAGATCTGGGGCGCCGACTCGGATGGCAGGATCTCGCGTGCCCGCGGGAGCCGTCGTCGCGACGACCACACCTTCACCGGGTTCGGCCGTTCGTTCGCCACCGACGAGGGACACTACGAGTTCTGGACCCGGAACCCGGGCGCCGTCGACGGCAAGGCGCCGTTCTTCGCCGTGATCGTGTTCGCCCGCGGCCTGCCCGACAAGCTGCACACCCGCATCTACCTCCCCGAGGACGAGGAGCGTCTCGCGGCCGACCCGCTCCTGGCCTCGCTCAGCGACGAGGAGCGGGCGACGCTGATCGCGACGCGGACACCCGAGGGCAACCTGACCCATGACCTCCGGCTGCAGGGCGAGAAGGAGACGGTGTTCATCAGGTTCTGAACCGCGATCGACGGGATGTCGCACGATACGCTCCTGAGCAGGTCGAGCGCGCAGGAGGCACAGTGATGAACCTGGACGCAGGGCTGCTCTCCCCGGTGACGGTCGGCCACGACCGGGTGACGGATGCCGCGGTGGTCGATGCGCTCGTGACGGCGGAGGTCGGTCTCGCTCGGGCCTACGGTGAGGTCGGGCTCGCGCCGAAGGACGCGGTCGACGCCATCGCAGACGCGACCGGCTGGGACGCGACGGAGCGGCTCTGCCGCGGACACGGCGTCGATGCGGCCGAGCTTGCAGCGGCATCCGTCGCCGGCGGCAACCCGGTGATTCCCCTGGTGGGCATGCTTCGCAGGAAGGTGCCCGAGAGCGCCCGCATCTGGGTGCATCGAGGAGCGACGAGCCAGGACATCCTCGACACGGCCCTCATGATCGTCGCCCGCCGAGCCGTCCGACAGGTGCGCAGCGGCCTGGACGAGATCGAGAGTGCGCTCGGCGCCTTCGCCGGGGCGCACCGCGACGAGGTCGGCGCGGCGCGCACCCTCACGCAGCACGCGGTGCCCACGACCGTCGGACTGCGCGCCGCGGCATGGCTTCGCGGCATCCGTCGGGCGAAGGATCGCCTGGACCGGCTGACCTTGCCGGCTCAGCTGGGCGGTGCAGGCGGCACGCTCGCGTCGTTCACCGAGATCGCCGCACGCGGCCTCGACGCCCCTGAGACCGGGCCGGCGCTGCACGAGCGATGGGGCGCCGATGCCAGCCCAGCAACCCTCACCCGAGCGCTCGTGTCCCAGTTCGCGAGCGAGGTGACGCTGACCGCACCCGAAGCCCCGTGGCACACCACGCGCTGGCCGGTGACCGAGCTCGGCGACGCGCTCGTGGCCACGATCGACGCCGTCGGGGTCGTGGCGGCGGATGTCGCGACGCTCTCGCGCACGGAGATCGGCGAGCTCGCCGAGGGCACGGGCGGCGGTTCGTCGGCGATGCCCCAGAAGCAGAATCCCACGGCGTCCGTGCTCATCCGGTCGGCGGCACTGCGTGCTCCGCAGCTCGCTGCGACGCTGCACCTCGCGTCCGCGCTCGCCGTCGACGAGCGACCCGACGGCGCGTGGCACGCCGAGTGGCCGACGCTGCGCGAGCTCCTGCGACTCGCGTCGGGTTCGACGGCCACGGCTGCGGGGCTCGTCGCCCGACTCCGCGTCGACCACGACGCCGTGGCGCGGAACGTGCGGCTCACCCGCGGCCTCGTCGTCGCCGAGCGCATCTCGCTCGTGCTCGGCCCGGTGATCGGTGCCGACGCCGTCGCGCGCATCGTGGCCGAGGTCGCCTCCGGCGGCGACCTGGCCGATGCCGTGCGGGCCGAGATCGCCTCGACGGATGCCGCGGGTATCGATGTCGAGGCGCTCGTGGATCCCGCGCAGTACACGGGGCTCGGCGGCGAGCTGGTCGACGAGGCACTCGGGCGCCCCGCCGCGATCCCAGTCGGGCGCGACTCGACCCCCGAGCAGACCACATCGCACGCCACCCCCGAGGAGGAAGTTCCGTGACCGTTCCCGCCATCGCCGTGACCGACCCGGTCGGCCCCGACGGCGCCCCGCTGCTGGTGCTCGGGCCGTCGCTGGGCACGTCGACGATCCTCTGGGAGAAGGCGATCCCGGCGCTCGCCGAGCGGTATCGCGTCGTCGCATGGGACCTGCCCGGCCACGGCGCATCCAGCCCTGCACGTGAGTCGTTCAGCGTGGCGGATCTCGCCGACGCGGTGGCCGAGGCGGGGCGCGGTCTCGGCGCCGATCGGATCCTCTACGCGGGAGTGTCGCTCGGCGGCGCCGTCGGGCAGGAGCTGTGCCTGCGGCATCCCGACCTGGTGCGTGCCGCCGCGATCATCGCATCGGGCGCGCAGATCGGCGACCCGCAGGCCTGGCACGATCGCGCCGCGCAGGTGCGCGACCAGTCGACCTCGAGCCTCATCACCGGGTCGGCGCAGCGGTGGTTCGCTCCCGACTCGGTCGCCCGCGAGCCCGAGCTCTCGGGCCGGCTGCTGCACGCCCTGCAGGACGCCGACGATGAGTCGTACGCGCTGTGCTGCGAGGCGCTCGCCGGCCACGACGTGCGCACGAGACTGGGCGAGATCCCGATGCCGGTGCTGGCGGTGTGGGGCGAGCACGACGGCGTCGCGCCCGAGGCGAAGGCGGTCGAGATCGCCGAGCATGTGCGCGACGGGCGAACGGCACGCGTCGCCGGCGCGGCGCATCTTCCCCCGGCGGAACAGCCCGAGGCGACGGCAGCGCTGCTGCGCGACTTCTTCGACGGAGTGGATGAGAGGACGGGAGCATGACGGCGAACGAGGGACTCTCCGACGAGCAGCGCCGGCAACAGGGAATGACCGTGCGTCGCGCCGTGCTCTCCGACCAGCACGTCGACCGGGCCATCGCCAGCACGACCGACCTCACGGCCGACTTCCAGGACTTCATCACGCGGGTCGCGTGGGGCGACATCTGGTCGCGGCCGGGCCTCGACCGGCGCTCGCGGTCGGTCGCCGTGCTCACCTCGCTCATCGCGCATGGCCACCATGAGGAGCTCGCGATGCACCTGCGTGCCGCCCGGCGAAACGGCTTGTCGGTCGACGAGATCCGGGAGGTCATCCTGCAGTCGGCGATCTACTCCGGCGTACCCGCCGCAAACACGGCGTTCCGCATCGCGGGCGAGGTCTTCGCGGACGAACTCGACGGCGATCGCGACACTCGGTAGACTGTTCGCTATACGCGCGCACGTTCGCACAGCGAACACTCGACGCGTACCGAGCAGACATCGAGAGCGGAGCAGCGGTGATCGACAAGACCGTGCCCGACGTGGAAGCCGCGGTCGCCGGCATCCCCGACGGCGCCACCATCATGATCGGCGGATTCGGACGGGCCGGGCAGCCGGTCGAGCTCATCGACGCGCTCATCGCCCAGGGCGCCGGCGACCTCACGATCGTCAACAACAACGCGGGCAACGGCGACACCGGACTCGCCGCGCTGCTGGCCAAGAAGCGCGTGCGCAAGATCATCTGCTCGTTCCCGCGGCAGCACGACTCGTGGGTGTTCGACGGCCTGTACCGCGCGGGTGAGATCGAGCTCGAGCTCGTGCCGCAGGGCAACCTCGCCGAACGCATCCGTGCCGCGGGCGCCGGCATCGGTGCGTTCTTCAGCCCGACCGGTGTCGGAACCGAGCTGGCCGAGGGCAAGGAAGCCCGCGAGATCGACGGCCGCTCGTACGTGCTCGAGTATCCGATCAAGGCCGACTTCGCGCTCGTCTCGGCGCTGCAGGGCGACCGGTGGGGCAACCTCGTGTACCGCGAGACGGCACGCAACTTCGGGCCGATCATGGCGACCGCGGCGGCCAGCACCATCGCCCAGGTCGACGAGATCGTCGAGCTCGGGTCGCTCGATCCCGAGGCCGTGGTCACGCCCGGCATCTTCGTCGACCGCCTCGTCGCGGTCGGGGAACGGGCATGGCTCGACGACGGCGTCTTCGTCGGCGGTGTCGACATCGAAGGGCGGCCGGCGACCGCCGCTCCGACCCAGACGGAGGTGGACCAGTGAGCACTCGCATCGACCGGAACGAGCTGGCCGAGCGTGTCGCGGCCGACATCCCCGAGGGCTCGTACGTGAACCTCGGCATCGGCGCACCGACGCTCGTGGCGAACTACCTGCCCGACGACCAGGAGATCATCCTCCACACCGAGAACGGGCTCCTCGGCATGGGGCCCGCTCCCGATGCCGACCGCATCGACCCCGATCTCATCAACGCCGGCAAGCAGCCGGTCACCGCGCTGCCCGGAGCGGCGTACTTCCACCACGCAGATTCGTTCGCGATGATGCGCGGCGGTCACCTCGACGTGTGCGTGCTGGGTGCCTTCCAGGTGTCGGAGACGGGCGACCTGGCGAACTGGTCGACCGGCGCCCCGGGTGCCATCCCCGCCGTGGGCGGTGCGATGGATCTCGCGATCGGCGCGAAATCGGTCTACGTGATGACCGACCTGCTGACCAAGACGGGTGAACCCAAGCTCGTCGCCGCGTGCACGTATCCGCTCACCGGCGTGGCGTGCGTGACGCGCGTGTACACCGATCACGCCGTGTTCGACGTGACACCCGACGGCTTCGCCGTGCGCGAGGCGTTCGGTGAGAACACGGTCGAATCGCTGTCCGAACTGACCGGGCTCACCCTGCGAGAAGCGGATGCCGCGGCCGCGACATCCGGATCGGAGACCTGATATGACCGCATCATTCGTCTACGACGCCGTGCGCACTCCGTTCGGTCGAGCCGGGGGCGCGCTTTCGGGCGTGCGCCCCGACGACCTGGCGGCTGTCGTGCTGCGGGCGACGGTCGAGCGCACGGGCATCGACCCCGCTCGCATCGACGACGTCATCCTCGGCGACGCCAACCAGGCCGGCGAAGACAATCGCAACGTCGCCAGGTTCGCGGCACTGCTGGCGGGCTTCCCGAGTTCGGTGACCGGGGTCACGGTGAACCGGCTCTGCGCCTCGTCGGTGGAGGCCGTCGTCCAGGGTTCCCGGGCGATCGAGTCGGGGGATGCCGAGATCGTGCTCGCCGGCGGCGTCGAGTCCATGAGCCGAGCTCCGTTCGTCGTCGAGAAGTCGGCGCGAGCATGGCCGTCGGTCGGCAACCAGACCCTGTGGAACACGTCCATCGGGTGGCGGATGGTCAACCCCGACTTCCCGACGCACTGGACGATCAGCAACGGCGAGTCGGCCGAGAAGGTCGCGCGCGAGTGGGGCATCTCCCGCGAGGCACAGGACGAGTTCGCCGTGCGATCGCATCGGCTCGCCGCGAAAGCGTGGGCCGACGGCGTCTACGACGGCGAGATCGTGCAGGTCCCGGGCGCCGAGCTCGTTCGCGACGAGGGCATCCGCGACGACACGTCGATGGAGAAGCTCTCGGCGCTGAAGCCGCTCTTCGCCCCCGACGGCAACGGCAGCGTCACCGCCGGCAACTCCTCGCCCATCAACGACGGCGCCTCGGCGGTGCTGCTCGCCGGCGAGGGCGTGCTGCCGGGGGAGCCGCTCGCGCGGGTCGCCTCCCGGGCCGCACACGCCGTCGACCCCGACGTGTTCCCGCTCGCCCCCATCGAGGCGGCGAACAAGGCACTCGCCCGCGCCGGAAGGACGTGGGCCGACGTCGATCTCGTCGAGCTCAACGAGGCCTTCGCGTCGCAGTCGCTCGCCGACCTGCGGGGCTGGCCCGATCTCGACCCCGAGCGGGTGAACATCCACGGCGGCGCCCTCGCGATCGGTCACCCGCTCGGGGCGTCGGGCGGGCGCATCGTCGGGCACGCGGCGCACGAGCTGAAGCGGCGCGGCGGCGGCGTCGCGGTCGCCGCCATCTGCATCGGCGTGGGCCAGGGGCTGGCCGTCGTGCTCGAGCGGTAGGCGGAGCCGAGCGATGGCGAGCGACGCGGCATCCGACAACGCGGTCGGCGCAGCGCCGGGCGACTTCGTCCAGTCGCTCGCACGCGGGCTGGCGGTCATCCGCGCGTTCGACGCCGATCACGCCGAGCAGACCCTCAGCGAGGTCTCACGGCGGGCTGGCATGCCCCGCGCCGCGGCCCGGCGGTTCCTGCGCACGCTCGAGGCGCTGGGATATGTGCGCGCGACCGATGGCACTGCCGGCTCGGCCGCCGGCGTCAGATTCACGCTGACGCCCCGGGTGCTCGAGCTCGGATTCAGCTACCTGTCGGCACTGTCACTGCCCGAGATCGTCCAGCCGCACCTCGAGCGTCTCTCGCGCGAGGTCGACGAGTCCGTGTCGGCGGCCGTGCTCGACGGCACCGACATCGTCTACATCGCCCGCGTGCCCACTCGCCGCATCATGAGCGTGCGGATCACGATCGGAACGAGATTTCCCGCCCACGCCACGAGCATGGGTCGGGTGCTGCTCGCCGCGATGCCCGAGTCCGAGGCGATCGCCATGCTGGAGGCATCCGACCTCTCGGCCCTCACGGCGCGCACGATGACCGATGTCGCGGCGATGAGCGCCGAACTCCGCCGGGTCCGCGAGCAGGGATGGGCGATGGTCGATGGTGAACTCGAGCCCGGCCTGCGCTCGGTGGCCGCACCGGTGCACGGGCGAGACGGCGCGGTCGTCGCCGCCGTCAACGTGTCGACGAGCGCCACCCGCGACACCGTCGAACACGTCACGGGCGAGTACCTGCCGCGGCTGCTGGCGACGGCAGCGGCGGTCGACGCCGAGCTGCGCCTCGTCTGACTCGCGACGACGAGGCCGGCGGTCAGCGCGGGCCGGCGGACGGCGACGCGTGCGCGCCGGGGTTCGCGAGGACGGATGCCGCAAGGGCGTGCCCGGCGATGCACGCGGCCGCGGCATCCGCCCCGCCGAGCGTGGCGGCCAGGTAGCCCGCCGCGAACGCGTCGCCGGCCCCGGTGAGGTCGCGGATGTCGGACACGGGCGGCACGTCGACGCGCGCGACCAGCTCGCCCGACCCGATCACGTCCGTCGGCAGCGGACCGTGCTTGATGACCACGACGGGGGCGACGGACGCCGCGACCGCACCACCGCCCGCGAGTCCGAGCAGTGCGGCCTCGTGCTCGTTGGCGAACAGCACATCGGGAGTGGCGCTTCGGATCAGCTCGAGCGCACGATCGACGCCGAGGCCGGCGAGCAGGCCCGTCGAGGATGCGTCCACCGACACGCCCGCCCCGACCGATCGCGCCACCCCCGCGAGCCGCACGACCTCGCTGCGCATGGGCTCCAGCTCGAACCCGTAGGCCGGAACGTGCAGCCACGCCACGTCGTCGAGCCAGGCGTCGTCGACGCGGTCGAGCCGGGCCGCGGCAGCACGGTCGGGGAACATCGTGCGCTCGCCCTCCGTGTCGACGAGCAGCACGACCGTGCCGGTGCGACCGTCGCGCTGCACCCGCACGTCGATCCCGAGCGCGGCGAGGTCGGCGACGAGCGCCTCGCCCGCGGCATCCTTCCCGACCCGGCCGATGAACCGTGTGGGCACGTGCGGCGCGGCCAGCGCCGCGACGTTCGCGCCGCTGCCGCCGCGGGCTCGGAACACCTGCGCAGCGGTGTCGGTGGCGGAGCGGATAGGTTCGCCCGCCCACACCACGATGTCCTCGACGAGGTCGCCGACCACGGCGAGCATCGGGCTACCCGGCGACGGCACGTGCGATCTCCGCGCCGAGGGCGACGTTGCCCCGGTAGACCTCGAGGTTCACCTCGAGACTCCGTCCGCCGGTGGCGCGCTGCACGTGGTCGAGCAGGAACGGGGTCGTGTCGTGGCCGCTGATTCCGGCGTCGGATGCCGCGGCCAGCGCCTCCGCGAGGACGCGGTCGTGGAACTCGGGGTCGAGCTGCTTCGCGGCATCCACCGGGTTCGCGACGAGCACGGCACCACGGAGCCCCAGCTCATCGCGGGCACGCGCGAGCTCCGCGGCATCCGCCGGACTCTCGATCCGGTACTCGAGGCCGAACCCCGAGTCGGCGACGTAGAAGCCCGGGTACCGGTCGGTGCGGTAGCCCACCACTGGGATGTTGAGGGTCTCGAGGCGTTCGAGCGTCGCGCCGATGTCGAGGATCGACTTCACCCCGGCACTCACGAGCGTGATGGGCGTCTCGGCGAGCGTCGTGAGGTCGGCCGACTCGTCGAAGGTCTCCGCGGCGCCGCGGTGCACTCCGCCGAGCCCGCCCGTCGACATGACCCGGATGCCGCAGCGGTGCGCCAGCCAGGCGGTGGCGGCGACCGTCGTGCCGCCGTCTCTGCGTTGCGCTCGCGCGATCGGGAGGTCGCGCACGCTGACCTTCACGACCTCGGCCGACGTGCAGAGGCGTTCGATCTCGTCGCGCGCGAGACCGACCGTCGCGACGCCGTCGATCACGCCGATGGTGGCGGGCAGGACCCCTGCGGAGCGCACCTGCTCCTCCGACGCCAGTCCCACCTCCAGGTTGCGCGGGGTCGGCAGGCCGTGGCTCAGGATCGTCGACTCGAGCGCGAGCACGGGCGCGCCGGCCTCGATGGCGACGCGCACCTCGTCGGCCACCCGGATGCCGTGGGGAGGTGTCTGCATGGCGACATCGTACGAGCACTCGCCGAGGCCGCCGTATCGGGAGATGCGGGCCGCCTCGACCCGCTCGGGTCGCCGAGGGTCGAAGCGTGTTTCCGTATGTGACACCCGGCCGCGGAATCCGCAGATGCCGGGCGTATCGTGGCTGCATCCGAGACCGAGGAGTCCTCATGTCGTACCGCGAGCCGCACGCCGCCACCGAGCCCCGCACGGGCGAGGTCATGGGCATGCGCGGCTGCGTGACGGCGGCGACCTGCGAGAGCCACCGACCCGGACACGGCCTCCATGCGATGCAGGAGCGCCTCGCGCTGGCCACGCCGAGCAGGTGGGTCGACGCGATCGTCGCCGACGTCGACGACGAGGGCTACGCCACGCTCATCCGCTTCGATGGCGGCGACCCGCACCGCGTCTGGCACCACGACGCATTCGACGGCGCGCTTCGCCCCGGCGAGCCGGTCGCACTGCACGCGGTGTACGGCGTGCTCGCACTCGGCGGCGGACGATGGAGCGTCGCCGACGCCTGATCCCGAGCGGCTCAGGTCGTGGGCATCGACTCCCGCATCGCGCCCATCATCTTCTCCATGGCCATGACGGCCTGATCGCACGCCATGGCGCACATGCGGCAGTGCTCGCTCATTTCGGCGTGCTTCATGCACTCCGCCGAGCAGGCCCGGCACATCATGACCGTCGTCTGCATCATCGACATCGTGACCTGCATGTCCATGCCGTTCATGCGGAGCATCATGCGGACCATGGTGTCGCAGACGTCTGCGCAGTTCGCGCACAGCCCGGCGCATCGGCCCATGCCCTCTCCGGCATCGGCGTCCGCGCACATGATGCAGGCCTGCGCGCATGCTGAGACGGCCTCGATACACTCCTGCATCATCGCCGGATCCATGTCCTTCATGGGCATGTCCGACGACGACATGGCGCCCTTCATCATGTCCATCGTCATGTTCATCGCTCGCTCATCGTTCCGGGCGGCCGAGCGCCGACGACTGCCGGCGGATGACCCGGCGGCCCCTGTCGCGGGCCATGCTACGCCGCGAGTGGCAGGGGGAGAAGGGGTCGCGAGACGTCGCGCACCGTCGATGATGAGGATGGTGGCGGTGGATGCCGCAGAGCCGTCGGTCGCGGCATCCACCCCGTGATCGGTCGGGTCGCTACAGCGCCGCGGCCTCGGCCTGGCCCTCGGCCAGCCGGCCCTCGGCTTCGTCGCCCGCGGCCTCGTAGTCGACGTCCTTCGTCTCCTTCGAGAGCAGGAGGGCGATGAGCGTGAGCACCGCGGAGCCCGCGAGGTACACGCCCACCCAGAACGGGGAGCCGCCGCCGGCCTGCCACAGCGCGACCGCGATGAACGGGGCCACGGCGGCGCCGAGGATCGACGACACGTTGTACGAGATGCCGGATCCGGTGTAGCGCACGTTCGTGGGGAACAGCTCGGGCAGCAGCGCGCCCATCGGGCCGAACGTGAGTCCCATGAGGGTGAAGCCGATGATGAGCCAGGCCATCACGCCGATGAAGCCGGCGCCGAGCAGCGGCACCCAGACGAGGCCGAACAGGATGATGCCGATGGTCACCCAGATGAGCGTCCTGCGGCGACCCCATCGGTCGGCCCACGGGCCGGAGACGAGCGTGAAGATGCCGAAGAACACGACGCCCGCGATCAGCATGAGCACGAAGGTGTTGTACGAGTAGCCGAGTCCGGGCAGCGAGCCGTCGGTGGGCTCCACCGCCGCGCGACCGTAGCTGAGCGAGAACGTCGTCATCAGGTAGAAGAGCACGTACGTCGCGAGCATGAAGAAGGTCCCGAGGATGAGCTGCCTCCAGTACCTGCGGAAGACCGTGGCGAGGGGCAGCTTCGTGAGCCTGCCCTCCTTCGATGCCTTGGAGAAGGCCGTCGATTCGACGAGTCGAAGTCGCACCCACAGTCCGACGGCGACCATGACGATCGAGAACAGGAACGGGATGCGCCAGCCCCAGTCGAGGAATGCCTGCGAGGGCCGGGTGGGGTCGTCCGATGGGAGCACCGCGGCGATGATGAGGAACAGGCCGTTCGCGATGATGAAGCCGAGCGGCGCACCGAGCTGCGGGAACGTGCCGTACCAGGCGCGCTTGCCGGCCGGAGCGTTCTCGGTGGCGACGAGCGCGGCGCCAGACCACTCGCCGCCGAGGGCGAAGCCCTGCGCGAGGCGGAGGATCACGAGCAGCAGCGGGGCGAACCACCCGACGACGGCGTAGGTGGGCAGCACGCCGATGAGGAAGGTCGCGATGCCCATGGTGAGCAGCGCGCCGACGAGGGTGGCCTTGCGACCGTGCTTGTCGCCGAGGTGGCCGAAGAAGATCGCGCCGAGCGGGCGCGCCACCATGGCGGCGCCGAAGATCGCGAACGACGAGAGCAGGGCCGTTGTCGGGTCACCGGTCGGGAAGAACAGGTGCGGGAAGACGAGCACCGCCGCGGTGGCGTAGACGTAGAAGTCGTAGAACTCGATCGTCGTGCCGATGAGGCTGGCGAGCACCACCCGGCTGCGCGGGTTGGCGGGGGAAGCGGTTGCGCCCGTGGAGGTCGCGGTATCGGGAGTGGACATGTTCGTGCGGGAGGCTCCGTTGAAGGGATGGAGCCGCACGGGGGCGTCGGTCGGACGGATCGGCGTGCGGAATGAGGAATGGTCGCTTGTGGCAACCGAACAAGTCTACGGCTTTCGTATACGATCCCGAAACCCGACCGTCCGACGCGGTCAGCGCCAGGCGACCGCGATGATGACGTTCGCGAGCGTCAACCCGCCGATCGTCCACAGCGCCCACGACGGAGCCGGGGTCTTCTTGCGGTACATGAAGACGAGCACCGTGATGATGATCGCGATGACGAGCTTCACGCCGATCTTGATGTTGTTCACGTCGCCCAGGTCGCCCATCTCGATCGTCGCGACGAGCAGGAGGCCGGTGATCAACTGGGTGAGCGCGCCGTCGATCATCGCCCGCACCACCGTGCCCTTGCCCTGCGCGACGGCCTTCGCCTGCACGAGGAAGCCCCCGAGGAGCATCGAGAGGCCGACGAAGTGCAGGATCAGGAGGATGATGCGAAGGATGTCCATGCCCCGAGCCTAGGAGCCGCGAGAGCCGGGGGCCAGCCGAGGAGCGGGCGCCGGGCGGGAATCAATCGAACGACGGATGCCGCGGGCTCAGACGGTGAGGCCCCGCAGCGCGCGAACCGTGGCGATCGCCGCCTCGGCCGCCTCGCGGCCCTTGTCCTCCTTCGAGCCCGGGAGGCCGGCGCGGTCGAGCCCCTGCTGCTCGTCGTCGAGGGTCAGCACACCGAAGCCGACGGGCTTTCCCGTGTCGAGCGCCACCCGCGTGAGGCCGTCGGTCGCCGCAGACGAGACGTACTCGAAGTGCGGCGTGCCGCCGCGGATGATCACGCCGAGGGCGACCACCGCGTCGGCGCCCAATTCGAGCGCCGCCTTGGCGACCACCGGCAACTCGAAGCTGCCGGGCACCCGGATGAGCTCGTACGAGGCACCGGATGCCTCGAGGGTGCGTGTCGCGCCGGCGATGAGCCCGTTCGAGATCTCCTCGTGCCAGCTGCCCGCGACGATCACGACCCGCATGCCGGTGCCGTCGATGTCGAGTTCGGGGGAGCCCTTGCCGCTCACGATGCGTGTCCTTCCAGGATGGTCTCGGGGTCAGCGGCCGTTCCGCTGAGCTCCGTCGAGGTGTCTGCCAGTTGCCGATCGTCGATCGCGTGCCCCATGCGGGCGCGCTTGGTCTGCAGGTATCCGGCGTTGCCGGCGCCGACCCCGACGACCAGCGGCACGCGCTCCGAGACCCGGATGCCGCGGGCCTCGAGTTGGCGCACCTTCTCGGGGTTGTTCGTGAGCAGTCGCACCGTGTCGATGCCGAGGTCCGCGAGGATCGCGGTCGCGGCGGTGTAGTCGCGCGCGTCGATCGGGAGCCCGAGCGCGAGGTTCGCGTCGAGGGTGTCGAGGCCGTCCTCCTGCAGGCGGTAGGCGCGGAGCTTGTTGATGAGGCCGATGCCCCGGCCCTCGTGGCCGCGGAGGTAGACGACCACGCCGCCCTCGTCCTGGATCGCCTCGAGCGCGGCGTCGAGCTGTGGTCCGCACTCGCACTTGAGCGATCCGAAGGCTTCGCCGGTCAGGCACTCGGAGTGCACTCGGACGACCGCGCCGCGTGGATCCTCGGCAGGCTCGCCCGCGATGATCGCGACGTGATCGGCGCCCGTGCGGCGGTCGCGGTAGGCGCGGACACGGAAGACCCCGTGCTCGGTCGGGAGTGCGGTCTCGACCTCGAAGGCGACGAGCGATGACTCGGGTACCTCGGGGGCGTGTCCGGCCGCCGTCGCGAGGTCGTGCCCGCCGTGGCGCTCGCGCAGCCAGTCGATGAGGGCGGCGACCGTCGTGACCGGAAGCCCCTCGCGCTCGCCGAGCTCGATCAGCGCCGGCAGGCGCATCATCTCGCCGTCGTCCTCGACGATCTCGGCGATCACGCCGACGGGGGAGAGGCCCGCGAGGCGGAGCAGGTCGACGGCGGCCTCGGTGTGCCCGGCGCGCTCGCGGACGCCACCCTCGACGGCCCGGAGCGGGAGGATGTGGCCCGGCCGGATGAGGTGCTCGGGGCCCGACTCGGGGTCGGCCAGGACTCGGAGCGTGTGGGCACGCTCGGCGGCGCTGATCCCGGTCGAGTTGCGGTCGGCGGCGTCGACCGAGATCGTGTACGCGGTGCCTCGCACGTCCTCATTGCGCTCCGTCATGAGCGGGAGTTCGAGGCGGTCGGCGACCTCGCCGGGCATGGGGGCGCAGAGGAAGCCGCTCGTGTGCCGCACCATCCACGCGATCCATTCCTGCGTGGCGAACTCGGCGGCCATGATGGCGTCGCCCTCGTTCTCGCGGGCCTCGTCGTCGGCGACGATGACGGGCTTGCCCGCTCGCAGCGCGTCGAGCACTTCGGAAATCGTGGCGAGGCTCATGCGAGGCTCCTTGCATCGGAAGCTGCGGGTTGCGGCGCCGCGGACGGCGGCATCTCGAGGCCCGATACCGATGACGGCAGCGAGCGATGGGCGTCGAGCCGCAGCATCCGCTCGACGTGGCGGGCGACGATGTCGGTCTCGATGTTCACGAGGTCGCCGACCTCGAGATCGCCGAGCGTCGTGGCGGTGATGGTCTCGGGAATGAGCGACACCTCGAACCAGGACCCATCCGGCTCATCGCCGAGCGCGCTCACCGTCAGCGAGACCCCGTCGACCGCGATGGAGCCCTTGTCGACGACGAGCGGGGCGTGCGCCTCGTCGAGCGAGAACCGGATGACGCGCCAGGCCTCACCCGGCCGCACCTCGAGCACGCGCGCGGTGCCGTCGATGTGCCCCTGGACGATGTGGCCGCCCAGGCGGTCACCCACCCGCGCGGCGCGCTCGAGGTTCACGCGACGTCCTTCGCGCGCATCCGCGAGCGTCGACATCGCGAGCGTCTGCGCCATGACGTCGGCGGTGAACGACTCGGCATCGAAGTCCACGACGGTGAGGCACACGCCCGAGACGGCGATGGAGTCGCCGTGCTTCGCGCCCTCGACCGCGATGGGTCCGCGTACGGTGAGGCGAGCGGCGTCGACGGCGCGTTCGACGCGCGCGATGGAGCCGAGCTCCTCGATGATTCCGGTGAACATGTCGGTCCCTCTCAGGGTCGGTGGTCGAGAAGCGCGGGCCGCTCGGCGGGTCGGTGATCGGTCGGGTGTGCGACGACGAGGAGGTCGTCGCCGAGCCGCTCGATGGCGGCGAAGTCGAAGCGACGGGCATCGGCGACGTTGTCGATGCCGAGGTCGCCGATGGCGAGTCGTGGCCCACCGAGCAGTACGGGCGCGACGTACACGAGCAGCTCGTCGACGAGGCCGGCCGCGATGAAGGCGCTGGCCAGCGTGGGCCCGCCCTCGATGAAGAGCGAGCGGATGCCTCGGCGCTGCAGCAGCGCCAGGTCGCGCGCGAGATCTGCGCCCTCGAGCAGGATGGGGGCGTGCGGATGACGGGTCACCGCGGCATCCACTGGAACCGGCCGGCGACCGAACACCACCGGAACCGGCTGCGAGTCGAAGAACTCCCCACCCGGGTCGCGGGCGGTGAGCGCGGGGTCGTCGGCGAAGATCGTGCCCGTGCCGACCGCGATCGCGTCGGCGGCGGCCCGGCGGCGGTGCACGTCGGCGCGCGCGAGGGGGCCGGTGATCCATCGGCTCGAACCGTCGGATGCCGCGGCACGTCCGTCGAGGCTCGCGGCCCACTTCACCGTCACCCGGGGTCGCCGCTGTCGAGCGGCGAACAGCCAGTCGCCGAGGAACGCCTCGACTTCGTCGCCCAGCACGTCGTGCGTGACCTCGATGCCCGCGGCACGCAGCCGTTCAGCGCCGCCCGCCGAGTCGGCGCCGGGATCCGCGACGGCATAGACGACGCGGGCGACGCCCGCCTCGATGAGGGCCACTGCGCACGGCCCGGTGCGACCGGTGTGATTGCAGGGCTCGAGCGTCACGACGACGGTCGCCCCCTCGGCATCGCCGGGTGCCAGGCGCGAGAGGGCATCGACCTCGGCGTGCGCGGTGCCCGCTCCGCGGTGCCAGCCCTCGGCCAGCACGTCACCGTGGGGGGAGAGGATGACGCAGCCTACGCGCGGGTTCACGCCCTTCGACGGGCCCCGTGTAGCGAGCTCGAGCGCACGGCGCATCGCATCGGCATCCGCCATCGTGTGCACATCGCTCGTCATCCGGTCGTCCTGTCTCAGGGCTCCGGGGGTGCTCGGCGATGCCGGTCGTCGACCATGCACGACACGGTCGACACGTGCCGCCTCCCATCCGGACTTTCACCGTCGGTACCGGAATTCCACCGGTTCGACCGTTCGCGCAGGGCCCGTGGGCCTCGCGCTCGCGGTTCGCGGACTTTCACCGCCGGTTCGGAATTACACCGACCCCGGAGCACGTTTCTCTGTCGATTCTAGCCAACGCGCGGATGGTCGGGATATTCCCGACGCCGCCACGATCCTTCGGGACCTCCGTGGTGTTCATCGGCACTGCGCCGCGACAGCGATCTGGGCGTCGGACGGCCGCCCGTAGGCCTCGATTCCCGCGCCGGGCAGGTCGTGGCCCATGCCGATGGCCCACGCCGTCGCCCACATCTCGTGGTCGCCGGCGAACTCGGGTCCGGTGAAGAGCGGCTCGCACAGTGGCCGCACCACCTGGGTGTGGCCGACCTCGTGCACGACGACCGCGCGGGCGTTGGGGTCGTCGGCCCAGTGGTCGGACACGCTGTGCGTGAGATTGATCTCAGCCCATCCGCCGTCCGTCGGCCAGAACTGGGCCGTCCCCGAGTACCAGCCGTCGCTCGACAGGCCGTTCACGTGATGGGCCCACACGAAATCGAGTGCGACACCCCCGGCGATCGAGCGGGCGAAGGCCTCGATCTCGGCTCGCATCGGGTACTCGGGTTCCAGCTTGCGCGCCTCCTCCGCGGCGTGCGAGGCGCGCAGCGCATCGACGGCCTGGACGAGCGCCGTGAACGCCGTGGCGGAATGGGCGGGCGGGCCCGCGTCATCCCTCGTGTCGTCGATGATCCGCTGCACCGGGATCCGCGTGCGATTCGTCGCCGATGGGTTCGCCTGCAGCTCGGCCGCCGCGACCTCACGCGCACCGGCGAACAGGGCCTCGACCGCAGCCTGGTTCTGCGCCCTCGCTTCGAACAGCGGGTCGGCGGCGTCCTCGAACATCGCGGCCTCGTCCTCACGAGCCGACGCCAGGTCGAGCATGGTCGCCGCATCGGCGTACCGCTCCCACGCGGCCGACTCGAGCGCCGCCGGCGCGGTGAACGTGTCGATGTCGCCCGGCTCGGCGGGTGCCGCGTCGGCGAGGGCCGCCCCGAGCGCGTCACTCGCCGCGAGGAACGCCTCGACATCCTCGGGCTTCGCGTACCCGGGGACGATGACCTGCTCGAGCGCCTCGGCCTGTTCGGCCGCGACATCCGACGTGCGCAGCGACCGCTGGTAGTCAGCCGAGTTGGCGATCACCGCGGCATTCGCCTGCTCGAGCTCCCGGTACGCGCCCTCGTAGAGCTCCGTGGACAGCGCATGGTGCGCCAGGTACCCGGCCGCGACCGCCGACACCGCGACGAGCCCGATGCCGAGCGATCGGATGGCCCCGCCACGCGGCCGCTTCGGAGGCGTCCTCCCACCGGCGACCGCGAGGTCGGGACCTTCGTCGAGAGCCGGCTCGGCCGCCGCGGGGCCGGAAGTGGGGGTGGTCTCGGTCACGTCTGTCCGTTCGGTGGTACGCCGTCTGGGGGACGGCCAGTTCAAGGTAACCGCCTCCGAGGCTCGCGCGCATCCCGAAGGGGCACGGCACACCGGCGTGCGGTCGGGGCAGAGGCCGGTCAGCAGGCTACCCTGTCACCACGGGTCGGGCGCATGGGGGTGCGCCCGGCCCTTCCGTCGCCGTGGAGTCGCAGGTCGCGGTGTGGCCTCAGGCGTCGGCGCCGAGGATGTCGATCCAGCTGTCGTACGCCCTCGGATCGACGGTCGCCTCACGCACGCCGTACCAGGCCGGGAGGGTGCCCCCGTCGCGAGTCGGCACGGTCGGCCGGTCGGGCTGGATGCGCCGGAAGCCGGCGGCGCGGGCGCCCTTGGCCGAGGCGATGTTGCCCTCGACGGCCCGCCAGAGCACGCTCTCGGCGCCCCGGATGCCGCCCCCGGGCGCCCCCTCGACGACCGCCGTTGCCGCCTCGCTCATCATGCCCGTTCCGCGGTGCTCCTCGCCCATCCAGAACCCCAGTTCGTGCTGTGTCTCTCGCACGCTGATGACGCCGAGGAGGGGGCCGCCTTCGGCATCCCTCACCGCCCAGGTGAGCTCGGCACCCGTCGCCCACGCCTCGGGAACATGCGTGCCGAGGAACTCCTCGGCGTCGGCGCGGGTGTACGGCCATGGGGTGGTGAGGTACTGCTCGAACGCCGGGTCCTGGCAGTACTGCGTGACGAGGTCGGCGTCGTCGAGCGTCGGCAGGTCGAGCACGAGCCGCGCGGTGCGGAGTTCGACCGGGCGCACGTCAGCCCCGGCGAACGAAACCGACGCGGTCGTAGACCGTGCGCAGCATCCGTTCGGCCCGCTCACCGGCGCGGTCGGCCCCGATCGCCAGCAGCCGATCGAGCTCGGCGGGGTCCTCCATGAGCTCGAGCGTGCGCCGGCGGATGGGCGCGATGCGCTCGACCACCGCATCGGCGACGTCCTTCTTGAAGTCGCCGTACCCACGGCCCTCGTACTCGACCTCGAGATCGGCGATCGGCCGGCCGGTGATTGCGGCGAGGATGTCGAGGAGGTTCGAGATGCCGGGCTTCGAGACCGGCTCGTACCGCACCTCGCGGCCGGTGTCGGTGACCGCGCTGCGGAACTTCTTCGCCGTGACCGAGGGATCGTCGAGGAGCTTCACGAGCCCGGCCTCGGAGCCCGCCGACTTCGACATCTTCGCGTTCGGGTCCTGCAGGTCGTAGATGCGCGCCGACTCCTTGGGGATGAGCGCCTCGGGCACGACGAAGGTGTCGCCGTAGCGCGAGTTGAAGCGACCGGCGATGTCGCGCGTGAGCTCGAGGTGCTGGCGCTGGTCGTCGCCCACGGGAACCAGCTGCGTGCCGTAGAGCAGGATGTCGGCGGCCATCAGCACGGGATAGGTGAACAGCCCGACCGTGGTGGCGTCGGCGCCCTGCTTCGTGGACTTGTCTTTGAACTGCGTCATGCGGCTCGCCTCGCCGAAGCCCGTCAGCGTGCCGAGCACCCAGGCGAGCTCGGCGTGAGCGGGCACGTGCGACTGCACGAAGAGCGTGGACCGGTCGAGGTCGACGCCGGCCGCAAGGTATTGCGCCGCGGTGCGGCGGACGTTCTCGTGCAACGCCCTGGGGTCTTGCTGCACCGTGATCGCGTGCAGGTCGACGACGCAGTAGATCGGGTCGTAGTCGTCTTGCAGCGCGACCCAGTTGACGAGGGCGCCGAGGTAGTTGCCGAGGTGGAGCGAGTCGCTCGACGGCTGCATGCCCGAGAAGACGACGGGACGGGAAGCGTTCATGTGGAGGTGATCCTTGTCGAGGTGGGTCAGACGGCGTAGTCGACGACGACGGGAGCGTGGTCGGACCATCGGGCGTCGTACGTGGCGGCGCGGTCGATCGAGTAGGAGACCGCGGCGTCGGCGAGCGATGCGGTCGCCAGCTGGTAGTCGATGCGCCATCCGGTGTCGTTGTCGAACGCCTTGCCGCGCCACGACCACCAGGAGTACGGCCCCTCGACCTCGCCTGCGAACCGACGCCCGACGTCGACCCAGCCGAGCCCGGCGCCGTTGTTGTACCCCTCGTCACCCTCGGCGCCGACGAACCGGTCGAAGTACGCGCGCTCTTCGGGCAGGAAGCCGGCGCGCTTGACGTTGCCCTTCCAATTGCGGATGTCGAGCGTGCGGTGGCCGACGTTGAGGTCGCCGACCACGAGCGCGAGCTCGGAGTGGGCGGCGAGTTCGGGCAGTCGTGCCTCCATCGCGTCGAGGAAGCGGTACTTCTCGACCTGCCTCGGCGTGTCGGCCTCGCCGGAGTGCACGTACGCGCTGACGACCGTGACGACCCGATCGCCCACCTCGTAGTCGGCCTCGAGCCAGCGCCCCGCGCTGTCGAAGTCGGGCGCGCCGAGTTCGACGCGGTGGATGCTCGCGCGGTTGCGGCTCGCGATGGCGACCCCGGCGCGACCCTTCGCGGTCGCCGGGTCGTGCAGCAGGTCCCACTCCTCGCCGAGGAGCGCCTGCAGGTCTTCGGTGGAGGCACGTACCTCCTGCATCGCGAGGATGTCGACGTCGCGGCCGGCCAGCCAGTCGCCCATGCCGCGACGGAACGCCGCCCGTACTCCGTTCACGTTGACGCTGGCGACACGGAGGGGTCTGGCGGAGGGCATGCCTTCGATCCTATGGGAGCCCGCCGACGTCGGATGCCGCCGCGGGAGCCATCGCGGCCGCCTCCGCGCGCTCGAGCTCCGCTTCGGCCCGGGCGAGCTTCCGGCGCGCGGGAACCCGCTCCCACCACTTCGCATCGGCCAGCTCGGAACGCGCCTGACGCACGCGGACCTCCGCCGCGGTGACCAGCGCCCTCCGCTCTCGTTCGCGCTGCTCGGCCAGCAGCTGCTCGGGCGTCACCGCACGGAGGGACTCGTTGTGGTCGGATGCCTCCACCGCCACCCAGCTCGCGGCCACGAGGATCACGATGCTCACGAGGCGGAACCACAGCAGCAGTCCGATGAACACGGTGAACGTCGCGAGCAGCGGGTTGGTGCTCACCCTCGACACCAGGAATCCGCTCACGAGTTGCAGCACGGTGAGGGCCGCCGACCCGAGCAGCGACCCGATCCACATGCGGCGCCACGGCATGGCAGCCCCCGACAGGAACCGGAACAGCACCGCGAGCGCGAGCGTATCGATCCCGAACACGACGGCGAAGCCGCCCGCCTGCAGGAGGAACGTCGACCATCCCGACGACGGGTCGATCCCCGTGAGGTCGGTCAACCATCCCAGGAACGAGGTCGTCACCGCCGACAGCACTGCCGCGATCAGCAGCGCGGTTCCGAACACGAGGGCGGCGAGGAAGTCGCGCGCCTTCAGCAGCGCGTAGGCACGGGTGTCCTTCGGGAGCCCGAAGATGCTGCGCACGGCCAGCCGGGAATACGTGACCCACCCGATGGCCGTCCAGATGAGGCCCACCAGGGCGACCGCTCCCGTCAGCCCGAACAGGCTCGTGCTGGAGGTGGCGATCTCGGTGAGGTCGTCGGTCGTGATGATGCCGTTGTCGCCGATGAGCCCCGGCGCATACGTGTTGAGCAGCGTCACGAACGCGTTCAGCGTTTCGGGATCGCCCGTCAGCCAGATGCCGGCGACCGCGAACACCACGTAGACCGCGGCGAAGATCGCGAAGAGCGCCTGGTAGCTCATGCCCGACGAGAGGAGGAACCCGTTGCGGGCCAGGAAGTGGCGCCAGACCCGGACGGGGAACAGCGCCATGGTCTTGCGAGTGATCGTCGAGACCCTCGAGATGGGCTCCTCGAGTCGCTCCCGGATCGGCTGGCTGAACGCATCGAATCGCTCGCGAGCGCCCGCCTCGCCGGCGGCGGATCGATCGCCGGCCGCATCGGGCGCGGCATCCGAACGCGGGGTTCGCTCGCTCACGCTCTCAGCGTAGCGAGGGCACCGGCGGCATCCGTGTCACCCCGATGCCGCGGCATCGCGTCGCGGTCAGGGCTGGCCGCGCAGGATCGCCTGCTTCACCTCGGCGATGGCCTTCGTGACCTCGATGCCGCGCGGGCACGCGTCGGTGCAGTTGAACGTCGTGCGGCAACGCCAGACGCCGTCCTTGTCGTTCAGGATGTCGAGGCGAACGGATGCCGCATCGTCGCGGTCGTCGAAGATGAACCGGTGCGCGTTGACGATCGCGGCGGGGCCGAAGTACTGCCCGTCGGTCCAGAACACCGGGCAGCTCGAGGTGCATGCCGCGCAGAGGATGCACTTCGTCGTGTCGTCGAAGATCTCGCGCTTGGCGATCGACTGCACGCGCTCCTTGCCGGGCTCGGGCTGCGAGTTCGCGATCAGGAACGGCTGCACCTCGCGGTAGCTCGCGAAGAACGGCTCCATGTCGACGACCAGGTCCTTCTCGAGGGGCAGGCCCTTGATGGCCTCGACGTAGATCGGCTTCGAGATGTCGAGATCCTTGATGAGCGTCTTGCAGGCGAGCCGGTTGCGGCCGTTGATGCGCATGGCGTCGGATCCGCAGATGCCGTGCGCGCACGAGCGGCGGAACGTGAGCGAGCCGTCCTGTTCCCACTTGATCTTGTGCAGGGCGTCGAGCACGCGGTCGGTGGGGTACATCTCGACATCGAAGTCCTGCCAGCGCGGCTCGGTGTCGAAGTCGGGGTCGAACCGGCGGATGAGGAACGTGACGGTGAACGAGCGGACGGCGGTGTCGGGCTGTGCCTCGAGGATTGCGGTGGACACGTCAGTACTTCCTCTCCATCGGCTGGTAGCGGGTGATGGTCACGGGTTTCCAGTCGAGCCGGATGTGATCTGCGGCGTTCGACGAGTGCGGGTCACCCGAGAGGTAGGCCATCGTGTGCTTCATGTACTCCGCGTCGTCGCGGTTCGGGAAGTCGTCGCGCATGTGCCCACCGCGGCTCTCCCTGCGGTTGCGGGCCGAGAACACGACGACCTCGGCGAGGTCGAGCAGGAAGCCCAGCTCGACGGCTTCGAGCAGGTCGGTGTTGAACCGCTTGCCCTTGTCTTGCACGGCCACGTTGCGGTAGCGATCGCGGAGGCCCTCGATGACCTCGGTCACATGGGCGAGGGACTCGTCGGTGCGGAACACCTGCGCGTTCCGGTCCATCTCGTCCTGGAGCTCCTTGCGGATGGTCGCGATGCGCTCGGTGCCGCTCGAGTTGCGCAGGCGGTCGAGTTCCTCGCGCACGTTCTTGGCGGGATCGGGAGGAAGCGGAACCCAGTCGGCCGTCTTCACGTACTCGACGGCGTTGTCGCCGGCGCGCTTGCCGAAGACGTTGATGTCGAGAAGCGAGTTCGTGCCCAGCCGGTTGGAGCCGTGCACCGAGACGCAGGCGCATTCGCCGGCGGCGTAGAGGCCGGGGACGACCGTGTCGTTGTCGCGCAGCACCTCGGCGGCGACGTTCGTGGGGATGCCGCCCATCGCGTAGTGGGCGGTGGGCATGACCGGCACCGGCTCGTACACGGGATCGACACCCAGGTAGGTGCGGGCGAACTCGGTGATGTCGGGCAGCTTGGTCTCGAGCACCTCTGCGCCGAGGTGCGTGCAGTCGAGGAGCACATAGTCTTTGTCAGGGCCGGCGCCGCGGCCCTCTGCGACCTCCTGCACCATGCAGCGGGCGACGATGTCGCGGGGTGCGAGGTCCTTGATCGTCGGTGCGTAGCGCTCCATGAAGCGTTCACCGCTGGCGTTGCGCAGGATGGCTCCCTCGCCGCGGGCGCCCTCGGTCAGGAGGATGCCGAGGCCGGCGAGCCCGGTCGGGTGGAACTGGAAGAACTCCATGTCCTCGAGCGGGAGGCCCTTGCGCCAGATGATGCCGACGCCGTCGCCCGTGAGCGTGTGCGCGTTGGACGTGGTCTTGAAGATCTTGCCGAAGCCGCCGGTCGCGAAGATGATCGCCTTCGCCTGGAACACGTGGAGTTCACCGGTCGCGAGCTCGTACGCGACGATGCCCGACGGCTGCTCGACCCCGTCGACCTCCGTCATCACCAGGTCGAGCGCGTAGAACTCGTTGTAGAACTCGATGCCGAGCTTCACGCAGTTCTGGAACAGCGTCTGCAGGATCATGTGGCCGGTTCGGTCGGCCGCGTAGCAGGCACGGCGCACCGGCGCCTTGCCGTGGTCTCGCGTGTGACCGCCGAAGCGGCGCTGGTCGATCTTGCCCTCGGGCGTGCGGTTGAACGGCAGGCCCATGTTCTCGAGGTCGATCACCGCGTCGATCGCCTCCTTGGCGAGGATCTCGGCGGCATCCTGGTCGACGAGGTAGTCGCCGCCCTTCACGGTGTCGAAGGTGTGCCACTCCCAGCTGTCCTCCTCGACGTTCGCGAGCGCGGCGGCCATGCCGCCCTGCGCCGCTCCCGTGTGGGAGCGCGTCGGGTAGAGCTTGGTGATGACGGCGGTCTTCGCGCCGGGCCCGGCCTGGATGGCGGCCCGCATGCCGGCGCCGCCGGCGCCGACGATGACGATGTCGTACTGGTGGTAGTGGACGCCGTCGACGACCTTCGTCTCGACGTGGGCGTTCTCGGACTTCACAGATCTCCTAGGCGGCTTCGCAGAACGAGGGGAGCAGGTCGGCGGGCGAGCCGGCCGGGCACGGGTCGAAGGTGAACACCACGAGCGTGCCGAGCACGATGAGCACGGCTGCTGCGGCGAACAGGGCGCCCTTCAGCACCTTCTGCATCACGCCGGGGCTCGTGTAGTCGTTCACCAGGGTGCGCATGCCGTTGGCACCGTGGATGAGGGCGAGCCACAGCATCAGCACGTCCCACCACTGCCAGAACGGATCGGCCCACTTGCCGCCGACGAAGCCGAAGTCGATGGCCTTCACGCCCTCGCCGACCATGAGATTGGTGAACAGGTGCCCGAAGATCAGCACGATCAGCACGACGCCCGAGGCGCGCATGTAGATCCAGCCCCACTTCTCCCAGTTGACGCCGCGCTTGGGCGCCGGCCGGGCGGGGGTGCGCGGGGATTCGATGACGGTCATCTCGGCGCTCCTAGTGGCTGAAGACGTTGATCAGGTGGCGGGGCACGAACGCGAGCATCGTGACCACCCAGAGGGCGATGACGACGTAGAAGAGCACGCGCTGGTGCCTCGTGGCCCAGGACCAGAAGTCGACGAGGATGACGCGGAGGCCGTTGAAGGCGTGGAACACGATCGCTCCGACGAGGGCGACCTCGCCGAGGCCCATGATGGGGGTCTGGTACGTGCCGATCACCGCGTTGTACGCCTCGGGGCTCACGCGCACGAGGGCCGTGTCGAGC
Organism: Agromyces sp. Marseille-P2726; assembly: GCF_902809835.1. Taxonomy (GTDB): domain Bacteria; phylum Actinomycetota; class Actinomycetes; order Actinomycetales; family Microbacteriaceae; genus Agromyces. The sequence goes on along the minus strand of NZ_CADDWM010000011.1, from coordinate 90,789 downwards.
ACGTGCACCAGGAGGAAGAAGAAGATGGCGACGCCCGTGATGCGATGCAGCACCCACGACCACATGCCCTCGCGACCGCGATAGAGCGTGCCGCCCGGCCGCTGCTGCGCCGGCTTCGTGGATGCGGTCAGGGTCCTTGTCGATGCCTCTGACATGGACAACCCTCCCTGGTTGTGTGGATCGCCCGTGACATGCGGGCATGAGGGCGCGCGGCCCGAGGAGAGTCTATCGCCGGGTTCCGGGTGGCCGAGACGCCCGGCGAGCGAACTGTCTCGACGTCGAGACAGACGGGCGATCCGATGCGGCGGAGGCTCGACGGCTATCCTCGGACGCATGCCCGTTCCAACCGCGCCGCTCGACGGCTTCTACAGTGTCATCCCGGCGGGCGGTGTCGGGTCACGGCTGTGGCCCCTGTCGCGCGCGGACGCTCCCAAGTTCCTGCACGACCTGACCGGATCGGGCCAGACCCTCCTCAAGGACACGTGGGATCGGCTCGTCCCGCTCTCCGGCGAGCAGCGCATCATGGTCGTCACGGGTCGTGCCCACCGCGCCGCGGTGGAAGCGCAGCTGCCCGAGCTCGCCGACGCGAACATCGTGCTCGAGAGCGAGCCGCGAGACTCGTCCGCCGCGATCGGGCTCGCCGCCGCCATCCTCGAGCGCCGCGAGCCGGGCGTGGTGATCGGATCGTTCGCGGCCGACCACGTCATCTCCGGCGACGCCCTGTTCCAGTCGGCGGTCGCCGACGCCGTGGCAGCGGCTCGTGCCGGGTACATCCCGACCATCGGGATCACCCCCACCGAACCGGCCGTCGGCTTCGGCTACATCGAGTGCGGCGGGCCGCTGAGCGTCCCGGGCGCCGACCGCGTCGAGGCGGTCTCGAACTTCGTGGAGAAGCCCGACCTCGAGACGGCCCGACGCTACGTCGATGGCGGCGACCATCTCTGGAACGCCGGCATGTTCATCGCCCGGGCGTCGACCCTGCTCGAGGAGCTCGCCCGCACGCGACCCGAGCTGCACGCCGGCCTGCTCGAGCTGGCCGCGGTCTGGGACGATCCCGCCACGCGCGGCCCGGCCGTCGACCGCATCTGGCCCACCCTCGAGAAGATCGCGATCGACTACTCGGTCGCCGAGCCTGCCGCAGCCGCGGGTCGCCTCGCGGTCATCCGCGGTCACTTCCAGTGGGACGACGTCGGCGACTTCGCGTCGCTCGCGAAGCTCAACACGGCGGGTCGCTCGGGCGAGCTCGCCATCCTCGGCGAGAACGCCAGGGGGCTCGCCGACGCCTCCAGCGGCATCGTGGTGAGTCGGTCGAATCGCGTGATCAGCCTCATCGGCGTGCACGATATCGTCGTGGTAGACACGCCTGACGCGCTCCTCGTCACCACGAGCGAGCACGCCCAGCGGGTCAAGGCGGTCGTCGACGCCCTCCGGCTCGGCGGATCGAACGACGTGCTCTGACGGCACGCGAGAGAACGGGGCGAGGGATGTCGGTGGGTCGGTGGTTCGGCTACGGAGCGGTGCTCGTCGCGGCATCCGTCACCCTCGTGGGCTGCGGCCCTGCACCCGAGGGCGGCTCGACCGAGGCGGCGAGCGAGTCCTGCGTGCGGATGGTGACGAATTCGGGCGGCCTCGAGGATCGCTCATTCAACCAGGCGAGCTGGGAGGGGCTGCAGCGAGCCGAGGACGAACTCGGGGTCGAGGCGGAGGCCATCGTCTCCACCGGCGAGACCGATCTCGCTCCCAACGTGCAGCAGGCCGTCGAGTCGGGGTGCGAGCTCATCGTCACCGTCGGCTTCGAGCTCGCCGACGCGACCCTGTCGCAGGCGGAGGCCAACCCCGATCTCGCGTTCGCCATCGTCGACGAGGTGGTCGAGGCCGAGAACGTGAAGCCCGTCATCTTCGACACTGCGCAGGCCTCGTTCCTGGCCGGCTACCTCGCGGCGGGCGTGTCGAAGACCGGCATCGTCGCCACGTTCGGCGGCGGCAACCAGCCGCCCGTGACCCTGTTCATGGACGGCTTCGTCGACGGCGTCGCGAAGTACAACGAGGTGCATGGCACCGCGGTGCAGGTGCTCGGCTGGGACAAGGCGGCGCAGGATGGCGCGTTCACCGGCGACTTCGAGGACATCAACAAGGGCAAGGCCCTGTCGGAGAGCCTGATCGACCAGGGCGCAGACGTCATCCTGCCGGTCGCCGGTCAGGTGGGCGAGGGCGCAACGGCTGCGGCCCTCGAGCGCGGCGGCGTCTCGGTGATCTGGGTCGACAGCGACGGCTACGAGTCGCTGGCCGCGGAGTTCCGCCCCGTGCTGCTCACGAGCGTGCTGAAGAACACACAGGACGCGATGGTCGAGATCGTCGGCGCCGTGCAGGACGGCTCGTTCTCGAACGAGCCGTACGTCGGAACGCTCGAGAACGGCGGCGTCGAGATCGCGCCCTACCACGACCTCGCCCCGCTCGTGTCGCCCGCGCTCGACGGCGAGATCGAAGGCCTTCGGCAGGCGATCATCTCGGGCGAGATCGTCGTCGAGTCGCCGTCGGCACCCTGACTCGCCCACGCCGAATACCCCGTCTCGAGACGCGTCGCCCTCCGGCGGCGCTCCTCCACGGCCGACCGACCCCCGTTCGGGGGCGCTCGGCCGTGCTCATATGAGCAGAACATCGCGTCTTGATAACCATTGGATGTCGCAGGCGCCCGGCACCTGAGCAGTGAACGCAACTTTGGGTAACGTGATGCCCGGGTCCCACGAGGGTTGGGGCGAGTTCTTTGGAGGACACAGTGAAGGTCACGACCAGGAAGGCCGCCCTCGGCGGCCTCGCGATGTTGGGGGCGGCCGTGCTGCTCGCCGGTTGCGGTACCGCCCCAGAGGAGTCCGACAACGGCACCGACGGGGGAGAGGCCAGCGACTTCATCCCCTGCATGGTCTCCGACTCGGGCGGCTTCGACGACAAGTCGTTCAACCAGTCGGGCTTCGAGGGCGCGACCGCCGCAGCCGACGAGCTGGGTGTCGAGCTCATCGCGGTGCAGTCCGACGCTGAGACCGACTACGCGCCCAACCTCACCAACCTCGTCGACCAGGGCTGCAACGTCATCGTCACCGTCGGCTTCGCCCTCTCGGCGGCCACGGTCGAGTCGGCGCTCGCGAACCCCGACGTCGAATACGTCATCATCGACGACGCGGCCGACAACGACTTCGACGGCGAGGTCGACGCGCCGAACATCAAGCCGATCCTCTTCGACACCGCGCAGGCGGCCTTCCTCGCCGGATACGCCGCAGCGGCGTACTCGACGACCGGCGTCGTCGGCACCTTCGGCGGCATGAACTTCCCGACCGTGTCCATCTTCATGGACGGCTTCAAGCAGGGCGTCGACTACCACAACCAGGAGAAGGGCACCAACGTGCAGGTCCTCGGGTGGGACGGCACCGACGGCCTCTTCACGGGTGGCTTCGAGGCCAACGACACCGCCCGCCAGGTGGCGCAGAGCCTGATCGACCAGAACGTCGACGTGCTGCTGCCCGTCGGCGGCCCGATCTACCAGTCGGCCGCCGCCGCGATCCGCGAGGCCGGTCGTGAGATCGCGATGGTCGGCGTCGACGCCGACTTCACCGAGACCGACCCGTCGGTCGCCGACCTCATGCTCACGTCGATCCTCAAGGGCATCGCGGTCGGCACCGAGGAGGCCGTGCTGTCTGCTGGTGAGGGCAACTTCGACACCACGCCGTTCATCGGCACGCTGGAGAACGATGGAGTCGGCATCGCGCCGTTCCACGAGTTCGAGTCGAAGGTCCCGGCCGAGCTGCAGGGCGAGCTCGACGCGCTGAAGGAAGCGATCATCGCCGGCGACGTCGAGGTCACGTCCTACCTCTCCGAGTAAGGCGACGAAGGTCCGGGGAGGTCGGCGTCGGACGCCGACCTCCCCGATTCCTTGCCCGGGGCGCATCGGCGCGTTCTCCGCAACATCGAGCAGGGGCATCCGCGGCGCTCATCTTTCGTGCAGCATCAACGACCGATGCAGCCATCTCACTAGGATCAGGGACATGAAGCTCGAACTTCGCGGCATCACGAAGCGATTCGGCAGCTTGGTCGCCAACGACCACATCGACCTCACCGTGGAGGCCGGCGAGATCCACGCCCTCCTCGGCGAGAACGGCGCAGGCAAGTCAACGCTCATGAACGTGCTCTACGGCCTGTACCAGGCCGATGAAGGGGAGGTGCTCCTCGACGGAGAGGTGCAGCACTTCGAGGGGCCTGGCGATGCCATGGCCGCCGGCATCGGCATGGTGCACCAGCACTTCATGCTCATCCCCGTGTTCACGGTCGCCGAGAACGTGATGCTCGGCAACGAGTCCACGAAGGCGGTCGGCGTGCTCGATCTCGCCACGGCCCGTGCCAAGGTGAACGAGATCTCGGCCCGATTCGGGTTCCACGTCGATCCCGACGCCATCGTCGAAGACCTGCCCGTCGGCATCCAGCAGCGCGTCGAGATCATCAAGGCCCTGTCGCGCGACGCGCGTGTGCTCGTGTTCGATGAGCCGACCGCGGTGCTCACGCCGCAGGAGACCGACGAGCTGATGGGCATGATGCGCCAGCTGAAGGAGTCGGGCACGTCGATCGTCTTCATCACGCACAAGCTTCGCGAGGTGCGCGAGGTGGCCGACCGCATCACCGTGATCCGGCTCGGCAAGGTCGTGGGCGAGGCGGCGCCGACGGCGTCGAACGCCGAGCTCGCCTCGATGATGGTGGGCAGGGCGGTCGAACTCACCGTGCAGAAGGAGGAAGCGGAGCTGGGCGACCACGCCCTCGTCGTGCAGAACCTCACGGTCGTCGACCAGATCGGCCAGCTGGTCGTGAACGACGTCAGCTTCACCGTGCGACGCGGCGAGATCCTCGCGGTCGCCGGCGTGCAGGGCAACGGGCAGACCGAGCTCACCGAGGCGCTCGTCGGACTCCAGCCACGCGTGCAGGGGTCCATCAAGCTCGACGGAGTCGAGCTGAACGGGTCGAGCGTCCGCCGGATCCTCGAGTCCGGCGTCGGCTTCGTTCCCGAGGATCGCACCGAAGACGGGCTCGTCGGGGAGTTCACCATCGCCGAGAACCTGATGCTCAACCGCAGCGAGGGCGAGCCGTTCGTGCGAGCCGGCAACCTCCAGGGCCGCGTGCTCGCCGAGTTCGCACGCGAGAAGGTCGACGAGTTCGACATCCGCACGCAGGGCATCGACGAATACGTGCAGCGGCTGTCGGGCGGCAACCAGCAGAAGGTGGTGCTCGCCCGCGAACTGAGCCGAGACCTGCGGCTGCTCGTCGCCGCACAGCCGACGCGTGGTGTCGACGTCGGATCCATCGAGTTCATCCACAAGCGCATCGTCGAGACGCGCGACGCCGGCGTGCCGGTCGTCGTCGTCTCGACCGAGCTCGACGAGGTCGTCGCCCTCGCCGATCGCATCATGGTGATGTACCGCGGCCGAATCGTCGGCATCGTGCCGGGCGACACCCCCCGCGACGTCCTCGGCCTCATGATGGCCGGGGAATCCCCCGCAGAAGGAGCCGCCGCATGAGCGACCCGACAGAGCCGAGGGGCGAGGCCCCCCGAGCGCACGACCTCGATCCCGATGTCGCCCTCGAGGAGCCGGGGGCAGCGTCGCCCGCAACGGGCACCGCCACCGTCGACGCTCGCGCCACGGCCACCGGCCCGGGCGGCCCGACCGAGCCCGACGCACCGCCACCCTCGAGGTGGCACACCATGCTGCGCCAGATCGCGACCGGCAACGCCCTGATCTCGGTGCTCTCGGTCATCCTCGCGCTCATCGTCGGCGCGATCATGATCGCGTTCACCGACGAACGCGTGCAGGAGACGAGCGCGTACTTCTTCGCTCGTCCGTCCGACATGCTCGGCGCGATCTGGGATTCGGTGTCCGGCGCGTACGCGGCACTGTTCCAGGGCTCGATCTACAACTTCCGGCGCGACACCTTCCTCGCGGGCATCCGGCCGCTCACCGAGACGCTCACGTTCGCCACCCCGCTCATCGCCGGTGGCCTCGGCGTCGCCCTCGCGTTCCGGGTCGGCATGTTCAACATCGGTGGCCGGGGCCAGATGCTCATCGCCGCCTCCGTCGCCGGATGGATCGGCTTCGGCTTCGACCTGCCGTGGGGCCTGCACATGCTCGTCGCCCTGATCGGCGGCATGGTGGGCGGTGCGATCTGGGCGGGCATCGCGGGCGTGCTGAAGGCCCGCACCGGTGCGCACGAGGTGATCGTGACGATCATGCTGAACTACGTCGCCTTCTACCTGGTGTCGTGGATGCTGCGGACGCCGGGCCTGCTCCAGGCGCCCGGGTCGTCGAACCCCAAAACGCCGGGCATGAAGGACACCGCCATCTTCCCCGCCCTCCTCGGGCCGCAGTTCAACCTGCATCTCGGATTCCTCCTCGCGCTCGCCGCCACCTTCCTCGTCTGGTGGATCCTCAATCGCTCGAGCCTCGGATTCAAGTTCCGCGCGGTCGGGATCAACCCCAACGCGGCCCGGGTGGCCGGCATCAATGTCAAGAGCATGTACGTCTACGCCATGCTCATCAGCGGCGCGCTCCTGGGTCTCGCCGGCGTGAACCAGGTGCTCGGTACCGTCACCACCGGTTTCACGGCCGGCATCGACGCGGGCATCGGCTTCGACGCCATCACGGTGGCGCTGCTCGGCCGTTCGACGCCGTGGGGAACCTTCGCCGCCGGCATCCTGTTCGGCGCGTTCAAGGCGGGTGGCTTCTCGATGCAGGCGGCCGAGGGCGTGCCGATCGAGATCGTGCTCGTGGTGCAGTCGCTGATCGTGCTCTTCATCGCGGCGCCGCCGCTCGTGCGCACCATCTTCCGACTGCCCGACCCGAATGCGAAGCCCAAGCGAGCTCGCAAGGCCGCGAAGAAGGAGGTGGCGGCGAAGTGACCAGGACCGCCGAACACCACGACGTGTCGCCGCAGGCCGTGACGCTCGACACCACCGTCGTCACGAGCTGGAAGGCGCCGATCGCCTTCGCCATCTTCACCGTCGTCGCCCTCGCGCTCGCCGTGTTCGCACCGCGCTCGGGCGACACGACCTACCGGTGGTCGCGCGAGACCGACGCCATCCAGGTGCCCGACCTCGTGGTTCCCGCCGAGCAGGCGCTCTGGGCCGTGGTCGCGCTCCTCGCCGTCGCGACGGTCTACTCCGTGCTCCTCGTGCGGTCGAAGCGGCGCGTGCCGCTCTGGCTCATCGTCGTCTTCGCGATCCTCTTCATGTTCGGGTTCCTCACCTGGGCGGGTGCGGGCTCGTCACTGCCGATGATCGGCCTCCTCTTCGGGTCGCTCAGCCTGGCCGTGCCGCTGATCTTCGGCTCCCTGGCGGGCGTCATCGGCGAGCGGGCCGGTGTCGTGAACATCGCGATCGAGGGCCAGCTGCTGGCCGGCGCCTTCACGGCGGCCGTCGTGGCCTCGGTGACGGGCCAGCCGTGGTTGGGGCTCGTCGCGGCCATGGTGGCCGGCATGCTCGTCGGCATGGTGCTCGCGGCGTTCGCGATCAAGTACTTCGTCGACCAGATCATCGTCGGTGTGGTGCTGAACGTGCTGGTCACCGGCCTCACGAGCTTCTTCTTCTCGCAGGTGCTCGCCCCGAATGCCGCCACGCTCAACACGCCGCCGCGCTTCGATCGCCTTCCGATTCCGCTCCTCAGCGACATCCCGATCATCGGTCCGGTGTTCTTCCGCCAGACCGTCATCGTCTACCTCATGTACATCGCCGTCGCGCTCGTGTTCTTCGGCCTGTTCTACACGCGGTGGGGCCTGCGCGTCCGCGCGGTCGGCGAGCACCCGCAGGCCGCCGACACGGTGGGCATCAACGTGAACCGCACCCGGTTCTGGAACGTCGCGCTCGCCGGAGCGATCGCCGGCCTCGGCGGCACGTTCTTCACGATCGGCTCCGGAATCGCGTTCAACAAGGAGATGACCGCGGGCGCCGGCTTCATCGCGCTCGCCGCGGTGATCTTCGGACAGTGGGATCCCATCAAGGCGACACTCGCCGCGCTGCTGTTCGGCTTCGCCTCCAACTTGCAGAACACGCTGTCGGTGATCGGTTCACCGGTTCCGAGCGAGTTCATGCTCATGCTGCCGTACGTCGTGACGATCTTCGCGGTGGCCGGGCTCGTCGGCCGGTCGCGCCCGCCCGCCGCCGACGGCAAGCCGTACATCAAGTCCTGAGGGATGCCCCGGCCGCGGGGCATCCGTCGACACCGACCGATCCTGAACGGGGGAGCACCATGACCGCAACGGATGCGATCGACTGGCCGTCGCTTCGCGAGCGAGCACGAGAGGCGATGGCGAAGGCGTACGTGCCCTACTCCGAGTTCCCGGTCGGTGCGGCGGCGATCGTCGACGACGGCCGTGTCGTCAGCGGCTGCAACATCGAGAACGCCTCGTACGGGGTGACGCTGTGCGCAGAATGCTCCCTCGTGTCGGCGCTCATCATGTCGGGGGGCGGCAGGCTCGTCGCCTTCGCGTGCGTCGACGGGCACGGCAACACGCTGATGCCGTGCGGTCGTTGCCGACAGCTGCTGTACGAGCACTCGGCCGAGGGGATGCTGCTCGAGACGGTCTCGGGCATCAAGACCATCGACGAGGTGCTTCCCGACGCGTTCGGCCCGCGGCAACTCGAGGAGTTCCGGGGAGGCCACGCGTGAGCGTCGTGGAGGCGTTCGACGCCGTCGACCTCATCCGCGCGAAGCGCGACGGACACGAACTCGAGACGGCCGAGATCGACTGGCTGATCGACGCCTACACCCGCGGGTACGTGGCCGACGAGCAGATGTCGGCGATGACCATGGCGATCTTCCTGAACGGGATGTCGCGTCGTGAGATCCGCGACCTGACGATGGCGATGATCGCGTCGGGCGAGCGGATGGACTTCTCGGGGCTCGGCAAGCCGACCACTGACAAGCACTCCACCGGCGGCGTGGGCGACAAGATCACCCTGCCGCTGATGCCGCTCGTGGCGACGTTCGGCGTCGCGGTTCCGCAGCTGTCGGGCCGGGGACTCGGGCACACGGGCGGCACGCTCGACAAGCTGGAGTCGATCCGGGGGTGGCGGGCCGAGCTCACGAACGACGAGATGTTCGCCCAACTCCGCGACGTCGGCGGAGTCATCTGCGCCGCCGGTGCGGGGCTCGCGCCCGCCGACAAGAAGCTCTACGCGCTGCGCGACATCACGGGCACGGTCGAGGCGATCCCCCTGATCGCCTCGTCGATCATGTCGAAGAAGATCGCCGAGGGAACGGGTGCGCTGGTGCTCGACGTGAAGTTCGGCTCGGGGGCCTTCCTCCAGGACATCGATCGGTCTCGTGAACTGGCACGCACCATGGTGGAGCTCGGCGAGGATGCCGGCGTGGCGACCTCGGCGCTCATCACGAACATGAACGTGCCCCTCGGGCTCACGATCGGCAACGCCAACGAGGTGCGCGAGTCGGTCGAGGTGCTGGCCGGAGGTGGCCCCGCCGACGTTCGTGAGCTCACCGTCGAGCTCGCCCGAGAGATGCTCTCGCTCGCGGGAGTCCTCGATGCCGACGTCGAGGCGGCGCTCGACGACGGTCGAGCCATGGACACCTGGCGGCGCGCCATCCGCGCCCAAGGGGGCGACCCCGATGCTCCGCTGCCGGTCGCGCGCGAACGGCACGTCGTCACCGCCGAGCGCGACGGCGTCCTCGTGGAGCAAGAGGCACTGCCGTTCGGCATCGCGGCGTGGCGACTCGGCGCCGGGCGTGCCCGCAAGGAGGACCCCGTGCACCACGCGGCGGGTATCGACCTGCACGCGAAGCCGGGCGACCGGGTGCGCGCCGGCGATCCGCTGTTCACCCTGCACGCCGACGAGCCGGCCCGCTTCGCTCGTGCCCTCGAGGCGGTCGAGGGCGCGTATCGCATCGGCGATCCGGGTGACGCGATCGAAGACGGCGGCCCCCTCATCGCCGACCGCATCGGCCGGTAGGACGATCGCGAGGGCCGCCGCTATCGTGGACCACGTGAACACGAATCCCACGGAGTACCGGCTCGAAGGCGTCGGCACCGACCTGCGGTCGCTGCCGAAGGTGTCCCTCCACGACCACCTCGACGGCGGGCTCCGGCCGCAGACGCTCCTCGAGCTCGCCGACGAGATCTCCCTCGAGCTTCCCGCGGGCGACGCCGAGGGTCTGGCCGAGTGGTTCGGTACGCAGTCGAACTCGGGCTCGCTCGTCGAGTACCTGAAGACCTTCGACCTCACGACGTCCGTCATGCAGACGCGCGCCGGTCTGCAGCGCATCGCGCGGGAGTTCGTGCAGGATCTCGCAGCCGACGGGGTCATCTACGGCGAGATCCGTTGGGCCCCCGAGCAGCATCTCACCCGTGGACTCAGCCTCGACGAGGCGGTGGAAGCGGTGCAGGCGGGCATCGAGGAGGGCATCGACGACGTCGCCCACCAGGGCCACGCGATCCGGGTCGGCCAGCTCGTCACGGCGATGCGCCATGCCGATCGCGGTCTCGAGATCGCCGAGCTCGCCGTGCGGCATCGCGACCGCGGCGTCGTGGGCTTCGACATCGCCGGGCCCGAGGCCGGCTTCCTCCCCAGCCGTCACCGCACCGCGTTCGATTACCTCGCGAGTCAGTTCTTCCCGGTGACGGCGCACGCCGGAGAGGCCGACGGCCTCGACTCCATCCGCAGCGCCATCTTCGACGGTCGTGCCCTGCGACTCGGGCACGGCGTGCGCATCGCCGAAGACCTCGTCATCGAGCGTCAGGACGACGACAACACGTACGTCTCGCTGGGTCCCGTCGCCCAATGGGTGCGCGACCGCGAGATCGCCCTCGAGACGAGTCCCTCGTCGAACCTCCAGACCGGTGCGATCGCGGCCTGGGGCGACGAACTCGTCGATCACCCGTTCGACCTCCTCTACCAGCTCGGTTTCCGCGTCACGGTGAACACCGACAACCGCCTGCAGAGCGGCACGAGCCTGACTCGCGAGCTGGCGCTCCTCAGCGACGCCTTCGGGTACGACCTCGACGACCTCGAGGGGTTCCAGCTCAACGCCGCCGCGTCCGCCTTCCTTCCCCTCGACGACCGGGAGGAGCTCGCCGAGCTCATCCAGGACGGCTTCGACGAAGCCTGATCGTGCCGCCAGTGATCCCGTCGCGCTCGACGCCGCCCCCGAACGGAACCCGATGATCGACCTGCCGCCCCTCGCCGACACCGCCGTGGTGCTCGGTGCGCACGTCGACGACTGGCGCGCCGCGGTCCGCGAGGTGGGCCGCGCCCTCATGCGCTCGGGCTCCACGCGCTCCGAGTATGCCGATCGCATGATCGCGGTCATCGAAGAGTTCGGCGCGTACGTCGTGGTCGCACCCGGCCTCGCGCTCGCCCACGCTCGGCCGGGCCCTGATGTGCGTCGGGAAGGCATCGCGGTGGTCACGCTCGCCCCCGCGGTGCAGTTCGGGCATCCGCACAACGATCCGGTGCGGGTGATCGTCGGGCTCGCCGCCTCGAACGCCGAAGAGCACGTGGCATCCGTCGCGAAGCTCGCGAACACGTTCAACGACGGCGGCATCGTCAGGCGCCTGGCCCGAGCGACCTCGGCCGACGAGGTGCGCGAGATCCTCGGACTCGCCGCCCCGACGGATCAGCAGGCGTCTCGCGCCTGACGAGCGGCGGGAGTCGACCTCACGCGGTCAGCTCGCGCATTCCCGCCTCCAGCGCGGCGACGGCAGCGGATGCCGCGGCGCGCCGCTCGGCGACGGTGCCGTCGTCGGCAACCGCATCGATGTAGACCTTGAGCTTCGGCTCGGTGCCGCTCGGGCGGACCATGACCCGGCCGCCGCCCTCGAGCACGATTCGCAGCACGTCGGACGGCGGGAGCGCCCCGAACCCGTCGGCGAGGTCTTCGATGCGCTCCACCCGGATCCCGCCGACCGATGCCGGTGGCTCGGCGCGAAGCCGTGCCATGACCTCGCCGATGCGCGACAGCGCCGTGACCCGGATCGAGATCTGGGTCGAGGCGAAGCATCCGAATCGTTCGACGAACTCGTCGAGGTGGTCGGCGAGCGTGCGGCCCTGCGCCTTCAGCTCGGCGGCGAGCGACAGGAACGCCACTGCCGCGGAGATGCCGTCCTTGTCGCGCAGGGTCTCGGGGTTCACGAGGTAGCCGAGCGCCGCCTCGTAGCCGAAGATGAGATTCGGTGCCCGCGAGATCCACTGGAGGCCGGTGAGCGTCGCCTCGAAGTCGAGGTCGTACGCGCGGGCGACCGCCTCGAGGCCCGGCGACGAGACGATGGAGCAGGCGAGCGTGCCGTCGGCCCCGCGCTCGCCCCTGGCGGCGCCCTGTGCACGGCGAGCGTTCCGCCAGCCGAGCAGGAGTCCCACCTCGTTGCCGCTCAGGCGACGGAAGCCCTCGGGCGTCGCCGGATCGGGAACGGCCACGGCGAGCCGGTCGGCATCGGGGTCGTTCGCGAGGATGAGCTCGGCCCCGGCCTCGCGCGCGCGCTGGAAGGCGAGGTCCATCGCGCCCGGCTCTTCGGGATTCGGGAAGGCGACGGTCGGGAACGTCGGGTCGGGCGAGATCTGCGCCTCGACGAGCGTCGGGGCGTCGAATCCTGCGGCGGCCAGCACCCGCGCGGCGGTCTCCCATCCGACGCCGTGCATGGCGGTGTAGACGACGCGGGGTTGCGCTGCCGGTCGGTCCGCGACGAGGGCGGTGCGCCGGATGTATTCGTCGACGACCGACTCATCAGCGGTCTCGAACTCCGCGCGGGGCAGGTCGGGAACCGCGGTGGTGGCGGCCACGCGCTCGATGTGGGCGGCGATCTCGGCGTCGGCCGGCGCCACGATCTGCGACCCATGATCGTCGCCGCCGAGGTAGACCTTGTACCCGTTGTCGTTCGGCGGGTTGTGCGAGGCGGTCACCATGACGCCGGCCGACACGTCGAGATGGCGAACGGCGAAGGCGAGCACCGGGGTCGGCAGCAGCCGCGGGAGGAGCACCGCCCGCACCCCCGCGCCCGCCATCACCTCGGCGGAGTCGCGGGCGAACACCGCCGAGTTCTTGCGCCCGTCGCACCCGATCACGACGGACGGGGTCGCACCGCCGCTCGCGCGCTCGAGCAGGTAGGCGGCGAGCCCGGCGGCCGCCTGGGCGACGAGCACCCGGTTCATGCGGTTGGGTCCTGCGGCGATCGCCCCGCGCAGGCCGGCCGTACCGAACGCGAGTCGCGTGTCGAACCGGTCGGCGAGCTCGGCGGTCGCTGCGCCGTCGCCGCCGCGGGCGGCCTCGACGAGCGCGGCGAGTTCGGCACGGGTCTCGGGGTCGGGATCCTGGGCGATCCACGCTTCTGCGAGGGCGACGCGCTCGGCGTCGGAGGGGTTCGTCTGCGACATCCGCCGGCCTCCTACAGCTCCGCCACGATCCTGGCCAGCAGCGCGGAGATCACCGGCTCCGCCGCACGCCCCGCCTCGATGACCTCCTCATGGCTGAGCGGAGTCTGCTGGATGCCCGCAGCGAGGTTGGTGATGAGGGACATGCCGAGCACCTCCATGCCCGCCTGCCGCGCGGCGATGGCCTCGAGCGCGGTCGACATCCCGACGATGTCGCCGCCGATGGCCTTCGCCATCTGCACCTCCGCCGGCGTCTCGTAGTGCGGACCGCGGAACTGCACGTAGACGCCCTCGTCGAGCGACGGCTCGATCGAGTGCGCGAGTGCGCGCAGCCGCGCCGAGTAGAGGTCGGTCAGGTCGACGAAGGTCGCGCCTTCGAGCGGCGAGTCCGCGGTGAGGTTGATGTGATCGCGGATGAGCACGGGCGTGCCCGCCGTCCACGATTCGCGGATGCCGCCGGCGCCGTTCGTGAGGATCATGGTCGTCGCGCCCGCGGCGGCGGCGGTGCGCACCGAGTGCACGACCCGTCGTACGCCGTGACCCTCGTAGTAATGAGTGCGGGCGCCGATGACGAGGGCGCGCTTGCCGTTCGGCAGGGCGATCGAGCGCAGCGTTCCGACGTGTCCCTCGAGCGCGGGCTTCGAGAAGCCCGGCACCTCGTGGGCGGCGATCGTGTGCGTCGTCTCGCCGATCACGTCGGCCGCGCGACCCCAGCCGCTGCCCAGCGTGAGCGCGATGTCGTGACGCTCGACGCCGGTGGTCTCGGCGATGACGGATGCCGCGGCGGCGGCGACCTGGAAGGGATCTGCGGTGGGATCGTCGAGCGGATTGGCTGCGTGCATCCCACCACTCTAATGATGGGGCGGATGCCTCGGCAGGCGCCCGCTCCCGTGCTCGCCCGAGACCGATACGACAGAATGTGAGCATGGCCTACGAGTTCGCCCGCACGCAACGGATCGCCGTCCTCGGTGGAGGACCCGGAGGGTACGAGGCGGCGCTCGCCGGCGCCCGGTTGGGCGCCGACGTCACGCTCGTCGAGCGTGCGGGGGTCGGCGGCTCGGCGGTGCTCACCGACGTCGTCCCGTCGAAGTCGCTCATCGCGACCGCCGAGGCGTCGAACGCGGTGAAGGAGGCGGCCGACCTCGGCGTGCAGTTCTACGCCAAGGGCGAGGGCGAGAAGCCGGTCAAGCCGCTCGTGGCGATCAACCTCGCCGCGGTCAACAAGCGGCTGCTCGGGCTCGCCGCGCAGCAGTCCGAGGACATGCGCTCGAACCTCCTCGACGCCGGGGTGCACCTCGTGCACGGCGAGGGCCGGCTCGACGGTCCGAACGCCATCATCGTCGCGACCGGGAAGGGCGGCACCGACTTCGACCGGATCGAGGCCGACACGCTCGTGATCTCGGTCGGTTCGTCGCCCCGCATCCTGCCGACCGCGGTCCCCGACGGCGAGCGCATCCTCACCTGGACCCAGCTCTACCACCTGGCGCACATCCCCGAGCACCTCATCGTCGTCGGGTCGGGGGTGACCGGCGCGGAGTTCGCGTCGGCGTACCGCGCCCTCGGGTCCAAGGTCACGCTCATCTCGAGCCGCGACCAGGTCCTTCCCGGCGAGGACGCGGACGCGGCATCCGTCATCGAGAAGGTCTTCAAGCGCAACGGGATGAAGGTGATGAACAAGTCTCGCGCCGAGTCGGTCGTGCGCGACGGCGACTCGGTGGTCGCGACGCTCACCGACGGGCGCGAGGTACGCGGCAGCCACTGCCTGATGGCGGTCGGCTCCGTGCCCAACACGTCGGACCTCGGACTCGAGGAGGCCGGCGTGCAGCTCGCCGAGAGCGGCCACATCCGCGTGAATCGCGTGGCCCGCACGTCGATGCCGAACATCTACGCCGCCGGTGACTGCACCACGTTCATCCCGCTCGCCTCGGTCGCGTTCATGCAGGGCCGCACGGCGGTCTTCCACGCCATGGGCGACATCGTGGACCCGCCCACGGAGCGCAACATCACCTCCAACATCTTCACGCAGCCCGAGATCGCCACGGTGGGATGGACGCAGCGCGAGATCGAGGAGGGTCTCGTCCCGGGGGTGGTCTACGAGCTGCCGCTCTCGTCGAACCCGCGAGCGAAGATGATGGGGATCCGCGAGGGATTCGTGAAGCTGTTCGCGTCGAACGGATCCGGCGCGATCATCGGCGGCGTCATCGTCGCCCCGAAGGCGTCGGAGCTGATGCTTCCGCTCGCGCTCGCGGTGGAGCACCGGCTCACCGTCGACGAGTTCGCCGAGGCGTTCCCGATCTACCCGTCGCTGACGAGTTCATTGACGGATGCCGCGAGGGCGATGCACATCGTCCGCTGAATCAGATCACGTAGCTGTCGCCGAGGTCCCGCCACGTGCGGTCGTGATAGACGAGCGGGTGGGATGCCGCCGAGGGCGCCGAGTGCACGTCGAGCGCTTGCGCGATCAGCACGGTGGCGCCGCCGGCACGGACACGGTCCACCGTTCGGACTCGCACCTTGCGGGCCACCGAGTCGTAGATCGGTTCGCCGCTCGGCAGCCTCGACCACAGACGCCGGTCGGCGAAGCGGTCGACACCGCTCGTCGCAGCGAGCTTCGCGAGCTCGAGGTCGACGACGTCGAGGAAGTGCACGACGAGCGTCTCGGCGGCCACGATGGTCGGCGTGGCCGATGACCGATCCGATGCCGACAGCACGAGCATCGGCGGCACCACGCTCACCGACGAGACGCTCGTCGCGGTGAGCGCCACGGGCCCGCTTCCGTCGTCGGCCGTGATCACCGTGACGCCACCCGGTTGGGCGCGGAACAGGCACGCGAAGTTCTCCGCATCCGCCGCCTGCCAGACCTCCATCGCGGTGGTCGGGTTCACCGCTCCCGCACCCCGGCGAGTCGATACCGCGCGCCCCGGTGCTCATCGGGCAACCGGTCGCCCTGCCCGTGCAGCTTGTTCCGCAGCGTGCCCGGGGCGTATTCGGTGGGGTACGCGCCCCGTCGGCGCAGCTCGGGGATGACGAACTCCACGATGTCCTCGAACGTGCCTGGCGTGATGGCGTAGGCGAGGTTGAATCCGTCGACGTCGGTGTATTCCACCCACTCCTGCAGCTCGTCGGCCACCTCGGTGGCCGAGCCGACGATGGTCGGGCCGAGGCCGCCGATCGCGCCGCCGCGGGCGATGTCGCGCACGGTGAACACCTCGCCGTTGCGGGCGGATTCCTCGTAGTTCGCGATCACCGACCGGATGGCGTTCGACTCGACATTGCCGACCGGCTCGTCGAGGTCGTACTTGGACAGGTCGACGCCCATCCAGCCGCTCATGAAGACGAGGGCGCCCTCCTCGCTCGCGTACGACAGCAGATCGTCGTACTTGGCACGCGCCCTCTCGGGCGTCTCGTCGGTGATGATCGTCACGAGCGTGTAGATGCGCGCGGCGTACCGGTCGCGTCCGGCCGCCTCGAGCGCATCTCGGATGCGTGACACGGTGGATCGCAGTACCCCCTTGGTCGGTGCCGCGACGAAGATCGCCTCGGCGTTCTCGGCAGCGAACGCGACGCCTCGTGGCGAGGCGCCGGCCTGGTAGATCACCGGCGTGCGCTGCGGCGACGGCTCCGAGATGTGGATGCCCGGCACCGTGAAGTGCGTTCCCCGGTGGCCGATCTCGTGCACCTTGGACGGGTCGGCGAACACGCCCGTCTCACGGTCGCGCAGCACCGCATCGTCCTCCCAGGAGCCCTCCCACAGCTTGTACAGGACCTCGAGGTACTCGTCGGCATGGTCGTAGCGGTCGTCGTGCTCGCGCTGGTCGTCGTGGCCCATGTTGCGCGCCGCGCTCGGCAGGTAGCCGGTCACGACGTTCCAACCCACGCGTCCGTTCGTGAGGTGGTCGAGCGTCGACATGCGCCGGGCGAACGGATACGGGTGCTCGTACGCGGTCCCGGCGGTGATGCCGAAGCCGAGGTGCTCGGTCACGAGCGCCATGGCCGAGACGAGGAGCAGGGGATCCGACACGGGCACCTGTGCGCCGTTGCGGATGGCGGCCTCATTGCTGCCTCCGTACACGTCATAGGTGCCGAGCACGTCGGCGATGAAGATGCCGTCGAAGGTGCCGCGCTCCAGGAGCCTGGCGAGCTCGGTCCAGTACGAGAGCTCGGTGTACCGCTGCGACTGGTCCGACGGATGCCGCCAGAGCCCCGAGGACTGGTGCGCGACGCAGTTCATGTCGAACGCGTTGAACCGGATCTGGCGGACGTCGTGCTCTCGTGTCATGTCGATAGGGTGCACGGATGCCGCGCGGTCCGCGACCGCGCACGAAACATGACGTCAGACTCCGTCATGGTCGGTCATCCTCGAAGCGCGTACGCTGGGACGGCGGCGCCGCTGGGCCGGCGCGGCGCCAGGAGGAACGGTGGACCTTCGAGTCAAGTCGGTCGAGGCCTCGATCGCGGATTCCGTCGACCGCGACCGGAGTCTCAAGCGCTCGCTCGGCACGTGGGACCTCGCCCTGATGGGCATCGCGGTCGCGGTCGGCGCGGGCATCTTCTCGGTCGGCGCGCAGGCGGCGGCGAACTTCGCCGGCCCGAGCGTGATCATCTCGTTCGTGCTCGCCGGGATCACGTGCGGGCTGGCCATGATGTGCTACGCCGAGTTCGCGTCGACGGTGCCGGTCGCGGGCAGCGCCTACACGTTCACGTACGCGACCATGGGCGAACTGCTCGCCTGGATCATCGGCTGGGACCTCATCCTCGAGATGTTCACCGCTGCGGCGGTGATCGCGAAGTACTGGGGCGTGTACCTGGGAGAGGCGCTGCTCGCGGTCGGCCTGCCGTTCCCGGCGACGATCGAGCTCGGCGGACTCGAGGTGAGCTGGCCGGCGTTCCTGATCGTCGCCGTCTTCACCGCGCTGCTGGTCGCCGGGACGAAGCTCACCGCCCGCGTCGGTGCGGTCTTCACCATCATCAAGGTCGCGATCGTGCTGTTCGTGATCGTCGTGGGATTCTTCTTCGTCAACGCGGCGAACTACGTGCCGTTCATCCCCGAGCCGGTGCCCACCGAGGGCGGCACCGGCGACGTATGGGAGCAGTCGCTCTTCTCGTGGGCCACCGGCGCGGCGCCCGCCCAGTACGGTGTCTTCGGGCTGCTCGCGGCGGCATCGCTCGTGTTCTTCGCCTTCATCGGCTTCGACGTCGTCGCGACGAGCGCCGAGGAGGTCCGCGACCCGCAGAAGCGCCTGCCGCGCGGCATCTTCCTCGGCCTCGCCATCGTCACGGCGCTCTACGTGCTCGTCTCGATCGTGATGACCGGAATGGTCTCGTACCGCGAGCTCGCCGCAGAGGAGACGCCGTCACTCGCCACGGCCTTCCGGCTCGTCGGGCAGGACTGGGCGTCGGCCGTCATCTCCGTGGGGGCGCTGGCTGGCCTCACGACCGTCATCATGGTCCTGCTCCTCGGGCTCTCTCGCATCGTCTTCGCGCTGAGCCGCGACGGACTTCTTCCGCGGTGGCTGTCCAAGACGACCGAGCACACGAAGACCCCGGCGCGCATCCAGATCCTCGGCGGCCTCGTCGTCGCGATCATCGCGGCGTTCACCGACGTCGGGCTCCTCGAGGAGATGATCAACATCGGCACGCTCTCGGCGTTCGTGCTCGTGAGCGTGGGCATCGTCGTGTTGCGCCGCACCCGCCCAGACCTGCCGCGGGGGTTCCGGGTGCCCTGGTCGCCGGTGCTCCCGCTCCTCTCCGCCGCGCTGTGCTTCTGGCTGATGCTGAACCTGACGACCCTGACCTGGGTGAGGTTCCTCGTCTGGCTCGCGATCGGGATCCTGATCTACCTGCTGTACGGCCGGCGCCGGTCACGGCTGGCGGGAGAGCAGGTCAGCGGGGTCGAACTGCCGTCGCCGCAGGGCGTCCCACCGCTGCCCTGAGGGGCGGGCAGCGCTGACGTTCTCGGCTTCAGGCCGCCGGGGCGTCGGTGATCGCGAGCAGCAGATGACCGCTCGAGACGGTCGAGCCCGCCTCCGCGTTCACGACACCGACGATGCCGTCTTTGTGGGCGACGATCGGCTGCTCCATCTTCATCGCCTCGAGCACGAGCACGAGGTCGCCCTTCACGACCTTGTCGCCCTCGGCGACGGCGATCTTCACGACGGTCGCCTGCATGGGCGCCTTCACGGCATCGCCGGTGGCGGTGCCGACCGAGTGCGCTGCCGAGCGACGTCGAGGCGCCGGGCCGGCCTGGGCCCTCGTGGCCGCGGGGTCGCCGACGAGCTTCTTCGGCAGTGACACCTCGATGCGCCGGCCGTCGACCTCGACGACGACCGAGGTGCGGTCGACGGGATCCGTGGTCTCGGTGAGCTCACCCGACCACGGCTCGAGCTGGTTCTCGTACTCGGTCTCGATCCAGCGCGTGAAGACCGAGAACGGCGCGTCGTCCTCGGGTGCGAAGGCGGGGTTGCGAACGATGTCGCGGTGGAACGGCAGCACCGTCGGCAGACCAGCGATCTCGAACTCGTCGAGGGCGCGACGCGCGCGCTCGAGCGCGTCTCTCCGCGACGAGCCCGTGACGATGAGCTTCGCGAGCAGCGAGTCGAAGGCGCCCGAGACCTCGTCGCCGTTGGTCACGCCGGAGTCGACGCGAACGCCGGGACCGCCGGGGAAGCGCATGACGTGCACCGGTCCGGGGCACGGGAGGAAATCACGGCCCGGGTCCTCGCCGTTGATGCGGAACTCGATCGAGTGGCCGGTGGGCTCGGGGTCGCCGTAGTCGAGCGCACCGCCCTCGGCGAGCCGGAACTGCTCGCGCACGAGGTCGATTCCCGTGACCTCCTCGGAGACCGGATGCTCGACCTGCAGCCGAGTGTTGACCTCGAGGAAGGACACCGTGCCGTCCTGGCCGATGAGGAACTCGCAGGTGCCGGCGCCCACGTAGCCGACCTCCCTGAGGATCGCCTTCGACGCCTCGGAGAGGAGGCGGTTCTGTTCCTCGGTGAGGAAGGGGGCGGGGGCCTCCTCGACGAGCTTCTGGTGGCGCCGCTGCAGCGAGCAGTCTCGGGTCGACACCACCACGACGTTTCCGTGCTGATCGGCGAGGCACTGGGTCTCGACGTGCCGCGGCCGGTCGAGGTACTTCTCGACGAAGCACTCGCCCCGGCCGAACGCGGCGACCGCTTCGCGGGTGGCCGAGTCGAAGAGCTCGGGCACCTCCTCTCGGGTGCGCGCGACCTTGAGCCCGCGCCCACCGCCGCCGAAGGCGGCCTTGATGGCCACGGGCAGCCCGTGCAGGTCGACGAATTCGAGCACCTCCGCGGCATCCGACACCGGGTTGAGGGTGCCCGGTGCGAGCGGAGCGCCCACCTTCTCGGCGACGTGCCGGGCCGACACCTTGTCGCCGAGCCGTTCGATGGCCTCGGGGCTGGGGCCGATCCAGATGAGGCCGGCGTCGATGACCGCGCGGGCGAAGTCGGCGTTCTCGGCCAGGAAGCCGTAGCCGGGGTGCACCGCGTCGGCGCCCGAACGACGGGCCACCGAGAGCAGCTTGTCGATCACGAGGTAGGTCTCGGCGCTCGTCGAGCCGTCGAGTGCGTAGGCCTCGTCGGCGAGCCGTGCGTGCCGGGCGTCGCGATCCTGGTCGGCGTACACGGCCACCGAGCCGATGCCCGCGTCACGAGCGGCGCGGATGACGCGAACGGCGATCTCTCCACGGTTGGCGATGAGGACCTTGGTGATGCGCGGCATAATCGTCAAGCCTATTGGCGCGCCTCTTTCGTCATTTGGGTCGCTCCCACAAAAAAGTTGTCTGACCCTTGCGGGCGTCGACAATTCCGTTGCGCGGGTCGAGATCTGTGTCGGATGCCGCGGCCGCGCGTCGTTCGGAGCTCAGCGCCGGTTCCAGAGCGACGGCCAGTCCACGCCGAGCTCCCGGACGAGATCGCGGAGGGTCGACAGCGACAGGCCGACGACCGTGGACGGGTCGCCCTCGACCCGCCGGATGAACGGTCCGCCGAGGCTGTCGATCGTGAACGCGCCCGCCACGAGCAGCGGCTCGCCAGAGGCGATGTACGCATCGATCTCGCTCTCGTCGAGCGCCGCGAAGCGGACGGTGGCGACATCCGCTCGCCCCACCGCGGCCCGCGGCAGGCCTCCGCGGGGATCGATCAGCCAGTGACCCGACCAGAGGTCGCCGTGCCCTCCGTTCTGTGCGAGCCAGCGCTCGCGCGCGACCTCGGGGCGATGGGGCTTTCCGTGGAGAGCGCCTCCGGTGAGGAAGGCGGAGTCGCCGCCGAGGACGAGCCCGTCGATCGGACCGCCGTCGACGTCGCGTCCGACGAGGGCCTCGGCCTTCGCCCGGGCGAGCAGCTGCACGAGCTCTGGCGGCTCGAGCGGGCCCGATGCCGCCTCGTGTGCGTCCACGAGCGCCTCCTCGTCGACCCCGGGCGCAACGGCGATCGGCTCGATCCCCGCGGCGCGAAGCGTCTGCAACCGGGCCGGCGAGGTCGATGCGAGGTAGAGGCGCATGACCACCATCCTGCCGCCTCGATCCCGGCGGGTGCCCGCGGCCGGTCTGTGGAATGCTCGAATCGTGGCAGAGAACCCCAGATCCCACCGCTCGGGTTCGCGCCGGCGACCCGCAACGCGCCGCGTGTCGCGGGCTCCCGACACCGACGGACCGGTGGTCGAGCTCGAGGTCGAGCGCGTCGCCCACGGCGGCGTCTTCGTGGCCCGTCACGAGGGTCGCGTCGTCTTCGTCGCGGACGCGATCCCCGGCGAACGGGTCGCCGCTCGCATCACCGATCGCAGCCACGAACGGTTCTGGCGTGCCGAGACGATCGAGGTGATCGAGGCGTCGCCCGATCGGCGCCCGCATCCGTGGGCCGAGGCGGGGATCGACCGGCCACCCGAGGCGCGGGCGGGCGGCGCCGAGTTCGGCCACATCCGCGCCGACCGCCAGCGTGCGCTCAAGGCCGAGGTGCTCGAGGATGCCCTGCAGCGCATGGGCGGCACGTCCCGCGCCGTCGAGGTGCGTGCGATCGAGCCGGTCCTCGCGCCCGGCGTCTCCGTCGAAGAGGGCACCGGATGGCGCACCCGCGTGCGCCTGCAGGTGGGCGACGACGGCACGGTGGGGCCGTACGCGTCGCGGAGCCACACGGTGGTGCCAGTGACGAGCGTGCCGCTCGCGGTCGCCGAGCTCGCCGAGCTCGCCCCCCTGGGTGAACGATTCCCCGGCGCGCGGGCGGTGGACCTGGTGGCGCCCAGCATCGGCGGCCCGGCGACGGTCGTGGTCGAGGGCGGGCGCACGCCGCGCGGCGCTCGTCCGACGATCGAGGAGCGCGTCGGCGAGCGGCGCTTCCGCCTCGACCGCGACGGGTTCTGGCAGGTCCATCGCGGTGCCGCGGCGACCCTGACGCAGGCCGTGCAGCAGCTCGTGGACGGCGAGCGTTTCGACCCCCGCGCCGAGAACCTCGACCTCTACGGCGGCGTGGGCCTGCTCGCAGCCGCCGTGGGTGATCGCTTCGGCGAACGGGTCCGCATCACGTCCGTGGAGGCGGACCCCAGTGCGACCGAGCACGCCCGCGCCAACCTCGCAGACTGGGCCGGTGCCCGGGCGGTGACGGCACGGGTCGACCGATTCCTCGACGAGCTCGTCGCAGACGCGGGCCCGGCGCAGCGCTCTCGCCTGCGTGACGCGACCGTCGTGCTCGACCCGCCGAGATCGGGCGCCGGGCGCGCCGTCGTCGAACGGCACGTGGAGCTTCGTCCCCGCCAGCTCGTCTACGTCGCGTGCGACCCCGTCGCCCTCGCTCGAGACGTCGGGTTCCTGCGTGCCGGCGGGTACGAGCTCGACGACCTCGTCGCGTTCGACCTCTTCCCGAACACCCACCACGTCGAGGCGGTGGCGAGGCTGACCGCTATCGTGTGACTGACGGAAGGGAGACGCGTGGCAGGTCGAACCACTCCGGTCGCCGCGGCGACGGTCGCCATCGTCGATGACCACGAGGCAGTGCGACTCGGGCTTCGTGCCGCGTGCCGCGAGGCGGGCTACACGGTGGTCGCCGAGACGTCCAACGTCCCCGACCTGCTCGCGGCGCTCGACGGTGCCTCGTGCGATGTCGTCGTGCTCGACCTCTCCCTGGGCGACGGCTCCTCCGTGACCGAGAACGTGAGGGCCGTGCGCGCCACCGGGAGCGCGGTACTCGTGCACAGCATCGCCGATCGAGTCGCGGCGGTGCGCGAGGCGCTCGCGGCCGGGGCGGCGGGTGTCATTCCGAAGGCGTCTCCCATGTCGGCGGTCATCGGGGCGATCGCGACGGTCGCGAACGGCGAGGTGCTCAACAACGTCGAATGGGCGAGCGCCATCGAGGCCGACCGCGACTTCGCGAAGGCGCAGCTGGGCAACCGCGAGCGGGACGTGCTCCACCTCTACGCGTCGGGCCTGCCGCTGAAGCTGGTGGCGCTCCAGCTCGGCATCGCGCACTCGACCGCACGCGAATACCTCGACCGGATCCGCGCCAAGTACGTCGAGGTCGGGCGGCCGGCGCCGACGAAGGTCGACCTGCTGCGACGGGCCGTCGAGGACGGCATCCTGCCGGGGCTCGAGGGCGAAGGCGGGGATGCCCGCCGCTGAATGGCGGGTCGCACGACTCGCCACGCGCCGCCGGACTGCGATCACGCGGGCCCCGGTCGGGACCGTGTCGGGTCGGGCGCTCGGGCTCTTCGGGCTCGTGTTCGGGGTGCAGACGCTGCCGATGGCGCTCGCCCAGTCGCCGGCGCTCATCCCCGGCGCCGGAGCGGGGCTGATGGCCGTGCTGTACGGCGCGATGGTGGCGATGGCGATCGCGTCGATCACGAAGGTCGCCGTTCGCGGTGCGGCACTCGTGTTCGCCGTGCTGTACGCGGCGGCGCTGGTCGCGTGGCCCTTCCTCGTCTCCGATCCCGCCCTGCTCGAAGACGAAGCGCCCTGGCTGTACTACATCTGCACGGTGGCGACCACCGCGGCCGTCGTCGCGGTGTCGGCCCCGATCGCGACGGGGTACACGCTCGTCGTGCCCGCCATCTACGGTCTCGTCCGCCTGCTGCCTGCCGGGGGTGCCGTCGACCCGCTGCTCGCGGTGCTCGATGCGATGTACGCGGCGATCCTCGGCATCGTGGTGCTCATCATCGTCACCATGCTCCGGCAGGCGGCGGAGTCGGTCGACAGCGCCCAGGAGGCGGCGCTGGAACGGTACGACGTCGCCGCCCGCCAGCACGCGACGGAGCACGAGCGGGTGAAGGTGGACGCGCTCGTGCACGACAGCGTGTTGACGACGCTGCTCACGGCCGCCGCAGCTCGGACCGCCGAGGAGCAGGCGCTCGCCGCGCGGATGGCGGCCGACGCGGTCAAGCGCCTCGACGAGGCGGGTGCAAGCGGGCCGCGGGCCCTCGACCGGGTGGGGCTGACCGTGCTCGTGCGGCGGCTTCGAGCTGCCCTCACGACCCTGTCGGCTCCGTTCACGGTGCGCGTCGTGAATGCCGGCGGGGTCGAGCTGCCCGTCGAGGCGGTCGATGCGCTCTACACGGCGGCCGTCCAGGCGATGGTGAACAGCGTGCAGCACGCCGACGACCCGGCACTCAGCACGCGACGAGAGCTGCGCATCCGGGGCGTCCGAGCCGGCGGGTGCGTCATCGAGGTCGCCGACAACGGCGTCGGGTTCGACCGGAACGAGGTGCCGGTCGAGCGCCTCGGGCTGCGTGTCTCGATCGAGGAACGAATGGCGAATGCCGGTGGCAGCGCCGCGATCGTCTCGAGCCCCGGTGAGGGCACGACGGTGACCATCGCGTGGCCGGCGGCGCCGGACGAGGCCGACGCATGATCTCCGTCCCCCGTTCCCTGCTTCTCGCCCTCGGCGCCCTGTTCTCGGCCTACCACGTGATCCTCGGAATCTACTCGCTCGACGTGCCCCGCTCGCCATGGCCGACGATCGTGGCCCTGGTGCTCTACGCGATCGCCACGGTCGCGAGCCTCTGGCCCGTGGAGCGCGTGCGAATGCCCGATTGGATGGCCGCGTTCGACCTCGCGGTCAGCATCATGCTCCCGCTGCTCGTGACGAGCCAGCTCGACCCATCCGTGGACAACGGCTATGCGACCTGGTACGTCGCTGCCGTCGGCACGCTCATGACCATCGCCGCCGCCCGGCGGCAACTGGTGGCGGCCTGGGTGGGCGTCATCGTGCTCGCCGTGCAGACCGCGGTGTGGGCGGGTCCGTTCGCGCTCGGCACCCTCGGCGTCATCGGCAGCATCGTGTGGGTCGCCATCGCGCACACGTTGACCGCGGCGCTCACGACCGCGGCCCGCGAGGCGCGCCGGTACGCGCAGGCCGAGCGGGAGGCGGCCGCGTGGCAGGCCGCGCAGGACGCGCATCTCTTCGAGGGCCGGATGCGGCTCGCGCAGACGAACCGGATCGCCGCGCCGATGCTCCGGCGCATCGCCGACCGCGGCGGTGCCCTCACCGACGAGCAACGACGCGAGTGCCGCATGCTCGAGGCGGCGATTCGCGACGAGATCAGGGGCCGGATGCTCCTCACCGATGCCGTGCGCGTCGCCGTGCAGCGGGCACGAGCGCGGGGGAGCGTCGTCACCCTGCTCGACGAGGGCGGGATCGACGAACTCGACGAGCCGACTCGCGACCGCGTGCTGTCCCGGCTCGCCGAGGCGGTCGCAGCGTCGAAGGCCGACCGGATCATCGCTCGCACGGCGGCGGAGGGATCGGCGGTCGCGGTGACGGTCGTCGGGTTGCGCGAGCCCGAAGGGACGGAGCACGTCGAGAACACCGACGATCTCGAGGTGGAGTTCTGGCTCGAGATCCCGCGCACCTGAGGCCCGCAGCCGCACCGAACGACGGTGCGTTTCGACGCTGCGGCAACGACGCTGCGGCAACAGGGTGACACCGCCCTGTAACGGAAGGTGGGGGCCGATCGATGATCGGCCCCCATCAAGCCCGAGCCACGGCGACAACCCGAATATCGCCCTGACTCGCCCCCAACGGTCACCGGTTACCCGACCGGTGACGGTGGCGACTCCAGTGGAGCCTGCGATATCAATATTGACGGAGGGGCGGACGCCGAGAAAGTCAGCATTTCGGGGGACATGGCGTGTCCCCCTCCGGATCAGCGGGGCGGGGCGCCGGCACACGGACGCGCGCCTCGGCGGATCCTCCTACCATCCCCGATCGGGGGACAAGCGATCGAGGTTCAGCGTGCGGCTCGGCGCCAATTGCCGGGGCCGACCGAGACGGGCGATCGCAGCGCTCCGCCGCTCTGCACCCACGGGTGTCGGCCGAGCTCGGCCATCGGCTGGGCCGTGCTCGCCTCGTCGAGCGCCGTGATGATGACCGCGGTGACGGCGGCGGCTTCCTGTTCGGTGACCTGTCGGGTCACGAATCGGAGGTCGACGCCCCTGGCGGCGGCATCGGGCGCGGAGACGCGGTCGGATTCCATCATGCTCCCTAGAGTGGGATGTTCCCGTGCTTCTTGGGCGGCAGGCTGGCGCGCTTGGTGCGCAGCGCTCGGAGCGCCTTCACGACCGAGACGCGGGTCGCCGCAGGTTCGATGACGCCATCGAGTTCGCCGCGCTCGGCAGCCAGGAATGGCGACGCCACGTTGTAGGTGTACTCGTTCGCCAGCTTCGTGCGCACCGCCGCGACATCCTCGCCCGCCTCCTCGGCGCGCTTGATCTCGCCGCGGTAGAGGATGTTCACGGCGCCCTGGCCGCCCATGACCGCGATCTCCGCCGTGGGCCAGGCCAGGTTGATGTCGGCGCCGAGCTGCTTCGAGCCCATGACGATGTACGCGCCGCCGTAGGCCTTGCGGGTGATGACCGTGACGAGCGGCACGGTCGCCTCCGCGTACGCGTAGAGCAGCTTCGCGCCGCGGCGGATGACTCCGGTCCACTCCTGATCGGTGCCCGGCAGATAGCCCGGCACGTCGACGAGGGTGAGGATCGGGATGGAGAACGCGTCGCAGAACCGCACGAACCGGCTCGCCTTCTCGCCCGCGGCGATGTTCAGCGTGCCCGCCATCTGGCTCGGCTGATTCGCGATGATGCCCACCGAGCGACCCTCGATGCGGGCGAAGCCCACCACGATGTTGGGCGCGAACAGCGGCTGGACCTCGAGGAAGTCGCCGTGGTCGACGATGCCCTCGATGATCGTGTGCATGTCGTACGGCTGGTTGGGGGAGTCGGGAATGATCGTGTTGAGACGACGGTCGTCGTCGGTGATCTCGAGTTCGACCTCGGCGTCGTACACCGGGGCATCCGTCATGTTGTTGTCGGGCAGGAATGCGACCAGCGTGCGCGCGTAGTCGAGCGCGTCGGACTCGTCGCTCGCGAGGTAATGGGCGACGCCCGAGATCGTGTTGTGCGTGAGCGCGCCGCCGAGCTCCTCCATGCCGACGTCCTCGCCGGTGACGGTCTTGATCACGTCGGGGCCGGTGACGAACATCTGGCTCGTCTTGTCGACCATGATCACGAAGTCGGTGAGCGCGGGCGAGTAGACGGCACCACCCGCGGCCGGGCCGCAGACGATGGAGATCTGCGGGATGACTCCGGATGCCGCGGTGTTGCGCCGGAAGATCTCGCCGTACTTGCCCAACGCGACCACGCCCTCTTGGATGCGGGCGCCGCCCGAGTCGAGGATGCCGATGATCGGGACGCCGATCTTGAGGGCGAGCTCCATGACCTTGATGATCTTCTCGCCGGCCACCTCGCCGAGCGAGCCGCCGAAGATCGTGAAGTCCTGCGAGTAGACGGCCACGTGCCGACCGTGGATGGTGCCCGTGCCCGTGACCACCGCGTCGCCGTACGGCCGCTTGGCATCCATGCCGAACGCGTGCGTGCGGTGACGCACGAACTCGTCGAGCTCGACGAACGAGCCGGGATCGAGCAGTTCGGCGATGCGTTCGCGAGCCGTCATCTTGCCCTTGGCGTGCTGCTTCTCGATGGCCGCCTCGCCGCTCGCGGTCACGGCCTCGTGATATCGGAGCTTCAGGTCGGCGAGCTTGCCGGCGGTCGTGGAGAGGTCGGGGCCGTCAGTCGCTTCGGTCACGCCGTTCACTCTACCGGCGAGCATCCTGGCCACTTCGTTGATGCTTTCCTACAAATCCACGCGCTGACATGGTGCCTTCCCGTGGCGCAGAGAGCGGGAAGACGGGGAACTGGAAGACTGTCGACATGGAGCTTCCGCTGAGCCGCGCATCGGTGCCGCGCCTGGAATTCGTCACCACCACCGGATCGACGAACGACGACCTGCGGGCGGCTGCGACCGGGCCAGAGGCGGCGGAATGGCCGCACGGATCGGTGATCGTGACCGACGACCAGACCCATGGCCGCGGACGCCTCGGCCGCACCTGGCTGGCGCCCACCGGCAAGACGCTCGCGATCTCGGTGCTCCTTCGCCCCGAGGGGCCGGGTGGAACACCGCTTCCACTCGAGGCCTACGGGTGGATCCCGCTGATCGCGGGTGCGGCGATGACCGAGGCGGTGCGCGGCGAGGTCGAGCGTGCGGCCCTGCAGCTCCGGGGCGACGAAGACGACGGCACCGGCGGCATCCGGGTCGAGTTGAAGTGGCCGAACGACGTGCTCGTGGCGGGCTACAAGGTCTGCGGCATCCTCTCGGAACTGCTGCCGCCGACGGCACCGGCCGGTGCTCCGTCCGGGTCGGGCATGGATGCCAGTGCAGCACCCGGTGCCGGAGTCGTCGTCGGCGCCGGGCTCAATCTCACGCTCGACGAGCACGACCTGCCGACCCTCACGTCGACCTCGTTGTTGCTGGCGACCGGAGTGCGCCCCGATGCGGACGCGGTCCTGGCGGCCTATCTCACCCGGTTGCTCGCCCTCGTGGGCACACTCGCCGAACACGGCGGGGATGCCGCGTCGAGCGGTATCGCCGAACGCGTCGCCGCCCTGTGCGGCACACTGGGCTCGGCCGTGCACGTGCGCCTTCCCGCCGACCAGGAACTCGTCGGCACGGCCGAACGGCTCGACGGCGACGGTCGCCTCGTCGTGCGCGACCGGAACGGCGAGGCGCAGACGGTGTCGGCAGGGGACATCACGCACCTGAGGTACGGATGAGCGCATGAGCCGAGCCGCACGCCGGGCTTCCGGCCAGCCCGCCGGGCCGCCCGAACGCGTCGTCGCCCGGATTCGACGACATGCTCGCGTGCTCACCCTCCCGACGCTGGTGCTCATCGCCGTCGCGGGCGGCCTGGCCTATGCGCTCGCCGTGCTGCCCGAGCTCTGGCAACGGCTCGCCATCGCAGGGGCCGCGGCGCTCCTCGTGGTCTTCGGGTGCCTGCTGCCGTTCCTCGCCTGGCTCGCGGGCCGGGTCACCATCACGAACCGCAGGATCATCGTGCGGAGCGGGCTCTTCGTGCGCATGCGCCGGGAGCTGCTCCTCAGCCGCGGCTACGACGTGGCGGTGCGCCGGACCTGGGTGCAGGGCGCGTTCGGGTCCGGAGACGTGCGGATCGACACCGGGGCGGAGATGCCGCTCGTACTGCATGACGTCCCGCGTCCTGGTCTCGTGCAGGCCGCGATCCAGGAGCTGATGGCCGAGTCGGGCGCCGACTGGCGCGCTGCCGACCGATCCATCGACGACGGCGACACCATCGTCTGGGGTCGTCGCTGAACTCCGCCCCGACGGGATGAAGCCGGCCACGAGGACGTAACGTAGAGAGGGTGGCTCGTGCGCCCCCGAGTGCGAGCCGGCGATGAAGGGTTCCACTTGGCCGACGAATGCATCCACGGTTTCGACGATGGCCTCTGCGCCATCTGCTTCCCCCCGAAGGAACCTGAGGCGAAACCGAGGGCGACCGCTGCGCCGGCCTCCCGGGCGAGCCAGGGCGGTGGGCGATCGGCCAGGCCGTCGAAGCCGGCATCGAGGGTGGCAGGCACCAAGGCGCGCAGCCTGGTCGACCCGCCCCTCGACCCGAAGACGGTCCGCATCTACCACGTCACCCATCTCGAGAACCTCGCGTCGATCCTCGGCGAAGGAGCGATCCTCGCGGATTCGGCGGGCGCGACGCCGAAGGTCGACATCTCGGCGCCCGATGCGCGTGCCTTCCGCCGCTCGGCGACCGTCGACGGCACCGAGTCGGTCGTCGCCGACTACGTGCCGTTCCTCCTCTCGACCGACGCACACGTCTGGAACGCGGTGCGCACCGGGACGCCTGATCCCCGGCTCGCGCCGCACGCCGTCGAACGCCCGGCGGCCGATCACGTCATCCTCGTCAGTTCGGTCACGAGCGCCGTCGGCGCGCGCACCGAGTCGCCCGGCACGGTCGTCGTGAGCGACTCGGATGCCGCGGCCGGAGGCGTCGCCATGGCCTCGTCGTGGCCCGCGGTGCTGCGCCTGCTGCAGCGGGTGCACCGAGACGACGAGGGAGCCCGGCTGCTCTCGGCGGAGTTCCTCGTGCGCGAAAACCTCCCGCTGGAGCGCGTGATCCTCATCGCGGTCGGCAACGAGCCCGTTCGCGACCGAGTGCGTGCCGCCCTCGACGCCGTCGGCCTGCGCACCCGGGTCGCCGTGTATCCGCCCTGGTTCCAGGCGGCGGCCGCGTCGAGCTAGCGCCGGCTCTCGGGTTGCTCGGCTCCTGACGGCCCCTCGGCGGGAGCAGCGACGGACCCGGTGTCGGGCACGTCGGCGGGCGCAAGGACCGGCGCCGCCTCGGGCTCTTCGAACAGCGCCCGCTGCGCCTCCTCGACGCGGTCGATGTTGGAGAGGCCGTCGGCGCGGTGGTGCCCGTAGACCCAGTAGCGGTAGAGCAGGAACCGGAAGGCCGTGCCGAGCGCGAGCCCCACGACGTTCGTCGCGATGTTGTCGGCCAGCAGGCTCGTGAAGCCCAGCGCGTGGTGGCTGATCCAGAGGCATGCGAGCGCGATCGCCATGCCACCGAGCGAGACGACCGCGTACTCGGCGAATTCGCGCACGTAGTTGCGCCGGCGATGCCGTCGGAAGGTCCAGTACCGGTTGCCGAGCCAGTTGAAGATGATGGCGACGCTCGTCGAGATGGTCTTCGCGCCGATCGCCGACTGCGCCCAGTGGCCCTCACCGAAGACCCCGAGGCGGAGCAGGTTGAACAGGGCGACATCGATGAGCAGCCCGATGAGGCCCACCACGCCGAACTTCACGAGATACGCGAGGAAACCGTGCCAGAGACGGCTTGGCAGGCTGCCGGTGCTGGTGGACACCGGCTCATCCTATGCCGTGCCGCTGCGGCCTAGACTGAACGGGGCGCGCCGCCGGGGGTGCCGGAAGCGAGCGTGAGGGAGTTCTTGGTGCGGGTCGGAGTGATCGGCGGCGGGCAGCTCGCCCGCATGATGATCCCGGCGGCGATCGAGCTCGGAGTCGAGCTCCGGGTGCTCGCCGAAGCCGAGGGCATGTCTGCGGCCCTCGCCACCTGGCAGGTCGGCGACTACACCGACACCGACACGGTGCTCGGGTTCGCCCGCGAGGTCGACGTGATCACGTTCGACCACGAGCACGTCCCTCAAGACGTGCTGCACGCGCTCGTCGACGCCGGGGTGCGGGTGCATCCCGGGCCCGAGGCGCTCCGGTACGCGCAGGACAAGCTGCTCATGCGGCAACGCCTCTCGGAGCTCGGCCTGCCGGTGCCCGACTGGGCTCGTGTCGAGACCGTCGGCGACCTCGACGACTTCATCGCCGACCACGGCGGCACCGCTGTCGTGAAGACCCCGCGCGGGGGATACGACGGCAAGGGCGTGCGCGTGGTGCACGGGGGCGCCGAGGTCGCGGAGTGGTTCACCACCGCCGCGGAGGACGGTCGCGGTGGCGCCCTGCTCGCCGAGGAGCTCATCGACTTCCGCCGTGAGCTCGCCCAGCTCGTCGCTCGTCGGCCTTCGGGCGAGATCGCCGCATGGCCCGTGGTCGAGACCGTCCAGGTCGGCGGCATCTGCAGCGAGGTCATCGCTCCAGCGCCCAAGTCGGCCGGCCTGCTCGCGGATGTCGCGGCCGACGTCGCGATCACGATCGCCGAGGGCCTCGACGTCACCGGCGTCCTCGCCGTCGAGCTCTTCGAGACCATCGACAATCGCGTGCTCGTGAACGAGCTGGCGATGCGGCCGCACAACAGCGGGCACTGGTCGATGGACGGCTCCACGACGGGGCAGTTCGAGCAGCACCTGCGTGCCGTCCTCGACCTGCCGCTCGGCGGCACGGGCAGCCACGAGCCGTGGGCGGTGATGGTGAACGTGCTCGGGGGCCCCGATCAGGGCACCATGACCGACCGGTACGCGGAGGCGCTGGCGGGGCATCCGACCGTGAAGCTGCACAACTACGGCAAGCAGCCGCGTCCGGGTCGCAAGGTCGGCCACGTCACGGCGATCGGCTCCGATCTCGACGACGTCGTGTACGAGGCCCGCGCGGCGGCGGCGTTCCTCCACGACTGAGGCGTCTGCTCAGAGGTCGGCGTGCAGCTGCCAGACCCGCTCGGCCGAGTCGGGCCAGCTGAAGCTGCGGGCCCGGTCCTGGCCGGTGATCGACAGCCGGTCGGAGAGGACTCCATCGGTGACGACGGTGGAGATCGCTGCGGCGAGGCGGTTCACGTAGCCCTCGTCGGCGACCCCGACCGGAACCGAGATGGCGGCACCGGCCGCGGTCTCGGTGTACTCGGGGATGTCGGAATGGATGACGGGAGTGCCGAGGGAGAACGCCTCGATCAGGGTCGCCGGGTCGCCCTCCTCGTGCGACGGAGCGATGAACGCCGTCGCGCCGCCGATGACGACCGCGAGGTCGCTGTCGCTCAGCGAATCGAACGAGCGGACGAACTCCCGGCGCAGTCCCGACTCCTCGGCGACGGTGGCGAGCTGCTGCTCGCCCCACTCCCGGGGACCGAGCACGACCAGCGGCACTTCGGGCATGCCCGGACGACCGAGCGCGGCGAGCACATCGGCGACGCCTCGGAGCGGCTCGAGCGAGCCGATCGTGACGAGGTAGTCGCGCGGCAGGCCGAGCTCGGCCGCCCGCTCGCCGGCGTCGTGGGGAATCTGCAATCCCGAGCGTGCCGCGGTGCTGATCACGCGGATCCGATCTCCGAAGTCGTAGTGCTCGCCGAGCCGCACCGCGAGCGCGTGCGTCGAGACGACGATCGCGTCGGCATGCTTGCGCGCTCGCTTCAGCATCGCCCGTCGCCAGGTGGACTCGACCGTCGACAGGGACTCGGGATGGCTGAGCGCCAGGGTGTCGTGCACCGTCACGACGACCTGGTTGCCCGCGTCTCGGTCGTGCTTGCGGAGCGGGGCGAACAGGCTGGGCGAATGGATGATGCCCCCGCCCGGTGACGTGGTCAGCCCCATCTGCCAGGCCGCCGCCAGCTCACGGCGCGCGAGCGAGGTGCGATAGAGGTCGGCGAGACCGGGAAGTTCACGCTCGATCAGCTCGTAGTCGGTGGGGGGCGAGGACGACACGATGCCGGCGACCTCGCAGTTCGCCGGAGCCGTCGCGATCAGGGCACGGGTCAGGTCTTTCGTGTAGCGCCCCACAGCTCCGGGAACCGGAGCGACGAGCTGGTCGACGACGACGCGCAACCTCGTGGTCATGGGCCTCATTTCCTCGGGCGTGGACTCAATCTAACCGTTCCCGGCGGGGGCGACGGAGGGCTGTGGAGACTCGGGGATCGCCGCCTGCGTGCCTCCGGCCATCTCACAGCACCCCGCTCTACTATCGTCGGGTGACTGCTGCTACCACCCCGCTCGTCGGCGTCGTGATGGGATCCGACTCGGACTGGAACGTGATGCGCGAGGCATCCGAACTCCTCGACGAATTCGGCGTCGCGCACGAGGTGGAGGTCGTCTCCGCGCACCGCACCCCCGAGAAGATGGTCGCCTACGGCAAGGAGGCCGCCGGACGCGGTCTCCGGGTCATCATCGCCGGGGCCGGCGGGGCGGCGCACCTGCCCGGAATGCTCGCCTCGGTCACCACGCTCCCCGTCGTCGGCGTGCCCGTTCCGCTGTCCCGGCTCGACGGGCTCGACTCCCTGCTGTCCATCGTGCAGATGCCGGCGGGCGTTCCGGTCGCGACGGTCTCGATCGGGGGCGCGAAGAACGCCGGCCTCACCGCGGTCCGGATCCTGGCAACCGCGGACGCCGCGCTGAGCAGCGCGCTCGCCGACTACGCCACCGCCCTCGCCGACCTGGTCGAGGAGAAGAACGAACGGCTCAAGTCGAACCGATGACCCTCGCCGCCAGTCCGATCCGCTTCCCCGACGTCGCTTCGCGCACCGTCATGACCCGACGCGCCTGGTGGCTCGTCGTGCTGAACTTCCTCATCCCCGGCTCCGCACAGGTGCTCGCGGGCGACCGCCGGCTCGGCCGGTTCGGCCTCGGGGCGACGCTCACGCTGTGGTCCCTCGTGATCGTCGCGCTCGTGGTCTGGCTCCTCTGGCCCACCGCGTTGTACACCGTGTTCTCGACCACCATCACGCTCTGGATCGTCGCCGCGGTGCTCGCGTTCTACGCCGTGCTCTGGGTCGTGCTGAGCCTCGACACGCTGCGCCTCGTCCGGCTCGTGAAGACGGCTCCCTCGGCGCGGGCGTGGGTGGCGATGCTCTCGATCGCCGTCATGGTCGCGATCTCGGGGACGGCCGCGTACGGTGCCTACCTCGCCACGACCGCGAGCGGATTCCTCGCCTCGGTGTTCATCGCCGGGCCCACCGAACCGCCGGTCGACGGCCGCTACAACATCCTGCTGCTGGGCGGTGACTCGGGACCCGACCGCGAGGGCATGCGCCCCGACAGCATGAGGGTCATGAGCATCGACGCCGAGACCGGGCAGGCGGTCACGATCGGCCTGCCTCGTGACCTCGAGTACGTGCCGTTCCCCGACGACTCGCCGCTGACGGCGGTCTACCCCGAGGGGTACGGGGCGATCGACGGCTGCGACGTCGACGTCTGCCAGCTGAACTCGATCTACACCGAGGTCGAGCTGAAGAGCCCCGAGATGTACCCGAACGCCGTGGCCGAGGGCAGCGAACCCGGGATCGAGGCCATGCGCGACGCGGCCGAGGGCGTGACGGGCCTCGAGATCCAGTACTACGTGCTCATCGACATGCAGGGATTCGAGCAGCTCATCAACGCGCTCGGCGGTGTCGACATCAACGTCGAGACCCGCATCCCGATCGGCGGCGACGAGGACAACGAGGGTGTCGACGGATGGATCGAACCGGGGCTGCAGCATCTCGACGGGTACCACGCACTCTGGTACGGCCGCGCACGCTACGGCGTCGCCGGCGGCGACTACGAGCGGATGCGACGGCAGGCCGTGCTGCAGGAGGCGATCCTGCAGCAGTTCACGCCGGCGAACGTGCTCACGAAGTTCCAGGAGGTCGCCGCCGCGGGCGCGGACACGGTGAAGACCGACATCCCCCAGACGATGCTCGGGTACTTCGTGAACCTGTCGATGAAGACGAAGGAACTGCCGGTCGTCACGGTGGATCTCGTGCCCGAGAACGGCATCGACCCCACCGATCCCGATTGGGAGTACATCCGCTCGCTCGTCGTGTCGGCCACGACTCCGGCGACGGAGGAACCGACTGCCGAGTAGTCCACGTCCACGCCCGACGGGCAGTGCCGACCGGAGATGGCACGATGGTGTGAGCCCAGAGCCGCACCGAGAGTCCGAGAGTTGATGAGCACGTCACCTGAGCGCCCGCGCGTCGTCGCCGTCGTCGTCGCCTACAACCGGCGCGACCTGCTCATCGAGGCGCTCGACGCGGTCGCCGCCCAGCACACGCCGGTCAGCGCCATCGTCGTGGTCGACAACGCATCGACGGACGACACGGCAGACGTCGCGCGGGCGGCCGGCGACCTCGTCGACCTCGTCCGGCTTCCGCGCAACACCGGTGGCGCGGGCGGCTTCGCTGCGGGCATGGCCGTGGCCCTCGACCGGCATGCGCCCGACTGGCTGTGGCTCATGGACGACGACACCATCCCGGAGCCCGGCGCGCTCGGCGAACTGCTGCGCGCGGCGCGTCGGGCAGACGCCGTCGCCGCGGGATCGCGCGTGATCTGGTCCGACGGCACCGAGCACCCGATGAACACGCCGCGTCCGAAGGCCTACGCGAGCCGGGCCGAGCGCCTCGCCGCCGCGCGAGCGGGTGGGATTCCGGTGAGGAGCACGTCGTTCGTCTCCATGCTCGTGCGCGCCGACGTCGTCCGCGAGGTCGGGCTGCCGATCGCCGACTACTTCATCTGGAACGACGACTTCGAGTACTCGACGCGGGTGCTGCGGGGACGACGCGGCATCCACGTACCGGCCTCGGTCGTCGTGCACAAGACCAAGGTCCTCGGATCGACCGACGTCGACCCCGGCGGCCGGTTCTACTACGAGGTGCGCAACAAGCTCTGGATGTTCCGGCGATCCCGGAGCCTCGCGCCGCTCGAGAAGGCGCTGTACGGCGTCTCGAGCGTGCGACGCTGGATCGTGACGTTCGCACGATCCGGCGATCGTGCCGTGCTCCGCGACGGCTGGCGCCGCGGCCGACGCGACGGAACCCGCACACGTCCGAGGCCGAACGCGATGTCGCTCGCGGGCCTCGGCGAGGTCAGCGAGGCCGTCGCGCGGGTGGAGCGCGGGTGATGGAGTCGTTCACCCTGCTGATGCCCGTGTATCGCGGCGACGACGCGGCCCACTTCCGCAAGGCCTTCACATCGAGCGTCGCAGGACAGACCCGCCGGCCCGACCAGGTCGTCCTCGTGCAGGACGGGCCGGTCGGTCCTGAGCTCGCGTCGGCCCTCGAGGACGCGGTGCGGGAGTCGCCCGTGCCGATGGTGCACCACCGCATCGAGGAGAACGTGGGACTGGCCCGCGCCCTCACGGAGGGGCTCGCTCGAAGCGACCACGACATCGTCGCCCGCATGGACGCGGATGACATCTCGCTCCCCGAGCGCTTCGCGAAGCAGGTACCGCTCGTGGAGGACGGGCTGGAGCTGGTGGGCACCGGCATGTTCGAGTTCCTCGACGACGTGGGCTCGATCGTGGGTCGCCGCGTGCCCCGCACCGAGCACGACGACATCGTGCGGTACGCGCGGTTCCACGATCCCTTCAGCCATCCGACGGTGGTCTATCGCCGATCGGCGGTGGAGCGGGCCGGCGGGTACCAGCCCCTCGGACTGATGGAGGACTACTGGCTGTTCGCGCGCATGATCGATGCCGGCGCCAGGGTCGGCACCCTCGCCGAGCCGCTCGTGATGTACCGGGTCGGAGCGGGCGCGTACGCGAGGCGCGGAGGGCTCGCGCAGTGGCGGAGCGAGCTCGACCTGCAGCGGGCCATGCGCCGGATCGGCTTCACCTCGCGCTGGCAGCTGGTGCGCAACGTGACGGTCCGGGGTGTCTACCGATTCGTCCCGGAACCGGTGCGGAAGGCCGCCTATCGTCGGTTGATCGCCCGGGGAGGCCCGATCCCCCAGCACGACGCCACGCCGTGAGTCAATCGCCGACTGTGCGTCGAGCACCCCTACTCTGGTGTCGCCGCGGCGCCGTCGCCGCGGCGCACCGGGGGGTAGCTCGTGAATGGTCGGCGACGATGGATCGTGACGGTGCTCGCTGCAGCGCTCGTCGTGACCGGCGTGCAGTTCGGCCAGTCGGCGACGGTCGCGCCGACGATCACGGCGAACGCCGCGGACCCGAAGGATTTCGACCCCGGCATGATCATCGCCGATGAGGTCTTCTACAACAGCTCCACGATGACGGCGTCCCAGGTCCAGAGCTTCCTGAACGCACGAGTTCCCACCTGCAGCAGCGGGTACGTCTGCCTCAAGGACTACCGGCAGGCGACGCAGAGCCAGCCCGCCCGATCCGAGGGCTGCGCGCCGTACACCGGGCAGCCGAGCGAGACGGCCGCGCAGATCATCGCGAACGTGGCCGTGGCATGCGGGATCAATCCGCAGGCGCTGATCGTGCTCCTCGAGAAGGAGCAGGGCCTCGTCAGCGACGCGACGCCGGCCGAACGACAATACCGCTCCGCCGCCGGGTACGGCTGTCCCGACACCGCCGCCTGCGACACGCTCTACTACGGGTTCTTCAACCAGCTGTACAACGCGGCCTGGCAGTTCAGGAAGTATCGTGCCAATCCCTCCATCCGCGCCTACCAGGCCGGGCGCACCAACACGATCCCCTGGCATCCGAACACCGCCTGCGGCACCTCGCAGGTGTACATCGCGAACCAGGCCACCGCCGGCCTCTACATCTACACGCCGTACCGGCCGAACGCGGCCGCGCTCGCCAATCTCTACGGCACGGGCGACGCGTGCTCGAGCTACGGGAACCGCAACTTCTGGCGCATGTTCACAGACTGGTTCGGATCGACGCGTACGGCATCCGTGGTGCGACCGGTGAACACGGGGCCGGCCGTCTACGCCGTCGGATGGAACGGCGACTTCACCGTCTACCCCGGCGATGGGCAGGGGAGCTGGGCGCCTCCCTACCAGACGGGCGTCGGGTGGGGTGGGATGCGCCATGTCGACGGCGCGGGCGACCTCGACGGCGACGGCAACCGCGATGTGCTCGCACTGGACAGCGCCGGGACGCTCTGGATCTACCGCACCGACGGCCTCGGGAGGTTCACGAGCTCCGCGAAGATCGGCGACGGATTCGGCACGGCGACGGCCGTGATCGGCGCGGGCGACTTCAACACCGACGGCACGAACGACATCATCGTTCGGGATGCGGCCGGCGACCTGCAGCTCCTCGCGGGCAACGGCCTCGGGCAGTTCGCGCCCGCGAGGGCGATCGGCAACGGATGGGCCGGGTTCAGCGCCCTCGTCGGCGGTGTCGATTTCAACGGGGACCGAAGGCCCGACGTGGTCGCGCGGCAGCCGTCCGGCCAGCTCCTGCTGTATCCCGGCGACGGTCGCGCGGGATGGGGCGTGCCGGTGCAGATCGGCAACGGCTGGAACGGCATGACGGCCGTGCTGTCGCGGGGCGACTGCGCCGGCAACGGCACCGCCGATCTCCTCGCCGTCGACAGCGGCGCGCGAATGTGGCTGTACCCGGGAACCGGCGCGGGCGGGCTCATGGCTGGGAGGCTGGTCGGCGCCGGTTGGGGCGGCGCTCGACTGGTGATCGGTGCCGGCGCCGTGGCATCCGGTCGATTCGCGCCCACGGCGGGGATCGGCGACCTCACCGGGAACGGATCGTCCGACGTGGTCGCGGTCGGGAACGATGGCAGCTCGTGGCTCTATGCGACCGACGGGCGTGGCGGCTGGTCGGCGATCGAGCGGCTGGACCTCGGGGTCGCCGCGCCCGACGCGGTCTTCGGTGGCGGCGACTTCGATCGGAACGGACTGCGAGATGTCTTCGTGCGCGACGGCGCCGGCGACCTCTGGCGCCTTCCGAGCAACGGGTCGGGCGGCTTCGCCGCGCCCGTGAGGTCGGGCAACGGCTGGAACGTGTTCACCGCGGTGTTCAGCCCCGGTGACCTCGACGGCGATCGGTCCGTCGACGTGGTCGGTCGCGACGGGAGCGGTGCGCTGTGGCTGTATCCCGGTGACGGTGCCGGCGGGTTCGCGGGACGGGTGCAGATCGGCCATGGCTGGGCGGCCATGCGCGCGGTGTTCAGCCCGGGCGACTTCGACGGCGACCGTCGAAGCGACATCATGGCGGTCGACGCCCAGGGCAACCTCCTGCTGTATCGGGGCGACGGCGCCGGCACGCTCCTCGAAGCGAGGAGGATCGGACAGGGTTGGCTCGGCCTCGATCACGTGTTCAGCCCGGGCGACTTCGACGGCGACCTCAGGGCCGACGTGCTGGCGCGAGCCACCGACGGGTCGCTCCTGCTCTACCCGGGCAACGGCGCGGGCGGATGGGGCGTGCCCCGGCAGGTCGGGTCGGGCTGGTCGGGCATGCGGCTGATCTCGTGAGCGGGCGGCCTGGGGCAGTGCCCCGTACTCGCTAGGATCGACTTCGGCCCGATCCCGGCGGACTCCATTCGACGGATGCCGCGGAAGGTCGGTGCGGGAAGTTGAGGTACTCGAATGGCGACGCTCGTGACCGGCGGAGCGGGGTACATCGGCGCTCACGTCGTGCGAACCCTGCAGGAGCGGGGGGAACGGGTCGTCGTCGTCGATGCACGGGAGCCCGACCCGGGCCGGAACCGTGACGCCGTCGTCCGCCGCCTCGACCTCCTGGCACCGGGATCGGCCGAGCAGCTCCGCACGCTCATCATCGATGAGGGCGTCGAAGCCGTCATCCACTTCGCTGCGCGCAAGCGCGTCGACGAGTCGCTCGCCCGACCCGTCTGGTACTACGAGCAGAACGTCGGCGGCCTCGCCGCGGTGCTCGCCGCGCTGGAGGGCACCGCGGTCGAACGGTTCGTGTTCTCGTCGTCGGCAGCGGTCTACGGATCGCCCGAGGAATCGTTCGTCACCGAGCTCTCGCCGACCCGTCCCATCAACCCGTACGGGCGCACCAAGCTGATCGGCGAATGGATGCTCGACGACGCCGTCAGGGCGCAGTCGTTCAGCGCCGTGAGCCTGCGCTACTTCAACGTCGCCGGCGCCGGATGGCCCGACCTCGGCGACCCCGAGACGCTGAACCTGGTGACGATCGTGCTCGATCGCATCGAGCGCGGACTGCCACCCGTCGTGTTCGGCGACGACTTCGAGACGCCCGACGGTTCGGGCGTTCGCGACTACGTGCACGTGGTCGATCTGGCTCACGCGCACATCGCCGCCCTCGACCAGGCGGGCGAACCCGGCAGCCATCGAGTCTTCAACGTCGGCACCGGAGTCGGAACATCGGTCTTCGAGCTCCTCGACATGGTCGCCGACGTCACCGGTCGCCGCTTCGAGACCGAGGTCATCGCGCGGCGCGCCGGTGACCCGGCGGCCGTGGTCGCACGAACCGAACGCATCACGGCGGAGCTCGGCTGGCGAGCCGAGCACGACCTTCGGAGCATCATCGCGTCGGCCTGGGAGGCGCACCGGCACGCCCGCGACCACGGGCCGTCGGCATGAGCTGGCTCGAACTGGTTCCAGCACTGCTCACGACGATCGCCTGGCTCGTACTGCCCGGCGCCCTCGTGCTCTGGCTCGTCGACGTACGAGGGCTCGTGCTGCTCGCGGGCTCGGCCCCCCTCTCGGTCGCCTTCTTCGGGGTGCTCGCCATCGCGTACGGCGCGATCGGCATCCCGTGGTCGACCCTCTCGGTCGCCGCGGCCGTCGCGGTCGTGGTGATCGTGCTCCTCGCCATCCGACTGCTGCTGCGCCGTCGCTGGCGGTTCCCGGCGAGACGCGCGAGCGGTGAAGCCCAGCCCGCCTGGCACCTCATCGGCGCGTGGGCACTGGCCGCGCTGACGATCGCGGTGCAGGTGATGATCAGCCTCGGCGCGCCCGACGCGATCTCGCAGACGTTCGACAACGGGTTCCACCTCGGTGCGGTGCGCTACATCCTCGACACCGGGAACGCCTCGTCGTTCGCCATCAGCGGCGTCACGGGCGGCACCGGCGTCTATCCGGCCGCGTGGCACGACCTGACCGCGCTCGTCGTGTCGAGCGCGGGTGGCAGCCTCCCGGCCGCGGCGAATGCGGTCAGCCTCGTGGTCTCGGGGCTCGTGTGGCCGGGCGGAGTGCTGGTGCTGGCGCGGGTGGTCGCTCCGCGGCATCCGTCAGCGCTCTGGATCGCCGCGGTGCTGAGCGCGCTGCTTCCGTGGTTCCCACTGCTCCCGCTCACGTTCGGGGTGCTGTTCCCGTTCTTCCTCGCCGTCGCGTTCCTGCCCCTCGCCATCGCGCTCGTCGTCTCCGTGCTCGGCAAGGCGGGATCGCTCGGGCTGCCGCTGGCGACGAGGATCCTGCTGCTCGTGGCGGTCATCGCCGCGATGGGCCTGGCGCAGCCCTCGGTCGTGTTCGGGCTCGTCGCCGCCGCACTTCCGGTCGCCGCATCCGCGGTCATCGGGCTGTTCCGTCGCACCCGGCGCACGACGCAGCGCATCACGATCGTCGCCCTCGCGCTCGCGGCCCTCGCCGCGCTCGCCGTGGTGTGGCGCCAGGCCGGTGCGATCGGGTACACCGCGCCGTGGGGTCCCGAGGGCGACCTGGCCGAAGGCGCATACGACGTGCTGCTGTTCTCCATCGACGATGGGCCGCCCGCGCTGGGACTGGCGATCCTCGTCGTCGTCGGAGTCATCCGCTCGGCGCTTCGGCCAGGGCGGCGCTGGGTCGCCGGCATGTGGCTCGTCGGGGCGCTGCTCTACTACGCCGCCGTCGTCCTGCCGGTGTCCGACCTGCGGAACATCCTGCTCGGGGTGTTCTACAAGGACCCGCCCCGCCTCGCCTCCCTGTTCATGGTGCTGGCCCTCCCGGCAGCGATCACCGGCGGGCTCTTCGTCTGGGAGCGGCTGCGGGAGTGGATCGCTCGGGTCCCCGCGCTGGCGCGTGTGCGACCGGCTCCGATCGTGGGCGCGGTCGTGGCCGTCGTCGCCGTGGGCGGACTGCAGGCGCCCGCGGTGGGCTCAGCCGTCGCGAACGCGCGGGCCGTCTACGAGTTGAACGAGTTCTCGCCCATCATCACCGCCGACGAGCTCGCGCTCATCGAGCGCCTCCCCGAGACGACGGGCCTCGAGGGCGTCGCGGCGGGCAACCCCTGGACCGGAAGCAGCCTCGCCTACGCGCTCGTCGGCCAGCACGTGCTCAATCCGCACTTCAACACCGCTTACCTCCCCGAGCGCACGGTCGTGAACACGCAGCTGAACGAAGCAGGGTCGGATGCCGCGGTCTGCGACGCCGTGCGCGACCTCGATGTGCGGTGGGTCCTCGATTTCGGCACGTACTTCCGGGACGCGGCCGACGAGCTGCACTTCGACAGCACCGTCGGATACGAGGGGCTGCTCGACCTGGCCGACACCCCCGGCTTCGTCGAGGTCGATCGCGAGGGCGAAGACGCCGTGCTCTACCGCGTGGACGCGTGCGGCTAGCGGTCGCCGCCGTCGGCGCTGCGTGCGGCCGCGGCGTCGTCGGCCGCAGCGCGGGCGAGCGTGACCTCGCGGGCCAGCAGCGTGAGCTTGCGATTCATCGCCACGTGATGCC
Organism: Agromyces sp. Marseille-P2726; assembly: GCF_902809835.1. Classification (GTDB taxonomy): domain Bacteria; phylum Actinomycetota; class Actinomycetes; order Actinomycetales; family Microbacteriaceae; genus Agromyces. Next base: position 47,308 of record NZ_CADDWM010000011.1, on the reverse strand, counting down.
GGTAGTTCGTCGCGACCGTCACGAGGAACGCCAGCACCAGCGCGTAGAGCAGCAGGTCGGCGCCTCGGCCGACGCCGATGAGGTTGGCGAGCCAGGTCAGCCACTGCGGGAACAGGATCGACGCGATCGCCGCGAGGACGAACACGAACATGAAGAGCCGGCGCAGGGCGAGGTGGCTGTCTCCGCCCGCGGGACGAGCGAGGAACAGCCCGGCGAGGATCACGCCGACGACGAGGAGGATCTGGATCCACATCATGCTCACCGCACCAGCAGGTCGACGAGGATGTTCACTGAGTTGAGCACTGACTGGCCCTTCGCCTTCGAGTAGTCGGTGTAGAGCAGCTCGACCGGGTATTCGCGCCACGGCAGCTTGGTGCGACCGAGCTTCAGGACGATCTCGGTGGCATGCGCCATCCGGTCCTGCTCGAGCTCGATGCTCCGCATCGCGTCGGTGCGGATGACGCGCAGGCCGTTGTGGGCGTCGGTGAGCCGGAGCCCCGTCGTCATGTTCGTGACGGAGACCGCCGTCTTCAGGATGATGCGCTTCAGGATGCCCGGATCGGTGCGGGTGTCGAGGAAGCGGGAACCGAAGACGATCGCGACATCCTCGGCCTCCGCCACGTCGAGCATCTCGAGCGCGTCTTCGACGCGGTGCTGCCCGTCGGCGTCGAAGGTCACCACGAACCGGGCCTCGGGCTGCGGGGCGACGTACGAGACCCCCGTCGGCAGGGCGGCGCCCTGACCGGGGTGGAGGGGGTGGGGGAGGCCCCGGGCCCCCGCCGCTGCCGCCGCCTCGGCGCTGCCGTCGGTGCTGCCGTCGTCGATGCACACGACGTGGTCGAACGATGCCAGCAGGCCACGGACGACGTCGCCGATCACGGTGGATTCGTTGTAGAGCGGGACCACGATCCAGGTGTCCGCGGCGTGCCGTCTCGGGTCCACGGACGACGGCTCGGGGGTTGGCGGCATGCATCCATTCTTGCAGAGCGCGTTAGACTCGTCGGCAGTGCCTCGTCCGCATACCCCTCCCCAGGAGCCCACGTGAATCCAAGTCCCGGCGTGCGCGTCGTCGACTCCGCCGACGTCGCCGCCGACGCGTCGATCGGCGCAGGCAGCTCCATCTGGCACCTGGCACAGGTGCGTGAACGCGCGGTTCTCGGCGAGAACTGCGTCATCGGGCGCGGGGCTTACATCGGCACGGGCGTCTCCCTCGGAGACAACTGCAAGGTGCAGAACTACGCGCTCGTCTACGAGCCGGCGAAGCTCGCCGCCGGCGTCTTCATCGGCCCGGGGGTGATTCTCACCAACGACACGTATCCTCGCGCGGTGAATCCCGACGGCACGCTGAAGAGCGCGCACGACTGGGAGCCGGTCGGCGTCGAGATCGCGACGGGCGCCTCGGTCGGCGCGCGTGCGGTGTGCGTCGCTCCGGTGCGGATCGGTGCGTGGGCGACCGTCGCCGCCGGGTCCGTCGTGACGCGGGACGTGCCCGACTTCGCCCTCGTCGCCGGCGTTCCCGCGCGACGGATCGGGTGGGTCGGACGATCCGGCCGTCGCCTCGTGGAGTCCGACGGAGTCTGGATCTGCCCTGAAACGAACGCCCGCTACGCGGAGCGCGAAGGAGTACTCATGGAGTTGAACGATGGCGAATGACGAATTCATCCCCGCCGCGAAACCGATCATCGGTGACGACGAGCGGGCGGCCGTCGACCGGGTGATGCGCTCGGGCATGGTCGCCCAAGGTCCCGAGGTGGCGGCGTTCGAGGCTGAGTTCGCTGAGGCGATGGTCGGCGGTCGCGCCTCCGTCGCCGTCAACTCCGGGACATCCGGACTGCACCTGGGCCTGCTCGCCGCCGGCATCGGTCCCGGCGACGAGGTCATCGTCCCGTCGTTCACGTTCGCGGCGACCGGCAACTCCGTCGCGCTGACCGGCGCGACTCCGGTCTTCGTCGACATCGAGCCCGAGCAGTTCACCCTCGATCCCGCGGCCGTCGAAGCCGCGATCACCCCCAGCACTCGTGCGGTCATGCCGGTGCACCTCTACGGTCACCCGGCGAAGATGAACGAGCTCACCGCGCTCGGTGAGAAGCACGGCATCCAGGTCTTCGAGGACGCCGCGCAGGCGCACGCCGCCGAACTCGACGGTCGCCGAGTGGGCACCTTCGGAGCGTTCGCCATGTTCAGCCTGTATCCGACGAAGAACATGACGAGCGGCGAGGGCGGCATGGTGTCCTGTGCCACGCCCGAGCTCGTCCGCCAGGTCAAGCTCCTGCGCAATCAGGGCATGGAGCGCCAGTACGAGAACGAGGTCGTCGGGTTCAACGCCCGCATGACCGACATCCATGCGGCGATCGGCCGGGTCCAGCTGACCAAGGTCATGGACTGGACGTCGCAGCGCCAAGCGAACGCCGCCTTCCTCGACGCGAACCTCGAGCATGTCGTCGTGCCGCCCGTCGCCGCGGGTGCCGTGCACGTGTACCACCAGTACACGATCCGGGTCCCCGACGACCGCGACGGCTTCGTCGCGGCCCTGAGGAACGAGCACAACATCGGCAGCGGCGTGTACTACCCGCTTCCGAATCACCGCCTGCCCTCGCTCGCGCCGTACGCGCCAGGGCTCGACCTTCCCGAGACCGAGCGAGCCGCGCGCGAGGTCGTCTCCCTTCCCGTGCACCCATCGTTGGACCAGGGCGACCTCGACCGCATCGTCGCCGCCGTCAACGCCGTCGCAGGGGCGGGCGCCTGATGGCGACGCTTCGCGCGGGGCTCCTGGGCGTCGGCATGATGGGCCGCAACCACGCCCGCGTGCTGAGGGAAGTGGAGGGCATCGATCTCGTCGCCATCGCCGACCCCGGCGGCGACCCGCACGGGGTGTCGGGCGACCTCGAGGTGCTCCCCGACATCGACGCGCTGATCGAGGCCCGCATCGATATCGCGGTCGTGGCCGTGCCCACTCGATTCCACGAGGATGCCGCGCTGAAGCTCGCCGAGGCCGGCGTGCACACGCTCGTCGAGAAGCCCATCGCGCACAGCCTCGAGGCCGGGCGCCGCATGACGGAGGCCTTCGCGGCCAAGGGACTCGTCGGTGCCGTCGGGCACGTCGAACGCTTCAATCCGGCGCTTCAAGAGATGCGTCGGCGCCTCGAGGACGGTGCGATCGGCGAGGTCTACCAGATCGCCACCCGGCGTCAGAGCACGTTCCCGGTGCGAATCGCCGATGTGGGCGTGGCCAAAGATCTCGCCTCGCACGACATCGACCTCACGAGCTGGGTCGCACAGAGCGCGTACGCGAGCGTCTTCGCCCAGACGGCGCACAAGAGCGGCCGCGAGTACGAGGACATGATCGCCGTGACGGGCCGCCTCGCCAACGGCATCATCGTCAATCACCTCGTGAACTGGTTGAGCCCCATGAAAGAGCGGGTCACGATCGTCAGCGGTGACCGTGGCGCGTACATCGCCGACACGACGACCGGCGACCTGACCTTCTTCGCGAACGGCACGATCCCGCTGGAGTGGGAGTCGATCTCGTCGTTCCGGGGCGTCTCCGAGGGCGACATCACCCGGTACGCCTTCGCCAAGCGCGAGCCGCTGCGCATGGAGCATGAAGCCTTCCGCGACGCCGTCCTCGGCGTGTCGAACAAGGTCGTCACGATGGAGCAGGGACTCCGCACCCTCCAGGTCGTCGAGGGTGCCCTCGAGTCGGCCGTCTCCGGCGAGCCGGTGAAGTTCTGAACAGGAAGCATGGCCTGCGATGAAGCGCGTCTGGCCCGTACTGAAATCCCTCCTTCCGCTCCTGCCGCAGGGCGCTCAGCGGTACTTCATGGGATACATGGTCGCAACGACGCTGATCACGGCGCTCGACGTCGCGGCGATGTCGCTCCTCGCCGTGATCCTCGGTCCCGCACTGACCGGTGCGCCGCTGAACCTGCCCATCCTGGGTGAGATCCCGGTCTCGCTCGTTCCGGTCTTCGCGCTCGCCGCGTGCCTGCTCATCATCACGAAGTCCGTGCTCTCGCTGCTCCTGCACTGGTTCGCGACCCGACGGTTCGCCAAGTACGAGCTCGAGATCGGCGACCGCATGTTCAAGGCGTACATCAACTCCAGCTGGGAGGAGCGCTCGAAGCGCTCGGTCGCCGAGATCACCCGCATCGCCGATGGCGGCATCGCGAACACGATGGCCGGGTTCCTCCTGCCGCTCATGCGCGTCCCGAGCTCGATCTTCACGTTCATCCTCGTGCTGGCCGTCGTTCTCGTGGTCGACCCGGTGACGTCGATCATCGCGCTGGTGTACTTGACGCTCGTCGCGTTGGTCGTGCACCAGGTCGTGACGAAGCGCGCCCTCGAGGCCGGTCAGGTCAACCTGATGTTCAGCTATCGGGTCGCGATCCTGATGACCGAGATGATGGAGGCGCTGAAGGAGCTGAGCCTGCGGAATCGACTCTCGGAGGTCGCCGACCTCGTCACGGCGAATCGGAACCGCTCCGTCCGGGCGCGGGCGAACGGCTCGTTCCTCGGCATCATCCCCGGATTCGCATTCGAGGCCGCGCTGATCGGCGGCGTCATCCTGATCGGTGGATACGCCTTCTCGCAGGGCGGCATGACCGCGGCGCTCTCGTCCGTCGCCCTGTTCGCCGTCACGGGTTTCCGGCTCATCCCCGCGATCACCGGCATCCAGGGCGGCATCGTCCAGGCCACTGCGACCATTCCCTCCGCGAAGGACGTCATCGGCGACCTCACCGCGGCGGAGAGGGACATGAAGGTCTCGCAGACGCCGGCCGACACCGCGCAGCTCGCCGCGAACCCGAGAGAGCTCCGTCTCGACGACGTCCGCTTCCGGTATCCGAAGGCCAACGACGATGTCATCCGCGGGATGTCACTGACGATCCCACTCGGCAGCTCCCTCGGCATCGTCGGCCCGTCCGGCGCGGGCAAGTCGACGCTGATCGACCTCCTCCTCGGACTCAGCCTTCCATCCTCCGGGTCGATCACGATCGACGGGGCGCCGCTGCAGTCGGTGCTGCGGCAGTGGCGTGGCCGCGTGGGCTATGTTCCGCAGAAGGTCGCGCTCTTCGACGGCACCATCGCGCAGAACGTCGCGCTCACCTGGGGTGACGACGTCGATCGGGTCCGGGTCATGCAGGCCCTCGAGCGCGCGCAACTCGGCTCGCTCGTCGCATCGCGGGCCGGCGGCATCGATGAGCGCATCGGCGAACGCGGGGTCTCGCTCTCGGGAGGCCAGCAGCAGCGCCTCGGTATCGCCCGCGCACTGTACACCGACCCGCTCGTGCTCGTGCTCGACGAGGCGACGAGTTCGCTCGACACCAAGACCGAGGACGAGGTCACGAAGTCGATCCGCGCCCTGCAGGGCGAGGTGACGCTCATCTCGGTGGCCCATCGCCTCTCGACGATCAAGGACTACGACCGGATCTGCTACCTCGACGAGGGCGTGATCGTCGCCGAGGGCACCTTCGCGGAGGTGGCGGCGACGCTCCCGTCGTTCGCGGAGCAGGTGCTGCTGGCGGGCCTCGCCGGCGAGCTCGAACGGTAGTCGCGCACCGACGGTCACCCCGGGAGCTCGGTCAGGCGCGCGTCGTGACCTTCAGGCCCGCGTACAGGGTGCGGAACGGCGCCTGGCGGTGGAGGACGAGGAACGGATTCCGGGTCGTGAGGGCGCCGACCGTGCGATAGTTCCACCGCGCATCCAGGAGCACGAGGATCGCATCGGGGCTCGGGTCGTCCGTTCGCAGCTCGTCGATGACGCGGCGGTCGACTCGGGCCAGGAGCTTCACGACCCCGGGAGCCACGGACTCGAGCCGCTCGATGACTCCGAGGAGGTTGGCACGATGCGCCGAGAGGCCGTCTGGCGACTTGATCCGGGCCAGCACAGCGTCGAAGAAGTGCACGCGCAGGATCTTGATGACGAGTGCCTTGCGGTCCGCACGACCGAGGCGCGCGAACCACGGCGCGGACTCGATGGCCTCGAGGAACGCGAAGTCCTCATCGACGCTCCGCGGCGAGAAGGTCACCCGGTCGCTCGCATCGTCGTTGATGATGTAGGGCGGTCCGGCGAGGTCGTAGGCGATCTCGGCGCCCGTGAACCAGAGCGTCGCGGAGTACGCGAGGTCTTCGCCTGAGGGCAGCCCCTCGGTCAGGCGCAGGTCGCCGAAGCGCGCGCGATCGATGAGCCCGAGTGGCGCGCTGCGGTAGGCGAGGCGGTCCTTCCGGGGACTCAGGCGTCGCGTGCGCTTGCCGTTGCGGACCGGCGGATAGGGATCGGTGCCGCGGCTGCCGATCCGGATGCGCGCGATCACCGTCGACGCTCCCGTCTCGCGCTGCACGGCGAGCCAGGAGTCGATGGCACCCGGCGCGAGCTCGTCGTCCGAGCCCATGATCGCGATGAACGGCGCGTCCGAGTTCGCGATCCCGTGATTCATGGGCCCGGCCGGGGAAGGGATTCCGTCGCGGAGCTCGAGGAGTCGGACACGGGGGTCGGCCGCGTACGCGCCGAGGTTCGATCGGATGAGCTCGGGATCGATGTTGTGCGCGACGACGGTGACGCGCACGGGCGCGCTCGTGTGATCGACGATCGACGACACTGCGCGTGCGATGGGTCGGGTGGGCGTGTGGACAGCGATGGTGACGTCGACGAGGGGGCTGGTCATCGAGAGACGATGTTACCCTCCCGCGCCGGCCCGTACTGGCGCCCGCGGTGGGCACGTTCGGAGCGGGCGAGGTGGGCCACGCGACGTGTCATCGTCACCGACCACGGCCCGAGGCGGGTATCCTGTACTGCGGCCCGCGCCGATCTTCGGCTCCGACACGCCGAGAGAGAGAACATCCTGACCGCCAGCACCACCCTCGCCCAGCCGACGCAGCGGCTCGATGCACTCACCGGCCTCCGGTGGTGGGCGGCGTTCATGGTCTTCTTCTACCACATGCTCGTCTTCGCGCCACTGCCAGGCGCGACCAGTGCGGTCTTCGCGCAGGGCTACCTCGGCGTGACATTCTTCTTCGTGCTCTCGGGCTTCGTGCTCACGTGGTCGGCGCGGCCCGAGGTGCGGCAGTCGACGTTCTACTGGCGTCGATTCGCCCGCATCTATCCGTCGCACTTCGTCGCCCTGATTCTGGCCATCCCGGTCTTCTACACCTTCGCGCCGATCCCGCCCGACAGCTTCCTGAAGCCCGTCGACCCGGCCATCCTCGCGCTCTCGTTCGTGGTGCTCCAGGGCTGGTGGCTCGCACCGATCATCCTCTTCTCGGGAAACCCGGCTGCGTGGACGCTCACGTGCGAGGCGTTCTTCTACGCCCTGCATCCCTACATCTCCAAGGTGCTGGTGCCGACGGCCCGACGCGGTGCCCTGCTCATCGCCGGAGCGATCGTGCTCCTCGCGTTCGGCTATCGCGCGCTCGCCTTCGGCTCGCCCGACGCCTGGTTCGCGCACCTCTCGCTCCCGATCGTCCGACTGCCCGAGTTCGCCCTCGGAATGGCACTCGCGTGGGCCATTCGATCGGGCTGGCGCATCCGGATCCACCCGGCGCTGGGAGTCGGTGCCATGGGCCTCGTCGTCGGTGCGATCGTGCTGACCTCGAAGTACTTCGTCGGACTGCCGGTGCTCTCTCTCGTGCCCGTGTTCGGCAACGAGCTGTTCACGGTCGCGTGCGCACTCGCGATCGTGTCGATCGCGCAGTACACGCTCGAGGGCAAGCGCTCGGGCTTCGAGACGAAGCTGCAGGTGAAGCTCGGCGAGTGGTCGTTCGCGTTCTACCTCGTGCACGCGACGTTCATCTACCTCGCACTGCGGATCTTCGGCTACCAGGAGCCGTCGTGGATGAACCTGGCGTGGTTCGCGGCGCTGCTCGCCGTGGACCTGACGGCCGCCTGGGCGCTGCACCATTTCATCGAGCGGCCGATCGAGCGGCGGCTGCGGCGATGGAAGGACCGGAAGGATGCCGCGCGCCTCGTGCCCGCGGCCGCACAGTCGTGACCCCGCCCGGCGGGTCTCGGCGGATCAGTCGACGCTCGCGATCCATCCCTCGATGAGCGCGCGGGCGCTCGCCTGACCCGAGTGCACGGCGGCGACGTACGACACCCCCGCAGCGGCTGCAGCTCGGGCCGCCTCCCGGTCGTCGGCGAGCCGTTCCACGGTCTCGCGCAGGGAGTCGGGCGTCGCCTCGACGATGGGCAGCGGCATCCCGAAGTCCGATTCGACGTGTTGGCGCACGAACGGCAGGACATGGCCGACGACGACACGTCCGGCGGCCATGGCCTCGCATGCCGCCACCCCGTAGGACCCGAGCCGGAACTGGTCGATCACGATGTCGGCATCCGCGAAGACGGCCGGCATCTGCGCCGCCGAGACTCCGGTCACGAGCCGGTAGTCGACGAGGCCGCTGCGGATCAGCGGCTCCAGCGCCGGCTCGATGTAGTGGCTCCCCTTCTGGACCGGTGCGCTCGAGGCGTGCACGATCCGCACCCGATCGGCGCCGAACGGAGTGGTGTCGTTCGCGAACTCGTCGGGGTCGATCACGACCGGGCACCAGGTCGCCCAGGGAACATCGATCGCGAGGTCGGGCGTGGAGATGAACGTCGGCCGCCGGAGCGAGCTGAGGAGTTCGAGGTTCGCCGCGGCATCCGCTCTCAGCACATCGGTGCGCGGGTCTTCGGGGTACGGCGACCACGGTGTCAGTGCCGCGTGCCGATCGGGGTCGCGGATGTCGGTGCCGTGGCACAGGTACGCCACGGAAACGCCGGCCGACTCGAGCGCCCTGATCTCCTTCGAGACATCCCGGTCGAACCGTCGCCCGAACATCGATCGTTCCGCCTCGATGAGCGCGTGCGTGAACCGGCTCGCCGCACCCCACTCCTCGGCCTGCCACTCGGCGGAGGAGTTCACCGTGGCGATCGGAACCGAGGTGTCGGCGGGGAAGGCGAATCCGCCCGGTAGCTCGACGGCCATGTTGCGCGCGCCGATCCGGGGGTCGGCACGTTCGAGGGCGCGGGCCCAGCGGTATCCCTGTCCGGAGTAGTTGGTCGGGGCGATGTACACGCGCACGGGTCGATCGGGCACCTCCGTCACCGGAGCGGAGCCGCCGCCGAGCAATCGCGACGCGAGGCGGCCGGCGACGCCGTCGGGATTGCGTGCCGCCGACTCGATCGCGCGGTCGATCCAGCGGGGCAGCTTCGTGCGATGCCGGACCATCCAGTCGGCGGCGCGGGAGAAGAGGCTCCTCATCGTCGCGGCCGTCCGGGCGCGGACGCGCCGACGCCGTGGATCACGGATGCGACCCGTCGAGCGACCGCCGCGATGGAGTGGTGCGCAGCGGTCCACGCGCCGAGGGCTGCGCGCTGCGGCATGGCGAGGGGTTCTGCGGCGAGCTCGGTCATCGCCGCGGCGATGGCGTCGGCGTCGTACGGCACCGCCACTCCGGCGCGCACGTCGGCATTGGCGGTCTCGAGGAACGTCGCAGTCGGGCCGGGGCCGGCGAAGATCACCGGACAGCCCGCGGCGAGGGATGAGAAGGCCTTCGACGTGAACGCGTATTCGTAGCCCGTACCCGGCCTGAGCGTGGCCAGGCTCGCGACGGCGCTCGAGAGGGGGGGCGCGAGCTGCTGCGGCGGCACCGGGTCGAGGAATTCGACCATGCCGCCGATGCCGAGCTCGTGGGCCCGCTCCTCGAGCGCCGGTCGCTCCGTACCGTGACCGATGAATCGCAGGGTGTAGCCGTCACGGGTTCGGACGAACCGCGCGAAGGCATCGATCAGCACCTCGGCGCCGTGCCACGTCGAGTAGCTGCCGGCGTAGAGGAACACCGGCACGGTCTCGGCCTCGGTCACCGTGAACGCCGTCGTATCGGCGCCGAAGCCCGTCACGGTCATCGGGCGGGAGACGCCCAGGTCGCGGACACGGTCGACGACACCTTGGGAGATCGTGACCAGGTGTGCCGCGCCCCGCATGGCGAAGCGTTCGAGCGCGCGGAGCACGCGGACGACGATCGTCGACGACGTCGCCATGTGCGCGGCGTCGGACCAGACGTCGGCCGCGTCGTAGACGTAGGGGATCCGGCGCAGTGCGCAGACGATTCGCACGACGACGCCGGTCGTGGGCGGCGGCTGCACCAGCACCACGTCGGGACGACGGGTGAGGAGCAGGCGGAACGCGAGCGGGATGTCGAAGCTCAGGTAGGGGAGGTATCCGCGCACGTAGCCGTCGCGGTCGCGCAGCACGGGGAACGTGCGCACCCGCTCACCGTGGGATGCGCTGCCCGATCCTGCCGGCGGTCGCGCGGTGAGGACGTCGACCGAGTGGCCTTCCGCGAGGAGCGCATCGGCGACGGAGCCCAGGAAGAACGACGCGGCGGCCGGTTCGGGACGATAGATCCGCGAGACGATCGTGACCCGCACGACTCACACCGCCAGGAAGTGGCGCATGAGGACATCGCGTGAGAAGTCGCCGCTGTGCAGGCGGCGGACGAATTCGGGCCCCGTCGCGGCGAGCGCCCGGTAGTGATCCCTGCGGCCGGCGATGTCGCGCAGGACCTCCTCCAGGGTGTCGAGGGTCGTCTCGGGGATGGGCAGGGGCATCCCCGCGTTGCGCTCGACCTCTGCACGCACCTCGGGGCTCACGTGGGCGAGCACCACCCGGCCGGAGGCCATGGTCTCGCAGGCGCCCACGCCGTAGTCGTTGGTGCGGAACTGGTCGAGCACGACGTCGGCGTCGGCGAAGACCCGGGGCATCTCGTCGTTCGGCACGCCCTTGATCTCGACGTACTCGATGAGGCCCTCCTCGTGCAGCTTGCGGGCGATCGGCTCGATGTGCAGTGTGCCCTTCAGGTTCGGGTTGGTCGGGGCGTGCACGACCTTGATGCGGTCCCGCACGAGCAGGGGTTCCTCGTTGGCCCACTTGTCGGGATCGACGACGACGCCGAGGAAGTGCGCGTCGGGCACGTCGATGAGCAGGCCCGCGGTCGAGACGAACGTCGGCACGTCGAGGTCGGCGATCAACTGCAGGTTCGCGGCCACGACCGGCTCGAGGAGGTCGGCGGGCACCCAGACGTCGTTGTGGAAGTACGACCACTCGTCGTTCTTCATGTGCGTGGACGGCAGCCGGACGTCGGTGCCGTGCCCGACGATGCCGACCTTGACGCCGGCATCCCGCATCAACGCCACCTGCTTGCGCATGTCGCCCTTGAACATGCCGCCGAGCACGGGGTAGCAGGCCTCGATCAGCACGTGGGTGTAGTCGCGGGCGATGGTGTCGATCATGTCCTTCTGCCACGCCCGCGAGTGCTCTGCGGTTCGCCACGTCACGAGGTAGTCGGCCTTGTACTGCAGGGGGTTGTTGTCGACGTGCACGAAGTTGCGCGCGGAGACCTCGCCCGACTCCTCGACGGCGCGCGACCAGCGATATCCCTGGCCGGCGTAGTTCACCGGCCCCACCAGCATCCGGTACCTCTTGCTCGTGTCGGGCACGGGCGCGGGCGGGGGAGTGACGCCGCGGGCGCGATCGACGCCTGACGCGATCGCGTCCTGCATGGGCTTCGGGACGAGCTTCCACGCCCGCTCAACAACTGGATGCACGCGAGGCTTCCTTCCGATCGTCGGGTGCGGCGGGTTGGATCCAGCCGTCGATGAGGATCTCGGCCGAGAGGCGTCCGTCGTGGACGGATCGCACGAACTCGATCATGGATGCGCGCCGCTCGTCGAGGCCGGGGTCGTCGGCGAGGCGCCGGAGCACCGTCTCGAGCGTCGTCGGGGTGGCATCGAGAATGGGCAGGTCGCGCCCGGTCCGCGCGCGAACAGCTTGGCGCACCTGCTCCGACACGTGACCCACCACGATGCATCCGGCGGCCATCGCCTCGCAGGCGGCGACCCCGTACGATCCGGCCCGGAACTGGTCGAGCACGACATCGGCTTCGGCGAATGCGGCCGGCATGCGCCGCGATGGAACGCCCTGGATCAGGGCGAGTTCGATGACGCCCTCGGCCTCGAGGCGTTCGAGTGCCGGCATGATGAGCGCCGTGCCCTTCGCGGCGGCCACCGAGGGGGCGTGTGCCACGCGCAGGGGCGTCGCCGGGTCGCGCGGTCGTCGGCCGGCCGCCCATCGACGAGGGTCGACGGCGACCGGGCACCAGACGGCATGCGGGAGGTCGACGAGCAGATCGGGCGTGGAGACGAACGCGGGCCTGCCGCTCTCGACGACGAGGGCGATGTTCCTGGCAGCGACGGTCTCCGCGCGCGGCGCGTACACCGACGGGTCGGAGTAGTACGACCACTCGTTGCCGGCCATATGACGCGATGGGAGACGCACGTCGGTTCCGTGCCCGAGGAAGGCGACGTTCACGCCGCGGTCGATCAGGGCCCTTGCCTGTGCACCGACGGATCGCCCGAGCAGTCGCCCGAACGGCGGCTCCTCGGCCTCGATCAGCACGTGGGTCGCACGCGATGCCGCCTCGAACTGGCGCCGCTGCCAGTCGGGATCGTTGTGGTAGGTGCCGACGGGAACGACGAGGTCGGCATCGAACGAGAATCCGCCCGGCACGTCGACGGCCATGTTGCGCGCCGAGATCGACGGGTCGGCCGCCTCGAGCGATCGTGCCCACGCGGTTCCCTGGCCGGAGTAGTTCACCGGGGCGATGAGCACGCGCCGGGGGCGGTCGTCGAAGGTCGTCGCATCGATGCTGCCACGAGGGGCGGGCCTGCCGAGTCGCTTCGCCGCGAGGCGGCCGAGGGGGCTCATCGGCGCATCCGCGATCGCATCGATCGCAACGTTCACCAAGCGCGGCAGGTCGTTCCGGTTCACCATCCCTGGCGGTCGTCCCGTCGCGCATCGGTCATGGTGACCAGTCTAACGAGGCCCATGCGGAGGGCCGCCGCACGGCCGTGGCGTATGATTGGGCGATCCGACGGCGCGCCACTGGGGGAGTTGCGGCCTCCTCGACCCGAACGGCGGTTCCATGCACGCTCCCGATGCCGGCGCGCCCACCTTCCCGGGGCGCACCCGATGAGCGGGCGGCCCGCCGCGTCGACCACGCGCCCGCGCGTCCTCGTGCTCTGCTTCGACGACATCAGCACCGACCCCAGGGTGATCAGGCAGGTCCGCAGGCTGGTCTCGGACTTCGATGTCACCACCTGTTCGCCCGGTCCTCAGCCGCACCCGCAGGTCGAGCACGTCGAGCTCGATCCTTCCTCGGTGCGTCCGCGTCGACTGATCGAGCACCACCTCGACGGCTTCGCGCGCGAACGCGAGTGGTTCACGTGGTCGTACTGGCGCATCCCGAACGTGCAGCTGGTCAGGCGGCTGCTCCGTGGTCGACGCTTCGACGCCGTGATCGCCAACGACGCCGAGACGATCGGAGTGGCGAACCGCATGTTCGGCGCACGTCGCGTGCACGCCGACCTGCACGAGTTCTTCCCGGGGCTGCCGGTGGAAGATTCCCGGCTCGGCCACCGGCAACGCCGGTACTTGAGGTGGCTGATACGCCGACACGCGGCCAAGGCCAGGTCGTCGACCACCGTGGGCGCCGAGATCGCGAAGCGCTACACGGAGTACGGGCTGAATCCCGGGGTCGTGACGAACGCGACGCACTACCGCCGACTCGACGTGAAGCCGACGCGGCAACCGCTTCGCCTCGTCCACAGCGGGAACCCGTTCCGCGAGCGCGGTACCGAGGAGACCATGCGAGCCGTGGCGGCGGTGCCCGACCTGACGCTCGACCTCTACCTCACGCACAACAACACGTCCGATCGCGAGTACCTGGTCGAACTGGCCGACTCGCTCGGCCCGCGCATCACCGTGCACGAGCCGGTGCCGCAGTCGGAACTCATCGAGACGCTCAACCGGTACGACGTCGGCATCTTCGTGCTTCCGCCCACCAACGAGAACCACGTCCTCGCGCTCCCGAACAAGTTCTTCGACTACGTGCAGGCACGGCTCGCCGTCGTCGTCGGGCCGACCCTCGAGATGGCCAGGCTCACCCGTGATCGAGGTCTGGGAGTCGTGACCGAGACGTTCGACGAGCCGGCGATCGTCGCCGCGCTCTCCTCGCTCACGGTCGAGCAGGTCGATGCGTTCAAGCGGGCATCGGATGCCGCGGCTGAGGCGCTGTCATCCGAGAACCAGGTCGAGGTCTGGGCCGCGGCAGTCGATGCGATCGTCGCGAACCGGCGCTCGTTGGCGGACGCCCTCGCGTGAGCGGCACGGCAGCCGCGAATGGGCGGGCCGACGGCGGCCATACACTGGAGCCCATGCAAATCGCCGTGATCGCCCTCGGAAAGATCGGGCTCCCGCTCGCGGTGCAGTTCGCAGACTCCGGTCACGACGTCGTCGGCGTCGACATCGACCAGGCCCTCGTCGACACGATCAACCGTGGTGCCGAGCCCTTCCCCGGTGAAGCGGGACTGCAGGAGAAGCTCGAAGCGGTCGTCGCGTCGGGCAGGCTCCGCGCGACGACCCACTACGCAGAGGCCGTCCCCGGCGCCGATGCGGTCGTCGTCGTCGTCCCGCTGGTGGTGGATGAGGAGACCTGGAATCCTGACTTCGGCCGGATGGATGCCGCGACGGCGGCGCTCGCGAAGCATCTCGAGCCTGGCATGCTGGTCTCGTACGAGACCACCCTGCCGGTCGGGGCGACCCGCGGACGCTGGAAGCCGATGCTCGAGGAGCAGTCCGGCCTGAAGGAAGGCCGCGACTTCCATCTGGTCTTCTCGCCCGAGCGGGTGTTCTCGGGTCGCGTCTTCGCCGACCTGCGAAGGTATCCCAAGCTCATCGGCGCGCTGTCCGACGAGGGCGCCCGCCGGGCGACGGCCTTCTACGAGGCGGTGCTGTCCTTCGACGAACGTGACGATCTCGCGCGTCCCAACGGTGTCTGGGACCTGGGCTCCGCCGAAGCCGCCGAGATGGCCAAGCTCGCGGAGACGACGTATCGCGACGTGAACATCGGGCTGGCGAATCAGTTCGCGCTGTTCGCCGCCGACAACGGCGTCGACATCCATCAGGTCATCGAGGCCTGCAACTCGCAGCCCTTCAGCCACATCCATCGGCCCGGCATCTCGGTCGGCGGTCACTGCATCCCGGTGTACCCGCGGCTCTACCTCTCGACCGACGCCGAGGCGGACATCGTGCGCACGGCGCGACTGCTCAACGCATCCATGCCCGATCGGCTCGTCGCCAAGGCACAGGACACGCTCGGCTCCCTTCGGGGGCTGCGCGCCGTGGTCCTCGGGGCGGCCTACCGCGGGGGAGTGAAGGAGGCGGCCTTCTCGGGGGTGTTCTCGACGGTCGACGCCCTGCGCGACCGCGGCGCGGAGGTGAGCGTGCACGACCCCATGTACACCGACGACGAGCTGCGCGGCCTGGGCTTCGAGCCCTACTCGCTCGGCGACGCGATCGACGTGGCGATCCTGCACACCGACCACCGCGAATACCGCGAACTCGCTCCCGACGACCTGCCGGGCGTGAAGCTCCTGGTCGATGGACGAGCGGCGACGGATCCCGCTCGCTGGTCTGGCACGCCCCGGCTCGTCATCGGCGCGGCGCCCTCGAGCGCCTGATGTTCGCGGCGCTCCGACGGATCGGCGGGCGGATGTTCGACCGCCTCCCTCGCTCGGTGCAGGCTCGGCTGCTGCCTCGCGCCTTCGGGTTCGAACGTCGCGACGTGCCCCCGCCGATCGCTGCGCCGACCGGTTCCCGGCGGCTCTACATCGCACCCGTGAACTTCGCGGGGGCGGCGACCGGCTGGGCCAGGGCCGCCGAGCGGATCCCGGGCGTCGCCGCACGCAACATGGTCTACCGCGAGGCCGGCGGCTTCGCCTTCCCCGCCGACTACGAGGTGCCCGTCGCGGTCTACGACGCGTCACCGACCTGGCAGCGGGCGCAGTTCCGCGCGGTGTCCTCCGGGTTCACGCACGTCATGATCGAGGCCGAGCGTCCCCTGTTCGGAACGCGGTTCGCCCGGGATGCCACCGATGTCTGGGCGACGGTTCGCGCCGAGGTTCAGGCGCTTCGCGCGTCCGGCGTGCAGACGGCGATGGCGTGTCACGGCTCCGACATCCGACTGCCGAGTCGGCACGCGGCGCGCGAGGCGGACTCCCCGTTCGCCGCGGGCGTCGGCGGGTCTCCGGCGTACCGCGACACCGCCCTGCTCGACGAGCACGCGAGAGCGAACCGCGCACTGCTCACCGAGGTCGGCGGAAAGGTCTTCGTGTCGACTCCCGATCTCCTCATCGACGTGCCCGAGGGCATCTGGTTGCCCGCGGTCATCGGAGCACCGTGGTTCGATTCCGGCCGGGAAGCGCCCCTCGAGCGCGACGTCCCCGTGGTCGTGCACGTGCCGAGCCGCTCCGGCCTGAAGGGATCGGAGCTCATCGAGGAGACGATGCGGCGCCTGCACGACGAGGGTGTCGTGAGGTACGAGCGCCGCGAGGGGGTGGCCGCAGCCGACATGCCGGCGATCTACGGTGCCGCCGACATCGTGCTCGACCAGTTCTCGCTGGGGATCTACGGCGTCGCGGCCTGCGAGGCGCTCGCCGCCGGAAGGATCGTCGTCTCGCACGTGAGCGATCAGGTGCGCACGCACGTCCGGTCCGCCACGGGCCGCGACCTGCCGGTCGTGGAGACGCGGGCAGCCGACCTCGAGGCGACCCTGCGTCGGATCCTCGCGGATCGAGCCCGGTATCGCGACGTGGCGGCCGAGGGGCCGGCGTTCGTCCGTGAGGTGCACGACGGACGGATGACGAGCGAGGTGCTGGAGCGCGAGTTCCTTGGCTCGTGAACCGGTGACCTCGAGCACGCCACCGTTCGCCGCGGTCAGGGCTCGAACGGGGTGTCGAGGCCCTCGATCGGTGCCGGCTCGCGGCGCTTCCGGACGCGCTCGGGGTGGGCGAACGCCGTGCGCAGCGCCGCCAGCTGCACGGCGAGCACGGCGAACTCCGACAGCGCCAGACCCCACGCGAGTCCGACGACGCCGAACCAGATGGTGAACGGAATCATCAGCGCGGTACCGACGATCGCGCCGACGATCGTGCTCCGTGCGAGCACGCGCGCGAGACCGAGGGCGGTCAGGCATGCGAAGCCGGTGAGCTGCGAGGCGAGCAGCGCGGCGATGTTCGCCCCCATCGCGGCGGCCAGGGCCCAGGACAGCTCGAGCGAGCCGCCCGACAGCAGTCCGCTCACCCACGGCGCGAATGCCGCGAAGGCGATGCCGCCGACGAGGGCCATTCCGAGCGCGAGACCGGTCACCCGCCGAGCGCGTTCGACGAGCACGTTGCGATCATCGGCGGGAACGTAGCCCTGAGCGACCTGCACGAAGGGCCTCGTCGCGTACAGCGAGAGCCGGACCATGCGCTCGGCGAGCGCATACACCGCCGTCGCGCTCGGCAGGAAGATCTGCACGATGACGACCGGCACGTTCACGTAGAGCGAGGTGGTCGCCGCCATCGTCACGGGGGCCGCCTGGCCGTGCAGGTTCCGCACGGCGCGCACCGGCGATGCCGTGAAGGTCCATCCGCTGTGACGCCTGAGGATGTCGATCGTGCAGATGACGGCTGCCGCGATCACCCCGAGGAGCTGCAGTCCGGCGAACCAGCGCACCTCGCCGGTGACGATGAGCACTCCGGCACCCGCCGCGGTTCCCATCAGGCGCGGCACGGTGTCGTACAACAGGAACCGGATCGGGCTCTTCTCGCCGACGTAGAACCACCCCGACGAGAGCGCCACCAGGATGCCGCTGCTCACCGTGAGCGTTGCGAGCCACGGATCCCCGTCGGCGATCACGATCGCCAGTGGAATCGAGACGGCGAGCACGACGAGGTTGAGCCACGCTCGGCTGAGCAGCGAGTCGAAGAAGTACCGTCCGCGCTCCTCGACCCGGAGCCCCGCCACATCGGTGGGTCCCGTCACGCCCCATCCGTAGGTGGCGATCACGAATGCGAACCCGGCGACCGCCTGCGCGACGGCGATCGTGGTCCACGCCGTCTCACCGGCGACGATGATGACGGTCGGGATCACCGCGATACTGACGATTCCGCTGATGACCACGGAGATGCCGTACCCGCCCGCGGCGCGGAACAGCCGTCTGGTACGGATCATGTCGCCTGTGCCCCGGCCGCGGCGAGGGCGCCGGCGACGACGGCGGCCGACAGCGCCTCCTCCCAATCGCGGATGGGCGCGAGCCCGGCAGACGTCCACGCGGCGTGGCCCAGCACGGAGTATGCGGGCCGGGGTGCAGGCCGCGGGAAGTCGGCACTGCCGGTCGGCGTGATCCGATCGGGATCGAGTCCGGATGCCGCGAGCACCGCCCGTGCGAATCCGAACCAGGTCGTCTCGCCCGAGCTCGTGCCGTGGTAGATGCCCGCCGGTGCATCGGCGTCGAGCAACGCCACGATCGCGTCGGCCAGGTCGCGGGCCCACGTCGGCTGGCCGTGCTGGTCGTCGACGACCGCCCACGTGTCCTTCGAAGCAGCGAGCGCGAGCATGGTGCGGGCGAAGTTCGGTCCGTGAGCCCCGTACAGCCACGCCGTGCGGACGATGTACGAACGGTCGGGAGCGATCTGCTCCACGAATTCCTCGCCCGCCGCCTTCGTGCGTCCGTACGCCGAGATCGGGTGGCGCGGCGCGTCCTCGGGGTACGGAGCGGTCGACCGCCCGTCGAAGACGTAGTCGGTCGAGACCTGCACGAGTCGTGCGCCGTGTCGTGCAGCCGCGACCGCGAGGTTGCGGGCCCCGAGGGCGTTCACCGCGTACGCGGCCGGCTCATCCGACTCCGCCTCGTCGACCCTGGTGTATGCCGCCGCGTTGACGATGGTGTCGTGGCCGGCGGCTGCGGCGACGACCGCCGCCTCATCCGTGACATCCAGATCGGATCGCGCGACCGCCGTCGTATCCCGGTCGCGGAGCGCGGCTCGCAGATCCCTGCCGAGCAGGCCGTTCGCACCCACCAGGAGCGTGCGCCCCCTCGTGCTCACCCGAGTGCCGCCTTCGCGGTGAGCGGCTCCCACCAGGAACGGTGGTCGCGATACCACTGCACCACGTCGGCCAGGCCCTGCTCGAAGGGCACGAGCGGTTCGTAGCCGAGCTCACGGTGGATCTTCGAGCTGTCGACCGAGTACCGCAGATCGTGTCCCTTGCGGTCCTCGACGAGCTCGACGTAGCTCCAGTCGCGTCCGGTGGCCGCGAGCAGCAGCTCGGTGAGCTCCCGGTTCGAGAGCTCGGTGCCGCCGCCGATGTTGTAGATCTCGCCGGAACGGCCGCGTGTGAGCACGGCGGCGATCGCGCGCGTGTGGTCGTCGACGTGCAGCCAATCGCGCACATTGGCACCCGTGCCGTAGAGCGGGACTCGCCGGCCCTCGATGAGATTCGTCACGAACAGCGGGATGACCTTCTCGGGGAAGTGGTACGGGCCGTAGTTGTTCGAGCACCGCGTGATCGAGATGTCCAGCCCGTGGGTGCGGTGGTACGAGCGGGCCAGGAGATCGCTGGCCGCCTTCGACGCCGAATAGGGCGAGTTCGGTTCGAGCACGTGATCCTCGCGCCAGGATCCCGCTTCGATCGACCCGTACACCTCATCGGTCGAGACGTGCACGAAGCGCGCGACGCCGGCGCGCAGCGCGGCATCGAGCAGGCGCTGCGTGCCCACGACGTTGGTGTCGACGAAGGCCGACGCGTCGCGGACCGACCGATCGACGTGACTCTCGGCGGCGAAGTGCACGACCGCGTCGAGGCCCGGGAGGAGCCGGTCGAGCAGGGCGGCGTCGCGGATGTCGCCGTGCACGAACGAGTACCTGGGGGAGTGCGCGATCGGGGCGAGGTTCTCCAGGTTGCCCGAGTAGGTGAGGGCGTCGAGCACCACCACCTCGGCGCCCTCGAGACCGTCGTAAGCGTCCTCGAGCGTGCGGCGGACGAAGTTCGAGCCGATGAAGCCGGCGCCGCCGGTCACGAGGATCTTCATGGATGCGCGGGTCCGTTCTGGGTGGGGGATGCGGTCGCGAGTCTACCGGGAGCCCCGTTGGTAGGCTGCTCGGGTGCAGATCCGCGAACTGGCGATACCCGACGGCTACGAGCTGACGCCGACGCAGTTCCGAGACGACCGCGGCCTCTTCCTCGAGTGGTACCGGTTCGAGATCCTCGAGCAGGCGGTCGGCCACGCGCTCGACCTGCGCCAGGCGAACCTCTCGGTGTCCCGCCGGGGCGTGCTCCGCGGCATCCACTTCGCCGCCATTCCCGGCCAGGCCAAGCTCGTGACCGCGATGTCCGGATCGGTGCTCGACTACGTCGTCGACATCAGGGTGGGGTCGCCGACGTTCGGCCGCTGGGACTCGGTGCTCCTCGACGCGGTCGACCGACGCGTCGTATACCTGTCCGAGGGGCTCGGTCACGCATTCGTCGCGCTCACCGACGATGCCACGGTCAGCTACCTCGTCAACGACGTCTTCCGTCCCGAGCGTGAGTTCGGCGTGAACCCGCTCGACCCGGCGATCGGGCTCGAACTGCCGCCGGCCGCCGGTGCTCCGATCCTGTCCGAGAAGGATGCCGCGGCGCCCTCCCTCGCCGAGGCGGAGCGACTCGGCATCCTCCCCACCTGGGACGAGGCCCGACGGCACTACGAGTCGCTCGCGAGCGTCGGCTGATGCGCGGCATCATCCTCGCGGGCGGATCGGGCACCCGTCTCTGGCCGATCACCAGGGGCATCTCCAAGCAGCTCATGCCCATCTACGACAAGCCGATGGTCTACTACCCGCTGTCGACGCTCATGATGGCCGGCATCCGCGAGATCCTCATCATCACGACGCCCGAGTACGACTCGCAGTTCCGAGCGCTCCTCGGCGATGGTTCCGAGCTCGGCCTGCGCCTCGACTATGCCGTGCAACCCTCGCCCGACGGGCTCGCCCAGGCCTTCATCATCGGTGAGGAGTTCATCGGCGACGAGGCCGTCGCCCTGGTGCTCGGCGACAACATCTTCCACGGTGCGGGGCTCGGCACGGCCCTGCAGCGGAACACGAGCATCGACGGCGCCCGGATCTTCGCCTATCACGTGAGCAACCCGGGCGACTACGGCGTGGTCGAGTTCGACGGCGACTTCCGCGCGATCTCCATCGAAGAGAAGCCCGCGCGACCGAAGAGCAACTTCGCGGTGCCCGGCCTCTACTTCTACGAGAACTCGGTCGTCGACGTCGCGAAGGGCATCCGGCCGAGCGCCCGCGGAGAGCTCGAGATCACCGCCGTCAACCAGCACTACCTCGGCGAGGGGCGCCTGCACGTGCAGGTGCTCGACCGCGGCACCGCGTGGCTCGACACCGGCACGGTGGAATCGATGATGCAGGCGGGTGATTACGTGCGCGTGATCGAGGAGCGACAGGGATTCAAGATCGGATGCATCGAGGAGATCGCCTGGCGTGCGGGATGGATCGACGACGAGCGCCTCGCGGCGCTCGCCGCACCGCTCGCGAAGAGCGGCTACGGTGACTACCTCACCGGCCTGCTCCGCGACCGGTGAGCGCGCCCGACGCATGCGCTCAGCCGTCGGCGGCTAGAATCGACCGTTGGCTCGCCAGCGGCCGCACGCTCGGCTGCAGCTCCGGGCGGGATCCACGACAGGAATGGGACTGAATACATGGCGGACGTCGATCTCGTAGTCGTCGGATCTGGATTCTTCGGGTTGACGGTGGCGGAACGCGTCGCGGAGGAGCTCGGCCGTCGTGTGCTGGTGATCGATCGTCGTGACCACATCGGCGGCAACGCCTACAGCTCGCCCGAGCCCCAGACCGGAATCGAGGTCCACCGGTACGGCGCGCACCTGTTCCACACCTCCAACCCGGCGGTCTGGGAGTACGTCAACCGCTTCACGACGTTCACCGACTACGTGCACCGGGTGTACACCACGCACCGCGGCGAGGTGTATCCGCTGCCCATCAACCTGGGCACGCTGAACCAGTTCTTCCGGGCAGCCCACGGCCCATCGGCGGCACGCGCCCTCGTCGCCGAGCAGGCGGCCGAGGTCGACGCGGCGTCGGTCGAGAACCTCGAGCAGAAGGCGATCTCGCTCATCGGGCGCCCGCTCTACGAGGCGTTCATCCGCGACTACACCGCCAAGCAGTGGCAGACCGACCCGAAGGACCTCCCGGCCGAGGTGATCAGCCGACTCCCGGTCAGGTACACCTACGACAACCGGTACTTCAATGACACCTGGGAGGGCCTGCCGACCGACGGCTACACCGCATGGATCGAGCGCATGGCCGATCACCCCCGCATCGAGGTGAGGCTGTCGACCGACTTCTTCGACGAGTCGCAGCCGATCAACCGGCGCACGGTGGTCGGCAGCGTCCCGGTGGTCTACACGGGCCCGGTCGACCGGTACTTCGACTACGCCGAGGGCGCGCTGTCGTGGCGAACCCTCGACTTCGAGGTCGAGGTGCTCGACGTGGGGGACTTCCAGGGAACGTCGGTCATGAACTACGCGGACCTCGACGTGCCGTACACGCGGATCCACGAGTTCCGGCACTTCCACCCCGAGCGGGAGTACCCCTCCGATCGCACCGTGGTCATGCGCGAGTTCTCGCGCTTCGCCGCTCGGCAGGACGAGCCGTACTACCCGGTGAACACTCCCGATGACCGCGCCCGGCTCCTCGCGTATCGCGAACTCGGGAAGTCCGAGCCCGACGTGTACTTCGGCGGTCGCCTCGGCACCTACCAGTACCTCGACATGCACATGGCGATCGGCTCGGCACTGTCGATGTACGAGAACAAGTTGAAGCCCGCGTTCGCCTGAGCGCCGATCGAACACCGAGGACTGCGAGATGACGGATCCGATCGAGGCCGAGCCGCTGACCGTGCTGCAGCGTGTCGTGTTCCCCGTGCACGGCGATCCCCAGGCGCTGCCGCTCTATCTCGACGCCGAGACCTGGAGTGGAACCGACAGCGTCGACGGCTCGTCGCAGCTCGCGCGTGCTCGCGGCTTCGAGATGGGCAATCTCGCGCGTCGTCCGCTTCGGCTCACCTCCCGCACCAGCGTGGCCCTGCTCGACGGACGCCGGGGCCTCACGGTGCCCGCCGGCCGGTCGATCTCGCTGGCGACGTACTTCAACGCGTTCCCGGCGAGCTACTGGAACACGTGGACCACGCTCGACGGCGTGGTGCTTCGGGTCGGCACCCGCGGTTCGGGCCGCGTCGTCGTCTTCCGTTCCAACGCCCGCGGCGTCGTGCAGCGCGTCGACGGAATCGAGGTCTCGGGGGAGGCGGTCAGCGAGTTCGACCTGCCGTTCTCATCGTTCATCGACGGCGGCTGGCTCTGGTTCGATCTCGTGGCGGGCGACGAGCCGCTCTCGTTGGTCGAGGCCGATTGGCTGGCACGACCCGGCGCGACGCCACGCACCACCGGAACCGCGACCGTCTCGATCACGACCCTCAACCGGGGCGACTACTGCACGCGGCTGCTCCGCGAGATCGGGAACGACCCGCACGCGCTCGCCCTGATCGACCGGGTGCTGGTGGTCGACCAGGGAACCCAGCGCATCAGGGACGACGGCGGATTCCCGGCCGCGGAGCAGAGCCTCGGCGGCCGCCTCGAGGTCATCGAGCAGCCGAACCTCGGCGGCTCGGGGGGGTTCTCGCGCGGCATGCTCGAGACGGTGCGCGACGGTCGCTCGGAGTACGTCCTGCTCCTCGATGACGACGTCGAGGTCGAGCCCGAGAGCATCCGGCGCGCGATCACGTTCGGCAACTTCTGCAATCGCCCGACGATCGTCGGCGGCCACATGCTCGACATGTACGACAAGTCGAAGCTCCACGCCTACGCCGAGGGCATCCACTGGGGTCCCTTCATGTGGGGTCCGTTCACGCCCGACCGGCACGACTTCACCGACTCCAACCTGCGGCAGACGCAGTGGATCCACCGACGCTTCGACGTGGACTACAACGGCTGGTGGATGTCGCTCATCCCGGTCGAGATCATCCGCGAGATCGGCCTGTCACTTCCCGTGTTCATCAAGTGGGATGACGCGGAGTACTCGCTTCGGGCTCGCGATCACGGCTACGCGACGGTCAGCCTGCCGGGTGCCGCGGTCTGGCACGTCTCCTGGGTCGACAAGGACGATACGCACGACTGGCAGGCGTTCTTCCACGCGCGCAACCGCCTCGTCGTGGCACTGCTCCACTCGCCGATGAAGCGAGGTGGCAAGCTGTGGCGTTCGAATCTCGCCAGCGACCTGAAGAACCTCCTCACGATGGACTACTACACGGTCGCGATGAAGCACGAGGCCATTCGCAACGTGCTCAGCGGACCCGAGCAGCTCCACACCGACATGGTCGACCGGCTGGCACGGGTCAGATCGCTCGGCGCCCACTTCACCGAGGCGCGGGTGCTGCGGTCGGCCGAAGAGCTGCCGCGCTTCCCGGCACGCGAGATCCGGTCGGTGACGACCGGAACGATCGATCCGGGCCCACGAGGAGTGGGTTTCGTCCGCTGGTTGCTGGGCGTGGTGTGGCGGCACACCATGACGAAGCCCCGGGGAACGGATGCCCCGAAGGCGCACCTGCCCTACCAGGACGCCCGCTGGTTCCAGGTGCCCGAGCACGACAGTGTGCTCATCACGAACGCCGAGGGATCGGGCGTGACCTGGCACGTGCGCGACCGGCGCCGGTTCCGACGGATGCTCGCCGACTCCATCCGCCTGAATCTGCGGTATCGACGCGATTGGGCTGCGTTGAGCAAGCGGTACCGCACGGCCCTGCCGCACATCACGTCGATGGACGTCTGGGCGCGTTCACTCGGCCGGGAGGAGTGACCGCGTCGAGGTCGCGGTGACCCCATCACGGCGCCGGCTCGTCGCCGAGGCACGTGCTCCGCTCAGAACGTGGTGGTTGCCGGCGCACGCCCCGCAGCCAGCGCGTCGCGCCAGCTCATGTCGCGAGCGGCCTTCACGGCGCAGACGACGAGCAGCAGCCACCCGCCCTCGATGAGCGCGAAGCTCTCGGCGAAGCTCGTCACCGTGATGACGACGAGCATCAGCGCCGGCCACACGTACACGACGCTGCGCCGCGTGGAGGCGAGCAACCAGGCGCGGACGAGCGCGACGCCGACGAGCGCGATGAACGAGACGGCGCCGATCACGCCCACCTGGAAGTAGACGTCGATCCAGGCGCTCAGCGCGGATGCGTGCGGGCGCCCTGTGGCGAGCTCGATCCACGTGTACGGCGGCGCATCGCGCCAGGCACCGACCCAGCCCCATCCCTGCAGCGGATTGAGGTTGAGGTAGCGCGAGAGCTCGCGCCACACGTCGAGTCGCACGTCGAACTCGCCTCGCGCATCGAGGAGCTCGATGATGCGGACACGCAGGATCCAGCCGGCGACGAGCACGACGAGCACGGCGACGAGCAGCGCGACCTGCCACCGCCACCGCGTCACGGGTTCGGCCCGACGCAGGCCGTACAGGGCCGCGACGGCGAGGACGGACACGCCGAGGGCCACCCAGGTGGCCGGCGACCCCGCCAGCGCGATGCAGACGAGCGCGAGCGCCAGGGACCCCCAGGTGCGGGCGCGTGAGACGATCCGGGTCCGCCACTCCACCACGAACGTGAGGAGAGCGATGAGCGCGACGAATCCAAGCATGTTCCGCGAGCCGAAGATGCCCTGGATCGGCCCGAGCCGCGCGATGTCGCCCTGGATGCCGAGGAACGCGATCGGCACGTCGAGCAGGATCCCCGAGAGCACCTCGAGCGTCAGCGACACGCCGAGCAGCACGCGCATCACGTCGCCGAACGCCCGCACGATCTGGATGGTGTCGCGCATGAGCGCCACGTAGACGCCCAGGAAGGCGAACGCCACGAGGTACGTCACCCGCACGGCCGTCACGGCCGGGGCGTTGCCGGTCGGGCCGCTCCACAGCACGGAGGCGACGCACCACCCGACGAAGACGAGGATCGAGATCGGGAGGATGCCGTACCACTCGACCGCGCGCCATCGGGCGACGAGCGAGATGCCGCACAACGCCACGAGTCCGGCGAGGACCGCGATCAGCCCGGGCCATCCGATGAGCGCTCGGAGTGCGTGCGTCGAGAACGCGAACCCGACCGTCACGAGGGCGAGGGCCTGGGCGAACCGGGCGGAACCGGCGAACTGGCGCAGTGCGTGCACGACGTGCGCACCGTCGTCGGCAGCGCTCACGCGTCCCCCTCGGGCGGGCGGCGGAACGCCGGCACGGGCGGCGGATCAGCCGGGAGCGGCTCATGCTCCCACTGCCGCCGCTTGGTGGACCACGCGATCGCGATGAGCAGCAGCCAGCCGCTCTCGACGAGGATGCGGCTCTCGGCGAGGCTCTGCCCGATGAGCGCGACGAGCAGCAGCAGTGGCAGGAGCGACGCGGCCGAGTACGGCAGCGAGCGGCCCGCGGCATCCATCGGCCGGTCGACGGCGAGGAACCAGGAACGCCAGAGCGCCCCGATCACGATCGAGGCGAACGCGACGAGCCCGACGACCCCCAGCTGCATCCACACGTCGAGCCACGCGTTGTGGGCCTGCAGGTACGTGACTCCCTTGCGGACGGCGAGATCGTCGAACGGCTCGACGAGCGGGTTCCAGTAGCCGACCCAGCCCCAGCCGAACCACGGCCGCTGGGTCGCGAGCCCGATCACCGACGCCCAGATGTCGAGCCGGCCCGTGAGGTCTTCGCCCTTGCCGAAGACGTCGAGCAGCGTGTTCCAGAGCACCACGAGCGCCGTGACGGATGCCGCGAGCGCGCCGGCTGCGGCCCAGTACAGGCCCCGCCGCCGGCCGGGTTCGGTGCGCCGGGCCCACGCCGCGAACCCGAGGGCGATGAGCACGATGACCGCGACGAGGATGACGGTGGCCGATCGCGTGAGGGCGAACACGACGCCGGCGACGACGAGCCACGCGATGCCCTGCGCGCGGCGCATCGTGCCCGCCGCCAGCATCGCGCCGAACACGATGAGGCCGAGCAGCGCGACCATGCCGAGGAGGTTGCGGCTGGCGACGATGCCCTCGATGGGTCCGCCCTCGAAGAGCAGCGCGCGCGACCAGTAGAACGCCATCGGCAGCTTGCCGTCGACCTCGAAGTCGGGGAAGTTCGGCAGCAGGGGTTGGCGCACGAACACGGCCACCCACAGCTCGAAGAGGATCGAGAGCACGAGGACCCACTTGAGCGCGCCGGCGAGGGTCTGTACGAAGCGATTCCAGCTGAGGCACAGCGCCAGCACGACCGCGACGAACGTGGTGATGAGCGTGATGGCGACACCCAACGCCGACGCCCCGGGGTAGAACGACCAGGCGATCGAGAGCGTGGCGATGAGGAGGAACGCGATCGTGGACTTCGGCACACGCCGCCAGATCCACGTCGGACGCTCGGCGACGACGAGGGCGATCGCGCCGCCGACCACGACGAGCACCACGGCGCCGAAGCCCCACCAGCCGAGGAGGTTGCGCCAGAACTGCCCCGCGAGCACCGTGAACAGCGCGAACGTCGCGTACGCGCCGGTGAGGGCGCGTCGTCGTCCCGGGCTCATGGACCCAAGGCTATCGGGCGGCACCCGCGGTGCGTTGATAGCTTGGACCGCGGACACGAGGAAGGGGTCGCGGAGCATGTTCGTGGCGATCGGCAACACGCCCCGGGACTACCCCTGGGGCTCGACGACGGCGATCGCCGAGTTCCGGGGGGTCGAGCCGTCGGGCGAGCCCGAGGCCGAGCTGTGGCTGGGCGCTCACGCGGGGTCGCCGGCGAAGATCCGCGATGCGGCATCCGTCGGCCACGCCGACCTGGCCGCGTGGATCGCGGCTGATCCCCACGGTGCGCTCGGGCCGGCGCTGGCGGCTCGTGGCGCCCGGCTGCCGTTCCTGCTCAAGGTCCTCGCGGCCGCAGCACCGCTCTCGCTGCAGGCGCATCCGACCCCCGAGCAGGCACGGGCAGGGTTCGCGCGCGAGGAGGCCTCCGGCATCCCCCTCACCGCGTACGACCGCAACTACCGCGACCCGTTCCACAAGCCCGAGCTGCTCGTCGCCGTCAGCGAGACGTTCGATGCGCTCTCGGGGTTCCGTCCGCTCGCCGAGGTGCACGGCCTGCTCGGGGTGCTCCGAGCAGCGGATGCCGCGAGCTCGACGCCCGACCAGGGCGCGCTCGACCTGCTCGCGGAGCACCTCTCCGGCGACGAGCCGCTGCGCGAGACGGTCGAGTGGCTCCTTCGCGACGGGCGGGGCGGCGACACCGGCGAGGCCGCCTGGGTCACCGAGCGGGTGACGGCGCTCGCGGCATCCGACACCGCCGGCCGTTCGGAGTACGCGCTCTCGTTCGAGACGGTCGGCTCGCTCGCGGCGGCCTACCCCGGCGACCCCGGCATCGTGATCTCCATGCTCCTCAACCGGGTGCGACTGCGCCGCGGCGAGGCGCTCTACCTGGCTGCGGGCAACATCCATGCGTACCTGTCGGGACTCGGCGTCGAGCTCATGGCGGCGAGCGACAACGTGCTCCGGGGCGGCCTCACGCCCAAGCACATCGACGTGCCCGAGCTCCTCGACGTGCTCGACTTCACGCCGATGGCGCCGCCGCGACTCGAGCCCGAGCGGGCGGGTGCCGGCGTCGTCGCCTATCGACCCGAGGTCCCCGACTTCGTGCTGTACCGGGCGGAGCCGGGGGCGGACGCCGCCGAGGTGCCGCTCGCCGGCCCGGCGATCGTGCTGGCCGAGGGTGGCGAGCTCCGCGTCCGGGGCGCACACGCCGAGGCGTCGCTCTCGCGCGGCGATGCCCTCTACGCGACGCCCGACGAGGGTTCGCTCGAGATCAGGGGTGCGGGGATCGCCTGGGTCGCGACGACCGGGGACTCCGCGGCATCCGCTGGCTGAAGAGGTCGACGGCGCGCACTCGCGGCGGGGGTCAGCCGACGGCGCGCGGGCCGAAGACGCGCCGGTACTGCGTGGGTGTCGTCTGAAGCACCTTCAGGAAGTGATGGCGCATGACGGCCGCGGCGCCGAAGCCGGTCTCGCGGGCCACCTCCTCGAGGGTGAGCGTCGTCTCTTCGAGCAGCTGCTGGGCGCGAAGGAGGCGCTGGCGGTTCAGCCACGCGTTCGGCGTCGTGCCGGTCTCGGCGCGGAAGCGGCGCGCGAAGGTGCGCGGCGACATCAGCGCCTTGCGAGCGAGCAGGTCGACCGTGAGGTCCTGGTCGAGGTGCTCGAGCATCCACTCGGTGACCTTCGCGAACGAGTCGCTCTGCACCTCGGGAACCGGAGTCTGGATGAACTGCGACTGCCCGCCGTCGCGCTGCGGCGGAACCACCATGCGGCGGGCGATGATGTTCGCGGCGCTCGCCCCGAGCTCGGTTCGCACGATGTGCAGCGCGGCGTCGATGCCCGCGGCGGTGCCGGCGCCCGTGACGACCTTGCCGTCCTGCACGAACAGCACGTCGGGGTCGACGTCGGTTGCGGGGAACATGTCGGCGAGGCGGTCGGTGTACATCCAATGCGTCGTCGACCGACGGCCGTCGAGCACGCCGGCGTGACCGAGCGTGAAGGCGCCCGAGCACACCGACAGCACCCACGCCCCGCGCTCGACGGCGCGGCGGATGATCTCGAGCACGCGCTCGTCGGGTGGGGTGTCGATGAGCGAGGCCGGAACGGCGACGAGGTCGGCGTCGAGGGCGAAGTCGAGGCCCTCGTGCACGACCACGTCGAACCCCAGCTTGGTGGTGACCGGGCCAGGATCTGCGGCCACGATGTGGAAGTCGAACGTGGGGCCGCCCTGATCGGCCCGATCGATGCCGAAGACCTCGCAGATGACGCCGAATTCGAAGGGCGCCATCTGCGGAACCGCGAGGCAGGCGATGGTGTGAAGCACGGGGTCCTCCGATTGGCAGGAATTTGTCGTCTGGTGGTTACTCTGCCACTGTCGGCAGGATCTTGCAAGGAGTATATTTTCTGCCATGAACACCGTCATCTTCCTCATCATCGCGGCCCTCGCGATCTGGGGGGTGCTCGCAACCGTCCTGCGTCTCGAGAGCGACGGCTACGGTCGTCCCGAGATCCGCGACCGGAACCGGCACGCCGAGAACCTCCCCACTCGCCTCGTCTGACCCAGCTCGCCCGGCGCTCGCCGCGCCGGGATGAGGCCGCCCGCCCCCGATACGATCGGGGAAGCGCCCGGACGCACCGGGCGCGAAGGGCGGATGCATGAGTTGGCTGGTCACCGGCGGTGCCGGGTACATCGGAGCACACGTCGTGCGGGCGTTCGCCGCGCAGGGCATCGACACCGTCGTCGTGGACGATCTCTCGTCAGGACGACACGCATTCCTTCCCGACGACACGGAGTTCGTACACGGGACGATCCTCGACGGAGCACAGCTCGAGTCGACGATGCAGCGGTACGAGGTTCGCGGGGTCGTGCACCTGGCCGGCTACAAGTACGCCGGCGTGTCGGTCTCGAAGCCGCTGCACACCTACCAGCAGAACGTGACCGGCACAGCGACGCTCCTCGCCGCGATGGACGCCGCCGGCGTCGACCGCATGGTGTTCTCGTCGAGCGCCGCGGTGTACGGAACGCCCGACGTCGACCTCGTCACCGAGGAGACCGAGACGCGCCCCCAGTCGCCCTATGGCGAATCGAAGCTCATCGGCGAGTGGCTCCTCGCAGACCAGGGGCGTGCGACCGGGCTCCGGCACACGAGCCTGCGGTACTTCAACGTCGTCGGCTCCGGCACGAGCGACGTGTTCGACCCGAGTCCGCACAACCTCTTCCCGCTCGTCTTCGACGCACTGCTCGGCGGCCGCACGCCACGAATCAACGGCGACGACTACCCGACGCCCGACGGCACCTGCGTGCGCGACTACATCCACGCGGCCGACCTCGCCGACGCGCACGTCGTGGCCGCCCGGCGCCTCGAGGCCGGCGAGGGCCTCGAGCCGGTCTACAACCTGGGTTCGGGGGATGGCGTCTCGGTTGGTGAGATCATGCGCACGGTCGCAGAGGTCACCGGAATCGACTTCACGCCCGAGGTCGGTCCGCGACGCCCAGGTGATCCGGCCCGCATCGTGGCGTCGGGCGAGCTCGCCGCTCGAGACCTCGACTGGCGCATGCGGCACTCGCTCGCGGACATGGTGCGCACCGCGTGGGACGCGCGCCGGGAGGCGACAGGAGGGTGACGGCGTGTCCCTCACTCGGGGGGAAGATAACGTTCCGGGTGCGCGTCGGCGTGTCGAAGCCGGGTTGAAGCCTCCACGGGCGGTTGAGGGTTTACGATCTGCGACTTGACTCCCACGAATTACACCGGTGTAATTGTCATGACACACCCTCTGGGTGGTCGGTACAACTGGGTGGGAGACGATATGGGAAACCCTGAATATCGTTCTGGAGTACCTGACGATTGGTTCGTCGATCCGGTGAGACTGGGCGTTCCGGGGGTTCGCCTGGGCGTCGGCGATGACAATCCGCTGGCGTGGCAGAGCGACGCACTGTGTGCGCAGACCGATCCGGAGGCGTTCTTCCCCGAGAAGGGCGGCTCCACTCGCGACGCGAAGCGCATCTGCACGGGATGCGAGGTGCGCGGCGAGTGCCTCGAGTACGCCCTCGCGAACGACGAGCGGTTCGGCATCTGGGGTGGCCTGTCCGAACGCGAGCGCCGCAAGCTGCGCAAGCGCGCCGTCTGAGCGTCTGCCGGTCGCAGAGCCCCGCCCGTCGTTTCGAGGCACGCCCGCACGGTTTCCCGATGCCGCACTGACCGGCGCTTAGGCTTGCCCCGATGTTCCCCAGAGTCACCGCCATCCTCGTCGTGCACCATGGCGGCGACCGCCTCAGGCACACCCTCGACGCGATCCGCGCCCAGGATCGCACTCCCGACGCGCTCGTGGTCGTGCTCACCGAAGCGGATGCCGATGCACGTGAGCAGGTTGCGGCGATCGGTGCATCGCACATCGTCGACGCGGGCGAACCGCTCCCCTTCGGAGACGCCGTGCGTGCGGGGGAGCGGGTGCTGGATGCCCCCGCGTCGGACGCCGACGCGCTCTGGCTCCTCGCCGAGGACTCGGCACCGGATGCCGGAGCACTCGGTTCCCTGCTGGCGACCCTCGAGACCGCCCGCTCGGTCGCCGTCGCGGGCCCGAAGCTCGTGAAGTGGGACGAACCCCGACGCATCGCAGCGCTCGGGCGCACCATGACCCGGTTCGGGCGGAGCGTGCCGATCGTCGTCGACGAGTTGGACCAGGGGCAACACGACCGGCTGAGCGACGTGCTCGGCCTCGAACCGGCCGGGATCCTCGTGCGCCATGCGGTCTGGCAGGCGCTCGACGGATTCGACCCGGCGCTGCCGACGATCGACGATGCGCTCGACCTCGGCGTGCGTGCCCGGCTCGCCGGCCACCGCGTGAGCGTCGTGCCCGAGGCCCGCGTGCGCTTCGCCGGAGCCGGCGTCGCCGGCCCACCCCGCGATGAACGTGGGCGGTCGAGGCGCCGACGGGCTCGCGCCGCGCGCGCGGCGGCGCTGCACCGACGGCTCGCCTACGCGCCCGCGTGGGCCGTGCCGCTCCACTGGCTGAGCTTCCTGCCGCTCGCCGTGATCCGGTCGGTACGACTCCTGCTGCTGAAGCAGCCCGGTTCGATCCCGGGCGAGTTCGCCGCAGCGCTCACGACCATGTTCTCGGGCCTGCGCGTAGGTCGTTCGCGCCGTGTGCTGAGATCGGCCCGCACCACCGGGTGGTCGGCCATCGCCCCGCTGCGCATGCAACCCGATGAGGTGCGGCGTCGTCGGCAGGCCGCGGCCGAGGAACGCAAGGTGCGCGCACGAGGGCGCACCGACGAGCTGCAGTTCCTCGGCACGGGCGGGGGCTGGGTGCTGCTCGGTTCGATCGTGGCGTCCGTCGCACTGTTCTCGTGGCTGATCGGCGCGACGGGAGTCGGAGGCGGCGCGCTGCTCCCGCTCTCGGGCTTCGCGGAGCTCTGGCGCAACGCCGCATATGGATGGCGCGATGTCGGCACGGGCTTCGTCGGGGCGGCCGACCCGTTCGCCGGTGCGCTCGCCGTGCTGGGTTCCCTGACCTTCTGGTCGCCGTCGTTCGCGCTCGTGCTGGCCTGGCTCGTCGCGCTGCCGGCCGCGGCGATGGGCGCATGGTTCGCGGCATCCCGGCTGACCGAGCGAGGCTCGTTGCGCGCCCTGGCCGCGATCGTCTGGGCCGTCGCCCCGCCGTTCCTCAGCGCACTCGCCGAGGGCCGGCCCGGTGCCGTCGTCGCCCACGTGCTGCTCGGGTGGCTCGCGTTCGCGGTGTTCGGCGCCGCCACCTCGTGGGCTGCGGCGGCGACCGCCTCCCTGCTCTTCGCGGCCGTCATCGCCGCATCGCCCAGCCTGGCGCCCGCACTCGTCATCGCCTGGATGGCCGCCCTGGCGGTGAGCGGCCCGGCGGCCGTGCGGCTGGCCGGGCTTCCCATCCCGGCGCTGGCGCTCGCCCTGCCGCTCATCGTCGAGCAGGTGCAGCGCGGCACGCCCATGGCGTTGCTGGCCGACCCGGGCGTGCCCGTCGGCGGGCCGACGCCGACGGTCTGGCAGCTCGCACTCGGGCATCCCAGCGGAGGATGGGGCCGATGGGACGAACTCCTCGCCGGCGTCTGGGATGTCGACCCGAGGGTGATCGCCGGCGTACTGGTGATCCCACTCGTGCTCGCCGCGCTCGCGTCCGTGATCGTGCCCGGCATCCGTCGGGCACTCCTCGCGCTCGGCGTCGTGGTGCTCGGGTTCGCGACCGCCGTCGCGGCCACGCACGTGTCGGTCGCGATCGTCGGACCCGACGTCGTGCCGGTCTGGGCCGGTGGGGGCCTGAGCCTCGCCTGGCTCGGCCTCACGCTCGCCGCCGTGATGGCGATCTCCGCCATCCGTCGGGGATCCGCGCTGATCGGCGGAGCGATCGCGGTCGTCTCCATGGTGGCGGTGATCCCCGCCGTTGTCGCGATCGCCACGGACGACGTCCCGCTCTCACCTGCGGGCGAGCGGAGCCTTCCGGCGTACGTCGTCGCGCAGGCCGACTCCGACCCGAGGGTCACCACGCTCGTGATGCAGCCCGAGTCCGACGGCGGCATGCGCGCGACGCTCGAACACGGTAGCGGTGCGACGCTCGACGATCAGTCCACCCTCGACCAGACGAGCACAGACCTGAGTGCCGACGACGAGGAGCTCGCGACCGTGGCCGGCAACCTCGCCTCACGGAGCGGGTTCGACCCCGAGGCCGCCGTGAGAGACTTCGGGGTCGCGTTCGTGCTGCTGGCGCCCGCACGCGACGACGACCGCGAGGCGGGGCAGGCGGAGGCGCGTGCCCGGACGGCGCTCGATGGGAACCCGGCACTCATACCCGTCGGCCGAACCGATTTCGGCACCCTCTGGCGTTTCCCCTCCGCCGTGCCCGATGAGCCGGCGGCCCGCATTCCCGCGGCGGCAGGCGGCTGGATCGGCGCCCTCATCACGACCGTGCAGGTGATCGTGATCCTGGCTGCGCTGCTCCTGTCGATCCCGACCGGTGCCGGTCGCGAGCCCGATCGGCGGATGCCGCGTCGCGGCCGAGGTGCTCGAGGCGGTGACGGCGGCTCCGCTTCGCCCGCCCCCGAGGCCGGTGCGGCGGTCGGAGCAGACTCCGAAGCGGCGGCCGAGCCCGAGCCCGGCGCCGACGCGGACGCCGAGCCCGGCGGAGAGCCCGGGCCCGGTGCAGAGCCCGGGCCCGGTGCAGAGCCCGAGGCCGGTGCAGAGCCCGAGCCCGGTGCAGAGCCCGAGGCCGGTGCAGAGCCGGGGGCCGACGCGGACGCCGAGCCCGACCATGCCCTCGAGCCCGCGTCGAAGGGAGACGACGATGGCCGTTGACCGGAGGACGCTGATTCGAGGCGGCATCCGAGCGCTCGGGTTCCTGGGGGCGGCTGCGCTCGCGGTCGGCCTGCTGGCCGCGGCTGCCTACATCCCGTGGCCCGATCATCGCGCCGAACCGCCCTCGGTGCTCGTGCGGCCGGCGGAGAGCCGACAGCAGCGCGTGTGTCCCGGCCCGCTGCTCACGCTGGGCGAGGACGCCGCGGCCGCGACGGCGGTCACGTCGGTCGGGCCGGCGACCATCGTCACCGCCGCCGAGCCGGCGGACGCCGTGCTGGAGGAGACCCAGCTCGAGGCGTCCGAGGACGCGGGTGCCGGTGCCGACGGAACCCCCGTTGCCATCGCCGCCGAACCGGGCGGCGTCGATGCCGGGATGCTCGCCGGTGCGCAGTCGCAGGCCGTCGACTCCGAGACGCTCCGGGGCTTCGCCGCCACGGCGTGCGCCGAGGCCGTCGCCGAGTCGTGGCTGGTCGCGGGTGCGACCAACCTGGGGCGGTCCGGCCTCGTGCTGCTGGCCAACCCGACCGCGGTCGCAGCGACGGTCGACGTCCGGGTCTTCGGCGAGGCAGGAGCGGTCGACGCTCCCTCCGCGCTCGGCATCATCGTGCCCGCCGGCACCCAGCGTGTGCTCTCCCTGGCCGGCCTCGCACCGGACGTCGTCTCACCCGTGGTGCACGTGTCCAGCACCGGCGGCGCGATCGCGGCGAGCCTCGAGCACTCGGTGGTCGTCGGCCTCGCGCCCGCCGGCATCGAGTTGACGGGCGCGACGGCGGCGCCCGCGACGAGTCAGGTGATCCCGGGCGTGCCCGTTCCGCAGGCGGGCGGCGTCGAGGCGACGGAGGATCACGCCGATGGCGACGATCACCCGGTCGTGCGACTCTTCGCACCCGGAGGCGAGGCCGTGGAGGGGTCGATCGGCGTCGTCGCCGAGTCGGGCAGCGGGGGAGACACGATCGAGACGACGCTCCAGCCCGGGCAGGTGCTCGATGTGCCGCTCGGCACGCTCGAAGCAGGGGTGTACACCCTGCGCATCGAGGCCGACGCCCCCGTCGTGGCGGCCGCTCGCACCACCGTGGGCGGAGCCGAGGGCCAGACCGACGCGTCGGCGCCGTCCGACCTGGCGTGGACCGTCGCCACGGCGCCGCTGCTCGAGTCTGCCGTCGTGGCGGTGCCTCCTGGTCCGTCGCCGACCCTGCACCTCGTCAACCC
Source organism: Agromyces sp. Marseille-P2726 (assembly GCF_902809835.1). Lineage (GTDB taxonomy): Bacteria > Actinomycetota > Actinomycetes > Actinomycetales > Microbacteriaceae > Agromyces. Next base: position 11,279 of record NZ_CADDWM010000011.1, on the reverse strand, counting down.
GGGCGGCGCGGCAGTGGAGGCGACGGTGACCGGAGCCGGCGGGGAGCGCGTCGTCTCGGTGCCCGCAGCGGGTGCGGCATCCGTCGCCGTCGACGGCGACCGCGTGGTGCTCGGCGGGACGCAGGGCGTGCACGCGTCGGTGTCGTTCAGCGGCGCCGACGAGTTGGCCTCGATGGCGGTGCAGCCCCCGGGGCCGCTCGACTCGCCGCTGCAGGTGTATCCCCGTTGAGCCGGCCCGGTCAGAAGTGACGGTAGCGCCCGGGGGCGAGCTCCCAGGGGTCCCGGTCGAGCAGTTCGGCGACGGCGCGGAACACGCAGCTCTCGACGAGCAGCTTCTCGTCGCGGTCCTCGCCCTCCTGGAGCCGCAGGAATCGTACGATCGGCAGGCGATAGAAGGTGATGCGCCGCTCGTCGTGCGAGACCCGCCACCGGTCGACGTGGTCGCCGTGCAACGCCTCGGCGGGCGCCTGCGCCACCTCGAACACCACGCCCTCGAGCTCGGGCCACAACCCGCGCAGGTACGCTGCCGGCGACGCGATCGTGAAGTCGAACTCGTCGATCCGCGGGCGGATGGGCTCGAGGTGGGGCCCGGTGACCGCGGGGCGCATGCCACGTCCGTGCCGGTCCCGTGCGAGGCGTCGGGGCGAGCGCGGTGCGGCGACACGACGGGAACGAGCCATACCCTCCATCGTAATGTCCGGCCCGCTCGATACTCTGGTCGAGCCATGAGACGCTGCCCCCGTCCCGCCTGCCCCGCCGAGGCGGTCGCGCCCCTCACCTTCGACTACGCCGACTCCATGGCGGCGCTGGGCCCGCTCGCCGGCTCCCGCGACCCGAGCGGCTACGATCTCTGCGCCCGCCACGCCGAGCGCACGTCGGCCCCGGTGGGGTGGCAGGTCGTGCGGCACGTGTCGCTCGGTGAGGTAGGTTTCAAGGCATGAACCCCCCTGCTTCCTCCGACGGTCGCGCGCGCCTCGACGCGGTGGTGAAGGCGTACGACGTGCGCGGACTCGTGGGCGAGGGCCTGAACGACGAGATCGTCGAGGCGCTCGGCGCCGCGTTCGTCGACGAGGTCGGCGCCGCAGGTGCGAGGGTGGTCGTCGGGCACGACATGCGCGACTCCTCGCCCCGATTCGCTGCCGCCTTCGCCCGCGGAGCCACGCGGCGGGGCGCCGACGTGGTGTCGATCGGGCTCTGCTCGACCGACGAGACCTACTTCGCGTCGGGATCCATGAACGCGCCCGCCGCGATGTTCACGGCGAGCCACAACCCGGCCGCCTACAACGGCATCAAGTTCTCGAGGGCGGGCGCGCAGGGCATCTCGCTCGACACCGGGCTCGCGGCGATCCGCGATCGGGCCGCCGAGTACCTCGATGAGGGCATCACGGATGCCGCGAGGCCGGGCACCGCCGTCGAGGTCGATGTGCTGGCCGACTACGCCGCGTACCTCCGCTCGCTCGTCGACCTGAGCGGCATCCGACCGCTGAAGATGGTCGTCGACGCCGGCAACGGCATGGGTGGACTCACGGTCCCGGCGGTCCTCGGCGAGGCAGCCGGGCTTCCCCCGCTCCCTGTCGAGATCGTGCCGCTGTACTTCGAGCTCGACGGTTCGTTCCCCAATCACGAGGCGAACCCGCTCGAGCCGGCGAACCTCGTCGACCTGCAGCGGGCTGTGGTCGAGCACGGCGCCGACCTCGGGCTCGCCTTCGACGGCGACGCCGACCGGTGCTTCGTGATCGACGAGCTGGGTGGGGCCGTGAGCCCGTCGGCGGTCGCCGCCATCGTCGCGCTGCGCGAGATCGAGCGCGTGCGCGCGGCGGGCGAGCAGCAGATCGCGGTGATCCACAACCTCATCACCTCGCGATACGTGCCCGAGACGATCGAGGCGGCCGGCGCCACCGCCATCCGCACCCGCGTCGGGCACTCCCTCATCAAGGACCGCATGAACGAGACGGGTGCCGTGTTCGGCGGTGAGCACTCGGCGCACTACTACTTCCGCGACTTCTGGGGCGCCGACAACGGCATGCTCGCGGCGATGCACCTGCTCGCCGAGTTCGGTGCGCAGCAGGCCCCGCTCTCCGAGGTCGCCGCCCGGTTCACGCCCTACGCGCTCTCGGGCGAGGTGAACTCCACGGTCGACGACGTGCCGGCGGCGTACACCCGCATCGTCGAGGCCTTCACCGGCCGAGCCGACTTCGACGAGTTCGACGGCCTGACCGTCACCGGCCTCACCCCCGAGAGTGAGCCGTTCTGGTGGTTCAACGTGCGCCCCTCGAACACCGAGCCGCTGCTTCGCCTGAACGTCGAGGGGGCGGATGCCGCGACCATGACGGCGATCCGCGACGAGGTGCTGGGGCTCATCAGAGGCTGACGGCGCAACGCGGTCGAATCGCCTGCGAGAATGGAGCCCATGACGATCGCCAGCTCGCCCGCGACATCCGCCCTCCCGTTCAAGGTCGCCGACCTCTCGCTCGCCGAATCGGGTCGGCATCAGCTGCGGCTCGCCGAGAACGAGATGCCGGGCCTCATGGCCCTGCGTGAGGAGTTCGGCGACAGCAAGCCGCTGGCGGGCGCGCGCATCGCTGGCAGCCTGCACATGACCGTGCAGACGGCCGTGCTCATCGAGACGCTCGTGGCGCTGGGCGCCCGGGTGCGCTGGGCGAGCTGCAACATCTTCTCGACGCAGGACGAGGCGGCCGCAGCCGTCGTGGTGGGCCCCGACGGCACCGTCGACGACCCGAAGGGCGTCCCGGTGTTCGCGTGGAAGGGCGAGACGCTCGAGGAGTACTGGTGGTGCACCGAACGCATCTTCGACTGGAGTGCGGAGGCCGCGGCATCCGATGCCGACTGGATCGGCCCGAACATGATCCTCGACGACGGCGGTGACGCGACGCTGCTCGTGCACGAGGGTCGCCGGTTCGAAGCGGCGGGGCGGGTGCCCGAGGCGACGGATGCCACGAGTCACGAGTTCCGCGTCGTGCTCGACACCCTCCGGCGCTCGCTCGAGCTGAGCCCCGACCGGTGGACCCGCATCGCCGACGAGCTCCAGGGCGTCACCGAGGAGACGACGACTGGAGTCCACCGCCTGTACGAGCTGCACGCACGCGGCGAGCTGCTCTTCCCGGCGATCAACGTGAACGACTCCGTCACGAAGTCGAAGTTCGACAACAAGTACGGCATCCGCCACTCGCTGCCCGACGGGCTGAACCGCGCGACCGATGTGCTCATGGGCGGCAAGGTCGCGTTCGTGGCCGGCTACGGCGACGTGGGCAAGGGTGCGGCAGAGGCGCTGCGCGGCCAGGGCGCCCGCGTCATCGTGAGCGAGATCGACCCCATCAACGCGCTGCAGGCCGCGATGGACGGCTACGAGGTCAAGCGCCTCGAGTCGGTCATCGGCGAGATCGACATCCTCGTGACCGGCACCGGCAACAAGGACGTCGTGCGCCTCGACCACCTGCTCGCCCTCAAGCACCTCGCCATCGTCGCGAACGTGGGTCACTTCGACAACGAGATCGACATGGCCGGGCTGGAGTCGCTCGCCGGTGCCGAGCGCATCGAGATCAAGCCGCAGGTGCACGAGTGGCGCCTGCCGAACGGGCGCAGCGTGCTCGTGCTCAGCGAGGGCCGGCTCATGAACCTCGGCAACGCGACGGGGCATCCGTCGTTCGTCATGTCGAACTCGTTCACCAACCAGGTGCTCGCCCAGATCGAGCTGTGGACGCGTCCCGAGCACTACCCGGTCGGCGTCTACGTGCTGCCGAAGCACCTCGACGAGAAGGTCGCCCGCCTGCACCTCGACGCGCTCGGCGTCGAGCTCACCGAGCTCACTCCCGAGCAGGCGGCCTACATCGGCGTGCCCGTCGAGGGGCCGTACAAGGTCGACCACTACCGGTACTGAGCCTCGGTGGTCGAGTAGCGCTCGACGCAGGAGGACGCGTATCGAGACCGGTCGCGGGGTCTCGATACAGCGCTGACGCGCCTACTCGACCAACAGGAAGGGTCAGCGCCGGGGAAAGCCCACGGGCCTCGCCGTGAGCTGGGGCTCGAGGGCGGTCATCCGCGCGTCCTCGAGCCGGAGCGCCGCCAGGTCGCGCTCCCGTCGAAGTGCCACGATCGCAGCGAGGAAGAGCTCGGGGTCGGCATCGGGCAGCGGCGACACGAACGCCGCGACCTCGGCCGCGAGTGACGCGGCGATGCGTCGTCGACTGTCGGGCACGAGGTGCGGCGCGTTCACGAAGAACGAGGCGACTCGGCGCGCGAGCGGATCGGGGAGCCGGGCGACGTCGGCGAGCGGCGCCCACGCGGCCAGTTCGGCCGGCACGCCGAACGCCGTCGACGGCAGCTTCGGCACCCGCTCGACCTGGGCGTGCGTGCCCGCCATGATGTCGCCGAGCCGTTTGGACGACGGGTTCAGGAATCCGACCAGCGCGGCGAGGCCGCCGAACGTGAGGTAGATCTCGAGGACCCCCACGAGGGCTCGGATGAACGCGTGCCGGAAGCCGATGGCCCCGCCGTCGTCGCGGACCACGCGCAGGCCGAGCGCGAGCTTGCCGAGCGAGCGTCCGCGCGACGCGGTCTCGACCGCGGTGGGGATCACGACGATGCACAGCACCAGACCGGTGATGATGATGGCGCGGAATGCCGCCGCATCGACCGAGAGCCCGCTCAACGCGAAGAGGAGCCCGAGCAGGAGCACGATCGTCAGCAGCACGTCGATGGCCGTGCCGCCGGCGCGGATGAGGGCGCTCGCGGGGCGCACATCGAGCGTGACGGCCTCGCCGGTCACGAGACCCTCGTCGTCGAACCGGGCGACTCGGCGGGGCGCTGTGGTCGCGTCGGCCATGGGTAGTATTCAAGCAGATGGATCTCGACGCCCTCGCCTCCGCCCGTCGCGCCGACTGGGAGAGGCTCGACGCGCTCGCACGCTCGGGCCGGCTCGACGGTCCCGGCGCTGACGAGCTCATCGAGCGGTATCAGGCTGCGGCATCCGACCTCTCGCTCGTGCAGACGACCGCCGGATCCACCGCGCTCGGCGACCGCCTCTCGATCTCGCTCGCGCGGGCGCGACTGCGGTTCACGGGAACGCCCGAGAACCCGCTGCGCCAGTTCACGCGGTTCGCCGTCGACGGGCTGCCCGCCGCGCTCTACCGGCTCCGCTGGCTGACCCTCGCCGTGGCCGTCGCGACCGTCGCGGTCGCCGCACTGTACGCGTGGTGGGTCGCCGCTGACCCGCGCGTGCTCGCAACGCTCGGCACCGAGGAGGAGTTCCGCCAGCTCGCGGAGGAGGGGTTCGTCGCCTACTACTCCGAGAATCCGGCCGCCTCGTTCGCGGGGGCCGTCTGGACGAACAACGCGTGGATCGCGGCCCAGTGCGTGGCGTTCGGCATCCTCGGGGTGTGGGTGCCGTGGGTGATCCTGCAGAACGCGCAGAACCTCGGCCTGACCGCCGCGATCATGTTCGCGTACGACGAAGCCGACACCTTCTTCCTCTACATCGCGCCGCACGGACTGCTCGAGCTCACCTGCGTGTTCGTCGCCGCAGCGGCCGGGCTCCGGATCTTCTGGGCGTGGGTCGCGCCAGGGTCGCGGTCACGAGCGCAGGCGCTCGCCGAGGACGCCCGGGCCCTCTTCAGCGTTGCGATCGGGCTGGTGTTCTTCCTCTTCGTCTCGGGAGTCATCGAGGGGTTCGTGACGCCGGCTCCGTGGCCGTGGCCGGTGAAGATCGGCGTCGGCCTCCTCGCGCTCGCGGGCTTCCTCGCCTACATGCTGGTGCTCGGCCGTCGTGCCGCGAGGGCGGGGGCGACCGGAGACCTCGAGGAGTTCGACGCCGGGGCCACCCGCATGACGGCCGGCTGAGTCGACGGATGCCACGGCGCCGAGTGTGTCCGAAACCACTCGCCGCGCCGCTCCTCCCCGACGTGGCGGTGGCGTTTCGAGCACACTCGGCGGTCACACGTCGAATCAGAGGCGGCCGGCGGCCTTGAGTTCGAGGTACCGGTCGGCGAGCGCCGGCGGCAACTCGCTGGGCGGCGCGGTCACGGTGATCGCCCCGAGCCGGCGGATCGCCCCCGCGACGCGCTCGCCGTCCAGCAGTGCGCGCCCGGCCGCCGCCGCCCGGTACGCCTCGTCGAGTGACCCGCGCTCGCGGCTCGCCGCCACGAGGGCGGGGTCGGCGGCCGACGCCACGATCACGGTGTGGCGCGCGGTGAGCTGCGGCAGCACCGCCAGCAGGCCCCTGGCGGTGCCGGGGGAATCGGCGGCGGTGAGCAGCACGACGAGCGCGTGGCGGCTCGTCACCCGACGCACCTGTCCGGGCACGGCCGCCCAATCGGCCTCGATGAGTTCGGCGTCGATGTCGGCCATCGTGTCGACCATCCGGGCGAGCAGCTCGGCGCCGCTCACGCCGTGCACGCGTCCGCGCAGCCGGCGGTCCCACGCGAGGAAGTCGACGCGATCGCCCGCGTGCGATGCGAGCGCGGCGAGCAGGAGCGAGGCCTCCCACGCGGTGTCGAGGCGCGGCTCGTCGCCGATCCGGGCCGCGGCGGCACGTGAGGGGTCGGCTACGATGACGATGCGGCGGTCGCGCTCGGGGCGCCACGTGCGCACCATGAGCCGTGAGCCGCCCGGCACCTCGGGGTCGTTGTGGCGCGCCGTGGCGCGCCAGTCGATCGAGCGCACGTCGTCGCCGCGCACGTACTCCCGGATGGAGTCGAATTCGGTGCCCTGCCCGCGAATGAGCATCGGAGTGCGGCCGTCGAGCTCGCGCAACCGCGTGAGGCGCGACGGCAGGTGCGCCCGCGAGTGGAACGGCGGAAGCACGCGCACGCGTCCGGGCACCGAGAGGGTCGCCTGGCGTGCCCACAGCCCGAGCGGACCCCACGATCGGATGGTGACGTGTTCGACCCGGCGGTCGCCACGACGCCACGGCGTGAGCTCGAGCGACATCCGCCGACGTTCGCCGGGCGGAACTCGAAGCGCCGTGCGGTTCGGGCCGGCCACGCCCGCCGAGGGCTCCCATCCGTCGCGCACCACGGCGCGCAGGACTCGCGTTCCGGTGTTCGCCACGGCCAGTTCGGCGGTCACCGTCTCGCCCAGCCGGACGCGACCGGGCAACGACCGGCTCAGCACCGCCCGGCGAGGCGAAGCAGCGAGCGCGAGGTCGAGCAGCCCCACGCCGATGCAGAGCACCAGCCACGCGAGCAGGGCGAGCCACGCGGCATCCGCGCTCGACAGCCCCGTCGCCACGACGGGGATGACGCCGAGCGCGACGAGCAGCGCGAACCGACCGGAGACCGCCATCTCAGAGCGGCACCTGCACCTGCTGCACGACTCCGCGCAGCACCGCATCGACAGACACGCCCTCGAGCTCGGCCTCGGGCCGCAGCTGCACGCGGTGGCGCCACACGGGCAGGAGCATCGCCTGCACGTGGTCGGGCGTGAGCGACTCGTAGCCGGTGAGCCAAGCCCAGGCCTTCGACGCCGCAAGCAGGGCGGTCGACGCGCGCGGGCTCACGCCGAGGCGCATCGACGGGCTCCGACGCGTCGCGCGCGCGAGGTCGACCACGTACGCGAGCACGTCGTCGGAGACGCCCACGGCTGCGGCCGACGTGCGCGCCGCGGCGAGCTCCACCGCGCCGAGCACCGGTTCGACGCCGGCCGCGGAAAGATCGTGCGGGTCGAATCCCTCGGCGTGTCGGCGGAGCAGCGACACCTCGTCGTCGCGCTCGGGGATGTCGAGCACCAGCTTCAGGAGGAACCGGTCGAGCTGGGCCTCGGGCAGCGCATACGTGCCCTCGTACTCGATCGGATTCTGCGTCGCCGCCACCATGAACGGATCGGGCAGCGGCCGCGTCACCCCGTCGGCCGAGACCTGCCGCTCCTCCATGGCCTCGAGCAGCGCCGACTGCGTCTTCGGCGGCGTGCGGTTGATCTCGTCGGCGAGGAGGATGTTCGTGAAGACCGGGCCCTCCCGGAAGGCGAACTCGCCCGATCGGGGATCGTACGCGAGGGACCCCGTGACATCGCCCGGCATGAGGTCGGGCGTGAACTGCAGTCGGCGCGTGTCGAGCTCGAGCGTGCGGCTCAGCGTGCGCACGAGCAGCGTCTTGGCGACGCCGGGCACGCCCTCGAGCAACACGTGGCCGCGCGTGAGGAGCGCGATGATGAGCCCGGTGACCGCGCCGTCCTGCCCGACGACCGCCTTGCCGACCTCGGTGCGCACGCGGTTCAGCGCGGCCCGCAGCTCTTCGTCGGTCGTCGCGATCGTGTCGGTCATGTTCGCCTTCCTGTCGGGTCGGTGTGGTCGTCGGCGCTTCGGCGCAGGGTTTCGCGCACGTCGCGTTCGAGATGCTCGAGATCGCCCGCGAGCGTCACGAGCTCGCGGTCGTCGCGCGGCGGGTCGCCGGCGAGCAGCCGGGTGACGGATGCCGCATCGCGGCCGAGCGAGGCCGCCGCGGCATCCGACACCTCATCGACGGAGGCGGAACGCGGCAGCTTCAGGAGAGCCGTGAGCCGCTCGATGGTGCCGATCCGGAGCTGGTCGAGGGCGTGACCGCGAGCGGCGTTCCGCGCGTAGAGGCGGGCGCGGCCCCCGCTCGTCTCGCCGGCCGGAAACCGCACGGGCAGGGTCTCGACGACCCGGGGGCCGAATCGTCGCCCCCGCCCGATCGCGGCGGCGAGGGGGGCCGCGATCGCGAGCACCATCACCCGGCCGACCCAGCCGGGCGGCAGGGCGGCGAGCGAGGGCGCACCGGCCGCGTCGGAGTCGCCGGGCCCCGGCAGATACCAGACGAGGGTCTCGGATGCCCCGAGCAGCCCCAGCGCGAAGGCCGCGTTGCCCGCCTCCGCGACATGCTCGTTCTCGAACACCGTGGTCGCGGCGACGAGGGTCAGGTCGCCCGCGTTCGACCCGCCCGGACCGGATCCCGTTGCGGCGGCGAACCCGAAGTCGCCGTCGCGAAAGCAACCACGCCATCCCCGGGCCTCGGCGTCATCGTCGATCGTGAGCAGCTGCTGCCCATCCGACAGGGCGCCGGCGCGCTCGGCGGGGGGCAGTTCGCAGGCGACCTCGTCGAGCGGGCCGGTCGCGGCGCCCCCGAGCCGCACGCCCGGGGCGATGGCCTCGAGTGCCGAGAATCCGGGCCGAGCGACGACGAGCCGGTCGGCCGCCTCGGCGAGCTCGGTCAGCCGGTCGTCGGCGAGCAGCCCGAACTCGTCGAACAGGAAGACGGTGGCGCCGTGTCGGGCCGCATCGACGGCGACGTCGGCGCTGCGTGCGTCGAGGATGTCGACCCCCTCGGCCCGAAGGACCTCGACGACGGCCTTCGCGCCGGCCGGCGCGGGATTGTCCGGACCCAGCGGAACCCCGGGACCTCGGACACCGCCCTGCACGATGAGGACGACGAACGCGCCCACGACGAGGACCGCCGCGATGACGATCCACGCACGGTGGCGCCGCAGGAAGGCCCGGAACGTGGGCGTCACCGGCGGGGCGACGGATGGTCCGCCCCGCTGCGGAGGCCGTGTCGCGGTCTGCGACGCCGTCATCGCGCGGGCTCCGGTTCGGGCATGACCGCGCCGGCCGGCGCGGTCTGCGCCAGGCGCTGCTCGAGCTCCGTGACCCGGGCGTACGCTTCGCTCGACCCCGCTCGACCGAGGTATCGCACGGCGTCGAAGTCGACGGCCGCGGCGCGCAGGCCCTCGGCCTCGCCCGGGAAGCGGCGCGCCGCGGCATCCGCGATTCCGTGTGCCGTCGAGCCGGGGTGAACGCGAACGAGGTCGCGCTCGACCATGCCGCGAACGAGCGCTCGGAACCGCTCCTCGATTGCGAGCGGCCAGTCGCCCGATGCAGCCGCTGCGGCGGCGGCACGGCGGAGCGTCGTCAGGTCTCGCAGGTCGCCGTCGTCGAACAGCGGGGCGGGTGCCGGTCGCCGACGTCGAAGGCGTGGGACCCCGAACACCAGCAGGCCGACCACCACGAGCACCACGACGAGGAGCACGCCGAGCAGCCACAGCACTGGCGTCGGCAGGCCGACCGCACCCTCGAAGAGGCTCGCGATCCAGTCGCGGACGGCCAGCATGGCCAGGTCGAAGGCGCTCGGCTTCGCGTTCTGGTACTCGGGCTTCGCGAGTTCCTCCTCGAGCCAGCGTCGGGCCTCGGGGGCGTCGGGATCGAGCGGGATCTCGATGCGGGGCGTCAGGACCACGTTGCCGGAGGCTCGCTTCGGGTGGCCGGGGTGGCGCTCGCTCGGGCCGGCGCGGCTCGGTCGGGCACCCGGTACGGATCGTCCGTCGCCCGGCCCGCGTCGCGCGCCTCGACGTGCCGCTCGAGCTCGAGATCGAGGCCCTCCTTGCGCATGCGGAGGTCGATGTAGATGACCGCGACGAGCGCGGCCTGCACGACCGCCGTGATCGCACCGATCAGCAGCGAGAGGATCATCGTGACGACGGTGGTGACGATGGTCACCGTCAGGCCCGACCCGGTGCCGGTCGGATCGATGGCGACCGCGAGGATGGTGCCGATCAGGGAGACCGGCTGCACGACGATCTGCGCCGCGATGTTGAGGATGACCGCGACGAGCAGCAGCGTGCCCAGCGTGCGCCAGAAGTACTCGTCGGTGAGGCGCCAGGAGCGGACGGCGGCCGTCCGGATGCCGACGCGCTCGAGTACGATCGCGCTCGGCACGAGCGACAGCTTCACGCCCAGCCAGGCGCCGAGCACCAGGAGGCCCAGCCCGAGGAGGATCGCCACGCCGATGCCGATCGCGAGCCCGAGCGGCGAGATCGATGCGGCCAGCACGACGATGAGCACGACCACGCCGAACGCGAGGAGCAGGGCCGCCGCCACCATGAGCGTCCAGCCGATGAGCGGCCGGATGCGGAATGCCGCGCGCCGCCACAGCGCACCGAAGCTCAGCCGCTCGCCGAGCGTGCCCGTCGCGACCTCGAGCACCATGACGCCCTGCAGGAAGGCGCTCGCGATGACGGAGACGGCGATGGGCACGAGCATCAGCAGGAGCAGCCCGCCGACGGCGCCCGAGAGGATCGCGTCGGCGTCGGCCGCGGAGGCGTTCTCGACGCGCGTGATGGTGAGGATCAGGAACGGCACGAACACGGCGGCCGTGGCGACGACCGAGACGAGCTGCACGACGAGGCCGCTGCCGAAGGTGGGGACCGGGTTACGGCGGAGGGTGCGGAACGGCGCCCACAGGAGCGTGCCGAAGCCGAGCGGCCGCCGTGTTCGTGCCGTTCCTGATCCTCACCATCACGCGCGTCGAGAA
>NZ_CADDWM010000010.1 GCF_902809835.1 Agromyces sp. Marseille-P2726 | reverse complement strand
GGCGGCGGCCACGGCGGCGGCAAGAAGGACTGGGGCGGGGACGACCACGGTGACTACGCCGCGGCGAAGGCCAAGCTGATCAGCGTCGTGAACAACTACTCCTACGTGGACGACCGCGACGTCATCAACGACCAGTCGGTGAACCAGATCAACACGATCCTCGCCGGCGACGACGTCCACTTCGACCAGGACTTCAACCAGGAGTCGACCACCATCGGCGATGGCAACATCGTCGCTGGCGGCAGCGTCGCGGCCGGGAACACCGAGTACAACCTCGACGTCGACATCGACGACTCCTTCAATGAGGAGACCGAGATCGAGATCGAGGACTCGTTCAACGACAACTCCGACAACTCGACGAACACCGACAACTCGACGAACGTGCTCATCAACGACTCGTTCAACGAGGAGACGGAGATCGAGGACTCGTTCAACGAGACCGACGTCGAGGTCGACATCGAGGACTCCTTCAACGAGGACAACTCGACGAACACCGACGTCGAGGTCGACATCGAGGACTCCTTCAACGAGGACAACTCGGTCGACAACTCGACGAACACCGACGTGGAGGTCGACATCGAGGACTCGTTCAACGACAACGAGATCGGCAACACCGACAACTCGGTCGAGGTCGAGGACTCGTTCAACGACAACAACATCGACAACGACGGCAACGTCGTCGACTCGCTCAACGACAACAACGTGGCCGTCGACTCGTTCGACGACAACGTCGTGGTCAACGATTCGCTGAACGACAACGAGATCGGCAACACCGAGGTCGACGTCGAGGTCGAGGACTCGTTCCAGGTGAACGACAACTTCAGCGACAACTTCAGCGACAACAACGTCGCCGGGGATGACGTAGTCGCAGACAACGACGTGGCCCTGTAATCACACGTCACACCTGGGTCGGCCCGGCGCGGAACCATCCGTGCCGGGCCGATTCGGCGTCCCATCTGCAAGACTGAGGAAGCCTGGAACTAGGAGTGCACGGATGCAGCAACTCATCGAACTCGTCGATCACGGCATCGCGCTCGCAGGCACGGGAGATCGAGCCGACCTCCGACGTCGACTGGAGCAGACGAAGGACCGGCTGCTCGACCCGAGCATCCGGGTGATCGTCGTCGGCGAGTTCAAGCAGGGCAAGAGCCAGCTCGTGAACGCGCTGGTCAACGCCCCGGTCTGTCCGGTCGACGACGACATCGCCACGGCGGTGCCGACGAGCGTGCGCTTCGGCGAGAAGCCCGCGGCGTTCGTGCTCTCGCAACGGTCGAGTTCCGGAACGATCGAGTCGGGCGGCAGGGTCGAGCGCACCGAGGTCGCGCTCAGGGAGCTTGCGGGGTTCGTCTCCGAAGGTGGCGCGGATCCGCGTCGTGACGACGGCCGCGAGGTCACCGGAGCCGAGGTGTTCCTCCCCCGGAAGCTGCTGAAGAGCGGACTGACGCTCATCGACTCCCCCGGCGTCGGCGGTCTGACGTCGGCTCACGCCCTGACCACGCTCGCAGCGCTCCCCTCCGCGCACGCGATGCTCTTCGTCTCGGACGCCTCGCAGGAGTTCACCGAGCCCGAGATCCAGTTCCTCCGCCACGCGATGCGCATCTCCCCGAACGTCGCGTGCGTGCTCACGAAGACCGACCTGTATCCGCAGTGGCGAAAGGTCGAGGAGCTCAACCGTGCGCACCTGCGATCGATCGATCCCGACATCCGCCTCTTCCCCGTGTCGTCGCACCTGCGGCTCGCCGCGGTCGAGTCATCCGACACCGAGCTCAATGCGGAGTCGGGCTTCCCCGCCCTCGTCTCCTACCTGCGCCGCGACATCGTCGGACGCGCCGAACTGCTGCAGCTCAGGTCGACCGTGGCCGACCTGCACTCGACGACCGAGCACGTGCGCCTCGCCATCGACTCCGAGCTGAGCGCGCTCCTGAACCCCGAGAAGACCCCCGAGATCGTGGCTCAGCTCGAAGCCACGAAGGATCGGGCCGACGAGCTGCGACGGATCTCCGCTCGCTGGCAGACGACCCTGAATGACGGAGTGGCCGACCTCATCGCCGACCTCGAGCACGACCTCCGCGACCGCATGCGCTCGATTCAGCGCGAGGCCGAGGACTCGATCGACGAGGGCGATCCCGGACCGGTGTGGGACCAGTTCGTCGAGTGGTTCGAGCGTCGAGTCTCCGCGGCGGTCACCGACACGTTCGTGTGGACGCAGGAGCGTGCGACCTGGCTGTCGGAGCGGGTCGCCCGGCACTTCACCGAAGACGAGGTGGCCCTTCCGACGATCAATGTCGACGACACCCGCGACGTGCTCGACCCCGTCGGCGAGGTCGCGACCCTCGACTCCGGACGCCTCGGCGCCATGCAGAAGTTCTACATCGGACTCAAGGGGTCGTACGGCGGTGTGCTGATGGTCGGCATCATCACCGGCATCGTCGGGATGTCGATCATCAATCCGCTCTCCCTCGCCGCGGGAGCCGTGATCGGACGGAAGGCCTACAAGGAGGACACCGAGAACCGCCTCCAGCGGCGACGCAACGAGGCGAAGATGCTCATCCGCCGACAGGTCGACGAGATCATCTTCCAGGTCGGCAAGCAGCTGCGGGACCGACTGCGCATCGTGCAGCGCACGACCCGCGACCATTTCACGGCGATCGCCGACGAGCACCATCGTTCGCTGGCGGACTCGGTACTCGCAGCGCAGAAGGCGGCCTCGATGTACGCCGCCGAACGTGACAAGCGCGTCACGGCCCTGCGACGAGACCTCGAGCGCGTGGACGCCCTCACGAAGCGCGTCCGTGCCATCGAGAAGCGCGACGCGCGCCCGGCCGCGGGGGAGAGCGGACCGGCATCCACCGCCCAGCCGGCGGCTTCGCGCGTCTCCGCCGGCGAGCCCCGCGTCGGGACGGCTCCCGCGTGACCGTGCGCGTGCTGGACGAGGTGCACGCGCTGCTGGAGGCGGCGGCCGCCGAGTATCACGAAGACGATGAGGCTGTTCGGGTCCTCGACGAGCACTCCCAGCGCCTCGGCGAGCCGCTTCGGGTCGCCATCGCCGGGATGGTGAAGGCCGGCAAGTCGACCCTGCTGAATGCGATCATCGGCGAGGAGATCGCGCCGACGGATGCCGGCGAATGCACGAAGGTCATCACATGGTACCGACACGGGACGGCTCCCCGGATCACGTTGCACCTCGTCGACGGGGGCATACGGTCGCTGCCGGTCCGCCGCGACGACGGGCGGTTGGTCATCGACCTCGGCGAGACGCCCGTGAGCGACGTCGACCGGATCGAGGTCGAGTGGCCGTCGAAGCGTCTCGAGGAGGTGACGCTCATCGACACCCCCGGCATCGCGTCGCTGTCGACCGAGGTGTCCGCACGGTCGGCGGCGTTCCTGACGCCACAGGATTCGCCCTCCGAGGCGGACGCGATCGTGTACCTGATGCGCCACCTGCATTCCGCCGACCTGGGCTTCCTGTCCGCCTTCCGTGACACGTCCGTCGGCACGTCCGAGACGGTCAACGCGATGGCGGTGCTCTCGCGAGCCGACGAGATCGGCGCCGGTCGCATCGACGCGCTGTTGTCCGCTCGCACCATCGCCGAGCGCTATCGCACCGACGGTGCGCTGCGCTCGCTCGCCCTCGACGTCGTTCCGGTCGCCGGGCTGGTCGCTCAGTCGGCGCGCACCCTTCGCCAGCGCGAGTTCGATGCCCTTCGCGAGGTCGCACGCCTGGGTAGGGACGCACGCGAACGGATGCTGGTCTCGGTCGACCGGTTCGCACGCGCCGACGCCGGGATCGACGTGCCTGCCGACGACCGGCGAAACCTGCTCGACCGGTTCGGCATGTTCGGCATCCGGATGTCGGCGGTTGCCATCCGATCCGGGTGCAACGATTCGACCGACCTCGCCGACGAACTCTACCGGCGGAGCGGGATGGAGGATCTGTGGCGGGTCGTCTCGGACCAGTTCCGCTCTCGCGCCGACGCCTTGAAGGCGCGCACGGCCCTGGCCGCGCTCAGCTCGCTCATCAGCCGCCGACCGACCGCCGGCTCCTCAGCGCTCGCACGTGCGATCGAGCGGCTCGAGGCCAACGCGCACGAGCTTCGCGAGCTGCGACTGCTCTCGGCGGCCCGCACCACTGGTATCGGTCTCCCCGACGCCGAGGCGGCCGAGGCCGAGCGGCTCATCGGTGGAAGAGGAACCTCGGCGACTCGTCGTCTCGGTCTCGACGATGACGCCGGCGACGACGAGGTGCGCGCCGCTGCCGGCGCCGCACTGCAGCGATGGCGCGCCATGCTCGGCAGTCCGCTGCTCGACCGTGCCGCCGTGGAGGCGTGTCAGGTCGTGATCCGATCGTGCGAAGCGGTCATGATGGGCGTCGCGCCGACGTCAGTCGTCCGCAGCAAGCTGCGTCTCGTCCGGCATCCGGAACCATCGCTGAGCCGACCTGACCACGCCGAACACCCAGGCAACGGTCGCGAGCACGATTCCGGCCAGCATCAGTAGCTCGGCGATTCCACCCCAGTCGCCGATCGCGAGGAACGCCGACGCCACCAGCACGACGCCTGCGTGGACGACGAGCACCGGCAGCTGCAGCCACCGTGCGCCGCCACGCCGCGTGAGCATCGTGCCGAGCAGCACGGCTTCGATCACGACCACCACGCCCAGTCCGGCGAGGCTCGACCAGTAGACGAGGTCGACGAGCGCCGCCACCTCCTCATCGTCGTAGCCCGGCGAGAGGCGGCCGATCGTCTCGGCGAGCTCATCGTTGAGCGCGTCGTGCGTCAGGAAGGAGATGAACACTGCGGCCATGGAGGCCACGAACGAGATCAACCAGAGCGTGCGAGCGACGCGGACGGCCTTCGGCATGGGGATCGTGCGAACCACCGGCGGCTTCGTGTCATCGGACATCGCGGGCCGCGGCGGCGGCGGTGGCGCATCGTCATCCCACTCGCGCGCCGGCGCGAGCGGCATCCGACGCGGCTCGTTCGAGTTCCGTTCGCCGGTGCCGTCGACGGGGGACGTGGATTCCTGATCCGCCATACCAAGAAATATACGGCAGGGCACTGCGGGGCTAGTGCGGATCCTGCGCGATCAACCGCACGGTGAGCGAATCGACGAGCGTGGCGATCGCGTCATCCGCTGCCCAACGCGCCGCGAGGCGCTGGAGCACCGCGTCGAGCTCCGACCGCGTGAGGCCTCCCACCAGGGTGAGACGCACGACGAGCTCGGGGCCGGCGAGGCGGGCATCGGGATCGCCAGCCGAGAGCTCGACGCCCAAGACGGCGAGCTCGGTTCCGATCGAGCGCGCGAAGGCGTCGCGCACGGCGGGTGAGTCGTGCGGTGGATGCCACGGCTGCGACTGCGCGACGGCCCACACCGCTGGGCGCCGCAGCACGAACTCGGTCGGGGATCCGGGATCGAGAACGATGAGGTCCGTGCCGTCATCGGCCGCGGCCAGTGCCACTCGCACGCCGTCGGCCGGAACCGGTCGCGCCAGCGGATTCCAGCGCGACATGGTCTTTACTGAGGCGAAGACCGGGAGCACGCGCCGGCCGTCGGGCCCCTCGACCGTCACGATCGAGAGTTCCTGGCTCTTGTCGACAGCGAGCCCATGGGCCCCAGTCTCCGATCCGCCGTCGCCGAGTTCGGCGAGCAACGGGATCAGCAGACGCGACCGGGCGAACTCGGCGACCACGTCGCCCTGCCCGCCGTCGCCGGAGCGGAACCGGCGCAGCGCGGCGCTGAGGGCTTCAGGGGCTCGTCCGTCATCGGTGGCGTGCGGATTCGCCTGGAACGATCGGCCGGCCCACGGCACGCCGGCGGAGTCGCTGCCTGCCGAGGACGTCGGGTCGGCGCCGCGACGCGACGGCGCGGCATCCTCCGATTCAGCGGAGGGATCAGTAGCCGGCGACATCCAGCGCCTCTGCCAGCGTGAACGCGCCGGCGTAGAGGGCCTTGCCCACGATGGCGCCTTCGAGGCCCATCGGCACGAGATCCCGGAGCGTGGCGATGTCGTCGAGGCTCGAGACCCCGCCCGAGGCCACAACCGGTCGGTGGGTGCGGTCCATGACCTGGCGTAGCAGGTCGATGTTGGGGCCCTGCAGGGTGCCGTCCTTCGTCACGTCGGTCACGACGTAGCGGGCCGTCCCGGCCTCCTCGAGGCGATCCATGACCGACCACAGGTCTCCGCCGTCCTTCGTCCATCCGCGAGCGGCGAGGGTCGTTCCGCGAACGTCGAGCCCGACCGCGATGGCTTCGCCGTACTGCGAGATGACGGATGCCGCCCACTCGGGATTCTCGAGGGCGGCGGTGCCCAGATTGATGCGCTTCGCGCCGATCTCGAGCGCGTGCTCGAGGGATTCGTCGTCGCGGATGCCACCCGAGAGCTCGACGTTCACGCCGCGCACCTGGCGGATGACCTTCTTCAGGATGCCGGTGTTGGACCCGCGCCCGAAGGCCGCGTCGAGGTCGACGAGGTGGATCCAGTCGGCGCCCTGGTCGGCCCAGTCGACCGCTGCATCGACGGGGTCGCCGTAGCTCGTCTCGGTTCCGGCCTCGCCCTTCGTCAGTCGCACGGCCTTGCCACCGGCCACGTCCACTGCCGGAAGCAGCACGAGACGCGGCATGTTGTTGAACTCACTCATCACTGTCCTCGATTCGGTGGCGCGCACACCACAGCCGACAGTCACAACATCGTAGTCGGGTCGATCGCCCGCGGTCGGCTCGCGTACCAGGCATCCTCGCAGGACCCTGCCGTCAGCGCAGCGAACCCAGCCAGTTCGCGAGCAGGCGGATGCCGGCATCCGATGACTTCTCGGGATGGAACTGCGTCGCCGACAAGGGACCGTTCTCGACCGCGGCGAGGAAGCGGCCCCCGTGCTCGGCCCAGGTGAGCTTCGGCTTCACGAACGGCGGCGTGGCATCGAGCTGCCAGTCCTGGGCGGCGAAGGAGTGCACGAAGTAGAACCGCTCCCGCTCGATGCCGTCGAAGAGCACGGAGCCCTCGTCGGACTCGACGGTGTTCCATCCCATGTGCGGGAGCACTGGCGCCGGCAGCTCGGTCACGACCCCCGGCCATTCGCCGAGACCCTCGGTGTCGACGCCGCGTTCGACGCCACGCTCGAAGAGCACCTGCATGCCGACGCAGATGCCGAGCACCGGCCGGCCGCCGGCGAGCCGGCGATCGATGATCTCGTCGCCTCGCACGGCACGCAATTGCTGCATGACCGCGCGGAATGCTCCGACTCCGGGCACGACGAGCCCATCAGCCTCCATCGCGGCCGCGCGATCGGCCGTGACCTCGACCTCGGCGCCCGCGCGTTCGAGCGCCTTGGCCGCGGAGTGCACATTGCCCGAGCCGTACTCGAGCACCACCACGCGCTTGGCGCCGATCACAGTGCGCCCTTCGTGGAGGGGACGCCCGAGACGAGCGGATCGCGCGACTTCGCCTGCCGGAAGGCCCGAGCGAACGCCTTGAACTCGGCCTCCGCGATGTGGTGCGGGTCGCGGCCGCCGAGCACGGTGACGTGCACGGTGAGGCCCGCATTGAACGCGATGGCCTCGAAGACGTGCCGCACCATCGAACCCGTGAAGTGACCGCCGATGAGGTGGTACTCGAATCCGGCCGGTTCGCCCGTGTGCACGAGGAACGGTCGCCCCGAGATGTCGACGACGGCCTGGGCGAGCGCCTCGTCGAGCGGCACGAGGGCGTCGCCGTAACGGGAGATGCCGCGCTTGTCGCCGAGCGCCTGGCGGATGGCCTGGCCGAGCACGATGCCCACGTCCTCGACGGTGTGGTGCACGTCGATCTCGATGTCGCCTCGCGCCCGTACGGTGAGGTCGGTGAGCGAGTGCTTTGCGAACGCCGTGAGCATGTGGTCGTAGAACGGCACGGTCGTCTCGATATCGCTCGATCCCGATCCATCGAGGTTCAGCGAGAGGTCGATATTCGACTCGCTGGTCTCGCGCTGGACCCGAGCGGTTCGCGCTGCTCCGGCGGACGTCATGTGGCAATCCTATTCTCGGCCGACGACGCGACGGCCGCGAGGGCCTCGAGGAACGCCGTCGTCTCGGCCTCCGTTCCTGCGGTGACCCGGAGGCATCCGGGAAGCCCGACGTCGCGAATCAGGATGCCGCGCTCGAGGAGCGCTTCGAAGACGGCGGCCGGGTCATCGACGCCGCCGAACAGCACGAAATTCGACCCGCTCCGGTACGGGCGGAAGCCGAGGTTGGCCAGCTCGGTCGAGATCCGGTCTCGCTGGGCACGAATCTCGTCGACCATCGCCAGCATCTCGTCGGCGTGGGCCAGCGCCCCGAGAGCGGCCGCCTGGGTCAGGGCTGAAAGGTGGTAGGGCAGGCGAACAAGCCGAAGTGCGTCGATGACGACCGGATCTGCGGCGAGGTAGCCGACGCGAGCGCCGGCGAATGCGAAGGCCTTGCTCATGGTGCGCGAGACGATCAACCGAGGCCTGCCCTCGAGCAGCGTCAATGCACTCGGCGTGCCCGGGTCCGCGAACTCGAAGTACGCCTCGTCGACGACGACGATGCCGCGAGCGGCATCCGCGACTGCGCTGATCGTCTCGAGCGACAACGGGGTGCCGGTCGGATTGTTCGGCGCACAGAGCAGGACGACGTCGGGGTCGTGCTCGCGGACGGCGGCGACCGCGGTTTCGGGGCCGAGCTCGAAGTCATCGTCGCGTCCGGCGGTGACCCACGCCGTGCCCGTGCCGGAGGCGAGCAGCCCGTACATCGAGTAGGTCGGCGCGAAGCCGAGCGCCGCGCGGCCCGGTCCCCCGAACGCCTGGAGGATGTGCTGGAGCACCTCGTTGGATCCGTTCGCCGCCCAGATGCGGTCGATGCCGAGTCCGTGACCGAGGTATCGGGCGAGTGCGCCGCGGAGTTCGGAGAACTCGCGGTCGGGGTACCGGTTCAGGTGGAGGATCGCGGCGGCGACCCGGGCCACGATGTCATGCGCGACGTCCTCGGGAATGGGATGGGTGTTCTCGTTGACGTTGAGTGCGACCGGAACGGCTTGCTGGGGTGCGCCGTAGGGAGTGCGTCCGCGGAGGTCGTCTCTGATGGGCAGGTCTTCGAGGCTCGTCACCAGTCCATGCTAGCTACGAGCCGCTGAGCGGCCGGGCTCGCATCGTCAGGGAGCGAGCGGGAGCGCGAGACGCTGACCCGGCTCGAGGACGGCGTCGGCAAGGCCGTTCAGCCGGATGATCTCGTCGACCACGACACGAGGATCGGCTTCGGGCGCGATCGATTCGGCGATGCCCCAGAGCGACTCGCCCTGATGCACCGTCACGTACTGGAACCGGGTCGACGCTCCCCCGCCGTCGGCATCGGCGGCGGCGCCTGCGGAACCCAGCACGCCGACGAGTGCCCACGTCACCAGGGGCAGCGCCGCGAGTGCCGTGAAGACGATACGCCCCCGTCGAGTGAGGCGGAGCCGGGTGGTCGGAATCGCCGACGCATCGCCATCGCCCTGGCGCATCGGAGCGCCGAATCCGCTCGATACCATCACTGCGCTCATCTCGCACCTCCTGATGAGGAGCCTCCGACCCTCGGGCCGGGAGGGCCGGAGGCGAATCTCTGTTCCGAATGTATCTTCGAATACTCGAACCCGCAAGCGAGAATCGCTCGAACTCCGCGCAACGAATGGCACGACACACTCGAACGAATGTTTGCCGCTCACCCGTGGTACGGATACAGTTTCGAATGTCCGGTCACCAGTGGACCAGATACCACCGACATCCGGTCGCGAGCGGCCGCAACGAGGGGGCGAGAGCGTGAGCACCGACATCGACGACGTGCGGGAGGCCGGCCGGGGCCGGCGCCGCAAGAACCTGAGCGCGAAGCAGGTCGCGATCCTCGAGGTGATCCAGCGATCGGTGTCCACTCGCGGATACCCGCCCAGCATGCGCGAGATCGGCGACGCCGTGGGGCTCTCGTCGCTCTCGAGCGTCACGCATCAGCTGAACCAGCTCGAGCTCGCCGGATACCTCCGCCGCGACCCCAATCGTCCCCGCGCGCTCGAGGTGCTCATCGAGGTGCCCGGCACGACTGATCGGCCGGCGGAGTCGGGCGAACCGACCCCGGTCGGCGACGCCGCGATGGTGCCGCTGGTCGGTCGCATCGCCGCCGGCATCCCGATCACGGCTGAGCAGCAGATCGACGAGATCTTCCCGCTCCCCCGCCAGTTGGTCGGCAAGGGCGAGCTGTTCATCCTCAAGGTCGTCGGCGATTCCATGATCGACGCGGCCATCTGCGACGGCGACTGGGTGGTGGTCCGATCTCAGCCCACCGCCGAGAACGGTGAGATCGTCGCGGCGATGCTCGACGGGGAGGCCACGGTGAAGGTGTTCCGCCAGCGCGACGGCCACACGTGGCTGCTTCCGCGCAACAGCGCGTTCGAACCCATCCTCGGCGACGAGTCCGAGGTGCTCGGCAAGGTGGTCGCCGTGCTCCGCGCGGTCTGACCGTCCCCGTCAAGCCGGGCTCAGTGCCTTCGCGGGCTCCGCGCCCGTGTGGTTCCGGAGCCACCCCGTGATCGTCTCCATGAAGCCCGAGTGGTCGTCGCGGAAGACGGTGTGTCCCGTGCCCGCAACCGTCGCGACGGTCATGCCCTGGCGGCGCAGCTGCGACGCCACCCGCTCGGTGATCAGCAGGCTCTTCTCGGCGAGGACGACGAGGCTCGGAGCCACGAGTCGCATCGGCGGCACGAGCGGCCGTGTGTCAGCGAATCCGAGGATCGTACGGCGGTCCCAGTCGCGGAGGGTGGCGAGCTCGATGTCCACGTCGACCGGGTTCCACTTCGGGTTCATCCGCACGAGCGCCGCCCGCTTCGGTCGCGGTGCGATGGCGAAGAACAGCTTGAAGGCCAACCCGCGGATGCCGCGGGGGAACGAGAACGCAGGGTCGATGTAGATCGCGGCTCGCGGGGCCATGCGATCGGCGACGAGGCTCGCCACGAGCCCTCCGAGCGAGTGGCCCATGACGACGTCGGGAGGGCCGTCGAGCAGGGGCCCGAGCGTCTCGACCACATCGTCGGCCCATGCCGACGGCGAGTACCGAAGCGCGCGTGGGCTTCGTCCGTGGCCGGCGAGGTCGACCGCGATCACGCGAAAGCCGTGCTGTTCGAGCTCAGCCGTCACCCGGTGCCAGGCGCGTGAATCCGACATGATGCCATGGATGAGAATGGCCGTCTTCGTGCCGCTGCCAGATTCGTGAACCGCGAGTCGCATGCGACGACGCTATGCGACGCACCTGAGCGATCCCCCGGCAGCAACCGGGGGTTCCCCGACGAACCGGAATGTGCTAGCCCCACGAGCGACGAAGCTGAAGCCGCGCAGCGCGGCCCGACGACATCAGGCGTGCACGGATGCCGCAGCGAACTCGCTGAGCTGCGCGGCCTGTTCGGGCGACGCGAGCGCCCGGATGCGCGTCCCGTCATCGACGTAGGTCACCGACAGCACCCTGCCGGTCTCGTGGAGGGTCGACACCACGTCGCCCCGGTCGTACGGAACGAGCAGGTCGACCTCGACGGCGGGGTCGGGCAGCATGTCGGCAATGGCCGTGAGCACGTCGGGGATTCCCTCACCCGTGCGAGCCGAGGCGAACACCGCGTTCGGCTCCAGCCCGCGCAGCACGAGACGCTCCTCGGCTGTGATCAGATCGGCCTTGTTGAAGACGACGAGCTCGGGAATGCCGCGCGCGCCGACCTCACCGATGACGTCGCGCACGGTCGCGAGCTGGCCGGCGGGGTCGGGGTGGGCCGCATCGACGACGTGGACGATCAGGTCGGCCTCGCCGACCTCCTCGAGGGTCGAACGGAACGCCTCGACCAGCTGGTGCGGGAGGTTGCGCACGAATCCCACGGTGTCGGCGATCGTGTAGACGCGACCGTCGGCGGTGGTGTTCCGTCGCACCGTGGAATCGAGCGTGGCGAACAGCGCGTTCTCGACGAGCACGCCGGCGCCGGTGATGCGGTTCAGCAGGCTCGACTTGCCGGCGTTCGTGTACCCGGCGATCGCGACCGAGGGCACCGCGTTGCGCCGCCGGTTGGCACGCTTCGCCTCTCGAGCGGGCTTCATGCCGGCGATCTGGCGACGCAGCTTGGCCATGCGCGTATGGATGCGACGACGGTCGAGCTCGATCTTCGTCTCGCCCGGACCACGCGACCCCATGCCGGCGCCTGCACCACCGACCTGGCCACCGGCCTGGCGCGACATCGACTCACCCCAGCCTCGGAGGCGCGGAAGGAGGTACTCGAGCTGCGCCAGCTCGACCTGCGCCTTGCCCTCGCGGCTCTTGGCGTGCTGGCTGAAGATGTCGAGGATGACGGCCGTGCGGTCGATGACCTTCACCTTGACGACGTCTTCGAGTGCGCGCCGCTGACTGGGTGACAGCTCGGTGTCGGCCACGACGGTGTCGGCACCGAGCGCCGCGACCACATGTCGCAGCTCCTCGGCCTTGCCGCTGCCGAAGTACGTGCTGGGATCGGGATTCGGGCGACGCTGCAGCAATCCGTCGAGCACCCGGGCGCCTGCCGTTTCGGCGAGGGCGGCGAGCTCGCGCAACGAGTTCTCTGCCTCGAGCTGCGATCCCTGCGAGTACACGCCGATGAGCACGACGTTCTCGAGGCGCAGCTGGCGGTACTCGACCTCGCTGACGTCCTGCAGCTCGGTCGAGAGCCCGCCCACTCGGCGCAGGGCCGCGCGATCGTCACGGTCGAACTGGGCGCCGTCGGTCGAAGTGTCGGCCGTGGCATCCACCTGGTCGTGCTGGATGGCCGCCGCCTTGGCGGCGCCGAATCGCGCCACACCCGCCTTCGACTCGGCGGCGCGCAGCACCCGCTCGACGGCGTCGTCTGCAGTGCTCTGTTCGGCTTCCTTCATCTCGTCAACCCTACTTCCGATCGCGTGCGATAGCTTGCTTGCATGAGCTCCGACCACTACTTCTCCACCTCGCCTCGGAGCCGATTCGACACCCGCACCATCCGCGCGGTCCTTGCCGGACGCGAGGTCGACCTCGTCACCGCGCCGGGTGTCTTCAGCCCCGAACACCTCGACCAGGGCACCCGCGTGCTCCTCGACACGGTGCCCGCCCCGTCGGCCTCGGGCCACCTGCTCGATCTCGGTGCAGGATGGGGACCGGTCGCGCTGACGCTCGCCATGCGGGCTCCCGATGCCACGGTCTGGGCCGTCGACGTGAACGAACGCGCCCTCGACCTCGTACGCCGGAATGCAGCAAGACTCGGCATCACGAATATCAACACGGCCCTGCCCGACGATGTTCCCGCACAGATCGAATTCGCCACCATCTGGTCGAATCCTCCGATCCGGGTCGGAAAGCAGGAACTGCACGCGATGCTCGAGCGCTGGCTCTCGCGCCTGACCGGCGATGGCGAGGCATGGCTCGTGGTCGCCAAGCATCTGGGCGCCGAGTCCCTGCAGCGGTGGCTGGGCGACGTGCTCGGACTCGAGGTTGCGCGTGCCGCGACCTCGAAGGGGTTCCGCGTGCTCTCGGCTCGCCGCGCGGCGAGCACGAGATGACCGGTGCGACCGATCGTGACCGCGCTCAGGCCAGGCTGAGCACCCCGTCGAAGACCAGTTCGGCGGGACCTGAGAGCGCGGCGTGCTCTCCATCGGGTGCCTCGAACACGCGAACTCCGAGCACGCCACCCGGTACGTGCACGCGCCATTCGTTCGGTGCCCCCCGCCCCGCCCAGTGGCGCACCGCGAGGGCAGTCGCGACGGCTCCCGTGCCGCACGAGAGCGTCTCGCCGGATCCCCGTTCGTGCACGCGCATGCGAACCCGTCCGACCGCGTCTTCGATGAGCGGATCGGCCGGAACCACGAACTCGACGTTCGCTCCGCCCTCGGGATGCGGATCGAGGATCGGCTGATAGCCGAGATCCAGCTCGGCGAGTTCGTCGTCGTCGGCAAGGGCCACGACGACGTGCGGGTTGCCGACATCGATGCCGAGGCCGGGCCGCGGCACGTCGAGGTTCTTCGCGCGAACCAGCGGGTCTTCGCCCGTGAGCCGCCACCTTCCGAGGTCGGCTTCGTAGCCGCCGCGGCTGCGCCTCACGGTGCGAACGCCGGCGCGCGTGCCGATGGCGATGGACCCATCGGCCGGAAGGTCGGCGAAGCCCTGGTCGAGGAGGTAGCTCGTGTACACACGGATGCCGTTGCCGCACATCTCGGAGACCGAGCCGTCGGCGTTCCAGTAGTCCATGAACCAGACGGCGTGCGGATTCTCGGCAAGTGCGGCGGCGCCCGCCTCGAGGTTCGCCGATCGCACGGCACGGATCACCCCGTCGGCGCCGACACCGAAGCGACGATCGCACATCGCGACGATCTGCGTGGGCGTCAACTCGGTGACGCCCTCGGGGTCGCTGAAGAGCACGAAGTCGTTGCCGGTGCCCTGCCCCTTGGTGAATCGCAGATCGAACGACATCCGATCAGTCTAGGGCCGCCTGGCGGGCGAGCTCTGCCCTGCGGGCGACGAGGTCGTCGGCGTCGATCGCCACCGCGTCGGCGTACCTGCGGAACCACCCGACCTGCCGCCTGGCGTACGTGCGGGTGAGTTGCTGCGTCTGGGCGATCGCCTCGGCACGCGATATCCGGCCGTGCAGTTCTGCCAGCGCTTGTGCGTACCCGATCGCCTTGCGAGCGGTCACGCCGTGCTCGAGGCCCCGTGGGATGAGTGCGCGAACCTCGTCCACGAGTCCGTCCTCCCACATGCCGGAGGCGCGGGCGTCGAGTCGTTCGACGAGTTTCGACCGTTCGCTTCGAAGGTGCACGATGCGATGCGGTCGCCACGGCACAGGGTCGTCGGGAAGCCGCGCCGCCTTGGGCTCCCCGGTGAGCTCGATGACCTCGAGCGCACGCACGATGCGACGTGCGTTCTGCGGGTCCACACTCGCCGCGGTCTCGGCATCGATGGCACGCAGCCGAGCATGCAGGAGGCCCGGACCCAGCGCCGCGAGGTCGGCCTCGAGGCGCGCGCGGATCGAGGCATCCGTGCCCGGGAAGCGGAAGTCGTGGATGACGGACGACACGTACAGACCCGACCCACCGACCAGCAGGGCGAGCCCGCCTCGCGACATGATCTCGTCGATCACCGTGCGGGCGGCCCGCTGGTACTCGGCGACGGATGCCTCGTCGGTGACCTCGAGGACGTCGAGGAGGTGGTGGGGAACGCCGCGGCGCTGGTGCATGGGCACCTTGGCCGTGCCAATGTCCATGCCGCGATACAGCTGCATCGCGTCGGCGTTCACGACCTCGGCGACCCGGCCGACCTCGTCGAAGGCCTCTGCGAGGTCGAGAGCGAAGTCGGACTTGCCCGTGCCGGTGGCGCCGACGATCGCGATGAGCGTCACGTCAGCGCTGTGCGTCGCTCGGGTCGTAGATCGGCATCGTGCCGACACCCGGCGCAATGAGCGGCTCGGCCCCGCGAGTTCGCAGCGTCGGCAGCCCGAGCGAGACGCGACCCTGACCGGATGCCGCGGCTCCTGGGGTCGGCACGGCGCAGCTGTCGGCCTGTTCGCGGTCCCACGCGTCGCCGGCGCGCGTGCGGCGGATACGCAGCGGCGCATCGTCGACGGAGTCGGCGAGCAGGTGGAACGGAGCGGCCTGCGTGATCGTCACCGAGACGACGTCGCCCGGACGCGGAAGCTCGGATCGCTCGGGCACCTCGAAGTGCACGAGCCGGCTGTCTTCCGCCCTTCCGCTCAGGCGATGCGTCTCGGCGTCCTTCTTGCCCTCACCGGTGGAGACCAGCACTTCGACGGAACGCCCGACGAGCGCCTGGTTCTCCTCCCACGAGATGCGCTCCTGCAGTGCCGCGAGGCGCTCGTATCGCTCCTGCACGACCTCCTTCGGGACCTGGTCCGGCATGGTCGCGGCGGGTGTGCCCGGACGGATCGAGTACTGGAAGGTGAAGGCCGAGGCGAACCGAGCTGCCTCGACCACCCGGAGCGTCTCTCGGAAGTCCTCCTCGGTCTCTCCGGGGAAGCCGACGATGATGTCGGTCGAGATCGCCGCGTGCGGGATCTTGGCCCGAACCCGGTCGAGGATGCCGAGGAATCTCTCGGATCGGTACGAGCGGCGCATCGCCTTCAGGATGCGATCGGAGCCCGACTGCAGTGGCATGTGGAGTTGCGGCATCACCGTGGGCGTCTCGGCCATCGCATCGATGACGTCGTCGGTGAACGCCGCCGGGTGCGGGCTCGTGAACCGGATCCGCTCGAGACCGTCGATCTCGCCAGCCGCACGGAGGAGCTTGCCGAACGCCTGCCGGTCGCCGAACTCGACGCCGTACGAGTTGACGTTCTGGCCGAGCAACGTGACCTCGATCGCGCCGTCATCGACCAGCGCCTGGATCTCGGCGAGGATCTCGCCTGGCCGGCGGTCCTTCTCCTTGCCGCGGAGCGCCGGCACGATGCAGAACGTGCAGGTGTTGTTGCATCCGACCGAGATCGACACCCAGCCGCTGTAGGTGGAGTCGCGCTTGGTCGGCAGTGTCGAGGGGAAGACCTCGAGCGCGTCGAGGATCTCGAGCTGCGCCTCGTCGTTGTGCCGCGCCCGTTCGAGGAGGCTCGGGAGCGAGCCCATGTTGTGCGTGCCGAAGACGACGTCGACCCACGGCGCCTTCTCGAGGATGACGTGCTTGTCCTTCTGGGCGAGACAGCCGCCGACGGCGATCTGCATGCCCTGGTGGCGGCGCTTCACGCCGGCGAGGTGCCCGAGATTGCCGTAGAGCTTGTTGTCGGCGTTCTCTCGGACGGCGCAGGTGTTGATGACGACGACGTCGGGCTCGACCCCCTCTGCCGGCACGTATCCGGCCGCCTCGAGCGAGCCGCTGAGCCGTTCGGAGTCGTGCACGTTCATCTGGCACCCGAACGTTCGCACCTCGTACGTGCGCGGAGTGGCCGTCGTCTCGATGGCCTCGCCGGGCGAGACCTGGTGAAGGGTGCTCATGATCGCACCAGTCTACGAGTCGTCGGCCCCGAGGACCGCCCTCACCGCCTCACGGACGACGCCGCTGGAGTACCCGCGGCGCTGGAGGAACGCCGAGAGACGCCGCTCGGCCGTCTGGCGGTCGAGCCCGGCGAGCTGCCGCACGCGACGTTCGGCCGCGGCGAGGGCGTTTCGCCGTTCGATGTCGGGATCGAGCTCATCGACTGCGGCGCGCGCAGCGGCAGCGTCGACTCCACGACGAGTGAGCTCGTGCAGGATCGCAACACTGCCCCGACCACGCCGCGCCCCGTTCACGTACACGAGCTGCTCAGCCAGCCGGGCATCGTCGAGGTACCCGAGCCGCTCGTAGCGCTCGATCCACTCCTCGATCTCGGCCTCATCGAGTCCGTGCTCGGTGAGCACGGCCCGCACCTCGGCCACCGACAGGGCGGACCGCCGCAGCCGGGATACGACGAGTCGGTCGATGCGGGCATCACGCTCGGCGCCGGTCTCATCGTGGCCCTCGACCGCTTCGTCAGCCCGCACGGTCGACAGTGGCACCGGTCGTGGACTGCCGCCGGAGCGGGCGGCGCCGAATCGGTCGCGATCACGATCACGATCGCGACGCCGAGCCGGTGACTCGCTGCCTCGGTCGCCCGGCGTCGCCCACGGCAGGTACGAGACCGGGGCGAGGTGCTCGGATGCGTCGCTCATGCCACTCCCCTCCCCGATCTCGTTCGTGCCCTCCCGCCTGCTCAGGCGCCCTTGCGCCCGAGCTTCGTCTCGATGGACTCGACGTTCGACGCCGTCGCGGGTGCCTGACCGGCGGTCGCGCCGATGCCGAGCTTGGCGAGGATCTTCTTCTCAATGTCTGCTGCGATGTCGGGGTTCTGCAGCAGGAAATTGCGGGCGTTCTCTTTGCCCTGCCCGAGCTGATCGCCGTCGTAGGTGTACCAGGCACCGGACTTCTTCACGATGCCCTGGTCGACGCCGTAGTCGATGAGACTGCCCTCGCGCGAGATGCCCACCCCGTAGAGGATGTCGAACTCAGCCTGCTTGAAGGGGGGTGCCATCTTGTTCTTCACGACCTTGACGCGCGTGCGGTTGCCGACCGCATCGGCGCCGTCTTTCAGGGTCTCGATGCGGCGGATGTCGAGCCGCACCGACGCGTAGAACTTGAGCGCCTTGCCGCCCGCGGTGGTCTCGGGACTGCCGAAGAACACACCGATCTTCTCGCGGAGCTGGTTGATGAAGATCGCGGTGGTCTTCGTCTGGTTGAGCCCGCCCGTGAGCTTGCGGAGGGCCTGCGACATGAGACGCGCCTGAAGGCCGACGTGCGAATCGCCCATCTCGCCTTCGATCTCGGCCCGGGGAACGAGCGCCGCCACCGAGTCGATGACGACGAGGTCGATCGAGCCCGAGCGGATGAGCATGTCGGCGATCTCGAGCGCCTGCTCACCGGTGTCGGGCTGCGAGACGAGCAGGGAATCGATGTCGACGCCGAGCTTCTTCGCGTAGTCGGGGTCGAGCGCATGCTCGGCGTCGATGAACGCCGCGATGCCGCCGGCTCGCTGGACGTTGGCGATGGCGTGGAGCGTGAGCGTGGTCTTGCCCGATGACTCGGGACCGTAGATCTCGATGATGCGGCCGCGGGGAAGCCCGCCGACGCCGAGTGCCACATCGAGCGCGATCGATCCGGTGGGGATGACCTCGACTGGAGCACGCTCCTCACTGCCGAGGCGCATGACCGAGCCCTTGCCGAACTGGCGGTCGATCTGCGCGAGTGCCGTCTCGAGGGCTTTCTCGCGGTCTGCAGGTGATGGCATTGCTGGGCTCCTTCGATGCTCGATGCTGCTGCCTCTAGGCTGTCGTTCCACGTACGGGCCCGACTCGTAAGCGCTGCCCGCGCGTCTTCCGACAAGGCGGTTGCGGTGTGTTCCGACGCATCGACCGTATGGCCGACCACCGACATCCATCGCCCGGCTGAGCGGAGATGTGAGCAGTCGCGTCATCCCTCCTGCTGTTGAGGAGAGCCTAGTAGCACACCCGAACGGATGTTCGAAGACACGCCCGCGTGTCGAACGCGTCTTCGGTCAGCGAGCACCCCCGGGTCGGCGCGCGCCCGGCTCACGGCGGCCGACGCCGTGTCGACGCTCGGGCGGAACATCGGTCGCCTCGCACAGTGCGAGCCAGACGTCGCGGGGAGGGACTCCGGCGGCGAGGGCTTCGCGCGCGGTTCGGCCGCCGACACGCTCGAGCACGAGGTCGTTGACGACCACTCCCCCGTACGCGGGACCGAACTCGTGGTCGACCGCGATCTGGAACTCGCTCAGCTTCATGAGATGTCTCCGGAGACGACGTCGGCCGGTCCGAAGACCGGCCGACGCACGAATGCCTGGATCAGCGAACCATCATGTCCGCATCGAACTCCGCCACGAGCTCGTCGGGCAGGCTGTCGGGAACGACGGCCATGCCTTCGAGTACGGCGATACGGTCGCCGACCTCGTGCATGATGACGGAGATGGGGGTGTCGAGGGCCTCGGCCACCGACGCGAGGATCTCGGACGAGGCCTCTTTCTGGCCACGCTCGACCTCGCTGAGGTACCCGAGCGCGACGCTGGCCTTGGACGCCACCTGTCGAAGGGTGCGCCCCTTCTGCAGACGGAAGTCCCTCAGCACGTCGCCGATTTCCTGTCGAACCAGAACCATCGGGAACCTCCTTCAATCTGCCTGCGGCTCCGCCGGAGCCGGAAACGGGAGAGCCAGTCTAGCCGACTCTCGTGGCTTCCAATCTAGCGTTGCACACTGGGCCTTTCGTGTGAACTCGACACCTGTAACAGGTTGTTCACGAAGGTTATTCCGCCCTGCCGGACAACTGCGCGAGCTCGTCGCGCGCCGCGGAGATCGCCTCGGCGACGGCGGCCCGGCGCACGGCCGGCCGGTCGCCCGACAGCTGGAGTGCCACCGATCGGATGCCGCGTCCACTCGCGACCCCGAGGTACACGGTGCCCGGCTCACGACCGTCCTGCGGGTCGGGGCCCGCTGCCCCCGTGGTGGCCAGGCCGAGGTCGGCCGCGCGGCCATCGACGGCGCACGCACTCCGCACCCCGTCGGCCATCTGGCACGCGACGTCGGGATCGACCGCACCCCGCTCGGCGAGGAGCTCCGCGTCGACACCCAGCAGGGAGTGCTTCAGCGGGGTCGCATACGCCACCACGCCCCCGTTCACGACGAGCGACGCGCCCGGCACGTCGACGAGTGCTGCCGTGAGCATCCCGCCGGTGAGCGACTCGGCGACGGCGATCGTCAGCCGGCGCTCGGTCAGTTCCCCGATGAGGGCGACCGCGTCCTCGGAGGGCGACATCCGCTCCTCGCTCACCGCGCCTGTCCTCGGTGCTCGCGGGCCAGACGGAACGCCTCACGCACGTACAGCAGACCCGACCAGACCGTGAGCACGAGGGCCGCGATCATGAACGCCCAGTTCACCCAGATGATCCAGTCGCCCACGACCGTCCAGAGGGGCGCGAGGAACAGCGCGATCGCGATCGCCTGCGTGAGCGTCTTCAGCTTGCCGCCCGAGGACGCCGGCACGACCGTGCCGCGACCGAGTTCCACCAGGCGCCACACCGTGATGCCGACCTCCCGCACGACGATCACGATCGTGATCCACCACGGAAGGTCGCCGAGGATCGAGAGGCAGACCAGCGCGCCGCTCGTGAGCAGCTTGTCAGCGATCGGGTCGAGGATCTTGCCGAGATCGGTGATGAGTCCGCGCGAGCGGGCGAGCCATCCATCCACCCAGTCGGTGGAGATCGCCACGATGAAGATCACCGCCGCCCACCAGCGCATGGGCCCGTTCTGCCCGGCGTCGGCCAGCAGAAGCCAGAAGAACAGCGGCGCCATGAGGATCCGCACGACCGTGATCGTGTTCGGCAGGTTCCAGTTCGCGGCGCCTGCCCGGCTCACGGGAGCAGTCATGGCCTCAGCCTATCCGCGAGCGGGGAGAGCCGAGCGACGGAGGTCGTGCACGTCATTCCCGGCCGGTGAGGCCCCAGGCGTCTTCGTCGGAATCGGCTTCGAACTCGGCGCGGCCGTTCGTCGCCCGCCCGACGGCATCGTCGTCGTAGCGATCGTCAGGTGCGCCGTACACCTCTTCGGCGGCCGATGCGGGAGATGCAGACGTCGACGTCGGGACCGAACCGCTGGGCTCGTCGCCCCGGAGTCGGGCGAGCACGCCGGGCAGCTGCTCGGCGGTCACGAGCACGTCGCGAGCCTTCGAACCTTCGGACGGACCGACGATCTCGCGCGATTCGAGGAGGTCCATCAGCCGCCCCGCCTTCGCGAACCCGACCCGGAGCTTGCGCTGGAGCATCGACGTCGAGCCGAACTGGGTGGAGACGACGAGCTCTGCGGCGGCGAGCAGCAGCTCGAGGTCGTCGCCGATGTCGGCATCGATCTCTTTGCGCTCGACGGCGGCCGCGACATCCTGCCGATACTCGGGACGCGCCTGCTGCGTGACGTGCTTCACGACGCGCACGATCTCGGCCTCGGTCACCCATGCGCCCTGGACCCGAATCGGCTTGGACGCCCCCATGGGGAGGAACAGCGCGTCGCCCTGCCCGATGAGCTTGTCGGCGCCCGGCTGGTCGAGGATGACGCGCGAGTCGGTGACGCTCGTCACGGCGAAGGCGAGCCGCGACGGCACGTTCGCCTTGATGAGGCCGGTCACCACGTCGACCGACGGGCGCTGCGTGGCCAGCACGAGGTGGATGCCGGAGGCGCGGGCGAGCTGGGTGATGCGCACGATCGAATCCTCGACGTCGCGCGGGGCGACCATCATGAGGTCGGCGAGCTCGTCGACGACGACGAGCAGGTAGGGGTAGGGCTTGAGCCTGCGCTCCGAACCCGCCGGCAGCACGATCTCGTCGTTGACCACGGCCTTGTTGAAGTCGTCGATGTGACGGAACCCGAACGACGCGAGGTCGTCGTAGCGCATGTCCATCTCCTTCACGACCCACTGCAGCGCCTCGGCTGCCTTCTTCGGATTCGTGATGATGGGCGTGATGAGGTGCGGTACGCCGGCGTACGGGGCGAGTTCCACGCGCTTCGGGTCGATGAGCACCATGCGCACGTCGGACGGCTTCGCCCGCATGAGCAGCGAAGTGATCATGGAGTTCACGAAGCTCGACTTGCCCGACCCGGTGGATCCGGCGACGAGCAGGTGCGGCATCTTCGCGAGATTGGCGACGACGTAGCCGCCACCGACGTCTTTTCCGACGCCGATCGTCATCGGGTGGCGGGCGTTGACGGCTGCGCCCGACCGGAGCACGTCGCCGAGCGTCACCGTTTCGCGGTCGGCGTTCGGGATCTCGACGCCGATCGCGCTCTTGCCCGGGATCGGCGAGAGGATGCGCACCTCGTTCGAGGCGACGGCGTAGGCCAGGTTCTTCGAGAGGGCCGTGACGCGTTCGACCTTCACGCCGGGACCGAGCTCGATCTCGTACTGCGTGACGGTGGGGCCGCGCGAGAACCCGGTCACCTTCGCATCGACCTGGAACTGGTCGAGCACCGCGGTGATCTGCCGGACGACGTCGTCGTTGACGGCGGACCGGGATTTCGCGGGAGCGCCGGCGGCGAGCGTCGATGCTGCCGGCAGGTGGTAGGGGCGCTCGGGCGCGGATGCCGCGGCCTCGTCGACCGCGGCGGCGTCGCCTGCCGCGTCGGACGTGCCTGCATCGCCGTCGCCCGACGGGTCGAACACGGAGAGCACGCCGGTCGCCCCGCCATCGTCGCCACGGAGGCCGGTGCCGCCGCGCGGCACGTCGCCCGTGTAGCGCTGGAGCGCCGATTCGGCGCGCTCGAGCTCGCCGAGCACCTCGGTACCGTACGAGGTGGCCCCACCCCCCGCTCCCTCGATCGGGGACTCGAAGCTGCCGGCCGCGGACCCGGGCCCGAACACCTCGGTGATGCCGTCGACACCACTCGACTG
This sequence comes from Agromyces sp. Marseille-P2726, assembly GCF_902809835.1. Lineage (GTDB taxonomy): Bacteria > Actinomycetota > Actinomycetes > Actinomycetales > Microbacteriaceae > Agromyces. The sequence goes on along the minus strand of NZ_CADDWM010000010.1, from coordinate 244,113 downwards.
GAACGCGGGGTCCTCTTCACGATTGGAGTCGTTGCGCCGCCACCACGGCAGGAGCCCGGTGCGCTCGGGCTCGTCGTCGGTCCCGTCGATGCCGTCGAGCTCGACCTGGGCGGCCTTGCGGCGCTCACGCCTCGAGGGCTTGGGTGCGGCATCCGTCGACGGGTCGTCGGGTTCGGGCGCGCCGAACAGCCACGCGTAGAGCTCGCGGGACCGTGCGGGGATGCGGTTCGGCGGCGTCTTCGTGATGATGAGCACCGACAGAGCGAGGACGAGCACGATGACGATCGCCGCGCCGACCTCGGTGATGAGCAGGATCAACGGCTGCGCCAGCATCCAGCCGAGGATGCCGCCGGCCCGTGCCAGCACCGCCATGCCGGCGCTCGGCTCGGGCTGGCCGCCGAACAGGTGGCACAGCCCTGAGACGGTGAGCAACAGCAGCCCGACGCCGATGCCGATGCGCGTGTTGTCGTGCACCGAGCTCGGGTGACGGAACAGCCACACGGCGAACAGCAGCATCACGACGGGCAGGGCGAATGCGACGCGGCCGAACAGGCCTCCGAACGTCCAGGAGTCGAGGGCCTGGGCGATGGGATCGTTGATGAGGAACCACTCGACCACGGCCCCCACGACAGCGAGCAGGACGATGAAGAACGGCAGGCCGTCGCGGCGCTCCTCCTTCTGGAGCGTCTCGGGACCGAGGGCACGTGCGGCACCGCCCACGAGGTGCGCGAGTCCCATCCACGCGCGCACGAGGACGCCCCGTCGGTCGGCGCCGGCGGACTTCGTCGCCTTGGTGCCTGCGGAACCGCGGGCCGTCGTCGCGGGAAGCTTCTTGGTCGGTGCGGTCTTGGCGCCGCCGCCCCGTGAGCTCCCGCCGCGCCCGGACGTGCCCGAGGCACGCCCGTTCGACCTGGTGCGCGTAGCCATGCCCACCACGTTACGGCCGACCGCCGACCGATCCCGACAGGACGCAGCGAGTGTTCGCGATCAGCCGTGGCCTCGCAACCGCGTCGACGACCCGCCGGCTCTCGTCGGCGGTCAGCGCATCGTGTTCCGGCCCTGCCGAACCGCTGCGACGACCTCGAGGATGGAATCCGACACGAGAACCGGATTCTCGAGCATGATGTCGTGACCGCTGTCGGTCTCGGTGATGTGCTCGGCCCCCGGCACGAGCTGGGCGACCTGGCGCTGGGAGACATCCTGCGCGTCGCGCGTCACCACATGGATGTCGGCAGGCAGGCCGGGTTGCGTCGGCGCAGGATAGGGCTGGTCGGCGGTGAGCACGACGAGCGGCATCGGATGGATGGATCGGTTCGCCTCGATCTCGTCGAGCGCGGCGTCGAAATCGACCCGTTCGTAGTCGGGGTACTCCACGATGATCTCGGCCGGCGTCGTGTTCCACGCGATCCACGATGGCCACAGGTCGGCCATGGCGTCGCGCAGCTCGGGTGAGAAGCTGTCCACCAGCACCATGCCCGCGACATCGTCGGGGTACTCGTGGGCGTAGTAGCGAGCGACCAGTCCCCCGTAGGAGTGGGCGGCGAGCACGAACGGCCCCGACTCGCCGGCCGCCTCCATCAGTGCGTGGAGGTCCGCCGCCGAACGCGACGGGGTGACCGGCTGCGGAACGGGATCACTGCGGCTGGGCCCACCCTCGGCCCTGGCCCGAGTCGTTCCCGGCCTGTCGTACGCGCACACCCGCGTCTCTTCGGCGATCGTCGGATGCACCGTCGGCTGCTCGCCGAGCGGGCTGTCCCAGAGATCGGCCGCGATTCCACCTCCGGAGATCAGGATCACCGTGGGCGACCCATGGCCCGTGCACTCGAGGTACATCTCGCGGCCGCCGATGTCGAACGTTCGGGCGAGGTCGGCTCGGTCGGCCGTAGCAGGGGCAGTGGCACTGTCCATCGATGGCGCGGTGCTCGTCGGCGTCGACGCGCACGCACCGCCGAGCAGCACGACGCCGACGACGAGTACGGCGACGCTCGGCTTCGTGACACGTGGAATCGCGTCGCGGCGTGCGGAACCCGACACGGCGAGGTGGTCGGCGGAACGGGACATGGCAACCTCCGAGGCTCGGAGATGACTGCCTCGCCCCAGATTCTCCGCGGGTGAACGCCCATCGTCAACTGGCCCGGGCGACGCGGCACGAAGGACCCGCCGCGACTACGCCTCGATGACCAGCGGCACGAGCATCGGGCGTCGGCGCAGGCGGCGGTTCACCCAGGTGCCGACCGTGCGCCGCACCGTCTGCTGCAGCGCGTGCTGGTCGCGCACCCCGTTCTGGGCGGCCTCGCGCAGCGCCGAGGAGATCTTCGGCTTGACCTCCTCGAACACGGCGTCGTCCTCGGCGAACCCGCGCGCGTGGATCTCGGGCCCGACGATGATTCGCCCGGTCGTGGCATCCACGACGATGATGACCGAGATGAAGCCCTCCTCGCCGAGGATGCGGCGATCCTTCAGGTCGGCGTCGGTGATCTCGCCCACGGTCGAGCCGTCGACGTAGACGAAGCCGAGATCGAGTTGCCCGGCAACCCGCACCTCGCCGTCACGCAGGTCGTAGACGGCGCCGTTCTCGCCGATGAACGTGTTCTGCTCGCGGATCCCGGTGTCGTGCGCGAGCTTCGCGTTGGCGAACAGGTGCCGATACTCGCCGTGGATCGGCAGCACGTTCTTCGGCTTGAGGATGTTGTAGCAGTAGAGCAGCTCACCGGCGGCGGCGTGACCCGAGACGTGCACCTTCGCGTTGCCCTTGTGCACCACGTTCGCGCCGAGCTTGGTGAGGCCGTCGATGACCCGGTAGACGGCGTTCTCGTTTCCGGGGATCAGGCTCGAAGCCAGGATGACCGTGTCACCCTCGCCGATCTCGATCTGGTGGTCTCGGTTCGCCATGCGGGACAGCACCGCCATCGGCTCGCCCTGCGAACCGGTCGACATGTAGACGATGCGATCGTCGGGGATGTCGCCGGCCCGCTTGTAGTCGACGAGCACACCCTCGGGAACCTTGAGGTAGCCGAGTTCGGCCGCGATGGTCATGTTGCGCACCATGCTGCGCCCCAGCAGGGCCACCCGGCGGCCGTTGAAGTGCGCCGCATCGAGCACCTGCTGCACCCGGTGCACGTGGCTCGAGAAGCTGGCGACGATGACGCGGCGTGGCGACCGCGCGATGACCTCGTCGAGCACGGGACCGATGGACCGCTCGAGCGGCGTGAAGCCCGGGATGTCGGCGTTGGTGGAATCGACCATGAAGAGGTCGACGCCCTCTGCGCCGAGGCGGGCGAACTCGCGGAGGTCGGTGAGGCGACCGTCGAGGGGCAGCTGGTCCATCTTGAAGTCGCCGGTGGCCAGCACGCTGCCCGCGCGGGTCTTGATCGCGACGGCGAGCGCGTCGGGGATCGAGTGGTTGACCGCGATGAACTCGAGGTCGAACGGGCCGATCCGCTCGCGCTGGCCCTCGGCCACCGTGAGCGTGTAGGGCTGGATGCGATGCTCCTTGAGCTTCGCCTCGACGAGCGCGAGCGTCAGCGTCGACCCGATGAGGGGGATGTCGGTCCGCTGGCGAAGCAGGTACGGCACCGCCCCGATGTGGTCTTCGTGGCCGTGGGTGAGCACGACGCCGACGATGTCGTCGAGACGCTCGCGGAGGAACCCGAAGTCGGGCAGGATCAGGTCGACGCCCGGCTGGTGCTCCTCTGGGAAGAGCACGCCGCAGTCGACGATGAGGATCTTGCCGTCGATCTCGTAGCTCGTCATGTTGCGGCCGACCTCGCCGAGGCCCCCGATGGGGATGATGCGGAGCGTTCCCGCTTCGAGCGGGGCGGGTTCGATGACGACGTCGGGCATGTGCCCTCCTCACGTGTGCGGTATTCGGTTCGTGCGGGGCCTTCATCGGCCCGGCGGATGCCTGGTGAGCGCGTCAGCGCGTCGTGCCCGCGACCTTCGGCAGCGCGCCGCCGGCGGCGGCATTGCGATCGGGGCGGAAGTTCTGGAAGTCGGCGCCCGGGATGCCGCTGACGAGACCGATCTCGTCCTCGATCAGCGCGGCCTCCCATTCCTCGGGGCCGACGAGCGGCAGGCGCACGCGCGGGCTGCCGATGCGGCCCAGTCCGTGCAGGATGTACTTGGTCGCGACGGTGCCGGGCACGTGCGTCATCACGGCGCGGACGAGCGGTTCCAGTCGCCGGTGCTCGGCGGTCGCCGCCGTGAGGTCGCCGCGGTTCACCGCGTCGACGATCGTGCGGTACGGCGCGGGCGCGATGTTCGCGGTCACGCCGATGAGGCCGGTGGCGCCGATGGAGAGATGCGGCAGCACGTTCGCGTCGTCGCCCGAGAAGTACATGAGGTCGGTCTGGTTCAGCACTCGGCTGACCTCGGAGAAGTCGCCCTTCGCATCTTTCACGGCGAGGATGTTCGGATGCTTCGCGAGACGCAGGATGGTCTCGTACCTGATCGGCACGCCCGTGCGCCCCGGGATGTCGTAGAGGATGACGGGGAGGTCGGTCGCATCGGCGACGAGCCGGAAGTGGGTGAGGATGCCGGCCTGGGTCGGCTTGTTGTAGTAGGGCGTGACGATCATGATGCCGTCGGCGCCTGCCTGCTCGCTGTGCTTGTAGAGCTCGATGGCGTGCGCGGTCTCGTTCGAACCGCCGCCGGTGATGATCTTGGCGCGGCCCGCCGCGACATCCTTTCCGACTTCGACCAGCCGGATCTTCTCGGGGTCGGTGAGCGTGGAGGTCTCGCCGGTGGTACCGGTGACGACGATGCCGTCGGCACCCGCCGTGATGACCTCGTCGATGTGCTGCTCGACCGCCGGCCAGTCGACCTCGCCGTCAGCCGTCATCGGCGTGACGAGCGCGACGAGCACCTGTCCGAACGGGTTCTCCTGAGTCACGTGCTCAAGGCTATCGTTCTGCCCGCCCGCACCGCTCCCATGCCGGCACGAAGCCTCGCGAGAGACGTCCTTCCTTTCAGGAGTCCACCGAACCCTTTGGCGCCCACCAGACCCTTTCAGGACTCCACCAGACGAAGCGGCGGAGTCGAGCAGGCCGGGATGCAGCGTCAGGCACGCTCGAGGCGGCGGAAGCGGTAGCGCACGCCCGTCGTCGAGGTGTGCCAGCCCGAGGGCGGATCGGCCGCCGCCTCACGCCAGGCGGCGGGGTCGAGGCGTGGGGCGAACGTGTCGCCGTCGACCGTGAGATCGATCTCGGTGAGTTCCACGACGTCGGCGTCGTCGATGAGCGCGGCGAAGAGCTCGCCCCCGCCGATGACCGACACCCGATCGGGGCCCGAGGCCGCGGCTGCGGCGAGCGCCTCATCGATCGACCCCGCCCGCACCGCACCGTCCGCCGCCCATGCGGGGTCGCGGGTCACCACGATGTTGTCCCTCCCCGGCAACGGCCGGAACTGCTCGGGAAGCGACTCCCATGTGCGGCGACCCATGATCACGGGGGTGCCGAGCGTCACCGCCTTGAAGTGCGCCAGGTCCTCGGGCACATGCCACGGCAGGCGACCGTCGCGTCCGATCACGCCGCCGTGCGCCTCAGCCCAGACCAGGCCGACGGGCGGGAGCGGCGCAGCCGAAGGCGCGGGCTCCGCTGCATCCGTCGTCATACCGCGACGGCGGCGCGGATCGCCGGATGATGCTGGTACCCCTCGACCTCGAAGTCCTCGTACTCGTACTCGAAGACCGACGGCGGCCGCCGGGTGATGCGCAGCGTCGGCGGCGGGAACGGCTCGCGCGAGAGCTGCTCGGTCACCTGCTCGACGTGGTTGTCGTAGATGTGGCAGTCGCCGCCGGTCCAGACGAAGTCGCCGACCTCGAGCCCGGTCTGCTGGGCCACCATGTGGGTGAGCAGCGCGTACGACGCGATGTTGAACGGCACGCCGAGGAACAGGTCGGCACTGCGCTGGTAGAGCTGGCATGAGAGCCGGCCGTCGGCCACGTAGAACTGGAAGAGCGCGTGGCAGGGTGCCAGCGCCATCGCCGGGATGTCGGCGGGATTCCACGCCGAGACGATCAGGCGACGCGAGTCGGGATTGCGACGGATCTCGTCGACGACCCAGGCGATCTGGTCGATCTGCTCCCCCGACGGCGTCGGCCACGAGCGCCACTGCACGCCGTAGACGGGGCCGAGCTCGCCCGCGGCATCCGCCCACTCGTCCCAGATGGTGACGCCGTGCTCCTGCAGCCAGCCGACGTTCGACGAGCCCTGCAGGAACCACAGCAGCTCGTAGGCGATCGACTTGAAGTGCACCCGCTTCGTCGTGACGAGCGGGAACCCCTGCGACAGGTCGAATCGCAGCTGCCGGCCGAACACACTGCGCGTTCCGGTGCCGGTGCGATCGGTCTTCTGCGCCCCGTGCTCGAGCACTTCTCGAAGCAGGTCCTCGTACGGCGTCGGAATCGTCTCGGCCATCGCTCGATGCTACCGCCGGAAGCGATGGTGAGGATGCCGCGGCGCGCGTCCCGCGGGAACCCGACCGTCGCGGCATCCGCCCGACTAGGCTGGGAGCCCGGCTCGACGAGGAGGAACACATGGCACTGACGAGTGAAGCGACCACCATCTGGAAGGGCACCCTGTTCGAAGGCTCGGGCGACGTCGCCCTCGACTCGTCGGGGCTCGCGAAGTTCCCGGTGAACTGGCAGGCCCGCGCCGAGGGCGTGGCCGACATGACGAATCCCGAGGAGCTGCTGGCGGCGGCGCACTCGTCCTGCTTCTCGATGGCGCTGTCGCTGGCCCTCGCGAAGGCCGGCAACCCCGCAGAGAGCATCCAGACGACCGCCGCCGTGACCTTCGAGGCAGGCAAGGGCGTGCTCGGCAGTCACCTGCTCGTGAGCGCACGGGTCCCCGGCGTCACCGAGGAGGAGTTCGAGCGCTTCGCCGAGGACGCGAGGGCGAACTGCCCGATCTCGCAGGCCCTGTCGATCCCCATCACGATCGAAGCCGAACTGGCCTGACGTGCGGGTGCTGGTCGCCGGCGCTTCCGGCTTCATCGGAACAGCGCTCGTCGACCGGTTGACGGCCGACGGCCACGAGGTGGTGCGCCTCGTGCGCCGTCGAGCGCACGACCACCACGAGAGCTCGTGGTCGCCGGCGGCCGGCATCATCGACTTCACCGTGATCGACCGGGTGGATGCGGTCGTGAACCTCTCCGGCGCCTCGCTGGCGAGGCTGCCGTGGACGAAGCACTACCGCGGCGAGATCGCCCACTCGCGCATCGCGGCCACACGCACGCTCACCGACGCCATGGCCAAGGCGAAACGCCCGCCCGCGGTGTTCCTCAACGCCTCGGCGGTCGCCTACTACGGCGACCGGCCCGGCGAGCTGCTCACCGAGTTCTCCAGCGCCGGTTCCGGATTCCTCACCGATGCCGTACAACGATGGGAGGCCGCCGCCGCGCTGGCACCCGAGGAGACTCGGACCGTGCTGTTCCGCACGGGCATCGTCGTCGGACACGGCGGTGCCCTGCAGCGCATCTTCACCCTCACGAAGACCGGCCTCTCCGGCCGACTGGGCACGGGCGGTCAGTACTGGGCCTGGATCGCGCTCGACGACGAGGTCTCGGCCATCAGGCACCTGCTGACCTCCCATCACTCGGGTCCCGTGAACCTCGCCGGCCCGACCCCCGCGACGGCCGACCGGGTGATGACGGCGATCGCCGAGCGGCTGCACCGGCCCTACACGTTCGCCGTCCCCGAGCGCATGCTCGAGATGGCACTCGGCCGGGCCGCTGACGATCTGCTGCTGTCGAGCCAGAAGGTTCGGCCGCAACGGCTCCTCGACGACGGGTTCCGGTTCCGTCACGCGACGGTCGAATCGGCGATCGATGCACCGCTCAGCGCCCCGCGCGCTGCTCCGCGCGCTGGGGCGTGATCGCGTGGCGCCCCGCGCGCGGTGCGCGACGGCGGTCTCCGGCCGCGTCGTAGGCGAGCCCGGGGCGCAGCCGGGCCCGCCACGACTCGGGGTCGGCCTCCGCTGCCGCCTGGAAGGCCGGGAACGCGGCATCCGCGCCGGCACGTTCGGGCCGACCGCTCGGCAGCTGCGGAATGCCGAGGTCGAGCGCCCCTTCGGCCTCGAGTCGTCGTACGAGCGCCTGCGAGCGCACGCCGAAGGCGATCTCGCGCCAGAGCGCCCAGGCGGCGATCACCGGGAGCACCAGGAGCGCGACGCCGATGCCCACGGCGACCGGTTCGCCTGTGCCGATGAACTGCACGGCACGCCAGCCGACGAGCACCAGGTAGATCGCGAGCAGCACGGCCATGAGCGCTGCGCCGGTCTTCGTCGTCATCGGCCGGTGCCCGGGATGCCGAGGTCGAGGAGGGCGTCGAGCCCGACGACGACACCCGACTCGTGAGGAGCGCGACGCAGGGCGAGGAGGATCCCTTGCTCGTACGACTTCGGCGAGAGTGTCGAGTGCGCGATCGTGAGGGTCTCGCCGTCGCCGCCGAGCACGACCCGCTGCTCGGCGAGCACACCGGCGAGCCGCATGCTGTGGACGGGAACCCCCGACACGAGCTGGCCCCTCGCCCGCTGGTCGGCGTGCGGGGCGGCGACGGGGCCCACGTCGCCGCGAGCCTCGCCGATGAGCTCGGCGGTGCGCACGGCCGTGCCCGATGGCGAATCCACCTTGCCGGCGTGATGGGCCTCGATGACCTCGATGGAGTCGAAGAACCGGGCCGCGAGCACCGAGAAGGCCGTGCCGAGCACGCTGCCGACGGAGAAGTTCGGAATGAACAGCACGGCACCGGCGTCGTCGTGGCCGCGCATGAACTGCGCGATCTCGGCGATGCGATCGTTCGACCACCCCGACGTGCCGACGACGATCGGGATGCCCGCGCCCGTGGCGAACTCGACGATCGCGGGACTCGCACCGGGGTGGGTGACGTCGAACGCCACGTCGGCCCCGAGCATCTCGTCGAGGCTCGAGCTCGAATCCAGCGCCGCATGCAGTTCGAGGTCGTCGGATGCCTCGATGAGCCCGATCGCCAATCGCCCCATCCTGCCCGTGGCCCCGGCCACGGCGACCCGAATCGTCACGGCTTCACCCTAGCAATGCGCGCGGAGACCCTGGTCGCGGCGGCCCTAGTGTGGACGCATGCGATTCCGACAGGTCGACGTGGCGGACCCCGAGGCGCTGGCGCTGCTCGACGCGTACTTCGCCGAGCGGTCGGCGGGGTTCCCCGCCGAGCAGGGTACCTACCGTCCGACCTATCCGACGAGCGAGCAGTTCACTCCCCCGGCGGGCGTCTTCCTCGTCGTCGAGGACGACCACGGCACCGTGATCGGCTGCGGCGGAGTACGCCGTGTCGAGTCGGGGCGCGGCAGCGACGACGTCAGGTTCGAGGTGAAGCATCTCTGGTTGGCGCCGTCATCGCGCGGCCGCGGTGCTGGCCGGGCATTGCTGACCGAGCTGGAGCGACGTGCGATCGGGTTCGGAGCCGACGAGCTCGTGCTCGACACGAACGCGAGCCTCGAAGCCGCGGGCGGTCTGTACCGTTCGAGCGGGTACGTCGAGATCCAGCCCTACAACGCGAATCCGAACGCCACGCACTGGTTCGGCAAGCGAGTCGCGCGTTGATCGGCCGACGACACGTCAGACCGAGTACGGTTCCGGCAATCCCGTGCGCAGCTCGAACGGCAGGTGCGCGAGGTCGTTGTGCGCGAGCAGGCTCCACGGGCGGCCCGTCTTCTGCGTGAGCACGGTGAGGCCGCAGTTCGCCTGGTTGATCGACATCCAGCGCCATTCGGGCGCGCCGAGCACCTCGCGGACGAACCATCCGATCACGAAGTTGTGGGTGATGAGCAGGTCGTGCGTGTCCTCGCGATGGGAGCGGAGGAACTCGGCGCGGGCATCGGCCATCTGGGCGCTGCCCGCCTCGATCTCGGCCTGCGTGACCGATCCGAAGAAGGCGTCGTAGACCTTCGGCGTCTCGGGAGCGGGGCCTGATGGGATGCAGTCGAAGAGCAGGGCCGACGGCTCGGGGTTCAGGGCCGGCATCTTCGCCGCGATGATCTCCGCCGTCTCGGTGGCTCGCTGCAGCGGGGAGTGCCACGCATTGTCGAACGGGATGCCGCCCAGCCGCTCGGCGAGGAGCTCGGCCTGGCGCCGACCGCGGGGAGACAGCGGTCCGTCGGGCATGCCGTGCTCGGCGTCGAGCTGCTCGCCGTGTCGGACGAGGTACAGGTGGTGGGGCACGCTTCCGCTCTCCTGGATGTGTTGGGGGTCGCCGCGTCAGGCGACGTCGATGGCAGGCGCGGCATCCTCGACCGCGCCACGGAACGCCGCTTCGTCGGTCGCGCCCACCGCGACCAGCGAGAACGGCCGGGAGACGAGGTCGGCCGCGAGCGATTGCACGTCGTCGACCGTGACGAGCGCGATGCGCCGGAGGACCTCGTCGAGATCTGCGAACTCGCCGAGCGTCAGCTCGGCGCGGCCCAGCCGCGTCATCCGCGTGTCCGAATCCTCGAGCGCGAGCGCCGACGCGCCACCGAGCTGGCCGGCTGCACGACGGAGTTCGTCCGCAGTGACGCCGTGCTCGGCGAGACGCTCCAGTTCGGTCCGCATCAGCGCGGCGACGGTGCCCGCCTTCGAGGGCGCGCATCCGGCGTACATGGCGAAGAGGCCGGCGTCGGAGTATCCGGGAGCGAACGAGTAGACCGCGTACGCGAGACCCCGGCGCTCTCGCACCTGCTGGAACAGGCGTGAGGACATGCCCGAGCCGAAGATGGCGTTGAGCACGCTCATCGCCGGACGGCGTTCGTCGGTGGCGACCAGCCCGGGCACCCCGAGCAGTAGGTTGACCTGCTCGTTGGGGCGCGGCACGATCGTGAGTGCCGACCCCGGCGCAAGCTGTGCCGCCGTGGTGGGGCGACGCTCGACGGGTGCCGCCTCGGCCGACAGATCCCAGCCGTATCGCGTCAGCGAGCGCTCGAGCTCGCCGACGAGCTCGTCGTGGTCGACCGCCCCCGCCACGGTGACCACCAGGTCCTGGGGGCGATAGTTCGCGCGGTAGTGCGCCCAGACCGCCTCGCGGGTCGCCGCACGGATGGTCTCGGGGTCGCCGCCGATGGGCCTGCCCAGGTCGTGCTCGCCGAGGACGGCCTGGAAGAAGCGTTCGTTCGCGACATCCGCCGGATCGTCGCTGGCCATCGAGAGCTCCTCGAGGATGACCCCGCGCTCGTTGTCGAACTCCGTCGGGTCGAGCACCGAGGACGTGAACATGTCGGCGAGCACATCGACCGCCATCTGCAGGTCACGATCCTGCACCTTGGCGTAGTAGCAGGTGTACTCCTTCGCGGTGAGGGCGTTGTGTTCGCCGCCGACGGCGTCGAACGAGATGGCGATGTCGAGCGCCGAGCGCTGTTCGGTGCCCTTGAAGAGCAGGTGCTCGAGGAAGTGGGTCGACCCGTAGGTGGCCGGGTGCGTGGCCTCGGCATGCTGCTCGTCACGCGATCCGACGGCGACCCAGAATCCCACCGTGACGCTGCGACTGCCCGGGACCTGTTCGCTGAGGACCCGAACGCCGGATGGGAGCACGCTGCGCCGAACCCGCGCATCGCCTGCCGCGCTGAAGGAGAGTTCGGCCTGGCCGAGTGGGAGGTCGACAGCGCCGTTCATCCCGTCCACCATACGTCACTGCGGCACCAACGGAGGCCGCTCACGACGCCCCGCCGCGGCCGGTCAGGCCGACACGCGATCGAGCTCGACGAGCTCGGACCGGTTGAGATCGACGCACGCTGCGGCGATGAGGGCCTCGACCTGATCGGGGCGCGTCGCGCTCGCCACTGGCGCGACCACGGTGGGCTTGGCGAGGAGCCACGCGAGCGCGATGGTCGCCGGCTGCACGCCACGCGCGAAGGCGATCTCGTCGATCGCTGTGAGCACGCGGTGACCACGGCGCCCGAGGTGACGTGCCACTCGCAGGCCACGGGTGTCGCGACGCACCTCCGACCGGCGGCGCACCCGACCACCGAGGAATCCGTTGGCGAGCGCGAAGTACGGCAGCACCCCCAGGCCCTGGGCGTGGGCCACGAGCTCGGTCGCTCCCTCGAACGGGCGTCGTTCCATCAGGTTGTACCGGGTCGTGAGGAGCTCGAAGCGCGGCAGGCCGTTCGCGGCGAGCACCCGTGCCTCGATGAGTCGCTCGGGGGTGAAATCGGCCGCTCCGATGCTCCGCACCTTGCCGGCGGTGATCAGCGCGTCCACCGCTCCGAGGCTCTCCTCGAGCGGCGTGCGCGGGTCGTCGCCGTGGAAGAAGAGTACATCGATCCGGTCGGTGCGGAGCCGCATGAGCGAGTCGTCGACGGCACCGCGGATGTCGGTCGGCGCAAGTCCGGGGTGGTCGGGGTGCCGTCCGAGCTTCGTCATGATGCGCATGCGGTCCTGGCAACGACGTGACGCCATCCAGGACCCGATGATGGACTCGCTGCGGCCGGCGGCGTAGCTGTCGGCTGTGTCGATCAGGTCGCCGCCCGTGCCCGCGAAGCGGTCGAGCACGGCGAACGCGTCGTCGGAGCCGAGCGTCCAGCCGAAGGTGCTGCCGCCGAGGGCCAGTGGATGCACCGCCAGTCCGGTCTCGCCGAGGGGACGCCGCACGGGCACCGTGATGGGCCCCGAGAGCGTGTTCGTCTCGACGGTCTCGACGCGGAGCGTCGGCACGTCGACCGCGAGCGGGCGGGGCGTGGTCGCGATGACGGTGGGGGATGCCGCGGCCGTTTCCCTCGCGTCCGCGGTCGTCTCGGCAGCGATCGCCCCCGCGACGCTCACCGGATGCGCCCCGTAGCTGTGCCGTCGTGCCACGCGCTCCCCCTCCCCAGGATTGGAACTCGACGATACGTCTTCGGGGTACCTGTACCCCAACGCCACGGTGAACCGTTACCGAATCGTTTGCAACACCCGGGGTGTTGTCCCCCATGGGGCCGAGGTCATGCGGTAGAAGACCCCCGAGCAGGGGTCACGCGAGCCTCATCATCCGCCCGCGCGCCGCACGACCGCTTCCGCTTGACGAAGCAGCGGCGCGTCCACCATCGCTCCGCGAAACGCGAAGACACCCGGTCGGGTCGAGGCCTCCGCGAGCACGGCGCGCGCCCACTCCAGTCGTTCGGCGCTCGGCCGGAATGCGTCGCGGACGACGGGCACCTGCGACGGGTGGATGCATGCGGTCGCCGCGAATCCCATCGCCGCGGCATCCTCGGCCGCATCCTGCAGGCCCGGCAGGTCGGCGATGTCGAGGTGCACCGTGTCGATGGCGGCGATGCGGTGCGCCCCCGCTGCGAGCAGCACTCGGGAGCGCGCATGGACCGCGACATCCCGATACCGCCCGTCGGGATGGCGGCTCGACGAGCCGCCCAACGAGACCACCAGGTCCTCGGCGCCCCACATGAGCGCCGACACGTTCGGGAGGGCGGCGATCTCGGGTGCGGCGAGCACGCCGCGCGCCGTCTCGCAGAGGGCGATGACCTCGTAGTCCTCGAGCCCGACGAGGTCGGCGGTGCCCTCGCACTTGGCGAGCATCACGGTCCGGTAGTCGGTGGCGGCGACCGCCCCGAGGTCGTGGGCGAAGTCGTCCGACGAGGCGGGATTCAGCCGAACGATCACTCGTTCGGGGTCGAGCGACGCCCCCACCAGCGCGAGACGGGCATCGTGCTTCCCGTCGGCAGCGACGGCGTCCTCGAGGTCGAGGATGACGGCGTCGGCGCGCTCCGCCGCCTTCTCGAAGCGGTCGGGCCGGTCGGCCGGGCAGAAGAGCAGCGCGGGGCCGAATCGGAACGGCGGATGCGTCATCCGCTCGCCTCACCGCCGGTGCGGGACTGCCGCTCCCCCGCCTCGCGCATCCAGACGAGCATGGTGCGCGACGCCGTGGCAACGATGGCGCCGTCCTGGTTGCGGGCCGTGTGGCCCAGGACGACGATGCCCTGCCCGGGCCGCGAGGCGGACTCCCGCTTCGACTCCACCACGCTCTCGCCGTACAGCGTGTCGCCGACGAACACCGGATGCGGGAACGCGACCTCGCCGAACCCGAGGTTGGCGACGAGGGTTCCGCGGGTGAGCTGGCTCACCGACTGCCCGACGAGCGTCGACAGTGTGAAGAGCGAGTTCACGAGCGGCCGACCGAACGGCTGGCCGGCCGACCATGCGGCGTCGAGGTGCAGCGGCTGGGGGTTCATGGTCAGCGTGGTGAACAGCACGTTGTCGGCTTCGCTCACCGTGCGGCCGGGACGGTGCAGGTAGCGCACCCCCTCCTCGAACTCCTCGTACCAGAGCCCCCGCTCCACGATCTCGCGCATCGGAACGTCCGTCATGCCGATCTCCTCGCTAGCCGATGCCCAGCTCACGCGCGATGACCATGAGCTGCACCTCGTTCGTGCCCTCGCCGATCTCGAGGATCTTCGAATCACGGTAGTGCCTGGCCACGAGGCTCTCGTTCATGAAGCCCATGCCGCCGAAGATCTGCGTGGCGTCGCGCGAGTTCGCCATCGCCGCGTCGCTCGAGACGAGCTTCGCCATCGCCGCCTCCTTCTTGAACGGGAGGCCCGCGTCGAGCCGTCGGGCCGCGTCCCGCCAGGCGAGGCGTGCGGTGTGGACCCGCGCCTGCATCTGGGCGATGGTGAACGCGATGTACTGGTGCGAGGCGATCGGAACGCCGAAGACGTTTCGGCTCCTCGCGTAGTTCAGGGCTTCGTCGAGGCAGCCCTGGGCGACGCCGGTCGCGAGCGCGGCGATCGCGACGCGGCCCTCGTCGAGGGTGCGCAGGAAGTTGGCGAAGCCTCGGCCGCGCTGCCCGAGCAGGTTGGCAGCCGGCACGCGGACGTTCTCGAACGTCAGCGGGTGCGTGTCGGAGGCGCGCCAGCCCGACTTGTCGTAGCCCGGTCCGATGGTGTAGCCGGGCGTGCCGTTCGGCACGATGATCGTCGACAGTTCCTTGGACGTCGAACCGTCGGGGCGTGGCTCGTCGCCGGTCACGGCGGTGACCGTGACGAACCTGGTGATCGGCGTACCCGAGTTCGTGATGAACTGCTTCGAGCCGTTGACGACCCATTCGTCGCCATCGAGCACCGCGGTCGTACGAGTGGCGCCCGCGTCGGAGCCCGCCTCGGACTCGGTGAGGCCGAAGCCGGCGAGCGCGCGCCCGGCGACGAGGTCGGGAAGATACTCGGACTTCTGCTCCTCGGTGCCGTGACGGAAGATCGGCATGGCACCCAGTCCGACAGCGGCTTCGAGCGTGATCGCGATCGACTGGTCGACACGGGCCAGGGCCTCGATCGCGAGGCACAGGGCCACGTAGTCGCCGCCCTGGCCGCCGTACTCCTCGGGGAACGGCAGTCCGAAGAGTCCGAGCTCCCCCATCTGCCCGACCACGTCCATCGAGAGGGTGTGGGTGCGGTCTGCCTCGTACGACTGGGGAGCCACGACGGTGTCGGCGAACTCGCAGACCATGTCGTACAGCTGCTGTTCTTCGGCGCTCAGGTCGTGCATGACGTTCCTCATTCCTGGTGGGGTGCGTTCGTGACGGCTGCGTCGTGGGAGCCGTTCGACAGCTGGGGGTCGGATGCCGCGGCGGGCGGCTCGATGCGGGCGACCGCCTGATCCCGGGAGACGAGGTCGCCCAGGCCGACGGCGAGCCGCGCGGTGCCGTCGAGGGCGGCGACGATGCGGTGCTCCATCTTCATGGCCTCGATGGCGACGACGGCGTCGCCCGCCTCCACCGAATCGCCGTCCGCGGCGAAGACCGCGGTGACCGTGCCCGGCATGGGTGCGCGCAGTTCGGGGTCGGCCGACAGCCCTCCGCGTTCGGCTGCCGCGCGTCGGCGCTCGACGTGCGCGCGGCGGTCGATGCGGATGAAGGCCGCGGCCTCGCCGTCGTGGTGCGCCCAGACGGAGCCGTCATCGCCACGCCTGACCGTCACGTCGCCGTCATCGAGGCGTTCGCCGTCGACCCCGCCCGCGGCGACGACGCGCACGTCGTGCGGATGGTCGCGGGGAGCGAGCAGGACCTCGTATGCGCGCGGGGAGCCGGGGCGCCACCCCGTGGCAGACCGCCACGCCGTCGGACCCGTCGCACGCCGCCCGGGTTCGCGGTCGACCTCGTCTCGCGCGAACCGGCGCGCCGCGATCTCGACGAGCGCGGGTGACGGACCGCCGGCGTCGGTCTCGGGCATCCGGTCGATGAGTCCGGTGTCGAGGTGTCCGGCCTGCACGTCGGGCTCGGCGAGCAGCCGACGCAGGAAGCCGAGGTTGGTGTCGACGCCGAGCACGACCGTGTCGGCCAGGGCGGCGTCGAGCCGCGCGATGGCCTGCTGGCGGTCGTCGCCGAACGTGATCACCTTGGCGATCATCGGGTCGTAATGGGCCGTGATCTCGAACCCCTCGGTGATGCCGGCGTCGACCCGCACGCCCTCGCCGCCTGGAGCTCGCCAGGCGAGGACGCGCCCGGTCGAGGGCAGGAACCCGCGATGCGGCGTCTCGGCGTAGACGCGCGCCTCGATGGCGTGCCCGGTCAGTCGCACGTCGTCCTGCCCGATGGCGAGCGGCTCGCCCGCGGCGATCCTGAGCTGCTGCTCGACGAGGTCGACGCCCGTCACGAGCTCGGTGACGGGATGTTCGACCTGGAGGCGGGTGTTCATCTCGATGAAGAAGAACTCGTCGGGTGCGGCATCCGAGACCAGGAACTCGACGGTGCCGGCGCCGAGGTACCCCACGCTGCGGGCCGCATCGCACGCGGCCGCACCGATGCGTGCCCGCGTCTGCTCGTCGAGGAGCGGTGACGGCGCCTCCTCGATGACCTTCTGGTGTCGTCGCTGGAGCGAGCACTCGCGTTCGCCGAGGTGCACGATCGTGCCGTGGGAATCCGCGAGCACCTGCACCTCGATGTGGCGGGGTCTCTCGATCAGGCGCTCGAGCAGCAGGGTGTCGTCGCCGAACGCTGCACTGGCCACGCGGCGGGCCGTGGCGAGCGCTGCAGCCAGCTCGTCGGCGTCGCGGGCGACCTGCATGCCCTTGCCCCCGCCACCGGCCGACGGCTTCACGAGCAGCGGGAATCCGACCGAGTCGGCAGCGACGAGCAGCGCATCGTCGTCGAGTGTCGGGTCGGCGATGCCGGGCACGATGGGAACACCGGATGCCGCGACGTGCGTCTTGGCCCGGATCTTGTCGCCCATCACCTCGAGCGCCTTCTCGCCGGGCCCGATGAAGACGATCTCCGCCTCGCGGCAGGCGCGAGCGAAGCCCGCGTGCTCGGACAGGAATCCGTAGCCCGGGTGCACCGCCTGGGCACCCGTGGCGATGGCCGCCTGGACGATGCGAGCGGGATCGAGGTAGCTCTCGGCGGCGGGCGACGGGCCGATCCGCACGGACTCGTCGGCGAGGAGGACGTGCGGCGCGTCGGCATCGGCGTCGGAGTAGACGGCGATCGCCGTGATGCCCAGCCGCTTCAGGGTGCGGATCACGCGGACGGCGATCTCGCCGCGGTTCGCCACGAGCACGCGATCGAACGGCGGCCGGCGGCGGTCGCCACCGGCGGAAGCACGGTCCGAGTCGGGTGTGCTCGTGTGCGTGACCATCGGCGCCTCTCTGCTGCGACTCTGCGAACGTGCACCACGTCAGTTAGCGTGCATTAACTGGGAGTGATGTTAGTGGCCACTAACTGAAATCACAAGTGGCCAGCGGTGCGTCAGGTCGACGGCAGCGACATCGCCCTGGAAAGCCGGTCGATCCCGAAGTCGAACGCGCGGTCGACCTCGCCCGCGAGACGGAACGCGCCCGCGAGCTCCATGCTGATGAATCCGTTCGCCCAGGCCGTGAAGGTGCGTGCCGCATCGAGCGCGTGCTCTGGTCCGGCGAGCTCGCTCGCGACGCGCAACACGCTCGCGCTCGCAGCGGCGAGGGAGTCGTCTTCGAGCCGCAGGTCTGCACCGGGAGCGAACACCAGCGCGAACGCTGCCGGCCGCTCGTGGGCGAACGCCCTGGCCACGGCGGCGAGTCGACGAAGTGCTTCGCGCGCGTCGCCGCCCGCTGCTGCCGCCGCCGCGTCGAGGCGCTCGCCGAGATCGCGGATGCTGGCATCGGCGACGAGCGCGACGAGGTCGCTGCGATTGCGGACCCGCTTGTACAGCGATGGAGCCCGCACCCCGACCCGGTCGGCCACCGACTGCATCGTCAGGCCGTCGAGTCCGCCGACCTCGAGCAGGTCGCGGCCCGCCGCGACGATGGCCTCGAGTGACGTGCGGCGTGGCGTTGGCATGAAGTGGCTCCCCTCCTCGATGGCTCGTCGGCAGTCTAGGCTATTGACCGTAGCCATGATAGCTAGGTACCATAGCCATGAATCAGCTCGCACACCCGACCATCGAGGAGCTCACCATGAGGCTCGGCCCGAACCTCCACCGCATCGGCAACGACCTCGTCGCGGTCCACCTCGTCGACACGCCCGAGGGAGTGACCGTGATCGACGCCGGCCTCGCCGGTCAGTGGCGCGACTTCGTCGCCAAGCTCACCGCCATGGACCGCACGATCGACGACGTGCGCGGCGTCGTGCTCACGCACGGGGACACCGATCACCTCGGTTTCGCCGAGCGCCTTCGCCGCGACCACGGCGTCCCCGTGTTCGTCCATGAGGCCGACGCGGCTCGCGCCCGCGGCGAGGAGTCGACGAAGCCAGACTGGGGTCACGTGAAGGTGGGCCCGACGGCGCGGTTCCTCTGGTTCGCCATGCGGAAGGGCGGTCTGCGAACGACGTGGCTCGACGAGGTGGTCACCGTACGCGACGGTGACGTGCTCGATCTTCCGGGTTCACCGCGCGTCATCGGCATGCCGGGGCACTCCCCGGGGAGCATCGCGCTGCACGTGCCCGCTGTCGACGCGGTGTTCGTCGGCGACGCCCTCACGACCCGCCACGTGCTCACGGGCGCGGCCGGGCCGCAGCCCGCGCCGTTCACCGACGATCCCGCCCAGGCCCTCGTCTCGCTGCGGCGGCTCGAGGGGCTCGAGGTCACGTGGGTGCTGCCCGGTCACGGCACTCCGTGGAAGGGCGGGGTCGCCGAGGCCGTGCGTGAGGTGGAGCGCGCAGCCGCGACATCCGCCGCCTGACACATCTGGGTGAGCACTCGCCGACCGTGCAGTCGCCGGCCCGTGAGTGGCGGGGAGTGCACTCTCGACGACGCGCTACATGCGGAACAGGCCGAAGGCCGGTTCGGGCAGCGGAGTGCGGCTCGCGAGCTCGAGCGCGAGGGCGAGCACGGTGCGGGTGTCTGCGGGGTCGATGATGCCGTCGTCCCACAGCCGCGCGGTCGAATGATACGGGCTGCCCTGATCCTCGTACTGCGCCCGGATCGGCGCCTTGAACTCCTCGGCCTGCTCGGCCGTCCACTCCTCGCCGCGCACCGCGAGCTGATCCTGCTTCACGGTCGAGAGCACGGATGCCGCCTGCTCACCGCCCATCACCGAGATCCGCGCGTTCGGCCACATCCAGAGGAACCGCGGCGAGTACGCGCGGCCGCACATCGAGTAGTTGCCGGCACCGAATGAGCCGCCGATGACGACGGTGAGCTTCGGAACGCGAGTGGTGGCCACGGCGGTCACCATCTTCGCTCCGTGCTTCGCGATGCCGCCCGCCTCGGCGTCGCGGCCGACCATGAAACCCGAGATGTTCTGCAGGAAGACCAGCGGGATGCCGCGCTGGTCGCCGAGCTCGATGAAGTGGGCGCCCTTCATGGCCGACTCGCTGAAGAGCACGCCGTTGTTCGCGACGATGCCGACCGGGTGTCCGTCGATGTGGGCGAAGCCCGTCACGAGGGTGTCGCCGTACTCGGGCTTGAACTCGCTGAACTCGCTGCCGTCGACGAGGCGGCCGATGACCTCGCGCACATCGTAGGGCTGCTGCACGTCCACCGGGACGGCGGCCGTGAGCCCCGCCGGATCGACGGCCGGCGGCCGCGACTCCCGCACGGCCCACGCCCTCGGCGCCTGCTCGGGCAGGGTCGCGACCATGTCGCGCACGAGCTCGAGGGCGTGCTCGTCGTCGTCGGCGAGGTGGTCGGTCACGCCCGAGATCCGCGAGTGCAGGTCGCCGCCGCCCAGCTCCTCGGGTGTTACGACCTCGCCGATCGCGGCCTTCACGAGCGGGGGTCCGCCGAGGAAGATCGTGCCCTGGTTGCGCACGATCACCGTCTCGTCGCTCATCGCGGGCACGTACGCCCCGCCCGCGGTGCACGAGCCCAGCACGGCGGCCAGCTGCGGAATACGCATCGACGACAGCTGCGCCTGATTGAAGAAGATCCGGCCGAAGTGGTCGCGGTCGGGGAACACCTCGTCCTGCAGGGGCAGGAAGGCGCCGCCCGAATCCACGAGATACACGCACGGGAGCCGATGCTCCTTCGCGACCTCCTGGGCGCGCAGGTGCTTCTTCACGGTCATCGGATAGTAGGTGCCGCCCTTCACGGTGGCGTCGTTGCAGACGACCATCACGGGGCGGCCGTGCACGAGCCCGACGCCGGTGATGATGCCGGCACCGGGCGAGTCTCCTCCGTAGAGGCCATCGGCCGCGAGCGGCGAGAGCTCGAGGAACGGACTGCCTTCGTCGAGCAGGCGGTCGACCCGGTCGCGAGGAAGGAGCTTGCCCCGAGCGACGTGGCGTTCACGCGAGCTCTCGGGCCCGCCGCGGGCTGCGGCGGCCAGCCGACCGCGCAACTCGTGCACGAGCTCGGCGTGCTCGGCGGCGTTGCGTCGCGCCGAATCGCCGGCGAGGTCGATGCTCGTCGTGAGGGTCGTCATGCGGCTCCGCCCGTCTGCGTCGACGGCGCGCCGCTTGTGCCGGACACGCCATTTCGGTTAGTGTTCATTAACTCGATTTCCGATGTTAGCGAGCACCCCTCCCGATGGCAAACACCCTCGACACCCCGCGCACCGAGCGCGGACGACAGAAGGCCGATCGGCGCGCCTCCATCCTCGGCGCGGCGGCCACCCTGTTCGCCGAGCGCGGCTACGCGGGCGTGACCATCGAAGACCTGGGCGCGGCCGTCGGCGTCAGCGGACCGGCGGTCTACCGTCACTTCCCCGGCAAGGCCGCCGTGCTCGCGGCCATCCTCGAGGGCACGAGCCGCACCCTGCTGAACGGCGCCGAGCGCGTGCTCGACGAGGCGCCCGACGCGGCATCCGCCCTGCGCTCGCTCATCCGCTTCCACGTCGACTTCGCCCTCCGCGAGGCCGACGTCATCGTCGTGCAGGACCGGGAGCTCGAGCAACTCGATGCCGGCGCACGACACGAGGTGCGCTCCTTGCAGCGGCGATACGTCGAGCACTGGGTCGACACCCTCTCCCGACTCCGGCCCGATCAGGCCGAGACGGAGCTCAGGTTCCGGGCACACGCCGCCTTCGGTCTCCTGAACTCCACTCCGCACAGCGCCCGCATCCCTGGGCGCCGACCCGCCGACGGCACCATCCGCGGCATCCTGGAGGAAATGGCATGGGCGAGCCTCATGTCGTGACCCTGCGCGCGACCCGCGACGGGGATCTCGATGCACTGTTCTCGATCGAGCAAGATCCGGTGGCCGTGCACATGGCCGCATTCACGGCATCCGATCCCACGGATCGAGCTGCGTTCGACGCGCACTGGCGACGGCTCATGCTCGATCCCCGGGTCGACACCCGAACCATCCGCGCCGACGGCACCGTCGTGGGCAGCGTCGGCCGATGGTTCGAAGACGATGCCGCCGAGATCACCTACTGGATCGACCGCGCGCGCTGGGGCCAGGGCATCGCGACCCGTGCGATGCGGCTGTTCCTCGACGTGCTGCACGAGCGCCCGGTGCGCGCACGCGTGGCCGCCGACAACGCCGGCTCCATCGCGGTGCTCGAGAAGCTCGGCTTCCGCCGGGTCGGCGCCGAGCTGAGCTTCGCGAACGCCCGGGAGGCCGAGATCGAAGAGCTGACGTTCAGGCTCGACTGAGTTCAGGCGTTACACCGCAGGCTGAGCGCCGGCTTCGTCGGCGATGGCCCGAATACGGCGCGCCAGTTCGAGATCGCGAACGGTCACCCCGTCGACGTCATGCGAGCTGAGCGCGAACTCGACGCGCCCCCAGGCGAGCCGCACGTCGGGGTGATGGTTGAGTTCATCGGCGACCACGGCCACTGAGTCGAGCAGCCGAACCGCGCTGCTGAAGTCGGCGGTCGTGAAGGTCGCCTCGAGGTGCTCCTGCACATGCCTGAAGCCGGTTCCGGCGAGCTCGTCGGCGGTGTCGGCGGGCGAGAGGATGCTGCGTCCGTCCATGCTCCCATCCTCCCGCCTGAGCCGACCTCACGCCATGGTCAGCGCGAGCCCGGGTTCGCGGAGGATGGTCGCGACATCCGCGAGGAAGCGCGATCCCTGCTCGCCGTCCACCAGTCGGTGGTCGAACGAGAGGCTCAGCGTCATCACCTCGCGCAGGGCGATCTCACCACGGTGCTCCCACGGCTGACGACGCACCGCACCCATCGCGAGGATGGCCGCCTCGCCGGGATTCAGGATCGGGGTCCCGGCGTCGATGCCGAAGACGCCGATGTTGGTGATCGAGATCGTACCGCCGGCCAGGTCGGACGGTGGGGTCTTGCCGGCACGCGCCGTCTCGGCGAGCGACGAGATCGCGTCGGCGAGCTCGATGAGCGTCAGCCGCTCAGCGCCCTTCACGTTCGGCACGACGAGACCCCGGCCGGTCGCCGCGGCGATGCCGAGGTTCACGCCGCCGAACTGCACGATCTCCTGAGCCTCCTCGTCCCAGCGGGAGTTGACCTCGGGCGTGCGACGGGCGGCCAGGCAGACCGCCTTCGCGACCACGGTCAGCGGCGTCACCTTGTGACCCGCGAACGCGCGGTCGTCGCGGATGCCGCGCAGGAGCTCCATCGTCGCCGTGACGTCGATCGTCAGAAACTCCGTGACGTGCGGCGCCGTGAATGCGCTCTGCACCATCGCCGCCGCGGTGTGCTTGCGGACGCCCTTGATCGGGATGCGCGTCTCGCTCGGGCCGGCGTCGGTCGCCGAGGGCGTCGCGGTCGGTCGGTCGATCCGCTCACGGACGGATTCACCGGATGCCGCAGCCTCGACATCCGCTCGCGTGATGAGCCCGCGCTCGCCGGTTCCGGCGATGGTCGTGAGGTCGATGCCGAGATCGCGGGCGAGCTTGCGCACCGGCGGCGTCGAGCGCGGTCGCTCGGGCGCACCGGTCGTGAGCCGACCGTCGGGACGCGTGGGGTCGAACCCGCTGGCGGCTGGTGGCGCCGCGTCGGCGTCGATCTCGGTCTCGGGCGTCGCCGGCACGAGGTCGGCGGCGAGCGCGGAACGCCGCGCACGCCGCTTCGGGCCGCCCTCGTCGCGTGCGCCGTAGCCGACGAGGTTCGGGCCGGCGGCGGCCTCGGATGCGTCGGCAGACCGGGGCGACGACTGCGGCGCGGCCGCGGCGGCATCAGGCGCATCGGCAGGCGCGGCATCCGCCGCCGTCGCGCCGGCCTCGGCCCCGTCGCTCGTGTCGCACGAGAACAACGGCTCGCCGACGTTCACGGTCTCGCCCTCGGCGGCGTGCAGTGCGGTGATGACGCCCGTGTACGGCGACGGCAGCTCGACCACGGCCTTCGCCGTCTCGACGTCGGCGATGATCTGGTTCAGCTCGACGCGATCACCGACCGCCACACGCCACGCGACGATCTCGGATTCGGTGAGACCCTCGCCGAGGTCGGGAAGCGGAAACTCCTTGATCATGCTCACGCCTCCACTCCGCTCAGCGAGTTCGGGCGGCCCATCACACGATCCACGCCGTCGAGGATGCGGTCGAGGTCGGGCAGGTGGTGTCGCTCGAGCTTCGCGGGCGGGTACGGGATGTCGTGACCGGTGACGCGGACGGGGGCCGCCTCCAGGAACTCGAAGCACCGCTCGGTGACACTCGCCGCGAGCTCGGCGCCGACACCGCCCTGCTGACCCGCCTCGTGGGTGATCACGAGTCGCCCGGTACGGCGCACCGACGCCTCGACCGTCGCGTAATCGATGGGCGCGAGCGAGCGCAGGTCGATGACCTCGATCGAGATGCCGTCCTCCGCCGCGGCGACGGCGGCATCGCGTGCGGTCTGCACGAGACCGCCGTAGGTCACGAGGGTGACGTCGGTTCCGGATGCCACGACCGACGCGACCCCGATGGGCTTGGCGTCGGCGAGGCTCGCCGTCTCATCGACCTCGCCCTTCACGTGATAGCGGCGCTTCGGCTCGAAGAAGAGCACCGGGTCGTCGCTCGCGATGGCCTGCTGGATCATCACGTACGCGTCCGCCGGGTTGGAGCACGCCACGACGCGAAGACCAGCGGTGTGGGCGAAGTACGCCTCGGGTGACTCCGAGTGGTGCTCGGCGGCCCCGATGCCCCCGCCGAACGGCACGCGGATCGTGATCGGCATCCGCACGCTGCCGCGCGAGCGGTAGTGCAGCTTCGCGACCTGGGCGACGATCTGGTCGAACGCGGGATAGATGAATCCGTCGAACTGGATCTCGACCACCGGGCGGAACCCGCGATATGCGAGGCCCACGGCGGTGCCGAGGATGCCCGCCTCCGAGAGCGGAGTGTCCACCACGCGATGCTCGCCGAACTCGGCCTTCAGCCCGTCGGTGATGCGGAACACGCCGCCGAGGGTGCCGATGTCCTCGCCCATCAGGACGACCTTGTCGTCGCCGGCGAGGGCGCGGCGCAGCCCGGCGTTCAGTGCCTTCCCGAACGTCATGGTCGTCATCGGACGCCCTCCTCGGCCTCGTCGAACATCGCGAGGTAGCGCGCGTAATGGTCGCGCTGCCGGGCCAGGTGGCTGTTCGGCTCCGCATACACGTGGTCGAAGACGGACATCGGCTCGGGGTCGGGGATCGACGTGACCGCGGTGCGGAGCTCGGCGGCCGCGCGCGTCGCCTCCTCGGCGACCTCGCGCTCGAACCCGTCGGCGTCGACACCCGAGGCCGCGAGCAGCGACAGCACGCGTGTGAGCGGGTCGCGCTCACGCCACTCGGCGATCTCGTCGTCGGTGCGGTAGCGCTTCGGGTCGTCGGCCGTGGTGTGCGGACCGAGACGGTAGGTCACGGCCTCGATGAGGGTGGGCCCGTCACCGCGGCGCGCTCGATCGAGCGCGCTGCGGGTCGCGGCCAGCACGGCGAGCACGTCGTTGCCGTCCACACGGATGCCGGGCATTCCGAACCCGTCGGCGCGGCGCGCGAGCGGCTGCTTGGATTGCAACCCCACCGGCTCCGAGATCGCCCACTGGTTGTTCTGGCAGAAGAAGACCACCGGGGCGTCGAAGCTCGAGGCGAACACGAACGCCTCGTTCACGTCGCCCTCGCTGGTCGCGCCGTCGCCGAAATAGGTGATGGTCGCGGCATCCGACCCCTGCCACGCCGAGCCCATGGCGTAGCCGGTCGCGTGCAGGGCCTGGGCGCCGATGATGATCTGCGGCACGGCCATGCGGTGCTCGAACGGGTTCCAACCGGATGCCGCGGAGCCGCGCCAGACGGTCAGCATCTCGGCGGGGCCGACACCGCGGCACCAGGCCACGGCGTGTTCGCGATAGCTCGAGAACACGAAGTCGTCGTCGCGAAGCGCTCGCGCGGAGCCGATCTGGGCGGCCTCCTGGCCGGCGAGCGGCGGCCAGAGGCCGAGCTCGCCCTGGCGCTGCAACGCGGTGGCCTCGGCATCGAGTCGGCGCACGATCGCCATGTCGCGATACAGCCGGCCGAGGGCGGCGGTGTCGACGTCGGCGACCCAGCGGTCGAACTCGGCGTCGCTGCGGCGCTCGCCCGTCGGCGTGACGAGCTGCACGAAGTGGTCGGGTCGGGTCAGGAGCCCGGTGGCGTCTCGGTCGGATGGGTTCATCGTCGATCCTCGCTTTCGGCGGGCCAAGCCTCGTGAGCAGCCCACGCCCGGCGACTCTGCCGGATACTGCGAGGCTACTTCGATCTGTCACACAGCTCAAGCGTGGCCCGACGCATTGAGCATGTTGCCCAGCCGACCTCGGTCATCCACTGCTATCGTGTGGCGTTATGACCAGCTATGACGCCGTGGACCGTGCGCTTCTGGCCGAGCTCGCGGGCGACCGGCGAGCGACGGTCGTGGCACTCGCCGACCGCCTCGGTCTCTCGCGCAACACGGTGCAGGCGCGGATGTCGCGACTGGAGTCCTCAGGCGCCTTCCTCTCATTCGAGCGCAGCATCGATCCGGCTCCGCTCGGATACCCGCTCGAGGCGTTCATCTCCGTGCACGTGCGCCAGAAGGAGCTGGCCGAAGCCGTGGCCGAGATCGCCCGCATCCCCGAGGTCATCCAGGCCCACGGACTGTCGGGCAGCGTCGACCTGCTGGTGCGGGTGGTGTGCCGTGACGCGCCCGACCTGTTCCGGATCGACGGCGAGATCCTCGCGATCGACGCGGTCGAGCGCACCGAGACCTCCCTCGCGATGGGCGAGCTCATCCCCTACCGACTGCAGCCGCTCCTGCAACGGAAGGCGTAGGTCGATGCGCGTCGCGGTGCTGCGGTGCGAACAGCTCCCGAGCTTCGTGACTTGGGAGATACCCGACGTCGAGGCGCTGTTCTCCGACGACCGCACGCTGCTCGATGCCTTCGCGGAGCGAGGGGTCGATGCCGAGCCCGTGGCATGGACGGATCCGCACGTCGACTGGGACGCGTTCGATGCCGCGGTGCTGCGCAGCACGTGGGACTACGTCGACCACATGCCGCGCTTCCTCGACACGATGGAGCGGATCGAGCGTTCAGGTTGCACGCTGCTCAACCCGGTGGGCGCGGTGCGATGGAACGCCGACAAGCACTACCTCGACGACCTCGAGCGCCTGGGCGTGCCCATTGTGCCGGTCGTGCGCGGAACCCGCGCCGACGCGCCGCGGATCCAGGCGACGATCGCCGAGTCGGGCTGGGACGAACTCGTGGTGAAGCCCGCTGTCGGCGTGGGCGGGTCGGGCGTGGTCCGCACGACGGCCAGGCGACTGGGCGACGCGCTCGGCGCGTTCCCCACCGGGGCCGAGGTGATGGTGCAGCCGTTCGCCGAGGCGATCGTCGACGAGGGCGAGCTCTCGTTCGTCGTCCTGGGCGGAGCGCTCAGTCACGTGTTGCGCAAGCGCCCGGCCACGGGCGACTTCCGCGCCCACGGCATCTACGGCGGAACGGTGGAGCCCACCGAGGCCGACGGCGGCGATGCGCGGGCGGTCGACGCGATGTTCGAGCGACTCCCCTTCGATCTGCTCTACGCCCGCTTCGACGTCGTCCGACATGGCGGACGACTCGCGGTGCTCGAACTGGAACTCATCGAGCCGATGCTCTATCTCGACCTTGCGCAGGGCAGCGCCGCACGCCTCGCGGAGGCGACTGTGGCCCGGCTCGCTGCAAAGGAATGATTGCAAAGGAACAATTGCAAAGAACCTATTGCAAAGGTCCTTTGCAGCAGTACCTTTGCACTATGGACGCCACGAACGACATCCAGTCGCAGCCGAGCAGCACCCAGCACCCGTTCGTCGATCACGTGCTCCCGATCGACAGCCTGAAGTCCTTGGCGCACCCGCTCCGCGTGCGCATCTACGACGAGCTGTCGGCCTACGGCCCGCTCACGGCGAGCGGCCTGGCCGAGCGGCTCGGTGAATCGAGCGGGTCGACCAGCTACCACCTGCGCCAGCTGGAACGCGCCGGTCTCGTGCGTGAAGACACGACGAGGGGCAAGGGTCGGGAGCGGTGGTGGGAGCGCACTCCCGGCTCCATCGCGATTCCTGACGCCCGCTCCCTCCCGGCCGGCAGTGCCGAGCGCCTCGCAGTCAAGCTCGTCGAAGACGAGTGGTACCGGTCACGCGATCAGAACTTCCACGAGTTCGCCTCCGAGGGCGAGCGGGTCTTCGGTGACGAATGGCTCGACGTCGCCGCGAGCGACACCATCAACCTGCGCCTCACGCCCGATCAACTGCACGGGCTCGTCACCGACATCGATGTCGTGCTCAAGAAGTACATCGACGCCTACAAGCGGACCCCCACCCCGGGCTCTCGCCCGGTGCAGATCCAGATCAACGCCTTCCCGCTCGTTCGCGGGGAGCCGACCGAAGACACGCCGAAGGGATGACGATGAACACCGCACTCCTGAACCCCAACTCCGGCATGCTCGCCGGATGGGCCGTCCGCAGCGGCCTCGGGCTCGCCACCTGGGGCCTGCAGCGCGCGAACCGGCGCACCGACCGCGACCGCCTCCTGCGTCGCATCGAAGCTCGGGGCGCGGCCGAGGCGGCCCTTTCCGAGCGCGACGCGGCCTACCGGTCGACGACGTTCGGACTGATGTAGGCGCCTCGACCGGCGCTGGATGAGACGACGGATGCCCCGCCCGACCCCGCTCCCTCGACATGTTCGAGGAACGGGGCGGTGCGGGGCATCCGCTGCTCGTGGCTACTGGACCTCGGCGACCTCGGCGCCTTCCGCCGGCTCCTCGGTGTGCGCGCCCGACGCGTCACGGCCGTTGGTGTCTGCCGACTCGGCCAGTACCGGGGCGAGCGAGAGCTTGCCTCGGTCGTCGACCTTCGTGATCACGACGAGGATCTTCTGGCCGACGCCGAGCACGTCGTCGACGTTCTCGACCCGCTTGCCGCCGGCGAGCTTGCGCACCTCCGAGATGTGCAGCAGACCGTCTTTCCCGGGCAGCAGGGAGATGAACGCACCGAAGGCGGCGATCTTCACGACCGTGCCGAGGAACTGCTCGCCCACCTCGGGGTTCTGCGGGTTCGCGATTGCATTCACCTGGGCGCGGGCGGCCTCGGCCGAGGGGCCGTCGGTCGCGCCGATGTAGACGGTGCCGTCCTCCTCGATGGAGATCTCGGCGCCGGTCTCGTCCTGGATGGCGTTGATCGTCTTGCCCTTCGGGCCGATGAGCTCGCCGATCTTGTCGACCGGGATCTGCACCGAGATCACGCGCGGCGCCGTGGGAGCCATCTCGTCGGGTCCGTCGATGGCGGCGTTCAGCACGGCGAGGATCGTCGTGCGGGCGTCCTTCGCCTGCGTCAGCGCGCCCGCGAGCACCGAGGCCGGGATGCCGTCGAGCTTGGTGTCGAGCTGGATCGCGGTGACGAAGTCGCTCGTCCCGGCCACCTTGAAGTCCATGTCGCCGAGGGCGTCTTCGGCGCCGAGGATGTCGGTGAGCGCCGCGTAGCGGGTCTCACCGTCGACGGTGTCGGAGATGAGGCCCATCGCGATGCCCGCGACGGGGGCGCGAAGCGGCACGCCGGCGTTCAGCAGGGACAGCGTCGAGGCGCACACCGAGCCCATGGACGTCGAGCCGTTGGAGCCGAGCGCCTCGGACACCTGGCGGATGGCGTACGGGAACTCCTCGCGCGACGGAAGCACCGGCACGAGCGCGCGCTCGGCGAGGGCGCCGTGCCCGATCTCGCGACGCTTCGGCGACCCGACGCGACCGGTCTCACCGGTCGAATAGGGCGGGAAGTTGTAGTTGTGCATGTAGCGCTTCTTGGTGACCGGGCTCAGCGAGTCGATCTGCTGCTCGAGCTTCAGCATGTTCAGCGTCGTGACGCCGAGGATCTGGGTCTCGCCGCGCTGGAAGATCGCGGACCCGTGCACGCGAGGCACGACCTGCACCTCGGCGTCGAGCGGACGGATGTCGGCGAGCCCGCGACCGTCGATGCGCACGCCCTCGGAGAGGACGCGTGAACGGACGACCTGCTTCGTCACCGATTTGTATGCCGCGGACACCTCGGCGTTGGCCGACTCCGGCAGCTCGCCCGCGTCGACCTTCGCGGCGACGTGCTCCTTGACGCGCGCCTTGAGGGCGTCGTCGGCATCCTGACGCTCGGTCTTGCCGGCGATCTGGTAGATGCCCTTCAGCTCGTCGAGCGCGAACGCCTCGACGACGCGCTTCGTCTCGTCTTGGTAGGGCGGGAACGTCGGGTAGTCGGCCGTGGGCTTCGCGGCCGTGGCGGCCACCTGCTGCTGCGCCTCGACGAGCTGCTTGATGAACGGCTTCGACGCCTCGATGCCCTGCGCGATGACGGTCTCGTCGGGCTTGACCGCCCCGGCCTGGATGAGCCCCCACGCGTTGTCGGTGGCCTCGGCCTCGATCATCATGATCGCGACATCCTGAGAGCCGTCGGCCTCGGTGACCACGCGACCGGCGACGACCATGCTGAACACGGCCTCTTCGATCTGTGAGTACTTGGGGAACGCGACCCACTGGCCGTCGATGAGCGCGACTCGCACGCCGCCGACCGGGCCCGAGAACGGCAGGCCGCTCAGCTGCGTCGAGAGCGACGCGGCGTTGATCGCGAGCACGTCGTAATACTCGTCGGGCTCGATGGCGAGCACCGTGACGACGACCTGCACCTCGTTGCGAAGGCCCTCGACGAAGGAGGGGCGCAATGGGCGGTCGATGAGCCGGCAGGTGAGGATCGCCTCGGTCGACGGACGGCCCTCGCGGCGGAAGAACGAGCCGGGGATGCGGCCCGCGGCGTACATGCGCTCCTCAACGTCGATGGTGAGCGGGAAGAAGTCGAAGTGCTCCTTCGGCTGCTTCGAGACCGAGGTGGCCGACAGCAGCATGGTCTCCTCGTCGACGTATGCGACAGCGGAGCCCTGCGCCTGCTGGGCGAGGCGGCCGGTTTCGAAGCGGATGGTGCGGGTGCCGAACCTGCCATTGTCGATGACGGTCTCGGCGAACGTGATTTCAGGACCTTCCAAGAGGTCGTCTCCTTTGTTTTCCGTCGCACCCCGTCTGGGCACGACCAACGTCGGGAGCAGGAACAGGCATTACGAAACGCATCAGCCGATACGCTCACGCTGGCCACCAGTAGAAGTCCACCAAACCGAGTTGGTGATCCACCACAGGGGACCAGCTTCCTGCCGGCCTGCTCCATCATGCGGCTGCCCATGGGGCAACCGCTCCAATGCTAGCAGAGCGGCCGATTCCGCCCCCAGGGCGCCCGGTTGCGGCATCCGTGACAGACTCTGGAGCATGACTTCCGACGAGCAGAAGGCGACCGGCCCTTCCGAGGAGACCAAGCGCAAGTTCCGCGAGGCGCTCGAGCGCAAGAACACCGCCGCGAAGCAACGGGAGGGCGAGTCGCACCTCGACGGCGGGTCCTCGGCCCAGGGCACGCACGGACCGGTCGACCACAAGCGGGAGTTCCGCCGCAAGAGTGGCTGAACCGACAACGCCCGCCGAGGTCACGAACCCGACTGCATGCCGGTAGGCCGCGAACCCGGTTCGGCCGACACGACGACCGGCAGCGGTTCGGGCCGCTTCGGCCCGCGCCCGTCGCCGGCGGTGCGTCCCTGGAGCCGGCGCCCGACCCGCTCGGTGCGTATCGCGGTGCGAACCTCGGCGACCGCCTCGTAGTGCTCGATGAGCTCGTCGACGAGGCGATCCCACCCGCGGCCGGCCACGCCCTCCCTGGCGCGCACGGCGAACGCCCGCCGCTTCGCGTCGTCGCCCGTGAGGTCGAGCACTCGGCTGCGCAACTCGTCGAGGTCGCCGGGCCGGTAGAGCCAACCGTCGACGCTCGAGCGCACGAGGTCGAGCGGTCCGCCGGCGCCGGTCGCGACCACGGGCACCCCGCTCGCCATCGCCTCCTGAACGGTCTGACAGAAGGTCTCGCTCTCGCCGGGATGCACGAACACGTCGAAGCTCGCCATCGCCCGGGCGAGGTCGTCGCCGCCGAGGAACCCGGTGAAGTGCGCATGGGGCAGCTGCCGTTCGAGCGCGGCCCGATCGGGCCCGTCGCCGACGATGGCGAGGCGCACGCCGGGGAGGTCCGCGATCGCGCGCAGGTCCTCCACCTGCTTCTCTGGAGCGAGCCGGCCGACGTAGCCGACCACGATCTCGCCGTTCGGCGCGACGTCGCGTCGCCACTCCGCGCTGCGCCGACCGGGCGCGAACCGCTCGGTGTCGACCCCGCGCCGCCAGAGCGCGAGCCGATCGACGCCGAGCGATTCGAGGCGGTCGACCGCAGAGGTCGACGGCGCGAGCGTGAGGTCGGCACGGCGATGCAGCCGCCCCAGGTGACGGGTGAGGGCCGGGGCGGCGCCGCGGACGCCGTAGCGCTCGGCGTACGAGGGGATTTCCGTCTGGTACACGGCGACGGACGGGATGCCGACGGCTTCGGCGGCGAGCACGCCGCGCCAAGCGAGGGGCCACGACGAGGGCCTCGTGACCGCGTCGCTCGAGGTGCCGGAGCACCTGCAGCAGCGAATGAGTCACGCCGTTCATGTGCGGGAGGAACGATTCCGCGAGGAGTGCGACCTTCACGAGTCCAGCGTGGACGTTCGCGCGCTCCCGTCGGCCGCGAAGGCCTCCGTTGCGCCGAGGATTCACCGAGTCGTCGGATGCCGTTCGCCGAACGGTCCCCGAGGCGTCGGCTCCCGGCATCCGGCCGTCAACCCCTCGCGCTTCGGGCACGAGGGGAGGACGATGGGGCGTGAAGCACACCTGACTGTTCGAGGAGGAACACCATGTCATCCGTCGCCAGGGTCACCACCATCACGGTCCGCTCCGACAAGAGCTTCGAGGACGCCGTTGCGATGGGCATCGAACGTGCTGCGCAGACGCTGCGGCACGTGAGCGGCGCGTGGGTCAAGGAGCAGAAGGTCGAGGCCACCGAGGGCAAGATCACGGCGTGGTCCGTGGTGCTCGAGGTCAGCTTCGTGCTCGACTGACGCGGGTCGTCTCAGGGGCTCGACGCCGGATGGGCGTCGAGCCCCTGAGGTGTCACCGCGGCATCCGCTTCGGGCTACTCCCCCGTGAATCCGCCCACGAGGTGGCCGACCGGGCGGTCGAGCGCGAACGGGTCGCGCACGAGCTCGGAGCGGTCGGTGCGCTCGACGAGGTCGGCGAACTCCTTCGCGCCCCGGAAGATGCGGTCGGGCAGCGAGCGCACACCGTCGCCCTCGGTTCCCCAGTCGCTGGTCGCCGCGAACACGCCCGTCGTGACGGGGATGGCGTGCAGGTAGGTGAACAGCGGGCGGATCGCGTAGTCGATGGCGAGCGAGTGGCGCGGCGTGCCGCCCGTCGCGCCGATGAGCACCGGGAGATCGGTGAGCGCCTGCGGGTCGATCACGTCGATGAACGACTTGAACAGCCCCGCGTAGCTCGTCGTGAAGATCGGCGTGACCGCGATCAGACCGTCTGCCGACGACACGGCGTCGAGCGCGGCCTGCAGCTTCGGCGGGGCGAAGCCCATGAGCAGGTGATTCGTGATGTCGTGGGCGAGGTCGCGAAGCTCGAACACCTGCGTCTCGACCTCGAAGCCGCGCTCCTGCAGCAGCGACACGGCGTCGCCTCCCAGGCGGTCGGCGAGCTGGCGGGTCGAGCTCGGCGTGCTGAGGCCGGCCGAGATGACGACGATGCGCTTGGTGGTCATCGCACGAACTCCTTGCGGGTCGCGGCAGGGCCGAAGGCCGAGCCGGGCTTGGCGGCTTCGACGACCGCCGTGTCCTGGTAGGGAGAACCCAGCGTCAGGTTGTCGCCGCGGTTCGCGTTCGGCGTGGCCTGGCGCGGGGTCTCGTCGCCGTACTTCGCCTTCACGAGCGAGGCGTGGGTGGGGGCGTCGGGCACGTCGGCGGGGCGGTTCTTGGCGAACTCCTTGCGAAGCACCGGCACGACCTCCTCGCCGAGCAGGTCGAGCTGCTCGAGCACGGTCTTCAGCGGCAGGCCGGCGTGGTCCATGAGCCAGAGCTGGCGCTGGTAGTCGCCGACGTAGTCGCGGAAGCCGAGCGTGCGGTCGATGACCTCCTGTGGGCTGCCGACGGTGAGCGGCGTCTGCTGGGTGAAGTCCTCGAGGCTCGGGCCGTGGCCGTACACGGGAGCGTTGTCGAAGTAGGGGCGGAACTCGTTGACCGCGTCCTGCGAGTTCTTGCGCATGAAGACCTGCCCGCCGAGTCCGACGATGGCCTGGGCCGCGGTGCCATGACCGTGGTGCTCGAAGCGCTGGCGGTACAGCGCGATCATGCGCTGGGTGTGCGATGCGGGCCAGAAGATGTGGTTGGCGAAGAAGCCGTCGCCGTAGAACGCGGCCTGGTCGGCGATCTCGGGGGTTCGGATGGAGCCGTGCCAGACGAACGGCGGCACGTCGTCGAGCGGACGCGGCGTGGCCGTGAAGCCCTGCAGCGGCGTGCGGAACTGGCCCGACCAGTCGACGACGTCCTCGCGCCACAGTCGGTGGAGGAGCTCGTAGTTCTCGAGGGCGAGCGGCAGGCCCTGGCGGATGTCCTGGCCGAACCAGGGGTAGACCGGACCGGTGTTGCCGCGGCCGAGCATCAGGTCGACGCGACCGTCGGACACGTGCTGGAGCATCGAGTAGTCTTCGGCGATCTTCACCGGGTCGTTCGTGGTGATGAGCGTGGTCGCCGTCGACAACTGCAGCGTGGAAGTCTGCCCGGCGACATGCGCGAGCGTGGTGGTGGGCGACGACGACCAGAACGGCGGGTTGTGATGCTCGCCGAGGGCGAAGACATCGAGCCCGACCTCCTCGGCGTGCTTCGCCATGGTGAGCGTGGCCTTGATGCGCTCGTGCTCACTCGGCGTGCGACCGGTGGTTGGGTCCTGGGTGATGTCGGTGACGGTGAAGATACCGAACTGCATTTCGCCCTCCTGGGCTGTGAGAACATGTCCATGCGTTTGCATGTAAATACCAGAACGGATGTCTGGCCCGATCTATTCCCGTCTACTCCAGCGATGTTCGACCCTCGTTTCCTCCCGATTCGAGGACCGCCGCCGCGGCCTCCGCCAGCGCGACACCGTAGCTTCGACCGTGCCCCGCGGCGTGCACGGCGAGCGGATGCAGCTGGTGGAGCGGGATGCGTTCGCGCCATCCCGCACGTAACGGCGCCGACAGATCGTACGCCTCGATCACCTCGTCGAGGAAGGGGCATCCGAAGAGCGCGAGCATCGCGAGATCCGTCTCGCGATGCCCACCGTGTGCGGCGGGATCGATGAGGACCACGCCCCCGGCCGACCACAGCAAGTTGCCGTTCCAGAGGTCGCCGTGGACCCGGGCAGGCGGTTCCTCGTCGTCGAAGGCACCGGCAGCGATCGCGTCGCAGGCGCGTCGGACCAGATCCGCCTCGGCTGCGGTGGTGTTCCCCACCTGCTCGGCGACCTCCAGGTAGGGCAGCACCCGGTCGCGCGCGTAGAACGCGCCCCACGTGGCGTCCTCGGCCGCAGGCAGGACGCGCCGTCCGATGTACATCGGACCGTGCCAACCGTCGGGTCGGGCGCCGAACGCACGTGCGCCCGCCGCGTGCGTCCGGGCGAGGGCGGCGCCGAACGATCGCGCTGCGGCGACATCCGGTCGCGTCTCGACCACCCGCTCGAGCTCGATGCGACCTGGTGCCACGGATGCGACGGCGACGGTCTTCGCTCCACCGGCCGCGGCCAGCCATGCCAGACCGGCCGCCTCTGCCTCGAAGAAGCCCTCGGGGGCATCCGCCCGTCGCTTGACGATGGTCTCCACCAGCTCAGTGTGCCCGACGTGGCAAGGTACGCACCGGGAAACGGGAAAGCGGGGGTGCCATCCGGCACCCCCGCTCTCGCGTTCGGATCAGTCGACTCAGTTGTCGTGCGTGTGGCCGCCGTCACTGCCGACGGTGCCCTCAGGCCCTGCCGGGGCAGGGAGCGAGAGTCCGCCGGGGATGTTCTTGCCGGGCACGCCGTTCACCGACTCCGTGGAGTAGGAGTAGGCGAGGATGGCGAGCGCGATCGCATCGATGTTGACGTCGAGCGCCTCCATGCTGATGTTGTCGATCGTGTCGCAGACCAGGTGGTAGCACGGGTCGTACTGCTGGCCCGCTTCGCCGCCCCAGATCGCCTCCTGCTCCGCGGTCTTCACGACCTCGGCGCCGGTGAACAGACCACCGGCCGGGATGCCGTTCAGGATGAACGCCTCGTAGTCGCTGCGACCGCTGAACTCGGCGTCGTCGTACGGCTCGCCCACGCTCGTGAAGTAGCTCTCGAAGAGGTCCTCGATCTGCACCGAACCCTCGGGCACCACCACCGGCGCCTCGAAGCCCGACTCGTCACCGTCGTAGATCATGAAGATGTAGTTCGGCGACGCGACCATGTCGAAGTTGAGGTACAGCGCGATGCGGTCCTTCTCGGCCTGCGAGAGCTCATTCACATAGGCAGCCGAGCCGAGGAGGCCTTCCTCTTCAGCACCCCACCACGCGAGGCGGATGGTGTTCTGCGGCTTCAGTTTCGACAGGTTCTCAGCGATCTCGAGCAGCGCAGCGGAGCCGCTGCCGTTGTCGTTGATGCCGGGGCCCGCCTGCACGGAGTCGAGGTGCGCACCGGCCATCACGACGTTGTCGTCGTTCTTGCCCGGGAGTTCCGCGATCACGTTCTTCTGCGGACGCTGCTCGGGCGCGGGCACGAAGATGCGAGCCGTCGAGCCCTCCGCCGCGAGCGCGACGCCCTGCTGGAAGCTCGCCCCCACCACCGGGATGGTGTGCTTGACCGTCGTGCCGTCGGTGCGCGATGAGGCGTCGGCGACGATCAGGCCCTCACGGTCGGGGGTGTTGCCCTGGTTGAAGATGATGACCGCCTCGGCGCCGGCCTGCTCGGCGAAGAACGCCTTGTCCCCGAAGTTGCACGTGCCGCGCTGGACGAGCGCGATGTCGTTGTCACCGGACCAGTCGAGGCCCGTGAAGTCGGCCGCCTCGCAGCCGCTGTCGCTGGCCCGATCACCTTCGAGGTTGATGTCGACGGGGATCACATTGCCCGTGACCTCGCCGGAGCCGCTTCCCGTGAAGGAGCCGGTCTCGTAGATGGCCTGAACGGGCGTCAGCTGCTCGAGCTCCGAGGGGCCGGTGAACTCGAAGTCGAACGTATCGATCGAGACGTTCCATCCGGCCGCTTCGAGCGTGTCGACGACGTAGTCGACGCTCGCCTCGTAGCCGGGGAGGCCTGCGGCACGGTTGCCGCCGTTCTCGTCGGCGATCTGCTGGAACGCCTCCAAGTGCTCCCGGGCTCCGTCGGCGTCGACGCACTCGAGCAGCTTCGCGATCGTGTTGTTGTTGCGGTTGTCACAGCTCTGTGCCCCCGGTGCCGCGAAGGCCGCCCCTGTCGGCACGAGCGCCAGGGCTGCGATCGTCGCGGTAGCGACTCCCACCGCCTTGGCGCGTCGGGAAAGTGTGGCAGATGACTTCATCGTCTTCCTTTCACTCGTGGCACCCTCCTTCGGGTGACACACATTGAGGGAGAGCATAGGTGCAGCGAGCGCAGTTGAACAGCCCTTGCGTCGAACTCGGGCGACGCGCAACGATCTCGCGTGACGCGGTGCCGTAGTGGATAGACTCCCGACGATGGGCACCATTTCGGTCGTCATCCCGAGCTACAACGACGCGGGCTATGTCGCCGCCTGCCTCGACGCCCTCGCCGTGCAGACCCGGCCGGCAGACGAGATCATCGTCGTCGACAACGGTTCGACGGATGCCACGGCCGACGTCGCTCGCGCCGGAGGTGCCACCGTGGTCACCGAGCCGCTGCGCGGCATCTGGCCGGCGACCGCAGCCGGGTTCGACGCGGCATCCGGCGACCTGCTCGCCCGCCTCGACGCCGACTCGGTGCCCGCGCCCGGGTGGCTCGCCGAGGTCGAGTACCGGATGTCGCGTTCCGACCGCCCGACGTTCGTCACGGGTTCGGGCGTCTTCTACGGCGCGAACCGGGTGATCCGCTGGATCGCGCGCAACGTCTACATCGGCGGCTACTTCTTCGCGATCGGCGCGCTGCTCGGCCACTCGCCCGTGTTCGGATCGAACTACGCCATGCGCCGGGAGGCCTGGCTCGAGCTCCGCGAGGTCGTGCATCGTGATCGCGGCGACGTGCACGACGACCTCGACCTCTCGTGGTGGATCCGACCGGGCATGACGGTGGTCCGCGACGACCGCATGCTCGTCGGCGTCTCGGCGCGCCCGTTCGACAGCGTCGAGGGGCTGTGGCGCCGCGTCCGCGTGGCCTTCCACACGATGGCCCTGGACTTCCGCGGCTGGGGGCCGCTCGAGCGACGCGCCGAGTACTGGCGCGCCCGCAAGCGCTCGACCGTCGTCGACGAGCTCGGGACGGAGGTCGAGGCGACCGAGGGCGACGAGCCGCTGCCGGCCTGACCGGCCCGCGGCATCCGTGCCTCAGTTGTGGGGGTCGGCGTCGACCTCGGCGAACAGCGTCAGCATGTCGCGCACGAGCTGGTGCGGCGCCGTCTCGCAGGGGCTGTGCCCCGTGAGGTACACCGCGAAGCCGGCTCCGATCTCTTGCGCGAAGCGCTGATGCAATTCGCTCGACCACAGATCGTGCTCGCCGACCGCGACGAGCTTCGGCACCGGTGAGGCGGCGAGGTCGGCGCGCAGGTCGGGCGTGCGCATCATGAGGTCGATGATGTCGTCGACGCTCTCGCGGCGGGTGAGCGCGAACCGCTCGCGCACGAAGGCGATGCGCCCCGGCGACACCTTGTTCAGGTTGTTCCGGATGCCCCAGAGCATCAGCCCTGCGCTGACACGAGCGGTCGTGAAGGAGCTGAGCGCACCGATGCGCTTGATGAAGCGGAACACCTGACCGGGTACGGGCGGCGCGCTCAGGAGCGTGAGGGTCGCGAAGCGGTCGGGACGTTCGAGCAGCGCGAGCTCGGCCAGCGTGCCGGCGAAGCTGTACCCGAGCACGTGGGCACCGCCGGGGCCGTCGTCGAGCACGGCGAGCAGGTCGTCGAGGAAGAGACGCTGGTCGTAGCGGGCTCGCGGCGGGTCGAGGTTCCACGGCCCGGCGTGTGCGGACTCGTACTGGCCCGCGAGGTCGAACGACTCCACGCGATACCCCGCGGCGGCGAGCAACGGCAGCATGAGCACGAAGTCCTCCTTGGACCCCGTCGCCCCGGGCACGAGTACTACCCGTCGACCCGATGTCGGTCCGTACGCGATGCGCGCGAGATCACCACTGGGCGCCCGGAACATCGTGCGCTCGGTGCCGCGCGGGAATGCCCGCCAATCGACCACGTCGCCGATGGCGGCATCCAGCACTCTCGATTCGTCGTCGGCCGGAGGCGCCTGCGGAACGACTGCATCGGGCGACTCGCCACGGCGACGGAACGATCCCTGCACTCCGTCGAATGCGACCACGACCACACCATACCGCCCTGGCGACACGCCCGGGCGGCGACCGGGCTCACACCGCGCCCACAGCGAACACCGCATGCACGACCAGCCAGGCCGCATAGGGTGGACCCATGGCTACCGTGGCGCTCACCCTTGACGACTTCGAGAAGACCATCCTCGAGGGCGGCACTGTCTTCGTCGACTTCTGGGCGGAATGGTGCGGCCCGTGCCGCCAGTTCGCCCCGAACTACGAGGCGGCGTCCGAGGCCAACCCCGACCTCGTGTTCGCGAAGGTCGACACCGAAGACCAGCAGCAGCTGGCGGCCGCGATGAACATCACGTCCATCCCCACCATCATGGCTTTCAAAGACGGCATCGGCGTCTTCGCGCAGGCCGGCGCACTCCCCCGCCCGATGCTCGACGACCTCATCTCGCAGGTGCGGGCGCTCGACATGGACAAGGTCCGAGCCGAGCTGGCCAGCCGCCAGGGGGCCGAGGCGCAGGGCTGAATCCGATCGGTGAGCTGCCGAAGCGACGGGATGTCACGCCGCGGCGTCATTCCCCCATCGCACCGAGGCCGCTGAGGTCGAGTTCGACGCCGTAGGGCCGCGATGATCCGGTGATCGTCGCGGGCACTCGCACGTACTCGCCGCGTTGTCCCCGGTCATCGAGCAGTTCCACCCATCGCTCCTCGGCCGCCCGCGCGAGGAATCCGGCGTGACGTGGTCGATCTCCCCCCACGAGCTGTACGCCGATGCGGTACCGCCGCTTGAGCCATCGACTGGCCCGCGGCACCAGCAGCGCGGACTGCTCGGCACCGCCGTGGATGCGGGCGAGTTCGATCGCGGGCTGATGGCGCTGCACCTCGTCGACCGGCACGACCGTGCGAACGTCACGCGCAGCCCGCGGCGCATCGGTGATCACGAGGCCGTCGAGCGTGGAGAGGTCGCCCCACGGGTCGGGATTCATCCGCCTGCTCGCCCGGACGAGCGATACGACCAGCCACACGAGCGCGGCGAGGATGCCCGCGGCCAACCCCCAGACGTACACGGGAGGGCTCTCGGGTCGCACGACGCCCGTGAGCAGCAGCAGCACGAGCAGCACGAGGAACGGGAGCGGCTCCCAGCTGAGCAGGGGCTTCGAGCGGGGTGCGGGCATGCGCCTCAGGCTATCGCGGGGAGCGGGCGCGCTGCCCCAGCGGACACCCCGCGGAGCATGCGCTCGTTCCGAGCTGCCGCAGCGCGTGGGCGGAGTCTACGGACGACGAACGGATGCGGCATCCGCTCGCTCTGCGACGAACTCGGGCGTCTCGTCGACGAGCTCGGACGCGCTCGCTCGACCTGGCCGGCGCTCGAGCTTGACGAGCACGATGCCGCCCAGGATCAGGAGTCCGCCGAGCGCCTGCACCGGCCCGATCGCCTCGCCGAGGAGCGCCCACGCCACGATCGCGGCGAAGATGACCTCGGAGAGTCCGAGGAAGGACGAGAGGCGCGTGCCGAGCATGCGGATGGCCTGGATTCCGGCGACATAGGCGAACGCCGTCGAGAACGCGCCCACCGTGAGCATGGGCACCCACCACGGGGCGCTGGTGCCGAGGAAGTCGACGTTCGTGAACGCGACCTCGAACGGGACGAGGCCGGTCAGCGCCGAGAGGCCGAGCACGAGGCATCCGATGAGGCAACCGACCGCGGCGAGGGCGATCGGCGGCACGCCGAGGTCGGATCGCTCGCCGAGCACGTAGTAGACCGCGACCCCGAGCATCGCGATACCCGCCATGATCACGCCGAACGGATCGAGCGGCCCGCCAGTGGGGCCGATGACCAGCACGAGACCGGTGATCGCGACGACCGAACCTGCGAGCACGACGAGCTGCGGGACGTGCCGTGTGCGAGCCCAGGCGAAGGCGACCAGTGCCACGGGCGCGAGGTACTCGATGAGGAGGGCGGTGCTCACGGGAATGCGGGCGATCGAGGTGTAGAACGCCAGCTGGACGCCCGCGACCGCGATGACCGAATAGACCAGGACGACCCATTTCGCTCGCCAGAGCGGGCGGAGGTCGAACTTCAACGCGAACAGCCCGGGGATCGCGAGCAGGAGCGCCGCGACCGTGATGCGGAAGAAGACTGCCGCTCCCGGCGACCAGCCTGCCTCGAGGAGCGGCTTCACGATGGCGCCGCCTGCGCCGAACGCGAGGCCCGCGGCCAGACCGAGGAGGATGCCGATGACGCCCTGTGAACTGCGCATCCGTACTCCCCGCCGCTCGCAAGTCGGGCCGCCCGTCATGCCCGAAACTCGTTATGCTAGTGACAGTACTCGCGGTTGGCGTCAGGAGTCAAATGTTTTTCACCCATGACACGGAGGCGGCGCTGAAGTTCGTCGCGGCACTCGCCGACACGACCCCCGAGGCATCCGACTCCG
This sequence comes from Agromyces sp. Marseille-P2726, assembly GCF_902809835.1. Taxonomy (GTDB): domain Bacteria; phylum Actinomycetota; class Actinomycetes; order Actinomycetales; family Microbacteriaceae; genus Agromyces. The sequence continues at coordinate 202,590 of NZ_CADDWM010000010.1, read as the reverse complement.
GCACCGACGAGCTCGCCGAACCGACGCAGCTCGACGCCCTGCTCGACGAGTGGAAGTACTCCGGGCGCCGCGACGGCGACGCGCGAGAACTCGCCGAGGTTCGCGAAGCCCGCGCGCGCCTGCGCGACATCTGGCTGCTCGATCGCGACGACGCCGCTGCAGCGGTGAACGAGCTCCTCGTCGGGGCTCGGGCGCTCCCGCAACTCGTGCGCCACGACGACCTCGACTGGCACATCCACGCGACCGAGCTCGATGCGCCGCTGGCCCGGCGAATCCTCGTCGAGGCCGCGATGGCGATCATCGACGTGATCCGCTCCGACCAGATGGATCGGCTTGCGATGTGCAGCGCCGACGACTGCGAGAGCCTCTACGTCGACCTGTCGAAGAACGCGTCACGTCGCTTCTGCAGCACGCGGTGCGGCAACCGCATGGCCGTGCGCGCCTATCGCGCCCGCATCGCCTGATGCGGCGCGCCTGACACGCTCGCCGCGCCCGCCCGAGGCTCGCTAGGCGCGCTGGCCGGCGTGCACGCCCTCGGCGATCTCCTCGATCGCCTTGTCGATGAACGCGGGCAGGTCGTCGGGGTTCCGGCTCGTCACGAGCCCCTGGTCGACGACGACCTCCTCATCACTCCAATCGGCACCGGCGTTGACGAGGTCGGTCATCAGGCTCGGATACGAGGTGAGGTTCCGTCCACGCGCGACGCCCGCCTCGATCAGGACCCACGGGGCATGGCAGATCGCGGCGACCGGCTTCTGCTGTTCGAAGAAGGCCCGGACGAAGTCGACGGATGCCTCGTCCATTCGCAGATGGTCGGCGTTCACGACGCCGCCGGGCAGGACGAGCGCGTCGAACTCCGATGCATCCGCTTCGCTCACGTGGAGGTCGACGTCGAACGTGTCCGCCTTGTCGGCGGCGTTCATGCCGAACACCCTGCCCTCGGCGGGCGAGACGAGGATCACGTTCGCGCCGGCGCCCTTCAGCGCATCCCAGGGCTTCGTGAACTCGACCTGCTCGAATCCGTCGGTCATGAGGAAGGCGACCTTTCGGCCCGTCAGCTGCTCAGCCATGTGCTGCTCCCGTTCTCGAATGAGCGGCCACCGTAGGCAGGCGCCCGAAAGCGCGACAACCGGGTTGACACGCATGGAAGCCTGACCCGCTCCGGCGTAGCGTGGAGCGGGGGTGATGACGATGGCCGTGGTTCCCGAGGATGAGCCGGTCTTCTCGATCCGCCGACGCTTCGACGCCGACGCAGCACGCCTCTTCCGTGCGTTCGTCGAACCGGCTCGGCTCGCGCACTGGTTCGTGGTCGAGGGCTATCGCACGCCGGCCGATCGCATGAAGGTGACCGCCCGGCCCGGAGGGCGAGTGGATGCGGTCATGATCGCCGACGCCGATGGCTCCGAGATCCCGTTCGGATTCCGTTATGCCGAGCTCGAAGCTCCGCGGCGCGTCGTGCTCGCGTTCGACGAGGAGCAGGAGGTCGTCACGGTGACGCTCAACGAGCGCGACGACGGCGGCACCGACCTCAGCTACACCCTCGCAGCACCGGCGACTGAAGAGCCCGACCTCGCCCGTCGAGGCGCGGAGGATATGCTCGACCGCATTGCCGCCGCGGTCGACCGGGGTGCGATCTGACGCGGCATGCGTCCGCTCTCGCTACGAGCGCGAGTCGGCCCCGACTCGTGCGGCGCCGAGCGACACCGCCGGGATGACGCGTCGTGCATTGACCACGGTGAGCGCGATCAGGATCGCCACGAGCACCACGTCGGCCGCGATGTAGATGTAGTGGAACGGCGACTGCCCTGGTTCGGCGCCGGCGATCACGAGATCGGTGCGGGCGTTCAGCGGCGGTCGGATGACGAGGATCTCGAGGAGCAGGACCGCCCACGCTCCGCCGAGCAGCCACCACGACAGGCGGCCGGCGGCCGGGCGGATGCTGACGAGCGTGAGCACCGCGGCGATCACCACGCCGAGGAAGTTGAGGGCGGTGAACACGAGGCGCCCGATGCCGAGGCCGAGGGGGATGGTGATGCCCGGCGCCTGGAACTTCAGGGGCGACTCGATGAACGAGAGTGCGATGAGTGCGCCGAGCCAGAAGGCGGGCAGGATGACACGCAGGGCGAGGGCGAGACGGGGCATGCTTCCACCGTAACCTCTGATGACGAAGGCCCCGCCTGCTGGTCGTCAGCAGTGGGGCCTTCGCAAGAAGTTCGCGGTGTCGTCGAGAGCCGCGCGGAGTACGTCGCCTAGCGGCGCAGCCCGAGACGCTCGATGAGCGAGCGGTAGCGGTTGATGTCGACGTCGGCGAGGTAGCCGAGCAGACGACGACGCTGACCGACGAGAAGGAGCAGGCCACGACGCGAGTGGTGGTCGTGCTTGTGCGCCTTCAGGTGCTCGGTGAGGTCTTTGATGCGCTTCGTGAGCAGCGCGATCTGGACCTCAGGGGATCCAGTGTCACCGGGGTGCGTCGCGTACTCTTCGATGATCGCCTTCTTGACATCTGCTTCAAGTGCCATAGATGGGATCCCCTTCCTCTCGTTGCGCGCTGCCCGGGGCCTTCTGCCTGGGCTCTCTTGATGCGCGGCCGTTTCACGGCAACCTCAAGAGTCTAGCAGAGCGGATGCCGCGTCGCGGTCTCTCCCGAACGGGGCCGCGAGGCGCATCGGGGGCAGCGCGCAACGAGAGGAAGGGGATCCCATCTATGGCACTTGAAGCAGATGTCAAGAAGGCGATCATCGAAGAGTACGCGACGCACCCCGGGGCAGGCACCGTCACGGCACGATGACCACCTTGCCGAACACCGCGCCCGCGCGCAGTCGCTGAATCTGGTGCGGCACCGCCTGGAGCGGATGCGTGCCGTCGACGATCGCCCGCACCGAGCCCTCGGCAGCGAGGCTCGCGAGTTCGGCCAGGTCGCGGTTCGGCACTGCCGCGAGCAGACGCACCCTGCGACCGTCGTCTCGGTCGGCCTTGCGCGCACCCGCCAGTGCATAGCCCAGGATGCGTCGGGGACGACCGCCGATCGCGACCGCCGAGCCACCCGGTGCGAGCAGACCGCGATGCTGGGCGGGCGACAGCGCGCCGACCACGTCGAGGATGCGGTCGAAGCCGCCGGCGTCGACCGGGATCGCGCCGGCGACGAAGGCGTCGGATGCCCCGAGCTCGCGCAGGCGGTCGAGCTTCGCCGCCCGATCGATGACGGCGACGCGCGCTCCGGCCTGCGTCGCCAGCTGCAGTGCGAACGTGCCCACTCCCCCGCCGGCGCCGACGATGAGCACACGACGCCCCTCGAGCGCGTCGCGGTCGACGAGCGCCTGCAACGCCATGCTCCCCGCCTGCGGCAACGCCGCGGCGGTGACGTCGTCGACCGCGGTGGGGAGCGGCACGAGGGCGTCCTCGCGCGCCGCGACGAACTCCGCGAATCCGCCCCAGCCTGCAGCGGTCAGCTCGCCGAACACCCGGTCGCCCGGGCGATGACGGGTCACGCCGTGGCCGACGGCGATGACCTCGCCCGCGACATCCGACCCGATGATCTGATGCTTCGGACGAAACGGCGCCACGACCCTCGTGAACAATGCGCCCGTCACGACGTCGACATCCCACGAGTTGATCGAGACGGCGGCCACGCGGACGAGCGCCTCACCCGGCGCGGGTGTCGTCCGCGGCACGTCGGCGAGGCGCATGACCTGCTCGGGCGGGCCGTAGCGGTCGAGGACGATCGCGCGCATGAGGCGAGCGTAGCGAGCCGGCGCGAACGCGGGCAGACTGGCGGGTATGGGGTTCACGATGAAGCGCGTGTACGACGAGCCCGCGGCATCCGACGGCTACCGGGTGCTCGTCGATCGGCTGTGGCCCCGCGGTGTCTCGAAGGACCGCGCCGCCCTCGATCAGTGGCTCAAGGAGGTTTCGCCGTCTGCCGACCTTCGCAAGGAGTGGCACGGGAGCCCCGATCGACATGACGAGTTCGTGGGCCGATACGTCGCCGAGCTCGACGCGAATTCCGACGCGACCGACGCGCTGCTCGAGCTGGGACGAGAGCACGACCGCGTCACGCTGCTCTACTCATCGCACGATCCGACCGTCAACCACGTGGCGGTGATCCTCGAGTGGCTCGGCCGGCACGGGGCATCCGTCGAGAAGTAGGCGTCGGATGCCGCGAGCCGCCCCCTTGAGGCATCCGCCCCGATCTCTCAGCGGCGTGCCCGAATGGTCGGCTGACCGCTGCATCCATTCACCGCATGAGTGTCGGTGGGTGCTGCTTCGATGGTCTCATGCTGGCCGAACTCGACCTCTCGCCCCAGGCGGAGCTCGAGTTCGAATTGACGGCGATCGAGACGTTCGAACGCGTCATCCGGCAGATCCAGGCCGGCCAGTACGTTCGCATCCAGCGCGCCCGCGAACTGGCGAACGAGGTCGAGGGCGTCGCGGCGACGAGCACGAGCGCCGAGCGCGACATGGCGACCCGGTCCTTCATCGCCGAGCTCGCGACCACGCTCGGGCAACACGAGGCCGGGGCGTCGCGGCTGGTCTCCGAGGCCGAGCGGCTCACCGGTGCGCGCAGTGACACGCTCGGAGCGCTGCGCCGGGGCGACATCGCGCTCACCCAACTCCGGTCGGTGCTCGAACTCACACAAGACCTGCCGGTCGACGTCGCCGACGCCGTCGAACGGGTCGCGCTCGACGCCGCGTCGGCCGCGCTCGAACGCGGCGTGGTGTCGACGAACTCCGACGTGCGGCGGCGCATGCGTCGGGTCCGCGAGCAGTTGCATCCCGAGCCCCTCGCCGACCGGCGGGCGCGGGCCGCCTCCGAGCGGCGAGTCTGCGTCGAGCCCGCGCCCGACGGCATGGCGTGGCTCAGCCTGTGCATCGAGGCCGAGCGTGCGGTGGCCGTCCAGAGTCGGCTCGACATGCTCGCTTCGCGCCATGCGGCGGGCGACGCTCGCACGACGGCCCAACGCCGGGCCGACCTCGCCGCCGACCTGCTCCTCGCCGGGGTGCTCACCGACGACGAGCGCACCCGCAGCCTCACCGGCGCCGTGCAACCGCGCATCAACGTGACCGTGCCCGTGCTGACGCTGATCGGGCTCGACGGTGGGCCCGCCGAGCTCGAGGGATACGGTCCGATCGACGACGACACCGCGCGGCGGCTCGTGGGGCACGCGCCGTCGCTGCGCCGCCTCCTCGTGCACCCAGAGACGGGCGCCGTGCTCAGCTACGGGCGCGAGCACTATCGCGCGCCGGCCGACCTCGACGGGTTCGTGCGGTTGCGCGACGGGCAGTGCCGCTTCCCCGGCTGCTCGCGACGGGCCGACCGCGCCGACCTCGATCACACGGTCGCCCGTGCGCACGGCGGCGAGACCTGCGACATGAATCTCGCGGCGCTCTGCCGACACCATCACCGCCTCAAGCACGAGAGCGGATGGCGCGTGGTGCAGGAGCCCGGCGGCGTGATGCGATGGACCTCCCCCGCTGGGCACATGCTGCGCACCCTGCCCGAGCGGCCGTTCACGCCGGTGTCTCCGGGCGAAGGTCCATCGCGAGACGCGGTGCCGGATCCACCGCCCGCTCCGCCGCCGATCCCACCCGATCCGGCCGCCGGTTGGATCGATCTCGAGTTGGAATGGTTGATCGAGGAGCACGATCCGGTGCCGTTCTGACTGCTTCGGCGTCGTCGGGTCCGACTGCTTCGGCGCGATCGGGTCCGACTGCTTCGGGGTGGTCGGGTCCGACTGCTTCGACATGGTCGGGTCCGACTGCTTCGGCGTGATCGGGTCCGTGTCACGATGGTGAGAAGGAAGTCCTGAGAGGTCGCACCCATGACCGCCGACCATCGAACCAGAGAACCAGCTGGGTACCCGCCGCCCGCGGTCACCGCCACCGTGCTCGCGATCATGGCCGCCGTGCTCGGCGTGCTGGCGGTCGTCGCGATCATCCAGACCTCCGCTCGTGCCACCGCAACGTACCCGCCGGTCGAAGCCACCGTCGTCGCCGAGCACACCGAGCAAGCGATGGTCGCCGACCGTCGCGGCAACGGCCTCGAATCGTTCCGCGTCGTGACCGTGGAACTCCCCGATGGCGCCAGTGCCGACCTCCGCAGCGACGATCTTGTGGTCGGTGACACCGCGACCGTCTATGGCAGCGAATCAGGTGCGGTGTTCGAGACCCCGCCGCCGAAGCCGGGGCCCTTCGACTGGGCCCTCTGCGTCGCGATCGTCGCTGCAGCCGGCGTACTCACCGTCGCCGCGGTGCGATCGGTGATGCGGCTGCGCCGACCGTCCTGAGGTCGACGCAGCTGCCTCCCGCGACATCCGTTCGCCCGACCTCTACCCGCCCGGCACCAGCGGGAAGATCGCCGGCCAGCCGTTGTGCGCGTACACGATGACGCAGAAGACGACCGCGTCGAAGATGAGGTGCACCACGAGCACGTAGGTCAGCGACTTCGTGAGCTTGAACGTGTAGCCCTGGATGAGCGCGAACGGGATGGTGAGCAGCGGACCCCACGACTGGTAGCCGAGTTCCCACAGGAACGACACGAACACGACCGCCTGCAGCAGGTTGGCCTGCCACGTCGGGAAGTGCCGGCGCAGCAGCGCGAAGACCGTGCAGATGAAGAACAGCTCGTCCCAGGTGCCGACGGCGTTGACGCCGACGAAGAGTCGGGCGATCTCGTCGGGTGCGGTGACGGTCGGCCAGTTCTGGTAGACGCCCGAGGTGATGAAGTAGAAGGGGAGGATGAGCCATCCGGCCACGGTCACCGCGATGAGGTAGATCCACTGGGTGCGGGTCCAGCGGCGGCCGGTCCGCCAGGGGAAGCGGATGACGCGGTCGCCGTACCAGTACCGCGAGAGCACGTACGGCACGACCACCGCTGCGCCGAGCACGACCGCGAAGCGCGCCATCGCCGGATAGCTGATGTCGGCCTCGAGCGAGATCGTCGAGATGATCACCTGCCCCACGGCGATGAGGGCGAGGTCGGCCAGCAGCCGGCTGGTGCGACCCGACCGGTCGGTGAGCCACGCGGCGACGAGACCGGCCGCGAGCATGGCGTAGCCCGCGATCGGCAGCAGGAAGCCGAACAGCAGCACCGCGGCCCCGCACACGAGCGCCGCCGGGATGAGCCCGATCGGGTGGGTTCGCACCGTCGGCTGGGTTGCGAGTGCGGCGGACACCCTCTCAGCTTCCCATGCCTGTCGGCGGGACATGCCACGATCGTTCCATGACGCGGATGCCACGGCCCTACTCCCATCCGACGCCGCACCACGCGATCGTGCCGCCCTACCTGCTCGCACGCATCGCGCTCACCGCCGGGCCACGGTTCGATGAGGCTGCGGAAGCCGCACGCAGGTCGCTGCTCCGCGATGCGCCGCTGCTCGAGTGGCGCGCCGCCGGCGATCTCCCGCCGTTCGTCGGGCCAGAGCTGCGCGCCCGCGACGAACGACCCGCCGCGCGGCCCGGCCCCGCGCCGCAACCCGATCGGCGCATCTCCGGCGCCGAGGGCGCCGACACGCTGCCCGGGCGGCTCGTGCGGCGGGAGGGCCAGCCGCCGACCGGCGATGCCGCGGTCGACGACGCCTACGACGGGCTGGGCGAGACGGTCGAGCTGTTCGCCCGGGTCTACGCCCGCGACTCGATCGATGACGCGGGCATGCCGCTCGAGGCGACCGTGCACTTCGGCGACCGGTACGACAACGCCTTCTGGGACGGCGAGCGCATGGTGTTCGGCGACGGTGACGGCGAGATCTTCCGCGGGTTCACCGACTCGATCAGCGTCATCGGGCACGAGCTCACCCACGGGGTCATCGAGCGCACCGCACGACTCCGTTACCAGCGGCAGTCGGGGGCGCTCAACGAGCCCGTCGCCGACGTGTTCGGCGCGCTCGTCGAGCCGTACTCGATGAGCCAAGACGCCGAGTCGGCGACCTGGCTGATCGGCGAGGGCGTGTTCACCGACGCGGTCGAGGGTCGAGCCATCCGTTCCATGAAGGAGCCCGGCACCGCCTACGACGACGACATCCTCGGCCGCGACCCGCAGCCCGACCACTTCGACCGCTACATCGAGACCGACGACGACAACGGTGGCGTGCACCTGAACTCGGGAATACCGAATCGGGCATTCGCGCTCGCCGCGGTCGAGATCGGCGGTTTCGCGTGGGAGCACACCGGGCGTGTGTGGTACGACGTTCTCACGTCGGGCCGGCTGCGTCCGACCGCGAGTTTCCGGCAGTTCGCGGCCGAGACGGCGCGCGCAGCCGTCGAGCGGTTCGGCCGCACCTCGGCCGAGACGAGGGCCATCATGGCCGGGTGGGCCGCCGTCGGCATCGAGGTCTCGCCGCCCGCCTGACGGCGCGACCTCCGGCGCGTCCCATGCACCGGAGTACCATCGCGGCATGGACGTCATCGTGTCGCGGAGCGGCGGCCTGGCGGGAATCCGGCTGATGTGGCACGTGCACATCGAGGAACAGCCTGACCCCGACGACTGGTACCTGCTGATCGACGAGATCCCATGGAATCAGCCGCCGCCCGCGCCGCCCGAACCCGATCGCTTCGTCTACCGCATCCGCTGTCCTCCGCGCGAAGCGACGCTCGCCGAGCGTCAGCTCGTCGGCCCGTGGCGCGAACTCGTCGAACGGGTGCAGGAGACGACCGAACCCGAGCGAGTGCGTCCTGAGCGCGAGCACGATCGCGGGTCTTCACGCGGCACCACGCGGCGCGATCGGGACGCCTGACGGGCGAGTCCGCCACGCTAGCTCGAGCGCTCCTCCTGCAGCTCGCCCCGCACGATCGAGTCGCCCGAGTGCGCCGGCTCGCCGTCGAGCGGCTCGGCCGACACGTCGACGATGGGGTACTCGCCGAGATCGATTCCGCTCGGCAGTGTGAAGCGACCGGATGCGCCGTCCAGCAGTCCCAGGCTCACGAGCCCCGAGGCATCCGACCGGATCAGCCACACCTCCCGCACGGAACCCGAGGGAACGGTGGAGTCCAGGTCGACCACGATCGATCGGACGCCGTCGTCATCCTCCTCGACCAGCGCCTCGCCACTGGCCTCCCATCCGGGGAACGGCTCGAGGGCGGCCCGCGCGAGGACCGTCTCGGCGGGCGGCGCGAGGGTCTGTGCGATGCCCAGGCCGAGGCCGACTCCGGCGAGGATGCCGGCACCCGCTGCCGCGAGCGCGAAGACCCACCACCTCGTGCCACCCCCGCGGGAGGGGGCGGACGCGGGCTCGTCGGCGGTGGAGAGGAGCGCCGGCGCAGGCGGGGGCACGGGCATCGCGGGCGCGTCGTCGCGTGCTGCCAGCGGATCGGGCGCGAGTGCGGGGTCGAGCCCGAGCTCGGAATGGATGCCCGCCCAGACCGAAGGTGAAGGGTACGCATCGTGCTCTCGGGCCACGCCGCCACGGCCCAGCGCGGCCGTGCGGGCGAACGCCTCGTACTCGGCGAGGCACTCGGCGCACTCGTCGAGGTGACCCCTCGCCGCGGCGTCGGGCTCGTTGCCGTCGAGGGCGAGGACGGCGAGATCTTCAGGCTCGATGTGCCTCATCGTCCACCTCCCATCGAGTGCGCATGCGCATCAGGCTACGTCGGATATGGCTCTTCACGGTGCCGACGGGCAGGTCGAGCGTCTCGGCGATCTCGGCGTGAGTCAGCTGATCGAAGAACGCCAGTCGCATGACCCGCCTCGGAACGGGATCGAGTCGTCCGAGCTCCTCGGCGACCATAGCCCGCTCCGCCAGGTCGTCGTCATGCACCGGCGGGGACGCGACGGCCTCAGCGGCCAACGTGTCACCGAGCCGGTGCCGTCGGGCGCGGGCCGCGTGCGCGTCCGCGATGCGGTGACGGGTGATGCCCACGAGCCACGCGCCGAGCGCCGACCTCGCCGGGTCGAACCCCGCTCGTCCGCGCCACGCCGAGATGAAGACCTGTTGGGTGACATCTTCGGCGTCGGAACGGTCGCCGAGCGACCGCAGCGCCAGCCGGAAGACCAGCGCGCCCCACCGGGCGTACGCCTCACGCAGCGCCTGGTCGTCGCCCGCCCGGAAGCCGGCGACGAGGGCATCGTCGTCGACCTGTTCGGGGTCTGCAGCAGTCACGTCGCGCCAGCCACCCCCTCGTCGCCCGTCGATCCTTGCTCGGGGAACCGACTCGGCGAGCTCCCGCCAGGTCGGCTCCACCGCTTCGATCAGCATAGCCATCCACCCGGTCAGGTGATCGGTGACGCGGTCACGACCACGTTGCTGAGATAGCGCCGGGCGTCGTAGTCGAACTCGCCTCCGCACGTGACGAGCGTGAGCCTGGGGCTCCCGTCACGAGCGAAGACGGCCGACCAGTCCACCGACTCCTTCGGAACGACCTCGGTGGACGCGAGCGCGAACGCGTACACTGCGCCGTCGGCGGTGGTGACCTCGATCCGCGTGCCGGCCGCGGCGCCGGCCAGCTTCGCGAACGGACCGATGTCGTAGACGAGCGAGTCGACGTGCGCGGCGATCACGGTCGATCCGGCGACGCTGGCCGGTGCAGAACCGAACCGGTACCAGGCGGCGATCGCAGGATCCGCCGGGAGGGCCATGCGACCCTGCCCGTCGAGTCCCACCGCCTCGACCGGGACATCGATACCGAGCTCGGGGATCAGGAGCCGCACCGGAGCAGGCGCCGACAGCGCCGGCCGCTCCGAGAGGGACGCCGAGAAGCGCGGGATGTCGGGCACGGCTGCCGCGGGGGCGGGCGGAGGCACCGAGGGCGTCGGCGTGCTGCTGGCCGGCGAGGCCGACGGGGTGCAGCCGACGGTGAGCGAGACCAGGAGCACGGCGAGGGCCGCGAGCAGGGCGTCCTTCGCCGTGCTCGCGACCCTGGCGCTCAGCATTGCGATCAGCGCCCCGCCCGAGCCGCCGCCCGTCGACGAGCCGCACCCACGATGAGCGCCGCCGCCGCGAGGAGCGAGGCCCCGATCACGGCACCCCACACGGGGGCCGAGGAGTCAGGGCCGTTCGTTGCGACGAGCCCGGCCGAACCCGCCGGGATGCTGTCGGGCGCGGAGTGCATACCGGCCACGGCGACGGACTGCACGGCCAGGTCGAGGTTGTCTCCCTCGAGGCTGCCCCACGCGTACACGATGGTGTTCGCGCCCTCGGCGACCTCGACATCCGCCGGACCGAGCACGGGGTCGGTCGTGCCGGTCGCGGCGACCGCTGCCGAGACGGTTCCGGCGGCCAGGTCGAGCTTCGCCTCCTGGGGGTTCGCCAGCGCCGTGATCACGGCGGTTCCGCCCGCGAGCACGTCGACTGCTGGCGCCGCGGCGACGTGGCGCACCGTCAACCGGCCCTCACCGGCGGCCACCTGGGCGGTGTCGTTCGTGAAGAGTGTGGCGGTGGGATCACCCGCCTCGCTCAGGTGCGCGACGGCGGTGTAGTCGACGCCGGCCTCGAGCGGCAGGTCGATCGGACCGATCGCCGGCGACGAGGCATCCGCCGCATCGGCAGCCGTGATCGCGACCGTGTAGGTGCCCCCCGGAAGCTCGAGCGGGCCGGCGAGATCGCCGGGGGCGAAGTCGTCGAGTGTGAGTTCGTCGTTCACGTAGACGTCGACCGTGAGGTCGGGAACGCCGTGCAGCACCGACAGCATCGCGGTGTCCGCGGATGCGGCGGTCGCCGGCGCTGCGCCCGCGAACGCCACGAGTGCGCCGGCTCCGAGCGCGGCGACGAGGATCTTCTTCATGGTTTCCTCCAGATCCGGCCCATAGGGGGCGGTGAATTGCTTTCACCATCTGATTCCGGAGAATCCATGCGAACGGATGCATCGCATCCGGATTTTTTTCAGCGCGTCATGCGCGTCCCCACCGTCTCGACCGTCGCCGACTTCTCGCTCACCGGCTCCAACCGCACGATCACGGCCTTCGAGACCGGCGTGTTGCTGCCGATCGCGGTGCTCGAGAGCGAGACGAGCACGTTCGCCTCGGGGAAGTACGCCGCGGCGCACCCGCGCGCAGTGGGGTACGCGACGATGCGCTGGTTCGGCAGCACGCGATCGGGCTCACCCGTCCACTCGCTGACCACGTCGACCCGGTCGCCGTCGGCGAGGCCGAGTTCGGAGAGATCATCGGGATTCACGAAGACCACGTCTCGGCCCTTCTTGATGCCGCGATAGCGGTCGTTCAGGCTGTACACGGTCGTGTTGAACTGGTCGTGCGAGCGCAGCGTCTGCAGGATGAGTCGTCCGGGCGGGCACTCGATCGCCTCGAGCTCGTTGACGCTGAACTGCGCCTTGCCCGTGGCGGTCCGCCAGGTACGCGAGTCGCGCGGCCCGTTCGGCAGCACGAAGCCGTCGCGGCGCCGCACGTCCTCGTTGTACCGCTCGAACCCGGGGATGACGCGGCTGATGTGGTCGCGGATGACGTCGTAGTCGCGCTCCATGCCCGTCCAGTCGATGGCGGTCGAATCGCCGAGCGTCGCGCGCGCCATGCCCGCCACGATCGCGATCTCGCTGCGCACCTCGTCGGAGATCGGCGGGATGCTGCCGTGGGACGCGTGCACCGCGCACACCGTGTCCTCGACGGAGACGAACTGCGGACCGGTCTCCTGCAGGTCGACCTCGGTGCGGCCGAGGGTCGGCAGGATGAGCGCCTCCTTGCCCGTGACCACGTGCGACCGGTTGAGCTTGGTCGAGATCTGCACCGTGAAGTCCGCGCCCCGCATGGCGGACTCGGCGGCCATCGTGTCGGAGATGGCACCCACGAAGTTGCCGCCGAGCGCGATGAACACCTTCACCCGCCCTTCGCGCATCGCCTGCAGGGTCTGGACGGAATCGAATCCGTGCTTGCGGGGCGGTTCGAACGAGAACTCCCGCGCGAGGGCGTTCATGAAGACGTCGGGCATCTTCTCCCAGATGCCCATCGTGCGGTCACCCTGCACATTGGAGTGCCCGCGGATGGGAGATGCACCGGCGCCCGGCTTGCCGATGTTGCCGCGCAGCAACAGCAGGTTCACGATCTCCTTGATCGTGTCGACCGCCCGGCGCTGCTGCGTGAGGCCCATGGCCCACGTGATGATCACCCGGTCGGCCTTGATGTAGCGAGCCGCCAGGTCGTCGATCTCCTCGGATGTCAGCCCGGTCGCCGCGAGCACCTCCGCCTCGTCGAGGTCGGCGAGCCCGGCAGCGAACGCCTCGTACCCGGCGGTGTGCTCGTCGAGGAACGCATGGTCGAGCACCGTGCCGGGCGCGGCCGCCTCGGCGTCGAGCACGCGCTTGGACACCGCCTGCAGCAGCGCGAGGTCGCCGCCGGACCGGATCTGGAGGTGGCGATCGGCGATGGGCGTGCCCTTGCCCACGACACCGCGCACCTTCTGGGGGTTCCGGTATCGGATGAGCCCGGCCTCGGGAAGCGGGTTCACCGCGACGATCGAGCCCCCGTTGCGCTTGGTCTCCTCGAGTGCCGTCAGCATGCGCGGATGGTTCGTGCCCGGGTTCTGCCCCATGACGATCACGAGCTCGGCCTTGCCGAAGTCGTCATAGGTCACGGTCGACTTGCCGACGCCGAGCACCTCGCCCATGGCGGTTCCGGTCGACTCGTGGCACATGTTGGAGCAGTCGGGCAGGTTGTTCGTACCGAACGCACGCACGAACAGCTGATAGAGGAACGCCGTCTCGTTCGCCGTGCGCCCGCTCGTGTAGAACGCGGCCTCATCAGGCGACTCCAGCGCACGCAGGCGCTCGCCGATGAGGTCGAACGCGGCATCCCAGCCGATGGGCTCGTACACGTCGCTGTCGGCGGACTTGTACACGGGCTCGATGAGCCGGCCCTGCTGGCCGAGCCAGTACTCCGTGGCATCCTGCAACGACGACAGCGGATGCTCGGCCCAGAACGAGCGCTCCACCTTCATGGGGGTGGCCTCCCAGGTGACGGCCTTCGCGCCGTTCTCGCAGAACTCCAGCTTGTTGCGGTCGCCCGGGTCGGGCCACGCGCAACTCATGCAGTCGAAGCCGTCCTTCTGGTTGATGTCGAGCAGGAGGCGTGCGGCGCGCGCGGGCCCGAGTGCCCGGACCGTGGTGTCGAGCGTGCGGACGATCGCTTCGGCTCCGACCGCCTCGCGCTTCGGGGTCCCGACCTCGAGGTCGGGGTACTCGGCGTGCTGTGGGATCTGCTGGCTCATGCCCCTACCTCCAGTTTCGCGTCAGCGGGACTCATGCGTTCATCCCCGGCGTAGACGACGAAAGACGCCCCGCGGACGAAGCCCGCGAGCGTGAGTCCGACCTCGTTCGCCAGGTCGACCGCGAGCGACGACGCGGCGGAAACCGCGGCCAAGGCTGGAATGCCCGCCATGGATGCCTTCTGCGCGAGCTCGAAGCCCGCGCGCCCCGAGACGACGAGCACCGTCCCGCGAAGCGGAAGTCGGTCCTCCCGGAGCGCCCACCCGACCACCTTGTCGACCGCGTTGTGGCGACCGATGTCCTCACGGACCACGAGGATCTCGTCGCGTTCGACGTCGACGAGGGCGGCGGCGTGCAGGCCGCCCGTGCGTGCGAACAGCGCCTGCGCCTCGCGCATCCGGTCGGGCAGGGCCGCGAGCCACGCCGGATCCAGGCGCACGGGGTCATCGGCGACGTCGTACGCCGACCTGGACCGGACGGCGTCGATCGAATCCTTGCCGCAGATGCCGCACGCGCTGGTCATCGTGAGGGCGTGGTGCGCGGTGGTCGCCGGCGGCGCGACACCGGCCGCGAGCGTCACGTCGACGACGTTGTACTCCGCCGAGCCGTCGATCGGGTCGCCGGCGCAGTGGCGGGCACCGAGCACGTCGTCGCGACGGCGCAGCACGCCCTCGGAGACGAGGAGGCCCAGCGCGAGCTCGACGTCATGGCCGGGCGTCCGCATCGTGACGGCGAGCGGATCGCCGGCGACTCTGACCTCGAGGGGTTCCTCGACCGTGAGCTCATCCTCGCGACGCGACGTGCGCTCACCGAGGGTGTATCGGGCGACACGGCGCCGTGCCGTGATGCGTGACATGGGATCACCACCGTTCCGTACGAAGTGTTCGCAGCACGCCGGCTGCGATGAACGCCTGCGCCATGAGATAGCTCGCCATGACGACGAGGTCGTGGAGGGGGAAGTCGTAGCCCGGCAGGAATCGGCCCGAGCCGAGCACCGAGTCGGACAGGACGAACAGCGCACCGCCGGCCGCCACGAGCGGCCCGTGCCATGCCGAGGCCGCAGCCATCGCCGCGAGGACGAGTCCGTAGAGGGCGACGGGCGCGAGCAGCACTCCGGTGTGGGGGCCCAGCAGCGCGAGGAACACCGCGTACCACGCGACGTAGACGAGGGTCCATGCCGGCGGGAGCCGCCGGGTCCGCGACATCCTGAGGAACGCGGCGATGTAGCCGACATGCGCCAGCAGGAAGCAGCCGAGACCCACCACGAAGGCCGCGGAGCCGGGCAGCGACAGGGCGACGTCGCCCGCCCAGGAGAATGCGATGGCGAGAAGGAGGACCCGGACGGTCGCGGTGAGCGGGCGGGCCACGATGACGACGGCGAGCGCGAGCAGCGGCATCAGCAGCGCCTTCGTGGCCGTGACCGCCCACACGGGTCCGGTCTGCTGGAGGACGAGGTGCGCCACGGAGAGGACGACGTACGGCGCGAACGCCCGAACCATCGTGCGCTCGCGGCTGCTGCGCATCGGCGCAATCATCTGGGCCACGTCGTCGTACCTCTCGCGATAGGTATTTCGATGCTAACCCCACCGGTGACCGCTTCGGCCCCGACCCATCCATTGTACGGAAGGGCAGGCTGTCTTGTATGGAAGCGAAGGAGGCCGCCGGGTGGACCCGGCGACCTCCTGGAACGGCGGTGCGCCGCTCAGCTCACGCCGAGCAAGTCGATCACGAAGATCAGCGTCTTGCCCGACAGCTGGTGGCCACCACCCGCCGGCCCGTAGGCCTTCGCGGGCGGCACGGTGAGCTTCCGGCGCCCGCCGACCTTCATGCCGGGGATCCCCTCCTGCCACCCGGCGATGAGTGCCTGCAGCGGGAAGTTGATGGACTGGCCGCGACCCCATGACGAGTCGAACTCCTCGCCCGAGTCGTACTCGACGCCGAGGTAGTGCACGTCGACCGTCGACCCGGGAGTCGCCTCGGCGCCGTCGCCCACGACCAGATCCTCGATGACGAGATCTGCGGGCGCCGGCCCCTCGGGAGCGTCGACCTCGGGCTTGCTGTTGGTGTCAGTCATGCGTTCCATCCAATACGCAGCCGTGCCGGCGGACAAGCGTCCACCACCCTCTTGCGCTGACTGCGAACACTCTGCACTCTGGAATCCAGAGAACTCGTCGCCTGGTAGAGATGTCGGCAGTGCCACACCACAGGGCGGCGAGTTTTTCTGTGGAGTCAGCGCATGAGTGCAGCGCGGTCGGCCGCGACAGCGGTGAGCAGCGCCCGCTCGTCGGCGGCCGCACGTCGCACATCGACCTCGTGCAGCAGGCGTTGACGGGTGAACGCCAGGTGCGTGGCATCCCTGATGAACTTGCGCATCAACGCCGTGCGCGGCGGCACCTGCGCGGCCGCCCACTGCTTCGCCTGCCGACGCCCCGCAGGCGTGGCGAGCATCTCGACCTCGGCGGGACTGAACCACCCGGCCGCCCCGTACTCGGCGAGGCGGGCGCGGGTGGTGCGCACCTCCTGTCGCCGCAGGAAGACCGTGAGCAGGATCGCACCGACGAAGATCGGCACCTGCACCGTGAAGTACAGGCCGATCGCATCGGCGAAGGCGAGCGATCCGTTCCACAGCGCGTGCAGCGCGACCGCGCCGCCGAGCCCGAGCAGGAACCACCCGATCACCCCCGCTCCCCCGCCCCGACGCGCACCGACGCCGATGAGCAGCCCGGTGCATGCCGTGAAGAGCACGTGCGCGAACGGCGAGAAGAGGCCGCGCACCACGAACGTCGAGCCCAGCTCGCCTGCGCCGCCCTCCGCGAGCGCGGCACCGAAGTAGAGGATGTTCTCGGTGAACGCGAAGCCGGCCGCGACGGTCGCCGCGTAGACCAGCCCGTCGACCGGTCCGTCGAAGTGGGACCGCGAGAAGGCGTAGATGAGCAGCACGCCGACGCCCTTGGCGACCTCCTCGACGATGGGCGCCTGCACGACGGCCTGGAACGCCTCATCGGGTCCTGACCCGGGCACCGCGAAGGCGACCGCGAGCTGCACGCCGAGGTCGATGATGAGGGCGATCGCGACCGAGGCACCCGCGCCCCACAGGAAGGCGAACCAGAGCGCCCAGCGCGGCTCGGGTTCCCAGCGATCGACCCAGCCCACCGCGAGCAGCACCACGGCCAGCGGAACGAGGGCGAGCAGTGTGCCGATGACGAGCGTCGACACGCCGAGACCCGTCACGAGGTAGGCCAGGACGAGCAGGCCGGCGAGGCCCGCGACCGCGATGCCCGTCACGGCGAAAGCGAGGCCGCCGCTCCGCGCTCGGGGCGGCGGCGCACTCCACAACGACGGCGCGGGCTCGGGGTTGCGTGCGGGCGATGGGTACGGGCTGGTCACTCGCGCAGCATACCGACCGGATGCCTCACGCCCCGGCGTGCACGGCCGAGACCGGCGCCTCGAACATCACGCCGGGATTGAGGATCCCCGTGGGATCGAACAACGCCTTGATGCCCCGCTGCAGGTCGAAGGAGTCGTCGCCGAGCTCGTCGGCGAGCCAACGGCGCTTGAGGATGCCGACCCCGTGCTCGCCGGTCAGCGTGCCCCCCAGCTCGACCGCCGCGCGGAACAGGTCATCGGCCGCCGCCCACACGTCGGCGGGCACCTCGTCGCCCGTGAACACGAAATTCGGGTGCAGGTTGCCGTCGCCCGCGTGCGCGATCGTCGGGATCTCGATCCCGTAGCGCCGACCGATGCGCTCGATCGCGCGGAACATCTCGGGCAGCCGCGAACGCGGTACGGCGACATCCTCGATGAGCACCTGCCCGGATGCCGCGAGCGCCGGGTGCATCGCCCGCCGGATCTCGAGCAGGCGCTCACCGGCCGCGGCATCCGCCGACACGCTCACTCGGCCACCCGCCGCCGTGAAGATCCGCGCGATCTCGGCCGCCTCGGCCTGCGCGCCCATCGTGTCGCTCTGCGCGAGCAGGAACGTCTCGCCCGCGGTGATCCCCTCGATCGGGGTGCCCGCGATGCCCGCTGCACCGAGGTACGCGGCGACCCTGGCGAGCCCCGCGGCGTCGATGAGCTCGAGCACGGCCGGGCGGATGCGGGCCGCGGTGACGGCGGCTGATGCCGCGGCCGCCGCCTCGACGTCGGGGAACGCCGCGGCGACGGTGACGACCTCGCCCGCCGGGATGGGACGGAGCCGCACCGTCGCCTCGACGATGACCCCGAGCGTTCCCTCGGATCCGGTCATGAGCGCCGTGAGGTCGTACCCGGTGACGCCCTTCACCGTGCGACGCCCGGTGCGCAGGAGCCGGCCGTCGGCCAGCACGACGGCGAGCCCGAGCACGGCCTCGCGCGTGACCCCGTACTTGGCGCAGAGCAGCCCCCCGGCGTTCGTCGCGATGTTGCCGCCGATGGTCGAGATGGCCCGGCTCGCCGGGTCTGGTGCGAACCATAGGCCCATTGGCGCGATCCGAGCGTTGAGGTCGCCGTTCAACACGCCGGCTTCGACGACGGCGAGCTCGTCGGCCTCGGAGATCTCGACGATGCGGTTCATGCGCGAGACGTCGAGCACGATCGCACCCGGGCTCGCGATGGCACCGCCCGCAAGTCCGGTGCCGGCGCCGCGAGGCACGACGGGGGTGCCCGATGCGTGCGCGATGCGCATGGTCGCCTGCACGTCGGCGACGGATGCCGCGTGGACGACCGCGAGAGGGTCGGCCTTGCTTCGCCATCCGGAACGATCTTCGCGGGTCGCGTCGAGTGCACGGGCATCCGTGGTCACGGCGGCGCCGAGCGCCTCCTGGAGTCGGGCGAGGACGTGCGGCATCCCTAAACCCTAGACCGCTCGGGCCGTGTCCGATTCCCGCCAGTCGATGTCGGTGGCGCGTGGGAGGCTTGTGGCATGAGCACGCAGCAACGCCTCGGCCCGAGCGCGGCCGACCCGCTCGCCGACCCGGTGTTCGCCGAACGATATCGGGCGATGCAGGCTCGCGATGCTCGATTCGACGGGCAGTTCATCACCGGCGTGCACTCCACGGGCATCTACTGCCGGCCCAGCTGCCCGGCAGTCGCTCCCAAGCCCTCGAACGTGAGCTTCTACCTCACCGCGGCCGCCGCCCACGAGGCGGGCCTTCGCGCGTGCAAGCGATGCCTGCCCGACGCCGTGCCGGGTTCGCCCGAGTGGGACTTGCGCGACGATCTCGCCGCACGGGCCATGCGCCTCATCGCCGACGGCGTCGTCGAGCGCGAGGGCGTACCCGGGCTGGCCGCACGTCTGGGCTACACGACGCGGCACCTCACCCGCGTGCTCACGGCCGAGCTCGGCGCGGGTCCGCTCGCCCTGTCGCGAGCCCACCGAGCGCAGACGGCCCGCGAACTGCTCACCTCGACGTCGCTGCAGGCGTCCGACGTGGCCTTCGCATCGGGTTTCGGCAGCATCCGCCAGTTCAACGACACGATCCGAGCGGTCTACGAGCGCAGCCCGCTCGAGCTCCGCGCCGCCGCACGACTGCGGCATCGGGTTCCCGCCGATGCCGACGCGAGCACGGTGCACCTGCGGCTGCCTGCACGAGCGCCGTTCGACGCGGCCGGGGTCTTCGCGTGGCTCGCGGCGCGTGCGCTCGACGGCGTCGAAGACGCCGGGCCGGCGCACTACGCCCGCACCCTGCGACTGCCCTCCGGGCCCGCCTCCGTTCGGCTCCAGACGGGCGGCGACGCGAATGCGCCCACCGTCGAGGTGACGGCACGACTCACCTCCCTCTCCGATCTGCCGCCGCTCGTCGCGCGGGTGCGTCGCCTCTTCGACCTCGACGCCGATGCCGTCGCGATCGATGCCGCCCTGGCTGCCGATCCGGCGCTCGCGGCCTCGGTCGAGGCGGTTCCGGGCATTCGCGTACCCGGATGCCTCGATCCGCACGAGCTCGTCATCCGCGCCCTCGTCGGCCAGCAGGTTTCGGTCCGGGCCGCCCGCACCGCGCTCGCACGCCTGGCCGACGCGCTCGGCGAGCGCGTCGGAGGCGACGATCCCGGTCCCCACGTGCTGTTCCCCAGCGCGGCCGAGATCGCCGCCGGCGGCGAGCGCGTGCTGCGCGGGCCAGCCGCGCGCATTCGCACCATCCTCGACGTCGCAAGGCGGCTCGCCGACGGCGAACTCGTCGTCGCGCCCGAGCGTGAGCGCCTCGACCTCCAGGCCGAGCTCCTCGCGGTGCCCGGCATCGGTCCGTGGACGGCGGGTTACATCGCCATGCGCGTCACACGTGCGCCCGACATCCTCCTCGCGAGCGACCTGGCGCTCCGCAACGGTGCGGCGGCGCTCGGGCTGCCCCGCGAGCCGAAGGCGCTCCGCGCGTACGGCGCCCGATGGGCTCCCTGGCGCAGCTACGCGTCGATGCATCTGTGGCGGGCGGCCGCCTGATCTCCCTGCTTCGGCGACGCCGCGGCGAACGTGTCGACACCGGGCAGATCCGAGCGCCTTCGTTGTGCCCTTCGAACAACTTTCGTGTGGAGATCGCCCGATAGCCTAGATCGGTGAGATTCGCACACCTCAGAGTCGAAGGCCAGTCAACCCCTCGACTCGCGGTGGTGGTGGCGGAGGCCGCGCTCTTCCTCGACGACATCATGCCCACGCCGCCCCGCGACCTGCAGGACCTCATCGAACGCGGCGATCACGGACTGACCGAGGCCCGCGAGGCCGTCGATGCCGCCCTCGCCGGCGGCGCCGAGCTCATTCCGGTCTCCGATCTGCGGCACTCGTCGGCGGTGCTCCGGCCCGCGCAGGTCATCGCCATCGGAGCGAACTACGCGGCCCACGCCTCCGAGCTGAAGCTGCGGTCCGAGACCGCGATGACGATCTTCTCGCTCTGGCCGAACTCGCTCGCCGGCCACGGCTCCACGACGGCGTGGCCCGAGGACCTCTCGAGCCAGGTCGATTACGAGGCGGAGCTCGGCGTCATCATCGGCCGCCCCGCGCGGCACGTGCACGCACGCGACGCCCTCGACTACGTGTGGGGCTACACCGTGGTGAACGACATCACCGCCCGCGACATCCAGTTCAGCGAGGCCCAGTGGTCGCGATGCAAGTCGTTCGACGGCTTCACGCCGACGGGGCCGGTCGTCGTGACGGCTGACGAGATTCCCGACCCGCAAGACCTCTGGCTCACCACGAACCTCGATGGTCGGATCCTGCAGGACGCGTCGACGAACGAGATGGTGCGCAGCGTCGCGGAGATCATCTCGTACCTGTCGCGATCGGCCACGATTCCTCCGGGCACCCTCATCTCGACGGGAAGCCCTGGCGGCGCGGGCTACTCCCGCAACCCCCAGGTCTTCCTCCGCGACGGATCGACGGTCTCCGTGACGATCGAGGGCATCGGCTCACTGACGACGCACTGCCGCGTCGTGTAGGCGCAGCCTCACTCGCTCGGCTCGCCCTTGCGCTCGATCACCGGCATCGCCTCCGTGACCGGGCGCACGCCCGACAGGCGCTCGGGCACCAGCTGGCGGGTGACCTCCTCGCGCGTCATGAGGCCCGCCTCGACCACGAGGTCGGCGACCGGGTGCCCGGTCGCGAGCGCGGCCTTCGCGATCTTCGCCGCCTCGGTGTAGCCGATGAACGGGATCAGCGCGGTCACCACGCCCACGCTCGAGGCGACCTGTGCTTCGAGGTGCTCGGTGTTCGCCGTGATGCCGTCGACGCAGTTGACGCGCAGCGTCCAGCAGGCCTGGCGCATCCACGTGATGGACTGGAGCAGGGAGTGGGCGATCACCGGCTCGAACGCGTTGAGCTGCAGCTGCCCGTTCTCGGCGGCCATCATGACGGTGACATCGGCCCCCGCAACCGAATAGGCGACCTGCGAGACGGCCTCGGGGATGACCGGGTTCACCTTGCCGGGCATGATGGACGAGCCGGCCTGCTTGGGGGGCAGGTGGATCTCGCCGAGGCCGGCCTGCGGGCCCGACGACAGCAGGCGCAGGTCGTTGCAGATCTTCGACAGCTTGATCGCGCTGCGCTTCAGCGCGCTCGAGAACGTCATGAACACGCCGGTGTCGCTCGTCGCCTCGACGAGGTCGGGCGCGATCTCGAGCGGCCGGCCCGCGATCTCGCTGAGGTGCCGCACAACGGCGGACGAGTAGCCGGGATCGGCCGTGATGCCGGTGCCGACCGCCGTACCGCCGAGGTTCACCTCCGACAGCAGCTTGATGGTCTCGCGCAGTCGCGCGATGTCTTCGCCGAGGGTCGTGGCGTAGCCGTGGAACTCCTGGCCGAGCGTCATCGGGACCGCGTCCTGCATCTGCGTTCGCCCGACCTTCAGGACGCTGCGGAATTCGCGCCCCTTGCGACCGAACGAGATGCGCAGCTGGTCGAGCTGCTCGAGCATGGTCGTGAGCGACGCCGTCATCGCCAGCTTCACGGCGGTCGGGTACGTGTCGTTGGTCGACTGGCTGCGGTTGACGTCGTCGATCGGATGCAGGATGTCGTACCGGCCCTTGGCGTATCCGGCGACCTCGAGCGCGACGTTCGTGATGACCTCGTTCGCGTTCATGTTCGTCGAAGTGCCCGCGCCGCCCTGGATCACGCCGACCAGGAACTGGTCATGGAACTCGCCGTCGATGATGCGCTGGCACGCCTCGTCGATCCAGACCTGCTTCTGCGGGTCGAGCGCGCCCACGTCTTTGTTGGCCCGAGCCGCGGCCTGCTTGACCTGGGCGAGCGCCACCACGAGCTCGGGGTAGACCGAGATCGGCCGCTTCGAGATGGGGAAGTTCTCGAGCGCCCGCATGGTGTGGACGCCCCAATAGGCATCGGCCGGCACCTCGACGCTGCCCAGGGAATCGGTCTCGGTGCGAGTGGCGGACCGGGTGGATTCGGATTTCGCCACGGTGTCCTCTGCGGTCGTGGGATCGGACAGGTGTTCTGGTCGGGTCATCGACACTGGTATCGGCTCCATCGCCTCGGGTTGCCGCGGGATCGCCGCGCTGTTCTCACTCGAGCCTACCGCTGACACGAGAAACGGGCCGCGCCCCGAAGCCGGGGGCGCGGCCCGAGTCGGGCCCTGGTCAGAGGAATGCGAACGGCAGCATCGCGAGACCGAAGAGGGTCGCGCCGATGCCGACGAGCAGCGCACCAGCGAGCATCACGCCGTTGAGGACGATGCCCCAGATCGCCATGCTCCGCGATGCGGGCTCGCGGCTCAGGGCCATGATGCCGAGCACGAGACCGACGACCGGCACCACGAAGGTGTAGCTCGCGACAATGGAGACGAGGCCGAGCACGAGGCTCGCGATGCTGAACCCGCGCGACTCCGTCACGGGCGCAGAGGCGGCCGCGTACGGATTCGCCTCGGCGAAGGGCGCCTGCGGCTGGGTGGGGGTTGCGGTGGTCATGGTGGTGATCTCCTGTTCGTGGGGTGTGATTCCACGCTACGGATGCCCGGGGCGCCGAGGTATGGGGCTATCCCCCGCATCCGCCGGGAGGAGGTCCGCCGTCAGGACCCTCCGAGGAGCCTCAGCACGTGCTCCCCGACGATGAGCCAGATGCCGACCACCACGGCGAGGCCGGCGATGGCGAAGCACGCCCACGCGCTCACGTACGCTGCGGTCTTCTGGCCGTCGGTGAGCGGGTTCTTCTTCGCGGCCTTCGCCGCCCGCTTCTCGGCCTTCCGGATCTGCGCCGGCGTCACCACGGCGATCGCATCGGTGAACTCGGCCGGCGTCACGATCGGCGTTCGGCCCGACGCCGTCAGGAGGCGCAGGCCCAGCGCGTAGGCGCTCACGACGATCGTCGCCGCGAGGAGCGCCGAAACGAAGACGACGAGGAACGCGAGCCAGTCGATCACAGCTTGGCCTTCTTCCTCGACTTGGAGCCGGGCTTGATCTTGACGGCGCGGCCCGCGACGGCGACCTCGCTCACCACGTTCTTGTGCGACACCTCGTTGCGACGCGACCAGAGGAAGATCCCGACGATGACCACGACGCCGACGATCGTGTCGATCATGATGCCGATGACGCCGAGGTGTGCGACCACGGCCGCGAGCGCCCCGACCGTGCCCGCCGCAGGCAGGGTCATCAGCCAGCCGACGCCGATGCGCCCCGCGGTGCGCCACCGCACCTTGGAGCCGCGGCGCCCGAGGCCCGACCCGATGACCGACCCCGACGCGACCTGGGTGGTCGAGAGCGCGAAGCCGACGTGGCTCGACGCGAGGATCGTGGCGGCGGTCGAGGTCTCGGCGGCGAAGCCCTGGGCCGGCTTCACGTCGGTGAGGCCTGTGCCGAGGGTCTTGATGATGCGCCATCCGCCCATGTACGTGCCGAGGGCGATCGCGACCGCGCACACCACGATGACCCAGAACTCGGGCCCCGTGCCGACCGGCTGCAGGCCGACGGAGATGAGTGTGAGGGTGATGACGCCCATCGTCTTCTGGGCGTCGTTCGTTCCGTGGGCCAGCGCCACGAGCGAGCTGGAGAAGATCTGGCCGTAGCGGAAGCCGTCACGCCCGTCGGGCCTGCCGTCGGAACGACGCGTGATCGAGTACGCGAGCCGCGTCGCGGCGAAGGCGATCAGCCCGGCGGTGAGTGGCGCGAGGATCGCGGGCAGGATGACCTTCGACAGGACGACGCCGAAGTCGATGGCCTGCAGGCCGAACCCGACGAGCGCAGCGCCGATCAGGCCGCCGAACAACGCATGGCTCGACGACGATGGCAGGCCGAGCAACCAGGTCACCATGTTCCACACGATCGCGCCGATGAGGCCGGCGAAGATCAGCTCGGGCGTGATGAGGACCCCGCCGTCGCCCTCCTTGATGATGCCGCCCGAGATGGTCTTCGCGACCTCGGTCGAGAGGAAGGCGCCGATGAGGTTCAGGATGGCGGCGAGACCGACCGCGACCTTCGGCCGCAGCGCGCCCGTCGCGATCGGCGTCGCCATGGCGTTGGCGGTGTCGTGGAAGCCGTTCGTGAAGTCGAAGAAGAGGGCCAGTGCGATGACCAGCACGACGATGAGGGTGAGTTCCACCGGCGTCTTTCTCTGAAACGGTGGTTGGTTCTACCGAGGGGTTCAGCGGACGTGGATGCGGGAACGGCGAGCGCCGTGCTCGTCGATACTACGCGACCGGATCGCGCTCCTCCACCACGGTCGCGAGGTCGGGTCCGAACACGAACGTGCGGCGCACGCGCCCGCCCGCGAGCACGTCGGGCAGCCATCGACGCGCGTCATCCCACATCTCGCCGAACGGCACCGAGTCGATGGCGAACCACTCGGGATCGAGCTCGTCGGATCCGGTCGGCTCGCCCTGCCAGGTGCGGCACACGAACACGCTCGACTCCTGGCTCCACGCCTCGCGGTGCGGGAAGTGATAGGTGAGCCGTCCGCGTGGCTCGAGGTCGGATGCCGCAACGACGACCCCGGCCTCCTCGAACACCTCGCGCACGGCGGCGTCGACGGCCGACTCCCCCGGCTCGAGCTTGCCGCCGAGCCCGACGTAGTTCCCGGCGCCGAGGCCGTGCTTCTTACGGCCGAGCAGCACCTCGGCGCCTCCCGCCCGCTCGCGCAGGAGGTAGCAGACGCAGACCTGGGGCAGCGGCATCCGTCGCTCAACCGAAGAGGATCTTCGCCTCGTCGTAGCGGTGCGGAGGAACGCTGTTGAGGCTGCCCACCGCCTCGGCGATCGAGACCGTCTTGATGTCGGTGCCGCGGAGCGTGACCATCGAGCCCCACGCGTTCTCGTAGACCGCGTCGACCGCATGCATGCCGAGGCGTGTCGCGAGCACCCGATCGTACGCCGACGGCGCACCGCCCCGCTGGATGTGGCCGAGCACGGTGGCACGCGACTCGATGCCGGTGCCCTCCTCGATCATGGGTGCGAGGCGCTCGGCGATGCCGCCGAGGCGCGGCCGGTTGAAGGCATCGAGACCCTTGTGCGAGTGCGCGCTCTCCATGTCGGGGAGGCGGAAGCCCTCGGCGACCACGACGAGTGGTGCGCGGCCGCGGTCGCGCACCGACAGGACCCATTCGCAGATCTGCTCGATCGACTGCGGCTGCTCGGGGATCAGGATGGCGTGCGCGCCCCCGGCCATGCCCGAGTGCAGCGCGATCCAGCCGACGTGCCGGCCCATGACCTCGAGGACCATGCAGCGGCCGTGCGATTCGGCCGTCGTGCGGAGGCGGTCGATGGCCTCGGTCGCGATCTCGACCGCCGTGTCGAATCCGAACGAGTAGTCGGTCGCAGCGAGGTCGTTGTCGATCGTCTTCGGGACGCCGATGATGTTGATGCCGCCCTCGTCGTGCAGGCGGCCGGCAGCGGTGAGCGTGCCTTCACCCCCGATGGCGATGATCGCATCGATGCCGTTGTCGGCGAGCATCCGCTGGATGTTCTCGGGACCGCCTCCCTCGCCCTCGTAGGGGTTCGTGCGGCTCGACCCCAGGATCGTTCCGCCCTGCTTCGACAGGCCGCGCACGTCATGCCGCGTGATCGGCATGAAGTCGCCCTCGACGACCCCGCGCCAGCCCCACCGGAATCCCACGAACTCGGCGTCGTGCGTGATGACGCCCTCGAGCACGGCGCCGCGGATGACGGCGTTGAGGCCGGGGCAGTCGCCTCCGCTCGTGAGGATCCCGATCTTCATGGTGGTCGACTCCAAGGTGCTCGTACGAAACCTGCTGGTGCCGTGGCCACGACGACGGGGCGCTTCGACTGCCGCAGTCTATAGCGAGAGCTC
The DNA here is from genome assembly GCF_902809835.1 of Agromyces sp. Marseille-P2726. Classification (GTDB taxonomy): domain Bacteria; phylum Actinomycetota; class Actinomycetes; order Actinomycetales; family Microbacteriaceae; genus Agromyces. The sequence goes on along the minus strand of NZ_CADDWM010000010.1, from coordinate 175,737 downwards.
GCCGTCGAGCGCGGCTCGCAGCAGGTGCTGCAGCGCGTCGAGCTGCACCGAGTCGGCGGAGCCCGCCTCGACCTCGCTGCCGTCGAGCGCCCTCGCGGCGAGACCCTGCTTGGAGTCGATGAGCTCGGCGATGCGGGCGTCGATGGTGTGCGCGGCGATGATCCGCCATGCGGTCACGGGCTCGTCCTGCCCGATGCGGTGCACGCGGTCGATCGCCTGAGTCTGTTCGGCGGCGGTCCAGCTGAGCTCGGCGAGCACGACGTTCGATGCCGCCTGCAGGTTCACGCCGACGCCCGCCGCGGTCAGCGAGCAGACGGCGACCGCCACCTCGGGGTCCTTGTTGAACGCGTCGATCGCGGCCTGGCGCTGCAGCGCCGTCTGGTCGCCACGCAGCGACACCGTCCGGAGCTCGCGTGCCGCGAGGGCCGCTTCAGCCTGGTCCATGACGTCGATGTGCTTGGCGAAGAACACGACCTTGCCGACGGAGTGCGCGAGCTGCGCCGCGTAGTCGGTCGCGAGCCCGGCCTTTGCCTGACCGATCCGCCGCACCATGGTGAACACGTTCTCACCCGACTTCGACGACTTCGATTCGTCGAGCTCGGCACTGGCGACGGCCCGGATGAACTGATCGCGCTGGTCCTCATCGAGGTTGCCGACTCGGAGGCCGCGGGATTCCACCAGGGCCCGGAAGCGACCGGCGAGGCGGTTGCCGAGCTCTCGTTCGGCTGCACGCACCGAGCGCCCGAGCTCGTCGTCGAGTTCGACGGGCAGGTCGGCGATGCGCTTGTCGGGCAGGTCGGCGGCGACGTCGACCTTGCGGCGACGCACGATGCCGAGGTCGATGACCGTGCGGCGTGCCTCGGGATAGAACCCGTGGTCGGCCGGCGTGAGCCCCGTCTCTTCGAGCTTGGCGAGCAGGCGAGGCGCCGGCTTGTCGCCGTCGATCCAGCCGAGGAACTGCCAGATCGCCCGGAAGTCGTCGACGTCGTTGATGAGCGGCGTGCCGGTGAGTGCCAGCAGCAGCGGGTCGCCACCGGGCGTCGTCTGCCGGATGCGCTCCGACAGCGCGAGCACGTTGCGGGATCGCTGCGACTGCAGGTTCTTGATGAAGTGCGCCTCATCGACGACCATGCCCCGGAATCCCATGGTCGAGAGCCACGCCATGTGGCGGTCGAGCACGTCGTAGTTCACGACGACGACGTCGGCGAACGCATCGAGCGTCTCGCCGTCGCCGTGGATGACGGTGGCCCGTCGGTGCGGGGTCCACCGCTCGACCTCGCGCGCCCAGTTCATCTTCACGACGTTCGGCACGACGGCCAGCAGCGGGTAGGCATCGGCGACGGATGCCGCGAGCACCGACTGGGCGGTCTTGCCGAGTCCGGGCTCGTCGGCGAGGAGGAACGTGCGGTGGCCCAGCCGGGCGGCCTCGATGAAGCGGATCTGGTGCTTCATGAGCTCGAGCCCCCGCGGCGAGAGCCGATCGATGGCGGGTGCTTCGGGAAGCTCCATCGTGGCGGCCTGGCCCCCGGAGCCCATCTCGAAGGACTTGAAGAGCGGGCCGAGCAGCTCCCAGTTCGCCAACCGGCGAATCGGCACCGCCGGGGCCGCCGGCGTGGCGAAGTCGGGGGCGAGGAACGGGTTCGCGAGCTGCCGCGAGCGCACGGATGCCGGAATCACCTGATTCTCGGCGAGCTCTGGCTTCTGCTCGGGCTCGCGGGTGATGATCAGCTCATCGGGGCTCAGTTCGGCGCCCGACTCGATCAGCCAGTCGCGGCGGAAGCGCTGTGCGACCGTCGAGATCGAGGCATCGGGCTCGAGCAGGGCGATGAGGCTCGTATCGCGAGCTGCGGTCTTCGCGAGGATCTGCGCGATGCCGTCGAGTCGTTTGAGGAGCTCGACCCTCGTGGCATCCGTCACTTCAGCGTCGGCCTTCACGCGCGCCCGCTCCTCGCGCATCAACAGCGCGATGACCTGGAACTTCGTTCGATTCGTGGGGCCGAGCTTCCCCTTCTGCGCCTTCGTCTCGACCTCGCGCACCTTGCGCGCGAGGATCGGGATGATCGGTGCGTCATCGTCGCGCGAACGCGTACGCTGGCGCTGCCTCGTCTGGGCCAATGGTCCTCCCGTTCCTGGGCCGCTCCCCGGCGGCCGCCTCCGGCACGCCCCCTCGGCACCGGCTGCGGTGATCGGGCCCCCGCTCGGGACATGTGCATGCCGCCGCACGCGGTACGCCGAATCCCGAACCGAGCAGCACGTGAGCGGAACCCACGCGGTCGGCCGTAGAACGGATTCGTCGGGCGCCCTGCCATTCTAGCGGGCGCACGGCCGTCTCTGCGACCGATGCGATCGGACCGGAGTCCGCCTATGCTGCAGACATGGACGATCTCGCGGGCTTGGGCGTATCACCCGAAGACGACGACTTCACGGTCGCACAGGACACCGAGTTCGACGAGCACGAGCCCGCGGTCGATGACGACAGCCGCCCGCTCGACGATTCGCTCGAAGACGAGCTTCCCGGTGTCGACGAGGAACGGCGCGTCGACCTCCGCGACGAACAGCTCGCCGACGACGAGACCTGACTCGGCAGACTCGAGCTCGACCCCGACCACGATGTGCTCGCCGCCGACGAGAACGACGACACGGCGACGGCGAAGGCACCGGGGTTGAAGCCGTCGCGACCCGCGTACCAGCCCGGCTGCTCCCCGCGCTGCTCGTACAACGCCGCCAGCTCCCGGCTCCACTCCTTCTCGAGGCCGAACAGCACCGCGTAGGGCAGCAGGCGCTCGTTGAGCTTCAGCACGACGGCCGAGTCGAGGGGCGGATCGACGAGTCCCGGAGCACCGATGGATGCCGCCGCCGGACGGTCCACCCGCATCGCGCCGCTCGGGCTCTGCAGCACGCGGAGCCGGTCGGCCTCGGCCAGACGGATGTACAGTCGCAACCCCTCGAGGTGATCGCGCAGCTCGCGCCCCAGCTCGGTCAGCGGCCGTACGTCGACCACTGCGATGAACGTGGCGATCGCCGCCGCGATCGCGAGAATGAACAGGATCGCCGGGATGCCGCCGCCCATGTGGTCGTCGAGTGCGACGATGCCGAACCAGGTGCTGGCCACCGCGCCGAGCGTGGAGACGATCGCCAGGAGGCTGCGGATGCCGAGGTCGGGCCGGCGCCGCAGTCCCGATTCGACGACGCGCTTGCGCACTCCCTGCCGGATCGCGAGCAGCCGCTTGCCGAGGGACGTGTCGGTCGACTTCAGGTCGCGCACCGCTCCAGGTCGGGGCACCCTGCCGAACAGCGCCTGCACGACCGAACGGGCGTCGCCGTCGCCGGCTTCGCCTCCGACGAACTCGACGGCGTACTTCTTGCGACCGGTCTCGACGATTCGGAGCTCACGGGCGACCGCCCGTTCGAGGATCGTCGCCGTGACGCCCTTCCCGGACTGGCCCACGAGATCGGCGGCGACCATGGCGCTCACGTCGGGTCGTGGCTGGTACTGCGCGATGATCGTGCCCCGGCCGGGGTGGTCGCGCCACCGGGTCAGTCGCAGGACGATCGCCGCGGCCAGGGCGAGCACGGATACCACGGCACCCACCCCGCCGGCGATCGCCCAGCCCGAGGCCCAGAACGACTCGTCGCGCGGCTCGAAGGTGCCGAGGCGGAAGCCGGCGGCGATCGTGAGGTTCTGGAACGGGCCGAGGTCGGCCGCCTCCGCGGTCATGACCGGTGGGGACGACTCCGCCACGGTGAGCGAATCGCACGGCGTCGTGGGGCCGGCCGAGCCGCGGTAGCAGGCGACGTCGCCCGTGAAGCCCGCCGCGACCTCGTCGCTCATCCTGAGCTCGGCGGTGACGCGACCGAACGGCTGGGCCCACCCCGTGCCGTTCACGTCCCAGTAGAACTCGTCGATCGCCGCATCGTCGGGCCGGTGGGTGACATTGTGCTGGCGATACGTGATCACGTAGGTCTGCTCGCCGTGCACGTAGTCGTCGGCGCGTACGGTCACCAGGAGGAACTCGCCGTCCTCGTCGCGCTCGACCTCGTACCCGCGAGGCTGGCCTGCGGCATCCGTCACCGACTCGACCTCGATGTTCGTCGGGTGGCCGTCGTAGTGCAGCGGGATCGCTCGGCGGATTCCGCGGTTCTGGTCGAACTCGGGGAAGACGGCGACGAGCGTCTCGGTCGTCTCGAGCACCGAATGCCGGCCATCGTCGCGGCTCAGTTCGAAGACCGCGTCGAACGAGGCGAAGGTGAAGTCGTCGACGTCGGTCGGCAGAGCGGTGACGGATGCCGCGAGCGGGGGCTCGGCGGCGGGCGCCGATGCCGCGGCAGCGGCGGCACCGGGTGCCGCGGCGAGCGCGGCGAGCAGGAACGGCAGCGCGAGGAGCGCGCGCACGGACGGGCGGGCCATGCCTCCACGCTATCGCTCACCGGCAGGACGCGGCATGGCCTCTCGAATACCCGTCATGGGTATGGTGCGCGCGGGGTATCCTGTCAGGGTGATCGACGACATCAAGAAGCGCGCCCTGCATCGCACGAAGATCATCGAGGGACAGCTGCGCGGCATCGAGAAGATGATCGAGAACGAGGATTACTGCGTCGACATCATCACCCTGTCCCTGGCGGTGCAGAAGTCGCTGGGATCCCTGAACAAACTGCTCGTCGAGAACCACCTGCGCACGCACGTGACCGACATGTACGAAGCCGGCGGCGATCGGCGCGACGAAGCCGTGACCGAGCTCCTGCGCATCTTCGAGCTGTCGAACAACCGGGGGTAGCCGAGCGGATGCCGCGCCTCGAGCTCGTCACGGGCGACATCACGACCGAGCGCGTCGACGCGATCGTCAATGCCGCGAATTCGGGGCTGCTGGGCGGAGGCGGCGTGGACGGCGCCATCCACCGCGCGGGCGGGCCGGCGATCCTCGAGGAGTGCCGAGCGCTCCGTGCGACGACGTTGCCCGATGGCCTGCCGACAGGCGAGGCCGTCGCCACCGGGGCCGGTCGGCTGAGCGCGAAGTGGGTCATCCACGCCGTCGGCCCGGTGTGGCCCGGGCTCGGAAGGCTCGCCGATGAGCGGCGGGCGCTGCTGCGGTCGGCGTATCGTCGCTCGCTCGAGGTCGCCCGCGATCTGGGCGCGGCATCCGTCGCCTTCCCGGCGATCTCGGCCGGAATCTACGGGTGGCCGGCCGATGATGCCGCGGTCGTGGCGCTCACCACCTCGGCCGAGGCGGAGCAAGCGCCCGAGCGCGTGCGCTTCGTGCTGTTCTCGGCTCGCATGCACGACACCTTCGCAGACGCCGCGGAGCGCCTGGGGCTCGACGTGGTCGTGCTCGGCGACCGCGACCCCCGGTGAGGCATCGACCCGGCGCCCGCTGCGCCACGGAAATGGGGTCTGCGCCACATTCCTTGGCGCAGAGGAACGCGAAGTGGCGCAGAGGTCAGCTGGTCACTCGTTCCCGCGACGGTAGTTGCCGCTCGCGCGCGCGAGCAGGTGCTGCGCCTGCGAATCGTCGGCCCGCTGCAGGGCGGCGACGAGTCGTGCCGCGTCCTGGCCGCCGACCGACATGACCTGCCGGCCGCCGCGGTACACGATCACGCCGCCCTGCTTCGTGACGCGGTAGTCGAACGGGTCGCTGAGCAGGCGTCCTCGTTCGTCGGATGCCTCGTTGCGTCCGCTCATCGTCAGAGCAGGCTCTTCGTGTGCCACACCGTCTTGGTCTCGGTGAAGGCGCTGATCCGCCCCAGCGAGGGCGCCGCGGCATCCGCCCCCGACTCGGGACGCAGCACGCGCTTCAGCGTGTCGGCCGCGTCGATCTCGAGTCCGATCCAGTCGAGATCGCCGGCGCCCACGAGGTCGATGGCATTGACGTCGGAGTGGCTCGCGAGCCACGGCGCGATCTCGGCCGGCGAGCCCGTGAGCACGTTCACGACGCCCTTGGGCACATCGCTCGTGGCGAGCACCTCGGCGAGGCTGATCGCCGACAGCGGGTACCGCTCGCTCGCCACGACGACGACCGAGTTGCCGGCCACGAGCGGCGGTGCCATCGCCGAGACGATGCCGACGAGCGACGAGTCCTGCGGCGCGATGATCGCCACGACGCCGGTGGGCTCGGGCACCGAGATGTTGAAGTACGGACCCGCGACGGGGTTGGCGTTGCCGGCCACCTGGGCGAACTTGTCGGTCCACCCGGCGTACCAGACCCAGCGATCGATGGACTCGTCGACCTGCGCGGATGCGGCGGCGCGCGAGACGCCCTCGGCGTCCTCGATCGCGGCGACGAACTGCGCGCGACGGCCCTCGAGGAGCTCGGCGATGCGGTAGAGCACCTGGCCGCGGTTGTACGCGGTGGCGCCGCCCCAGCCGCCGACGGCGCCGCGAGCCGCGACGATCGCGTCGCGAGCATCTTTGCGTGACGCCTTCGCCACGTTGGCCAGGAACCCGCCGTCGGCCTTCATCACCTCGTACGTGCGGCCCGACTCGCTGCGCGGGAAGGCGCCGTTGATGAACAGCTTGTACGTCTTGGGTACCGCGAGGCGGCTCACTTCTTCGATCCCTTCGTCGCGCGCTTGGTAACCCGGCGCGTCGGCGTCGCTTCCTTGGTCTCGAGACGGCGCTGCGCGCCACCTCGACCCGCGGACAACGCCGCCTGGCCGATCGGGGCCGGCGAAAGGTAGGCCGCGAGTCCGTGGCGACCGCCCTCGCGGCCGTAGCCCGACTCCTTGTAGCCGCCGAACGGGCTCGACGGGTCGAACCGGTTGAACGTGTTGGCCCACACCACGCCGGCGCGGAGCTTGTCGGCAACGGCGAGGATGCGGCTGCCCTTGTCGGTCCAGATCCCCGCCGAGAGCCCGTACGGAGTGTTGTTCGCCTTGGCGATCGCCTCGGCGGGCGTGCGGAACGTGAGCACCGACAGCACCGGACCGAAGATCTCCTCGCGAGCGATGCGACTCGAGGTCTGCACGTTCGTGAAGATCGTCGGGGCGTACCAGAACCCGTTCTCGGGGATCTCGCACGGCACGCTCCACCGCTCGGCGCCCTCTTCGACGCCCACGTCGGAGAGCATCCGGATTCGCTCGAGCTGCTCCTTGGAGTTGATCGCCCCGATGTCGGTGTTCTTGTCGAGCGGGTCGCCGAGGCGCAGCGTCGACAGGCGCAGCTTCAGGCGCTCGACGACCTCGTCGTGGATGTTCTCCTGCACGAGCAGGCGCGAGCCCGCGCAGCACACGTGGCCCTGGTTGAAGAAGATGCCGTTCACGATGCCCTCGATGGCCTGGTCGATGGGCGCATCATCGAACACGATGTTCGCGGCCTTGCCGCCGAGCTCGAGCGTGGCCTTCTTGTCGGTGCCGGCGATCTGCTTCGCGATCGCGCGACCGACGGCGGTCGATCCGGTGAACGCCACCTTGTCGACGCCCTCGTGGGCGACGAGGGTCGCCCCGGTGTCGCCCGCCCCGGTGATGATGTTCACCACCCCTGGCGGGAGGTCGGCCTGCTGGATGATCTCGGCGAAGATGAGCGCCGTGAGCGGGGTGGTCTCGGCCGGCTTCAGCACCACCGTGTTGCCGGCGGCCAGCGCCGGGGCGATCTTCCACGCGAGCATCAGCAGCGGGAAATTCCACGGGATCACCTGCGCGGCGACGCCGAGCGAGCGGGGGTCGGCGCCGAGGCCGGCGTAGTCGAGCTTGTCGGCCCAGCCCGCGTAGTAGAAGAACCACGCGGCGACGAGCGGGACGTCGACGTCGCGGGACTCCTTGATGGGCTTGCCGTTGTCGAGCGACTCGGCCACGGCCAGCTCGCGGGAGCGCTCCTGCACGAGGCGGGCGATGCGGAAGAGGTACTTGCCCCGGTCACGGCCGCTCATCTTCGACCAGGTGCGGTCGTAGGCGCGACGGGCTGCCGCGACGGCCGCATCGACATCGGCCGCGTTCGCGTTCGCGATGGTCGCGATGTGCTCCTCGCTCGCCGGGGAGATGGTCTGGAACGGAGTGCCGCGACCGTCGACGAACTCGCCGTCGATGAAGAGGCCGTAGGTGTCGCGCAGCGACAGGATCGCCCGCGACTCGGGTGCGGGTGCGTATTCGAGGAAGCTCATGATCTGGTGCTCTCGTCTCAGTCGATCGTCACGTAGTCGGCGCCGGAGTAGTGTCCGGTGGTCATCTTCTGGCGCTGCAGCAGCACGTCGTTGAGCAGGCTCGACGCCCCGAACCGGAAGAGGTGCGGTTGCAGCCACTGCTCGCCCGCGGTCTCGGCCACGGTCACGAGGTACCTGATCGCGTCCTTCGATGCACGGATGCCGCCCGCGGGCTTCACCCCGATGCGGTGACCGGTCATCAGGTGCCAGTCGCGCACGACCTCGAGCATGAGCAGCGTCACGGGAAGCGTTGCGGCGGGCTGCACCTTGCCGGTCGACGTCTTGATGAAGTCGCCGCCGGCGAGGATCGAGAGCCACGACGCCCGGCGCACGTTGTCGTACGTCACGAGCTCACCGGTCTCGAGGATCACCTTGAGACTCGCGCTCGTGCCGTCGGGCCGGCGGCACGCCTCTTTCACGGCCGCGATCTGGTCGAACACGAGCCCGTACCGACCGGCGAGGAACGCTCCTCGATCGATGACCATGTCGATCTCGTCGGCTCCGGCGGCGACCGCGTCGGCGGTGTCGGCGAGCTTGATGTCGAGCGACGACCGTCCGCTCGGGAAGGCGGTGGCGACGGCGGCGACGGAGATGAGCCCGTCGTCGGGGTCGCCATGCGCGCCGCCCAGGGCGTCGACGGCGTCGGGCACCAGGTCGCCGTACACGCACACCGCGGCGACCCGCGGCACCGTGGCATCCGTCGGATCAGGATTCACCGCCTTGGCGACCAGCGAGCGGACCTTGCCGGGCGTGTCAGCGCCTTCGAGCGTCGTGAGGTCGATCAGCGAGATGATCTTGTCGAGTGCCCACATCTTCGAGCTCGTCTTGATCGAGCGCGTGGCGAGGCCCGCCGCCCGCTGCTCGAGGCCGACGGCATCGACACCGGCGATGCCGTGCAGGTAGCGGCGGAGCGTCGCGTCGTCGGGTTCACCGCCGAGCACGGCGAGCGCTCGCTCGCGGGCGGTGACGAGGGAGGTGCCTGCGCTTGTCGGAGCTGGCATGGTCTTGACCTGGCTTTCGTTGTGTGGTGGTGCGTGACGGCGGGCACGTCGGAGCGCGCTCAGCCGTCGAGGAGATGGAGTGCGGTGGCCTCATCGGTGACGAGGACCGAGCAGAGACCGCTGCGGACGACCGCATCGGCGACCGGATGCTTCGACGTGCCCGCGATGACGGCGATCGCGAGCGGCGCCGAACGGAGCTCGTCGAGGGTGAGCCCGACCGTGCGGGCGTCGAGGGCGGGGTCGACGATGTTGCCGTCGGAGTCGATGTAGCGGCCCACCACGTCGCCGACGGCCCCCTTCTGCACGAGCACGTCGACGTCGGCCGTCGAGAGGTATCCGCTCTCGACGTGCACGGAGTTGTGGTCGGCCGCTCCGGCGCTGAACAGGTAGGCGTCGGCCGACCGGGCGAGCTCGATCACGCCGGCGACGACCCGGTCGGATTCGATGGCCTCCTTGGTGGCGAGGCGCTCGAGGATGGCCGGGCTCGGGAGCAGCGTGGCGCTGCCGCCGCCCTTCTGGGCGATGCTGACCGCGGTCGCCGCGGCGGTGCCCGCACGACGGTTGAGGCTCACGCCGCCGTTGATCTGCACGACGTTCACGCCGGTCGCCCAGCCGTTGCGCAAGCGCTGGGAGATCTCGAACAGCGTGCGACCCCAGCTCACGCCGAGCGTGCGCGGCACGGGCCGAAGCGCGGTGAGGTAGTCGGCCGCCGCCTGCGCGGTGCGCTCCTGGAGCTCCTCGGCGGACCGCACGCCGGCCGTCGACACGACGATCGCATCGCTGAGGCGCCGCTCGTCGCGGAGACGCCGTTCGAGCGGCAGGCGCCTGGCCCGAGGATGCAGGATCTCGATGCGGATGAATCCGCGCTGCTTCGCCTGCGCGAGGAGCCGGCCGACCTTCCACCGAGTGAGGCGAAGCGCCTGGCCGATCTCATCCTGCGTCTTGTTCTCTTCGTAGTAGAGCTCGGCCGCCCGGATGGAGAGGAGTTCGTCGGTCTCGTCCACACGTCTCCTTCCGCTCTCCTCCAGCGTAGGCAGCGCGTCCCACATCGGCAACAGTCGCGGGGAATCCTGCTCATATGAGCAGGCAGTGATCGGATGCCGCGCACCTATGCTGGTGCAATGCCCCGCCCCCTCGCGCTCGCGGTCGACTTCGGCGGCACCAAGGTGGAGGCCGCACTCGTCGACGACGACGGCCGGCTCCTCCTCGGATCGCGACATCGCCGCCCGACCGGCGCCGCCGCCACGAACGAGCAACTCGAACGGCACGTCGGCGACGTCGTGATGGCCGCGCGCGAGGCCGTTCCCGCCGATGCGGCCATCGCCGGCATCGGCATCGGTGCGGCCGGCCCCATCGACGTCGAGCACGGCCTCGTCTCACCGCTCAACGTGCCCGCCTGGCGCGACTACCCGCTCGCCGACCTCGTGGCGAGCCTCGTGCCCGATGTCCCGGTCGCGCTCCGCATGGACGGCCTCTGCATCGCCCTCGCGGAGCACTGGGTGGGAGCGGGCCAAGGCGCCGAGAACCTCCTCGGGATGGTCGTCTCGACGGGCGTCGGCGGCGGCCTCCTGCTCGGTGGCCGGGCTGCGCCGAGCCCGACCGGCAACAGCGGGCACATCGGCCACGTCGAGGTGGGCGGGTTCGACGACGCCTGCGCCTGCGGCGGTCGCGGATGCCTCGAAGCGGTCGCGTCGGGCCCGAACACCGTGGCCTGGGCCCGGGCGCAGGGATTCGCCGGTACGACCGGGGAGGATCTCGCCGCAGCCCACGCCGCCGGCGATCCGATCGCGATCGCGGCGGTCGAACGAGCCGGCACCGCGATCGGCCCGGCCGGGGCATCCGCCGCGAACCTCGTCGACCTCGACGTCGCGGCCATCGGCGGCGGGGTCTCGCGCGTCTCCCCCGCGCTGTTCGACCACGCACGCGCGGCGCTCGCGGCGCGCACGGCATTCCCCTTCGTCTCGCGAGTGCGCATCGTGCCGTCAGGGCTGTCCGACGAAGGACCGCTCATCGGGGCGGCGGCACTCGTTCACCGGCCCGAGTCGTCGACCTGAAGCCGGGCGCCGCGAGTCGCACGCTCGTCCTCGAGGTACGGCGGCCGTGCGACGACCGCGCCGCCGGTCGCCGCCGCCACCGCCGATCCGAGGAGGAACACGAGCGGCCACACCCACCCGTCGGTCGCCTCATGCAGCAGGCCGAACGCGAACGGGCCGACCGCGACGATGAGGTAGCCCACGCACTGCACGAACCCCGAGAGCGCGACCGCACCCGAATGCGTGCGGGTCCGCAGGTTGATGAGCACCAGCGCCAGCGGGAACAGCATGGGGCCGATGCCCGCGAGCACCACCCAGAGCCAGGTGACCGCCCCGGGCACGAGGAGGAGGCCGAGGGTGCCGACGACGAGCGTCGTCACCGCGATCGCGATGAGCAGGCGCACCCGCCCGTACCGCGCCGCTACGATCGGCACGATCAGTCCCGCCGGCAGGCCCATGGCGGCGTACAGCGAGAGCAGCGCCCCCGCTTCGGCGGGCGTCGTGCCGGCGATGTCGTGGAGCATCGGCGGCATCCACGCGAACATCGTGTACGTGTTGAAGCCCGATACCGCGAACACCACGGCGAGCGCCCACGCGAGCGGTGACCGCATCGCGTAGCGCAGCAGGCCCGGCTCGGCCTGCTCGGGAAGCGTCGGGGGCGCCTCGCGCTTCGGGTGCACGAGCAGCGTGACCCACGGGACGAGGCAGAGCGCCGCCACGATCGCCCACTGACCGAGGGAGATCCGCCAGCCCGCGGCATCCGCCACCGGCACTGCGACGAGCGCCGGAATGAAGGTGCTCACCGACATGGCGGTGACGTAGATCGACGTGAGCAGGCCGACACGATCGGGGAAGTACCGCTTCACCAGCGGCGGCAGCAGCACGTTGGCAACGCCGATCGCCGCGAACGTGAGCGTCGACGCGACGACGAGCCAGACGGCGTCGCCGGCGAGACCTCGTCCGGCGAGTCCGACGGCCAGCGCGACGATGGACAGGATGAGCGTGACCTCGAGTCCGAGGCGTTTCGCGAACAGCGGTGTAACGATCGCGAACACCGCGAAGCACAGTGGCGGCAGCATCCCGAGGAACCCGACGACGATCGGCGCGAGCGCGATGTCGCGTTCGAGCTCGGTGAGGATCGGCGACAGCGTCGCGACCGCCGTACGCAGGTTGAAGGCCACGAGCACGATGCCGATGAGCGCGAGGGCTCGGCCGGCCCAGAGCGGCCGGCGATCAGTCAACGAGGATCTCGCGTGCGCGCTCGACGTCGTCCTGCATCTGGTCGACCAGGTCGGGGATGCTCGTGAACGCCTCCATGCCACGGAGCCGGTCGACGAACTCCACCTCGACGAGGTGGTCGTACAGGTCGAGCTCCCGGTCGAGCACGTACGCCTCGACCTGCTTCTTGCGGACGCCCTCGAACGTCGGGTTGTCGCCGACGGAGATGGCCGCCGGGTACCGCGCGCCGGCGTCGGTCAGCCAACCCGCGTACACGCCGTCGGCGGGGATGAGGCCCTCGGACTCGGGGCTGAGGTTCGCCGTCGGGAATCCGAGCTCACGGCCGCGCTTCGCACCGTGCACCACGATCCCTGTCACCGTCGGCGTGTGGCCGAGCAGTTCGCCGGCGTGCCGAACGTCGCCCTCGGCGAGCAGCTCGCGGATCCAGGTCGACGAGACGCGCCGTGATCCCTCGGGCGTGACATCGTCGACGACCTCGACGGTGAAGCCGAACTTGTCGCCCAGGTCGCGGAGCAGGGAGACATCCCCCGCGCCCTTCGCGCCGTAGCGGAAGTCGTGTCCGACCAGCACGGCCCTGGCGTCGAGGGTGTCGACCAGGACTCGCTCCACGAACTCGGTCGCGGGCACCGAGGCGAGCGCGCGGTCGAACCGGAGGAGGAGCGTGGCATCGACACCGGTGCTCGCGAGGAGATCGAGCTTCTGGCGGACGCTCACGAGCGATTCGGGGCACTTCTCGGGCGCGAGCAGCTCGAGCGGGTTGCGGTCGAAGGTCACCACCACCGACGAGAGATCGTCGTCGGCGGCGATGTCGTGGATGCGGTCGATGACGGCACGGTGCCCGCGATGGACGCCGTCGAACTTGCCGATCGTGACCGCGGAGGGGCCGTAGCCCTCGGGCACCGCGTCGAGGCCCTTGAAGGTCTTCACGCGGCATCCGCCGCCCGGTCGGGGCGATGCGTCGCCAGCCACCACATGCCGAGCAGCGGCAACACGAGCGGGATGAACAGGTAGCCGCGCCCGAACCACGACCACACGGTGTCGTGCGGGAACAACTGTGGGTACACGATGCTCAGCGTGCCGATCACGAGCACCCCGGCGAACTCGAACAGGATCGTCGCCCAGGCGATGCGGTACCAGCCGCGCCCGGATCGCACGAGGGCGATCGTCGCGACGACGTACACCACTGCGGCGAGTGCGGACAGCGTGTACGCCAGCGGGGCCTCGTCGAACTTCGAGACGATCTGCACGAACGAACGGCCGAGCGCCGCGAGGGCGAGGACGCCGTACACGGCGACGAGCACTCGCCCGATGCCGCTCATCCGCCAGCCGCGCCGGGTCTCGGGCCGGGCACTCCGCACGTCAGTCATGTCGTTCGATTCTCTCAGACGTCGATCAGGCCTGCTGCACGGTCCAGATCTGCAGCATGCGGTACACCATCACGGCCACGGCGAGGGCGGCGACCCCGAGCACGACGGTGCTCCAGCGAGTGCGGTCGAGCAGGCCCCAGAAGATCGCGGCGGGGGGGGTGAGCAGCGCGCTGATGAGGGACACATAGAACTCGAGCACGCTGCCGGTGGCTTCGTTGCCGAAGGCCGGAGCGGCGATTGCGAAGACGAGCTGGACGACGAGCAGAAGCTCGACCAGCGCGAGGGCCCCGTTCGTGAGGTCGTTCGGCACGCGTCGCGCGAACCCGAGCACGAGGCAGAGCAGGCCCGCCGCGACGGCGACCGCGACCTGTACCCACGCGAACCACTCGATCATGCGCCGGCCTCCGTGTCGGGGAATCCGGCCACGACCTTGAGTGTCTCGCCGCGCCGCTCGACGATCGCGACGAGCCGGCCGTCGGGGGCGATGGCGCCCATGGGACCGCCGACGGTCGGTTCGGGCGCGTCGATGCGCTTGCCGTGGCTCAGGTCGCCCGCCTGCTGCGCGGTGACGTCGACGACCGGGAGCGTTCGCCTCGCGGCAGCCGCGGGACTCAGCAGCGATGCCGTGACGTCGAGGTCATCGAGACCGGATGCCTCGTCGACACCGAACGCCCCGATGCGCGTGCGGCGCAGCGAGGTGAGGTGGCCACCCGTGCCGAGGCCTGCGCCGAGATCGCGAGCCAGCGCGCGGACATAGGTACCAGACGAGCACTCGACCCGGACGTCGACGTCGACGAACCCCTCGCCCGCACGCGACGACCGGAGGTCGAACGCCGACACGGTCACGGAGCGAGCGGCCAGCTCGACGGTCTCCCCCTCGCGCACGCGGCGGTAGGCCCGCCGGCCCTCCACCTTCACCGCGCTCACCGAGCTCGGGACCTGGTCGATCACGCCGGTCAGGCTGCTGATGCCGCGGCGGAGCGCCTCATCGTCGAGCCTCGCGAGGGCAGCCGCGGCACCGTCGACCGGAAGCGGCTCGCCCTCGGCGTCGTCGGTCGTCGTGGCCCACCCGAGCCGGATCGTGGCCAGGTACTCCTTGTCGAGCCCGACGAGGAAGTGCAGCAGCCGCGTGGCGCTGTTCACTCCCAGGATGAGCAGCCCCGTGGCCATCGGATCCAGGGTGCCGGCGTGCCCGATCCTGCGGGTGCCGGCGAGGCGGCGCATGCGTGCGACGACGTCATGACTGGTGAGGTGCGGCGGCTTGTCGACGAGGAGGATGCCGCTGTTCACGCCGTACAGGCTAACAGCCGGCTCGACCGGCGCCGCCCGTCCGAAGCCGACGTCGGCCGCGCCTACGCTGAGAGGATGAGGATCGGCATCATCGGCACCGGCGCGCTCGGCGGCACCTTCGCGGCGTTGCTCACGCGAGCGGGTCACGAGGTCGAGGTGACGGCCCGCGGCGCGGGGCTCGCGGCGATCCGTGCCGACGGCATCCGGCTGTCGGGCGGCTACGGCGACGTCGAGGCTCAGGTGGTCGTCGGCGAGACGCTCACGACGAAGCCCGACCTCGTGCTGGTCACGACGAAGGCGCACGATGCCGCTGCCGCCATCGAGGCGAACGCCGCCGTGATCGATGGAGCGACGGTGGTGGTGGTGCAGAACGGCCTCGAGGGCGTCGACACGGCTGCCAGGCTGTTGCCGCACTCGTCGTGCATGGGCCTGCTCTCGATCATCGCGGCCAACTACACCGAGCCCGGCGTCGTGCGGGTGACCACGACCGCCGCAAGCTACCTCGGGCGCGGCGATGGGCCCCCCGATACCGAGTGCGTTCGCGTCGCCGGCATCCTCTCCGAGGCCGTTCCGGTGATCGCGATCGCCGGGTTCCGCGGTGCGCAGTGGACGAAACTCGTGGTCAACATGTTGAACGCCGTGCCGGCGATCGTCGGTCGGAGCGTGCAGGACGTCGTCGACGACCGCCGCCTGCGCCGGGTCGTCGCCGCGTCGATGCGCGAGACCGTGCGCGTCGGAATCGCCCGTGGCGTGCGCTTCGGGCGGCTGCAGGGCCTCGGCAACCTCCGCCTGCGCCTCTTCGCGCGCATGCCGCTCGCGATCGGCCAGGTCCTGCCGTGGCTGATGCGGGTGCGCATGGGTGGCGTGCCGAACCTCGGGTCGACCCAGCAGAGCGTGCGACGCGGCCAGCCGACCGAGGTCGACTTCCTGAACGGGGCCGTCGTGCGCGAGGCATCCGCCGCCGGGCTGACGGCTCCGGTGAACGCGGCCCTCACCGCGCTCGTGCACGAGGTCGAGGCGACCGGATCGCACGTGCCAGCCGCACGAGTGCTGGCGGAGGTGCCGGCCTGACCTGGCCGCACCCTCAGTGGCCGTCAGCCACGCGACGCGGGTGGTCGGGGTCGCTGTTGTCGACGACCGCCGACGCCACGCGGCGCGGATCGCGCTCGCGGTAGGCGATCACGTCGGCGTCGTCCTCGGGTTCGCCGTCGATGGCGATGCGGTAGTCCCAGAGGTTCGCGAGGCGCTCCCGCAGCACGAATCGACCGTCGATAACCAGGATCGCGTCGGCCGGGCCGGTGAGCCATTTCGGCTCGATCCACGCATCGCGCGCCGGGTCGAACACGGCCGTGACGAACGCGGTGGAGCCGCCCATGCGGAACGGCTCGACGAGCACCCGGCGAAGCGCCGACTCGTCGAAGCCGTACCGGTAGTAGCGACTCGCCGTGTCGTCGCCGAACTCGGCCTGCGCGGCGCGCGAACGGTGGAACCGCTCCATGCTGGCACGGAACACGGCGTGCCCCCGCTCGCGGAGCACCGCGGCGAGGTCGTCGGCGAACTCGGTCTTGCCGCTCTGCAACGGGCCGTCGACCGCAACGATCATGCGTCCGCGGCCGGAGTGGGCAAGGATCTCGTCGACGAGCGTGCGGAGGAACGCGACGCGGGGCGTCGTGACGAGTTCCATGCCCCCAGCGTAACCTCGCGGCATCCCGCCGGAACCTGGGCTGGAGGCCGACCTAGGGTGGAGGAATGCCGAGCCAGCCCACCGCCGACCTCGCCAGCGACCTGAACGCCTGGTTCGCGGATGCCGCGCGGCCGCTGCCGTGGCGTGCCGCCGAGGTGTCGCCGTGGGCGGTGCTGGTCAGCGAGTTCATGCTGCAGCAGACCCAGGTCGCGCGCGTCGTGCCGTCCTGGGAGGCGTGGATCGCGCGCTGGCCGACGCCCGCGGCGCTCGCGTCGGAGCCGGCGTCGGAGGCGGTGCGCGCCTGGGGCCGGCTCGGGTATCCCCGGCGAGCCCTGTGGCTGCACCGTGCCGCCGTTGAGATCGTCGAGCGGCACCACGGCGAGGTGCCCGAGGAACTCGACGATCTCCTCGCCCTGCAGGGCGTGGGTCCGTACACGGCGCGGGCGGTGGCCGCATTCGCATTCGGAAGGCGGCATCCGGTGGTCGACACGAACACCCGCCGCGTGCTCGCCCGCGCCGTCGCGGGGCAGGCGCAGCCCGGCCCGCCGTCGACGTCGCGCGACCTCGCGGCGATGTCGGCGGTGCTTCCGGAGTCGGATGCCGCGGCGCGCGTGTTCAACGCAGCCGCGATGGAGCTCGGCGCGACCGTCTGCACCGCACGCACGCCGCGGTGCGCCGCCTGCCCGATCGCGAAGCGGTGCGCGTGGCGTCTGGCCGGATACCCGCCCCACGACGGACCCCGGCGCGCCCGGCAGGCTCGTTACGAGGGCTCCGACCGGCAGGTGCGCGGCCTCGTCATGCGCGAGCTGCGCGGCTCGCATCACCCGGTCGGGCGCGACGAGCTGGCCGGCGCATGGACCGATGCCGCGCAGCTCGAGCGTGCGATCACGAGCCTCCTGGCCGACGGGCTCGTCGTCGTCGACGCCGACGGCGCACTGGCGTTGCCCGACTCCTGACCGCGGTGCCCGAGCGCCGGCGACGGCCGTGCACGAGTGTGTCAGTATGCAGAGGATGACCGTCACGCCGCTGCCGGGGCGCCGTCCGAGCCCCGACGACCTCCTCGTGCTGCTCGCCGTCGCACGAGCGGGCCGGTACACGGCGGCGGCGTCCGAGCTGGGGCTCAACCACACGACGATCGCCAGGCGGATCGGGTCGCTCGAGGATGCGCTGGGCGGTCGGGTGCTCGCTCGTGGCGCCGCCGGGTGGGTGCTCACCCCGCTGGGTGAGCACGCGATCATGGCTGCCGAGGGTGTCGAGCGGGCGCTGGGATCGCTGGCGCCCGAGGCGCCGCGACTGTCGGGCGTCGTACGACTGTCGGCGACCGATGGATTCAGCGGGTTCATCGCGGCACCCGCGATCGTCGCCGTGCGCCGGGAGCATCCCGACGTCTCGCTCGAGATCGTCGCCGCCACGCGACGTGCGGCCCAGCAGCGGGTCGGCGTCGACCTCGAGGTGGTCGTGGGTCGCCCCCACGTGAAGCGCGGCGAGACCACCCACCTCGCGGACTACGCGCTCGGAATCTACGCGAGTCGCGAGTTCCTCGACCGCAACGGGGCGCCCGACTCCCCTGCCGCACTCGAGGGCGCTCCACTCGTGTACTTCATCGAGTCGATGCTGCAGGTCGACGCCCTCGACGATGCGCGCCGCGCGACGCCCGAGATGGTCGACGCCGTGTCGAGCACGAACGTGTACGTGCACGTCGACGCGACGCGCGCCGGCGCCGGGTTCGGGCTGCTGCCCGCGTTCCTCGCCGACCGGCACGACGACCTCGTGCGCCTCTTCCCCGAGGAGATCGACACGCGCCTGCCGTACTGGCTCGTCTCGCGACCCGAGGCGCTACGCCAGCCCACCGTGCTCGCGTTCATCGAGGCGATGCGGGCGCGCATCGCCGCCGTCGAAGACGACCTGCTCGGCCGTCGTTCCCGTGGCTCGGCGCCTGGCAGTACGCCCGGATGATCGGCGCCGCCGGTCGGAGGTGCGGTCGCGGCATCGATGGGACGAGGTGGTGCTCGAAGGATCGCCGGACCCCGCACGTCGGGGTCCGGCCGGAATGCTCGTGCGGGGGTGGGCAGAGGTCGCTACGGTCGAGACGACAGGAGGGAGACACCATGGAACTGTTCGACATCGACGACACCCGGCGCATGAGCCGCGAGGAGGCCGCCGCCACGCTCCGCACCCTCGCCGACGCCATGGCGAAGAACAACTCGGTCGAGTTCTATCGGGCGGGGCGACGCATCACCGTCCGCATCCCCGACGAGGTCGACCTCAAGGTGGAGGTGGAGGTCGGCGACGAGGGCGACAACGAGCTGGAGGTCGAACTGACCTGGTGACGACGACTGGCCTACCCGACACGCGGCCTTGCTTGGCTCGCTGGTGAGCGGATGCCTCAGCGGGGGCCGCCGAGCTCCGCGTCGTCGGAGAGGTCGGATGCGTCGTCGTCGAGCTCGTCGACGTCGTCGTCCTCCTCGTCGAGGTCGCGTGGCTTGACGTACGGGTCGGCGTCTCCGGCATACGTCGCGTTCGAGGCGAGCATGCTCGTCTCAGCATCGCGAGTGCGCGCCTCGCGCAGGAGCGACTCGATGTGCTCCGCGTTCTCGGGGATCGCGTCGAGGATGAACTCGATCGAGGGCGTCAGGCGCGCGGTGATGTTGCGACCGACTTCGCTGCGAAGCATGCCGGTGGCGGCCTTCAGTGCGAGCGCCGAGTCGCGCCGTTCCTGCTCGCTGCCGTACACGGTGTAGAAGATGCTCGCGTGCTGCAGGTCGCCCGTGACGCGGACGTCGGTGATCGTCACGAACCCGAGGCGCGGGTCGCGCAGTCCCTTGTCGAGCCTGCGCGCGACGATCTCCTTGATGCGGTCGGCCAGCTTCCTGGCCCGTGCCGGATCCGCCATGTTGTCCTCCCTCTCCCCCAGATCGAGTAAGCGAGAAGCGTTGCTCGACCCGCGGGGCTTCGGATCTTCCCTTCGGGTGAATCGGGGTGAAGGGGCCCCCGCTCTTCACCCGAAGGGAAGATCCGGAGGCCCCGTCCACGGGGAAACTAGACGCGAGGCTTCTCGCGCAGCTCGATCGTCTCGATCTCGTCGCCGACCTGGATGTCGTTGTACTTGCCGAGGCCGATACCCGCCTCGAAGTCGGTGCGGACCTCGGTGACATCGTCCTTGAATCGGCGAAGCGACTCGATGGCGAGGTTGTCGCCGACGACGACGCCATCGCGGATGACGCGAGCCTTGGCGTTGCGGGTGATCGTTCCCGAACGCACCACCACACCGGCGATGTTGCCGAACTTGGAGGAACGGAACACCTCGCGGATCTCGGCGACACCCGACTGCACCTCTTCGAACTCGGGCTTCAGCATGCCCTTCAGCGAGTTCTCGATGTCGTCGATGGCGTTGTAGATGACCGAGTAGAAGCGCACGTCGACGCCCTCGCGGGCGGCGCGTTCGCGCGCCTTCACATCGGGACGCACGTTGAACCCGATGACGATCGCGTCGTCGATCGTGGCGAGGTCGATGTCGCTCTCGGTGATGGCGCCCACACCGCGGTGGAGGATGCGCAGCTGCACCGACTCGTCGACCTCGATCTTCATGAGCGACTCCTCGAGCGCCTCCACGGCACCCGACACGTCGCCCTTGATGATGAGGTTGAGCGCCTCGACCTTGCCCTCTTCGAGCGCACGGGTGAAGTCCTCGAGCGAGATGCGCTTGCGAGCCTTCGCAAGCTGGGCGTTGCGCTCGGCCGCTTCGCGCTTCTCGGCGATCTGGCGGGCCGTGCGGTCCTCCTCGGTGACGAGGAAGGTGTCACCCGCGCGCGGAACGCTCGAGAGGCCCTGCACCTGCACCGGACGCGACGGGAGCGCCTCGGTCACGGGTGCGCCGTTCTCGTCGGCCATCGCGCGCACACGCCCGTAGGCCGTGCCCGTGACGATCGCATCGCCGACACGGAGCGTGCCCGACTGGATGAGCACCGTCGCCACCGCACCGCGGCCCTTGTCGAGCTTCGCCTCGATGGCGACACCGCGGGCGTCCTTGTCGGGGTTCGCTCGCAGGTCGAGCCCGGCGTCGGCGGTGAGGAGCACCGCGTCGAGCAGCTCCTGGATGCCGATGCCCTCGCGCGCCGAGACGTCGACGAACATGACGTCGCCGCCGTACTCCTCGGCCACGAGGCCGAACTCGGTGAGCTGCTGGCGCACCTTCGCCGGGTTCGCCTCGGGCTTGTCGATCTTGTTCACCGCGACCACGATCGGCACGTCGGCCGACTGGGCGTGGTTCAGCGCCTCGATCGTCTGCGGCATGATGCCGTCGTCGGCCGCGACCACGAGGATCGCGATGTCGGTCACCTGGGCACCACGGGCACGCATGGCGGTGAACGCCTCGTGACCGGGGGTGTCGATGAAGGTGATCGCGCGATCGGTGCCCTCGTGCTCGGTGTGCACCTGGTACGCGCCGATGTGCTGGGTGATGCCGCCGGCCTCGGCCGCGACGACGTTCGCGTTGCGGATCGCGTCGAGGAGGCGCGTCTTACCGTGGTCGACGTGGCCCATGACGGTGACGACGGGCGGACGTGCCACGAGGTCTGCATCGGACTCGTCCTCGAGCTCCTGGTCGAGGTCGATGTCGAAGCCCTCGAGGAGCTCCTTGTCTTCGTCTTCGGGCGAGACGACCTGGATCTTGTAGCCCAGCTCGGCGCCGAGTACCTCGAACGTCGCCTCGTCGAGCGACTCGGTGGCCGTCGCCATCTCACCGAGGTGGAACAGGACGGTGACGAGCGAGCCGGGGTTGGCATCGATCTTGTCGGCGAAGTCGGAGATGGATGCACCACGGCGGAGTCGGATGACGGTGTTGCCATCGCCGCGGGGAACGCTCACGCCGCCGAGCGACGGCGCCTCCCGCATCTCGAATTCCTGCCGCTTCGTGCGCTTCGACTTGCGGGCCTTGCTCTTGCCGCCGCCACGACCGAACGCGCCGGCCGTGCCGCCGCCCGGACCGCGACCGCGGCCGCCGCCGCCCGCCGGACGCGGGCCGCCGAAACCGCCACCGGGACGCTGGAACCCCCCGCCGCCGGGGCGCCCGGCGCCTGCGCCGCCGCCGCCCGGACGCTGGAAGCCGCCGCCACCGGGACGGCCTGCGCCGCCGGGACGTGGTGCGCCGGGACGCGGGGAACCAGGACGCGGCGCCTGCGGACGCGGGATGTTGCCGGGCGTCGGTCGCTGGCCCATGCCCTGCGAGCTCGAGAAGGGGTTGTTACCCGGGCGCGGCTGGGCGGGGCGCTGGCCCATGCCCTGCGAGCTGGAGAACGGGTTGTTGCCGGGGCGCGGGCCACCGGGCCGCGGAGCCGGACGCGGAATCGCGGCTCCGGGCTTCGGGGCGGGCTTCGCGACATCCGATGCGGCGGGAGCCGCGGGAGCCTCGGCCGGCTTGGCCGCGGCGGCCTGCGCCGCCTTCTCTTCGGCCTGGGCCTGGCGCTCGGCCACGCTCAGCGGGGCGTCGGCGGGCTTGGGAGCCTCGGCCGGAGCGGCGGGAGCCTGCTCGGCGGGCTTGGGCGCGGGCTTGGGACCGGGCTTCGCCGCGGCCTTCGCAGCGGGCTTCTCGGCCGTGGCCGTCGCCGCCTTGGCACCGGCCCCGTCGGCCTCGAGCGCGGCCCTCAGCCGACGGGCGACGGGAGGTTCGATGGACGACGAAGGTCCCTTGACGTATTCGCCCATCTCCTTGAGCTTCTCAAGGGCGATCTTGCTGTCGACACCGAGTTCGGATGCGATCTCGTGTACGCGTGGTTTGGCAGCCACTTCTCTCCTGTTCCGGGCCCTCCCCGAAACAGGGGGACCATCAATGGCGGACGGGTCTCATTTCGAGCCGCTCATGAGTTGTCCATTAGCCGTTCAGCCTGTTCTCTACGTTGCTGGTGTCCACCTCGCCGCGGATGCGGAGCGCGCGTCCGAAGGCGCGTCGCCGCACGGCGAGTCGGTAGCACTCGAGCGTCGGATGCAGCCACGCACCTCTGCCCGGAAGCACAGCCGAGGCATCGGCCACGACGTGGGAACTCTGGGAGACGACCCTCAGAAGCGAGGACCGCGGGGCGCGCGAACGGCATCCGATGCACGTTCTGACGGGTTCCATCCTACACCTCCGGGCTGTGGCCCCGGTCGCCGCAGGTCGAGGACTCAGTTGGACTCGAGGATCGAGTCGGGCTGGATGTCGATCTTCGCACCGGTGAGCTTCGCCGCGAGGCGCGCGTTCTGGCCCTCCTTGCCGATCGCGAGCGACAGCTGGTAGTCGGGCACGAGGGCGCGTACCGCGCGCGTCGACTCGTCGATGACGTACGCGCTCGTCACCTTGGCGGGCGACAGGGCGCTCGCGACGAAGGTCGCGAGATCGTCGTTCCAGTCGACGATGTCGATCTTCTCGTTGCCGAGCTCGGCGGTGACGGCTCGGACACGCTGGCCGAGCTCGCCGATGGCTGCGCCCTTGGCGTTCACGCCCGGCTGGTTCGCGCGCACGGCGATCTTCGTGCGGTGACCGGCCTCGCGGGCGAGCGACACGATCTCGACGACGCCCGACGCGATCTCGGGGACCTCGAGTGCGAACAGCTTGCGGACCAGCGCCGGATGGGTGCGGGAGACGGTGATCGACGGGCCCTTCTGACCCTTCGAGACGCTCGTGACGTACACGCGGATGCGCTGACCGTGCGGGTACTCCTCGCCGGGCACCTGCTCCTCGGGCGGCAGGATCGCCTCGACGCTGCCGAGGTCGATGTGCACCATGCGCGGGTTCGGCCCCTGCTGGATGATGCCGGCCACGATGTCGCCCTCGCGCCCACGGAACTCGCCGAGCACGGCGTCGTCGGCGAGATCGCGCAGGCGCTGGTTGATGACCTGCTTGGCGGCGAAGGCGGCGATGCGCCCGAAGTCGCTGGGGCTGTCCTCGACCTCGCCGATGACGTTGCCCTCTTCATCGAGCTCGGGCACGTACACCGACACGTGACCGGTCTTGCGGTCGAGGTGTGCACGGGCACCCGAGGGGTTCGCGTGACCGTGCTGACCGGGATTGGTGTGCTTCAAGTAGGCCATGAGGATCGCCTGCTCGATGATCTCCACCAGTTCATCGAACGGGATCTCCTTCTCGCGCTCCATCATGCGAAGCACGCTGAGGTCGATGTCCATCGCCGGCCTCCTCTATTCAGCTCTCAGTGCCGCTTCCCCTCGTGCGGACGACTCTCTACCGTACCGGATTTCCCCACCGGATCGCCGCGTCGGCGCGGCGATCAGGGCGACGGATGCCGCGGCATCCCCGCCGCCATAGTGCCGCAGACCGGGCCCGCGCAAGGGGGCGGCATCTGCGAGCGCTCGTCGCTAGCGTGTGCGGCATGAGCTCGGACACCGTCAGATCAACCGCCGGTGCAGCCCGGGATTCGCGAGCGCTCCGTACGCTCGCCAGGGTCGGCTACGCCGTGCTGGGAGTCGTGCACGTCGTCATCGGCGCCATCGCCATCTCGGTGGCGATCGGCGGGGGCGGCGGTCGCGCCGACCAGAGCGGAGCGATGGAGCAGATCGCGCGCGTTCCCTTCGGCGTCGTCGTGCTCTGGGTGATCGTGCTGGGACTCGCGGCCCTCGGGATCTGGAAGATCGTCGAGGCGTTCCTCGAGCGGGACTCCGACGCGAAGAAACGGTGGGGCCATCGCGTGACGAAGGTCGGTACGGCGATCGCCTACTTCGCGATCGCGGCCACGGCCCTCGTCTACGCGCTCGGCGGCAGGTCGGACTCGTCGCAGTCGACGACGTCGCTCAGCGCGAGTGTGCTCGCGGCGCCGGGAGGCGTCGTACTGCTCGTCCTCGTCGGCCTCGTCGTCCTCGGCGTGGGCGTCGCGTTCTTCGTGCGAGGGATCCGGAAGGACTTCGAGCAGCACCTGTCGCTTCCCGCCGGCAAGGCGGGCGACGGCATCCGCGTGCTCGGCACGGCCGGATACGTGGCCAAGGGCATCGCGGTCGCCGTCGTGGGCGTGCTGTTCGCCTTGGCGGCGCTCACGCACGATCCCGACAAGGCGGGCGGGCTCGACGCGGCGCTGAAGACCCTCGCCGAGCTGCCCTTCGGCCAGGTCATCCTCTGGCTCGTCGGAGCCGGCCTGATCCTCTACGGCCTCTTCTGCTTCGCGCGCGCCCGGTACGAGCGACTCTGACGGTCAGCCCTGCAGGGCGGCGACCACGCCGTCGATGGGGACCGTGGTGCGCTCGCCCGTGGCACGATCCCAGATCTCGACGTCGCCGTCGGCCACGCCCCTGCCGGCGATCACGATCTTCGGCACGCCGATCAGCTCGGCGTCGCCGAACTTCACGCCCGGCGAGACCTTGGGGCGGTCGTCGTAGAGCACATCGAGTCCTGATGCCTCGAGCTCGGCCGAGATCCGCTCGGCCGCCTCGAACACCGCGTCGTCCTTCCCGGTCGCCACCACGTGCACGTCGAACGGCGCGACGGCCGCCGGCCACACGAGGCCCTTCTCGTCGTGGTGCCCCTCGGCGATGATCGCGAGGATACGCGTGACGCCGATGCCGTACGACCCCATGGTGACGGTGACGAGCTTGCCGTTCTCATCCAGCACCTTCAGGCCCAGCGCGTCGGCGTACTTGCGGCCGAGCTGGAAGACGTGGCCGATCTCGACGCCGCGCGCGAGGTGAACCGGCCCCGAGCCGTCTGGCGCGGGATCGCCCTCGCGCACGTCGGCGGCCTCGACGACCCCGTCGGCGGTGAAGTCGCGCCCGGCGACGAGGCCGAACACGTGCTTCTCGTCGAGGTTCGCTCCGGTGATCCACTCGGTGCCGTCGACGACGCGAGGGTCGACGAAGTATCGGATGCCGGTGGCTGACTCCTCGCCCAGCACCGCACCGTCGGGCGACCACGGGCCGATGTAGCCCTTCACGAGGCCGGGGTGCTTCGCGAAGTCGGCCTCGGTGGCCGCCTCCACGTCGTCGGCGGCGAACGCGACGCCGACCCGCTTCGGCTCGATCTCGCGGTCGCCGGGGATGCCCACGACGACGACTTCGCGGGTGCCGTCGAGGTGGGTGAGTGCCAGCACCACGTTCTTCAGGGTGTCGGCGGCGGTCCAGGCGCGGCCGTCGGGCCGCGGGTACTCGGCGTTCGCAAGGTCGACGAGGGTCGCGATCGTCGGGGTGTTCGGGGAGTCGAGCACTGCGGGCTCCGGCAGTCCGTCGAACGGCACGGGGTCGGGTGCGACCGTCGTGAAGGCCTCGACATTCGCGGCGTACCCGCCTGCCGACCGCACGAACGTGTCCTCCCCGACGGGGCTCGGGTGCAGGAACTCCTCGCTCTTCGAGCCGCCCATCGCCCCGGCATCCGCCTTGACGATGACGTAGTCGAGCCCGAGCCGCGCGAAGATGCGCTCGTACGCGTCGCGCTGCGCCTGGTAGCTCGCGTCGAGCCCGGCGTCGGAGACGTCGAACGAGTAGGCGTCCTTCATCGTGAACTCGCGGCCACGCAGGAGCCCCGCGCGGGGACGTGCCTCGTCGCGGTACTTGTCCTGGATCTGGTAGATCATGAGCGGCAGGTCCTTGTACGAGGAGTACAGGTCCTTCACGAGCAGCGTGAAGGCCTCCTCGTGCGTCGGTGCCAGCAGGTAGTCGGCGTCCTTGCGGTCCTTCAGCCGGAACAGGTTGTCGCCGTACTCCGTCCAACGGTTGGTCGCCTCGTACGGCTCGCGTGGCAGCAGCGCCGGGAAGTGCACCTCGTGTGCGCCGGCGGCCGCCATCTCCTCGCGGATGACCTGCTCGATCTTCGCCTTCACGCGCAGGCCGATCGGCAGCCATGCGAACACTCCGGGAGCCTGACGGCGGATGTAGCCCGCTCGCACGAGCAAGCGGTGGCTGGCCACCTCGGCGTCGGCGGGGTCTTCGCGAAGCGTACGGAGGAAGTAGTTGGAGAGGCGTGTGGGCACCCGACGATTCTATTCGGGAGCCCGCCCTCGGCTCGTCCGTGCCGCGGCGCAGCGTCGGCCCCGGTCAGACGCCCACGTCGTCGTCCTCTTCGTCCTCCATGGCGAAGTGGTCGAGCTCGCGCTCGGTCTCCTCCGCGGCGTCGTCGGTGCCCTCGTGCAGTGTGCCCATGCCGTCGGGATCCCCCGCCTCGTCGGGGTACTCGTACTCGCTGCCGTCCCTGCTCATCGCGGTCCCCTCTCGCGAACGGATGCCGCGATCACGGGCATCCCGTGCGGCTCACACTACTCGCCCCGGAGCCTGTCAACCCCGTGCAGGGAGGCGGAGGGCGGTGCGACCGTGGACATGGACACGGAGGAGCGAATCATGAGCGACCCTGCACCCATCGTCTCGCCCGATGACGGCACCGAGAAGGATGCCGCCGAACGCGGCGCGACGGAGCGTCCCCGCCGAGACGGCCTCCCGCGGGATCCCGACGCCACCGAGCACCTCGATGTCGACGTGACCGACGCGGGCGACTGACGGCGGCGAGCCGCCGCGGCTACGAGGTGAGCACCTCGGGCGAGCCGACCGGGGCATCCGCGCCCATCTCGTCGGCGATGCGATTCGCCTCGGCGAGCAGCGTCTCGACGATCTCGGATTCGGGCACCGTCTTGATGACCTCGCCCTTCACGAAGATCTGGCCCTTGCCGTTGCCGGATGCCACGCCGAGGTCGGCCTCGCGGGCCTCACCGGGCCCGTTGACGACGCAGCCCATGACGGCGACGCGCAGCGGCACGGTCATGCCCTCGAGCCCCGCGGTGACGTCGTCGGCGAGCTTGTACACGTCGACCTGGGCGCGACCGCACGACGGACACGAGACGATCTCGAGCTTGCGCTCGCGAAGGTTCAGCGACTGGAGGATCTGCAGGCCGACCTTGATCTCCTCGACGGGCGGCGCACTCAGCGACACCCGGATGGTGTCGCCGATGCCCTCGCCGAGCAGGATGCCGAACGCCGTGGCGCTCTGGATCGTGCCCTGGAACGCCGGCCCCGCCTCGGTGACGCCGAGGTGCAACGGCCAGTCGCCCCGCTCCGCCAGCATGCGGTAGGCCTTCACCATCACGATCGGGTCGTTGTGCTTCACCGAGATCTTGAAGTCGTGGAAGTCGTGCTCCTCGAAGAGGCTCGCCTCCCACACGGCGGACTCGACGAGGGCCTCGGCGGTCGCCTTGCCGTGCTTCTCGAGCAGCCGCGGGTCGAGCGAGCCGGCGTTCACGCCGATTCGCAGCGAGACACCCGCCGCGCGCGCCCGTTCGGCGATCTCGCCGACCCGGTCGTCGAACTTGCGGATGTTGCCGGGGTTCACGCGCACCGCCGCGCAGCCGGCGTCGATCGCGGCGAAAACGTAGTTCGGCTGGAAGTGGATGTCGGCGATGACCGGGATCTGGCTCTTCTTCGCGATGATGGGCAGCGCCTCGGCGTCGTCGCGGCTCGGCACCGCGACCCGCACGATGTCGCAGCCCGACGCAGTGAGTTCGGCGATCTGCTGCAGGGTGGCGTTGATGTTCGTCGTGGGGGTGGTGGTCATCGACTGCACGCTCACCGGGGCGTCGCCACCGACGAGGACCTTGCCCACCTTGATCTGCCGGGACTTGCGTCGCGGAGCCAGCGTTTCGGGGATTTTCGGCATTCCGAGATTCACAGCAGGCACCCCGCCAGTCTACGGCGCCAGCCTGACGCTTGGCCGAGTGGGCGTCGGAGCGGACGCTGCCCCTCAGCGACGGGCGTCCTCGTCCTCCCTCGAGCGGTCGGCGTCGCCTTGGTGCTCCAGGCGGATCCTCCGGCCCAACTCGATGTCCTCCCGCTCCTTCTTCGCCGCCTTGTCGCTCTTGCGGGTGTCGCGAGGCGGGAGCTGGATGTCCTCCTCCGCCTCGATCCCCGCCTGGAGCTGGCGCCCCCGCTCGAGCTCGGCGTCGAACTCTGCGCCGAACAGGAGCGCGCAGTTCGCGAGCCAGAGCCAGAGCAGGAAGACGATCGCCCCGGCGAACGAGCCGTACGTGCGGTCGTAGTTCGAGAAGTTCGCGACGTAGAGGGCGAACCCGGCCGAGACGATGACGAGCACGACGATCGCGATGATCGCCCCGAGGCTGATCCACCGGAACTTCGGCTGCTTCGCGTTCGGGGTCGCGTAGTACAGGATCGCGATGGCGAGGATCACGGCCAGCGCCAGCAGCGGCCACTTCGCGATCTCCCAGATCACCGTGACGGCCTCCCCGAGGCCGAGCGCATCGCCGATGGCCTCGGTGATCGGACCCGACACCACGAGGATCACGGCGATGATGACGATGAGCACGAGCGTGATGATCGTCACGATCAACTGCATGGGGCGCAGCTTCCAGAACGGCCGCCCCTCATCGATCTCGTAGATCTGGTTCATGGCGCGACTGAACGCGCCGACGTAGCCCGACGCCGACCAGATCGCGATGACGAGGCCGGTGACGAAGCCGAACCCTGCGGCCGGCGAGGTGCTGAAGTCCTCGATCGGACCCCGGATGACATCGAGCGCCGCGCCCGGCGCCACCTGCTCCACGATGCCGAAGATCTGGTCGATCGCACGCTGCCCCTGCCCGACGAGCGCCAGCAGCGACATGATGGCGAGGAGTCCGGGGAAGAGTGCGAGCACGCCGTAGTAGGTCAGCGAGGCGGCACGATCGGGACACTGGTCATCGATGAACTCGCGGAAGCTCTTGCGGAAGACATAGCCCCACGAGCGCTTCGTCACCTCTCGGGGCGAGTCGGGCTTGCGGGCGTCGTCGGGATCGGGTGCGTCCGCCAGCTGCCGGCTGGACCCCTTCTCGTTCTCGGCCACGGTGTCCTCCTCGATCGACGGATGCCGCGAGGTGGGCGCCGTGCGAACGTGATCGGCGCCCACCTCACCGGGCGTGCGTCAGCCCGTGCAATCCAGTGTTCGAGGACGCTCGACCGGGCGGTAGACCCTCGCGTGGCGGCGAACCGAGCGCTATAGTGCGGGAGCCGCGCCTCGCCTTCAGGTGCTCCGGGTCGTCAGCGCCTGACGGCCCGGAGGTATGCGACGACGGCTGCGACCCGGCGGTGCGTGTCGGCCTCCCGAGCGACGCCGAGCTTGCCGAAGATGGATGTCGCGTGCTTCTCCACCGCCGACAGCGAGATGTGCAGGGCTCGCCCGATGGCGGGATTGCTGTGCCCATCGGCCATCAGTTCGAGCACCTGGCGCTCCCGCGGCGAGAGGGCCTCGAGGCGGTCGTCGGACGCCTCGTGCGCGCGCAATCGCCGATGCGCCTCCAGGTCGGCCGGGTGGAGCGTCGTCGGCCTGCTCCCCGCGATCAGGCCGACCGGCAGGAGCGGCGCAGACACGAGGAAGAGCGCGGTGCCCGCACCCGCTGCCGACGCCGGCACGATCGACCCGAGCATGAGGACGACCGCAAACGCCCCGAGCGCGCCGAGCGGGAGTGTCAGGCGACCACGCAGCTCTCGATCTCCCCGAACCAGGCGCACGACCGCGATGCCCATCGCAACGGCCGGCATCAGGAAGACGACTCCGGCCCCGGCGGCGAGTTCTGCCGGGAGCACCGCTGCGATCGGCCCGAGCTGGAGCATCGCGCCGGTGGCATCCGTCGCACTCAGGACGGTCGGAGTGGGTCCAGCGAACGCGGTGACGACCGGAACGAGCGACGCGGCCGCGGCGAGGATCCAGGCCCAGCGCGGACCGGGCCCCGCCGGGTACCCGGCCGCCAGCGGCAGGAGCAGTGCGAGGCCGCCGACGAAGAGGACTTGCGAGGTCACGTGCCACACGACGGATCCGGGCCCCTCGTGCAGGGCGAGGGCGGACAGCGCAAGGGCGGACAGGTGCAACGAGCCGATGCCCACCAGGAGCGCGCACGTGAACGAGGCCGCCCTCCACAGTGGACCGAGGAGTCCGGCGATGACGAACAACGCCGGCACGAGCAGCGCGGTGACCGCATCCGCGACGGGCACCACGCCCGAGGCGACGGTCCAGGTCGTCGTCAGGAGGGCGACGGCTCCGCCGACGAACGTCAGCGGGGATGGGTGGCGTTGCATGCCCTCAGTATCCCGTCACGACCGCGGTGCCCGGCGATGCGACCGCACCCCGGCCTGGAATTGCGGTCGACCACACCCCATCTCGGACGATCCTGCGGTCCTCCGCATGCCACCCGGCTCCCGTTCAGTCGTAGCGTCGCGATCGGGCGCTCCTTCCGGTGTCGCCGACCGCAATCGATCAGGAGGACCACATGACCACCGCCATGCCGACCGAATCGGACGTCCGCGACGTGAGCGAGCGGCTCCCCGTTCGCGTGCGCATCGGGCAGGGTGTGCTCACGGCCGTGCTCATCGCATGCGCGCTCGTCGCACTCAGCACGATGTTCGTCGACGACCCGTTCGAACCCGCCGCCGTCGTGCTCATCGCGTCCTTCGGCACCCTCGCTGCGGCGCTGGGCCTCGCCGCCGTGTGGGGCGGGGTGCGTTCGAGGACCGTTCGGCTCGGGCTCTGGGCGCTCCCCCTCTTCTTCGTGTGGCACGTCGCCGCACTCGGCACCTGGATCCCCGACGCGGTGCTCGCGGTCGTCGCGGCATCCGGCGTCGTGCTGGTGACCGGCCCGACGGGTTCGCGGCCGAATCACGAGCCGAGCTGACGGGAGGCGCCGCTGGGGATCTTCTGGGGCCGGCTCAGGCGGCCGCCCGCTCGCCGGCGTCGACGAGCGCCAGGAGCGCCTCACGGAACTCATCGGGGCGCTCGAGGTGCGGCGAATGCCCGCAGCCCTCGAGCGCGAGCTCGGTGACGTCGCCGCCGGCGGCCGCGTACCGGTCGAGCACCGCCCGCGTCTGCTGGATCATCGGTTGCGGAGGCGCCACGTCATCGCCCGGCCAGCCGGGGATGATGCCGGCCTTGCCGAGCTGGTTGAGATCGAAGAACGAGGCATCGCCGACGATCGCGTCGAGCGCACCGTGGACCCACAGGATCGGGGGCTTGCGTTCGACGTCGACGATCGCCGTCGTGTCGAACACGGTGGGTGCGAGGGTGTTCAGGATGCCGCGGCCGCCGGGGGCGAACCCCGGCCAGTTCTCCGACGGCGTCGAGTCGCCGGGATAGTTGTCGACGCCGGTCTTGGTGGAGAGCATCGACTCGACCCAGATGTCCTCGTGCTCGGACTCGTATCCGGGTGCGACGTACGTCGCCCGGAAGACGGCTCGCGGCGATCCGGCCTCGTCGCTGCGGTCGCCGCGCTCGATGCGGGCCACGAAGTCGGGATTCGCTCCCCCACCGCCTGTGCCCGCGGCATCCGGAGTCAGCAGCGAGCCGTCGAGTGCCGTGCCGCCGAAGCCGTACGGCGACACGGGTGCGACGAGCGTGAGACTGGCCACGAGGTCGGGCCGGTCGAGCAGGAGCTGCATGGTGACGCCTCCGCCGAGGCTCCAGCCGACGAGGTGCACGGCACCGAGGCCGAGCGCGTCGATCACGGAGGCCACGTCGTCGGACCAGTCCCGAACGCCTCGGGTCGCGTCGATCGGCAGCGTCTCGCTGTCGCCGTACCCGCGGAGGTCGACGGCGAGCGCGCGGACGTCGGCGGGGAGCGCGAGCATCAGCGGCTGCCAGAACAGCGACGACGACACGTTCCCGTGCACGAACAGCACGGTGGGCGCACCTGCGGCAGGGTCATCCACCGCGCGCGCCAGTACGTTGGCGGTGAGCCTCGGCGTCTCGACGCGTCTGGTGGTGATGCCGTCGAAGATCGTGTCGACCATGGGTACTCCTCGAGGTTGTTCCGGGCTATTCGGCCGCGGAGGTCTGCAGCTCGGCGACCGACGAGGTGTCGAGCGGCGGTTCGGTGGCGGCGACGACCTCGTCGATGGTGACGCCGGGGGCGACCTCGACCAGCTTGAGGCCGTCGGGGGTGACGTCGATCACGGCGAGGTCGGTGATGATCCGGTCGACGACGCCCTTGCCGGTCAGCGGCAGGGAGCACTCGTTCACGATCTTCGCGGAGCCGTCTTTCGCGACGTGCTCCATCAGCACGATCTTGCGGCGGGCGCCGTGCACGAGGTCCATCGCACCGCCCGGGCCCTTGACCATCTTGCCGGGGATCATCCAGTTGGCCAGGTCGCCCGCGGCCGATACCTGCATGGCGCCGAGGATCGCCGCGTCGACCTTGCCGCCACGGATCATGCCGAAGCTGGTGGCCGAGTCGAAGTACGCCGCGCCGGGCAGCACGGTCACCGTCTCCTTGCCGGCGTTGATGAGGTCGGGGTCGACCTCGTCCTCGGTCGGGTAGGGGCCCACGCCGAGGATGCCGTTCTCGGACTGCAGCACGACCGTGACGCCGTCGGGCACGTAGTTCGGCACGAGCGTGGGCAGCCCGATGCCGAGGTTCACGTACGATCCGTCGGCGAGCTCCTTCGCCGCCCGGGCGGCCATCTCGAGTCTGGTCAGTGCCATCTCAGTTCCCCTCTCGCACGGTGCGGCGTTCGATCCGCTTCTCGATGTCGGGCCCGACCACGACGACCCGGTCGACGAAGATGCCGGGCAGGTGCACGGCGTCGGGGTCCAGCTGCCCGGGCTCGACGAGCTCCTCGACCTGCGCGATGCAGACCCGGCCGGCCATCGCCGCGAGCGGCGAGAAGTTGCGGGCCGACTTGTCGAACACCAGGTTGCCGTGCCGGTCGCCGCGCAGCGCATGGACGAGCGCGAAGTCGGTCGTGATCGCCTCCTCGAGGACGAACTCACGCGGCTCGCCCTGCACGTCGAACGTCTGCACCGGCTTGACGGGGCTCGCGACCGCGATCGTGCCGTCGGCGTGGTACCGGCGCGGCAGTCCGCCCTCGGCGACCTGGGTGCCGACACCGGTCTGCGTGAAGAACGCCGCGATGCCGCTGCCGCCTGCGCGGAGCTTCTCGGCGAGCGTGCCCTGCGGCGTGAGCTCGAGCTCGAGCTCACCCGCCAGGTACTGGCGCTCGAACTCCTTGTTCTCGCCCACGTACGACGACGTCATCTTCGCGATGCGCTGCTTCGCCAGCAGCACCCCCAAGCCCCAGTCGTCGACGCCGCAGTTGTTCGACACGATCGACAGCCCGTCGACGCCCGCATCGAGCAACGCCTGGATCAGCACCATCGGGATGCCGCAGAGGCCGAAGCCGCCCACGGCGAGGCTGGCTCCGGAGGGGATGTCGGCAACCGCCTCCTGGGCGGATCCGACCACCTTGTCGAGTGTCACGATGCACCTTCCTGTATCTCAGCGTCCGCCAGACGGCGGTGGAGCGTGGGCACCAGGTGTCGCACGCCCTCGGCCGTCATGACGATCGTGTAGTGGTTGACGTCGGGCACCTCGTGCACGACGAGCTGCGGCATCCGCTGGGCCCATTCGACGACCCCCTCAGGGTAGAGGGGAGCGGCGTCGAGCAGGCCGCGCGGCGCGCGGAAGAAGTCGACCGGGCCGGGCAGGCCCACGAGCGCCTCGACATAGCCGTCGGCGCCATCGAGCTGCACCGAGTTCTCGGCGACGGCGGCAGCGTTGGCGGAGCTGCGCAGCGTCGGTTCCTCGCCGTCGACGTCGTACTCGACGTACGACTCGATGGCGTCGGTCCAGTACGGACCCAGGGCCGGGTGCCTGCGCCAGAAGTCGACGTACGCCGCGCGATCGGGGAACGTCATCGAGAGTCGCTCCAGGGCCGGTCCGAGCAGCGTCTTCGGCAGGCCCCCGGGCGCGACGCCCTCGGGGTTCGGCACCGGCAGCCCGCCGTCGACGAGGAAGAGCCCGGCGAGGCGGTCGGGATGGCGCTCGGCGAACCGAACCGAGACGAACGCCCCCATCGAGTGGCCGACGACGAACGCCCGGTCGACGCCCTGCGCGTCGAGCGTCGCGGCGAGGTCGTCGGCGTGCTGCTCGAGGCCGTAGGGCGCCGGCAACGTGTTGCTGCGTCCGCGCCCGCGGAGGTCGACCCCGATCACGCGACGGTCATGCATCTCGCCGGCGAACGCGTCCCACGCGCGGTGGGTCGCCGTGATCCCGTGCACTGCCAGCACCGGAGTACCCGGGGCATCGGCTCTCCACTGGGCGCCGGCGAGGAAGCCGCCCGCGACGGGCGCCCTGAAGGTCGAGTAGCTCACCGTGCGCTCCATCCGCCATCCATGACATAACTTGCCCCCGTCGCCATGCCCGCTTCGGGCGATGCGAGCCACACGGCCAGGCTCGCGACCTCGGCCGGCTCGACGAGCCGCTTGATCGCCGACTCGGTGAGCATGACCTTCGGGAGCACCTCTTCCTCGGAGATCCCGTGCAGGCGGGCCTGGTCGGCGACCTGCTTCTCGACGAGCGGCGTGCGCACGTATCCGGGGTTGATGCAGTTCGACGTCACCCCGTGCGGACCACCCTCGAGCGCCGTCACCTTCGAGAGGCCCTCCAGCCCGTGCTTCGCGGCCACGTAGGCCGACTTGTACGGCGACGCCCGGATGCCGTGCACACTCGAGATGTTGATCACCCGGCCGAACCCCCGCTCGTACATGCCGGGCAGCACGGCGCGGATGAGGAGGAAGGGCGACTCGAGCATGAGCCGGAGGATGAGCGAGAACCGATCGGGCTCGAACTGCTCGATCGGACGGACGTGCTGGATCCCAGCGTTGTTCACCAGGATGTCGGCGTCGAGCGAGAGCTCGGCCAGCGCCGGGGTGTCGCCGAGGTCCACCTGCCACGCCTCCCCCCCGATCCCCCCGGCGCCGCGCTCTGCGGCCTCACCGTTGAGGTCGGCGATGACCACGGGGGCGCCCGCCGCGGCGAACGCGCGCGCACACGCCTCGCCGATGCCACTCGCGCCCCCGGTGACGACGGCGCGTCGTCGGGACAGATCCGTCACGATTCCTCCTTCTCCCGCGCACCACTGCGCGGGGCTCCTGCCAGTTCGGGTCGACCGAGGGCGCCGGCGACGAAGCGCATCATCTCGTCGAGCACGTGCTGCGGCACCTCGCGAGTGCCGCTCGCGGTCGGATCGGCGTCGTCGCCGGGCGCCGCATCGGGGTCGCTCCAGAGCACCCACCGCATGCCGATCATCTCGCCGATGCCCATGAGCGCCCAGGCGGCCACCGTCGGATCGATGTCGTTGATCTCGCCGTCGAGCGCGGCCGCGCGGAGACCGTCGATATAGCCCTCGACGATGCGCGTGTAGTGGAGTCGCAGGGCGTCGGGCGACACGAGCTCGGCTTCGCGCACGACGCGGTAGAGCGCCGGATGCTCCGCCGTGAAGCGGAAGAAGGCCGCGAACCCCTCGCGCTCGGCCTCGAGCCGGCTCGTGGCGCCGCGAGCGCCCTCGCTCATGGCCTGCCGCACCCGATGGTTCAGATCTTCGACGAGCTCGTTGAAGATGTCGAGCTTCGTGTCGAAGTACAGGTAGAAGGTGCCCTGTCCGACACCGGCGGCGTCGGTGATGCGCGACACGGATGCCTCGTGGTAGCCGTGCGCCGCGAACACCTGCTCGGCCGCGAGCAGCAGCCGACGGCGGGTCTCCTCACCGCGGGCGGTGCGGGGCCGCGCGCTCATCGGAGCCCCCCGTCGACCCGCGCCGCTGCGTCGCTCGCGGAGGCCGCGATCGCGGCGGACCGCTCGGCGAGCACCCGGCGTTGCACCTTCCCCGCGGTCGAGCGGGGCAGCTCGTCGACGAAATGCACCTCGCGCGGCACCTTGAATCGCGCCAGCGAGGCCGCGGCGAACTCGATGAGCTCTGCGGCATCCGTCGCCCGACCGCGATGCGCGACGACCCAGGCCGATCCGGCCTCGCCCCAGCGGGTGTCGGGAACCCCCACGACCGCAACGTCGGCGACGGCCGGATGCCCCATCAGCACCGCCTCGACCTCAGCGGGTGCGACCCCCTCACCGCCCGAGATGTAGATGTCCTTGATGCGGTCGACGATGGTGTAGAAGCCGTCGGCATCGCGGCGCACGAGGTCGCCCGTGCGCAGCCAACCGTCGACGAGGGCTGCACCGGTGGCACCCGGGTCGCGGAAATACCCGGCGAAGACGGCCGGCCCGCTCACGAGGAGCTCGCCCTCCGCTTCGCCGTCGAGGTGCTCGCCCGTCACCGGGTCCGCGACGGCGACATCGACGTGCGGGTAGGGCTTGCCCGCGGATCCGGCGCGCCGGCGCGCGTCCTCGTCGGGCAGGCAGAGCACGTTCGGGGATGCCTCGGTGAGGCCGTAGCCCTGCGTCAGGGCGACGTCGCGAGCATGCCAGGTGCGCAGGAGCGCAGGCGGCATCGGCGCGCCGCCCACGATCGCGTGCTGGAGGCTCGACAGGTCGGCGGCCTGGAAATCGGGATGCTGCGCCAGGAACAGGTAGTGGGACGGCACGCCCATCATGGTCGTGATGCGGCGCTCCTGGATCAGGTGCAGCACCCGTCCGGGGTCGAAGGTGCGCTCGAGCACCACGGTGGCACCCGTCCACCACGCCAGGAGCGGCTGGATGTTCCAACCCCCGACATGGAACTGCGGCAGCACCGCCAGCACCGAGTCGTTCGCGGTCAGCTCGCAGATGCGCGAGAACGACAGGTTCGTCCAGAAGCAGTTGGCGTGGGTGAGCACCGCGCCCTTGGGCCGGGCGGTCGTGCCCGAGGTGAAGATGATGAGCAGCGCGTCGTCGTCGGCGACGTCGGGCCGGCCGGCGGCCGGCGCACGCGAAGCATCATGGGCGGGAGCGGGTACCTCGGACTCCACCCCGTGCGCACCGAGCGGCGCCGTCGGAATGCGACGGGCGAGCCGCGACAGCGTCGCCTTCGCGAGTGTCTGGAACTCGCCCTCGACAAGCACCAGGGCCGGCTCGGCGATCTCGAGCTGTTCCGCGAGTTCCCGTGGTGCGAGTCGCCACGAGAGGGGAACGAGCACCAGGCCGGCCTTCGCGCAGGCGAAGAACAGCACGACGTGGTCGGCGCTGTTGCCGGTGATCGTCGCGATGCGGTCGCCGGTCGCGTAACCGGCCGCCCGCAGCGAGCGGGCCAGGCGTTCGGCGCGTGCATCGAGCTCCCGGTACGTGACCACCACGCCGCGATCGTCGATCGCGATGCGCTCGGGCGTCGCACGCGCGCGATCGCGCGTCCAGCGTCCGAGGGTGTGCAGACCGTCAGGCATCCGCGACCTCCGCCGATTCGGCCGGGTGCTGCTTCCGGCCCGATCGGATGCGTTGCGGAATCCCCGCGATCCCCCCGGGCAGGAACAGCACCACGAGGATGAAGAGCGTTCCAAGGATGAACAGCGGCTCGGACAGTGGAACACGGAGCACGGCGGGCAGACCGGCGATGAAGTCGGAACCCGCGAGCGCCGTGAGGCGCTGGTCGAGCAGTGTGTAGACGATACCTCCCACAACGGCGCCCCAGCGATACCCCACTCCGCCGAGCACGACGATCACGAGGATCGTGAGGGTGAAGTCGGCCGTCGCGACCCGCGGGGAGGCGCCCGACTGCAGCAGCAGGTACCCCATGCCGGCGACCGCCGCCAGGGTCGACGCGACGACGAAGATGAGGAACTTCACCCGGTAGGGGCGGATGCCGATGACGCGCACGCGCAGCTCGTTCTCACGCGTCGCCTCGGCGACGTGCCCGGCGCGGCTGCGCTCGACCCAGAGCACGACGAGATAGACGAACACGAGGATGCCGAGCGCCAGCCAGTAGAGGTTGCGCGTGTTGAGCACGCCGACGAGCGCGTCGGGCACGTTCGTGATGTCGAGGGACAGGCCCTCCTCGCCGCCGGTGGCGCCACCGGGATTGCGCCGGATGAGCACTGAACCCGCCTGCGCGAACGCGAGCGTCACCATCGCGAACGAGATGCCGGTCACGCGCAGGGCGAGCGACCCGACGGTCGCCGCGAGCAGGATGCCGAACACGAGCGTGACGACGATCGCGCCGAGGAAGATGAGCTCGCTCGGCCACTCCGCCGGTGCGAAGTACTCGAGCGCCATGCCGAGCCCGTAGGCGCCGGCGGCGAAGAACAGCGCGTGCCCGAACGAGAGGAGCCCGGCGAGGCCGAACATCATGCGGTAGCTCAGCGCGAGCGCCGCGATGAGCATCGCGTACGCGAGCAACTGCAGCGTGCCCGGCGTGTACGTCGGTCCGGGCAGCACGCCGGGGATGTCGATGGCGAGCAGCGGCAGGATCGCGAGCACGACGACGAGCGCGATGCCGCCGATGAGCAGCACGAGCGGTCGACGAGCGGATGCCGCGACGCCGCCCTTCGTTCTGGGCGACGAGCCGTCGGTGCCCTGAGCCTGTCGGAGAGTCGATTCGGATGCGGCATCCGACACCTGCGGTGCGGTGCCCTGAGTCTGTTGCTGGGTCATGCGACCTTCCCCATCAGTCCGCGCGGGCGGATGAGCAGCACCGCGGCGAGGGCGATGACGACGACGAGGTCGCCGGTACCGCCGAGGTAGAAGTTGGCGAACTGCTGGAGCACCGCCACGAGCACCGACGCGATCGCCGCACCGGTCAGCGAGCCCAGCCCGCCGATGACGGTCACGATGAACGCGAAGATGAGCAGCAGCGAACCGAGGTGCGCCGAGACGTAGCCGTAGTACACCGAGGCGAGCACGCCGCCGAGTCCGGCCGCTGCGCCGCCGATCGCGAACACGAGCGTGAACGAGCGGCGCACGTCGATGCCGAGCGCCGTCACCATCGAGCGGTTCTCGACGCCGGCGCGGATGATCAGCCCGTAGCGGGTGCGCTGCAGGAACAGCACGATGGCGCCGAGCACGACCGCCGCGCAGGCGATGAGGAGGAACCGGTCGTTCGGGATCCTCGCGCCGAGGATCTCGGTGGTCTGGGTGAGCCACTCGGGCTTCGCGGTGTAGATCGGGTCGGTGCCCCAGATGCCCTCGAAGAGGGCCACCGAG
This sequence comes from Agromyces sp. Marseille-P2726, assembly GCF_902809835.1. Classification (GTDB taxonomy): domain Bacteria; phylum Actinomycetota; class Actinomycetes; order Actinomycetales; family Microbacteriaceae; genus Agromyces. The sequence goes on along the minus strand of NZ_CADDWM010000010.1, from coordinate 136,156 downwards.
GCGAGTGCGAGTCCGACCGTGATGAGGGCCTGCTCGATGTGCCGCTCGTAGAGCCGGCGGATCAGGAAGTATTCGGTGGCCGCGGCGACGACGGCGCCGACGATCATGCCGACGAGGGCGGAGACCAGGAGCCCCCACCAGGTGCCGTCGGAAACCCGGCGTCCGACCTCCCAGCCGATGAACGCGGCGATCGTCAGGAACGCGCCGTGGGCGAAGTTCAGCACGCCCATGAGCCCGTAGATGAGCGAAAGGCCACTGGCGACCAGGAAGTAGAGGGCGCCGAGCCCGAGGCCCGTGATGACGAGGAGGAGCACGGTGCTCATCGGAGTTCCTCCGAGGGTTCGGCGCCCTCTACTTCCTGGTCGGCAGTGGCCTTTCGCTCATCTACGGGCTCATGGGCGGCACCCCGAGGTACCGCTGGACGCGGTCCTCGTCGTCGAGCAGGTCGGCGGCGGATCCGGTGAAGACCACTCGGCCGCCCGAGAGCACGACGACGCGCTCGGCGAGCCTGCGGATGACGTGCAGGTTCTGCTCGACGAGGAGGATCGGCACCGTCTTGGCCGCCTCGGCCAGGGCCACGCCGACCTCATCGACGATCTTCGGCGCGAGCCCCTTCGTGGGTTCGTCGACGAGCAGCAGGCGATTCTCGTTGACGAGTGCGCGGGCGAGGGAGAGCATCTGCTGCTGGCCGCCCGAGAGGGTGCCCGCGCGCTGGGCGCGGCGAGCGTGGATGTCGGGGAACAGCCGCTCGATGAACTCGCGGCGCGGCGTGTCGTCGCGCTCGGCGAGCCGGAGGTTCTCGCCGACGCTCAACGAGCCGAACACCTCGCGGTCCTCGGGCACGTAGCCGACGCCCCGCTGCACGATGCGGTGGGTGGGCAGCCGATCGATGCGGTCGCCGCCGAGGCGCACCTCGCCGGTGCGGTCGATGAGGCCGAGGATCGACTTGATCGTCTACGTCTTGCCGACGCCGTTGCGCCCGAGGAGCGCGGTCACGCCCGAGGCGGGGACCTCGAACGACACGTCCTCGACGACCTGCTGGCCGGCGATGCGACCGTACAGGCCCTCGACGACGAGGATGGGCTCTGCGGCGCTCATACCGTCTCTCCCAGGTAGGCGGATTGCACGGTGGGATTCGCCATCACGGCCTCCGGTGTGTCGACCGCGAGGAGCTCCCCGTGGTGCATGACCGCGACGCGGTCGACGAGGCCGAGCACGACCTCCATGTGGTGTTCGACCATGAGTACCGTACGCCCGCCGCGGTGGAGCCCGCGGATGACCTCGGTGATCGCGGGCACGTCGCCCGACCCGACGCCGGCCATGGGCTCGTCGAGGAGCACGACCTTCGGCTCCATCGCGATGAGCATCGCGATCTCGACCTTGCGCTTCTCCCCGTGGGCGAGGCCCGACGAGATGGCGTCGGCTCTGTGCTCCAGCCCGACCTCGGCGAGTGCCTCGCGCGCACGCCGCGTCGCGGCATCCGTTCGCCTCGGAATCCGGAACACGGATGTCGCGCCACCGGCGTGCGCCTGGGCGGCGAGGCGGACGTTCTCGAGCACCGACAGCCCGGGGAAGAGGCTGGACGTCTGGAACGTGCGACCGAGGCCCGCCGTGGAGCGCCGGTGGATCGGCTCGTTCGTGACATCGCGCCCGTCGAGCCGGACCTGGCCCTCGGTGGGACGCACGACGCCCGAGATGACGTTGAACAGCGTCGTCTTGCCCGCACCGTTCGGCCCGATCACCCCGAGCATCTCGCCGGACGGCACCTCGAGCGACACGTCGTGGAGGATCCGTGCGCCGCCGATGCGGAGTCCGACGTGCTCGAGGGAGAGCACTGCGTGGTCGGTCATGTCTGCCTTACTGCGTTGGAAGGAAGGGGGTTGAGCTCCGGCGGGTGGCCGTCTCGTGGACGACCACCCGCCGGGGTCGGTCGCTAGCCGGCGACCGGTGGCGCGACGGTCTCGGCGTCGACCTCTTCGATCAGCTCGGGAACCCAGTTGCCGCCGTCCTGGACGAGCGTCGCCTGGTACATCGGCTGGATCATCGCGTGGTCCTCCTCGCGGACCGTGATCTCGCCCTTGACGGAATCGAAGGTCCAGCCTTCGAGGGCGGCGATCATGCCGTCGACGGTGTCGTCGCCCTCGCGGATCGCCTGCACGATCATCTGTGCGGCCACGAAGCCGTCGGGCGAGAACAGGTCGGCCTGGGCCCCGTTGGCCTCGAGGTGCTCGATCATCGCCTTCTCGGCGTCAGTGCCCGCGGCACCGCCGAAGTAGTGGTTCAGGAACGAGATCTTGTCGGATGCCTCACCGTACGCGCCGTAGGTGGCGACGTCGCCGAGGCCCGTCACGACCGGTACGGCGTCGAACACGCCCTGCTGCGAGAGGGCACTCCACATGGCGCTCGACGAGGCACCGGCCCACGCGACGAACACGAGGTCGGGCGACGCGGTGAGCAGCTGCTGCGCGAACGGGGTGAACTCCGTGGCGTCTTCAGCCACGAGCACGCCCTCGACGTTGGCGCCCTGGCCGCCCAGCACGGCCCGGACGCCGGCGAGGTTGCCCTGGCCGAATGCCGTGTCCTGCGCGAAGACGACGACCTTCTTGCCGGCCGGGTCGCCGATGAAGGTACCCGCTGTGGCGACATCCTGATAGGTCTGGCGGCCCGAGCGGAAGGTGTACTCGTTGACGCCGGTGATCGCGTCGGTCGCCGCCGGGCCCGAGATGTAGAGGACCTTGTTCTGCGCCGCCTGCTCGGCGAGGGCGGTCGCGATGCCCGACACGACGGTGCCCGCGATGATCTGCGTGCCCTGGCCGATGACGTCCTTCGCGAGCGACACGGCGGTGTCGGGGTTGCCCTGGTCGTCGAGCCACTCGATCTCGAGCTCGCGGCCGTCGACCGTGCCCGTGCCGTCGGTCGCGTAGTCGAGACCTGCCTCGAAGCCGGCGGTGTACGCCTCGCCGTAGGCCGCGAGCGGGCCGGTCTGGGAGGTGATCATGGCGATCTGCACCGGAGCGGCCGAGTCGGTCTGCTCGGCGTCGCCACCGGCGGCCGTGTTCGGAGCGCAGCCGACCAGGGCGATGGTCGCGGCGGCGATGACTGCCGTCGCGAGATACTTCTTCGTAACCCGCATGTGTATGCCTCTCAACTGTGATGGCTGGACGAACCTGACAGCTGGTTCAGGTCTCAGGAAAGTACAATATGGTGGAAGTGCATCGCTCGCAACCCGCACGAAGGAGTCCAGGAGACATGAGCATCCCCGAGGTCGTCATCATCGCAGGGGCACGTACCCCGTTCGCTCGTATCAACGGCAACCTGGCGAGCAAGACGGCAGTCGAACTCGGTACCGCCGCCATTCGGGGCGCACTCGAGCGGGCAGGCGTCTCCCCCGACGACGTCGATGCCGTCATCATGGGCCAGGTGCTGCAGGCGGGCGCCGGCCAGAACCCCGCCAAGCAGTCGGCCGTCGCGGCGGGCATCCCGTGGCGGGTTCCCGCGACGACGGTCAACAAGGTGTGCCTGTCGGGTCTCGTCGCCATCACGGATGCCGCACGCATGATCCGTCTCGGCGAGGCATCCGTCGTCGTAGCCGGCGGCCAGGAATCGATGACCAAGGCCCCGCTCCTGCTCCCCGGATCCCGGTCGGGATGGAAGTACGGCAGCGTCGAGATGGTCGACCACGCCGCCAACGACGGACTCACGGACGCGTTCGACCAGGAGTCGATGGGGGCGTCCACCGAGCGGTTCAACGAGCGCTACGGGCTGACGCGCCCCGAGCAGGACGAGATCGCGGCCGAGTCGCACCGTCGAGCCGGCGCTGCGCAGGCCGGCGGCGTCTTCGATGACGAGATCATCGCCGTCGAGGTGCCGCAGCGCAAGGGCGACGCGATCTCGGTCGACACCGACGAGGGCGTGCGCCCCGACTCCACCGTGGAGGTGCTCGCGAAGCTGCGCCCCTCGTTCGCCGAGGGCGGCGACATCACGGCCGGCAACTCCTCTCCGCTCTCCGACGGCGCGGCGGCGGTCGTCGTCGCGAGCCGCGAGTGGGCCGAGGAGCGCGGGCTCCCCTGGCTCGCGCGCGTCGGTGCTTCCGGCCAGGTCGCCGGTCCCGACAACTCGCTGCACTCGCAGCCGTCGAACGCCATCGCAGCCGCACTCGAGCGGGCCGGCGAATCCGCCGGCGACCTCGACGTCGTCGAGATCAACGAGGCGTTCGCGGCGGTGTCGCTGCAGTCGATGCGCGACCTCGAGCTCGACCATGCGAAGGTCAACATGCACGGCGGTGCGATCGCGCTCGGTCACCCGATCGGCGCCTCGGGCGCACGACTCGCGCTCCACGCGGCGCTCGAGCTCTCCCGCCGAGGCGGCGGCAAGGCGGCCGTGGCGCTCTGCGGGGGCGGCGGGCAGGGTGAGGCGCTGCTGCTGTCACGCTGAGCTCGTGGGAGGATGCGGCGCATGACGACCCCGTCGCATCCTCCGCTCGATCACCGGCTGCGCCGCATGGTCGGACGCGACCCGAACGAATCGCACCGTACCGCGACCCCGCTCGAACTGCTGTACGACCTCACGTTCGTCGTGGCGTTCAGCCAGGCCGGCACCCAGGCCGCGCACCTGCTCGAACTCGGGCACTGGGGCTCGGCGCTGATCGGCTTCTCCTTCGCCGTCCTCGCGATCTGCGTCGCGTGGATCAACTACTCGTGGCTGGCCTCGGCGTTCGACAACGACGACACGTTCTTCCGTCTCGCGACGATGGTGCAGATGGTCGGCGTGCTCGTGCTCGCCCTCGGTCTCCCGCCCGCGTTCGAATCGATCGACGAGGGCGCCCACCTCGACAACGGGGTGATGGTCGCCGGCTACGTGATCATGCGCGTCGCGACCGTCGCCCTCTGGCTGCGGATCGCCCGCCAGGATCCCGAGCACCGACGGACCGCCCTCACCTACGCGATCGTGATCGGCATCATCCAGGTCGGCTGGGTGGTCGTCATCTTCATCAACCCCCCGCTGGCCGTCATGCTGGGGATCATCGTGTTCCTCGGAACGCTCGAGCTCGTCGGTCCGTACGTGATCGAGCGCAGGGTGGGCGGCACGCCGTGGCACGCTCATCACATCGCCGAGCGATACGGCCTTCTCGTGATCATCACCCTGGGCGAGGTCGTGCTCGGCACCATCCTCGCGATCTCGGCCGTGGTCGAGGAGCAGGGGTGGTCCGTCGAGGCGGGGCTCGTGGCGTTCGGCGGCACCGCGCTCGCCTTCGGGCTGTGGTGGGTCTACTTCACGCTCCCCTCCGGCAAGGTGCTGCAGCGGTTCCGTCGAAGGGGATTCGTGTGGGGCTATGGGCACTTCTTCATCTTCGGCTCGCTGGCGGCGACCGGGGCGGGGCTGCATGTCGCGGCCTTCGAGATCGAAGGCGTCGCGCGCATCGACACCGTCGAGGCGATCCTCACGGTCGTGGTGCCGGTCGGCGTGTTCCTGGTGACCCTGTTCACCCTGTACTCGCTCCTGCTCCGGCAGCTCGACCCGTTCCACATCCTGCTCTTCGCCGGCGGCGTCCTCCTGCTCGCCATCGCGGTGTGGGCGGTGGCTGCAGGCGCCACCATGGGGGTGGGGATCGTCCTGACGGCCCTGGCCCCCGTCGTCGTCATCGTGGGCTACGAGACCATCGGTCACCTGCATCAGGCCGCCGCCCTCGAGCGGGCACTGGCCGAGTGAGCGAGCTGGCCGGGTGAGCGGGCGGATGCCGCGGCACCCGCCCGCCGCCACGGCCCCGCCTCACTGGTTCGGCCGGTTCGCGCGCAGCACCTCGAGGCGGGCGCGGTACTCGGTCTCGTCGATGTCGCCCTTCGCGTAGCGCTCCGAGAGCGTCGCCTCGGCGCTCGCGACGGGGCCTCGCATCCACGGCGGACCGTAGCCCTCCGCGCCGTACTGCGCCCAGTACCGGCGCCGGTTGCGGCTGAACAGGAAGACGATCAACGCGATCACGAGGATCCAGAAGATCGGGATGAGGAAGAAGAGCCATCCGTAGCCGGCCGCCCAGGGGCCGGCGTGGGTGACCGTCGCGGTGGTGAGGGAGGTGAGCATGAGGTGCATCCTTCCGGTCGTGCGGCCCGCCGATCGAGCCGTCGCGACCATGCTCCCGTCGGCGCGGCATCCGCGAATCCGCCGGGCGGTGACACCCGCACTGCTCCCGTCGGAGCAGCCGGCGCTCGGGCGCCTACTCGCGCCAGCCCGGAGCGACGAGCCCCGACTCGTAGGCCACGACGACCAGGTGCACCCGATCGCGGGCCTGCAGCTTCGTCATGATCCGCGACACATGGGTCTTCGCCGTGAGCGGGCTCAGCACGAGCTCGGCCGCGATCTCGTCGTTGGTGAGCCCGTGACCGACGAGCCGAAGCACCTCGCGCTCACGCTCGGTGAGGGACCGGAGCCGCCCCTCGTCGGGCGCGTCCCGGAGACCGACCGCCATGCGCTCGAGCAGGCGCTTCGTGACGCCCGGCGAAAGGAGCGCCTCGCCGTTCGCGACCGCGCGCACGGCACGGATCAGGTCGACCGGTTCGGTGTCCTTCACGAGGAATCCGCTCGCGCCGGCGCGCACCGCTCGGGCGACGTACTCGTCGAGCTCGAATGTCGTGACGATGACCACGTGCACCCCCGCGAGCTTCGGATCGGCCGCGATCTGCTCCGTCGCCCACAGGCCGTCGCCGGCCGGCATCCGGATGTCCATCAACACGACGTCGACCGGCGTGCGGCGCAGCAGCGCCAGGAGCGCTTCACCGGTCGACGCCTCCCCGACCACCTCGACGTCGTCCTCCGCGTCGAGGAGGGCGCGGAACCCCGCCCGAACGAGGAGCTGGTCGTCGGCGAGGGCGACGCGAATCATGCGGTCGCCCGCCAGGGAAGACGTGCGGTGACGCGCGTGCCGCCGTGGGGTGAGCGGCCGATCTCGACGGACCCTCCGAGCAGAGCCGCACGCTCGCGCATCCCGAGGATGCCGCCGCCCTCGGGAGCGTCCGACATCCCGCGCCCGTCATCGTCGACCGTGACGAGCAGCTCCTCGTCCAGCCGCTCGACCGAGACCACCGCCCGAGTCGCTCCGCCGTGGCGTACGACGTTCGTGAGCGCCTCCTGCACGATGCGATACGCGGCGAACTGCGCGGGCCTGCCGGGCACGGCGCCGCCGAGCCGGTCGACGAGCTCCGCCTCGAATCCCGGCGCGCGAACACCCGCGACGAGGCGCGGCATCTCCGCGAGCTCCGCCTGCGGCGCGAGCGGCACATCGCCCTCGTTGCGGATGACCCCGAGCACGCTGCGCACCTCCTCGAGTGCGGTCTTCGAGGTCGCCTTGATGCTGCCGAGCGCTGATCGCGCCTGTTCGGGATCACGGTCCATGAGATGGAGTCCCACGCTGGCCTGCACGTTGATCTGCGACAGGGCGTGACCGATGACGTCGTGCAGTTCCCGGGCGATCCGCACGCGCTCGCGAGCCTCCGCCGTTCGACGGCGGCGAAGCGCCTCGGCCCGGTACTGGGCGACCCGTTCACGGCGCGTTCGCACGAACACCCCGACGCCGAAGCACGCGGCGAGGAGCACGGTCGTGAGGGCGATGCGGAACGGATGCCAATCGAGGCCGACCACCGACCCGAGCGCGATCGCTCCGACCCAGGCCACCACCACCGAGACGACGGCCCAGACGAGTGCGCCGCGGACGACCGCGAGCACGATGGCGAACGCGAGCGCGACGTAGGGCGGACCGAAGTCGGGCGTGAACAGCACGTCCATGAGGGCCGTGGCGGAGACGAACGCGACCGTCGGGCCGGGATGGCGCCGGGACGCGAGCAACGCCAGCGGCCCCGCGAGCGCGAGCGCCACGTGCGCCGCACCCGCGGCCCACCCGACGCGGAGCCACAGCGAGATGCCGATGGCCGCGGGCACCTGCACGAGGAGGCTGATGACGACGGGAGCCCAGAGCGTGAACGCCGGCGGCAGCCGGAATCGCTCGGGTCGTCCGTCCCATTCGGGTCGTCCGTCCCATGGTGGCACGGGCATTCCCCGATCGTAGCGCCGCGACATCCGTGCCGGATCGGTCCGGCGGACGCTCACGCCGTACTCCCGCAGGAGTACCTCAGAGCAGCGTCACCGGCTTCACGATGTCGGCGTAGATGAGCAGGGCGCTCATGCTGCCGAGGATCACGACCACGCCCAGCGTGATGGGCATGAGCTTCGCGAGATCGACGGGCCCGGGATCGGGGCGTCGGAAGAGCTTGGCGAATCCGCGGCGGATCGCCTCCCACAGGGCTCCGGCGATGTGACCGCCGTCGAGCGGGAGCAGCGGGATCAGGTTGAAGACGAAGAGCGCGACATTCAGCGATGCCAGAATGCCGACGAGTCCGGCCGCCTTCGAGGCGAGCGGGATCTCGTCGATGCTGGCGATCTCGCCGCCGAGCCGCCCGACGCCGACCACCGACAGCGGCCCGTTCGGATCCCGTTCGTCGGGACCGAACGCGGCGTTCCACACATCAACCATGCGCTGGGGCAGGTTCACGATGATCCCGGCCACCCCTGCGACGTTCTCGCCGACCATGGGGAGCACGGCCGTCGCGGGTTGCCGGACCGTCTCCGAGGCGGGCGCGATGCCGACGAAGCCGACCTTCACCGTGACCGGTTCGCCCGCGGCATCCGTCTCGACGACGCCGTTCTCGTCGACCGCGAACCGCTCGCTGAGCGCCGGCGTCACCGTCACCTCGGTCTCGGCGCCGTCGCGCTCGACCAGCATGGCGATCGGCTCATCGGGGTGCTCGCGGATGATTGCGCTCGATTCCGCCCACGTCCGGATCGGAGTGCCGTCGACGGAGACGATGCGGTCACCGGCACGCAGGCCCGCCTCGGCGCCGGGTGCGGCCGGATCGCCCGGCTCGCACGTCTGCCGCTCGCTGGTGGCGGGCAAGACGCACTCGTTGACGGAGGCGATCGTGGTGGAGGGCTGGGCGATGCCGAAGCCCATGAGCAGGACGCCGAAGAGCACGACGGCGAGCACGAGGTTCATCAGCGGGCCGCCGAGCATCACGATGATCCGCTTCCACACTGGAAGCCGGTAGAAGGCGCGGTGTTCGTCGCCGGGAGTGATCGACTCGCTGCTGGAGTCGCGGGCGTCCTGGACGAGTCCGCGGAAGAAGCCCGTCGAGTCGGCCTTCGCGCGTTCGCCCTTCGCGGGCGGGAACATGCCGATCATCGAGATGTAGCCGCCGAGCGGGATGGCCTTCACGCCGTACTCGGTCTCGCCGCCGCGCCGTGACCAGATCGTCGGCCCGAAGCCGATCATGTACTGCGTCACCTTGACCTTGAAGAGCTTGGCCGGCACGAGGTGCCCGATCTCGTGCAGGCCGATCGACACGGCGAGGCCGATCGCGATGATGACGACGCCGATCACGAAGGCGAGCACGGATTCCACCCGACGAGCGTACTGCGGGTGGCTTTGCGTCGGCTGTGGGCAGTCCCGCCGTGGCGAACCGCTGCGTGATCACCCCATGCGGCGCGTGATCCGGTCGTTCGCGGCTCGGCGGGCGGCGCGCTCGGCGGCGGCGAGCGATTCGACGCTGAGTGCGTCGCCGGATGCCTCGTGCGACTCGACCACGGCATGCACGGTGTCGACGATGTCGAGGAACGCGATGCGGCCCTCGTGGAACGCCGCCACGGCCTCCTCGTTCGCCGCATTGAAGACGGCGGGATACTCGCCGCCGGCGCGGCCGACCTGCTTCGCGAGCGCCACAGCCGGGAACGCGACCGAGTCGAGCGGTTCGAACGTCCAGCTCGCCGCCTTCGACCAGTCGAGCGGCGTTCCGGCGGCCGCGACGCGGTGGGGCCAGTCGAGTCCGAGCGAGATCGGCAGCCGCATGTCGGGCGGCGACGCCTGCGCGATCGTCGAGCCGTCGACGAACTCCACCATCGAGTGCACGATCGACTGCGGATGCACCACGACCTCGATGCGGTCGTACGCGACGTCGAAGAGCAGGTGCGCCTCGATCACCTCGAGCCCCTTGTTGACGAGCGTGGCCGAGTTCGTGGTGACGGCGAGCCCCATGTCCCAGGTCGGGTGCGCGAGCGCCTCGGCCGGCGTGACCCCGGCGAGCTGTTCTCGCGTGCGACCGCGGAAGGGACCCCCGGATGCGGTGAGCACGAGGCGACGCACCTCGTCGTCGGTGCCCGCTCGGAGCGCCTGCGCGATCGCGGAGTGCTCCGAGTCCACCGGCACGATCTGGCCGGGCGCGGCGAGCCGGGTGACGAGGTCGCCGCCCACGATGAGCGATTCCTTGTTCGCGAGCGCGAGGGTGCTGCCACGTCGCAGCGCCGCCAGCGTCGGCGCGAGACCGACCGACCCCGTGATCCCGTTGAGCACCACGTCGGCGTCGGCATCGCGAACGAGTTGCACCGCCTCGTCGATGCCGACGGCGGTGTGCTCGACCGAGAACTCCGCCGCCTGCTCCGCCAGCAGCACGCGATTGGAGCCGACCGCGAGCCCGACGACGTCGAAGCGCCGCGGATTGGCTCGGATCACGTCGAGCGCCTGGGTGCCGATCGAACCCGAGGAACCGAGGATGATGACGCTGCGCACGGTCCCACCCTACGGGGCACCGGTCCCACTCCACGGGGCGCGGGTGTCGCTCCCGCCTGCGCCGTCGCTCAACCGATGACGGCGACGGATGCCACGCGGTCGCCCGGTACCGGCACGTCGTGGAACCGAACCCGCTGCCACACCGAATCGAACTCGGGTGCGCTCCGGGCGATGCGCCCCTCGCCGCCGTCGGCACCCGGGATCGTCAACGCGAGTCGAGACGGCTCGAGGAAGTCGGAGTGCCCCACCGCGCGAAGGAAGGCGGTCTTGCGAGCCCAGAGCGCCGCCCGCACGAGCGGACGCCGGGTCGGATCGAGTTCGTCGAGCGCATCGCGTTCGCTCGCGTGGAAGGCCGCCTCGTCGATGACGACACCCGGGTCGAGGGTCGCGGGTTCCATGCCCACTCCGAGCGGATGCCGCGTCGTCGCCGCGGCGAGCACCGCATCGCCGCACACCGCGACGTCGGCGTACCAGGGCGCGCCCGACGGCGTCAGCGGATAGCCGATGGCGACGCGGCCATGACGCGCCCCGCACACGGCGCAGGCGTGCACGAGTTCCACGTCGTCGGCAGGGACGCCCGACACCTCGCCGACGAGTCCGCGCAGGGTCGCGCCGGCCGACGGCGGGCGCCGGCTGCCCGTGACCATGAGCACGCGGATCCCGGCCTCCGCGAGCTCGACCAGCTGGCCGTCGGTCGACACGTCCATGCGGCCATGGTATGCCGAGCCGGGAATACCGCCGCGCCTATCGTCGGAGGGTGAGCGAGATCGAAACCGACGCGGCGCGAGCACCCGTTCGGCAGGGTCCGATCTACCGCATCGTCCGCGGCATCCTGCGACCGCTCGTCCACCTCGTCTACCGCCCGGTGATCACCGGCGCCGAGCGGGTGCCGAAGCACGGCCCGGTCATCTTCGCCAGCAACCACCTGTCGTTCGTCGACAGCATCGTGATCCCGCTCGCATCGCCGCGGCCCGTGCAGTTCCTGGCCAAGTCGCACTACTTCACGGGCACGGGCATCTCGGGCTGGCTCTCCCGCACGTTCTTCGGCGCCATCGGCGCCGTGAGCGTCGAGCGGGGCGCGGGCGCGCAGGCCCAGACGGCGCTCGACCAGGGCCGTCGCATCCTCGAATCGGGCGCCGCCTTCGCCCTCTACCCCGAGGGCACGAGGTCGCTCGACGGCCGTCTCTACCGTGGGCGCACCGGCGTCGCATGGCTGGCGCTCGAGACGGGCGCCACGGTCGTGCCGGTCGGCCTCGTCGGCACGCAGGAGATCCAGCCGGTCGGCGCGAAGCTGCCGCGCGTGCGGCCGGTGACGGTGCGCTTCGGTGCGCCCATCGACCTCTCGCGGCACGGTCCGGCGTCGTCGGGCCGGGCGCGGCGGGCGGCCACGGACGAGATCATGGCGGCCATCCAGGAGCTCACCGGCCAGGAGCCGGCGAATCGCTACAACGAGGCCCCGCCGCAGGGGGCGCTCGCGAAGCTCGCCGACCGCGTCGTGCCGCGAGAGCGCGTGTAGACCCGATTCCCAGCCGCGGTTCGAGCACGCCCGGTATCGTCGTCGCCGATGAGCATCACCAAGGTCGCCGGAGCCGCCGCAGCCGCTCTCGCGGCGCTCGCCCTGGCCGCCTGCTCGGCGCCGGGCGAGGCGACGCCGTCGCCCACCCCCGCAGCGACGGCCGAGGCCCAGGAACGGCCGACCTCGGAGTTCGATCCGGGCTTCATCGTCAGCGACGACGCGTTCTTCGACAGCTCGGCCATGGACGAGGACGACATCCAGGCCTTCCTCGAGTCGGTGCCGTGTCGGCCCGATGAGGATGTGCGGTGCCTCGCCGACCACCGCCAGACGACCACGACCCAACCTGCCGAGGGCGACGGCCACTGCTCCGAGTACCGTGGCGGCATCCGGGAGCGTGCCAGCCGGATCATCGCGAAGGTGTCGGTCGCGTGCGGGATCAGCCCGCAGACCCTGCTCGTGCTGCTGCAGAAGGAGCAGTCGCTGCTCACGCGACCGACGGTGTCGGGGTACGAGCGTGCGACCGGCTACGGATGCCCCGACACCGCCGACTGCGACACGAAGTACTTCGGCTTCTTCAACCAGGTGTACAACGCCGCCTGGCAGTTCCGGCAGTACACGGAGCAACCCGACCGCCGCTTCCACGTCGGCACCGTCGACGTCGGGTACCACCCCGATGCCGCCTGTGGCGCCTCCCCCGTCGAGATCCGCAACCAGGCCACCGCGAACCTCTACAACTACACGCCGTACCAGCCGAGCGATGCGACGCTCGCCGACCCCGACTCGGGCGACGCCTGCTCGGCCTTCGGCAACCTCAACTTCTGGCGCATCTGGCATCGCTGGTTCGGCGACCCCGAGGCCGAGCGGCTCCCCTCGTTCTTCCCGCCCTGCTCGCGGCTCGTCGGCGGTGAGGCGTGCCCACCCGCCACGGTGCCGTCGGTCGGCTGATCCCGGCCGGAGTCAGTCGGCGACGACGGCGACCGGCTTGTGATGCACCGGGAACGCGACCGATGCCGCGATGAAGCACTTGTCGGATGCCTCGGCGTGGATCTCGTCGGCGAGCGCCAGCATCGTGGCGTCCGCCACCACCACCCTGGGCCGGAGCGTCGCCTCGATGAAGGCGCCGCCACCGCGTCCGTCCTCGACCATGGTTCCCGTCGCGGCATCGGTGTACCCGCGCACGATCACGCCGTGCCGAGTCGCGACATGCAGGTACGAGAGCATGTGGCACTGGCTGAGCGCGGCGAGCAGCAGCTCCTCGGGATTCCATCGTTCGCGGTCGCCGTGGAACACGCGATCGCTCGAGCCGTCGAGATCGTGCGTCTTCCCCGGAGCCCGCACGACGTGCTGGCGTCCGTACGCCCGGTAGTCCGCCGTTCCCTCCCCACGATCGCCGAGCCATTCGACCTCGACCTCGTACCGGTGTTCGCCGAGCATGCCGTCGCCTCCGATCAGTGGGTCGCGTCATCCGATTCTGCACGGTCGGCGGCCTCGGCGGCCATGCCCCACCGGGATAGGCTTAGCCCATCATGACTGACACCCAGATCCCTGCAGAGACCGCGTCCGCGCCCGTGTATTCCGTGCCGCAAGAACGCCGGATCGTGACTGCCGTCCCGGGTCCGAAGTCCGAGGAACTGCATGCCCGGCGATCGAAGGTCGTCTCCTCGGGCGTGTCCTCCGCCCTGCCCGTGTACATCGAGCGCGCGAACGGGGCGATCCTCGTCGATGTCGACGGCAACCAGTTCATCGACTTCGGCGCGGGCATCGGCGTGACCACCATCGGCCACACCGAGCAGCGCGTCGTCGCCGCGGCCGCCGACCAGCTGCAGGACGTCATCCACACGCTGTTCACCATCACGCCGTACGAGGAGTACGTGCGCGTCGCCGAGCTCCTCGCCACCCACACCCCCGGCCGCTTCGAGAAGAAGTCCGTGCTCGTCAACTCGGGTGCCGAGGCCGTCGAGAACGGGGTGAAGATCGCACGCAAGTTCACCGGTCGTCGGGCGGTCGCGGTACTCGACCACGCCTATCACGGCCGAACGAACCTGACCATGGCCATGAACTACAAGGCCCATCCGTACGCCACGGGCTACGGCCCCTTCGCGGGCGACGTCTACCACGCGCCGAGCTCGTATCCCTACCGCGATGGCCTGTCGGGCCAGGATGCCGCGGCGCGAACGATCGCCTACCTCGAGAAGGTCGTCGGGGCGAGCGATCTCGCCTGCCTCGTCGTCGAGCCGATCCAGGGCGAGGGCGGGTTCATGGTTCCCGCCGACGGTTTTCTGCCGACCCTGCAGTCGTGGTGCACCGAGAACGGCGTCGTGATGATCGCCGACGAGATCCAGAGCGGTATGGCCCGCACAGGCCGGTACTTCGCGAGCGAGCACTTCGAGTGGGTTCCCGACCTGGTGCTTTCCGCGAAGGGCATCGCCGGGGGTCTGCCGCTCGCCGCCGTCACGGGCCGGGCGGAGATCATGGACGCGTCGCACCCCGGCGGACTGGGCGGCACGTTCGGGGGCAACCCGGTGGCATGTGCCGCGGCGGTCGCGGTCTTCGAATCGATCGAGTCGAACGGGCTGCTCGCCGAGGCCGACCGCATCGGGTCGAGCCTGAAGGCCGGCCTCGAGCGGTTGAAGCAGCGCTACGACGTCATCGGCGACATCCGCGGCAGAGGCGCGATGATCGCGATCGAGCTCGTGCAGCCGGGCACGGGCGACAGTACCAAGGTGCCGAACCCCGACGCCGTCTCGCGCCTCGTCGCCCACGCGGCGCAGCACGGCGTGCTCTTCCTGAGCGCGGGCACGTGGGGCAACGTGCTGCGCTTCCTCCCGAGCCTCGCCGTGAGCGACTCCCTCATCGACGACGCACTGCACGTGCTCGACGACGGCTTGGCGTCGCTCGGGTAGCGCGGTGCCCGGCACATTCTCCGTCACCGACGCCGTCGAACTCGCCGTGGTCGAGCGCAGTGGTTTCATCGAGTCCAGGCACGCCGGTTCTGCCGTCGTGCTCTCCCCCGAGGGCGAGGTCGTGCGTGCCCTCGGCGACATCCGCACCCCCACGTTCCCGAGGTCGTGCCTGAAGCCGTTCCAGGCGGTGGCCGTGATGACGTCGGGGGTGACGCTTCGCGGTGAGGACGCCGCGATCGCGACGGCGAGCCACTCGGGCACGGCGGCGCACGTCGCCCTCGTGCGCGGCCTGCTCGACCGGGCGTCGCTCCCCGCCTCCGCTCTCGGCTGCCCTCCGGCGGCGCCGACCGACCAGGCGGCACGCGAGGAGCTCCTGCGCCGTGGCGGGTCGCGCGAACGCGTGTACATGAACTGCTCCGGCAAGCATGCGGCGATGCTCTTGGCCTGCGTCGCGAACGGCTGGCCGCTCGACGGCTACCTCGACCCCGCGCATCCGCTGCAGAAGCGCATCCTCGACGTGGTCGAGCGGTTCACCGGCGAGCGACCAGCGGCCACCGCGGTCGACGGATGCGGCGCCCCCGTGCACGCCGTCAGCCTGTACGCGCTGGCGAGAGGCGTGCAGAAGATCACGACCGCTGCTTCCGCGTCGCCGTTCGCGCTGTTCCGCGAAGCCGCGGCGCTCACCGATGCCGTGCGCGAGCACGCTTGGGCGGTGGGCGGGCCGGGCCAGCCCGACTCCGTCGCGATCGAACGCCTGGGCGTGTTCGCCAAGGTCGGCGCCGAGGGGGTCATGGTGATGACCGCGCCCGACGGCACGACGACGGCGCTGAAGGTGCTCGACGGCTCCTCGCGAGCGTCGACCATCATCGCGCTCCGGCTGCTCGCCGGTGCCGGCGCAGTCGATGACGCCGCGGTCGACGAAGTGCAGACCGAGCTCGACCTCTGGGTCATGGGCGGCGAGCGCCGGGTCGGCGAGATCCGCGCCTCGGTCTGACCGCGGTGGTGAGCGGATGCCGCGGCAAACGTCGTGCTGCGGCACCCGCCCCCGTGCTCGGTTCGGGTCAGCCGAGCTTCGCGAGCCGTTTGGCTCGTGCCGCGCGCGAGACCTGCGCGACGATCACCAGGATCAGCGCGAAGAGGAACACCGCGGACGCGATGACGTTCGCCTCGGCCGGAATCCCGCGGGACGCGGAGATGTAGATGTACTTGGGGAAGGTCGAGACCGAGCCCGAGTTGAAGTTCGTGATGATGAAGTCGTCGAAGCTCAGCGCGAAGGACAGCAGCGCCGCCGCCAGGATGCCCGGGGTGAGCAGCGGGAAGGTGATCCGCCAGAACACCTGGGCGGGAGAGCCGTACAGGTCGCGACCGGCCTCCTCGAGGGCTGGGTCGAGGCTCGCAACGCGCGCCTTCACCGTGACCACGACGAAGCTGATGCAGAACATCGTGTGCGCCAGGATGATCGTCGTCATGTCCTTCGGAACACCGACCGCCAGGAACTGAGCGGCGAGACCCGCACCCAGCACGACCTCGGGCGTGGCCATCGGCAGGAACAGCAGCAGGCTGATCGAGGAGCGCGCGCGGAACCGGTACCGCACCAACGCGATGGCGATCATCGTGCCGAGTGCCGTCGCGACGACGGTGGCCACGAGGCCGATGACGATGCTGTTCCCGAAGGCCTCGCAGACGGCGCCGCCCTCGACGTTGCACACGTTCAGCCACTTGTCGAGGGTGAATCCGCGCCACGCGATGTTCGACTTGATCGAGTCGTTGAAGGAGAACACGAACGTGTAGGCGATGGGGATCAGCAGGAACACGAACGCGATGACCGCGTAGGCGGGCAGGAGCCAGTCGCCGAGTCCGATGCGCCGATCGCGAGGGCGCCTCGGAGGTCGGCGGTCCTCGAGTTGTTCGCCCTCGGCGAGTCCGCCGAGGACGGCGGCGGCCTGGACTTCGCCACTCACAGCAGGTCCTCCGTTCCGGAGCGCTTCACGTAGACACCGACGAACACGAGGATCACGGCCATGAGGATGATCGAGAGCGCCGCGGCCGCAGGATAGTTCTGCAGCACGAGGAAGTTGGCCTCGATCACGTTGCCCATCATCTGCGTGTCGGGCCCACCGAGGAAGTCGCGACTCGCGTTGATGTAGTCGCCCGCAGCCGGGATGAACGTGAGCAGCGTTCCGGCGACGATGCCCGGCATGGAGAGCGGGATCGTGATCTTGCGGAACACCGTGAAGGCGTTCGCGTAGAGATCGCTGCCGGCCTCGAGGTACCGGGTGTCGAGGCGCTCGAGCGTCGAGTACAGCGGCAGAGTCATGAAGGGGATGAAGTTGTAGGTGAGGCCGAAGATCACGGCGAACGGCGTGCCGGTGAAGTGGCCGTCGGGCGCCATGAGCGACAGCGCCTTCAGCGAGGTGATGATGAAGGACTCGTCGGAGAGGATCTGCTTCCACGCCAGCGTACGCAGGAGGAAGCTGATGAAGAACGGGGCGATCACGAGCACGAGCATCAGGCTCTGCAGGAGCGGCCAGCGTCGTGCCTTGACCCCGATGAAGTAGGCCAGCGGGTAGCTGAACAGCAGCGCCAGCACCGTCGCCACGAGCGCATAGCCGAACGAGCGCAGGATGTGCGGGAGGTACGCCTCCACGACCGCCACGTAGTTCTGCCAGTTGAACGCGTAGTCGTACTGGCCGATGTCGCCGAACTCGCTCGGCGCCTGCAGGGAGGTCAGCACGAGCGACACGAGCGGCGTCAGGAAGAACAGGACGAGGTAGAGGATGCCCGGCAGGAGCAGGAACAGCGCGATACGGCTCCTGCGCTTCGGTGCCTGCGGCAATGCCTCCGCCGTCGCGAACGCTGCGAAGGCCATCGTCAGTTCTCCTCGAGCTCCGTGACGAGCGCTTCGCGCTGTTGCACGGCGATGGAGCGCGTGGAGGCGTCGGCCGGGAATCGGCCGGCCTCGGCGGGATCGTCGTCGAGGCCGAAGCCGTGCTCGACGTCCCAGCTGACCCACACCTCGTCACCGACGGCGGCCGCCGGGCCCATGCCGACGTTCTGCGCGAACACGAGGACGGTTCCGAGTCCGGGCGTCTCGATGATGTACTGCGTGCTGACGCCCGAGAACGAGACGTCGATGATCCGACCCGGGCCGAGAAGGTTGCGATCGGGGGTCGCCGTGGGTTCCTCGAGGTGGAGCACAACCTTCTCGGGTCGCACGCCGACGGTGACCTCGCCCTGGTGGCGCTGCGCTCGTGCGGTCGGCACGACGATGCGGGAACCGCCCGCTTCGACGGTGATGGCGGCGCCGGTCGTCGCCACCACCGCGCCCGTGAACAGGTTCGACTGGCCGAGGAAGTTGGCGACGAACGTGGTGCGCGGCAGCTCGTAGAGCACCTCGGGCGCGCCCATCTGCTCGATGGCGCCCTTGTTCATGACGGCGACGGTGTCGGCCATGGTCATGGCCTCCTCCTGGTCGTGCGTGACATGGAGGAACGTGAGGCCCACCTCCTCCTGAATGCTCTTCAGCTCGAGCTGCATCTGCCGGCGCAGCTTCAGGTCGAGTGCACCGAGCGGCTCGTCGAGCAGCAGGAGCGCGGGCCGGTTGACGATCGCACGAGCGAGCGCCACCCGCTGCTGCTGCCCGCCCGAGAGCTGCTGCGGCCGCCGTTGCGCGAGGTGATCCAGTTCGACGAGTCGGAGCGCCTCGTGCGCCTTGCCGAGCGGGTCGCCGATACGACGGCGCTTCAGCCCGAACGCGACGTTCTCGAGCACCGTCATGTGCGGGAAGAGCGCGTAGCTCTGGAACACGGTGTTGACCGGTCGCTGGTGCGACTTCGTCGCGGTGACGTCTTTGCCGCCGATGAGGATGCGACCCTGCGTGGGTTCCTCGAGGCCTGCGACGAGGCGCAACGTCGTGGTCTTGCCGCAGCCCGAAGGGCCGAGGAGGGCGAAGAACGAACCGGCGGGGATCGTGAGGTCGAGGGACTCGATCGCCGTGAATCCGGGGAACCGCTTCTGGATCCCGACGAGTTCGAGATCGGCGCCGCGCTCGGCGAACTCTCGTACGACCATGGTCACGCGCCCAGCAGGATGCTCTGGAACTCGGCCTGGTACTTCTGCTCCTCCGCTCCGCTCAGCGAACGGAAGATGTGCGCCGTCGAGAGCGTCTGCTCGTTCGGGAAGATGAGCTGGTTCTCGGCGAGTTCGGGATCGATCGCGATCGCGGCCTCCTTGGCACCGACGACGGGGGTGATGAAGTTCACCCAGGCGGCGACCTCGGCGGCGACCTCGGGCTCGTAGTAGTAGTTGATGAGCGTTTCGGCGTTGGTCTTGCGCGGCGAGCCGATGGGGACCAGGAAGTTGTCGTTCCAGAGGGTGCCGCCTGCCGAGGGGATCGCGAACTCCCACTTGTCGCCCGCCTCGGCGTTGAGGACCGTGATGTCGCCGGACCACACGATCGCCGCGAGCGTGTCTTCGCTCTTGAGGTCCTCCAGGTACGAGTTGCCCTTGATGTTCCGCACCTGGCCGCTCTCGACCTGCTCCCGCAGGATCTCGATCGACGCCGAGTACTCCTCATCGCCCCAGTCGCCCGAGATGTCGACACCGTTGTCGAGCATGATGCAGCCCATGGTGTCGCGCATCTCGGAGAGCACGCCGACGCGGCCCTTGAGCGACGAATCCCAGAGGTCGGACACGCTCTCGAGGCCTCCGGGAATGGCCTCCTTGTTCCAGGCGATGCCGGCGAAGCCGCCCTGCCACGGGATCGAGTGGGCGCGCCCCGGGTCGAAGTCGGGCTCGCGCAACGACGGGGTGAGGTTCGAGAGGTTCGGGATGTTGTCGTGGTCGAGTTCCTGCGTGTACCCGAGGCGGATCCAGCGCGAGACCATCCAGTCGGTGAGGCACACGGTATCGGCGCCGATGTCCTGGCCGAGGGCGAGCTGGTCCTTGACCTTGCCGTAGTACGTGTTGTTGTCGTCGACCGCGACCTCGTAGTTGACGGAGATGCCCGTCTCTTCGGTGAACGCGACCAGGGTCGGGTAGTTGCCGGCGTCGTCTTCGTCGATGTAGGCCGCCCAGTTCGCCCAATTGAGCGTCTTGTCACTCGAGGACTTGTCGGCCGCCGCGCTCGGTCGCGCCTCACCGCTCCCGGTCGAACAGGCGGCCAGAGCCAGCGCCGACGCCCCGGCACCGGCGCCGGCGAGCAGCGCACGGCGGTTCAACTGGGCCCTGCGCGCGGAAGCGATCAGCGAACGGATCATCGGGTCTTCGGGAAGGGGTCGAGCGGTCACGGGGAACTCCATTCGGAACGCAGACACGTGCTGGGGGTGCGTAGATCCTGCCACACGGCGAGCCGAGATTCACGAGATCATGACCGAATCGTTAATTTTCTGCCGGATGCGGTGCGGATTCAGTTTCGAGTCGCGGCTGGCGCCTCGGTTTCAGTCGTATCGGGACTCATCCACCAAGCACGTCGAACGGGTCCATGCCGCGGGATCACCCAGCACTGTGCGACGGGGTCGTCGAGCAGCGGAGGCAACCCGAGGTCCGACCCGAGGACGCGATACTCACGTGAACCGCCGTGCACCACGATCGTCGCGTCCTCCCTGAGCTGCGCCGCGAGGGGCCAGCTCGCCGCCCATGCGTCGGCGTCCCCGACGACCACGAGTCGATCGTCGTCATGGCTTCGGGAGGCGGCGAGCACTGCTCGTGCCGCGGCTTCACCGGTCGGCTCCAGCACGATGGGGTCCACGCCCGCGCGGAGTGCTCCCAGCGTCGCGGCATCCGTCTTGGGTGATCGTGAGACGACGAGGACCACGCGGGCCGTGTCGGCGAGGTCGAACGCCGGTATCACGGCGGCGGTGTGCCCAGCGGGCGGCGGAGCGGCGACGATCTGCAACCGCCGGCCTCGCCACTGGCCGGACCCGACCGGGTCGCCGGCTCGCCACAGCTCGCCGACGCCGCCGGAGTGCAGGAGATCCGAGCGCGTGGGCTGCCGCAGCAGCAGCGTCGTGCCGAACGCCTCGCGAACGCCCGACGGAAGTCGATGTGGCTGTGCGACCGCCGCCGCCACCGCGAAGCCGCAGGCCCGGCCCTCGCGAAGCACGGATTCGAGCAGGGACATCGCGGCGACCCGGTAGTCGTCTGGCCAGTCGCGGAAGCGAATGTCGAGATCATCGATCAGCATCACGCCGCGAGCCGTTCGGGTCCTGACCTGGTCGAGCAGGTCGTGCAGGGCGTCCCATTGCGAACTGCGCGGTCCGTGGAGCTGGACGACCGGGTCCGCCCTCGTGTCGCGTGCCGCCGCCCAGGCCACCGCCGCGAGTGCGGTGGCGCGACCGCTGCCCGACGAACCCGCGACGAGGAGGTGCCCCTCGACGGCCGGCGTCCAAGCGGCGAGCCCGTGCCGCTGCCGCTCGGGCTCATCGACGAGCCCGATGCCCCAGGTTCCGGCGGGCGCAGGCTCGGCGGCGTCGAACTCGACGAGCCGTGCGGGATCGAGTCGGTCGGGCAGCGGATCCGCCCACGGACGTCTCGCCACCGGGACGCCGGTGTTCGCCCTTCGAATCCTGTCGAGCGACGACGGGCCCGCCCTTGCGGACTGGAACGCCACGGGAAGTCCGTCACCCACGTCGGCGATGCCGCGTCCGGGAGTGTCGGATCCGATCGAGGCTGCGGCGTCGGTGCCGACGACCGCAACGCTGTCGGCGCGCTGCATCACTCGCAGCGACACGCGGATCGGGCAGTTCGCCGTCACCTGCTCGCGGACGACGCCATTCGGTCGTTGCGAGGCCAGGACGAGATGCACGCCCAGGGAACGCCCGCGGGCTGCGATGTCGGCGATCACCGTGCCGAGGTCGGGGAAGCGCTCGATCATCGCCTGGTACTCGTCGACGACGATCACGAGACGGGCGAGGTCGACGTCGGAGCCGAGGTCGACGATGTCGCGCACCCGTGCGTCACGGAGCACACTCTCGCGATGGCGCAGCTCGGCACGCAGGCTCTGCACGGCGCGCTCGGCCTCGGCCTCGTCGAGGTCGGTGACGATTCCGGCCACATGGGGCAGCTCGCGGAGCGGCTCGAACGCCGCGCCACCCTTGAAATCGATCAGGAGGAATGAGACGCGGCTCGGTCGATGGCTCGCCGCCATGGCCGCGACCCAGGCAAGGAGGAACTCGCTCTTGCCGCTGCCGGTCGTGCCTCCGACGATCGCATGCGGCCCCTTGGCGAGGTCGATCTCGAGCGGGCCGCGTGCGGTCATGCCGACCGCCGCCCGCAGAGACGATCGCGCTTCGGGCGATGAGACGGGCTGTGGCAGGTCGCCTAGTTCGCGGCCCCCCGACAGTGCACCGTCGTCGCGGCGGAGGCCCTCGCGCGCAGCCGCCGCGCCGACCGACCGCGCCCACGTCGCGGCCTCGGCCTCGGTGAGCAGCTCGGGCACCACGACCCGAGGGGCGATGCCGCGGAACTCGACGACGGCACGTCGCGGTCCGTGCACGACGACGACCGTCTCGAGCCCCGGCGGCAGTGCCACGAGATCGTCGGAAAGGGCGATCGTCGCGGCGTCGGGCCCGCGCGGGATCATGACCGTCGGGTCGACGACGCGGATGACACCACGATCATCGCGAGCGTGATGCGGAAGCAGGCCGGCCCACTCCCATGTCGACGTACCGGGGACCTCGACGCCGGCGCCGTCGGGACGGCAGCGGTGCGCCACCTGGACCAGCAGGGACCGGGCGAGCGCCTGGGCGAGCGGTGGCGGCCCGACGATGCCGATGCCCTTCGACGGCACGCCGAGCACCGGCGCGTCGAGCAGTCGACCCGCCGTCTCGAGCACCGCCCGATCGGTCTCGTCGACCGGTGCCCCGTCGATACGCAGGATGCTCGGCACCGCGCCACGCCCCAGCACGACCGGCCCCGACGAGCGGTCGCTCCAGTCGACCGACTGGCGCTCGACGATCGTGCGGGCCGACGGAGTACGCCGCCAGGCGTCGGCTCGCTCGGCCTCGTGTCGGGCAGCGATCGAGTCCCGCAACTCCTCGAGCCGCGATGCGCGCTCGGTCGCACCGCGTCGCTTCGAACGCCGCGCCTGCCGCCGGGCATCGAACACCGAGGCGACGGCGACGACCGGTCCGAGCGCGGCGAACGCCAGCGCGATCGGCGAACCGGTGACCAGCCACAACACCACCGCACCGGCCATCGGCGCGATGGTCGCGAGCAGCGGGAACGCGGCCGGCGCGGGAGCGGGCGGGTGCGGGGGCAGGGAGAGTGGGATGGCCGGAGCGGCGGGTTCCCGGAGCGGGGCAGGGTCCACTCCGTCATCCGACCACCGGGCGAAGAGGCGCGCGCTGCGTCATCCGTTCGGGTCTCACTCGCGCACGGCCGACTCCGGTTGGGGAGGATGAGTGCCCCGGGCCGTCCGCCCTCAGACGACGGTGAAGAACTGCTCCGCGAGTTCGACGCGGCTCCCGCGTGGGACGAGGTAGCGACGGCCGGGTTCGCATCGCAGGGCGCCGTCGTCGGGGCGACGGACGATGGTCCCGTTCCCGGAGAAGCGGTCGGCGATCCAGAGCAGCCCATCGTGCTCGCCGAACTCGAGATGGGTCTTCGAAACCGACAACGTCTCATCGGCGACCTGGACCAGGTGATCGAACGTCTCCCCGGGCTGCGGCAGCGGCTTCCGACCGATGAGCCCGGTGCCGAACACCGTGCGGGTCTCGCCCGTGCTGAAGGCGAGCACGAAGCGAGGCATCCCGCCGACGAAGTCACGACCGGCGCGCGGCTCGTCGACTTCGCCGATCCGGAGCTGCCGAACGGCATGGAACCCGTCGAGCGGGACGCTGATCACCCCGCTCTTCGGAGGGGACGATCGCTCGAATGCGGTGGTGTCACCCGGCCGCGGGTCCCATCGGCGCCTCGACTCGGGGGTCGCGCTCGTCGAGCTGCCGCAGTCGCCGCAGAACATCGCGTCTTCGGGGAGCTCCGCCCCGCAGATCCGGCACGTCACGGGGTCGCTCCTCTCCGCGTGAAAGCGTACCCGGTGAGCGAGGTGAGCGAGATCGCGGCGAGCAGCCGCTCACGACGACTGCGCGGCGCCGCGAGGCGCGCCTGCAGGTCGTCCACGCTGTCCCAGACCCGGACGTCGTCGCCGTCGGCCGGCCCATCGGGAGCGAACACCGCCCGGTCGACGACGGACGCGAGCACGAGCGGCGCGAGTCCCCCGACGGTGGCGGCCTGCTCGGCCCTCGTCGTGTTCGCCCGGATCGGATACCCGAAGTCGACGGCGGCATCGGCGAACTCCTGCCAACCGCCCTCGATCCGCTCGACCGGCGTCGCGGCGCGCCGTCGGAGGCGCCGGCGTCGCAGCTTGGCCACGAAGATCGCGAGGAACGGGCTGACGACCAGGGCGAGGCCGAGGAGCACCCACCCTGCGACGGTGAGCACCGCGAGGAGCACGCTCACCCAGGGTTCGATGTCGTCATCGCGGGGGTCGAGCGCGAGGTCGGGATCCGATCCCGGGTCATCGACGAGGGTTCGGTCGGCCGGCGGCGGCAGGGCCGACTGCGGTCGCGACACCACCGTCGGTTCGTCGGGCTCGGGCTCGGGGATGTCCTTCCCGATATCGGGGTTCGGGTCGACCGAGACCCACGCGCCATCCGATGTCTGCACCTCGATCCACGCCTGGAGCTGGCCGCTCCTGAAGGCGATCGCGGCCCCCGCGTCATCCTGAGGTTCCTGGGCCGGATCGGGAAGGTACCCGACGACCACACGGGCCGGGAAGCCGATCTGGCGGGCCATCAGGGCAGCCGCGACGGCGTACTGCTCGCCGTCCCCGACCATCGGTCGATCGGTCACGAGCTCCTCGAGCCGATCGAGGGCGTGACCGGATCGGTTCGGTGGTTGTCCGTCGACGCCGTGGCTCACGTATCCCTCGCGTTGGAACCCGGCGATGACCGCTTCGAGTCGTTCACCGGCGCTGCCCGACGCTGGTGCCCACTCGTCGAGGAGGCGCACGAGGTTGACGGGCAGCTCGGGCAGCGGGGGCAGCAGGGTCTGGCCGGGGCGGAGCTCCGACAGCCGATCCCCCGCGACCGGCACGACCGAGACCGCCGTGTACCGGTCGTCGGCTCGCAGGCCGGGCGCGACGGCGCCGGTTCCCGTCTCGGCGTTGTAGAAGTACGCGTCGCCGAGCTCCTCGGCGCGGGGCCCGCTGAACACGATCCGCTCGAGGTCGCCGAGCCCCGGGACCCAGACGTCGGAGTATCCGCGCACGGTCACGTCGAGCGTCACCCGATCAACGTCCTCGCCCACCTGGCCGGCGTCGGACTGGTCGAGCCGGTACGGCACGCGCGTGAAGCGTCCGGATGCCGCGGAGCCGTCGCCACCGCCGACCGAGTACACGATGCCGTCGTAGGTGTCGAGGGTCGCCACGCGAATGCCTGCACCCTCTGGGAGCCCGCGGACCTCGAGCATGACGTCATCGACGATCTCGCGCTCGAACGCCGCCCGGAAGCCGGCAAGAGGGCTCTGCTGGGACTGCGGTTCGAACGGGGGCTGCAGTTCGGCTCGGACGACGTTGCGGGCGGCCACCGGGAGGGCGACGGATGCCGCGGTGGCGCCGATGAGCGCGACCGCGACGATTCCCGACGCGCCGAGCACCCGTCGGGCGTCCGCAAGAGCCGCTTCCACGGGCCGCCCGGCCGTGATCGCACGGCGGTTCGCGATCGCGACCCGCACCAGCCAGGCGACGACGGCGATCAGGAACACGAGCCCAGTCTGGATGGCGAGGTCGTCGTGGACGACCCCGAGCGCGATCCCGCCGATGAGCAGCAGCGTCGGCGGGAGGACGGCAGCCGACGGCCGTCGACTCCGAAGGGCGATGGTGGTCGTCACCGTCGCGGCGATGAGGCCGAGGAGGAACGGCGGCACGAGCAACGCCTGGTAGGAACCGACCGGCACGGCGATGGTCACGAGCTGCTTCCATGACAGGGCGGTGGCGGCGAGCAGTTCGACGACCCCCTGCGCGGTGGGTGCGACGCCAGCGATGGCCCGGCCGGGCACCGCGGCCGGGACGCCGAGGACGAGATAGGCGCCGAACACCATGATCGCCACCGCCCACGCCGGCCAACGGAATGCGGCACCGGCCACACCGATCCCGCAGCCGGCGAGGATCGCGAT
The DNA here is from genome assembly GCF_902809835.1 of Agromyces sp. Marseille-P2726. Lineage (GTDB taxonomy): Bacteria > Actinomycetota > Actinomycetes > Actinomycetales > Microbacteriaceae > Agromyces. The sequence continues at coordinate 109,956 of NZ_CADDWM010000010.1, read as the reverse complement.
GGCCGCCGCGACCACGAAGGCCCAGCTCTCGTAGATCGGCCACCACGGCACCATCGCGGCCGCGAGCATGAACACGAGCAGCACGACGGTGACCATCGTCGGCCAGAGCCGATCGGCACCCGCTGCACGTCGATGGGGGCTCATGCCACCGACGCCGATCTGACGAGCATCGCCCGGAGGTCTTCGAGGTACCCGATGCCGAACACCGTGAGCCCGGCGATGGTGCGAGCACGCGCGGCGCCCTCGGGCGAGCACTGCACGGCGATGGCCTCGACGCCCGACGGCAATCGTGAGGCCGCGGCTCGCAACGGCGCGACACCCCGGGATGTGCCGGTGACGAGGAACGCGAGCGACACGCCCGGCAGCTCCTCGGCCGCCGTGCGCGCGACATCGGGCAGCATCACCGACGCGTCGTCGCGCTCGACGAGGCACAGGGCGTCGAGCAGCCGATCCCGGGAGACCGTGGGCAGCTCGCGCATGCCGCTGCCGCGGCTCGCACCGTCGCGACCGCGCCCCGACACCACGAACGAAACGGTTCTCGCATCCCGGATCGCCCTCGCTCCCACGGACGCCGCCGCGCTCACGGCGAGCTCGAACTCCCCGTCGTCGGCGTAGGCGCCCGGGTCGAGATCGAGCAGCACCATGAGCCGGCTGCGCCGGGTCTCCTCGAACTGGCGCACCATGAACGTGCCCGTCTTCGCCGTGCTCTTCCAGTGGATGAACCGGCGGTCGTCGCCCCGGACGTACTCTCGAAGCGCGTGGAATGCGATGTCGCTCGCAGTGAGGTCCCGGGTCGGCGAGCCCTCGAGGTCGCGGATGAATCCGGTGCTCAGTGCCTCGATGGCGATGGTGCGCGGGTGGACGTGGAGCTCCACCGTCTGCGACCAGACGATCTCGCGACGGATGAGGCCGATGGGATCGGCGCGTACCGTCCGTGCAGGCCCGACCGGGATCACACCGCGCCGATCGGTCGGAATACGGAACTGCTCGTCGAACTCCCCGCCCCGCGGAAGGCCGGGAAGCACGCGCTCGATGATGCGCGGTCCCACGGGAACCTCGAGCTGCACGCCGCCGAAACGGCGCCGGCCCGGGTTCGTGGCCGTGATCCGCGCTTCGGCCTGATCTCCGACGACCACCCGGGGCGTCGGCAGGGCGAGTTCGATCGTCGACGCCCCGCGACCGATCAGCCAGACGGATGCCACGACGACGAGCACCGCGAGGCCCCATCCCACCGCGACGAACTCGATCCACCCCCACGTGTAGCCCACGAGGAGTGCGGCGATCGACCCGGCAACGACGGTCCATCCGAGCGGAGTGACGACGCCCTGCACCGCTCGCGCCCAGTGGACGAGCACGGCGGCGGCCGCGGCCATCCCGCGCACGGCGCGCGCGATCACGACCGCGAGCAGACCCTCTTTCCTGGGGTCCTCGGGGATCGCCGTTCGCGTCTGGATGAGGGTCACATGGCCTGCCTACTGGATGGCGGCGGCGTCTCGATGAGCACCTGCGCGATCATGTTCGATGCGGTCACACCGTCGAACTCCGCCTCGGGATCGAGGATCAGCCGGTGGGCGAGCACGGGCTCCGCCAGCGCCTTCACGTCGTCGGGAACCACGTAGTGGCGGCCGCGACCGGCAGCGTGCGACTTCGCCGCCCGGATGAGGGCGAGCGCACCGCGCACGCTCACGCCGAGCCGCACCTCTCTGGCCGTGCGGGTCGCGTCGACGAGCCGCGACACGTAGTCGTGGATCGTCGGGTCGACATACACGGTCCTGGCGAGCGCCGCCATCTCGATGACCTCCTCCGCATCGAGTTGGGCGGGGACGCGATGTTCGTGCGCCCGCTGGTCGGCGCCCTCGAGGATCCGGATCGTGGACGAGTGGTCGGGGTAGCCGATCGAGGAGCGCATGAGGAATCGGTCGAGCTGCGCCTCGGGCAGGCGGTACGTGCCCGCCTGCTCGACGGGATTCTGCGTCGCGATGACCATGAAGGGGCGGCCGACGGGATGCGTCTGCCCGTCGATCGTGACCTGCCCCTCCTCCATCACCTCGAGCAGTGCCGACTGGGTCTTCGGGCTCGCCCGGTTGATCTCGTCGGCGAGCACGATGCTTGCGAAGACGGGACCTGGGTGGAACTCGAAGGCGCCCGTTCGCTGGTCGTAGACCGTGACGCCCGTGATGTCGCCGGGAAGCAGGTCGGGAGTGAACTGCACCCGGTTGCTCGTGCCCGCTACCGACTGCGCCATCGCACGCGCGAGCGAGGTCTTGCCCGTGCCCGGCACGTCGTCGAGGAGGAGATGGCCTTCGCTGAGGAGCGCGGTGAACGCGAGGCGCACCACTCGGTTCTTGCCGAGCAGCACTTCCTCGACCGCGCCGACGAGGCGGTCGAGGTTCGCGGCGAACCGCGTCGCCTCCTCAGGGGTCATCGTCATGTCCGCTCCTCGCTCATCGATTCCAGTACCGGGCCGTCACGCCCGCGATCTCCACGTCCAGCCAGACTCGATCCGCCGGTTGGGCGTTCGGGATCTGGCAGGTCGTCGCCGTCTGTGCGTTGCGGCCCTCACCCTGCCCGTCGACGCCGCACCGGAATGCGGCCGGCAGGCCGGCGTTGTCAGGGGCTGCCATCCACGACCAGGTCGCGGTCGCACCATCCCACGCCCGGGTCGGCAACGCGAACGTCAGCGACGGTCGGGCGTCGGCCGGGAACACCGCCGACCATGGTCCGCAACTGCCCCAGATCGAACAGGAGCGGACCTGGAACCGCGCCGACTCGCCGAACGGTCGGTTGAGCACCGCCCGGAGCCAGCCGGATCCGGCGAATTGCTGCGGTTGGCCGATCTGCGCCCCGTTGGCGTCGACGGCGACGATCTGGAGCGAGGAGCCGCCGGAGTCGACACGGTCGACGTAGCGGTCCCAGGTCTCGGCGTTCATCCAGTCCATGCGGCTCTGCACGCCGGTCACCGCACCCGGCGCCGGCCGCACGACGACACCCGCCACCTGCGTGTTCACGCATGCCGACCGGTTGTAGCCCCACACCACGAAGGCGTACGTCGTCGACTCCGTGACGGCGCCGGCGAACTCCACGCTCGAGGCATCGGGACCGACCTGCACGACCTCGGCGACCGTGCCACCGCTCGAAGGCGGCACCACCTGCCCGGGCGGCGGGCTCGTCACCGAGCAGGCCTGCGGCCCGGTGGGGACGCTGGTCTGCCCGTCTGCGAGCCGCTGGACGAAGTAGCCGCCGATGCCGTCGCCGTTCCCGTCGAACGGCGTCCACGACACGGTGACCGTGCCCGCCGCCGCGTTCGGGCTGACGTCGATCGCCCCGGCGATCGGGGCGCCGAAGGGCACGCCCATGCCGCCGGCCTCGGTCCATGCTGCGAGCGCGGGGTACGCCTGGTTCCGCGCGCTCACCGTGAACGGGACCTGGCTTCCGTTGAAGAGACCGTAGACCCGGGTCGAGCACGAACTGGTCGTGCAGGCACTCGCCCGCAGCTGGCTCGCGACGCCGGCGACCGTGACGACGTACGACTCCACCTCGGAGCCCGCGCCGGCCGAGACGGGAGACCACGTGATCTCCAGGCCGCCGTCGAGCGGGACCGCACGCACGTCCTGCGGCGGCGGGGGGATCACGTCCGACCAGACGGGACCCGGCGCCTCGACGGGATCGGACAGCCCGATCGCATTGCGAGCCTGCACCCGCACGAGAACCGGATTGCCCTCGCCGTTGCCGGGCGTCGGCACGGTGCACGTGGTCGCGTCGCACGTGGACGTCGCCCGAACCGCACCGTCGGCCGGATCCACGAGGGCGATCTCGTAGCCCGTGATCGGCGAGTTGTTGAATCCGCCGGCACCGAAGGTCACATCGAGGTAGCCGTCACCGAATCCCGTGACCTGCGGCCCCGTGACGGGATCGGGTCGATCCTGCACCGAGATGACCACCGTGCCCGTGGCATACCTGCTCGGTTCACCCGTCGCGTCGGCGACCTGGTAGTGGAGCGTCGTGTCGACGGGGTCGGCTCGCTCGTCGACGCGGACCGTGAGCGTCGAGCGATCGTCGCTCGGGTCGATGTGCACGCCGGGGGGCAGGTTCTGACCGAGGCCGCGCACGCCCACCACTCGCAGCGGGGTGTCGGGGAACGGGTTGGTCGCACGATCGTTCTCGAGTACGTCGATCGTCGTCGTGCGCCCACGAGCGACGACGGCATGGTCGGGTGCCGGCCGGGCGATCGGCCGAGTCGACGGGACCACCCGAAGCTCGATCCTGCCGGGCGGACCGACGCCCGCGGCATCCGCGACGGCGATCGACACGAGCCCACGGGTGCCGGTCGGGGTCGAGTCGGCGGCCGTGATGGTGAGCTCCCGGTCGTTGAGCGAGGTGCCGAATCCCTCCGCCGCGGGCGGCAGCACGCGGTACTGGAGCTCCTCGACCTTGTCGGGATACAGGTAGTTCGTGAGCTTGAGGAGATCGATCGTCTTCGATTGCCCCGGTTCGAAGTCGACCACCCCGCCGGTGAAGGCCGGCGGTTGGTCGTCGGCGGGCTTCACGTCGATGGGGATGACGATGGTGCCGGTGCGCGCCCCGGGGTCGGTCGCCGACTCACCGTCGGTCACCGTGAACGACAGCGACGCCGGCCCGTAGTAGCCGGATGCGCTGCGGAACCGGAGGGTGTCGTGATCGACGACGAGATCGGTGCCATCGCTGTGCGAGGCGCGCACGCTCGCCGTGTCGGTGATGCGCACGGGCCGCCCCGACGCCGCGATCACGAACTCCTCGAGTTCGAACTGCACCTCCTCGCCGCTGCGCACCTGCACCTTCGGTGCGTCGCGACGCAGCTGCGGCAGGGCGTCGTCGCGGCCCGGTACCCAGATGAAGGCGTGCGCGGTGTTCTCGGGGTCGTCGGGGTGGCTGACCGAGAACGGGATGATCCGCTGGCGGTCCTCCACCTCGATCCGGACGCTCCCGTCGCGGCGCACGCGGGCGCCCTCGTCGTAGCCGGGAACGAGCCCGACGACGGCGTCGGCCACATCGTCATCGGCGAGGAACACGTTGCGCAGCACCTCGACGTCGACCACCTCCTTGTCGAGGATGTCACTCAGGCTCAGCACGGTGTCGTGGGCCTCGGGACGGGCCAGCGGCGCATCCTCTCGAGCCTCCACCCTGAGGAATGCCGACGCCGTTCCGAGATGGTCGTTCGCCGCCGTGTAGATGAAGCCGAGGTCGCCCTCGGTCGGGGGCACTGCCACCTGGACCGTGTGGCCGTCGACGGTGGTCGCCTCGACGTCGCCGTGGATCGTCTCGATCGACTGCACCGAGAGTGCGTCGCCGTCCGGGTCGGAGTCGTTCTCGAGCACGCGAACCGAGATCGTGCGCCCAGGACGGACCGTGACCACGTCGTCGACGGCGACGGGCGCGCGAGCCACGCTGAGCGGGGCGGCGATGCCCACCCGGATCGACCCGACCGCGCGGGCACCGAGCGCGTCGATCACGGAGTACTGGAAGGTGTCGGTCCCGGCCGAGTAGTCGCCCGCCTGGTATTCGAGCCAGTCGGCGCCCCGATCGATGACCGTGCCTCGTTCGGGGTTCGACTCCTGGCTCAGCAACTGCACCGAGTCGCCGTCGGGGTCGACGCCGCCGAGGGGGATCGGAATCCGCACCTTGTCGCCCGCGAGCACCCGGGCCGTCACGGCGGGAGGCACGGGCGGCGAGTTCGTGTCGGGATCGGCGGGCCGCACGGAGATGCTGACGTCAGCCGGCGCGAACTGCCCATCGGAGGCGGTGACCTCGTAGCGAGCGGTGAACTCGCCGGGATCATCGGGCGCGAAGTACCGCAGCCGGTCGCCGGCGACGAACAGCAATCCCTGCCCTGACGCCGGCGCCGCGACGAGCTCGGGCGAGAGCGTGAGCGACAGCTGATCGGGATGCTCGTCGTTCGCCAGCACGGGGATGTCGACGACGTCGCCCGTCCGCGCTGCGATGGTGTCGGGGGCCGCCACCGGCGGCTGCGCGATGGCGAGGGGCGGCATCCGCACGACCGTGACCTCGCCCACCGCCTCGCCGAGTCCGTTGCTCACGGTGTAGCCGAACGCCGTGGGCCCGGTCTCATCCGGATCCATCGACGTCACCCTGAGGATCCGATGGTCGATGACCTCCACCCGGATCGCCGGGTCGACCGGTTCGACGACCCCTGACACGACGAGCACGCCACCGGTCGGATCGATGTCGGTGGCGAGCACGTCGACGTCGACCGCCTGATCCGGGCGGACGAACGCCGTGTGCGGCACCGTGATCGGCTTGGTGTTGCGGTCGTGCGGCGCCGACACCTCGACGCGCACGATGCCCGTCGCCGTCTCGTAGCCGTCGGTCACGGTGTACTCGAGGAAGTGCGTGCGCTCCACGGCGCTCGTGAACCGGAAACTCCCGCCGTCGAAGTCGGGGGTCAGCACGGCGTCGGGCTTCGCTGGCACGGCGCTGAGCCTGATCGGACCGGACCCTCCTCGCACGTGACGGAGCGGGTCGACCCGGATCTCCTTGTCGGCGGTCGCGAGGACCACGAACGGTTCCGCGATCGGCGGCACGGCGCCAGGGGCATGCACATCGATGGTGAGCGTGCCGGCCCGCTCCTCCCGGCCGTCGGAGACGACGAGCGACACGGTGTGCTCGGAGCCGGCGCCTCCGCCGCGCTCAGTGAACACGACGACCCCCTCCGCCGTCCACGACACGTCACCTGAGCCGGCCGAGGCAGACTTGAGGAAGACCGGATCGCCGTCGGGGTCGACCCAGTCGCCCAGCACGGAAGCGGTGACCCGACCGCCGCTCACGACCGACGCCCTGCTGACCCGCTGCTCAGCGGGCGCGGGCGGACCGTTCTCGTCGGGCTCGCGCACGCTCACGGTCACGACGGCCCGTACCGTCGCCTCGTGTCCGTCGCTGATGGTGTAGCCGAACGAGAACGCGCCGGATGCCGCATCCTCGAGCCTGAGCTGCAGCTGCTGGTTCTCGGCGACCCGCTCCAGGTGCGCCCACGGCGGGAGGTCGCCGTCGGTCGCCTCGATCACGAGGGCGTCGCCGTTCGCGTCGTAGTCGTTGAGCAGCACCGGCAGCAGCGTCGACCGCCCGGGGCGCGCGCCGAACTCGTCGGCGACGGCCACCGGCGGCACCTGGCTCTTCTCGACGATCGGCGGCGTCTCGGCGTCGGGCAGCTCGACGGTCTTCTCGTCGCGTTCGCTCGCAAGCAGCTCGTTCCAGTTGTCGATCACGCCGTAGTCATCGGCGGCAGCCCAGCTGACGCCGCTGCGGGCATCGTTCAGCGCGAGCGCCGAGCCGTTCACCCGGAACGCGAACTCGCCCGAACCGTCAGCGTTCTCGAGCCTGATCGGGGTTCCGCCGTCTGCTCCGTCGTCGCCGCACGACCGCCAGGCCTCACCGCTCGCCCACGCCGCGTGAAGGCAGCCGCCGTGCTCGATGGGCGCGGCGGGCGTGCCCGACACACCCTCGACGAACACCCGCGGGTCACCCCCGTCGACGTCCACGACGAGGAGGCCTCGGCGATGGGCGACGGCGACCGTGTCGCCCGACGCCGATGGGAGCTGCAGCGAAAGCAGGTCGGGCGACTCGAGCACCCGTGTGAGGTCGACGTCGGCGCGCCCCTCGAAGTGCAGCACGCCCGCGGTGGCATCCAGGACCACCCAACGACCGTTGATCGAGGTGATCTGCACCTGGTGGTGATCCTCGACCGGCGGGATCTGCCACCACGCGTCGACGGTCTCCTCATCGGCGGCGTCGACCCGAGCGATGTCGCCCGTCGTCGGCGTGTACGCGAAGAGCACGCCCGAGGGGTCGACGGAGGTCACGGTGCCTGCCCCGAACGTGAGGGCCGGATCGGACTCACTGTCGAAGTCGGCGAGCAGCTCCGCAGGGACCGACCACACGTCGCCGGCAGAGGCGACCACGACACGCGAGCCGGCGAGGGCGACCGACGGGTCGTCGGGTGGAACCGCCACGCTCTCCACGATCGTGGACGTGGCAGGATCGACGATGCCGACGCTCGCGCGATCGCGGTCGAGCACGAGCACGGTGGAGCCCTGCTGCACGACCTCGGCACTGGCACTGCCCGACAGCACCACCGAGTTGAGCTCGAGCAACGCCGTGTTGGCGCGGCCGATCGAGTTCTCGCCATCGTTGACCACCCAGACCGACGCGTCTCCGAGATCGACGCGCTGCGCGGCATACCCGCCGGAGGCGAGCGCCGCTCCGGCGACGACCGCGACGACCGCCGTGATCGCCCCCGCGGTGATGAGCGCCGACCGATGCGCAGCCAGGCGTGGCGTCCACATCATCCGACCCCCGCCTGGACCTCGACGTCGACGCATTTCTCGGCACTCGGCGCGCCGGACTTGCCGTCGCGGGTCACCGTGACGACGGCGCACACGTGGTCGCCGTCGTCGGCTGGCACCGCGATCGTCGCCATGCGCTGGGGCGGACTCGAGGTGCCGTTGATCTGCACGACGTAGGCATCGCCGGCCCGGAGGCCGGGGTCGTCCCAGGAGAACATGACCGCGGTTCCGTCGCCCTCGGCCACCATGCCCCTGAGATCGGTGACGACGGGGATCGACCGGGTGCCCTGGACCACCGCGAGCGCGCCCGCACCGACGAGCGCGACGAGGAGCGCCGCCACGATGGAGATGCCCCAGACGAGCCGCTTGGTCGTCGGCGGTGACGACCGGGCACGACCCGTCGTGACCTCGGGCGCTCGCGAGTCGACGCCGAGCGCCGTGTTGGAGCCCCGGTTCGCGGCGCGCCGGATGCGGCGGCGGGCGCCGCCGGCCTCGGAGATGGCGTGCTGGCCGCCGATGCGCGTGCGCTCGTCGAGATCGACCGCGGTGGCGAGTGCCCAGTCGTCCATCGCGACCTCGAGCGGTGTCTGCGGGAGGCCGAGCTCGTCCTCCACGGACTGCAGGTCGCGGATGAACTCCAGCGCACTCGACTGGCGGTCTTGGGGACGCTTCGACATCGCACGTGCGAGGACCCGCTCGAGGCTCGGTGGAACGTCGACACGGCCGGTGGGCGCGGGCTTCGCCTTCTCGATGCGTGCCATGAGGGCGGCCGGGGCGTTGTCGCCGCCGGGAACCTCGAACGGGCTGCGACCCGCGACGAGGGAGTAGACGGTCGCACCGAGCGACCAGACCTCGCTGGCGACCGAGCCGGAGACCTCGTCGTGGAGCACCTCGGGCGCCGACCACGGGATCGACAGTCCAACCGCGTCGGTGGTCTCGGCTTCACCGAGCGTCGCGGCGATGCCGAAGTCGGAGAGGACGGGATGACCGTACGCGGTCGTCAGGATGTTCGAGGGCTTGATGTCGCGGTGCAGCACGCCCTGCCGGTGTGCGGTCTCGACGGCGCTTGCCACGCGCACGCCGATCGAGAGCACCTCGGCCAGCGGCAGCTGCACGGCTCGGTAGCGCTGGCCGAGCGTCGACGAGCAGTACTCCATCACGAGGTAGGGCCGGCCGTCGGCAGCGACGCTCGCCTGGTAGACGGTGAGGATCGACGGATGCGACGACAGCTGCGCCATCAGGTTCGCCTCGGCCTGGAACATCTGCCGGAGCTCGTCGTTGACGACCTCGGGAAGCAGCACCTTCACGGCGACGAGCCGCCTGGGCATGTTCTGCTCGTAGAGGAACACGTCGGCGAATCCCCCCGAGCCGAGCACTCGGATGAACGCGAACCCGGGCAGGTTCGGCGGGGTGGACGGCAGACGCCTCGACACGATCCTCCCAGCGCTCGGTCCATCGAGCCGACCGTGTCACGGCGGCTCGGTGCCCCCATTGTAGATTGGGCGCGGATGCGGCATCGCCGTCTGGTGGACAGGCATCACTCGCGGCGCGGCATCCCTCAGTTCAGCTCGTCGGCCCCCGAGCGGCCGTGTCTCGGCGGGTGCCGGCGGGCGACCTTCAACACGTCGACGACGACGACGGTGATGTTGTCGCGCCCCCCGTTGCCGAGCGCCGCTTCGACGAGCTGGCGCGCAGCCTTCTCGGAGCGCTGATTGGCCAGGAGGAAATGGCGGATGCCGTAGGAGGTCAGCTCCTTCGTCAGCCCGTCGGAGCAGATGAGCAGTCGCATCCCCTCCTCGACGGCGACCGCGCGGTAGTCGGGGATGGGCGCCTCGTGGAATCCGACGGCACGCGTGATCACGTTCGAGTGGGGATGGGTGTCGGCCTCCTCGCGGGTGATCTGCCCGGCATCGACGAGCTCCTGCACGATCGAGTGGTCGACGGTGAGCTGCTCGAGCACACCCCCCACGAGGCGGTAGACGCGGGAGTCGCCGATGTTGAAGACGATCCAGGCCGGCTCGTCGGACACGGCACCGAGCGCCGCCCCGGTGACCGTGGTCCCGCTCCCCTCGTCGGTGACGCCGGCTCCTCGCCCCATGTCCTGGACGGCGAGCCGCAGGGCGTGATCGATCTCGGGCGTGCCGATGATGGGCTTGCCGCCGTACTCGGCGAGGCGAGTGACGACGGCCGCACTCGCGAAGTCGCCTGCGGCGTGACCGCCCATGCCGTCGGCGACGGCGAAGATCGGCGCCTGCGCGACGAAGCTGTCTTCGTTCACCTCTCGTCGCAGACCGGTGTCGGTCATCGCGGCCCAGGAGATGGTGATCTCCGTCTCGTCGGGCAGGATCACGCGATGCCTGGCATTGCCGTTGCCGATCTGCGTCACGCGTTGAGCCTGCTGTCTCTCTGGGTCACTCGGGGCGACGTTCAGGGGAGTGGACGATCTGGATGATCGTACCGTCTCCGAGGTCGAGGCTCGTGCCCGGTGCGACGACGATGGATTCGCCGGCCCGCATGCGCCGAACCCCCGAGGAGGGGCGGCCGATCGTGCCGTTCGTCGAGCGCAGATCGGTGGCGACGAGCCGCTCGCCCTGCACCCGGAGCTCGAGGTGGGTGCCTGAGACGACGCCGCCGGGCGACGCGACGGTGACCAGCTCGACTGGTGAATCCGGCCGATCCGGGATGCGTGGCGGCAGGGGCCGTCGCCCGACGAGCACCGGTCCGGTGACTCGCCGCACCGGGCCGGAGCCGATGCGGAACCCCGGGGGGTACGGCAGTGACGTCGCAGCCTCGGCGTCGGGCGAGCCGTCCTGCGGTTGCGAGGGGTTCGCGCTGGGGTCGGTCCTGAGGGCCGTGACTTCCGAGCGCAGGATCATCGCTTCGGGGATGACCGAGATCGGCGTCGTGGCGACCGGGCCTTCAGCATCGGCGGGATGCCGCGTGACCATGAGCTGGGTATCGGAGTCGGAGTGGCCTCGCACCATGTCGTGCTCGAGACGCGCACCGCCGCTGCCGTTCGCGCCGGGCGCCCATTCGACGGACGATGCTCGCAGGCCCGCCCGCGACTGGCGCCCCGGGTCGGGCGCGTCGCCGAGGCCGTCGAGCGGCGACTCCGCCGAGGTGATCCGCAGGGCGGTCACGCCCCCGAACTCGGCGAGGTGCCACGGGTGGATGCCGCGCGCATCGAATCGGCGCACGCCACCGGGCGAGCCCAGGTCGCCGACGGCGGTTCCGCGGACCACCGCGGTCACCTCACCGCCGGTTCGCGGCCACCAGAGGATCGCGAACGACTCGACCGCGTCGGCCCCTCCGACGGGCACGAGCCCGACGAGCTGTTCGATGCCGATGCGTTCGTCGGTCGACGCGTCGGCGAGCGCACTCGAGCAGCGATCGGGCGACGGCGCGGCGATCGCCGCGATGAATCGTTCGCCGACGACGACGTCCCACGCGGGGGCACCGGTCACCGCCGCGCTCGTGACGGATCCCGCGACCATGACGACCAGTCTGGCACTCGCGCCGCCTGTGGGCGAACCAGGCGCTGGTGCAGCGAAATCAGTTGTCGCGCGGCCTCATGGCGACGGAATCGCTTGCCAGAGGCATCCTTCACTGTCACAATCGACGAATGACGAATGCCCTCCGCAACGGTGTGCCGCGCCCGGTGAACCTCGACGACGTGTCGAAGGCGATCATCGAGCAGCTGCAGGCCGACGGCCGACGGTCGTACGCCGACATCGGCAAGGCGGTCGGCCTGTCGGAGGCGGCCGTGCGGCAGCGCGTCCAGCGACTCACCGAGGCCGGCGTCATGCAGATCGTCGCGGTGACCGACCCGATGCAGCTCGGCTTCACGCGTCAGGCGATGATCGGAATCCGTGCCGACGGCGACACCCGCGTGCTCGCCGAGCGCCTCGCCGAGATCCCAGAGATCGATTACGTCGTGCTCACGGCGGGGAGCTTCGACCTGCTCGCCGAGGTGGTGTGCGAGGACGACGACGAGCTCATCACCCTGCTGAACTCGAGCATCCGCAATCTCGAGGGCGTGCAGAGCACCGAGACGTTCGTGTACCTGAAGCTTCAGAAGCAGTACTACAACTGGGGCACCCGCTGAGCGGGACTCCGAAGGAGGAAGAAGATGACGACCCTCGACATGCCGCCGAGCCGCAACTCCGTGGCGTACGACCCCGACGACCTGCAGCAGAAGGCGAAGGACCACCTCTGGATGCACTTCGCCCGGCAGTCCACGATGGAGACGTCGGGCGTGCCGATCATCACGCGCGGCGAGGGGCACCACATCTACGACGTCGACGGTCGGCAGTACTTCGACGGGCTCTCGGGACTCTTCGTCGTCAACGCGGGTCACGGTCGTCGCCGCCTCGCCGAGGTGGCGGCGAAGCAGGCCGAGGAGCTCGCCTTCTTCCCGATCTGGTCGTACGCCCACCCGGCGGCCATCGAACTCGCCGACCGCCTGGCCGGCTACGCCCCGGGTGACCTCAACCGCGTCTTCTTCTCCACAGGCGGCGGCGAGGCCGTCGAGACGGCGTTCAAGCTCGCCAAGTACTACTGGAAGCTGATGGGCCGGCCGACGAAGCACAAGGTGATCTCGCGAGCCGTGGCCTACCACGGCACCCCCCAGGGTGCCCTCGCCATCACCGGTATCCCGGCGATGAAGGAGATGTTCGAGCCGGTCACGCCGGGCGGGTTCCGCGTGCCGAACACGAACTTCTACCGGGCGGCCGACGTCGGCGCTCCCGCCGACGACCTCGAGGCCTTCGGCGTCTGGGCGGCGAACCGCATCGAGGAGATGATCCTCTTCGAGGGCCCCGAGACCGTCGCCGCGGTCTTCCTCGAGCCGGTGCAGAACTCGGGCGGATGCTTCCCGCCGCCGCCCGGCTACTTCCAGCGCGTGCGCGAGATCTGCGACGAGTACGACGTGCTGCTCGTCTCCGACGAGGTGATCTGCGCCTTCGGTCGCATCGGGCACATGTTCGCGTGCGATGCATACGGCTACGTTCCCGACATGATCACCTGCGCCAAGGGCATGACCTCGGGCTACTCCCCGATCGGCGCCACCATCATCTCCGACCGGATCTACGAGCCCTTCAAGACCGGCACGACGTCGTTCTACCACGGCTACACGTTCGGCGGGCACCCCGTGTCGGCCGCCGTGGCGCTGGCGAACCTCGACATCTTCGAGGAGGAGGGCCTCAACGAGCGTGTGCGCGAGAACTCGCCGTTGTTCCGTGCGGAGCTCGAGAAGCTGCTCGACATCCCGGTCGTCGGCGACGTGCGCGGCGACGGGTACTTCTTCGGCATCGAACTCGTGAAGGACCGGGCGACCCGCGAGACGTTCAACGACGAGGAGTCCGAGCACCTGCTGCGCGGCTTCCTCTCGAAGGCGCTGTACGACGCGGGCCTGTACTGCCGTGCCGACGACCGCGGCGACCCCGTCATCCAGCTGGCACCCCCGCTCACGATCGGCGTGCCCGAGTTCCAGGAGATCGAGCAGATCCTGCGAGGCGTGCTGACCGAGGCCACGAACCGTGCCGCCGACTTCCGGGGTCACGAGCACGGCGGAGAACACCTCCTCGTGCCGGCGCGAGTCTGATGGCGAAGGTGGCGAGGCCTGCGCAGACGGACGGTTCGCAGGCCTCGTACCGGCGCGCGAGCTTCTGGCTCGATGACCTCGTGGTCGCCGGACGAGATCGGCTCCAGCCCAGGGCGCCGCTCACGAGCGACGCGCGGTTCGATGTCTGCCTCGTCGGCGGCGGGTTGACCGCATTGTGGACGGCGTACGCCCTCGCGAAGGCCGATCGGGCGCTTCGGATCGCGGTGATCGAGCGCGAGATCGCCGGGTTCGGCGCCTCGGGGCGGAACGGCGGATGGTGCTCGGCGCTGTTCCCTCGTTCGGCGGGGCGACTCGAACGCGACGCCGGCTTCGAGGCGGCGGTCGCCATGCGGCAGGCGATGGTCGACACCGTCGAGGAGGTCGGCCGCGTCACGCGAGCCGAGGGCATCGACTGCGACTACGAGTTGGGCGGCACGGTGGTGTTCGCGCGGAACGACGTGCAGCGGGGGGCCGCCCGCGCCGAGGCCGCCGAGGCGGCGCGCTTCGGCGTCGATCGCATCGAGTACTGGGATCAGCGCACCGTCAGCGGTCGATTCGGTGCGACCGGCCTCGACGGTGAGGCGCCCGCTGCCACGTTCGACCCCGCGTGCGCCAGGGTGCACCCCGCGAAGCTCGTGCGTGGACTCGCCGAGGTGGTCGAAACGATGGGGGTCTCGATCTTCGAACGCACGGAGGTGCTCGACTGGTCGGCGGGCAAGGTGCGGTTCAGCGCGGTCGATGGCCACCGGGAAGGCGTCGTGTCGGCTCGGCACGTGATCATCGCGCTCGAGGGGTACGGATCGCAGCTCCCTCGTGCGCGGCGGCGCGTCGCGCCGATCCACTCGCTCATGATCGCCACGGAGCCGTTGCCCGAGGAGGTCTGGGACGAGATCGGCATCCGCCACGGCCAGACCTTCAGCGACTATCGCCACCTGCTCGTCTACGGTCAGCGCACCGCGGACAACCGGTTCGCGTTCGGCGGACGCGGGGCGCGCTACCACTGGGGCAGCGCGATCGGACCGGAGTTCGAACGCGACGAGCGCGTCTTCGAGCACCTGCACGCCGCCCTGCGCGACCTGTTCCCGGCGGTGGGCGGTGCCCAGGTCACGCACCGATGGGGCGGACCGCTGGGCATCGCGCGCGACTGGCATGCCAGCGCGAGCTACAACCCCCGCACGGGCGTCGGCTTCGCCGGCGGGTACGTCGGCGACGGGCTCTCGACGACGAACCTCGCCGGACGCACCCTGGCCGACCTCGTACTGGGGCACGACACCGACCTGGTGCGGCTGCCGTGGACGAATCACCGCTCTCCCCTGTGGGAACCCGAGCCGCTGCGGTTCGCGGGTACCAATCTCGGCCTCCTGGGGATGGCCCTCGCCGACGTGGAGGAGCGGATCACGGCGCGACCGTCGCTCACCGCCCGCGTGATCGCCCCGTTCACCGGGCACTGACCGGCCCCGTCGCCCCCGACTCGGCGAATGCCCATTCCGGCAGCGCCCCGCTGCCGATGAACTCGGTCAGCAGTGCGGCCATCGTGTGCCCGGGGTCGATGGCGAGCGCCTGGTCGAGCAGTGCGCTCGCGCCCGAGCCACGGCCGATCGACCAGGCGAGCCAGGCCGCGATGCAGAGCGCGCCGCAGCGAGACTCGGTCGGCGCGGCGGCGATCGCCGTGCGCACGACGGTGAGGGCCCGCTCGACGCGTCGGACATCGGGCCGGAGCGGCGACTGGCCGAGCATGAGGCGACCGAGCAGGTCGGTCGCCTCGTCGAGCACGCCGTGCTCCTCATCGCGGCATACCAACTCGTCCACCGTGAGACCCTCCTCCTCGGCCCGGGCGGCCGTCTGCTCCGCGTCGAGGTGAGCCGCCTCGCCGATCGCGGGCCCGAACGCGAACTGCAGCAACATCGCGTCACGGATCGGCGGGCGCCCCGCGAGATGGAGGAACCAAGCCAGTCGGAGAGGGGGCTGCTTCGAGGCACCAGGTGCGACGAGCGACTCCACGAGCTCGACCGGATCCGCGTTGGCACCGAGTCGGACGAGTCGGGCCTCGAGCGTCCGCTCGTCGGCGAGCGCGGCAAGCTCCGATGCGATCGCCCCGGCCGTCGCGGCATCAGGTTCGGGAAGCTCCGCGAGGGACGACGCGGTGCCGAGGGCTGCGCCGGAATCAGGCGCCTGCCGTGCCGCCGGACTCTGATCGATCAGCTCGAGCGGATGGCCCGTCGCCGGACCGTCGCGGTCGAGCAGCGAGCCCCACGCGTCGGCCGCCCGGCACAGCGCATCGCGCACGTGGAATCCCGCCTGCTCGGCGCGTCGCACGACGAGGGAGAGCAGCGTGCGTTCGGGAATGCCCGCTGCGCCGGCGAAGGTGGCGTCGGTGTACACGATCGGCACGATGGCATCGACACCCGGCATCCGACACATCGTGCCGATGATGGCGTCGACGACCGCGGCGCGGTCGCGGGCGTGTCGTGGAAGGTCGTGCCGGAGGACGCCCGCTGAGCGGTTTCCCCGGAACGCCACGCAGACAACGGAGCGCTCGGGGAGGAAGCCCGCGAGTGCGGGGACGAGCGCGAGGAGATCGTGCGGTGCGCCGGCTCGGATGATGGTGGTCATGCCGACAGCGTGCCGCCGCGGCATCCGCCCCCTCGCCGAAGCGGTGAACCCGGGTGTGACCCGCGCGCGGCGCCACGCCTGTGGAGGACGAGTCAACCGAGCGCGAACAGCTCCGAGACCTCGGCGAGCTCGGCGGGCGTCGGCTTCCATCGGCCGCCCGCCGCGGCATTCTGTGAGACCTGCTCGGGTCGCGTCGCTCCGGCGATCACACTCGCAAGCGCGGGCTGGGCGAGCATCCACCCGAACGTGGCCTCGAGCATGGTGATGCCGCGGTCCTCCGCGAACGACCGGTAGCGGTCGAGCACGTCCCACGGTGCGTCGTCGACGATGTGCCGACGCTGCCGCATGATGCGGGTGTCGGGCGGCGTATCGTCTCGCCGGAACTTCCCAGTGAGCAGGCCATTCTGCAACGGGAAGAACGGAAGGAATCCCAGCCCGAACCGCCGGACTGCAGGCAGCACCTCCGACTCCGCGGCCCGGGCGAGCAGGTTGTACTCGTTCTGCGCCGAGATGAAGCGGTTCGCGCCGAGCTCGCGCGCGACGAACTCCGCCTCGGCGATCTGCCACCCGGCCAGGTTCGAGTGACCGATGTACCGCACCTTGCCCTCGCGCACGAGGTCGTCGAGCGCGGCGAGGGTCTCCTCGATCGGCGTCACCGGGTCGGGCGTGTGCAGCTGGTAGAGGTCGATCCAATCGGTCCGGAGCCGGCGCAACGAGCCCTCGACCGCGAGACGCACGTATCGTCGGGAACCGCGCGCCCCCCATGCGGGAATCGGCGAATGCATCTGCTCGTGGCCGAATTTCGTGGCGATCACGACCTCATCGCGGTGGCCCTGCAGCGCGTTGCCGAGGAGCGTCTCGCTCAGTCCGTACTCCCTGCCGTAGGTGTCGGCCGTGTCGAGGAGCGTCACGCCGGACTCGAGGGCCGCTGCGACCACCGCATTCGTGCCCTCCTGCGTCTCGGTGGCCGTGCCGGCTCGGCCGAAGTTGTTGCCGCCCAGGCCGACGGCCGACACGCGCAGGCCGGAGCGGCCGAGGGACCGGTACTCGAGTTCCGTCACCCCTCGAGCCTATGCCCGACGGCCGAGGAGGGTCGGATGCCGCGGACGGCGGTGCTCGCACTTCCCCTCCACAGGCGACGACCCCGGCGACCCCGTTCCGATGTCCGAATCCCGCGAGTCGATGTCGGATGCCGCGGCTACGCTCGAGACATGACCAACGTGTTCCTCACCCGGCTCGAGAGCCCGATCGGGCGCATCGAGCTCGTCGGCGACGACGTCGCCGTCACGTCCCTCTCCATCGAGCGCGACGGGGCCCTTCCCCACGACGACGAGCCAGAGCGCAGCAACGCCGTCCTCGACCGTGCCCGTGAGCAGTTGCTCGAGTACTTCGCGGGTTCCCGTGTCGCCTTCGACATCCCGGTGCGCCGTGCCGGCACGCCGTTCCAGCAGGCCGTCTGGTCGCAACTCGACCGGCTCGGGTGGGGCGAAGCCACCTCGTACGGGGCGCTGGCGGTCGCGGTCGGCAGGCCGGGGTCGGCGCGCGCCATCGGCGCGGCCGTCGGCGCCAACCCGGTGCCGATCATCGTCGGCTGCCACCGGGTGCTCGCCGCAGATGGGCGCATCACCGGCTACTCCGGTGGCAACGGCATCCCGACCAAGCTCTGGCTCCTCGGCCACGAGCGCATCGGCTTCGCCGCATGAGCGTCGTTCCGCGAGCCGAACTCGTCGAGGGCGACGACGGGCGCATCCGATGCGCCTGGGGTGCCCATGACCCCGAGTACCGCCGCTACCACGACGAGGAGTGGGGAACCCCACAGCACGATCCGGTCCGGCTCTTCGAGAAGGTCTGCCTCGAGGGGTTCCAGGCCGGGCTGTCGTGGATCACGATCCTGCGGCGCCGCCCCGCGTTTCGCGAGGTCTTCCACGGGTTCGACGTCGAACGCGTGGCCGCGATGGGCGAAGCCGATGTCGAGCGGCTGCTCGGTGATGCCCGCATCATCAGGCACCGTGGCAAGATCGAGGCCACCATCCAGAACGCCCGGGCGACGCTCGCGCTCGAGGTGCCGATCGACGAACTGCTCTGGAGCTTCGCTTCCCCGGCACGACCTGCACCTCCGACGACCTTCGCAGACGTCCCCGCGACCACTCCCGAGTCCGAAGCGATGAGTCGCAGTCTGCGCAAGCTCGGCTTCCGTTTCGTCGGTCCGACCACGATGTACGCGCTGATGCAGGCGGCCGGCATGGTCGACGATCACCTGAGCGGCTGCTTCCGGGCGCGCAACGCCGTTCCTGCCAGCGTCGCCTCCTGATCCAGGCCAGGTCGGTGGTCAGGGCTCAAGCGACGAGTTCGAGCTCGATGGGTCCGTCGGCACGTCGCGACGACCCGAGGTCGAGTGAGAATCCCGCTTCCCCGGCCCAGGCGATGAGGTCGTCGACCGTGTGCAGCGACGGGCGGTCGACGACCATCGCACGGGTGAACGCGCCTTTCGCCTGCTTGTTGAAGTGGTTGAGAGTGCGTCGCCGTCCGTCGCCATCCTCCGATACCACGCGCACGAAGGCGCTGCCGGCACGGGTCGGCGCCCGTCCCAGCGACGCGTATCCCTCCGAGCGAAGGTCGACGATGAGCCCGCGGCGCTCCGCCAGACACGCCTCGAGGGGCGCCTGCCACAGCGAACGAAGCCGAACACCGGGCACCCGCGAATCGTGCGACAGGCGATACGCCGGGATGGGATCGAGCGCCCCGACGAGGCCGAAGAGGGCCGAATGCACCATGACCGCCTGCCCGGCGAACGCACGGGAGGCCGTGTCGAGGCGTGCGGCATCAAGGGCGTCGAAGAGCACGCCGGTGTAGCGATCGATCGCCGGCATCGTGCCCGATGTGCGCAGGCGGCGGTTCCGTTCGACCTCAGCGACCTGCCGGGGCCCGAGCTTCAAGGCGTGAAGGGCAGCGGCGACGTCGTCGGCGAGTGCGACGACCCGATCGACGAGCCCCGACCGGATCTCGGCGAGCTCGGGGTGATGAAGCGCGGCGAGATCGAGTGGTGGCCGGTCGCCGCCGTCGCGCTTCGTCTCCGACGGTGGCAGCAGAACGAGCATCTACGAGGCGATGAAGGCGAGTGCCGCCTCGACGTTCGACCCCAGCGGGTGGACGCTGTCGACCGTCACGCGCGGCAGGGCCGATGAGGGGCCCGACCACGGCGCGTACCCTTCGAGACTCTGCTCGACGGCCCGCCAGGTGGTCTCCTCGTAGTGCGGCATCCGGCCCTCCCGCTTCGCGAGACGTGCCCGGTGCAGCGCCTCGTCGGAACACACGACTTCGATCACCCGAAGACGCACGTCGGCGCGCGCGGCCAGGTCGCGCCACTGCAGTCGGGCCGCCTCGGCGGCGTTCACCGCATCGACGATGACGGTGCGGCCCGAGTCGAGCTCCTTCTGGGCGATCTCCTCGGCCACGAGGTACGCCGCGAGGCCGGTGGGCTGATCGGCATCGATTCCGGCGCGCAGGATCGCGGACTCGATCGGGTCGACGGAGACGACGGTCGCGCCCAGGCGTGCGCCGATGATCTCGGCGATCGTGGACTTGCCGGCC
This sequence comes from Agromyces sp. Marseille-P2726, assembly GCF_902809835.1. GTDB lineage: Bacteria > Actinomycetota > Actinomycetes > Actinomycetales > Microbacteriaceae > Agromyces. The sequence continues at coordinate 89,814 of NZ_CADDWM010000010.1, read as the reverse complement.
GCCGGCAACCCTGCCATGACGACGAGCTGGGTGACGGTCAGGTCACCGAACTGACGGTCGAACGGCTGCTCCCCCTGCATCCGGTCCTCCTCAGGCGAGTCCGGCGCGAGAGGCGACGACCTGCACGGCGTCGGACTGCACCGACAGGAATCCGTCCTCCGCGTTGGCGGTGAGCTTCTCACCGCCCGGCAGCGTCACACGCACCTCACCGCCGGCCAGGATCGCGAGCATCGGCTCGTGCCCCGGCAGAATGCCGATCTCGCCTTCAACCGTGCGAGCGACCACCATCGACGCCTCGCCCGACCAGACCTCCTGGTCGGCCGAGACGACGCTCACGTTGAGCGCGGCCATGCTCAGCCGTTCTCCTTCTGGATCTGCGCCCACCGCTCTTCGACGTCGGAGATTCCGCCGACGTTGAAGAAGGCCTGCTCGGCCACGTGGTCGAAGTCACCCCGAACGATCGCGTCGAACGACTCGATCGTCTCCTTGAGCGGCACCGTCGAGCCCTCGACCCCCGTGAACTTCTTCGCCATGTAGGTGTTCTGGGACAGGAACTGCTGGATGCGGCGAGCACGGGCCACCGTGATCTTGTCCTCTTCGGACAGCTCGTCGACACCGAGGATCGCGATGATCTCCTGGAGTTCCTTGTTCTTCTGCAGGATCGCCTTCACGGCCGTCGCCACGCGGTAGTGGTCCTCGCCGAGGTACCGCGGGTCCATGATGCGCGACGTCGAGGTCAGCGGGTCGACCGCGGGGTAGAGACCCTTCGACGCGATCTCACGCGAGAGCTCGGTCGTCGCGTCGAGGTGCGCGAACGTGGTCGCCGGCGCGGGGTCGGTGTAGTCGTCGGCGGGCACGTAGATCGCCTGCAGCGAGGTGATCGAGTGACCGCGAGTCGAGGTGATGCGCTCCTGCAGGATGCCCATCTCGTCGGCGAGGTTCGGCTGGTATCCCACGGCCGACGGCATCCGGCCGAGGAGCGTCGACACCTCGGAGCCCGCCTGCGTGAACCGGAAGATGTTGTCGATGAACAGGAGCACGTCCTGCTTCTGCACGTCGCGGAAGTACTCCGCCATCGTGAGTGCCGAGAGGGCGACGCGGAGACGCGTGCCAGGGGGCTCGTCCATCTGCCCGAAGACGAGCGCGGTCTTGTCGAAGACGCCCGCCTCCTCCATCTCGTGGATGAGGTCGTTGCCCTCACGGGTGCGCTCGCCCACACCGGCGAACACCGACACACCACCGTGGTCTTGAGCCACGCGCTGGATCATCTCCTGGATGAGCACGGTCTTGCCGACGCCCGCACCGCCGAAGAGGCCGATCTTGCCACCCTGCACGTACGGGGTGAGCAGGTCGATGACCTTGATGCCGGTCTCGAAGAGCTGCGTCTTCGACTCGAGCTGGTCGAAGGCCGGGGGCTTGCGGTGGATCGGCCAGCGCTCGGTGACCTCGATCTGCTCACCGGGCTCGGCGTTCAGCACCTCGCCGATCACGTTGAAGACCTTGCCCTTGGTGACGTCGCCGACGGGCACCGCAATCGCCTCGCCGGTATCGGTGACCTCCTGGCCGCGCACGAGCCCGTCGGTGGGCTTCAGTGCGATGGCGCGCACGAGGTCGTCGCCGAGGTGCTGCGCGACCTCGAGCGTGAGGACCGACGTCTCGCCGCCGATGGTGATCTCGGTGCGGAGAGCGTTGTAGATGTCGGGAATCGAGTCGTGCGGGAACTCGATGTCGACGACAGGGCCCGTCACCCGGGCGATGCGGCCGACGGCACCGGTGGCCTGTTCGGCGACCGGCGCAGTTGCGGTGTCAGTCATTGTGCTCTCTCTTTTCTGGATTACTTCTTCACGACGAGCGCATCGGCGCCGCCCACGATCTCGGCGATCTGCTGCGTGATCTCGGCCTGTCGAGCCTCGTTCGCGAGGCGGGTGTAGTCGGTGATGAGCTTGTCGGCGTTGTCGGATGCCGACTTCATCGCCTTCTGCGTCGCAGCGTGCTTGGCGGCCGCCGACTGCAGGAGCGCGTTGAAGATGCGGCTCTCGATGTACACCGGAAGCAGGGAATCGAGGACCGTCTCGACGTCGGGCTCGAACTCGTACAACGGCTGAACCGCGGAGTCGGGCTCCTCGACGCCCTCGACGACCTCGAGGGGCAGCAGGCGCACCACCTCGGGTGTCTGCACCATCATGCTGACGAACCGGTTGTACACGATGTGGATCTCGTCGACGCCACCGTCGGAGCTGTCGCGAAGGAACGCCTCGAGCACCGCATCGGCGATGTCTTTGGCGAGCTCGAACTCGGGGTTCTCGGAGCTGCCGGTCCACTGCCGCTCGGACGCCCGGCGGCGGAACTGGAAGTAGCCCACCGCCTTGCGGCCCGCGAGGAAGTACACGACCTCCTTGCCCTGGGACCGGAGGAGTTCGGTGAGCTCCTCGGCCTCACGCAGCACCTGCGAGTTGAATGCGCCCGCAAGTCCGCGGTCGGACGTCAGGATCACCACTGCCGCGCGCTCGATGCGCTCGGGCTCCGTCGTCAGCACGTGATCGACGTTCGAATACGTCGCCACCGCCGACACGGCACGCGTGATCGCGCGCGAGTACGGCGTCGAAGCGGTCACGCGCGCCTGCGCCTTCTGGATGCGCGAGGCGGCGATGAGTTCCATCGCCTTCGTGATCTTCTTCGTCGTCTGGGCAGACCTGATCTTCTGCCGGTAGACCCGAAGTTGCGCTCCCATGTCTCTCCTGTATCCCTAGAATCCGATCGGTGGTCGCGGCCTAGCGGCGGGACTTGACGATCTTCTCCTGGTTGACGTCCTCTTCGGCGATCGCCTCGAACTCCTCGCGCCCGACCGAGGCGAGCGGCTTGCCCTCACCGGTCTGGAACTCGAGCTTGAACTTGTCGACCTCCGCCTCGAGCGTCGCGATGTTCTCGTCGGACAGCACGTTGGTGTCGCGGAGCTCGCTGAGCACCGTGGTGTTCCGGCCGAGGTAATCGAGAAGCTCACGCTCGAAGCGCAGGATGTCCTCGACGGGAACCTCGTCGAGCTTGCCGTTGGTGCCGGCCCAGATCGAGACGACCTGCTCCTCGACGGGGTAGGGCGAGTACTGCGGCTGCTTGAGGAGCTCGGTCAGGCGGGCGCCGCGGGCGAGCTGACGGCGGCTGGCCGCGTCGAGGTCGCTCGCGAACATCGCGAAGGCCTCGAGCGAGCGGTACTGCGCCAGCTCGAGTTTCAGCGTGCCGGAGACCTTCTTGATCGACTTGACCTGCGCGTCGCCGCCGACCCGGGACACCGAGATGCCCACGTCGACCGCCGGACGCTGGTTGGAGTTGAACAGGTCGGACTGCAGGAAGATCTGGCCATCGGTGATCGAGATCACGTTGGTCGGGATGTACGCCGAGACGTCGTTCGCCTTGGTCTCGATGATCGGAAGGCCCGTCATGGAGCCGGCGCCCAGTTCGTCGCTCAGCTTCGCGCAGCGCTCGAGCAGACGCGAGTGGAGGTAGAACACGTCGCCGGGGTAGGCCTCACGGCCCGGCGGGCGGCGGAGCAGCAGCGAGACGGCGCGGTAGGCCTCGGCCTGCTTCGACAGGTCATCGAAGATGATGAGCACGTGCTTCGAGTCGTACATCCAGTGCTGGCCGATCGCCGAGCCGGTGTAGGGCGCGAGGTACTTGAAGCCGGCAGGGTCGGAGGCCGGGGCCGCGACGATGGTCGTGTACTCCATCGCACCGGCGTCTTCGAGGGCGCCCTTCACCGAGGCGATCGTGGAGCCCTTCTGGCCGATCGCGACGTAGATGCAGCGGACCTGCTTGTTCGGGTCGCCCGACTCCCAGTTCGCCTTCTGGTTGATGATCGTGTCGATGGCGATGGCGGTCTTGCCGGTCTGGCGGTCGCCGATGATCAGCTGGCGCTGGCCGCGGCCGATCGGGATCATGGCGTCGATGGCCTTGATGCCGGTCTGCAGCGGCTCGTGCACCGACTTGCGCTGCATGACGCCGGGAGCCTGGAGCTCGAGCGCACGGCGGCCCTCGATGCCGGTGATCTCGCCGAGGCCGTCGATGGGGTTGCCGAGCGGGTCGACGACGCGGCCGAGGTATCCCTCGCCGACGGGGACCGACAGGACCTCGCCGGTGCGGGTCACCTCCATGCCCTCTTCGATGCCGGTGAACTCGCCGAGCACCACCACGCCGATCTCGTCTTCGTCGAGGTTCAGCGCGAGGCCGAGCGTGCCGTCGGCGAAGCGCACGAGCTCGTTCGCCATGGCCGAGGGCAGGCCCTCGACGTGCGCGATGCCGTCGGCCGCGTCGGTGACGTATCCGACCTCGGTCTTCTGCGCCTGGTCGGGTTCGTACGATGAGACGAACTCCGAGAGAGCCGAACGGATCTCATCGGGGCTGATGGAGAGTTCTGCCATTGCCTTTTCCTTTTCTGGGGCTGGGTCGCGGCGCAGGACGCCGGTCGTGTTCAACCGGCGTCAGCCGGCAAGCTTCTGCCTCAGCGAGCTGAGACGCGAGGCGACGCTGCCGTCGATGACGTCGTCGCCGATCTGCACCCGGACCCCGCCGAGTACGGAGGGGTCGACGATGGTGTCGAATCGGATGCGGCGCCCGTCTTGTGCGAGCCCCTGCTCGAGGCGGGAGAGCTGCGCGTCGCTGAGCGGAACCGCCGTGGTGACGGTCGCGATGTCGAATCCACGCTGGTTCGCGATGACGGATGCCGCGTGGCGCAGCATCTCGCCGATGCGACGACCGCGGGGTTCCTGCACGAGGTGCCGCACGATCGCGATGGTCTGCGGGGTCGCCTTGCCGTCGAGGAGCCGATCGACGATCTTCGTCTTCGCCTCGGGCGCACTGAGCTTGCTGCCCAACGCGAGTTCGAGCTCGGAGTCGGAAGCGACCGCGCGCTCGAAGGCGAACAGCTCGGCGTCGATGTCGACGCCCTCGGGCGCGGACTCCGCGGCGGCCCGGTAGGCGAGCTCCTCGATGCCGGCGAGGAAGTCCTGGTCGTCGGACCACCGGCTGGAGGACGCGCCCACGAGCAGGGTGACCGCATCGGGCGCGATCCTCGAGCCGAAGACCGCACCGACGAGGGCTCGCTTCTGGGCCGCGTCGGCCTCGGTGTCGGTGAGCGCCGCGCGCAGCTGGGACGAACCGCTGATGGTGCGCTCGGCGGCGAGGAGGTCCTCGGCGACCTTCAGGTCGGCCCGGCCGAGCTCCGCGAGTGCGGCTCGCGAACCGGCGAGGGCCTGCCTCGTAGCACTACCCATGGATTACTTCTTCCCTCCGGCGGCGGCCTCGGAGGCCTCCAGGTCGGCGAGGAATCGGTCGACGACGGCGGTCGCCTTCGCGTCGTCGGAGAGCGACTCGCCGATGACGCCCGACGCGAGGTCGATCGCCAACGTGCCCACCTCGGAGCGGAGCGAGACGAGCGCAGCCTGTCGCTCGGCCTCGATCTGGGCCTGCGCGCTCGCAGTGACACGAGCGGCCTCGGCCTGCGCGGCGTTCTTCGCCTCTGCGACGATCCGCTTGCCGTCTTCACGGGCGGACTCGCGGATGTTTCCCGCCTCGGCCCGTGCGTCGGCGAGCTGCGCCGTGTACTCCTCGAGCGCAGCCTCGGCCTTGCGCTGGGCCTCGTCGGCCTTCGCGATGTTGCCCTCGATCGCCTCGGCACGCTCGTCGAGGAGCTTCTGCATGCGCGGCAGCACGTATCGCCAGAAGAAGACGAGGATGATGACGAAGCAGACCGACGACCAGATGATGTCGTACCAGGCGGGGATGATGGGACTCGGGCTCGCCTCGCCACCCTCGGCTGCAGCGCTCAGTACTGCATGAAGCACGTTGGCCTCCTATATCGCTGCGGAAGGGACTAGCTGGTGAAGATGAAGTAGGTGGCGATACCGATCAGGGCCAGCGCCTCGGTGAAGGCGATACCGATCCACATCAGCACCTGCAGTCGGCCGGCGAGCTCGGGCTGCCGGGCGATGCTCTCGATCGTCTTGCCGACGACGATGCCCACGCCGATGGCCGGGCCGATCGCCGCGAGACCGTATCCGACCGTCGCGATGTTGCCGTTGATCTCGGCGAGAACGGTGGTTGCGTCCACGTTGGGTTTCCTTTCCTAGGGAGGTTCTGGGCGGGCGCCCGGGCTCAGTGCTCCTCGGCCACCGCGAGCTGGATGTAGACCGCGGTGAGGAGCGCGAAGATGTAGGCCTGCAGCACGGCGACGAGGATCTCGAAGACCGTGAACGCGAGGCCGAAGGCCAGCGTGCCGACGCCGAGTGCCGTGTACCATCCGCCGAGCTGCACGACGAAGAACTGGGTCGCGGCGAAGAAGAGCACGAGCAGGATGTGCCCGACCATCATGTTCATCAGGAGTCGGAGCGTGAGCGTGATCGGACGGAGCACGAATGTGGAGATGAACTCGATCGGGGTGACGATGAGGTACAGGACCCACGGCACGCCCGCGGGGAAGAGCGAATTCTTGAAGAACCCTGCAGGGCTCTTCTTGATGCCGGCGTAGATGAACGCCACGTAGGCGACGACCGCGAGCACGAGGGGCACGCCGATGACCGACGTGCCGGCGATGTTCAGGAACGGGACGACGCCCGTGAGGTTCATGAACAGGATCATGAAGAAGATCGTCATGAGCAGCGGCAGGAACCGCTTGCCGTCTTTCTTGCCGAGCAGGTCGTCGGCGATGTTCACGCGAACGAGGTCGAGGCCCATCTCGACGAGGCTCTGGAACCGGCCGGGGACGACGCTCATGCGGCGGGTGCCGAGCCAGAACACGAGCAGCAGCGCCGCGACCGCCACGAAGCGGACCAGCATGATGCGGTTGACCTCGAACGGCGTGCCCTCGAGGAACAGGGGCCCGGGGAAGAACTCCGTGACGGACGGCCCGTGGAACTCGTCATCTGTTGACATCGGAACCAGCAGGTTCAAGGCGTGAGCTAGCAGCGCTGTCTCCTGTTTCGGGGCGTCGAGTGGGACTCTCGCGACGACGAACATCGGGAACGGATTCCACACAGGCGTGAGCCGGGTGGAGGCCGTCGGGGATCCCCAACACTCTAGCAATACTTCGCGTCGGCGAACGAATCGCCGAAGGTCGTCAGTCGTCGGTGGGAGCCTTCGGAAGCTCGACGTCGCTCGCGTACGGCATGCGCGATCTCGCGACCACGAGGACGTCGACGACGAGGGACGCGATCACTCCGGCCACGAGACTGAGGAAGAGCACGGTGGGATTGAGCCACGACGCGTCGCGCAGCACCACGACGAGCACGAGGAAGACGACGAACTTGATGATCCATCCGCCGAGCACGATGCCGAAGAACACGCCGACGAACACGTCGCTCGAGGCGAACCGGTTCGCGAGCAGGATGCTCGCCGCCGTGATGCCCATGAACACGACCGCCATCAGCGTGCCGAGGAGTGCGCTCACGAGCCCCTCGGCCCCGGCGAAGACGAACCCGAGGATGCCGCTGACGACGAGGACGACCGCGGCGAGGATCCCGCCCCACGCGAGCGCCCGGCGCAGCACCGGGTTCGATGTGGGCGTGCGGTCGACGGGGTCAGGACGTCGGTCGGTCATCGTGCTCCAATCCGGGGGTGCGGGAATCTCGCGGGCTCCCGCCGGGAACGGCCGTGGGTTCCAGCTCATCGAGTGACCCGGCACCTGCGCGCGACGCCTCGGCCTCGGCCGCCACCGTGAGCCGCTTCCGGCGTCCGAGGGGCGCGAGGGTGAGGGCGGCGCAGATGAGGAACCCGATGCCGAGCAGCAGGAAGGCCCAGCCCGAGTCGATGTCGAAGTACACGGGGAAGACATACGTCAGGAGGCATCCGACCGAGGCGACCGCCGTCCAGGCGTAGAAGATGAGCACCGCGTTCAGGTGCGAGTGCCCCATGTCGAGCAGCCGGTGGTGCAGGTGCTTCCGGTCGGCGGCGAACGGCGACTTGCCCGCCCGGAGTCGTCGCACGACGGCGAGTCCGAAGTCGAGCAGCGGGATCACGAGCACGGCGAATGGCAGCAGGATCGGGATGAACGCCGCGAAGAGCTGGTCGAAGCCGACGCCCGTGGGATTCAGCTGGCCCGTGACCGAGATCGCCGACGTCGCCATGAGCAGGCCGATGAGGAGCGCACCCGCGTCGCCCATGAAGAGCTTGGCCGGGTGCCAGTTGAGCGGCAGGAACCCGGCGCAGGCGCCGACGAGGATGATCGCGAGCAGCGACGCGAGGTTGAAGTAGTTGAGCGGCGACGTCTCCTGCACGAGCAGGTACGTGTAGAGGAAGAAGACGCCGTTCGCGATGAGGGCGACGCCGGCCACGAGCCCGTCGAGGCCGTCGATGAAGTTGATCGCGTTCATCACGAGCACGATCGCGAACACCGTGATGGTGGCGCTCATCCACGACGAGCCCACGGTGATGCCGCCGATGGGCAACGAGACGATCGACACGCCCTGCCAGGCGATGAGCCCCGCCGCGATGAACTGCCCGGCGAGCTTCGTCGTCCAGTCGAGGTCCCAGATGTCGTCGGCGACGCCGATCAGCACGATCAGCAGCGCCGCGCCGAGGATCGCGAGGATCTGCGCCGGGTTCTGGAACACGATCGACACGTTCGAGAACCTCGTCGATCCGAGCGACGAGACGAATGCGGCCGCCCCGATCGCGGTCAGGATGCCCACGAACATCGCGATGCCCCCGAGTCGCGGGGTCGGGCGCGTGTGCACGTCGCGCTCGCGGATCTTCGGATACAGGCGGTATTTCAGGCTCAGCTTCCACACGAGCACCGAGCCGCCGAAGGTGACGAGCGCGGCCACGAGGGCGAGCACGAGGAAGAGGGTCATGACGCGGCGGCATCCCCATCGGCGTCGGATGCCGCGGGTTCGCCGGCTCTCGATGCGGCCGCATCGGCGGCTGCAGCGACATCGCGGGGCGCTGCAGGCTCGGCGAGGAGCTCCTCGCCGATGACCTGCGCGATGCGCCCGCGCGAGACGACGCCGCTGCGGACGATCCGGAGCACTCCCCCGTCGTCATCGAGCCCGGTCGCGTCGACGATCGTCGACGAGGTGTCGCCGGCACGTTCGCCGATCGCCTCGTAGCCCTCACCCGCGGGGCCACCGTCGAGATACACGGTCACGGAGTCCCCGAGCATCGCCTCGGCATCGGCGGCGGTCGTGGCCGACGGCTGACCCGACACGTTGGCCGACGACACGGCCAGCGGACCCGTCTCGGAGAGGAGTTCGAGCGCGATCGGATGCGCGGGCATGCGCAGGGCGACCGTGCCGCGCGTCTCGCCGAGATCCCACTGCAGCGACGGCTGGGCGCGGAGGATCACCGTGAGCCCTCCGGGCCAGAACTCGGCGACGAGCCGGCGCACGGGTTCGGGCACCTCGCTCGCGAGGGCGTCGAGCGTGGGGATGCCGGGGATGAGCACGGGTGGCGGCGACGTGCGCTCGCGTCCCTTCGCCTCGAGCAGGCGCGCAACGGCGGCGGGGGTGAACGCGTCGGCCGCCACGCCGTAGACCGTGTCGGTCGGGATCACCACGAGTTCGCCGCGACCGATGGCTGCGCGGGCGAGCCGCATGCCGGCGAGCAACTCCGTGTCGACCGAACAGTCGTAGATGGGTGTCATGACCTGCACGATTCTATGCTGGTGCGGCAGTCCCCGCCCGCCTCCGCGGATGCCGCGGGCCCGTGCAGCCCGCGGCAGCCGTCGATCTGCAGTCGCCGTCAGCGGCGCCCGGCCTTGCGCCGGAAGAGCCACGCGCCCCAGACGACGCTGACCGCGACGATCGCGACGCACCAGACCACGGCCCAGAGGACGTTGTCGCCGACCGGCTGATCCATGAGCAGGGCGCGGATCGCCTCGATGACCGGCGTGATCGGCTGGTACTCGGCGATCGGCTGCAGCCACTCGGGCATCGTCTCGACCGGCACGAACGCGCTCGACACGTAGGGCAGGAACAGGAGGATGAACCCGTAGCCCACCGCCGCCTCGGGCGTCGAGGCCGCGAGTCCGATCGCCGCGAACAGGTAGGTGATCGCCAGGATGTACAGCGCGACGACCCCGAACGCGCCGAGCCACTCCAGCGGGCCGGCGCTCGGACGGAAGCCGACGAGCAGGCCGACCGCGATCACGACCGCCGTGGCGAAGAGGTTGCGCACGAGGCTCGCGACGACGTGGCCGGTGAGCACGGCACCGCTGCGGAGGGGCATGGTGCGGAAGCGGTCGATGATGCCGGTGGTCATGTCGCGCGAAACCGAGACGGCCGTCGACGAGGCGCCGAAACCCGCGCAGAGCAGGATGATGCCGGGCACGACGTAGTCGACGTAGCCGCCCGACGGGTCGATCGCGTTGCCGAAGATCCACGTGAACATGAGCATGAGCATCACGGGGAGCATGACGGACATGAGCAGCGCCTCGACGTCGCGCAGGGAGTGCCGCATGCTCCGGGCGATGAAGGTCGACTCGGCGGTGAGGGCGCCGAGACGGGGACGGGCGGGGGCGAGCGCGGTGGCGGTCATGGCATTCACTTCGATTCGATGAGCTCTGGTGCGGGCGCCGCCGCACGGTCGGTGATCGCGAGGAAGACGTCGTCGAGGCTGGGACGACGGATGGAGACGACGCCGCCGGGTGCGCTCGCGACCGGCAGGCGGTCGAGCTCGTCGATCGCGGCTCGGAGGCCGTGCACGGTGCCGTCGGTGGGCAGCTCGACGAGCAGCAGGCCGTCGGCGTCGCGAAGTTCGACGACATCACCGCCGATGCGGGCCTTGAGCTCGCCGGCGGTTCCCTCGGCGGCGACGCGACCGCGGTCGAGCACGGCGATGCGGTCGGCCAGCCGGTCGGCCTCCTCGAGGTACTGCGTGGTGAGGAACACCGTCGTGCCGTCGTCGGCGAGCGAGCGGATGACGCTCCACAGTTCCTTGCGGCTGCGCGTGTCGAGGCCGGTGGTCGGCTCGTCGAGGAAGAGCACCGAGACGGGAACGACGAGGCTCAGCGCGAGGTCGAGGCGCCGGCGCATGCCGCCCGAGTAGGTGCCGACCCGTCGTCCGGCGGCATCCGTCAGCTCGAAGCGCTCGAGCAGCGCGGCGGCGCGCGAGTGCGCCTCACGACGGGACAGGCCCGAGAGCCGGCCCATCATCACCACGTTCTCGGTTGCGGTGAGCACCTCGTCGACGGCGGCCGCCTGCCCGGTGAGGCTGATCCGCCGCTTGACGTCGTCGCCCTGCTCGACGACGTCGTACCCGGCGACGCGGGCACTTCCGGCATCGGGTCGGATGAGCGTCGTGAGGATGTTGATGGTCGTCGTCTTGCCGGCGCCGTTCGGGCCGAGCAGGGCGAAGACGGTACCAGAAGGCACCGCCAGGTCGAGCCCCGCGAGCACTTCGGTGCGGCCGAAGCGCTTGCGAAGGCCGCGAGCGTCGATGGCGAGCGTCATGGCCGTTTCCTTTCGATCGGTGTACTCTGTGTAGGACGCAAACTGTTTATAGCATCCACTGCCGTTTAAGTAATACACAGTTCTAGACTGAGCGTCAACACCCGCAGGAATCTCGATGAGAACGGGAGCCGATGCAGAACTCCACGCCCACTCCCCCGGCGCAGCCCGACCCCGAGCTTCCGCGTGCAGTGGCGCTCGCCTGGGGAATCGCGGCGAACCCGCAGCGTGGGCCCAAGCGCGAGCTCTCCATCGAGCGCATCGTCGAGGCGGCGATGGAGATCGCAGACGCCGAAGGACTCGGCGCCGTGTCGATGAGCCGGGTCGCCGCCAACCTCGGCTTCACCACGATGTCGCTCTATCGCTACGTGACGAGCAAGGACGACCTGATCCTGCTCATGCAGGAGGAGGCGAGCCTCGTCGCCGTCCCGCCCGACGACTCCGTCGAGCGCAACTGGCGCGATGGGGTGACGGCCTGGGTGCTCGCCATGCGCGCCGCCTACCGGGAGCACCCGTGGCTCGTCGACATCCCGATCTCGGGCGCGCCGATCACGCCGAACAGCTTCACGATCGTCGACTGGTTCCTCCGCGAGGTGCGCGACCTCCCGTTGACCGACGGCGAGAAGATGTCGGCGCTCCTGCTCGTCACGAGCTATTCGCGAGCCACGAGCGCGCAGGATCGCGACCTCAGGGCCGCTGCTGCGGCATCCGACCCGGCGGACGTGTCGGGCGAGAACGCCTTCGCGGCGCTCGCCGAATTCGTGACTCCCGAACGGTTCCCCTATCTCGCGCCCCTCTTCGCGGCCGGAGGGTACGTCGCCGAGCCCGGCAGCCGCTCGGGCGACATCGACGCGATCGACACCCAGGAGGATTTCGAGTTCGGGCTCGAGCGCATCCTCGACGGCATCGCGTTCCATGTCTCCCGAGTGGAGGCCGGCGAGGCGCCGGCGAGGCGTGCCGCACTCCCGCCTGAACTCGAGCCGCCCCGCGATCCCAAGGTCAGGGAGGCCGCCAAGGCACGGCGAGAAGCCGAGAAGGCGCTGCGCGAGGCCCAGAAGCGCGAGCGCGAGGCGATCAAGCGTGCGCTCGAGCGGGAGAAGCAGGCCCGCGAGAAGGCCGAGCGGTCGGGCTGATCACCCGCCCTCGGGTCCGGTCAGCGCACCGCGGTCGTCGCGCGGTCGCGCCCGGTGAGGTCCCGGTGGTGCGCGATCGCACGCCAGCCGTCGCGCTCGAGGAGCCCGGCGATCGCCACGGACTGCGTCTCGGCGTGCTCGAGCACGAGCATGCCGCCGGGATGCAGCAACTCGGCCGCCCGGCCCGAGATCACCCGCACGACGTCGAGCCCGTCGACTCCGCCGTACAGGGCTGCATCGGGATCGTGGAGCCGCACCTCCGGGTCGGGCGGGAGCTCACCCGACGGCACGTACGGCGGGTTCGAGATGACGACGGCGGCGCGGCCGACGAGGGAGTCGAGCGCGGTCGCGAGATCGCCGAGCACGAGCTCCAGGTTCGCGACGCCGACCTCGTCGACGTTCCGCCGCGTCCACGCGAAGGCGTCGGGCGAGTTCTCGACCGCCCAGACGCGCGCGTGCGGCACCTCGGTGGCCATGGCGAGCGCGATGGCGCCGCTTCCGGCGCCCAGGTCGATGGCGATCGGCTCGGGTTCGGCGGCAGCGCGGAGGGCGTCGATCGCCAGCTGCACGACCTGCTCCGTCTCGGGACGCGGCACGAACACCCCGGGCCCGACGGCGAGTTCGAGCGACCGGAACGCAGCGCGTCCGGTGAGGTGCTGGAGGGGCTCGCGCGCCGCACGCCGGGCGACGAGCGGCGCGAGCTCTGCGGCATCCGCTGCATCGATCTCGGCCCCCAGGACGAGCCTCGCCTGCACGCCCCCTCGGGAGAGCCCGAGCACGTGTCCGATGAGCAGCTCCGCGTCGACCTCGGCGTCGGGCACGCCGGCGGCGGAGAGCCGCGCCACCGTCTCGTCGCGCACCGTCCGCAGCGGTCGCGCGCCGGCCTGCGGCATCCGTTCACCCACGACTTGGAGGGTAACGCAGTCGCCCGCTCGCGACGCCGGTCGTAGGCTGAACGAGGCACCCGACGCACCCGAACCTCGAGAGGAACCCACGATGGCCAAGGTCTACGACAACATCACCGAGGTCTTCGGCGGCACACCGCTCGTGCGACTCCGTCGGGTGACCGACGGAGCGGATGCCACGGTGCTGGCCAAGCTCGAGTTCTACAACCCGTCGGCGAGCGTGAAGGACCGCCTCGCCATCGGCATCGTCGATGCCGCCGAGTCATCGGGTGAGCTGCAGCCCGGCGGCACGATCGTGGAGGCGACGAGCGGCAACACCGGTATCGCGCTCGCCATGATCGGCGCCGCCCGCGGTTACGAGGTCGTCATCGCGATGCCCGAGACGATGAGCCGCGAGCGGCGCGGACTGCTGCGCGCCTACGGCGCGGAACTGGTGCTGACGCCCGGCGGCGAGGGCATGAAGGGTGCGGTCGCCCGGGCCGAGCAGATCGCCGCAGAGCGGCCCGGCGCGGTGCTCGCTCGCCAGTTCGAGAACCAGGCGAACGTCGACATCCACCGACGCACGACGGCCGAGGAGGTGTGGGCCGACACCGACGGCGGGGTCGACATCTTCGTGTCCGGGATCGGAACCGGCGGAACGGTCACGGGAGTCGGCCAGGTGCTGAAGGAGCGCAAGCCCGAGGTGCAGGTCATCGGCGTCGAGCCTGCCGAGTCGCCGATCCTGAACGGCGGCCAGCCAGGTCCGCACAAGATCCAGGGCATCGGCGCGAACTTCGTGCCCGCGATCCTCGACCGCGACGCCTACGACGAGATCATCGACGTCGACATCGAGCAGTCGGTCGCGACGGCTCGGCGGCTCGGCGTCGAGGAGGGCATCCTCGGCGGCATCTCGTCGGGCGCCACGGTGTATGCGGCCACGCAGGTCGCCAAGCGTCCCGAGAACGCCGGCAAGACGATCGTCGTGATCGTCGCGAGCTACGGGGAGCGCTACCTGTCGACCGTGCTGTACGAAGGTCTGCTTGACTGACCGGGTGGGAATCCTCGGCAGGCTCAGGGAAGACATCGCCACCGCGCGCGCGCATGATCCCGCCTCGCGGAGTTCGACCGAGGTCGTCCTCGCGTACTCGGGCCTGCATGCGATCTGGGCGCACCGGCTCATGCATCGTCTCTGGACGGCCGGTTTCCGCCTTCCGGCGCGAGTCGGCTCGCAGCTCGTCCGCTTCCTCACGGGAATCGAGATCCACCCCGGGGCCAGGATCGGGCGGCGGTTCTTCATCGACCACGGAATGGGCGTGGTCATCGGCGAGACCGCCGTCGTGGGCGACGATGTCATGCTCTACCACGGGGTCACGCTGGGCGGGAAGGCCCCGCGGGGTGCGCCCCGCGGAGCGAAGCGGCATCCGACCCTCGAAGACGGCGTCACCGTCGGTGCCGGCGCCAAGGTGCTCGGCGACGTCACCATCGGGGCATGGAGCGCGATCGGCGCCAACGCGGTCGTGACGAAGGATGCCCCGGCGCACTCGCTCATCGTCGGCATCCCGGCGACCTTCAAGCCGCTCTCCAACGCGACGGCGGACGCCGCGCGCGGCGTGCACGACTGGCACATCTGAGCGGCGGCCCGTCGGCTCCCCCGCCCCGCCCGGCTGCGCCACTTCGGCGGCCTCTGCGCCAGCTGGACTGGCGGAGAGGGCGCACAAGTGGCGCCGCGAGGCCCGGAGGCGGAATCAGCGCCGTCTCGCTCGCACCAACGGGAGGCCTGCCTGGAGCAGGATGCGACGGAGCGGCCCGCCCGTCCAGGCCTCGTCCCAGTCCCATCGCCCGCACGCCCATCGCGTCACTGCCCGCACGTCGTTCTCGCGCATCTTCTCGTCCCGAACGATCTCGCCGGGCGAGCGCCGATCGCCCTCGGAGAGGGCGCTGCCCAGGTACTTGCCCGCTCCGTCGGCCTCACCCCAGACACCATGGTGGGGCCACGCGAAGTCCAGGAACGCCGGCCCACGCCCTCCAGGGCGGTTCACGAGCACGTGGAGTTCTGGTCGTGGGAAACCGAACTCCTCGATCCGGACCCGGCTGAGCGTCTCGAGGGGTGTCTCGGCACGTGTCGTCGCACGGTCGAGCACCGCGGCGACCTTGCGGCTGCCCGGGAACGGCAGGAGCGCCTCGAAGGCTGAACGGAGATCCTCGATCGTGGTCACCGCCTTCGTCGCGCCGAATCGCGGAACCCAGAGCGCAGCATCTGTCATCGTGAGCGCGGTGAGCAGAGGCCGGCTGCGTGCCACCTCGATCAGCGTGTCGACGATCGGGGTCACCGCGACGCCGTCGTCGGTGAGTATCGGGGCTCCCGTTCGCCGAACGATCTCGACCACCCCGTTGCGGCGTCGACCGGAGGTGCCCGACGCGAGCACCGTGACATCGCGCGACACGCCACCGACGACCGGCATCCCCGAGAGCAGGGCCGCAGTGAAGCCGGCGAACACCACGCCGGGCCGTTGGTGCGCGACGGCGAATGCCATTTCACGATGTCGATCGACCGCCGAGAGGTCGTCGCGTCCCGCCGCAGGAACGTAGATGCCACGCCGTACCGCGACGAGGTGGCCCGCGTCCCGCGCCGTCAGGAGCGTCGCCGAGACGCCGACGGCACGTGCCTGCGCGGAGGGGATCCCGTCTCCACCCGCTCGCGGCAACGAATCGAGGTCCATGACGACAGGATGACCGCCTCTGCGGCGGGCGGATGCGGCATCCGCCCGCACCTCGAACGCGCCGGGCATCGTTCGACCTGTTGAGGAACGGTGGACGGGCTCCTTCTGCGCCAGTTGGCAGCGTGTTGCGCCAGTCATGATGGCGCAGACGAAGTCGAAGTGGCGCAGCGAACGCGGTGGCTACCGGATGCCGCGGCGAGCGTCAGAGCGCGATGGCGACCGGATGCCGCGGCGAGCGTCAGAGCGCGAGGAACATCACGTGCAGGCCGACCCGCCCGTGGCGCGGTGAGCGGAACGCGTTCGGCACCGTTCCGACGATCTCGAAGCCGAGCGACGTCCAGAGGCGAACGGCCGCCTCGTTCGATGCGACGACCGCGTTGAACTGGATGCCCTCGTAGCCCTCGCGCCGGTGCCAGTCGACGACGTACTCCCCGAGACGCCGGCCCACACCGGCACCGCGGACGGTCGGGTCGACCATGAACGACGCGGTGCCGATGTGGTCGCCGTGGCCCGGCCGGTTGGGGCCCATCTTGGCCGTGCCCACGATCGCGCCATCGAGCTCGGCGACGACCGTGTGCCCGGGCGGCTCCTCGATCCACAGGTCGCGTGCGGCATCCGATGACAGGGACCCGGGGAGGGCGTACGTCTCGCCCTCGCGCACGACCTGCTGGATGATCGCGTAGATCTGCGCCCAGTCGGATGCCGCGGCCGACCGGATCACGAGCTCGCGGCTCATTCGTCGCCCAGCTGGGCGAGGCGCGCCTCCTCGTCGGCCTGGACGGCCGATTCGATGAGCGCGTCGAGCGCGCCGTTCATGACCTGGTCGAGGTTGTACGCCTTGTACCCGGTCCGGTGATCGGCGATGCGGTTCTCGGGGAAGTTGTAGGTGCGGATGCGCTCGGAACGGTCCATCGAGCGAATCTGCGACTTGCGGGCATCGGATGCCGCGGCGGCGAGTTCCTCCTGCTGGCGCGCGAGCAGGCGCGCTCGGAGCACGCGCATCGCGGCCTCGCGGTTCTGCAGCTGGGACTTCTCGTTCTGCATCGAGACCACGATGCCCGTCGGCAGGTGCGTGATGCGCACCGCGGAGTCGGTCGTGTTCACCGACTGGCCGCCGGGCCCCGACGAGCGGTAGACGTCGATCTTGAGGTCGTTCTGGTTGAGGTCGACCTCCTCGGGCTCGTCGACCTCGGGGAAGACGAGCACGCCCGTGGTCGAGGTGTGGATGCGGCCCTGGGTCTCGGTGACGGGCACGCGCTGGACGCGGTGCACGCCCCCCTCGTACTTGAGGTGCGCCCAGACACCCTGCGACGGATCGGTGGCGTTCGACTTGATCGCGACCTGCACGTTCTTGTATCCGCCGAGGTCGGACTCGTCTCGCTCGAGCAGCTCGGTCTTCCAGCCCTTGGACTGCGCGTACTGCAGGTACATGCGCAGCAGGTCCGCCGCGAAGAGGGCGCTCTCCGCGCCCCCTTCGCCGCCCTTGATCTCCATGATCACGTCACGACCGTCGTCGGGGTCGCGAGGGATCAGGAGCCGCCGCAGCCGCTCCTGCGCCTCGGCCAGGCCCTGTTCGAGCGACGGGATCTCGTCGGCGAAGGCATCATCCTCCTTGGCCAGCTCGCGGGCCGCCTCGAGGTCGTCGGCGGCCTGCCGCCACGCCTCGTGGGCGGCGACGATGCGGCTGAGCTCGGCGTATCGCCGGTTCACCCGCTTCGCGCGTCCGGCGTCCGCATGCAGGGCAGGGTCGGCGAGCTCCTCCTGGAGCTCCCCGTGCTCGTCGAGCAGGGCCTGGACGGACTCGAACACGCGATCACCGATGGTCGGACTCGTGCCCGTGCGAGTGCGCCGCGCCGTTGGCCACGGGCATCGACTTCTGCATGAGCATGAGGAACTCGACGTTCGACTGCGTCTCCTTCAGGCGACCGAGCACGGCCTCGAGCGCCTGCTGCGGCTCGAGTCCGGCCAGGGCGCGCCGGAGCTTCCACGTGATCTTCACCTCGTCGGGCGAGAGCAGCATCTCTTCACGGCGCGTGGACGACGCGTTGACGTCGACGGCCGGGAAGATGCGCTTGTCGGCGAGCTGGCGGGAGAGTCGGAGCTCTGAATTGCCGGTGCCCTTGAACTCCTCGAAGATGACCTCGTCCATCTTCGAACCGGTCTCGACCAGGGCCGTCGCGAGGATCGTGAGCGAGCCGCCGTTCTCGATGTTGCGCGCCGCACCGAAGAAGCGCTTCGGCGGGTACAGGGCCGAGGCGTCGACGCCGCCCGAGAGGATGCGACCGGATGCCGGAGCCGCGAGGTTGTACGCGCGGCCGAGGCGAGTGATCGAGTCGAGCAGCACGACCACGTCGTGGCCGAGCTCGACGAGGCGCTTCGCGCGCTCGATCGCCAGCTCGGCGACCGTCGTGTGGTCTTCGGCCGGACGGTCGAACGTCGACGCGATGACCTCGCCCTTCACCGTGCGCTGCATGTCGGTGACCTCTTCGGGGCGCTCGTCGACGAGCACGACCATGAGGTGCACCTCGGGGTTGTTGATCGAGATGGCGTTCGCGATCTGCTGCAGGACGATCGTCTTGCCCGCCTTCGGAGGCGCCACGATCAGCCCTCGCTGGCCCTTGCCGATCGGGGCGACGAGGTCGATGATCCGCTGGGTGAGCTTGGTGGGCTCGGTCTCGAGCCGCAGGCGGTCCTGCGGATACAGCGGCGTGAGCTTCTGGAACTCGACCCGGGTCGACGACTCTTCGGGCGTCTGGCCGTTGATCGAGTCGACCTTCACGAGCGCGTTGTACTTCTGGCGGCTGTTCGACTCGCCCTCGCGCGGCTGCTTGATCGAACCGACGACCGCGTCGCCCTTGCGCAGGTTGTACTTCTTCACCTGTCCGAGCGAGACGTACACGTCGCTCGGACCGGGCAGGTAGCCGGTGGTCCGCACGAACGCGTAGTTGTCGAGCACGTCGAGGATGCCCGCGATGGGGATCAGCACGTCATCGTCGAGGATCTCGGGCTCGATCTCGTCGCCGCCACCCTGACCGCGGCGCTTGCGATCGCGGTAGCGGTTGCGGCGGCCGCCACCCTCGCCCTCGGGCTGAGGCTGCGCGTCGCGGCCCTGCTGGCCACGGCCGCCATCCTGACGGCTGCCGTCGCCGTCGCCCTGGCGCTCGCGGCCGGACTTGCCACCCTGCTCGTCGCCCTTGCGCGTGTCGCGCTCGGAACCGTTCTGCCGGTCGCCGCGCTCGCCGTTCTGGCGGCCCTGCCGCTCGTCTGCGGACTTCTGCGCGTCGTCACCGCCGCGATCAGCGCGGTCGCCGCCTCGACGGCCCCGGTTGCGGCTGCGGCCCTGCCGGGGCTGCTCGGCAGCCGGCTCGCCATCGCCCTCGGTCTGCTGCCCGTCGCGGGCGCCCTCGCCCGTCGCGGCCGCGAGCTCCTCGCGGACGGCGGCCCGCGCGGCCTCGCGCGCGTCGGCGTCGGTGCCGGCATCGGCGCCGGCGTCGGTGCCGGTCGGCACGAGGTCGACCCCGGCTCCGCCGCGGTTCACGTGCAGCGTCGCGGCCGTGCCGGCGCTCGTCGCGCGGCGCGGCTGGCGGCCCTGGCGAGTCCGCGGCGCCTCGGGCGAAGCGGCCTCGGGCGAAGCGACCTCGGCGGTCGCGGCCTCGGGCGAAGCGACCTCGGCGGTCGCGGCCTCGGGCGAAGCGGCCTCCGGCGAAGCGGCCCCGGCGGTCGCCGCCGCATCAGGCGCGGGTGCCGGCGTCGTCTCGACGAGGCGTGCCGAGTCGACGACCGCCTCGGTCTCGGTTGCTGCCGCCGCCTCGTTCGTCACCTCGGCCGGGGTGTCGGGCCCGGCTTGGGGCTCGGCCGTCTCGCCCGTCGGGGCAGCGTCGGGACCCGGGGTCTCGACGGCCTCGACGGCGGCGGCCGCATCGGACTCGGCGGGAGCCTGAGCCGTGGCATCGCCGCTCTGGTGGGCGGAGATCAGGTCGACGAGTTCTCCCTTTCGGCGCTTCGAAGCACCCGCGATGCCGAGGGATGCGGCAAGCTCCTGGAGCTCGGCGACCTTCATGGCGCTGAGGCGGGTGCGATTCGCCACACTCACGTCGGCGTGGTCGGTTGCGTTGGTCACTGGGTATGTTCCTTTCCCCTGGTCGCGAGAATGCCGACCCAGGAGAGCTTGATCGCCGGCACGAGCGATGTCGTGCGCGGTGGCGCAGACATGCGCGAGAGCGAAAGCAATGGATTGCTGGAAATTGCACGATTGGCGGGGAACGCCAGGAGTTGCGTCGCCTGCCGGGTGCGAGTCAATCCTAACACCCAACCGACGGGGCCTTCGACGCATGACGCGCCGGACGCATCGGGGCCGGCCGCACCTCGACGACCTCGTCGCCGCGTCAGTCGGCGGGCACGACCGTGGCGCCCTTGAAGTCGACCGCGAGCGGCAGCGCCTGCCACGCCGTGTCGGCCGCCTCCTCGACGAGGCGCACCGCGTCGGCTCGTGTGCTCGGATCGTTCGCCAGCACGAGGATCGACGGACCGGCCCCGGAGACCACGGCGGGATGCCCCGCCGCCCGCAGCACGCCGATGAGTCGATCGGTCTCTGGCATCGCCTGCGCACGATAGTGCTGGTGCAGCTTGTCCTCCGTGGCCTGGAGCAGCAACTCGGGGCTCTGGATGAGTGCGGCGATGAGCAGGGCCGAGCGCGACACGTTGAACACCGCATCCTCGTGCGGTACCGACTCGGGCTGCAGCGACCGGGCGAGCGCGGTCGACATCTCGTGCTCGGGCACCAGCACGAGTGGCGAGACGCCGCGGTGCACGATGAGCTTCTTGTGCCTCGGGCCCTCGGGTGTCACCCAGGCGATCGTGAGTCCACCGAAGAGCGCGGGCGCGACGTTGTCGGGATGCTCCTCGAGCTGGGTGGCGAGCTCGAGGAGCTCGTCGGGCCCGAACTCCACGATGCCCTCGAGGAGCCCCTTCGCGGCGACCACGCCGGCGACGATGGCGGCGCCGGACGAGCCGAGGCCTCGCCCGTGCGGGATGCTGTTGCGGGCGACGAGACGAAGGCTCGGCAGCGGGATCCCAGCGTGCGCGAAGGTGTGGGCGATCGCGCGAACGACGAGATGCGACTCGTCGAGCGGAACCTCCCCTTCGCCGACCCCGTGCACCTGGATGTCGTGGGTTGCGGCATCCGTGGCCTCGACGTCGAGCTCGTCGTACCGGGCGAGCGCCAGGCCCAGCGTGTCGAAGCCGGGACCGAGGTTCGCGGAGGTGGCCGGCACCTTGACGTGCACGGCGCGGCCGATGACGGACCCTTCGACGGGGCTCAGGGGAGCTGCCGAAGCGCCCGCGTCGGGGGCGACGGTCGCGCTGGTCATGACACCAGCCCGAGCACCCGGGCCACCTGTGCGGTGTCGACGGGCACGACCGTCGGCTGCACGTCGGAGCCGTCGGCGGTGCGGAGCGCCCACTGGGGGTCCTTCAGGCCGTGACCGGTGACGGTCAGCACGACACGTGCGCCGGCGGGCACGACTCCGGCGGCGGCCCGCTCGAGCAGGCCCGCCACGCTGATGGCCGACGCCGGCTCCACGAAGATGCCGACCTCGGCCGAGAGGATGCGCTGCGCCTCGAGGATCTTGTCGTCGTCGATCGCGCCGAAGTAGCCGCCCGACTCGTCGCGCGCCTGGAGCGCGAGCTCCCACGACGCCGGGTTGCCGATGCGGATGGCGCTGGCGATCGTGTCGGGGTCGCGCACGATCTCGCCACGGACGATGGGGGCGGAGCCCGACGCCTGGAAGCCGAACATGCGCGGCAACCGCGTGGCGTTGCCCGCGTCGATGTCCTCGCGGTAGCCGCGGGTGTACGCCGTGTAGTTCCCGGCGTTGCCCACGGGGATGAAGTGGAAGTCGGGGGCGTCGCCGAGCACCTCGACGACCTCGAAGGCGGCCGTCTTCTGCCCCTCGATGCGGTCGTTGTTCACCGAGTTGACGAGGTGCACCGGGTAGTTGTCGGCGAGGTCGCGGGCGATGTCGAGGCAGTCGTCGAAGTTGCCCTGCACCTGGATGAGCTCGGCATCGTGCGCGATGGCCTGGCTGAGCTTGCCCATGGCGATCCTGCCCTCGGGCACGAGCACGGCGGCCGTGATGCCCGCGTGGGTCGCGTAGGCGGCGGCCGAGGCCGAGGTGTTGCCGGTCGATGCGCAGATCACGACCTTCGCGCCGCCCTCGACGGCCTTGGTCACGGCCATGGTCATGCCGCGGTCCTTGAACGAGCCCGTCGGGTTCATCCCCTCGAACTTCACCCACACGTCGGCGCCGGTGCGGCGCGAGAGCGCCGGCGCGGGCAGGAGGGGCGTGCCGCCTTCGCCGAGGGTGACGATGGGCGTGGCATCCGTCACGTCGAGCCGGTCGGCGTATTCGCGGATGACACCGCGCCACTGGCGCGAGGATGCCTTGGGGGTGGCGTGGTTCACAGTGCTCCTTCGACTCGGAGGACGGACGCGACGGATGCGACGACGGGACTCTGCTCGAGGGAGGCGACGGTCTCGGCGAGCGCGGACTCCTTCGCCTCATGCGTCCCGATGACCAGCGTAGCCCGCTGCGAGCCGTCGGCCACGGTCTGCTGGAGCTGCTCGACCGAGACGCCGTGCTCGGCGAAGACCCGCGCGATCTGCTCGAGCACGCCGGGCTCGTCGGCCACCTCGAGCGTGATCGAGTAGCGGGTGGTGATGCGGCCGATCGCGAGCACGGGCAGTTCCGCGTGCGTCGACTCGGCGGTGCCCGGGCCGCCGATGACATGCCGGCGCGCGATCGCGACGAGGTCGCCGAGCACTGCCGAGGCCGTCTGCACGCCGCCCGCACCCGCACCGTAGAACATGAGCGGGCCGGCGGCGGCGGCCTCGACGAAGACCGCGTTGTTCGCGCCGTGCACGGCGGCGAGCGGATGGCTGCGCGGCACGAGCGCCGGGTAGACGCGCGCCGAGACGCCCTCGTCGCCCGTCTCGCCATCGATCAACCGCTCGCAGATCGCGAGCAGCTTCACGACGAAGCCGGCGCGCCGAGCTGACTCCACCTGATCGGCGCTGACGCTCGTGATGCCCTCTCGATGCACCGCCTCGACCGGGACGCTCGTGTGGAACGCGAGGCTCGCGAGGATCGCCGCCTTCTGCGCGGCGTCGTACCCGCCGATGTCGGCCGTCGGATCGGCCTCGGCGTAGCCGAGCTCGGTCGCCGTCGCGAGGGCGTCCTCGAGCGACGCGCCCGTCGTGTCCATGCGGTCGAGGATGAAGTTGGTGGTGCCGTTCACGATGCCGAGGATGCGGTCGATGCGGTCGCCCGCGAGGCTGTCGCGCAGGGGACGGGTGATCGGGATCGCCCCGCCGACCGCAGCCTCGTACGAGAGCTGCGCACCGACCTGCTCGGCGGCGGCGAACAGCTCGGGCCCGTGGCCGGCCAGCAGCGCCTTGTTGCCCGTGACCACGTCGGCTCCCGAGGCGATCGCTTCGAGCACGAGGGTGCGCGCGGGCTCGATGCCGCCCATGAGCTCGATGACGATGTCGGAGCCCGTGATGAGCGTCTCGGCATCGGTGGTGAAGAGCTCGCTTGGCAGGTCGACGTCGCGCCTGGCGGCGGGGTCGCGAACCGCAATGCCGACGAGCTCGATCCGAGCGCCGATGCGCTGGGTGAGCTCGTCGGTATGGTGCAGGAGCAGCCGAGCCACCTGCGAGCCGACCGAGCCCGCCCCGAGGAGTCCGACGCGGATGGTGCGGTACTCGATCATGCGGGGGCCCCTCCAGCGGCGTCGGATGTGTCGGATCTCTCTGGTGACTCGGTTTCGATCGATGACCCGGATGCCGCGAGCTCCGCGTCGCGCGAGAGCAGGTCGTCCTCCGTCTCGCCGTGCACGATCACTCGCGCCATCCCATCGCGGACGGCGACCACCGGACGGCGCGGCACGTGGTTGTAGTTGTTCGCGAGCGACCAGCAGTAGGCGCCCGTCGCCGCGACGGCGACGAGGTCGCCGGGGCCGACGTCGTGCGGCAGGTAGTCGGCGTCGACGACGATGTCGCCCGACTCGCAGTGCTTGCCCGCGACTCGCACGAGCGATGGCGTCTCGTCGGAGACGCGGCCGGCCAGGCGCACCGTGTAGTCGGCGCCGTACAGCGCGGTGCGGATGTTGTCACTCATGCCGCCGTCGACCGAGACGTAGTGCCGCCATGGGCCGCCGTCGAGCGGCACGGGCTTCACCGTTCCGACGGTGTAGAGGGTGACGCCCGCGGGCCCGATGATGGCACGACCCGGCTCGAAGGCGAGCTTCGGCACGGGCACGCCGTGGTCGCGGCATCCGTCTGCGACCGCGGTCGCGATGCCGAGCGCGATCTGCTCGATCGGGGCGGGCTCATCGGCCGAGGGGTACGCGATCCCGAAGCCTCCGCCGAGGTTCAGCTCGGGCAGGGGCGCGAGGCGCGCGAGCTCGGCGTGCGCGACGAGGAGGCGTTCGGCCGATTCGGCGAACCCGGCGGAGTCGAAGATCTGGGAGCCGATGTGGCAGTGCAGCCCCACGAGGTCGAGCGAGTCGAACCCGCGGATCCGGGTGCCGATCTCGACGGCGCGCTCGAGCGTCACCCCGAACTTCTGGTCCTCATGGGCGGTGGCGAGGAACTCGTGCGTCGACGCGTGCACGCCGCTGTTCACCCGCAGCCGAACGCCCTGCACGCGGCCGGCGCGCGCCGCGGCATCGGCGACCCGGTCGATCTCGATCTCGCTGTCGATGACGATGGTGCCGACGCCCGCCTCGACCGCGCGCTCGATCTCGGCGACGGACTTGTTGTTGCCGTGGAATCCGATGCGGGCCGGGTCGGCTCCGGCCGCGAGCGCGACGGCCAGCTCCCCGCCGGTGCAGACGTCGACGCCGAGCCCGGCCTCGGTGACCCAGCGCACGATGGCGCCCGAGAGGAACGCCTTGCCCGCGTAATACACCGTCACGGAGGTGCCGACGGATGCCGCGGCCGCCTCGAACGCCGCGAGCATGCGTGCCGCCCGCGCCCGCGCGTCGGACTCGTCGACGACGTAGAGCGGCGTGCCGAATCGCTCGGCCAGTTCGGCGGCGGAGACGCCGCCGACGACCAGCCGGCCATCATGGTCGCGGTGCGCGCTCGAGGGCCAGACCGACGGGGCGAGCGCGTTCGCGTCGTCGGGCGCCCGGAGCCACCCGGGGACGGGTTGGATGGATGCCACGGGAAACCTCACGGGACGGACGACGACGGAACGCTCACGGCGAGCGAACCCGGGTCGGTTCCTGAAGCCTTACGCGTGCCGCTCTTGTGAAGCGGCCTCCCCGGAGTCTACCGAGCGTGCCGAGCCCCGCCGAAATCGGGAACGGGTCGCGGTGCTCAGCCGCAGCTGCCGAGCGTGGAGAGGCTCTGCTCGTCGAAGCTGAGCCCGGCGGCGCCCAGCGTGACGGTCGCGGCATCCGGTTCGACCACGATCTGCCGCACCTCGACGCCCTCGGGCAGGTAGCCGGCGACGCAGACGGGAACGGGGTCGTCGCCGAGCAGCCGGTCGGCGAGGCCCGACACGTCGATCGCGCCGCCACCTGCGCCCACCTCGACACCGATCGGCTCGAGCAGCACGGTGTCGCCCGCGGCCATCGGCCGGGCGGTGACGGTGTACTCGATCGGAAGGCCGAGCAACCGCACCGTGTCGGAGTACGCGACGGCGTCGGTGTCGAGGGCGACGTCGCCCTGCACTCCGGGGATCTCGATGAGGGCGTTGATCGCCGCCTCGTCGGCCTCGATCGTCGCGGTCGCCCGACCGACCGGGGCGTCGAGCGCCGGCGGTACGTCGCGCGCGTCGACCTGCACCGCGATCGGCACGCCGTTCACCATGAGCTCCGGTGCCGAGAGCTCGACATGATCCATCGATCCGGCGAGATACTGCGCGATCACCGAGAACCCGCCCAGCCGCACCTTCACGTCGCCCTCGATGCCCGCCGGAAGGTTCTGCTCCAGCTGCTCGGCGACCCGCTGTTCGGCGACGTTGCGAACGACGAGATCGGCTGCCACGACGAGACCGGCCAGCACGGCCAGCATCACGAGGACGGTGATCCATGCCCGCGCCGCGCGGTTGCGTCGGCGCGGAGCGGGGGCTGTGGCATCCGTACCCGACCCCAGCACCTCGGTGGGGTACACCTCGGTGGGGCGGGCATCGCGCGAGGCATCCGTCATCGAAGCACCGGGCTACATGCGCTCGGGCGCCGAGACGCCGAGCAGGTCGAGTCCGTTGCGGATCACCTGCCGCGTCGCGTCGTTCAGCCAGAGGCGGGTGCGGTGCAGGTCGCCGATCGGCTCGTCGCCGAGGGGCAGCACGCGGCAGTTGTCGTACCAGCGGTGGTAGAGGCCGGCGAGCTCCTCGATGTAGCGCGCGATGCGGTGCGGTTCGCGCAGCTCGGCAGCCTGGGCGACGATGCGCGGGAACTCCTGCAGTGCCCCGAGCAGCGCCGATTCGGTCTCGTGCGTCAGCAGCTCGGGCGCGAAGGACGAGCGGTCGACCCCGACGGATGCCGCGTTGCGGTCGACCGCGGCCGTGCGTGCGTGCGCGTACTGCACGTAGAACACCGGGTTGTCGTTCGTGCGACGCTGCAGGATCTCGGGGTCGATCGCGAGCGGCGAGTCTGCGGGATACCGGGCCAGCGTGTACCGCAACGCGTCGGTGCCGAGCCATGCCTGCAGGTCGTCGAGCTCGATGATGTTGCCCGCGCGCTTGGAGAGCTTGGCGCCGCTGATGCTCACGAGCTGGCCGATGAGCACCTCGATGTCGCGCTCGGGGTGATCGCCGGCGGCGCCGGCGAGCGCCCTGAGACGGTGCACGTACCCGTGGTGGTCGGCGCCGAGCAGGTAGATCTTGTGCTCGAAGCCGCGGTCGCCCTTGTCGAGGTAGTACGCCGCGTCGGCGGCGAAGTAGGTGTACGCGCCGTTGGCCCGGCGGATCACGCGGTCTTTGTCGTCGCCGAAGTCGGTGGTGCGCACCCACACCGCGCCGTCCTTCTCGAAGATATGCCCCTGCGCGCGGAGCCGCTCGATCGCCGTGTCGACGTCGGACAGACCGTCGGGCGCCTTGTCGTGCAGGCGCCGCTCGCTCGTCCACACGTCGAAGTGCACGTTGAACCGCTCGAGCGATTCTCGGATCTCGGCCAGCTGCAGCTCGTAGGCGATCTCGGTGGCCGTGTGCAGCGCCACGGCCTCGTCGAGCTCCAGCAGGTGCGGCTCGCGCTCGAGCACGCGGGCGGCGAGGTCGGCGATGTAGGTGCCGGGGTACCCGCCCTCGGGCGTGGGCTCGCCCTTCGCCGCCGCGAGCACCGAGGCGCCGAAGTTGTCCATCTGGGTGCCGGCGTCGTTGATGTAGTACTCTGTCGCGACCTCGGCACCAGCGGCTCGGAGCACCCGACCGATCGAGTCGCCGAGCGCGGCCCACCGGGTGTGGCCGATGTGCAGCGGGCCGGTGGGATTCGCCGACACGAACTCGAGGTTGATCCTGCGGCCGGCGAGCGAGTCGCCGTGACCGTACCGGTCGCCCGCCTCGACGATCGTCTTCGCCAGCACGCCCGCGGCTGCGGCGTCGAGCCGGATGTTGATGAAGCCGGGCCCCGCCACCTCGGCGCTCGCGACGCCGTCGACCTCGGAGAGGCCTGCGGCGAGCTCGGTCGCGATCTCGCGGGGGTTCTGCCCGAACGGCTTCGCGATGCGCATCGCGACGCTCGAGGCCCAGTCGCCGTGCTCGCGGAGCTTCGGCCGCTCGAGCACGATCTGCTCTGCCCGGAGGTCGAGCGAGATGTCGTCGCCGCCCGCACGACGCCGCTCGACGAGCCCGTTCACGAGATCGAACAGGGCACGCGAGAGATCGTCGGGAGTCACCCGCAAATCCTACCCGGCGGCATTGATAGGGTTCGTCACATGCCGCGCCTGCTCCGCCCCTCCCTCGCTCGTTCTGCCGGCCTCGCACTCGTGGCTGCGGCATCCGTCGCCATGCTCAGCGGATGCACCCCTGGAGCCGCGGCACCGTCCGAGACGGCGGCGCCTCCGAACGCATCGGCGTCGCCGACGCCCGGTGCGACGGCCGCACCCACTGAGGAGCCCGAGGAGCCCACGCCCTTCTCGATCGGCTGCGACGAGCTCCTCACTCCCGACCAGTTGTACGAGTTCAACCCGAACTTCGGCACGCATCCCGATTACGAGCCGGCGTCGGCCGAGGTCATCACGATCGTCGAGGAGGACGCCGGCACCGCGTGCGGGTACCTGAACCAGACCAGCGGCGAGGTGATCGAGGTCGGCGTCGCCACCCCGTCGCCGAAGGCCGGGGAGACGCGGCGGAACGAGGCCGCGATGACGAGCCACGTCGTGCCGACGTACGGCACGCCCCCCGACATCGAGGGGTACTTCACCCAGGCCGGTGGCGGCGGGGTCGCTCAGGTGTTCCATGGGCCGTACTGGATCGTGATCGAGTCGGCTGCCCTCTTCGAGCCGGGCGATGCCGCGCAGCTCGTCGCTGCGGTCATCGGCAACCTCCCCGAGGCCTGATCGGGGCATCGTGACGGCGAACTCCGCGACAGGGACGCCCTCGTGGCTCGGCGCGGTGAACGACCGCGCCGGCCTCGCCGTGCTGCTGGAGCACGGTCCCCTGACGCGCAACCGCATCCGCGAGCTCGTCGGCGTCTCGAAGCCCACCGCCTCGCAGATGGTGGCTCGGCTGCTCGCGGGCGGGTTCATCGAGGAACGAGGTCGCACGTCGGGATCCCAGGGCCGCAGCGCCGTGGTCTACGGGGCCCGCACCGACCGGCCGCTCGGCGTCGCCCTCGACCTCGACGCGTTCGAACTCCGCGCCACGGTGGTCGACGCCACCGGCGCCGAACGACCCGTGATCCGATTCGACCTTCCTCGCGACCCCACCGAGCGCTCGCCCGTCGACGAGGTCACTCGCGCGATCGTCGAGGGGTGTGCGGCGGCCGGCACCGACCCCGATGCCGTCCACTCGGTCTGCATCGGCATCCCCGGTTACGTCGATCCCGGCGAGACCGGCGAGCTCTTCAGCGAGACCCTTCCAGGATGGCCGGTTCGCGGGCTTCGGCGCATCCTCGAAGACGGACTGCACCGGTCGGTGCTCATCGAGAACGACGTGAATCTCGCGGCGCTGGCCGAACGGGAGTACGGCGAGGGCGCCGACGCCGACGTCTTCGTCCTGCTCTGGCTCGGCAACGGCGTGGGCGCCTCGTTCGACGTGGCCGGTGACCTGCACCGCGGCAGCTTCGGCGGTGCCGGCGAGATCGGATTCCTCCCCCTCTCCGTCGACGCCGCGGCGACGGACCCGACCGCTCGCACCGTGCAGGACCTCGTCGGCGGCCGGGCCGTCGCACAGCTCGCGCGACAGCACGGCATCGATGCCGGCGGATATCACCCCACCCGCGCGGCTCTCGCAGAGCCCGGTGCGGAGCGCACGCGCGAGGCCGTCTTCCGCGACCTCGCCGAACGGGTCGCCCACGTCGCACTCCCGCTCCTCGCGACCCTCGACCCCGCCCTCCTCGTGCTCGCCGGGCCGTCGTCGAGCCTCGGCGGGCCGGCGTTCGCCACCGAGGTGGGGCGCGGCATCCGTCGCATCAGCCGGTGGTCGCCCGAGGTCGTCGCAACCGGCGTCGACCAGGACCCCGTGCTGCGGGGTGCCCGACTCCTCCTCGCGGGCCGGGTGCGCGACGAACTGCTCGACACGGTCGCGACGGTGAGCCTGGCCTGACGGCCCTACCCGAGCGACTCCCCCGTGTCCGACGCAGGGGCGCCGGAGTGGTAGTCTCTTGAGCTGTGCGCCTCCGTAGCTCAGGGGATAGAGCGCCGGTTTCCGGTACCGTAGGTCGGGGGTTCGAATCCCTCCGGGGGCACTTTCCGAAGCGTCGAGTCGATTCACTTCGTTGACGGCTCGGCAGCCGGTTCCTCCCGCGGCAAGCGCAGACCGAGCACGACTCCGAGAAGCCCGAGGACCCCGAGCACGATCATCGCGAGCGCGTACGACCGGGATGGGTCGACGAGTCCCGCGACGAGGATCGTGCCGGCGACCGCAGTGCCGAGCGACGAGCCGAGGTTCGACACGGCCCGCGAGACGCCCGAGATCTCACCCTGCTGCCCCTCGGGGAACGCCGACTGCACGAGGTTGACCGAGGGCGTGAGCATCAGCCCGAGTCCCAGCCCGATGCCGAGCAGACCCGGTGCGAACGCCCACGCGCCCGGCAGCACCGCGACGGTGAAGATCAGCCCGGCGATGCCGGCCGACGTGAGTGCGAATCCCGCGACGACGAGGGTGCGCTGCGCGAAACGGCGCACCAACCGACCGACGGAAAGCGATGAGGCAAGCAGGCCGACCGTGGCGGCCGTGAAGATGATGCCGGTTTCGATCGCGTTGTAGCCACGGACCACCTGGAGGTAGGCCGCGACGACGAACGACACGCCCATCAGCATCATCCACTGCAGGACCTGCGTGAGCAGGGCCGTGTTGGATCCGCGGTTGCGGAAGAGCGCCGGCGACACGAGCGGTTCCCGCCCGGCGCGCTCGAGCCGACCCGACCGGAACATGAACCATGCGAGCATCGCGGCACCGAAGACCAGCAGGGCGATGGCGAGCGGCAGGGCGTCATCGAGGGCGAGGATCCCCATGACGAGCGCCACGAGTCCGATCGCTGACAGGAGCGCCCCGAGGACGTCGAACGACCGCCCGGGGTCGGGAGCGATGGGGTCATCGACCCTGCGGGCCAGCACGATGATGAGCACGATCACGAGGGCCTGGAACACGAAGGCGGCGCGCCAGTCGATCGCGGTCGTGATGATGCCGCCGATGAGGGGGCCGGCCGCGGCGCCCATGCCGCCGAGCGCACTGATGACGCCGAAGGCCCTCGCGCGCTCCCGGAGGTCTTGGAAGCGCAGCGTCGTCAGGATGTAGACGGGCGGGATCAGGAGGGCGGTCCCGATGCCCTCGAGCAGCGAATTGCCGAGGATGAGCACGCCGAGGTTGGGCGCGATCGCGCTGATGATCGCTCCGACACCGTAGACCCCGAGACCCACGATGAAGAGGCGCTTGCGACCGAACCGGTCGGTGAGTTTGCTGGCTGGGATCATGAGGGCGGCCATCACGAGCAGGAACAGGGTGATGGCGACCTGGATCCCCTGGACCGTCGTGTCGAGGTCCTCGCTCATGTCGTTGATCATCACGTTCATGTTCGAGCCGGCGAAGCTGCAGATGAACTGCGCGAGCGCAAGCGGCGCGAGGATGCGCCGTGCAGCGGCACGAGTGCCGACAGGCGTCTGTGCCATCACCACCTCACCTCCCGATCGACGGCTCGCACCGAGAAGCCCGGCTCACCGCTCAGCCGCAGCATACGCCCGTGGCGCAACGCGGCGAGCGGCGCACCGGCGACGCGGCGGCATCCGCTCCCCCACTCGTGTGCGCGATCGAGCCCGACGCCCGGTGTCCGCGTGGACGTCGGCTCGCTGCGGCCCATAGACTCGAATCCGTTCGCTCGGGCACGGGAAGGGCACTGGTGCATGGCGTCGGTACGTCGTAGGTCGGCAGTTCTGGCCGTCGCCGCGGGCGCGTTGCTCGCGCTCAGCGCACCGGGTGCGGCCTGGGCCGAAGACCCCGTCGACTTCGGCTCCAGCCCGATCGTCGACACGGTCGGCGCGCTCGGCGACCAGGCCGCCGAGGTCGAGGCCGCCATCGATCGCGCGGCGGATTCGAGCGGCCGACAGCTCTTCGTCGCCTACGTCGACGAGTTCACGAACCCCGAGGCGCCCGATGCCTGGGCCAACGACACGGCCATCGCCAACAGCATGGGCACCGAAGACTACCTCCTCGCCGTCGCCGTCGACGGGCGGGTCTACTATCTCTCGGCCGACGGCTCCGCGTCGCTGACCGACGCGGAGCTCAACCGCATCTCCACGCAGGTCATCGAGCCCCGGCTTCGCGACGAGGACTGGGCCGGTGCCGCGATCGCCGCTGCCGACGCCCTGGCCGGCGACTCGGCGGGCGGCGGATCCGGCTTCGGGTGGGGCTGGGTCTGGTTCCTCGTCATCGCCGCGGTCGTCATCGTCATCATCGCGATCGTCCTGGCGCGACGCCGTCGGAAGGGCGGCGGCGCGGGCACGCCCGAGGGTCCGCCCCAGCCCTCGATCGAGGAGCTCCGCCGCGAGGCCGGCGGAGCGCTGGTCGCCGCCGACGACGCCATGAAGACCAGCGAGCAGGAGCTCGGCTTCGCCGTCGCCTCGTACGGCGAGGCGGCCACCGCCGCGTTCCGCGAGGCGCTCGAGGGAGCCAAGGCGAAGGTGCGGGAGGCGTTCGCGCTGCAGCAGCAACTCGATGACGCCGAGCCCGACACCGACGAGGAGCGGAGGGCGTGGTACGGCGGCATCATCCGCCTGACGGGTGAGGCTGAGGCCATGCTCGACGAGCAGGCTGAGCACTTCGACGAACTGCGCGACCTCGAGCGCAACGCCCCGGCGGAGCTCGAGCGGGTCAGGGCCGAAGCCGATGCGGCCGCACCGGCCGTTCCCGCAGCTGCAGGCCGGTTGCAGAGCCTCACCGCCCAGTACGCCGCGACGGCCGTGGCTCCCGTCGTCGACAACCCCGAGCAGGCGGAATCCCGCCTCGCGTTCGCGCGCGCGTCGCTCGACGAGGCATCCGCCGCGATCAGCGAGGGACGCACGAGCGACGCGGCAGTCGAGCTCCTCGCTGCCGAGGAGGCCGTCGACCAGGCCAAGCTCCTCACGCAGGCGGTCGAGCGCCTCGCCACCGACCTCTCCGCTGCCGACCAGGCGGTGGCCGACGGCGTCGCCGACCTGGAGCGCGACGTGCAGGCGGCACGCGGCCTGGATGACGCCCGCGCAGCACAGCTCGCCGACCGCGTGGCCGCGGATGCGGCCGAGCTCCGGGCGTCCATGTCAGCTCCCGGCCGCGATCCGCTCGCCGCCCAAGCTCGGATCGAACAGGTCAACGCAGAGATCGACGCGCTCATCGCCAGCGTGCGAGACGCCGCAGAGCAGGCGGCACGGGCGCGGGCCCAGCTCGGGCGCTCCATGACGACGGCACGAGCCCACGTCCAGGCCGCCGAGGACTACCTCGTCGCCCGTCGCGGGGCCGTGGGAGCCGAGGCGAGGACGCGCCTGGCGGAGGCCGGCCGTCTGCTGGTCGAGGCGGAGGCCGTCGCGGCAACCGACCCCGCCGCCGCCCTCGCCACCGCCCAGCGCGCCGAGTCGCTCGCCCGCACGGCGATGTCGATTGCTCAGCAGGATGTCAGCGGATTCAACCCCGGCATGGGCGGCGGGTTCGGCGGGCCGCAGGTCGGTGGCGGTGGTGGCGACCTCTTCGGCGCCGTACTCGGCGGGATCCTCATCAACTCCGTGCTCGGAGGTGGAGGCGGAGGCGGCTCCGGCGGTGGCCTCGGCGGCGGCGGCGCACGACGGGGAGGATTCGGGGGCGGATTCGGCGGCAGCGGCCGTCGCTCCGCCGGCAGCTTCGGCGGGTCGATGACCCGGTCCCGGCGCGGAAGCGGAGGCCGATTCTGAGTCGCACCCCACCATCACCACGACCTGACCTCGATCCACGACCATCACGAAAGCAGGGAACACCATGACCAAGCAGTCCATCTTCGGCCGCATCTCGCAGCTGGTGCGCGCGAACATCAACGCGCTGATCGACCAGGCCGAGGATCCCCAGATGATGCTCGACCAGATGGTGCGCGACTACACGAACAGCATCGCCGACGCCGAGGCCGCCATCGCCGAGACGATCGGAAACCTCCGCCTGCTCGAAGACGACCACCGCGAAGACGTCGAGGCCGCACGCGAGTGGGGCGAGAAGGCGCTCGCCGCGAGCCGCAAGGGCGACGAGCTGCGCGCGAGCGGCGACACCGCCGGCGCCGACAAGTTCGACAACCTCGCCAAGGTCGCCCTCAGCCGCCAGATCTCCTCCGAGAACGAGGCCAAGGCCGCCGAACCCCAGATCGCCGCGCAGACCGAGGTCGTCGACAAGCTGAAGTCCGGCCTGAACGGCATGAAGGAGAAGCTCGTCCAGCTGCAGAACAAGCGCTCGGAGCTCGTCGCGCGTGCCAAGACGGCCGAAGCGCAGAAGCAGGTCCACGACGCGGTGAAGTCGATCGACATCCTCGACCCGACCAGCGAGATCGGCCGTTTCGAAGACAAGATCCGCCGGCAGGAGGCGGTCGTCCGAGGGCAGGCCGAGCTCGCCGCGTCGAGCCTCGACGCCCAGTTCAACGAGCTCGACGACCTGGGCGAGCTCACCGAGGTCGACGCACGACTCGCCGCCCTGAAGGCCGGCGGTTCGCAGGGCCAGATCTCGAGCTGAGGGATGCCCCGGGGCCGCGCCGCATGAACCATCGTGCGGCCCGGCCCCTCCCTTTTCCCCGGTCGGGCGAACGGGTACGGTGTGGCACATGACTCCCGAGGAGGCCGCAGCGGTACTCGGAGTCCCGCAGGAGGCCACTCCCTCCGAGATCGACCGAGCGTACCGACGGCTGGCACGCGATCTGCATCCCGACCGCTTCGCCGGCCGACCCGCCGACGAGATCCGAGCGGCGAACGAGCGCTTCGTCGTGGTCATGCGCGCCCACGAGACGCTGCTGGCCGTGTCGCGGCTGCGCGCGCCCCGGGGTCACGCGCCCGAGACCGCGCACGCGATGCCGGCCGAACCGGCCGAACCGGGCCCGGCCTTCCCCGAGCGAGGGCCCTCGACGCCATCGGGCCCGGCTCGATCGGCCCCGGCCCCATCGATGCCGGCACCGCCGCCTGCGGCGTTCGGCTCGGTCGTTCCGCGATTCAGCTGGCCGCTGTTCCTGAGCTGGGCCCTGCTCATGACCATCGGTGCCGCCCTGTCGTTCTCGAGCGGACCGGTCTACACCTGGGTGGACTGGTGGCCACGACTCGTCCTGCTGGTGGGATTCGCCCTCGCCACGGCGCTGACGCGACGACGGTGGGTCTGGGTGACCACGCTCGTGCTGCTCGGGCTCAGCGCGATCGCCGTCGTCATCGACACGACCATCGTCGGTCTGCTCGGCCTCGGCGGCATGCTCATCGCGTCGCTGGGGCTGGCCGTGCAGAGCGGGCTCGTCCGGCTCCCGCCGCCTCCCTGAGTCGGAGATCCGACCCGGATCCGACGATGATCCGTGCTTTCCGAGCATCCTCTCGCGCGCAATACTGTGAGGCATGTCCGCAACCTTCGTCGTCGTGCCCCAGTGGCAGGGTTCCGTCTCCTCACGTGCCATGAGCCTCGCCGACGGCGCCATCGCGGTGTTCGGCGACCTCCCCGCGTCGGCGACCGTTCTCGTGGAGGTGCCGGTCGAGGCGGGCGACGCGCTCGGCACGGGCGTACGCCGGTACAGCGCGGTCCGTCGCGTCCGCGAACGCACCGAGGAGGCACTCGCCCAGGCGCCGGGCACGGCGATCACGATCGGCGGCGACTGCGGCGTCTCCGTCGCGGCCGTCGCCCACGCCTCGAAGCTGACCTCGGGCGACCTCGCCGTGCTGTGGCTCGACGCCCACCCCGACCTCAACAGCCCCGAGTCCTCGCCGTCGGGCGGGTTCGGCGGAATGACGCTGCGAGCGATCGCCGGCGACGGTGCCGAGGGACTCGCTCTCAAAGCGGAGACGCGGGTCGAGCCCGGCAGGATCGTGCTCGGCGGCACCCGCGCGATCGACGACGACGAGCAGCAGTTCATCGACGAGCACGAGGTCACGGTACTGACCGTCGAGGACCTCTCCGATCCCACCGTGGTCATCGGCGCGCTCGAAGCCACCGGCGCCTCGCGGGTCTACGTGCACATCGACCTCGACGTGCTGGATCCCGCCGCGCTCACCGGCCTCTCGTATCCGATGCCCTTCGGCGTCGATGCCCCGACGCTCGCGGCGCTGGTGCGCGAGGTCGTCGCCCGGTTCCCACTCGCCGGGGCCTCCATCGCCGGATTCGCGCCGAGCTCGCCCACGGCCGCCGAAGACGACCTGCCGACGATCCTGCGGCTGGTGGCCGCGCTCACGTCGCACGCGAACAGCGACGCCGGCGCTGCGGCATCCCACGGTCCTGACGCCATCGCCGGCTGAGCGCGGATGCGACGGCAGGCACCCGCGAGCCTAGGCTGGGAGCCGAACGTCCGGCGGCGGCCGGGTCCTCGGAAGGGAGGCGGCGTGGAGCGCGGAGTCGACGTCGTGGTGCTGGGTGCCGGACCCGTCGGCCAGAACGTGGCGGATCGAGCGAAGGCCGGCGGGCTCGACGTCGTGGTCGTCGAACACGAGCTCGTCGGTGGCGAGTGCTCGTACTGGGCGTGCATTCCGTCGAAGACGCTGCTCCGAAGCGCGGCCGCGCTCCGCGCTGCGCGGCGCGTGCCCGGGGCTGCCGAGGCGGTGACCGGCGCGCTCGACGTCGAGGCGGTGCTGCGACGGCGCGACGAGTGGGTCAACGGCTGGAACGACAGCGGCGAGGCCGGATGGCTCGCGCGAGCCGGCATCGGGCTCGAACGCGGCCACGGTCGACTCGACGGACCGCGGCGCGTCGTCGTCGAGCGCACCGACGGAACGCAGGCGACCCTGGTCGCACGGCACGCCGTCGTCGTATCGACGGGATCGGATCCGGTCCTGCCGGCGATCGACGGCCTTGCCGAGGCCGAGCCGTGGACGAACCGCGACGCGACCGGCGTGAAGCGCCCGCCCGCCCGGCTCGCCATCATCGGCGGCGGGGTGGTGGCCGCCGAGATGGCGACCGCCTTCGCGGGCTTCGGCACCGAGGTGACCGTCATCGCGCGGAGCCGGCTGCTCGGCAGGTACGAGCCGTTCGCCGGCGAAGCGGTCGAAGCCGGGCTCCGTCGTCTGGGCGCCGCCGTACGACTCGGCGCGCAGCCGACGCGCGTGGAACGCACCCCGGCGGGAAACGTGGTGATCACGCTCGACGACGACTCGACCGTCACGGCCGACGAGGTGCTCGTCGCCACGGGCCGGAAGCCCCGAACGGACACGCTCGGGCTCGAGACCGTCGGACTCGAGCCCGGCGCGTGGCTCGAGGTCGACGACACGCTGCTGGTCCCCGACGCCGACGGTGACGGCGACTGGCTGTACGCGACCGGCGACGTGAACCACCGCGCACTCCTCACCCACCAGGGCAAGTACCAGGGTCGTGCCGCCGGCGACGTGATCGCCGCGCGGGCGAACGGCGGCTCGGTCGACGCGTCCCCGTGGGGCGTGCACGTCGCGACCGCCGACCATCACGCCGTGCCGCAGGTCGTATTCGCCGACCCCGAGGTCGTGTCGGTGGGGCTCTCGCAGGCCGCCGCGGAAGAGGCCGGGCGCGACATCCGGATCGCCGACGTTCCCATGCAGTCCGCGAGCGGAGCGGGGATCCTCGCGGACGGGTACGAGGGCCGGGCGCGACTCGTGATCGACGCCGAGCGGGGCGTCGTGATCGGCGCCACCTTCGTCGGCCAGGACGTGCAGGAGTTGCTGCATGCAGCGACCATCGCCATCGTCGGCGAGGTGCCGGTCGATCGACTGTGGCACGCCGTGCCGTCCTTCCCCACCATGAGCGAGGTGTGGCTCCGCCTGCTCGAGAACCTCGGCCGCCCCGAGGCGGTGGCATGAGCGACCGCACCCTGCGCATCCGGCTCACGGACTCCCCCATCAGTCGGGCGGGATACTGGTACGCGACGGCCGTCGGGTTCACCTGGGGGCTGCTCTGGAGTACGGGCCCGGTGCGGCGACGGCACGGTCTCATCGTCTTCACCGGCATGCCGAAGTGGACCTTCGGGCGCGGTGGTTCCTGTGTCGGCGGCTGCTATCTCACCGATCGCAACGACGGCGACGTCGTGCTGGGCCACGAGATGGTGCACAAGGCGCAGTGGGAGAAGTACGGCATGCTGTTCCCCGTGCTGTACCTGTTCGCCGGGCGCAACCCGTTGCGGAACCGCTTCGAGATCGAAGCCGGCCTCGAAGCCGGCGGATACCTCCCCAGACGCCGACCGGCCCGGACGCCGCGTACTGCGGCATCCCGACCGGCCGAGGTCGTCGAGCCCGACGGCGCGTGAGCGTCAGCTCGCAGGTCGTGCTGCTGCCGAGAGCGACGCGACCAGCTCGTCGAGACCGTAGGTCAGCGACAGCGCCGTGGGCGGAGACACGGCGGCGATGAGCTCGGTGCCGACGACCTGGGCCACCCGTCCGTTCGCGACAGCGGGGATGGCCTGGATGGGCGCCGAGGCGAGGAATGCATCGGCCTCGGCCTGCGTGTCGTGGTAGCTGATGAGGAGGTCGCTGTCGAGCTGGTCGAGCTGCTCGTACGACAGCGTGTAGAAGAAGGGGGACTCGCCGTTGGCGAGATCTGCGACGGCCGGGGCGTCGTCGAGGCCGAGTGCCGACAGGAACTCCACGCGCGAGTCCTCGGGTGTGTAGACGTAGAACGTGCCGGCGGAGTCCCACACCGCGGCGACCGTCAGTCCCTCGAGCTCGGGGTGCGCCTCGGCCTGGGCGGCCAGCTCCGCATCGAGGTCGTCGAGCACGCCTTGCGCCTCGTCGGCCTTGCCGAGTGCCGTGCCGACGATCGTGACGGTCTCGCGCCACGGGGTGGTCCACGCCTCGTCGGGGTAGGCGACCGTCGGCGCGATCTCGCTCAGGAGCTCGTACTGCTCCTCGGTGATGCCCGAGTAGGGGGCGAGGATGACGTCGGGCGCCGCCTCGACGATCTCCTCGTAGGGCGGTGCCTCGCCGTCGTCGGTGAGGATGGCGGGGGTTTCCTCGCCCAGTTCGTCGAGCTTCTCGGCCACCCAGGGCAGCACGCCTTCGTCGTTCGCGCCGTACGACTGCTGGGCGATCGCCACCGGCACGACACCCATCGCAAGCGCGGCCTCGGTGCTCCCCCAGCCCCAGGTCGCGACGCGCTCGGGCGCCGCGGGGACCTCGGTCTCGCCGAACGCGTGCTCGATCGTGACCGGGAACGTGCCGTCGGATGCAGCCGACGATTCCGCGCCCTCGGATCCGGCCGTCGAACAGCCGGCGAGCGTGAGGGCGGCCGCGGCCGCGGCGGCGAGGAGGGCGATGGTGCGTCGAGCGTGCATGAACTCCCTTTCGATGGAGTCAGGAAAGTAAGGGCAGCCTAACCTAAGAGTCAGGTGCGATGAAACCGTCCGATCGGAACGACCATCGGAGAACCCGCGATCGGGTCCTCCGTGACCACGCAATCGAGCTCGAATGCCGCACCGACCGTCTCGGCCGTCAGCACCGCCGACGGCTCCCCCGCCGCCGCGATTCGTCCGCCGTCGACGACGACCAGGTGATCGGCGTAGCGTGCCGCGAGGTTCAGCTCGTGGAGCACCATCACGACCGTCGTGCCGAGCTGGCGGTTCGACTCCGTGAGCAGGTCGAGCAGCTCGAGCTGGTGGCTCACGTCGAGGAAGCTCGTGGGCTCGTCGAGGAGCACGATGCCGGCGCGCTGCGCCAGCGCCATGGCGATCCAGACGCGCTGCCGTTGGCCGCCCGAGAGCTCGGACACGGCACGATCGGCGAGATCGGCCGTGCCCGTCGCTTCGAGCACCTCGGCGACGACGCGGTCGTCGTCGCTCGACCGACCGCCGAACCACCCTCGGTGCGGGTGACGGCCCCGCGCGACGAGTTCGGCGACGAGCACTCCGTCGGGCGCCACGGGCTGCTGCGGGAGCACCGCAACGCGCCGCGCGAACTCGCGAGGCGCGAAGGAACGGACGTCTCGCCCGTCGAGCGTCACGCGACCGGCCTCGGGACGCATGAGGCGTGCGAGTCCGCGAAGCAGGGTCGACTTGCCACTGGCATTGGGGCCGACGATCGCGGTGATGCGTCCCTCGGGAATCTCGAGGTCCAGGCCGTCGATGACGACCCGACCGTCGTACGCGAGCCTGAGCGACTCGGCACGCAGCGTCTGAGCGGCTTGCTGCGTCATCCGTCCGATCCTTTCCGGTTGCCCCTCGCGATGAGCCAGAGCAGGTACGGGGCACCGATCAGCCCCGTGACGATGCCGACGGGCACGGCCGTGCCGACGAAGGCGTGCTGGGCGACGAGGTCGGCGACGAGCACGATGGTCGAGCCGATCACGGCGGATGCCGCGAGCGCCGCCTGTCCGTGACCCACGAGCGCCCGAGCGATGGGCGCAGCCACAAGGGCGACGAAGGCGATGGGTCCGGCCAGTGCCGTCGCGGCGGCGACGAGCGCGACACCGAGCGTGATCGCCACGGCGCGGGCGCCTGTGGTGCCGACCCCGAGCGATCGCGCGCTGTCGTCGGAGAGGGCGAGCAGCGGCATCCGTGGTGAGAACAGCGCGGTGAGCACCAGCAGCACCGCCACCGCGCCGCCCGCTGTGGCGAGCTCGGGCCAGGCGATCGAGGCGATCCCCCCGACCATCCAGACGAGCGCCTCGGATGCCTCCCGCACGTCGGCACGCGTGATGAGCCAGCCGAGCAGACCGCCGACGATGGAGGCGAGTCCGATGCCGACGAGCACGAAACGGATGCCGGTCAGTCCGCCGCGCCAGGCGAGACCCCACATGAGCGCAGCCACCCCGAGCGCGCCGGCGAAGGCGGCGAGCGAGACGGCCGGGCCCTCGAGTCCCAGCAGGAGCATCGAGCCCACTGCGGCGAGGCTCGCACCGCCCGTGACACCGAGAATGTCGGGGCTCGCCAGCGGATTGCGGAGCGTGGTCTGGAACAGTGCACCGCCGAGCCCGAGGGCCGATCCCGCGATGACGGCTGCGAGCACCCGCGGCAGCCGAAGGCGCACGATGACGAACTCCGCCTTGGGCGAGCCCTGGCCGACCAGCGCGGCCAGCACGTCGCCCGGCGTGAGGCCTGCGGCGCCGAGGAGGAGCGACGCGGTCGCGGCGACGAGCGCCACGAGCGCCGTCACGAGCAGCACGGATGCCTCGCGCCGGCGCCGGCGCGCACGGCCGACTGCGACCCGGGTCGCGACCTCGGCCAGGCGCCCGTCGAAGGTCGTGCCTCGCGCCATTGCGTGACCCGCGATCACGATCGCCCTCCGAGCGCCGCCGCCTTCGAACGGCGCACGAGCGCGATGAGCACCGG
Source organism: Agromyces sp. Marseille-P2726 (assembly GCF_902809835.1). Taxonomy (GTDB): domain Bacteria; phylum Actinomycetota; class Actinomycetes; order Actinomycetales; family Microbacteriaceae; genus Agromyces. Next base: position 48,532 of record NZ_CADDWM010000010.1, on the reverse strand, counting down.
CGCGCCGACGACCGCCGCGACGATGCCCGCCTCCAACTCCGCGGGCGCGACGACGAGGCGGCCGATCACGTCGGCCGTGAGCAGCACGGTGGCGCCGATGACGCCCGCGAGCGGGGTGAGCCAGCGGTAGTCGGTGCCGATGAGCCCCCGTGCGGCGTGCGCGACCGCGAGGCCGAGGAGAGCGATCGGGCCCGCCAGGGAGGTCGCGGTGCCCGCCAGCACGATGACCGCCACCGCCGTGACCACTCGCGTGGCGCCGAGGCGAACCCCGAGTCCGCGTGCCACGTCGTCGCCGAGGGCGAGCAGGTTCAGGCGGCCCGACGTCCATGCCGCGAGTGCCAGCCCGACGAGGAGGAACGGCCAGAGCACGGCGGCCGTGTCGAGCCCGCGGCCCGACAGCGAGCCCACCGACCAGAACCGGTACTGCGAGAGCGTGCCCTCGTCCTGGATGAGCAGGAGGGTGATGAGCGGGGTGGTCGCCGCGGTGAGCGCGGCTCCGGTGAGTGCGAGCTTGGCCGGGCTCGCGCCGCTCCCGCCCGTGGAGCCGATGGCGAAGACGATCGCCGCGGCGAGCGCGGCCCCGCCGAATGCGAACCAGATGAAGCCGAACGGCGACGAGACGCCCAGGAACGCGATGGCGGTCGCGACCGCGAGCGATGCGCCCGCGTTGATGCCGAGCAGCCCCGGGTCGGCGAGGGGGTTGCGGGCGGCACCCTGCAGGAGCGCGGCCACCACGCCGAGCGCGGCGCCGGCCATGACGCCGATCACCGCACGCGGAAGCCGCAGGTCGCGCACCACGACCTGGTCGGCATCTCGGGGCACCGGCGACGTGAACGACCCGAGCACGACATCGAAGGGCACGTTCCGCGTGCCGATGGCGAGGCTCGCCACGACCACGACGGCGAGCACGAGGACCGCGACGCCCAGCACGAGCGCGGGTGAGGTGCGTCGCCCAGTGCGGTCGCCACGGGCACGCGTCGGCGGCGCCACCGTCGCGCCACGCGACATCCGCTCGATCACCTCGGTCAGTCGAGCTCGGCGCGGCCCATCCGCCAGTAGCCCATGAAGGCGACCTGGCGGCGGTCGAGGCCCGCCTCGCGCACGAGGAAGCGGCGGAGGGTGGTGATGGCGGATGCCTCGCCCGCGAGCCAGGCGTAGCAGTCGCCGTCGAGGCTGTGCCCCGCGGGCACGTCCCAGAGCGGGGTGTCGGGCAGGTCGCCCAGCTCGGCCGCGGCAAGGGCGGCGGCGGCGCGCTGTTCGTCGGTGCCGCGCTCGAGCCCGCGCCCCGCGAGGTGGCGCACCACCCAGTCGCGCACCGCCGGCACGAGGCGCGCGCCGTGCGAGCACCCCGACTCGTCGCGCGGAAGCCAGCGCACCTCGACGCCGGCGGGAGCGTCGACCTCGAGCCGGGCGCCACGGGAGGGCACCTCGGTGATCGCGACGCCACGCGCATCGGCCGGCAACGACTCCAGGATGGATGCGATCGCCGGGGCAGCCGGCTCGTCGCCGGCGAGCACGAACATCTCGACGTCGCCGGGGCGCCAGTCGATGCCGACCGTGCGGCCCGGACTCAACTCATCGGGACCGATGAGCACGATCTCGTCGCCCGGCGCCGCGGTGGCCGCCCACGCCGAAGCGGGGCCGGCATCGCCGTGGGCGACGAACACGATGTCGACCTCGCGCAGCTCGGGGCGCACGGCCCGCACGGTGTACGTGCGGAACGGGTTGCGCCGTTCGGCGGGCAGCTCGCGCCAGGCCGTGTACCAGTCCTCCACCTCGGGGAACGAGTCGAACCCGACCTCGGGCAGCGGCAGCACGACCTTCACCCGCTGGTCGAGCCCGGCCGTGCCGAAGCCGTCGAGGTCGTCACCCACGAAGGTGATGCTCGTGAAGTGCGGCGCAAGGCGTTCGACCCGGGCGACCTCGACTCGGAAGCTGCGATAGGCGGGGCGTTCGCGCAGTGCGCTCCGGGCGAGTGAGGTAAGCATTACCTAAGTGTCGCATACCCCCGGACGGCGACGAACACCGAACACCGAACACGGATCCGGCCGCGGGCGTCGGTCACCAGTTCGGCGGATGCCGGTGGCGCCGACGAACCCGACGCTCGAGCTGCGCGGCGATCGCGAACAGCGTCGGCTCCCCGCCGGGTCGACCGATGAGCTGCACGCCCATCGGCGCGCCCTCCGCGGTCTCCTCGACGGGAACGGTGATGGCCGGCAGACCCGCGACGTTCACGAACGACGTGTAGGGCGTGTACTGCACCTGCTGCGCGAAGTTGCGTTCGCCGTCATGAGCGTCGTACCAGCCGACCGGACGCGGCGTGAGGGCGAGCGCAGGGGTGACCACGGCGTCGAAGGGGGCGAACCGGCGGATGACGCGCTCCTCGAAGCCGGTGAGCCACTCGAGGGCTTCGGCGAGCTGTTGCGCCCGCACCCCTCGACCGCGCTCGATGAGCCAGCGCGTGAGCGGCTCGAGGAGCGCCTCGGCCTCGGCATCGACCGGGATGGTGGAGGCGCCCGACTGCCAGATCGTGCGGAACGCCGCTGGGTAGTCGGGCTCGGGTGCCGGTGCCATCGCCTCCACTCCGTGGCCGAGGCGCTCCAAGGCCTCGATCGCGGTGTCGAGTGCCGCGCGTGCTTCGGGGGCGAGCACGATCTCGTAGGCATCGTCCCACGGGGAGTCGGTCATGACCCCGAGCTGGAATCGCCCCTCGCCACGGATCGCCGCACCCAGGTACGGTCCGTCGTCGCCCGGGGCGCGCACCGCGAACCGATGCGCGGGCGGGTAGCCGGTGGGCGCGATCATGCCGTCGAGGAGCAGGGCGGCGTCGGCGACGTTCCGCGCGAGCGGCCCCGAGACGCCCAGCCCCGCGAGACCGGCGAGTCCCGACCCGGCCGGCACCCGCCCCCGTGACGGCTTGACGCCCACGAGCCCGCACGCGGCGGCCGGGATGCGGATCGAGCCGCCGCCGTCGGAGCCGGGGGCGAATGGCAGCATCCCCGACGCGACCGCGGCCGCCGCACCGCCGCTCGACCCGCCGGCGCCGAGGGACGGATCCCAGGGATTACGGGTGGGCGGTCCGGCGAGCCCCTCCGTGTACGACGGCAGCCCGAACTCGGGCGTCGCCGTCTTGCCGAGGCTGACCGCCCCAGCCGCGTCGACCGCGAGCACCATCTCGTCGGAGTCATCCGGAACGAAGTCCGTGAACGCCCGCGAGCCGAACCGTGCCGGAACGCCCGCACGCCGGTGCAGGTCCTTGTCGGCGAGCGGCATGCCCCAGAGCGGCGCCGCCGTCGGCACCTGGTCCTCGACGAACCGGGCGCGCTCGAGGGCGGCGTCGCGCGTGACGGTGGCGAACGCGCCGATCGCGGGATCGAGCCGCTCGATCCGACCGAGGTAGTGCGCGGCGACCTCGACCGGCGTCACCTCGCGACGCTGGAGCAGCTGGTGGAGCTCGAGGGCAGTGTACTCGTGCAGCTCGGTCATGACTGAAGCCTACGGGCGGGTGGCCCGGCACGCCGCGCCGCGGCATCCCTCGGCTATTTCAACGACTTCTGCAGCAGCACGGTGCCCAGCCAGCGATCGAACTTGAAGCCGACCCGGCCCATTCGCCCGATCTCGACGAACCCGAACCGCTCATGCAGCGCGATCGACGCGTCGGCGCCCTGGTCGGCGATGACGGCGATCATCTCTTTCAGCCCGGCAGCCTTCGACCGGGCGATGAGCTCGGCGAGGAGCGCCGTGCCGAGGCCCTTGCCCGAGGCCGCCGGACCGAGGTAGATCGAGTTCTCGACGGTGTAGCGATAGGCCCGCTTCTGCTTCCACGGGGAGACGAGCGCATAGCCGAGCAATTGGCCGCGTGGTGATTCGGCCACGAGGAACGGCATGCCGAGGCGGTCGAGGTAGGCGAACTTCGACCTCCACTCGCGAAGGCTCATCGCGTCCTCGTCGAAGGTCACCGTCGAGTTCGCGACGTAGTGGTTGTAGATCTCCCGCACCGCGGGAAGGTCGGCCGGTCGCGCGTCGCGGATCGCGAACTCGAACGGGGGCTCGGGCGGCTCGGGTGTGCGCAGGTGCCGTGGCAGCACCCGGCGTTCCTGGTATTCCTCCTCGAGCATGGCGACAGCGTACCTCCCCAGTGTTGCGGGCGGATGTCGCGCCGGCATGCCGAGGGTTCGCTGCTCAGCCGGGCAGCCGCCAGTCCACGGGTTCGCCGCCCTGCGCCGCGAGCAGCGCGTTCGCCCGGCTGAACGGACGGGATCCGAAGAAGCCCCGGCTCGCCGAGAGCGGGCTCGGGTGCACCGACTCGATCGTCGGCGTGCCGTCGAGCAGGGGCTTCAGGCTCTGCGCGTCGCGTCCCCACAGGATGGCCACGAGCGGCCCGCCGCGTGCGACGAGCGTGCGGATGGCATGGTCGGTGACCTGCTCCCATCCTCGACCGCGGTGCGAGGCGGGAGCGCCCGGGCGCACCGTGAGCACGCGGTTCAGCAGCATGATGCCGTTCCGGCTCCACGAGGTGAGGTCGCCGTGCGTCGGGATCGGCACCCCGAGATCGTCGGCGAGCTCCCGGTAGATGTTGGCGAGGCTGCGCGGCACCGGCCGGACCTGCGGGTCGACGGCGAAGGAGAGGCCGATCGGATGCCCCGGCGTCGGGTACGGGTCCTGTCCGACGATCAGCACGCGCACGTCGTCGAGGGGCGAACCGAAGGCGCGGAGCACCCGATCGCCCCGCGGGAGGTACCCGCGACCGGCTGCGGTCTCGGCTCGCAGGAAGTCGCCGAGTTCCGCGATGCGAGGGCCGACGGGTCGGAGCGCGCCCGCCCATGACGGGTCGATGAGCCCGTCGGCTGCGAGTTCATCGAGGGACTTCGCCACCGTCAGGCGCCGATCGTGCCGACCAGCACGCCCTGCTCCGACGGAAGCACGCGCCAGACGCTGCCGCGCCCGGTGACCGTGAATCCACCGTCTCCGACGATGAGCACGGTGTGCTCGTCGATGCCGAGCCCGCCCTCGACCAGCCCCGCCTCGACCGCGGCGACCAGGCGCGTGAGCGTGCCCCACTGCGCGACGTGGACGTCGACGGCGACGTCGATCAGCCCGATTCCGGCCGCGACGGTCACCTCGTCGAGCTCCTCTGACGACTCCTCGGGCGCCACCGGCACCTCTCCGATCCGCCAGCCGCCGACGAGCGCGGTGTCGGCGGCGATCGCCGCGCCCGCCGAGAACCCGAGGTACGGAACGCCGGCCGCGACCTGTCGCCGAAGCTCGCCGAAGTGCGGCTCCAGCAGGTCCCGGTAGATGGGGGTCAGACCGCCGCCGACGAGGATGCCGTCGACGTCGGCGAACGCCGTCGCCGGCACCGGCCCGGTCAGCGGAACGGCGGTGACGTGCGCCTCGAACTCCCCGCCGGGCAGGGCGGCTGCGACCAGGCGGGCGGCGTGCTCGAGCTCGTCACCGTCTCGGACGGCGATCACCGCGATCCGCGGGATCGGTCGAGCGGATGCCGCGGCGCGCGTCGCGGCCTCGGCGATGAACGCCGTGTAGACCGCCCCGTCGGGTTCGTCGGCCCAGCCGCCGCCCACGAGGTGGACGCTCACGTCGCGTCCTCGGTGTGGAAGTCCATCACGACAGCGTATCCGCGGCAACGGCTGTCACAGGCTGCCGGTGGCCGGGGGTTCCTCGCGAGGCTCCTCGAGGCGCGGCTGCTCGAGCGGAGGATGTGGTGCACCACCCCGTTCGTCGCCGCGGCGGCGTGCGGCGCCGACACGCTCGTTGATGAACGAGATGACCGTCGCCGAGGCGACACCGACGATCGCGATTCCGCCGGCCATCAGGATGACCGCATACAGCCGGCCGGGGATCGTGATCGGCACCATGTCGCCGTACCCCACGGTGGCGATCGTGACGACGGCCCACCAGACTGCGTCGCCGAAGCTCGTGATGGTCGCGCCCGGTGCGTCGCGCTCGGCGGCGAGCGTCGCGAGCGAGATGAAGTAGACGAACACCGTCGCGTAGCTGAGTGCGAAGGTGACGATGGTCGTGCGGACGGCCGCGCCCGTGCGCCGCTGGAGATAGGGCACCTCCCGGAGGAGTTGCACCACGCGCAGCGCCCGGAACAGGGGGATGACCGCCGACAGCACATCGATCGGATGCCGCCAGATGAACGACCACCGAGCGCCTCGCGGCGTGAGGAGGACGCGCACGACGACGTCGATGATGAATGCGACCCACACCACGATGAGCAGCACGACGATCGATGTCGTGGCCCACGACGGGAGGTCGTCGGTGAGGAACTCGGGCGCGAGCACCACGAACGAGTACAGGACGATGAAGATGACCCCGAGTACCGCCAGCAGCGTCGAGGTGCGACGTTCCCAGCGTTCGCGCGCGGGCGCGGGCGCCGGAGCGGTCGGCGTGGCCGGGTCCGTCGCGACCACGGTCAGTCGCCACTCTCGCGGACTCGGAGTTCGCCCTTCGCGACCCGGTGGGGAGCCGCCTGCGCGACGGGCTTGACGACGATGAGATCGAGGTCGACGTGCCGGGGCTTCAGCATCGCGTCGACGATGACGCCCGCGATGTCCTCGGCGACGAGGGGCTCCGGCACGCCCTCGTAGACGGCGTCGGCACGAGCGCGATCGCCTCCGAAGCGCACCAGCGCGAACTCGTCGGTGCGCACCATGCCGGGTGCGACCTCGACCACTCGGATGGGTTCGCCGTTCAGCTCGAGTCGCAGCACCTCCGTGAGCGCGTGCGCGGCGAACTTCGCGGCGTTGTATCCGCCCCCTCCCGGGTACGCCACGTGCCCGGCGATCGAGGTGACGTTCACGATGTCGGCCACGCCTCGGGCGGTCGCGCCGCGCCGGAGCAGGGGCAGCAGTGCGCTCGTGACCCGCTTGAGGGCGAGCACGTTGACCTCGAGCATCCACGCCCAGTCCTCGATCGAGGACGCCTCCACCGTGTCGACGCCCTTCGCGCCGCCGGCGTTGTTGACGAGTGCGTGCACCGGCCCGCTCTCGGCGAGGTGGTCGCGAAGGGCATCGACGTCGGCCTGCTGCGTGAGATCTGCGACGAAGAAGGATGCCCCGGTCTCATCGGCGAGCCTTCGCAGGCGCTCCTCGCGCCGGGCGACGCCCACGACATCCCAGCCCTCACTGCGGAGCAACCGCACTGTCGCCTCGCCGATGCCCGAACTCGCGCCCGTCACGACCGCCCGCAGCCCATCCATGCGCCCATTCTGCCGCGCTGCGGTTGAATGGTGCGATGGAGACGGTGCCGAAAGCAGGGACTCCGATGCGCCGGCGGGTACCCATGTGGGACAACGCCCGCTGGATCGCGATCACCCTCGTCGTCATCGGGCACGGCATCCTCCCCCTCATCGGCGAGGACAATGCGGCCTACAGCGTCTACCTGTTCATCTATTCGTTCCACGTGGCGGTGTTCGTCACCGTCGCCGGCTACTTCGCGAAGTCGGGGCCGCCGACCGCCCGGGCGCTACGACAGATCCTGACCGACATCGTCTTCCCCTACTTCATCTTCGAGACGATCTGGACCGTCATCCGCTGGGCACTCGGGCGCTCGTTCGACCTCGACTACACGACCGCGTCGTGGACCCTCTGGTTCCTCATCGCACTGGCCGTGTGGCGCATCGTGCTCCCCTACCTGGTGCTGCTGCGGTATCCCCTCGTGATCGCCGTCCTGATCTCGATCGCCGCGGGCTACACGGAGACCATCGACTCCACCCTCGCGCTCTCGCGCACGTTCGGCATGCTGCCCTTCTTCGTGTTCGGGTGGAAGCTGCGGCAGTGGAAGCTCACGGGGCGCTGGCTCGACCTGCCCGCGCGCATCGCCTGGCGATGGCGCGCCGGCGCGATCGCCGTCTTCGCCGCCGTGAGCATCGTCATGCCGACCGCGATCGAGACCTGGCGCGACCTGCGACTGCGGCGCTTCATGCTGTACGACGAGTCGTACGAGGCGATCGGCTACGACGAGCCGTGGTCGGGCGCCATCCGACTCCTGATGCTGCTGTCCGCCATGGCCCTGACGGTTGCGTTCCTCACCCTCATGCCGCGCGGCGTGCACTGGTTCACGCCGTTCGGCGCCGCCACCATGTACATCTACCTCCTGCACACCTTCGTGCTGTACCCGTTCCGGGAGAGCGGCCTGCTCGCCGGCGACCAGCCGTTCTGGGTGCTGCCCGCGATGATCGTGTTCTGCATCGGCATCTCGATCGTGCTGTCGCTGAAGCCAGTGCGACGCGTGTTCCGCCCGCTCGTGCAGCCGCGTGCCCGCTGGCTGTTCCGCCCGGATCCCGTGACGGCCACCGGCACCCTCGTGCTCCCCGACGACTCGCTTCCGACGGTGGAATCGCCCCCACCGGGCGACGACCAGGACCCGCGCTCCTGACCCCTCCGCACGATTACGTCGTGTGTCGGGGCGCGTTGCCCGCCGACCGCACCGGACGTAGCGTGGCTGGCGTTGCGGCGGGTCCGCACATCCGACCCCGAGAAGGAGACCTCATGAGCGAGAACGCCGCCGACTGGCGATTCGAGACGAAGCAGGTGCACTCAGGCGCCGCACCCGACCCGGCGACCAACGCCCGTGCCACGCCGATCTACCAGACCCCCTCCTACGTCTTCGACAATGCCGAGCACGCCAAGAACCTGTTCGCGCTCGCCGAGTTCGGCAACATCTACACGCGCATCCAGAACCCGACGCAGGCCGTCGTCGAGGAGCGCGTCGCCGCGCTCGAGGGCGGCACCGGTGCCCTCCTCCTCGCCTCGGGACAGTCGGCGACCACGTTCGCCGTGCTGAACATCGCCCAGGCCGGCGACCACATCGTCTCCTCGTCGTCGATCTACGGCGGCACCTACAACCTCTTCAAGTACACGCTCGCGAAGCTCGGCATCGAGACCACGTTCGTCGAGAACCAGGACGACGCCGAGGAGTGGCGCCGCGCGATCCGCCCCAACACCAAGCTGCTGTTCGCCGAGACCATCGGCAACCCGAAGATCAACGTGCTCGACATCCGGCTCGTCGCCGACGTCGCGCACGACGGTGGCGTGCCGCTCATCGTCGACAACACGATCGCGACGCCCTTCCTGATCCGACCCTTCGAGCACGGCGCCGACATCGTGGTGCACTCCGCGACGAAGTTCCTCGGCGGCCACGGCACGACCATCGGCGGGGTCATCGTCGACGGGGGCGCATTCCCGTGGTCGAAGAACGTCGAGCGGTTCCCGGGCCTCACCGAGCCCGACCCGTCGTACCACGGCGCGAGCTACACCGCGGCCGTCGGAGACGGGCTCGCCTACATCATCAAGGCCCGGGTGCAGCTGCTGCGCGACCTCGGGTCGGCGATCTCTCCGAATAGCGCGTGGCTGCTGCTCCAGGGGATCGAGACGCTCTCCCTGCGCGTCGAGCGGCACGTGCAGAACGCGCAGGAGATCGCGGAGTGGCTCGAGAACCACCCCGACGTCGCCAGCGTGAACTACTCCGGGCTCCCCTCCAGCCCGTGGTACGCGGCCGCGAACGCCTATGCCCCGAAGGGAGTGGGCGCGGTCCTCTCGTTCGAGCTGAAGGGCGGCGTCGACGCCGGTCGAGCGCTCGTCGACAATCTGGCGCTGTTCAGCCACTTGGCCAACATCGGCGATGTGCGCTCACTCGTCATCCACCCCGCGTCGACCACGCACTCGCAGCTCACGCCCGAGCAGCAGCTCACGGCCGGCGTGACGCCCGGCCTCGTGCGCCTGTCGGTCGGCATCGAGAACATCGACGACCTGAAGGCCGACCTCGAGGCGGGGCTCACCGCAGCGAGGGTGGCCGCCGAGGCGACCAGGGTCTGAGAACCCGACCGCAGGTGACGGATGCCGCGGGGCGCACGCCCTCGCGGCATCCGTCGTTCCGGCCCTCGTAACAATCGGGTGCGCCCGTGCCGGGTTCGCGAGAATCGAGGTATGGACTGGCAGACGACGGCCGACGCGGTGCCCGCGGGGATCGTCCCCGAGGCACGGGCGCTGTCGCTCGTCGGGAGACCGCCTGCCACCGGCGCCTGGCGCGAGGGCGACCCGGTGGGCGACCGACGCTTCGCAGCGATCGGCGACGTGGCGCTGGAGTCGGGGGCGGTCATTCCCAAGGCGAGGATCGCGTACGAGACCTGGGGCGAGCTCTCGCCCGCGCGAGACAACGCCATCCTGGTGCTGCACGCCCTCACGGGCGACAGCCATGTCATCGGCCCGGCAGGCCGCGGACACGCGACCTCCGGGTGGTGGCCGGGGGTCGTCGGACCGGGACTCGCCATCGACACCGACCGGTACTTCGTGGTCGCCCCGAACGTGCTCGGCGGATGCCAGGGGTCGACTGGTCCCGCGTCCGTCGCCCCCGACGGGGTGGAGTGGGGCGCGCGATTCCCGTTCCTCACCATTCGCGACCAGGTCCGCGCGCAGCTCGCCTTCGCACGCGCGCTCGGCATCGACCGGTTCGTCGCCGTCGTGGGCGGGTCGATGGGCGCGATGCACGTGCTCGAGTGGGCGATCATGGCCCCCGAGGCGGTCGAGCGCATCGCCGTGCTGGCCGCACCCGCTGCCGCCACCGCCGACCAGGTGGCGCAGAACTCCGTGCAACTCGAGGCGATCCGAATCGATCCGGGGTTCCGCGGCGGTGACTACTACGACCTGCCCGACGGCGAGGGTCCGACCCGTGGGTTGGCACTCGCGCGTCGCATGGCGATGCTCAACTACCGATCCGCCATCGAGCTGAACCAGAGGTTCGAGCGCAGCTGGCAGAGCGGCCTCGACCCGCTCGGCGGCGGCGGGAGATTCGCCGTGGAGTCGTACCTCGACTTCCACGGCAACAAGTTCACGCGCCGGTTCGACGCCAACAGCTACCTCGTGCTCACGGAGGCGATGAACTCGCACGACATCGGCCGTGGGCGCGGAGGCGTCGCGGCCGCACTCGACGGCATCGAGGCCAGGAGCCTCGTCCTGGGCATCGACAGCGACCGGTACTTCCCGCTCGATGGACAGCGGGACATCGCTGCCAGACTGCGCCGCAGCGTGCACGGGCCCGAGCCATTCCTCGTCCGTTCCGAGTACGGCCACGACGCGTTCCTCATCGAGCACGCGATCGTCGGGGACGCCCTCCGAGCGCTCCTGGACGCCTGAGCTCGACGCTCGGCAATCGACATCCGCACCGTCTCCGCTACAGTTTCCAAGGAACGGCACCTGCGTGTAAGGTGTCCGGGCCTCGAGGTGGTGGAGTGAAGCGCATCCACAAGGAACGCGACCGGCTGCTCCGCAGGCTTGCGCGTGTCACCGGTCTCGTCGGCGCGGCCGGTGCCCTCGTCTGCCTGATGGTGCCCGGGGCGGTACGCCCGATCGGGCTGGCCATCGGCGCCCTGCTCAGCATCGCGGTCGGCGCGCTCGTGGGCCTGCACAGCGCCCGGGGCGCACTGGTACCGGCGCTGGGCGTCGTCGCCGGCGCCATCGCGTTGATCGTGACCCTGGGCATTTCGCCGACCGTCGACGCGGCCACCGTGACGGCGATGGCCGTCTCGGGCGGAGTCACGTCGGCCGCCGTGGGGATCTCGCTCGTGGTGCGCCCGAGGGGGCTGCTCCTCGTCACGGGGCTGGCGTTCGCCGTGATCATCTCAGTCTGGATCACCGCAGCCGTCGGCGGGAACGATCTCCGCGCGGTGGCGGTCGCGACGGCGGCCGGCTGGGCGGCGTGCGTGGCCCTCGGGATCTGGACCGACCGCGCGATCGCCGACGCGATGGACCGGATCGACGAGGTGGGCCGCGCGCACGAAGCAGAGCGGCTCGCGAGCGAGCTCGAGGCGCAGCAGCGCCAGGATGCCCGGGTGCTCCACGACACCGTGCTGGCGACGCTCTCGCTGCTCGCGCACTCGGGTGTCGGCGTCGGGCCCAGCGCCCTGCGCCAGCAGGCCGGCGACGACGCGCGGCTGCTGCGCCAACTGCGACTCGGCGCCCCGCTCGACGCCGGGTCGACGGCGATCTTCTCTCCCGAATCCGATGACGAGGTGCTGAGCACGACGTTCGAGTCGGTGCGCCAGCGGTTCGCGCGCATGGGGCTCGACGTGAACTGGCACGGGGCGGGCCAGCTCGCTCTGCCGCGCGAGACCCTCGACGCACTCCTCGGGGCGCTGGGCGAGTGCCTCGAGAACGTGCGTCGTCACTCGGGAGTGAACGAGGCGGATGTCACCGTGACGGACGACGACCACACCGTGCGCGCGATGGTCACCGACGCCGGGTCGGGCTTCGAACCCGACTCGGTCGACGGGGCTCGGCTCGGGTACGCCGAATCCGTCGTCGGTCGTCTCCACACCGTCGGCGGCCGAGCACGCATCTTCTCCTCGCCCGGTTCGGGGACCACCGTGATGCTGGAGGTGCCGAAACCGTGATCGAGCGGGCGGTCGACGAGGCCTCCACCCGGCGCGGGCGGATGTTCCGACGGCCGTCGCGCTCGGCGCGCGCGGCCGGCGACGTCCGCGAGAGCCACGGGGGGCGTCGGCTCGCCACCGGCATCACGATCGCGGCGGCCTGCATCGTGCTCGCCCACTTCCTGCACGCCCTGGCGCTGGCCGAGTTCTATCGGCCCGGACCGGGGCCGTGGCCTGCATGGATCGCGCTCGGCGTCATCGTCGGCGTCGGCGTGATCTCGCGATCCATCTCGCGGACGCTGCCCGACTGGCTCTACGTCATGCTGCTCTTCTCCCTCGTCCTGCCCGTGTGGCTCGACGTCGCGGCGACGGCCGGGCTCCTCGAGTTCGGCGTGATGCCGACGGCCGGAGCCGCAGCCGGCGCCGTGCTCATGCCCGTCACAGCGATTCGCGGCACCCGGATCCCACCCGCGGTCTCCATCGCCATCGCGGGGGTGCTCGTCGTCGAAGCCGTGGTGCAGGCCGCAGCCGCCGGCGCGTACACGGTCGCGGCCGTGGCCGTGGCCGGCACAGCCTGCTTCCCGGTGCTCCTCACGCTGTTCTGCGTCGCCGGGTTCCGGCGCCTCGTGCGCCGCGAACTCGATCTCTCGCTCGTGCAGAGCACGGTCGGCCCCCCGCGTTCCGCGGTCGGCATGCGGGCCTCGGAGGAGCTCGCCCGCCTCGACTTCGACGCGGAGACCCTCCTCGACGGCGTCGGGTCCGGGCGCATCGCGATCCCGCTGCCGCCCGAGGCTGCCGAGACCGCTGCGTCGCTCGCGGCTCGCCTTCGCGTGCGGCTCATCGAGGGGCGCACCGACACGTGGCTCCGCCACGCAGTGACCGAGTCCGCCTACCTCAGCGACCGGGTGACGGTGGAGGATCCGGCCGGATGCGCCGGGCTCCTCTCCCAGGAACAGCGCGACGGTCTCCTCCTCGCGCTGTGGCTGCTCGTGGCCGCCGAGCGGTCGAAGCGATCCCTCGTGCCACGCTCGGTCACCGTCGAATGCCGCGAGACGATGGATGAGTTCGAGGGCAAGGTGACCGGATTCGACATGTCGATCGAGGTTTTCGGCCTCCCACGCCGTCGCGTCGACCCGGCGACGTGGGACGCTATCGGTAGTGTCGGAGTTCACGACGTCGTGACGGGGGCCGACAGCTTCCGGATCGACATCGCCTGCCGGGTGGATCCGCATCTCCACGTCGGCAGCCCCGTGGCCCGTGGGGCCGCCCGATCGAGGAGAGGCTGAATGGCTGACACCGCGGCACCGATCCGCCTGGCGATCGTCGACGACCACCGCATGCTTCTCGGAGCGCTGTCGGAATGGCTTCGAGGCTCGGCATCCGACATCGATCTGGTCGCGGCAGTGCCATCATGGTCCGAGCTCCTCGCCCATCCCGAGTTCCCGGTCGACGTCGTGCTGCTCGATCTCGATCTGCGCGACAACATCCCCATCTCGCTCAAGCTGTCGATGCTGAAGTCGGCCGGCGTCCAGACCATGCTCATGAGCACCTACTCGGAACCGGCTGTCGTGCGCGAGGCGCTCGGGGCCGGTGCGCTCGGATACCTCGTGAAGTCCGAGCCGGTCGAGAACATCGTCGAGGCGATCCGCGCCGCGCGCGGCGGCGAGTCGTACCTCACGCCCGAACTCGCCGTGGCACTCGCCGACGAGGGCACGGTGCCGAAGCTGTCGGCGCAGGAACGTCGCGTGATGGCGCTCTACGGTGCGGGCCAACCCGTCAAGGCGGTCGCGTTCCAGCTGGGCATCTCCGAAGAGACGGCGAAGAGCTACCTCAAGCGCATCCGCGAGAAGTACCGCGTCGCGGGGTACGACGTGGGCACGAAGGTGGCGCTGCGCAAGCGCGCGATCCTCGACGGCATCCTGCTGCAGTCCGACTGAGCGGATGCCGCGGCGGTCACCATTCGTGGCTCGAGCCGCTAGGCGTGGCCGTCGCCGCCGTCGCCGAGCCCGGCCTCCAGCCGCTCGACCTTGCCGTCGAGCTCACCCGCGCGGCCCGGGCGGATGTCGGCCTTCAGCACGAGCGACACCCGGGAGCCGTACGCGCCCACGGCCTCCGTCGCCCTGCGGATCACGTCGAAGACCTCGTCCCACTCGCCCTCGATCTCGGTGAACATCGACGTCGTCCGGTTCGGGAGGCCCGAATTCCGGACGATCCTCACGGCGGCCGCCACCGCGTCGTGCACGGAGTCGTCGGCGCGACCCGTCCCGCTCGGGGCGACCGAGAATGCCACCAGCATGAGTTCCTCCTCGAGCTTCAGTCGGCCGACTCCGTCTGCCGATGCCGTGACGCGGTCGAGGGCACGCGACCCGTCGACGCACGGCTGCCTCCAGCCTGCCAGACGGCGTGGATGCCCCAGCCGAGCAGGACGACCAGGAGCACGGCCTTCACTGTGACGACGAGCACGAAGCCCGGATGTGCGGCGAGGAGCCACCCGTACCAGTACGGGTAGATGACGTGCGTGAGCGCCGCGATCGCCGCGGCGATCGCGGCGGGAACCGGGTAGCGCCTCGGTCGCAGCACGAGCCCGAGGATGACGGGCGCGGCGAGCCATGCGGTGAACTGGGGGGAACCGACCTTGTTCGCGAGCATCAGCACGACGGTGAGCGACAGGGCGAGCGGCGGGAGCAGGCGGCCGATGGGCGCACCCCGCCGCGCGGTGCGGACGCCGATGAGCAGAACCGCAGCGACGCCCACGATCATCAGTGGAGTGGTGAGTGCGGCCGCGACATCCGCCCCTGGTGCTTGGATCTGGAACGTCAGGATGTCGCGGTCGTACACGATCTCGACGCCCTCGGCGCTGCCGACCATCTGCCAGAGCCAGGCGACCGCGAGCGGCGCCTCGATCTGCAGACCCCGCCCCGCCTGCTCGGCGATGAAGCCGAACGCGTTCAGTCCCGAGCCGGCCAGGAGGCTGACCACGAGGATGCCGAAGCTCAGCGCCGCGGCGATGATGGCGACCTCGACGCGACGCCGGGACGAGACGAGGAGCGCCGCGACGAGCGCGGCCGGCCAGACCTTCACCCAGGCACCGACGGTGAGGAGCGCGGCGGCCACCCGAGGCCGGCCGACGGCCCAGATCAGTCCGGTGATGGCGAGCGGCACCGTGACGGCGTCGATACGTGCGATGGCGATGGGGCCGAGCAGGCCGAGGAATGCCAGCCACCACCAGGCGGCGATGCGCCGAGTGCGTGACAGCGTGCGCCGACCCAGCAGGATGGCGAACGCGATCGCGTCGAGAACGACCATGATGCCGAGCCAGGTGAGGCCGTACGCGGCCCCGCCGAAGGCGAGCGACGCGGCCATGGGCGCGAACGCGAGGATCGGGTACACCCAGGGGACATCGATGCCCATGCGGACGTACCCGTCGGCCGCGTTCTCGGCCCACACCCGGTAGACCGACACGACGTCGCCGAGGGGCCACCCCTGGCCCCAGATGTTCAGGGCCACGAGCCCACCGTGCACGAGCACGAATGCCGTCCACAGGGCGGCGCGCCCAGCGAGGATGCGGCCGATGGAGGTCGGCGGCGAGGAGGTCTCGCGCACGTCCCGCATCGCCATGACGACGAGCCTATCCGAGCGTCATCAGGCGATGAGGGTGCCCACCACGTGCGGAACCCGTGCCGCGATGTCGAGTGCCGTGACGGGGCCGCCGCCCGCGTCCGCACTCGCGCGCCGGGCAGCCTGTCCGTGCACCCAGGCCGCCGTGGCGGCGAGCGCGGTCAGGGCCGGCGCCTCGACCGCGAGTCGCTCGTGGTGCGTGGCGGCGAGCGCCCCGAGGATGCCGCCCAGTACGTCACCGGTGCCGGCGGTGGCGAGCCAGTGCGTGGGTGCGGTCACGGTGTACCGATGGCCCGAGGGGTCGCAGACGTGGGTGACGGCGCCCTTCAGGAGCACGGCGACGCCCAGTTCGACGGCGGCACGCTCGGCCCACCTTGCGGGGTCCTCGCGCACCTGGGCGAGGCTCGTCGAGATCTCCCTCGCGACGAGCAGGGATGTGAGCTCGCGGGCGTGCGGGGTGATGACCGTCGGCGCCGAGTGCGTGCCGACGAGGTCGAGGGCGCCCGCATCGAGCACCACCGGAACGCCGGCCGCGAGCGCGTGACCGAGGTCGCCGAGCAGCACGAACGAGCGACGCCCCTGGTCGATGCCCGCCCCGATGAGCCGGGCCTGCCCCCGCCCCGCCACCGTCACGGTCTCGGGGCGCCTGGCGAGCACCGCCTGTCGAAGGGCGCGCGGTCCGGTGTAGCGCACCATCCCGACGCCGGCACGATGGGCCGCCTCGACGCTGAGGACGGCCGCACCCGGGTACTCCGAGGATCCGCACACGACTCCGAGCACGCCTCGCGAGTACTTGTCGTCGCCCGCCGCGGGTGCGGCGATCCACTCGGATGCGTCGTCCGCCGTCCACTCCCGCCAGCCCGCCATGCTCCAACGATAGGTTGGGGAGGATGACCGCGACAGTCCCGCCGATCGCTCTCTCCCCACGGGTCGTGGTGTTCGATTACGGCGAGGTGATCTCGCGACCGCCCTCCGACGCCGACCGTGCCCTGCTCGTCTCGAGGGCCGGCGTCGATGCCGAGCCGTTCTGGACGGCCTACTGGGCGCACCGTGAGCCGCTCGACCAGGGCACGGCGACGATCGCCGAGTACTGGACAGCGGTCGGTGCCGACCTCGGCGTCGAATGGGGTTCGATCGACGTCCACGAGCTCTGGGCGATCGACCATCGGGGCTGGCTGAGTGTCGACCCCGCGACGCTCTCGGTGCTGCACGCCCTCGCCCGGGGACGCACCCGCCTCGCATTGCTCTCCAACGCGGGCCCCGACTTCATCGGCTGGCTGCGGCATGGCTCGTTCGCGCCGCTCTTCGAGCGGGTCTTCGTGAGCGGCGAACTGCGGCTGGTGAAGCCGCATGCCGCGATCTACGAGCACGTCATCGACGAACTCGGTATCACGCCCGCCGAATTCCTGTTCGTCGACAACAGGTCCGAGAACGTGGAGGGCGCCAAGGCCGTCGGCGGCGACGGCCACGTGTTCACGGATGCCGTGTCGCTCGAGTCGTGGCTGCGGTCGCTGGCCTCGCGCTAGCCCATTCCCGCGGCGGAAGAGCGCATCTTCATGGCCATCTCCATCATCTGCGGGGAGTACTGGCCGATGGCGATGATGTTGCCCTCGCTGTCGCTGAACCAGGCGCTGCGTTCCCCATCGCCCATCTCGGCCACGCCATGGTCGGTCTTCAGTCCGGGCATGTCGTAGTCGTGGAACATGACACCGTGCGTGCGCAGTTCCGTCATGTCGCGGTCGAGGTTGTCGGTCATGAGACCGAGTGCGGTGTTCTGGGCCGTGCCCGCGAAGTCGCTGCGGTAGACCAGCACGGGCAGGCCGCCGATGTCGTAGTACATCGCCTCACCCTCGGTGTCCTCGTACATGGGGTCACGGCCGAGCACATCGTGCCACCACTTCTTGGCGCGGGCGAGGTCGGATGCCGGAAGTACTGCCGTCGCCATGAGCTTCTCGAACATGATTTTTCCTCGAATTCTTCGGGTCGCGCGTCAGTCTACGCTCACCCGCCGCCGCCCGGACGGTGAAATTCGAGCCGGCCGATCAACCGCGGCGGGTGGCGTCCTCCACCTCGCCGACGAGCTCCTCGATGATGTCTTCGAGGAAGATGACGCCCGTCGTCGCGCCCTGCTCGTCGAACGCGCGCGCCACATGGGTTCCGAGGCGGCGCATCGTGGCGAGCGCATCCTCGAGGTCGGTGCCCTCGTAGATCGAGACCAGCCGTCGGACCCGCTTGGCGGGGATCGGGTCGTCGTACTCGTCGTCGTCGAGGTCGATGACGTCCTTCAGATGCACGTACCCCTCGGGTTCGCCGTTCTCTCCGGGGATGACGTACCTCGAGAACCCGTGACGCGCCACCGCTCGCTCGACGTCGGCCGGCGTCGCCGACGCGGGCAGGCTGACGAGGCTCGACGGCGGCAGGGCGACATCCCGAACGCACTTCGTCGTGAACTCGAAGGCGGCGGTGAGCGTGCCACTCGCATCCTCGAGCACGCCCTCACGGCGCGACTGGTGCACGATCGTCTGCACCTCTTCGAGTGTGTACGTCGACGTGGCCTCGCTCTTCGGCTGGACGCCGAAGAGCCGGAGGAATCCGTTCGCGGTGGCGTTCAGCGCGACGATGATCGGCCGGAAGAGCCGGGCGAGGAACACGAGGGGCGGCGCCAGGAGCAGCACCGCACGGTCGGGAACCGAGAACGACAGGTTCTTCGGCACCATCTCGCCGAAGACGACGTGGAGGTACGAGACCAGGACGAGCGCGATAATGAACGCCACCGTCGACACGACGCCCTCGGACCAGCCGGTCAGCTGGAGCGGGACCTCCAGCAGGTGATGGATCGCCGGCTCCGAGACGTTCAGGATGAGCAGCGAGCAGATCGTGATCCCGAGCTGGCTCATCGCCAGCATGAGGGTCGCATGCTCCATCGCCCAGAGGGCGGTCTTCGCGCTGCGGCTTCCGGCCTCGGCACGTGGCTCGATCTGTGATCGCCGCGCCGAGATGACCGCGAACTCGGCTCCCACGAAGAAGGCGTTCGCGATGAGCAGCACGAACAGCCAGGCGATTCCGGCCCAGTCGCTCATCGCGCGTCCTCCCGGTCGTCGAGGCCGTGGTGCTCGGGCGCCGGCTTCGGCACGAAGCGCAGCCGGTCGATGCGACGTCCGTCGAGGCGCTGCACCGCGAGCACCCCGTCTTCGATCTCGACCTCGTCGCCGATCGCGGGCAGGCGGCCCAGCTGTGCGATGACGTAGCCGGCGACGGTCTCGTAGTCCCCGTTCTCGGGCACCCGGATGCCGGTGCGATCGAGCAGCTCGTCGGGCCGGAGGATCCCGGGGAAGCTGATGACGTCACCGCGGCGGACGATGCCCGCTCGCGTGCGGTCGTGCTCGTCGGCGACCTCGCCGACGAGCTCCTCCACGAGGTCCTCGAGCGTCGCGACGCCCGCCGTGCCGCCGTACTCGTCGACCACGACGGCCATCTGGTAACCCCGTCCGCGAAGCTCGCCGAGCAGCGTGTCGAGCTTCATCGTCTCGGGCACCCGGAGCGCCTCGGACTGCAACGCGGACGCCGGGACGTCGGAACGTCGTTCGCGGGGCACCGCGACCGCCTGCTTCACGTGCACGATGCCCACGATGTCGTCGAGGTTCTCGTCGTAGACCGGGAACCGGGAGAAGCCGGTCTGGCGCGCCAGCTCGAGCACCGCCTCCGCGGACTCTTGGCGCTGCACCGCTCCGATGGCGGGACGCGGCGTCATGACGTCGGATGCATCGTGGTCGGCGAACCGGAGCGTACGGCCGAGCAGTGTCGCGGTGTCCTCCTCGAGCAGCCCCGCGCTCGCCGATCGTCGGACGAGCGACGAGAGCTCCTCGGCGGAGCGGGCCGCTGACAGCTCCTCCTTCGGCTCGATGCCGACGGAGCGCAGCAGCACGTTGGCACTGCCGTTCAGGAACGCGACGGCCGGGCGGAACACCCAGGTGAACGCCGCCTGGAACGGCATGACCACGATCGCGGTCTGCCGTGGCAGCGCGAGCGCGAAGTTCTTCGGCACGAGCTCGCCGATCACCATCGAGAGCAGGGTCGCGATCACGATCGCCGTCGTCGCGCCGACCGGGCGCAACGCGGCCTCGGGCACGCCGATCGCGGCGAGCGGCCCCGCGAGGAGCGAGCTGATCGCGGGCTCCATGGTGTAGCCGGTCAGCAGCGTCGTGAGGGTGATGCCGAGCTGCGCGCTCGACAGGTGGGTCGAGGTGATCTTCAGGGCGGCGATGGTGATGCCGAGCCGCGTCTCGCCCCGCTCCCGTCGCGCCTCGAGCTCAGCCCGGTCGAGGTTGACGAGCGCGAACTCGCTGGCGACGAACAAGCCCGTGCCGATGGTGAGGAGGAGTCCGATGCCGAGGAGTATCCACTCAGTCATCCGAGCCTCCCCATTCGGTCACGGGCGAGGGTCTGTGGCCGGGCGTATTCGCAGAGGGGGGATCGTCCATCGTCAGCCCAGTATATCGGCGGCGGCCCTGCGCTCCCGCCCCGACCGCCGTCGCGCGGCGCTGTGCGAAGCCGGAAGCTCCGCCGTCACCAGCTGACCGGCAGCGCCTTGCCCTCCTCGTACCCCGCGGCCGACTGGATGCCGACGAGCGCGTTCTCGCGGAACTCCTCGATGGAGCGCGCTCCCGCGTAGGTGAACGAGCTCCGCACGCCCGACGTGATCATGTCGAGCAGGTCCTCGAGCGACGGACGCAGCGGGTCGAGGTAGATCGACGACGACGAGATCCCCTCGGCGAAGAGCTCCTTACGAGCCAGCTCGTACGGCGAGAGCCGGTCGAATCGCTCTCGCACCGCCTTCGTCGACGCCATCCCCCAGCTCTCCTTGTAGAGGCGACCCGACGCGTCGCTTCGCAGCGTGCCCGGCGCCTCGATCGTGCCGGCGAACCAGGACCCGATCATGACGGATGCCGCACCCGCGGCCAGCGCGAGTGCGACGTCGCGCGGGTACCGGACGCCGCCGTCGGCCCACACCTTCGCGCCGAGCTCGCGCGCCGCGTCGGCGGTCTCGAGCACGGCCGAGAACTGCGGCCGCCCCACGGCCGTCATCATGCGGGTCGTGCACATCGCGCCAGGGCCGACCCCCACCTTCAGCACATCGGCCCCGGCCTCGACGAGGTCGGCGACGGCGTCGGCCGTGACGACGTTGCCCGCGACGATCGGCACCCCGAGGTCGAGGTCGCGCACGATGCCGACCGCTCGCACCATGCCCTCCTGGTGCCCGTGGGCCGTGTCGATCACGAGCATGTCCACGCCGGCGCCCGCGAGCGCGGTCGCCTTGGCCGCGACATCCCCGTTGATGCCGACGGCCGCAGCGACGCGCAGCCGCCCGCGGTCATCGACGTTCGGCTCGTAGATCGTGCCCCGCAGCGCGCTTCGGCGACTGAGCGTCCCGACGACGCGACCGTGTTCGAGCACCGGCGCGAAGTCGAGGCCGGCCTCGACCATGACGTCGAACGCCCGGCGCGGTGACTCGACCTCGTCGGCATCGAGCGACGCGAGGCTGCCGTGGATGAGGTCGCCCAGGCGAGCGTCGGGCAGCGCCGTCGCCAGGCGCTCCGCCTCGATGCACCCGACGAACTCGCCGCGGGAGTCCTGCAGCACGATGCCGTGCCCGGAGACCGGCGGCAGCACGGCGAGGGCGTCCGCGACGGTGTCGTCGGGCGCGAACCGATGCGGGGTGTCGAATCGCGGCGACTGGCGCTTCACCCAGTTGATCGCCTCGTCGAGCTCCTGGAGGTGCAGGTCCTGTGGCAGGACCCCGAGACCGCCGCGACGGGCCAGCGTGGCCGCCAGCCGCGGACCGGTGATCGAGTTCATGTTCGCCGAGACGATGGGAACGGATGCCCCTGATCCGTCATCGGGGGCGAGGGAGACGTCGAGCCGGCTGGTGACCCCCGAGCGGCTCGGAACGAGGAAGACATCCGAGTACGTGAGGTCGTGGCGGGGGTTCGTCCGGTAGAACTCCATGGCCTCCACGCTACCGTCGCACCGGACCGCCCGACCCCGGCGGGGGTTTAGGCTTGTGTGGGTGATCGTGGCACGACTGCGTGCGCGCACGTGCCGATCGCCGGCAGGAGTCCACCAGCATCAACGGAGAGAGTAGGCGACAGGCTGTGTCGAGCCAATTGACCGGGTCGGGATCGGAAGAGACGACGGCGGGCGACTACGGAGCCAACGAATGGCTCGTCGACGAGATGTACCAGAAGTACACCGCCGACCCTGATTCCGTCGACAAGACCTGGTGGCCGGTCCTCGAGCACTACCGCGCCGCGCGCGCCGGCGACGGCCGGGCATCCGCCGCTCAGCAGCCGGCTCCGCCCGCCGCGCCCGAAGCCCCGGCTGCAGGAGCCGCACCGGCTGCTGCGCCATCGGCTCCGGCGCCGACCGCGCCCGCTCCGAACGGAGCCCCGCCTGCGGCATCCGCGACCGCCGAGCCCGCGCCGGCCACGGCCCCGACCCCCGTCATCGGCCAGACGCCGGCGGCGCGAACGACCTCGGTCGCCCCGCGCACGACGCCCGTGCCCGCCGACGTGCCCATCACGAGCCCGCAGCCCGTCGTCGCCGACGAGGGCCAGCGCGAAGACCAGGTCGTGACCCTCAAGGGCCTTCCCAAGACCCTGGCCGCGAACATGGACCAGAGCCTCACGGTGCCGACCGCGACGAGCGTGCGCACGGTCCCGGCGAAGCTCATGATCGACAACCGCATCGTGATCAACAACCACCTCCGTCGCTCGCGCGGTGGCAAGGTGTCGTTCACGCACCTCATCGGGTGGGCCATCATCCAGGCCCTCAAGGACTTCCCGAGCCAGAACGTCTACTACGCCGAGATCGACGGCAAGCCGAGCATGGTGAAGCCCGCCCACATCGGCCTCGGCATCGCCATCGACCTGCCGAAGCCCGACGGCACCCGAGCCCTCCTCGTTCCCGCGATCAAGCGCGCCGAGACGATGACGTTCAACGAGTACCTTGCGGCGTACGAAGACCTCGTCCAGCGGGCGCGGGCCAACAAGCTGACCGCCGACGACTTCTCGGGCGCCACGATCTCGCTGACGAATCCCGGCGGCATCGGCACCGTGCACTCCGTGCCCCGGCTCATGAAGGGCCAGGGCTGCATCATCGGCGCCGGCGCCCTCGAGTACCCCGCCGAGTTCCAGGGCGCCAGCGAGAAGACCCTCGCGAACCTCGCGATCGGCAAGACGATCACGCTGACGTCGACCTACGACCACCGCGTCATCCAGGGCGCCGGGTCGGGTGAGTTCCTGAAGAAGGTGCACGAGCTGCTGATCGGCGAGCGCAACTTCTACCAGGACATCTTCGCCGCGCTCCGCCTGCCCTACGAGCCCATCAAGTGGAACTCCGACATCTCGGTCGACATCGCCAGTGCCATCGACAAGACGGCCCGCGTACAGGAGCTCATCAACTCGTTCCGCGTTCGCGGCCACATGATGGCCGACACCGACCCGCTCGAGTACGTGCAGCGCTCGCATCCCGACCTCGACATCGAGAGCCACGGCCTGACCTTCTGGGACCTCGACCGCGAGTTCGTCACGGGCGGCTTCGGCGACACCCGCACCGCGCTGCTCCGCGACATCCTCGGTGTGCTCCGTGACTCGTACTGCCGCACCATCGGCATCGAGTACATGCACATCCAAGACCCCGTGCAGCGCAGGTGGATCCAGCACGAGGTCGAGCGCAAGTACGAGAAGCCCACGCACGACGAGCAGATGCGCATCCTCGGCAAGCTCAACGAGGCTGAGGCCTTCGAGACCTTCCTGCAGACGAAGTACGTCGGCCAGAAGCGATTCAGCCTCGAGGGCGGCGAATCGGTCATCGCGCTCCTCGACGAGATCCTGCAAGGCGCCGCGAAGGAGGGTCTCGACGAGGTGGCCATCGGCATGGCGCACCGCGGCCGGCTGAACGTGCTCACGAACATCGCGGGCAAGACGTACGGCCAGGTGTTCCGCGAGTTCGAGGGCCAGCAGGACTCCAAGTCGTTCCACGGATCCGGCGACGTGAAGTACCACCTCGGCACCGAGGGCGTGTTCACCGCCGACGACGGCACCCAGATCCCGGTGTCGCTCGCCGCGAACCCGTCGCACCTCGAAGCGGTCGACGGAGTGCTCGAGGGCATCGTGCGGGCGAAGCAGGACCGCAAGCCCATCGGCACGTTCTCGACGCTGCCGCTGCTCATCCACGGCGACGCCGCCATGGCGGGCCAGGGCGTCGTGTTCGAGACGATGCAGATGTCGCAGCTGCGCGGCTACCGCACGGGTGGCACCATCCACGTCGTCGTGAACAACCAGGTCGGCTTCACGACCGTTCCGGGCGACGCCCGCTCG
This sequence comes from Agromyces sp. Marseille-P2726, assembly GCF_902809835.1. GTDB lineage: Bacteria > Actinomycetota > Actinomycetes > Actinomycetales > Microbacteriaceae > Agromyces. The sequence continues at coordinate 24,142 of NZ_CADDWM010000010.1, read as the reverse complement.
TCGATCTACTCCACCGACGTGGCGAAGACCATCCAGGCCCCGATCTTCCACGTGAACGGCGACGACCCCGAGGCCGTCGTGCGGGTCGCCGCGCTGGCGTTCCGCTACCGCCAGGAGTTCAAGCGCGACGTCGTCATCGACCTCGTCTGCTACCGGCGCCGCGGGCACAACGAGGGCGACGACCCGTCGATGACGCAGCCGCTGATGTACAACCTCATCGAGGCGAAGCGCTCGGTCCGGAAGCTCTACACCGAGGCGCTGGTCGGTCGCGGCGACATCACCGAAGAGGAGTACGAGGAGGCGCACCGCGACTTCCAGGACCGCCTGGAGCGGGCCTTCGCCGAGACGCACGCCGCGCAGACGGGTTCGATCCCGATCGTCGGAGCGACCGACACGCCGCGCGCCGTCGAGATCCCCACCGGCGAGCTCGAGACCACCGCGGTCTCCGCCGAGGTGGTGCAGGCGATCGGCGATGCGTTCAACAACAAGCCGGCGGGATTCACGGTGCACCCGAAGATCCAGCAGTTGCTCACGAAGCGCCTCGACATGAGCCGCAACGGCAAGATCGACTGGGGCTTCGGTGAGATGATCGCGCTCGGGTCGCTCCTGCTCGAGGGTACGCCCGTGCGATTCGCCGGGCAGGACTCGCGTCGTGGCACGTTCGTGCAGCGCCACGCCGTGCTGCACGATCGCGTGAACGGCCAGGAGTGGCTGCCGCTGGCGAACCTCTCCGACAACCAGGCGAAGTTCTGGATCTACGACTCGCTGCTCAGCGAGTACGCGGCGATGGGCTTCGAGTACGGGTACTCCGTCGAGCGCGCCGACGCGCTGGTGCTCTGGGAGGCGCAGTTCGGCGATTTCGCGAACGGTGCGCAGACCATCATCGACGAGTTCGTCTCCTCGGCCGAGCAGAAGTGGGGCCAGCGCTCGAGCGTCGTCCTCCTCCTCCCGCACGGCTACGAGGGCCAGGGACCCGATCACTCGAGCGCGCGCATCGAGCGGTACCTGCAGCTCTGCGCCGAGAACAACATGACCGTCGCTCGTCCGTCGACGCCCGCGTCGTACTTCCACCTGCTCCGGCGCCAGGCGTACTCCCGTCCGCGCAAGCCGCTCGTGGTCTTCACTCCGAAGGCGATGCTGCGGCTGCGCGGTGCGACGAGCGAGGTCGCCGACTTCACGCAGGGCAAGTTCGAGCCGGTGATCGATGATGCGCGCATCACCGACAAGGCGTCCGTGAAGCGCGTGGTGTTCCTCGCCGGCAAGCTCTACTACGACCTCATCGCCGAACTCGAGAAGAACCCGAACCCCGAGATCGCCATCGTGCGGCTGGAGCAGTACTACCCGCTGCCGGCCGTCGAGCTCAAGTCGGTCGCGGACTCGTATCCGAATGCCGAGCTGATGTTCGCGCAGGAGGAGCCCGAGAACCAGGGTGCCTGGCCGTACTTCATCATCGAGACGAACAAGCTGGGTCCGCGGCCCGTGAACGTCGTGGCGCGTCCGTACGCGGCGTCCTCGGCCACCGGCTCGGCGAAGCGGCACGCGGTCGAGCAGGCGGAGCTCGTCCGTCGCGCACTCACGATGTAGCCGCTCACTGCCCCGACGCCCGAACGGGAGCGGATGTCCCGAGGAATCCGCTCCCGTTTCGTCGTCGCCCGGTTCCGCTCGTCCCTGGCGTCGAGGATCAGCGCCGCACGAGGTCGGCATCCGCGGCCTCGGCGGGGGGCACGGCCCCTGAGGTCTTCGACGCGTGCCCACGTCGGGAGAGCCGGCTCGGCCACCAGACCGCAGGGCCGATGTCGTAGGCCAGCGCCGGAACGAGCAGCGTGCGCACCAGGAACGTGTCGAGCAGCACGCCGAAGGCGACGATGAACGCGAGCTGGGCGAGGAACAGGATCGGCAGCACCCCGAGCGCGGCGAAGGTCGCCGCGAGCACCAGCCCCGCCGACGTGATCACGCCGCCGGTGAGCCGGAGCCCGCGGATGATCCCGGGCCGCGTGCCGTAGCCGAGGGACTCCTCGCGCACCCGGGTCATCAGGAAGATGTTGTAGTCGACGCCGAGAGCGACCAGGAACACGAATCCGAACAGCGGCACCGACGGGTCCGCGCCGGGGAAGCGCAGCACGTGCTCGAACACCAGCGCCGAGACCCCGAGCGCGGCTGCGAAGGAGAGCACGACCGTGCCGATGAGCAGGAGCGGGGCCACGATCGAGCGCAGCAGGAGCATCAGGATGAGCAGGATCGCCGCGAGGACGAGCGGGATGATGAGCGTGCGATCCGCGATCGCGGCCCGCTGCGTGTCGTACGCCACGGCGGACTCGCCGCCGACGAGGACGTCGGTGCCCACCTCGTCGAGCGACTCGCGCAGGTCGACGACGATCGCCTCGGCCTCCTCCGAGTCGGCCGGAGCATCGAGCGTCGCCTGGAGCATGACCCGGCCGTCGACGATCACCGGCTCGGGCGCCGGAGTGCCCGGAGGACCGAACGCCTGGATGCCGCCCTCGGTGACGGGAGCGGTGCCCGCCTCCGTGTCGGCGATGGCCGTGAGCGAGGCGACGCCACTCGTTCCGAGCGCGATGTCGGCCATGTCCTGGAGCGCGGCCTCCGGTCCGATGATGACGGCCGGCGACCCCGACCCGGCGGGGAAGTGCTCGCCGAGCAGTTCCTGTCCGTCACGCGCCTCGGACTCGCCCAGGACGAACTCGCTCGATGGCACCCCGTCGGCATCCAGCTGCAGCAGGCCCAGCGACATGACGCCGAGCGCCACCACCGAGACGATCCACACGATCCGCGGTCGGCGCGAGACGAGCCGGCCGGTGGCCGCCCAGACGCCCTTCTCCTCCGCGCGGTGATGGCCGTCTCCGGATGCCGCGGCATCCGCAGCCGACACCTCCGACGACGTCTCGCGAGCGGTGTTCCGCGCATGCTCGGGGGCGTGCGCCGGCTTGATTCGGCGGGGCCAGAATGCCGCCCGGCCGGCCCAGAGCAGGAGCGCGGGCAGCAGCGTGAGCGCGGCGAGGATCGCGAACACGATGCCGATCGCTGCGACCGGTCCGAGGGTCTGGTTCGACACCAGTTGGCTCGCGAGCAGGATGAGCAGGCCCACGATGACGGTGCCGCCGGATGCCACGATCGGCTCCCAGGCGCCGCGGATCGCCGCCCACGTGGCATCCCACTTCCGGTCGTGCCGGCCGAGGGACTCGCGGTATCGCGCGATGTAGAGCAACGCGTAGTCGGTCGCCGCCCCGATGACCAGGATGAAGAGGATGCCCTGCGTCTGTCCGGAGAGCAGGAGCACCTCGGCCGCGGCGAGCACGGTCACCGTGAACACCGCGGCACACAGCGCCGACATGCTCGTGAAGAGGACGAGGAGCGGCAGCAGCGGCGACCGGTAGACGATGACGAGGATGATGAAGACGGCGGTCAGCGCCACGGCGAGGAGCAGGCCGTCGATCCCGCTGAAGGCGCCGGCGAGGTCGGCGGTGAAGCCGGCCGGCCCGGTGACGGCCACCGTGGCGTCCGTCACGGGATGGTCGTCGGCGACGGCCCGCAACTCGCCGACGACGTCGGTCGGTGGCGCAGCGCCATCGGAGGCGTCGATCGGAACGAAGAGCTGCACAGCGACTCCGTCGTCGGAGGGGAGCGCGGGCGACGCGTCCTCTGCGAGCACGCCCGGCACCTCGAGCATCCGGTCGCGAAGCTGCTCGATGTCGTCGAGCTGGGATTCGTCGAGTTCGCCGTCACCGGCGGCGACCACGACGGTCGCCGGAATGGCGTCCGAGCCTCGGAAGTCCTCCTGCAGCTCGTTGACCTCGGTGGCCTCCGCCGACGAGGGCAGGAACTGGGCCTGGTCGTTGGTCGAGACCTCGCTGATGCGGCCGAACGACGCGCCCCCCGCGCCGAACGCCGCGAACCAGACGAGGATGAGGACGGCGGGGATGAGGACGCGCAGCCAGGTGGGCACCCGGCCGGTCGACGATGCGGCAGTCGTTTCCATCACCGTCGACGCTACGCAGCCGCACGCGCCGACGCTTCCATCGAACGATGGAACCTCGCCGGTCGATCGGGTGCGGTTCGCACCCCCGGCCGCGCTGGTCAGGCGACGGGCAGGCCGTGCCCCGATTGGATGTCGCGGATGCGCGCCAGCACGAGAGTGCGCAGCTCGTCGGGCGCGGTCTCGCGGCAGGCCCGCTGCACGACCTCCGTGATCGCCACGCCGACCCGAAGCTCCGCCTGGCAGTCGGCGCAGTTCTCGACGTGCTCACGGATGTCGGCGGCATCCTCTCGTTTCAGTTCGTGATGCAGGTATTCCTCGAGTTCGGCCCTGGCCTTCTCACAGCCGCAGTCGGTCACTTCTTGCTCCTCGTCGGTTGGGTCGCCTTCTCCGCCCGCGCGAACCCCTGTTCGCGGGCGTATTCGGCGAGGGACTCGCGGAGCATGCGCCGGCCACGGTGCAGGCGGCTCATCACGGTCCCTATGGGGGTGTTCATCATGTCGGCGATCTCCTGATAGGAGAATCCCTCGACGTCTGCGAAGTACACGGCGAGACGGAAATCCTCGGGCAGCGCCTGGAGGGCGTCTTTCACGGCGCTGTCAGGCAGGTGGTCGATCGCCTCGGCCTCGGCAGAGCGGCTCGAGCGCGCCGTCGTCGACTCGGCCCCGCCCAGCTGCCAGTCCTCCAGCTCATCGATCGTGCCCTGGAAGGGCTCGCGCTGCTTCTTGCGGTAGCTGTTGATGAAGGTGTTCGTGAGGATGCGGTAGAGCCACGCCTTGAGGTTGGTGCCCTGCGTGAACTGCCCGAATGCGGCGTACGCCTTCACGAACGTCTCCTGCACGAGGTCCTGCGCGTCTGCCGGGTTCTTCGTCATTCGCAGCGCCGCAGCGTACAGCTGGTCGATGAATGGCAGCGCCTGCTCCTCGAAGAGCTCGCCGAGCGGGCGGGACTCCTCGGTCGGAGGCGCGTCGTTCGGCGTGGTGTCGGAGTCGTCGGCAGTCATCAACGGCCATCCTAGATCGTCTGTCGGAGCAGCCGTCGGGCGTTCGAGCACTGCAAGCGGCACGCGCACCATCCCCTTCTCATCGCCGGACGCTACTGTTGATAACCGATGCAGATTTCGAGGTATTCCGCACCCGAATTCGATCCGTATGGCGATGCGAGGCCGACCGGCACGGATGAGGGGTGGCAGGCGCCCACGGCGGCGGGCCCGCTCTCGTCGGTCCTGGCGATCCCCGGTTCGAAGTCGCTCACCAATCGGGAGCTCGTGCTCGCGGCCCTCGGCGACGGCCCGTCGACGCTCCGCGCGCCGCTGTGGTCACGTGACAGCGAGCTGATGATCGAGGGCCTCCGCGGCCTCGGCACGCGGTTCGAGCGGATGCCGGGAACCGGCGGGTTCGGCGACGACCTTCGAGTCATCCCGGCCGACGAGCTGCTCGGTTCCACGACGATCGATTGCGGGCTCGCGGGCACGGTCATGCGCTTCCTGCCCGCCGTGGCGGCGCTGGCCCTCGGACCCACGACCTTCGACGGCGATGAGGCGGCATACCGTCGACCCATGGGCGCCACGATCGACGCGCTCCGGGTCCTCGGCGTCGATCTCGACGACGACGGCCGCGGCGCGCTCCCCTTCACCGTGCACGGCACGGGCCGGGTGCAGGGCGGCCCGCTCGAGATCGACGCCTCGGCCTCGAGCCAGTTCGTGTCCGGACTCCTGCTCGCCGCACCGTGCTTCGAGAACGGCCTCGACCTCCGCCACACCGGCGAACGACTCCCCAGCCTGCCGCACATCGAGATGACGATCGCCGCCCTCCGCGCTCGCGGCATCGAGGTCGGCAACCCGTCGCCCGGCCGGTGGACGGTGGAGCATGCGCCCATCCGCGCGGTCGACGTGCACATCGAGCCCGACCTTTCGAACGCCGCACCGTTCCTCGTCGCCGCGCTCGTCGCCGGAGGCCGGGTGACCATCACCGGGTGGCCCAGCGAGACCACGCAGGTCGGTTCCCGCCTGGTCGAGCTCCTGCCCCGGTTCGGGGCCGACGTCGAACGTGCCGGCGACCGCCTCACCGTGCGCGCACCCGATTCGAGTGCCGAGGGCGGCCGCGGCATCCGTGGTGTCGATCTCGACCTGTCGGACGCCGGTGAACTCGTGCCCAACCTCGTTGCGCTCGCTGCGCTCGCCGACACCCCGAGCACGCTCACCGGCATCGGGCACATCCGCCACCACGAGACGGATCGGATCGCGGCGCTCGCGGCAGAGGTGAACGGACTCGGCGGGCGGATCACCGAGCTCGACGACGGATTGGCGATCGAACCGGTCCCGCTGCGCGGCGGGCCGTGGCGCACCTACGCCGATCACCGGATGGCCACCAGCGGGGCGATCATCGGGCTCGCAGTGCCGGGCGTGGTCATCGACGACGTGGGTTCGACGTCGAAGACGCTCCCCCAGTTCACGCAGCTCTGGGAGCAGATGCTCGCATGACCTGGTGGGACACCGGCGACGACGAGGACGAGCCCGAGTTCGACGAGTCCGACGTCCGCGTTCGGCCCAACCGGCGCGGCAGCCGGCCGCGCACCAAGGTTCGCCCCGAGCACGCCGACGCCGTCGAGGGCACGGTGCTCGGAGTCGACCGCGGGCGGTACGCGGTACTCGTCGACGAGGGTGGTCGCGACGAGCGCGAGATCACCGCGGCACGTGCGAGCGAGTTGCGCCGCAAGTCCGTCGTGACGGGGGATCGGGTCGACCTCGTCGGCGACACGAGCGGAGAGCCGGGGACGCTCGCCCGCATCGTCCGCATCGGCGAACGCACGACCCTGCTCCGGCGGAGCGCCGACGACACCGACGAGGTCGAGCGGGTCATCGTCGCGAACGCCGATCAGATGCTCATCGTCGTCGCCGCGGCCGACCCCGAACCGCGGATCCGCCTGGTCGACCGGTACCTCGTCGCGGCTTTCGACGCCGGGATCCAGCCCCTGCTCTGCATCACGAAGACCGACCTCGCCGATCCGACCGAGTTCCTCCGGAACTTCGCCGGCCTCGACCTCCCCGTGTACCTTTCGAGCGCCGATCGGATGCCGCTCGACGAGATCACTCGGGATCTGATCGGGCACCGCACCGTCTTCGTCGGGCACTCCGGAGTGGGCAAGTCGACGCTCGTGAACGCGCTCGTTCCCGGAGCAGATCGCGCCATCGGGCGGGTGAACGTGGTGACCGGGCGCGGGCGCCACACCTCGTCGTCGACGGTGTCGCTGCGCGTGGTCGACGACGGCGGAACGGGCTGGGTCATCGACACGCCCGGGGTCCGGTCCTTCGGGCTCGGGCACGTCGACCCGGCGTCGATCCTCGGGGCGTTCACCGACCTGGCCGTCATCGCCGAGCGGTGCCCTCGAGGCTGCACGCACCTGCCCGATTCCCCCGACTGCGCCATCATCGAGGCCGTCGAAGCCGGCGAGCTCGGCGAGGCCGGACGGGCGCGGCTCGACTCCCTGCAGCGGCTGCTCGCGACATTCCGTTGACCCACCTCGGCACCGAGGCGACATCGAGGCACCGCCGACACCGCAGGCGCCCGACACCCGTTGACACCGCGGGCACCCAGCCGGCGTGCCTACGATGGACGAATGACGGATGCACGACTGGCCCCCGGAGACCTCGCCCCCGACTTCACGCTGACCGACCAGGAGGGCCGGCAGGTCACCCTGTCCGACCTGCGCGGATCACGCGTCGTGCTCTACTTCTACCCCGAGGCCATGACGCCCGGCTGCACGACGGAGGCCTGCGACTTCCGCGACAACCTCAACTCCTTCGCATCCGCCGGCGTCCGCGTGCTCGGGGTCTCGAAGGACGATGTCGACAAGCTCAAGCGCTTCGCCGAACGCGACCGCCTGAACTTCACGCTCCTCTCCGACCCCGACCTCGAAGTGCAGAAGGCCTACGGCGTCTGGGGCGAGAAGGCGCTCTACGGAAAGATCGTCGTCGGCTCCATCCGTTCGACCTTCGTCATCGGCCCCGATGGGCGCATCGAGCGGGCCCTCTACAACGTGAAGGCGACCGGGCACGTGGCCCGGCTCCGGCGCGAACTCGGCCTCGACGCCGCCTGAACCTCGGCCCGGCCTCACGCGCCGTGCGGCGCCTCGGTGTCGTCCTCGGGCGGTGTGTAGGCGAGCCGCACCGGTCGCCAGAGCAGGAGCCCGATCACCGCGACCGCGGGAACGAGCAGCGCCCAACCGACATCGGGACGAGCGAACAGCCCCTGGAACGCCCCCACCGCGATCGAGACCTGCAGGATCTGCCAGACGATGGCCGCCGCCCGCGACCACGATGCCCGCCGCAGGGACGCGATCGCCGTCGAAGCGACGCCCGCCGCACCGATCCCGACGAGGACGATCAACGCGATGGCCGTCGCGTACGACGACGGCCGCAGCGCGACGAGGTCGACGAGAAGCCAGACGGCCACGGCCGTCAGCGCGACCGCCTCGAGGATCAGCACGACGTTCACGATCACCAGGGCCGCCCGCACACCCCCGGAAACAGATGCCGCCTGCGGCATGAATCCGTCGGGCCCGCGGCGATTCACAGCGTTATCCCATTCACGACTATTGATTCGATCTCCCCGCTATGCGACCATTTATGAGGCCGAGTTGATGCTCACAGGGACGTGAGCCGATCAGTCATGATCCTACTTCCCGAGATTCGGCTTCCCCCACGCAGCTGCCGGCGACGGCTTGCGCAATCGTGCGCGTCTGCGAACGAAGTACACGCAAGGAGCATCTTCATGGATTGGCGCGACAAAGCTGCCTGCCTCACGGCCGACCCCGAACTGTTCTTCCCGGTCGGCAACACTGGTCCCGCCGTCGACCAGATCGAGAAGGCGAAGGCCGTCTGCGCCCGCTGCACCGTCACCGAGATCTGCCTGCAGTACGCCCTCGAGACCAGCCAGGACTCGGGCGTCTGGGGCGGGCTCAGCGAAGACGAGCGTCGCGCCCTGAAGCGCCGTGCCGCTCGCGCGCGTCGAGCCGGCTGAGTCGCCGACGGGTCAGTTCTCTCCCCCGTTGATCCACCGCAGCGGCACCTCGATGGTGACCTCGGTGCCGCTGCCCACCACCGTGTGCCAGTCGATGGTTCCACCCAGCTCGCCCTGGATGAGCGTGCGCACGATCTGCGTGCCGAGCCCCTCCCCCACCATGCCCTCGGGAAGTCCGGATCCGGTGTCGCGCACGAGCACTGAGAGCGCGGTCGACGTTCGGTCGGCGATGATCTCGACGTCGCCCTCCTGGCCCGCGAGCCCGTGCTCGACTGCGTTCGTCACGAGCTCGGTGAGCGCGAGCGCCAGGGGTGTTGCGTACTCGCTCGGCAGCACGCCGAAGGACCCGGATCGCTTGGGGTGTGCCGTCGTGTTGTGGGCCGAGGCGACCTCTGCGACGAGCAGCAGCGCGCGGTCGAACACCTCGTCGAAGTCGACGTTCTGCGTCAGCCCCTCCGACAGCGTGTCGTGCACGACCGCGATGGCGCCGACGCGCCGCATCGCCTGCGTCAGGGCCTCCCGCGCCTCGTCGGAGTGCGTGCGCCGGGCCTGGATCCGAAGCAGCGACGCCACGGTCTGGAGGTTGTTCTTCACCCGGTGGTGGATCTCACGGATGGTCGCGTCCTTGGTGATGAGCTCCTGCTCCTGATGGCGCATCTCGGTCACGTCGCGGCTCAGCACGATCGCGCCGGTGCGCTCGCCGCGGCGACGGATCGGGATGGCTCGCAGCGTGACGGTGACGCCTCGGGACTCCACATCGGTACGCCAGGGCGCACGTCCGGTCACGACGAGTGGCAGGGACTCGTCGACCACGAGCTTGCCGCTCAGGAGCTGCGTCGCCACGTCGGGCAGCGACTCGCCTTCGAGCTCATCATCGAACCCCATGCGGTTGAACGCCGACAACGCGTTCGGGCTCGCGAACGTGGTCACGCCGTCGACATCCAGGCGGATGAGACCGTCGGAGGCACGGGGAGCGCCGCGACGCGGCCCAGTGGGAGCACCCAGATCGGGGAAGTCGCCCGACGCGATCATCTGGAAGAGCTCCTCGGCGCACTCGTTGAACGTGAGCTCCTGGCGACTCGGCGTACGAGTCGCGCCGAGGTTGGTGTGTCGGGTGATGACCGCGATGGGGTCGGGTGCGAGCTCCGTGCCCGCCGCGGAGAGGCGACGCATGACGGGAACGGCACGCACCCGCGTGGGCATCTCCTCGTACCAGTCGGGCGCCGAGGAGTCGACGATCTGCGCCGTCGTGAAGGCCCGGGTGACGAGGTCGCGCCACTGCGACTTGATCGGCTGCCCGACGAAGTCTCGGTAGAAGAGCGTCGCTGCGCTCGACGGGCGCGAATGGGCCACCGCCACGAAGTCGTCATCGCCGGACGGCACCCAGAGCACGATGTCGGCGAAGGCGAGGTCGGCGAGCAGTTGCAGGTCGCCGACGAGCATGTGCAGCCAGTCGACATCGGCCTGACTGCTGCGGCCCTGTGCGAGGACGAGATCACTGAGGGTCGACACAGGTTCAGCGTAGTCGCCGGGTGAGGGCGTGGATGCCGCGCCCGGCCCCGCCCCTCAGCCCATGGCTGCGCGCCGCATCGGCGGGAAGGCGAATCGCCGCGAGCGCCGAGACTCGGGGGCGGGGAGCAACGCGTCGAGGGCGTAGGTGCGGAGCGCGGACCGCAGCGGGCTGCGAGGCGCGACATCGCGCAGGGTGCGAGCCGTGAGGATCGCGGCATCCGCGGCCCTGCCGTCGTGCGGGAGCAGCGTGGCGTCGGTGATGCCGGCGAAGCGTCGCAACGTCTGGCGCACCTGCGAATGCGCATCGATGCCGAGCGCGGCCGACCGCACGCGGTTCACGATGACATCGATGCGCTCCGCCTCGACGAGCTCGACGAGTTCGCCGTGCCCGCGCAGCAAGCGCGACAGGCCCACGGGGTCGGCGAGTCCGACTGCCACCACACGATCGGCGGCGGCGAGCGCGGCGAAGGTCGCCGCGTTCCGGCGCGGTGCGAACTGGTCGCTCGTGAGTTCTTCGTCGCGCTCGAGGCTGAAGCCGGTATCGACCACGACGTACTCGACCCATCCTCGGATCGCCTCGAGCGCCGACGTGACCCGATCGTGCGAGAGCTCGGGCCATCGGCTCGGGCCGACCAACCCGGTGAACACGTCGAATGAGGCGCGAGGCGCGGAGTAGCGCTGGGCGATGCGCTCGAGCTCCGTGCGGTCGAGGGCTCCTCCGCCGGCCAGGCGGCAGGCCGACGCGAAACCGGGAGCCTCGTCGAGGAGCCCGAGGGAGGGCGCGACCGCACCGCCGTACGGGTCGGCGTCGACCAGGGCGACCGCGTGCCCGGCAGCCGCGATCTCGGCGGCGAGGTTCACCGCCAGCGTCGTACGGCCGGGTGCACCCGCCGGACCCCACACCGCGATCACGGAGGCAGCGCGAGGTGCACGGTCGGTGGCGTCGCCCAGACGCGAGGGCACGGTGATGCCGCCGCTCACGAGCGGCTCGATCTCGTTCCACGCGGCCGATCGCTCGAGCACCTCGTGAAGCCCGATCTGCGCGGCGTTGGCTCGCTCGGAGTCGTCGCCGGCGAGTGCGACCAGCCGGATGCCGCGCTCGTCGCATGCGGCGAGCAACTCCTCGTTCAGGGTGGCTCGGCCGGCGCCCACGATCACCACATCGGGCGCGAGCACGTCGAGGCTCTCGAGCACGTCACGCCAGGCGAGGAGGCGTGCCACGATCACGTGGCCGTGCTCGACGACATCGGCGAGGAGGCGGTCTTCGGTGGCCGGATCGAGGGCGAAGGCGAGTCGTGCCATCAGTCACCGCTCACGCGCGCGGGCACGAGGTCGATCGCATCACCGGCGGCGAGGGCCTGGAGGAGCGCGGCGACCTTCTCGCGAGGCACGAGCAGCTCGACCGAGACGCCGCCCGAGTCGACCATCCCCTCGGGCTCCTGGATTCCGGCGATCTGCGCGCCGCCGACCAGCACGGCCGGCGGCTCGAAGGTGCCCCGTTCGATCTCACGAGCCGCCCACACGTCGACCGTCGCCCCCGTGGCGAGCGCGCTCGGAAGCGCCCGCCGGCTGGGCACCACGACCGTCGCGAGGCCCGTGCGGTCTGCGTCGTCGACGGACGAGGTCGGCACCAACTCGCCGTCGCCGACGGTGCGGGTGACGACCAGCCCGGCGGCGGGGATGTCGCCGGGGGCGATGTAGTGCGCCGAGGCGGAACCGAGCCGCACCGACGCGACCGCGAGGTCGTCGGCCTCGATGCGCGTGCCCGGCGTGAGCGTGCCTCGGGCGACGTACGCGTCACTCGACTCGTCGAGCCCGGACACGAGCGCCCAGACGCCGGTCGCAGACCCCGCCTCCAGCAGCACGCCGATCAGCAGCCGCGGGTCGAGTCGGAGCGCACCGCGATCACCCCGTGCCGGTCGACGAGCCATCGTCTTCCCTCCTCGAGCACCGCCGATCGGCGCCGACCACCATCGTCGCCCGAAACCGAGAGGACGCCCCGAAGTTATCCACATCCGAGGCACCCGCTGCGCAGCGGGTCGATAATCGAGTCATGACCCCTCCCGGTGCAGGCGACGAGATCGGCCGGTTCCTGACGGTTGCCGACGCTGCCGAGCTGCTGGCCGTCGACGTGGCCACCGTCGACGAGCTGATCCGGTCGGGAGAGCTTCCGGCCATCCGTGTCGGCAACGCCGGACCGTGGCGGGTCGAGCGCACACAGCTCGAGGTGTGGATCGAGGAGCAGTACGAGCAGACGCGCCGCTACTCCTCCTGGAATCAGGGCGAGTTCGCGAACGTGGCGGAGCTGTCGGGTGCGAAGCCCGGTCGCATCCGGCCGGTCGACTGACGTCGCCGCTGCGGCTCAGCCGAACGAGACCAGCAGCACCTGGCCGAGCGGCACGATGCGATATCCGTGCACGTCGGACCGCCGCCGCGGCAGCCCCGGTTCGTGCAGCGCGAGATCGACGTGGTCGCGGGCCACTCGGTCGAGGGTGCCGTGGACGCGGCCGTCTGCGGTCGTGAGGTGCACGGGGGTGCGGCGCCGGCACAGGTCACGGAGCACGAACGGCAGGCCGATGCGGTCGGTGAGGCGCGGCGACGACTCGGGCAGCGGGGCGAGGCTCGGATCGAGCTGGCCCGCGCGCGGCAGTATCGCCGCGATGGCATGCAGCGGGACGATGACCTGCGCGTCTCGACGGGCCGAGCCGACGTGTGCCGCACTCATCCAATCGCGTCCGAAGGCGAGCGGCCGCACGTCGACGGTGTGCCCACCTCGCAGCTCCAGCCGTATGGATTCCCCAGGGTCGTCGACCCCTGATCGGGCCATCGCGGTGAGGCGTTCCCGCAGCGTCAGGCGACCGAGCCGCAGCCGCTCCTCCTCGATCGCGAGCGCACGTTCTTCGTCGCGCTGTTCCTGGTCGAGCTGCGACTCGAGATCGTCGAACAGCAGGTCCCAGCGCATGGACGCACGTTACCTCGGATGTCGTCCTCGCCCGATCGTTTTCCACAACCGGCGAAATCTCTTGACACCGTCGACGAGCCGTCAATACGGTTCAGTCAAGGATCCCCGACGTCCCCCGATCGGGGGTGATCCCGTCGTCGGCCGTGAGGCCGCAAGCCCCCTCATGGAGCCGAGATGACCGCACGCCCTGCCGCCGGCCGCAACGTGGTGCGACGCACCGCCTCGAAGTTCCTCGACGATGACGACGAGTACTTCGGCCGCCAGCCGGCCCGGCGCAGCGAACTGCCCGACCCCGAGCCGTTACTGCGCAACCTCACGCTCTGCGTGATCGAGGTGCTCGCCGGAGCACGAGATCTCGACCAGATGGCTCGGTGGGTCACCGACGACGTGTACCGCAACCTGTCCAAGCGGGTGGTGCTCGCCTCCCGCGCCCGCCGGGTGAAGGGGCAGTCCCCACAGCGCCCGGCGTTCTCGCTGGGCCGCGTCATCACCTGCGAACCGGCCGACGGCGTCATCGAGGCGGTCATCATGGTGCATCAGCGCGCCAGGTCGCGGGCAGTCGCGATTCGACTCGAGGGATTCGACCAGCGTTGGCGCGCGAGCGCGATCAGCGTGCTGTGACCTTCGCGCTGTGACACCGGGCCTCGGTGCCCGAGGTCGCGCACCCGGTTCGGCATTGTGCGAACCGGGACGCGCGATCAGCGGCCCTTGCGCTCCTGCGCCCGCCGCTCAGCGCGATTCTGGGGCTGCGGGGCCGGTGGGCCGCCATCGGTGCGCTGACCGAATGCGCCCCGCGCCGGCGCGACCTGCGCCTGCGGTGCCTGCGCCTGCGCGACGGCGCGACGAGCACGCTGGGTGGCGGCCTGCTGCACCTGGCCGCGCTCGTTCCGCACCTCCACGCCGCCGGCATCGCTCGGGGCCGAGTAGCTCAGCTTCTCTTGGGATGCCCCCTGGCGCCCGAGGCCCTTGGCCTCGATGGTCGGGCCACCGACGCCGGCCTGCGGCGCCACCTCGACCTCGAGGTTGAAGAGGAACCCGACCGTCTCTTCGCGGATGGACCCCATCATCTGCTGGAACATGGCGTAGCCCTCGCGCTGGTACTCGACCAGCGGATCCCGCTGCGCCATCGCGCGCAGGCCGATCCCGTCCTTCAGGTAGTCCATCTCGTAGAGGTGGTCGCGCCAACGCCGGTCGATCACCGACAGCACCACTCGTCGCTCGAGCTCGCGCATCGCCGGGCTGCCCAACTGCTCCTCGCGGCGCTGGTACGCCAGCTTCGCATCGGAGAGGATCTCGCGACGAATGAAGTCCCGGTTGATCTTGCCCTTCTCTCCGGCCTCGGCCACGACCTCGTCGATGGTGATGCCGATCGGATAGAGGGTCTTCAGCTCCGTCCACAACGCGTCGAAGTCCCACTCGTCGGGGTTGCCGTCGGCGGTGTGCGTGTCGAGCACTTCGTCGATCACGTCCTCGAGGAACGCCTGCGTGCGGTCGTGCAGGTCGTCGCCCTGCAGGATGTGGCGGCGGTCGCTGTAGATCGCCTCGCGCTGGCGATTGAGGACGTCGTCGTACTTCAGCACGTTCTTGCGGATCTCGGCGTTGCGTGCCTCGACCTGCGACTGCGCGGAACGGATGGCCCGGGTGACGACCTTCGACTCGATCGCGACGTCGTCGGGCACACCGCGGGACATGAGGCTCTCGGCGGCACCCGCGTTGAACAGGCGCATGAGATCGTCGGTGAGTGAGAGGTAGAACCGGCTCTCACCGGGGTCGCCCTGACGACCCGACCGGCCGCGAAGCTGGTTGTCGATACGCCGCGACTCGTGCCGCTCGGTGCCGAGCACGTAGAGCCCGCCCGCCGCAAGCACCTTCTCGGCCTCCACCGCGACCTCGGCCTTGACCTGCTCGAAGACGTCGTCCCACGCGGCCTCGTACTCCTCGGGAGTGTCGACCGGGCTCAGGCCCCGCTCGTGCATGCGCTGCACCGCGAGGAACTCGGCGTTGCCGCCGAGCATGATGTCGGTGCCTCGTCCGGCCATGTTCGTCGCAACGGTGACGGCGCCATGACGACCGGCCTGCGCGACGATCGCCGCCTCGCGGGCATGGTTCTTGGCGTTCAGCACCTCGTGCCGGATGCCCTTCTTGGCGAGGAGCCGTGAGAGGTACTCGCTCTTCTCGACGCTCGTGGTGCCGACCAGCACGGGCTGGCCCTTCTTGTGGCGCTCCACGATGTCCTCGACCACCTGGGCGAACTTGGACTCCTCGTTCTTGTACACGAGGTCGGGCTGGTCGATCCGGATCATCGGCTTGTTCGTGGGGATCGCCACGACGCCGAGCTTGTAGGTGGACATGAACTCAGCCGCCTCGGTCTCGGCGGTACCCGTCATGCCCGAGAGCTTCGTGTAGAGGCGGAAGTAGTTCTGCAGGGTGACGGTGGCGAGGGTCTGGTTCTCGGCCTTGACCTGCACCCCCTCCTTGGCCTCGATGGCCTGGTGGATGCCCTCGTTGTATCGACGGCCGACGAGGATGCGGCCGGTGTGCTCGTCGACGATGAGCACCTCGCCGTTCATCACGACGTAGTCCTTGTCGCGCTTGAACAGCGCCTTCGCCTTGATCGAGTTGTTCAGGAACGAGATGAGCGGCGTGTTCGCGGACTCGTAGAGGTTGTCGATCCCGAGGTAGTCCTCGACCTTCTCGATCCCGGGTTCGAGCACGCCCACGGTGCGCTTCTTCTCGTCGACCTCGTAGTCCTCACCCGGCTGGAGTCGCTTCGCGAGGTTCGCGAACTCGGTGAACCAGCGGTTCGCCTCCCCCGACGCCGGGCCCGAGATGATGAGCGGCGTGCGCGCCTCGTCGATCAGGATCGAGTCGACCTCGTCGACGATCGCGAAGTTGTGGCCGCGCTGCACCATGTCGCTCGCCTGCCAGGCCATGTTGTCGCGGAGGTAGTCGAAGCCGAACTCGTTGTTCGTGCCGTACGTGATGTCGGCCGCGTACTGCTCGCGACGCACGGCAGGCGTCTGGCCGGCCACGATGCATCCGGTGGTCATGCCGAGTGCTCGGAAGACACGACCCATCAGCTCGGACTGGTAGCTGGCGAGGAAGTCGTTGACCGTGACGATGTGCACGCCGCGGCTCGTGAGCGCGTTCAGGTAGGCCGCGGTCGTCGCGACGAGGGTCTTGCCCTCACCGGTCTTCATCTCGGCGATGTTTCCGAGATGCAGCGCGGCACCGCCCATGAGCTGCACGTCGAAGTGCCGCAGGCCGAGGGTGCGCCGGCTCGCCTCACGAACGGCCGCGAACGCCTCGGGCAGCAGGTCGTCGAGCGACTCGCCGTTCGCGTAGCGTTCGCGCAGCTCGACCGTCTCGTGCTTCAGCTCCTCGTCGCTGAGGGCCCGGAAGTCGTCTTCGAGGGCGTTGATCGCCGCCGCGTAGTTCTCCAGTCGCTTGAGGGTGCGGCCCTCGCCGACGCGGAGGACCTTTTCCAGAATCGAAGCCACGAATGTTCTCCTGTAGTTCTCGGGCGCCACGTCGATCGCAGGGAACGTCCTCGAGTCGAACGCCCGGGCACGCCCGTCACCGCCGTGCAGACGGTCATCATAGCCATGCTAGCGGGCAGCGGGCTGGGCGCAGGCAGGAAGGCCCGTCCCGCCCGGGGCGCAAGAACCTGCGCGGCGACGTCAGGCGGTCGCTCGCTCGAGATCGGAGGCGGATCCGGAGGTCTCGGAACCCGCTCGATCATCGAGCCCGATGAGGCCGTAATCCCAGCCCTTGCGACGGTAGACGACGCTCGGGCGACCGGTCTCGGAGTCGACGAAGAGGTAGAAGTCGTGCCCGACCAGTTCCATGAAGTACAGCGCATCGTCGACGGTCATCGGCGTGGACGCGAACACCTTGCGACGGATCACCACAGGGCAGTAGACGTCGTCCTCCTCGCTCGCTTCGGGCTCCTGGCCCTCATCGATGACCGGGATGCTTCCGGTTCGCACCTTCTCGAGCACCTCGGGCGCTGCGGCCTGGACGCCGACCTCGGAGAACCCGAGGTCGGTCGCCTCACGAAGGGAGGTCGGCCGGCGCTGGCCGCGGTGGACCTTTCGGCGGTCCTTCGCGCGGCGGATGCGTTCGAGCAGGCGTGACAGTGCGACGTCGAACGCGGCGTACTTGTCGGTTCCATCGGCTTCGGCCCGGACGATGGGGCCCTTGCCGATCAGGGTGAGCTCGACGCGATCGGAACCGGAGTTGCCGTTCTTCTCATTGTGACGGGTGACTTTCACGTCGAGGGAGATGGCTCGTTCGGCGAGATGGGAGACCTTCTCGGATTTCTCGGCCGCGTAGGCGCGGAATCGATCGGTGACCCCCAGGTTTCGTCCGACGATGTTCAGTTCCATGACGACCTCCGTTCCACCGGCGTGTCACCCGGATCTGAAGGGTGGTTCGACCACGCCTGTCATGCCACCGTAGCTCCCGTGGGTGGCATTGTCACGGAGTCTCCGGTCGGGCGTCCGGATGTCGCGCGGATACCGGCGCGGTGTCTCGGCGAGCACCGCGAAACCCACCACCGACCCTCGGGCGACCCCGATCGCGCGGCTCGCCTCGGCGAGCGTGGCGCCAGTCGTGAGCACGTCGTCGACGAGCAGGAAGCGTCGACCGGCGAGGTCGCGATGGGCCTCGAGCGCGCCGGCGGCGTTCGCCCGACGCCCGTCCACGCCGAGCCCGGCCTGGTCGATGCGCGCCCGCGTGAGTCGCAGGACCCGGGACGAACGGATGCCGCATCGGGCGAGCAGGAGGTCGACCGGCGAGTATCCGCGGCGTCGCATCGCCGCCGGGGTCGACGGGACGGTGCAGACCTCGACCCCGGGCGCGCAGCCCTCGAGCGCGGCTCGGACGGCCGCGGCCAGCGCCGCCGCGAGTGGGGCCGCGGCATCCGTTCGAGCTCCGTCCTTGAAGGCGCCGATCGTGCGAGCGGCCACGCCGACGTACTCGAGGGCCGCCCAGGCGCTGAGGTCGTCGCGGGAGACGAGGGTCGGGTGGGGATGCAGCGCACCGCGGCATCCGTCGCACACCGCGCGGTCGGGCGTGCCGCATCCGGCGCAGGATACGGGCAGCAGGAGGGCGAGGGCATCGAGCGCCGCCCGCCGGAAGGTCGCCGCGGACGCCGATGGTGGTCGCGCCATCCGAACAGCCTCGACCTCCCGGCGGGACGCACGGGCGCGAACCGGCCCACCCGCTGCCAGTCGCCGACCTTCGCCGGGTGGGGAGGGACGGTCGTCAGCGCGCCTGCTGCGTCGCGAGCAGTCGGATGCCGCTCGCCCGGACCTGCCAGCCGACACCGCTGCGCACGTCGAAGTCGCCCTCGGCGGTGAGCGCCCGGAGGTCGTTGTTGCCACCGTCGATGCGCACGGCGTCGACGGGACCGTCGCGCTGGTTGGCGAATCCGCCGAGCTCCTGGGTGATGATGCGCGTCGTTCCGTCGGGCAGCGCCGTGAGCGACGCCACCGTGCGCGAATCGAGCCAGGTCACGTCGAGCGGAGTGCCGGCGACGTCGTCGAGCGTCAGCGGCATCGTGCCGAGTCCGACGGGCAGGCCGTTCTCGTCGCGCTGGATCGACGCCGCGACGAAGTGCGTCCGACCCCCGTCGGCGAGCAGCGCGATCATGCGGGTGGAGTCGCGCGAGACCTCCAGCGAGGCGATCTCCGACCCGCTCCAGGGCACGTCGACCTGCCCGCTCGTCGCGCCGTCGGGTGAGTACCACGCGAGTTGGTCGGGCAGGCTCGCCGGCACGGACCAGACGACGCCCTCGCCGTCGACCGCCGGATCGATGAGGTCGTCGCGCGGATCGAGGAGCACCGAGGCCTCGCCGACGCGTGCGAGCCAGACGCCCGCGGCGTTGCGGACCGCCGCCGACTCCTCGCCCGGCCCGACCGCCGCGCCCGACGGGGCGAGCGCGATCACCTGCTCGGACAGACCCGGGATGGGCTCGATGCGCTCCCCCGTCGTCGCGAGGTGTCCGAAGGCCTCACCGTCGAAGACGACGGAACGGGGGTCGACACGCGGATTCCGGATCGGCGGATCGGCGTCGCTCGGGATGTCGGGCTCGACGCCGTTCAGGGTGAGCTCCACGCTGCGGATCTCGCGGACGCCGACGAGGCTCGCCTCGAGCTGCTGCTGCATCCCCTGAACGGTGCTGAGGCTGTCGAAGGCGGCGCCCGTCAACGACACGTCGGCGACGCCGCCCGACACGGGCACGGCGGCCGGCTCGAGCGTGACGCCCTCGGGGAATGCCGACACGACGCCCGGCGCGAGCCAGTCGGCTGCACCGGCGATCATCGCCTGCACGATGCTCGTCTGGGCCGCCTCGCGCACCGCGTACCACCGGACGTCGGGGACGAGGTAGCGGAACGCCGGGTCGAAGAAGTACACGGTGTAGTCGTCGAAGACCTGGGTGAATCCGACCTGGTCGATGAGGATGCCGGGGGGTGCGCTCGAGATCCGCCACTCCCCGTCGACCTGCTCGAACCGGTACTCGAGCGGGATCGGCGTGCTCGAGTCGGGCTCCTCGTACTGCCCGTTGGGCCCGAGCGCGGCAGCCGGCGTCGCGCTGACTCGCATCAGCGTGTCGTCCACCGCCTGCACCTCGCGGTCGGCGAGCACGTCGATGGTGGCGCCCTCATCGGCCTGCCACTCGTCCCGGAACGCCGCCGTCAGGTACTCCCGGGCGACCTGGTAGTTGTTCCGCGGGCTGAGCGCGGCATTGATGAAGCCGTTGAGGATCTCGGACTGCGTCTGCCCCGCCACCGGCCCCGGCACGAGGATGTCGATGTCGGGAGGTGCAGCGGGAGGCACGGGGTCTCCGACCTGCACCGGTCCGGAGCTGGGGATCGCGGCGCACCCGGACAGCACGAGCGCGACGAGGGCGACGGATGCCGCGAGCACGCGCCTACGCATCGCGCACCTCCCGCCCTGCGGCATCCGCGGCCTCGACGTCGGAGGTCGGGATGATCGTCTCGGGCCCGTGGGAATCGGGGTCGGCGGGGGCCAGCGGGAGCGGTGAGACGATCGGGCCGGCGCCCGGCACGCGAGGCAGGGGGAGCCGGAAGACGCTGCCCTTGCCGGGTTCGGACCAGACGTCGAGCGTGCCGCCGTGGGCGACGGCGTCCTCCATCGAGATCGCGAGGCCGAGGCCCGTGCCGCCGATGGTCCGCATGCGACTGGGGTCGGCGCGCCAGAACCGGTCGAACACGCGTGCCGCCTCCTCGTCGGTCATGCCGAGTCCGAAGTCGCGCACCGAGAGCGCGACCGCCGTCTCGTTGCTGTCGACGGAGACGACCACGGGCCGGCCCTCGCCGTGCTCGATCGCATTGCCGATGAGGTTGCGCACGATGCGGCGGATGCGGCGGGGGTCCACCTCGGCGTCGAGATGGCCGCCCGGGGCTTCGAGGTGCAGCTCGCTGCCGTGCTGTCGTCCGAGCTCGTGCATCGACTCGATCGCGTCGCCCGCGAGGTGCACCAGGTTCGTGGGCTCCGTCTCGAGCGTCACGGATCCGGCATCGTACCTGCTGATCTCGAGAAGGTCGGCGAGCAGTCGCTCGAACCGGTCGGTCTGCGTGTGCAGCAGCTCGACCGTGCGCGAGGTGGGGCCGGGGAAGTCCTCCCGCTGCCCGTACAGCACGTCGCCGGCCAGCCGGATCGTGGTGAGCGGGGTGCGGAGCTCGTGCGAGACGTCCGACACGAACCGCTGCTGCATGACCGAGAGCTCGGCCAGCTCGCGGATGCGCGCCTGGAGGCTGTCGGCCATGCCGTTGAACGAGGCGGCGAGGGTCGCCAGCTCGTCCTCGCCCTTCTCGGGCATGCGAACCCCGAGATCGCCCGCCGCGAGGCGCCGGCTCGTCGCCGCGGTCGTGCGGATCGGCTCGATGACCCAGCGCACCAGGACGAGCGTGATCGCACTGAGGAGCAGGAGCAGCGCTGCGGCGCCGACGGCACCGGTGATCTGCATGAACGCGAGCGTCTGCTCGGCCTCGCCGAGGTTGTATCCGATGTACAGCTCGTAGCGCCCGGCCGCCGGCACCAGCAGGTCACTGCCGACGACGATGCCCGGGTCGGTGCCGCCGTCACCGTTCCGCAGCGCGACGGACTGCCAGTACTGTTCACCGGGGTTCTTCTGCACCTGCGCGCGCAGCTCGGGCGAGATCACCCCGGCGAGGCTGCTGCTCAGGAGGTCGGGCGGGGCGCTCGAGTTCGGCGGTGCGTCGGGGTCCCGGAACACCCCGAAGTCGGTACTGCCCGACACGCTGGTGACGGTCTCGATGGCGGAACCCATGAGTGCCTGCAGCGACGCCCGATCCGTGGCATCCGACGAGTCGAGGATGCTCTGCGCCGCGGCCGTCGCACTGTTCGACGCCTCCAGCACCCGCTCGCGCTGCGCCTGGAACAGGTTCGAGGCGACGCTGAACGAGATGTACAGCCCGATCACGAGGATCGCCAGCCCCGAGAGCGCCAGCGTGATGAGCACCGTGCGGAACTGCAGTGACCGCCGCCAGAGTGCGGCGAGGCGACGCGGCACCTCCCGCCACGACCGCGCGGCGAGTTTCGGGGAGGCGTCGGCCGCTGACATGGTCGCCTACGTCGTGGCGCCGGCCCGGTAGCCCACACCGCGCACGGTCATGACGATGCGCGGATTGTCTGGGTCGTGCTCGACCTTCGCGCGCAGCCGCTGCACGTGCACGTTCACGAGTCGCGTGTCGGCCTTGTAGTGGTAGCCCCACACCTGCTCGAGCAGCATCTCGCGGGTGAAGACCTGCTGCGGCTTCGAGGCCAGTGTGAGCAGGAGGTCGAACTCGAGCGGCGTGAGGTTGATGCGTTCGTCGCCGCGTCGCACCTCGTGGCCGGCGGCGTCGATGGTGAGGTCGCCGATCGCGAGGGTCTCGACGACCGGCTCGGGCGCCGGGCGCAGCCGCGTTCGGATGCGGGCGACGAGCTCCTTCGGGTTGAACGGCTTCACCATGTAGTCGTCGGCCCCCGACTCGAGGCCCTTCACGACATCGGCCGTGTCGGACTTCGCGGTGAGCATGATGATCGGCGTGCCCGACTCGGCGCGGATGCGCCCGCACACCTCGATGCCGTCCATGCCGGGCAGCATGAGGTCGAGCAGCACCAGGTCGGGCTTCGTCTCGCGGAATGCGTCGAGGGCACCCGAGCCGTCGGGGCAGAACGACGGCTCGAAGCCCTCGGTGCGAAGCACGATGCCGATCATCTCCGCGAGGGCCGTGTCGTCGTCGACGACGAGTACGCGTGGGGTCATCCGTTCGGTTTCGGTCAGGGCCGGGGCGGGCTCGGCCGGGGCAGTGGCTCCACTTTATCCGTTGGAGACCGTGAGCCGGCCGAACGGGCGCTGTGCGCGCGCCGCACGCCCGGGCAGTCGATCCTGCCCCTCCGGTCGCACGGCCGCTCCCGCAGAGCCGTCGGCGCGGGAAGAGACTGAACTGGTGGGATTCCGGTACGCGGAGGAGCGGGAGGAGCCCCCTTCCGGGGCGTCGTGGCGTCGGGATCCGGTGACGGACACCTCGGCGGGCGTGCGGGGTGGCCGATCGGGACCCGAGACGACGGCGCTGCTCCGCTGGCAGCGATCGGCGGGCAACCGGGCGGTCAGCGCGCTGATCGGCCACCGGGCACCGACGACACCCCTCGCGCTCCAGCGGCACCTGCAACTGCAGCGGGCCTCCGGCATCGCGGTGCATCCGTCGTCCCGGCTGGATGCGAAGGCGCTGCTCGCCCTGATCAAGCGCAGCAGACGCGTGCCCGGCTTCCTGAAGCGAGGTCTCACGGTCCGCGGCGGCGCGCTGCAGGTGGCTGGCACGCTGACCAGGCCCGAGGGCACCATCTCGGAGTTCCTGGAACCGTTCATGACGGCGATCGCGTCGGGAGACTGGCAGATCACCACGGCGGACTCGACCATCACCGTGACCGGGACGGACCCGACGGCACTCGCGTTCTCCCAGCTCGTCACGCCCCACCTCGCCAAGGGGCAACGACTGGGGTCGTCGTTCTCGTCGGGCCCCGGCGGGCAGCGGACGTTCGGGGCCTCCCCGCTCTACTCGAAGGATCGCGAGGTCATCTTCGGATGGACGGTTCCGGCCACGTCGACCGAGCAACTGAAGACCGGCCGCGGCCTCATCGTCGTCGTCCGACGGATCACGGTGATCGCCCCGTCGGGAAGAAAGAAGGTGTTCGTGCCGTCAGCCGACGAGGTCGTCGAATCGGTCATCCACGAGATCTCCGCTCACGCCGGACGGATCAGCTCGGGCTTGACCGACACGCACGGCACTCGATCGGTCGACGACATCAGCGCCGAGGTCGCGGAGTTCTTCCGCTTCTCCGAGGAGAAGGGCGAGATCACTCCCTTCCGTACCGCCACCAGGATCTTCCAGTTCGTCGGCGCGAAGTGAGCGGTCGGATGCCGCTCACTGGGGTTCCGGTGGATGCCGCCGACATCGCGAAGTGTGGAAACATGGTCACAATCGCCGGAAGGAGCCCATGCAGGTGTCGGATCACGACTGGAAGGCGCCCGGCGGAGGAGCACCCCAACCGAGTCCGACGGATGCCGCGGGCATGCCGCCCGGCGGCCCCTATGGGCAGCCCGGCCCCCCTCCGCCCGGG
>NZ_CADDWM010000009.1 GCF_902809835.1 Agromyces sp. Marseille-P2726 | reverse complement strand
GGAGGGACTCCGTCAAGGATGGCCGCCGCGCGGCGCGCGCGCAATGGAGAGTGGTGCCCGTGCCGGCGGCTCAGGCGAGGATCGTCAGCGGACGCTCGATCCGGGCGACGAACGCCGCGAGCCACCGCGCGGCGAGCGCGCCGTCGAGGGCACGGTGATCGGCCGACAAGGTGACGCTCATGATCGTGCCCACCTCGAGCCCGCCGTCGACCACGACGGGAGCCTGCCGCGCCGCACCGACCGCCAGGATGCCGGCCTGCGGCGGGTTGATGATCGCGCTGAACTCCTGCGTGCCGAACATGCCGAGGTTCGACACGGCGAAGCTGCCGCCCTCGATCTCGTGTTGACGCAGGCGGCCCCATCGCGCACGCTCCGCGAGATCGGCGATCTGCCGGCCGAGGGCCGTGACGCTGAGTCGCTCGACACCGCGCACCACCGGGGTGACGAGCCCGTCAGCGAGCGCGACCGCGACGGCGATGTCGACCGAGCCGTGCTGCAGCATCCCCTCGTCGCTCCAGGTGCGATTGGCCTCCGGCACGTCGACGAACGCGCCCGCGACGGCTTTCACGACCAGGTCGTTCACCGACACCTTCAAGGTTGCCGCCGCGTTGAGCTCGCGGCGCAGCTCGAGGAGCCGATCGACCCGGCAGTCGGCGTGGAGGTAGTAGTGGGGCACCTCGTTCTTCGACTCGGTGAGACGTCGCGCGATGGCCTTGCGCATGCGGCTGTGCGGCACGAGCTCGGCGCCCTCGGGCACTGCGATCGGGGCAGCCGAGGTCGGCTCCGCTCCCGCCAGCAGGTCCTCGACATCGCGGCGCACGATGCGGCCATCGGGTCCCGAGCCGCGCACCGAACTCAGGTCGAGGTCGTGCTCGCGGGCGAGTCGGCGCACGAGCGGGCTGATGAAGCGCCGGCCCGATGCGTCGGTCGTGCCACCGGCGACGTCGGGCGGTGTCGGCGGCGCAGCGGCATCCGTCTCGGTCACCGCCTCCTGGGGCAGGTCGTACACGGGCCGGGCGTCCGCGACGGGCGCCGCCGACTCGGGATCGCGAGGGGCCGCCCCTTCGGCCTCTCCCGGCGCAGCCGGCGCCGACGCGCCGGCGGCGGGCCCGGCATCCCCCACCTCGGCGACCTCGCCGGGCTCGCCCACGACGGCGATGGGCGTGCCCACATCGACCGAGTCGCCCTCGGCGACGAGCAGCTGCAGCACGGTGCCCGCGGTCTCGGCCGCGTACTCGACCACGGCCTTGTCGGTCTCGATCTCGGCGAAGGGCTGCCCCACCGCGATCGAGTCGCCCACGGCGACCGACCACGACTGGATCGCGGCCTCGCTGGCGCCCGCGAGCACCTCGGGCATGCGCACGGTCGTCGCCATCACGCACCTCCGGCGTCGCGGCGAACGAGCTGCAGGGCGTCGACGACCTCCTCGGTGCGGGCGATGGCTGCCCGCTCCAGGACCTTCGAGATCGACGGCGACGAATCCGAGCCGGTGACGCGCTGCACCGGCTGGTCGAGCCAGTCGAACAGGCGGCGCTGGATCTCGTCGGAGAGCCATCCGCCGTACGACGTGCCCCGTGCGCCCTGCTCCACGATGAGCACCGCGTTGGTCTTCCGTACGGAGGCCTCGATGGTGTCCCAGTCGATCGATGCCCGATCGAGCCACCGCAGGTCGATGAGCTCGGCGTCGATGCCGGTCTGCTCGATGGCCTCCAGGCTGTGCTTGACCATCGAGAGGTAGGTGAGCACCGTCACCTCGGCACCCGCTCGCCGCACGACGGCGGTGCCCGGCGGGATGACGTAGTCGAGATCGCCCGCGATGACGGTGTCCTTCTCGTTGTAGAGGTCGACGTGCTCGATCACCAGCACCGGATCGTCGAGGGCGAGCGCCGCGTTCATGATGCCGACGTAGTCTTCAGCAGTGGATGCCGCGGCGATGCGCCATCCGGAGCTCGTCGCGAAGATGCCAGCCGGGTCCATCAGGTGCTGGGAACCGTAGCCCGAACCCATCGCGACCTTCGTGCGCAGCACGAGCGGCACCGGGTTCTCGCCGCCGAACATGTGCCGCGCCTTGCCGATCTGGTTGAAGACCTGATCGGCGGCCACCCACATGAAGTCGGGATACATGAACTCGACCACGGGCCGGAACCGGCCGTCGAGCGCCATGCCGCCACCGAGGCCGGCGAACGCGTTCTCGCTGATGGGGGTTCCGAGCACGCGGTCGGGGAACTTCGTCGAAAGGTTCTTCGTGGCGCCGTTCGTGCCGCCCTTCAGCCGGTGCACGTCCTCGCCGAGCACCACGATGCGCGGGTCCTCGCTCATGCGACGCTCCATCACGCCGGCGACCGCATCGACGTACTTGGTCTCCTCCCGCTCGCGGGTGTCGGCGGTGGGCTCGAGCACGCGCCGGGCGTCGAGTTCGCCCGCGTCGCCGCGCACGCCGACGTCGACGAAGGCCGGGTCGGGCCAGAGCTCGGGGCGGATGCGTCGCTGGCCCTCGGCCTCGGGGTCGGCCTCGATGAGCTCGGCGGTCGCTGCGTCGATGGCCGCGGCGGCCTGCCGGCGCACCGCCTCGACCTGCTCCTCGTCGATGAGACCGAGCCGCGTCATCTCGCGCTCCACTCGGGTGACGGGATCGCGTTCCCGCCACTCGGCCTCCTCGTCCTTCGTGCGGTAGCCGAAGGCGCTGCCCGGGTAGGGCCCGTTCTGGTGGAAGTAGCGGTACACCTCGGCCTCGATGACCGCCGGGCCCTCACCTGCGCGCAGGTGCTCCTCGGCCGCGACCATGGCCAGGTGCACCGCGAGCGGATCCATGCCGTCGACCCGGTAGGCGGGGATGCCGAATCCGAGCCCCCGGGCTGAGAGGCGCGGCTCGGCCGTCACCTCCTCGATGCGGGTCGAGACCGCGTAGAGGTTGTTCTCGATGAAGAAGGCGAGGGGCAGCTTCCAGGCCGCGGCGAGGTTCATGGTCTCGAGCACCGAGCCGATGTTCGTGGCACCGTCGCCGAAACAGGCGACGGTGATGTCGGTCGTGCCCGAGTGCTTCTGCGCCCAGGCATTGCCGGCCGCGAACGGCACGCCGCCGCCGACGATGGCGTTCGTGCCCAGGGCGCCCGCCTCCAACCACTGCAGGTGCATCGAGCCGCCGCGGCCGCGGCAATAGCCCTGCGCGAGCCCGAGGATCTCGGCCAGCGTGCGCTGCAGCACGACCTGGACGTCATCGGTGACGAGGTGGCCGAGGTCGAGGCTGCCGCCCGAGACGTGCGTGATGGCCTTGGCGAGGAATTGATGGTGACCGCGGTGCGAGCCGCCGATGCCGTCGGACGAGCGCAGGCCGACGATCGACCCCACCGCGCCGCCCTCCTGCCCGATCGACGAGTGCGCCGGGCCGTGCACGAGGCCTTCGCCCGCCAGTTCGAGCACGCGCTCCTCGAACGCCCGGATCAGGTGGAGCTGCCCGAGCATCGTGGCCAGCAGCTTCGGATCGGCCGCCTTCCAGTCGGCGGCCGTGGTGGTGATCTCCATCCACGGCGCCGCCGGATCCAAACGTCGTTGTCTCGGCATGCGGTCAGCATAGACGTCATTGCATCCAATCACAATGATTTGCATTCAAGGATGCCGCAACGGGGGTCCTCTGGGCTAGGATTGCATCCAGTCATCGCAATGAAGGGATCCCGTCATGGCCCTCCCCGGTCTTCGCGGCACCGAGCATGTCGGCTTCACCGTTCCCGACCTCGATGAGGCGCACCGCTTCTTCGTCGACGTGATCGGCTGCGAGTACGTGTACACGCTCGGGCCGTTCGAGCGCGACGATGACTGGATGACCGAGCACCTGAACGTGCACCCCCGTTCGGTGATGCGCGAGCTGCGGTTCTACCGGTGCCACCATGGCCCGAACTTCGAGGTCTTCGAGTGGGAGCCGGCCGACGGGCAGCGAGACCAGCCCCGCAACAGCGACCTGGGCGGACACCACCTGGCCTTCTACGTCGACGATCTCGACGCCGCCGTCGAGTACCTGCGCGCGCAGGGGGTGCGCGTGCTCGGCGAGCCCACCGCGAGCCGCAACGCCAGCGAGGGGCAGCGGTGGGTGTACTTCCTCAGCCCGTGGGGCATGCAGTTCGAGCTGGTGAGCTTCCCGAGCGGCAAGGCCTACGAGGCGACGAGCCGGGTGAAGCTGTGGGACCCGAGGAATCCGTCGGCGTGAGCACCGCCAGGCAGCTCGCCCCCGCGACTCGTGACGGCTCGGCCAGCCGCCGGGTGGCCGCCGGCATTCGCGAGGCGATCGCGCACGGCGAGCTCCCCCCCGGGTCGCGGCTGCGCCAGGAGGAGATCGCCGAGCGGTTCGGCGCCAGCCGTGTGCCCGTGCGCGAGGCGCTGAAGGAGCTCGAGATCGAGGGCCTCGTCACCCTCGTGGCGAACTCCGGGGCCTGGGTGTCGCAGCTCACCATGCGCGAGTGCGAAGAGGTCTACCAGACCCGGGAGCGGCTCGAACCGCTGCTGCTGCACTACTCGGCGCCGCACCTGTCCGCCGACGACCTCGATGCGATGGACGCGCTCGCCCGGGCGATGGCCGAGACCGAGGACGTCGTGGAGTTCCTGCGGCTCGACCGCGAGTTCCACATGCTGAGCTACTCGGGCGGCGAGACCCTGATGCTCGGCGACCTGGTCCGGCGGCTCTGGAACACCACGCAGCAGTACCGCCGCGCGTACACGATGCTCGTCGACGTGCACGCCCAGCGCATCGTGCATGACGAGCACCGTCACATCGTGGCGACGCTCCGAGACGGCGATGTGGAGGGTGCGGCGCACACCGTCGAGGGGCACATCCGCCGCACCCGGCGGATGCTCGCCGCACACCCCGAGATCTTCACGCCGACCGGATGACCCGCCACGCGGCATCCCATCGCACGCTCACGAAACCACGAAGGAAGGCACCCGCATCATGGCTCGTCTCGGATTCCTCGGTCTCGGCAACATGGGCTCGGCGATGGCCGGCCGGCTCGTCGAGGCGGGGCACGACGTGATCGTCTGGAACCGCTCGCCGCAGGCGGCCGATGCGCTCGTCGAGGCGGGTGCAGCCCGCGCTTCGAGCGCCGCCGAAGCGCTCGGAGCTCCGATCTCGTTCTCGATGCTCGCGAACGACGAGGCAGCCGAGGCCGTGCTGACGGTCGAGAACCTTCGCGGCGAGGCGGGTCGCGTCCACGTCAACACGGCGTCCATCAGCGCGGCCGCAGCCGACCGGCTCGAGCGGGTGCACCAGGAGGCCGGTGTCGGGTACGTGGCCTCACCCGTGCTCGGCCGCCCGTCCGTCGCGGCAGCGGGCAAGCTCAACCTCATGGTGGCCGGCGCCGACGAGCTCGTCGACCGGGTCGCTCCGTTCCTGCAGCCGCTGAGCGTGCGGGTCTGGCGATTCGGCGAGCGCCCTCGCCGCGCCAACGTGACGAAGGTCGCGATGAACTTCATGCTGCTCCACGCCATGCAGGCGATGGCCGAGTCCGTCAGCCTCGTCGAGGCACACGACATCGACGCCTCGGAGTTCATGGAGCTCGCGACCAACTCGTTGTTCGGCGCGGTCGCCTACAGCGGCTACGGCCCCATGATCGCCGAGCGCCGCTACCGCCCAGCCGGGTTCTCGATGGCGCTCGGGCTCAAGGACCTGAGCCTCGCCGAGGAGCTCGCCGAGGAACGCGGGATCACGCTGCCGACGGCCCCGGTGATTCGCGACAGCTTCGAACGGGCGCTCGCCGACGAGGAGCTCAGGGATCTCGACTGGTCCGCGATGGCCGAGGTCACTCGCGGTCGGTAGCAGGCGATGCCGGCATCGCCCGGAGCGCGTCGAGCACACCTCCGACCGACCGTGCCGCGCCGAGGTGGTCGCGCCCGAGGTCGGCGAGCGACTGGTGACCCGATTCCCTCCCGCCGATCACGAACCAGATGCCGCGCGCCGGCTGATCGGTCCTGTTGTCGTAGCGGTGTGGCCGGTTCGAGTCGAAGCACAGCGAATCGCCCGGCTCGAGCTCGTACGTGTCGAACTCGAGTTGCAGGGAGAGCCGCCCCTCGAGGATCACGCCGTACTCGAGGCCCGAGTGCCGCATCATCTTGCCCTCGACCGAAGACGACCCCGAGGGACCGTACGTGACGATGAGCGCGTCGGCGATCGTGCTGTCGCCGACCGCCAGGCGCTCCCACGTCACGCCGTTCTCCATCTCGATGACCGGGTTGTCCTCGCGGCGCTGCACGACGCCGTCGGTGCGCCGGTGGTCCTGATTCGAGGGTGCGGAGGGCACGGATGACGCGTCGGGGTCGCCCTGGGCCTCCACTGCGGCCGTGCGGAGGAGGCCGTCGAGCGACATCCCAAGGTAGTTGACGAGCGCATAGAGCGTGCTCACCGAGGGCTGGGTCTTTCCCGTCTCGACCTGGGAGAGCAGGCTCGCGGAGACGCCGACCGCCGAGGCCACGGTGCGCAGGCTGAGCTTCTGCGACTCCCTGACCCGACGCAACTCCGAGCCCACATCGAGTTGCACGGATCACTCCTCGGTCAAGGTGGTCAGGGGCGGGAGTTCCACCGTTCCCCCGCTTGGAATTCAGTGTGACTGTACACCGCGCGTGGGTCTCGGGCAAAGTTGTACCGAGCATCACGCTGCGATCGGAGGCCCGCCACGACTGCAAGCTCGGCACCAACGCCGGAAGAGGCCGGTTCGGCGCCCGATCGCTGGGGACGACGCGTCGCCGCCATGGCGGTCATCGCGGCGAGCGGCGTCGCGGTCATCTACATCCCGCAGCCGATCCAGACCCTCGTCGCCGAGGAGTTCGGCATTCCCATCGACGCCTCGGCGGCCGCCACCACCGCGGTGCAGGCCGGCTACGCGATCGGCATCGTGTTCCTCGTCTCGCTCGGCGACCGGTTCGCCGCCCGGTCGCAGGTGACGGTGCAGCTGATCGCCACGGCGCTCGCGCTCGTCGGAGCGGCGCTCGCCCCTGCCTACTGGTTCTACGTCGTCATGTGCTTCATCGCCGGCTCGACGGCCACGATCGGGCAGCTCCTCGTCGCCGCCGCGCTCCGCCTCGCTCCACCCGCCCTGCGAGCCCGCACGGCCGCCGTGCTCCTCGGGTCGTTCATCGTCGGGCTCTTCACCGTTCGCACGGCCCTCGGTGCGCTCGCCGAGATGCTGGGCTGGCGAGGAGCCGTCGGGGTGAGCGTCGTGCTCATGCTCGCCCTGGTTCCCCTGGCGCTCCGATTCGCACCACGCGATCGACCGATGGACCCACCCGCGTACCGTCGCATCCTGGCGTCGATTCCCAGGATCGTCCGGACGTCGGCGACGCTCCGGCTCATGTCGGGAATGCATGCCCTGTGCTTCGCGGCGTTCATCGCCGTCTGGGCGACGACGACCGTGCACGCGGTCGGTGAGCTCGGGCTCTCCGTGACCTCCGCTTCCCTGCTCGGACTGGCCGGCCTCTTCGGCGGCGTCGCCACGATCGGCGTCGCTCCCCTGCACGCCGTCGTGGGAGTGCGCCGGTCGATCGCCGTCTCGATGGGCGCCCTGCTCGTCGGGACGGCGGCGATCGCCCTCGCGCCTCAGGCGCTCGCGGTCTCGGTCGTCGCCCTGTTCCTCATCTCCTTCGGCATGAGCAGCGAACAGGTCTCCGCGCAGGCCCGCGCCCTGGCCTCGGTGGCACCCGAGCAGAGCGGACGCGCGAACACGGTCTTCATGGCGGTGACGTTCCTGGGCGGGGCGATCGCGACGGCCGTCGCCGAGCCGGTCTACGGCTGGGCGGGCTTCGGAGCCGTCGGTGCCATGGCCGCGCTCACGACGCTCGGAGCCGTCGCGCTCGCACTCGCCGCCGCGCGCCGCGGCCATCTCCAGGCCACCGGGTGATCAGCCCTCCCCGCGGCCCCACGTGGTGTTGAGGTGCGACTGCGAGTCGCGCGTGAGGTCGAGCGGTCCGCCCACCGAGTAGTATCGCTGCCCGGCGACGAGCAACTCCTCGGCGGGGAACTTCGTGATGACCTCGCAGCCGTCGGCCGTCACCACGACCTCCTCCTCGATGCGCGCGGCGCCCCAGCCGTCGGCCGAGGGCCAGTACGTCTCGAGGGCGAACAGCATGCCCTCCTGGATCTCCTCGGGATGGTCGAGCGAGGTCAGTCGGGAGAAGATCGGCTTCTCCCAGATCGACAGGCCGACGCCGTGCCCGTACTGCAGGGCGAAGGCGGCCTCCTCGTCGGGGAATCCGAACTCCTCGGCCTTCGGCCACACCTCGACGATGTCGGCCGTCGTGACACCGGGCTTCACGAGGGCGATCGCGCGGTCCATGTACTCCCGCGCCCTCGCGTACGCGTCGCGCTGCGCCGCGCTCGCCGAGCCGACGGCGAAGGTGCGGTAGTAGCACGTGCGATACCCGTTGAAGCTGTGCAGGATGTCGAAGAACGCCGGGTCGCCCGGCCGGATCAGCCGGTCGCTGAACACGTGCGGGTGCGGCGAGCACCGCTCACCCGAGATCGCGTTCACGCCCTCGACGTACTCCGAGCCGAGGTCGTACAGGGTCTTCGCGACCAGGCCGACGGCCTCGTTCTCGCGCACGCCGGGCCGGAGGAATCGATAGAGCTCCTCGTACGCGGCATCCACCATCGACGCCGCCTGGGTGAGCAGGCGGATCTCGTCGCCGGTCTTGATGCGGCGCGCCTCCATGAACACCTGCTGCCCGTCGACCACCTCGATGCCCTCGCGCTGGAGGGCGAACAGGATGGGCAGCTCGATCACGTCGACACCGAGCGGCTGGTCGGCCAGCCCGAACTTCTCGAGCTCGCGCTTGACCTTCTTCGCCACGTCTTCGGCGATTCCCGCTTCGGGCGGGAACGCGCCGCGCAGCGTCGAGATGCCCGCGCGAGCGCCGCTCTCGAGTCGCGGCCGCTTCGCGCCCTCGTGCGGCGCGTTCGGGTCGGCGTCGAGCTCGGCCGACGTCACGTCGAGCCACGGGTTGTAGAGCTTGTGGTGCTTGGCCGCCGAACCGAAGTCCCACGAGATCGGGTCGGTATTGCGGGTGAGCAGGCTGAATCGGATCAGCTTGTCCATCGCCCACGTGCCGATATGCGTCGCCGTCATGTACCGGATGTTCGAGAAGTCGAACGCGAGCAGCGCGCCCAGGTCGGACCGATCGAGCTCGGCCTTCAACCTCGCCAGGCGATCATCGCGCAGGCGCTCCATGTCGACGCGCGCCTCCCAATCGACCGCGTTCGTGCCTGTCGTGCCGGTGCTCTTCATCGGGCTCCTCCTGTCACGCTGGAATGCTTCGCGAACTGGGCTGCACTGTTCAGCATAACTGAACAGTCCTCGCCCTCCGTAGTATCGTCGGAAGATGCCGTCCGAGGAGTTCGCGTGATCCGTCACATCGTGCTGTTCGCCCTGGCCGGCGACGATGAAGCCGCGCGCGCCGCGGCGGTCTCCGAACTCACCGCGTCGCTCGTGCCGCTGTCCGATTCGATTCCCGGCGTTCGGTCACTGCGGGTGGACGCCGACGGCAGCGGCATCGGATTCCACTGGCACGCAGCCCTCGTGAGCGAACACGACTCGTGGGAGGCGCTCGCGGCCTACCAGGCCGACCCTCGCCACGTGCACGTGCTCCAGACGGTCGTCGCCCGGCTCGTCACCGAGAAGGCCGTCGTCGACTACGAGGTCTGACGCGCGGTGGCCTCCGGGCCCGGCGATCAGGTGATCCGCCACCCGCGATCGATGTTGAGGCTGTGCGCCGAGACGCCCCGGTTGAAGAGCAGGAACTTCGCGGCATCCACCACGTCCTCCATGCTCACCAGCCGGCCACCGGGCGTGCGGCTCTCGTAGCCCGACAGCACGCCGGCCGGCTTCTCCCTCCAGTACGGGCTGTCGCCGACGATCCCCGGATGCAGCGCGTTGACGCGGATCGGCGCCAGCTCGAGCGCCAGCGTGTTCATGAGCCCCTCGACCCCGCCGTTGATGGTCGAGACGGTCGTCGAGCCGGGATACGGCGCATCCTTCGCACGGCCTCCGAACAGCACGATGCCCGTGTCGACCGACGGCTCGAGCCGGTCGAGCAGCACGTGGACGGTCTCGGTGTATCCGATGAGCTTCAGCGTGATCAGCCGCGTCGCCATCGCGATGTCGTACTCGCGGATCGTGTTCGAGTCCCGTTCGATGGCCGTGAACACGATTCCCGCGAGTCGGCCGACTCCGGCGAGGGAGCCGGCGATCTCCGTCGGTTCGGAGAGGTCGACGGCCACCCCCGACGCGCGTTCACCCAGCTCCCCGGCGATCTCGTCGGCAGTGCCCTGCTTGCGGCTGGTGACGACGACCCGGTCACCTCCGGCGACGAGATCCCGTGCGAGTTCGAGCCCGATGCCCGCGCAGCCGCCGACGATGAGATAGGTGCGATCCGTCATAGCTCGTCCTCCAGTCGTTGCTCCAGGTAGTCCCAATCACGCACGAAGCGGTACGCGTGGCGCGGCGGCATCTGCGGCGACTGCGTCTCGAGCCAGCGCACGTTCGCACCGGTGGCCGAGAACGAGTGCACGCACCCGACACCCGCCCACGCGAAGTCGCCGGGGCCCAGCAGGAATTCCTCCCCGTCGAAGGTCGCCCTGACCTCTCCGTCGAGGATGAGATACGCCTCCTCGAGTGGATGGTCGTGGGGACCGGCGGCTCCGTCGGGGTCGTACTGCACCATGAACATGGCTCCGAGCGTCGCCCCGAGGTCGGAATCGACCATCATCTTGAGCGAGATGCCCGTGTAGACCAGCAGTGCCGTGCGCATGCTTCCCGACACCGCGAGCAGCTCCTGCGACTGCCTGCCCGGGTTCATGTGCTCGGTCGTGATGTTGCCGAACGACCGGGTCCGCGGGTCTCGAGGATCGACCCGCACCGGGTCGGCCGACGCGAGTTCGGGAACGCGGTAGGTGTCGGAGCCGTGGCGCTCACGCGCGGGCGGCGTGAAGAGATCGCACCACACGGCGACCGTGTCGCCGACGGCGCGCCAGGCGTGCGGTACGCCGATCGGGATGACGCCGTAGTCTCCGGCCACGAGGTGAACGGTGGCCTCGGGCGTTGCGAGCACCACCTCGCCTTCGATGAGGTGGAAGCTCTCCTCGAACGAGTGCACGTGCGTCGCCGTCGACCCGCCGGGCTCGAGGCGCGTGACGCCGAAGTCGGTGTGGGCGGCACCGTCATCCTCGCCCACGGCGCGCCATCGCGTCATCCCGACCGCATCCGGAGCGAGCGGACCGGGCGGCGAGTACACCGCTGCGTCCCGGCGGCGCACCACGAACCTCGACATGAGCGTCCCTTCCCGGCGTACCGGCTGCCGGCGCAGCGCAGTGCACCCGTCGTTCAGTGCCACTGAACAGTAGTCAAGGGTGTGTGGACGCGGTTGTCAAGGGTCGCGAGCGCGCGGTCAAGGGTCGCGAGCGCGCGGTCAAGGGTCGCGAGCGCTTGGCAGGAGCGGTCGGCGCCCGCGTCCGGTCAACCGAGGCCTACGCGAATGCCGGCATGATCCGATCGTGCACGAGCCGCAGCTGCGTGTCGACGTCGGCCACTCCCTCGACCTCGTGGCCCATGAGCGACTTGACCAACGCGGCGTCGGTGATCGCCAGGATCATGTGGTTGATCCCCGTCGGCGCGATCTCACGCTGGATCTTCTCGAGGCACTCCTCGGGCGTCCCGGCGATCGAGAGCCGGTCGCCGAGCTCGGGCGACGTGAGCTCGATCGCACGAGCGAGCTCGCCCGCGCCGAGCGCCTCGATGATCGGCGCGACCTCCTCGGGCTCGACGCCGTTGCGACGCAGCTGCTCGTGCGGCATCGACGAGGCGTAGAGGCCGACCATCGCTCGCGCGGCATCCTTCGCCTTCTGGGAATCCTCCCCGACCGCGAACACGACCCAAGCCCCGAGATCGAGGTCGTCCAGCTTCTTGCCCGCGCGCTCGGCGCCGATCCTGCAGTGCTCGATCATGTACTCGTACGCCTCGCGCGTGTAGCTCAGCGCGTGGTGGCACCCGTCGGAGAACTCCGCGCTGGCCTCGAACGACTTCGGGCCCCGCATCGCGGCCATCTTCACCGGCACGCGAGCCTGCACCGGACGCGCGAACGTGAAGAGGCTCGAGTAGTTGAAGAAGTCGCCGTCCATGGTGATCACGCCGTCATCGAGGAAGGTCCGGACGGCCTTCACGCCCTCGATGACCCGCGAGAGGGGCTTGGTGTCGGTCCAGTCGATGCCGTACTGCGCGAGCAGCCCGAAGTTGCCGCTCGACAGCACGACCTCGGCCCGGCCATCGGTGAGCTCATCGAGCGTGGCGGCCGCCTGGGCGATCAGCGTCGGCTCGCGCAGCATGACCCCTGAGGCGCTGGGACCGAACCGGACGTTCTTCGTCTTGTCCGCGGCCGCCGCGAAGAGGAGCCAGAGGTCCTTGTGCCACGTCTCGTCGGCGGCGTACACGGCATGGAACCCCAGCTCGTCGGCGACCTGGATGGAACGCATCGACTGTTCCAAGGGGTAGTCGGGGAGCATGACGTAGCTGAACTTCATGGCGATCTCCTTCGGGGTGTCGGGAACCGATCAGGTGGGGGTCTCCGGCGCTTCGTTGACGGATGCCGCGGCCGAGCCGGCTTGGGCCGACCGGGCCGTGGCCTCGGCGTCGACCTCGGCGAGCAGGTCCGAACCCGTCACGACACTCTTGGCGAAGTGCGCGTGCATCCAGGCGAGGTGATCGCCGCGCGCGTTCATGATGCGGAGCGAGTCCCAGTTCGGAAAGGTCTGCTGCAGCACCCACCGCTCCATGAGCCGCGGGTCCACCTCGAAGACGTGCTCGTGCGTCGTGATCGCGACATCCGTGACCCGTCGAGGCTCGGGAGGCTGCATCTGCTCCTCGTACCGGAACGCCATCTCACTCCCCCTCCGGATAGGCCCGGTCGAGCAGGTACTTGCCGGGGTTCATGATGTTGTTGGGGTCGAGCGTCCGCTTGATGTCGAGCATGACGTCGAATCCGCGGCCGAGTTCCTCGGGCACCAGGTCGACCTCGCCTTCCCGGCACGAGCCGTGGCACGCGCTGATCGAGCCGCCGTGATCGAGCGCGACCCGGGCGATGTCGCGTTTCGCGTCGACCCACATGGCCCACGCCCGGTCATCCAGCTGCTGCTCCCAGATGCCGATGTCGATCTCGGTGAGGTAGTCCACCCCGGTGCTTCCCTGCGTGTACGCGAACATCCCCCAGTCGTCGAAGACGTCGGTGCGGCGTCGCAGGTCGGCGACGATCTCGTGCCACGCCCTGGTGACGGACGGGAGGGCCGAGAAGTTGATGGCCGCGTCCTCGCAGTGCCAGCTCATCGGCACGACCTGGCCGTCCTTGGTGCGACCGTGCAACGGGGTCGCGTAGCGATCGTGCCGCGCCGCCCAGTCGCCCTCCGAGATCTCGTCGCCGAGGTAGCGGGCGCCGTGCTCCTTCGCGATCCGGAACAGACGCCTGCCACCGGCGCGCACCTCGTCGTCCCAGCCGTACATCACGGCGCAGACGAGCGCCCGCACATCCGTCGGCTGGGGGATGTAGGCCTCATCGTCTCGTCGCAGGTAGGCGACCTTGTGCTCATCGAAGAGCACCGCACCCGCGAACGTCGCCACGCCGGCGCGCGCGAGCGCGCCCGTACAGGCGTAGGCGTCGTCGTAGTTGTCGAACGCCCAGAACGGCGAGAGCTCGGCCTCGGGCTTGGGGAAGAGCTTGAGGGTCGCACGCGTCGCGATCCCGAGCGTGCCCTGGTGCCCCATGAAGAGGTGCTTGAGCTGGTAGCCGCTCGAGGACTTCGAGACCTTGCGCCCGATGCCGTCGCCGACGTGCATCACCTCGCCCGTCGGCAGCACGTGGTCGAAGCTCAGCACGAGGTCACGCGTGTGGCCGTAGCGCGCCCCGATGAGCGACCATCCGCTCGTGCCGATACGTCCGCCCACGAGCGAGCACGGGTACGACGCCGGATCGTCGGGATAGAAGAGGCCGTACGGGGCGAGGTACTCGTTGAGCTTCAGCATATTGATACCGGTGCCCACCGTCACGGTGCGGTTCACGAGGTCGAGCTCGTGCACCTGGTTCATCCGCTTGACATCGACGAGGATGCCGCCCCGCAGGGGCACCGCGCCGTCGGTCAGTCCCGTGCCGCCGTCGCGGGGAACGACCGGCACGCGCAGGTCGTTCGCGATCCTCACCACCGCGGCGACCTGCTCGGTCGAGGTCGGGAGCACCACGAGATCGGGAACTCGCTCCGACCAGCGGTGCACCGGGAACGGTGCGGGAACCCTGGCCCGGTTGAAGCGGTCGGCGCGGCCCGTGAGGATCTGTTCGTCGGGGAGCACGGTGCGCAGGGCGCGAACGACTTCATCGACGTGCTCGAGCATGATCGTCATCGGTGCGCTCCCTCTCAGCCCTCGCCCTCGCCGGTATCGCGCCTGCTTCTCGTTCGACGCACCCGGCCCGGAGCGCCCGTACGGATCTGCGCGAGCCGTCGATCGCCGGTCTCGCCGCGCGAACCGCCCACATCGATGCCGAGCGAGGTCGCCAGCAGTTCGTGGATGTCGAGCACGTCGATGTCGACGTCGTCACCGGCTTCGGTGAGCGGGCGCTCCGACCACGGGCACGCACTGACGAGCGTGTCGACGTCGAGCCGGCCGGCGTGGTCGAGTCGTCGGGCGCTGATCGCCGCCGTGAGCTCGGGCTTCTCGACCGCGAGTCCTCCGCCGGCGCCCGAGCAGTACGACCATTGCGTGACCCGGTCGACGTCCTCGAACCGCAGGCCCGGGATCGCGCGGAGCACCTCGCGGGGCTCCTTCCAGATGCCCTTGCGCTTGTTGAGCCGACACGGGTCGTGGTAGGTGATGGCGCGATCCACGGGGACTTCCGGCACGAGCCGGCCGTCGCGGATCATCTCGGCGAACAGTTCGACGACGAGCACGACCTCGAGATCGAACTCCGCCCCGAAGTACTTCGGGTAGTCCTCGGTGAACGCGATGTAGTCGTGCGGGTCGAGCACGAGCAGTCGCTTCGTCCCGGTCGCACGCCACGACGCCAGGTTGTGCTCCGCGAACGCGCGAGCCTGGTCGACGTAGCCCATCTCGGCGGCGGGACCGCCGCAGCACCACTGCTCGCCCATCAGCCCGAACTCGTACCCGGCTTTCTGCAGCACCTGCGCGACCGCGCGCGGCACCGACGTGCGGTAGAACGCCGCCTCGCAGTCCACGAAGAGGATCGACTCGCCGCCGATCGGGATGTCGAGACCGTCGGCCCAGTCGCGCACCGTCTCCTGGCCGACCGGCACTTCGCCGAGCACCGGCTCGTGGCTGCGCTCCGCCGTGCGGGCGTTCCACGAGCGGTACCCCTCCTGATGGATGCCGGAGTCGACCGCGAGCGCGCGCGCCGCCTTGACGACATCGACCGTGCGGGTGCGGAACCGGTAGAAGTCACCGGTGAACAGCGTGTTGGGACACCGCAATTCGCACGCGCCGCACTGGGTGCAGTTCACGTAGTCGGCGGCGACGTCCTCGATGGTCAGCTCGCCGCGCTCCATGGCCACGACGTTCGCGTGGAACGCCGTCGGACTCCACGATTCGTTGCGCGTCTCGGTGACGACGGGACAGACCTCGCGGCAGAACTTGTGGCCCGACGAGTAGCAGTTGTACGAGGCGTTGCGCCACTCCTCGACGAACTCGCGGGTCTTCACGTCGGCGAGCGGGATGACCACCTGCGACACGATCTCGTCGTTGCGTGTCAGCTCTGCGAGCTCGGGCGGATTCGCCCGCATGCCGGGCGTGAATGGTTCGAGCAGCGGATCCGCGGACGGTGCCCCGTCCTGGTCGAGGTCAGTCACGGCACACTCCCCAGGGCCAGAATGCACGCCCCGGCGCGTGTGTCCGGGACGGCGATGACGTCGGACTGCGATTGTGAGTCATCCTCGCGGACTTCGTCCCACGAACGCAAGAGCCAGCCGGCCTCGGCGCCGGCAATGGCCCGAGAAGAGGGGCCACGGATGCCGCGACGCCGCGCCTGCGGCATCCGAGCTGCAGAGGAAAGGAAGCTCGCGGCAAACCAAAAAGACTCGCGGCATACCAAGAAGAAAGGCCCCGGATCTCCGAGGCCATGCTTGTGCGCGAGGGGGGACTTGAACCCCCACACCCTTGCGAGTACTGGCACCTGAAGCCAGCGCGTCTGCCAATTCCGCCACTCGCGCGTGTGGCGCACCGAGGTGCGTCAACCACACGAGCCTAACATCTCGCACGCGGTGTTTCGCGCAGACGTTCCTGCTGTGGTGGCGATTCCCGTGCCGAGAGTGCAGTCGTCTCCCTCGCGAGGGCGCGAAGTGCACACTGGGCGATGAACTGAATGCTCCTCGCACCCGGGAACCCTCTGTGAATCCTCAGAGTCCCCGTCCGGCCTCGCACTCCACGGTCGTCGGGAATAGCATCGATCAGCGGGATCCGGTGCCCTACAACCCGATCCGACGAAAGGACGACCGTGACCTCGCCCGAAACCTCCCCTACGCCCCGTCGAGGCGTCGACCTCAGCGGCATCCGGGGCTACCTCTTCGACCTCGACGGCGTGCTCACGCCCACCGCGACCGTGCACATGCACGCCTGGGCGCGCCTGTTCACCCCGTTCCTCGAGGCGCACGGGGCGCGCCCATATGAAGAGGCCGACTACTACGCGTACATCGACGGCAAGCCCCGCTACGACGGCGTCCGCTCGCTGCTCGAGAGCCGCGGCATCCGCCTGGAAGAGGGCGACGTGACGGATGCCCCGACC
This sequence comes from Agromyces sp. Marseille-P2726, assembly GCF_902809835.1. GTDB lineage: Bacteria > Actinomycetota > Actinomycetes > Actinomycetales > Microbacteriaceae > Agromyces. Next base: position 109,860 of record NZ_CADDWM010000009.1, on the reverse strand, counting down.
GAAGACACGGTGCACGGCCTCGGCAACCGCAAGAACGAGGCCTTCAATGCGACGCTCGCGGAGGAGGGCGTCACCGCGTATCCCGCGAGCGTCGCGTTCCTCGACGCGGTCGAGCGCACCGGGGCGAAGGTCGCCGTCGTGTCGAGTTCGAAGAACGCGCCCGCGGTGCTCGAGGCGGCCGGGCTCGCCGACCGGTTCGACGTGGTCGTCGACGGCTCGGTCGCCGCACGCGAGGGGCTGCCCGGCAAGCCCGAGCCCGACACGTTCGAGCGCGCCGCCGAACTGCTCGGCCTCCCCACCACCGCGTGCGCCGTCATCGAGGACGCCGAATCGGGTGTGAAGGCCGGGGCGGCCGGAGAATTCGGTATCGTCGTCGGGGTCGATCGCGGCGTCGGCCGCACCGCGCTCGAGCAACTCGGCGCCGACGTGATCGTCGACGAGCTCGACGAGCTCATCCCCGCGCTTCCCCCGAGCACCACCCGAGAGGAACCCGCATGAGGTTCGCCGACAACGACCCCCTGAATCGCCTACGGTTCCCGATCGACGAGTGGGCGCTCGTCGAGACCGACTTCGGGATGCACGACATGGGCCGCACCGAGACCCTGTTCGCCGTCGGCAACGGGTACCTCGGGCTGCGCGGCAACGTCGAGGAGGGCCGCGACGGCTACTTCCACGGCACGTTCATCAACGGCTTCCACGAGACCTGGCCGATCCGGCACGCCGAGGAGGCGTTCGGCTTCGCGCGGGTCGGTCAGACGATCGTGAACGCCCCCGATGCGAAGGTGATTCGCCTCTACGTCGACGACGAGCCCCTCGTGCTCACCGTCGCCGAGCTGCTCGGCTACGAGCGGCGCCTCGACTTCCGTCTCGGAACGCTGTCGCGTTCCATCGAGTGGCGCACGCCGTCGGGCAAGCGCGTGCTCATCACGAGTCGGCGCATGACCTCCTTCACCGACCGGCACCTCGCCATCATGGACTACGAGGTCGAACTGCTCGATGCGGATGCCGCGGTCACGATCTCGAGCCCGATCCTGAACCGCCAGGACGGCCGCGACGAGTACCGTTCGGGCGTGACGGCGCCCCCCGCCGGATTCGACCCGCGCCGGGCCGAGCAGTTCATCGACCGCGTGCTGCAGCCGCGCGTGCAGCGCTCGGGCAACGGTCGCTACGTGCTCGGGTACCAGTGCACCAACTCGGGCATGACCCTCGCGGTCGGCGCCGAGCACACCATCTCGACCGAGAACCCGTACACCGAGAGCGGATCGATCGGCGACGACCTCGCGAAGCACATCTATCGGATCCAGGCGAAGCAGGGCAAGCCGATCCGGGTCACGAAGTTCGTCACCTACCACACCGCGCGCATCGTGCCCACCCGCGAGCTGGTCGACCGCACCGACCGCACCCTCGACCGCGCCATCGAGCTCGGCGTGGCCGAGCTGTTCGACCAGCAGCGTTCCTGGCTCGACGACTTCTGGGCGCGGTCCGACGTCGAGATCGCCGACCAGCCGGCGCTGCAGCAAGCGGTGCGCTGGAACCTGTTCCAGCTCGCACAGGCCACGGCCCGCACCGACGGCGACGGCGTCGCGGCGAAGGGCGTCACCGGTTCCGGCTACGGCGGGCACTACTTCTGGGACAGCGAGATCTACGTCATGCCGTTCCTGAGCTACACGGCTCCGATCGTCGCCCGCAACGTGCTCCGATTCCGGCAGCGCATGCTCGACGCCGCCCGTGCTCGGGCGATCGAGCTCAACCAGCGCGGAGCCCTGTTCCCCTGGCGCACGATCAACGGGCAGGAATCGTCGGCGTACTACGCGGCCGGCACGGCGCAGTACCACATCGATGCGGACATCGCCTACGCGCTGTGCCAGTACGTCGCCGCCACCGGCGATGTGGACTTCCTCGCCCGTGGTGCGATCGACATCCTCGTCGAAACCGCCCGCATGTGGGAGGACCTCGGCTTCTGGCGATCCAACAAGACCGACGACGTGTTCCACGTCCACGGCGTCACGGGTCCCGACGAGTACACGACGGTCGTGAACGACAACCTGTACACCAACGTGATGGCGCGCGCGAACCTCGCGGCCGCGGCATCCGCCGTCGACAACCTGCAGGTCGACAACCCGATCGCCTACCACAAGCTCGTGAACCGCCTCGACATCACTCCCGGTGAGGTCGCGAGCTGGCGTCGGGCCGCCGCGCACATGCACATCCCCTACGACGAGCAGCTCGGCATCCATCCGCAGGACTCGCAGTTCCTCCAGAAGGAGCTGTGGGACCTCGAGAACACGCCCGAAGACCGCCGCCCCCTGCTGCTTCACTACCATCCGCTCGTCATCTATCGCTTCCAGGTGCTGAAGCAGGCCGACGTCGTGCTCGCCCTCTACCTGCAGGGCGATCGCTTCTCGACCGAGATGAAGCGCGCCGACTTCGAGTACTACGACCCGCTGACGACGGGCGACTCCACCCTCTCGGCGATCGTGCAGTCGATCATCGCCTCGGAGGTCGGGTACCACGAGCTGGCCATGCGGTACTTCCGCGCCGCGCTCTTCGTCGACCTCGCCGACCTGCACCACAACGCGGCCGACGGTGTGCACGTCGCCTCTGCCGGCGGCGTGTGGAGCACGCTCGTCGCCGGCTTCGGCGGATTCCGCGACCACGGAGGCGTCTTCACGTTCGACCCTCGGCTGCCCGACGAGTGGACGAAGCTCACGTTCCGCATCACCCTCCGCGGCACCCGCGTGCGGGTCGAGCTCGAGCCCACGACCATCTCGTTCACGCTCGAGGTCGGCGACGAGGCGCGCCTGCGGGTCCGAGGCGCCGAGATCGTCGTCACGGCCGACGAGCCCGTGAGCGTTCCCCTCCTCGATCAGGGGCCGCGCCTCTTCGGCGCCCCGACGATGCGCGACGTCGAGGGATCGCGCCGCTCCGACGGCACGCTGCTCACCGCATCGCTGCCCACGTTGTCGCTCGACCCCGACGACGAGGAGGCGCCGATACCCGTGGACTGATCGGGAGCGTTCCCAGACGCCACCGCTAACATGACACACAATCACGGAACCGGATCGGGAGACCTGTGGGCCTACTGGACAACTTCGAGAAGGGTCTCGAACGCGCCGTCAACGGCGCTTTCGCCAAGACCTTCCGCTCGGGGCTGCAGCCCGTCGAGATCACCGCGGCACTCAAGCGCGAGATCGACACGAAGGCGGCGGTCGTCTCTCGCGACCGGGTGCTCGTGCCGAACACGTTCCGGGTACGGATGTCGCCCGCCGATCACGACCGCATGGCCGGCCTCGGGCCGGCGCTGATCGACGAACTGACCGACCTCGTGCAGAAGCACGCCGCGAACCAGCGGTTCCAATTCGCCGGGGGCATCTCCATCACCCTCGAGCCCGACGCCGCACTCTCCGAGGGCATGGTGCAGGTCGACTCCCGCAACGTGAAGGGCAACGTCGCCTGGACGCCGGTGCTCGACGTCGGTGGCACGCGTCACCCGATCATCAAGGGACGCACGATCATCGGTCGTGGCAGCGAAGCCGACCTCACCCTCGACGACTCGGGCGCCTCTCGGCGCCACGCCGAGGTGCAGTGGGACGGCACCCGAGCCCGGGTCCGCGATCTCGGCTCCACGAACGGCACCCAGCTGAACGGCGCCCCGGTGACGGAGGCGGTGCTCGAACCCGATTCGGTGATCACCATCGGGCGCACGCGCATCGTCTTCCGCGTGCTCGCGCAGGCGTCGGCGACGGGCGCGCACAACGCCGCCCCCGCCGACCGCCGGTCCGACCCGGGCGGGTTCTGGGGGCCCGGCGAATGAGCGAACTCACTCTCCTGGTTCTTCAGCTCGGTTTCCTCGTGCTGCTCTGGGTCTTCATCTTCGCCATCGTGTACGCCCTCCGCAGCGACCTGTTCGGCCAGCGGGTGCGCAAGCTGCAGCCAGACGCCGGAGCGGCGCAGGCCCCGGCGCCGGCCGCGTCGTTCCCGGCGGCTGCGCCGGCGGCCGTCGGAGCATCGGCCGGTGCGGCCCCGCACCCCGCGGCCCCGGCGTCGGGGCCCGGCGGTGAGACGGCGTCGACCCAGAACGCGACGAAGCTCGTGATCACGAGCGGCCAGAAGGCCGGCACCGAGTTCCCGCTCGGCCGCGACGAGATCACGATCGGGCGGTCGGCCGACTCGGCGATCATCATCCGCGACGACTACACCTCGACGCACCACGCCCGCCTCATGCTCTGGAACGGCCGCTGGATGATCCAGGACCTCGATTCCACGAACGGCACCTTCCTCAACGGCTCCCGAGTGACCGTGCCGACGCCCATCCCGCTCGGAGCCACCGTGAAGGTCGGAGCGACGACGTTCGAGCTGCGGCGGTAGCCATGGCCACGGTCAAGGCGAGCGCGGCGGTCTCGCACGTCGGTCGGATCCGCTCGAACAACCAGGACTCGGGGTACGCCGGGCAGCGGCTGTTCCTCGTCGCCGACGGCATGGGCGGCCACGCCGGCGGTGACGTCGCCAGTGCCATCGCCACACGGCGCATCGCCGAGGCCGATGCGGACTACGATTCGGCGTCCGAGGCGACGGCGGCCCTCGAGCACGCCCTGATCGCCGCGAACCGTCAACTCGCCGAGACCGTGGCCGACCACTCCGAGCTCACGGGCATGGGCACCACCGTGAGCGCGGTGCTGCTGCACGACGATCAGGTCGTCATCTCGCACATCGGCGACTCTCGCATCTACCTGCTCCGTTCAGGGGAGCTCAGCCAGATCTCGACCGACCACACCTTCGTGCAGCGCCTCGTCGATGCCGGGCGCATCACCGCCGAGGAGGCGATGGTGCATCCTCGGCGGTCCGTGCTCATGCGGGTCCTCGGCGACGTCGAGGCCTCGCCCGAGATCGATTCGATGGTGCTCGACACCCGGCCCGGTGACCGCTGGATGCTCTGCTCCGACGGACTGTCGGGGGTCGTGCCGTTCGAGAAGCTGCACGAACTGCTGTCCGCCGATGCCGGCGCCAAGCAGGTCGCCGACCGGCTCGTCAAGGCGTCGCTCGACGGCGGCGCGCCCGACAACGTCACCGTCGTCGTGATCGACATCGGCGAGCCGCCCGCGCCGGCCACGCCGCCATTGGTGGTCGGGTCGGCGGCGGCACCGCTCGCCTTCGGCGCCGCGGCGGAGCCGGTGCGCGCACGCGGCATCCGACTGCCCAGCCTGCGCCCTCACCCGGTGCAGGAGACGCATTTCGAGCCCGACTCCGAGGACTACTTCGACGAGCTGATCGAAGAGGACGCGCGTCGCCGCCGGCGCCGCCGCTGGGTCTGGAGCTTCTGGATCGTGCTCCTCATCGCGGCCATCGTCACCGCGTTCGTACTCGGCTACCAGTGGACGCAGACCCGCTACTACGTGGGCGAGTCCAACGGCCGGGTCGCGATCTTCCAGGGGATCCAGCAGAACCTCGGGCCGCTCTCGCTGCACGAGCTGCACACCGAGACCACCATCGACGTCGCCGACCTCCGCACATACGACCAGCAGCGAGTGGAGCAGACCATCAGCGCCGGCTCCTTCGCGGAGGCGTCCCGCATCGTGCAGCGATTGGAGGAGTCCGTTGACTGACCGTGCCGGTGGTCGCGCGATGCGGACCACCACTCCGCCCGGGGGTGTCTCGGCCACTCCGCCGAGCGGAGTGCGTCGCATCCGACTTCCGCAGAAGCTCCGCAACACCGAGCTGTGGCTGCTCATCGTCGCCTGCATGATCAACGCCGCCGCGATCGTGCTCGTGCAGCTCGGCGCGATGGGCGGCATCGACACCCAGCTCGTGCTGCTCGGCGTCGGCCTCTCGGTGCTCGCGTTCGGCATGCACATCGCGATGCGATTCGTCGCGCGCGACGCCGACCCGTTCCTGCTGCCGATCGCCACGGTGCTGAACGGCCTCGGCATCGCGATGATCTACCGCATCGACATCGCCAACGCCGAGAGCGGCTGGGAGAGCGCATCGGTGCGCCAGATCGTGTGGAGCGCGATCGCGATCATCGCCGGAATCGTGACGATCGTGCTGCTCCGCAACCATCGGGTGCTGTTCCGGTACACCTACCTCTCGGGGCTCATCGCGATCGTGCTGCTGCTCCTGCCCCTCGTGCCCGGTCTCGGTCACCGCGAGGGCGGCGCCCAGGTGTGGATCTCCATCGGCATCGCCACCTTCCAGCCGGGTGAGATCGCGAAGATCGCGCTCGCGGTCTTCTTCGCCGGGTATCTCGTGCGCAACCGCGACTCGCTCTCGATGGTGGGGCGCAAGTTCCTCGGCATGCAGTTCCCGCGGGCTCGCGACCTCGGTCCCCTGCTCGTCGTCTGGGCCCTGTCGATGGCCGTCATCGTCTTCCAGCGCGACCTCGGCACCGCGCTGTTGTACTTCGGGCTCTTCCTCGTCATGCTGTACGTGGCCACCAGCCGGCTCTCCTGGGTCGTGCTCGGCCTCGGGCTCTTCATCGGCGGTGCGCTCGTCGCCAGTCAGACCCTCGACTACGTCGGCAACCGGTTCGCGAACTGGCTCGACCCGTTCAACCCCGAGCGCTTCGACCAGGAGTTCGGCGGCAGCTATCAGGTCGTGCAGGGCCTGTTCGGCCTCGCGAATGGCGGGCTCATCGGCACGGGCTGGGGGCAGGGCCGCCCTGACATCACACCTGTGCCCCAGAGCGACTACATCATCGCGAGTCTCGGCGAGGAGCTCGGCCTGGCCGGAGTCTTCGCGATCCTCGCCCTGTACGTGCTGTTCGTGGCCCGCGGCTTCCGCATCGGCTTCGCCGGACAGGACGACTTCGGCAAGCTCCTCGGCGTCGGCCTGGCGTTCGTCATCGCCCTGCAGGTCTTCATCGTGGTCGGCGGCGTCACCCGGGTCATCCCGCTGACCGGCCTGACGACGCCCTTCCTCGCGGCGGGCGGCTCCTCGCTCGTCGCCCACTGGATCATCGTCGCACTGCTGCTTCGGCTCTCCGACACGGTGCGCAACCATCCGAGGCTGGTGATCGACGGATGAATCGAGAGCTCAAGCGCGTGACCATCGTCGCGCTGCTCATGTTCCTGGCGCTGTTCGTCTCGTCGACGATCATCCAGTTCGTGCAGGCCGAATCGCTGGCCGCCGACCCCCGGAACTCGCGGACCCTCTACGAGAGCTATTCGGTGGAACGCGGGCCGATCCTCGTCGGGGGCGACCCCATCGCCTTCTCGCAGCCGACGGATGACCTCTACAAGTTCCAGCGCGTGTACTCGAACGGCCCCCTCTACGCGCCCGTCACGGGGTACATCCCGGTCAACGGCGAGGCGACCGGACTCGAGCAATCGCTGAACTCGTACCTCAGCGGGCAGTCGTCGAGCCAATTCTTCGACTCGCTGAACCGCCTCATCTCCGGGCAGGACCCGATGGGCGCATCGGTCGAGGTCGCCATCGACCCCGTGCTGCAGCAGGCATCATGGGATGCCCTCGGCGACTACACCGGGGCGGTCATCGTCACCGAGCCGGCGACCGGGCGCATCCTCGCCATGGTGACCAAGCCCACGTACGATCCGAACGCGCTCGCCGTGCATGACTCGGCCGCCGTGCAGGCGACCTACGAAGGCCTCCTGGCCGACCCGACCGACCCGCTCTTCAACCGCGCGACCGGTGGCGACATGAACCCGCCCGGCTCGGTCTTCAAGCTGGTCGTCACCGCCGCTGCACTCGAGTCGGGCCGGTACACCCCCGAGTCGACCTTCCCGAACCCGTCGTCGCTGACGCTGCCCGGAACCGACTCCGTGGTGCGCAACTCGGGCGGCGGCACCTGCGGGGGCGGATCCGAGGTCACCCTCGCCACCGCGCTGCGGCTCTCGTGCAACATCCCGTTCGCCGAGCTGGGCATGGAGCTCGGCGACACGGCCATCCGCCAGCAGGCGGAGAAGTTCGGGTTCAACTCCGAGTTCGAGATCCCGACGGCGACCGAGGTCAGCACCTACCCCCGCGGGCTCGACGAACCGCAGACCGCCCTCACCGCGTTCGGGCAGGGTGATGTGCGGGCGACGCCGATGCAGATGGCGATGGTGTCGGCCGCGATCGCGAACGGTGGCATCGTCATGAATCCGAACCTCGTCGACTCGATCACGGCTCCCGACTTCACCCCGCTCCAGGAGTTCGAACCCGCGGAATTCGGCCGTGCGATCAGCGAGCAGACGGCGAACACCATGGTCGAGATGATGGTCAACGGCGTCGAGAACGGTGCTGCGAGTAATGCAAGAATAGACGGCGTCAGCGTGGCCGGTAAGACGGGTACAGCGGAGAACGGCGAGGACGACCCTTACACCTTGTGGTTCACCGGTTTTGCCCCCGCCGACAACCCGCAATACGCGATCACGGTTCTCGTGGAGAATGGCGGGGGACTTGGTCAGGAGGGGTTCGGCAATCTCATTGCCGCGCCTGTGGCAAAAGAGGTACTAGAGGCGGTGCTGAATCAATGAGACCGAGCGCAGGGCTCACCTTCGGGGGACGCTATGAACTGCAGTCCCGGATAGCCATCGGGGGCATGGGCGAGGTGTGGCAGGCCACCGACCTCGTCATCGGCCGCCAGGTCGCGATCAAGATCCTGAAGGACGAGTACCTCGGCGACCCCGGCTTCCTCGAGCGGTTCCGCGCCGAGGCCCGCCACGCCGCGCTCGTGAACCACGAGGGCATCGCCAACGTCTTCGACTACGGCGAGGAGGAGGGCAGCGCCTACCTCGTGATGGAGCTCGTACCCGGCGAGGCCCTCTCGACCATCCTCGAGCGTGAGCACGTGCTCTCGACCGACAAGGTGCTCGACATCGTCGCGCAGACCGCCTCCGCGCTGCAGGCCGCGCACGCCGCCGGACTCGTGCACCGCGACATCAAGCCCGGCAACCTGCTCATCACACCCGACGGCCGCGTGAAGATCACCGACTTCGGCATCGCCCGCATCGCCGACCAGGTACCGCTCACCGCCACCGGCCAGGTCATGGGCACCGTGCAGTACCTCTCGCCCGAACAGGCGTCGGGGCATCCCGCGTCGCCCACGACCGACATCTACTCGCTCGGAATCGTGGCCTACGAGGCCCTCGCCGGCCGCCGCCCGTTCACGGGCGAGTCGCAGGTGGCCATCGCGATGGCGCAGATCAATGAGACGCCGCCCGACCTGCCCGTGACGGTCTCCGAGCCGGTACGCAACCTCGTCTACTCGTGCATCGCGAAGAATCCCGCCGACCGCCCGCAGTCTGCGGCACACCTGGCTCGCGCGGCCACCGCGCTCCGTCGGGGCGACGTCCAGGCTGCCGGTGCAGCCGTTCCCGCTGTGCTCGGTGCCGCGGGGGCGACGGCCGCGACGATGCTGCTCCCCCAGTCGGGTGCCACGGCAGCCACCACCGTCCTGCCCTCGGGCGCGGCCGGAGGCGTGGGAGCTGCCGGCATCTCCGATGGCGAGGTCGTCGAGGAGGAGGAGCCCGAGAAGAAGAAGCGCAGCCCGTGGACCTGGCCGCTCATCGTGCTCATCGCCATCCTGGCGATCGTCCTGATCGGCACGATCATCGCGCTCGCGATGAACGGGAACCGGGGCAACGACGACCCGACGACGACGACGGCCCGGCCGACGCAGACCGCGACGCCGACGCCGACACCCACGCCGACGCCCACCGAGGCTCCGCCCGAGACCATCCAGATCGACCGCAACGCCTACATCGGCATGAACATCGACGAGGCGGCGGCGCAGATCGAGGGGCTGGGTCTTCCCGTCAACCGGCAGGCGGGTGCCGCGGCGACCGAACCGGGGCTCGCCAACACCGTCTCCGAGGTGAACCCGAGCGGTCCCGTGCAGCCGGGCACCACGATCACGCTCACGTACCTCACCGATCCCGTCGCCCCCAGCGCTCCGACCGACCCGCCGTCGACCGAGAACAACCCCGTGCAGCCCGACGTCGGCCAGATCACCGTGAACTGGCCCGGTCAGAGCTGCCCCGCCGGCCAGACGCTCAGCGGTTACGAGGTCGCGGTGACCGGCGATGCCACGGTCCCGAACAACCCGGTCTTCGGTCCCGGAACCACGAGCGCTCAGGTCAACGTGAACAACACCCCCGGAGGCTCGTTCCAGGTCACGTACCGGTACTTCTGCGGTCAGCTCGACTCGCCCTTCTCGCCTGCCCTCACGGTCGACATCGAGAACTGATCACAGGGGCCGAGCGTGACTGGAGGATTCGAGACGAGGACGGAGACGCACGTGAGCGATGAAGGACGCGTGCTCGCCGGGCGTTACCGAGTCGGTGCCCTCATCGGTCGCGGCGGCATGTCGGATGTCCACGTCGGATCCGACGCCCGGCTGGGCCGGCAGGTCGCGATCAAGCTCCTCAAGCCGCAGCTGGCGACCGATCCTGCGTTCCGCATGCGGTTCCGGCAGGAGGCGCAGTCGGCGGCCCGGATGGCGCACCCGACGATCGTCCGGGTATTCGACGCCGGCGAGGAGACCGTCGTCGACTCCGCAGGCCACGAGGTGCAGCTGCCCTTCATCGTGATGGAGTACGTGGAGGGGCGCCTGCTCAAGGACATCATCCGCGACGGACCGGTCGACCCGGTTGCGGCGGTTCGGGTCATCGACGGCGTGCTCACCGCCCTCGAGTACTCGCACCGTGCGGGCGTCGTGCATCGCGACATCAAGCCCGGCAACATCATGATCACCACCACCGGCCAGGTGAAGGTGATGGACTTCGGCATCGCCCGTGCCGTCTCCGACTCGTCGACGACGGTCGCGCAGACCACCGCCATCCTCGGGACGGCGTCGTACTTCTCACCCGAGCAGGCGAAGGGCGAGACGGTGGATGCCCGCACCGACCTGTACTCCACGGGCGTGGTGCTCTTCGAGATGCTCACCGGGCGTCCGCCGTTCCGCGGCGACACACCTGTGGCCGTCGCGTACCAGCATGTGAGCGAGCGACCGGTCAAGCCGAGCGTCATCAACCCGAAGGTGTCGCCGGCGCTGGATGCGGTCGTGCTGCACGCCTTGACGAAGAACCGCGAGCAGCGGTACCAGACGGCGGCCGAGTTCCGAGCCGACGTCGACGCCGCGGCGGCGGGTCGCGTCCCCGTGCGGCGGCGGCCCGACGAGGCCGACATGCTGTTCAGCGCGCCGACCAGCTCCCTCTCGACCTCGGAGCTCGCCCTGCGCCAGCTCACCGAGGACGAGACGATGACCCGCACGCAGCGGCGCCCTCCGGCGATCTGGATCTGGTCGGGCATCATCGCCGTCGTCGTCATCGTGATCGCGGTCATGTACTGGGCGTTCAACCTGCGACCGGCCGATGACCTCCCCTCCAACGCGCGCGAGATCCCCACGCTGACGGGCGCCAGCTATGAAGAGGCCGTGCGCGAGTTGCAGGAGCTGGGGCTCCCGGCGAGCCGTATCGACGAGACCAGCGACACCGTGCCCGCCGATGAGGTCATCCGCAGCGATCCGCCCGCCGGCGAGATCGTCAACACGGGAACCGCCGTCACGATCTACGTCTCGACGGGCCGTGAGGCGGTGACCGTGCCCGACGTGCGGAACAAGACGCTGGAACAGGCCAAGCTCGACCTCGAGGCCGTCGGTCTCGCCCCGGGCACCGAGACCCGCGAGAACTCGCCATCCGTGCCCGCCGACACCGTGCTGGGCACGACGCCCGAGGGTGGCACGTCGGCCGAGGCCGGGTCGACGGTCGACTTCCGGATCTCCAGCGGTCTCGTCACGCTGACCGACCTCACCGGGCAGACCCTCGCCGCGGCATCCTCGTACCTGGCCGCCGAGAACCTCCAGCTGAACCCGATCCCGAAACCCGACCCCTCGTGCGAGTCACAGCCCGGCTCACCCGTGACGCAGCAGTCGCTCGCCCCCGGAGACGTGCCGCAACGCTCCGACGTCGAGCTGACGTACTGCGCGGGCTGAGCCGTCGGCTCAGGCGGTACGCACCAACGGACTCAGGCTCACGGCCCGCTCCCGCGCCTCGGGGAGGCCGGCGACCCCGAGCCAGTTCCCGAGCATGCGGTAGCCGCCCTCGGTCAGCACCGACTCGGGGTGGAACTGCACGCCGAAGATCGGCGCCGACTCATGCCGCAGGCCCATGATCACGCCGCCCTGCGTGCGACTGGTGATGACGAGCTCGGGCGGGAGGGTGCCGTCGACCACGGCCAGGGAGTGGTACCGGGTCGCAGTGAACGGCTGCGGCACCCCGTGGTAGAACTCGCTGTCGTCGTGCGTGATGCTCGAGGTCTTGCCGTGCATCAGCTCATCGGCGTTCGTCACCACGCCGCCGAACGCCTCTGCGATGGCCTGGTGGCCGAGACACACGCCGAGCAATGGCTGACCGGCCTCGAGGGCCGCCTCGACGACCGGGATCGACACACCCGCGTCCGTCGGCTTGCCGGGTCCGGGTGAGATGAGCACCGCGTCGTACTCGCCGAGGCGAGCGGCCACGTCCGACGGCGCGATCGCGTCGTTGCGCACGACTTCGGTCGTCGCTCCGAGCTCCTGGAGATAGCCGTTCAGCGTGTAGACGAAGCTGTCGTAGTTGTCGAGCACGAGGATTCGGGTCATGTGGTCACCGTTGCTTGGGTTCGGGAGGACGGGGCCGGCAGCGAGACACCCCGGTGAAGCCCGCCCCTGATCACCAGTCTATTCGGCGGCGACGGGCACTCGCCCGGGCGGCAGGTGGCCTCGGCTGGGAGTCCCAGTCGGACTCGGATAGAATCGCCCGCATGGCACGTACGAAACCAACGAAGCCCGAGCGCGCTGAACAGGTGAGCGGCGAAGAGACGCCGAATCCGGTCTGGTTCAAGCCCGTGATGTTCGGCTTCATGCTGCTCGGACTCGCCTGGATCATCGTCTTCTACGTGAGCCAGGGCCGGCTTCCGATCGCCGACCTCGGTTCCTGGAACATCCTCATCGGATTCGGAATCGCGTTCGTCGGGTTCCTCATGACGACACGCTGGCGCTGAGCCGAGCCCTCGGCTCGTTCACGCCCCGAGAAAGCGGGCGGATGCCGCGGCACCGCCCGTTTTCCGTGTGCCGTCGCCGTCGACGACGCAACGGAAAGACCCGTTGGGCTGACCCCCGAAGAGGCGTCAACTACATCGCTGTAACTCTCCCCACATGTGGACAGAGCTGTGGATAACTAGGCCGCGCCGATCTTCCAACGAGCGACGACGACGGCGATGGCGATGAGCGCCACGGTGAGCACGATGAGCAGTCCGATCTGCAACGCGCGCCTCGAGCGGTCTCGGGTCTCGAGGTAGACGAGGCCGACGAGCGCGCCGCCGATGAGCCCACCGAGGTGGGCCTGCCACGAGATGTTCGCGCCCGGGATGAACCCGATCGCGAGGTTGATCGCGAGCAGGATGTAGAGCTGCGTGGCGTTGCCGCCCAGCCTGCGCTGGATCACGACGAAGGCGCCCATCAACCCGAAGATGGCACCCGACGCCCCGAGTACCTGCGAATTCGGCGCAGCGAAGACGACGACGCCGACCGATCCGGCCAGCCCGCTGATGAGGTAGAGGGCGAGGAACCGGATGCGGCCGAGCATGGGCTCGAGCAGGCGGCCGAAGATCCACAGCGTGTACATGTTCAGCAGGATGTGGAAGATCAGCGCGGTCGAGTGCAGGAACACGGAGGTGATCGCCCGCCACGGCTCGGGGATGAGCCCGGTCATGAACACCGGGCTGAAGAACAGCGCGTTCGTCACCCCGAGCCCGGGAATCCACTGCAGCAGGTACACGAATGCCGTGATGCCGATCAGGGAATATGTCACGACCGGGGCCCCACGACCCGCCGCTGAGCGCGCCCGCGTGATCACGGCGGGCTTCGTGCGCGGAGCCGCCGCGCGCTGCTCGCGCATGCACTCGGGACAGATCACGCCGACCGGCGCCGGGGTCTGGCACTCACCGCAGATGGTGCGGCCGCATCGCTGGCAGAGCACGTAGCTCTCCCGGTCGGGATGCCGGTAGCAGGAGTTCGCGCGATCGACGCCCGGTTCGCTCACCCGAGTGTCAGACCTGCTCGACCGTGACGCTCTCGATCACGACGTCCTCGAGGGGACGGTCGCGCCCGTCGGTCGGAACCGCGGCGAGCTTGTCGACGACAGCCTGGCTCGCGGCATCCGTCACCTTGCCGAAGATGGTGTGCTTTCCCTGCAGCCACGTCGTCGGCCCGACCGTGATGAAGAACTGCGATCCGTTCGTGCCGCGGCCGCCCTGGATGCCGGCGTTCGCCATTGCGAGCACGTACGGCTCGGTGAAGTCGAGCTCGGGGTTGATCTCGTCGTCGAACTGATAGCCCGGTCCGCCGACGCCCTGGCCGAGCGGGTCGCCGCCCTGGATCATGAATCCGGGGATGATGCGATGGAAGATGACGCCGTTGTACAGCGGGTCGTTCGACTTCTCGCCGGTTGCCGGGTGGGTCCACTCGATCTCGCCGGTCGCCAGTCCGACGAAGTTCTTCACGGTCTTCGGGGCATGGTGGCCGTAGAGGTCGACCTTGATCGGGCCGTGATTGGTGTTGAGCGTCGCGACTGCGGTGTGAATCGGCATCCACCTATTCTGTCATGGGCCTGTTCGTCAAGCCGTACGGAGGATTCGGCCTCCCACCCCGTTTCCAGCCGTTTCGGTGGCAAGATGGAGGAGTTCGCCGCACAACGATGGAGGTCGAGATGAGCCTGTCACGCAAGCGCCGGAAGGAACTCAAGCGACTGCGCAGGAGTGCCGAGGAACTCTGGGGCAACCAGCAGAACGTGCTCGAGCACGCCAACATCGTGGCGAGGGAGGCGAGCCGGCAGCTCGGTCACCTCACCCGCGAAGAGGTCGTTCCGCGGATGCGTATGGGCTACGACAGCTACCTGCGCCCGCGCGTCGATCAGGCGAGGAGCCTCGCGCAATCCGCGGGCAACACGGCCGAGAAGACGCTCGGCACCGCCCTCGGGTCGTTGCTCGCGATCGGCGATGTCGCCAATGATGCTCGCGTGCGTCGTGCGGTCGGCCGCGTCTCGCCCCGTTCGGCCGCGATCGTGGAGCAGAAGAAGGGCCCCGGCTTCGGCACGTATCTCGCCATCGGCGCTGGCGTGATCGCCGCCGTCGGCGTCGCGTACGCGGTGTGGCAGACGTTCCGCGCCGATGATGAGCTCTGGGTCGCCGACGACGAGCCGATGCCCACGACGCCTCCGCCGGCCACGCCGCCGTCCTCGACCTCGTCGACGTCCACAGACGCGACCATCTGATCTTCACGCCGAAACGTACGCGAACGCCTCACCGCTCCGGTGGGGCGTTCGTCGTCTCCACGGAACGTTCCGTTGCGCACCGCTCAGGGTCTGCACCGATTTTCTGCCGCATTTCGACGAATCTGAGAAATCGCCTTGCGTTCGGTACGAAAGTCCCGCTAAGGTCAACACTCGGTCGCGTTCCCTGAAGACCGGAGAGGAGTTGATACCGATGATGCCCATTCGCATTTCTCGTCAGGCACACACGGAAGTCCTCCTCGCCATTGCGGCCTGCTAGCCGCCAGCGCGTCGTGCGCGTGAGCGCCTGACCGCCCCGTCGCCAGTGGTGCGACGGCCGCATCCGTCACTCCATCCGACGTCGACCGTCGTCGTCGCCATGTCCTGATCCGGATGCCGCAGCGCGGTCGCTCCTGCGCACGCGCGTCTCTTCGCCCCTGCGCGAGCGCGCTTTCGCGCGCCCATTTCCGTCACCTCGAAGAACCATCACCCACCCACAACCGAAGGAATGATCGTGAACACCAGTTCGCTCACCGTCGGCTCGACCGATCGAGGTCGAGCCACCGCCCTCCGTGCCCAGGCACGCCAACTGCACGAACGGCTCGCCCGCCGCGCCGGCCTCGCGCTCCTCGCGTGGAGCCGTCGCCAGGACGAGCGCCGCACTCACGATGCGATGCAGCTCCGTCGCCAGACCGAGCAGGCCGCAACCCGTGCACGCGACGGCGAGTTCCTGCGACTCGCCACCCTCGGAAGCCCGCAGCTCTGATGAACGCGGCAACCGAGTCCATCACCGAGCCGCCGCGGCTCGCGACCTCGTCGTCGATGAGGAAGCGAGCCGCGCGGTTCCGGGTGAACGGCGTCGTCGAGAGCGCATCGGCCCATCAGGTCCCTGCGCTGTCGTCGTCGCCGTTCGCCATGAGTGACGAATCCGTCTCGTCCGCCGTCCGCGGCGCCGGTGGCGCGACGCCATCGGCCGGTTCGGCGGCGTTCATCCGCAGGGCGATGTCGAGCAGGCTGACTCGCTTGAGGCTCGGCACGTCTCCGAGCGGGAACCAACGAGCCTCGTCACTCGACCCGCCGACCTCGCTGTGCAGCTCGCCGGCGACGACGCTCGCCCGGTACACGATCCGTATTGCGTAGAGCGGCACGCTTGCGGCGTGGCGTCGGGGCGCCGGTACGACCATCGTGTCGATGCCGAGCAGCCGGTCGACGGATGCCTCGTAGCCGGTCTCCTCGAGGATCTCGCGTTTCGCGGCCTGCACCGGATGCTCGGCACCCTCGATCCCGCCGCCGGGAAGCGTCCATCCCGACCGCCCGTGCTGGTTCCAGTGGGACAGCAGGATCATCCCGTCGCGGATGATGACCCCGTACGCGGCGACGCGGATGTCCATCCCGCCACTGTAAACCCCGACGGCGCGCAGGGAAGCAGCACGGGCCCACCTGACTCACGGGACGCTCGTCACGGCGCGACGTTCGAATCGACGCAAGCCGGGCCGGGACCGGAACGCAACCCGACATCTCAAATTAGCCACAGCGATTCGGCGGCGTGTACGGCGAATCGCGAATCGACGCAAGCCGGGCCGGGACCGGCTTGCAGAACAAGCAGTGTGGAGCCTAGGAGATTCGAACTCCTGACATCCTGCTTGCAAAGCAGGCGCTCTACCAACTGAGCTAAGGCCCCCGAGCGGATGCCGCGGCATCCGCAAGCTGTGGAATTGTTCGGTGGGGATACGAGGACTTGAACCTCGGACCTCTTCGTTATCAGCGAAGCGCTCTAACCGCCTGAGCTATATCCCCGAATTTCGGCCGAAGGAAAGACTACCCGACGGGTCGGGAATCTCCGAATCGGGCCGGGTTCTCGACGCTGAGGTTTCGATTCGGCGTCCCGGGAGGGGCCGCCGACTCAACCTGACTCGGCCGAACGCTGTCGCCTTCGTCGCGAGTCAGTTGTTCGTGAAGCCGACCAGGATGCCGCCCGTGATCTTGACGCTGAGGTTGTAGAGCACGGCGATGATCGCCCCGAGCGCGGTCGTGACGACGAGGTTCAACAGCGCCGCGACGACCGCGAAGCCCATGACGTTGCCGAGCGAAAGAATGGACGAGAGGTCGCCGCCCGAGCCCGCGACATCCTGCACGAGGGAGTTGACCTGCTCGAAGATCCCGGTGGAGTTCAGCACGGTGTGGATGAGGAAGGTCACCACGATGCTGATGACGGCGAAGCACACGGCCACGAGGAACGACAGCTTCACCGCCGACCAGAAGTCGATGTAGACGAGCCGCAGGCGGACCTGCTTGGCCGGAGGCCGGCGGCTGCCCTTGCGGGCGAGCTTCTCGGCGACGCTACTCATACGTGGTTACTCCTCTCGCGCGGGCTCGGCCGCATCGGTGTCTGCGGTCTCCTCCACGAGGTTCCGTTCGGAATTCTTCGCGATGGCGATGATCCGGTCGTCGTTCGCGAACTTCGCGAACACGACGCCCATCGTGTCCCTGCCCTTGGCGGGGACCTCGGCGACGTCAGAGCGTACCACCTTGCCGCTGGCAAGAACCACAAGCACCTCGTCGCTTCCGGAGACGATGAGCGAGCCGGCGAGGTCGCCGCGGTCGTCGTTGAGCTTCGCGACCTTGATGCCGATTCCGCCGCGCTGCTGCTTGCGATAGTCCTCCACCCGAGTGCGCTTCGCGTACCCCCCTTCGGTCACGACGAAGACGTAGGTGTCGGCCGGGCTGAACTTCTGTCCGTTGTCTTCGGGGCCGTCTGCCGCATCGCCGTCGCCGTTGGAGTGCGCGACGACGGATGCCTCGAGCAGCGAGTCGCCGGTGCGGAAGCTCATGCCCTTCACGCCCGACGTGGCACGTCCCATGGGGCGGAGTGCGGCATCCGTCGCCTCGAATCGAAGCGACATGCCCTTCTTCGAGACGAGGAGGATCTCGTCGTCTTCGTCGGCGAGCATCGCCGACACGAGCTCGTCGCCGTCGCGGAGGTTGATCGCGATGACGCCGCGCGACCGATTCGTGTCGTAGGCGGTGAGATCGGTCTTCTTGACGAGCCCGTCTCGGGTGGCGAGCACGAGGTACTGCGCGACCTCGTAGTCGGGGATGTCGAGGATCTCGGCGATGCGCTCATCGGGCTGCAGCTCGAGGAGGTTGGCGACGTGCTGGCCCTTCGCGTCGCGGCCGCCCTCCTGGATCTCGTAGGCCTTCGCCCGGTAGACGCGCCCCATGTTCGTGAAGAAGAGGAGCCAGTGGTGGGTCGTCGTGACGAAGAAATGCTCGACCACGTCGTCGGCCCGAAGCTGGGCGCCCCTGACGCCCTTTCCGCCGCGGTGCTGCGAACGGTAGTTGTCACTGCGGGTGCGCTTGACGTAGCCGCCCCGCGTCACGGTGACGACCATCTCCTCCTCGGGAATCAGGTCTTCGACCGACATGTCGCCATCGAAGCCCGGCAGAATGCGGGTACGTCGCTCGTCACCGTACTTGGCGGTGATCTCGGCGAGCTCCTCCGAGACGATCCCGCGCTGGCGCTCGGGTGACCCGATGATCTCGCGGTAGTCGGCGATGAGCGCCTCGAGTTCCTCGGCTTCGTCGATGATCTTCTGACGCTCGAGCGCTGCAAGCCGGCGCAGCTGCAGTTCGAGGATGGCCCGGGCCTGCAGCTCGTCGATGTCGAGCAGCCCGATCAGTCCGTCGCGGGCCTCCTCGACGGTGGGCGACCGCCGGATGAGCGCGATGACCTCGTCGAGCGCGTCGAGCGCCTTGAGGTAGCCGCGCAGGATGTGCATACGCGCCTCGGCCTCGCGGAGGAGGAACCGGGTGCGGCGCACGATGACCTCGACCTGGTGGTCGACCCAGTGTGCGATGAAGCCGTCGATCGACAGGGTGCGGGGTACGCCGTCGACGATCGCCAGCATGTTCGCGCCGAAGTTGTCTTGGAGCTGGGTGTGCTTGTAGAGGTTGTTCAGCACCACCTTGGCGACGGCATCGCGCTTCAGCACGATCACGAGGCGCTGACCGGTGCGGCCCGAGGTCTCGTCGCGGATGTCGGCGATGCCGCCGATGCGCCCGTCTTTCACGAGGTCGGCGATCTTGATCGCCAGGTTGTCGGGGTTGACCTGGTACGGAAGCTCGGTCACGACGAGGCAGGTGCGACCCTGCAGTTCCTCGACCGAGACGACGGCCCGCATCGTGATGGAACCGCGACCGGTGCGGTACGCGTCGTTGATGCCCTTCACGCCCAGGATCTGGGCGCCGGTCGGGAAGTCGGGCCCCTTGATGCGCTGCATCAGCGCCTCTTGCAGTTCTTCGCGGGTGGCGTCGGGGTGCTCGAGGTACCACTGGGCGCCGGATGCCACTTCGCGGAGATTGTGCGGAGGAATATTGGTCGCCATGCCGACGGCGATGCCGACCGACCCGTTGACCAGCAGGTTCGGGAATCGCGACGGCAGGATCGACGGCTCCTGCGTGTGACCGTCGTAGTTGTCCTGGAAGTCGACGGTGTCCTTCTCGATGTCGCGAACCATCTCGAGGGCGAGCGGCGCCATCTTCGTCTCGGTGTACCGCGGCGCCGCGGCGCCGTCGTTGCCGGGCGATCCGAAGTTGCCCTGGCCCAACGCGAGGGGGTAGCGCATGCTCCACGGCTGAACCAGCCGCACCAGCGCGTCGTAGATGGCGGTGTCGCCGTGGGGGTGGAACTGGCCCATCACGTCGCCCACCACGCGAGCGCACTTCGAGAACGCCTTGTCGGGACGGTACCCGCCGTCGTACATCGCGTAGATGACCCGGCGGTGCACCGGCTTCAGGCCGTCGCGCACGTCTGGCAGGGCACGGCCGACGATGACGCTCATCGCGTAGTCGAGGTACGAGCGCTGCATCTCGAGCTGCAGGTCGACCTGGTCGATCTTGCCGTGCACGCCGAAGGCCTCGCCGGTGTCGCTCTCGTCCGTCATCTTCTCGTTTCTCGTTTCGTCATGTGCTGGGTCTCGATACGTCCGGCCGGAAGGGCCGGACTACTCGACCCTGACCGGCTCGCCGCTTGCGCGGTTCGCGCGGTCAGATATCAAGGAAACGCACGTCCTTCGCGTTCTTCTGGATGAAGCTGCGGCGGCTTTCGACGTCTTCGCCCATCAGGGTCGAGAAGATCTCGTCGGCGGCAGCTGCGTCTTCCATGGTGACTTGGAGCAGCGTGCGGGTCTCGGGGTTCATCGTCGTCTCCCACAGCTCCTGGTGGTTCATCTCGCCGAGACCCTTGTAGCGCTGGATCCCGTTGTCCTTCGGGATGCGCCAGCCTTTCGCGATGCCATCGGCGAGCAGCAGGTCGCGCTCCTTGTCGGAGTACACGAACTGATGCTCCGCGTTCGTCCACTTCAGGCGGTAGAGCGGCGGCTGGGCCAGGTAGACGTACCCCAGCTCGATGAGCGGCCGCATGTAGCGGAACAGCAGCGTGAGCAGCAGGGTCGTGATGTGCTGGCCGTCGACATCGGCGTCGGCCATCAGCACGATCTTGTGGTACCTGACCTTGTCGGGATCGAAGTCCTCGCCGATGCCCGCCCCGAATGCCGTGATCATCGCCTGGATCTCGGCGTTGGCGAGGGCGCGGTCGAGGCGTGCCTTCTCGACGTTCAGGATCTTGCCGCGCAGGGGCAGGATGGCCTGCGTCTCTGGGTTTCGGCCCTGCACGGCGGATCCGCCCGCCGAATCGCCCTCGACGATGAAGATCTCGGAGACGGATGGGTCTTTCGACGAGCAGTCCTTGAGCTTGCCGGGCATGCCGCCCGACTCGAGCAGGCCCTTGCGCCGGGTGGCCTCGCGCGCCTTTCGTGCGGCGATCCGCGCGGTCGCCGCCTGGATCGCCTTGCGGATGATCTCACGGGCCTGCGACGGATTGCGCTCGAACCAGTCGCCCAACTGGTCGCCCGTCACCTTCTGCACGAACGACTTCGCCTCGGTGTTGCCGAGCTTGGTCTTCGTCTGGCCTTCGAACTGTGGCTCGCCGAGCTTGACCGAGATCACGGCCGTCAGTCCCTCGCGGACGTCTTCGCCCGAGAGGTTGTCGTCCTTGTCTTTGAGGATGCCCTTCTCACGCGCGTATCGGTTCACGAGGGTGGTGAGCGCCGCGCGGAACCCCTCCTCGTGCGTGCCGCCCTCGTGCGTGTTGATCGTGTTCGCGTAGGTGTGCACCGATTCGGTGTACGCCGTGGTCCACTGCATCGCGACCTCGAGCGCGATCTTGCGCTCGGAGTTCTCGGTTTCGAACGAGATGATCTCGTCGTTCACCACATCGGACTTCTTGGAGCGGTTGAGGTACTCGACGTAGTCGACGAGGCCGCGCTCATACAGGAAGGTGTCGGAACGCGGGGCGGCGGGATCGGTCTCGGTGTCGGCCGTGTCGTCGGGGTCGACCTCGGTGTGCCCGAGACGCATGTCGGTGAGGGTGATGCGCAGCCCCTTGTTGAGGAAGGCGTACTGCTGGAAGCGTGTGCGGAGCGTCTCGTAGTCGAACTCGACGGTCTCGAACACCTCGGGGCTCGGCCAGAACGTGATGACGGTGCCGGTGGCGTCGGTGGCCTCGCCCTTCTCGAGCGGCGCGTCGGGCACGCCGACCGTGAACGACTGCCGCCAGACCGCTCCCTGCCGGCGGACCTCGACTTCGAGCCTCGATGAGAGTGCGTTGACGACGGATGACCCGACGCCGTGCAGCCCGCCCGAGACGGCGTATCCGCCGCCGCCGAACTTGCCGCCGGCGTGGAGCACGGTGAGCACGACCTCGACGGTCGACCTGCCCTCGGCCTTGTGGATGTCGACGGGGATGCCGCGGCCGTCGTCGACCACGCGAACCCCACCGTCGGGAAGGATGGTCACGTCGATCGCCGTCGCGTAACCGGCCAGCGCCTCATCGACCGAGTTGTCGACGATCTCGTACACCAGGTGGTGGAGCCCGCGTGGTCCGGTGGAACCGATGTACATGCCCGGTCGCTTGCGAACCGCTTCGAGGCCCTCGAGAACCTGGATCGCGTCGGCGCCGTATTCCGGCTTCTGCTGGGCCTTCAGGGGTTCGGCTGTCATGTGTGAATCGGGCTCCTGACCGTCATTCTGGCGACCCTTAACCCTATCAAACCGAGCCTTCGCCGAAGGCCGGAAGCGCCGATCTGAGGGGATGCCGCTGGTGGAGTGACCGAATTTGCCGTGTCAGCCGTAAGTATCGCGCGGGCCACGCCCTGGAACCGATCTGGGGCCCTTTTTCCAGGTGGGGGCATCCGGCCCCTGGAAGCGGATGGTCTCGACGCCGGCACGAGGGAACCGGTCGAGGATGCGGGTGACCAACTCGGTGCGCATCAGCCGGAGCTGCGTCGCCCACGCGGTCGACTCGCACCGCACCTGCAGCACGCCGTTCTCGATCGCGATCGCCTCGGAGTGCTTCGCGATCTCGTCGCCCGCGATCTGCGCCCATGCCACGAGCAGGTCGTGCTGCGACAACGGCGCTGTCCAGCCGAGCTGCGCGGTGAGTCCATCGATCGCTTCGCCGAGCGGCTCGGGGTCGCGGCCGGGGGTGAACGGTTCGCTGCCGGATGACTCCCGCTGACGCGGACGAGCCCGGCCGGGTCGTGGACGTGCATCACCGAAGATCTCGCGGAAGTGCTGGTAGACGCGGGCGGCCTCAGACACCGGTCGGCTCGCTCTCTTCCACGCGGCCCGCCTCGATGTGGACGACACGGGCGGTGAGCGGGTCGGGCACGTCTTGGAGGACCGCCGCGGTGACGAGGACCTGCTCGAATTCCCCGATGGCCATCGCGAGGCGGTCGCGTCGAGTTCGGTCGAGTTCGGCGAACACGTCGTCGAGCACGAGCACCGGATCGCCCGTCGTGCTGTCGCGTCGAAGGAGCTCGGCGGACGCGAGGCGCAGGGCCAGGGCGAAGGACCACGATTCGCCGTGGCTCGCGTACCCCTTCGCCGGCAGCGAGTTGAGCAGCAGCACCACGTCATCGCGATGTGGCCCGGCAAGCGTGATGCCGCGCTCGAGTTCCTTCGGCCGGAGGACCCGAAGGGCATGGCCGAACCGGGACTCGATGTCAGCTTCGTTCGATGGTCGAGCGCCCGGCGAAGCCGGACGCGTTTCGAGACCTTCGGCCGAACTCTCGGGATCCGCGCCATCGATCGAGAGCAGCGGATGAAGCTCGGGCGCATGGTCGGCGTCGACGATGGCTCGATACGCGTCAGCCAGCGGTGTCGCCAGTTCGCGGATCAGCGCGACCCGCTGCTCGATGAGTTCGGAGCCGAGGCTCACCAGCCGTTCGTCCCAGATATCGAGGGTGGAGAGCTGGCTGGCGGCGAGCCCCCTCGAACGCGCACTCTTCAGGAGGGAGTTGCGCTGCTTCAGCACCCGCTCGTAGTCCGTCATGACGCCGGCGAGACGAGGGGTGCGCTGCACCAGCAGCTCGTCGAGCATCCGCCGTCGCACCGAGGGCTCGCCACGGACGATCGCGAGGTCCTCGGGAGCGAAGAGCACCGTGTGCGCGTAACGCGGGAGTTCGCGCGCCTTGACCGGTGCACGATTCAACTGCGCGCGGTTCGCGCCCTGGCGATTCAGCTGCACCTCGATGAGCACCTCGCGGTCGCCGTGCGTGAGAAGTGCCCGGATGATGGCCGAGTCAGCTCCGGCCCTGATGAGGGCCTGATCGCCCGACACCCGGTGCGATCCCAGTGTCGAGAGATAGCCGATCGCCTCGACGAGGTTCGTCTTGCCCTGCCCGTTCCGCCCGACGAACACCGTCGCACCCGCCTCGAGCGAGATCTCGGCGCGCCGGTAGTTGCGGTAGTCCGTGAGCGAGAGCCGGGCGACGTGCACGCTGGGCTCCCTTCGACGACGCGGCATCCGGAATCACCACGCTACCCGCGCCCGACGACACCTGCCTCGGTGGTCGACGCGGCTCAGCGCAGCAGCAGGTTCGGCTGCAGGAGGTAGCGGTACGTGTCGGCGCCGGCCTGGTCGCGCGAGGTCTGGCTCGTGATGAGCACGGGGCCGGGCTTGTTCGGATTCTCGGTCTTCGTGAACGAGATGCGAACGAACTCGGAGTGCACGGCGCCGAGGCCGTCGAGCAGGAACTGCGGCTTCAGCGATACCACCGTGTCGTCGCCGGTGAGGATCGCGTCGATCGACTCCGATGCCTGCGCCTGCTCGCTGCCGATCGCCTCGAGGGTGAGGCCGTCGGCGGTGAAGCTGTAGCGCAGGGCGGCCTCGCGCTCGAGCACCAACGCGACGCGGCGGGTCGCCTCGATGAGCTCGGCGGTGTTCATCACCGCGTAGTTCTCGACGGCATCGGGGAAGAGTCGACGCACCGGCGGGAAGTTGCCCTTGATGAGCAGCGAGGTGACGGTCTTCTTCTCGGCACTGAAGGCGATCAGTTCGCGGTCGTCGCGACTCGTGATCGCAACCGAGATGTTGCCCGAGTGCCCGAACGTCTTTCCGACCTCCTGCAGCGTGCGGGCAGGAACCAGCGCCGCGACGGCGTCATCGGAGGAGACCGAGCCGCCATCCCACTCGATCTCTCGCACGGCCACCCGGTAGCGGTCGGTCGCGACGAGGCTCAGGTGATTCTCGCGCACCTCGAGTTGCACACCGGTGATGACCGGGGTCACATCGTCTCGGGATGCCGCGACGGCCACTTGCGCGACGGCCGTCGCGAATTCGTCGGCCGGAACCAGTCCGGATTGCTCGCCGACCTCGGGGATCGACGGATATTCCTCGACGGGCATCGATAGCAGCGTGAAGGTCGCGGAGCCGCAGGTCACCGAGATGCGGGACTCCTCTGTCGCGACTCGAACGGGAGCGTTCGGCAGCCGACCGGCGATCTCCGCGAGCAGCCGGCCCGACACGAGTACGGTGCCGGGCTCTTCGACATCGGCCTGGATCTCGGTCTGGGACGACACCTCGTAGTCGAAGGAGGAGAGCACGAGGCCATCGGCATTCGCCTCGATGAGGATGCCCGACAGGATCGGCAGGGTCGTGCGCTGGGGCAGGAGCTTGACGGCGAAGGAGACGGCCTCACTGAAGACGTCGCGATTGACCTGGAACTTCACGGTTCTCCCGTCGTGGCTGTGTTGGCCCTGAAGGGGCTGGGTGGCTCCCCCATGCTATCCGCAGAGTTCTTCCCGGCGCCGGAGGAATCGGTGCGGCTCTGGGCCGTCTCCGAATGTTGTCGGGATCCCTCGATTAATCCAGTTCTCTCTTAACAGTGTTAACCGCTGTGGAATCTGTGGATGGTGTTCGGCGATCGGCGCAACGACGCTCGAGTGATGCGATCCGTGGCTGTGGACAACATGTGAGTCGTGACGAAGGCGTCGGCCTGCGGCATCCGTCGGTCGCGGAGTTCTCCACAGGCGCCAAGCCCGTCTCAACAGGAATCACCGGGTTGCTCGTTAATGTTCCACAGGTTTTCCACAACTGTGGGAATGGCTCTCACGCAGCGTCGCCGCAGCGTCGACCGCGGGGCTTGGAGGGGGCGAACGTGGGGGGAGACGGATGCGGAATCCGTCACCGATAGCGATGTGACTGCTTGATGCGCGCGGTCAGCTCGGTGACCTGGTTGTAGATCGACCGGCGTTCCTTCATGAGCTCGGAGATCTTCTTGTTGGCGTACATGACCGTGGTGTGGTCGCGGTTGCCGAACAGCTGGCCGATCTTGGGCAGCGAGAGGTTGGTGAGTTCGCGGCACAGGTACATCGCGATCTGCCGCGCGGTCGCGACGGCCTGTGAACGGCTCGAACCGTACAGATCGTCGACGGTGAGCTTGAAGTACTCGGCCGTCGCAGTGATGATGTCGACCGGCGCGACGATGTTGTCGGAGTCATCCGAGATGAGGTCCTTGAGCACCGTCTGCACGAGCGGCATGTCCACCGGCGTGCGGTTGAGGCTGGCGAAGGCAGTGACCCGGATGAGCGTGCCCTCGAGTTCACGGATGTTGCTCGAGACCTTCGATGCCATGTACTCGAGGATGTCGTCGGGCACCTGGAGTCGCTCGGACTGTGCCTTCTTCCGAAGGATTGCGATGCGAGTCTCGAGGTCGGGCGCCTGGACGTCGGTGATGAGGCCCCACTCGAACCGGCTGCGCATGCGATCTTCGAAGCCGGTGAGGTGCTTGGGCGGCACGTCGCTCGTGATCACGACCTGTTTGTTGTGGTCGTGCAAGGTGTTGAAGGTGTGGAAGAACGCCTCCTGCGTCTCGGCCTTGCCCTGCAGGAACTGGATGTCGTCGATCAGCAGGATGTCGATGTTGCGGTAGCGCTGCTGGAACAGCGAGCCGCGGTTGTTGGCGATCGAGTTGATGAAGTCGTTCGTGAACTCCTCGGACGACACGTAGCGTACACGGATGCCGGGATAGAGGCTCTGTGCGTAGTGACCGATCGCATGCAAGAGGTGGGTCTTGCCGAGGCCCGAATCGCCGTAGATGAAGAGCGGGTTGTAGGCCTTCGCCGGAGCCTCCGCCACGGCGACCGCCGCGGCGTGCGCGAATCGGTTGGACTGACCGATGACGAAGCTGTCGAACGAGTACTTCGGGTTGAGCCGGGCATCGCGCGGCCGGTCGGGGCTGGTGTTCTCGAAGACCGACTGCGGTGTGGCCGGGAGCTCGACCGGGTTCTGGTAGTCGTCGAGCCCGGATGCCGCCGGCTCGGGTGTGCGGAGCTCCTCGAGCTCGGGGTTCACGACGACGTAGAACGACGTGACGGAGGCCGGCGAGTCGATTGCACTCATCGCCGAGAGGAGGGAGACGCGCATGCGCTGGTTGAGCATGCTCGCCGTGAAGTCGTTGGGCACCTCGAGGTAGAACGTTCCGGCCGCGATGCCCTTGGGCTCGACGAGATTGAGGAAGCCCTGCAACATCGGCGTGATCGCCTCGTCGTCGGACAGCCGATCGAGCACCGTCGCCCATGTCTCGGAGATGGGCCGCTCGGTCATCGTTCCCCGCAATCCTTCCGGTGCCGTCGTCTGCCGCGAGTCGATCCCCCGATCGACGGAGCAAGCGGCGCGAGGCGAGGTGTTCACAGTGTTATCCACGGCTGTGAGCAGATCTCGGAGAAGCCCGAGATTTCGCGCACGAGGCTGGGGATAACTGGTCTCACACGCTAGCGAACTCGCCCCCGCTCGACAAATGCCGGCTGGGGGATTCGACAACTCGCGCGTGTCGATCCACAGGTGTTCCCGAGGAACGCGGGATACTGTGTCGTTTGCACTGCGCTGGGCTCGAACCACACCTGGTTTGACCCCGGCACGCCGAGGCCGTAGCTTTAATCAGTTGACCTCGCCCGTTCGGGCACCCAGTTTTCCTGCCGGGGCATCCACGCGCTGCTCGGCACGGAGATCCAAGCCGGAGAAGAATCATGAGCAAGCGTACGTTCCAGCCCAACAATCGTCGGCGCGCGAAGAAGCACGGCTTCCGTCTTCGCATGCGCACCCGCGCCGGCCGCGCCATCCTGTCGGCGCGTCGCCGCAAGGGCCGCACCGAACTCTCCGCCTAGTTCGTCGGTGCTCGCCAAAGCGAATCGCATCACGAGCGCCGATGACTACCGTGTCGTCGTGCGCAAGGGTGTGAAGGTTGCCCGTGCCCATACCGTGAGCTATGTACGCTCACGGGAGTCGGGCGCCGCACCACGCTTCGGCTTCATCGTTTCGAAGAAGGTCGGCACGGCCGTGCAGCGCAACCTCGTCCGCCGGCGCTTGAAGGCCATCTGCCTCGAGGCGATCGTCGACGGCGGGGTGCACGGTGTCGACGTCGTCGTGCGCGCGCTCCCTGGTTCGGCGGATGCGGAGTGGCCGGTGCTGCGCGCCGAGGTGCTCGCGGCACTCGACCGACAGATGCGGGGAGCCGTCAATGCGTGACGTGCTCCTCTTCATCGTGCTCATCCCGCGCAATATCGGCGTCGCCATCATCCGTGCCTACCGCGCCGTCATCTCGCCGCTCTACGGGGATGTGTGCCGGTACTATCCGTCATGCTCCGCATACGGACTCGGTTCTGTGCAGCAGCGCGGGCTCCTCGTGGGTTCGGCACTCACGGCCTGGCGAATCCTCCGGTGCAATCCGTGGTCGGCCGGCGGGATCGATGAGGTTCGTACCGCCCGGCACGCCCGCTACCGGGTCACTCCGTTCGGCTGGGTGCTTCCCGCCCGGCCGGCCCCGCGGCATCCATCAGCCGCCCGCGTTGCCGGGGAACCGGTCGCTACCGAGCCTGCTCTCCTGGTCCCCTCCCCCACCGTGTCCCGGAAGGACTGACCCGCTCCATGCCTGATTTCATCGGCTTGATCCTCTGGCCCATCAAGTGGGTCATCGAGTTGATCCTCGTCGCGTTCCACTCCATGTGGACGTTCTTCGGGCTCGACCCTGACTCCGGCGTCACCTGGGTGCTGTCGATCGTGGGCCTCGTCATCGTCGTCCGTGCAGCGCTGATCCCAATCTTCGTTCGGCAGATCAAGAGCCAGCGCCGCATGCTCGAGGTCGCGCCCCAGCTCAAGAAGATCCAGGACAAGTACAAGGGCAAGAAGGACCAGTTCTCGCGCGAGGCCATGTCCCGCGAGACCATGGAGCTCTACAAGCGGACCGGTACCAACCCCCTCTCGTCGTGCTTGCCGCTGCTGCTCCAGATGCCGATCTTCTTCGGCCTGTTCTCGGTGCTCAACGACGCGTCCGTGCGCGATCAGGCCGGCGTCGGCCTCCTGAACCAGGACCTGGCCGATTCGTTCGCGAACGCCGTATTCCTCGGCGCCCCGCTCAGCTCGACGTTCATCCAGGCCTGGAACAACGGCGGTCCGTGGCAGGTGATGGTCGTTGCGGTCGTCATGATCGTGCTGATGACGGCGTCGCAGTTCATCACTCAGCTGCAGATCGTCTCGAAGAACATGTCGCCCGAGACCAAGGCGAGCCCGATGTTCCGCCAGCAGCGGATCCTGCTCTACCTGCTCCCCCTCGTGTTCGCCTTCTCCGGTGTGGCGTTCCCGCTCGGCGTGATGTTCTACTGGCTGGTTTCGAACTTCTGGACCATGGGTCAGCAGTTCATCGTGATCCGCAATATGCCGACACCCGGCAGTGAGGCGGCGAAGGCTCGTGAGGCCCGGCTCGCCAAGAGGGGCAAGCTCACCGTCGAGGAGAAGCCCGCCGGCGACACCATCGTCGTCGAGGAGAAGAAGTCCACCCAGCGACAGCAGCCGATGAGCAAGGCGCGCGCGAAGAAGCAGAGCGGGAAGTAGCCGATGACCGACGTGCACCACGACACCGACGACCGCTCCCTGGCTCAGCTCGAGCAGGAGGGCGACATCGCCGCCGACTACATCGAGGAGCTCCTCGACATCTGCGATCTCGACGGCGACATCGACATCGACGCTCGGAACGGCCGCGCGTATGTCTCGGTGAACGCCGGCGAGGGTGCGAACCTCGGCATACTGTCGAAGCCCGAGACGGTCAGCGCGCTCCAGGAGCTGACTCGTTTGGCGGTGCAGACGAAGACCGGTGTGTTCTCGCGCCTCATCCTCGACATCGGCGGCTCGCGCGACCAGCGTCGCAACGAGCTCGCCCGCCTGGTGGATCGAGCCACCGAGCGCATCGAAGCCGGAGCCGCCGAGGCCGCACTGCCGCCGATGTCGTCGTACGAGCGGAAGCTCGTCCATGACCTCGTGAGCGAACGGGGGTTCCATTCGGAGTCCCGCGGCGAGGGCGCCGAGCGGCACACCGTGATTTCGCGTGGCGCCTGACGCGGGCGTTCCCGTAGCGTTTCACGTGAAACCATGAGCGACACTCTGGAACCGGAACCGAGCGTCGCGACGCAAGTATTCGGTTCGCAGCTTCCTCGTGCCCGCGAGTTCGCGAATGCGCTGGCACGGCACGGCGAGGAGTTGGGCCTGATCGGCCCCGTCGAGCTTCCCCGTCTGTGGACTCGCCACATCCTCAACAGCGCCCTCGTTGCACCGCTCCTCCGCCCGGGCCGAGTCGGCGATGTGGGATCGGGCGCAGGGCTCCCGGGCATCGTGCTCGCCATCGCACGACCCGACGTGCAGTTCACCCTCATCGAGCCCATGGAGCGGCGTGTGGCATGGCTCGAACGGCAGGTGCGCGAGCTCGAGCTCGCGAACGTGGATGTCATGCGAGCACGCGCAGAGGATGCCGCCCTCCGCGGTGAACTCGACCAAGTCACGGCACGAGCGGTCAGCGCGCTTCGAACCCTCCTTCCCATCACCGCTCCCCTCGTTCGGTCGGGTGGAGAGCTTGTGTTGATGAAGGGCGCCGGCGTCGACAACGAGATCGCAGCCGCAGAGAAGGTGATCCGGAAATTCCGCCTCCATAGGCCTGAAGTTCTGGTGCTCGGCGAAGGCGTCGTTCCTGACGCGGAAGTCACCCGCGTCTTCCGGGCCACCGTGGGCGAGCGGTAGGTAGGTCAGCGGGGTCTCGCGGGAGACGCCGCGGGCGGAGGGCAAGACGGCTGGTTCCGGCGGGAATCGATGCCACCGGGCATCCGAGTGAGGCAGGCGTGAGCGGCGTCCGCGGACGATACGCACGACAGGCGGCCGCGCGTAGCACCTGAACACCTCGTTGCGCACTGGAGTTCTGATGTGGCCAGGCGCGACCGTTCGTCCTTGAAGCGGGGGTGACCCGCAGGATGCGTGCCGCAGTGCGTGAGCGTAGGTAGGACGCGGGGCTGCGCCGACACTTGCGTGCCCCGAATGCATCCGTTGGCGCACACTCGCGACCGTTCGTCGGTGGCGTCCCGCTGTGTGGTGGAGTTTCTCGACACCGTGCGGGTCAGCTTGGTTGATTATGCCGCAGCGAGTTCTGGGATGGCCACCTCCTCGGGTTCGATGTTCAGGAGCTTCATGGAGTGCTCGCTGAAGTAGCGGCGGTCGGCGCCGTCCCACTCGTCGTGCTGCTCGATCAGGACGTGCCCGGCCAGGCGGAGCAGCGCGG
The DNA here is from genome assembly GCF_902809835.1 of Agromyces sp. Marseille-P2726. Taxonomy (GTDB): domain Bacteria; phylum Actinomycetota; class Actinomycetes; order Actinomycetales; family Microbacteriaceae; genus Agromyces. The sequence continues at coordinate 78,677 of NZ_CADDWM010000009.1, read as the reverse complement.
CGGGGTTCGGGAACGTCCCGACGACGTCCGTGCGGCGTTTGATCTCCTTGTTTACGCGCTCGAGGGGGTTCGTGGACCAGATCTGCCGCCAATGCGCGACCGGGAAGCTCGTGAACGCGAGCAGGTCATCGCGGTCGTCCTCGAGCATGCCGGCGACCTTCGGGTGCGACCTCGTGAGCATCCGGACGACCTCGTCGAACTGGGCGTGCACGTGGCCGGCATCGGGTTGGGCGAAGATCGTGCGGATGATCGACGCGACCATCGGGCCCGCGGTCTTTGGCACGTTCGCGAGCACGTTGCGCATGAAATGCACCCGGCACCGCTGCCACACCGCACCCTGCAGCACGGTCTGGGTCGCGGCGATCAACCCGGTGTGCGCGTCCGAGATGACCAGCTGCACCCCGCCCAGCCCGCGCGCCTTGAGCGACCGCAGGAACGTGGTCCAGAACGGTTGCGACTCGGTGTCGCCGACCTCGAACCCGAGCACCTCACGGCGCCCGTCCTGTGCGACGCCGACCGCGACGACGACGGCCTGGGACACGACTCGCCGGCCGACCCGGGCCTTGCAGTAGGTCGCGTCCAGGAACACGTAGGGGTAGGTGCTGTCGGCGAGGGGCCGGTCCCGGAACGCGGCGACGTCCTCGTCAAGGTTCGCGCAGATCCGCGAGACCTCCGACTTCGAGATCCCGGTGTCGGCGCCGAGGGCCTTCACCAGGTCATCGACCTTCCGAGTCGACACGCCGTGCACGTACGCCTCCATCACGACCGCGAACAACGCCTGATCCACCCGGCGGCGCCGCTCCAGCAACGACGGGAAGAACGACCCGGTCCGCAGCTTCGGGATCCGCAACTCCAACTCTCCCGCCGTGGTCGTCAGCGTGCGAGGCCGAGTGCCGTTGCGCTGCGCGGTGCGTGACTCGGTGCGTTCGAACGGGGCGGCACCGATGAACGCGGCCGCTTCCGCGTCGATCAACTCCTGGTAGAGGGCTTCGGTCGCGACCCTAATCCGGTCGCTGACATCGGTGAGTTTCAGTTCCCCGAGCAGCTCGAGGAGGGCAGACTGGTCAAGAGCCATCGTGCGTATGTGTCCTTCCGTGAGATTCCTAGACAGTTCTCACCGACCATCGCACGATGGCTCACCACGTCAAAGACGTGACACTCAACACCGAGAACTACACCACCACAAGGGACGCCACCCCGTTCGTCCTCGAAGTGGGGGTGACCCCGCGATGCGTGCGACGGTGCTCGAGCGTAGTCAGGACGCCGCGCTGCGCCGCCACTTGCGGGCCCCGATGCGTGCGATTCGGTCCGTTGGGGCGCACTCGCCACCGTTCGTCCTTGGGTGACACGCCCTGCGGGTCACGGTGCGCGAGCGGTAGGTAAGACGCCGGACCGCGCCGCCAATTGCGGGGTGCGATGCGTGCGTTGGCTCGCACTCGTGACCGTTCGTCGTTGAAGTGGGGCTGACCCCGCGATGCGTGCGATTCGTTCGGTCGGGCGCGCTCGCCGACGATTGACACGGAGCGCCGCAGCATGTTTCACGTGAAACCCGCCCTCCCGACGGAGTCGTAGCGCCCGGCCGGTGTGCCTGTAGCTGGAACCAGGTCATCGGCTCCCGGAGGCGCAGCGAGCGGAAGGGTAAGACGGCGGGTTGCGGCGCGAGTCGTTGGCCACCCATCCCCTAAGCGAGTTGCTGTTGAGCGCCGTTGCCGACGATCGACAACGGCGTCGCCCAGGGTGTTTCACGTGAAACGCTCGCGCGGCGGGGCGCGGCTCTGTGCTCGGCGAGGACGCGGTGAAGCGGGGGCTGAGAGGGCCCACGGCCCAAGGACGGTGAGTGCAGGTCAAACGTTGGGTAGCGGAGCGAGTCGTGGGCCACGCATGGGTTCGCGGTAACTGGGTTGAGAAGGCAATACCCAGCCTGGCGCCGCCCTGTCGGTGCGCGGTGGAGACGGACGGCCGACTTTGCTGAGGAGGTGATACCCCAGCGTTGTCCCGCACGACGTCGAAGCGGCGGGCGGCATGGAGCCGCTCGCCTGGCGCGGTGAGTGTATGTGGTTGGACCACCACCGCCGCTTGACGATGCGAGGTTGAGCTGGACGCCCCTACGCGGTCGCGCAGCACGTGAGCAGCCCGAACGTGCGCCGTCATGGCGGCCAGTACCTTCACGGCGGCAATGGCCACCTTGGCTCGGGGGGTCGTGGAGGATCGCAGCGTCGGCAAGACCGCCGGTGGTGTCTTTCGGCCCTGCACTACTGGCGCAGCGCTGTCGTGGGAACTGAGTACCGCTGCGCGTGGAGTGTGGCCGTGGCCCGTTTCACGTGAAACGGCAGCGGCATGGTGCGAAACGGACACGCGGTTGGAATGCGCAACCGCAGGCATACCAGCGTTCAGCATCAAGCGCAGGGTGGCTCGTGCTTCTCGTCGGTCCCGGCGGGCTGGACCTGGACCGTTATCCCGGGCCGGATCGGGGGGTGCTCGCACCTTGGCGACCTCGCACACGTGTGCGATCGGATTTGACGTCTGCATCGGGTGGTTCGGTGAGCGCTCCCCGTCGTGGCGACGCATAGACCTCCTCAACACGGCGGGGCCGTGTCCCTCATTCGACGGAACGCGCCTCAGCGTGATCGAGCAGACGGCGGTCGCCGTTAGGCTTGATCTGCGCCTCGGGCAGGCGGGCGTCTCGTCGCCCGAACGTGGTTGCGAGATTGGAGTAATCGGCATGGCACAGGGCGGAGGACGCGGATGGTTCCATCGCAGGCGTACCCCGCACCAACCTGAACCGGCCCCGAGGGCCGCAACGCCGCCGGCATCTCCGTCCGCAGCCCCAGATGTCGACATTCCCGCTGATGGGTCGGCCCAACCTTCCTCCCCGCAGGTCCCCCCGCCGCCGCTCGCCGAGGGCCGAGTCGACCCAGCGCTTTCGGCCACGACAGGGGCGGCGTCGCACCCGACGGCCATCGCGGCCAGCCAGCTCGATCCGCCGGCAGGAGTCCCCTCGCCGACCGGGATCGGGGCATCCCAGAACCGAGACACCTCATCGGAATCGCTCGGGCCGGCGATCGATGACCGGCCCGTCCGCGGCCCGATACAACCGCAGGAACCCGCTCCTGCCGCTGACCCGAGTCGGCCGTACGCTGACGCGGCCGGCCGTCAGCCATCGACGCGCATCGATTGGGACGCCGAGACGGCGGCCGCGCTGACCGGAGAGGTCGAGCCGCTCCGATCGATGCCCACGACACCTCCGCCTCCCGACGCGTTGCTGGAGGACCTCATCCGCGAGATCGTCGGTGGTTCCGCTGAGCACGCCCCCGGCGACATCCAAGCGAGCGACCAGCGCGCTGCAACGCCGCGAGCACCCGTTGCCGAGGCGGAGGAGACAGGTGCCGACCCGGTGGGGGCGCCTCCCCCAGCCATCACGTCGGCCACCACGCCGCCCGAAACCAACGGGTCCGGTCGCTCCCCATCGCTGGCTTCCGAAACCCCGGACGTGTCCATTGAAGTTGGTGGACTGGAGAACACACCCGGTCGACCCCAACTGGAGACGTCCACGTTCGCCGGTGCCCGCCTGACCGATGGGGTGCACGCGACTCCGTCACCGTCCAGAGACACCGGCTCGCCATCTCGGGATGTTCCGGCAGCATCGGAGATGACCCCCTACCCCGCGGCGCCGGGCCTCTCGGTTGATGTTTCACGTGAAACGCAGCCTGGTCGACTGACCGATTCGGAGGGAGTGCCGTCCTTCGTCGTTTCACGTGAAACTGCGACGACGGATGTGACCGCGACGTCAGCCTCCGTCATGGACGGGACCGCCACTGCTCCGCAACCGCCTTCCGATCTCCTATCACCTGAAACGACCGCCCTAGCAGCACACCCCAATCATCTTGCCGGTACACCGGAAACCCCGGCGCAAGCATCTTCAGACGCCGTTTCACGTGAAACGACCACCGACCACGGAGGAACTCCCCTGGCTGACGAACTCGCTGATGAGACGCGACGACGGATCGCCCTCGAAGAGACGCGCCTCCCACTTCCGCCCGAGACGCGTGTGCTCACGATCTCGAACCAGAAGGGCGGTGTGGGCAAGACCACCACGGCAGTGAACCTCGCGGCCGCGCTTGCCCGCGCCGGCGCGCGGGTGCTCGTGATCGATCTCGATCCGCAGGGCAACGCGTCGACCGCGCTCGGTGTCGAGCACCGGTCCGATCAACAGAGCGTTTACGAGGTGCTTGTCTCCGATCTCCCGCTCGCCGAGGTGATCCGGCCGTCTACTGAGCACGAAGCGCTCGACTGCGTCCCAGCGACGATCCACCTCGCAGGCGCGGAGATCGAGTTGGTGTCGCTGGTCGCTCGCGAGCAACGGCTCCGCCGCGCACTCAATGCGCACCTCGCCTCCATGGATGAGCCGTATCACTACGTGCTCATCGACTGCCCTCCGTCGCTCGGACTCCTCACGATCAACGCGTTCGTAGCTGCTCGGGAGGTGCTCATTCCCATACAGTGCGAGTACTACGCGCTCGAGGGCCTCTCCCAACTCCTCAGCAACATCGAGCTCATCGAGAAGCACCTCAATGCCGATCTCAGGCTGTCGACGATCCTTCTCACGATGTACGACTCGCGCACCAACTTGGCGCAACAGGTGGCCCAAGAGGTGCGCAACCACTTCCCCACCCAGACCCTCGACACGATCATCCCGAGGTCGGTTCGCGTGTCCGAAGCCCCCAGTTACGGACAGAGCGTGATCACGTATGACTACGCGTCGAGCGGGTCTCTTTCATATCGAGAAGCCGCCGCCGAGATCGCTCGGCGCGGTGCTGCATAAGCCCGAGGAGTCGGAATAGATGGCAACAAAACGAACCGGACTCGGCCGAGGGATCGGCGCGCTGATTCCGAGCGGTGACGACGGGACCCGATCCGCTCGTCCGGTCGACGTGTTCTTCCCCGACGCGGAGTCGACTCCGGCGACGGCGATCGCCGCCGTGGAGCATGCGGCAGCAGCGGAGGGCCTGCTTACGGTTCCCGGCGCGCACCTCGCGCATCTCGACCCCGACACCATCGTTCCGAATGCTCAGCAGCCCCGGACCGTTTTCGACCCCGACGATCTCGCGGAACTGATCCACAGCATCAAGGAGTTCGGCGTTCTGCAGCCGATCGTCGTGCGACCACACCCTGATTTGCTGGGGAAGTTCGAGCTGGTCATGGGTGAGCGGCGGCTCCGGGCCACGAAGGCGGCGGGGCTCGCCACCATTCCGGCCGTGATCAAGGACACGGCGAACGACGCGATGCTTCGCGACGCGCTCCTCGAGAACCTGCACCGGTCACAACTGAATCCTCTCGAGGAGGCATCCGCGTACCAGCAACTCCTCGCAGATTTCGGTATCACGCAGGAGGAACTCGCCAGCCGAATCGGGCGATCGCGGCCCCAGATCTCCAATACGCTCCGGCTGCTGAAGCTTCCCGAGCCCGTGCAGCTCCGCGTCGCCGCGGGAGTCCTGAGCGCGGGACACGCTCGCGCGATCCTCGCCGTCGGTGATGATCCCGAGCGCATGCAGCAGTTCGCTGACAGGATCGTCAACGAGGAACTGTCGGTCCGGGCGGCGGAGGCCCTGGCCACGGCGGATCCGAAGCCCGCGCGGGCGAAGCCTGCGGCCGGGAAGCGTCAGGATTTCCTCGACGACTTGGCGGCAAGGCTTGGCGATCGTTTGAACACTCGGGTCCGCATCTCCCTCGGGGCGCGCAAAGGCCAGATCAGCATCGATTTCGCCACGGTCCAGGACCTTCGTCGGATCCTCACGGACCTCGGCGAAGAGCTCGAAGGCGTGTGAGGTCAGAGCCTCTCCCCTCGTGAGAAGGAAAACGCGTTGGGGCATCGTCGTGATGACGACTCGAGCAGAGCGAACCGGCTAGGCACCACGTGCAACGGCGGCGCGCACGAGGGAGTCGTACACGGCGGCGGTATCCGTGCCCGATGCTTCGATCGCGAGCGGCACCGACGACGTCTCCGTCAGTCCGGGGATCACGTTCGCCTCGAGGAACCAGGGCGTCCCCGCATCGTCGACCATGAAGTCGACCCGGGAGAGGTCTCGGAGTCCGAGGGTGCGATGCGCGAGGGTCGCGGCATCCGACACTGCATCGATCGTGGCATCGTCGAGGCGGGACGGCGCATAGAACGTCGTCTCGCCGGCCGTGTAGCGCGCCTCGAAGCTGTAGATGCCCCTGTTGGGCTCGATCTCGACGGGCGTCAGTGCGCGAGGCCCGTCACCCGCGTCCACCACCGCGACGGCGAGCTCGGTTCCCTTGATGCGACGCTCGACGACGGCGACCTCGGCATAGGTGAAGGCTTCGACCATTGCTCGAGGCAGGTCGTTCGGGTCTTGCACGATGGTGACGCCTTGGGCCGACCCTCCGGAACCCGGCTTCACCACGACATCACCCTCGAGCGCTTCACGGACGACTCCCAGCACGCTCGCCGCGCCGAGTTCGCGGAACGACTCGTGCGACAGCACGACCGACTCGGGCACGGCAACCCCGGCGCCCGCAACCAGCGAGCTCGCGACCGGTTTCGACCACGCCCGCCGCGCCGAGCTGCCGCTCGAACCGACAGTCGGCATGCCGACCGCCTCCAGGAGGTCGAGGAGCGAACCGTCCTCGCCGGAGGAGCCGTGCAGCGCGGGGAAGACGACGTCGGGGCGCTCGCTCGCGAGGAAGGGAAAGAGACCGGCGTCGGGGTCGCGAAGCACGACGCGGTGGCCGGCTTGGGTCAGCGAGTCGGCGACACGGCGGCCCGAACGAAGCGACACGTCACGCTCGTGTGAGATCCCGCCCGCCAGGACGACGACGAACAGGCCGCTCGAATCGCTCATGATCAGGGGTTCTCCTCTACTTGAGGTCGGTTGGCGGGGCGGAGTCGAATCCGGGGGTGGGCGGAAGCTGGAGGGTGCCGGTACCTGCGAAGGTATCCAGGAGGTCGAGTTCGCCGTTCACGACGGTGGCGAGACGCCGGATGCCCACCCGGATGGCATCGGGCGTCGGATAGCAGAACGACAGGCGCATGGCATGTCGCCCGCGACCATCGGCGAAGAACGCGGTACCGGGGGTGTAGGCGACGAGTTCGCGCACGGCCCGAGGAAGCATCTGCTTCGAATCGAGCATGTCGGGCATGGTCACCCAGACGTAGAAGCCGCCGTTCGGGTTGGTCCAGCTCAGTTGGGGAAGGTGCTCGCCCAACGCCTCGATCATCGCGTCCTTGCGTTCGCGATAGACGCCGCGGAAGGTGTCGATCTGGCCACGCCAGTCGGCGTTGGAGAGGTACTCCGCGACGACGAGCTGGCTGAATGAACTGGGTGAGAGGATCGCGGATTCGGCTGCCAGGATGAGCTTCTCGCGGATGGCGTGCGGGGCCAGGGCCCAGCCGACCCGGAATCCGGGGGCGAGGGTCTTCGAGAAGGATCCAAGGTAGATCACGTGCTCCTCGTCGAGCGATCGCAGCGCGGGCGGCGCGGGCTCATCGAAGTGGAGCAGGCCGTACGGGTTGTCTTCGAGGACCAGGATCTCGTTCTGCCGGCAGATTTCGAGGATCTCGGGGCGCCGGGATGCGGCCAACGTCACGCCGGCCGGGTTGTGGAAGTTCGGGATCGTATAGAGGAACTTGATCCGCCGCCCTTGGCCACGGAGGTGGGCGATCGTTTCCCGAAGGGCATCGGGAATGAGGCCGTCCTCGTCCATCGCGACGTGCACGACGCTCGCCTGGTACGAGCGGAACACTCCGAGGGCACCGACGTAGCTCGGCGATTCCGCGAGGATGACGTCGCCCGGGTCGATGAACAGCTTGGCGACGAGGTCGAGAGCCTGCTGCGATCCAGTCGCGGTGACCACATCGTCGACCGAGCCGCGGATGCCCTCGAGCGACATGACGTCGAGAATGTGCTCGCGGAGCGCGGGGATCCCCTGTCCGGAGCCGTACTGCAGCGCGGTCGGGCCCTGCGTGCGCATGACCCGTTCCATCGAGGAGACGATGAGCTCCTCGGGAAGCGCCGACACGAACGGCATGCCGCCCGCGAGGGAGACGACCTCGGGTCTGGAGGCGACCGCGAAGAGCGCGCGGACTTCGGAGGCAGCGAGCCCCGCGGCTCGCTCGGCGTAGTTCGAGTACCAGGGGTCGAGATTGTTGCCGGTCCGCCGGGGGACGCCGTCAGAGGTCACGTCGCTTCCGTTTCTGCTCGAAGTTCAATGCTAGTTGTGCGTCGGTACGCGAAAGACCCGCCCGGTGGCACCGGACGGGTCTCGAGTTGGTGAGGCGGCCGGCTACGAGATGTAGGCGGCGAGGTCGGCCTCGAGCGCGGGCTTGGGCTTCGCGCCGATGACGGTCTTGACGACCTCGCCCTTCTCGAACACCTTGAACGCGGGAATCGCGGTGATCTGGTACTTCATCGCGAGCTGCGGGTTCTCATCGACGTTCAGCTTGACGATGTCGAGCTTGTCTGAGTGCTCGGTCGCGATCTGGTCGAGGATCGGGCTCACCATGCGGCACGGACCGCACCACTCTGCCCAGAAGTCGACGAGAACAGCCTTGTCGTTCTTGAGGACCTCCTGCTCGAAGGTGGCCTCGGTCACTGCACGTGCAGTCATAGCGTTTTCTCCTTTGGTGAAGCGGATGCCGCGGACGACGGCCCGGCGTCGTCAGCGCGTCTGGGCGAAGTTCTCGACAGCGGTGACCTCTTCGATCGCCTCCGCCTTGATCTCGGCGATCTCGGGTGAGGGCGAGTCTTCGAGGGCGGCCAGGTAGTGCTCGGCGTCGAGTGCGGCGACGGTGCCCGAGCCGGCGGCGGTCACGGCCTGCCGGTAGAAGGGGTCGATCACGTCACCCGCGGCGAACACGCCGGGAACCGAGGTGCGCGACGAGCGACCCTCGACGTGAATGGTTCCCTCGCGGGTGAGCTGGAGCTTGCCGTGCACGAGGTGGGTGCGTGGGTCGTTGCCCACCGCGACGAACAGACCGTCGAGGTCGAGCGCTCGCAACTCTCCGGTGACGGTATCGCGGAGCGTCACCCCGGTCACCTGGTCGGTGCCGTGGATCTGCGTGACCTCGGCGTTCCAGATGAACTCGATCTTCGGGTTGTCGAAGGCTCGCTTCTGCATGATCTTCGATGCCCTGAGCGAGTCACGGCGGTGGATCACGTACACCTTGTCGGCGAACTTCGTGAGGAAGGTCGCCTCCTCCATGGCGGAGTCGCCGCCGCCCACGACCGCGATGGTCTTCTGCTTGAAGAAGAAGCCGTCGCAGGTGGCGCACCACGAGAGGCCATGGCCCGAGAGGATCTCCTCCTCGGGGAGACCGAGCTTGCGGTAGGCGGAACCGGTCGCGTAGATGAGCGCCTTGGCCTCGTGCACGTCGCCGCTCCCGAGCTTGACGCGCTTCACCGGGCCCTCGACGTCGAGTTCGACGACGTCGTCATAGACCACCTCGGTGCCGAATCGCTCGGCCTGGGCCTGCAGCTTGGCCATCAGGTCGGGACCCATGATGCCCTCGGGGAATCCGGGGAAGTTCTCGACCTCGGTGGTGTTCATCAGCTCGCCGCCGATCTCGACGGAGCTCGCGATGAGGAGCGGCTTCAACTCGGCGCGGGCGGCGTAGATGGCGGCGGTGAACCCGGCAGGGCCCGAACCGATGATGATGATGTCGCGCAAACCCGCTCCCGTCGTTGCTGGTGGATCTGAAGCATCCGTCGCAACGCATGCCTCGACGTGTTGAACACAGTCTAGGTGTCGGGTATTCCGAGGCCGGGTGGGCCTTTCACCGCTTGGAAAGTCGTGCGAGGAGTGGGGCGGCGAATCCCCGCAGCTCAGGGGAGCGCAGCAACCAGAGCACTCCGAAGTAGATCGTCGCCATCACGATTCCGATGATCGCCATCGAGATGATCGCACCGCTGCGGTCGGTGACCGCGAAGCCGCCGGCCGTGGTGCCGCCGAGTGCGATGAGCAGTGCGACGCCCACCGCGGCCGGGATCAGCACCGCGCCGAGGTCGCGCAGCAGGCTCAGGGCGATGCGTCGCCCCTCGAGCAGGCCGAGCTTGCGGCGCAGCAGCACGAGGGCCAGCACGAGTTGGGCGGTGCCCGCGAGCGTCGTCGCGAGGGCGACGCCGACCGCGATCCACTGCACCGGAAGGGCGATGCACGCGAGCGCTGCCGCCGAGAAGACGATGACCTGGAAGAGCGTGAAGAAGAACGGAGTGCGGGTGTCACCGAGGGCGTAGAACGTGCGCTGCACGACGAAGAGCATGCTGAACCCGACGAGGCCGATGGCGAACGCGATGATCACGTTGCCGAGGGCGGATGCGCGTTCGAGTCCGGGTTGGAACACCGCGGCGAACGGATACGCCACCACCATGAGCACCGCCGCGGCGAGCACGAGGATCACGGTCACGCCCCGCACGGCGCTCGAGAAGTCGTCGCGGACCCGGTCGAGGGCGCCGAGGTGCGCGTGCTCGCTCATGCGCGTGAAGTAGGCGGTCGCGATCGAGACCGTGATCACCGAGTGCGGCAGCATGAACACGAGCCACGCGTTGTCGATCGCGGCCAGCGAGGCGCCCGCGCCCGACGCCAGGAGCACGACCTGGGTCTGCACGATGCCGGCGAACGTGGTGAGCAGCAGCATCCCGAAGGTCCAACCCGCCATGCGTCCGGCGGCGCCGAGTCCGACGCCGCGCCAGCCGAAGTCGGGACGGTAGCGGAGCCCGATGCGCCGCCAGAACCAGAACAGCACCACGGCCTGCGTGACGATGCCGAGCGTTGCAGAACCCGCGAGCACGGCGATCATGAGCGGATCCCAGTCGTCGACGGTTCGCGTGCCGTCGGGATCGAAGCCGAAGAGCACGCCGAAGATCACGAGGCCGATGAGCGCGACGATGTTGTTCAGCACGGGCACCCAGGTGAACGGGCCGAAGCTGCGTCGAGCGTTCAGCACCTCGCCGAGCAGTGTGTAGAGCCCGTAGAAGAAGATCTGGGGCAGGCACCACCACGCGAACGCGATGGCGAGCGGGAGGATCTCGGGGTTGGACCCGGCGTAGATCCACGCGAGCACCGGGGCGAGCGCCGTCGCCAATACCGTGGCCGCGCCGATGACGACGAGCGCCAGCGTGAGCAGCTTGTTGATGTAGGCGCTGCCGCCGTCGGGATTCGTGCTGGCCCGCACGATCTGCGGCACGAGCACGGCCGAGAGCACGCCGCCTGCGACGATGACGTACACCGTGTTCGGCAGGCCGTTGGCGACCGCGAACGCATCGGCCGACGTGGAGCCGACGACGCCGATCGCGGCGGCGAGAACGATCGCCTTCAGGAATCCGAGGAGTCGCGACACGATGGTGCCCGAGGCCAGGAAGAAGCTGGCGCGACCGATGCGATCGGGGTCAGTCACGGTGCGCATCCGTCGGTTCGTCGGAATCCGAGCGAGCGGATGACGCGGGGCCGGCGTTCGTCGAACGGGGGTCGGCTGCGGCATCCGTGGCATTCGCCTTGGCGGTGCGCTCCCGGCGGCGGCGGCGGATGCTGCGCCATACGCCGATGCCGAACACGAGAATCACGATCGCCGCGAGGATCGCAGCGCCGAGCCCCTCCCAGTCGGCCTGCACGTTCGCGGGGATGGTCACCGTGCTGCCGATCGGCACGCCCGAGGGGGACGACAGCGACACCGCCAGCGAGACCTCGCCGTTGCCGACACCCGCGGCGACCGGCACCCGCACGGTGCTGCGCGACTGGGGCTCGACCGTGACCTCGACCTGGTCTTCGACGATGAGGCGTCCGTTGGACGGGTTGACGTCGACGACGACCGTGACGGGATACGACAGCGCGTTCTCGATGGTGGTCGGCACGCCCGTCTCGGTCGACACGACGTTGATCGTGCTGCTGGGGACCACGGAGACCGCATCGAGGATCGCGGACTGCGTCGTCAGCCACTCGGTGACCGCGGCGTTCCACGCCTGGGGATCGTCGATCCACTCGACACTGAGGAGGGCGAGCAGGTCGCGTCGCGTCGGCCCCGTGAGCAGGGCGGCATCGGCGAGCACGCTCGCGAACGCCGTCACGTCGGCCTCGGCCTGCACCATGCTCGCCGCGGTCGCGAGCCGCTCTTGGGTCTCGGGCTCATCGACGAGCGCGCGGGCCTCGGGTGGGGCGCCGATCGCGTCGGAGAGTCCGGCGAGCGACGACCAGGGCGAGGTGGCCACCTCGTCGATGAGGGCGGACACACGGATGGGCTGCGGCGCCGCACCACGGTCGAACATCGCCAGCACCGTCGTGCGCGCATCGCTCGCGTCGAGCGCGAGCTCGGACAGCATCAGGCCCGCCGCAGCCCTCCACTCGGTGTCGGTCGCAGCGTTCGACGCGGCCCGGATCGCGTCGGTGAGCGCGCCATCGGCGACGAGCACGGTGGAACCGTCGACGTTCGCCGACGACTGGGCGGGGCCCTCGACGGGCGCGGCATTTGCTGAGGAGAGGAATGTCGTCGTCAGGCCTGCGGCGTCGAAGAAGCCGAGATTCCCGGCTGCCACGGAGTCGTCGGCGGGCCAGGCGATGTCGGCGCGGGTATACGGCCAGTCGAGCAGTTCCTCGGTCGTGGGAAGGCCGCCCGGCGTCGGCTGGGGCTCGGGCGAGGCCGTCGGGGTGGGACCGGCGCCGTCGCCGGCGTCCTGCTCGGTTCCCGCTTCGTCGGCCGGGGTCGAGAAGTTGGCCGGGTCGAGCGCATCGGCGAACGTCGTCGCACTGAGCGGCGCAGACAGTCCGAGCTGCGCCTGCAGCGCGAGATCCGCGTCGGCGTAGGCGAGCGGGAAGACCTCGTTCGGTACGCTCGCCAGCCGGTCGAGCCACGCCGTCGCGGTCGCCGGCGCCGCCGTGCCGAGCACCCGGATCGACGCGATGATGCGCGGGTCGATGCCGATGGCGACGCGTCGCCCGGCCAGTGCCTCGAGCTGCCGGGTCAAGAGCCCGGTCGGGCCCGTCCAGTTCTCGAGCTGCGAGGCGTCGATGAGGCCGTCGGTGACGGTCGACGGCACGGTGAGCGGGGCCGCGAGTGCGACGGCCACCGATCCGGATGCCGGTACATCCCCGTTGGGGAATGCGTCGACGCCGGCGGCCACCACGGTGTCGCCGACCACCAGTTCGGCTCCGAGCCCGATGACGTGAGAGTCGGCGAGTTCGGCGAACGACTCCCCCGGGACCGTGAACGGCACGACCGTCGTGCCGCCTGAGGCGAGCCCCCGGGACGGCGCTTCGGCGAGCGGGACCACCGATTGGCCCAGCCCGGGCTGGCCTTCGGCGGCGCCCGACGACAGCCAGTCGTCGAGTTCGGCCTCGTCGTCGATCGATGAGCCGGTGCGGACGAGCCGAACCACGCCCGCAGCAAGGGATTCGCCGGTGGCGTTCTCGATCTCGACCGAGAGGGCCACGGACGCACTCGGCGTGATGGCGGTGGTGATCGTCGGCGAGACGCGAACGAGCACGCCGCTCTCGTCGTCGGCGGGTTGGATCGTCCGCGCTCCCCTGGCTGCCGCGGGTCGAGCGCTCGAGGCGTCGGCCCCCGGCACGGCGAGTACCGACAGCATGCCCGCGGCGGCCTCGAATCCCGCGCTGGCGGCGAGCGGTGCGGTCATCACGCCCACCACGATGGCGGCGCCCGCACCCAGCAGCAGCGCCCCTCGGCGGCGGCGCCGGTGCCGGAGGGTGGAGTCGGCGCGCGCGTACGCCTCGTTCCGCTCCGCCACCATGCACGCGATTCTACGGCGTGGGTCTTGAGCATCCGCTCGACGTCCACAGGCGTTGCCCGCGGCATCCGACCGCCTTCTGTTCGGTCACGACGCCGACCGCCCGAGCCCCCGGAATAGCATGGAGGCCATGCAGAGCGTCGCGGCGGCCCTCGAGCGGCTGAGAGGGCTGGCCGATTCGCCGACGGTCGCGCAACTCGCCCAGGCGTTCGACGCGGCGGGTCGCGAGATCGCCCTCGTCGGCGGCCCGGTGCGCGACGCGTTCCTCGGCAGGCAGACGAACGATCTCGATTTCACGACGGATGCCACGCCCGACGAGATCCTCGCGATCGTCGAGCCGATCGCCGAGGCCCACTGGGACATCGGCCGCGACTTCGGCACGATCGGGGCGAAGATCGCCGGCGAGGCGGTGGAGATCACCACGTACCGCGCCGACTCGTACGACGGCGACTCGCGCAAGCCCGAGGTGGTGTTCGGGTCGAGCCTCGAGGACGACCTGGCGCGCCGCGACTTCACCGTCAACGCGCTCGCACTGCGCCTGCCCCAGCTCGCGCTCGTCGACCCGTCGGGCGGGATCGACGACCTGCTCGCCGCGACCCTGCGCACGCCGGCCGCGCCCGAGCGGTCGTTCGGCGATGACCCGCTGCGCATGCTGCGCGCCGCCCGATTCTCGGCTCAGCTCGGATTCGAGGTCGAGGAGGGGACCCGCGCGGCGATGACCGAGCTCGCATCCGAGATCGACCGCATCTCCGCCGAGCGCGTGCGCGACGAGCTGTCGAAGCTCCTGCTGACCGCGGCACCTCGGGGCGGCATCCGCCTGCTCGTCGAGTCGGGACTCGCCGATCGGGTCCTGCCAGAGATCCCGGCGCTGCGCCTCGAGATCGACGAGCATCACCACCACAAGGACGTGTACGAGCACTCGCTCACCGTGCTCGACCAGGCGATCGATTACGAGGTGTCGCGCGGTCGACTGGACTCTCCCGACCTCGTGCTGCGGCTCGCGGCCCTGTTGCACGACATCGGCAAGCCGGCCACGCGTCGGCTCGAGCGCGGCGGCGCAGTGACGTTCCACCACCACGACGTCGTCGGCGCCAAGCTCGCCCGCAAGCGGCTCCGGGCGCTCCGGTACGACAACGACACGATCGCCGCGGTCTCCCGCCTGATCGAACTGCACCTGCGGTTCTTCGGGTACACCGACGGGGCCTGGACCGACTCGGCCGTCCGTCGCTACGTGCGCGACGCCGGCGACCAGCTCGAGCGGCTGCACATCCTCACTCGAGCGGATGTCACGACCCGCAATCGTCGCAAGGCCGATCGCCTCGGCTTCGCCTACGACGACCTCGAGGAGCGCATCGCGGTGCTCGCCGAGCAGGAGGAGCTCGCGGCGGTGCGCCCCGAGCTCGACGGCGAGCAGATCATGGCGCTGCTGGGCGTGAAGCCCGGCCCGATCGTGGGCGAGGCGTACCGCTTCCTGCTCGACGTGCGGCTCGACGAGGGCCCGATCGGTGCCGACGCCGCGCGCGAGCGGCTGCTCGCCTGGTGGGCGCAGCGCGCGCCATCCTGACCTCGTCTTCTCGCCGAGTGTGCTCATCGTGCGCCCGCCGCGGGGCGAGCTCGCCGAGTGTGCTCATTGTGCGCCCGCCGCGGGGATTTCGGGCGGTTCCGGCGGCAGTATCGGGCACACTCGGCGCGCCGGACTCGTCCTCCACATCGCTGCGAACGACGTTGCCGTGAGGCGGTTCGCCGGTCGTCGCGCAACGAGGGCTCGATATGGCGTGGACTGCGCCGATGGAAGGTTCGGAGGATTGGACGCTCCGCCACGTGTCATTGGTCACCGGCGACCGCAGGTCGAGTACGCGAGCGAAGGGCGGGCTCCTGGTCAAGGTACGGCACGGCGCGTACGTGGCGCCCGAAGACTGGCCGGAACGCGAGCGGGAGGCCGCCCACTTCATACGGATGCAGGCGGTGGATGCCGCGATGCGAACCCGTCCGGTGTTCTCGCATCGATCCGCCGCCCTCGTGTGGGGATTGCCGGTCATCGGCATCTCGAACAGGGTCGACCTCGTCGGCTTCGCCCGTCAGGGCGGACGCACTCGGCGAGGGATCGTCTGGCACAACGACGCCATCCGCGACGACGAGGTGGTCGAGGTCGACGGGATGCTCGTGACCTCGCTGGTTCGCACGATGGTCGACCTGGCACGCACACGCGACTTCGCGGCCGCGGTCGCGGCCGTCGACCGCGGACTGCGGAGCGAGTTCCGGTCCGATCTGCTGGGACAGGTCGACGGAGTGCCTCGCGAGCAGGTGATCGAGGCGATCGAGCGGTATCCGGGGCGGCGCGGCATCCGGGCCGCCCGGGCCGTGGTCGCCTTCGCCGACCCTCGCTCCGACTCCGCCGGCGAATCGGCCAGCCGGGCGAACATGCACTTGGCGGGATTCCCGGCGCCGGGCCTGCAAGTGGCCTTGGAGCGATACGACGGCGGTCGCGACATCGTGGACTTCGACTGGCCCGACTCCGGTCATTTCGGGGAGTTCGATGGGCGGGGCAAGTACCTGCGGGAGGAATTCACCGATGGACGTGCGCTCGAGGAGATCCTGCTCGCGGAGAAGGACCGAGAGGATCGGATCCGACGCCATCGGCCGTTCGGCATTCGATGGGGCTGGGACATCGGGACGAACCTGCTGCGCCTCCGGGCTCACCTGATCGCGCACGGTCTCCATCCCACCCGGTGACAGGAGTCGTCGACTGTGCCCGAAATGCTATCGAAAGGCCGGCGCGCGCTGTCGCGGCACGTGGTTTCGAGCACACTCGGCGATCAGACCGGGAAGGGCAGCACCGGCGGCGATGTGCGCGCGGGCGGGGCATCCGTTACCATTGACAGGTTGCCCGTGTGCCGCAGTCGCGGCCTCCTCGGTGCGACGCGTGAACACCCTCCTGCTGCCGGGACCGACCCGGCAGCCGCTGAGTCCGAAGGAGGTGGGTAAGTCATGCACCAGTACGAGCTGATGGTCATCCTCGATCCCGAGATCGACGAGCGCACCGTTGCTCCCAGCCTTGACAAGTTCCTCAACGTCATCCGTAACGATGGCGGCACCGTCGACAAGGTCGACATCTGGGGACGTCGTCGTCTGGCCTACGAGATCAACAAGAAGTCCGAGGGCATCTACGCCGTCGTCGACTTCACCGCGGAGTCCACGACCACCGATGAGCTCGACCGCCAGCTGAACCTCAGCGAGGCCGTCATGCGCACCAAGGTGCTCCGCGCAGAAGACGCGATCGCCCAGGTCGCCGCCCACACCAAGGCGCAGGAGGAGAAGGCCGCGAAGAAGGCCGCTGCCTCTGCGAAGGCCGGTGCCCGGGCTGCTGCCGCGGCATCCGCCCCCGCCTCGACCAAGGACGCCTAGGTCCCATGGCCGGCGAGACGATCATCACCGTGGTGGGCAACCTCACGGCAGACCCCGAGCTGCGCTACACGCAGAACGGGCTGGCGGTTGCCAACTTCACCATCGCGTCCACCCCCCGCACGTACGACCGTCAGGCGAACGAGTGGAAGGACGGTGAAGCGCTGTTCCTGCGCGCGAGTGTCTGGCGCGAGTTCGCCGAGCACGTCGCCGGATCGCTCACCAAAGGTACCCGGGTCATCGCTTCCGGGCGTCTCAAGCAGCGTTCGTACGAGACGAAGGAAGGCGAGAAGCGCACCACCATCGAGCTCGAGATCGACGAGATCGGCCCGAGCCTGCGCTACGCCACCGCTTCCGTGACCCGAGCCCAGTCGAACCGTGGCGCGGTCGGCGGCGGCTCCTACGGCGGCGGCCAGTCCGACGACGCGTGGGCGCCGAGTGCTCCCGCGGCCCGGCAGGGCGGCGGCGATGTCTGGAACACGCCGGGCACGAGCTACGGCGACGAGACCCCCTTCTAATCACCAGGGTTTCGAGACGGCGCTTCGCGCCTCCTCAACCCGCAGAACACCAAGACAGGAAATCCAATGGCTGGAAAGTCAAGCGGCGACCGCCGCAAGCCGAGCCGCGGGAAGGGCGCGAAGAACGCCGCCCCGGCGAAGTCGATCAAGGTCGGCGTCATCGACTACAAGGATGTCGCCACCCTCCGCAAGTTCATCTCCGAGCGCGGCAAGATCCGCGCCCGCCGCATCACCGGTGTCTCCGTGCAGGAGCAGCGCCTCATCGCCCGCGCCGTGAAGAACGCGCGCGAGATGGCCCTCCTGCCCTACTCGGGCTCCGGCCGCTAAGGAGCACGACGATGGCAAAGGTTATTCTCACCAACGAGGTCACGGGCCTCGGGGCTGCAGGTGACGTGGTCGAGGTCAAGAACGGCTACGCCCGCAACTACCTGGTTCCGCAGGGCCTCGCCACGCCGTGGACCCGCGGCGGCCAGAAGCAGGTCGACCAGATCAAGGCCGCCCGTTCGGCTCGCGAGCTCCACTCCCTCGAAGACGCCCAGGCCGTGAAGGCCAAGCTCGAGGCGGAGAAGGTTCGACTGACCGTCAAGGCCGGCCTCGGCGGTCGCCTCTTCGGTTCGGTGAAGACGGCGGATGTCGCGGCTGCCGTCGCCGACGCCGGTCTCGGCGAGCTCGACAAGCGCAAGATCGAGATCCCGACCCCCATCAAGGCGGTCGGCGAGCACGAGGCGACCGTTCGCCTCCGCGATGAGGTCTCGGCGACGATCACCCTCCAGGTGGTCGCTGCGAAGTAATTCGCGCACTCAGGCAGACGGCGGCTCGGGCTTCGGCCCGGCCGCCGTCTCGCATCTTCGGGTCGCGACGGAACACGCGTCGCTCGACCCCCATCGACCGCGTCGAGGACGTACAGGACTCCGCCGCCATCCTCCTCGACGGCCGGCGCCCCCACGCAATCGACAGCACCGGTTGTACCACCGCGACGATGCCGCGCACAATATTTCTTGACGATTCCTGTGATCGTTGTGCACAGGTCCACGCGTGGCCGCCTCGGAGTTCTGAAGAAGTTTTCGTCCACAGGTGTGGAATGATGAATTCCCTGATCATAAGGAAATTACAGCGGTGTAGTTCGGGGCAATTCCACAGTTTTCCACAGGGCGAGTGCACACGTTCCGCGGCGTTTCGCCCAGTTTCTCCCCAGAGTTATCCACAGGGTGAGTTGTGCTGTGCACGAGGCTTCCATATCGTGAAGCAGCGTCCTGGGATCAGCAGTTCAATCGGCTGGCCGAGCCCGTGTCAGAGGCTCCGGCCACACTGAAGTGCGGGCGCTGAATCCGCACCGCCGGGAGCCGAAATCGGAGGTCATCACGTTGTCGATCGCGCACATCGGGCTCGCCGAGCCGAACGACGACGGCAACCGCCGCGGTGAGCGCACTCCCCCGCACGACCTGCTCGCCGAACAGAGCGCACTCGGCGGCATGATGCTCTCGAAAGACGCCGTTGCCGACGTGATCGAGACGGTGCGGGGCGTCGACTTCTACGTGCCGAAGCACGAGGTGGTCTTCGACGCGATCCTCTCCCTCTACTCGCACGGCGAGCCGACCGACGTCATCGCGGTCACCGACGAGCTGACCAAGACCGGTGAGCTGCAACGGGCCGGCGGGGTCGAGTACCTGCACACGCTCACGAGTCTCGTGCCGACCGCCGCCAACGCTGGCTACTACGCCTCGATCGTGGCCGAGCGGGCCCTCCTGCGCCGTCTCGTCGAGGCGGGCACCCGCATCGTGCAGATGGGCTATGCAGGCGAGGGCGAGGTCACCGAGCTCGTGAACACGGCCCAGGCCGAGATCTATTCGGTCACGGGCTCCACCGAGAGCGAAGACTACGTCCCGCTCACCGATGCCGTCACGGCGGCCATCGATGAGATCGAGGCCGCGAAGCATACCGACGGCAAGTTGACGGGCGTCCCCACCGGGTTCGCCGACCTCGACGAGCTCACCAACGGGTTCCATCCTGGGCAGATGATCATCGTCGCGGCGCGACCCGCGATGGGCAAGTCCACGCTCGCACTCGACTTCGCCCGGGCGGCCTCCATCGGCAACGACCTGCCGTCGATCCTCTTCTCGCTCGAGATGGGCAAGAGCGAGATCGCCATGCGCCTGCTCTCAGCCGAGGCATCCGTGCCGCTGCAGATGATGCGCAAGGGCACCGTCGATTCCCGCGACTGGACCACGATCGCCGCCACTCGCGGCCGCATCAACGACGCACCGCTCTTCATCGACGACTCGCCCAACATGACGCTCGTCGAGATCCGTGCGAAGTGCCGACGGCTCAAGCAGCGGGTGGGACTCAAGATGGTCGTCATCGACTACCTCCAGCTCATGACGAGCGGCAAGCGCGTCGAGAGCCGCCAGCAGGAGGTCTCCGAGTTCTCCCGCGCGCTGAAGCTCCTCGCGAAGGAGTTGCAGGTTCCGGTGGTCGCACTGTCGCAGCTGAACCGCGGCCCCGAGCAGCGTGCCGACAAGATGCCCGCCCTGAGCGACCTGCGTGAGTCGGGGTCGATCGAGCAGGACGCCGACATGGTGATCCTGCTGCACCGCGAGAGCGCCTACGAGCGCGACAGCCCCAGGGCCGGCGAGGCCGACCTCATCGTGGCCAAGCACCGCAACGGGCCGACGCGCACCATCACCGTCGCCTTCCACGGGCACTTCTCGCGGTTCGCCGACATGGTGCAGGTGTAGTCGACATGTGATCACAGAGGTCGCCAAGCTGACGCTGTGGTTCGCCGTGTGATCCCAGAGTAGGGAAGGTGGTCGACGGGACCGCCGCGGGCGCGAAACGTCGTCGGGTCTAGCCGCGCGTGGACATCGCGCGTACCGTCGACCCATGGCGAAGCTCATCGAGAACTTGGCGGAATCGGTGCCCGCGTGGGGCGCGAAGGTGGCATACGGCGAGAAGACCACGGTGGACGGACGTGAACTCGTGCCAGTGGCGCTCGTGGCGTTCGGCTTCGGCGGAGGCGAGGGTTCGGGCGACATGCCGGCATCCGAGAAGATCCCGGCCGGGCGGGGCGAGGGAAGCGGTGGTGGTGGCGGCGGCTATTCCGTGCCGATCGGGGCGTACATCGGCGGCCCCGATGGTCTGAAGTTCCGCCCCAATACGGTCGCGCTCGCCGTGGTCGCGGTGCCGTTGGTATCCGCGCTCGGTGCGGCGCTCGCCATGATCGTCGGTGCGGCCCGGTACTCCAGCCGTCGCTGACCTGCGCCGCGACATCCGAGGTGCGTGAACGATCACCTCGCCGACGTCAGCGCGCCCGGAGCTGCGGTCGAGGCTCCTGACTGGAAGGCGCGGGATGGTGCCCCCCGTCATTAGTGTGCGCGTCGACCGCGCGATTCGTGAATTCCTCGCTCATGCGGAGACGCTCCTCGTGCGCTGCGGGGGTCGCCATGTATTTCGCGTCTTCGAGACGGCTGGAGCGACGCGGCCGTCATCGTCGAGTTCGACGCCCTCGAGGACGCCGAGCATCTGCAGTGCGGCCGGACAGCCGACGGGGCTTGCGCCGCGCCCGGGAAGAGGTCGGTATTCAGTGTTGCTATCTACCGGTACTCGTGGTTACTATGTACCAGTAGTCAGCAACGCTGAGTAGTCGAAGGCAGGAACCCATGGGCAGACAGATGACCGAGATGCTGAAGGGCACGCTCGATGGCATCGTCCTCGCGATCCTGGCCGTTCGGCCCGCATACGGGTACGAGATCACGGCCCGGCTTCGCGACGAGGGCTTCTCCGACATCGTCGAGGGCACCGTGTACGCGCTGCTGGTCAGGATCGAACAGCGCGGCCTCGTCGACGTCGAGAAGGTCCCCTCGGAGAAGGGGCCACCGCGCAAGGTCTATTCGCTCAACCAGAAGGGCAGCGAGTACCTCGCGGAATTCTGGCGGACGTGGAGCTCGCTCGCCGAGCGGATCCAACACCTCCACAGCGAAATCCCCGAAGGAGAGAACTGAAATGGCAGCGAAATGGATCGAGGCCCTTACGGGGTCGCTCGAGCAGAAGAAGCAGTACCGGCAGTACAAGGCCCGCATCGAGGCCCTTCCCGAGCCGTATCGCGCCGCCGCGAAGGCATTCGAGCGGTACCTCATGTACAACGGCGGGATCACCGACGGCGACGCGGAGATGATGATCACGATGCTCAGCGACTTCGCCGACCTCTGGGAGCGCGCGGCCGCGGACGGGACGCCGATCAGTGCGATCGTCGGCGAGGATCCGGTCGAGTTCGCCGATGCGTTCGCCCAGGCGTACGCCGGGAAGCGCTGGATCGACAAGGAGCGCGCCCGCCTGACCAAGGCGATCGACGACGCAAAGCGAGAGGAGCAGAAGTGACCATCGACCAGGCTCTCGCACCAGCCATCCAGGTGCAGGGCATCGAGAAATCGTTCAAGGACCTGCAGGTGCTGCGGGGCGTCGACTTCGATGTGCAGCGGGGAACCATCTTCGCGCTGCTCGGCTCGAACGGCGCGGGCAAGACCACGCTGGTGCGGATCCTGTCGACGCTGCTGAACGCAGACGGGGGCACCGCGACGGTCCACGGCTTCGATGTCGCCGAACATCCGGGCGACGTGCGAGAGTCGATCAGCCTGACCGGGCAGTTCGCCGCGGTCGATGAGGTGCTCACCGGTCGTGAGAACCTCGTGCTGGTGGCCAAGCTGCGTCACCTGAAGAACCCGGGTGCGATCGCCGACGACCTGCTCGCTCGCTTCTCGCTCAGCGAGGCGGGAAACCGCAAGGCGTCGACGTACTCGGGCGGCATGCGCCGCCGGCTCGACATCGCGATGAGCCTGATCGGCGATCCGCCGATCATCTTCCTCGACGAGCCGACGACCGGGCTCGACCCACAGGCACGCGTCGAGGTCTGGCGCACCATCGAGCAACTCGCCGCGAACGGTACGACCGTGCTGCTCACCACGCAGTACCTCGACGAGGCCGAGCATCTGGCCGACCGGATCGCGATCCTGCACGAGGGCACGATCATCCAGAACGGCACGCTCGCCGAGCTCAAGCAACTCCTCCCGCCCGCCAAGGTCGAGTACGTCGAGAAGCAGCCCTCCCTCGAGGAGGTCTTCCTGGCCCTCGTCGGCGACGGCGGCGCGGGCAACATGGCCGAGACCGACCGCACCAGCGACACGGTCCAGGCAGAAGGGAATTCCCGATGACCACCCACGTCCTCGGCGACACCGGCGTTCTCACCGGCCGCTCGCTGCGCCACATCCTCCGAAGCCCCGACACGATCATCACGACCGCGGTCACGCCGATCGCGCTGATGCTGCTGTTCGTGTACGTGTTCGGCGGTGCGATCAACACCGGGTCCGGCGAGTCGTACGTCAACTACCTCCTGCCCGGCATCCTGCTCATCACGATCGCATCGGGAGTCGCGTACACCGCGTACCGGCTCTTCCTCGATCTGCAGGGCGGCATCTTCGAACGATTCCAGTCGATGCCGATCGCACGGTCGAGCGTGCTGTGGGCCCATGTGCTCACCTCGCTGGCCGCGAACGTGATCTCGGTCGCGATCGTCATCGGCGTCGCGCTGATCATGGGCTTCCGCACCGGGGCATCACCGGCGGCGTGGCTCGCGGTCGCCGGCATCCTGGTGCTGTTCACCCTCGCCCTCACCTGGATCGCGGTGGTCGCCGGGCTCTCGGCCAAGACGGTCGACGGTGCGAGCGCCTTCAGCTACCCGCTGATCTTCCTGCCGTTCATCAGCTCGGCCTTCGTGCCCACGGATTCGATGCCGGCGCCGGTCGCGTGGTTCGCCGAGAACCAACCGGTGACGTCGATCGTGAACACGATGCGGGCGCTGTTCGCCGGGCAGCCCGTCGGCAGTGACATCTGGATCGCCCTGGCCTGGCTCATCGGCATCCTCGTGGTCGCCTACGGCTTCGCCATCGCGATCTACCGGCGCAAGCTCGGCTAGACGACGTCGAGGCGGGTTCAGTCGAGTTCGACGACTTCGAACTCGAGCAGTTCGGCACCACTGGCCACGGGTGTGCGACTCTCTCGGGCGTGCGCCACTTCGGCGCGGCCGCCGCGCCATGCCTGGGAGTCCGCCTCGGTCGCCCACGTCGTCACGACGAAGTAGCGGTCGTCGCCGGCCACCGGGCGCAGGAGCTGGAACCCTTCGAAACCGGGTGCGGAGTCGACGGCGTGCTTGCGGGCAGCGAACCGAGCCTCCAACTCGGGGCCTGCCCCGGGTGGGACGGTGAGGGCGTTGATCTTCACGACGGACATTGCGGCTCCGTGATTGTGCGAATGGGATGCCGGAATTCAACGCGCCGTTCGTGGGCAGCGGCAGCACCAGCTCGGACTCGAAGTACTCATGGTAGCCCCCGCGGGTGTGCAATGGGTGCGGCGTCGCGGGCGCGGTGGCCCGAATCGGCCACGCGAGGATGGCCTCTCCGAGCGATGCTGCGCGAAGCGACCGCCCGATGGAATGACGGCATGACGACAACCACGCGCGTCGATCCACATGCGAGCAGCATCGCGAGCGGCATCCGACCGTTCGACCACCCCGTGCGCGGACGCTTCAACGCCTGGTTCTTCTCGGCGCTGGACCGGCACATCAATCGCCTCACCGCGCCGCTCAAGCAGACGGCGTTCGCCGGGCTCGCCACCGGAACCATCGTCGAACTCGGACCGGGCG
Organism: Agromyces sp. Marseille-P2726; assembly: GCF_902809835.1. Taxonomy (GTDB): domain Bacteria; phylum Actinomycetota; class Actinomycetes; order Actinomycetales; family Microbacteriaceae; genus Agromyces. The sequence continues at coordinate 54,312 of NZ_CADDWM010000009.1, read as the reverse complement.
TCGGCGCCAACCTGGGCTACCTGCCGTCGGGCTCGGAACTCATCGCCGTGGAACCCAATGCGCGCATGCACGAGGCGCTCGCGCGACGAAGCGCTCGGGAGGGCGTCACGGTGCGGATCATCGCCGAGTACGCCGAGCGGATGCCGCTGCCCGATGCATCCGTCGATGACGTGATCTGCTCCCTCGTGCTGTGCACGGTGACCGACCCCGACGCGGTGCTCCGCGAGGTGAGGCGCGTCCTGCGCCCCGGAGGGCGCTTCCGATTCGTCGAACACGTCGCCGCGCCGGCGGGAAGCACGCGTGCGCGCGTGCAGCGGGCGCTTCACGTGCCGTGGGGATGGGTGTTCGAGGGGTGCGATCCGCATCGCGACACTGGAGCCGCGATCGAAGCCGCTGGATTCCGGCATACCGAGATCTTCGAACGGATGCTGCAGCGAAGCGTGTTCTACCCGGTCAACACCGTGATCTGCGGCGTCGCCACACGGTGAACTGCTGCGTCGACCGGCGTTCCGGCATCCGAGCCGCACTTGTATGGTCGGACCTGTCACTGATGCTCCGTGCCATCGAACGGTAGGACCCATGACGCGCAACGCCGAACCGGCGGCCCGCACTGCCGCGCCGACCGCCATCGAGGTGCGCGGTGCGCGGGTGCACAACCTGAAGAACATCCACGTGGACGTGCCGTTGCAGCAATTGGTGGCGATCGCGGGGGTGTCGGGGTCGGGCAAGTCGTCGCTGGCGATGGGCGTGCTGTATGCAGAGGGCTCGCGCCGGTACATCGAGGCCCTGTCCACCTACACACGCCGGCGGATGTCGCATGCCGCCCGCGCCGCGGTGGACTCGGTGCGACACGTCCCGGCGGCGCTGGCGCTGCGTCAGCGGCCGGCGATTCCGGGGGTGAGGTCGACGTTCGGAACTGACAGCGCGCTTGCGCGACCCCGCGTGACCGCGCGCCTCCGGCTTCCGCGCAGGCCTGCCCGGCCGCCGGCCTCCATGACGACAAGCGTCGGTAAGCTCTCCGGCATGGTCGCGGCAGTCGTATTCGACATGGACGGCGTGATCGTCGAGAGCGAGCAGCGGTGGGAGGCCGTTCGCCGACAACTCGTGCTCGACTCCGGCCGGCCCTATCCCGACGAGGCCACGCGGAAGATGCAGGGCATGAGCGCCCCCGAGTGGCAGGCCTACCTGCACGAAGAACTCGGGGTTCCCGACGCGCCGGCTGAGATCGGACGCCGCGTGGTGGGCGAGATGGCGAGGTCGTATCGCGCTGAACTGCCCCTGATCGACGGCGCGCCCGACGCGGTTCGCGCCCTGGCCGAACGCTATCCGCTCGCGGTCGCCTCCTCGTCGAATCGGGAGCTGATCGAGCTGGCGCTCTCCCTTGCGGGAGTGGCCGACGCGTTCCGAGCCGTGGTCTCGAGCGAGGAGGTCGAGCGCGGCAAGCCCGAGCCCGACGTCTACCTCGAAGCTGCCTCGCGCCTCGGAGTCAGTGCGGCCGACTGCGCGGCCGTGGAGGACTCGTCGAACGGAATCCGCTCGGCGCACGCGGCGGGCATGCGCGTCATCGCCGTGCCGAACCGCGCGTACCCGCCGTCGGCGGAGTCGCTGGCGCTCGCCGACGTCGTGCTCGATTCGATCACCGCGCTGACGCCCGACGTCGTGGCGGGAGGATGAGGTGTTCCGAGGACCGCTGAGTTTCGCGGCGGGAAAGAATCGCGGAACTTTCGCCGCCGGGCACCCTTAATGTAAGAAGGAGCCACCGACCCGCACGTAGGGTGATCCCTGCAGCAGTGCTGCCGCGCCCGGCTCCGCCGGACGGCATCCCGCACGGAGCCATGGGCGAGATGCCACGTCGCACCGACGAGCACATGGTCGCCGCGACGAGAAGGAGTAAGCAATGACGCGCATCGGCGTCGTCACCGAGCATGGCTCGGAGACCCGAGTCGCCGCAACGCCGGCGACCGTGAAGCAGTTGATCGGCATGGGATACGACGTCGCCGTCGAGACCGGCGCCGGCGAGAAGTCGTCCTTCCCCGACGACGCGTACACCGCCGCGGGCGCGGCGATCGTGTCGGCGCCCGCGGCGATCGCCAGCGACATCGTCCTCAAGGTGAATGCGCCGACCGACACCGAGATCGCGTTGCTCGAGCCGGGCACCACCGTGATCAGCCTGCTCAGCCCGGCACTGCGCCCCGACCTGCTCCAGGCCCTGGCCGCGCGTGGCGTGACGGCGCTCGCGCTCGATGCCGTGCCACGCATCTCGCGGGCCCAGTCGATGGACGTGCTGAGCTCGATGGCGAACATCGCCGGGTACCGCGCCGTCGTCGAAGCGGCGCACGAGTTCGGCCGGTTCTTCACCGGACAGGTCACGGCAGCGGGCAAGGTGCCACCCGCGAAGGTGCTCGTCGCGGGGGCCGGCGTCGCCGGCCTGGCCGCCATCGGTGCGGCATCCAGCCTCGGCGCCATCGTGCGGGCGACCGACCCTCGTCCTGAGGTGGCCGACCAGGTCAAGTCGATCGGCGGCGAGTACCTGAAGGTCGAGGTCGAGGTCGAGCAGTCGACCGACGGCTACGCCAAGGCGACCAGCGAGGCCTATGATCGCCGCGCGGCCGAGATCTACTCCGAGCAGGCGCGCGACGGCGACATCATCATCACGACGGCGCTGATCCCGGGCCGTCCGGCGCCGCGGCTCATCACGGCAGCGGATGTCGCGAGCATGAAGCCCGGCAGCGTCATCGTCGACATGGCGGCCGCGCAGGGCGGCAACGTCGAGGGCTCCGTCGCGGGCGAGCGCATCGTCACGCCGAACGGCGTGATCATCCTCGGCTACACCGACCTCGCGTCGCGCCTTCCCACGCAGGCGTCGCAGCTGTACGGCACCAACCTCGTGAACCTCGTGAAGCTGTTCACGCCGGGCAACGACGGTCGATTCGTCATCGACTTCGACGACGTGGTGCAGCGCGCCGTCACGGTCGTGCGCGACGGTGAGGTGACGTGGCCGCCGCCTCCCGTGCAGGTCTCGGCGGCGACGGCCCCGGCGCAGGCGAAGGCGGCAGCGGATGTCGCGGACGCGGCATCCGTCACCACCAAGCCCAAGCGCAAGCTCTCGAAGGGCGGACGCCTCGCGCTCATCGTCGCCGGCATCGCCGCGCTCTTCGTCGTGAACGCGATCGCACCCGAGCCGCTGCCGCAGCACATCACGGTGCTCGTGCTGTCGGTCGTGATCGGCTTCTACGTGATCGGCAAGGTGGCGCACGCGTTGCACACGCCGCTCATGAGCGTGACGAACGCGATCTCGGGCATCATCATCGTCGGCGCGATCGTGCAGGTGACGAGCACCGACCCGGTCGTGCAGGTGCTCTCGGCGGTCGCCATCCTGATCGCCTCCATCAACATCTTCGGCGGGTTCGCGGTGACGCGACGCATGCTCGGAATGTTCGCCAAGGGCGAGCGGGCCGGCAGCTGACCGACGCCATCGACAACGCCCTAGGAGCCCCCATTGCCTGAGAACCTGCTGACCCCCGAGTCCATCGCCGGCGCCGCGTACATCGTCGCCGCCCTGCTGTTCATCCTCAGCCTCGCCGGCCTGAGCAAGCACGAGTCCGCCCGATCCGGTGTCACGTACGGCATCATCGGCATGGCCATCGCCCTGGCCGCCACGATCTGGCTCACCTTCGCCGGCGGGTGGGGCGAGCCCTCCGTCATGGTCGGCCTCGTCCTGCTCATCGTCGCCGTGATCATCGGCGCCGCGATCGGCCTCTGGCGTGCCCGCATCGTGAAGATGACCGGGATGCCCGAGCTCATCGCGCTGCTGCACAGCTTCGTCGGTCTCGCCGCGGTGATCGTCGGCTGGAACGGCGCGCTCGACCCGCCCGCGCTCGAGGGGCCTCTCGCCGACATCCACCACGCCGAGGTGTTCATCGGCGTGTTCATCGGCGCCGTGACCTTCACGGGTTCGGTCGTCGCATTCCTGAAGCTCTCGGCGCGCATGAAGTCGGCCCCGCTCGTGCTTCCCGGCAAGAACGTGCTGAACCTCGGCGCGCTGGTCGTGTTCGTCGGCCTCACGGTCTGGTACGTCATGGACTCCCAGCTCTGGCTGCTGATCGTGGTGACCGCCCTGGCGCTCGCGCTCGGATGGCACCTCGTCGCGTCGATCGGCGGCGGCGACATGCCCGTGGTCGTCTCGATGCTCAACAGCTACTCCGGCTGGGCCGCGGCCGCCGCCGGGTTCCTGCTCAACAACGACCTGCTCATCGTGACCGGCGCGCTCGTCGGCTCCTCGGGTGCCTACCTGTCGTACATCATGTGCAAGGCGATGAACCGGTCGTTCATCTCGGTCATCGCCGGCGGCTTCGGCATCGAGGCGCCCCGGAAGGGCGACGAGGACCTGGGCGAGCACCACGAGATCCAGGCTCAGGATGCCGCGGAGTTGCTGAAGAACGCTTCGAGCGTGGTCATCACGCCCGGGTACGGCATGGCCGTCGCGCAGGCGCAGTATCCCGTCGCCGAGCTCACGCAGAAGCTCCGCGAGCGCGGCATCGACGTGCGCTTCGGAATCCACCCGGTCGCGGGGCGCCTGCCCGGCCACATGAACGTGCTGCTCGCCGAGGCGAAGGTGCCGTACGACATCGTCGAGGAGATGGACGAGATCAACGACGACCTCGCCGAGACGTCGGTCGTGCTCGTGATCGGCGCCAACGACACGGTGAACCCGGCCGCGGCCGAAGACCCGGGCAGTCCCATCGCGGGCATGCCGGTGCTGCGCGTCTGGGAGGCCGACAACGTGATCGTGTTCAAGCGGTCGATGGCGAGCGGCTATGCCGGCGTTCCGAACCCGCTGTTCTACCGCGACAACGCGCAGATGCTCTTCGGCGACGCCAAGCAGCGGGTGGAGGACATCCTCAAGGCCTTCTGAGGCCCGGCGCCCGGGAGGGGAACCGAACCCGGCGCACATCAGGCCGGGCCGGGCGCCCTGGCGGAGAATGGTGGTGATGTCCAGGACCGGCGGGCCCGGATGATCGGCTCGCACACCGTCGAGGCGGCTCGCGCGACGCAACGCGCCGCCGGGTGGAGCGATGCTCGTGTCGCGCTCGTGATCGCGTGCGCGGCGGCGACCGTCGGGATCGCCGGCTCGTGGATCCCCTCGCTGTGGGGTGAAGAGGCGGCGAGCCTCATGTCGGCACGCCGGGACTGGGAATCGCTCGCCGCGCTGCTCGGCAACGTCGACGCGGTGCACGGCCTGTACTACGCGGTGCTGCACGTGTGGACGGACCTCGCCGGCACGTCTCCGTTCGCGGTACGCCTGCCATCGGGGCTCGCGTACGGCGCGGCGGCCGCCGGCCTCTACCTGCTCGTGCGAACCCGGGCCGACCGCGTGACCGCCCTCACCGCCGCGGTCGTGCTCTGCGTGGTGCCGAGGATCTCGCAGGCGGCGACCGAGGCGCGACCGCTCGCCTTCGCGACCGCGTGCGCGGTGTGGCTCACCGTGCTGCTGGCGTACCTGATGGACGGGCGGATGCCCCGCGGCTGGTGGTGGGGATACTCGGTCGGGCTCGCGCTGAGCGTCTACCTGAACCTCTACCTGGTTCTGATGCTTCCCATCCACGCGATCGCGCTCGCGCTGCATCCGCAACGTCGCGCGCGTCTCGTCGACTTCGCGTTCCCCGCCGCCGTCGCGCTCGTGCTCGCGACCCCGATCATCGTCGTCGCCGCTGCCCAGCGGCAGCAGGTCGCATTCCGTGCCGATCAGGACGTCGTGACGCTCGACGGCGTGCTCGTCGGGCAATGGTTCATGCTCGGATCGTTCGCCGTCGTGAGCTGGATGCTCGTCGCGGCATCCGTCGCAGTGGGGATCGCATCCGCACGGGATCCAGCCTGGGCGGGCGAGCGCTGGTTGCTCGGCCTGGGGCTCGCGTGGTTCGTGCTGCCGACCGCGGTACTGCTCATCGCGACCGAGGTGCTGACGCCGCTGTACACGCCGCGGTACCTGGTGTTCTGCGCCCCCGGCGTCGCCATCGCCGTCGCCATCGCCGTCGGGCGGATGCGACCGAACGTGGTCGGGGCCCTCGTGCTCGCGGTCATCATCGGCCTCGCCGTCCCGGCGTACGTCGACCAGCGCACCCCGTACGCGAAGAACCTGGGTACCGATTGGCAGGCGGTGTCGGCGACCGTCGGGAGCATGGCCGAGCCCGGCGATGGTGTGCTCTTCGACGAGAGCGTTCGACCATCGCTGCGGCCGCGACTGGCGATGTACACGTATCCCGACGGCTTCGTCGACCTCGTCGACCTCGGGCTGGTACGCGCTCATCACGAGACCGATCGACTATGGGATGTCACCGCGCCGCTGGCTGAGCTCCGGGAACGCCTGGACGGGATCGACCGGGTGATCGTCGTCGCTCGCAGCCCGGACGGTGTCGAGCCCGATGTCGACACGTTGCGTGCATCGGGGTTCGTCGAGCTCGAGCGGAGACCGCTGGAGACGGACGTCGTGCGGCTCTTCGCGCGGGATCCGACGCACGGCGCGGCGAGTGCGTCGCGCTAGTGCCACCGGGGCACCGTCCGGATGCGCCGCGTAGGATGGATCGGAATCCCGTTCCACCCTGAAAGAGGTCACCCTGGCCACCGCACGCCATGCCCCCGAGCGCGCACAGTACTGGATCGTCCCGGTCGTGCGCGGACTCCTCGCGCTCGCGCCGGCCGTGATCATCACGTTCTCGCAGAGTCACGCGCCCGAGGTCGGCCTCATGGTGTTCGGGGCGTGGGCGATCCTGTCGGGTCTCGTGGTCGGAGCGCTCACCATGCGATTCATGGCTGATCGCGGCATCCGATCGCCGTTCGTCATCACCGCCGTCGCAACGGTCGCGGCCGGCCTGCTCGCCGTCACGGTGCCCGGCGGCCTGCCGTTCTTCCTCTACCTCGTCAGCGTGTGGGCGGCAGTGACGGGCTTCGTCGAGCTCTATGCCGGGCTGCGCGGGCGCGCACGCACGCCCGCATCACGGGACTGGATCGCCGCGGGCGCGTTCACCGCGCTGCTCGCGATCGTGTTCCTCCTGCTTCCGCCCGACTCCGTCACTGCCGTCGGCCTGCTCGGCGGCTACCTGGTGATCTTGGGTGTCTATCTCGTCATCGGCGGGTTCTCGCTGAAGTGGGCCGCGGCCCCCGACGCCGCGGCATCCGGAACGGAGCAACACTCGTGACCCATTCCCCCGGCGAATTCAAGCCGAGCCGGCGCGACATGCTGCGCCCGATCGAGTACGTCGGCGGCTCGGCGATCGCCGCGATCTTCACTGGAGCCATCGTGCTCATGGTCACGCGCGACTGGACGATGTCGCTCATCGTCACCGGTGGCGTATTCATCGTCGTGCTCGTCGTGTTGGCGCTGCTGGCGATGGCGGTCAAGCCCGATGCCTCGGAGTCGGCCGAGCTCGGCGGGGACGACGCCGATCATGACGCCGGCGGCGAGCCCGGGTCGGAGCCGCCCGCGCACTGAGGTCGCAGGCTACGGCCGAACGGCCGGTTCGAACCGGTCGACGAGCTCCGAAGCGAGGCCCGTGTAGGTCGCGGGGGTCAGCGCGAGCAGCCGCTGCTTCGCGGCATCCCCGATCTCGAGGCGGTCGACGAACTCGGCCAGCTCGGCAGCCCCCACCCGCTTGCCGCGGGTGAGCTCCTTGAGCAGCGCATAGGGGTCGGCGATCGTCGAGCGCCCCGCGACCACCTCGGCTCGGATGACGGTCTGGATCGCCTCCCCGAGCACCTCCCAGTTCATGTCGAGGTCGGCGAGCAGGAGGTCGCGGTCGAGATCGATCTCGCCCAGCCCGCGCTGGATGTTGTCGAGCGCGAGCACCGAATGCCCGAAGCCCACGCCGATGTTGCGCTGCGCACTGGAGTCGGTGAGGTCGCGCTGCAGCCGCGAGGTGACGAGGGTCGCGGCGAGCGAATCGAGCACCGCACTCGACAGTTCGAGATTCGCCTCGGCGTTCTCGAACCGGATGGGGTTCACCTTGTGCGGCATCGTCGATGATCCCGTCGCGCCCGCCGCTGGGATCTGCCGGAAGTAGCCGAGCGAGATGTAGGTCCAGACGTCGGTCGCGAGGTTGTGCAGCACGCGATTGGCGTGGCTCACGCGAGCGTAGAGCTCAGCCTGCCAGTCGTGCGACTCGATCTGCGTCGTGAGGGGGTTCCACGTCAGTCCGAGCGACTCGACGAATTCGCGCGAGACGTCGGGCCACGCGACATCGGGGGCGGCGACGATGTGCGCCGAGAACGTGCCGGTGGCGCCCGAGAACTTGCCCAGGTATTCGGTTGCCTCGACCTGCTTCGCGATGCGCTCGAGGCGGTGTGCGAAGACGGCGAGCTCCTTGCCCATCGTCGTGGGGGTGGCGGGCTGCCCGTGCGTGCGCGAGAGCATCGCGGCATCCCGGTGCTCCGTCGCGAGCTGGGCGAGCGTGTCGATGACCGCGCGGTACTTGGGCAGCCACACCTGCTGTACCGCGTCGCGCACCGTGATGGCGTAGGAGAGGTTGTTGATGTCCTCGCTCGTGCACGCGAAGTGCGTGAGCTCGGCGATCGAGTCGAGTCCGAGGGACTCGAGCCGCCGCCGCACGAAGTACTCGACCGCCTTGACGTCGTGGCGGGTCGTCGCCTCGAGGGAGGCGAGCTCGTCGATGTCGGCCGGCCCGAATCCGCTCACGATCTCGCGCAGCTGCGCCTGCTGCTCGGCGGAGAGCGGCGTCGCGCCGAAGAAGCCCCGATCGGTCTGCGCGATCAGCCACTCGATCTCGACGTGCACGCGCGCGCGGTTCAGGCCCGCCTCGGAGAGGTGCTCTCCGAGTTCGCCGACCGCCGAGCGATACCGTCCGTCGAGCGGGCTGAGCGGCTGGGGAGGCAGCGAAGTCATCGGGTTCCTTGTCTGAGAGCGGGGGCGAGTTGTCGGAAGAGCGCCTGCGTCGCCCGCTCTATCATCGCAAGAACTCGATCGAAGGTCGCGGCATCCGAGTAGTAGGGGTCTGGTACGTCGTGCAGCCCGGCGAGTTCGGCGTCGAACTCGAGGAGCAGCCGCACCTTGTCCTGGTCGAGCGAGGTGGGCGCCTGGTTCCGAAGGATCCGTGCCTGCCCGCGGTCGAACGCGACGACGAGATCGAGGTCGGGGAAGTCGTGCGCGTCGAACTGGCGGGCCCGATGGTGCGATCCGTCGTACCCCGCGCGCTCGAGGGCGTCGATCGTGCGCTGATCAGCCTGCTCGCCGACGTGCCAGTCGCCCGTCGCCGCCGATTCGATGGCGATGCGCTCGCCGAGCCCGGTGCGTTCGGCGAGCGAGCGCAGCACGGTCTCGGCCATCGGGGAGCGGCAGATGTTTCCGGTGCACACGAACGACACTCGGAATGGCTGAGCGGCGCCGCCCGAGGATTGCGCTCCCGTCATGCGTTCCATTGTGGTGGAGTCCGGCGTGGCGTGTCTCGTCCTCCACGGGCCGGCCCGGCGACGCGTTCGCAACGGATGTGGCGAGAGCCGGTTGCTCGCGACACCGCGTGCACAAGGCTCGGCCCATGGCCGCTTCCGATCCGCTCACCGACCTGCTGGCGAACGACCGCGCCGACGCAGCCCGCGCCCTCGACGCGGCGCAGCGCCATCTCGTGATGCTCCGAAGCCTTCGGGCCGAGATCTGGGACACGTATCGAACGCTGGTGCCTGCGGCGACCGGCAGGTGGCGCTCCGAGGCGGCCGATCGGTACGCCGAGCGCCTCGATGAGCTGCGACGCCACCTCTTCCGGGGGCGAGATGCCGTCGATGGGGCCGAGGCGGCCCTCGTGGAGTGCGTCGACCGGCTGCGCAGCGAGCACGATGCGCTCTCGGCCACGCCCCTCCGATGAGCGACGAGCTGACCGTCTCGGGCAGCGGTTCATCCATGGTCGCGATCGACGAGCTCTTCGTCGATGCCGCCCGGCTCGCGGCCACCGAGTCCGTTGTCGCGAGTTGGCGTGAACGCGCCGGGGTCATCCGTCGCGGGCTGGAGCTCGAGCGGCTGCCGAGGAGTGCGCAGGCCTGGCACACCGGGTCCCCGATGGCGGCGCTCGAGGAGTTCGATCGCGTGGTCGCCGTGGTGAAGGAGCTCGCGGTATCCCTTCGAGCCGGCCTGCTCCAGGCCGCCGAGCAGTACGGCGCGACCGAACGTCTCGTCGGCGCCCTCTGGACGCTCGGCGCGGCCTTCGCTGCGCCGTTCCTCGGCTTCGCCGCCCCGTCCCTGCTGCTCGGTGGTGCCCTGGCCGCGGCCGGGCAGGGCGCGGGATCGCACCTGTGGCGTGCGCTCGGGTGGGGGGCGACGCCGCTCGAGCGATGGCTCGTCGAGCATCGCGACCTGCTCTCGGATCCGTTGTTCGTGCGGTTCGTACGGCTGGCGGCCGACCATGCCGATGAGTTCGGCATGGGAGCCGCGCACGTTCCGTTGCCCGCCCCGTTCATCAGCGCGATCGGCTCGGGCGTCGGCGCTCCCGAGAGCGCGTCGATGCTGCTCGGCACGATGGGCGCGCTCGGCGTGCTCGGCAGTCGAGCATTCGTCGACGGTCCGGTTCGCGTCGATCGGGCCGCAGGCGCAGGTGTCGAGGGGGATCGAGGCGTGCCGGTGCGGCCGCCGACGGGTGTGGGCGACCTCGCGCGGCGTGTGCCGTCGGGCGGCGACGGAAGTGCGCAGATCCGGGTCGAGCGGTACGGCACCGCCGACGATCCGCGATGGATCGTCTACGTCGGGGGCACCGTGGAGGTCGGGCTGGTCGCCGGCGAACAACCGATGGACATGACCTCGAACACCCACGGCGTGGCCGACGACACCGCGCTCGACCTGCTCCGCCTGGCCGGCGCCGATTCCGGTGCCGGCGAGCGGGCGACACGCGAGGCCCTGCGTCAAGCGGGGATGCAGCCGGGCGATCCGCTGCTCGCCGTGGGGTACTCGGGGGGCGGCGTGATCGCCGCGAAGCTCGCGGCCGACCCCGAGCTCGGTGCGGTCGGGGCGGTCAACCTGGGCGGCCCGGTGGCATCCGCCCCGACGCGCGACGACGCGGTACTGCTCTCGATCGAGCACGAGGAGGATCTCGTTCCGGCAGTTGGCGGCGCGGGGCATCCGTCGGATCAACGGCTCACCGTCACGAGGAGCGTGCTCGAGGCCGACCGCACGTACGACGGCGTCCTCCCCGCTCACGAACTCGAGCGCTACCGCGAGACCGCCGCCCTCGTCGACCGGTCCGACGAGCAACGCGTCGCCGCCTTCCGCGAACTCGTCGGCGAGATCACCCGCGGCGTCGACGGCGAAGGCAGCGAATGGGTGGCGACTCGCGAGGTCAGTCCCGTGACGGGCGCACCACGAGCCCGATGAGCCAGCTGATCAGGCCGAGCACCAGTGCCCCGAGCACGCCCCACCAGAAGCCGTCGATCTCGAGGCCGAAGCCCATGAGGTCGCTGATCCACGCGACGAGCAGCAGGAGCAGGCCGTTCACGATGAAGGAGATGAGACCAAGTGTCAAGACGTAGAGGGGAAAGGCGATGATGCGCACGAACGTGCCGACGACCGCGTTGACGAGCCCGAAGATCAGGGCGATGAGCAGGTACGTCAGCACCGTCGCGAGGGTCGTGTCCTCGTAGGGAACGACTCGTACGCCCGAGACGATGAGGGTGGTGAGCCACAGGGCGAATGCGACGACGATGACCTTGACGATGAACCGCATCCACCCACTCTGGCAGACGGCCCCTGTTCGGCGAAGGGGTACGGTGGAATCCGTGACCGCACCCGAGCCGACGGGGCCGAGCGTTCGCCTGCGCCCCGAGATCGCCGCCCTTCCGCCATACCGACAGGGGCGGCCCGCGCCTGCCGACGGCTTCAAGCTGTCGAGCAACGAGAACCCGTTCCCACCGCTCGCCGGCGTCGCCGACGCCGTGGCCGCGGCCGCGCAGCAGATCAATCGCTATCCCGACGCCACGGCCCTGGTGCTGCGCGAGAAGCTCGCCGAACGGTACGGGGTGACCGCCGACGAGGTGATCGTGGGCGCCGGGTCGGTCGCCCTGCTCGCCGCCTTCATCGCGGCCGCCGCGGGCGCGGGCGACGAGGTCGTCTACTCCTGGCGATCGTTCGAGGCCTACCCGGGCCTGGTCACCGTCTCGGGTGCCACGAGCGTGACCGTGCCGAACCGAGCCGACCACGGCCACGACCTCGACCGCATGGCCGAAGCGATCGCCGATCGCACGCGAGTCGTCATCGTGTGCTCTCCGAACAACCCCACCGGCACCATCGTCATGGCATCCGAGTTCGAGGCGTTCATGGCCCGCGTGCCGGCCGACCGGCTCGTGCTGCTCGACGAGGCCTACATCGAGTTCGTGCGCGATGCGGCATCCGTCGACGGCCGTACCCTCATCGGCCGGTACCCGAACCTCGTGATCCTGCGCACCTTCTCGAAGGCCTACGGACTCGCCGGGCTTCGCGTCGGCTACGCCATCGGCCAGGTGCCCGTCCTCGATGCGGCGCGATCGACCACCATCCCGCTGAGCGTCACCGCCGCCTCAACCGCCGCCGGGCTGGCTTCGCTCGAGCCCGCGGCCGAGGCCGAACTGCTCGAACGGGTCGCCACGATCGCCGCCCGCCGCGACGGGCTCCGTGCGGCGCTGATCGAACAGGGCTGGCCGATCCCGGTGGCCCAGGGAAACTTCGTCTGGCTGCCGACCGGCGAGCAGACCTCGGTCGTCGCCGAGCGGCTCTTCGACGCCGGACTGGTCACGCGGGCGTTCCCGCCCGACGGGATCCGGGTCTCGGTGGGCGAGGAGGAGTCTGTCGAAACCCTCCTCCGGATTCTCGGTGAGCTTGTGCCGGCCTCACAAGAAGGGCGCCCAGCGTAGCGGGTAGCGTGGAACGGTGACAGCCCGCCAACGAGACTTCACCGCGCCGAGGGTCCGACTCCTGACGCCAGCTGGCGAGCTGCGCCCCACCCCCGAGGCCGAGCCGTACCTGCCACTCGTCGAGGCGCTGCCCGACGAGATGCTCGAGCGGTTCTATCGCGACATGGTGGTCTCGCGCCGCATCGACATCGCCAGCGCGAACATGCAACGCCAGGGCCAGCTGGCGCTGTGGGTGCCGAGCCACGGCCAGGAGGCCGCGCAGGTCGGGTCGGCGCATGCCGCCCGCGCGCAGGACCACCTCTTCCCCTCCTACCGTGAGCACATCGTGGGCATGATCCGCGGGCTCGACCCCGTGCACATCCTCGAGCTCCTCCGCGGCGCGACGCTCGGCGGCTGGAACCCCGACGAGAACGGCAACTTCCACCTCTACACCCTCGTGCTCGCGGCGCAGACCCTGCACGCCACGGGCTACGCCATGGGCCTCCAGTTCGACGGCCTCTCCGGAACGGGCGAGCCCGAGACGGATGCCGCGGTGCTCGTGTACTACGGCGACGGAGCCACGTCGCAGGGCGACGCCAACGAGGCCCTCGTCTTCGCGTCGAGCTACCAGACGCCGCAGGTCTTCTTCATCCAGAACAACCACTGGGCGATCTCGGTGCCCGTCTCGCGCCAGTCGCGCTCCCCGCTCTCGCTCCGGGGTGGCGGATTCGGCATGCCCGGAGTCCGCATCGACGGCAACGACGTGCTCGTCAGCTACGCCGTGACGCGGCAGTCGCTCGACGAGGCGCGCGCCGGTGCGGGTCCCAGCCTCATCGAGGCCCTCACCTATCGCATGGGCGCGCACACGACCGCCGACGATCCCACGAAGTACCGCGCCGATGCCGAGGTGCAGCACTGGGCCGAGCGCGACCCCATCACGCGGTACCGCACGTGGCTCGCGGGCCGCGGGGCATCCGCTGCCTTCTTCGACGACGTCGACACCGAGGCGTCGGATGTCGCATCCGACCTGCGCCGCCGGGCGCTCGAGCTGCCCGCACCGACCCGCGAGAAGATCTTCGCCCACGTCTACAGCGAGCCGCATCCGGTGATGGCCGAGGAGCTCGCGTGGCTCGAGGCGTACGAGGCGGGATTCGAGGGAGGGCCGGCATGAGCGCGCGAGTCGGCCAGGAGCCGCAGGTGACGGATGCCGCGGCATCCGACGGTCTCGACCCGTCGCGTGCGGCGACGGCACGACCGGTGGAGCACGGTCTGCGTGGCGTGCAGACGCTCTCGATGGCCAAGGCCATCAACGCGGGGCTTCGCGAGGCGCTGCGCGCCGACGACAAGGTGCTGCTCATGGGCGAGGACATCGGCCCGCTCGGCGGGGTCTTCCGGGTGACCGAGGGCCTGCAGGCCGAGTTCGGCGAGAAGCGCGTGCTCGACACGCCCCTCGCCGAGTCGGGCATCGTGGGCACCGCCATCGGGCTCGCGATGCGCGGCTACCGCCCGGTGGTCGAGATCCAGTTCGACGGATTCATCTTCCCCGCGTTCGACCAGATCACCACGCAGCTCGCACGGGTCACGGTGCGGCACGACGGCACGCTCTCGATGCCGGTCGTGATCCGCGTGCCGTACGGCGGTCACATCGGCTCGATCGAGCACCACCAGGAGAGCCCCGAGGCCTACTTCGCGCATACCCCCGGACTGCGCGTGGTGAGCCCGTCGAGCCCGCACGACGCGTACTGGATGATCCAGGAGGCCATCGCCTCGAACGATCCCGTGCTGTTCTTCGAGCCGAAGAGCCGCTACTGGCCGAAGGGCCCGGTCGACCAGGATCACTCGGGCATGCCATTGCACGCGAGCCGCGTCATCCGTCATGGCACCGATGTCACGGTGGTGGGGCACGGTGCAATGATCTCCACGCTGCTGCAGGCCGCCGAGATCGCGGCGGGTGAGAGCATCAGCCTCGAGGTCGTCGACCTCCGCACCCTCTCCCCCATCGACTACGGGCCGATCCTTGATTCGGTGCAGCGCACCGGACGACTCGTGGTCGCGCAGGAGGCGTACGGCTTCGTGAGCATCGGATCCGAGATCGCCGCGACGGTGGCCGAGCGGGCGTTCTACTCGCTCGAGGCTCCCGTGCTGCGCGTGTCGGGCTTCGACGCGCCGTTCCCGCCCGCGGCGCTCGAGTCCGAGTACCTGCCGAGCGCCGACCGGGTGCTCGAGGCGGTCGACCGCGCGCTGGCGTTCTGACCGATGGCCCCATCGCCGAGTGTGCTCGAACTGCGCGGACGAGACTCGTTCTGGCACCGGATCCAGGTCGGAACGAGCACACTCGGCGCTACGCACATGACGACGACGGAATAGATCGACTGCGAGGGTAGACAAATGAGCGAGATCCGATTCCCGTTGCCCGACGTCGGCGAGGGCCTGACCGAGGCCGAGATCGTGCAGTGGCGCGTCGCCCCCGGCGATCGCATCGCGCTCGACCAGGTGTTCGTCGAGATCGAGACGGCGAAGTCGCTCGTCGAGCTGCCGAGCGCGTTCGAGGGAGTCGTGTCCGAGCTCCTGGTCGACGAGGGCACGACGGTAGATGTGGGCACGCCGATCCTGGTGATCCAGACGGATGCCGCGAGCACGGATGCCGCGGCGCCGGCGCCGCGGCATCCGTGCTCGCGGCATCCGTCTGGATCACCAGGATCGGCGTGCCCACATCTACCGTCGTGCCCTCGTCGACCAGGAGCTCGGACACGACTCCCTCGAACGCGCTCGGCAGCTCGACGAGCGACTTCGCCGTCTCGATCTCGACGAACACCTGGTCGAGCGCGATGCGATCGCCGGGGGCGACGCGCCACTGCACGATCTCGGCCTCGGTCAGGCCCTCGCCGACGTCGGGCAACGGGAATCGGATCTCGCTCATTTGTCTACCCTCGCAGTCGATCTATTCCGTCGTCGTCATGTGCGTAGCGCCGAGTGTGCTCGTTCCGACCTGGATCCGGTGCCAGAACGAGTCTCGTCCGCGCAGTTCGAGCACACTCGGCGATGGGGCCATCGGTCAGAACGCCAGCGCGCGGTCGACCGCCTCGAGCACCCGGTCGGCGCTCGGCAGGTACTCGGACTCGAGCGCCGCGGGCGGGAACGGCGCGTCGAAGCCCGACACGCGCAGCACGGGAGCCTCGAGCGAGTAGAACGCCCGCTCGGCCACCGTCGCGGCGATCTCGGATCCGATGCTCACGAAGCCGTACGCCTCCTGCGCGACCACGAGTCGTCCGGTGCGCTGCACCGAATCAAGGATCGGCCCGTAGTCGATGGGGGAGAGGGTGCGGAGGTCGACGACCTCGAGGCTGATGCTCTCACCCGCCGCGATCTCGGCGGCCTGCAGCAGCGTGGAGATCATTGCACCGTGCCCCACCACCGTGACATCGGTGCCATGACGGATGACGCGGCTCGCGTGCAATGGCATGCCCGAGTGATCCTGGTCGACCGGGCCCTTCGGCCAGTAGCGGCTCTTCGGCTCGAAGAACAGCACGGGATCGTTCGAGGCGATGGCCTCCTGGATCATCCAGTACGCGTCGTGCGGGCTCGACGGGCTCACCACGCGCAGTCCGGGGGTATGCGCGAAGTAGGCCTCGGGGCTCTCCTGGTGGTGCTCGATCGAGCCGATGTGACCGCCGTACGGCACGCGGATCACGACCGGCATCGAGAGCGTGCCGTCGTGCCGCACCGTGACCCGTGCGAGCTGCGTGGTGATCTGGTCGAACGCGGGGAAGATGAATCCGTCGAACTGGATCTCGACCACCGGGCGGTAGCCGCGCATCGCGAGCCCGATGGCGGTGCCCACGATGCCCGACTCGGCGAGGGGCGTGTCGAGCACGCGCTTCTCGCCGAACTCGGCCTGCAGGCCCTCGGTCACCCGGAAGACCCCGCCGAGCGGGCCGATGTCCTCGCCCATGAGCAGCACCTTGTCGTCGGCGCGCAGCGCCTCGCGAAGCCCCGCGTTGATGGCCTTGGCCATCGAGAGCGTCTGCACGCCACGCAGACCGTGCTCCACCGGTCGTGCCGTCGCCGCACGCGACGGGTCGAGACCGTCGGATGCCGCGGCATCCGTCACCTGCGGCTCCTGGCCGACTCGCGCGCTCATGCCGGCCCTCCCTCGAATCCCGCCTCGTACGCCTCGAGCCACGCGAGCTCCTCGGCCATCACCGGATGCGGCTCGCTGTAGACGTGGGCGAAGATCTTCTCGCGGGTCGGTGCGGGCAGCTCGAGCGCCCGGCGGCGCAGGTCGGATGCGACATCCGACGCCTCGGTGTCGACGTCGTCGAAGAAGGCAGCGGATGCCCCGCGGCCCGCGAGCCACGTGCGGTACCGCGTGATGGGGTCGCGCTCGGCCCAGTGCTGCACCTCGGCATCGGCGCGGTACTTCGTGGGATCGTCGGCGGTCGTGTGCGCGCCCATGCGATAGGTGAGGGCCTCGATGAGGCTGGGACCCGCACCGGCGCGCGCCTCGTCGAGCGACTGCCGCGTCACGGCGTAGCTGACGAGCACGTCGTTGCCGTCGATGCGGACTCCGGGCATGCCGAATCCGCCACCCCGGAGCGAGAGCGGGGAGCGCGACTGGCGCGAGACGGGCACCGAGATCGCCCAGTGGTTGTTCTGGATGAAGAAGACCTGCGGCGTCTGGTAGCTCGACGCGAAGACGAGGGCCTCGTTGGCGTCGCCCTGCGACGTGGCTCCGTCGCCGTAGTACACGAGCACCGCGGCATCCGTCTCGGGCTCGCCCGTTCCGGAGAGGCCGTCGAACTGGAGGCCCATGGCGTAGCCCGTGGCGTGCAGGGTCTGCGCCGCGAGCACGAGGGTGTAGAGGTGGAAGTTGCCGTTCTCGTCGGGGTTCCAGCCGCCGAGCGTCGCGCCGCGGAGGAGCTCGAGGATGTGCACGGGGTCGAGCCCGCGGATCATGCCCACGATGTGCTCACGGTAGGAGGGGAAGAGGTGGTCCTGCGCGCGGGCGGCATGCGCCGACCCGACCTGCGCGGCCTCCTGGCCGTGGCTCGGCACCCACAGCGCCAGCTGGCCCTGGCGTTGCATGTTCGCGCTGGCGATGTCGATGCGGCGCGAGACCACCATGTCGCGATAGAACCGCTCGAGCATCTCGTCGGGCAGCGCCTCGACGAGTGGCAGGTACGGCTCGGCCTCGGGGGTGGGGCGCAGCTCGCCAGCTGGCGTCAGGAGTCGGACCCTCGGCGCGGTGAAGTCTCGTTGGCGGGCTGTCACCGTTCCACGCTACCCGCTACGCTGGGCGCCCTTCTTGTGAGGCCGGCACAAGCTCACCGAGAATCCGGAGGAGGGTTTCGACAGACTCCTCCTCGCCCACCGAGACCCGGATCCCGTCGGGCGGGAACGCCCGCGTGACCAGTCCGGCGTCGAAGAGCCGCTCGGCGACGACCGAGGTCTGCTCGCCGGTCGGCAGCCAGACGAAGTTTCCCTGGGCCACCGGGATCGGCCAGCCCTGTTCGATCAGCGCCGCACGGAGCCCGTCGCGGCGGGCGGCGATCGTGGCGACCCGTTCGAGCAGTTCGGCCTCGGCCGCGGGCTCGAGCGAAGCCAGCCCGGCGGCGGTTGAGGCGGCGGTGACGCTCAGCGGGATGGTGGTCGATCGCGCCGCATCGAGGACGGGCACCTGGCCGATGGCGTAGCCGACGCGAAGCCCGGCGAGTCCGTAGGCCTTCGAGAAGGTGCGCAGGATCACGAGGTTCGGGTACCGGCCGATGAGGGTACGGCCGTCGACGGATGCCGCATCGCGCACGAACTCGATGTAGGCCTCGTCGAGCAGCACGAGCCGGTCGGCCGGCACGCGGGCCATGAACGCCTCGAACTCGGATGCCATGACGATGGTGCCGGTGGGGTTGTTCGGAGAGCACACGATGACGACTCGCGTGCGATCGGCGATCGCTTCGGCCATGCGGTCGAGGTCGTGGCCGTGGTCGGCTCGGTTCGGCACGGTCACGCTCGTGGCACCCGAGACGGTGACCAGGCCCGGGTAGGCCTCGAACGATCGCCAGGAGTAGACGACCTCGTCGCCCGCGCCCGCGGCGGCCGCGATGAAGGCGGCGAGCAGGGCGACCGACCCGGCGCCCACGATCACCTCGTCGGCGGTCACCCCGTACCGTTCGGCGAGCTTCTCGCGCAGCACCAGGGCCGTGGCGTCGGGATAGCGATTGATCTGCTGCGCGGCCGCGGCCACGGCGTCGGCGACGCCGGCGAGCGGTGGGAACGGGTTCTCGTTGCTCGACAGCTTGAAGCCGTCGGCAGGCGCGGGCCGCCCCTGTCGGTATGGCGGAAGGGCGGCGATCTCGGGGCGCAGGCGAACGCTCGGCCCCGTCGGCTCGGGTGCGGTCACGGATTCCACCGTACCCCTTCGCCGAACAGGGGCCGTCTGCCAGAGTGGGTGGATGCGGTTCATCGTCAAGGTCATCGTCGTCGCATTCGCCCTGTGGCTCACCACCCTCATCGTCTCGGGCGTACGAGTCGTTCCCTACGAGGACACGACCCTCGCGACGGTGCTGACGTACCTGCTCATCGCCCTGATCTTCGGGCTCGTCAACGCGGTCGTCGGCACGTTCGTGCGCATCATCGCCTTTCCCCTCTACGTCTTGACACTTGGTCTCATCTCCTTCATCGTGAACGGCCTGCTCCTGCTGCTCGTCGCGTGGATCAGCGACCTCATGGGCTTCGGCCTCGAGATCGACGGCTTCTGGTGGGGCGTGCTCGGGGCACTGGTGCTCGGCCTGATCAGCTGGCTCATCGGGCTCGTGGTGCGCCCGTCACGGGACTGACCTCGCGAGTCGCCACCCATTCGCTGCCTTCGCCGTCGACGCCGCGGGTGATCTCGCCGACGAGTTCGCGGAAGGCGGCGACGCGTTGCTCGTCGGACCGGTCGACGAGGGCGGCGGTCTCGCGGTAGCGCTCGAGTTCGTGAGCGGGGAGGACGCCGTCGTACGTGCGGTCGGCCTCGAGCACGCTCCTCGTGACGGTGAGCCGTTGATCCGACGGATGCCCCGCGCCGCCAACTGCCGGAACGAGATCCTCCTCGTGCTCGATCGAGAGCAGTACCGCGTCGTCGCGCGTCGGGGCGGATGCCACCGGGCCGCCCAGGTTGACCGCCCCGACCGCACCGAGCTCGGGGTCGGCCGCGAGCTTCGCGGCGATCACGCCGCCCCCCGAGTACCCCACGGCGAGCAGCGGATCGCCCGGCTGCATCCCCGCTTGACGCAGGGCCTCGCGTGTCGCCCGCTCGCCGGCACCGGAATCGGCGCCGGCCAGGCGGAGCAGGTCGAGCGCGGTGTCGTCGGCCACGCCGTGGGTGTTCGAGGTCATGTCCATCGGTTGTTCGCCGGCGACCAGCCCGACCTCCACGGTGCCCCCGACGTAGACGATCCATCGCGGATCGTCGGCGGTGCCGTACCGCTCGACCCGGATCTGCGCACTTCCGTCGCCGCCCGACGGCACACGCCGCGCGAGGTCGCCCACACCCGTCGGCGGCCGCACCGGCACGCCTCGATCCCCCTCGACACCTGCGCCTGCGGCCCGATCGACGCGAACCGGACCGTCGACGAATGCTCGACTGCCGAGCACGCCGAGCGCGCCCATCGTGCCGAGCAGCATCGACGCGCTCTCGGGAGCGCCGACGCCCGAGCCGATCGCGCTGATGAACGGGGCGGGCAACGGAACGTGCGCGGCTCCCATGCCGAACTCATCGGCATGGTCGGCCGCCAGCCGTACGAACCGCACGAACAACGGATCCGAGAGCAGGTCGCGATGCTCGACGAGCCATCGCTCGAGCGGCGTCGCCCCCCACCCGAGCGCACGCCACAGGTGCGATCCCGCGCCCTGCCCGGCCGCGGCCAGGGCACCACCGAGCAGCAGGGACGGGGCGGCGAAGCCGAGGAACGGCGCAGCGAAGGCCGCGCCGAGCGTCCAGAGGGCGCCGACGAGACGTTCGGTCGCGCCGTACTGCTCGGCGGCCTGGAGCAGGCCGGCTCGAAGGGATACCGCGAGCTCCTTCACCACGGCGACCACGCGATCGAACTCCTCGAGCGCCGCCATCGGGGACCCGGTGTGCCAGGCCTGCGCACTCCTCGGCAGCCGCTCGAGCTCCAGCCCGCGACGGATGACCCCGGCGCGTTCACGCCAACTCGCGACAACGGACTCGGTGGCCGCGAGCCGGGCGGCATCGACGAAGAGCTCGTCGATCGCGACCATGGATGAACCGCTGCCCGAGACGGTCAGCTCGTCGCTCATCGGAGGGGCGTGGCCGAGAGCGCATCGTGCTCGCTGCGCAGCCGGTCGACGCACTCCACGAGGGCCGCCTCGGCCCCATCGACGGCATCTCGCCCCCGGAAGAGGTGGCGTCGCAGCTCATCGAGGCGCTCGGCGTACCGATCGGCCGCCTCGGAGCGCCACCTGCCGGTCGCCGCAGGCACCAGCGTTCGATACGTGTCCCAGATCTCGGCCCGAAGGCTTCGGAGCATCACGAGATGGCGCTGCGCCGCGTCGAGGGCGCGGGCTGCGTCGGCGCGGTCGTTCGCCAGCAGGTCGGTGAGCGGATCGGAAGCGGCCATGGGCCGAGCCTTGTGCACGCGGTGTCGCGAGCAACCGGCTCTCGCCACATCCGTTGCGAACGCGTCGCCGGGCCGGCCCGTGGAGGACGAGACACGCCACGCCGGACTCCACCACAATGGAACGCATGACGGGAGCGCAATCCTCGGGCGGCGCCGCTCAGCCATTCCGAGTGTCGTTCGTGTGCACCGGAAACATCTGCCGCTCCCCGATGGCCGAGACCGTGCTGCGCTCGCTCGCCGAACGCACCGGGCTCGGCGAGCGCATCGCCATCGAATCGGCGGCGACGGGCGACTGGCACGTCGGCGAGCAGGCTGATCAGCGCACGATCGACGCCCTCGAGCGCGCGGGGTACGACGGATCGCACCATCGGGCCCGCCAGTTCGACGCGCACGACTTCCCCGACCTCGATCTCGTCGTCGCGTTCGACCGCGGGCAGGCACGGATCCTTCGGAACCAGGCGCCCACCTCGCTCGACCAGGACAAGGTGCGGCTGCTCCTCGAGTTCGACGCCGAACTCGCCGGGCTGCACGACGTACCAGACCCCTACTACTCGGATGCCGCGACCTTCGATCGAGTTCTTGCGATGATAGAGCGGGCGACGCAGGCGCTCTTCCGACAACTCGCCCCCGCTCTCAGACAAGGAACCCGATGACTTCGCTGCCTCCCCAGCCGCTCAGCCCGCTCGACGGACGGTATCGCTCGGCGGTCGGCGAACTCGGAGAGCACCTCTCCGAGGCGGGCCTGAACCGCGCGCGCGTGCACGTCGAGATCGAGTGGCTGATCGCGCAGACCGATCGGGGCTTCTTCGGCGCGACGCCGCTCTCCGCCGAGCAGCAGGCGCAGCTGCGCGAGATCGTGAGCGGATTCGGGCCGGCCGACATCGACGAGCTCGCCTCCCTCGAGGCGACGACCCGCCACGACGTCAAGGCGGTCGAGTACTTCGTGCGGCGGCGGCTCGAGTCCCTCGGACTCGACTCGATCGCCGAGCTCACGCACTTCGCGTGCACGAGCGAGGACATCAACAACCTCTCCTACGCCATCACGGTGCGCGACGCGGTACAGCAGGTGTGGCTGCCCAAGTACCGCGCGGTCATCGACACGCTCGCCCAGCTCGCGACGGAGCACCGGGATGCCGCGATGCTCTCGCGCACGCACGGGCAGCCCGCCACCCCCACGACGATGGGCAAGGAGCTCGCCGTCTTCGCACACCGCCTCGAGCGCATCGCGAAGCAGGTCGAGGCAACCGAATACCTGGGCAAGTTCTCGGGCGCCACCGGCACGTTCTCGGCGCACATCGTCGCCGCCCCCGATGTCGCGTGGCCCGACGTCTCGCGCGAATTCGTCGAGTCGCTCGGACTGACGTGGAACCCCCTCACGACGCAGATCGAGTCGCACGACTGGCAGGCTGAGCTCTACGCTCGCGTGAGCCACGCCAATCGCGTGCTGCACAACCTCGCGACCGACGTCTGGACCTACATCTCGCTCGGCTACTTCCGGCAGATCCCAGCGGCGGGCGCGACGGGATCATCGACGATGCCGCACAAGGTGAACCCCATCCGGTTCGAGAACGCCGAGGCGAATCTCGAACTGTCGAGTGCGGTGCTCGATTCGCTCGCCGCGACCCTCGTCACCTCGCGGCTGCAGCGCGACCTCACCGACTCCAGTGCGCAGCGCAACATCGGCGTGGGCTTCGGGCATTCGGTGCTCGCGCTCGACAACATCCAGCGCGGGCTGGGCGAGATCGATCTCGACCGCGACCTCCTGCTCGCCGACCTCGACATGAACTGGGAGGTGCTCGGGGAGGCGATCCAGACCGTCATCCGAGCCGAGGTGGTCGCGGGGCGCTCGACGATCGCCGACCCCTATGCGCTGCTCAAGGAGCTCACCCGCGGCAAGCGGGTGGGGGCTGCCGAGCTGGCCGAGTTCGTCGACCGCCTCGAGATCGGGGATGCCGCGAAGCAGCGGCTGCTCGCGCTGACCCCCGCGACCTACACGGGCCTCGCTTCGGAGCTCGTCGACCGGTTCGAACCGGCCGTTCGGCCGTAGCCTGCGACCTCAGTGCGCGGGCGGCTCCGACCCGGGCTCGCCGCCGGCGTCATGATCGGCGTCGTCCCCGCCGAGCTCGGCCGACTCCGAGGCATCGGGCTTGACCGCCATCGCCAGCAGCGCCAACACGACGAGCACGACGATGAATACGCCACCGGTGACGATGAGCGACATCGTCCAGTCGCGCGTGACCATGAGCACGATGGCTCCAGTGAAGATCGCGGCGATCGCCGAGCCGCCGACGTACTCGATCGGGCGCAGCATGTCGCGCCGGCTCGGCTTGAATTCGCCGGGGGAATGGGTCACGAGTGTTGCTCCGTTCCGGATGCCGCGGCGTCGGGGGCCGCGGCCCACTTCAGCGAGAACCCGCCGATGACGAGATAGACACCCAAGATCACCAGGTAGCCGCCGAGCAGGCCGACGGCAGTGACGGAGTCGGGCGGAAGCAGGAGGAACACGATCGCGAGCAGCGCGGTGAACGCGCCCGCGGCGATCCAGTCCCGTGATGCGGGCGTGCGTGCGCGCCCGCGCAGCCCGGCATAGAGCTCGACGAAGCCCGTCACTGCCGCCCACACGCTGACGAGGTAGAGGAAGAACGGCAGGCCGCCGGGCACCGTGACGGCGAGCAGGCCGGCCGCGACCGTTGCGACGGCGGTGATGACGAACGGCGATCGGATGCCGCGATCAGCCATGAATCGCATGGTGAGCGCTCCGACCACGAGACCCGACAGGATCGCCCACGCCCCGAACACCATGAGGCCGACCTCGGGCGCGTGACTCTGCGAGAACGTGATGATCACGGCCGGCGCGAGCGCGAGGAGTCCGCGCACGACCGGGACGATCCAGTACTGTGCGCGCTCGGGGGCATGGCGTGCGGTGGCCAGGGTGACCTCTTTCAGGGTGGAACGGGATTCCGATCCATCCTACGCGGCGCATCCGGACGGTGCCCCGGTGGCACTAGCGCGACGCACTCGCCGCGCCGTGCGTCGGATCCCGCGCGAAGAGCCGCACGACGTCCGTCTCCAGCGGTCTCCGCTCGAGCTCGACGAACCCCGATGCACGCAACGTGTCGACATCGGGCTCGACACCGTCCGGGCTGCGAGCGACGACGATCACCCGGTCGATCCCGTCCAGGCGTTCCCGGAGCTCAGCCAGCGGCGCGGTGACATCCCATAGTCGATCGGTCTCGTGATGAGCGCGTACCAGCCCGAGGTCGACGAGGTCGACGAAGCCGTCGGGATACGTGTACATCGCCAGTCGCGGCCGCAGCGATGGTCGAACGCTCTCGTCGAAGAGCACACCATCGCCGGGCTCGGCCATGCTCCCGACGGTCGCCGACACCGCCTGCCAATCGGTACCCAGGTTCTTCGCGTACGGGGTGCGCTGGTCGACGTACGCCGGGACGGCGAGGCCGATGATGACCGCGAGCACGAGGGCCCCGACCACGTTCGGTCGCATCCGCCCGACGGCGATGGCGACGGCGATGGCGACGCCGGGGGCGCAGAACACCAGGTACCGCGGCGTGTACAGCGGCGTCAGCACCTCGGTCGCGATGAGCAGTACCGCGGTCGGCAGCACGAACCACGCGAGCCCCAGGCCGAGCAACCAGCGCTCGCCCGCCCAGGCTGGATCCCGTGCGGATGCGATCCCCACTGCGACGGATGCCGCGACGAGCATCCAGCTCACGACGGCGAACGATCCGAGCATGAACCATTGCCCGACGAGCACGCCGTCGAGCGTCACGACGTCCTGATCGGCACGGAATGCGACCTGCTGCCGCTGGGCAGCGGCGACGACGATGATCGGGGTCGCGAGCACGAGCGCGACGGCGGCGGGGAACGCGAAGTCGACGAGACGCGCGCGACGTTGCGGATGCAGCGCGAGCGCGATCGCGTGGATGGGAAGCATCAGAACCAGGTAGAGGTTCAGGTAGACGCTCAGCGCGAGCCCGACCGAGTATCCCCACCACCAGCCGCGGGGCATCCGCCCGTCCATCAGGTACGCCAGCAGCACGGTGAGCCACACCGCGCACGCGGTCGCGAAGGCGAGCGGTCGCGCCTCGGTCGCCGCCTGCGAGATCCTCGGCACCACGCAGAGCACGACCGCGGCGGTGAGGGCGGTCACGCGGTCGGCCCGGGTTCGCACGAGCAGGTAGAGGCCGGCGGCCGCCGCGCCGTACGCGAGCCCCGATGGCAGGCGTACCGCGAACGGAGACGTGCCGGCGAGGTCCGTCCACACGTGCAGCACCGCGTAGTACAGGCCGTGCACCGCGTCGACGTTGCCGAGCAGCGCGGCGAGCGATTCCCAGTCCCGGCGTGCCGACATGAGGCTCGCCGCCTCTTCACCCCACAGCGAGGGGATCCACGAGCCGGCGATCCCGACGGTCGCCGCCGCGCACGCGATCACGAGCGCGACACGAGCATCGCTCCACCCGGCGGCGCGTTGCGTCGCGCGAGCCGCCTCGACGGTGTGCGAGCCGATCATCCGGGCCCGCCGGTCCTGGACATCACCACCATTCTCCGCCAGGGCGCCCGGCCCGGCCTGATGTGCGCCGGGTTCGGTTCCCCTCCCGGGCGCCGGGCCTCAGAAGGCCTTGAGGATGTCCTCCACCCGCTGCTTGGCGTCGCCGAAGAGCATCTGCGCGTTGTCGCGGTAGAACAGCGGGTTCGGAACGCCGGCATAGCCGCTCGCCATCGACCGCTTGAACACGATCACGTTGTCGGCCTCCCAGACGCGCAGCACCGGCATGCCCGCGATGGGACTGCCCGGGTCTTCGGCCGCGGCCGGGTTCACCGTGTCGTTGGCGCCGATCACGAGCACGACCGACGTCTCGGCGAGGTCGTCGTTGATCTCGTCCATCTCCTCGACGATGTCGTACGGCACCTTCGCCTCGGCGAGCAGCACGTTCATGTGGCCGGGCAGGCGCCCCGCGACCGGGTGGATTCCGAAGCGCACGTCGATGCCGCGCTCGCGGAGCTTCTGCGTGAGCTCGGCGACGGGATACTGCGCCTGCGCGACGGCCATGCCGTACCCGGGCGTGATGACCACGCTCGAAGCGTTCTTCAGCAACTCCGCGGCATCCTGAGCCTGGATCTCGTGGTGCTCGCCCAGGTCCTCGTCGCCCTTCCGGGGCGCCTCGATGCCGAAGCCGCCGGCGATGACCGAGATGAACGACCGGTTCATCGCCTTGCACATGATGTACGACAGGTAGGCACCCGAGGAGCCGACGAGCGCGCCGGTCACGATGAGCAGGTCGTTGTTGAGCAGGAACCCGGCGGCGGCCGCGGCCCAGCCGGAGTAGCTGTTGAGCATCGAGACGACCACGGGCATGTCGCCGCCGCCGATCGACGCGACGAGGTGCCATCCGAGCGCGAGCGCCAGGGCGGTCACCACGATCAGCAGCCAGAGCTGGGAGTCCATGACGTACCAGACCGTGAGGCCGACGAACACGACCAGCGCGCCGAGGTTCAGCACGTTCTTGCCGGGAAGCACGAGCGGGGCCGACTTCATGCGCGCCGAGAGCTTCAGGAATGCGACGACCGAACCCGTGAAGGTCACGGCGCCGATGAACACGCCGATGAACACCTCGGCGTGGTGGATGTCGGCGAGAGGCCCCTCGAGCGCGGGCGGGTCGAGCGCGCCGTTCCAGCCGACGATCACCGCGGCGAGACCGACGAAGCTGTGCAGCAGCGCGATGAGCTCGGGCATCCCGGTCATCTTCACGATGCGGGCACGCCAGAGGCCGATCGCGGCGCCGATGATCACGGCGACGATGAGCAGGACGAGGCCGACCATGACGGAGGGCTCGCCCCACCCGCCGGCGAAGGTGAGCCAGATCGTGGCGGCCAGGGCGATGGCCATGCCGATGATGCCGTACGTGACACCGGATCGGGCGGACTCGTGCTTGCTCAGGCCGGCGAGGCTGAGGATGAACAGCAGGGCGGCGACGATGTACGCGGCGCCGGCGATGGACTCGGGGGTCAGCAGGTTCTCAGGCAATGGGGGCTCCTAGGGCGTTGTCGATGGCGTCGGTCAGCTGCCGGCCCGCTCGCCCTTGGCGAACATTCCGAGCATGCGTCGCGTCACCGCGAACCCGCCGAAGATGTTGATGGAGGCGATCAGGATGGCGACCGCCGAGAGCACCTGCACGACCGGGTCGGTGCTCGTCACCTGCACGATCGCGCCGACGATGATGATGCCCGAGATCGCGTTCGTCACGCTCATGAGCGGCGTGTGCAACGCGTGCGCCACCTTGCCGATCACGTAGAAGCCGATCACGACCGACAGCACGAGCACCGTGATGTGCTGCGGCAGCGGCTCGGGTGCGATCGCGTTCACGACGAAGAGCGCGGCGATGCCGGCGACGATGAGCGCGAGGCGTCCGCCCTTCGAGAGCTTGCGCTTGGGCTTGGTGGTGACGGATGCCGCGTCCGCGACATCCGCTGCCGCCTTCGCCTGCGCCGGGGCCGTCGCCGCCGAGACCTGCACGGGAGGCGGCGGCCACGTCACCTCACCGTCGCGCACGACCGTGACGGCGCGCTGCACCACGTCGTCGAAGTCGATGACGAATCGACCGTCGTTGCCCGGCGTGAACAGCTTCACGAGGTTCACGAGGTTGGTGCCGTACAGCTGCGACGCCTGCGTGGGAAGGCGCGACGCGAGGTCGGTGTAGCCGAGGATGATCACGCCGTTCGGCGTGACGATGCGCTCGCCCGCGACGGAGCCCTCGACGTTGCCGCCCTGCGCGGCCGCCATGTCGACGATGACGCTGCCGGGCTTCATGCTCGCGACATCCGCTGCCGTGATGAGCCGCGGCGCCGGACGGCCCGGGATCAGCGCCGTCGTGATGATGATGTCGCCGTCGCGCGCCTGCTCGGAGTAGATCTCGGCCGCGCGGCGATCATAGGCCTCGCTGGTCGCCTTGGCGTAGCCGTCGGTCGACTGCTCGACCTCGACCTCGACCTTCAGGTACTCGCCGCCGATCGACTTGACCTGGTCGGCCACCTCAGGACGAGGGTCGGTCGCCCGCACGATGGCGCCGAGGCTGGATGCCGCACCGATGGCGGCCAGGCCGGCGACGCCGGCCCCCGCGACGAGCACCTTCGCGGGTGGCACCTTGCCCGCTGCCGTGACCTGTCCGGTGAAGAACCGGCCGAACTCGTGCGCCGCTTCGACGACGGCGCGGTACCCGGCGATGTTCGCCATCGAGCTCAGCACGTCCATCGACTGGGCCCGCGAGATGCGTGGCACGGCATCGAGCGCGAGCGCCGTCACGCCACGCGCGGCCAGGGCCTGGAGCAGGTCGGGGCGCAGTGCCGGGCTGAGCAGGCTGATCACGGTGGTGCCCGGCTCGAGCAACGCGATCTCGGTGTCGGTCGGCGCATTCACCTTGAGGACGATGTCGCTGGCGATCGCCGCGGGCGCCGACACGATCGCCGCGCCCGCGGCGGTGTACGCGTCGTCGGGGAAGGACGACTTCTCGCCGGCGCCGGTCTCGACGGCGACGTCGTATCCCATGCCGATCAACTGCTTCACGGTCGCCGGCGTTGCGGCGACTCGGGTCTCCGAGCCATGCTCGGTGACGACGCCGATGCGCGTCATTGCTTACTCCTTCTCGTCGCGGCGACCATGTGCTCGTCGGTGCGACGTGGCATCTCGCCCATGGCTCCGTGCGGGATGCCGTCCGGCGGAGCCGGGCGCGGCAGCACTGCTGCAGGGATCACCCTACGTGCGGGTCGGTGGCTCCTTCTTACATTAAGGGTGCCCGGCGGCGAAAGTTCCGCGATTCTTTCCCGCCGCGAAACTCAGCGGTCCTCGGAACACCTCATCCTCCCGCCACGACGTCGGGCGTCAGCGCGGTGATCGAATCGAGCACGACGTCGGCGAGCGCCAGCGACTCCGCCGACGGCGGGTACGCGCGGTTCGGCACGGCGATGACGCGCATGCCCGCCGCGTGCGCCGAGCGGATTCCGTTCGACGAGTCCTCCACGGCCGCGCAGTCGGCCGCACTGACTCCGAGGCGCGAGGCAGCTTCGAGGTAGACGTCGGGCTCGGGCTTGCCGCGCTCGACCTCCTCGCTCGAGACCACGGCTCGGAACGCGTCGGCCACTCCCGCAAGGGAGAGCGCCAGCTCGATCAGCTCCCGATTCGACGAGGAGGCGACCGCGAGCGGATAGCGTTCGGCCAGGGCGCGAACCGCGTCGGGCGCGCCGTCGATCAGGGGCAGTTCAGCGCGATACGACCTCGCCATCTCGCCCACCACGCGGCGTCCGATCTCAGCCGGCGCGTCGGGAACCCCGAGTTCTTCGTGCAGGTAGGCCTGCCACTCGGGGGCGCTCATGCCCTGCATCTTCCGCGTGGCCTCGTCGGGATAGGGCCGGCCGGAGTCGAGCACGAGTTGTCGGCGAACGGCCTCCCACCGCTGCTCGCTCTCGACGATCACGCCGTCCATGTCGAATACGACTGCCGCGACCATGCCGGAGAGCTTACCGACGCTTGTCGTCATGGAGGCCGGCGGCCGGGCAGGCCTGCGCGGAAGCCGGAGGCGCGCGGTCACGCGGGGTCGCGCAAGCGCGCTGTCAGTTCCGAACGTCGACCTCACCCCCGGAATCGCCGGCCGCTGACGCAGCGCCAGCGCCGCCGGGACGTGTCGCACCGAGTCCACCGCGGCGCGGGCGGCATGCGACATCCGCCGGCGTGTGTAGGTGGACAGGGCCTCGATGTACCGGCGCGAGCCCTCTGCATACAGCACGCCCATCGCCAGCGACGACTTGCCCGACCCCGACACCCCCGCGATCGCCACCAATTGCTGCAACGGCACGTCCACGTGGATGTTCTTCAGGTTGTGCACCCGCGCACCGCGCACCTCGATGGCGGTCGGCGCGGCAGTGCGGGCCGCCGGTTCGGCGTTGCGCGTCATGGGTCCTACCGTTCGATGGCACGGAGCATCAGTGACAGGTCCGACCATACAAGTGCGGCTCGGATGCCGGAACGCCGGTCGACGCAGCAGTTCACCGTGTGGCGACGCCGCAGATCACGGTGTTGACCGGGTAGAACACGCTTCGCTGCAGCATCCGTTCGAAGATCTCGGTATGCCGGAATCCAGCGGCTTCGATCGCGGCTCCAGTGTCGCGATGCGGATCGCACCCCTCGAACACCCATCCCCACGGCACGTGAAGCGCCCGCTGCACGCGCGCACGCGTGCTTCCCGCCGGCGCGGCGACGTGTTCGACGAATCGGAAGCGCCCTCCGGGGCGCAGGACGCGCCTCACCTCGCGGAGCACCGCGTCGGGGTCGGTCACCGTGCACAGCACGAGGGAGCAGATCACGTCATCGACGGATGCATCGGGCAGCGGCATCCGCTCGGCGTACTCGGCGATGATCCGCACCGTGACGCCCTCCCGAGCGCTTCGTCGCGCGAGCGCCTCGTGCATGCGCGCATTGGGTTCCACGGCGATGAGTTCCGAGCCCGACGGCAGGTAGCCCAGGTTGGCGCCGACGCCCGGTCCGAGTTCGACGATGGTTCCGGTGGCGAGCCCGGCGAACGCCGTCTGCTTGAGCGGCGCGGTGAGGCGATTGATGTGCCGGTCCAGCGCCGAGAAGAACCAGGCGTTGAAGCGTCCGCGCACGGGGTGGTCGAACGGTCGGATGCCGCTCGCGATGCTGCTCGCATGTGGATCGACGCGCGTGGTTGTCGTCATGCCGTCATTCCATCGGGCGGTCGCTTCGCGCAGCATCGCTCGGAGAGGCCATCCTCGCGTGGCCGATTCGGGCCACCGCGCCCGCGACGCCGCACCCATTGCACACCCGCGGGGGCTACCATGAGTACTTCGAGTCCGAGCTGGTGCTGCCGCTGCCCACGAACGGCGCGTTGAATTCCGGCATCCCATTCGCACAATCACGGAGCCGCAATGTCCGTCGTGAAGATCAACGCCCTCACCGTCCCACCCGGGGCAGGCCCCGAGTTGGAGGCTCGGTTCGCTGCCCGCAAGCACGCCGTCGACTCCGCACCCGGTTTCGAAGGGTTCCAGCTCCTGCGCCCGGTGGCCGGCGACGACCGCTACTTCGTCGTGACGACGTGGGCGACCGAGGCGGACTCCCAGGCATGGCGCGGCGGCCGCGCCGAAGTGGCGCACGCCCGAGAGAGTCGCACACCCGTGGCCAGTGGTGCCGAACTGCTCGAGTTCGAAGTCGTCGAACTCGACTGAACCCGCCTCGACGTCGTCTAGCCGAGCTTGCGCCGGTAGATCGCGATGGCGAAGCCGTAGGCGACCACGAGGATGCCGATGAGCCAGGCCAGGGCGATCCAGATGTCACTGCCGACGGGCTGCCCGGCGAACAGCGCCCGCATCGTGTTCACGATCGACGTCACCGGTTGGTTCTCGGCGAACCACGCGACCGGCGCCGGCATCGAATCCGTGGGCACGAAGGCCGAGCTGATGAACGGCAGGAAGATCAGCGGGTAGCTGAAGGCGCTCGCACCGTCGACCGTCTTGGCCGAGAGCCCGGCGACCACCGCGATCCAGGTGAGGGCGAGGGTGAACAGCACCAGGATGCCGGCGACCGCGAGCCACGCCGCCGGTGATGCCCCGGTGCGGAAGCCCATGATCAGCGCGACGCCGATGACGATCGCGACCGAGATCACGTTCGCGGCCAGCGAGGTGAGCACATGGGCCCACAGCACGCTCGACCGTGCGATCGGCATCGACTGGAATCGTTCGAAGATGCCGCCCTGCAGATCGAGGAAGAGCCGGTACGCGGTGTACGCGACTCCCGATGCGATCGTGATGAGCAGGATGCCGGGCAGGAGGTAGTTGACGTACGACTCGCCGGACCCGGTGTTGATCGCACCGCCGAACACGTACACGAACAGCAGCATCAGCGCGATCGGCGTGACCGCGGTCGTGATGATCGTGTCGGGGCTTCGGAGGATGTGGCGCAGCGAGCGGCCGGTGAGAACGCCGGTGTCGCCGAGGACGTGGGTGGTCATCGGGAATTCCCTTCTGCCTGGACCGTGTCGCTGGTGCGGTCGGTCTCGGCCATGTTGCCCGCGCCGCCGTCGCCGACGAGGGCCAGGAAGACCTCCTCGAGGGAGGGCTGCTTCTCGACGTACTCGACCTTGGCGGGCGGGAGGAGTTGCTTGAGCTCGGCGAGCGTGCCGTTCTGGATGATCGTGCCCTCGTGCAGGATCGCGATCCGGTCGGCCAGATGCTCGGCCTCGTCGAGGTACTGCGTGGTGAGCAGCACGGTCGTACCGTTCGCGGCGAGTTGCTCGATGGTGCGCCAGACCTCGACGCGTGCCTGTGGGTCGAGCCCGGTCGTCGGCTCGTCGAGGAAGATGATCGGCGGATCGCCGATCAGGCTCATCGCGATGTCGAGCCGGCGGCGCATGCCGCCCGAGTACGTCGACGCCTTGCGGTTTCCCGCCTCGCTGAGCGAGAAGCGAGCGAGCAGGTCGTCGGCGATCGCACCCGGGTTCTTCAGGTGACGCAGCTTGGCCACCAGCACGAGGTTCTCACGACCGGTGAGCACCTCATCGACCGCGGCGAACTGCCCGGTCAGGCTGATCGACTCTCGCACGTCGCCCGGATGTTCGGCGACATCGAAGCCGTGGACCGTCGCGGTGCCCCCGTCTGCGTTCAGCAGCGTCGACAGGATCCGCACCAGCGTGGTCTTGCCCGCGCCGTTCGAGCCGAGCAGCGCGAAGATGGTTCCCCGCTGCACATCGAAGTCGACGCCCCGCAGCACCTGCAGGTCCTTGAACGATTTCTCGATGCCCTGCACCTGGATGGCTGGTGCGAGAGCCTGGTCGATGGTCACTTCTGCTCCTCTCGCTTTGCGTCGTCGATCGCCTTGGTCAGGCGGGCGCGCTCCTTGTCGATCCAGCGCTTCCCGGCGTACGCCTGGGCGAACGCATCGGCGAACTCGACCGGATCCTCGCCGACGATCGCACTGATCGGCGTCCCGTCCGCGGCCGCGCGCTCCCAGAGGTCGGCGAAGTCGCTGAGCATCGTGATCATCATCTCCGCGTCGCCGTCGGTGATCCCGCCGTTGTACATGAGGTACCGCTCGAATGCCTTCGCGGCGGCGCGATACGGCTCGGGAAGGGCCTCGATGCGGGCCTTGTACTGCCGGTACTGCTTCTTCTGCTCGAGCGACCCCGTAAGGGCCTCGATCCATTTCGCTGCCATTTCAGTTCTCTCCTTCGGGGATTTCGCTGTGGAGGTGTTGGATCCGCTCGGCGAGCGAGCTCCACGTCCGCCAGAATTCCGCGAGGTACTCGCTGCCCTTCTGGTTGAGCGAATAGACCTTGCGCGGTGGCCCCTTCTCCGAGGGGACCTTCTCGACGTCGACGAGGCCGCGCTGTTCGATCCTGACCAGCAGCGCGTACACGGTGCCCTCGACGATGTCGGAGAAGCCCTCGTCGCGAAGCCGGGCCGTGATCTCGTACCCGTATGCGGGCCGAACGGCCAGGATCGCGAGGACGATGCCATCGAGCGTGCCCTTCAGCATCTCGGTCATCTGTCTGCCCATGGGTTCCTGCCTTCGACTACTCAGCGTTGCTGACTACTGGTACATAGTAACCACGAGTACCGGTAGATAGCAACACTGAATACCGACCTCTTCCCGGGCGCGGCGCAAGCCCCGTCGGCTGTCCGGCCGCACTGCAGATGCTCGGCGTCCTCGAGGGCGTCGAACTCGACGATGACGGCCGCGTCGCTCCAGCCGTCTCGAAGACGCGAAATACATGGCGACCCCCGCAGCGCACGAGGAGCGTCTCCGCATGAGCGAGGAATTCACGAATCGCGCGGTCGACGCGCACACTAATGACGGGGGGCACCATCCCGCGCCTTCCAGTCAGGAGCCTCGACCGCAGCTCCGGGCGCGCTGACGTCGGCGAGGTGATCGTTCACGCACCTCGGATGTCGCGGCGCAGGTCAGCGACGGCTGGAGTACCGGGCCGCACCGACGATCATGGCGAGCGCCGCACCGAGCGCGGATACCAACGGCACCGCGACCACGGCGAGCGCGACCGTATTGGGGCGGAACTTCAGACCATCGGGGCCGCCGATGTACGCCCCGATCGGCACGGAATAGCCGCCGCCACCACCACCGCTTCCCTCGCCCCGCCCGGCCGGGATCTTCTCGGATGCCGGCATGTCGCCCGAACCCTCGCCTCCGCCGAAGCCGAACGCCACGAGCGCCACTGGCACGAGTTCACGTCCGTCCACCGTGGTCTTCTCGCCGTATGCCACCTTCGCGCCCCACGCGGGCACCGATTCCGCCAAGTTCTCGATGAGCTTCGCCATGGGTCGACGGTACGCGCGATGTCCACGCGCGGCTAGACCCGACGACGTTTCGCGCCCGCGGCGGTCCCGTCGACCACCTTCCCTACTCTGGGATCACACGGCGAACCACAGCGTCAGCTTGGCGACCTCTGTGATCACATGTCGACTACACCTGCACCATGTCGGCGAACCGCGAGAAGTGCCCGTGGAAGGCGACGGTGATGGTGCGCGTCGGCCCGTTGCGGTGCTTGGCCACGATGAGGTCGGCCTCGCCGGCCCTGGGGCTGTCGCGCTCGTAGGCGCTCTCGCGGTGCAGCAGGATCACCATGTCGGCGTCCTGCTCGATCGACCCCGACTCACGCAGGTCGCTCAGGGCGGGCATCTTGTCGGCACGCTGCTCGGGGCCGCGGTTCAGCTGCGACAGTGCGACCACCGGAACCTGCAACTCCTTCGCGAGGAGCTTCAGCGCGCGGGAGAACTCGGAGACCTCCTGCTGGCGGCTCTCGACGCGCTTGCCGCTCGTCATGAGCTGGAGGTAGTCGATGACGACCATCTTGAGTCCCACCCGCTGCTTGAGCCGTCGGCACTTCGCACGGATCTCGACGAGCGTCATGTTGGGCGAGTCGTCGATGAAGAGCGGTGCGTCGTTGATGCGGCCGCGAGTGGCGGCGATCGTGGTCCAGTCGCGGGAATCGACGGTGCCCTTGCGCATCATCTGCAGCGGCACGGATGCCTCGGCTGAGAGCAGGCGCATGGCGATCTCGCTCTTGCCCATCTCGAGCGAGAAGAGGATCGACGGCAGGTCGTTGCCGATGGAGGCCGCCCGGGCGAAGTCGAGTGCGAGCGTGGACTTGCCCATCGCGGGTCGCGCCGCGACGATGATCATCTGCCCAGGATGGAACCCGTTGGTGAGCTCGTCGAGGTCGGCGAACCCGGTGGGGACGCCCGTCAACTTGCCGTCGGTATGCTTCGCGGCCTCGATCTCATCGATGGCCGCCGTGACGGCATCGGTGAGCGGGACGTAGTCTTCGCTCTCGGTGGAGCCCGTGACCGAATAGATCTCGGCCTGGGCCGTGTTCACGAGCTCGGTGACCTCGCCCTCGCCTGCATAGCCCATCTGCACGATGCGGGTGCCCGCCTCGACGAGACGGCGCAGGAGGGCCCGCTCGGCCACGATCGAGGCGTAGTAGCCAGCGTTGGCGGCGGTCGGCACGAGACTCGTGAGCGTGTGCAGGTACTCGACCCCGCCGGCCCGTTGCAGCTCACCGGTCTTGGTCAGCTCGTCGGTGACCGCGATGACGTCGGTCGGCTCGCCGTGCGAGTAGAGGGAGAGGATCGCGTCGAAGACCACCTCGTGCTTCGGCACGTAGAAGTCGACGCCCCGCACCGTCTCGATCACGTCGGCAACGGCGTCTTTCGAGAGCATCATGCCGCCGAGTGCGCTCTGTTCGGCGAGCAGGTCGTGCGGGGGAGTGCGCTCACCGCGGCGGTTGCCGTCGTCGTTCGGCTCGGCGAGCCCGATGTGCGCGATCGACAACGTGATGACCTCCGATTTCGGCTCCCGGCGGTGCGGATTCAGCGCCCGCACTTCAGTGTGGCCGGAGCCTCTGACACGGGCTCGGCCAGCCGATTGAACTGCTGATCCCAGGACGCTGCTTCACGATATGGAAGCCTCGTGCACAGCACAACTCACCCTGTGGATAACTCTGGGGAGAAACTGGGCGAAACGCCGCGGAACGTGTGCACTCGCCCTGTGGAAAACTGTGGAATTGCCCCGAACTACACCGCTGTAATTTCCTTATGATCAGGGAATTCATCATTCCACACCTGTGGACGAAAACTTCTTCAGAACTCCGAGGCGGCCACGCGTGGACCTGTGCACAACGATCACAGGAATCGTCAAGAAATATTGTGCGCGGCATCGTCGCGGTGGTACAACCGGTGCTGTCGATTGCGTGGGGGCGCCGGCCGTCGAGGAGGATGGCGGCGGAGTCCTGTACGTCCTCGACGCGGTCGATGGGGGTCGAGCGACGCGTGTTCCGTCGCGACCCGAAGATGCGAGACGGCGGCCGGGCCGAAGCCCGAGCCGCCGTCTGCCTGAGTGCGCGAATTACTTCGCAGCGACCACCTGGAGGGTGATCGTCGCCGAGACCTCATCGCGGAGGCGAACGGTCGCCTCGTGCTCGCCGACCGCCTTGATGGGGGTCGGGATCTCGATCTTGCGCTTGTCGAGCTCGCCGAGACCGGCGTCGGCGACGGCAGCCGCGACATCCGCCGTCTTCACCGAACCGAAGAGGCGACCGCCGAGGCCGGCCTTGACGGTCAGTCGAACCTTCTCCGCCTCGAGCTTGGCCTT
The DNA here is from genome assembly GCF_902809835.1 of Agromyces sp. Marseille-P2726. Taxonomy (GTDB): domain Bacteria; phylum Actinomycetota; class Actinomycetes; order Actinomycetales; family Microbacteriaceae; genus Agromyces. The sequence goes on along the minus strand of NZ_CADDWM010000009.1, from coordinate 17,148 downwards.
CACGGCCTGGGCGTCTTCGAGGGAGTGGAGCTCGCGAGCCGAACGGGCGGCCTTGATCTGGTCGACCTGCTTCTGGCCGCCGCGGGTCCACGGCGTGGCGAGGCCCTGCGGAACCAGGTAGTTGCGGGCGTAGCCGTTCTTGACCTCGACCACGTCACCTGCAGCCCCGAGGCCCGTGACCTCGTTGGTGAGAATAACCTTTGCCATCGTCGTGCTCCTTAGCGGCCGGAGCCCGAGTAGGGCAGGAGGGCCATCTCGCGCGCGTTCTTCACGGCGCGGGCGATGAGGCGCTGCTCCTGCACGGAGACACCGGTGATGCGGCGGGCGCGGATCTTGCCGCGCTCGGAGATGAACTTGCGGAGGGTGGCGACATCCTTGTAGTCGATGACGCCGACCTTGATCGACTTCGCCGGGGCGGCGTTCTTCGCGCCCTTCCCGCGGCTCGGCTTGCGGCGGTCGCCGCTTGACTTTCCAGCCATTGGATTTCCTGTCTTGGTGTTCTGCGGGTTGAGGAGGCGCGAAGCGCCGTCTCGAAACCCTGGTGATTAGAAGGGGGTCTCGTCGCCGTAGCTCGTGCCCGGCGTGTTCCAGACATCGCCGCCGCCCTGCCGGGCCGCGGGAGCACTCGGCGCCCACGCGTCGTCGGACTGGCCGCCGCCGTAGGAGCCGCCGCCGACCGCGCCACGGTTCGACTGGGCTCGGGTCACGGAAGCGGTGGCGTAGCGCAGGCTCGGGCCGATCTCGTCGATCTCGAGCTCGATGGTGGTGCGCTTCTCGCCTTCCTTCGTCTCGTACGAACGCTGCTTGAGACGCCCGGAAGCGATGACCCGGGTACCTTTGGTGAGCGATCCGGCGACGTGCTCGGCGAACTCGCGCCAGACACTCGCGCGCAGGAACAGCGCTTCACCGTCCTTCCACTCGTTCGCCTGACGGTCGTACGTGCGGGGGGTGGACGCGATGGTGAAGTTGGCAACCGCCAGCCCGTTCTGCGTGTAGCGCAGCTCGGGGTCTGCCGTGAGGTTGCCCACCACGGTGATGATCGTCTCGCCGGCCATGGGACCTAGGCGTCCTTGGTCGAGGCGGGGGCGGATGCCGCGGCAGCAGCCCGGGCACCGGCCTTCGCAGAGGCAGCGGCCTTCTTCGCGGCCTTCTCCTCCTGCGCCTTGGTGTGGGCGGCGACCTGGGCGATCGCGTCTTCTGCGCGGAGCACCTTGGTGCGCATGACGGCCTCGCTGAGGTTCAGCTGGCGGTCGAGCTCATCGGTGGTCGTGGACTCCGCGGTGAAGTCGACGACGGCGTAGATGCCCTCGGACTTCTTGTTGATCTCGTAGGCCAGACGACGACGTCCCCAGATGTCGACCTTGTCGACGGTGCCGCCATCGTTACGGATGACGTTGAGGAACTTGTCAAGGCTGGGAGCAACGGTGCGCTCGTCGATCTCGGGATCGAGGATGACCATCAGCTCGTACTGGTGCATGACTTACCCACCTCCTTCGGACTCAGCGGCTGCCGGGTCGGTCCCGGCAGCAGGAGGGTGTTCACGCGTCGCACCGAGGAGGCCGCGACTGCGGCACACGGGCAACCTGTCAATGGTAACGGATGCCCCGCCCGCGCGCACATCGCCGCCGGTGCTGCCCTTCCCGGTCTGATCGCCGAGTGTGCTCGAAACCACGTGCCGCGACAGCGCGCGCCGGCCTTTCGATAGCATTTCGGGCACAGTCGACGACTCCTGTCACCGGGTGGGATGGAGACCGTGCGCGATCAGGTGAGCCCGGAGGCGCAGCAGGTTCGTCCCGATGTCCCAGCCCCATCGAATGCCGAACGGCCGATGGCGTCGGATCCGATCCTCTCGGTCCTTCTCCGCGAGCAGGATCTCCTCGAGCGCACGTCCATCGGTGAATTCCTCCCGCAGGTACTTGCCCCGCCCATCGAACTCCCCGAAATGACCGGAGTCGGGCCAGTCGAAGTCCACGATGTCGCGACCGCCGTCGTATCGCTCCAAGGCCACTTGCAGGCCCGGCGCCGGGAATCCCGCCAAGTGCATGTTCGCCCGGCTGGCCGATTCGCCGGCGGAGTCGGAGCGAGGGTCGGCGAAGGCGACCACGGCCCGGGCGGCCCGGATGCCGCGCCGCCCCGGATACCGCTCGATCGCCTCGATCACCTGCTCGCGAGGCACTCCGTCGACCTGTCCCAGCAGATCGGACCGGAACTCGCTCCGCAGTCCGCGGTCGACGGCCGCGACCGCGGCCGCGAAGTCGCGTGTGCGTGCCAGGTCGACCATCGTGCGAACCAGCGAGGTCACGAGCATCCCGTCGACCTCGACCACCTCGTCGTCGCGGATGGCGTCGTTGTGCCAGACGATCCCTCGCCGAGTGCGTCCGCCCTGACGGGCGAAGCCGACGAGGTCGACCCTGTTCGAGATGCCGATGACCGGCAATCCCCACACGAGGGCGGCGGATCGATGCGAGAACACCGGACGGGTTCGCATCGCGGCATCCACCGCCTGCATCCGTATGAAGTGGGCGGCCTCCCGCTCGCGTTCCGGCCAGTCTTCGGGCGCCACGTACGCGCCGTGCCGTACCTTGACCAGGAGCCCGCCCTTCGCTCGCGTACTCGACCTGCGGTCGCCGGTGACCAATGACACGTGGCGGAGCGTCCAATCCTCCGAACCTTCCATCGGCGCAGTCCACGCCATATCGAGCCCTCGTTGCGCGACGACCGGCGAACCGCCTCACGGCAACGTCGTTCGCAGCGATGTGGAGGACGAGTCCGGCGCGCCGAGTGTGCCCGATACTGCCGCCGGAACCGCCCGAAATCCCCGCGGCGGGCGCACAATGAGCACACTCGGCGAGCTCGCCCCGCGGCGGGCGCACGATGAGCACACTCGGCGAGAAGACGAGGTCAGGATGGCGCGCGCTGCGCCCACCAGGCGAGCAGCCGCTCGCGCGCGGCGTCGGCACCGATCGGGCCCTCGTCGAGCCGCACGTCGAGCAGGAAGCGGTACGCCTCGCCCACGATCGGGCCGGGCTTCACGCCCAGCAGCGCCATGATCTGCTCGCCGTCGAGCTCGGGGCGCACCGCCGCGAGCTCCTCCTGCTCGGCGAGCACCGCGATGCGCTCCTCGAGGTCGTCGTAGGCGAAGCCGAGGCGATCGGCCTTGCGACGATTGCGGGTCGTGACATCCGCTCGAGTGAGGATGTGCAGCCGCTCGAGCTGGTCGCCGGCGTCGCGCACGTAGCGACGGACGGCCGAGTCGGTCCAGGCCCCGTCGGTGTACCCGAAGAACCGCAGGTGCAGTTCGATCAGGCGGGAGACCGCGGCGATCGTGTCGTTGTCGTACCGGAGCGCCCGGAGCCGCTTGCGGGCGAGCTTGGCGCCGACGACGTCGTGGTGGTGGAACGTCACTGCGCCGCCGCGCTCGAGCCGACGCGTGGCCGGCTTGCCGATGTCGTGCAACAGGGCCGCGAGCCGCAGCACGAGGTCGGGAGAGTCCAGTCGACCGCGCGACACCTCGTAATCGATCGCCTGGTCGAGCACGGTGAGCGAGTGCTCGTACACGTCCTTGTGGTGGTGATGCTCGTCGATCTCGAGGCGCAGCGCCGGGATCTCTGGCAGGACCCGATCGGCGAGTCCCGACTCGACGAGCAGGCGGATGCCGCCCCGAGGTGCCGCGGTCAGCAGGAGCTTCGACAGCTCGTCGCGCACGCGCTCGGCGGAGATGCGGTCGATCTCGGATGCGAGCTCGGTCATCGCCGCGCGGGTCCCCTCCTCGACCTCGAATCCGAGCTGAGCCGAGAATCGGGCGGCGCGCAGCATGCGCAGCGGGTCATCGCCGAACGACCGCTCGGGCGCGGCCGGCGTGCGCAGGGTCGCGGCGAGCAGGTCGTCGATCCCGCCCGACGGGTCGACGAGCGCGAGCTGGGGCAGGCGCAGTGCGAGCGCGTTGACGGTGAAGTCGCGGCGCGCCAGGTCGTCCTCGAGGCTCGACCCGAACACCACCTCGGGCTTGCGCGAGTCGCCGTCGTACGAGTCGGCGCGGTACGTGGTGATCTCCACCGCCTCGCCGGCGATCTTCGCCCCGATCGTGCCGAAGTCGCGGCCGATGTCCCAGTGGGCCTCGGCGATCGGCTCGACGATCGCGAGGATCTCGTCGGGCGTGGCATCCGTCGTGAAATCGAGATCGTTCGTCTGCCTGCCGAGGAACGCGTCGCGCACCGGGCCGCCGACGAGGGCGATCTCGCGACCCGCCGCGTCGAACGCCTGGGCGAGTTGCGCGACCGTCGGCGAATCGGCCAGCCCTCTCAGCCGCTCGAGGGCCGCCGCGACGCTCTGCATGGCCTCCATGCTATTCCGGGGGCTCGGGCGGTCGGCGTCGTGACCGAACAGAAGGCGGTCGGATGCCGCGGGCAACGCCTGTGGACGTCGAGCGGATGCTCAAGACCCACGCCGTAGAATCGCGTGCATGGTGGCGGAGCGGAACGAGGCGTACGCGCGCGCCGACTCCACCCTCCGGCACCGGCGCCGCCGCCGAGGGGCGCTGCTGCTGGGTGCGGGCGCCGCCATCGTGGTGGGCGTGATGACCGCACCGCTCGCCGCCAGCGCGGGATTCGAGGCCGCCGCGGGCATGCTGTCGGTACTCGCCGTGCCGGGGGCCGACGCCTCGAGCGCTCGACCCGCGGCAGCCAGGGGAGCGCGGACGATCCAACCCGCCGACGACGAGAGCGGCGTGCTCGTTCGCGTCTCGCCGACGATCACCACCGCCATCACGCCGAGTGCGTCCGTGGCCCTCTCGGTCGAGATCGAGAACGCCACCGGCGAATCCCTTGCTGCGGGCGTGGTTCGGCTCGTCCGCACCGGCTCATCGATCGACGACGAGGCCGAACTCGACGACTGGCTGTCGTCGGGCGCCGCCGAAGGCCAGCCCGGGCTGGGCCAATCGGTGGTCCCGCTCGCCGAAGCGCCGTCCCGGGGGCTCGCCTCAGGCGGCACGACGGTCGTGCCGTTCACGGTCCCGGGGGAGTCGTTCGCCGAACTCGCCGACTCTCACGTCATCGGGCTCGGAGCCGAACTGGTGGTCGGCGACACCGTGGTGGCCGCCGGCGTCGACGCATTCCCCAACGGGGATGTACCGGCATCCGGATCGGTGGCCGTCGCACTCGCGGCCCCGCTCACCGTGCCGTCGACCGTCACCGACGGCCTCATCGACGCCTCGCAGCTCGAGAACTGGACGGGCCCGACCGGGCTCTTGACCCGGCAGCTCGAGGCACTGGCCGGGCGACGCGTCGCCATCGGCATCGACCCGCGCATCATCGCGTCGATCCGGGTGCTCGGCACGGCGGCGCCGGCGACCGCGACGGCGTGGCTCGACCGGCTGGCGAGCGTACCGAACGAGGTCTTCCCGCTCGCCTACGCCGACGCGGATCTCGCGCTGCAGGCGCAGCTCGGACTGTCTGCGCCGCTCAGTGCGACGACGTTCGCCGATGCGCTCGACCCGGCCAACTTCTCGACCCCGGCCGACGAAGCGGGAACCGAGCAGGACGCCGGCGACGGCGCCGGTCCCACCCCGACGGCCTCGCCCGAGCCCCAGCCGACGCCGGGCGGCCTTCCCACGACCGAGGAACTGCTCGACTGGCCGTATACCCGCGCCGACATCGCCTGGCCCGCCGACGACTCCGTGGCAGCCGGGAATCTCGGCTTCTTCGACGCCGCAGGCCTGACGACGACATTCCTCTCCTCAGCAAATGCCGCGCCCGTCGAGGGCCCCGCCCAGTCGTCGGCGAACGTCGACGGTTCCACCGTGCTCGTCGCCGATGGCGCGCTCACCGACGCGATCCGGGCCGCGTCGAACGCTGCGACCGACACCGAGTGGAGGGCTGCGGCGGGCCTGATGCTGTCCGAGCTCGCGCTCGACGCGAGCGATGCGCGCACGACGGTGCTGGCGATGTTCGACCGTGGTGCGGCGCCGCAGCCCATCCGTGTGTCCGCCCTCATCGACGAGGTGGCCACCTCGCCCTGGTCGTCGCTCGCCGGACTCTCCGACGCGATCGGCGCCCCACCCGAGGCCCGCGCGCTCGTCGATGAGCCCGAGACCCAAGAGCGGCTCGCGACCGCGGCGAGCATGGTGCAGGCCGAGGCCGACGTGACGGCGTTCGCGAGCGTGCTCGCCGATGCCGCCCTGCTCACGGGGCCGACGCGACGCGACCTGCTCGCCCTCCTCAGTGTCGAGTGGATCGACGATCCCCAGGCGTGGAACGCCGCGGTCACCGAGTGGCTGACGACGCAGTCCGCGATCCTCGATGCGGTCTCCGTGGTCCCCAGCAGCACGATCAACGTCGTGTCGACCGAGACGGGCGTGCCGACCACCATCGAGAACGCGCTGTCGTATCCCGTCACGGTCGTCGTCGACGTCAACCCGTCCAACGGACGCCTCATCGTCGAAGACCAGGTCGAGGTCACGGTCGAGCCCCAGTCGCGCAGCACCGTGCGGGTGCCGGTCGCCGCGGGTGTCGGCAACGGCGAGGTCTCGCTGGCGGTGTCGCTGTCGTCCCCCTCGGGCGTGCCGATCGGCAGCACGGTGACCATCCCCGCGAACGTGCAGGCCGACTGGGAGGGGCTCGGCGCTGCGATCCTCGCGGCGATCGTGATTCTCGTGTTCGGCATCGGCGTATGGCGCAGCATCCGCCGCCGCCGCCGGGAGCGCACCGCCAAGGCGAATGCCACGGATGCCGCAGCCGACCCCCGTTCGACGAACGCCGGCCCCGCGTCATCCGCTCGCTCGGATTCCGACGAACCGACGGATGCGCACCGTGACTGACCCCGATCGCATCGGTCGCGCCAGCTTCTTCCTGGCCTCGGGCACCATCGTGTCGCGACTCCTCGGATTCCTGAAGGCGATCGTTCTCGCCGCCGCGATCGGCGTCGTCGGCTCCACGTCGGCCGATGCGTTCGCGGTCGCCAACGGCCTGCCGAACACGGTGTACGTCATCGTCGCAGGCGGCGTGCTCTCGGCCGTGCTCGTGCCGCAGATCGTGCGGGCCAGCACGAATCCCGACGGCGGCAGCGCCTACATCAACAAGCTGCTCACGCTGGCGCTCGTCGTCATCGGCGCGGCCACGGTATTGGCGACGGCGCTCGCCCCGGTGCTCGCGTGGATCTACGCCGGGTCCAACCCCGAGATCCTCCCGCTCGCCATCGCGTTCGCGTGGTGGTGCCTGCCCCAGATCTTCTTCTACGGGCTCTACACACTGCTCGGCGAGGTGCTGAACGCTCGACGCAGCTTCGGCCCGTTCACCTGGGTGCCCGTGCTGAACAACATCGTCGCGCTCATCGGCCTCGTGATCTTCGGCGTGCTCTTCGGCTTCGATCCCGACGGCACGCGAACCGTCGACGACTGGGATCCGCTCATGATCGCCGTGCTCGCGGGTTCTGCAACGCTCGGCATCGTCACGCAGGCCGTGGTGCTGTTCTGGTTCTGGCGGCGCATCGGGCTCCGCTACCGTCCCGACTTCGGCTGGCGCGGCGTCGGACTCGGCGCCGCCGGACGCATGGCGGGTTGGACCTTCGGGATGCTGCTGCTCACCACGTTCGCCGGCATCGTGCAGACCCAGGTCGTGCTCCTGGCGTCGGGCGCGGGCGCCTCGCTGGCCGCGATCGACAACGCGTGGCTCGTGTTCATGCTGCCGCACTCGGTGATCACGGTCTCGATCGCGACCGCCTACTTCACGCGCATGAGCGAGCACGCGCACCTCGGCGCCCTCGACCGGGTCCGCGACGACTTCTCGAGCGCCGTGCGGGGCGTGACCGTGATCCTCGTGCTCGCCGCGGCGGTGCTCATGGTGGTGGCGTATCCGTTCGCCGCGGTGTTCCAACCCGGACTCGAACGCGCATCCGCCCTCGGCAACGTGATCATCGCGTTCGCCATCGGCCTCGTCGGGTTCAGCATGCTCTTCGTCGTGCAGCGCACGTTCTACGCCCTCGGTGACACCCGCACTCCGTTCTTCTTCACGCTCTTCCAGGTCATCGTCTTCTCGGCGGCAGCGCTCGCGTGCATCGCCCTTCCGGTGCAGTGGATCGCGGTCGGCGTCGCCCTCGCGACGACGCTCGCGGGCACCGCCCAACTCGTGCTGGCCCTCGTGCTGCTGCGCCGCAAGCTCGGCCTGCTCGAGGGGCGACGCATCGCCCTGAGCCTGCTGCGCGACCTCGGCGCGGTGCTGATCCCGGCCGCGGTGGGCGTCGCACTGCTCATCGCACTCGGCGGCACCACGGCCGGCGGCTTCGCGGTCACCGACCGCAGCGGTGCGATCATCTCGATGGCGATCATCGGAATCGTGATGGCGACGATCTACTTCGGAGTGCTCTGGTTGCTGCGCTCCCCTGAGCTGCGGGGATTCGCCGCCCCACTCCTCGCACGACTTTCCAAGCGGTGAAAGGCCCACCCGGCCTCGGAATACCCGACACCTAGACTGTGTTCAACACGTCGAGGCATGCGTTGCGACGGATGCTTCAGATCCACCAGCAACGACGGGAGCGGGTTTGCGCGACATCATCATCATCGGTTCGGGCCCTGCCGGGTTCACCGCCGCCATCTACGCCGCCCGCGCCGAGTTGAAGCCGCTCCTCATCGCGAGCTCCGTCGAGATCGGCGGCGAGCTGATGAACACCACCGAGGTCGAGAACTTCCCCGGATTCCCCGAGGGCATCATGGGTCCCGACCTGATGGCCAAGCTGCAGGCCCAGGCCGAGCGATTCGGCACCGAGGTGGTCTATGACGACGTCGTCGAACTCGACGTCGAGGGCCCGGTGAAGCGCGTCAAGCTCGGGAGCGGCGACGTGCACGAGGCCAAGGCGCTCATCTACGCGACCGGTTCCGCCTACCGCAAGCTCGGTCTCCCCGAGGAGGAGATCCTCTCGGGCCATGGCCTCTCGTGGTGCGCCACCTGCGACGGCTTCTTCTTCAAGCAGAAGACCATCGCGGTCGTGGGCGGCGGCGACTCCGCCATGGAGGAGGCGACCTTCCTCACGAAGTTCGCCGACAAGGTGTACGTGATCCACCGCCGTGACTCGCTCAGGGCATCGAAGATCATGCAGAAGCGAGCCTTCGACAACCCGAAGATCGAGTTCATCTGGAACGCCGAGGTCACGCAGATCCACGGCACCGACCAGGTGACCGGGGTGACGCTCCGCGATACCGTCACCGGAGAGTTGCGAGCGCTCGACCTCGACGGTCTGTTCGTCGCGGTGGGCAACGACCCACGCACCCACCTCGTGCACGGCAAGCTCCAGCTCACCCGCGAGGGAACCATTCACGTCGAGGGTCGCTCGTCGCGCACCTCGGTTCCCGGCGTGTTCGCCGCGGGTGACGTGATCGACCCCTTCTACCGGCAGGCCGTGACCGCCGCCGGCTCGGGCACCGTCGCCGCACTCGACGCCGAGCACTACCTGGCCGCCCTCGAAGACTCGCCCTCACCCGAGATCGCCGAGATCAAGGCGGAGGCGATCGAAGAGGTCACCGCTGTCGAGAACTTCGCCCAGACGCGCTGACGACGCCGGGCCGTCGTCCGCGGCATCCGCTTCACCAAAGGAGAAAACGCTATGACTGCACGTGCAGTGACCGAGGCCACCTTCGAGCAGGAGGTCCTCAAGAACGACAAGGCTGTTCTCGTCGACTTCTGGGCAGAGTGGTGCGGTCCGTGCCGCATGGTGAGCCCGATCCTCGACCAGATCGCGACCGAGCACTCAGACAAGCTCGACATCGTCAAGCTGAACGTCGATGAGAACCCGCAGCTCGCGATGAAGTACCAGATCACCGCGATTCCCGCGTTCAAGGTGTTCGAGAAGGGCGAGGTCGTCAAGACCGTCATCGGCGCGAAGCCCAAGCCCGCGCTCGAGGCCGACCTCGCCGCCTACATCTCGTAGCCGGCCGCCTCACCAACTCGAGACCCGTCCGGTGCCACCGGGCGGGTCTTTCGCGTACCGACGCACAACTAGCATTGAACTTCGAGCAGAAACGGAAGCGACGTGACCTCTGACGGCGTCCCCCGGCGGACCGGCAACAATCTCGACCCCTGGTACTCGAACTACGCCGAGCGAGCCGCGGGGCTCGCTGCCTCCGAAGTCCGCGCGCTCTTCGCGGTCGCCTCCAGACCCGAGGTCGTCTCCCTCGCGGGCGGCATGCCGTTCGTGTCGGCGCTTCCCGAGGAGCTCATCGTCTCCTCGATGGAACGGGTCATGCGCACGCAGGGCCCGACCGCGCTGCAGTACGGCTCCGGACAGGGGATCCCCGCGCTCCGCGAGCACATTCTCGACGTCATGTCGCTCGAGGGCATCCGCGGCTCGGTCGACGATGTGGTCACCGCGACTGGATCGCAGCAGGCTCTCGACCTCGTCGCCAAGCTGTTCATCGACCCGGGCGACGTCATCCTCGCGGAATCGCCGAGCTACGTCGGTGCCCTCGGAGTGTTCCGCTCGTACCAGGCGAGCGTCGTGCACGTCGCGATGGACGAGGACGGCCTCATTCCCGATGCCCTTCGGGAAACGATCGCCCACCTCCGTGGCCAAGGGCGGCGGATCAAGTTCCTCTATACGATCCCGAACTTCCACAACCCGGCCGGCGTGACGTTGGCCGCATCCCGGCGCCCCGAGATCCTCGAAATCTGCCGGCAGAACGAGATCCTGGTCCTCGAAGACAACCCGTACGGCCTGCTCCACTTCGATGAGCCCGCGCCGCCCGCGCTGCGATCGCTCGACGAGGAGCACGTGATCTACCTTGGATCCTTCTCGAAGACCCTCGCCCCCGGATTCCGGGTCGGCTGGGCCCTGGCCCCGCACGCCATCCGCGAGAAGCTCATCCTGGCAGCCGAATCCGCGATCCTCTCACCCAGTTCATTCAGCCAGCTCGTCGTCGCGGAGTACCTCTCCAACGCCGACTGGCGTGGCCAGATCGACACCTTCCGCGGCGTCTATCGCGAACGCAAGGACGCGATGATCGAGGCGTTGGGCGAGCACCTTCCCCAACTGAGCTGGACCAACCCGAACGGCGGCTTCTACGTCTGGGTGACCATGCCCGACATGCTCGATTCGAAGCAGATGCTTCCTCGGGCCGTGCGCGAACTCGTCGCCTACACCCCCGGTACCGCGTTCTTCGCCGATGGTCGCGGGCGACATGCCATGCGCCTGTCGTTCTGCTATCCGACGCCCGATGCCATCCGGGTGGGCATCCGGCGTCTCGCCACCGTCGTGAACGGCGAACTCGACCTCCTGGATACCTTCGCAGGTACCGGCACCCTCCAGCTTCCGCCCACCCCCGGATTCGACTCCGCCCCGCCAACCGACCTCAAGTAGAGGAGAACCCCTGATCATGAGCGATTCGAGCGGCCTGTTCGTCGTCGTCCTGGCGGGCGGGATCTCACACGAGCGTGACGTGTCGCTTCGTTCGGGCCGCCGTGTCGCCGACTCGCTGACCCAAGCCGGCCACCGCGTCGTGCTTCGCGACCCCGACGCCGGTCTCTTTCCCTTCCTCGCGAGCGAGCGCCCCGACGTCGTCTTCCCCGCGCTGCACGGCTCCTCCGGCGAGGACGGTTCGCTCCTCGACCTCCTGGAGGCGGTCGGCATGCCGACTGTCGGTTCGAGCGGCAGCTCGGCGCGGCGGGCGTGGTCGAAACCGGTCGCGAGCTCGCTGGTTGCGGGCGCCGGGGTTGCCGTGCCCGAGTCGGTCGTGCTGTCGCACGAGTCGTTCCGCGAACTCGGCGCGGCGAGCGTGCTGGGAGTCGTCCGTGAAGCGCTCGAGGGTGATGTCGTGGTGAAGCCGGGTTCCGGAGGGTCGGCCCAAGGCGTCACCATCGTGCAAGACCCGAACGACCTGCCTCGAGCAATGGTCGAAGCCTTCACCTATGCCGAGGTCGCCGTCGTCGAGCGTCGCATCAAGGGAACCGAGCTCGCCGTCGCGGTGGTGGACGCGGGTGACGGGCCTCGCGCACTGACGCCCGTCGAGATCGAGCCCAACAGGGGCATCTACAGCTTCGAGGCGCGCTACACGGCCGGCGAGACGACGTTCTATGCGCCGTCCCGCCTCGACGATGCCACGATCGATGCAGTGTCGGATGCCGCGACCCTCGCGCATCGCACCCTCGGACTCCGAGACCTCTCCCGGGTCGACTTCATGGTCGACGATGCGGGGACGCCCTGGTTCCTCGAGGCGAACGTGATCCCCGGACTGACGGAGACGTCGTCGGTGCCGCTCGCGATCGAAGCATCGGGCACGGATACCGCCGCCGTGTACGACTCCCTCGTGCGCGCCGCCGTTGCACGTGGTGCCTAGCCGGTTCGCTCTGCTCGAGTCGTCATCACGACGATGCCCCAACGCGTTTTCCTTCTCACGAGGGGAGAGGCTCTGACCTCACACGCCTTCGAGCTCTTCGCCGAGGTCCGTGAGGATCCGACGAAGGTCCTGGACCGTGGCGAAATCGATGCTGATCTGGCCTTTGCGCGCCCCGAGGGAGATGCGGACCCGAGTGTTCAAACGATCGCCAAGCCTTGCCGCCAAGTCGTCGAGGAAATCCTGACGCTTCCCGGCCGCAGGCTTCGCCCGCGCGGGCTTCGGATCCGCCGTGGCCAGGGCCTCCGCCGCCCGGACCGACAGTTCCTCGTTGACGATCCTGTCAGCGAACTGCTGCATGCGCTCGGGATCATCACCGACGGCGAGGATCGCGCGAGCGTGTCCCGCGCTCAGGACTCCCGCGGCGACGCGGAGCTGCACGGGCTCGGGAAGCTTCAGCAGCCGGAGCGTATTGGAGATCTGGGGCCGCGATCGCCCGATTCGGCTGGCGAGTTCCTCCTGCGTGATACCGAAATCTGCGAGGAGTTGCTGGTACGCGGATGCCTCCTCGAGAGGATTCAGTTGTGACCGGTGCAGGTTCTCGAGGAGCGCGTCGCGAAGCATCGCGTCGTTCGCCGTGTCCTTGATCACGGCCGGAATGGTGGCGAGCCCCGCCGCCTTCGTGGCCCGGAGCCGCCGCTCACCCATGACCAGCTCGAACTTCCCCAGCAAATCAGGGTGTGGTCGCACGACGATCGGCTGCAGAACGCCGAACTCCTTGATGCTGTGGATCAGTTCCGCGAGATCGTCGGGGTCGAAAACGGTCCGGGGCTGCTGAGCATTCGGAACGATGGTGTCGGGGTCGAGATGCGCGAGGTGCGCGCCGGGAACCGTAAGCAGGCCCTCCGCTGCTGCCGCATGCTCCACGGCGGCGATCGCCGTCGCCGGAGTCGACTCCGCGTCGGGGAAGAACACGTCGACCGGACGAGCGGATCGGGTCCCGTCGTCACCGCTCGGAATCAGCGCGCCGATCCCTCGGCCGAGTCCGGTTCGTTTTGTTGCCATCTATTCCGACTCCTCGGGCTTATGCAGCACCGCGCCGAGCGATCTCGGCGGCGGCTTCTCGATATGAAAGAGACCCGCTCGACGCGTAGTCATACGTGATCACGCTCTGTCCGTAACTGGGGGCTTCGGACACGCGAACCGACCTCGGGATGATCGTGTCGAGGGTCTGGGTGGGGAAGTGGTTGCGCACCTCTTGGGCCACCTGTTGCGCCAAGTTGGTGCGCGAGTCGTACATCGTGAGAAGGATCGTCGACAGCCTGAGATCGGCATTGAGGTGCTTCTCGATGAGCTCGATGTTGCTGAGGAGTTGGGAGAGGCCCTCGAGCGCGTAGTACTCGCACTGTATGGGAATGAGCACCTCCCGAGCAGCTACGAACGCGTTGATCGTGAGGAGTCCGAGCGACGGAGGGCAGTCGATGAGCACGTAGTGATACGGCTCATCCATGGAGGCGAGGTGCGCATTGAGTGCGCGGCGGAGCCGTTGCTCGCGAGCGACCAGCGACACCAACTCGATCTCCGCGCCTGCGAGGTGGATCGTCGCTGGGACGCAGTCGAGCGCTTCGTGCTCAGTAGACGGCCGGATCACCTCGGCGAGCGGGAGATCGGAGACAAGCACCTCGTAAACGCTCTGTTGATCGGACCGGTGCTCGACACCGAGCGCGGTCGACGCGTTGCCCTGCGGATCGAGATCGATCACGAGCACCCGCGCGCCGGCGCGGGCAAGCGCGGCCGCGAGGTTCACTGCCGTGGTGGTCTTGCCCACACCGCCCTTCTGGTTCGAGATCGTGAGCACACGCGTCTCGGGCGGAAGTGGGAGGCGCGTCTCTTCGAGGGCGATCCGTCGTCGCGTCTCATCAGCGAGTTCGTCAGCCAGGGGAGTTCCTCCGTGGTCGGTGGTCGTTTCACGTGAAACGGCGTCTGAAGATGCTTGCGCCGGGGTTTCCGGTGTACCGGCAAGATGATTGGGGTGTGCTGCTAGGGCGGTCGTTTCAGGTGATAGGAGATCGGAAGGCGGTTGCGGAGCAGTGGCGGTCCCGTCCATGACGGAGGCTGACGTCGCGGTCACATCCGTCGTCGCAGTTTCACGTGAAACGACGAAGGACGGCACTCCCTCCGAATCGGTCAGTCGACCAGGCTGCGTTTCACGTGAAACATCAACCGAGAGGCCCGGCGCCGCGGGGTAGGGGGTCATCTCCGATGCTGCCGGAACATCCCGAGATGGCGAGCCGGTGTCTCTGGACGGTGACGGAGTCGCGTGCACCCCATCGGTCAGGCGGGCACCGGCGAACGTGGACGTCTCCAGTTGGGGTCGACCGGGTGTGTTCTCCAGTCCACCAACTTCAATGGACACGTCCGGGGTTTCGGAAGCCAGCGATGGGGAGCGACCGGACCCGTTGGTTTCGGGCGGCGTGGTGGCCGACGTGATGGCTGGGGGAGGCGCCCCCACCGGGTCGGCACCTGTCTCCTCCGCCTCGGCAACGGGTGCTCGCGGCGTTGCAGCGCGCTGGTCGCTCGCTTGGATGTCGCCGGGGGCGTGCTCAGCGGAACCACCGACGATCTCGCGGATGAGGTCCTCCAGCAACGCGTCGGGAGGCGGAGGTGTCGTGGGCATCGATCGGAGCGGCTCGACCTCTCCGGTCAGCGCGGCCGCCGTCTCGGCGTCCCAATCGATGCGCGTCGATGGCTGACGGCCGGCCGCGTCAGCGTACGGCCGACTCGGGTCAGCGGCAGGAGCGGGTTCCTGCGGTTGTATCGGGCCGCGGACGGGCCGGTCATCGATCGCCGGCCCGAGCGATTCCGATGAGGTGTCTCGGTTCTGGGATGCCCCGATCCCGGTCGGCGAGGGGACTCCTGCCGGCGGATCGAGCTGGCTGGCCGCGATGGCCGTCGGGTGCGACGCCGCCCCTGTCGTGGCCGAAAGCGCTGGGTCGACTCGGCCCTCGGCGAGCGGCGGCGGGGGGACCTGCGGGGAGGAAGGTTGGGCCGACCCATCAGCGGGAATGTCGACATCTGGGGCTGCGGACGGAGATGCCGGCGGCGTTGCGGCCCTCGGGGCCGGTTCAGGTTGGTGCGGGGTACGCCTGCGATGGAACCATCCGCGTCCTCCGCCCTGTGCCATGCCGATTACTCCAATCTCGCAACCACGTTCGGGCGACGAGACGCCCGCCTGCCCGAGGCGCAGATCAAGCCTAACGGCGACCGCCGTCTGCTCGATCACGCTGAGGCGCGTTCCGTCGAATGAGGGACACGGCCCCGCCGTGTTGAGGAGGTCTATGCGTCGCCACGACGGGGAGCGCTCACCGAACCACCCGATGCAGACGTCAAATCCGATCGCACACGTGTGCGAGGTCGCCAAGGTGCGAGCACCCCCCGATCCGGCCCGGGATAACGGTCCAGGTCCAGCCCGCCGGGACCGACGAGAAGCACGAGCCACCCTGCGCTTGATGCTGAACGCTGGTATGCCTGCGGTTGCGCATTCCAACCGCGTGTCCGTTTCGCACCATGCCGCTGCCGTTTCACGTGAAACGGGCCACGGCCACACTCCACGCGCAGCGGTACTCAGTTCCCACGACAGCGCTGCGCCAGTAGTGCAGGGCCGAAAGACACCACCGGCGGTCTTGCCGACGCTGCGATCCTCCACGACCCCCCGAGCCAAGGTGGCCATTGCCGCCGTGAAGGTACTGGCCGCCATGACGGCGCACGTTCGGGCTGCTCACGTGCTGCGCGACCGCGTAGGGGCGTCCAGCTCAACCTCGCATCGTCAAGCGGCGGTGGTGGTCCAACCACATACACTCACCGCGCCAGGCGAGCGGCTCCATGCCGCCCGCCGCTTCGACGTCGTGCGGGACAACGCTGGGGTATCACCTCCTCAGCAAAGTCGGCCGTCCGTCTCCACCGCGCACCGACAGGGCGGCGCCAGGCTGGGTATTGCCTTCTCAACCCAGTTACCGCGAACCCATGCGTGGCCCACGACTCGCTCCGCTACCCAACGTTTGACCTGCACTCACCGTCCTTGGGCCGTGGGCCCTCTCAGCCCCCGCTTCACCGCGTCCTCGCCGAGCACAGAGCCGCGCCCCGCCGCGCGAGCGTTTCACGTGAAACACCCTGGGCGACGCCGTTGTCGATCGTCGGCAACGGCGCTCAACAGCAACTCGCTTAGGGGATGGGTGGCCAACGACTCGCGCCGCAACCCGCCGTCTTACCCTTCCGCTCGCTGCGCCTCCGGGAGCCGATGACCTGGTTCCAGCTACAGGCACACCGGCCGGGCGCTACGACTCCGTCGGGAGGGCGGGTTTCACGTGAAACATGCTGCGGCGCTCCGTGTCAATCGTCGGCGAGCGCGCCCGACCGAACGAATCGCACGCATCGCGGGGTCAGCCCCACTTCAACGACGAACGGTCACGAGTGCGAGCCAACGCACGCATCGCACCCCGCAATTGGCGGCGCGGTCCGGCGTCTTACCTACCGCTCGCGCACCGTGACCCGCAGGGCGTGTCACCCAAGGACGAACGGTGGCGAGTGCGCCCCAACGGACCGAATCGCACGCATCGGGGCCCGCAAGTGGCGGCGCAGCGCGGCGTCCTGACTACGCTCGAGCACCGTCGCACGCATCGCGGGGTCACCCCCACTTCGAGGACGAACGGGGTGGCGTCCCTTGTGGTGGTGTAGTTCTCGGTGTTGAGTGTCACGTCTTTGACGTGGTGAGCCATCGTGCGATGGTCGGTGAGAACTGTCTAGGAATCTCACGGAAGGACACATACGCACGATGG
>NZ_CADDWM010000008.1 GCF_902809835.1 Agromyces sp. Marseille-P2726 | reverse complement strand
CCTCAGGACCCAACAGCGTGCACGCACCCACCATCCCAGCCCCGACCGTTCCCACCCCGCGAACGAGGCGTACTAGATCTGAACCACTCAGACGAGCACCTATGTCAATGTTCCACCCATGAGCAGCCGGCAGCGAACATCCGCCGCTGACCCGGCACGCACTACGGAACCCCGAAACGGGGCCCCGAGCTGCTCCTTAGAAAGGAGGTGATCCAGCCGCACCTTCCGGTACGGCTACCTTGTTACGACTTAGTCCTAATCACCGATCCCACCTTCGACGGCTCCCTCCCACAAGGGGTTAGGCCACCGGCTTCGGGTGTTACCGACTTTCATGACTTGACGGGCGGTGTGTACAAGGCCCGGGAACGTATTCACCGCAGCGTTGCTGATCTGCGATTACTAGCGACTCCGACTTCATGAGGTCGAGTTGCAGACCTCAATCCGAACTGAGACCGGCTTTTTGGGATTCGCTCCGCCTTACGACATCGCAGCCCTTTGTACCGGCCATTGTAGCATGCGTGAAGCCCAAGACATAAGGGGCATGATGATTTGACGTCATCCCCACCTTCCTCCGAGTTGACCCCGGCAGTCTCACATGAGTTCCCACCATGACGTGCTGGCAACATGCGACGAGGGTTGCGCTCGTTGCGGGACTTAACCCAACATCTCACGACACGAGCTGACGACAACCATGCACCACCTGTACACCAGTGTCCAAAGAGTCCGCTATCTCTAGCGTGTTCTGGTGTATGTCAAGCCTTGGTAAGGTTCTTCGCGTTGCATCGAATTAATCCGCATGCTCCGCCGCTTGTGCGGGCCCCCGTCAATTCCTTTGAGTTTTAGCCTTGCGGCCGTACTCCCCAGGCGGGGCGCTTAATGCGTTAGCTACGACACGGAAACCGTGGAAAGGTCCCCACATCTAGCGCCCAACGTTTACGGCGTGGACTACCAGGGTATCTAATCCTGTTCGCTCCCCACGCTTTCGCTCCTCAGCGTCAGTAAGTGCCCAGAGACCTGCCTTCGCCATCGGTGTTCCTCCTGATATCTGCGCATTCCACCGCTACACCAGGAATTCCAGTCTCCCCTACACCACTCCAGCCTGCCCGTACCCACTGCACGCTCCAGGTTGAGCCTGAAGATTTCACAGCAGACGCGACAAACCGCCTACGAGCTCTTTACGCCCAATAATTCCGGACAACGCTCGGACCCTACGTATTACCGCGGCTGCTGGCACGTAGTTAGCCGGTCCTTTTTCTCCCAGTACCGTCACCGGCAAGCCGGCTTCTTCCTGGACAAAAGCGGTTTACAACCCGAAGGCCGTCATCCCGCACGCGGCGTTGCTGCATCAGGCTTGCGCCCATTGTGCAATATTCCCCACTGCTGCCTCCCGTAGGAGTCTGGGCCGTGTCTCAGTCCCAGTGTGGCCGGTCACCCTCTCAGGCCGGCTACCCGTCGACGCCTTGGTGAGCCATTACCTCACCAAC
This sequence comes from Agromyces sp. Marseille-P2726, assembly GCF_902809835.1. Taxonomy (GTDB): domain Bacteria; phylum Actinomycetota; class Actinomycetes; order Actinomycetales; family Microbacteriaceae; genus Agromyces. The sequence continues at coordinate 33,414 of NZ_CADDWM010000008.1, read as the reverse complement.
AAGCTGATAGGCCGCGAGTCCATCCCAAACCGAAAAAACTTTCCACCCCAAACCATGCGGTCCAAGGTCCTATCCGGTATTAGCTCCGATTTCCCGGAGTTATCCCAGAGTCCAGGGCAGGTTACTCACGTGTTACTCACCCGTTCGCCACTAATCCACCCAGCAAGCTGGGCTTCATCGTTCGACTTGCATGTGTTAAGCACGCCGCCAGCGTTCGTCCTGAGCCAGGATCAAACTCTCCAAAAAAACTTGGCCCCAACACCCCGAAGAGCGCCAGGAAATTTGATCTCTGACAGAGAAACAACTGACTCGAAAATCAAATTGTCCATCAATCAAAGGAAACCCGTCCCCACCCCAAAAAAGGCAAGAACACGAGGTTCAAAAAAATGGCATTGAACATAGTGCACGCTGTTGAGTTCTCAAGAAACGGACGCACCCGGGTCGGCGCCGTCGGGCGCCTCATCCGAGGCTGTTCGTTCGTTTCATCCGGCCATCCCGAGGGACGCGTCCGAATGCTTCAAGCGAGTCGAAGAAGGATCTCTTCGAGAGCTTGGAAACCGTTCCACTTGAGGCCGATGAGCGCCTGGCTCTTTCGCACCTTTGGGGCAACGGATGACTACTTTACGTCGAACTGCGGGTACCTGCAAATCACGATCGCATCCCGGGCGTGTCGCGCGCGATCACCGATTCCGAGCTCGGACGCGGGCGCGGACATCACTCCACGAAGATGCCGGCAAGGGTCTTCTTGCCGCGGCGGAGCACGGCCATCCCGCCGCGTGCGACACGGCCCTCGAGGGTCGCGGTTTCATCCTCGACGCGTACGTTGTCGAGGGAGACGCCGCCCTGGGCGATCGCGCGTCGACCCTCGCTCTGGCTCGAGACGAGCCCGGTGTCGGCGAGCAGCTGCGCGATGGGGGTATCGGGCGACGTGGTCGTGTTCGGCAACTCGCGCAGTGCGGATTCGAGCGTGTCGGGATCGAGGGAAGCGAGATCGCCCTGCCCGAACAGCGCCTGGGATGCCGCCATCACGGCCGCCGTGGCATCCGCCCCATGCACCAGCGTGGTCACCTCTTCGGCGAGCACGCGCTGGGCCTCGCGCCGGAACGGCTCCCGTTCGACCGACTCGGCCAGGTCTTCGATGCGCTCACGGGTCAGGAAGGTGAAGACCTTCAGCCGCGACACCACATCGGCGTCGTCGGTGTTGAGCCAGAACTGGTAGAAGCGGTACGGGCTGCACATCGCGGCATCCAGCCAGATGGCATTCCCCTCGCTCTTGCCGAACTTCGTGCCGTCGGCGTTCGTGATGAGCGGAGTGCCGATCGCATGCACGTGCACGCCCTCGACCCTGTGGATGAGGTCGGTGCCGCTCGTGAGATTGCCCCACTGGTCGCTCCCGCCGGTCTGCAGCACGCAGCCGTACTGCCGGTAGAGCTCGAGGAAGTCGAAGCCCTGCAGGATCTGGTAGCTGAACTCGGTGTAGCTGATGCCGGCCTCGGAGTTCAGGCGCGAGGCGACCGCGTCCTTCTTCAGCATCGTGCCGACGCGGTAGTGCTTGCCGATATCGCGTAGGAAGTCGATGGCCGAGAGGTCCGCCGTCCAGTCGAGGTTGTTGACCATTCGCACCGCGTTGTCACCCTCGCGGGAGAGGAAGCGGCTGATCTGGCTGCGAAGGTAGCCGACCCACTCGGCGACGGTCTCCTTGGTGTTGAGGGTGCGCTCGGCGGTGGGACGAGGGTCGCCGATGAGCCCGGTCGAGCCTCCGACCAGACCGAGCGGATGGTGGCCTGCCAGCTGCAGGCGCCGCAGCGTGAGGATCTGCACGAGGTTTCCGAGGTGGAGGCTCGGGGCGGTGGGATCGAACCCGCAGTAATACGTGATCGGCTCGCCCGCGAGGAGCTCCTTGAGCGCGGCCTGGTCGGTGGACACATGCACGAGGCCGCGCCAGACGAGTTCCTCCCACACGTCCTCGAATGAGGGGTCGTTCTGCTGGGTCGCGAGGATCACGGGGTCTGACACGCCAGCAAGAGTATCAGCGGGTGTGTCGGTAGTCGTTCAGCATGCAGCCTTGAATCGATGGGTTCAATGTTGTATCCTTGAGTTACTGCGATCAAGCCTGCAGATTTGACCGCAGGCCCACGCGAGACCGAGACCGCATGCATGGAGGGCGCGATGTTCGTCGTCACCGCAGACCAGGTTGCCAGCCGTCGGGACGCGGATCGAACGGGCGCCCTCATCGCCGAACTCGCCGATCGATACGGAGATCAGCTCGTGTTCCCTCCCGACCAGACGGCGGGCGACGAGATCCAGCTGGTGACGGAATCGGCCCACACCGCCCTCGGGATCCTCCTCGACGCCACCCGGAGCCGCCGGTGGAGCGTCGGCGTCGGTGTCGGCGACATCCGCACGCCGCTGCCCGACGCAGCTCGCAAGGCCTCAGGCTCGGCCTTCATCGCGGCCCGCGAGGCGGTGGGCTCGGCCAAGCGTGCCGACGGGCGCTTCGCACTGCGCAGCGGGTCGGATGCCGCGGCAGTCCGTGCCGCCGAGGCGGAATCGCTCCTGCGCCTGCTCGTCCTGCTCCGCGAGCGACGCACCGATCACGGCTGGGAGGTCGTCGACCTGATGCGTGCCGGTCATCGGCAGAAGGACGTGGCGGCGCTGCTCGACGTGAGCGCCGCGGCGGTGAGCGCCCGACTCAAGGCCGCGATGTGGCGCGCCGAGGAGGATGCGCGCCCCGCGCTCGAGCACCTGCTCGAACAACTCGACCACGAATCGGCGACGAGCGCGACGGCCTGATCCGGCACGTCGTCGCCCGTCGCTACACTGCTCGGAGCCGTGACGGAGCGATCGCGGCAGGGAAGGGAGCACCGTGAGCCTCGCCGCCGTCGCCGAAGCGACCACGTGGGTCGCACTCCTCCTCGCACTGACCGCTGCGGCCGGCCTCTCGGTGGCCGCGTTCCTCCGGCCCCGCGCACCGTTCCTCTGGTTCGCGGCCGGCGCGCTCGGCATCGCGATCCTCGCGGCCGCCGCCATCCCCGATGTCGCGCACCCCGGCTTCGCACCGCTCGTCACGATCCTCGCGTTCACCGCGGCGGTCTTCGGCGGCAGCCCCGCGGCGGCGACCGCACTCGACCTCGCCATGGGCGGCACGGTCGCTCCCGGCCTGCACGGCGGCATCATCGTCACCGAACGTCCCACACCCGAGCAGGCACGGCGGGGCGTCGGCGCGGGCCCCCGCCGCGAGGTGCTTCGAGGCGGGCTCACGATCGGCGTGCTCGAGCGCATCGGTGCCGCAGGAACGATCATCGCGGGATTCCCCGAGGGCCTCGCGATCGTGGTCGCCGTGAAGGGCGTCGGACGGTTCACCGAGCTCGAGGCGCCCGAGGCACGCGAGCGGTTCATCATCGGCACGTTCGCCAGTCTCATCTGGGCCTGCGCCGCGGCCCTCGTCGTGCACCTCGCGCTGCGCTGACGGCTGGCACGCCGCGGGCCGTCAGTCGTGCGAGCGAGAGTGCCGTCGATACACCGAAACCCCGGGATCCCCGGGGATCCAGAACCGCCACGGGTACGCTGATCCCCCGCCGGCGCCGCTGACACCGGTACGCGGCCCGTTCGCCCACGGCACCGGCACCGACCGCACCTCGATGGAGAACGGCGGAGCGAGGAGGTCCGACCCGCCGGCCGAGGGCGGCCCCCCCGGCGCCCCCGCGAGGCGCGCCGGCCCGCGTGCGGGGTCGCGGTCGGAGGCCCGGGCCCGCCGTTCACGGGCGAGGTCGATTCCATCGACGACGGTGCCGCCGCGCAGGAGGATGCCCGCCGAGGGGCCCGGCTGCCCCGCCACGATATTGAGGCACGTGTGCATCCCGTAGGTGAAGTACGTGTACAGGTGCGCCGCCTCACCCCACATCACGGCGTTGCGCCGGGTCTTGCCACGGAACGAGTGCGAGCCGGGATCCTCGCCGGCCCCCCGATACGCCTCCACCTCCGAGATGCGCACCGCGACGCGCCCGTCCTCGCTCGCGTACCCGAGCACCGCGCCGAGCAGCAGGGGGCTGAGTTCGACCGGGTCGCGAGCGAACCACTCCCGACCGACGGTGATGAGCTCGTTCGGCATCTGAGGCGTCAGCGGCCCGCTCCCGGCAACGCCGCCACGAGGTGCCGGACCCGGTCGGTCAGCCTCGCGAACTGCTCTTCCACCCGGGCCGGCGCAGTGCCGCCGACGCCGTCGCGGCTCGCGACGGACCCCTCGATCGTGAGCACCTCGCGAACGTCGGGCGTGAGGTGCGGCGAGATCGCGGCGAGCGCGGCGTCGTCGACCTCGTGGAGCTCGAGCGAGTGCTCCTCGGCGTAGCGCACGAGCGCGCCAGTGATCTCGTGGGCGTCGCGGAACGGCACCCGGCGCTTCACGAGCCACTCCGCGACATCCGTCGCCAGGGAGAACCCGGCCGGCGCGAGCTCGGCCATCCGCTCGGTGTGGAACGTGAGCGTCTCGACCATGCCGGTGAAGGCCGGGAGCAGCACCTCGAGGGTCTCGACCGAGTCGAAGACGGGCTCCTTGTCCTCCTGCAGGTCGCGGTTGTATGCGAGGGGCAGGGCCTTGAGCGTCGCGAGCAGGCCGGTGAGGTTGCCGATGAGCCGGCCCGACTTGCCGCGCGCGAGCTCGGCGATGTCGGGGTTCTTCTTCTGCGGCATGATCGACGAGCCCGTCGAGTAACCGTCGTCGAGCGTGACGAAGCCGAACTCGCGGGTGTCCCAGATGATGATCTCCTCGGCGATGCGCGAGACGTCGACGCCGATCATCGCCGCGACGAGCGCGAACTCCGCGACGACGTCGCGGCTCGCGGTGCCGTCGATCGAGTTCTCGGCCGGTGCCGCGAGGCCGAGGTCGCGGGCGACGGATGCCGCGTCGAGGCCGAGCGTCGACCCGGCCAACGCTCCCCCGCCGTACGGTGAGACGTCGGCTCGCTTCGTCCAGTCGACGAGGCGCTCGAGGTCGCGCGAGAGCGCCCATGCGTGTGCGAGCAGGTGATGTGCGAGCAGGACCGGCTGCGCATGCTGCAGGTGCGTGCGCCCGGGGATGATCGCCGTGCGATGCGCGTCGGCCTGCGCCGCCAGCGCGTCGATGAGGTGCACGAGTTGCTGCGCGATCGTGGCCCCGTGCTCCTTGAGGTAGAGCCGCACGAGCGTGGCGATCTGGTCGTTACGGCTTCGGCCCGCGCGAAGCTTGCCGCCGAGTTCGTGGCCGACGAGCTCGATGAGCGCGGACTCGAGTGCCCCGTGGACGTCCTCGTCGGCGTCGGCGGCCGTGATCTCGCCGGATTCGACCTTCGACTCGAGCTCGTCGATTCCCGCGAGCATCGCCGCGAGCTCGTCGTCGGTCAGGTATCCGGCCCTGGCGAGGGCGCGCGCGTGGGCGCGGGAGCCGGCCAGGTCGTACGACGCGAGCTGCCAGTCGAAGTGCGTCGACTTCGAGAGCCGCGCCAGCTCGGGCGATGGTCCGCTCGAGAATCGGGCTCCCCAGAGCGAGCCCTCGTTGGTGCCGTGCTCGGCCATCATGCGTCCTTCCGCTCGAGCAGCCAGACGAGCAGCGCCTTCTGCGCATGCAGGCGGTTCTCCGCCTCGTCCCAGATGATCGACTGGTCGCCGTCGATGACGTCGGCGGTCACCTCGTAGCCGCGGTCGGCAGGGAGGCAGTGCAGGAAGACCGCATCGGATGCCGCGAGCGACATGAGCTCGTCGTTCACCTGGTAGGCACCGAAGGTGGCGACGCGGTGGGCCTTCTCGTCCTCCTTGCCCATGGAGACCCAGGTGTCGGTCACCACGACATCGGCGCCGGCGGTCGCCTCCGCGGCATCCGTGTACAGGGTCACCGAGCCGCCGGTGGTCTCGGCGATGCGGTCGGCGTCTTCGACCACGGATGCCGCGGGTGAGAACTCCTCGGGAGACGCGACCCGCACGTGCATGCCGGCGGTGACTCCCGCGAGCACGTACGACTGCGCCATGTTCGACGCGCCGTCGCCGAGGAAGACGACGGTGCGGCCCGCGAGCTCGCCCTTGTGTTCCCGGATCGTGAGCAGGTCCGCGAGGAGCTGGCACGGATGGAAGTCGTCGGAGAGGGCGTTGATCACCGGCACGGTGGTGCCGGCCGCCATCTCCTCGAGGCCGGCCTGGCCGTAGGTGCGCCACACGATCGCCGACACCATGCGTTCGAGCACGCGCGCCGTGTCGGATGGGGTCTCCTTGCCCCCGAGCTGGCTGTTCGCCGTCGAGATGATCAGCGGCGACCCGCCGAGGTCGGCGATGCCGACCGCGAACGACACCCTGGTTCGAGTCGAGGACTTGTCGAAGATCACGGCGACGGTCTGCGGGCCGGCGAGCGGCTTCTCCGCCCAGCGATCCTGCTTCAGGCGCTCGGCGAGGTCGAGGATCTCGGCCTGTTCGGCCGGGCTGACGTCGTCGTCGCGGAGGAAGTGGCGGGTCATGCGGTTCCGTTCGTGGGTCGATCGTGCGGGGTCAGAGGGATGCCGCGACCGTGTCGAGGGCGCGAGCGAAGCGTTCGGCGAACTCGTCGACGTCGGCCTCGTCGATGATGAGGGGCGGCGCGATGCGGATGGTGGAGTCGTTCGCGGCGTTCACGATGAGGCCGATGCGCATGGCCGCCGTGACCACCGTGGTGGCCACGGGTTCGGTCATGGCGATGCCGAGCAGCAGCCCGCGACCGCGAACGCCCGCGACCAGCGGCGAGCCGAGCCGTTCGACACGGTCGCGGATCTGCTCGCCGCGTACGGCGGCGTTCTCGACGAGTCGCGCGCGCTCGATCTCGCCCAGCACCGCGTTGGAGACGGCGGCCGCGAGCGGGTTGCCGCCGAACGTCGAGCCGTGCTGGCCCTTCGTGTAGAGCGACGACGCGTGCCCGAAGGTGACCAGCCCGCCGATCGGGAAGCCGCCGCCGATGCCCTTCGCGACTGTGATGGCATCGGGTGCGATGCCGGCGTGCTGGTATCCGAACCACTGGCCGGTACGGCCCGCACCCGTCTGGATCTCGTCGACGATGAGCAGTGCGCCGTGACGCCGAGTCAGGTCGCGTGCCGTCTCGAGGAACCCGTCGGGCAGATCGACGACGCCCGCCTCACCCTGGATGGGCTCCACGAAGAGCGCGGCGATGGATTCGTCGACGGTCGCCTCGAGCGCATCGATCGTGGCCGGGATGTGCTCGACACCGCCCGGGAGAGGCTCGAAGGGCTCCCGAAGCGGAGGCTTGCCCGTGAGCGCGAGCGAACCCATCGTGCGACCGTGGAAGCCGTCGACGAGTGCGAGCACTCGCGTGCGGGCGCCGCCCGGGTTGTTCAGGCGCGCGAGCTTGAACGCCGCTTCGTTCGCCTCCGTGCCCGAGTTGCCGAACCAGGCCCGGCCGTGCTCGCCCGTGGCGGCGAGCCGGGTGATCCGCTCGGCGAGCTCGAGCGCCGGTTCGGTCGTGAAGTAGTTCGAGACGTGAGCCAGGCGCGCGGCCTGCTCGGACACGGCGTCGACGAAGACCGGATGGGCATGGCCGAGCGAGTTCACCGCGATGCCCGCGAGGAAATCGAGGTATTCGCGCTGCGCATCGTCCCACACCCGCACGCCCTCGCCCCGCACGAGCTTCGCGAGTGGCGGGGCCATCGAGCGCATCATGCGCCGATCGAATCGGTCCAGCCATTCGGTCATGCCGGCACCACCTCCGTTCCGATGCCCGACTGCGTGAACACCTCGAGGAGGATGGAGTGCGGAATCCGCCCGTCGATGATCGCCGACTTCGCCACCCCGCCCTCGACCGCCTCGAGGCATGCCCGCATCTTGGGGATCATCCCCGACTCGAGGTGCGGCAGCAGCTGGAGCAGCTCGGCGACGCCGATCACCGACACCAGGGAGTCGCGGTTCGGCCAGTCGCGATACAGCCCCGCGACATCCGTCAGGATGACCAACTTCGCGGCGCCGAGCGCAACGGCCAGTGACGCGGCGGCCGAGTCGGCGTTGACGTTGAGCGACTGGCCCGGCGCATCGCCGTCGGGAGCGATCGACGAGACGACCGGGATGCGTCCGGCGTCGAGCTGCGCTTGCACCGCAGCGGGATCCACCGACACGACGTCGCCGACCAGGCCGAGGTCGACCTCGACCCCGTCGATCACCGCTCCACGGCGCCGGCCGGTGAAGAGCCCGGCGTCCTCGCCGGACAGCCCGGCGGCGAGCGGTCCGTGTTGGTTGATGAGCGACACGAGCTCGCGATTGACCTGCCCCGAGAGCACCATCCGCACGACGTCCATGGCTTCGGGCGACGTCACGCGATAGCCGCCGCGGAACTCGCTCTCGATGCCGAGTCGCGCCAGCATCGCCGAGATCTGCGGGCCCCCGCCGTGCACCACGACCGGCTTGATGCCGGCGTAGCGGAGGTAGACCATGTCCTCGGCGAACGCGCGCTGCAGCTCGGGGCTCACCATGGCATTCCCGCCGAACTTCACCACCATGGTCTCGCCGTGGAACCGCTTCAGCCACGGCAGCGAGTCGATGAGCACCTGCGCCTTCGCCGCAGCGGTCGACGCGTCGACGTCCGCGTCCTCGTGATCGTGCGCGGCGCCGCCGCTCGGGCTCGTCGTCTCGTGCATCTCAGCTCGAGTACGCACTGTTCTCGTGCACGTAGTCGTGCGTGAGGTCGTTGGTGAGAATGGTGGCGGATGCCTCGCCGGCATGCAGCTCGATGCGGATGTGCACCGCGCGCGGGGTGAGGTCGACCTGCTCGCGCGGCGCGTCGGGTCGGCCGGCGCGGCACACACGCACGTCGTTCATCGTGACGTCGACGAGGTACGGGTCGAACGGGGCCCTCGTGGTGCCGATCGCGGCGAGTACGCGCCCCCAGTTCGGGTCGTTGCCGAAGATGGCCGCCTTGAACAGGTTGTTGCGCGCGACCGCGCGACCGACCTCGACCGCGTCGTCCTCGGTCGCCGCCCCGAGCACCTCGATGGCGATGTCGTGGCTCGCGCCCTCGGCGTCCTGCTGCAGCTGGGTCGCGAGCGAGCGGCACGCCTCGGTCAGCGCCGTGGTGAAGGCCTCGAGGCCGGGAGTGACGCCCGAGGCGCCCGACGCCATCAGGGTCACCTGGTCGTTCGTCGACATGCAGCCGTCGGAGTCGAGCCGGTCGAACGTCAGCCGGGTGGCGGTGCGAAGTGCCGTGTCGAGGTCGGAGGGCGGCAGCGCCGCATCAGTGGTCAGGACGACGAGCATCGTGGCCAGGCCGGGCGCGAGCATGCCCGCACCCTTGGCCATGCCGCCGATGCGCCATCCGTCCCCCTCGACCACGACGGTCTTCGGCCGCGTGTCGGTGGTCATGATCGCCCGGGCGGCATCGTCCCCGCCTTCGGTGCCGAGCCGGGCGGCGGCCGACAGGACGCCCTCCTCGACGACCTCGCCGTCGAGCTGTGCGCCGATGAGGCCGGTCGAGCAGACGAGGACGTCGCCGGCCGAGTACCCGAGGGCCGAAGCGGCTGCCTCGGCGGTGCGGTGCGTGACCTGGAATCCCTCGGGTCCGGTGAAGCAATTGGCGCCGCCGGAGTTCAGTACGATCGCGGCGGCCTGGCCATCGGCGATCGCCTGTTCCGACCAGAGGATGGGATTGGCCTTCGCCCGATTGGTGGTGAACACGGCGGCCGCGGCCTGCATGGGCCCGCGATTGACGACGATCGCGAGGTCGAGCGCGCCCGACCGCTTGATGCCGGCAGCGACGCCGGCGGCCTCGAACCCCCCGGCGGCGGTGACGGTCACGGAGCGACTCCGTTCACCGGCAGGCCCGTCGCCTCGGCGATGCCGAGCGCGATGTTCGCCGACTGGATGGCGGCGCCCGCGGTGCCCTTCACGAGGTTGTCGACCGCGGTCACGACGACGACACGGCCAGCCCCCTCATCGACGGCGAGGCCCATGAGCGCGGTATTGGCCCCGAGCACGTCGGCAGTGCGTGGGAACTGGCCCTCGGGAAGGAGCTGCACGAAGCGTTCGCCGGCGTACGCGTCCTCCCAGGCGGAACGCACGGTCGCGGCATCCGTGCCCGGAACGATCCTCGCCGTGGACGTGGCGAGGATGCCGCGCGACATCGGCACGATCAACGGCGTGAACGAGATGGTGGGATCGGCGGCGCCTGCCCAGCGCAGTGCCTGCGTGATCTCGGGGATGTGGCGGTGCACGCCTCCGATCGAGTATGGATTCGCCGAACCGAGGATCTCACTCGCGAGCAGGTGTGCCTTGAGGCTCCGGCCCCCGCCGGAGGGGCCGACCGCGAGCACCGAGACGAGATCGCGGTCTTCGATGACCCCGGCCCGGATGCCGGGCGCGAGCGACAGCGAAACGGTCGACGCGTTGCATCCGGGCGCCGCGATGCGACGGGCCCCGGTCAGGCGATCGCGCTGCGTTCCCGACATGCGGGGCAACTCGGGAACACCGTAGCTCCAGGCTCCATGGTGATCGCCGCCGTAGAAGGCCGCCCAGTCCGCCGTCTGCTCGAGCCGGTGATCGGCACCGCAGTCGATCACGAGGGTGTCATCGGAGAGCTGCGCCGCGATCGCCCCGGATGCTCCGTGCGGGAGCGCGAGGAAGACGACATCGTGACCGCCGAGGGTCTCGGCGCTCGTCTCCTTCAGCGTGAGATGCGTGTAGGTGCGCAGGTGCGGCTGCACCGCGACGAGCGGCTGGCCGGCATTGGAGTGCGCCGTGACCGTGCGCACATCGAATTCGGGATGGTCGGCGAGCAGGCGCAGGATCTCGCCACCGGCATAGCCGGACGCGCCGGAAACGGCGACGGAGTACGTCATGGATCCACCTTAGAGTCTGTGCGGTCGGGGCGAATGTTCGGCGACGGCCCCGCGACAGGCCCGTCTAGGCCGCGCTGGGGGTCGCCGAGATTCGGCAGGCGCGGCGACGTCGGATTCGCGGCTCGACGACACGCAGGGGGCGTGCGGAGGGGGCGACCCGGGTCGTGGACATGCGATCGACCATATCGGCGGCATCCCGCACTGCAAAATCGGGGCCCGAGTGCCCGTCGTCATCCACGGCCGGCCTCGCACCGCGCGCTCTCGGTCGGTGAGTTCGGCGAGCCGAACGGATGCCTCGGGGTACGGGCTTTCGGCGACGGGACATCGTGACCTGGGCGATCGCATAGGCTCGGATGCACCGTCGGAGGAGGATCCCATGGCCCTGCGCGTGCTGTTCATCGGCGGGAACGGCATCATCAGCTCGGCGGCGAGTGCTCGGGGCGTCCAGCGCGGCGACGAGCTGACGCTCCTGAACCGCGGACGAAGCACCACGCGACCGCCCGTCGTGGGCGCTCGACAGCTCATCGGTGACGCGCACGACGCGGCCTCGATCGCCGCGGCCGTCGGCGACCAGACGTTCGATGTCGTGGCGAACTTCCGCGCGTTCTCCGCAGAACAGGTGGCCGCCGACATCGACTTCTTCGAGGGCCGGTGCGCGCAGTACGTGTTCGTCTCGTCGGCATCCGCTTACCAGAAGCCGGTCATGACCCTCCCGATCACTGAGTCGACGCCGCTGCGGAATCCGTACTGGCAGTACTCGCGCGACAAGATCGCCGCAGAGGACCTGCTCATGGCGGCGTATCGGGATCGAGGGTTTCCGGCGACCATCGTCCGACCGTCGCACACTTACGACGCGACGCTGGTGCCGATCCTCGGGGGTTGGACCGCGATCGACCGCGTGCGGCGCGGGCTCCCGATCATCGTGCACGGAGACGGCACCAGCCTCTGGACCCTGACCCATACGCGCGACTTCGCCGTGGCGTTCGCCGGCCTTCTCGGCAACGATCGTGCGATCGGCGAGGCGTTCCAGATCACCTCGGACGAGGTCCTCACGTGGAACCACATCACCGCGCTCCTCGCGCGCGCCGCCGGGGCCGAGCCGCAGACCCTGCATGTGGCCAGCGAGGCGATCGCGCGCGAACTGCCCGATGAGGGACCAGGGTTGCTCGGCGACAAGGCGCACTCGGTCATGTTCGACAACCGCAAGGTGAGGTCGCTCGTTCCCGAGTACCGGGCCGTCATCCCGTTCTGGCGCGGCGCGCGCGAGATCGTCGAGTGGCACGACGCCGACCCATCGCGGCGCGTGGTCGATGGCGAACTCGACGCCGCATTCGACCGGTTGGTCGCACGGTACAGCGCCTGACCCGCCCTACTCCCGGACCTTCGCGCCGAATCGCTCGGCGGCCGCCGCAGCGCCGGCCAGCTTGGCCTCGCTCGCCTCGGCCGCAGTCAACGTGCGGTCGGGCGCACGGAAGCGTAGCGCGAACGTGAGGCTCTTCGCTCCGTCGGGCAGGCCCGCACCGCGATAGTCGTCGACGAGGTGGAGGTGTTCGAGGAGCTCGCCCGCGCCGTGGCGCACGGCATCGGCGACCTCGGCCGCCGGCACCGCCGCGTCGACCACGAGCGAGAGGTCCTGCGTCGCAGCGGGAAGGGTCCCGATCGGCCGTGCCTCGATCCCCGGCTCAGTGAGGCCGATGACCGCGTCGAGGTCGAGCTCCGCCACCGCGACCACGCGGGGCAGATCGGCCTCGGCCGCGAGCGCCGGGTGGAGCTCGCCTGCATGGCCGACGGTGCGTCCGGCGACCCGGAGTTCGGCGGTGCGACCGGGATGCATCGCCGGATGCGACCCTTGCCGGATGTCGATCGTCGCTCCCACGGCCAGCGCGACCTGCCGCACGGCGTCGAGGGCGTCCACGATGCCGGCGGGGATCGCCGGTTGCCCCGGCTGCTTCGTCACGGCATCGCCGGTGATCAGCACGCCCACGTGCCGCGGCTGCGGCGGGATGGCGGATTGGAGCGTCTCGAGGTCGTCGTCGCTCGGCTTCGCGTCGCCCACGGGAAGGAACGATGTGCCGTAGGTGCGGTCCGCCTCGGGCAGGAACACGAGGCCCTGCTCGAAGATCGAGAGGTCGGTGAGCCCCCGCGAGAGGTTGCGCTTGGCCGCCGCCATCAGGCCCGGAAGCAGCGAGCGGCGAAGCAGTGCCGTGTTCGCGTCGAGGGCGTTGGCCAACCGTACGGATGCCACGGGGCCGCCGTCGGCACTGCCGAACACGGCATTCTCGTGCTCGGTCGCGAACGGGAACGTGAGCACCTCGGTCGAACCGGCCGCCGCGAGCGTGTCGGCGACCCGTCGTCGGATGCGCTGGGACCGTGTGAGCCCTCGCCCGGGCGGCGCGACGGGCAGCACAGACGGGATGCGGTGGTACCCGGCCAGTCGCGCGACCTCTTCGGCGAGCTCGGCCTTGCCGGTGAGGTCGGGGCGCCACGACGGCGGCACGACGTCGAATCCGTCTGCCGTCTCGGTGACGACGGCGCCCACCTCGGCGAGTGCGTCATGCACCTCGGCCTCGGTGTACTCGACGCCGATCAACGCGGAGACGAAGCCACGGGGCAGGTGGATCGCCTCGCGCTCCAGCTCGGCCTGGATGAACGACCCGCCGTCGTCGGCCGTGCCGCCCGCGAGATCGACCATGAGCTGCGCGACCCGCGAAGCCGCCGGCCCGGCGATCTGCGGGTCGACGCCCCGCTCGTAGCGACGCGACGCCTCGCTCGGCAGCTTGTGGCGACGGGCGGTGCGCGCGATCGACACCGGATCGAAGTTCGCCGCCTCGATGAGCACGTTGCGGGTCGAACTGCTCATCTCGGTGTCGGCACCGCCCATCACGCCCGCGAGGCCGATCGGCCCTCGGTCGTCGGTGATGAGGAGGTCCTCGGGGTGGAGCGGGCGCTCCTTGTCGTCGAGGGTGACGAGGGTCTCGCCTGGCGCCGCTCGGCGTACGGTGATGCCGCCCTGCAACCGGTCGAGGTCGTAACCGTGGATCGGCTGCCCGAGCTCGAGCATCACGTAGTTGGTGATGTCGACGAGCAGTGAGAGCGAGCGGATGCCGGCGAGCTTCAGCCGCGCGACCATCCATGCCGGCGTGGGGCGGGTGGGGTCGACCCCGCGCACGATGCGCGTGGCGAACACCGACGAGCCGACCCGGCCGCGGATCGGCGCGTCGTCGGCGATGGTGACGGGGAACGCATCGGCCGACCCGCCTCCGTCCGCGGCCACGGCCTGCTCCACGGGGTCGCGGAAGCGGGCTCCGGTGGCGTGCGCGTACTCGCGCGCCACCCCGCGGATCGAGAACGCGTATCCGCGGTCGGGCGTGACGTTGATCTCGACGGCCGCGTCGTTCAGACCGAGCAGCGCGATCGCGTCGGTGCCGACGGGTGCGTCGATGCCGAGGGTCGCGAGTCTCAGGATGCCCTCATGGTCGTCTCCGAGCCCCAGCTCGCGGGCCGACGCGATCATGCCGTCGGAGACGTGGCCGTACGTCTTGCGTGCGCTGATCGGGAACGGCCCGGGCAGCTCCGAACCCGGCAGGCTCACGACGACCTTGTCGCCGACGAAGAAGTTGCGCGCACCGCAGACGATGCCATGGACGGCCTCGCCGCCGTCGGGTGCGGGCTCGCCATCGGGCGCGACGCGGACCTGGCACCACCTGATGGTCTTGCCGTTGGACTGCGGCTCCTCGACGAACTCGAGCACCTCCCCCACGACGACCGGGCCCGAGATCTCGAACGTGTGCACGTCCTCCTCCTCGAGGCCGACCTTCACGAGGGCGGCGTGCACCTCTTCGGGCGTCGTGCCCGGTACGAGTTCGACGTACTCGGCGAGCCAGCTGAGCGGCACTCGCATGCGTCAGACCACCATTCCGAACTGCTGGGAGAACCGGATGTCTCCCTCGACCATCTCGCGCATGTCCTGCACGTCGTTGCGGAGCATGAGCCCCCGTTCGATGCCCATTCCGAAGGCGAACCCCGTGTAGACCTCGGGGTCGATGCCGGCGGCCTTCAGCACGTTCGGGTGCATCATGCCGCAGCCGCCCCATTCGATCCAGCGTGGACCGCCCTTGAACGTGGGATGCCAGAAGTCGAGCTCGGCGCTCGGCTCGGTGAAGGGGAAGAAGCTCGGACGAAGTCGGATCGTCGCCTCCTCGCCGAAGATCGCCTTGACGAAGTGGTCGAGCGTGCCCTTCAGGTGCGCCATCGTGAGACCCTTGTCGACGGCGACGCCCTCGAACTGCATGAACACCGGCAGGTGGGTCGCGTCGAACTCGTCGGTGCGGTACACACGGCCCGGCGCGAGCACGTACAGCGGCAGCTCGCGCTCGAGCATCGAGCGGATCTGCACAGGACTGGTGTGCGTGCGCAGCACGAGATGGCTCTCGGGCGGATCGACGAAGAACGTGTCCTGCATCGCACGGGCCGGGTGATCGGCGTCGAAGTTGAGGGCATCGAAGTTGAACCACTCGCTCTCGACCTCGGGGCCCTCGGCGATCTCCCAACCCATGCCGGTGAAGACGTCGCACACCCGGTCCTCGAGGAGGGCGAGCGGATGCCGGGCGCCCGGCGTGTACCGTGACGGCAGCGCCGTGACATCCACCGTCTCGGCCTCGAGTCGCGCGGCGGCCTCGGCCTCGAGGATCTCGGCCTCTCGCGCGGCGAACGCCTGGTTCACACGGCCGCGCGCGGCACCCACGAGCTTGCCGAGGGTGGCCTTCTGCTCGCCGGGCACGTTGCGAAGCTGGGCGTTCAGCTGCGCCAGGGTCGACTTCTCGCCCGTGTGCTCGGCGCGGACGGACTTCAGCGCGGCGGAGTCGCCGGCCGACGCGATGGCCGCGAGGGCGGCGTCGACGGCGGTCGCCACGGCGGTCTCGGAGATTCGGATGGGCTCGGACACAAGGAACGAGTCTAGCGGTCGGCGCGTCCCAGGAATGCGTCACGCCGACCGGCGGACGACGCCGGTCGCGTCATCCGCTAGACGTTCTCAGCCTGCCGCGCCGCGGCCGACGCTTCGGCGACCAGTACGGCCTGGGTGGGATTGTCGGGGTCGAGGCGTCGACCGCTCGACCGCGCGGCGGTGCGCTTCGAGAGCCATCGCGCGAACCAGGAGAGGAGGAGGTTCATCGTGAGGTACAGCACGAGCGTCACGACGAAGAGCGAGAACAGGTAGCGATTGCCGTAGAAGCTCGCGAGGTTGTTCATGTTGACGCGCAGCAGCTCGACATAGCCGACGATGTAGCCGAGCGACGTGTCCTTCAGCAGCACCACGAGCTGCGCAACGATGATCGGCAGCATCTGCCGGAACGCCTGCGGGAACTCGACGAGCATCTTCGACTGCAACGGTCGCATGCCGAGGCTGAGGCCCGCTTCGCGCTGCCCCCTTGGCAGGGACGCGAGACCGGCGCGCAGTGCCTCGCCGATGAGGGCGCCGTTGTAGAGGCTGAGTGCTGCCACCACGGCCCAGAATGCGCCGGTGTTCAGCACGAGCAGGATGAACAGCATCATGAGCAGCACGGGCATGCCGCGCAGGAACTCGAGCACGATGGCTGTGGGGATGCGGATCCACGCGATCGTCGAACTCCGGAGCAGCGAGAACACCACTCCGAGGGCGACGGCGATGACGGCCGCGGTGAGCGCGGCCCGGAGCGTCCCGAGGACGCCCTGGAACACGATGAACTGCCACACCTCGGGATCGGCGAAGATATCCCAGCGACTGGGATCGAAGTACCCCGGCAGGGTGATGCCGCCGCTCTCTCGGGGCTGAGCAAGGGTCCACGCGATCCAGCCGAGTCCGGCGAGGATGACGATGCCCGTGATCACCGAGGAGATCGTCGAGAGGCGGCGTGCCCTCGGACCCGGAGCGTCGAACAGGACTGACGAACCGCTCATCGTTGCACCACCCACTTGCGCTCGAGTTGGGCCGCGATCACGCCGAGCGGAATGGTGACCACGAGGTAGAGGGTCGCCGCACCGAGCAGGATCGCGATGACCGCATCGCCGTTCGCGTTCGCGAGCTCACGTGCCGCGGCGAACAGCTCGAAGACGAAGAATCCGCCGGCCACCGAAGTGTTCTTGGTGAGGGCGATGAAGACGTTGATGAGGGGCGGGATGGTCATGCGGAATGCCTGCGGCATCACGATGAGGCTGACCGTCTGACCGAACCCGAGCCCCACGCTTCGTGCCGCCTCCGCCTGGCCCACGGGAACGCCGTTGATCCCCGATCGCAGCGCCTCGGCCACGAAGGGCGACGTGTACACCGAGAGCCCGATCATCGCTGCGACGATGTAATCGAGTCGCGACCCGAGGTACGGCAGGATGATCGCCGTGAAGAACAGCACGAGCGTGAGCGGAGTGTTGCGCACCAGCTCGGTGTAGACCATGGCGAAGCCCCGCAGCGATGCCACCGGCGAGATCCGCATCGCGGCGATGATCGTGCCCAGCACGAGCGCGGCGACACCGCTGACCACGAGCAGCTGCAGGGTCATGGTGAAGCCGCGCCAGTACGTCGGCAGGTTCTCGATGACGGCGTCCACGCGTCTCCGTTCGGGTCGGGTCGGGGAGTCGGGCGTGCGGCCCGGGTCGGGACCCGGGCCGCACGTCGATCAGTAGCGGTCGGGAGCCGGCGGCTCGACGAACGGCAGGATCTTGCCGGCCGTGGAGTTCCAGGCTTCTTCGTAGCGGCCGTCTTCGTAGGCCGCTTCGAGGACGTCGTTGATCCACATCCGGAACTCGGTGTCTTCGAGCGCCAGGCCGATGCCGTACGGCTCCTCGGTGAAGGGCTCGCCGACGACCTTGAACTCGCCCTCGTTCTGGGCGGCGAGGCCCGCGAGGATCACGTTGTCGGTCGACACCGCCACCACCTGGCCGCTGCGGAGCGGCTCGAGGCAGTTGGTGTAGGTGTCGGTGAGCACCGGCTCCGCTCCGATCTCGGCGAGCTTCGCTGCGGGAGTCGAACCGGTGACCGAGCAGACGGGCTGACCCACCAGGTCTTCTTCGCTCTCGATGTCGTCGTTGTCGGCGAGCACGAGGATCGACTGACCGGCCATGTAGTACGGGCCCGCGAAGGAGACGACCTCCTTGCGCTTGTCATTGATCGTGTACGTCGCGACGACGATGTCGACCTGGCCGTTCTGGATGAACGGCTCACGGTTCGCCGAGACGGTCTCGACCCACTCGATGTTGTCTTCGGAGATGCCGAGCTCGGACGCGATGATCTTGGCGATCTCGACATCGAATCCCTCGGGGTCGCCCGACGGGCCGACCAGCCCGAACAGCGGCTGGTCGAACTTCGTGCCGACCGTGATCGAGCCCGCCTCCGACAGCTCCGCCATCGTCGTGCCGGCCTCGAACGTGGGCGCCGCCTCGGGCGTCTCCTCGGCGTCACCGCCACCGGTGTCGCCACCGCCGGCGCATCCGGCGAGCGCGAGCGCCGTGGCCGCTGCGGCCGCGACGAGTGCGATTCTCATGCGTTTCATCTCTGTGCCTCTTCTCGTGGGGGTGATTCCCCGCCGCTCGTGGCAGCGCAGGTCTAACGCTCGAGGATCTTCGAGAGGAAGTCCTTCGCGCGGTCGGTCTGGGGGTTGTCGAAGAAGTCCGCGGGGGCCGCCTCCTCGACGATCTTGCCGTCGGACATGAACAGCACGCGATCGGCGGCCTTGCGGGCGAAGCCCATCTCGTGCGTGACGACGATCATGGTCATGCCCTCTTGGGCGAGGCCGACCATGACGTCGAGCACCTCGTTGATCATCTCGGGGTCGAGGGCGCTCGTGGGCTCGTCCATGAGGATGAGCTTGGGCGTCATCGCCAGGGATCGCGCGATGGCGACGCGCTGCTGCTGACCGCCTGAGAGCTGTGCCGGCAGCTTCTTGGCCTGGTTGGCGACGCCGACGCGTTCGAGCAGCTGCATCGCCTTCGCCTCGGCGTCTTTGCGCGACATCTTCTTGACCCGGATCGGCGCGAGCGTCACGTTCTCGAGCACGGTCTTGTGCGCGAAGAGGTTGAACGACTGGAACACCATGCCGACATCGGCGCGCAGCTTCGCGAGCGCGGCGCCCTCTTCGGGCAGACGCTCGCCGTCGATCGTGATGGTGCCGGAGTCGATCGTCTCGAGCCGGTTGATCGCGCGGCAGAGGGTCGACTTGCCGGAACCGCTCGGGCCGATCACCACGACCACCTCGCCGCGATTCACGACCGTGTTGATGTCGTTCAACACGTGAAGGTCACCGAAGTGCTTGTCGACCTTGTCGATGACGACGAGGGGTTCGCCGCGACGCACCGAGATGTTCGATGTCGCAGGCGCCTGCTGCGTTGGCTCCATATCCCCAAAACTAGGGCTCCCGGATGCCGGGTGCCAACGCAGCATGCGGAGGTTATCTATTCGTGATGCGCGCTGCGCTGCGCGAACGCGCTCTCGTAGAGGCAGACGGATGCCGCGGTCGCGAGGTTCATCGATTCCGCATGCCCGTAGATCGGCACCGTCACGATTCGGTCGGCGAGCTCGAGCTGCTCGTCGGGCAGGCCTCGCGCCTCGTTGCCGAACAGCCAGGCCGTCGGGTCGGCGAGGATGCCGTCGTTGCGCGCGGTCAGCAGGTCCTCGCCCTTGACGTCTGCGGCGAGCACGCGCAGGTTCGCCCCGTGCGCACGCTCGATGACATCGATGAGGTTGGCGCCGACGGCGACGGGCAGGTGGAAGATGGAGCCGGTCGAGGCCCGGACGACCTTCGGGTTGTACAGGTCGACGGTGCGACCGGTGAGGACGACGGCATCGGCGCCCGCGGCATCCGCGGCCCGGATGATGGTGCCCGCATTCCCGGGGTCGCGAACCTCCTCGAGGATCGCGATGAGCCGCGGGGATTCGGCGAAGACGTCCTTCACCGCGGTCGGGAACTGGCGACACACCGCGACGAACCCCTGCGGCGTGACGGTGTCGGCCATCGCATGGATGACCTCCTCGGTGGCGAACTCGGCCTCGACATCGGCGTCGGCGGCCGCCTTCGCGATGTTCGGGTGGCGCTCGAGCGCGGTTGGCGTCGCGAACAGGTCGACGACCAGCTCAGGCCGGAATGCGAGCGCCTCGGTGACGGCCTGCGGTCCCTCGAGGAGGAACGTCCCGCTCTCGGCACGAGCCGGCTTCTTCGCCAGCTTGGCGACCGCGCGGGCACGAGGAGACCTCGGGTTCTCGAGCATGCGGCAAGTCTATGGGCGCATGACGAACGGCCCGGCACTGCGATGGGTGCCGGGCCGTTCGACGCGCACACTGGCCTCAGGCAGCGGTCTTCGGGGCCGAGGTGTCGGCCGGAAGCGCCTGCTTGGCGCTCTCGACGAGCGCCGCGAAGGTCGCCGGCTCGTTCACCGCGAGCTCGGCGAGGATGCGGCGGTCGACCTCGATGCCGGCGAGGCCGAGGCCCTGGATGAACCGGTTGTACGTGAGGCCGTTCTGGCGGGACGCCGCATTGATCCGCTGGATCCAAAGGCGACGGAAGTCGCCCTTCTTCTTGCGACGGTCGTTGTAGGAGTAGACGAGCGAGTGGGTGACCTGCTCCTTCGCCTTGCGGTAGAGGCGCGAACGCTGGCCGCGGTAGCCCTCGGCGCGCTCGAGGATGACCCGGCGCTTCTTGTGGGCGTTGACCGCCCTCTTCACTCTTGCCATGACTCTGTTTCTTCCTTACGGGTCTCGCGGCTCAGCGGCCGAGCAGCTTCTTGACGACCTTGGTGTCGGGGGCCGACAGGACCTTGTCCTGGTTCAGGCGGGCCTTGCGCTTCGAGGGCTTGACCTCGAGGTTGTGGCGCATGCCGGCCTGCTGCTTCCTGACCTTGCCGGTGCCGGTGATCTTGAAGCGCTTCTTGGACCCGGAGTGGGTCTTCTGCTTCGGCATCTCGTGTTTCTCCTTGGTTCTGCCGCCACGGGTGGCGGACGGGGTGCCGGGCCTAGGCCTCGGTGGTCTCGGTCGTCTGCGAGGAGGACTCGTCAGCGGCATCCGCCGACGACCGGGCCTTCGCCGCAGCACGCTGGGCATTCGCCTCGGCCTTGGCCTCGGACTTGTTCTTGAGAGGGGCGATGACCATGACCATGTTGCGGCCGTCGATCGTGGGATTGTGCTCGACGGTGCCGAACTCCGCCACGTCTTCGGCGAAGCGCTGCAGGAGGCGGACGCCCATCTCAGGACGCGACTGCTCGCGCCCGCGGAACAGGATCATCGCCTTCACCTTGTCGCCGGCCTTCAGGAAGCCGACGGCGCGCTTCATCTTGGTCTCGTAGTCGTGCTTGTCGATCTTGAGGCGGAAGCGAACCTCCTTGAGGATCGTGTTCGCCTGGTTGCGCCGCGCCTCCTTGGCCTTCTGCGCAGCCTCGTACTTGTACTTGCCGTAGTCCATGATCTTGACGACCGGCGGGCGCGAGTTGGGGGCGACCTCGACGAGGTCGAGATCGGCCTCCTGCGCGAGCCGCAGGGCCACCTCGATCTTCACGACGCCGACCTGCTCTCCGCCGGGTCCGACGAGGCGCACCTCGGGGACGCGGATACGGTCATTGGTACGCGGATCGCTGATGCGTGTTCTCCTCTACTCGAGCTGTTGCCCGACGGGGGCGGATGCGCCCGTCGACGAGAGTAGAGACCCACGCAAGCTCGTACGGATCTCACCGTTCAGCACTGCGGCACCCTGTCTACTCCCCCGCACTGCTGGTGCAGTGGCGTGGAAGCGGAGTGCAATCGACCCGGTAACCTTGATGAAGCGGTATGCGCGGGTGGGAGGATCTCCACTTTCGTACCGGGGACTGGCCCCGGGCCCGCAGTAGTCTAACAGAGGATGTCGTGACCAACAATTCAGGCGAGCCCACCGTCGAGTCGACCATCGAGGGTGCGACCCGCGACATCGCCGAGGTCCCCGCGGTCGAGATCATCACCACCGCCGCGGTGCACCTCATGAGTGCCGCCGCGGTGAAGGTGGGGCTCGCCGACGACCCCGATGAGCAGGTCGACCTCGATGAGGCACGCAAGCTCATCAACGCACTCGCGGGCCTCATCACCGCCGGCGCCCCCGAGATCAGCGACATGCACGCACGCTCGCTGCGCGACGGGCTGCGGTCGCTGCAGCTCGCCTTCCGCGAGGCATCCGTCATCCCCGACGCCATCGGCCAGGGCCCCGGCGAGAAGTGGACCGGTCCGGTCAGCTAGGTCTGGCGCGCCGGTCCCCGCCCGGCGCACCGCAGTCGGCTCCCGAGTCCACGCGTTCGGCGGCGAATGAATCGCCGCCTCCTGGAGCGTCCCGCGTTCACCTGGCGCGCCGGTCCCCGCCCGGCGCACGACTCGCCACCCAAGCCCGGCGACGCTCGAGGAACGGCACCTCGCGGCGGTTGACGAGGGCGGTGTGTCGCGCCATCCCGACGGCCGCGTTGTTCCTCGCCCAGCTCTCGAAGGGTCGCGCCGAGACCTGCACGACGAGCGACGGGTCGAATCGCACCCGCATCCCGGGCTGCAGGTTGATCGTGAGGTCGAGGTCGTCGGTCACGTCGGGAAGCTCGCGATGCACGTGCTTCCGGAGCACACGCCAGGCCGACGCCCGGATCGCGAGATTCGAGCCGTAGAGCACGTCGTGACCGAGCACCCACGCGACGAAGCGGTAGTACATCGGCATGTGCACGTGCTCGGCGTACCACCGGATGGCGGCATTGCCGCCGTAGAACCGGCCCGGACCCGAGAGGGCATCGAGGCGGGAGTCGTCGGCGAAGGCCCGGTGGACGCGCGCCACCCAGTCGACCGGCGGAATCGTGTCCGCATCCAGGCGACCGAGGATGTCGCCGACCGCGGCGTCGAATCCCGCCGAGGTGGCCAGCGGAATGCCCCGGCGCGGCTCCGTGACGATGCGCGCCCCCGCAGCCCTGGCGACGTCGACGGTGGCATCCGTCGAACCGTTGTCGACCACCACGATCTCGTCGGGGAGCCGCGTCTGCCGCACGAGGGCGTGGAGGCACTGTTCGAGCATGACGGCGTCGTTGTACGAGGGCACGACGACCGAGAGCCTGAGGGACATCGGGTCAAGGATATGGCCGTGGGCGACCCCTGCGCGGGCGCGGGCGGGTCGGGCCCCGACTCAGCGCTGGCAGTTCGGGCACCACCAGGTGAAGCGCAGTTCCACATCGTTGCGTCCGAGTCGGTCGTACTCGATGCGCGTGCCGCAGCGACGACAGGGGTCGCCGCCACGTGAGTAGACCCAGAGACGCTCGCCTCGTCGGTCGTTTCCGGTGGTCGTGCGAGCGATGCGGTCGCGGTTGGCGGTGATGACCCGGCTCGCGAGGTCGACGAGGGGGGCGAGCTCGACCTCGCCAGCCGCGCCGGTCGGCAGGATGCCCCGCAGGAAGCACAGCTCGTTGACGTACACGTTGCCGAGCCCCGCGAGGTTGCGCTGGTCGCCCAACGCGACGGCAATCGGCGTCTCGGGCGACGCGGCGATGCGTCGGATCGCCTCGGTCGCGTCCCAGTCGGGGCCGAGCAGGTCAGGACCGAGGTAGGCCATGCGGTCGGCCTCCTCCTCGGCGGGGAACACATCGAGCGCGCCGAGGTCGAAGCCCACGGCCACGGCGGTCGGCGTCTCGACGATGATGCGCGCCTGGTGGGCCGGCCGGCGCCACCGCTCACCCGGACGATGCACGCGCCACTCCCCCTCCATCTTCAGATGCGAGTGCACGACCAGGTCGCCGATCCGCATGAGGAGATGCTTGCCGCGGCTTGCAACCGAGTGCACCGGCTGGCCGGCCAGGTCGACCGTCGCGTACGCGGGCACACGCACGTCGGTGCGCGTCACAACCTGGCCGGCGAGCGCTCGATCGAGCCGGCGAGCAGCCTGGTACACCGTGTCACCTTCGGGCATCGAACCGCAGCCCTCTCGGGGTCTCACGGAAGCCGGACGCACGCAGCGGCGGATCGAGCAACGAGCCGTACACTCCGGCACCGTTGACGGTCTCGATGCGCAAGCGTGGAGAGCCGGCTCGCCTGAGCGCTTCGGAGAGCGCGGATGCCGCGGCAGTGAGCCGCGCCTCGTCGTCGGTGAAGACGAGCGCGGTGCGACCACCTCGCTCGAGGTAGAACACGGCCTCGCCGTCGACGATCGCGACGAACGCACCGGCCTTGCGTGCGGGGCGGTGGCCGCCGTCGGCTGTCTGCGGCCACTCGAGCGCCGCACCGAACGGGCTCGCGGGGTCGGTGGCTGCCAGCACCATGGAAGCCCCGCCCGGCGCGCTTCGCAACCGATCGACGGCGGCCGTCGTGGCGAACTGGGCTCCCCCCTGCCCGTCGATGAAGTACCCGCGACGCACGCGGCCCGTCTCTTCGAAGCCCGAGAGGGCCCGGTACGCGAGGGCGAAGCCGCCGAGCACCCCCTCGGCCATGACCGAGCCCCGGGTCACCACGCCGTAGCGCTCGAGGAGCGTCTCGCCGAGCGCGTGCGCGCGCGGCGTGGCCTCGGAGCTCGCGAGCGGCAGGATCGCCCATCGCCCGGCCACCTTCGGTGGCTGGCTGCGTGTCGTGCTCGTGCGCCCCGCCTGGACGCTCGCGGCGAGCGCCCGTCGAGACAGTGAGGCCGATCGGAGGCGCGCCCGTGGCGTGGCGGGGGCGGCCCGGTGCGCGCCCTTGCCGGCGATGAGCCCGCGGATCGGGGCGAAGGTGTCGTTCGTCACGAGCCCGGCCCAGACCAGCCGCCAGAGCGCCTCGATGACTGGCTGGTCGTCGGTCGCCCCGATGGATTCGACGAGCTGGCGGAAGAAGTATCCGCCGCCCCCGCCGAGCGTGGCGAGCAGTTCGCTCTCGACCGGATCGAGTGGTGCGGCCGCCGGAGCGGGCAACGTCAACGCGGCCGTGTCGGCCAGGTGCAGGCTGACCCAGCCGTCGTCACCGGCGAGCGAACCACCGCCGGCCCAGAGCACTTCGCCTGCCGCGGTGAGCTCGTCGAGCATGGTCGGGCTGTAATCGGCGACCCGGGCGGGCAGCACGAACGACTCCCACGCCGAAGCGGGGATGCGCGCGCCTTCGAGTTGCTCGATGACCGAAGCGACGCCATCGACCCCGCGGAGCCGCCCGCCGACATGCTGCCAGTCGGGAAGGAAGCGCGCGTATTCGCGCGGCGGCACCGGCTCGATCTCATCGCGCAGGGCTGCGAGCGAGCGCCGCCGGATGCGTCGGAGCACCTCGCTGTCGCACCACTCGGCGCCGGAGCCGTGCGGCAGGAACTCGCCCTCGACGACGCGACGATCGCTCGCGAGCCGCGCGAGCGCCGTCGCCGCAACGGCCTGCCCGATGCCGAACCGCTCGGCGACCGCCTGGGTGGTGAACGGCCCGTGGGTGCGCGCGTACCGGCTCACGAGATCGCCCAGAGGGTCGCGCACAGGTTCGGCGAACGCGTCGGGCAGTCCGGGCGGAATGGGGACGCCGAGCGCATCGCGGAGCCGGCTGAGGTCTTCGACGGCGACGTACCAGCCCTGGCCGGCGAACCGCACCTCGGCGATGCGTCGAGCCGCCGTGAGCTCGGAGAGCGCGGCATCGGAATCGGTCTCGGCGGCGACACGCGCCGCGATCTCGGCGGCGGTGAGCGGCCCCAGCTCGCGGAGGAGGTCGGCAACGCCCTCGCTGCCGCGAGCGGCGCGATCGGGAACGAGCCGCTGCAGCGACTGCTCGGTCTCGTCGACCACATCGGGATCGAGCAGCTCCCGCAACTCGACCGTGCCCAGCAGTTCGGCGAGCAGGCCGGGATCGAGCGAGAGGGCGGCCGCACGACGTTCGGCGAGCGGGGCATCGCCCTCGTACATGAAGGCGCCGACGTACCCGAACAGCAGGCTCGACGCGAAGGGACTCGCGGTCTCGGTGGTCACCTCGACGAATCGCACCTCCCGCGCCGCGATGCGCTCGGTGAGGCGCGTGAGCGCGGGAAGGTCGTACACGTCTTGCAGGCACTCGCGGACCGCCTCGAGCACGATCGGGAAGTCGGGGAAGTCGCGGGCGACCTCGAGGAGCTGGGACGCGCGCTGACGCTGTTGCCAGAGCGGCGAGCGGCGCCCCGGATTGAGCCGTGGCAGCAGCAGGGCGCGCGCGGCGCACTCCCGGAACCTGGACGCGAACAGGGCGGAATCACCGACGCGAAGGGTGACCAGCTCGGTGAGTTCGGCCGGCTCGAACTCGAACAGCTCCGACCCGGGTGGGTCGTCGGACGTATCGGGCATGCGCAGCACGATGCCGTCGTCGCTCGCGACCGCGTTCGCATCGACGCCGAACCGTTCCTGTGCGCGAGCACCGGCGGCGAGGGCCCACGGGGCATGCACGCGCATGCCGTACGGCGAGTGCAGCACCACCCGCCAGTCGCCGAGCTCGTCGCGGAACCGCTCGACGACGAGGTTGGTCGAGTCGGGAACAACGCGCGTCGCCGCCCGCTGGTCGCCGACGAACGAGACGAGGTTGGATGCCGCGCGCTCATCGAGCCCGGCGGTGCGAGCACGTGCGAGCCCCGTCGGCGCGGGCGAGTTCGCCACCTCTGCGATGAAGCCGCCGATCGCCTCGCCGAGTTCGGCCGGACGCCCGATGCCGTCGCCCTTCCAGAAGGGGAGTCGGCCCGGCTCTCCGAACGCCGGAGCCACGAGCACTCGATCGTGCGTGATCTCCTGGATGCGCCAGCTCGTCGCCCCGAGGGCGAACACGTCGCCGACGCGGGATTCGTAGACCATCTCCTCGTCGAGCTCGCCCACCCTGCGGCCGGGCCCCGCCTCGCCGATCATGAACACGCCGAACATGCCCCGATCGGGGATCGTGCCGCCGCTGGTGACGGCGAGGCGCTGGGCGCCCCGACGCCCCGTGATCGTGCCCCCGTCTCGATCCCAGACGATTCGCGGTCGCAGTTCGCCGAAGCGGTCGGACGGGTAGCGGCCCGCAAGGAGGTCGAGGGTGGCGTCGAAGGCCGAACGCGGCAACGTTGCGAATGACGCCGTGCGCCGCACGAGTTCGAACCACGCCTCGACCTCCCACTCGTCGACGGCCGCCGCCGCGATGGTCTGCTGGGCGAGCACATCGAGGGGATTGGTCGGCACCCGCAACGCCTCGATCGCACCGGCGACCATGCGCTCGGCAACGACGGCCGAGTGCAGCAGGTCGGCACGATGCTTCGGGAACACGACGCCCTTCGACACCTCACCCACCTGGTGGCCGGCTCGCCCGATGCGCTGCAGCCCGCTCGCCACCGACGGCGGCGCCTCGACCTGCATGACGAGGTCGACCGCCCCCATGTCGATGCCGAGCTCGAGACTGGAGGTCGCGACGACGCAGCGCAGGTGACCGGCTTTGAGGTCGGCCTCGACCTGCGCGCGCTCCTCCTTGCTCACGGAGCCGTGGTGCGATCGTGCGAGCACCGGCTCCGCTCCGGCGGTGATGCCCGAGGCCCCGACGAGCTCGGCAGGCGGCCGACGGGTCGCGAACGTACGGTCGGTCGGCTCACTGACGACCGACGCGTCGCCCGCGGCCACGGCGATCGGCTCGGCCTGACGCTCGGCCCAGAGCTCGTTGAGCCGCGCGGTCAGTCGCTCGGCGAGGCGGCGGGAGTTGGCGAACACGATCGTGGACCGGTGCGCGAGCACCTCGTCGAGGATCGCCGACTCGACATGCGGCCACACCGAGCCCGAGCCCGACTCGGTCGCGAGGTCGGAGAGGTCGTCGACGGGAACGGTGACTCGAATGTCGAATCGCTTGCCGCTCGGCGGCGCGACGATGCTGACCGCCCTCGTGCCGGCGAGGAAACGGGCCACCTCGTCGTGCGGCCGTACCGTGGCCGAGAGCCCGATGCGCTGCGCCGGATTCGCAGTCACGGCGTCGAGACGCTCGAGCGAGAGGGCGAGGTGCGCGCCGCGCTTCGTGCCCGCCAGCGCGTGGATCTCGTCGACGATCACCGTCTCGACGCCGCGCAGCGTCTCGCGTGCGGCGGACGTGAGCATCAGGAAGAGGGACTCGGGCGTCGTGATCAGGATCTCGGGCGGATTGGAGATGAGCGCGCGTCGCTCGGAGGGCGGCGTGTCGCCCGACCGGACGCCCACGCTCACCTCGGGCACGTCGATGCCATGGGCCGCTGCGGTGCGCCCGATTCCGACGAGTGGGGCGCGGAGGTTGCGCTCGACGTCGACGCCCAGCGCCTTCAGGGGTGACACGTAGACCACGCGGGTGCCCGTGGTCGCGGCGTCCGCGCCGGAGGCATGCAGCCGGTCGATCGCCCACAGGAATGCCGCGAGCGTCTTGCCGGAGCCGGTGGGTGCCACGACCAGTGCGTGCTCGCCGCGCGCGATCGCCTGCCACGCCTCGCGCTGGACGCTCGTGGGTTCGGTGAACGACTCGCTGAACCAGGCCCGGGTCGCGGGCGAGAATGCGCTCAACGCGTCGGCCATGGCTCCATTCAAGCGGATGCCGCCGACAGCCGACCCGGCGACGGGTCCCCGAGTTCCCGCTCCTCGGCCGCCGCCCGAGGATCAGCGCGCGCCGCGCACGCCCGCGAGCGCCCGTTCGACGGCGGCCACCGTGCGGGCGACCTGTGCGGCATCCGTTCCCCAGTTGCTCACCGAGAACCGGACCACGGTGCGACCCTTCCAGGCCGACGTCATCGCGAGCACCTCGCCCTCGTTCCACAGGCGTTCGCTGAGTTCGGCGGTCGCCACGTCGTCATCGAGCGCGATGCACACCTGCGTGAACACGACGTCGTTCAGCACGTCCACGCCGGGCAGCCTGCCCACTCCCTCGGCGATGCCGCCTGCGGCATCCGCGAGACCCTCGACGAGCCGCACGACGCCGACACGTCCGAGGGAGCGGAGCACGGCCCACGTGGGAACGCCTCGGGCGCGGCGGGACAGCTCGGGCACCTTCTCATGCGGGTCGGCGCCCACCTCGGTCGCCTGGAGGTAGCTCGCGTGCATGCTGAGCGCCCGGTGCATCGCCTGCGCGTGCCGCACGATCGCGATGCCGCAGTCGTAGGGGACGTTCAGCGTCTTGTGGGCGTCCGTCGACCACGAATCGGCCTGCTCGAGCCCACCCGTGAGGTGACGCAGTCGCGGCGAGACCGCCGCCCAGAGGCCGAACGCGCCATCGACGTGGACCCACGCGCCGGCCTCGTGGGCGACCTCGATGGCCGCCGCGAAGTCGTCGAACGCGCCGGAGTGGATGTTGCCCGCCTGCAGCAGCACGATGGCGGGACCCTCGCCCGCGGCGAGCGTGGTGCGCAATGCGTCGACGCGGATACGCCCGTCATCGTCGGCCGGCACGGCGATGGGCGTGCCGAGGCCGAGGTAGCGTCCGGCGAGGTCGACCGTGCCGTGCCGCTCCTCCCCCACGATGAACCGGATGGCGGGACCGCCGGCCATCCCCTGCGTCTCGACGTCCCAGCCGGCGCGTCGCAGCACCTCGTCGCGAGCAGCGGCCATGCAGGTGAACTGCGCCACGGTCGCACCCGTGACGAACCCCACCTCGCTTCCGGCCGGGAGTCCGAGCAGGTCGAGCAACCAGGCGCCCGCGATCTCCTCGGCAGCCACCACACCGGGGGTGATGGTGCGCAGCCCCGTGTTCTGGTCCCAGGTCGACACGAGCCAGTCGGCGGCGAGGGCGACCGGCTGCGTGCCGCCGATCACCCACCCGAAGAACCGCGGCGAGCCCATGGCCATGAGGCCCGGCTCCACGCCCTCGGCGAGGCGATCGATGACCTCGGCCGGAGGCTCTCCCTGCTCGGGCAGGTCGCGACCGAGTCGGTCCGCGACCTCGTCTGCACCCATCCTCGGCGGGACGGACCTTTCGGGCACGCTCGCGAGCCAGGACCGTGCGTGCCGGCCGGCAAGCTCGAGCAACCCCTCGTAGTTCGACGCGAAGTCCGAGGGCGGATCCGCCGGTCGGGCCATGGGCCACCTCGATTCCGTGCGATGTACGCGCGTGCTGCCGATTCTGCTCGCGGGGCGGCATCCGGTCAATGATCCCCTGGCGGCATCAGCACCAGAGATCGACCTGGGGCACGACGCCGTCGATCAGGTACTGCTCGACCGCCCCGTCGACGCACGCGTTGCCCTTGTTGAATGCGGTGTGACCGTCGCCCTGGCGGGTGATGAGGATGCCGCTCTCGAGCTGTGCCGCCACGGAGACGGCCCACTGGTACGGCGTCGACGGGTCGTTCGTCGTGCCCAGCACCAGGATGGGCGCGGCGCCGGGTGCGGCGACCGGGGCCGGAACGTTGTCGGAATGGAACGGCCACGACAGGCAGGCGAGGTCGCTGTAGGCGAAGTACGGGCCGAGGCGCGGCGCGGCGGAGGTCAGTGCCTTGCCCTGCTCCTTCATGAGCGCGACGCTGTTCTGAGCCGGATAGTCCAGGCAGCGGACGGCACGCAACGCCTCGAAGAGGTTGCCGGTGTAGTCGCCGTCGGGCGTGCGGCCGTAGTAGCCGTCGACGATCGTGAGGGCGAAGTCGGCCTGCCCGGCGAGCACGGTCGTGAACACGGTGTCGAGTGCCGTCCACGTCTCGGCGCTGTACAGCGGAGCCGCGATGGCGATGAGCAGCGTGTCGGCGCCCAGTGATCGGCCATCCGTCGACGGCAGTGGATTCTTCGAGACCGCGTCGAGGATCGCTCGCACGGTCGCCATTCCGTCCTCGACCGAGCCCTGGAACGGGCAGGTCCCGGCGGGCATGCACGCCGTCAGGTACGAGCGAAGCGCCGTCTCGAGCCCCTGGGCCTGCGCGAGGGTGATCTGGGCTTCGCCGAGACTCGGATCGATCGGCCCGTCGAGCACGAGCCGACCGACCTTCTCGGGGAACAGGCCCGCATAGATCGTGCCGACGTACGCACCGTAGGAGTAGCCCAGGTAGTCGAGCTGGTCTTCACCGAGCGCGGCCCGCAGCATGTCGAGGTCTCGGGCGGTGCTCGGGGTGTCGACGTTCGCCAGGAGCGCTCCCGTCGACGTCAGGCAGGCCTGACCGAAGGCGTGGGTGAGTTCGTTCTGGCCCGTGATCCACCCTTCGCTGCCGCGAGAGTTTCGCGGGATGCCGTAGATCAGCTTGTCGAGCTCCTCGGAATCGAAGCACGAGACCTGCGAGGAACGCCCGACGCCGCGCGGATCGAAGCCGACGATGTCGTAGTTCTCCTGAACAGCCTCCGTCACGGCGACGTCGACGGATTCGGCCACGAAGTCGTATCCCGAAACACCGGGACCGCCGGGGTTCAGCAGGAGGGAACCGAGCTTCTCCTTCGTCGCGGGCTGGCGGATGAGCGCCAGCTCGATCTCACCCGCCGTCGGATCATCCCAGTCCAGCGGGGCCTTCGCCGTCGTGCAGAGGAACTCGCCGCACTCGTCCCACCGCAGGACCTGTCCGTAGAAGGGCTCGAGCGCCGCATCCACGTCTTCGGGGTGCGGTGTCGACTCGTCGACCACCGGGAAGAAGAGCGACATGCCGCATCCGCTCATAGCTCCGATCACGGCCGAGGCAGCCGCAACCGCGAGCACGCCCCTCCGCTTCCGACGCCGCATGGTCCCAGTATGTCGCCCCCTCGTGTCCCCCGTTCGGCCCTCGTTCTGGGGGTACGTCTCGAAACCCGCCCATCCGGCCTCCCAGCGCAGTGCTGGCGCGGGCACGTCCGTCGTGTCGTACCACTTGTACCCCGAATGCGGGGCCGCCAACCACGTCAACCGGCTTGCCGTACCCGACGGGAAGGGAGATACTCGACCCCAGCGGCACCTCCTTTGGGGTGGAGGTGCGGCAACCACTGCACGCGTGAGGGGACACGGTCTGCATGTCATTCGTGCTCGGCGTCGATATCGGCATGAGTCACACCGCCGCAGCTGTCGCGAGGCGTCTCCCCGATGGCTCACTGGCATCGGATGTCCTGCAACTGGGCACGCGCAGGGCCTCGGTGCCGACCGTGGTCTACCTCGGAGACGATGGGAGCGTCCTCGTCGGCGAGGCCGCCGAACGACGCGCCGTCGAGCACCCCGACCGCGTCGTGCGCGAGTTCAAGCGGCGTATCGGCGACGAGACGCCGTTGATGGTGGGTGACCTCGCCGTCGCGCCCGAGGACATCTTCGCCGTGCTGGCGCAGTGGGTGGTCGAGCGGGCGGAGGAGCACGAGGGCGCCCCGCCTGCGGTGATCGCGATCTCGCACCCGGCGACCTGGGGTGAGCATCGCCTGGCGCTGATCCGAGCCGCGCTCGCCGGTGTCGGGCTCGCGAACGTGGAGCTGATCAGCGAGCCCGAGGCCGCTGGACTGCACTACCTGCAGCGCGAGAAGGTCGAGGCGGGCCAGACGCTCGCGGTGTACGACCTCGGCGGTGGCACGTTCGATGTCGCACTCCTCAGGAAGCAGGAGGACGATTCGTTCCGCGTGGTCGGGTCGCCGGCCGGCATCGAGCACCTGGGCGGCGCCGACTTCGACCAGCGCGTCTTCGAGCACGTCAGGTCCCTTGCCGGCGACGCCTTCGACGACCTCGACGAGCGCGATCCCGACGGCGCGGTCGCGCTCGCCCGCGTGCGACGTGACTGCACCGACGCGAAGGAAGCACTGTCGTTCGATTCCGAGACCTTCGTACCCATCCTCCTGCCTGCTCGACAGGCCCGCGTGCGCCTGGTACGCGCCGAGTTCGAGCAGATGATCGATGGAGCCCTGAGAAACACGCTCGAGACCTTCCGGCGGGCCGTCGAGGGAGCGGACCTCGAACTCGACGATCTCGCGACCGTGCTCCTCATCGGCGGCTCCTCCAGGATCCCCGCCGTCGCGCAGCTCATCTCCGCCGAACTCGAGCTGCCGGTCGCGGTCGACGCGGACCCGAAGGCGTCCATCAGCCTCGGCGCGGCCGTCGCCGCGTCCCGGTTGCTCGAGCCGATGCCGGCACAGGATGCCGCTGACCACGACTCCCCTGCCGCCGACTCGACGGGCATGGCCGCTGCCGCCGGCACCCTCGGCTCCGAGCGGCTCGTGGCCGCGCCGGCCGGCGCACGACCCGCGATCCTCGAGTGGCATCGGATGTCAGTCGGCCTGCGCGCCGCGATCCTAGCGGGCATCGCGGCGGCCCTGCTCGCGATCCTGGTCCCGATCACCCCGCTCGCGATGGGCACGCAGGAGAATTCACGCGACGACGGCGGTGCGGAGTCCGATCAGGGCCTGGTCGTTCCCAACGGTCGATACGTCACCGGAGCGGCCACCCAGGCCGAGGGCGCGGGCCCGCTGCTCCCGGCACCGCTGCTCGACGACTCCCCGTTCGTGCGACCCGAGGCCGCAGAGGAGGCGCCGCCCGCCTCGGCGCGCCCGCTTTCGCCGGCGAACGGTGGAGGCAGCGCCGGAACCTCCACGCCGGGCACTCCTGCGCCGGGTGGACCCGGTGGAACGACGACGCAGCCGTCGCCCGGGGCGACGCCCCAGCCCGATCCGGCACCGGCGCCGACGCCGACGCCCAATCCTGCTCCCGACCCGACGCCCGATTCGGTGCCCGATCCGGTTCCCGACCCGTCGCCCGCGCCGACGTCCTCACCTGAACCAGAGCCCACGGTCGACCCC
>NZ_CADDWM010000007.1 GCF_902809835.1 Agromyces sp. Marseille-P2726 | reverse complement strand
GTGATCCCTGCCGGTGCGCCGATGCACGCCGCGACGAGAGCCCCTCACACGTGCGGCACGAACTCCTGCCACGCGAGGCGCTTCTCGCGGCGCGGGTCGAGCTCCACCCGATCGTCGCGGTCGAAGAGCCGGCGCACCGGCATTTCGGGCCCGCCGTTCGGCACCCCGACGTACCCGACCATGCCGCCGGGACGCGCCGACCGGATCGCCTGGTCCATCGACTCCTTGGTGCCGACGCACTCGAGCACGCGGTCGGCGCCGATGCCGTGGGTGAGCTCCTGCACGGCCTTCACCCCGATCTCCCCGCGCTCGGCGACGACGTGGGTCGCCCCGAAGTCACGGGCGAGCGCCTGCCGCTCGGGATGCCGCGACATCGCGATGATCGTCGTGGCGCCGAGGCGGCGCGCCGCGATGACCGCGCAGAGCCCGACGGCGCCGTCGCCCACGACCGCGACCGATTCGCCAGACCCCACCCCGGCCGACACGGCGGCGTGGTGACCGGTGCTCATGACGTCGGACAGCGCGAGCAGGCCCGGGATCTGCGCGTCCGTGATCTCGTCGCGCACGGGCACGAGCGTGCCGTCGGCCAGCGGCACCCGCACCCGCTCGCCCTGCCCGCCGTCGGCGAACCCGCCGAGTCGGTCGACGCCGCCCCACCAGCTGCCGTGCAGGCATGATGTCGACACGCCGTTGCGACAGTTGATGCAGGTGTTGTCGCACACGTAGAACGGCGCGATCACGAAGTCGCCCACGTCGACGCGCTCGACCCGATCGCCGACCGCCTCGACGACCCCCACGAACTCGTGCCCGATGCGATGCGGCTCGCGCGTCGGCGTGATGCCGCGGTACGGCCACAGGGCCGACCCGCAGACGCACGACGCGACCACGCGCACGATCGCGTCGCCACCGGTCGAGAGCTCGGGGTCGGGAACCCTCTCGACTCGGATGTCGCGGGCGGCGTGGATCACGGTGGCGAGCATGGATCTGAGCCTATGCCTCATGCGCATCGCCGGTGATCCCTGCCGGTGCGCCGATGCACGCCGCGACGAGAGCCCCTCACACGTGCGGCACGAACTCCTGCCACGCGAGGCGCTTCTCGCGGCGCGGGTCGAGCTCCACCCGATCGTCGCGGTCGAAGATCAGCGTGCGACGTTCGTCCTCGTCGTAGCGCGGCCACTCGGGGCCCGGCGACCCCGATGCCGCGAACCGCACCCAGAGCCGCTGCATCCGCTGCCCGATCTCGCGGTACATGCGGCGCCCTCCGAGCAGGGTGAGGCCGGCGCCCGTGTACGTGTCGAACTTCTCGAACAGGGCGAACAGCTCGAGGCCGTGCGTCGCGTCGAGGCCGATGAGCTTCGCGATCCCCGGCGCCGCATCGAAGCGGTAGAAGTATACGGGCGCGTACCGCGAGTGTCGCTCGGCCACGTTCACGCTCGGGAACCAGAACGTGAAGTCGCCGCCGAAGTCGGCAGCCGGACGGCGCTCTGGGAGCCCGGGATACTGCCGCTTGATCGCCTTGCGCGCCTTCTTGCGCGTGTTCGCGAAGATGGCGCGGATGCGCGGCTTGGTCGTGGGGAGGATGCCGATGCGGCCCTCGAACAGCGAACCCTCGCGGTCGTTCGTGCCGATGAGGAGCGGTACACGGTGCGCGAGCCCGTCGCGGAAGGCGTCCAGCGGGCGCCGCGGAAGGAAGTCGCCGTCGATGACGGGCGCGAGGCTGATGGTGCCGGGGTGCTCGTCGGGCGTCCGGATGGCGAGCGCCGTCGCGGCATCCGACAGCACCGTCGTGTCGGCCGTGCGCAGCATGACCGCCGCGTCTTCGAGCGATTCACTGTCGAAGTCGTCGTCGTCGACTATGCGGCTCAGTATTCGCACGTACTCGCCGGCCCACTGCGCCGCGACGTGGGGAGGATAGACGGCGTTCGCGGGCGAGCTCTGCGCGATCGCACGGGAGAACAGCCCCTCGGCCGCGGGCACGGCGAGCAGCGTCGTCACGGCGTTCGCACCCGATGACTCGCCCGCGAGCGTGACCAGGTCGGGGTCGCCGCCGAAGGCGCGGATGTTGCGGCGGACCCACTCGAGGGCGAGCACCTGGTCGCGCAGCCCGAGATTGCAGTCGAACGGATGCCGCGGGGTCGAGTAGGCCCGGAAGTCCAGCCACCCGAGCGCTCCGAGCCGGTAGTTGAGGCTCACGTACACGACGCCGTGTCGCCGTACGAGCAGCTCGCCCTGCCGCGGGTACTCGCCTGAGGAGCCGACGGCGTACCCGCCCCCGTGGATGAAGACGATGACCGGACGCCCGGCTCGGGTCACGGAGCCGCCCGGCTCGTTGGGCGCGATCACGTTGACGCTCAGGCAGTCCTCGCTCCGCGGCAGGCGCGGGTGCGCCCCGATGAACTGGCCGCGACGGTTCTGCGGTGCGACCGGCCCGAACTCGGCGGCGTCGCGCACGCCGCCCCACCCGGGCGCCGGCACCGGCGCGCGGAAGCGTCGCTCGCCGCCTGTGTCCGCCCCGTACGGGATGCCGCGCCACATCCTGACGCCGCGACGACGGATGCCGCGGACCGCGCCGGCTGCCGTCTCGACGACGAGGTCGGCGGCACGCGGACCGGTGCGAAGTTCCATGACTGCAGCGTAGATGGATGAGGTGAACCTCAGATGCGCGATGTCGGAGGGATCCGCAAGGATACTCTGGTGATCGGCATCAGGAGCTTCTGGAGCGCGCTTCCCACCGAGGGTCGCTGGCTGCTGTCGACGGTCGCGATCCAGACGCTCGGCCGCGGCCTGACCCTCCCGGTCACGATCATCTACCTCCATGAGGTCCGCGGCTTCGACCTCGCCCTCTCCGGCACGCTGATGAGCCTGATCGCGATCACCGGGCTGCTCGTGACCGGCCCCGGCGGCAGCCTCATCGACCGGTACGGTGCGCGGGCGGTGCTGCTCACCGGGCTCACCGCGATGATCGCGGGCTGCACGCTGCTCGCGTTCGCCACCCATCCAGCGGTCGCGGCCGTCGCGCTCGTGCTGATCGGGGTCAACTTCGGCGTCTCGTGGCCGGGCTTCAACGCGCTCATCGCGTCGGTCGTCGAGGGCGACCTGCGGCAGCAGTACTTCGGCGTGAACTTCGCCCTGATCAACCTCGGCATCGGCGTCGGGGGAATCATCGGCGGGTTCTACGTCGACGTCGACGCGCCCGAGACGTTCACGGTGATCTTCCTCATCGACGCCGCGAGCAGCCTCATCCCCATGGCCCTGCTGCTCGGGCCGCTGCGGCACGTTCGCACGCAGGCGCAGCCGACGCACGACACCCCGCCGACCGGTGGCTACCTCGAGATCATCCGGCAGCCGGCCGTGCTCTGGCTCACCCTGCTCACGTTCATCGCGATGTTCATCGGCTACGGCCAGATGGAGGCCGGCTTCCCGGCGTACGCCCGGCAGGTGGCCGAGGTCTCGACGCGTGTCGTCGGCTTCGCGTTCGCCGTCAACACCGCGGTCATCGTCCTGCTCCAGTTCACCGTGCTCAAGCACATCAGCGGCCGCCGCCGCACCCGCGTGATGCTCGTCATGGCGCTGGTGTGGGTGCTGTCGTGGCTCGTGCTGGGCGCGGCGGGTCTCCTGCCCGACACGCTCGCCGCCGCGATCGGCGTGCTGGCCTTCATGGGCGTGTTCGCGTTCGGCGAGACGCTGCTGCAGCCGACCGTGCCCGCGGTGTACAACGACCTCGCCTCCGACCACAACCGGGGCCGATACAACGCCATCAACTCGGCGGCGTTCCAGGGCGGCGCCATCGCCGGGCCGATCGCCGCGGGGCTGCTGCTCGACCGCGGACTCGACGCGCTCTACATCGCCGTCATGGTGATCGGATGCCTCGGCATCCTCGCACTCGCCCTCGCCCTCGAACGCCGCATCCCCGCGAACGTGAACGGCGTGCGCGAGACCGAGCCGGTCGTCGGCGACTGAGCCGCGCCTGTCGGCCGGCAACAGCCAGCGACGACTCGAAGAGCTCGGGGTCTACTCGATGATCTCGGCGTCGATGATCTCGTCGTCGTCGGGCCCACCCGACCCGGCCGTGGCGCCCACCGGCCCCACACCGGCGCCGACGGGCACGTCGGCGCGCGCCACCCGCAGCGACTCGCCGTCGGCGGCGAGCTCGACGACGACGGTGTCGCCGTCGCGGATCTCTCCGGTGAGCAGCTCGCGCGCCAGACGATCGTCGATCTCGCGCTGCATGAGCCGCCGCAGCGGACGCGCACCATAGAGCGGGTCGTAGCCGCGCTCGGCCAGCCACGCGCGAGCATCGGGCGTGACGCCGAGCGTGAGCCGTCGGTCGTGCAGCCGCTCCGAGAGTCGGTCGATGTACAGGTTGACGATCTCGCCCAACTCGTCCTCGGAGAGCGCCGAGAACACGACGATGTCGTCGAGCCGGTTCACGAACTCGGGCTTGAACGCCTGCCGCACGGTCTGCAGCACGGCCTGCTCCTTCTCGTCCCAGCTGAGCGTCGGGTCGATGAGGTACTGCGACCCGAGGTTCGAGGTGAGGATGAGGATCGTGTTGCGGAAGTCGACCGTACGACCCTGCCCGTCGGTAAGGCGTCCGTCGTCGAGCACCTGCAGCAGCACGTCGAACACCTCGGGGTGCGCCTTCTCGACCTCATCGAACAGGATCACCGAGTACGGGCGGCGCCGCACGGCCTCGGTGAGCTGACCGCCCTGGTCGTACCCGACGTAGCCGGGAGGCGCGCCGACCAGGCGCGAGACCGAGAACTTCTCGCCGTACTCCGACATGTCGATGCGCACCATCGCGTGCTCGTCGTCGAACAGGAACTCGGCGAGCGTCTTCGCGAGCTCGGTCTTGCCGACGCCGGTCGGTCCGAGGAAGAGGAACGAGCCCGTCGGTCGATTCGGGTCGCTGATGCCGGCGCGGGATCGGCGGATCGCATCGGCGACGGATGCCACGGCCCGCTTCTGCCCGATGAGGCGCTTGCCGAGCTCGGCCTCGAGGTGCAGCAGCTTCTCGGTCTCGCCCTGCATGAGCTTGCCGACCGGGATGCCCGTCCACGCCGAGATCACCGCGGCGATGTCCTCCTCGGTGACCTGCTCGTTCACCATGCGAGGCTCGCCGCCGCCTTCACCCGCGGCATCCGCCTGCTCGGCCGCCTCGAGATCGCGCTGAAGGTTCTTGATGGTCTCGTACTCGAGCCGCGACGCCTTCTGGTAGTCGGCCTCGCGCATCGCGCGATCTCGCTCGGTGATCGCCTCGTCGAGCTGCTTCTTCAGCTCGCCGACCCGGTTCAGGCCCATCTTCTCGCGTTCCCCCCTCGCCTCGAGCTCGGCGAGGTCGCGCTCCTTCTCGACGAGGGTCTCGCGGAGCTTCTCGAGCCGCTCCTTCGAGGCCTCGTCCTTCTCCTTCTTGAGCGCGAGCTCCTCGATCTTCATGCGGTCGACCTCGCGCTTCAGCTGGTCGATCTCGACCGGCGAGGAGTCGATCTCCA
This sequence comes from Agromyces sp. Marseille-P2726, assembly GCF_902809835.1. Classification (GTDB taxonomy): domain Bacteria; phylum Actinomycetota; class Actinomycetes; order Actinomycetales; family Microbacteriaceae; genus Agromyces. The sequence goes on along the minus strand of NZ_CADDWM010000007.1, from coordinate 139,705 downwards.
TCTTCAGCCGCGACATCGCCTCGTCGATGAGGTCGATCGCCTTGTCGGGCAACTGTCGCGCCGTGATGTAGCGATTGGAGAGCGATGCCGCAGCGACGAGCGCGGCATCCGAGATCGTGACCCCGTGGTGGGCCTCGTAGCGGCCCTTCAGCCCGCGCAGGATCGCGACCGTGTCTTCGACCGACGGTTCGCCGACGTACACCTGCTGGAAGCGACGCTCGAGCGCGGCGTCCTTCTCGATGTACTCGCGGTACTCGTCGAGCGTCGTCGCGCCGATCAGTCGCAGCTCGCCGCGCGCCAGCATCGGCTTCAGCATGTTGGATGCCGCGACCGACCCCTCGCCGCCGCCGGCGCCCATCAGCAGGTGCAGCTCGTCGACGAACGTGATGATCTGGCCCTCGGCCTCGTTGATCTCTTTCAGCACGCTCTTCAGGCGCTCTTCGAACTGGCCGCGGTACATCGCGCCCGCGACGAGCGCCGAGATGTCGAGTGACACGAGCTGCTTGTTCTTCAGCGACTCGGCGACGTCGCCCGCCACGATGCGCTGTGCGAGCCCCTCGACGACCGCGGTCTTGCCGACGCCCGCCTCGCCGATGAGCACGGGGTTGTTCTTCGTGCGTCGAGTCAGGACCTGGCTGACCCGGCGGATCTCGGCGTCACGGCCGATGACCGGGTCGAGCTTGCCCGCCCGCGCGAGGTCGGTGAGGTTCACGCCGAACTGTTCGAGCGCCGACTGCTGCTCTTCCTGCGAGCTCGGCGCGCCCTGCATGTTTGCCACGGATGCTCCCCTTCGTTCAAAGCTGAGTCTACTACACTCAACTTTGTCGAGCGGGTCGGTATTTCCAGGAATCGGCAGGAATGACCGGCGCCGGTCGACGGTTGACGAGATCAGGACCGGAGCGAAGGAGAATGGATGCCGCTGCAGGGAGAGTACGCGCCGAGCACGTCCGACTGGGCACGCAAGCAGGCCGAGACGTTCGAGGCGACGAACGGGTCCGAAGCGAACACCCTGCGGGGGCGGCCGATCATCGTGCTGACCAGCGTCGGAGCGAAGTCCGGCAAGCTCCGCAAGACGGCGCTCATGCGCGTCGAGCACAACGGCGAGTACGCCGTCGTCGCGTCGATGGGCGGCGCTCCGAAGCATCCGACCTGGTACTGGAACCTGAAGAAGCACCCGCACGTCGAGCTGCAGGACGGCGCCGAGAAGCACGACTACGTCGCCCGCGAGCTCGAGGGCGAGGAGCGCGAGCTCTGGTGGCGTCGCGCCAACGAGACCTGGCCGGCCTACGACAGCTACCAGCGGCGCACCGACCGGCTGATCCCGGTGTTCCTGCTCACGCGTCGCGAGGCGTAGCCACCGAGTCGCCCGAATACGGGGAGAATCAGGCAACTCGGCCGTCGACCGGCTTCACAGCCACCGCATCGTGAACGCCCGCGCGAGCAGCGCCCGCAGCGGGGGGATCCCGAGCACGCGCACGGTGGCATTCCGCGCGCGCAGCCGCAGACCCGACGCCGGGGCACCCATCGCCATGTTGAACGCAGCCTGGCGGATGGCGCGCCGCGCCGCCGCGCGCCGAACGCGGTCGTACGCCTCGAACGCCTCGGGCGGCGCCCCGACCTCGAGCGCCACCGCCAGGTCGTGATCCAGGCGCATCGCGTCGAGCCATCCGAGGTTCATGCCCTGCCCGCCGATCGGGCTGATCTCGTGCGCCGCATCGCCGGCGAGAGCCACGCGTCCATCGGCCATCCGCTCGGCGAGGTGCTGCCGCGCCTCGAACGCGCTCGGTGGCTCGGCGACGCCCGGGTCGAACGCCCCGCCCGTGCGGGTGCGTACGATCGTCGCGAGCGCCGCGGGCGTCAGGTGCGCCGGCGGCCGCCGCACCCAGGCCACCCAGCGACGTCGACCACCGGGCATCGGGAACGACTCCACGACGCCGGCGGGCTCGAAGTGCAGCAGGGCGCTCGCCGGTGCACCGGTGTCGTCGCGAGTGTCGCCCATCACGTAGTGCGCGCGCCCGCGATGCGGCATCCACCTGATGCCGACGAGATCCCGGATGCCGCTGCGCACGCCGTCGGCTCCCACGACATAGCGCGCCGGCAGCGTCGCCGCGGTGCCGGTGCCGGTGCCGGCCGCGGTCGCCACTACGTCGACGTGCGTGCCCCGATCGTGGAGCTCGCGGACCTCGACGCCGCGCCGGAGGCTGCCGGGACGGAGCTCCTCGAGCCGGCGCTCGAGCAGCGCCTCGGTCTCGAGTTGCGGCAGGGAGAGCACGGGCGCCTTCCGGCCGAACCTCATCCGGCCGAGCACCCGCCCCTCGCACGTGACCTGTCCGTCGGCGATGCGCACGGCGCGGGCCCGCACCTCGTCGTCGAGGCCGGCGAGCGCGAGCGCACGAAGACCGGGCGGGTGGATGCCGATCGCCCGCGAACGCTCCGACCGCTCGGCACGCCGTTCGAGCACGACCGCATCCAGCCCGCGCCGCGCGAGGAGGCACGCGAGCAGCAGCCCGACCGCGCCGCCCCCGACGATGACGACGTCGTGGCGAGCCTCGGTCGCGGCATCCGCACCACTGGCCGGAGGCTCAGGCATCGCCACCATCCCCCCAGACCACCTCGAGACGCGACGGGAAGCCGCGCCGCACGCGCCACCCGGGGGGAAGCACCGCGGCGAGCTCGGCCGCGGTGAAGCTGCGCCGGACCGACACCAGTCCGTCGGCGCGGATGAACGATCCTGCCAGGATGTTGCGATCGAACGGCAACGTGCCGAGGGAGAAGCCGAGGGACCCGAACCGGGAGCGCTCGATGTCGCCGTGCACGGCGATGCCGCCCTGCTCGACGAGTCGCTCCGAGTCCGCGAGCAGGGCGCCCAGTTGCCGGCCGTCGAGATGATGCAGCACGTGATTCGACATGACCACGTCGAAGCGTTCGCCGGCACGGGCGAGTTCGTCGCTGGTGACCCGCCGCAGCACGAGTCCCCGATGGGCCGGCTGCCGCAGCGCCCAGTCCAGCGCTCGCGAGTCGGGGTCGATCGCCGTGACCTCGAGGCGCAGCCCGTCGGCCTCCGCCCAACGCAGCAGCGCCCGCGGCAGGGCGGCCCCGCCGGTGCCGATGTCGAGCACGCGACGAGTGGCCGTCGCGGACAGGGTCGGACGGATCCACCGCCGGTACACCGCCCGCGGATTGGAGACGATGAGGTTCACCAGGCGGAAGTGCGCGTACGAGCGCTCGAGCGCCTCGACGTCGCCGTCGGGATCGTCCATGCGCTCGACGCCCGTCTCGTCGCGCTGCCGCAGTCGTCGAAGCGCCCGCCACGTCGACTCGACCGGCGGGGAGATCGGCGGGCGCGTCATCTCAGGCGCGCACCGTCATCAGGGCCGACTCGACCGTGAGCCCGGGCCCGAACGCCATCGCGACGACCCGATGACCGTCGCCCGCGGCATCCGACTCGAGGATGTTCCGAAGCACGAACATGACCGTCGCGCTCGACATGTTGCCGAAGTCGCGCAGCGTCTCGCGGGCGGGCACGAGCTGCGCCTCGCTCAGCCGGAGTCGGGACTCGACCTTGTCGAGGATCGACCGCCCGCCCGGGTGGATCGCCCAGTGCTCGATCGCCGCACCCGCCGTGTCGGCGGCCAGCGCCTCGGTGAGCGCGGTGTCGTGGTCGACCAGCGGCTCGATCGCGCCCGTGATGTGCTCGTCGATGATCGCGGGAATGGCGTTCGAGAGCACCATCTCGAAGCCGTGGTCGCCGATCTTCCACGCCATGTCGTCTTCGCCCTTCGGCGTGATGCGCGTCGCGAATCGGTCGAGGTCGAATGCGCGCTCGCCCTCCGCGGGCTCGCGTGCCGAGACGACTCCGGCGGCCGCGCCGTCGGCGAACAGCGACGAGGCGACGATCGTGTCGGGGTCGCTCGACGAACGCAGGTGCAGCGTGCAGAGCTCGACGCTGATGACGAGCACGACGGCCGCGGCATCCGCTTCGCACAGCTGCTTCGCGATGCGCAGGGCGGGAATGGCGGCGTAGCAGCCCATGAATCCCAGGTGATAGCGCTCGACGCCCGCGTTCAATCCGAGCTCGCGCGCGACCATGAAGTCGGGGCCGGGTGCGTAGAAGCCGGTGCATGAGACCGTCACGACGTGCGTGATGTCGGATGCCGCGATGCCGGGTGTCGCGCCGATCGCCACGCGGCCCGCCTCGACGTACAGTGCCGTGGCCTGCTCGGCGTAGATCTCGTTCCGCGCCTTGGTGCCGGGCAGCAGCAACTCGCCGCTGTCGATGTCGAAGAACACGGGCACGTCGGGGTGCGCATCGCGGCTGAGTTCATCGAGCACGGTGTGGCGCTTCTCGATGCCCGACACGTTGAACGACGTCGTGACGATGCGTTGCGCGAGGCGGTTCAGCCCGGGCTGGGCCGCGAACACGTCGCGCACCTCCTCTTGGATGAGGACAGTGGGTGGAACGACGGTCGAGACGCCCCGCAGCGTGATGGTCATGCCTCACCCTAGGCACGGCGACGGATGCCACGACAGGGCTTGCAGGAACCTCGCGGCTTCTCCGCTCGACGGCGTGCAGGGCGCAACAGGTCGCAACAGGTGATCAGCCGAGGAGCTTGGCCTTCGCTGCGGCGAACTCCTCGTCGCTGAGGATGCCCCGCTCCTTCAACGCGCCGAGCTTCTGCAGTTCTGCGACGAGGTCGGTTCCACCCCCACCCGCAGGGGCCGCCGGCGCGGCCTGCTGCTGCGCGGCGTACTGCTGCTGCGCGGTGTACTGCTGCTGCGCGGCCGCCTGCTGCGCCGCGGCCTGCATCTGGGCCTGCTGCTGCTGCGCCTCGTACTGCTGCTGGTCGTACTGCTGCTGCGCCTTCTCCTGCTGGTGGCGTTGCACGCTGCCGCTGACGGCGGTGGCGGTGCCGGCGACGACGGCGGTGCGAGCCGCCATGCCGATCAGCCCCGGTCGCCCGACTCTCCTGAGCATCGTCTCCTCCTACTCCGCTGCTGCCGCCTCGGCCTCTTCGGCCTCGGCCATGATCGCGTTCACGACGGGGGCCGGGATGCGCTCGGATTGCAGCAGCATCCCGCCCGATTCGGCGAACCGCGAGGCGAGCCGTTTGGCCCAGACCAGTTCGATCGCAAGCATCGCGCCAGAGGTGCCGGGTGGGATCACGTCGCCGAGCTCGGCGACGTCCTCCTCGCCCACCAGGCCGTTCGCCTCGAGCTCGATCTCGGTCACGTCGATCTCATCGCCGAGGTCCTCGATCTCGACGATGTCGAAGTCGCCGTTCTCGGAGCGTGACACCACCACGGCGTCGAGCAGACGGATATCGCCGGCCTCGACGAGGTCTCCGATCGCCTCGAACGTCGCAGCGTCCGGTCGCTCACCCGGGAACCCGACGACCAGGATCTCCACCGGTCCGTACTCGAAATCAGGCATGTTCCCCCCTTTCCTGAGGGCAGCGTACGCCCAGGGGGAACCGCTCGGGAAGGGCCGATCACTCAGAAGCTGCCGAGGCCCTTGCCGATGACCACCACGCCGATGACGAGCAGCAGCACCGCCATGACCGTCGCGTTGTTGTGCACGAGCCAGCCGCGCAGCGATTCGAGCGGCGCGGTCATCCGCTTGGAGGCGAGCAGGTAGGCGGCCACCGGGATCGCCACCGAGCAGCCCGCGATCACGGTGAACACCACGACCACGAGCGTCGTCTCCCCGACCGACAGTCCGCCGGTGCCGATGACCACGCCCGCACTCGCTGCCAGCAACAGGTTCTTCGGGTTCACGGCCGCGAGGAGGAATCCGAGCCCGAACCCGCGACCGGCGGTCATCGTCTCGACGGCGGCCATCCACTTCGGAAGCGCGGGTTCCTCACCGGGCTTCGGGCGGCTCCGCCACTGGCGCGCGGCGAGCACCAGCAGGCCGGCCCCGAGCAGGATCTTCAGGGTGCCCCCGACCGGCTTCGAGGCATCCCCCTGCTCGGGAAGGATCGAGGCGAGCAGCGTGAATGCGACGACGGCGGCGACGATGCCGACCAGCCATCCGATCATGAAGCCGATGCTCGTCGCCTTCGCCCGCAGTGAGAGGAGCATCAGGATCGCGGCGATGATCGGGATCGGACTGATCGCCACGCCGAGCGCCAGCGGCAGGATGTCGCCGATCACGGAACCCATGTCATCTCCTCCACGATCGGATGCCGCTACCGAGCGGATGCTTCGCCCGCCGTGCCCGGCGCGGCATCCGCCTCACCTGAACTGGTGCCCTTCTCGACAGCCGCGGGCACGGGCGGCGGCTCGATCCTGAACTCGGGTGCGCCCGTGACGAGCAGCCAAGCCGGGAGCACCGCGAGACAGAGGGCCGGCAGCAGCGCGATGTCGCCACCGGCCACCGCGACGGCGACGAACAGCGCGATCCAGCCGTCCCGGGTGACCACGAGCACGACGCCGAGCACCCCGCAGGCGAGGGCGAGGCCCATCGGCAGCGCCGGCATGAGGGCATACCCCAAGAGTCCGAGTGCGGCGCCGATGAACGTCGCCGGGAACACCCGGCCGCCGCGGAACAGCGCGCTCGCCGCAACGAGCAGGGCCAGGATCTTGATCCCGGCGATGGTGGCGAGCTGCGACGGATCGTAGTCGTCGGCGTTCTCGATGAGCTCGCCCATCTGGTCGAGGCCCTTGAACATCGTGATCTCACCGCCGATGAGGCCGAGGATGCCGAGGACGAAGCCGCCGACGACGGGGATGACGATCGGGCTCCGGAGGGCATGCAGGATGCGGTAGATCACCGGGAAGGCGGCGAGCGCCGCCAGCGCGACGACGGTCGCGGCGACCGCGACCACGATGCCGAGCCCGATCGCGAGCGGGTCGGGCGTTCCGGCCGACGGGATGTCGAATGCGAACGGCGGCGCGCCGAGGAGGTGCATCGTGATCGCTCCCGCGCCGGCCGCGGCGACGGGAAGGAAGAGCTTGTCCCACAGCGAGCCGCCCTCGCGGACCGCCGCGACGATGCCGGTGAACACGAGGGCCGCGGCGACGGGAGTGCCGAACAGCGCGCCGATCGTGGCCGACGCGGCCAGCAGCATGGAGATGCGCGGCGACATCTTGGGGATGAGGCGGGCGAGTACCGCCACGATGAGCGCGGTGTTGATCGCGATGATCGGATTCTCGGGGCCGAGGCTCACCCCGCCGGCGAGGGCGAGGATCGTCACGAGCGCGAGTCCCGGCAGCGCCTTCAGGCGGAGCGGCTCGGAGACCAGCTCGGTCGTGGCCGAATCGGGCCCACCATGCCCCGGCAGGAACCGGAGCGCGAGACCGACGGCGAGACCCGTGATCGTCAGCACGACGACGACCCACCAGCCCCACGGATCGACGCCGAACGCGTCGGGCAGCGTCTCGTAGAGCACGTTCTCGAGCAGGCTCGCCAGCTGCTCGAGTGCCCACAGCACGAACGCCGAGACGGCCCCGACCAGGATCGCCGGGATCGCGAGCACGAGCAGGCGACGCGGAGTGACATCCGGATCCCTCGGTGGCACGGCGAGGCTCATCACGGTCCCTTCCGGGCGGCTGCCATCGCCGGAGTGCCTGGTCCCCCGATCGCGACCTCCCGGGTGAAGCGTAGCGCTGCGGATGTCTGGACGTCTCGACTCGCCGCGCGGTAGGTTCACCTCAACGGCGCCCGCTGGGAGGCGCGCCGAGTGGAGCGGAGGGGCTGCACATGAATTTCTGGAACAGTTTCTGGGACGTGATCTGGTGGTTCCTTTGGGTGTTCGCGTTCGTCGCGTACCTGATGGCACTCTTCGCGATCATCGGCGACCTCTTCCGCGACCGCCAGCTCAACGGGTGGTGGAAGGCGGTCTGGATCATCTTCCTGATCTTCGTTCCCTTCCTGACGGCGCTGATCTACCTCATCGCGAGGGGTCGGGGCATGGCCGAGCGCTCGCAGCGCGAGGCGCGGCAGTACCAGGCGGCGACCGACGAGTACATCCGTCAGACGGCGGGCACCTCGGCGAGTCCCTCCGATGAGATCGCGAAGGCGAAGGCGCTGCTCGACGCGGGCACCATCAACCAGCAGGAGTACGAACTGATCAAGTCGAAGGCGCTGGCGCACCCGTCGCAGAACGTGAGCGTCTGACGCCGGCCGATCTTCGCGACCGGAACGGGGTCGGATGCCGCTGCGGCATCCGACCCTTCTGGTTGCACCGGTTCTGCGCGCAGGGCCCGGCGCTCTACGAGTCGGTCGGGTCGAGCACCTCGAGCATCGACCCCTGCACGAAGCCGGCCCACTCGTAGGCGGCGCGTAGGTAGTCGTCGCGGGTCTCGTCGGACTCCTCGTCGCCCTCCTCGATGACGCCGACGCGCTCCGACAGGATGAGCCGGAGGTCGGTGAGGAACGTGAGCCATCCCCACGCCTCCGATTGGTCGAGCTCGATCTGCACGACGCTGTCGCGTTCGTCGTCGACGGCCGTCGCGTCGCGCACCCGTTGTGCTGCCTGTCGCTTCCCGTCGACGAGACTGTCACGCGTGTACCTCGCGAATTCGCGACCCGAGTGCGGGTCATCGGGGTAGGCGTTGGGCAGCAGCCGTCCGAGCGCGGGATCGTCGGCTTCGCCGAGCAGGAGCACGGAGTCGACCTGGTCGGCGAGCTCCGACAGGAGCATCGCCTCCTCGGCCTCCAGCACCAGGCGGACGCCCTCGCCACCGCTTCGTCCTGCCACGATCATCCGTCGGCCCTCGACACCGTCGCCTGCAATCCGAACCCGTGCATGGCCTCGACGTGACGCTCCATCGCCTCGCGGTTGCCGGTCGCGACGACGGCGCGTCCCTCGTTGTGCACCTTCAGCATCAGGCGTTCGGCCTTCTCGCGCGAGTACCCGAAGTAGGTCCGGAACACGTAGGTCACGTAGGTCATCAGATTGACGGGATCATCCCATACGATGGTGCGCCACGGCTCTTCGGCGACGACGCCTGTGGCGGCGTCGACGTCGAGACGTTCGAGCGTGGAGGTCACGCCTCCAGCCTGACACGAGGGGGCACCCGATGAAAGCCGCCAGGGCGTCCGGATGACGCGGTTGCCGACCGAGCGCCGCCTCGCGTCATACTGGACAGGAGCTCACCCGTCAAGCCCCCTTGACATTGTGGCTCGAACCCTCTGTTCTTCGGGAGCTGAAGGTAGGGTCGATGGACGGAGAAGGATCCCCCGCCTCCGATGCCGGCACTGGCCAAGGGTCACCTCGACCCCCGGCACCCTTCTATCCGGCAGGAGCCGCATGACCTTCACGCTGTCCACACCCTCGACCGACGTCGTTCGAAGAAACAACGTCACGATGTCAGGATCGCCGACCGGCCGCCCCATCGTGTTCGTGCACGGCTTCGGCTGCAGCCAGGAGATGTGGCGACACGTCGTGCCGCACTTCGAGTCGGATCATCGAGTGGTGCTCCTCGACCTGGTGGGTGCCGGCGGCTCCGACGTCACGGCCTACGACCCGATCAAGTACGACTCGCTGCACGGCTATGCCGACGACGTCCTCGAGATCCTCGAGGCCCTCGACCTCCGCGATGTCGTCTTCGTCGGACACTCCGTCGCCGCGACCATCGGCGTCCTCGCCGAGACGACTGATCCCTCGCGGTTCGGATCACTCGTGCTCGTCGGGCCCTCGCCGCGCTACATCGACGACGAAGACTACCGCGGCGGCTTCGAGCGTGAGGACATCGAGGGCCTCCTGGATGCACTCGACGCCAACTACCTCGGCTGGTCTGAGTCCATGGCCCCGGTCATCATGGGCAACACCGAGCGGCCCGAACTCGGACGTCAGCTCAGCGACAGCTTCTGCTCGGTCGATCCCGAGATCGCCCGGCACTTCGCCCGCGTGACCTTCCTCTCCGACAACCGGCGCGACTTCAGCGGCGTGCGCACGCCCACCCTCGTGCTGCAGTGCTCCGACGACGTGATCGCGCCCACCTCCGTGGGGCGATACGTCCATGAGCAGATCCCCACGAGCCGCTTCGTGCAGCTGTCGGCGACCGGTCACTGCCCCAACCTTTCGGCTCCCGATGAGCTCGCCGACGAGATCAGGGCGTTCCTCTCATGAGCAACTCCAACGCCGCACCCGTCCATCGCGAGCAGGACGAACCCGACCGGCGCGACGATCGCCCCGCCCTCGATGCACGTGATGCATTCGAGGAGCTCTTCGAAGAGGCACCCTGCGGGTACCTGGAGACGACGTACGACGGAGTCATCACGCGGGTCAATCGCACCTTCGAACGGTGGACCGGACATTCGCGCGACGCGCTGCTCGGCACCGCCTTCGTCGACCTCCTCACCTCGTCGGGGCAGCTCTTCTACGAGACTCGCTACTCGATGGTGCTGAGCCTCGCGGGCGAGGTGCGAGAGGTGGCGCTCTCGGTCCGTCGCGCCGACGGTGCCGAACTCCCGATCCTCGTCAATGCGGTCGTCGTCACCGGCGACGACGGTGAACCCACCGGCATCCGCACGGCCGTCTTCGATGCGACCGAACGCCAGGACTACGAACGGCAGCTGCTCCTCGCCCGCCGTGCCGCCGAAGCATCCGAGGCTCGCGTTCGAGTACTCCAGGACGCGTCGACCGCGTTCGCCGTGGCGACCACAGCCCGTGAGCTCGCCGCCGCCCTCGTCGTGAGCGCCGGGTCCGCGCTGCGAGCCACGGCCGCCGTGCTGCTCGGTGGCGCGACCGGACCCCTCGACCTCGTGGCCGGCGACGAGACGACGCTCGCACTGATGTCCGACGGGCTCGGCGCCCTCGCCGAGCAGGCGATCGGCTCGGGCGAGATCGTCACCGTCGAAAGCCTCGATCAGGCCGCCGCGATCCTGCCCGGGCTCGACCACGCCCTGCATCGCAACCGGTTGAGCGCCCTCAGCATCGCACCCCTGCGTCCCGGTGGACGTACCCGCGGCGTCGTCGTCTCGCTCTTCGGACGCGACCAGGAGATCGATGCCGAGAGTCGCGAGATCCAGGCGGCCCTCGCACGTCAGGCCAGTCAGGTGCTCCGCCGCGTTCGACTGCAGGAGGAACTCGAGCACCAGGCGATGCACGACGGGCTCACCGGCCTCGCCAACCGCAAGCTGCTCGAGGAGCAGCTCGTCGCCGCCATCGCCTCGGCGTCTCGCAGCGGGCGACCGCTCTCGGTCGTGTTCGTCGACCTCGACGGATTCAAGGCGATCAACGACGGGCTGGGCCATCGGGTCGGCGACGACGTGCTCGCCGAGGTCGCCGCTCGCCTGCGTTCGGTGGCCCGAGCCGGAGACCTGGTGGCACGATACGGCGGTGACGAGTTCGTCATCCTCTGCGAGGGCGCCTCGAAGAAGGACGGCGCCACCGTCGCCGAGCGCTTCCGGGAGGCCGTACGACGCCCGCTCCATCGGGTGCCCCCTCGATACGCGATCTCCGCGAGCATCGGAGTTGCGGTGTGGCCCGCCAAGGGGCCTGCTCCAGAGGCCGACCTGCTGCTGCACACGGCCGACGACGCCATGTATGCGTCGAAGGGCATGGGCGGCGACCGGGTCACCGTGGTGCAGCCGATCACCGCGACCGACGGATTGGACACGACGCTCGACGACCCCCGACCGGAGGCTGCATGGGAACACTGACGTACGACTCCACCATCACCGCGGAGTTCGACGACCGTACTCTGGCCCATCTGCAGGTGGTGATCTGGTCGAAGCTGCGCCGAGGCGAACACTTCGCGTTCACGTTCGGAAACGAGGCCCCGCCGGCGCAACGCACGTCGGTCTGGTGCAGCCCGACGATCCCGATGGTGTTCCGGTTCGACGAGCCCGACCCGCCCGAGCTGAATGTGCGCTGGCTCGAGCTGCTCACCAAGTCGGCCAACTCGGCCGGTGGCCTGCGGCCGCTGCCCGAGCCCGAGGCGACTTCGTGAGCGCAGGGCGCAGCACGACCGAGCGAGGAGGAGGAGAACCATGGGCCTGCTGATCTACGGCGCGCGGGTCTCGGAGTTCGAGATCGAGGATCGAACGCTCGCCCACCTGCAGTTCGTCGTCGCGACGAAGCTGCGGCGTGGCGAGCAGTTCATGTTGACGTGGAATCACGGCATGGAGCGAGGCAGCGGACGGAGCTCGATCTGGATCAGCCCTTACGTGCCCGTGCACTTCAAGTACCACGGCAACCGCCCCCCGAAGCTCAATCGTGCCTGGCTCGAGTTGATGATGGACGGGGCGAACAGCCCGGCCGGGCTGCATCCGATCCCCGAGGCCGCCGCGGGCGGTCCCGAGTGAGCCACATGCGACAGTCGCAGCAGCGAGAGAACGGAGGTGCGGTGTGAAGATCCACCGCTTGACGGTCGATGGACGAGACTACTTCCTGCCCGACCCGATCGACGAACTGCGTGCCCAGATCCTCAAGGCGATCCAGGCTGGAGGAGGGTACGTGAACATCCCGCCCCTCCGCGGCGGACCCGGCATCGACATCCTGTTCTCGCCGGGAATGCCCGTCACGTGGTCGCAGATCGATGTCGGCGGTGAGCCGGGCGAGGGCGCGAACGGTGAGGCCGACGAGGCGTACGAGGATCCCTACGAAGCGCTCTGACGCTCGTCGTCACGCACGTACTGCGGCGCCCCGTGCGGGCCGGTGCGCGAGGCGAGCCGTGATGCTGCGGGCGGCCACGGGTCGGCCGAACAGGTAGCCCTGCGCTCGATCGAACCCCAGTTCGCGCACGGCGACGAACTGGGGACGCGTCTCGACCCCCTCCGCGACCGAGCGGAGGCCGTGATCCCGAGCGAACCCGAGCAGCTGCGCGGCCGCGCCGCGGTCGTCGGGCAGGCGCCTGATCACCGAACGGTCGACTTTCAGCTCGGTGATCGGCAGCGCAAGCACGCGGGCCCGGGCCTCCTCGACGGTGCGAACATCGTCGACCGACACGCCGACCCCCAGGGCGCGGAGACCGTCGAGCGCCTCGGCGGCCTCGGCGGGCACGGGTCGTGTCTCGGTGAGTTCGAGGGTGAGCAGCGATGCCGGCATCCCGAATGCCCGGAGGTGGTGGGCCACGCGCTCGACGAAGCTCCGCTCGCGGAGCTGCGCGGCAGCGACGTTCACCGCGACCTCGATGCGACGGCCGGCGCGCGCGAGCGTTGCGCCGTACCGGCAGGCTGCCTCGAGCATGACATCGCCGATCGCGACCATCGCCCCCGTCGCCTCCGCGAGCGGGATGAACTCCCCCGGCGCGATGACGCCGCGACTCGGGTGACGCCAGCGACTCAGCGCTTCGAGCGCGACGAGGAGCCCGTCGTGGAGATCGACCTGCGGCTGGTACTGGGCGATGATCTCGCCACGCTCCGCAGCGACCCGCAGCTCTCGGGCGAGCCGGTCACGCTCTGACATGGCATCCCTTCCGGGCGTCGCACGACGCCCGGGACATTGTGACTCGCAGCCACCGATCGGACGAAACGGCAGACAGAACGCGATTCGATGCGTATACTGCCCGACCGCACCTCAGGCTACCCGATGATTCGAGGCGGTCACGGTGAACTTCGCATTGCGCGCGACCTGCCGTGTGGGGCCGACGAGCCGCTCGAGCAGCGGCCGGTAGCGCAGTGGCGAATTCCACACGCACCAGAGCTCGCCGCCTGGTGCGAGCACCCGTCCTGCCTCGGCGAAGAGGTGCCGGGCGATGCCCGTGTGCAGCGCGGCACCGGAGTGGAACGGCGGGTTCAGCACGATGAGCTCCTCGCTCGAGTCGGCCAGCAGCTCCAGCCCGTCGGCCTGGGTGACGTGCGCCCGGTCTGCCACGCCGTTGGCCTCCATGGTCCGGCGAGCGGATGCCGCAGCCGCCGCCGAGCGGTCGGTCGCCGTCACCCGAAGCGCGGGGCGCTCACGCGCGAGCCACGCGGCCACCACGCCCGAGCCGCACGCGAGGTCGACGGCGGTCGCGGCATCCGGAACCGCATCGTGGAGGTGCTCGAGCAGGAAGCGGGTGCCGACGTCGATGCCCGTACCCGCGAACACGCCCCCGTGCGCGACGACCGTGAGCCCGAGGTCGTCATGCCGCTGCCGCCGCGGCCACGTGGTGGCCCCCGGCGGTCGAGTAGCGCCCGAGGACGTCGGACGCGCATGCCGGCCGGGTGCCCGCGCAATGAGCACTCGCGACTTCTGCCGCGCGTGCGAAACGTCGACGCGGGCGAACCACCTTGCGAGCACATCGTTCATCGCGAGCGACATGTGCTTGATGCGGCCGCCGGCGACCACGGTGACGTCGGACGCTGCGTGCCGAGCGATCAGCCCGGCCAGCTCGTCGAGCCGATCGAGCGAGCGGGGCAGGCGCAGGAGCACGAGCCGGGCGTCGCGAAGCACCTCCGCGCCCAGCGGCATCGACCGAACCGCGCCCGCCAGGTGGAGTCGTTCGGCGTTCGCCTCGAGGGCGCGTTCGCCGGTGATCAGGTCCTGATGCACGCGGATGCCGCGGCCGCGCGTCGCGGCGGAGCCCAGCGCGAGTGCTCCGTAGGCGTCGTCGAGCACCACGAGCTCGTCGGCCGCGACCTCGGCGGCGAACGGCGCGGCCTCGTCGAGGATCAGCCGGTCCGCGGCATCCGACGCCTCGAGTCCCGGCCCCTCGATGTCGGGATGCCGGCGCAGGGCACCGAGCTCGAACTGCATGTGCCAAGGCTACGAGGATGCCTGGCTGGGAGGCGCGCTGCGCGGCTAGTGTGGGCCCTGACCCACCGCAACTGCTCGTGAGACGTTGGAGGAGCCATGGCCGAACGACCGCATGACGTGACCGACCTCTACCTGGCCCCGGTCCTGCTCGAGGCCGACAGCCGCCTCGAGCAGCTGGGGTCGCTCTCGTCCGACGACCGCGACTTCCAGATCACCCTCGAGACGAACATCGAGCCGCGCAATGGCGCCGAACGCAGGAAGGCGCTGCTCGAGACGATACGGCGCCGGGTCGACCTCCACGGGTGGGAGTTGTCGCTCACCGAGCGCGGCCTCGCCGTCTCGCACGACGACCGGGTGATCGTGCTCGGCCTGCCGGCGAACCTCCGGGAGTACGTCGCCGACTGACCCGCGAGCGCCCGACGGGCCGGCGAGCGCACGACCCGTCGCGCGGACGCCCCCTGTGCAGAGCGCGGATCCCTTTGCTAGCCTCGGTCGGGCATGCGCAACGCACGGCGGGCAGGGGGAAGGCGCGCGGCACGGCACACGGTCGCGGCGCCGATGCGGCGTGCACGGCGCGGCATCCGTCGGTTCATCGGTGCCTTCGCGGTCGTGACGGTGTTCGGCATCGTCGCGACGCTCGCCCTCGTGCCGCCCGCCCCCCATCTGAACGCGTCCGCGGCGACGGCTGATGCCATCGACCCGCGCACGCAGGAACTGCGCGTCGCCGGCCACGTCGAGTCGCCGACCGTCTCGCAGGAGTCGTACGTGGCCAGCACGGGCCCCGAGACCCTCATCGCGTCGGGCACCAACGCCGACTGGGCGAAGCTCGTGCTGATCAACGGGGGCTGGCCCGTGACCGAGGAGAACGTCACGGTCATGCTGCAGTGGATGCGCGAGGAGAACGGCACCGACAACTGGTGGAACCGGAACAACCCGCTGAACAACGGGCACGGCTCGGGTGGCGGCAGTGGGCTCGGCAGTTACGACAGCCTCGTGACGGCGGCATGGTACGCCGCCGACAACCTGCGCAAGCGCTCCTTCTACACCGCCATCGTGGCCGCCCTCGAGGACGGCACGTCGGCGCATGCGGTCGCGCAGGCGATCTGGGCCTCGCCCTGGGCCGAGAGTCACTACGGCCATGGCTCCTGGTGGTCGACGAACCCGGTGCCCATCGTCGAGGCGCCGGCGGAGGCCTGGGGCTAGGGACCTGCGGGGATCAGTCGCGGTCGAGCGGACGCCAGACCACGACCGCGTTCTCGCGACGCAGACGCGTACCGGCACGGAGGGAGACCACGTCGCCCGCGGGTCCCGCCGCGAAGACGCGGCGACCGGGTCGGTTGAGCATCTCGTCGGCGAGCGCGCTCTCGAGCTCGCGCACGCGGGCGCGCAGGGTCGAGACTTCGTCTTCGAGCTCGAGCACGCGACGGATGCCCTCGAGGCTCACGCCCTCGCTCGAGAGCTGCGCGATCTCGCGCAACTGGGCGACGTCGCGCATGGAGTATCGGCGCGACTTGCCCGCCGTGCGGGTCGGCGAGACGAGCCCGAGCCGGTCGTACTGGCGCAGGGTCTGCGGGTGCATGCCGGCGAGCTCCGCCGCGACCGAGATGACGAAGAGCGGGCTCTTCTCGTCCACCCTCATCACCTCAGCTTCGAGCCTTCGCGATCAGTTCATCGCGGGGATTCTCGTCGGGCAGCAGGGCCGCGAACTCCTCGAGCTTCTCCTGGGCCTCCTTCGACAGATGCGACGGCACGGCGATCTGCACGACCGCCAGCAGGTCGCCCTTGCCCTTCGAGGTCTCGACACCGCGGCCCTTCACGCGCAGCACTCGACCGCTCGGCGTGCCGGGAGCGACCTTCAACTTCACCGGATTGCCGCCCAGCGTGGGCACCTCGATGGTCGCTCCGAGCGCCGCCTCGGTGAACGTCACCGGCACGTTGACGCGCAGGTTGAGGCCGTCACGTTCGAAGACCGGATGCTTGCGCACGTTCACGGTCAGCACGATGTCGCCGGGCTCGCCCCCGTCGGGAGACGGGTTGCCCTTGCCACGCAGCCGGATCTTCTGCCCGTCGGCGACGCCCGCCGGGATGCGCACGTTGATGGGCCGGCCGTCGGACGTCTGCAGCGTGATCTGGTCGCCCTTGGTGGCCGTGATGAAGTCGAGTGTGGTGGATGCCACGACATCGCGGCCCTTGGTGGGGCCACCGAATCCCCGGTACCCACCGCTCGGCTGCCCGAACCGGCCACCGCCGAACAACCCTCCGAGCAGGTCGTCGTAGTCGCCACCCTGCTGGAACGTGTAGCGCGTTCCGCCGCCCTGGCCGAACACGTTGCCGAAGACGTCCTCGAAGCCGCCGGTGCCGCCGGCACCGCCGGGGGCCGTGAACCGGGCTCCGGACCCCATCGCCCGGATGGCGTCGTACTCCTTGCGCTGCTCGGGGTCGGAGAGTACCGAGTGCGCCTCGCTGATCTCCTTGAACTTCGCCTCGGCGGCCGCGTCGCCCGGGTTCGAGTCGGGGTGGTACTTGCGCGCGAGCTTGCGGTACGTCTTCTTCAGCTCTGCGTCGCTGACGTCTTTGGAGACGCCGAGCACCTGGTAGAAGTCCTTCTCGAACCAATCCTGACTGGCCATCGGCACCTCCTCTCTCGAAATCTACTGCGTGCCCATGCGGGTCGAGGAGCAGCCGGCGTGGCCGGATGCGTCTCGAGACCTGGTCGGCATCGGTCTCGAGACGTCCGCTCCGCGGGCTCCTCGACCCGCAGGAACGCTACTGCGGTGTGTTGACGACGACCTTCGCGGCGCGCAGCAGCGTGCCGCCGAGCCAGTAGCCGGTCTCGACGACGTCGGCGATCGTGTCGACCTCGACGTCATCGGAATGCTGCTGGAAGAGCGCATCGTGCTTCTGCGGGTCGAACGGCTCGCCGACCTGGCCGAAGGGCGTGAGCCCCAGCTTCTCGACCGCGGCCCGGAGCTTCGCAGCGATCGTCGCGAATGGCGCGTCGCCCTCGAGGTCGCCGTGCTTCTCAGCCCGGTCGAGATCGTCGAGCACGGGCAGCAGCGTTGAGACGACCGAGCCGATGGCACGCTCGCGCTCGGCCTCGCGGTTGGCCTCAGTGCGACGACGATAGTTCGCGTACTCGGCCGTGACGCGCTTCAGGTCGGCGAGGTGCTCGTCGCTCGGCTCCTTCACCTCGGCCTCGGCCGCGTTCAGGATGTCGTCGACGGTGAGCATCCGCTCGTCTTCGCCGGCAGCGGATGCCACGGCATCCTCGGCCGCGGCATCCGTCGCCTCGCGGGCGCCCTCGTCGGACACCCCTTCGGCATCGGAAGTCGGCTGGCGAACCGCACCGGTCTCGGGGTCGATGCGCCGCTTGTCGCGGATCACCGGCTCTTCGTGGTTCTGGTTCTCATCCGACATGATTACTTCTTCTCCTCCTCGTCGTCGATGACCTCGGCGTCGACCACGTCCTCATCGGACGACTGGTCGCCGGCCTCGCCCGACGGGTTCGCGTCTTCACCGGGGTTGGCGGAGGCACCCGCCGTCTGGCCCTGCGAGTAGATCGCCTCGCCGAGCTTGCCCTGCGACTGCGAGAGCTTGTCGAACGCCGTCTTGACCGCGTCATCGTCGTCGCCGGCGAGCGCCGACTTCAGCGAGTCGACATCGCCCTGCACCTCGGACTTGACGTCGGCCGGGAGCTTGTCCTCGTTGTCCTTGATGAGCTTCTCGATCGAGTAGACGAGCTGCTCGGCCTGGTTGCGGACCTCCGCGGACTCGCGGCGCTTCTTGTCTTCGGCGGCGTGCTCCTCGGCGTCGCGGACCATGCGCTCGATGTCCTCCTTGGGGAGACTCGAGCCGCCGGTGATCGTCATCGACTGCTCCTTGCCCGTGCCCTTGTCCTTCGCGGACACGTGCACGATGCCGTTCGCGTCGATGTCGAAGGTGACCTCGATCTGCGGGACGCCGCGGGGCGCCGGTGCGATGCCGGTCAGCTCGAACGTGCCGAGCGGCTTGTTGTCGCGAGTGAACTCGCGCTCACCCTGGAAGACCTGGATGGCGACCGACGGCTGGTTGTCGTCGGCGGTCGTGAAGGTCTCGCTGCGCTTGGTCGGAATCGCCGTGTTGCGCTCGATCAGCTTCGTCATGATGCCGCCCTTGGTCTCGATGCCGAGGCTGAGGGGGGTGACGTCGATGAGCAGCACGTCCTTGCGCTCACCCTTGAGGACACCCGCCTGCAGGGCGGCGCCCACGGCGACGACCTCGTCGGGGTTCACGCCCTTGTTGGGCTCCTGGCCGGTCTCCTGCTTCACGAGGTCGGAGACGGCGGGCATACGGGTCGAACCGCCGACGAGCACGACGTGCGCGACATCCGACAGCTTGATGCCGGCCTCGCGGATCACGTCTTCGAAGGGCTTCTTCGTGCGGTCGAGCAGGTCGCTCGTCATGTTCTCGAACTGGGCGCGCGTGAGCGTCTCGTCGAGGTTCGCCGGACCGTTCTCGGTGAGCGAGAGGTAGGGCAGCTGGATGCTCGTCGACATGCTCGAGCTGAGCTCCTTCTTGGCCTGCTCGGCCGCCTCCTTCAGGCGCTGGAGGGCGATCTTGTCCTTCGAGACGTCGACGCCCGTCGAGTCCTTGAAGCGCTTGATCAGCCAGTCGACGATGCGCTGGTCCCAGTCGTCGCCGCCGAGCCGGTTGTCTCCCGACGTCGCCCGCACCTGGATCGTGGAGAAGTCGTCGTCTTTGCCCACCTCGAGGAGCGAGACGTCGAACGTGCCGCCGCCCAGGTCGAAGACGAGGATCAGCTCGTCCTCCTTGCCCTTGTCGAGGCCGTACGCGAGCGCGGCCGCCGTGGGCTCGTTGATGATGCGGAGCACGTTGAGGCCCGCGATCTCGCCGGCCTCCTTCGTCGCCTGGCGCTCGGCGTCGTTGAAGTACGCCGGCACGGTGATGACCGCGTCGGTGACGGTGTCGCCGAGGTACTGCTCAGCGTCGCGCTTCAGCTTCTGCAGGATGCGCGCCGAGATCTCTTGAGCCGTGTACTGCTTGCCGTCGATCTGCGGCGACTTCCAGTCGGTGCCCATGTGGCGCTTGACCGACGAGATGGTGCGGTCGACGTTGGTGACGGCCTGGCGCTTGGCGGTCTCGCCGACGAGCACCTCGCCATCTTTCGTGAACGCAACGACCGACGGCGTCGTACGGAAGCCCTCGGCGTTCGCGATGACCGTGGGCTCGCCACCCTCGAGGACGCTCACCACCGAGTTCGTCGTGCCGAGGTCGATTCCTACTGCTCGTGACATGTGTTGTTCCCCTTCTGCGAGAGCTCGCGAGCGGATGCCGCGAGCACTCGGTCAATCGGCCGGCCGCCTTCGTCGCCATGCGGCGGACTGTGGCCGGACTGAAGTCTCGTGCCGGAACTTGAGTCCCGACGACTCAAGTGTTTCACCCGACGATTTCCATGTCAATCTGGATCGTCGAAACTTGAGTGCACTTGACTCAACTCACAGCGCACGCCCAGTATTCCGGCTGCCCCGCCGTTCCCGCTCCGTTGCGTCGCTTCGGCTGAACGTGTACCTCCCCCCGAGACTCCTGAAAGCAAGGACAGGTGGCGGCCGCCGGAGCGTCCTTACTTTCAGGAGTCGCGGGGAATCGATACCCGTCCATGCGATCGGGTGACGTTCCGGTACTCACCGAGCATCCTGCCCGCGGTGGCAGCGAAAAGTGGCCTCGCTTCCAGAGCGTCCTTGCTTTCAGGAGTCGGGGTCAGTCGTCACTGGTCCAAGCGCATACCGGTCCAAGCGTTGGAGTGATTCCGGTGCTAGCCGAGCATCGTGCCCTCGGCGGCGGCCGACGGCTTCGGGTCGGGCAGTCGGCGCATACGGAGCCCGTTCAGGATTCCGAGGACACCCGCGAGGATGGGCACGCCCAGCGCGACCTGCAGCGCGATGAACCGCGACTCGGTGTTGATGCGGATGATCTCGTCCTGCACGTCGGGCGGCTGGTCGATCAAGAGCTCCTCGAGGCCGGTGTTCGACATGATCTCGGCGTCCTCCTCGAGCACGGTCGAGACCTGCTGCTGCTGCTCTGCCGAGAGCACAGGGCTCGCGTCCGAGCGCGCCGTGAACGCGAACGCGAGCGTGGCCAGCATGATGGCACCCGCGAACGCCAAGCCGAACGAGAGGCCGAACGACCCAGCGGCCGAGTTCACGCCGGCCGCCTCGCTGACGCGCTCGTCGGAGATGGGAGACAGGGTGTAGTTGTTCAGCTGCGAGACCAGCAGGCCGAGCCCGCAGCCCGAGATGATGAGGGGCACCACGAGCCACCAGCCCGAGTCGACCCTCGGCACGAGGGGCACGAGGATGACCAGGCCGGCCACGACGAGCACGAACCCCCAGAGGATGACGGCCGCCGGGCGACGCTTCAGGCCGCGGCCGGCGAGCAGGGCGATGGCGAACATGCTGAGCGACAGCGGCGCGATCGAGAGTCCGGCTTCGAGGGCGTTGTACTCCAGCACCATCTGCAGGTAGATCGGCAGCACGATCATGGTGCCGCCGAGCGCGATCTGCTGCAGCATCTGCCCAGATGCTCCGGCGACGAACAGCTTCGACTCGAACAGGGTCGGGTCGAGCAGCGTCGGCTTGCCCCGAGCCTTGCGGCTGCGCAGCCAGAACACGAGCAGGCCGAGCCCCAGCACGCCGATGCCGATGATGAGGCCGACGTAGCCGCCCCCCTCCTGCCAGACCAGGATGCCCGTGACCACGCCCCCCATGCCGATGATCGAGAGCGCGGCTCCGACCAGGTCGATGGATCGATCGCCGTGATAGGGCACGTCCTTGACGAGGCCGATCCCGGCCAGTACGACCGCGATGATCACGGCCTCCAGCAGGAAGCCGACCCGCCACGAGAGGAACGTGGTGATGAACCCGCCGAGCAGGGGCCCGACGGCGGCGGCGATGGCGGCGGATGCCCCGACGAGGGCGTAGACCCGCTTCTGGTGCTCGCCCTCGAAGTTGCCGTGGATGAGCGACTGCATCGAGGGCAGCAGCAGGGACGCGCCGATGCCGCCGATGACCGCCCAGAAGAGGATCACCGCCGTGAGGTTCTGCGCCAGCGTCATCGCGACGGCGCCGACCGCGTAGCCGAGCAGGCCGAGGATGTAGGCGAGCTTGCGGCCGATCAGGTCACCCGTCTTGCCACCGATCAGGATGAACGCCGCCGACACGAGCGCCTCGAGCGCGATCGCGCCCTGGACTCCGCTCACCGTGGTGTCGAGGTCGCGCACGACCGCGGAGATCGACACGTTCATGAGCGACGTGTCGACCACGAGCACGAACATCGCCATCGCGAGGAGGATCGCGAGACGGAAGTTGAACGGCGCAGCTGCGCCCTCGCCCCCACTCATGTCTGAACACTCGCACAGGGCGACCGCGGCGGATAGACCCAATCTGCGTGAAACCGGTCCTGGCGGCGCACGCCGAGCAGACCAGGGAGAACACCGTCGCCGAGACCGGCTACGTTGCGCAGGAGGCCCGGCGTCTGTTTCGTCACCCTCGACGAGCACCACGGTCCGGGATGCCTCGTCGCTCGCGCCTCCACGCATGCACCGACGATAGTCGCGGCGGAGGCATGGACACGGGTCGACCCAGGGCGTATGCTCGCCTCCGGACCGCGCCACGCGGCATCCGTCGCCGAGACGAAGGGAGGACACCATGAACGCCGTCATGGTCGTGCGCATCGCAGACACCCTTCCCTGTGAGGCCGCCCGCTAGCAATCGCGCCGGTGGCCTCCGCAACCTCGGAGACCAACCGTGAACTTCCTCTCGTCGCTCGACGACACTTCGCCCGTGCCCCTCGGCGCGGCATCCCTCGCCTTCCAGACCGCGGAGCCCGGCGAGGGACAACGCTGGTCGACCTGGCCGGCGACCATTCCGACCGAACGCGGCCCCGAGCCGCGACCCGACTGGCTGGTGACCTCCGCCGCGGCGATCGACACCGAGCTCGGCGTCGTGAAGACCGGCAAGGAGGCCGACCTGCACCTCATCGAACGGGCGATCCCGGATGCCGCGGCCGACGTGCCGGGCAACGCCGCACTGCTCGCCGCCAAGCGGTATCGCACGAGCGAGCACTCGGACTTCCACCGCTCGGCCATCTACACCGAGGGGCGCGGCCTGCGCCGGACGCGCGACGTGCGCGCCGTCGCGAAGGGCACGTCGTTCGGTCGTGCCGTCGCACGCGTGCAGTGGGCGTACGCCGAATTCGACGCGCTGACGCGACTCACGCAGCTCGGCGCGTCGGTGCCGTATCCCGTGCAGGTGCAGGACACCGAGCTGCTCATGGAGTTCATCGGCGACGGTCGCGTGGCCGCACCGCGGCTCGCGCAGGTGCGAGCGGATGCCGCGACGCTGCGTGAGCTGTTCCACCAGGTGATGGACTTCATGCACACCCTCGCGAGTGCCGGCCTCGCGCACGGCGACCTCTCGCCGTACAACCTGCTCGTGCACCACGGACGCGTCGTGGCGATCGACCTGCCGCAGGTCGTCGACGTGATCTCGAACCCGCAGGGGTTCGACCTGCTGCACCGCGACTGCGTGAACGTGTGCGACTGGTTCACCAGGCAGCGATTGGAGTGCGACCCCGAGGAGCTGTTCGCCGAGCTCGTCGGCGTGGTCTCGGTGTGAGCACGGCCGGGCGAGCGGCCACCACGGCGTAGCGTTGGCCCATGCGCTTGGTCACCTGGAACGTGCTGTGGCGATTCGAGCCCGACTGGCGAGCGCGAGAGCGCGGCATCCGCTCGACCCTCGAGCGCCTGCGGCCCGACGTGGTGGGCCTCCAGGAGTGCTGGGCCACCTCCGACACGACGCAGGCGCACGTCGTCGCCGGGTGGCTCGAGATGCACGCCGCGTACGCCGCTCCGTCGCTTCCACCCGTGCCGGCACCGCCCGAGCACCCGGAGCAGGCCGGCGTGCTGCTCGGCGTCGGGCTCGTGAGCCGGCATCCGATCCGACGGCTCCAGCGCCACGAACTCCCCGTGAGCCATCGACAGGTGGCGCCCGTGGCGATCGAGGCGCGCATCGAGCATCCCGAGACGCCGTTCGACGTGATCGTCGCGGCGACGGAATGGGAGCCGGCGTACGCCGACGACCACCTCGCTCAGACCCGACTGCTGGCCGAGCTGCTGTCGGTCGACTCGGGAGTGCCGCGCTTCCTGCTCGCCGACCTCAACTGCGACGCGACGCAGCCCGAGTTCGCGCCGCTGGCCGACGTGGCCGATGACACGTGGGACCTCGGCGGCGGCTCGCCCGGCGCGGTCACGCTCAGTTCGGCGGTGCCGTTCGCGCCGCTCGAGGCGACGAAGGAGATCGATCGGCGCGTCGATCACGTGCTGATCCGTCGCGGGTCGGATGTCGCCGTGGGCGCGGCATCCGTCATCGACACGCCCGTCGACGGGGTGTATCCCTCCGACCACTTCCCGGTTCTCGCCGACGTGCACCTCAGGGCCTGACGGCGGTTCCAGCGCGCCAGCCGCGGGTCGCTTCCGCTGCGGCATCCGCTGCGTTACAGTGCAGCGAGATCAGCGCCGATCGAGCGGAGCGGCGGGCCGTGCTGGTCCGCCACCTTCCGTTCACCCGAACGAACGAGGCTTGCGTCATGACCCTTCCCGAACCGTCCTCCTCCGCGCCCGCGAACGGCGCCATCGGCGCCATGGGTCTCGAGCTGCAGGAGGGGCGGCGGATCCCACGACGACAGGTGTTCTCGTGGGCGCTGTGGGACTGGGCGACGCAGCCCTTCAACTCGGTCATCCTCACGTTCGTGTTCACGGCGCTCTACCTCACGAGCGACACCTTCCTCGAGCCGGCGGTCGCCGCGCTCGCCGAAGACGACCCGGCACGCGAAGCGGGCCTCGCCGACCTCGCCAGCAACCTCGGTTGGGCGATCACGATCGCCGGGATCCTCATCGCGGTGCTCGCGCCGGTGCTCGGCCAGCGAGCGGATGTGGCGGGCCGGCGCAAGCTCTGGCTCGGCGGCGCGACGGCGGGTCTCGTGCTGTGCATGTTCGCGCTCTTCTTCGTGCAGGGCGAACCGCCCTACTTCCTCCTCGGGATCTCGCTGATCGCGGCGGGCACGGTCTTCAGCGAGATCGCGGGCGTGAACTACAACGCGATGCTCGTGCAGGTGTCGACGCCGAAGACGGTTGGCAAGGTCTCGGGCCTGGGCTGGGGGCTCGGCTACATCGGCGGCATCGTGGCCCTCGTGCTCGTCGTGGTCGCCACGACGTTCGACTGGTGGGGGATGCCGACCGACAACGGCCTCGCGTATCGGGTCATCGCCGTCGGCTGCGCGGTGTGGACGATCCTCTTCGCCTGGCCCGTGCTGGCCTTCGTGCCCGAGGCGCCACCGGCACCCCATCGCGAACGCGTGTCCTTCTGGCGCAGCTACGTCGTGCTCGTGCAGGACATCATCGTGCTGTGGCGCGAGTCCCGCCCGACCTTCTGGTTCCTGCTCGCGAGCGCGGTCTTCCGCGACGGGCTCGCCGGCGTGTTCGCCTTCGGGGCGGTGATCGCGGCCGTCGCCTTCCACTTCACGACGAACGAGGTGCTCATCTTCGGCATCGCCGCCAACCTGCTGGCGGGGCTCTCGACCATCCTCGCGGGCCGGTTCGACGATCGATTCGGGCCCCGAGCCGTCATCCTCTTCGCGCTGGCCGGCATCACGATCGCCGGCCTGGTGCTGTTCTTCCTCCACGACGCGGGCAAGCTCGTGTTCTGGATCTTCGGCCTCGCGCTGACGCTCTTCGTCGGGCCCACGCAGGCCGCGTCGCGGTCGTTCCTCGCCCGGGTGACGCCCGCCGGCAGGGAGAGTGAGATCTTCGGGCTCTACGCCACGACCGGAAGGGCGGCGAGCTTCCTCTCGCCGCTGCTGTGGGCGGCCTTCATCGCGGCGTTCGGCGCAACCTACTGGGGCATCCTCGGCATCATCATCGTGGTGGCCGCCGGGTTCGTGCTCATGCTCTTCGTGAAGGTGCCCGCCGAGCGGGCGGCGGTCACCGGAGCCTGACTACTCCCGCAGCCACGCCTCGGCGAACCGGGAGAGCAGCCGCGCGAACTCGTCGCGCTCAGCGGGGGTGAAGTCCGCGAGGGCGCGCTCGATGGCCGAGCGCCGGTGGTCGAGCACGGCCGAGAGCGCCTCGCGGCCGGCTTTCGTGATGGCGAGGATGCTCCGGCGCGCGTCGCGCGGGTCGACCTCGCGTCGAACGTGGCCCGCGTCGACGGCGGCCTGCGCGAGGCGGCTGGCGCGCGGCTGATCCACCCCGATGGCGGTCGCGAGGTCACTGACCGAACTCGGGCCGTGCTTCGAGAGTGCGGCGAGCAGCCGGAGGGCCGCGCCACCGCCGCGGCCGGTGCGTGCGCCGTGGCCGCCCCATACGCCGTGTGCGCCATGGTCGCCATGGTCGCCGTGCCGCTCCCCTGCCTCTGTCTTCTTTTCCTCTCCATTCTCTTCCTCTTCACAGATACCGCTCCCCCCGCGTTCTCCACTGTCCTCTTCGTCGGCCGCGTCCGATGTGTATAAGCGCCAGAGGCCCTCGACCACGGAACGCACCGAGTGCCGCCTCGACCGCGGCGACCGCATCGGCGGGACCGCTCGAGGACTCACCCATGTCGCCGGAACCTGAGGGTTCGCCGAGATCCCCTTGACGGTCGCCTCCCATACATGTCATTGTACATATACATGTCACGTGACATGCAATCTGATCCGCGCATCGCGCGCCGGGCGCCGCATGGCGCACCGAGGAAGGAACATCATGAACACCGACCACATCGAATCCGACCGGTCCGACCGCGACGACGAGAACGATCGCACCGCGGCATCCGCACCCGTCGACCGACCCCTGGGGTTCTGGCTGAAGCTCGTCGACCGCCGCATCTCGCACGAGATGCAGGCGCTCTTCGCCGCTGACGGCATCGCCCGCCGCGACTGGCGGCTGCTCAACCTCATCGCGGGGGAGGCGCACGACGAGCGGCTCGCCGAGCGGCTCCGCGCGAAGCCCCACGTACTGCACCGTCTATCCGAGCGAGGCTGGATCTCGGGGACTCCGCCCGTGCTCACGGATGCCGGCCGCGCGGCCCGAGAGCGACTCGGTCGCGAAGTGGGCACGCTCCGTGCGCGTGTCGCCGGCGCCGTCTCGGCCGATGACTTCGCGACGACCGTGCGAACGCTCGAGGCGATCGCCCGCGAGCTCGGCTGGGACGAGTCCGAGCCACTCCCGCGCGGCCGCCGCGGCGGGCGAGGCCGCACGTCCGGCTCGTGGCATGGAATGCGCGAAGCCCAGGGCTTCGGCCGCTGGCACGGAGGCGGCCGCCGCCACGGCTTCGGCCCGCGACCCGGGTTCGGGCCGCAACCCCGTGCTCAGGACGTTCACGTCCACGTGCACCTGCACGATCGTGAGCACCACGGCGAGCGCGGCGGCCGGCGGTATTCCGGGGCCTGAACACTCGAGGCCTCGGCGGAGCCGGGAGCGCTTCGGCGCTCTCGGCTCTGTTGTGTGCGTGCGCCCGTGTTACCCCTCGCTCGAGCCCCGCGCGTTGTAGACCACGGCGTCCGACGCACCGAAGGCCCGGAACACCTCGAGTGCATCGTCGTGCCCGACTCCGACCGACACGCGGATGCCGCGACGCTCGAACTCGCCCTTCCAATCGGGCGGCATCGGCCCCTCATCGAATCCGGTGAGCCGTTCGACCTCGGCGCCCTCACCTGCGATGGTGAGCGCGCGCACGCCCGACCACATCGTCGCGCCGTAGCACATCACGCACGGGCGCCAATTGACCACGAGTTCGTACTCGGCGCCGTGCGCACCGAGGTCCCAGCGCCCCAGCGCCTGCTGCGCGAGGCTGAGCGCCATCATCTCGGCGTGCATCGCACTGAGGTTGCTCTGCAGCACCACGTTGACGCCGACCGAGACGACCGCACCGGATGCCGCGTCCACGACCATCGCGGCGAACGGGCCGCCGTTGCCTTCTCGCCAGTTGCGGTCGGCGAGGCGGTTCACGACCGCGATGCGCGCCTCGGTGGTGGCCGGCGGCTCCGTGGTGATGCGGTCGAGGTCATCGACGAGCCAGGGAGGAAGCGATGCGGTGAAGTCCGTGGCGATCTCGCCGGTCATGAGCGTCTCCTTGTCGATGCCTCACCGTACCGAAGGACGGAACGTTCGTGTCGGTCCACACCGACCGTGCTCGGAACGCGGTGAGCGGGCCGCCCCAGCTGAGGGGGCGGCCCGCCGTCACCGGTGCCGATTTCGGGTCGGGGTCCGAGGTCAGGGTCGGACTCGGATCGTCACCGTCTGGGTGGTGGAGTTGCCCGAGTCATCCGTCGCCTCGAAGGTGACCGTGTAGACCGCGCCCTGGCGGGCCAGGACCTCCACCTCAGTATCGGAGACCTCTCGGATCTCGGCCTTGTGACCCGCGGCCTCGACGCTGATGATCTCCACCGTCACGTCGTCGTCCACGTTGTCGGTCGCCTCGATGTCGAACGTCACCGAGCGCCACTTGTTGTTCGGCGGGAAGATGGTGTCCTCCGACGCCGTCACCGTCAGCACGGGCGCGATGACGTCGAGGTCGAGTCCGACGATCACCGGGTCGTGGTCGCTCGAACGCCACTCATCGGGCGCGTAGAGCGCGTCCTGCGCGGGTGCCTTGAACGTCATGTCGTAGTCGATCAGGTTCGGCTCATCGGAGTTGATGTGCCAAGCGGCCGCTCCGGTGACGTTGTCGACGATCTCGGTGCCCGCGAGCGCGTAGTCGAGGTATCCGAGCTGACCGTCGAATACGTACGAGTACGCATTCTCACCCTGGAACTCGAACAGCAGGTCGGTGTAGCCCGCCTCGCGGAACGCGTCGATCGGGTCCTCCTTGTCGTACGAGTTCAGGTCGCCGATGATGAGCTCGTTGCCGGCGCCCTGACCCGTCGGGTCGGTGGCGAGCCAGTCACTGAGCGCCTCAGCGGCGAGGGTGCGCGTGAGGTTGCAGTTGCCGGCACCGTCGCCGGTGTCGGGGTCGCCGGCGCACGCCGAGCCCTTCGACTTGAGGTGGTTCACCACCACGGTCACCTTGCCGCCGGCTTGGAGGTCCTCGAAGGTCTGCGCAAGGGCGGGCCGGTTGTGGTCGGTGTTGAATCGCGCGTCGATCTCCTCCGTCAGCACCTTGTGCGCGCCGACTGGCGCAACCTCGGCGGGCTTGTAGATCAGCGCCGTGGTGATCACATCGGTACCGAGCACGCCGGTCGAGATGAAGTCGTACGTGCCTTCGCCCATCTCCTCGTTGAGTGCCTCGACGAGCGTGCCCACGGCGACGTCGCCGTTGTTCTCGATCTCGATGAGGCCGACGATGTCGGCGTCGATCTCGGCGATCGCCGCCACGATCTTCGCCTCCTGGCGCTCGAACTCCACGGCGTCGTTCGCACCCCGCGAATTCAGGGTCGTGAAGTAGTTCAGCACGTTGAAGCTCGCGACCTTCGTCGTGCCGCCGACCTCGGGCACCGGGTTGTCCTCACGCTCGTTCACCGCGGTGAAGTCCGCGCCCCGCGTGGGCTGCACCCGCCACCGGATCGTCGAATTGTCGGTTCCGTCCCTGCGGTGATCGAGGATGCCGGTGAGGTTCGTCACGAGGTCGCCGCCGCGGAACCGATTGTCGAGCGTGAATTCGCCGCCGTTCGGGTGGATCGCCGGGTCGGGATTCTGGAAGAAGCGGCCGTCGTCGATCGTGATGCGCTCGGCGAGGTTCTTCGCCACCAGCGCGTCGTACTCGGGCGAGCCCGGCTCGACGACCGCGGTGGGCGTCATCTGCCGGGTGACCCCGACATCGATCGTGCCGTAACGCGCGTATTCGAAGGTCTCGAGGATCGCGAGCGATTGCGGCAGCGTCACGAGCATGCCCTCGAGCGCCTCGTACTCCTCGGGCTCGGCCGGGATGCTGAACTCGGTGGCCGCCGGCACCTCGAGGCCGGTGTCGCACACTGCAACGTCAGCGGCCGTCACTTCGGTCATGCCGAAGAACTCGCTGACCTCACCCACGACATGCACCTCGTCGCCGACGGCGACGTCCAGCCCTCCAGGGGCGTAGACGAAGATGCCGTCGGATGTCGCGGAGTCGCTGTCACCCGAGTCCTGAAGGTAGTAGCCGTCGTACTGGCCCGTCGCCTGGAAGTCGCCGACCACGACGCCCTCGATATCGACCATCTGGCCCACGACCGGGGAGACATCGCCCGAACCCTGCACGGAGCCGATGGCCACGGTCGACGGCGCCTCGCAGACGGCGTCGGCGGGCGGGGCCACGTACACGGCATTCTCGGTGCCCGGAGTGTTCAATGCCTCGCCGACGACGGGGGTTCCGGTGAAGCCCGGGATGCCCGCGAGGTCGAAGTCGTTGCGCACCCAGTCGCCGGCGGAGTCGGTGTCCGTCCCGTCGGGGATGCGGGACGCACCACCCGGCGCGAACGGGAGGCCGTCGTACGAGACGCCGAGCGTCACGCCGCCATACGTCACGTCACCGGCCGTGCCGTCGTGCACGGCGACCGAATCGACGATCGTCACGCCCTCGGGCAGCTCGAGCACGCCATCGTCGTTCGTGTCGAGGTCATCGCCGAGTGCCCCGGCGAACCCGGTGACCAGCAGGAGCGAGATCGTGCCGTTCTCGAGGGCGTTCGCGGCGAGGTTGACGAGGAGGCGGCCGGCGGCGTCTGCCGTGCCGAGCGTGATGACCTCATCGACGACTCCGATCGGCGAACCGGTGTCACCCTCGATCTCGAGCACCGCGTACTGCGAGAGATCAGCGCCGGGCTCGGTCAACAGCTCGACGTACTCGACGTCGGTGCCCGTGGTGCTCGCCGAGAACTCGTTGATGACCACCGCGGCGGGCTCGGTCACGTCGCTGCACGTCGCGGTGTGCGCCCCCAGCCCGTCGAACGTGTCCTGCGGGAACCCGACCCACTCGACCGCGGGGTCGAACGCGTCATTCGGGTTTGTGTCGCCGACGCACACGGAGGCGGCACGGCGCAGCGTGGTGTTGAGGGTCGAGGTTGGCGCGGCACCCCATTGCGTACCCGGATCGAATCCAACCTGCCCGAAGGAATCGACGACCGTCTCGCCCTTCACGAGCACGAGTGCGTCATTGCCGTTGAACAGACCCGTGGTCGTCGTCTGATCGGCGACAGCGAGGATCGCGGGTCCGGCAGTGGACTGCGCGAACACGAACGCGTCACCGGAGGCGAGGGTGCCGTTCAGCACCACGTTGAGGCTCGTGGTCGTGTTTCCATTGGAGTACTGCCGTAGCCGGTACTGGCTCAGGTCGACGGACGCTTCCGTGCCGTTGTAGATCTCGATGGCCTTGTTGTTCGACGAGCCCTCGACGTACTCGCTGATGAACAACTCCGTCGGAGCGGCGGCCTCGGCGGCCGCTGCCGGAGCTGCTGCGAGCCCGACCGCGAGCAGCGAGCCCGCTGCGATCGCGACAGTGACACGGTGGACAGAACGGATCATCGTGACTCCCCAAGCCTCATTGCGCGGGTGTCCACGTGACCCCCGAGACGATGGTCAGACTAAGCGAGCGGTCGCGTTCAAGGGAAGACCCGGGCGGATGAAGAGACGGTGAACCCCGCAGATGTGCACGCTGATGCGGCATCCATGCACATGTGAGCAGCATCCCGTCCCGGTCAGAGGTCGATCGCCCGGTTGACGTAGTTCGAGGTCACGACCATGCCGACCTTCTCGTAGAGGCCGAGCGCGCCCGTGCGCGAGTCCGTGCTGAGCTCCGAGACGGTGGCCCCGTGCCGGCGCCCCTGGGCGAACGCGTCCACGAGCAGCGCCTGCGCGATCCCGCGGTTCCGGTGGTCTGCGCGAGTGGCCAGGCGGTCGACGTAGGCCGTGTCGTCGCTGAGGATGACGACGGCCGCGGCCACCACCTCGCCGGCGGCATCCGTCACGACACGAAGGTTCCACGGCTCGAAGCCGGGACGACCGAGCGTCGACGCCGTGAAGTCGTCGAAGCTCTCGCGCTCGCGATCCGACCACTCCAGGAATGCGTCCTCGAGCACGTCGTGCATGGCGGCCAGGTCGTCCTGGCCCGCCTGTCGGATCACGTAGCCCGCGGGCAACTGCCGTGCCGGCACCTCGGCACCCTCGGGCAGCTCGAGCACCCAGCTGTTCCACCGCACGCGGTAGCCGAGCTCGGTGAGCAACCGGTCGCCCGGCGACCCGACGAAGACCGGCATGCCGACGACCGTGGAGCCGTGCCGGCGCGCGGCCTCGCGGATCCAACCGGCGATCCACGTGCCGATGCCGCGACCGCGCCACTCGGGGTGCACCGCGGCGTCGGCACGGTCGGATCCGACGAGTTCGCCGTAGGCGACGATCCGGTCGCCGTCGAGCACCGCGACCGAGCGCGCGGCCAGATCGTGCCTGGGGCGGCTCCAGTCCGACACGAGATCGGCCTCTTCGATGTCCACGCGGCCGGTGTCCTCGAGCTCCTGGGCGGCGATCAGCTCGAAGAGCGGCCGCGAGTCCTCACGGGTGAGCGGGCGCGTCGTCAGCCCTGCGGGGAGCGCCGGCATCGAAGTCGTCACGGCGCGATTGTAAGCGGCATCCGCTCGGATAGTGTGGACGCGGGGGAGCCACGGTTCACGCCGCCGCACGCGATGAGCGGGAGGTCTCGATCACCTCGTGACGTCCACGTTGAGCGAGAAGCGCCGTCGTCGACAGCGGCGACGGATCATCGCGTACGCGGCCGTGACGGTCGCGTGGGCGGCATCCATCTGGATCGGTACGCTGCTCGCGCCGCCCGAATGGCTGCATACGCTCGCGCTGTTCGGGCACCTGGTCGGACTCGTGATCGGGCTGGGGGCGGCGCTGGCCATCGAGTGGCACGCACTGCTCTGGGCGACCGGCTGGAGCTCGGTTCGGGAGCTGCGGCAGGTCGACCAGACGATGATCCTGCCGGTCTGGGCAGGGCTGGCTGTCCTGCTCGCCACGGGCGCACTGCTGCAACCGCACCTCGACAGCCCTGCGACCGCCGTCAAGCTCGGCGCCGTGCTCGTCGTGGCGCTCAACGGCGTGGCGCTGACCCGGTGGACCGGAGATCTCGCGCGCATCCCGCCGAACGCGAGGTTCCAGGCGTTGCCGCGTGGCATCCGCGTGCGATTCGTCGTGAGCGCCGTCGTGTCGCAGATCGCCTGGTGGACCGCGGTGTTCATCGGCATGCTGAACTCGACGACGTGAACCGGGCGCGATCGGCGTGCCCGCGGCATCCGATGCCTTGGGCTGTGCCGAGCCGTGGAGCTAAGCTCAGCCTTGATCCCACCTCCCCCCAATGTGAGGACGACGTATGTTCGATGCGGAGCGCTCCCGCCCGGCACGGAGGATCCCTCGGCCTCGAGTCGGCCGCGGCCGCGTGGAGGCCCGCGCGTGAGCAGCGGGGGCACGCCGTCACGTCGCGACCGGAGCCAACTCCGCCAGGAAGGCCGCCGGCGCCGTCGACGCGTCGTCTGGAGTGCCGGCGCTGCCGTGGTCGTGCTGCTGCTGGCGGCTGGCGGGGCGGTCGCTGCAGCCATGCTGACGAACCGGGATGACGGTGCCGACACCGCCGCGACGCAAGCGGCCGACACGGGGCCCATCGTCTTCCCCGACGACGAGCCGGCCGCGGAGGCCGGTGCCGAGCCGTGCACCACCGTGCGGGTGCTCTCGTCGTTCGAGAACGCCGAGATGGTGGCCAAGCTCGTGGAGGGCTACAACGCGCAACCCCGCGACGTCGAGGGCTCCTGCGTAACCGTGGTGGCCCAGACGGAGAAGTCCGGGGTCGCGGCGACCGACGCCGGAGCCAATTTCAAGGATCGACCCGAAGACGAGCGCCCGATCGTCTGGATTCCCGACGCGACGTCGTGGCTCAACGTCGCCCGCTACTCGGGTGGCGGTGCGAGTGTGCCGAAGCAGGGCACGAGCCTCGGGGCATCCCACATCGTGCTCGCCATGCCCGACTCGCTCGCCGACGCGATCGGATGGATCGACGAGCGGCCGAGCTGGAGCGAGGTCTTCGCCGTCGCCGACGACGAGGAGGCCTGGGCCGACGTCGGGCGCCCCGAGCTGGGCGCGTTCAAGCTCGGCAAGACGAGCCCGCTCATCGCGAGCTCGGGCGAGGCGGCGCTGCTGGCCTCGTACGGCTCGGTCGCGGGTTCGATCGCCGATCTCACCGCCGAGCAGATCGAGGACGACGAGGTCACCGAGGAGGTGCGGCAGCACGAGCTCGCGACGAGCCACTACATGGCGACCCCCGAGCACTTCCTCTGGCACGCGCGCCAAGCGGAGGAGACGGGGTCGGTCGCCGACTTCCTCTCGGCGGTCATCGTCGACGAGAAGTCGGTCTGGGACTACAACCGCGGCATCACGAGTCGCGACGGCGTGTCTCGCGTGCAGAGCACGCCGCCGGTCGAGCAGCTGGTGCCGATCTACCCGACCGACGGCTTCTACACCGCCGACAACCCGGCCGCCGTGCTCATCGGGCCATGGGTCGATGCTGACGAGAAGGCCGCCGGTGACGACTTCGTGCGCTACGCGGTGACCAAGCAGGGCCAGCAGATCGTGCGCGACGCCGGGTATCGCGACCTCAACGACGAGATGAGCCCCGTCGTGCAGCAGGTCGGCCGGTTCACCGCGTCACCCCACGGCGCGCTCCAGTTCCCCGGGCAGAAGGTGCTCATCACCGCGCACCAGGCGTTCCCCGAGGTGCGCAAGCGCGCCCAGGTGTTGTTCCTCGTCGACGTCTCGGGTTCGATGGCCGAGCCGATCGCGACCGGTGACACCAAGTTGGCGGCGGCGAAGGACGCCATCACGCAGGCCCTCGAGCACTTCTCCGCTGGCGACAACGTGGGCCTCGCGGCATTCTCCGACATCGACGCCGGTCCCATCACTCCCGGCATGGTCGGCGAGGTCGCCGACATCGGCCCGAATCGCACGCTGCTCCTGCGCGCCCTCGGTGCGCTGAAGCCCATCGAGTTCACGCCGTTGTACTCGGCCGTCGACGCCTTCGTCGCCCAGCAGGCGGCCGCCTTCGACCCCGACCGCATCAACGCGATCGTGCTGCTCAGCGACGGGAAGAACGAGACCTTCGCCCCCTCGGTCGACGCGAACCAGATGCTGGCGAACATCAGCGCGCATCACCATCACACCCCGGTGCTCGTGTTCACGCTCGCATACGGGGCGGACGCGGATGTCGCCACGCTGCAGGCGATCGCGAGCGCGACGGGTGCGCACTACTACGACGCGACCGACCCGACGAAGGTCAAGGACGTGCTCGGCGACCTCGTGACGAGCTTCTGAGCGTCGCGACCTCAAGCGCGGTTCGTAGGACATCGCCCGGAATGTAGGACGCCTACCTTGCTGTGTGCCCTACATTCCGCCGTTCGTCCTACAAACGCCGAGGGCTCGGGGTGACGCAGGGGGACTCAGGCCGCGAGGTCGTCGACGTCGGCGAACGGATCCACGACATCGGCGTCGGCGCCTACCGCGAGCAACCGCGAGGCGAGGGCACGCCGCACGAGAACGTACGGCTCGTTGGTGTCGCCGAGCAGCGAGCGGGTGTTCGCGCCGTCGAGCAGGGCGGTGAACTCGAACGCCAGCTGCGCGGCATCCGTCTCGGCGTCGAGCTCGCCGAGCTCGATGGCATAGCCGATGGAGACACGCAGGTAGCTGCTCCAGCTCTCGAACGCCTGCGCCACCGCGTCGCGGACCGGACCCGGCTTGGCATCGAGGTCGACCGCGGCGGACGCGAAGAAGCATCCGCCCTCGAACACGCGATCACGCGAATAGGCGATCCAGCGGTCGAGCAGGGCGATGATGCGGCGGATGCCGCGTGGTTGCGCGCGCGCGGGCTCGAGCACGCTCTCGCGGAACCGCTGCGAGGCGGCCTCGACCGTGGCGAGCTGCAGCCGCTCCTTCGTGCCGAACAGCGTGGCGACGTTGCTCTTGCTGACCTTCGCGGCGGCCGCGAGCCGGCCGATCGTGAGCCCGTCGAGCCCGTCGATCGACGCCAGGTCGACTGCGCTTGCGAGCACGACTCGGCGTGAGGCGTCGCCACGCGCCCGTCGGCCATCGATGTGCTCCATGCTCTTCATTTTACGCACGAACGGTCGTATAGTCGAAGCACGACCGTTCGTATTCATTTCCCGGATGCCGCCGGGAGACGTCGAGGGAGACCGCCGTGAAGCTCACCACCCACCTGAACACCGCCGCCACCTCGGCCTCGGTCGCCGCCATCCGCGCCGCCGACCGCGTCTCACCCGAGCTCGCGGGCCGGGTCGCGCTCCCGCTGTTCCGGCAGGTGCGCCCCGCGCTGCCCGTGCGACCCGGCGACCGCGCGGTGCACGAGACCGCCGAGCGCAGCAGCCTGACCGCGCGAGGGCGCGAGATCGTCACCTACTCCTGGGGCCACGGGCCCGAGACCGTGCTGCTCGTCCATGGGTGGCGTGGTCGGGCCTCGCAGTTCGGACCCATCGTGCGCGAGCTCCCCGCCGAGGGGTTCCGTGTGGTCGCCTTCGACGCGCCGGCCAACGGGGCGTCGAGCGGCCGGCATACCGACATCCGCGACTACCTCGCCGCGATCGACGAGTTGCAGCGGCGGCACGGCATGTTCCGGGTCGTCGTCGGGCACTCGTTCGGGGCGCTCGCGGTGCTCACCGCCACCCGGGAGGGTCTGGCGACGGGTGGGGTCATCACGATCGCCGGCATGGCCGATGCACGCCACCTGGTCGACTCCTTCGCGGCCCGGGTCGGCATGAGCGCGGCGAGCGCCGACGCCCTGGGCCGGCGGTTCGCCGCCCGTGTGCTGCCAGACGAGCCCGACTTCTTCGGCCGCTTCGACGCGGTCGCCGATCCGCTCCCGGCGGGCATGCCGCTCCTCGTAGTGCACGACCGAGGCGACCGCGAGGTCGCCGTCTCGGAATCGCTGCGGCTGCACGCGGCGCACGGCGAGCGGTCGCGGCTCGTGCTCACCGAGGGCGCCGGGCACTCCCGTGTGCTCGGCGTCGATCCGACACTCGACGCGGTCACCGCGTTCGCGGTCGGCGGGCTCGACGGGCTCGATGCGGCCGGGGTGGTGCGGGCTCAGGGCGTCGAGCGCGACGCCGAGCGAAGCACCGTCTCGTAGAACTTCTCGTGGGCGCGCGTCACCGCTGCGTCGTCGAGCAGACCAGGGGTGACGGATGCCGCGGCCGCGAGTCGCGCGCGAAGCGCCGCGTCCGCGTCGAGTCGACGTAGCGCCATCGCGAGCGCATGGACGTCCCGCGGCGGTACGAGCAGTCCGTTCACGCCGTTGGTGACCCACTCGCCGGGTCCGCCCTCGTCGGCGGCGACGGTCGCCCGTCCGGCCGCGAGGTACTGGAGCACGTTCTGCCCGAGCGGCTCGGCCCTCGTCGAGGCGTGCACGGCGACATCCCACCGAGCAAGCAGGCCATCGATGTCGTCGACGTGACCGAGGAAGTCCACCTGGTCGGCAACCCCCAGCTCGCGCACCCGCCGGCGGAGGTCGTCGAGGTGCTGCTCGTGGCCGAATGGGGCATCGCCCGCGAACTGCAAGCGCACGTCCGTTCCGCGGTATACCCGGGCGAACGCCTCGAGGAGCACGTGCTGGCCCTTCCACGGATCGATTCGAGCGAGCATTCCCACGGTGCGCACCGGTGCCGACGGGTCGGGCGGCGGGACCGTGGCGGCGCCGGGCCGGAGACCGGACGCGCTCGGGATGGCCTCGATGAGCGCGTCCGGTCGCACGTAGGCCCTGGCGGATTCCAGTGTCGCCCGCGAGTTGGCGATGATGCCGTCGGCCCGGGGCAGCACCACGCGGGTCATCAGGGCGTGACCGGCACGACCGAGGGACTCGATGTCGACCAGATCCCGCACATGCACGACGAATGGCTTCCGCGAGCAGCGGGCGGCGACGGCACCGTACGCCGCGGCCCTCGCGCTGTTCGCGTCGACGATGTCAGCGCTCCGGAACACGCGCGAGCACCGCGTTGCGACGGCCTGTGCGATCACCCGAAGCCCGCTCGACACCGCCATCACCGCGCCGCCCGCACTCACTCCTGCGGGTTGCCGGACGCCCGAACGTCGCCGCGGTACGCGTGCGGGAAGCGCGTCGTACACGCCGAATCCGGTGCGCTCGGTTCGCGCCAGGAGGAGGTAGGGAGCCCAACCCGGGTCGGCTTGCAGCATGCGCAGCAGAGCGAACTCGGCGCCTCCCGTGGCATCCGTGTGATCCAGATGCAGAACTCTGATCCGCGGCCGCGCCTCCGCCGACGGACGGTCGGAATCCGTCCGCGAGCTCACGCCTCCCGCCGCCCTCGGGGGCGCGCACGAACTGCGACGGACGCCGATCGGCCCGGGGCGTCGTCGAACGAGAACTCGGCAGCCGCGGCTGCCTCCGCATATGCGGCGATCTCGGCATCGGGCATGCCGAAGAGCGCACCGGCGATCTGGGCGAGCGCCGGCACCTCCTCGCGCACCATGGTGCGGTAGGCCGCTTCGTCCCGACCCTGCGGATCGATGATGTCGTCGTCATGTGCGCCGAGGCCGGCCGTCGACCGGTTCGCGGATGCCGCGGCCACGCGTGCACGGATCTCCGCGACCGAGCCCGGGGCTCCATCGGCGGGAAGCGAACTGAGGATGCGTCCGGCCTCGCGAATGGTGAACGTCGATCTCAGCGCTGACGGCACCAATCCGAGCACGTCGTCGCGCTGACTGCTCGCGGCGGCCAGCACGAGGTCGGCGTCGCGGATCATCGCCTCCGTGATCTGCCGCGCCCGATGAGCCGACCCCTCGGCCCCGAGCGCCGCAATGATCGCGCGTGTACGACGACCGATGGAACGCCCCACCGGTGCACCGAGTCCCGCACTGGTGATGGTGATGCGCTCGGCGAGCGGAGCCGGCGCGTACCACTCGACCCACTTCTCCAGCAGGGCCCCGCCGAGCGCCGACCGATTGATGTTGCCGGTGCACACCACGAGCACCTCGAATGACTCCGAATCCACCCCGCTTCCTTCCCCCGACCAGGCCAAGACCCGACCCGCTGCGCAGTTAGGGTTTCCAGAGGAGTCTATGTAGGGGGTCCGCTTGCGCGTACTTCGCGTCTCGCACAGCGCCGTCGTCCACGAGTGGCGCGGTCGCGAACGCGCGCTCACGAGCCTCGGCGTCGACGTGTCGCTCCTGAGCGCGAGACGGTGGCATGCCGGCGGCGCTCCGGTCAGCCTCCGACCCCTGCCAGGCGAACGCGTGCACGGTGTCGCGACGATCGGGCGCCACCCGGCGCTCTTCCTCTACGACCCGCGACCCATCTGGCGCGCCCTCGGTGAGGAGTGGGATGTGATCGACGTCCACGAAGAGCCGTTCGCGCTCGCGACGGCCGAGCTGCTGCTCCTGCGAGCCCTCCGACGCCGTTCGCGCCGCACGCCGGTCGTTCTGTACACCGCGCAGAACCTGCGCAAGCGCTACCCCGTGCCGTTCCGATGGTTCGAACGGTGGGCGCTGTCCGCGGCATCCGGCATCTCGTCCTGCAACGCCGAAGCTGCCCGAATCGCCGAGGAGAAGGGCTTCGCGGGTCGCGCACGCGTCATTCCACTCGGCATCGACGAACAGCGGTTCAGGCCCACGGATGCCGCGGCCGCACTGAACCCCGGCGGTCGAGGAGCGACGCGAAGCGACGCGTCTCGAGGCCTCGACCGGATCGTCGTCGGCTTCCTCGGGCGGCTCGTGCCCGAGAAGGGCGTTCTCGTGCTGCTCGACGCCGTCGCACGCGACCCGCGCCTTCACCTGAGGATCGGCGGTTCCGGACCGCTCGCCGGCGAACTCGTCCGCGGCGCCAGGGAGGCGGGAATCGGCGACCGCGTGGAGACGGCGGGCCCGATCGATCCGGCCGAAGTGGTCGCCTTCTACCGCAGCCTCGACGTGCTCGCCGTGCCATCGCTCCCGACCCCCTCGTGGACGGAGCAGTTCGGGCGAGTGGCGGTCGAGGCGATGGCCTGCGGCGTGCCGGTCGTCTCGAGCGACGCAGGCGCGCTGCCCGACGTGGTCGGTGGCGCGGGCCTCGTGGTCGGAGCGGGCGACGCGGGTGCCCTCAGCGACGCGCTCGTCGAGGCCGGCGCCGGCGGCGCGAGGTCGACGGAGCTCCTGGCCAGCGGCTTCGCCCGGGCCGCCGAGTGCACGTGGAGCGCGGTCGCACTGGGCTACCTCAGCCTGTACCGATCGGTGCGGCACGAGGCATCCCACCGCGACGCCAGCGGTCACGAGGCATCCGCACCGCCCGTCGAGGTCGTCGTCGTCGCCTACGGCGCACCCGAACTGCTGCGCCGCGCGCTCGAGCCCATCGCCGAGCTGCCGGTCACCGTCGTGGACAACTCGTCGATGCGCGAGATCGCCGCGATCTGCGACGATCTCGGTGTGCGCTACCTCGATCCCGGCCGCAACGGCGGATTCGCGGCGGGCGTGAACGTCGGGCTGAGCGATCGGCTCGCGCCGGATGCCGACGTGCTGCTGCTCAACCCCGACGCGGTCATTTCCGCCCACAACGTCGCGCGGTTGCACGGCGCTTTGCGCGCTGACGCCGACCTCGCAAGTGTCGGCCCGGCTCAGGTCGACGACGACGGCACGCCTGCCCGCGTGGACTGGTGGCTACCGTCGCCGAGCGGGACATGGCTCGAGGCGATCGGCTTGGCGCGCCTGCGGCGTGACCCGACCTACGCGATCGGCTCGGTGCTGTTGCTGCGCGCAGAGGCACTCGACCAGGTCGGCGGGTTCGACGAGCGATTCTTCCTCTACGCCGAGGAGGCTGACTGGGCGTACCGCGCTCACCGGCTGGGATGGCGGCACGCCGCCGTGCCGGAGGTCACGGCGGCGCACGTCGGCGCTGGCACCGGCGGCGACCCGAGACGGCGGGAGGTCCACTTCCACGCGTCGCAGGAGCGGTACCTGCGCAAACACTACGGCAGTCTCGGCTGGCAATGGGCGCGCCTCGGCCAATGGGTCGGCGCCATGCTCCGATCGGTCGTGCTGCCGGGCGAACGCGGGCATGCGGCGCGCAAGCGGGCGGCGTTGTACCGCCTGGGCCCGGTGCGCGTGGAGGCGCGCTACCTCGCACGGGCACACAGCAGGGCCGAGCGAGCCGCCGCATGACCCGGATCGTGCAGATCGTCAATCGGGTCGGCCCCGGCAGCGGCGTCGCCGGGGTCGCCTGGAACCTCGAGCAGCAGTTCCGTGCGCTCGGCGTGACCGTCGAGCGATTCACCTACCAGGATGCGCGCCGTGGCAAGGTCGACCGACCGTGGCCGACGACTCGATGGCGAGCGCGCCTGGCGGGCGGGTGGCGCCAGGTGTGGTTCAGCACGGTCGGCACGAAGCGCGCACGGCAGTTCCTCGCGGAACGCCGAGATGCGGTCGCGATCTGCCACAACAGCGTCATGGCGGGCGACATCTTCGTCAACCACGGGGTTCTTCTCGCCCTGATGCGCGCACGGGGCCGCTCCACGTGGGAGATGTACCGCAATCCCGTGCACGACTTCATCTACCTCCGCGACCGCATCCGCTACCGCGGACGAACACACCAAGCGGTCGTCGCCCTCTCTCAGGCGGCCGCGGCGGAGCTGCGATCGACGTATCGCCGCGTGCGCCCGAGGGTCGTGGTCATCCCCAACGGCGTCGACCTCGACCGGTTCTCCCCGCCGAGCCAGTCGGAGCGGCGAGCGGCGCGTGAGATGCTGAATCTCGGTGACGAGGAGCGGGTGGCCATGTTCCTGGGTCACGAGTTCACGAACAAGGGCGTGTCCTTCGCCATCCGCGGGCTGCTGCACGCGGAATCCGTGCTGCTGCTGGTCGTCGGGGGCACCGATGAGATCATCGCGGCGGGCAAGGCTGAGGCCGAAGAGCTCGGCGTCGCGGAACGGGTGCTCTTCGTCGGACCGAGGGGTGATCCGAGGTCGTTCCTCAGTGCGGCCGACCTGTTCGTACTGCCCAGCGCGTCCGAAGAGAACGCACTCGTGGTGCTCGAGGCCCTCGCCTCTGGTCTCCCGGTCATCGCGACCCCGGTCGGCTTCGCGCCCGAGGTCATCGTCGACGGCGCGAACGGATTCCTCGTCGAGCGTGACGGCCGCGCCGTCGGTGAACGCATGCGGCAGCTCGCAGCCCTCGATCGCACCGAGCTCGCCGAGTGGGGTCGCCGGGCGCGTGAATCCGTCGAGCCGTACGGATGGCGCGGCGTCGCCGAGCGTTACCTCGAACTCGCCGAGGAGCTGCTCGCCGAACGCGAGCGCGGCAGCTCGTCGCATCCGAGGCATCCGGTCGCAGGGCGCAGCGGATGACGCACATCGTGCAGATCGCTCCGTCGATCGGTGCCGGGAGCGGCGTCGCCGGAGTCGCCTACGCACTCGAACGCGAGTTCATCGCGGCCGGCGCAACAGTCGAGCGCTTCACGGCCGCTCAGGCCGGCGGGCCGCCCAGAAGCTTCCGAGGCCGCACACCCCTCGCCACCCACCTCACTCGGGCACGCAACGTCATCTGGTTCAGCACGGTCGGCACGCGGCGAGCGCGACGGTTCCTCGCTGCACGCCCTCACGCCGTGTCGATCACCCACAACGACGTCATGGCCGGCGATGTCTACGTTAATCACGGGCTCCTGCAGGCCGCGATGCGCGCCCGCGGCGACTATGCCTGGCGCATGGTGCGCAACCCGGTGCACCTGTTCACCGCGGTGCGCGACCGCATCCGGTATCGCGGTCGCACCCACCGCGCGGTCGTCGCGCTGACCACGAACGAGGCCGAACTGCTGCGGTCGACGTACGGCCGAGTGCGCGCACCGATCCGCGTCATCCCGAACGGCGTCGACACCGAGCGGTTCAGGCCGCCGGATGCCGCAGAGCGGGCGCAGGCTCGATCGAACCTCGGCGTCGGCGACGACGCCACGATCGCGCTGTTCATCGGCCACGAGTTCGAGCGGAAAGGGCTGCCCATCGCCATTGCGGCGTTGCGCTCGGCACCCGACGAGCTGCTCCTCGTGGTCGGCGGATCGCCGGACATGATCCGGAGGGCACAGGAACAGGCGCGACGCGCCGGCGTCGGAGCTCGAGTTCACTTCGCCGGCACGCACCGCGACCCCATCCCATTCTTCTGGGCGACGGATGTGCTCGTGCTGCCGAGCGCCTACGAGGCGAATGCGCTCGTCGTGCTCGAGGCGCTCGCGTGCGGTCTCCCGGTGGTGTCCACACGCGTCGGCTTCGCACCCGACGTCATCGTCGACGGCGAGAACGGGTTCCTCGTCGAGCGCGACGCCGCGGCCGTCGGAGCCCGTCTGCACGAGCTGTCGCAGACGGATGCCGCAGCGTGGCGCATTCGGGCCCGGCACACGGCCGAGCGCTACTCCTGGTCGCGCGTGGCGCGGCAGTACCTCGACCTCGTGGAGTCCCTGAGCGCCGATCGAGCGGCCGCGAACAGTGGTGCGCTGCGGATCCTGCACGCGATCCGCTCCGACGGCTTCTCGGGCGTCGAGCGCTTCGTCCTGCGCCTCGCGCTCGCGCAGGCGGCAGACGGCCACCGCGTCACGGTGATCGGCGGCGCCACCGACCGGATGCGTCCCGCCCTCGAGGAGGCCGGCATCGACCACGTGCCGGCTGCACGCACGTTCGAGGTCGCACGCGCGCTGCGGCGGCTGCGCCGCGGCGTCGACGTGGTGAACACGCACATGACCGCGGCCGACGTTGCGACCACCGCGGCGTTCTGGTTCACACGCCGCTCACGCCGACCCACCATCCTCGCGACCCGGCACTTCGCGAAGGCCCGGGGGCGGGTCGGGCCCGTGGCGATCGGCCCGCTGGTGCGAAGACGCATCGACGGCCAGATCTCGATCAGCCGCGCAGTCTCCGACGCCGTCGACGGCCCGAGCACGGTCGTGCACTCGGGCATCGAGAACCGCGCGCTCCGTCACACCGGGGTGCGGGATCGGATCGTGCTCATCGCGCAGCGGCTCCAGCCGGAGAAGCGCACCGATGTGGGGGTTCGGGCATTCGCGGCATCCGGCCTCGCCGATGACGGCTGGAGCCTCGAGATCGCGGGCGTCGGGCCCGAACGCCAGGCGCTGGAGGCGATGGTGGACGAGCTCGGCATCCGCCCGGCGACGCGATTCCTCGGGTACCGTGACGACCTGCCCGACGTCATGGACCGCGCCGGCCTGCTGATGGCGCCGTGCCCCGTCGAGGGGCTCGGGCTCACGGTTCTCGAAGCGATGGCCGGCGGACTTCCCGTCGTCGCCGCCGGCGCAGCCGGTCATCTGGATCTGCTTGCCGACCTCGACCCGCGGACGACGTTCGAACCCGATGATGTCGACGAGGCGGCGCGGAACCTTCGCTCCCTCGCGGAGGATGACGAGGGTCGCGAGGCGCTCGCGCACGCGGCACGTCAGCGGCAGCAGCGCGAGTTCTCCCTGCGTTCGCAGGCCACCGCGACCGAGGCGGTCTACCGGAGGGCGAGATGACCGACCTCGTCGTGGTGTCGCTCGAGGCGTGGGACGACGTGTGGCGGCGCAATCAGCACCTCGTGGCCGGCCTCTTGCGATCCGACCCCTCCCTGCGCGTGCTCTTCGTCGAGCCGCCGGCCGACCCGACGCACGACCTGCGGTCTGGG
The DNA here is from genome assembly GCF_902809835.1 of Agromyces sp. Marseille-P2726. GTDB lineage: Bacteria > Actinomycetota > Actinomycetes > Actinomycetales > Microbacteriaceae > Agromyces. The sequence goes on along the minus strand of NZ_CADDWM010000007.1, from coordinate 95,392 downwards.
CGGCGTCCGTCATTCGCGCACGGCGTTCGCGAGGTTCCGGATGTCGCGCCAGGCCGGCTCTTCACGATGCGCGCCGTGAAGTGGATACCGCGCCGGCTCGACTCGCGCACCGATGAACGTCTCGCGCGCGCCGTGATGCGGGCCGCCGAATCTCTCGGCATGCGGCATCCGTTGCTCTGGATCAACGACCCCGGTACAGTCGCGCTGGCCGAGCTCTCGGGTTGGCCGACCCTTTACGACATCACGGATGACTGGCTCTCTGCCGACCGCCCGGAGTCGGAGCGTCGCCGCGCCGCGGTGAACGAGGCCCGGCTGCTCGACATCGCCCGCGAGGTCGTGGTCTGCTCACCCGAGCTGATGCGGCGCAAGGGCGTGACCCGGCAGGTAGAGCTCATCCCGAACGCCGTCGACGTCGAGGCGTACCGGCGTCACACGCCTCGACCTGCCGATCTGCCCGACCGCCCGGTGGCCCTCTACCTCGGCACCGTGCATCCCGACCGAATCGACATCGACCTCTGCGAGGCGACCGCGCGCGCGCTCGGCTCGTCGGGAACGCTGGTGCTCGTCGGGCCCAACCTGCTCGCACCTGCCCAAGCTGCGCGCCTGCGCGACGCGGGCGCGCGGCTGCTCGGGCCACGCCCTCGCGACGCCGTCGTCGGCTACCTCCAGCACGCCGACGTGCTCGTCGTGCCGCACGTAGTGACCGAGTTCACCGACAGCCTCGACCCGATCAAGCTCTACGAGTACCAGGCGGTGGGCCGCCCCGTGGTTGCGACCTCGGTCGCAGGGTTCCGGGACGCGGATGACCCGCGCATCACGATCGCATCGGGAGACGCGTTCGCGGCGGCGGTCGCCGCTTCGGTGCCGGCGTCATCGCACTTCCCCGATGGAGCGGACGCGACCGTCGCCGACTGGAGCGACCGCGTCGCCGCGATGGGCGAGGTGGTGCGGCGTCTGGACGCCGCAGCACCAGGCTGAACCCGGGCGAGACGGCGGGCCGCCATATTGAAGCGCTTCATGCAGGAGCGTCACCCACGACGCCAGCGGCGCACTGCGCTCTTGAGGAGTACGTTCCGCTACACCACTGCGGGTGGTCGCTCTCCATGCAGACTCTCGTACACGTCCCCAATGAACTCGGAGATCGAATCGAATCCAGTAACCGGGCCCCCGGCGAGGAGCCCGTCGGCACCAAGCAGCACGGCTGTCGGCGTCTTCCAATCCGCAATCGATGCGCTCACGTAGCCGCGCGGATCGTGAAGTGATTGTGGTTCGGACATCTCAGCAAGCTGTCCGTCGTGCGGTTCGTACTGAAGCAAGAGCCGGATATCGACCTCGGGCAGCGTCCTCCGCCACTCGGAGACGTTCTCGATTACCGGTATGCACGGTCCGCATGTGGGCGTTACCGCAAGCAACAAGATCGGGCGCTTCGACGCGAGCTGGCGCAAGTTCACCAACGTGCCGTCGGCCAGCGTGACCGGAACCGCCGGCGTGCGAGTGCGAATGTAGTCGAGCTCGCCGTCGGCATCGGTCGCGTTCATGGCGGGCGCCGAAGGAACGAGATCCTGCGCGGTCAGCTCGCCGCTTTGCGGCAGTGTGGGCCAGGCGATGAGGAGGACGGTTACCGCAACTGCCCCCGAACTCACTACCCATACCCACTCCTGGGCTTCCACAGCGGCGACAGGGCCGCCGAACGTCGGGTTCATCCAGCTCATGGCGAGGGCGGCCACGGCGATCAGCACCAGCCAGGCATTTCGGACAACGGTGATCCGTGTCACGGGCTGAGTCGTGCCGAAGCATGCGCATGCTGCATCGGGCAGCTTCTGCAGCGCTTGCAGTACGAGCACGAGGTACGTGGCCAGCAGGACTATGCCGGCTGTGGCTGCCAAGAAGCCGAGCATGCCGCCGAGCAACGCGTACGCGAGAGCCAAGACCATTTCAGCCCAAGGATGCAGCCGCAGCAACCACGTCTGACGCAGCTGTGCCGGCACGCCCAAGTCCGCCCAACTGCGCAGAGTGTCGGGATGCCGCAGCTTCGCGATCCCGCTCCAGAGGAAGACCGCTGCGAGGATTAGTGGCGGCACGATCGTCAAGGGCCCTGGCACCAGCAGATTCTATCTGACCATCCCCGGCTAGGGTTGCAGCAGGCGCACTTCGCTGCGGGGGTACGAATGGTCAAGGCTACGCCCGCACAGTGTTCCGTGGAGGAACAGCCAGATGCACATTGTTCAGATCGTGCCCATCATCGGGCCGGGCGGCGGGGTCTCCGGAGTTGCGTGGCACCTCGAGCACGAGTTGCGTGCTCTCGGGCACACCGTCGAATCGTTCACGTACGGCACCGCTCGCCGCCGAGCAGCGCGACGCATGCATCGTCCGAGCTTGTTCCGCGCGTTCGCGCTGTTCCGGCGCATGGTGTGGTTCACCATTTTCGGCACAGCGCGGGCGCGGCGTTTCCTCGCCGAGCGTCCAGGGGCAATATCGATCTGTCACAACAACGCCATGGTCGGCGATGTCTATGTCAATCACGGAGTCGTAAGCGCGGCTATGCGGGCACGTGGCCACGGGTTATGGCGCATGCTTCGCAACCCAACCCACCCGTTCACGTTCGTCCGCGACTACATCCGCTACCGCAGCCGCATACACAGAGCGGTCGTTGCGCTGTCGGCGTCCGAAGCCGACACCCTTCGCCGGACCTACGGTCAAGTTCGCCCGCCGATCGCCGTGATCCCCAACGGCGTTGATCTGGACCGGTTCCGCCCGCCTACACTCGCCGAACGGGCCAAGGCCCGCGAGGTGTTCAGTCTCGACGACGACGACCGAGTCGTCTTATTCATTGGCCATGAATTCGAACGCAAGGGGCTCAACTACGCGATCGAGGCACTAGCGCACGCGCCCACGGTGATGCTTCTGGTGGTGGGAGGAGACGCCGCTTCCATCCCCAAAGCGCGCGCGCTGGCAGAGAAACACGGTGTTGCTGAGCGCGTGCTGTTCGTCGGGCGCCGTCACGATCTTCCGCTGTTCTTCGCGGCTTCCGACATTTTCGTTCTGCCCAGCGCTTACGAGGCCAACGCGCTCGTCGTGCTCGAAGCACTCGCGTGCGGACTACCGGTGGTCGCTACTCCAGTGGGATTCGCGCCCGAGTTGGTCCACGATGGTGAGAACGGATTCCTCGTCGACCAGGACCCCGTCAAGATTGGGAACCGGTTCGAGGAGCTCGCCGCAGGCGACCCGATCGCTTATCGGGGTCGTGCACGGGCAAGCGTACAAGACCGCGGTTGGGACACCACCGCGAAGCGATACGTTGCACTGCTCGAGAGGATCGCTTCTGACAGCGGCGCATCATCCGCGCGGACGGCTACGAGCGCGACCGGGCCGTGACTAGCCTCGGACACATCGTGCATGCAGCGGTGCCGGCCAGTCAGCGCCTGCTATCCACGCACATGGTCGATGAGATCCTCTCCGTTGCTCCGGGTGTTCCGGACCAGCGCGAAGGCTCGCTAGCAGGCGTCGTTCGGCGGCGACGTGGGCGAGTATGCGGCGCTGTTCAGCACGACAGCACAGCCGTTGCTCGGGTCCAACCACTGCCACGGGATGTACTGACTGGTGTTCGGGCTGGACCCGAACTCGTTCGAGAACACCCAGAACATCAACGTAGAGCCTGCTGGCACACAAACACTGTTGTTGGCCGCACCACACGGGAGGGGCGCGCAGGAAGCTACCTTGACGTTGCAGTTGATCGGAGACTGCGGATAGGCCACTCCGACGTTGTTCACTCCGATCGAAGCGCCACCATTTCCATTGCTGTCGGCGCCAAAGTTGTAGTCGGTAAACTGAATGACGAGGTCGGAGTCGGTGGGGTTGGAGACGGTCACCGGAACGCCATAGGACTGCTTCTGGATACAGGCAGTCGTGCAACTATTGCCGGGGTTCTTGATGGCGTTGCCGAAGTCGAAAACCGGGGGGGCACCGGCGATGCTGCAAAGGCTGGGACCGGCGCAGCTATAGCGATCGCCGGGACGGACCAGGCCATCGCCTTCGCAACTGTGCGGCGGCTGATCCCAGGCTTCTGTTCTTCGAGGTCACTCACGGTTGGGCCTTTCCTATGGTGGATGGCGCTGACCCCCAGGGTCGGGTTTCTCAGCCAACTGTAGAGGCTACAGGGGCAATTCGTCGAACGCTACTGCCCCCTCGTTCCGGGGGGTTCAATCACGGACGAGGATCTGCATCTCAACCATGCTGGCCAATGCGCGGGCGACGACCTCGGCCACATCGACACCCGCGGGTGGCTCCGGAAACGCTCTGAGCGCGACCTCGAGCAGCTTGCTTTCGGTAAGTCCGTCGGCCGCGAGCCAGAGTGTCGGCCCTATGCCGACGAGCACGACCGCCTTACCCGGCACGAGCACGATCAATGCGTCATCGACGAGGAGCGCATCGAGACAGGTTGCTCTCCAGTACGCGCCCGGCTGGTTCGATGCTGAAGCACCCGGGCGGGTTTCCGCAGGGCCCAAGAGACCCTCGCATCCCCGCTGGGACATGCTCGAGATATCAGTGAGCATCGGCGTATCGTTGTCGACTTCGCTCAGCACCTCATCCATGAGTGTCGGCAGGGTGGATGCCTCAGAGTAGACGATCCGTCGCACGCCGCCGGTTGAGAGAATCGCCTCTGTCAACGTTCGGAGCGGGTGTTCGAGCGCCGAAAGGTGACTCGTCTGCGGCACGAGTTCTGCCAATGCGTCGACGATCTGAACCGACTCGACGAACGGTTGGTCGGCCTCGGGCCGCCGGTCGAGTAGCACGAGCGCCACCAACCGCAGATTGTCGGCTGGCGCCCCGCGGAGCCCGAGCATCGACGCCGGCTCGGTGGTCTTCACACCGGGCCGCGACCCGATCGACAGCGGCTTCGGGTAGGCGATGACGGAACCATCGGCGCGCACCGCCAGCGTCTCATCGGTCACGTAGCCGTACGAGCGCCCGAGGGCTCGGGCGGCGGTGGTCTTTCCTCGGCCGGATGGCCCGACGAACCCGATCACGCGCCCATCGTCGAGGGCCACAGCGCTCGCGTGGAGCATCAGCGCGCCGCCACGGAGCCCACCGATGGCGCCGAGCGTAACCTCGGTGGTTATCCGCTGGGCGAGCGACGTGGGCGAATCGGCCTTGACCACTTGCGTACCGGCGGACACCGAGTGGACGCCAAGGCCTGCCCGGATGACCAGATCGGCCTCATCTTCCCCGTCGGGGACAAGATCGACCCAGTGCGCCTTGATCGCCTCGCGGTCGGCCTGGCTCAGCGAGTCATCGAGTTCGATGCGGACGGTGCTCGCAAGCGCGCGTACGTTGAAGGTGGTCGGCATACGCGGAGCCTACCTTCCGGCGGACGACGCATCGCCGTCTCGCCTAACCTTGATACCGCCAGACGCCCTGACGAGTACGGAGGAGGCGACCATCGGCCCAGATGCCGCACGCCCGAGGCTGACGCTCGCGACCATGGCGACCGACAGCCCGATGGGTGCGCAGGTCTACCAGGAGCAGGTGGCAGCAAATGCTGCATCGGCGCTCCGAAGCGTCGACAATCGTGACTGGGGCGTTCGTCGGATCGTTGCGCGCTCACTCCGCTCGAGGCTCCCAGGCAACCGCCGGTTGCCGATGGCCCGAGTCGTCGGGGCATCCGCTGGTATGCGGCGTGAGGTCGGAAGACTGTTGTACGGCCGCGACACGGTGACGCACCGAATGAACCTCGAACTGCCGCCAGCGCCGGGCGTTGATGTGATCACGATCCACGATGTCGTTGCATGGCGCTTCCCCGACGAGTCGCCACCGGTGCCCGCGGCGATCGGGGAGGCCCGGCGGGCGGCCGCGGTGATCTGCGTCTCCGAGTTCAGCGCCCGGGAAGCGGCCGAGTTGCTGGGGATCACCGAGCCCCACGTGGTGCACAACGGCGTCGAGGATCGATTCTTCGACGCAGATCCACTGCCCAGCGGCACCCGTAGATCGTTCGGAATACCCGAGGAGTACGTGCTCCACGCCGGTGGTGCATCCCGCCGGAAGAACCTCGAGGCGCTTGCCGAGGCCTGGCCGCTGGTGCAGCGAGAGCGACCGAGCCTCAGTCTCGTGCTCACCGGTCCGACGCATCGACGTCGCAATGAACTCTTCGATGGAATGCCCGGCGTCGTGCTCGCCGGACGCCTGCCCGACGAGCTCATGCCAGGGGTCGTCGCAGCGGCTGCAGCGGTGGTCGTCCCTTCCCTCTACGAGGGATTCGGCCTGCCCGCTCTCGAGGCGATGGCGGCCAACGTGCCTGTCGTCGCCGCGGCGACGAGCTCACTACCCGAAGTGGTCGGCGACACCGGTCTCCTCGTCGACCCGACCGGCCCCGGACTCGCCAGCGGGATGCTCGACGCGACGCGCGGCGATTCGACCGGCGCGCTCGTCCGGGCGGCGCGTGAACGAGCTGCTCACTTCACGTGGAAACGGTGCGCCGAGGAACACGCCCGTGTGTGGGCGTCGCTGGCCTGACCGATGTCAGGCGCGGCCAACGAGCATTCGCGGTACGTCTCGTGGGAATCGTCCGGGCGCGCGGACGGCATCGGGCAGCTGTGCCGCCGAAGCCTCGAGCGCGTCGCAAGCCGCGTCGACGGTCTCACGAGGCGAGGTTGCGGTCGACGCGACGAGGTCGGCGAGCGACATCTCTGGATCGAATCGCACGAATCGCGTCGCGCTCGGCGTGACCACCGACTCGTAGTCGTGGAACTTGAATGGGCCGCCGCCCAGTGGTGGCTCGAGCGTGGTCCATACGGCCGGGATCCCATACGCGTCGGCCGTCACGAGCCCATGCAGCGACGTGGTGATGACGGCGCCGCTCGCCCCGATCTCCCGCACCACTCGCTCCGCGCGCTGGTGCACGTTGACGACGCGAACCCGGTACCCGGCGGTCTCGGCGAGCGCGAGGAACGGCATGTGCGATCGATGGTGACCGTGGGGCACGAGCGCGACATCCCACCGCCGTACGGGCCGCGGTCGCAGACGCCCGACGAGGATACCGGGATCACCGAGCGCGACATCGTCGGGCGCTCCGACCAGTTCCCGCGTCAAGTGCCCGCGCACCGCGAGCACCCGCGCGTGCGGCAGGGCGTGTGGTTCGCCGAGCATGAGGCCGCTGCCCCAGACCACGCCGTCCCAGTCGGCTGGCAGGAACTCGAGAATGCTTCCGACGCCGGCGAGGCGCGCGCGCGAGGCGACGCGGTGAATCGGCAGTACGCCGTAGTTCGGCAGGAGCCACGGGGTGAGATCGTCGCCGAAGTTCGGATGCCCGTCCCACCAGTGCGCCGGCACTACAACGCCACCGCGCCACATCGCTGGCCGGGTCGAAGCAGTCGCGATACGGCGGAGTTGACGGAGTCGACGTGTGAGCGGGCCTGAGTAGTTCATCCCGCTCCTGAATTCGGTGCGGATGCCGCCGCGTACAGCTCCTCGTAGGCTTCCGCCACGCGCGCCCACGTGAATTCGCCCACCCGCTCGCGTCCAGCGGCAACGAGCTGCGACCGCAGTCGCTGGTCGACGCTCACTCGCGTCACGGCCTCACCGAGGGCTACCGTGTCGACCGGGTCCACCAAGATCCCATCGACACCGTCGTGGACGAACTCGGGCGCACCGCCCCGATTCGTCATGACGAGCGGCGCTCCGCTACGCCACGCCTCGAGCGCAACGATGCCGAAGGCCTCCGTGCGACTGGGAACGACCACGGCGAGGGCGTTCGACATCACGCCAGCAACTGCCGCGGTATCCAGTCGACCAGTGAACTCGACGCGGGACCCCAGACCGAGGTGATCGGATTGCTCCTCAAGTCGAGACCGCTCGGGGCCGTCACCGACGATGACGAGTCGGATGTCGCGGTCGAGGTCTGCACGTGCGAAGGCGTCGATCAGCAGGTCGAAGCCTTTCATGCGGCCCAGTCGGCCGACGCCGAGCAGGTAGCGGCCGCTGCGAGCCGGCTTCGCGGCGCTCTCGGGAGCGTCGAGAACGACGCCGTTCCGCACCACCGTCCCGCCGTTCAAAGCATGGTTCGCCCGTAGGTCGTCGAGGACGAACCGCGACGGTGCCGTGACGTGCGTCGCGGACCTCAGGCTTCGTCGCAGTGCCGACCGGAGCAGCGCCGACCGCTCGAACAACGCGTGGTCGTCAGCAATGGTTTCTCCATGCGACGTGATGATGAGCGGGAGCTTGAATCGCCGGCTCACCGCGAGCGCGTACGCACCGTTCGGCCCGAAACAGTGTACGTGCACCACATCGGGTTGGAACTGCTGTCGTGCAGCGGTCCAGTGCCGCCAGGCTGACGGAAACCGTAACAGGAACCGGAGCACTGCGCCCGGCGACGCGGCAGGGAGCGGCGTCGGAAGGTAACGCACCATCACGCCCTCCACCTCCCTGGCGCCGAGCGACTCGCCACGATCGACAGTCCACACTTCCACCCCTACGCCATCGCTTCGGAGTTCACGAGCCACCTGGCGCACGTGCTCCTCGACGCCGCCGACGTACGGTGTGTACGAAGAGCTCACGAGCGCCACACGCGCTCGCACCGAGCCGACCGCGTCAGCGTGGGTTATGCCGGGAGTCCGCTGATCCACGCGTCAGTTGCGACGGGCGCCCCGACGCGACGCCGCGGGAGTCTCGCTGACAAGGACGTCGAGATCGGAATCAGACTCGCTTGGAAGCGCGGCCGGCGTCGGCGGCTCGGCAGGAAGTAGCTTTGCCGTCGCTGCGGAGGGCTTGTAGTCGCGCCGATACTCGTACGAATATGCGGCTGCGTCGGCTCCACGCAGCGGCGCACGGTTCAACACGACGCCGAGCGGCCGTCCTCTTGCTTTCTTCAGGGTGTCGAGGGCCTTGTCGAGCAGATCGAACGTCGTCTTCCGAAGGGTGACGACGATCAGCGCGCCGTCGGCCTGATGGGTCAGCACCGCGCCATCCGTCACCGGAAGGAGCGGCGGCGCGTCGATGATCACGGTCGCGTGCTTGGTGAGATCGGCGATCAGTGCGTGCATGCGCTCGGATCCGAGCACTTCGCTCGGGTTCGGAGGTACGCTTCCTGCCGCGAGCACCAAGAGATTGCTCGACTTCGGCGTTCGTTGCAGCACATCGACGAGAGTTGCCCTTCCGGCGAGTACGTCGCTGAGCCCCGCACCTCCTGGAAGCCCCATGGTCTTCGCGACCGTCGACCTGCGCAGGTCGCCGTCGACCAGCACCACGGTGCTCCCGCCGGCCGCAAGGGTCAGCGCGAGATTGCACGCGATGGTCGACTTGCCATCGCCCGGGAGCGGACTGGTGACCACGATCGTCTTCGGCGGGTGGTCGACGTCCATGAACTGAAGGTTGGTTCTGAGCGCGCGCAACGCCTCCGAGACGGCGAACGTGTTGTTCTTGCCGTTCGAATGCGTCGAAGATTCGACCAGGCGGTGCTCGCCGTCGAGGCCCGGCACGATCGGGATGGTTCCGACGACAGAGACGCCGGTCCGCGCCTCCACGTCGTCGCCCGCGCGGATGCGTCTGTCGGAGACTGTGCGGATCATGGCGAACGCGATGCCGAAGCCGAAGCCGAGGATGCCCCCGACGATCACGGCGGTCTGCACGTCGGGGAAGCTCGGTGATGCAGGGAGCGACGCCTCGTCACCCGGAAGAATGGTGACGGGAGCCGAACCAGGACTACCGTCACCTTCGATTTCGTCGATCTGGACCTTCATCGCGTCGATCCATGCTTCGGCGAGTGCCCGAGCTTCCTCAGGCGACGCGCCCTGCGCAGAAACTCTGATGAATGTCGTGTCGGGCGGGTTCGAGACCTCGATGCGATTCACGAGCTGTTCAGGCGTGGTGTCGAGATCGAGCTCCTCGATCGCGTCCTCGGCAACGGTGCGCCAACCAGCGATCTCGAGGTACGTCGCGACCTTGGAGCGAGCGAGCGAGTCACCGAGCGTCGAAGTGCCGAGATCCTCGACGCCGGTCGACGAAACGTAACCACTCGCACCCGCGACGTAGACCGGCGTCTGAAGCAACGTCCAGCCATACCCCGCACCCGCGCCGACAATCGTCATCAGGAGGATGGCGATCCAATGTCGGCGCAGACCACGCAGGTAGTCGCGGAGCTCCATGCAACCCTCCGGTCAGCTGTGCGCCCGCCTCAGAGGGCTGAGCGTATTCGAGATTGGCTCAATGGTATGCCAACGGACTTCGGCGCGGGTCCGCAGTACAACCAGGTGCGCTCAGCAGGTCAACGCAGCGGAGCGCGGGAGAGTGGGGACACAGTGATGCTCGCGTCGGTCGATCGGGTCGGATCACCGCGCTGCTCACGTGCCATGGCACCGAGGCAGATGCCGACGATGACAAACGGGATCGACACGGACGCGGCGGCCCAGAATAAGTCGAACTGCGCTTGCACGATACGGGCGAAGGTGACCGCGACCGCGAGTGTTCCGAATCGGGGGTCGACGTGCCACAGCACCACGATGATGCCGATCCACATGACGATGAAGCCGATGAGACCGACGACTCCCGCAGAGGCGAGCACCTCCACCTCGGCTTGCGGCGGTTGGAAGGGGACCGTGGAGTCGTTGTACCAATAGCGCAAGCCGTGTCCGAACACCGGCGACTCGCGCCAGTAGTGGTAGACCTCCCGGAACCAGTTGAGCCGTTGGAAGACGGAGTTGTGCTGATTCTGGGACTCGATCTGCTCGATCACCATGCTGACGATGAGCCAAGCTGCCGGGATCAGCAGTAGGTACACGAACCGTGAACGCTCCGTAATCCGTCGCCGGATGACCGCGATGAGCACGGCGGCCATCAGGCCGATGAGCGCCTGGCGGGATTGCGAGAGGAGGAGAGCCACGACCAGCAACCAGAAGGCGGTCCACGCCCACCGTTTGGTCCATCCGATCCAATCGGGATTGACATAGACCACCGCCGCGGCGACCGCCACCACGGTTCCCACGAAGTTCTTGTGCATGGGGAAGGGCCATGACGGATACACCGGGCCGAAGTCTCCCGAGGCATACGCGATCGCACCCTGGATGATCGTGATTACGCCGATGATGCAGGCCGCTCCGACGAGGAGCGAGAGTCCGAGGCGTGCATATCCGCCCGCGCCAACGGCCCATCCAACGATGAGCGCGCCAGAAATGAGCAGCCACGCGTGGAACCACTCGACAGTGTTCGCGACGTACGGGTTGACGATGACGGTGAACAGCGTCGTGAACTGGTAGAAGAGGTTGAGCCAGAGCAGCTGCCGCAGCGGCCGGTTGTACGGGCGCTGGCCCAGGAGCACGGCCGTCCCGAATGCCGCGGCGAGCGCGACATCCGACACCGACAGGTCCGTTCCCCCAAGACCGACTCGCTCCACGATCAGGAGACCCGGCAACGCCATGAGCACGATCGCGAGGGGTTGGGACCTGGAAATCGCGACGCCAATGACGAGTCCGGAAATCGCAATCGCGGTCATCGCCCCATGCTCGAGCCCTTGGTCGAGCACCACGTACACGGAAACAATGGCACCCGCCGCCATCAACACCCAACGCCACGCGCCCGACCACCAGTCGACGATGCGCTCGCGCCAGATTTCTCCGCGCATGCTCATGGGAGCCATGGCTCTGTCCTTTGCTGAGATTCGCTCCAGTATCGCAGGTGGGGAAGTGGCCGTCGGGGTCGGGGAGTGCACGTCCCGCCCGGAGGACGTCACCTTCACCGCCGTTCGCAATAGGAAGGGAACGCACGAGTGAATGAATTCATCCCGCGGGTTCGCTTTGCAGGCGTGGAGGGGGACCCCCTGTTCACTCAGTCGAGCTCTCCGAGCTCGACCAGTCGCGCAAAGTCCGCGTTCTCCGCACGAAGCTGTTCGAAAGTTCCCTCGCTGACGAGTCGCCCGTCCTTGAGGAAGACAAGCGTATCGGCATGGCGCACTGTGGAGAGTCGGTGCGCCACGATCAGAATCGTGAGGCTGCCTCGAAGCCTCCCGAGCGTTTCGGATATCTCGTGCTCGGTGACGTTGTCGAGCGCCGAGGTCGCCTCATCAAGCACGAGAACCCTAGGCTCGCGGTACAGTGCCCTGGCGAGGCCAACGCGCTGGCGCTGTCCGCCCGAGAGTCGCACTCCGCGCTCGCCGACCGTCGTGTCAAGTCCAAGTGGCAACTCGTCGACAAGTGCCTCGAGCTGGGCCAGCTGAACCACCTCGTCGATCCGGGCACGATCGACGTCATCCGGGGCCACCCCGAATGCAATGTTGGCGGCGAGGGATGCGTTGAGGAGGAACACGTCCTGCGGCACTACACCGAGGCCCGAATACCACGAAGCACGGTCGTCGGCGATCGAACGTCCGCCAACCTCGATCACTCCCTCGGTCGGGTCGAGCAGTCCGAGCACAAGATCGAGCAGCGTACTCTTGCCCGCGCCGCTGGAGCCAACGAATGCGGTCGTGCGATTCTCGGCGATGCGCAACGACACTCCGGTCAGCACAGGTTCTTCGGCATCCGGGTACTTGAAGCCCAGCTGGTGCAGATTGATGTCGCCCCGGTAGCGTATGCCCTTGGGTCGCTCCTCGTGAGCACCGCCCGCATCGAGTTCATCGACGATTCGTGTCACGATATCGAGGCCGGCCCGGCCAGTGCGAACCGTTACGAGACTGCCCGCGATGCGATTGAGCGTTGGCAGTGCACGCAGCGAGGCCGCAGCGAACACCCCAAGCACAGTGAGTGCATGCGCAGGCGTTCCCGTGGCGAAGAGAATCAAGGAGATACCGAGGATCGCGACGACGAACGCGACATCGAGGAGGTACCTCGGCAGGTCCGACAGCAGGCCCATCTGTCGAGCGGCGTCGGCGCGGCGCAGCCGTGCGCGCCGAAACCCGTCGATGAACCTCCCGGAACTCGACGTGAGACGCGCCTCACGGAATCCGTCGAGCCCGGGAAGCAGGAATTGCCAGGCTTCGAGGCCGGCGGCCGCAATCTCCTCACCGAGGCGGTACTGGCGTCGACGCAGGAGTTGCTGCACCCCGAACACGAGTCCGCCAAACAATACGATCGCGAACACCGTCACGAACGGTGCGGTCACGAACAGTACCGCGGTGATAGCGGCAAGTGTGAGCGCATCCGAGGCGACGCTGACGACCGCGAGGAGCACGCTCGCCGACTGGGTCGTAGCATCGTTGATATTGCGGTAGATCTCGCTCATTCGCCGGGCACGGTGATCTCCGTAGGGCGCGAGGGCATACCGTCGCGCGAGTTCTGCCGAGGCGAGTGCGGACACCTTGGTCGTGCGGCCGAGGAGCCACCAGCGGAATGCGATGCTGCCGAGGCTCTTCACGATGAAGACAAATGCGATGAGTCCCGCAACGACCGGAAGGAGCACCGACGGAGATGAAGTGCCGAGGCGTTCCGAGATCCAAACGATGAACGAGCCGCTCTCGTCACCGCTGACCAGCTGCATGAGCGGAATCATCGCCGCAACGCCGAGGGTGTCGAGTGCAGCGAGCGCAACAGAAGCAACGATGTTGCCCGCGACCCAGCGCCCGGGTTCTACGTCAGCCATGAGGAGAGTCAGACGGAGCTGGTCGAGCAGGCTCTGTTCACGCGGCGCTGGTGCCATCGCCTCTCCTCCGGCAGCGCCCTCGGGTCGGGCACTTCCGGCATCATAGCCGGGCTGGATCGATGGCCAACGCGATCCTCACTGTGAAGACCGCCGTGCGAGCGTTCCCCGTATCGACGGATACCGCGTGCAATCCCCTGACCAGGGCGCACCGTCTCGGCGAAGCCGCCGGCGGCGGTGATCGCGGGGAGTGGCTTCGAGCGCAGGCTCGACTAGGTCAAGCCCGTTTGTCTGCACGAGGTGATCGTAGGGGTGCGATCCCGGTCAAGTGGCCACGTTCATGCGGAGCCAGCCGTCTATGGGAGCCGCTGCCCGCATCCAAGTGAACTCAGCGAGTGCGTGAGCGCGGATCGGGGAGGGCGCTGGTTCTGCCCGCCGTCCCTCCAAACGCCGATGTATCCAATCGGCCCACTCCTCGGGATTCGCTGAAGTGTAAGCTCCGCTCGACGGCAACGCGCTCGCGGCGTCGGGCGTAGCGATGACCGCGCTCCCGGTTGCCAGCGCCTCGCCGAACTTCAGAGGAGCACCGACACCTTCGACGACCGGAACGGCCACCACAGCGGCTTCCGCGGTGAACGCGGCGAGGTTCTCGACGCGCCCGACGAAACGGAGGCCATCGGGCCACTCACGCGTATCGCCGGCGCCCGTTCCGGCTACGAGACCTTCAGCGTCCGGTGACCTCAATCTCGTGGCGGGCCACACCTCATTGCGAAACCATTCGAGGCCTCGGCGATTCGGCTCCCAACCCCAATTGCCGAACAGGGCAACGAGCGCCCGGTCCCGTGAGTACGTTTGGCTCGGCCACTCAGATGGATCGATGCCGAGCGGCGCAATGAATGTGGTGGTGTCCATTCCAGGATGCATTGACCTCAGACGCTCGGTCTCAACCTGCGAGCAGGTCATTACCGCGTCAGATCGCGAGATCGCCTCCGCCTCGAGCAACTCGAATCGAAGGGATTCCTCGTGTCTGCCAGCCGCTCGATGCCAGAAGCTCATGACGTTGTGCATATCGAGCAGTACGGGTGCACGGACTGTCTCTGGAAGGAGCCAAGCTGACCCCGGATGCGAGAGGACGATCCCATCCCACCTCGGGTCTGTTACCAACCGATGGGTCCTCGCAAGGGCGAGCGGAACTCGGCGACCACGGATGTGCAGTCGTGGCCGAATGAGCGAGGCCACGGCGAGAAGGTCGGTCGGTGCCGCGCCGGCAGTGGGAGAAAGGACGGTGATCGAGTGACCCAGCGCGACCAGGGCCTTGATCTGGTGGTATTGCCGCCGCTGCCCACCCTGCCCGTTACGGTCGGGCACCTCGACGCTCACCCAGAGAACGTGCATTGACGACCCGCTACGGGGTGAGCTGTCCGAGAAGCTTCCGCGAGCGCCCCACAAGGTGGCGCACGACTCGGCGATCGGGCGGGTATCCGAAACGCGGGAACGTCTCCCACGGTAGCGTGGCCGCCAATGTATTGAGCGCGTCGACGATGTTATCGAACATGACCTCGGGAGCGAACCGCTCTTCGAACACTTCGCGAGCACGCCGCCCCATCGCTGATGCGTCCGGCTCCAGGCCCTCCAGGAAATCCACGAGGCCGCTCACATTGCGTTCGGGCCAGACGATCGCGAACTCTTGGAGGTTCACTCCCGCCGGCGGCACCCAGTCATCGGCCAGAACCACCGGGACCCGACCTGCGGCGATCGTCTCGTAGAACCTGAACGACGAGGTAGCCCGTCCCCGTGGGCAGAGCACAAACGACGCGCGCGTCACCGAGTCCGCGAACGAATCCCGACGTTCAGCGAACCCGGGGTCATTGGGACGCCAGTTGACGTGCCCGTCAACGCGGCGCACGAGACCGCGAGGATGGGAGAGCCCGAACAGTTGCTCGCGACACTTGTGCGATCGGGCTGTGCCGACGAACGAGAACAGCAGGTCGGGCTCGCGGTCTGGTGCGTGTGGGACGTCCGTGATCATGTGGTAACTCCAGGGCACTTGGTACTGCCGGCGGAGCGAGCGCCACGGAACGCTCGTGTACAGGCCGGGCATACTGCAGTACGAGCGCGGGCGCTGGTCGAATACATAGCACTTGTGTGCGTGCGTCTTGAACTCCGGCGACTGCCAGACACGGCTCAGTGAGATCGGGTCGTTGAGCTGGTGGAGTTCGGTGAACAGGATTACGTCTGCCTCAGCGGGATCAGCTACGAGATCATGCCGAGCGGAGCCGCTCAGCTGCGCCAGCCTTTCGAAGTCGCGCACTGCCGAGATTTCAGTGCGTACGCCGATGCTCGGAAGGTGGATGCGCATGGACAACAGGGTAGTCGTGGGGGATCCCCCGGACAGACGAACCGTGTACCCATTGCCCCGGAGTCACCAGAGCTGCATGCGATCGCCCGCTCGCGGTCGCCCGCGACTCGATAGTCTCGCAGCATGCGTATCGGCCCACCCAAGATGACGAAAAGCGGGGATCGAATCAGGTGGGCTGTTGTCGTCGATGGGAAGTCTGAACTTCCCGAACAGCTGTGGTTCGAAGTATCCGATTCTCACGAGGGACTGATTACCGAACGTGCAGATCCAGCGGTCATCGGTCTGCTGATTCCGGCCATGCTGCACGGCGAATCGATCGAAATCGACGGGCAAGTGACAGATGAGTTGCTGCACAGCCTGACCCACGGCTATCAGCAGATACTCGCGACAGTATTGTCACGCGTGCGAGAGATTTCGATCGACGCGCATTCGGTGCTTCGGCCCGCCCCGCCGGCCGCGGGCGTCGCCACCGGCTTCTCGGCGGGCGTTGATAGTTTCGCGGTACTTGCCGAACACCACTACTCACCCGTCCCGCCCGGGTTGCGGCTCACACACCTCACCCTCTTCAACGTCGGCGCGACCGGCTCGGGAAACGCCGGTCGACGCGATTTTGAACGTCTACACGAATTGCTCTCGCCGACCACCGAGCAGATCGGACTCCCGCTCGTTGCCGTGGACTCGAATCTCGACGACTTCTACCCGTCGAATTTCTTCAGACAGAGCCACGGGCCCCGCAACCTCGCCGCCGCAGCGCTGCTGATGGGGGGAATCGGCCGCTACCTTGCGGCGGGGAGTTACGCCTTTCGTGATCTCGGTGTCTTCGCAAGCCCGACCACTGGTCACGCCGACTCCATCGCAACCCCGCTCCTGGTCAACAGCCAGTTTCACCCAAGTTCCCATGGCGACCGGCTCACCCGAGCACAAAAGACGGTTCTCATCGCCGGAATCCCGGCTGCACGACAGAGTCTGAACGTCTGCACCTGGCTGCCCGCGCACGGGCGGAACTGCTCTACCTGTTACAAGTGCCTGCGCACCCAGCTCACCCTAGAGATCGCTGGCCAGCTCGACGCCTACAGCGAGAGATTCGATCTGGACGCGTATCGAGCCGTCCGTGGCAAGTTCATCGACCGTGTGATCACTATCAACGAGCCATACCACATCGAAATCAGGGAGTTCGCTGCTGATCTCGGGTATTCGCTCCCATCGGGGTGGTCAGCCGTCGTCCGACGAGCAGGACGAGGAATTCGGCATCGAATAGATCTGATGGTCCGCAGGCTGCGGGCCGTCGCGTCGACCAGAACCCTGCCAGAGTGATTATGCGGACCTGGGCGTCGGCGTACGCGACTGCATGACGGTTGGGATGCCCCATGGGAACGACTCGAGCGGACTAACGAGAACTTCTGGAAGACGATGAATCGCGGCCTCGAGACCCTCACAAGCCGCATCCACCGTCGAGCGCGGCGCCGCTTCGGCATGCTCGACGACGTTCGCGAGCGACATTCGCTCATCGAACGCAAGGTGGCGGCTCCAGCCAGAGGTGACCACCGACTCGTAATCGCGAAACTTGAAGGTTCCCTCTCGGAGTCCCGGCTCAGCCGTCAGCCACACGGTTGGAATACCGAAGGCATCTGCGGTGACAAGACCGTGCAGCGACGTGGTCACGATCGTCGCGCACTGCGAGATCTCACGAACCACGGGCGCCGCCGCACGACGAACGTCGATCAAACGCGCCCGCAAGCCTGACCCCTCAGCGAGACGCGTGAGAGAACGGGTGCCACGCTGGGAGAAGTGCAGCACGATGCCGACGTCCCACTTCGGCTCTCGGCGTCGGCGCTGCCTCCCAACGAGGAGACCGGGGTCACCGAGTGCGGTGCGCTCCCCAGCACCAACGCGCTCGGCCGTGAGTACTCCACGGACGGCAAGCAGATGAGCTTCAGGCATCGGGTGGCTTGCATCGTGCAAGAGCCCGCTACCCCAGACTGCGCCTGAGAAGCCGGGCGGCAAGTGCTCCACAATGCTGCCGACTCCGGCAAGACGTGCATCGACAGATCGCCGATGCACCGGAACGAGTCCGTATCTGGGCAGTAGCATCGGCGTGAGGGCATCACCGAAGTTGGGAAGACCGATCCACCAGTAGGCGCCCACCACGGAGCCACGGCGTACTATTCCGGGTACGAACGCGGCTCGCGTGTACTGCCGGAAAGCGCGAGAGCGCCGGTTCCACGCTCCGCTGTGATCCATCTGTCCCCGTGCCCTCGATCAATTGCAGCGGCGCTGCACGCTGATGTCGAGGATAGACGACGCTCGCTTCCGGGCACAGGACAGGCAGTTAGTTCGCCGGCTGCACCGCTACCCAGGCACGTGTCGATGCGATGTACTTGCGAGCCTCTTCGATGATGTTCGCGGTCGCTGTGTGGCTCGGGTCAGCCACGGAAAGTCGCGCTTGCTGAAGCCGAAGAACTCCATCCAGCTTCTAGACGGGTGGGCCGTCAGCGCTCTGAGCCGCGGGCGCCTCGGAACGGGGCCAAGCGATCCTTCCATGCCCGCTGCGATGGCAACACAGCCCGGAGCAGCCCCGCTGGCGTGCGCGGCGTCGCGGGAACCCCAAACTCCTGAGCAAGCGCACGTGAAATTGGGCGCCCAAGTCCCCCCATGGAGATTCCGGAATGCGACTCCCCCGTGCCGACGCGATACAGCGCCCCGTCGAACGGCAACGGCGGCAGCCCTAGATCCGATCCGATGTGCAGGTGCGATCCCAGCCAACGTTCCAGCTTCTCGCCGTACCCGTCGTAGAGCTCGCTTTGCGTGGCATCGAGCGGCAGTTGTGGGTCTGGGTAGAGGTCGGTGCGCACGATACTGAACGTGCCACCTTCGTGGGAATGAATGGCTCGCCGTTCGACGTTGACTCGCCACGGGAAATTTACGCGCCACCCGATAGCCTCGGGGTGAGCAGCCACATGGGCGGCAACGCGGCGACTGACGAAATCATCTGCGTCGATGAACAGGATGTGTTGCGCGCCATGCTGACGCGCCGCTGCAAGACCGACGGCGAGTTTTGTTCCCCTGTCCCGCAGAATGCTTGGGATACCTGTACGGGGAGATGCAATAGGCGATGGTGGTGGGAAAGCTACGGGGACGTATCTCACTCGAGAGTCGGGTGGAAGCCTAGGTTCTTGGTTGCCGACCACGATGATCATGAACCGGTCTTCGGTCTGACGCAGCCACGACACCACGGACTCGTACAACAGTCTCTCGACCCGCGGGTAGTCGTTGCTGTTGTGCGGATGGCGCAACGACGTGACCAGGGCAAGCATGAATAGCACTATGCCATGCTGCGCTCGGCCACACATGGAGAAGCCCGCCCCGGCCGTTCGCGGGCCGACAACCCCATTGGGCCGGCCTCGGTGAGTAACTACCCCTTCCGCCGGTGAACCCCAATATCCACCGCGCGGATGCACCCGACCCACGCTGCCGGTCGATGAGCGGAACTGCGAAGCCAAGCGACCTATGCTGCGGCCGCACCAATTCCGAAGTATTCGTACGAGCCGTGGGGAAGCTCGCGCCGGCGAGAAGTGGATGAAGCGCAAACCTCCGGTCTTCATCCCCGTGCAAATTGATCGGCACAGTCGCAAACGCGGCTGGGATCGAGGGCGACTTGCACGAGGAAACGGAGGTCGGGCGATAAGCCCGGCCGCCGGCATCATGAACCCGGATTGAACCGAAGAATCAGCAGACCCACTCCGAACTAAGCCCAAGCGGCGCGAGCAACCTTCGCTCCACGAGGTTGGCGACGAAGTCGTCGACGTGCGCGCGAATGTCGTCGGCTGCGGCATCCGTCACCTCTGCGACCCGCTCAGCGATCGTCGCCTGATCGCCCGAGCAGGCTTCGTTCCAGATGAGCGCGGCGATGCCGTCGAGCACCACGATCGGGCCATCGGGCAGGCGCGCGGCGTAGATGATGCCGTCGCCCTCCAGCGTGCCCACCCCGGGGGTCGGCCGAAGCCCGGTCATCGGTTCGCTCCGACGCCCGACCGTCGGCCGCGCCACGTCTCACGGATCGCCTGCGCCGGTCGTCGGAAGAACTCCACCACGATCTCGCCAGCCGTCGGACGGCGGCCGAGGCGGTGCGCGAGGTGGTCCACATTCACCAGTGGAGCACGGGCGATGACGCGGAGCTTCGCGGCGAGCGTCGGAGCCGCCCGCACGCGGGCCCACCACTCCTCTGAGCGCGACCCACCACGCGACGTCACCTTCCAGAGGCGGTAGTCGCGCTCACGCCGGAACTGCTCGAGCCCGCCGACGGCTGCAGCGAACGCCACGGGCGCATCGAGGTCGGCGACCAGCGCCTCGATCTCGATCCGGCGCTCGTCGGGCGCATCTCGCCACGCCGTCCCGATATCGGGATGCTGCGGCGTGCGGGAGCGGGCGGCGTTCAGGATGAGGAGCAGGGCCTGCGCCGGCACGCTGGGCACGGGGCATCCGATGGTCGCGATCTCGATCGTGTGCCGGTCGGACCACAGCCGATCGAACGCACGGGCGGGCGGAATGCGGATCCCCGGGAAGAACCGATGGATGTCGAGGTAGCCCCATGCGTCATGCAGGTAGGTCTGCGCATGGCCGAAAGGTGACCCGTACGTGAACGTGCTGTAGAGCGTCCAGCCGCGCTCCCTGAGCGCTCGGTCGAACCGGTCGACGTGGCCGGGACGCACCAGGACGTCGATGTCGCTGCCCGATTCCGACGGCCGCAGCGACGGATCCACCGCTGCGCCCTTGATGTGCAGCAGGTCGACGCCGACCTCGTCTGCGATGTACTGGACGGCCGCGTGCCCGAACCGCAGGCGCACCCAAAGCGGCACGCTCACCTGGGACTCGTTCACGCCCGCTGCACCTGAAGTCACATCACGGGCCGCGGAAGCACGTCTTCGATCACCCGCGCCATGCGCTCCACGTGCGCCTCGCGATTGAAGCCGCGGCCCCATTCCCGGCACGCCTCGGGATCGAGGTCGCGCGCCCTGCGGATCGCGTCTGCGAGGTCGGGTGCCGTGGCGGATGCCGCGTGGAACCCGTTCACCCCCGGGTTCACGGTCTCGAGGTATCCACCGCTGGCGATGGTCGCGGCAGGGGTTCCCTCGAGGGCCGCCTCGATCACGGTGAGACCGAAGTCCTCCCGCGCGGCCGCCACCAGCACCGCGGCCTGGCGGTACACCCAGCACAACTGGGCATCCGTCACCCGGCCCAGACCGTGCACGCCGTGAGCCGGGTCATCCAGCGTCTCCGAGCCGGATCCGACGACGACGATCGCAAGGCCCGCCGCGCGCGCCGCGTCGCACGCGAGCGCCACGTTCTTGTACCCGCGGTCGCGGGCGACGACCACCGCGAACTCGCGGGGCAACTCGCGGGCGGGTGCCTCGGGTTCGACCGCGACCGGCTCGACCGGCGGATGCACCACCGTCGACTCCAGCCCGTATGCCCGCCGAATCCGCTCCTGCGTCACGGCCGAGTTCGCCACGATCGCGCGGGCACGGCTCATGACCTCCGCGTCGCCACGGCGAAGCAGCGGCGTGCTCATGCTGAGCCCAGCGCGGCGCACGGCGCTCAAGCGCACCCTGTAGTCATCGGCCGCGTAGAGCCAGCGAGCGGGACTGTGCACGTAGACGAGGTGCGGGATCTGGAAGCGGAATCGATGCGCCCATCCGCTGCTGGAGACGAGCGCCACATCGCCGCCCGAGACGTTCGTGCGGGCCGCGATCGACGGCAACAGCGGAAGCAACCGCTCGACCTGGCTTGCGAGCCATGGCGGAAGGCTCGCCTCGATATCGAGGCCGCCGAAGGCATCGAACGTCGATTCTGGGTCGTACGCGAGGGTCACGATCGTGCGCGCGTCGAGGCCCTTCGCCCACTCGGCCACCACCCGCTCGGCACCGCCCGCCTGCACGAGATAATCGTGCGCGAGCACCACCCGGGGCCGGCTCGTCATGCCGGTGCCCTGTCCAGGATGCCGCCGGCGCCTGCGTCGGTGACGCCGACATCCGTTCGGTGGAAGTCACGGTACGAGCGCGACGCAGTCGGGCCACGCTGCCCCTGATACCGGCTCGCGTACTCGGCCGACCCGTACGGGCGCTCGCTCGCGGAGGAGAGCTGGAAGAAGCACATCTGCCCGATCTTCATGCCAGGCCAGAGCTTGATGGGCAGCGTCGCGACGTTGCTGAGCTCGAGGGTCACGTGCCCGGTGAACCCGGGGTCGATGAAGCCTGCAGTCGAGTGCGTCAGCAGTCCGAGCCGGCCGAGCGAGCTCTTGCCCTCGAGCCGAGCGGCGATGTCGTCGGGCAGGGTGACGGCCTCGAAGGTCGAGGCCAGCACGAACTCGTTCGGATGCAGGATGAACGGCTCGTCGGGCCGCACCTCGATGAGATGGGTGAGCTCGGGCTGGTCTTCGGCGGGGTCGATGTACGGGTACTTGTGGTTGTCGAACAGCCGGAAGTAGCGGTCGAGCCGCACGTCGATCGACGACGGCTGGATCATGGCCTGGTCGTAGGGCTCCAGCCGGATGCGCGCGCGATCGAGCTCGGCACGGATGTCGCGGTCGGAGAGAAGCACGCAGACAGCGTAGCAACGTGCCTGCTCGGGCTTGCTACGATGGTCAGCGCTGCACCCAACGGATGCCGCAGGCCGATGTAGTTCAATGGTAGAACTTCTGCTTCCCAAGCAGACAGCGCGGGTTCGATTCCCGTCATCGGCTCTGATCAGGGATTTTTCCCCTCGCGCGACCTGCAGCTTTCGATTGCAAACAGGCCTCGTAGTCACTTAATAGTCACAAATTCCCGGCCCTGCTGGCCCCTCCGAAGGTAGTTGGGCCCGTCGCACCATCGTCGAACGGTGATTCAACGGGCGCTGGCAGCGGCACGGCATCGCAACGCTGTCAGAAACGACCGACCGGAATCGCCACGCTGGACTCGGCCTCGCCGACCCCGTGGTCCGTCAGCCATCGCCGAGATACGACTCAACAAGGGCGCCGATGGCGACTGAATGCGCCTGGCCTTGATGCGCCCTCGCGGCCAGCCTGCGAGCACCACTGAAACTCGCCGACCCCCTACGGCAACGAGTACCTAAGATGCGTCGGCCGCAGGTCCCCGTCGTCGGGAAGCCAATCGGGCCATATCCGCGCGTTCCCGCCACTGACCGTGACGGTGTCACCCGAGTTCTCAGCGATGATTCCGTCAACGACGAACAGGTCGGTCGGCTGGTAGGCGCGGGCATGCTCGACTTCACCTTGAGTCAGCTGCACGCTCTGAACCCCGACGCCGATCGAACCCTTCACCTCCACGTGCCGAACCACTCCATCAATGACGACGCGGAGATCGTACGGCTTGCCGCGTTCCTCGATCTCGGTGGCGCCTGCCCCCCGGTAGTGCGCGATAGCGATGCTCACCGCGTGACGTTCGAGTGCGACACGTTTCGCGGCGTCCGCCATGTATCCCTGAGCCCCGGACGCGCGTGCTGTCCGCACACGATCGTCGGCGATGGCTGGCGTGTCGGCCGGATGATCGAAAAGGAGCGCGACGAGCGCGGCCGGAAACTTCGTCAGGTATCCCTGCTGTGCTCGAAGCTCACGATCCCCGTAGTTCTGGAACGGTGCATAGATCGGCTTGCCGGCGCTCGCGGTGATGTCGTCGAGGAGGGCGAGGATCTCTGATCGCTGCGCGTTGAGCGTCGTCCGAGTCACAGGCCGCTCGAGCTCGGTGTAGTTCGCAAGCGGCATCCGCCACGCGGGTCCGACCGTCGGCACGCCACGAGCCCGGCCCCTCGTTCCACGCGCCTGCCAACTCCATGTGAGTGTCTCGAGTGGTCCAACAGCTTCCGACCAGCCGATGATGGCCGGCTCCCCCCTTTCGGGCTTGTGCCAGTGAAGGATCCGGTCGCCAGGCTGCACGTACGAAGTCAGCGAGTACGACCAGTTTTCGTTGCCGCCGCCGTCTCGCTGGGGTGCCAGAAGGTATTCTCCGAGGCCCTCCGGCTCACTACGGATCTCCATCCAATAGATCTCGGCCGGGTCGTTCGCCCACCAGTTGTTCAACACCACGAAATGACTTTGGCAGAACCGTCCACCAGTTTCCGAGGCCCTAGCCCTGTTGACGCTCCAGACGGGCCTGGTCCAGCATGTCGCATAGCGACGCGCTCGAGTCTCGTGTCAGGGTCGCGGCCGATAGCGAGGGAAGATTCAATGCCGCAAGAGATGCAAGTGACTGCAGTCCAGGGTGTGAAGTTCGGCATCCTCGGTGATGGGGCAGCTCAGTGGACGGTACACATCATCAATGGCTTCGGGCATCTGGGGCTCTCTGCGACAGGCGGAAGCGCTAACCAAACGTTCACGACGCTTGTCGGACCAACGTTGGCACAGGCACAATTCATCAGGGCGATCGCGACGGCCTCGCTGGCTTCGGTGGGCCAATCCGTCGATGCCGGAACTGCGAGGTGGAACATCACAGGCGTCGACGCCGACCACGACGACGAGACTGGACGAGTCCAGCTCTCAGTTGACGCCGAGGTTTCAAACGGCGCAAATGCGACTGCGACCCTCGAATCGATCGCCTTCCAGGTGACGATCATCCAAGCCGGCTGAAGATCCCCGCCGCAGAGCAATGCGTGGTGGCGTTAGGCGTTTCTCCCCGACCCAGGCGATCCAGCTTGGCCATAGACCTGACGGACCTCAGTCGCGCGCACTCCAGCCCATGGTGAATCTGCGCCACGAGACGACCGGATTCCTGCTTCTCCGGTTTCCTCGAACTCGTGGCGGTCCGCCCAGAGGTCGCGCAGCTGCTGTCGCAGGGCACGCTGGGTCTCCCAGTCGGGCTCAGGGACGACAGTCCAGTCCTGGTTTGTGCAGAAGGTCTCGGCGTCGAAGGAGGGATGTTTGGGTGGCCGCGAGTAGGCGTCCTTAGACTCGAGCAAGAGAAGGCAAAGGTTGCACTTGACCCATACTCGCGAATTGGACACGCTGAGACTGTACCGGTGAGCCACTGACGGCACCCCGAAGCCTCTTCATCAACACGCCGTGGGCCCCGCCGCCCGGCCTCAGGAGGCTTGGGCACCGCCGCCGAGCGCATCGAGACGTGATGAGAAGTCGCTCCGGTCGATCTTCGGGGGGACGTAGAAGCGCGATGTGATGCGCGAGCTGGAGTGCCCAAGTTGCTCGCTGGCGGCCTCGATGTCCTCTGCGGCCTCGAGGTAGGTCGCCACCGCCTTGCGGCAGGACACGGGCGTCATCCACTCGAGTTCGGTGCCGCGCACCGCGTGGGCCCATTGGGTTCGGATGTTCTCGGGCCAGCGGACGGCGCTCGAGATGAAGCTCGACTACCTCCGGAACACGCTTGGCCGCACTCGCGTCGTCACGCTCGCGACCGCGACGCCCGTCGCGAACGGACTGCAGGAGATGTACGTCATGCAGCGGTACCTTCGGCCCGACGTGCTCAAGGACGCCGGCATCGACTCGGCCGATGACTGGGCCCGCCAGTTCACCCAAGAAGTGCGGGCGCCAGAGGTCGGGCCCGCCGGTGACTTGCGCATGAAGACCCGCATCGGCAAGTTCCGGAACACGCCCGAGCTGCTGCGAATGTTCCACATCGCCGGCGACGTGAAGTCGGCCCGCGATCTCAACCTCCCCGTGCCACTGCTCACGCCGCTCCCCGACGGACGCAGGGCGCCGCGGGTCGTGCTCGTGCCGAAGAACGACGGGACGAAGCAGTTCCAGGAGCAGCTGAAGGCCCGAGCCGAAGCTATTCGAGCACGCATCGTAGATCCGCGGGACGACAACATGCTGTCCCTCTCGAACGACGCCCGCCTCGCAGCCCTAGACCTACGGCTCCTCGACTCGGCGTGGGAGTACGACGTCAACACGCCGTCGAAGGCAGACCTTGTCGTGCGCGAGGTCATGCGCGTGCACCGGGCTCACGCCGATACGGAATACCGCGATGTGTTCGGCCGGACCCATGCCACGCGGGGCGGCCTTCAGATCGTGTTCTGCGACCGAGGAACCCCGGGCGACAAGTTCAACATGTACGACGAGCTCAAGGCCGGCCTCATCGGGGCCGGGATGCCTCCTCGCGCGATCCGATACATCCACGACGCGAACACCGATCTCGAGAAGGCCGCGCTGTTCAAGGCCTGCCGCGACGGCGACGTGTCCGTGATCATCGGCTCGACCGAGAAGATGGGCACGGGCACCAACATCCAGACCCGGGTCACTGCTCTGCACCACATCGACTGCCCGTGGCGACCCGCTGACATCGTGCAGCGCGAGGGCCGCGGCATCCGACAAGGCAACCAGAACGCAGAGATCGAGATCCTGCGATACGTGCAGCAGGGCTCCTTCGACGCGTACATGTGGCAGACCGTCACGCGCAAGGCCGCGGCGTTCGAGCAGATCATGGCCGGCACATCCGAGGCGCGTGACTACGAGCTCGACCCATCCGAGGACGTGCAGAACATGGTCGAAGCGGCGACCGGCGGCATCGACGACCCTCGCGTGATGGAGCGCATCACGCTCGGGAACACGATCAAGCGACTGAAGAGCCTCGAGCGCGGTTTCCACCGCGAGAAGGCGGTCACTCAGGCCCGACTGCGGGATGTCATCAGCATCCGCGACGGGCTGAGCGGTCAACTCCCCCACCTCGACGCGATCCGAGCGGAGCGCCGCGACACCGCCGGCGACGGCTTCACCGGGTACTGCACGAACGGCACCGCCTCCCGTGCGTTCGCGACGAATGAGCGCACCCGCTTCGCCGCGCAGGTGCAGGCAGCGGTGGAGCAGTTCCACACCGCCTGGTACCAGCCGTCGACTATTCCGACGCCCACGCGCATTATTGCGACGGTCGGCGGCGTGAGCTTCACGGCGAAGAGCTATCGGCACGCCACGACGAACAAACCGATGGTGCGGTTTGACCTGACGCGGCTCGACCCGTACGGGTACGCGCGAAGCGACGCTGAGCTTGGCACAGAGATGTCGGTGACTTTCGAGCTCGACGAGCTGCGCGGAGCGCTGCCTTCAGCGATCGCGCAGCGGTTCGAGCACCGGGTCAACAACCTCGACGAGCACGATCGCGCCGTGCGCGCGAAGATCAGCTCGCTCGTCGACGAGGAGAAGCTGATCCGGCAGACGGTCGACCAGCCATGGCCGCGCATGGCCGAGCTCGCTGACACCGAGGCGAAGCTTGCTGCGCTCGTCGATGCGATGCAATCCGATGTTGCACCCGCGCCCACCGAGATGATCACGCCGCAGGCAATGGGGCCAATCCCAGCGGTGATCGGCCCGACCGCGTCCGTGAGAGCACACATCTGGTCACCCCCGTGAGGCGTGGTCCCGCCGCGAGGCGAGGAATTTCGAGGAAGAGCTCCGACCAACATGACCCGGTGAGAGCGCATTTTGCTCGCACGGAGAGAGGAGTCAGGCACCTCACCTCGGTGCGCCCAGCTGACAAAGCGGGTGGCACCGGCTACCGTGAGCACGTGAGCCTCTCGACCGACTACGTACCCAGCCGGATCAAGTCCACGGATCCTCTGCACGAGCCATGGCTGCTCACCGAGGCCGAGCGTGAGGTCTTCCGTCAGCGCTCTCGCGAATCTCGACTCCGTCGCCAAGCCGCCCTCGACGGGCGCGGCGAAGAGCCGATTCACGAGGTCAATATTCCCCAGTTCGACCCGATGGCATTGATGCCCGAGCGGGACCCGAATGGACTGCCGACGCTCTCCCTGTTCAGCGGCGGTGGTGGCCTAGATCTCGGCTTCGACCGGGCCGGCTTCTCGCATGTGGGCTCATGGGAGATCCTCTCCGACGCCGCAGATACATTGAAGACCGCGCACCCAGAGTGGAACGTTCACGGCGGTGAAGACGGTGATGTACGTGGGGTCGACTGGAACGTCTACAGGGAAAATGTCGCGATCGTCCACGGTGGCCCGCCGTGCCAGCCATTCAGTAATGCCGGCAAGCAGCGCGGCGCAGCGGATCCCCGGGACATGTGGCCGGAGTTCGTGCGCGCCGTCCTTGAGGCGCGCCCAGACGTGTTTGTAGCAGAGAACGTAGCCGCCCTGGCCTCAGCGACGTTCTCCGATTATGTCGAACAGACGATCCTCGCTCGCCTAGGCAGGCACTACCGCATCCACCGGGTGCTGCTCCAGGCTTACGAGTACGGGGTGCCGCAGGTACGCAAGCGTGTCGTCTTCTTCGGCTTCCGAACAAGGACGATTGAGCGTCGCTGGGTCGCACCGACCCCCCGCTTCCGGCGCACTGGCGCACCCGCCAACGGACTTCCAGAGACGATGGGCGTTCGCGCCGCGCTCGGGCTTCCCGACACCGGGTTTGACGACCTGTCGCCAACTATTCGAAGTGCCCTTTCCGGCCCGCGTCACACAACCTCAATTCTCAGCAGCGTGTCTGCGCAGAAGCGCTTCGAGGCGCTGCGTATCTGGCCGAACGGCGTGGCCGCGACTCGAGAGGCGGCGCAGGCCTTCGTCGCGAAGAACGGCCACTTCCGCCTCTCTGTGCCCGATGTCGCCCTATTGCAGGGGTTCCCAGAGTCCTGGCGGTTCTCCGGAGCCGTCTACATGCAACTCGGGCAGATCGGCAACTCGGTCGCGCCGCCAGTCGGCTACGCAGTCGCGTCGTCCGTCGCGGACGCCTTACTGAGGTAGGCGCGAACCAACTCGCGCAACTTGCTGGCGTGCTCTTCGGTGATCTTCTCGAAGTCCTCGAAGTACCCCGACTCGATGTGTGGGTTGTTCAGCGTGGCACCGCGAAGGATCACGTAGCGGGCCCGCTGCTGAAGGATCTCCGTCATCCGTCCCAGCGAGTATCCACCCGCGACATCCTGCTGCTCGCGGTACTGCGCCGCGCGCCATTGGTTCTTCATGATCCACTTAGCGTCGACGAGTGAGTATGTTTCCTTCTCGCCGAGGATCGCAGTGACCATGTCGGCGGTGACGAGGCCCGGAAGCGAGTTGGCGAGCAGAATGTCCGGGCGGACGTAACGCTCCTTCTCCGCGATCCAGGGCTCCATGTCGTCGGGCGATGCGTAGACGCACTGCTGAAGCTTCGTGCCCGACTTGTCGTAGAACGCGAAGATCCAGTGAAGGTCGTCCCGCCATTTCCGGATGTGGTCGGGCCCGAAGTCGCGCACAGTCGAGACGGATCCGCTCGTGGTCGACTTGAGCTCGAAGTTGATAACCCGGCCATCGATGTTCAGGTGCGCGTCGATGTCGCTGCGGCCGCGGTCCTCAGGCACGGTGAGATTGAAGAGCTGAATCATCTGGTTCTCACGAGCGTCATCCTGAACCGGCATGGGACCCATCGTGGCATGCCACCGCTGGGCCGGTGCACCGCCGCGGCCCGGCTTGTCTCCAAAGCCGACTGCCCAACCCTGGTGCCGAGCCCTCGGGTGGATCCGGTCCACATCGTAAGCACGGTCACAGAAAGAGCGAGATGGCCATCATTGATGGGATTGCCCGGGCTGTCATCAGCACATTGGGACGGGTCGGCGTCCCTCGCCTCGCGTCGGGGCATGAACTCATACCAGGCGGCGTCGCCCCTCGCTTGCCGCACCACTGGATGGCGGACCTGAACCTTCAGGATGAGCTTCTACGCCACGCACAGCCCGTTCGATCACATCAGCGACCTCGCTGGGCTTCTCATGCTCCCAGAAGCGCAAGACCGTCCAACCCCTTTCGCGAAGCAGGTTGTTGGTCTCAATGTCACGCGCGCGGTTCCGGGAGACCTTGTCGCCCCAGTAGTCAGAGTTCGCCACAGGGCGCGTGTAGTGAGCCGTGCAACCATGCCAGAAGCAGCCGTCGATGAACACGGCGACTCTCGGCCCGCCGAACACCATGTCGGCTGTGCGTCGGATGTCCCGCTCCGGCCGTGCATTCACTCGGTACCGCATGCCGCGCGAATGGGCGATCCTTCGCACCGCCCATTCGATGCTCGTGTCACGGCTTCGATTAGCCTGCATGACCTTTCGCGCTGCGGGACTCGACGCCCAGGAGCTGCTGCTCATGAGACGAGCGTAGGCGCGTCGGCGCCCGGACGCGCCTACGGATCTGGCTTTGGGATGTCCTCGCAAGCGTCACGATTCGCGGCCCCTTGCTTCGCCGATCGTCCTCTCGGTGAATGCGCACGAATCCGCATCACAACCGTGACCGAAGGGGGTTATAGAGATGCGTTCACCGGATTCATGGCGCGCAAACTTGGCGGTCGGTGGGGTCGGCGTCGCCGGAGTTCTTGTCGCCGTCCAAGCCGCGGTGCTCTGGATTCTGGCGGGGATCACGTCGACCGCGTACCCGCCGCTGACGTCGTGGGAGATGCTCGGGCTCTACGGGCAGCCTGATCCGACGTCCATCACGGCGCAGCCTGTGCTCGGGCTCGTCCACTGGGCGCTCGTTGCTCTCTTGGTCGCTGCGTTCGTCACGCCGCTGACATACTTGGCCAAGCGCCGACAGCGCTCCGCGAGGTCCGACGCAATCCGGAGGGGGACGGCCCGGCGGACGGACCTCAAGAAGTACGCCGGTGCTCCGCAACTCACCGCACGAGCGAGCACGCTTCGACCGTCCGTTGACGCGAAGATAGCCAACCCCGAGGACGTCGGCTACTGCATCGGAGTTTCGCAGCGGCTACCGATCTGGATGAGCGTCGAAGACTCGGCGATCCTCGTCGGCCCGTCGCGGTCGGGCAAGGGCTTCAACTTCATCGTGCCGATGCTTACGAAGGCGATGGGTGCCATCGTCACGACGTCGACGCGTGCCGACAACCTGCTCCTGACGATCGAGCACCGCAAGCGCACCGGCGGGCCCGTGTTCGTGTTCGACCCGGGTGGCGTCGCGGCGGGCGCTGGCAGCGAGCTGCGTTGGTCGCCGCTCGAGGGCGCCGAGGACCTCGACGTTGCGATGCGCCGACTCGCGTCGCTGATCCCCGGCGATGGCTTCGAAGGTGTGCAGAACGCCGGCTACTGGGAGGCGACCTCGAAAAAGATCATCCTTGCCTTGTTCCACGCGGCCGCGCTCGACGGCCGCACGATCGAGGACTTCTGGCGGTGGATGAGCGACCCGAACCTCGCGAAGACCGAAGCGCTCGACATCCTCAGTACCTCGCCCGATGCCGACCGGGCCACGGCACGGTCGCTCAACGCCGTACTTACCGGCAGCCCGGAACAGCGCGGCAACGATTGGGCCGCTGCGTATGCGGATGTCGCATACATGGCGTCGCCGAAGGTGCGGGCTTGCATGATCCCCGACCCGGAAGATGTTGCCTTCGACCCGTTCGAGTTCATCATGTCGCGCGGGACGCTCTACCTGATTGGCGACGCAGCGTCGGCCGCGGCGTTCGAACCGCTGATCGTGGCCCTCGTCGAGGAGATCTCCGCGGTCGCCCAGGGCATCGCCGGCGCGTCCCCGGCCGCGCGGCTGGACCCTCCCGTGCAGTTCATCCTCGACGAGGCCGCGAACTTCAAGATTCCGACGCTGCCGAAGCTCATCAGCTACAGCGGCGGCTCGGGTCTGACGGTCATCGTCGTGCTGCAGTCCATCTCACAGGCGGAAATGGCGTGGGGACGTGAAGGCGCTCGAGCGATGTGGGGCGCGGCGAGCCTCAAGATCGTCCTGCCGGGCGCATCCGACCCGTCCGACCTCAAGGACCTGGAGACGCTCGTGGGCGAGGTCGAACTCGAGCGTCGCTCCTACTCGACGTCCGAGGCCGGCGTCTCACACCAGTACGCGCGCGAGGAGAAGCGGGTGCTGCGGGCGAGCGAGATTCGAACGCTGCCATTCGGCACCGCGCTCGTGTTCTTCCGCCAGCTCAAGCCTGCCATCGCAAAGCTCTCGCCGTGGATCGAACTCCCGATCGCCGACCAGCTCAAGCGGGACCGCGAGCTCGTCGCCGCGCGGCTCAAGGCTGCGAGCCCGTATGCCGCGCGTCTCCACGAGTGGAACGAGCAGCACAACCGATGACCCGAATGCGGCGTCGCGACATCCGGGCGGGCGTTGCACTGACCCGAAGGCGGCGTTACGACGCGTACATCGACTCCGAAGCGTGGCGGCGCCGACGAGAGGAATGGGCTGCCGAGCATCTTCGCCGATCGCCCGGGCCGATCGTGTGCGCGGTCTGCGGGCACCCGTGGGACATCCGCCGGGACGACCTCCACCACATGGAGTACTCGCGACTCGGCGCGGAACACCATGACGACCTTGTGCCGCTCCATCGCCAAGCGCACGATGACGTCCACGATCTGCTCGACCGCCTCAGGCTCCGGCGAAGAATGCCTCTTCACCTTGCGAATGCACACGCCCTCGCCGTGCTTCGCCGGAGTGCACCGTGCCCCGAGGCGCGCGCTGCGCACCCCACCGCATCTGAGGGATAGAGGTTCAGAGCGACTGGACCCCGATCGAGAGTCGAGGAGTCATGGCAACCACCAAGGAGAACATCCCGCTCAAGGGGAGGCTGGTCAGCGACCCGGAGCGGTCCAAGCACGAGAGCGGGCCGAAGCTCCGCTTCCGCTTCGTCGAGGAGGACTACAAGCGCGAGAACGGCCAGCTCGTCCGCGATGAGAACGGATACCCCGTCGTGTCGCACCGTGCATTCCACGACGCCGTCGTCTGGTATGGGCCCCTCGCCGAGCGCATCGAGGGCACGCTGCGCTCCGGCGACGCGTTTGTCGCGACCGGCGACCTTCGGTTCTCGACTTACGAGGACAAGGATGGCAACTCGCGCTCGTCGCACGAGTTCGCGATCCAGACAATCGGCGCCGACCTCGCAAGCGGGCGGGTGGTGATCGAACGCGGCCCAAAAGCGCCAGCGCCCGCGCAGGCGCAGCACCACACGCCTGAGCAGGCCGCGAGCTTCGCACGCTGACCAACATCCCGTCACCGCCCCCATGCGAGATCTCGTGTGGGGGCCGGCACGATGAGCGAGAGGAAGATCGCCATGGCGGCGAACATCACCAACCGGGGATTGCTCACTGCGGCGGCATCCGCTGAGCGCGACGACCTGGCGCGCGACGCCCTCGGACCGGCGGAGGCGCGCGAAAGCGGCGTCCCCGTCCCTTCCCACCGTTCTGGCGTCGTGCCCACGCACGGCGACGGATACGCATTCATCGCGATCAACGAGCGCGTCGGCTGGCGCGCCGTCCCCGACTGGGCTGCCGAGGGATGGGATCTCGGGCGGTGGCCGACCACCGTCGTCATGTTCAGCGACGACTACGACAAGCCACGAGCGCTGCTGTACATCGAGGGCGACACCGAGGAATGGGAGTTCGACTCCGTCGAACAGCGCGAGCGTTACGTCGACACCGTCGCCGAGGATCTCTGGCGCACCGGGGAAGCAGACGGCCCCCGCGATATCGCCGCGTACCCGTCCGGGCGACTCCCGGCGGCCTATCGTGGGCCGGCTCCGGATCAGCAGGGCACTCCGCCTGCATCCGAAGTCCGCTACAGCGCGGGCGCAGCCACACCGATGCCGTCAGGGACGGCGTCCAGCTCAGCGATCATCCGTCCGCGCCGGTGACGTGCGCGAGGGCGGCCGCGAGATAGTCAGCACCAATCCACAGCAACTCGTCGTGTCGACTGAGCCGCCGCGACGGTGAATAGCGTCGAGCGCGAACACCCAAAGAGAGGAACCGCCGGAATGAGCACCCAAGACCAGATCGACACCGCCCTTCAGCGCACTGCGATCGCCGCGTTCATCTACTACCGCCAGATCCACGTCGATCAGCCGGACTATCGTCTCGACGAGGACGTCGACTGGTGCGTCGAACCGCTCGGTGACCTCGAAGGTGACGCACTCGCGTCGGTGAGGGAATCCGTGGGACGAGCGATCGTCGATCCGAGCGAGTACCGCGAAGAGCTCTTCGCGGCGTTGTCCGATCTGGCGGACCCGGACGCCACCGCAGAATGACTCGGCCCCTCCCGGAAGAGGAACGCATCGCCCGAGACCGGGCGCGTAAGCGTGCCTGGTGGGACGCCAATCCGGACTACCGCGCGGAACATCGCGAGAAGAATCTCGAGCGGCTTCGCGAGCAGAATCGCAACTACATGCGAGCCCAAGCCGCCGAGAAGAAGCGGCGAGAGCGCGAAGTCGAGCGCGTCCGCGAGTGGAGTAAGCAGAACCCCGACAAGCGCCAGGCCGCGCGGGAGCGATACAAGACTGCGAACCCAGAGAAGTTCCGCGAGTCGCAGCGGGCCTACTACCACCGCAACAAGGAGGCGATCAAGGCGCGCCGGGATGCTGCCCGCACGCCGGACAAGGTGCGGGCAGACGCGCGACGAGACAATGAGAAGCGAGATCGCACGAAGCCGGCGAAGCCGCCGTCGCCCGAGCAGCGCGCGCGGTACCAGGCTCAGCAACGCGACAAGAAGCGGGTCGAACGTGCCCTTGCCAGGGCCGGTCTCCCTCCCCGGAAGCTCCAGCGGGTCCTCGCCTTCGAGAGGCGCAGGAACGCGGCTGAGGACGAGGCGTTCATCGTTCGCCGGCGATCTGACGTCGAGCTGACGAGGATCAGGAGGCAGGACGAGCCGACCCCGCCCGAGTTGATCAGCCAGTGGAAGGACCGGACCGCGCAGCTTCGGGAGCGGCTACGGTTCCGGCGCGCGGTGGACGTGTATCACCTCGAGCACGCCGAGCGGCTGCACGAGGAGGTTCTCCTGGACTCGCGCGCACGAGAGTTGGTCGGCAAGCCGCCGTACGACATCCTCCTCGAGGTACGGCGACGCGCCGTTGCAGCGATCCGGGAAGGTGAGGCCCGCGAGCACGAAACGGGCCGGATCTTGGAAGCGCACCGCAGCGGCGCGGTGGTGACCGCCGGCAGTGTGCGCGAGCTCGTGAGGGCGAATGTCCGGGCCGGTTGGCGGATCGTGCCCGCACGTGCAGGCGTCGTGCCCCAGCAGGTGCTCCTCGTCAGTGACGAGTACGGTGACGCGCGACTGCTCACGATCGGCCGCGCTGGAGTCGAGGTCCGGGAGTTCGGCACCACCGCTGGGCGATCGGCGCACATTCGCGCGCTCTACGGCGGAGTTGGTAACGCGCCGAGCGTGCCTTCCCTGGGTCCGGCTCCGCGCTCGACGGGCGCGGAGCCGCCATCATTCGGCGCCGTGCACGCATCTACTGCCCCACGCCGGTAGGCACCGTGCCGACTCAGGCGCGTTCGGCGAGTTCGCCTCCGAGCAGCGAACCTCGGATCGACGCGTCGCGATGACCGCAGGACGTGTGGCTGGTTTGCCGCTTCGGATTCTCCGGACCTCGACAGCGAAGGGCAGTCGTAGACTCATCACATCGCGGGCCGGCGCGCTGCCGAGAAGGAGGCCCGGCCGATGCCCCTCGAACACCGCCCTCGCTGGCATCCGTTCCTTGCGGCGGACGAGCGCGAGCCAGGTGTGTGGACGCTTGTCGACTCGCTCGGCCGCGATTACGGGCGCGTCAGGATCGTGCGCATCGCCGACGAGGTCGGCTACGTCAGCGAGTTCGACGGCCAGCTCGTGGGCCGCTACCGGACGCTGCGCGCTGCGCTCGAGGCGGTTCATCTGGCGTTCGTAAGGTCACATGGGCCCGGCCCGTTCCAGGGGTACCCGAAGTTCGAACCGCACGCTTGGGATGCTCGCGAGGGGACGTAGGGTCAGATCATGGATGCGTGCCCGCAGGACGGTGGACGGCTCACTGCAGTCACACGGATGCCGCGTGCCCGGCGGAGAGGTTCGGACCTGCCGATGACGCCGATGCTGTTGCCTGGTTCTGCGAGCAGGGCCACGTCCTCGAGCGCCTCAGTGAGACCCCGGTGACGTCAGCCACCTACGGTGCAGCCGATGGCTCGTACGTGTCCGCCTCAAGCAGCCAGTCGAACGGGTAGTCAGCGGTCAGTGAGCCGCTGATTACGGCCGCTCAATCGTGGCTTGACACTCACGACGCCACGGTCGTCGACGAGCTGCCAGTATCCGGTCACGACGCGACCCCACAGGTCGACCGTCCGCCATTCGCCCGCGCGAAGGTCGTATCCGAGCACCTGTGAGTGTGAGGGGAACAGCAGTGCGCGCTCGGCATAGAGCAGCCGCATGTTCGCGCGTTCGGCGAGCTCAAGCATCTTGACCCAGCGCTTCCGAGCCCAAACCGCGATCAGCTGAAGCATGAGTTCGCCACCGGCGAGCACGGCGAGTCCCATCAGGAGCGCGCCCTCTAGCACGAGAAGCCCGTCGGCACCGAGGCCCGCGGGGCTGACCGTCACCGGGGCCATGCCCATTGCCGTGACCATGAGTGCCGCGAAGGATCGACGTAGGAAGCTCCGTCGTGGGAGGTACGCGAGCACGATCGCCACCACCAGGGCGACGATCACCATCTGCAGCGAGACCATCTGCAGCACTGCAGGGGGCCCGCTTGCAGCGGGAATCTCAGTGATCCCGGCTCCCAGCATGGCCGCAGCGATCGTCAGCACGACCGCAGGCACGATGATCGCTGCAACGACGGCGACCCACCTCGGAATCTTGCGGCGCTCGCGCGCCCTCTCTGCCTGAGCGTCATACGCGGCCCGACGTGCAGGGTCGGTGAGGACTTCGCCGGCGGAGACGACGCGCGCGTGCTCACGCGTGGTGCGGCGATTACCGACCAGGTCGGGGTGCGTGGCAAACGCGCGCTCGGTGAGCGCCGCCTCCACCGCCTCGGCAGACGCGCCAGGGGTGATCCCGAGCGTCTCGTAGTGATCGTCGTGCCGCATAGCGCTCACGGTAGACGGATCCGCTGACGTGTCGTTTGCTCGGCGGGCATCTGTGAGTAACGCGACGCGTCGTCCGAACGCGGCACGTTGACGGCCGGGGCGGCTGCCTCGACGTGGGGGAGCGCCGTGCGGGCGATCTCGTAGTCCGTGCGCCGCTGATGGTTCAGGTCATCGATTGGGCCGAGTGGCGTCGACGAGGTGACGCCCCACTTGTCACGGTAGGCGGCAATCGTCACCGCGTGCTCGCGCCAGTCGTCTCCGCCTGGTATGCGGAGCCTCGATGTCCATGGTTCACCTGCCGCGATAGCGTCGTCGAGTACGCGCTCGGCGCGATCACGGATGGCGGTCGCACGCTCGTCGAGCGCACGCTGCATGTCGGCGTGGTCGCTGCAGATCACCGGGATGAGGCCGGCGATGCGTTCGCGCCTCGCCTGGGGGGCGTTCGCCGAGGCGATCGCGAGACGGTCGGTGAGTCGCTGGTGGACGACCGCGGCCGCGTCGTTGGCGGTGTCGAGGCGACGAGCGTGCACCGCCTCCGTGATGATCTCCGCGACCGGGAGTTGCTGCTCGTCGAGGCGACGCATGAGCGCCACGAGCGCGTCGTAGCCGCCATCGCCGCGAAGCTGCGCGTGTAGTTCCTCCCCGAGCGACGCGCTCAGCACGGCGCCGTACCGTTCCGCGGCGATGTGCGCGGCCAGGGTGTCGTACTCGGCCGCGAGTTGCCGGATGCTCGACACTCGCGCCTGCTCGCCTCGAGCCGTTGCGGTTGCGGACGTGTCCGCGCCGGTCGAACGGAGCACCGACTCGAGTACGTCGCGCCAACCCCGCTCGAGCTGCCGGCTCGTGTCCGAGTCGGGGACACCCGCCGTCACATACGCCTTGTTCGACTGCTTGCCGCGGGTGAGGCCGACGTACGCGACCTCTCGGGTCGTGGTCTCGTCGACGAGCATGTGCGCGGTGTCCACCGTGCGGCCCTGCGACCGGTGGGCCGTGGTGGCGTAAGCGAGTTGCACGTGCTCCCTGAGGTACGCGACCGGGAGCGTCACGCGTGCGCCATCCGCGTTCTCAACGACGGCTTCACCGTTCCGGCGTAGCTTGACGACGGTCCACTCCTGACCGTTGCGCACCCACTCGCCATGCGAGTCGCGCAGCGTCCGGTTGTTGTTCCGAGTGACGACCCTGTCGCCAAGGTGTGCGCGCAGCTGCTCACTGATCCCGGCTGACTCGTCGCCGAGCTTGCCAGCCTCCCTCAACCACTCTTGGGCGTGGAGATTCAGCGTACGAACCTGGGCGTTGTCTGACGCGATTAGCAGCGACTCGAGGCCCGCCGCGACATCCGCCCTCCACGCGGCAAGCGCGTCGGCGAGCATCTCGTCGCTGCTTCCTGACTCCATGCGATCGTGCGCTGCATATGCGTCGATCGCTCCGACGTCACCGAGTCGTAGCAGCACCGAGGCATCCCGCTCCCACTCGGCCGTGAATCGCCACACCTGGTCGAGCTGCGCGGCGCGATCGCCGCGCTCGGCGACGATGAGCGAGAACGCGCCACCCGCATCGACCGCGCCGAGCTGTGCCCAGTCGCCGACGAGCAGCAGCTTCGCCCCCGCCGCCGCGGCCTGCGCGCGGAGTTCGTCGAGGGCGAGGGTGCCGCTCATGCCGGCCTCGTCGACGATGACGAGTTGCCCCGGGCGCATGGCGAACCGGGGCCGATCGCCGGTCGACCCGGTGATCCACATCGCGGTGTTCTCGGTCTCGATGCTGAGCGCGTCGCCGAGGACACGCGCGGCCGCGGCCGATGGGGCGAGCCCGATCACGGAGTGTTGCCCGTGCTGGTGCTCCCATAGCTCGCGCAGCTTCGCGTGCGTGGTCGTCTTGCCCGCCCCGGCGGGGCCGACGAGCACGTCGACGGCGAGTCCTGACGTGGCGATGCGGGCGACCGCGTCGCGTTGGTCTGTTCCGAGCATCCGACCGTCGTTGTCGGCAGCATCCAGCATGGCCGCGATCGCGTCCGCGCCGACGCTTAGGTTGCTGGCCTGATGGGATGCCGCAACCAGGCGGCGCTCAGCATCCAGAAGTGCGCGGGTGGTGAACAGTTCCCGCGCGGTCGGCGCGAATGCGCTGGCGCCGTCCGATTGCCGGAACTCGCGTGGTGCGTGCAGTGGGTTCCGAGGCGTCAACGGCACCGCGGCCGCGACGACCTGGTGGAGCACCCGACGCGAGGCGTTATCGCGGTCGAGGATGCTGCGGAACGTAACGGGCTTGAGCGCCCGGTGCACCTCGGCCAGCGCGTTGGCTCGAGTCCACGTCGTGCGGGACGCGGTCAGCGCGGCGAGGACGCGACCGGCGACCTCATCGACGTCGACGACGTTGGCGAGGTCGTCGCCGTGCAGCGACCACTGTGACTGCAACGACAGGCGCCGGTGTCCGGCCTCGACGACGCGTCCGACGAGCCGGTCGGGGTCGGTGATGCGTGCAGCGCGCTCTCGCCACCACGCCGACAGCTCCTCGAGCGAATGCACGGTCTTGGATGCGCGGGTGCGCCGGGTCGCCGCCTGCCGCATTCGCCAGATCTGGAATCGCGACGGCTCCTTGCCGGTCGCCGCGCGGTACTCCTCTATGAGCTCGTCCTTGGCCTGTGCGATCTGCGTCGATCGCTGCGAGAACTCGTCGAGCAGCGACGACGGGATACCGTCGATCTCCCACTTCCGATTCCGTGCGGCGACGCCGAGTTCGTCCGCGAACAGCGCGCGGCTCTCCTGCGAGTCGTTGAGGTTCCGCTCGTTGAGGAATCGGGCATACCGCTCTGGGTGGCGATCCACCGACCGCTCCGTCCATTGGACGCCAAGCCGGTTCGACAGCGCGTCCATGAGCGCCGCGTCGTACGTCTCAGACAGCGTGACGACGTGAGGCGACAGCGCATGCCGCGAGTCGATGGTGCGCCACTGTCCGTCCGCCGTCTGGACCCGGTTCGCGATCAGCAGGTGGGTGTGCAGCTGCGGGTCGCCCTCTCGCGAGTCCCAGTGGTCGAACCCGGTCGCGACCGCGCCAAGTACCTCGAGTTGAGCGACACCCCCGGCGCCGGCTCGGGTGCGCAGCGCGTCACGCTCGAGGATCGCGAGGGTCTCCTCCAGGGCCTGCTCATGTGCGGCCTTGATCTGCTCCTGCACCGAAGCTGGCGATAGCGCCCAGAGCACGCTGACCGACTTCGGCGGATTGAACACCAACTCGAACCCCGCGACGGATGACGGCGGGGTGTGCGCCGTCTCCTCGGCGATGATCTTCGCCACCGCGTGCTCGCGCGTCGCGTCATCTAGTGACGTGTCGAGCTTCTTCACGCGCGCGTCGATTCGTTCCTCGAGTGTCGCGACGACGACGTACTTCCGCGCCAACGGCTCACCGGTCAACGGGTGTGCGCCGGCACCGAAGAGATGCGACAGCTCGGAAGGCGTCACGGTTCGCCCCTCGGCGACACCGAGACCAGCGACACCGGCGCCGTACCAGCGCCCGGCCGGCGTGCCCTCGGCCGCGTAGTAGTCGACTGCGTCGCCCCGGCCGGCCTCGGCCGCGACAGAATCCTGGAAGTACCGCCACGCGTCTTCGCCCGACGCGATCTTCACCATCGAGATCATGACGTCGCCTGTCGCGCCCGGAACGCCGCGACGCGGCATCGCGTCGAGCAGTACTGCTGACCTGCCCGAGCCCGCGACATGTCGGCCTGGCACGATGCGTTCGCGCACGTCGTCCGTCGCGGCGCGGCGACACGAGCCGCGTCGTGCCACGCACGCTTGCGGCATGTCGCCGAGCAGAACCGCTGACGCGACACGGCCGACACGAACCACGACAGGCAACCCTCGCAACGGCGCGCCAGTACGGATGTCGCCGCGTCGCGACCCTGGCGCGACACACGGCGACGGGCCGCGTCACGACACGCCTGCGAGCAGAACGACGTGTGCTGAGTGCCCCCGACGAACCGGCGACGACATTCGCGACACCACGACGCGAACCGTCGATGTCCGATGCGCTGCGGCGCGTGCGCCGCGTCGCCGAGCAGCGTCATCGCCCGCGATAGCTGACGCGTCATCGTGTCGCCTCCATCCCTGAGTTGGCGACGAGTGGAAGCATCCCGTCAGCGGCGGACGCGACAGCACCTGAACCGGCGAACACGTCGACGAGTTCGTCGGCTGCGGGGTCGTAGCCGAGCATGTCCAGCACCCAACGCGTCCACTCGGGTGGCTTGGATCCGAGGAAGCCCTGCGGGCGTACAGACGCAACGAGGAGGTCGCGGACCCTTAGCCCGGTCGCACGATCGCGCCTCGGCCGCGGCACGTAGACCACGACGGGCTCCCACGCATTGACGACGCGAGCTCCGCCGGGCAGTGCGTTCGGTCGGCTCCAGATCGCGAGCTGCGCTCCCTCCGGCGCGGCCGCGAGCAACAGCGCGGTCGACGTCGCATGGCCGGCGATCGCCCACCCGTCGTACTCGGCAGCGAGCTGCTCCACGAGCGCCGCATGCGAAGCCGGGTCGTCCCACACCCTCGCCTCAGGGTGATGGTCCGGCTTGCGCCCGTTCCGACCGCTGCCGCCGCCGTCCGAACGGACGCGACCCGCGCCGCGACCATCGCCGTACCAACGGTTCGCGCGGCCGAGGTACGGGGGATCAGCGATCGCGAGGCGCATCCGCCGCACCCCCACACGGGTAGCTGTTCTGTTTCATGCCCTACCGATGGGGACGCCCGCGCATTTCATGTAACGCGGTTGCGACGCAGCCGCCCTCAAGTGCCAGACGTGTTCTGCTTCGATAAGCGGCAGGCACCGCCTGGGGTCGGTCGAGGCGCAGGCCGGCCTCGCCCCGTCGGATGATCTGTGGCAGGCTCGCGCTGTGCCTCAGGGACGCCCGACGCAGTCAGACTCGCTCGTGGCAACTTTCCACCCGCGACAGTCCCGGAGCGCTCGCTGCTCTCGGTGTCGAGTCCTCGCGTCCGAGAGCCGAGCTCGCCCTCTCAAGCCGGCACGCACACGTGCCAGACAACATCGTCCTCGAACGAGAACCCTCATGTCGCGGTGCAGGCGTCGACACACGCCACGCCTCACGCTCTCCCATTGGGGACGTCGCCGCCGCGTATCCGGTCGCGGCTGGACAGGAGCCGCCGATGACGGAGACCGGCGACGATCGACGGCGAGGTGGCGACATGTCACCCACGACACGAGGCGCGACATCCGCACATGGTGAGGCCGTCATCGGTCAGGTCTGCTGGGCCACCGCCGGCCACGGGAAGAGGGCGGCTTCCTGGAAGAAGCCGACCGGTACACCTCCGTCGCTGAAGCGAACGCCGCTGTGCTCGCGGGAGCCGTTTGCGTGCGCGATCGCAGCGAGGACGAGCGCGGCGTTGTCGCGGTCGAGACCGGGGATGACCTCGGAGAGGTCGACGGCTGGTCCACCGAGCAGCGACGCGGCGATCGCGACCACTCGCTGTTCGCCTCCCGACCATGCGCCGGCCGCGGCGAGCAGCCGGTCGACGTCGATGGCGACGAGGTCGCCGTGCGGGGCGAGCCACGGCGCGCCCTCGCGAATGGCTTTGCCTTGCCGGATGAGGAGCTCGACGCCAGCCTCGGTGGGATACAGGCCTCGGGCCCAGGCTCGGACCCGGGATTCGATGTCGTTCATTGCGATGCCTTTCGTCAACGGTTCTGGTTCCTGATGCGGTACTGCGCGCGGCGTCGCGCTCGCGCGGCGGAGAGCGTCACGTGTTCGGCTGGCCCGTGGGGTGGGACGCCCCACCTCGAGTGGTGCAGACCGTCGTCTTGGCCGTAGCGGCCGCTCTCGCACTCGTCGAGGTGGGCGCAGTCGTCGCAGACGTGACCGCTTGATCCGCCCTGGTTGAGGCCCTTCGCGCTGCCGCAGTCGCGGCATCGGTAGGTGGCGAGGTGCGCCTTCCAAAGCCGGCGGCGCTCGGCCTTCGGCGCAGCCTCGTATCTGGCCCAGTCGAACGGCGGATCCTGCAGGGGCACCCAGTCGTCGTCGAGGTCGAAGTCGAAGGTGAGCTGCAGCACCTGGCTCATCGTGCGTTCTC
Organism: Agromyces sp. Marseille-P2726; assembly: GCF_902809835.1. GTDB lineage: Bacteria > Actinomycetota > Actinomycetes > Actinomycetales > Microbacteriaceae > Agromyces. The sequence goes on along the minus strand of NZ_CADDWM010000007.1, from coordinate 52,673 downwards.
CGTGTCCGCGAGGTCGTAACCCTTCCACGGCGATCGGCCTTCGACGTGGCGGCTGGCGAGGCTGGCGCGGGCGGTACGGATCGGCGCGCCCTCGACCTGCCAGTCGACCGGCTGGTGTTCCTGCGCCCACCTCGTGATCCGATTGGAGCGGGCGGCGGGCGATTCGTGGTCCTTGAGCGGCATGACCGGCAGGTCGCGCCACCCGGGCCATGCGTGGTCGTGCCACGCCTCGACGACGCCGTTCTCGTTGCCGGCCGCGACCCATTCGCAGGCGTCGCACTGTGCACGGTGGAGGAGAGCGCCGACGCAGCTGCAGCCGCGCGGATGGTCGTACGCGACGCTGCAGCGGAGATCCGCAGTCATGGTCGTGAAGGTGTGGCCAGCCGGCGCCGGATGGCCGGTGGCCGACACCCACATGTGCGAGCGGGGGTGGCTCCCGAAGCTCCCGTGCCGGGCGACCCACGCACGGAACGCAGCTGCGAGGTCGTCGACGATGTAGAAATCGCCGGTGTAATGCATCGGCGCACGACCCGTGTACTCGGGAATGGGCGGCGGCGGCAGGAGAGCGGCGAGGTCGAACTCGAGCTGCATCACCGCGGTCACGCGATCACCTGCCCGGCCTTGGCGATGAGGTCGGTGTGGTCGGGGCGGACCCCCGACCAGTGGCCGTGACCGTCGACAACGACGACGGGCGCCTGCCGGTAACCGAGTTCGTCGAACACGTAGCTCATCGCGGCCGCGTCCATCGAGAGGTCGACGACCGTGTACTCGAGTCCCGCGCCGTCGAGCGCGCGACACGTTGCCGTGCACTGCACGCAGTCGGGCTTGCTGTAGACCGTGATCCTGCTCATCCCCGCATCCCCTTCCGTTGGCCCCACCGTTTCGGAGGGCATCCCATCTGATACGCGGAGTGAGCGCATCGGAGTGGCGTGGTGCAACCCCAAGCGCTGGAAGTCTCCACGCATGGTGCGGAGCACCGTCCCGAGCCATCCGCCCACCGCACTCGGGGTTGCGGCTCGACACGCAGATGCGAGCATGGAGTGTTCAGATGGGATGCCGGCCGGCTCGAGACATCGAACTCGCGTTGGTTGGGAGCGCCGGGTAAGTGCGAAGTGCGGCTGCCTGTGGATACCGATTCACGGATCGCAGCTCGCTTGGCGACGCCGGATAGCCTGACCGCGTGCAGGAGTTTGCCTCAACTGAGCCCGACTGTCCGAGCTGTGCCACGAGGTGCGTGACTGGTCTCGGCGGCGTGATCTACTGCCGCACTTGCGAGATCGCGGTGCTCTGGACGGTGAACAGACCAGGCGCCGGCAACCCGGCGTACCAACCCGGCGAAGTGGACCGGCTGGGCGAGCAAGAGGTGCCCTCCTGAATCGGCATCGGACTCCTTGCGATGGCGGATATTGAACCCGTCGCCGGGCTTGCGCAAGATAGCGTGGCGCAATTGCGCCATAGATGCCTCGCCAGAGACGCTGGCCGCGGCGGCCCGCTTATCCTTGGGGTGCGCCGAAGTGATCAATACCATCTTCTGCGTAACTTGCCGTGATGGTCGCACTTCGTCATAAGGCGCGGGTCACTATGCTGCACATGCCCGGGCTGAACCAGCGAGAGGAATGCGTCATTGTCCAAGAAGACGGTTGTCACGCTCATCGACGATATTGACGGTACGGAGGCGGCCGAGACCATCACCTTCACCCTCGACGGCAAAAGCTACGAAATCGACCTCTCGGCTGACAACGCCGCCAACTTCCGCTCCGCGCTTGCGCCGTACACCGCGGTGGCCCGCAGAACCGCCCGCCGTTCCGCCCGCCGCGGCGTCAGTTCCAGCGGCGCGACGTTGAAGGAGATCCGCGCTTGGGCGGCCGATCACGGCATTGTGGTTCCGGCTCGCGGCCGCATCCCCGCTGACGTGCAGGAGCAGTATCGCGCAGCCATCGGATTGGCCAGTAGACAGAGCGTTCGCCGCTAGGGACGCATGCTGAAAATTCAACGGGGCCAAGCTCCGATGGCGAGCCCGGCGAGCTCTTCTGCCCGCTGCTGAGCGGCGCCAAAGTTCCAACCGTTTTCAAGCTCGGAAAGCCGGCGCGTGAGCGCGAACTTCGACTCCGAGTACGTCGCGACCTTCTCCTCGAAGGGCTTGTCCTCCAGATTGCCATTCAGACTTCGTTCAAGTAGTGCAAGATTCTGCAGCTGATCTCGCAGCAGTGCGAAACGATCGAAGTCATCGTCCGTGTCGAAGCGCTCGCGGTTGCTAGACCTGGCAAAGATATGCTCGACTGAAACCGTCTTGGCGCTCCAGTCGGGCATGGCGTCTGTTGGCTCGCCGAGATTATCGAGGTACTGACGCTCCAGGCAGGCCAGCAGGTACTTTGCTCGCGTGGTCGTGATCGGACCGAAAGCCATGAAGGCCTGTCGGAACGCTGAGTCATCTGGAACTAGGTCATCCATCATCGGCCGGATATCGGTCGCGGACTTCGCGGCCCCGCTCGTGACTGCCACTGCCGCATCGCAGAAGGCCTTCTCGGCAACTCCACCGCCGAGCGTGCCGGCCATCAGCGCGCGGACCGACCACGCGGCAACAGTGTCGACGAAGCGGGTTGCGTTCGAATGGGACCAATTCGCAAAGGCCGCAAGAAGTAGCGGCGTACTTGCCTCGAATCCGAAGCGCCGGAATGCTAGGAGCGAGTCTTTGATCTCAATGGCCTGCGAGGACCATGACGCGTCATCGGGCTCGCGCAATGCGACGTAGCGCGCCAAGGCCTTCTCGGTGTGCTCGAGGTACTTACGCACCCCTGCCGCACCACCGCTGATGTCGGCCTGCAACGCCTTGTATAGTCCACGGTTCGTAACCTGGCCTCGGCGAGACATGTACTCGTACCGAAGAAACTTGACGAAGTCTTCTGGCTTGTCAAACCGCGAGCTCATTCGAGTCCACGACGCCTGAGCGAACGCGATGGCGCTCGCTCCTGCCTCGCTGAAGAGGAAGTTCTTGAGGAGGTCCGCGGTCGTGAGGTCCGCCCCCCGGTCGTTGAGAGTTTCAAAAATCACATACGCTTCGGGCAGACCAGTCGCGACCGCAAGCAGGACTTGGACGTTCTTATCGAGGAATGTTACGAGCTCGATCAACTGCCGGTAGTCATCCTCCGACGGAGCGCGATCGTCTGCACGGGCCTTGAGTTGCCAATAGGAACGGGACACACCATCCGCTTTCGCAACGCGCGGCGTGCTGACCAGAATGGCATCGTACGCCGGCTGATCTTCGGGACTGAGCGTCAGCTTCGAGATGGTCTCTTCCTCGGCAAGCACGTAGTTGCTTAGGTGCGTGCTCTCGACGGACTGGGCGGGCATGTCCTTCTTGAGCTCGCGAAGACGATCACGAACGGCTGCGATGAGCAGCGCGGTCGTCGTAATGCGCTGCTGACCGTCAATTATCAGCTTGCGATTGTCTCCATTCGGGGCGTCGGCAAGCACAACTGTGCCCATGAAGTACGAATTTCCATCAGCCCTCGCCTTCTCAATGTCTGACTAGAACTCTGTGACATGTTCTTCAAGCCATGAATAGCGTCGCTGGAAGGGCGGAACGACGAGGAGTTGGTCGGAGAGGAGATGTCCAAGTCTGTCATGATCGAACTTCGCAGGATCAGCCACGATCGAAGACTATGCCACCGCGGCCCTATCAACGCCCCGTACGGCCGGTTCCAGCGGCAGCGCTTAAAGCTCGCGGCGCGCCGGTCAGCTATCACCAGGAACGGCGTGGTGATCTCATGCAACGGCATGGTTCGTGAGGGCTGCCTGGGCAGCAAGGTCCCTGTCGCGCCTCACGCATGGCAGAGAAGCGCCGTGCTCGCACGTGGCGCCGACCCGAAGAGGCTCCAATTCGAATCGTGGTGACTGTGCCGCACGGTGGATGCGGTGCGCTACGTTGACCAAATGCGGATGCACGGAACTCGCGAATGAGCATCGCAGCCGAACCGTCCGAGGACATAGCAGTCACGATCGCGGAGGTCCTCACCGTGGGCGCACGCGAGCTGGGACTGATGACCCCCTCCGAGGCCGGGCTGCTGATCGCCCGCGCCATGCACCTCTCAGAGAAGCCGGAGTGGTCAGTCCCGAACATGCGCGCACACGCCGAGGCAAGCGCGCGCGCGCAGGCCCGACGCGTCAACAACCAGCGGGAGCTGCCCGACGCATACCTGCAGCTCAACCTCCCGCAGGTGCTGACTGACGCGTTCGCCTGGCTGATCTCACGCGCCCTCGTCGGGCCAGCATCCCTTAACAGCGGGGCGACCGGGGAGTACAGCCTGACCACCGCTGGCATCGCGGCGGCGGAGTCCGCTGACATCGGCCGCGCGGAGGCGTCATACCGCCTGCACGCAGATCTTCACCCGGCATTGGAGGAGGCGAGGACGCTGTTCGAGCGCGGTAGCTACCAGACCGCAGTCTTCGCTGCCACTCACCAGGTTGAGCTGCGTGTGCGCGAGCTGTCGGGTGCCGGTCCAGAGTTGTACGGGGACCGACTCATGCGAGCCGCATTCAATCCCGAGTCCGGCCCACTTGCCACGGGAGATCTGAAATCGGAGAGGGAGGCGATCGCGAATCTGTTCGCCGGCACAATCGGTGCGTTCAAGAACCCGGCGAGTCACCGAGCGGTTGAGTTCGACCATCCCACCGAAGCGGCCGACATCATTCACCTCGCAGACCTACTGCTGCGAATCGCCGAGCGAAGCGCCCGGACAGGAGCCATTGGGGCCGCGCCGGCCGTCGCAGCGGCGCTTCGCCAGAACCAGACATAGCCCTCATTCGCAGAAGCCTGTCCGATGAAGTGCCCGGACATGGTCCACGATCGCGACGTTGCTCAGATGGGACGAGCGCGGAGCATCCCACTGAGCAGGCCGGCGAAACGATCTCGAAGTTCGGGCAGGGCATCCTCGGCGTCCTTGCCGAGGAGATCGTCCAGCTTCCAGACCGAGAAATACGGCTGTCGAGGAAGCAGGATTCCGACGCGGCGGATGCCGAGCGAGTCTTCGACGTCGAGGAGCGCGTAGCCAAGAAGCTGGAACAGGCTCTGACGGAGCCACGGGTTTGTGATCTCCTCCCGAGTCTTGACGTCCACGAGCAGGTCATTGAGTACCAAGTCACCATCTGCTCCCCCCACAGCCACGCTTCCGAGGAACGTCGGGTTGGGAACGTAGGCGATGCCCTTGGCGGCCGCTTGGTTCCACTCGTCAAGCACAGGCACGAGCGGCTTGTGCATGTCGGCGATATCGAAGATCAACGGGGCGTCGATGCTCATCAACAGGCCGGACGAGTCCTTCGCCCGCTTGATGTGCCGGCCGAGGTCATTCGTAAGCGCTGCGATCGGCCCCGCCCGATAGATCGACTCGCACCATGCCAGTAGCACCGACGCGCGAGCGAGGCTCAACGGATGTGGATCGTTCTTCACCGTGAGGTAGGTGAGTCCGTAGGCCGTGTGGAGCAACTTGTAGATGTGCTTGCCTCTGTGCACGACATCGGGGTTGGCCGCGAGTCTATCCAGCCCCTTCCTCGCTGTGGTCTCCTCTAGGTTGAAGCCCGGCAGATCCATGCGGATGCGGTAGTCGAGCGCCATGCCCGCCACGATCGCGTGGCTCTTGCGCTCCGCGGGCTTCACCTGGGCCGGGATGGGGATTTTGGTCTCAAGCGCTGTGAGCTCATCAAAGCCGAGTCGCGATGCCGCCGCCTTGCCGTCGGCGCCTCGGGTGCCAGCGAGGGCAAGCTCCGGCGCACTCTCGTGGATAAACTGCCTGACCGGCGATTCGGCGTCCTTCAGGTGACTCGTCAGCGACATGAGGCCTCAATTGCGGCGGAGCCAGTTCAGAATTCCCCGCGCATCGTTGACCACGCTGGTCGACGATCCGGTCTGGCCGTCGTCATCGCGATACTCGTAGTCGAATCTGATGCCGACATCATCGGTGAACGTCTCCGTGAAGGTTTCCTCCCTCGTGGATTTTCCGTCGGAGCTCCAGCCGTCGTGGCTATGAGTCCGGGTCACGCTGTGACCCTTGTAATTCTCGTCGTACTCGTCGACGAACTGGGCACACTTCACCGCCTCGTCGTCGGTCAGGCGTGCATGCGAGACGTCCAGGTGCTCACCGACGTGTTCGCGGAGTCTCTTCTTCTCTTTCCGGTCCACCGCGCTCCCCATTCGCGTTCGTTGTGGCGCAAAGCTATCGCGCGGGTCTGTCCCGCAAACGCTCGCACCGTCCGTGCCGCGGAACTCGGTCGCCCTGTCCGCTCGCCTCGTCATCCGAGAGATCCTGCACCGACATAACAGTGGCGCCCCGATCGCGACGACGGGTACGAGCTTGTTCCCCTCAGGCGGGAACTCGCATCCCACCGGCTCCATGCCGCCGAAGTACCACCGTATGTCACACGACGACGGCGATTCGTCGACGACTGGATCACATTCGTGATCCGCGCCAAAACGATCGTTATTGGCTTAGGCGCACCAGCCGGCAGATGGCTCGTCCGCCTACGGATGGACCGTGATCACCTTCGGCTCCACTGGGGCTTCGCGGCTGCCCTTCGTATACGAGGCGATCCAGATCGGTCTGGTGCGCACATTGCCGTCTTCATCGAGTCCCAGCGATGGGTACGGCTGCCGTCGCCAGTGCCCGCGCACCGACCAAGCCGCGCGATCCGATCGCTCGCCGGCGCCCTCTCTTCGGTACACGGTCGCGTGATCGGTCCCTGCCTTCACGCGGACGACAGTGAGATCGCCCGAGCGCTCCGGGATCCCGTTGATGACAGCGCCGCCTAAGCCGATGCGTTCAGATTCCGCGACGCCGCCCTGAGCCATCAGCGCCCAGACGGCCGCGAGCAGCTTCTGCTCCGGTCGGGTGTCGTCCCACACCGGCACGAATGGCACACGTCCGGCGAGCTGAGCGCCGACCTGCCTGACCCTCATGCCGGCGCCGACTCCGGCGGTGTACGTGCGCATGCGCCACAGTGTCGCACCCTGCCGGAACCAGACGGCTCGAACATGGCGGTCGCTGTGGTCCGGGCGCTGCATGATGATCGGTCGCGAGAAGACCCAGAGCGCATTGATGTGGACGGGCAAGGGCTCGAGCAGCTCGGCGTCCACGAGGCTGTCGACGGCGAGGTGCAGGAACTCCTCGTCGAGCAGGAAGGACTCCTCTGGACGGTCTTCGCCCGTGGCGATCGCCGCAGTCAGACGTGGCACCTGGTCCGGTGTGAAGAGCTGGGCCTGTGGGGCGAGGCGTGGAGGTTCACCGGTCGACGGATCTGGGACCCGTACGAGCGTCTCCATATCGAGGCGAGAGCCGCTGTGCTTCTGAACCGTCTTCAGTGACCTGCCGTACCAGACGTGCTGGTGGACGAGATCGAACGCGATGTACAGATTGGGTGGCGTCCGGTCCCGGCGGAGGTAGTCGCGGTCGGCGTCGCGCATGGGTGCGAGCACGTCTGCGACGTCGGCGTCATCGATTGCGGCCGAGGTCAGTGGGTCGCCGTCGAGAGTGCAGATTCCGTACGGGGTCGTCGCTTCGCGGTCGTGGAAGAAGACGATGACACTGACATCTGCAGCGGGCCTTACCGACGCCCGTAGTCGCGCCGCCATCGTGGAGATGAGCTCCCTGATTGCGCGGTTGTGCTTTCCGCGAAGAGGGTTTTGGGCGAGCGCCGACTTTGGGCGCGATGGTTTCCTATCGCCCGGCTCGCGTGGGCGTGACGACTTCCCAGCGCCTTGTTCGCGTGGGCGTGACGGCTTCGCTCCGCCTGGTTGGCGCGGGAGTGCACGCCTGCTTTCCAGCAGCGCGCGAACCTGCTGCGTGACTTCACCGCTGAGCTGGGTCTCCTCTCTCGGCGCAACCACACCAATGCTGCGCAGCGCTTCGAGGACGGTACGAGTGTCGACTCTGAACTCATTCGCAATCTCGAAGACCCGACGCTGCTCCATGAAGCCATGATGGCGTGCTCCGCCGACGGCGCGCGGCCGGGGCGCCACAGCTTGCCGAGACGGTGCGCCGAGCGACACGGGCGATAACAGAATGCCGCCGCCATCCACCGAGCAACAGTCACACACCATATGGTCTCGGGGGGCTCGCGCCCAGGTCGCACGTTGTCACTAGAGTCGTCAACGGTGTCCATGGCGCGGGCCAAGGCGACTGCAGGCGCCTCGGCGCGAAGGGGGTTGCGGTGACTGTTCTCTATCGGGCGGTTTGGTCTGACAAGCCAGCGTCAGGGCTCGGCCAGGTTCTCGACGACCTGAAGCGGCGCGTCGCCGGCTGGACTCAAGAGACCTCCGAACCGGCGGCCCTGGTCGAGGGGCCGAGCGAACTGGTCGTGTCGCAGGAGCGCCAGCGCCGCGTCGAGTATCGACCGGTCGGCGCCGCGGCCTTCGAGGTCATCGTGACGGACCAGATTCCCGGCGAGCCGACCGAGTGGACGGTCGTGATCCGGGTGGTCGTGGACGAGGCCCGCGTGCACATCCTCGTCGAGAACCGCATGGAGTCGGACAACCTGACTCAGAGGGTGATCGTCGGCCGGCCTCTGGTGGTTCACCAGCTTCTAGAGGCGTCCGAGAAGCCGAGCCTGGGCGGCAGCACTGTGCTCACCCAGACGCTGTCGATCCCGGCGAACGGTATCGACATCCTCGTCGGCCTCCTAGCGGACCCGGATCGCTCGCTACCCGTGATCGTCTGCACCGAGCCGGGCGGAGACCACATCGGCGAATGGCGAAGGGTGGCCGAAACGATCGCGCGGCGCGCGGAGGGCGTGGCCGTGGTGTTCACGCTCGACAACGCAGCCGTCACGGCATTCCGGAGCAGGCTCGGCGCGCTCGCGATCTGGGGCGGAGGCGTCCGCGTCTACATTCCTGGACCTGTCACCGCCGAGTCCGAGGGATGGCGTCACCGTTACTATCTCGGATCGCTGTTCGAGGAAGCGAGACAGCGGACGATCAACCGCATCGTGTACTCAGTCTCCCAACTCTCCGCTCGGCGTCGTGTTCCCGAGGTGTTCCGTGTGTTCGGTGAGCAGAACGGCCTCCCCGCCGATGCCCTCGATGGCATGATTCCGGCCGCGGAGCTGGTGGCGGCGCGGGATGAGTGGGATTTCGAACGCGAGCTCGCTCGCGACGAGCACAGCGCACTAGAGAAGGAGCTCGCCGCCGCGAACGGCCACCTGGCGCGCCTCAAGGAAGAGCTGATCTCCCGTGGCCTCGCCGATGTGCTCTGGGGGACCCAGCATGAAGATGCTACATCGATTCCCGACGAGGTGCAGGACACCTCTGAGGCCGTGCTCGCCGCGCAGACGTACCTTCCGCGTTGGCTTGCCCTGCCTGACACCGCTGTTCGGGAACTTGACGACATCGACACTGCCCCGAACGCCTACGCCTGGGGCAACACCACGTGGCGTGGATTGCGTGCGCTTGCTGCGTATGCCGAAGACCGAGCTGGCGGATGGGACGCCGGCGGATTCTGGGAGTGGTGTGCCTCGGGGCCCGTGCTGGGATGGCCGGCTACGAGCAAGAAGCTCTCGATGACCGAGAGTGAGTATGTCCAGAACAGCCTCGGCCGGTCTCGGGTTTTCAAGGTCGACCGCCGAGTGAACGAGCTAGGGGAAGTCAAGATGCTCGCGCACCTCAAGATCTCCGAAGGTGGAGGCCCCCTCGCTCCTCGCGTCTACTTCTACGACGACACAAATGGGCCCACCAAGATCGTTCATGTCGGCCTCGTGGGCCCCCACTACCTTGTGCCGAATAAGTCAACAAACTAGACGCAGGCACGAGTACGCCAAGCCTGGGGTTAGTCGTAACCGCTGAGCTCGTCCCCTGGTGCTGCGCCTCCGTCCGTTAGCGACCTGACCGCGCAAACTCGAACCAGTCGCGCGCGTGGTCATCGAGCTCCTGCGCGAGTTCATCAAGCAAACTACGAACGAGGCCCTCCAGTTCGTCATGGGTCATCACCCCGAACAGCTTCCCGTCGCCGGTCACGCCAATTGCGAGTGACTGATTGGGCAACGCGCCGATTCCACGAGTACGGGCGACAGCGGTCCTCGCCGTCGCAGTCCATGACTCCTCATCGAGGTCCGCTTCATCGAGATGCTCGATGGCGTTCCGAAGTCGCTTCAGATTCTCGAGCGACTCGGGTACCCGGCGTCGGCGTGCGATGTAGAGTTTGCGCACCCATGCCTCTAGGTTGGCGGCGCTGAGGATCAGAAGACAATCGGTTGTCCAGACTTTTCGAAGCGACTCCTCGACCGCCTCCCAGGTGATGCCATCACCGTCCACTCGCTCGTGCATCGAATCCAGATTGTGGTGGCGCCGTCGCCTTTCCTTCGAACTGTTGAGCAGTTCGAACGTCGCATCCGCCCAGCTTCGTGCAAGCATCAGCGGAATGTCGTCTCCACTGGCATCGAACGTTTGGAGCGGCTGCGGCCGGGTCATGCTCGTCATCGTAGCGAGGCTCGCTCGGGCGGAGCAGTGGATACGGAAGGGCCAGGTGAGCCTCATCCCCCGCCGTCTTGTGGCCCGCGCGTGATCGACTGCGTGAACGAATCCGGGCGGGGCGCTCGCGGCCGGCAACTCGCCGCGCTACTCCGCCCGTGTCAATGGCGGCCGCGGCATCCAGAGGGCCCATATCGCGCCGGGTACGCTGGGCAACATGTGGACTGAGACTGGGGGCCTCACCGGCGTCGGCTATGAGGGGAAAACCATCGAGCTGCTGGTTGCAGACCTGGCCGCCCTCGGGGTGACCGTCCTGGTGGATGTCCGGCTCAACGCCATCTCGCGCAAGAAGGGCTTCTCCAAGCGCGCGCTTGCCGATGCCGTCGAGGCCGCCGGCATCTCCTACCAACATCGACCCGAGCTCGGAAACGCCCGTGACAACCGCGCCGGCTTCTCGGAGGAGTGGCGCACGGACCTCGGCCGCGCTGCGCGTGCCAAGTATGCCGATGGCCTGACCATGCCCGACGCGGCCGCGGCCATCGATGAGCTCGCGGATCTGGCGAGCACCGTAAAGGTCGCGTTGCTTTGCTTCGAAGCGTCAGAGCTCCACTGTCATCGCCGCGAGGCTCTTACTGCGATCCGCAACCGCATGAACGAGTTCGTCAGCGCGTAGCAGTTCAGAACAGGGGCACCTTCGAGGCCACCGCCAACGGCGGGTAGTAGATGCCGAGCACGCTGAACTTCGACCGCTTGAACGGGGCCTCGAAGTTCCCCATAAAGAACGATGTCTGTCGGCGGCCCTCGAACATCTGTCGGACAAACTTGTCCTCGACGATCTCCCGCAGGCGATCGATCGACTCACGGTGATACCGGTTCTGCAGCGCGGTCAGCTCCCAGTCCAGATTCGACCCCTGATGTGTCGGGCACTCGGGCTCCAGGCACTTGTACTGATACCGGAGCTTCAGTCGCGGCGCTCTGAGCTTCGTCGCCGGGGGAGCATTCGTTCCGAACAGATCTAGCTCCGAGCTCAGCATGGCCTTCGCGATCTTCGCTTCCTCCTCGGCGGTCCAGCCCGGGTGATTCTCTAGCGCGTACCCTTCTAGGCTCGCTACCCTCACCATCCCCAGCGAGGGGGCCGCATGATCACGCTCCGCCTCATTTGTCAGCCGACAGGTCGTCGTCGTCGGAAGCATGTTCATGTAAGGCGCCCGAGCATCCCAGCCATCCAGATGCTCCACCACTTGGATCGACTGCGTATCCGGGACGAAGCTTTCGGTGCGGCTATCCTGCGCTCGTCGATTCACGGTCACGTCGATGACGTCGAACTTGCTGAACTGGCTGCTAGAGCTCAACCAGCGGAACGGCACTGGGTACAAGCGAATCCACCGGTGCGGCGACTCATCGATCCGCAACCCGGCGACGCACACGGTGTCCCCGTACTTCGCTGACGGCTGGGGCGACGCCTTCACCGTCACCAGTACCCGAGCACGCTCCCCAGCAATCCCCATGTCGTGACCCTACCCAGCGGGTCGGCGGCCGCGAGCGTGCGATCCCGGGGATTTCGCACACCCGGCATCCCTGGGCACCAATACGGTGCGGCGACGCGCATGCCAAGCGCGTCGCGCCGCACTTGCGCGGGCTCGCAGCAGCGCGACAGCAGCCGGTCGCCAACCGCGCGCGAGCCGGGTAGCTACCAAGAGCGGCCGATCGGTCCGAAGACTTGCGACTCCCGATCAAGTACGGTGAAGCATGGACTTGGCGGCCGTGGCGTTCAATCCGCAGGTGGCCGGCGCGATTCTGGGCGCGATCCTGACCCTCGCCGGCGTAGTTACCGTCGAACTCTTGCGCTCTCGGCGTGAGCGAACAGCCCGAGAGGAGGCTCGTGCTCATCGCGAGGAGGACCGCGAGAGAGAGCTCTGGGAAATGTCACGGCCCGCAGCCGAGGCGGTGCGGGAGCGCTTGATCAGAGTCGTTCGAAGCGCCTCACCTCCGAACCCTTACCAGCCGCCAGATCGGGATCGGCCGGACTTTGAAGATTGGTTTCCCGAGTCATGGGAGGACGAGGATCCTCTCCTTGAACGCGAGATCGCGCTGATTCCTTCTGTCGAGGTCCGGAGCGACCTCACGACCGTGCGTGAGGGAATCGGGATGGCCTTCGCCCTACAGCAGGTGGGATATGCACGTAGCCAGAGCGAGGCTGTTCGGCGCGCTGGACGGGCCGGTCTCGAAGTGGTGTCGGCATGGCTCCGAGGCGAGCGGGTGTTGGCACAAGACGTCGCACATGAACTCGGTGTTCTTCGCCAGCAACAGAACGAGGTTCACGAGTGGTGGGCAGAGGAGGATGAGCTTCGCGCCGCGTACGAGGCGGAGCAGCTCGCCCGGTCTGAGGCCGAACCGCGTTCGCCAAAGCGAGAATCCAGGCCTCCCAACAAGTCGAATGACTAAGGCGAGGCGCCTACCTCACCCGGCGGGCGGCCAGTCAATGAGCGGCGCATCACGATGCACGTAGAGCGGATGCTTCGGGTGCCCATCCTTCGTGACGCCCAATGCGTTGAGCGGCGGCAGCAGCGCGACCGCCTGCGCGACACGGGCCGGATCGGCGTTCGTGCCCCACCCCGCTACGACGATGCCAGTAACGTTGCCGAGCACGCGATCGTTCTCCGGTCCCACAGGATCAGTTGCGGCCATCATCACCTTCGGGGACTTGGTACGGAACGCATACAGGTTGGCGATCACCATGCCGCCGTACCCCTCGCGCTCCGCGAACCCGACGCACCGCCGCAGCGTCGGATCGAGTTGCTCCGCGTCGGCGGTGCTCGGGTTCAGCAGCACGAACGTGATCGTTGGCAGCGCTGCGTCCCAGACGCGGGTCAGCGTGTAGCGGTAATCGCCACGAATGTCCGCGGTGGCGGAAATGAAATCAGTCATCAAGCAGGCCGCCCTTCTCCGGCCAGATCATATTGTGCTGCGGCGACATCGGGTCGGAGCTGAGCCACGAACAGGACTCGGTGGTTCGACGAGGCGCTTGCAGATGAGCTCGAGACACCCCGCGGCGGATGGCTTCGAGGTCTTCGTGCTGGGCTGCGATGTGGGCACTAATCAGCGAAGGGGTGCGACGATCGGTCGACGCAGGTCGGTGGCGATCCCGCCACCCGACGGCCAACGCGGGATCGGCCAATGCGACAGCGGGCGAGTGGCATTGTCCGCGGATAGGGTCTCATCGTGGCTCGAAGGCGTGAACTTGCGGACGTCGCCGATGGCATCACGGGGCACGTCATCTTCGATTCGCCCGCAAACCCGGACTGGCCGCTCGCGCACATCGCCCAGGCGGTTCGCTCAGGCGAGGGAACGGTGTACGCGTTCGACATGATCGCTGGGACGGCCATACCCGCGTCCGGCGACGTTCGCGCGGTCGCAGAGGTGCTCCAGCGAGATCTCGTGCGCCATCTCGATGCCCGACACATACCGGTCGGTTGGGTGCGAGAAGCATCGCTCACGGTCGACGTCGGCAGCTCGACGCCGCACACGGTTGCTCTCGTGCGATGCCAGGCCCGCATCGTCGACGATCGGGGGACGGTGCATACCTCCACACGACGCGGTCAGACGACGATCCCGGCGCGCTCGATCCCGGTGGCTCTCCGCCGACGGTTTGGCGCCTGAAGCGATCCCTCAGCGTCAGCTGGGCTCACCGACGTCTGGTCATCCGTTTGTGGCTTCGTCAGCAGCGCCATTCGCTCCGAACAGATAGAGCCCCGCGGCGACAGCGCCGCCGATGCCGCAGGCGACGTTCAGAGGGTCCCATGCCTCAATGCCAGCACCGACCGCCAAGCCAAACGCCCCGATGGTAGCTGTGACCGCAGCAAGCAGGCCGGCGCGACCGATCCACGGCAGTGCCGCCTTGTGCGCTCGTGCCCACACCTCATCGGACTCGCGAGCGTAGCCGGGGAGCCCTATGTATGGGTTTCGAGGGAAGCGTCCAGCGCGAATCAGAACGTACTGAATCGCACATACGAGCGCACCTAGAGCGAACCCCAGACAGAGCACGAGCAGCATGCGAGACACCGCATCATCCTAGGTCGGCTGCCGGGGGCCCGTCTCTCATCGTGGCGGTGGCGTACACGCCCAGCGAAGCCGCCGCCCGTTAGCCCGTCGTTGATCGTGCGCCCAAAGGCGAGGGGTGCCGCTCGGTCTCGGTGAACGGTGCGGCCCAACCGGAGCATGCGCTCCTTAGTCACGCGACTAGCTGGACAATCGGCTCAACCGCAGCCCGGATACCTGAGATCAGAGGCGCAATCTCGTTGACCTTCAAATCCTTGCCGGCGGACTTCGCGCCGACGTGGATCGCGAACGCCGGCGCATGCCCCATGCGAAGGCCGATCTCCTGCTCGGGATCGTCGTCGAACGGACTTAGAACCGACGGCCGCTGCACGAGCAGTCCGTCCACGACTGGATCTGGATCCGCGGCTGAAAGCATTACGTCCATCCCTTGTGGTTCGTACACCATCTGACCGTCGACGCGGCGCCCCGCTTGTGCGCTCAACATCAGGCCGGTGGCCGTGAAGACCGTTGGCAGGAGCATGTGGTGCTTATCCGCGATATCGAGTTGGTTCAGCAGAACGAATCTCTCGTCCCCGCCGAGATAGGGCCGCAATTCCTTGACCATCTGCCGCGCGGGAAGGCTGGCTCCTTTCAATTGCTTTCTCGCCAGATCAGCGAACCCAGCGGAGGTCTCCTGAATTGGGAACTGGGTGGATCGTGACGGGTTTCCGCCGCCGACCTCCACAAGACGCCACGCCAGGTGGTCGAGGGCGGTTCGCGCCGCGTGCACCGCGTCCCCGACGAGGATGCCCAAGGACATCTCGTCCAGCGGAAGGCGCACCTTGACTTCCGCCATGCCCAATGGGTTGTCGTCGACTGGGATGAGTTCGATCGGCTCGCTGGCGAAATAGTCAGCGGCGAACTGATCCACGCGGCCGGCTACCTCCAGCGCATGTTCGAACTTCCTGTCGATGCCCTTTCGGCCGAGGTGACTCACCGCACGATGCTAACGCTCGGGACGGGCTTCGCCCCTCGAAACTGGTCCTTCGGACAAGCCTGGACTGCTCCATTCGACGCATTAGGCCGCGGCAACAGCCCCCAACTTCGGTCGTTCGCAATCAACAGTGGCTTCTGGCCCGTGACTAGGGTCGTTCGATTGCCGGTCTGCCTGCGACGCACAGACGATCCGTACGGGCATCGCCCGGCGAGGGCAACCACGAGTAAGCCTCCGAGCGCGTTCGAAGCCATCCCTTCTGCGCACTGCGTGTAGAGGGAAGGTCGAGTGCGGACCCGTCCACTTTGTAATCGCCATCCGTGTGGGAGCGTTGCGCGAGGACCACCGCCGCTACGGTGTGGTTCATGGATCTGCTTGCCGTTTATGAGGCATCGCTTGGATTTCGCCCGGCTCAACTCGATATGACCAAGCAAACGATCTCATCAGCGCAACTCGAGGCGTTTCTGGACGAATGGCAACTCGCGTTGGACGCGCCAACGACCCCCGCGCGGCGGAGCAGACACGGGCGTGTTTACCCACTGCTCAGTCATCATCGGTTCAACAAGCTGTCGCTTTTTGGCACTGGCTCACGCGAGACGATAGGGGGGCGTGCGCTCGGAATGCTGCTGGCACACGACGGGCTCGTGTGTTCCGACCCTGTGCGTGAGATCGAGGAGATCAGGACCCGCAGCGGTGTCCAGGCCGCCGCGGCGGCCCTCACTGAACTGACCGGCTTACTGGCAGAGGTCGAGTCCCTGATGGCGGCTGGCACACTTCAGTTCCGGTCTGTCCGACCAGCTCTTGCTGACAGATCCAGGCAGGGCGTCCTGCGGGCTTTTGGTGTCGATCCGGATATGCGTGTTTTTACCAACTTCGCGGAAGCCGCAGACACCGCGGCAATGCTCGGCGGGTCAGCGGCCCGTTCATACATCGACCAAGGATCGGAGCTTTTGTTTGCGTTTGGTCTACTCGTCCCCGAGATGGAGCCGTCGTGGTCGCTGAACCGCAAGGTCGAGGAGACACGGAAGCGCGTCGAGCAGCTGGGGCAAGCACTTCTTCACCTCAGCTGGCAGCTCTCTGTTACAGCGGGTGATCCCGCTATCGACGTCGCACTTGCGAGCGCAACAGAGATCTCGCTGCTCGACTACCTTCTTGAAACGTCGGCACTCGTGCGCCCTCATCAAAGTAGTGGGGTCCATCTGAGCCGCCACCTAGTGCGAACGTCGGCCGGTGAGATTCCGAACATGGACCGCCTTGATCTATCGAGTGACGACGCCTTGGCGATTCGGCGCCACGATACCTTCGCTGGGTTTCGTGCTGACCTTCACTCTGCGCTCGACGAACTCGAGAACGAACTGGAGGACGGAGATGCTGATAGCGCAGGACTACTCTTTCGCGAGCGAATGGTCGAGTCGTCTATTCGGCTCCGAGCGAGCGTTGCGAAGGCCTCGTTTTCAGATCGCTTAAAAGCAGGAGGCGTCCCTGTAGCAATCGAGGCGGCGGTGGCCGCGTCGAGCACACCCGACGATGCTCTGAGGGCCGGTGCGATCGCAGGTGCGGGCGCTGCGGCAGCCGTCCTTTGGGCTTGGCTGTATGGCCGACGTACACCCGACAGTGTCGGGGTGGCGATTCGATACACCTCCGCACTCGGGGCCGACTGAGGCAGCGCGGACAACGGCGGGGCGCGACGGCCGGCGCAAGCCACCTGGAGCGTGCTCAATTCCGGTCCGCGGGCGACGCACGGACGATCCCTCAGCGCAACGGTGCGGGATTCGTTCAGCGCCGGTCGCTCTGGCTTGCCTTCTCGCGAAACGCATCGAGGGCCGCGAACACCACCTCGTACTCAACTTGCGGCCAGCGCAGAACGCGATGCACGTCTTCGGCCTCCGTTGCATCAAACGAGACCGAGCTGATCGGACAGCGCGACCGAATCCTGATCATGAGTGCTGATCTAGCACCGTTGCGCCTGCGCCGAGGGACACTCGCCGGATAAGCTATAAACACCCGTACAGGCAGGACGCAGGCCGGTCTGGCGAAGCGATTGGGGCTGTATATGGGGCTGTTCGACGTCTTCCGAGACAAGTCCTGGCAAGAGACGGACGCCTACCACGGGGATACTCCTCCATGCCCGCGCTGCGGGACGTTGTTGACCAAGCGCTACGTCTACTCCGAGATGTACTGCGAAAGCTGCAGGCTCGGGCTTGACGATGAGGACGATGAGCTGAGTGGTGAGTCGTTGAGCGTGCACGAGGCAGCGGACATCTGGGCGTCCCACGGGAAAGATGAGGACTACACCTTCGGCTTCACCGAGGCTGAACTCGAAGCGGCTCTGCGGAGCTAATCCACCTTGATCAGGTATCAACGATGGGTGTGCAGTACGGCCCGCATCGCACGTCGGCATGCAGAAGCCTGTGGGTGGAGAGAACGTAGCGCAACGGGTCTGCGCGAGCCTGTCAGAGGTCGGCAAGCGCGCGGATGACGGTCCCTAACTGCATCGCGCCATCCTTTCGGGCACTCCTCGACGCGACGACGCGACCAGTTCGCGACGGAATGGGCGCCTACCGGCGTCGCCAATATGGTGAAGCGTGCGATGAAATGCCCGGCGGTCGATCGCCGGAGGTGACTCGATTCGTGCACATCTCAAGCAGGCTGGACAGGAGCTCGTAGTCACTTAATAGTCACAAAATCGAGATCACGTTGGTTCACTCGGGTTCACACTTCCCCGTGATTCCGGGGCTCGTGAGCCCGGGTGAAGTCGAGTGAATCACTACTGGATATCTTCTGCTTCCCAAGCAGACAGCGCGGGTTCGATTCCCGTCATCGGCTCTCTGCAAACTGGCTGATCAGGCGCCCTTTCGATGCTCCGGCAGCAGGCAGGCAATCCCACATTACGCACGGAAACAGTCCACGCGGATGCACCTCGATAGGTTCGCGTGGCTGATCAGGGATTTCGGCTACTGCGGGCCCGCGACTCTCGACTGCAGAACCGCTCTCGTAGTCACTTAATAGTCACAAATTCGAGCGGACCCTTCGCCTCAGCGACCGTGGCCGGCGGTCATGCGCCTCCGACTTATCGACTTGCCCGAGGTGGGACACTGATCGCCGTGACCGTCGAGTTCGAGTGTCGGACGCACGTGCCGGTCACCGTCGGTGATGAACGCTTCACGATCGTTGGTTCGTCCGGGCAACCTGAAGCGCAAACGCGTTATGACGACTATGCTCCCTGGACTGGCGGGCTGAGGCTGGTCGCCGACACCGGGCTCACAAGCACTATCCGTTGCACGAGCGGTTTCACTTGGCAGGTTTGGTCAAACCTCGAGCTTCGAGGCAGCACCGCCGAGCATTGCAATTACTTGGGTGGGGTATCCACCTTCTACAATTACGGCGAGTATGTTGGCACAAGGCTCGGTTCCGACCTAGCAATTGACACCATGCTCATCCGTAGCTCACCGCTGAGCCAGTTCAGCGCAAGCGTCTTCGTTGGCAATTACGCGACTTCCGATATCCGCTCCGTCACCGGCGCGGATGCAACCCCGACCATCGGAGAACCCGTCGCGCTGAGCGGTGGCGTTTCAGGATTGGATATCGGATGGGTGAACGCAGTTGGACAGGCGACGATCGGTGAAGGCGGCATCTTCCTTTACCCGTTCGTCCGGACGAACTACCAGGAATGCGCTGAGGGCGACTCCGGGGGGCCTTGGCTCACGACCACGGCCACCGGAGACGCGATTGCGCACGGCCAGCAGTATGGCCACATCCTTGTCAATGGTGTCAAGAACTGCTTCTATTTCCACGTTCAAGACATCAGCTTCGCGATGAGTGCAACCCTGGCCACGAGGTGACCCCAACTGACTGTTGGGTCGGCTTGCACCTCCGTCTCGCGCGCGGTCGAGAAACAATCAAGCCCGAGGGCTCACATGCTGTCCATGCCACTACGTGGTGTGGACCCGGTGAAGGCTGGTCCGATTGACCCGACGACACGAATCGACTCCTTACCTATCGTCACTGTGCGGGCTCCCATGTCGTCGGTTGTGTGGATGACGATCTGACCGGTGCGATGATCTATGCCGCCTCCGCTTATCTCGGACACCTGGAGTTGGCTGGCGAGCTCGCCTGCCCGCATGAGTAGCCCGCGCAGAACCTGTTCGCGTTCGGCACGCGCATATCCGGCAGCGACGGCGACAATGCCCAATTCCGCCGGCGCGCTGACGGCGTCGACGCGCGCAAGGAATGTCGCGACTCGTTCCGGCGCCGCAGCCTCGTTGTAGTACACAAGGAGCTCCGCCGTGTCATAGTTGACCTCCGTTGCCCCGAAGACATCGGGGAATTCACCGAATACACCGAGCTGCGATAGCGCCTGCTCGACCGACTGGATCTCGTCTGCCAACGGTAAGTCGAGAATCGAGTCGTGTTCCGCACGCTCGACGGGATCGACTGCGGCAGATCCCGGCTTGTCCGCCGGATCCGCTATCCCACCGATTGGAATGGGCACACCGGTCGCGACACTGGAACCGCCGAGTACTCCGACGACGACGGCCCCACCCGCGAACCAGGCTCTCCGCGCGTGGCGCGTGCGTTTGCGTCCCGCTTCGGCCACGAGAGCGGCCCGCAGCTCGTCTGCGAAACGCTCGTCCATCTGCATCGTCATCACCCCTCCAATTGCCGATCAAGCGCGTTCACCGGTGCTGCGAGCTTTTGCCGAAGTCCGGTTCGCAGACGGTATAGCCGCGTCTTTGCCGCCGACGGTGACATCCCGAGTGCCGCGGCAGCCTCGGCGATCGAGAACCCTTCCAAGATCGTCAGCGACACTAATCCGAGATCCCGTTCCGACACGTCCTTGAGGGCGTCCGCCAACTCAGGGGATACCGCGTCGAAGATTGCGAGCCGCTCGACCGCGGTGTCCTCTGCCGACAGGGCCGGCTCCGACCGGGGGAGCGAATCCAGGAGGGCATGATAGCGACGCCGTGCCCGACGAAGGTTTCGGCACACATTGCTCGTAGTCACAAGAAGCCAAGGCAAGACCGAACCGGCGACGAGCCGGACCTGTCCACGACAACGCCACAATTCCATGAATGCTGACGCAGACGCATCCTCAGCCTCGTGAACATCACCCAAGAGCCAGAAACTGTGTCGGAACACTCGATCACGATGAAGATCGAACAGCGCACCGAAAGCGATACCCTCACCCGCGACACTGCGTCTCCACAACGCGGCTTCGTCCGATCCGACGGTGCTCACATTCTGTATTGTCCGGCAATGCCTGAGAGGTCACAAATAGTCACGGCGGGATTTGCCGCCCCAACTTCGATGGCTCGCTGCTTCTCACCGAGTCCGAGGAGGCTCTCGGAGAGGCCGTTACGGTGGTGTCGCGGCCTACCGGCCAGCCAGTTTCCACACATACAGCTGGACTCGGATTGCCCACCCGCTGCAGGCGTAGCGTGACCTCATGTTCGAAGATCTTCCGTGCGGAGCCGATGGGGTGAGGATGTCGGCACCGCCATCAAAGCCGGCGCCGACGTCTCGGTCTCCGTCCGCATGAACCCGGCCGTGAAGGCCGCTATCACCACGATCAGCGAGGATGCGTGGACGATGATCGAGTACACCGACGCGGTCCGTGACGAGGCGAGCGGACAGTGGGTCTCGAAAGCAGAGGTCGCCGAGATCCCGTTCACCGCGTTTCGCTCCAGGAAGAAGGCCGAACGCACCACCGGGCGTCTGGTGGTGCGGCGCATCCCCGACCTCAACCCGAAGAATCTGGAACAGCCGACGCTGTTCGACACGTTCCGGCATCACGCGTTCTTCACCACCACCGATCCCGACGTGATGGACACGGTGGTCGCGGACAAGACCCACCGCGGTCACGCGATCATCGAGCAAGTCCACGCCGATCTCAAAGCGGGACCTCTCGCGCACCTGCCCTCCGGGGTGTTCACCGCGAACAGCGCCTGGCTCGTCCTCGCCGTCATCGCATTCAACCTCACCCGCGCCGCCGGCGTGATCGCCGACCAGGCCGGCCGATTGGCGAAAGCGACGACCGCGACGATCCGCCGCACCCTCATCGCGGTGC
Source organism: Agromyces sp. Marseille-P2726 (assembly GCF_902809835.1). Taxonomy (GTDB): domain Bacteria; phylum Actinomycetota; class Actinomycetes; order Actinomycetales; family Microbacteriaceae; genus Agromyces. The sequence goes on along the minus strand of NZ_CADDWM010000007.1, from coordinate 31,124 downwards.
CCGCGCGGCTGGCTCGCTCCGCACGCCGCATCACGCTCCACCTCCCGCAAGCCTGGCCATGGGAATCCGCGTTCGCGCGGCTGTTCACAACGACCCACGCGCCACCATCCGCGGCCAACTGACCATCGCCGCGACGCGGCACGACCGAGGACCACCAGTGGACGACCGGGATGCGACGCCCGTAGCTCACTCCTGCCCGCGACAAGCCAACGCTCCCGAGCCAGGCCTACCCCGCCATCCCCAAGCCGATCGGTGCATCGAGGCTTAGTCGCGACTCCGGCACTAAGTGCGAGCGGCAGGCATCTGCTCGCATGTGCATCTCCTCCGCATCGGCCCCGCTCCAACGCGACATGCGGGAAGATGATCGGGTGCCCCCTCCACCCCGAGCATGCCTTCCGTGCCGAGATAAATGCGCCGAATGAGCGACGGGTAGGACCTGGAGGGAGACAAGACGAGTACCGGAAATGACCATGCGGCACATCCCCCTACCGCCCGCGTACAGAACGATGACCGTCCGAGTCGGTGACGATGGTCGACTACACGGCCGCACAACGGGCAAGATCCCGCACAGCTGGCCCCAACGGTAATCATTGGAGCCCCCGGATGGCCCGAATCGTACAGAACGACATCCCCGCACCCTTTGACGCGTCGGCAGGAGCTGCTCGTAGTCACTTAATAGTCACAAAATCGGGATCACGGTGGTTCGCTCGAGTTCACAGTTCCCCGTGTTTCCGGGGCTCGTGAGCCCGGGTGAAGTCGAGTGAATCACTACTGGATATCTTCTGCTTCCCAAGCAGACAGCGCGGGTTCGACTCCCGTCATCGGCTCCGAGATAAATTCCCTGATCAGAAGCATTTTATAAACAAAAGGATTCGCCTCTTTCCCCAGCTTGCGCGCGCATGCCGACGGAACACTCAATGACCACTCAGCCGGTGATGGGAACGATCGAACCGATCTCGAGGTCGATGGGGAACTGAGCTACGGCCTCGATGCGCGCCCGCACATCGGAATCAGTCAGGAGCGGATCGACCGGTTCGGCAGTGACGTGAAGCTTCGAGCAGTCGATCGCCGCACCTGCGCCGAACACCTGAACGCCAGGGATGGCGCCGGGCTCCATGATCGCCCTTACAGCCGCGGCGACATCGTTCGGCGCGTTCACCGTCGGGCGGATCTCGAGCAAATTATCGGATTGGTCGACGAACTGGACGAGTTCTGATGGTGGCTCCCCGTACCACCAGACGACGTAGACCTCTCGCTCCTGAACCCACTCGAGCCCCGAAAACGATGCATCCGCGCCGAAGTGAGCTTGCACGCTGTTCGAGAGCTCGAGTTGCTCCTCCGTCATGACGTTGCCCGTCTCGAGTAGCCGTTCGAGTTCCTCTGGGCTCACCGTCGGCACCGGTAGAAGCTCGGGCAGAGGTACCCCTGTGCCGATCGGGTGGATCGGCGGGCTCGCCGAGCAGCCGCAAAGGGTCGCCGCGATGAACATCGCTGCGACGGACCAGAGAATGCGGACCCGCACGATTGCCAGATTATCCGCCAGCCAGTGCCGTGGCGCACGTAAGCGTGGACTGAAGGAGCCGACGGGCATTAGAGCAGCGACGCGCAAGCGCGCGGCGCACGAGCGCAGAAACGAGCCCTCGGGCGAATCTACATGCGGCCCTAACCCAATGGCCTGTAACCATTTGGTCAGAGCCGCCTCGGCGCGATCGTGGCGCTCGGTATCTACGCGCGAGCGATCACCGGCTGATCGCCCGATGACCGATCCGTCGGAGGGCAACGATCGCCCCCTTCGCCGAGCCCGGCAGTACGACTCGGGAATGGGCGGCCGCTGGGGTGCGATCGACACTGAATGCAGCAGCCCTAGGACCGCCGAAGCCAGCGGAGCCAACCACGCCGTTCTCTCCTTGCTGGGGTGGGCGGCGTATCTTGCCTACGCTCGGTTTCGGCGCGGAGGTCAGCTAGTTCACGATCGAGTCGGCCCTGGCGAGCCCGGACCTCGGCTTCGCTGAAGTACATCCCGCCGCTCTGAAATGACTGGGACACGATTGCCTCCAATGGCGCGGTGAGCGCCTCCACGTCGGAATCATCGTATTGCGGGCCGGTTCGCAGAACGGACCGCGCGGCCAGCCGATCTTCGTCAAGGATCGATCTGGAAGCGGGTGAGTACCAGGGCTGGAACCCGTTACTCATCGGACGGCCGCTCCCGAGGGAATTTCGTTTCGGCGCACTCACGGCAATCGCGGGACCTGCTGACCCTTGGGTAGGGTTGCGGGCACGTGTCTTGGTGGCGAGGGAGTTGCATGAGTGTCCAGTCGATGCCCAGGACCGTGATCTGGGTCGGTGTGGGTGTTGGGTTGGCCGGCGGCATCCTGGTCGCCGCCGCGCCGCTCACGCTGAGCGCGTGGTGGGCGCCGAACACGGATGAGTGGTATTCGGCGCTCGGCGTGCTGGAGATCGTCGTGGCGATCGCCCGGACTCTGCTCGCTCCGTTGGGTGCGGCGCTTGTCGCGGGCGGGTTGGTGATGGTCTACATCGACCGGCGGCTGCGCGGCGATCGGATCGCTGATCGTCCCCGCCGCTGGCGGTTCCCGCCGCCCCAGGATGAGCTCGCGTGATGTGCGAGCACCGCTGGTGAAGGCGCTGCTTCTGGCGCTGGCGCTTGTCGCGGGGCTGGTCGGGTGGGCGGTTGCGTTGGTCGCTGCTCCGGGCGTGCAAGTATGGATCGTTTCCGGGTTGTGGGCGTTGATCGCCGTAGGATTCTTGCTCAGGACCCTGAGACCGGGTCGATCACGGCGCCAGTCAGTCGATCCAGGGCGTACTGCACTTTCGACGTACGAATCGAACTACCTGAATCGGGTCACCCCGCGCATCGATTGGCCAATCGATGCCTCCAGCAGGACATCGGTGACCGCCGACGCGCCCATCGATGAGATCCAAGGCCGAGGAATCACCCTTCGACTTGCCGACGAACGGCAGCATCGCGACGCACCTCCTGGACCCCCGGCGGCCCTGTAACGGATCCTCCCACGGGCTGCACGGCGCAGGTACTTTCGATTGGCGCGGCTAGGCTGAATCGTCGCCGTAAACGCCGTGCGTTCCGTAGTACAATTCGTCACATGAGCACACTTACGATTCGTACTGATGCCGAGGTCGAACGGGCGCTGCAGTCGCTTACCAGCGAGGGACAGTCACGCTCAGAGGCGGCCCGGAACGCAATCCTGGAAACCGAACGGGCACACCGTCGTGCACGGCTGCGGGCCGAAGCCGAGAGCCTGCGCGACGACCCCGATGACGTCGCCGCCTCGCGGGAGTTGGCCGCGGAGATGGACGCGATCCGTGCGTGGTGACCTCTACCGGCTCAATGCACCCAAAGACGTCCGCGGCCACGAGCAGGCGGGAGCACGCTACGCCGTTGTGCTGCAGTCCGATGACCTGCCCCTGTCGACGTGGATCATCGCCCCGACCTCGACCGGCCGACGGCCAGCATCGTTCCGGCCAGAGATCGAGATCAACGGCACGAAGACCCGCGTGATGATCGAACAACTCACCGTGATCTACCCGCAGTCGCGGCTCGGAGAGTTTGCCGGCCGACTCGACGATACCGAGATGCGCGCCATCGACGCCGCACTCCAAGCCGTACTGGCACTCGACTGACAAAGTCCGAGGCGGGTCACCCGCATAGGACCGGCATGCGACCGCCATGCGGACGCGACCGACCGTCGTTCGTCTCTCCCTGCACAACTCCCCCTCGTCTGGCGTGTGTCTCGTGAAGTGACGGCCGCCACCGTCCGCGATTGAGCCTTCTTCGAAGATACGCCTGTTCATCGAAAGGCTGTTGGGCCACGAGCATGCGGCAGATCGCGGCAAGGAACGCCGCCGCAGCGCCGATTCGATTCCCGTCATCGGCTCTCCGCGCTGTGCCACGGCCAAGCCGCACCGCCATGCCGCGCCCGGCGCCGTGTGGCGCGATCAGCGCACGGCTTGGAGGAAGGCCTGCACGTCCATCGCCGTCGGCAACACCTCGTAGGTCGGGCCGGTGTCGGCATCCACCGGGTTCTCCCGCAGCCACCGCCACATGGTGAGGATGTCGTCGCCGACGAATCGCCGGAAGAGGAACAACGGCATGGGGAACCGCGGCGGGTTCTTGCCCCTGCCCTCGCGGAAGACCCGCCGGCACTCCGCCAACGACTTCACGTCCGCGGCGAGCCGAAGGTCCTTCCCGATGAACCGCTCGGGCTCGGCAAACGCCCTCGCCGCGACCGCGCCGAGATCGCGCACGCTGAGCCACGGGATCCGGCTGTCGACGCCCGCGAGCCGCGGCATGGTGTACCACGTGGAGCTCTGCGGGTAGAAGCTGGGATCGACCATGAGCTCCATGAACGCCATGGGTCGCAGGACGGTGAGCGGCAAGCCGAGGTCCTCCATGCCGCGCGCGACGCGAAGCTTGGCATCCCATTGCTGCACACCCGTCTCGGTATTGCCCGGCCCCGCCGATCCGTAGACGACGTGCGCGACTCCCGCCCGGGCGGCGGCGTTTGCGGCGTTGATGCCCTGACCGACCTCGATCTCGATCGAGCGGGATCCCGGGGGCTGCATGACGAAGACGCCGGAGACGTCGGCGAAGGCGACGTCGAGGGATGCCGCATCCTCGAGGTCGGCGTACACCACATCGGCGCCCAGTCCGCCGAGTTCCGCACCCTTCTTGCCGGCGGGTGTGCGGCTGAGTGCGCGGACGCGCCAACCGTCTGCGAGCAGGTGGCGGACGACCTGCCCGCCCTGACGGCCGGTCGCGCCGACCACCGCGATCGTTCGCTTCGTCGACGACGCCATCGGCGTTCACCACCCCGAGGCGGACCAGAACCGCCCCTGAGGGCGATTGTACGACCGCGGCGGGACATCCGAGGGGGTCCGAAAGCCGTCGTGATCGGATGAACCCGGAGCCGTTCGCGCTGGAGGCTCGCAATCTGCGATCCGCAGGCACTACCGTCTCGAGAAGCGGTTTCGAAGACGAGCGGAGGACATCCATGCTGAACCAGGTCGCCGACGGTGTGTTCGTGCACGAGAGCGAGTTCATCAAGAGCAACGCCGTCGTCGTGGAGGGCCGCGACGGGGTGCTGCTCGTCGACCCCGGCATCACCAGCCACGAGATGGCCGATCTCGCCAACGACCTTCGCGAGTCGGGCCAGCGCGTTGCGGCCGGCTTCTCGACGCATCCCGACTGGGACCACGTGCTCTGGCACGCCGACTTCGGCGACGCGCCCCGCTACGGCACAACGCGTTGCGCTGCCGCCATGCGGGAGCTGCTGTCGAACGCCGACTGGGAGGCGCAGGTCGCAGAGGGGCTACCGCCGGAGTACGCCGACGACATCCCGATGGACCTGCTCGGTCTCATCACCGGCCTGCCCGCGGGCACCGCACGGATTCCATGGGATGGCCCCGAGGTCCGAATCCTCGAGCATCAGGCCCACGCCCCAGGCCACGCGGCGCTGCTGATCGAGGAGCGCCGGGTCCTCGTCGCCGGCGACATGCTCTCCGACATCCTGATGCCGTTCCTCGACCTCGAGGCGGCGGATCCGATCGGTGACTACCTCGCCGCGCTGCTGCTGTTCGAACGGGTGGCCGACCAGATCGACGCCGTCATCCCCGGCCACGGCTCAGTCGGTCGAGCCCAAGAGCTCAGAACGCGAATCGAAATGGATCGCGCGTATGTCGACGCCCTGAGAAACGGGGGCGCTCTCGACGACGCCCGGGTCGGCCCATCGGCCCCGTTGGATTGGCTGCCCGACGTGCATCGGTGGCAACTCCAGCGGCTCGCCGAGCGAGACGAGCAGTCCGAGGCGCGGCCATAGCCGCCGCTTCCCCGTCCGCACCGATGCGCTCCCTCAGCGGACGCGTCCCCGATGGATCGAAGCCTCGGCCATGCGCTTGAGGCCGGCGCGGTCGACCTTGCCGGTGGCGGTGCACGGCATCTCGTCGAGGACGACGATCTCCTCCGGCGCCTTGTAGCCGACCCTCGCTCGTGCGAAGCGGATGAGCTCGACGTCGCGCGGCCGCTCGGTCCCCTCGCGCAACGTGATGTACGCGCGAACGTTCTCACCGTGGATCTCGTCGCGGATCCCGATCACTCCGGCGCTGTCGACGCATGGATGGTCCTCCAGGACGTCCTCGATCTCCTGCGGGCTGATGTTCGAGCCGTCATGCACGATGATCTGCTTGCGGCGTCCCTCGAAGTAGAAGTAGCCGTCGGGATCGGCGCGCATGACATCGCCCGTGTCGAGCCAACCGTCGGCGAATGCGGCATCCGTCGCCGTCGAATCGCCCCAGTACCCGACGCAGGCGGCCTCCGTCCTGATCCAGGCGCGACCTTCGCCGCCGACCTCGACGACGTCACCGGCATCGTCGCGGAGCGACAGCGAGACGCCGGGGGCGGCCTGGCCCACGGACCCGATCCTGATCGCGGCGGGAGGGCTCACGCTCACGAGGCCCGTCTCCGACAGCCCGTACGCCTCGTCGATGGTGAACCCGGTGAGCGCGGTGAACTCGCGTTCGAGCTCGGCCGAGACCTTGTCACCCGCGGCCCGGCAGAGTCGCAACGACGCGAAGTCATGGCGGGTGGCGCCGTGGTCGCGGGTCAGCGCGAAGAGGGCTGAGGGCAGCATCGACAACACGGTCGGTCGATCGTCGCGCAGGAGACCGAGGAGCTCGTCTCCGTCGAACGTGCGGGCGATAGCGATGGCGGCGCCGGCGCTCAGCGCTCCGAACGACACGTAGAAGGCCCCCACGTGCGAGAGCGAGGAGCCGGCCAGCACGAGGTCGCCGGCCCCGAACTCGAGCGCGGCCGCCGCCGTGGCGAACATCCAGCCGAGGGTGCGGTGCGTGTGCGTCACGCCCTTCGGCGGACCCGTGCTGCCCGACGTGAAGAAGATGACCGCGGGCGCGCCGGGCTCCGGAGTCATCGGCCTCGGGTCTGAGCCGTGCCGTTCGCGTTCCACCAATCCCTGGAATGCGGAGCCGCCGTTCTCGGCCTCGAGGTAGCCGATCGTGCCGAGGGGCAGGCGGGCCACTCGCTCACTCGCCGCCAGGTCTGGCTCGCGCTCGACGTGCGTCAGCAACATCCGTGCCTCGCTGACGTCGAGGGCGTGGTCGATCTCGGCCACCGTGTACCGGTAGTTGAGCGGTGTCGCGATCAGGCCTGCCCGGAAGCAGGCGAGGTAGTGCGCGATGAGCTCGTACCGGTTGGGCATGAGCGAGGCGATGCGATCACCGGGCTCGAGTCCCAGGGCGAGGTAGCCGGCCGCGAGCCGGCCGGTCAACTCGTCGAGTGCCTCCCAGCTCAGGCGCGACCGGGCAGAGACGACGGCCGGACCGCGCGGGTCCCGCTCGAGCCCGGCGCGCAGCAGGTCGCTCGGCGTTGCCGGATGTCGCAGCGCTGCTCCGGAGTAGGTTCCCACCACATCTCCCGACGGCTCGTGGCCAGAGCCTACGCCCCTGTTCAGGTCGCCACCAGAACCGTGTATCCTCGGCCCCACGGCGGTACCTCAGCGCCGGACCCCCTGATCGGCCGTCCACGCCGGCCGACGTCGCGGGGGCAAAGGGGATTCGTGTCCTCGGGGATTGTGCGAGCAGTACACCGTTCCCGTTTCCGGCGGGCCTCGGTCGCGTGGAGTCCGAGCGCCGACGCCGGTTGGAGAACGAAGATGACGACTCGCAAGCACCTCAAGCACCTCGTCCGCGACCGCATGCGCAAGACGGGTGAGTCATACACCGTCGCGCGGCGGCACATCGTGGGCGCCGAGACCAGCGAGACCGTTTGGGAGTTCCGCGGCGGGCTCGACGGAGAGGCGGCCGCGCTCACCAATGTCCTGGCCAACCTCGGTGTCGTCGCACCGCACACCGGTGAGCCGCTGACCGAGGCGATGGTGCTCGGCGTCGGCGGTGGACTCGGCGCGGGCTACATCATGTGGGAGTTCGACTCGCTGCCGCTGCGCTCGCGGGTGCTCACGCTGGGGTTCCGGCGGCAGTGGCAGTACCCCGACCGCTGGGCGCGAGGAACGACCGAGCGGCTCGGATTGCACGCCGAGTTGCACGAGACCGGCGGCGCGAAGTCCGCGGCGTCGGCGCTCGACGCCCAGCTCGATCAGGGACTCCCGGCGATCGCCTGGATCGACCCGTACACGCTCGGGCACCGGGGCGAGCCCGAGTCGCGCGACGGTTTCGGCGGCCCGCCAGTGATCGTCTACGAGCGCAACGGCGACTCGTACGCCATCGATGACCGCTCGATGGCACCGATCGTCGTGTCTGCCGCGCGGCTGGCCGCCGCGCGTGCACGCGTGGGCTCCTACAAGCACCGGCTGATCACGATCGATCCCGAACGGGTCGACCTCGAGCTGCACCGGGCCGTCGAGGAGGGGCTCCGGCTTCAGGTCGAGCATCTCAGCGAGACATCCGACTCCTTCTCGCTGCCCGCGTGGCGCAAGTGGGCGCGCATGACCACCGACACCCGCAACAAGAAGGGCTGGCCGAACGTGTTCGCCGATGGTCTCGGCATCGGCAGCCTGCGTGCGTCGATCTACTCGGATGCCGCCCACGGCGCACATCTCCGGGGCCTGTATGCGGACTTCCTCGATGAGGCGGCGATCCTGCTGGGACGGGACCTCGGATCTGACGCGTGGAGGGTCGCCGCCGACGCCTGGGAGCGGATCGTCGACACCGCGCTGCCGCCCGGAGACGAGCTGCGGGCGCTCATCGACGGCGGCCCCGAGACGGCCGCGGCACGCTGGCAGCTCCAACGCGCGAGAGACGAGGCCGCCGATGTGCCGCCTCCGGTCGGCGATTCCGTCATGGCGATGTACGAGGCCGAGACGGCCGCGCTCGAGCGCCTCAGGGCGGCGATCTGATCGCGGCCCCGGCTTCCGCGGCTCCCGCGGCTACTGCGCCCGGCGCACCATCCGGATCTCCCGCACGCCGTCATCGACCTGCTCGGTGCCGTCGGCCACGAACCCGTGCTTGCGATAGAACGCCTGCGCACGCGGGTTCGGGTCGGCCACCCAGAGCGTCGCCGGCTGCTCGGGCGGAAGCACCGCGTTCAGCAGTGCGGCCCCCGCACCCGAGCCGTGCTCGGCAGCCACCACGTAGAGCACGTAGAGGTGGGCGACCCCGTCTGGCTCGGCTCCGTCGTCGGCCGGTCCGGCCATGGCGACGCCGATGACGGCTCGGTCGCGCTCGGCGAGCGCGGTGCGATTGGCGCGGAAGCGGTCATCCGTGAGGATGCTGACCCAGAACCGCTCACGAGCGGCGACGAGCCCGGGGTCGTCGAGCACTCGATCGGGCATCAGGCCGCGGTACGTCTCCCGCCACGACTGCATGTGCATCTTCGCCATGGCGGCGGCATCCTCGATGCGGGCGGGGCGGACCGTGAAGTCCATGGGTGAATGCTACCGACGCCGCCTCGCACAGCCCCGGATTCGGGGCAGCCAAGGCGCCGAAAGGGGCCGCGCCCGACGTTCGTCAGTGCGGCTGCGGCGCGGGGACTCCGGAGATCGAGGGCTGCCACTCGGGTTCGCCTGCGGGACCGTCATCCGACTCGTGCTGGGCCGCGGGGTCGAGCGTCGGCGGAGGCACGGCGCCGAGGCGGTCGACCTGTTCGGTGAGCGCGTCGAGTACCGAACGCAATTGGATCTGTGCGACCTGGGCGTACGTTCGCACGTACTCGATCTCGGGGACGACGGGGCTCTGCTGCCTGGGGAGCGTGGCAGTCGCCCGACTGGCACTGCTCTCGGCCCGTTCCAGGATCTCTCGGTACTGATTGCGAGCGGTGAGCACCAAGTCGCGAGCGTACTGCTCGGCGTCGGCCACCGCCTTGTCGGCGATCAGCTGGGCTTGGGTCAGCAGCCCGACCGCGCTCGCCGTGATCTCCTCTTCGTCGCCGGCATTGCTCGCCCGGGCCTTGCCTTTCTCGGCACGCAGCGCAGCGACCTCCTCTTGGACGGCCGTCGTGGCTGACTTGACCTCGGTAATCGCCTGCGAGAGGCGACTCATGAAGGTGTCGACCTCGAGTCGGTCGTACGCGCCGCCCCTGATCTTCATGGTGAAGGGCACCGGATGAGCGTCGGGCAGATGACTCACGGCGACGGCCAGCGCCTCCTCAGGGGTCGTGGCCGGCGGGGCGACGAGGCCGTCAGGATCGGTTGCATCTTGTGTCATTCGGAGTCCCCTATACCTTCTGCGGCAGCCGAGACGGCTGCGGGTCATGAGTGTGGTGATGCAGGGCGTGACTGTCTTCGTCGAGGGTCGCGAACTGCTCGAACCGGACGTCGGCGGGGTCGACTCCCGCGGCACGAAGACGGGCGGCAGTGTGCCGAACCATCTCAGGCGATCCGCACACCAGCGCAAGAAGTCCATGCAACGCTCCACGTTCGGCGGCGACATCGCCGACCAAGCCCTTGCGGCCGGGGTAACTGGGGTCGTCGGAGACCACGGGTGTGTACGTGAACCAGGGCCGGCCGGCGAGGTTCTGAAGCAACCGGTTCTCGTACAGGTTCCACGGCAGCCGCACGCCGTGCAGCAGATGGACCCGAGGAGCCCTTCCGGTGGACTTCCACTCCTGGTCGATTCGCTCCAGGTGCGCGCGGAGCGGCGCCAGGCCGGTTCCGCCCGCGACCATGATGAGATCACGCCCGCGCTCGGCCTCGTTCAACGTCAGCTCCTGACCAACGGCGGCTCCGAGACGGATCGTCTCGCCGACCGGGAGCGAGCGGACGATCGTGCTGCTGACCTGGCCGCCGGGAACCATCTGGACATGGAATTCGATGGTGCCGTCGTCGCGTGGCGCGTTGGCGGGGCTGAGATACCGCCACAGCCGCGGACGAGACGGGATCTCGACCGCCACCGACTGGCCGGGCACGTACGGCAATTCGGACTCGGGGCGAACCTGGATGACCGCGAGGTCGAGGCCGCGCCGTTCGACCGAGATCACCTGAGCCGCCCAGGATGCCGGGCTGGTCAGTTCGGATTCTTCGGCTGCCTGGACCATGACCGTGGCGATCACGCCGTAGGCCTCGGCCCAATCCGCCGCAACGTCATCGGTCCACCGCTCGCCGAGGAAGTGCTTCAGCGTGGCGAGCAGCGACGCACCGACGGCGTTGTAGTGCGCCGCGATGACCTCGAAGCGCCGATGGTCGCGGCCGAGCTGCTGGATGAACTCCGTGACTTCGTCGAGCTGATCCACAGCCGACACGATTCGGCCGAGCGCTCCGACGAGCCGATCTCGCTGGTTCGCCATCGAGACCGGGAACATGCTCCGCAACTCGGGATGGGAGATGAACAGGTGTGAGTAGAAGAACTGGGGCACCTCGTCGCCGAGTCCCTCGGCGAGCGCCCACGTCTCCTTCAGCGCCGCGGTATCCACTCGTCAGGCGCCCGCAGCCTCGGCCCCGACGATGTCGGGCTCCGTGCCGAGGATCGCGCCGGTCACGCGGTCGATGATGGCGGGCTCGACCCCCGCCTCCGTCAGGGCTGTCACGAGATGGCCGGCAACTGCGGCGAAGTCTTCGCGGGAGATGTTCATTCCCTCGTGAGCCGCGCGCAGGTCGCGCCCCGCGTAGCCGACGGGGCCGCCCATGACCTGCGAGACCAGCGCCACCTGGTGACGCTTGAGCCGGACCATTTCGATCCCCTCGAAGTACCCGCGCAGCCGGTCGTCGCCCAGCACCAGTGTGTAGAACCGGTCGACCACCGCTGCGATCGCCGGGCCCCCTCCCACCACTGCGTAGTCACTGCGCTCTTCGAGGTGGGACTGATTCATCACGCGTATCCAATCGCTGGTAGGGCAGACCATCTCTTCTTAGCAGAGTCGAATGCCTCGAGCGGAATCGGATGCACAGAGTGGAAACCGAAGCGTGCGAGCGCAGGATTCGGACGCTTGCGCAATACTGGTGGGGGGTATACAGTCTTCACCGTTCGTATACCCCTGGGACCTATCAAGGAGAGTCATGGCAACGACGGAGTTCACGGTAACCGGAATGACGTGCGGGCATTGCGAGATGTCGGTCCGAGAAGAGGTCGAGCAGCTCGGCGGAGTCTCTGCCGTCGATGTCTCGGTCGCGAGCGGCCGCCTGGTCGTCACGGCGACGGCTCCGATCGACGACGCCGCCGTGATCGCCGCCGTCGAAGAGGCCGGCTACCGAGCCGAGCGCGTCTGAGATGCGCGCGCCGCTGCGCCTCGGCCTGTTCGCTGCCGCGCTCGTCGGTGTGTTCGTCGCCGCGTTCGGCGGCGGACGCGTGCTCGTTCCGTCGTCGGCGGCTGATGGCTGGGGCGCCGAGCAGGGCACGCACGCGGCATCCGACTCCGAGCGCGAACCCGCGGATGCCGCACACTCCGGCTCATCCGTGAAGGGAGTCGCCTCGAGCGAGAACGGGTACTCGCTGCAGGATGTCTCGGCGCCGGCCGTCGTCGGCGAGCCGGGCACGCTCGCGTTCGTGCTGACCGGACCCGACGGAGCCCGGGTCACCGACTACACGACCCAGCACGAGAAGGACCTGCACCTGATCGTCGTGCGCACGGATGGCGCCGAGTTCCGGCACGTGCACCCGACGCTCGCGAGCGACGGCACCTGGTCGATCCCGTGGACGTGGCGGGCCGCGGGCGGTTATCGGATCTTCGCCGATTTCCTGCCCCGAGCGCTCGACGAGAGCCTGACCCTGACCAGCTCGCTGCACGTCGGGGGCGACGTCGCCACGTCGCCCGTCCCGCCCGCTTCCACCGTCGTCACGACCGGCCCGTACGAGGTCACGGTGCACGGCGAGCTCGTCGCGGGCGCGGCATCCGAGCTGGCCTTCTCGATCACCCGCGACGGCGCGCCCGTCGTGCTCGAGCCGTACCTCGGTGCGAACGGCCACCTCGTGGCACTTCGTACCGGAGACCTCGCCTACCTGCATGTGCATCCCGAGCACGGGGATGCGACGGATGCCGCGACGGTGTCGTTCGCCGCCGAGGTTCCCACGATCGGCGACTACCTGCTGTACCTCGACGTGAAGATCGACGGGCAGGTGCACACCGCGGCGTTCGCCGCGACGGCATCGACGACCGTCGCGCCCGGCAATGCCGGTTCGGGCCATGCGGGCCGTGACGGACGCGGCGATACCGACACCCACGCCGAAACCGACACCGACCACGGGAACTGAGCTGATGACCGACACGACATCGACGCGACGGCTCGACCTCGACATCGGGGGCATGACGTGCGCGTCGTGTGCGATGCGCATCGAGAAGAAGCTGAACAAGCTCGACGGGGTCACCGCGACGGTGAACTACGCCACCGAGCAGGCCCGCGTCGAGGCGCCGGCCGGCTACGACCCCGCCGAACTCATCGCCGAGGTCGAGAAGTCCGGGTACACGGCGACGCTGCCGGTCCCGTCACGCGAGTCGACGCGGGCCGAACCACGAGACCCCCGCGATGACGAGCTGCGGTCGCTGCGCACTCGGCTGCTCGCCAGCGTGGTGCTGACCATCCCGGTGATCGCCATGTCGATGATCCCGGCCCTGCAGTTCACGTACTGGCAATGGCTCTGCTTCGCGCTGGCCGCACCGGTCGTGCTGTGGGCCGCGTGGCCGTTCCACCGTGCGGCGCTCGTCAATCTGCGCCATGGCACCGCGACGATGGACACGCTCATCTCCGTCGGCACCATGGCGGCCCTGCTGTGGTCGACCTGGGCGCTGTTCCTCGGCACCGCCGGAATGCCCGGCATGACGCATCCGTTCGAGCTCACCATCGCTCCCTCCGATGGAGCATCGAACATCTACCTCGAAGTCGCCGCGGGCGTGACGATGTTCGTGCTGGCCGGACGCTACTTCGAGAAGCGCTCCAAGCGGCGGGCGGGCGCGGCACTGCGGGCGCTGCTCGAGCTCGGAGCGAAGGATGTCGCGGTGCGTCGCAACGGCGCGGAGGTGCGGATCCCGGTGGAGCAGCTCGCCGTGGGCGACGAGTTCATCGTGCGACCGGGCGAGAAGATCGCGGCCGACGGCGTCGTCACCGAGGGGCGCAGCGCCGTCGACACCTCGCTGCTGACGGGGGAGTCGGTTCCGGTCGAGGTGGCCGTAGGCGACACGGTGATCGGGGCGACCGTCAACGCAGGTGGGCGACTCGTCGTTCGGGCCGGCCGCGTCGGGTCCGACACGCAGCTGGCGCAGATGGCCCGGCTCGTCGAGGACGCGCAATCGGGCAAGGCCGAGGTGCAGCGACTCGCCGACCGCGTCTCGGGGGTGTTCGTGCCGATCGTGATCGCGCTCGCCGTCGCGACCCTCGGGGCGTGGCTCGGAGGCGGGTTCCCGCCCGAGGCGGCCTTCACCGCAGCCGTCGCGGTGCTCATCATCGCGTGCCCGTGCGCACTCGGGCTGGCCACGCCGACCGCCCTGTTGGTCGGCACCGGCCGCGGCGCTCAGCTCGGCATCCTGATCAAGGGTCCGGAAGTCCTCGAGCAGACCCGCCGGATCGACACGATCGTGCTCGACAAGACGGGCACGGTCACGACCGGCACCATGACGCTCACTCGGGTGCACACGGCTGCGGGCACGGCCGAGCGCGACGTGCTGCGCTACGGCGGCGCTGTGGAGGCGGCATCCGAACATCCGATCGCACGCGCGGTCACCACCGCGGCAGCCGAACGCACCGGCGCGCTGCCCGATGTGGAGTCGTTCACGGCGCTCGAGGGTCGCGGGGTGCAGGGGGTCGTCGACGGTCACCTCGTCGTGGTCGGTCGCGACCTCCTGCTGCAGGACTGGGCGATCGACGTGCCCGACGAGCTCGACGTGGCCGTTCGCGACGCCGAACTGGCGGGCAGCACCGCCGTGCTGGTCGCCTGGGACGGCGCCGCGCGAGGCGTGCTGGTCGTCGCCGACCGCGTCAAGCCGACGAGCGCCGAAGCGATCGGGCAGTTCCGCCGCCTCGGCCTCTCCCCCGTGCTCCTGACGGGCGACAACGCGGCGGTCGCCCGCGATGTCGCCCGGCAGGTCGGGATCGACGAGGTGATCGCCGAGGTGCTGCCGCACGACAAGGTCGACGTCGTCGCACGCCTGCAGGCCGAAGGCAAGGTCGTCGCGATGGTCGGTGACGGGGTGAACGACGCGGCCGCGCTGGCGCAGGCCGACCTCGGCCTCGCGATGGGAACCGGAACGGATGTCGCCATCGAGGCCGCCGACCTCACCCTCGTCCGCGGCGACCTCCGCGCGGCGGCGGATGCGATTCGCCTCTCGCGGCGCACGCTGGGGACGATCAGGGGCAACCTGTTCTGGGCGTTCGCCTACAACGTCGCTGCCATCCCGCTGGCCGCGTTCGGCCTGCTGAACCCGATGCTCGCGGGCGCGGCGATGGCCTTCTCGAGCGTGTTCGTCGTCACGAACAGCCTGCGCCTGCGCGGGTTCCGGTCGGGCATCCGCTAGGCGATCGACGAGCGCGTGCAAGCGTGCTGCTTCCTTCGCAATCGCGGCGTCGGCGTCACCCACCGGCGGAATCCGCCCCCTCACGAACGAGATCGACCACGGTGACGACCGCTTCCGCGACGAGGGCCGGCTGCTCGTAGTGCACGTTGTGACCGCTGTCGGTCTTCGTGATGTGCACGGCACCGGGCACGAGCTGGGCGAGCCGTGCCTGACTCTTGGCCCGCGCGGCATCCGTCACATACCCGAAGTCGTCGGGGATCTCGTCGCCGATCACCCCGGCCGCTTTCAGCGCTGGGATGGTCGGGCCGATCGGCTCGTCGGAGGTGAGCACGATGAGCGGCATCGGCGACACGGGTGGCGCCGCTCGCAACTGGTCGAAGCTGGTGTCGGCGTCGACCCACTCCAGCGGCGGATACTCGGCGATCGCCGCGTCGATGTCGCCTCTCAGGAGCGGAATCTGGATCTGCCACTGCTCGGGCGTCATGGCGTCCTGCAGGCCCTCGGAGAGCGCGTCGACGAGCACCATTCCCGCCACCTCGTCAGGATATGTGGAGGCGTAGAGGCGCGCCGCGAGACCGCCTGCGGAGTGGGCGACGAGCACGACCGGTTCGGCGATCTCCGCGGCAGCCAGGAGGGCGTGCAGGTCGTCGACCATGGCTGCCGCGGTGGCCGGTTGCTGCACCGGGTCGCTTCGACTCGGGCTGTCACCGACGGGGGTTCCCGGCCGGTCGTAGGAGCAGACCCGCGTCTGTTCCGCGACGAGGGAGAAGACTGGCGCCGAGTCGACGCCGTCGGCCGTGATGAGCCAGTCGTCGGCGGAGGCACGCTGCCCCGACACGAACAGGACGGTCGGTGTGCCGGTGCCGCTGCACTGAAGGTACATCTGTCGTCCGCCGCCGATGTCGAACGTGCCGGCCACGTCCAGCTCGGGCGACGGCGGCTGGGACGACGCCGAGGTCGTCGTGTCGTCAGCGGGCCCGTCGGGCGATGCGGCGCACCCCGAAAGGGCGATCACCGCACCTGCGACTGCAGTCACGGCGACCGCCTTCGCCCACATGGGACACCTCGATTCGGCCGGATGCCGCCGGCCACCGATCACGCGGTGCGGAAGAACTCGTTCGCCTTCTCGCTGAAGAGCAGCACGAGGCCGATGACGGCCAGCGCCGCCGAGATGATCGCCGACCAGAGCTGGTTCGGTGCGGTGAACATCGTGATCACGGCGGAGACGAGGTTCAGCGCGAACACCACCGCGGCGACGATCCGGGCGGTGTTGTTCCCCCGCAGCAGGCCGACGCCGACGGCGATCGTCAGGATGCCGATGATGATGCTGAGCCAGGCGACCCACATGACGGGTGCGGCGTCGGAGGCCGCGCCACCGACGAGCAGGAGGATGCCCGTGATGAGCGTCAGCACACCGTTGATCCAGGCGATGATGGCGACGAGTGTGACCCCTCCGGGGCGAGGACCGACCACGATGGCTCTCCTTCGAACGGTGGACGAGATGCCACACCGTACCGCCCTGCCCGTGCTGCGGGCATCACCCAATACGAGTGAAACGCCTCCGCTTGGGGCGGTCGATCGCGCGCCTGTTCCCGTGGCACGGCGGCGGTGAGTACGGTGAGGTGATGCGAGACGAGGCGCCGACCAGGTCGTCGACCGTCCGCCTGCCCGAGGGGCGGCTGCTCGCCGTGACGTGGGGCATCCCCGACGACTTCGGCGGCATGACGTCGGCCCTCCTGCACCGGTCGCGAGCGTTCGTCCGGCTGGCAGGCCGAGAGGTCGACGTCGTCACGTTCGACGAGCGCCCCGATTACCCCGCCGTGCGGCAGCGGCTCATCGATGCGGGCGAGTTGATTCCCGGCATCCGGTTGCACAACCTCCACGAAGACGTTCGCGAGGGAAGGTTCTCGGGGCAGTGGCCGACGAAGTGGGAGCGGTACGCCGCGTGGCTCGACGGTCTGATCGGAGACCAGCCGGCCTTCGCCATCGTCGACAGCAAGACGACCGCGCGGTTCATGGCGCAGTACCGCCGCCCCAGCGTCGTCACCGCGCACGTCGTGCACAACTCGCACCTCGAGGGCGGCGACCGGCCCCTCGGCCTGTTGCGGGAATCGCGCCGGTCGGTCTTCGCGCACCTCGAGCGGTTCGATGCCGTGGTCTTCCTGACCGAGCGACAGCGAGCGGATGCCGCGGAGCTCCTGTCCGACCCCGGCAACCTCGCGGTCGTGCCGAACGGGGTCGAGCTGCCCGCGGCCGGTCCCGCGGACGCCGCAGACGACGACCGCGACCCGACTGCCGGCGTCGTGCTCGCCAGCCTCACCCCACGCAAGCGCATCGACCACGCCGTCGACATCGTGGCGGCGCGCCGGGATGCGGGTACGCCGGTCTCGCTCACGATCTACGGCGACGGACCTGAGGCTCCGGCGCTCGCCGAGCGCGTCGCTGCCGCCGGTCTCGAGCAGTCCATCTCCTTCGCGGGCCATCGCCGGGATGCGGCGGAGGCCTTCCGGCACGCCTCGTGGACCCTCCTGACCAGCCAGTTCGAAGGCGCACCACTCGTGCTCGCCGAGGCGATGTCACGGGGCTGCCTTCCCATCGCCTACGACATCCCATACGGGCCGGCCGATCTCATCGACGACGGCGTCGACGGGTTCCTCGTGCCCGACGGGGACAGGGCGGCGGCCGGCGCTGCCATCGGACGGATCGCCGACCTGCCGTCCGACGTGCAGCGCCGCATGCGACAGGCGGCGAGGCGGGCAGCAACGCGGCACGAGGATGCGGCCGTCGTCGCCGAGTGGGCACGAGTGCTGGCGGACGCGGCGCGATGGCACGCGCGTCCCACTCCGCCGCTCGACGCTTCGCTCGAGAACGTCAGGCTCCGCTTCCGTCGGGGCCGCATCCTGGTGAGTGCGAACCTGCGCGGTGTCCCGCAGGGGGCGCGGGTCGCGATCTCCCTGCGTCAGCCGAAGAGCGGCGCATTCGTGCAGACCCGCATGCCGGCCCGAGACGCACGACTGACGTGGCGGCTCGATGCCGAGCGCAGCAGGCTCGTCGGCGGGCGCAACACGCTGGTCTGCTCCATCGCGCTCGAGGCCGAGGGCGCGCGTCAGGAGTTCCCGCCGGTGCGCGCCTTCCCCGATGCCCGCTCGCCCATCCGTCGTGCCGCGCAGCGGCTCGCCCGCGTGGTGCGCACGCCCGCCGGGAGATCATCCACGGCTCGACCCCGGTGACCTGGCGGTCGGGTCGGAGCGGCGCGGGAACGTGGAGTCGCCTTCCGAGCGGCCCGCCGTGCCGGTCGCGTCAGGCGAGTGCTGCCGCCTCCAGTCGCCCCGAGTCGACCGCCGCACGGAACTCCGCGAAGTCACGCTCGTTCTGGTCGGCGTAGGCGATCGCGTACTCGGCGAGCGCCCGGTCCATCCGGTCGGTCGAGCCGAGGTAGGCCGCGATCGACACCCGATCCCCTGAACGCGCATGCGCACGAGCGAGGGTCTCACCGCAGGCATTCGCATAGAGCTCAGCACCCGAGGGAACCATGATCTCGACGTCGACACCGCCCTTCCAGTCGTGCAGCTGCCGCAGGTAGAAATCGCGCGTCACGCCGTCGTACCCCGTCACCTGCTGCCACCCGAGGAAGATGTCGCTCGCCGCCTGCATGAGTCGCTGTCCGCGCACGACGCGCTCGCCGTGCTGTGGGTACTCGCTGGGCGGCAGGAACCGCTCGAGCACCGACCCCTCCGCCTCCTTCGCCTGGAGCAGCAGCGGGTCGGCGTCGTCGCGACCGCGCAGCAGCACGATCCACGCGCGCGTGCCGACACTGCCGACGCCCACCACCTTGCGAGCCATGTGCACGTAGCTGAACTCGGCGAGCGGATGCCGCGTACCGGGCAGTGTCGCCTGGTAGCTCTCGAGCATCGCCTGCATCTGCTGCACGTCCTCCTCGAGCGTGCGGCCCTCTGGACGAAGGTCCTCGAGCGGCACGATGAGGGGCGGATCGGCAGCGATCCGCATCTCGCCGTCGATGACGCGGACGAGCTTCGAGAATGCCCGGAGGCTGTCTCGGCCGCGGGCCTTCGCGAGGGCCGCCTCGGTGCGCTTCACCAACCGCTTGTCGAGGCGACGGGCCTCCTTCTCGGAACGAACCCACATCGAGGCCGCCTCGGCGTCGAGCCGGTCGTACCAGGCCTCGAGCACTCGCGACTCGGCAGCACGGCGCATGCGCGTGCGATACCCCCGCACCGCCGCACGGTTCACCGCGTCGCGTTCCGCGTCACTGAAGCCGCGATGGCGGCCGGCGACCTCGAAGCTCACGACGAGCCGCTTCAGGTCCCACTCCCATGGCCCCGGCAGGGTCTCGTCGAAGTCGTTGATATCGAACAGCAGCCGGCGCTCGGGCGTGCCGAACACCCCGAAGTTCGACAGGTGCGCGTCGCCGCAGATCTGGGTGGTGATGCCCGAGACGGGCGTGCCCGCGAGGTCGGCCGCCATGACGAGCGCCGCACCGCGATAGAAGGTGAACGGCGAGACCGACATGCGCGCGTGTCGGATCGGCACCAGCTCGGGCACCCGCGTGGTGGCCTGCTCCTCGAGCAGCGAGATCGGGTCGAAGCGATCGGCGGGTGGCACCCACGAGGCGTGGCTCGAGCGGGGAACGCGGCGACGCGCTTCGCGTCCGAAGGCTGCCCGGCCGGCGAAATCGGTGGGCGATGGAGCCCCTTGCACGTCCATGGCGTCCTCCCTGGGCGTTCGTCCCGCCGACCGCTGCGGCGTCAGCCGGCCGCCGGCGCCTCGCCGGGCGGCGGGCACTTCGCCAGCTCCAGCATCTTCGCCGTCGCCTGGTCGACCGACCAGGGCAGCTCGACCAGCGGAAGCTCGCGCCCGTCGGCCGGGGTGGCCTTCGATCCGAGCGAGGCCAGCGCGAAGGCCACCTCCCGTACGAAATCGGCACCGGAGGTCGAGTTGTTCAGCGCGACGACGACCGTGAGACCCGTGTCGGGATCCGTGAACGCGGCCGACAACGCGCCGATCGACTCACCGGCCGCTCCACGCATCGGCCCGTACTGCTGGGCGCCGATGCC
This sequence comes from Agromyces sp. Marseille-P2726, assembly GCF_902809835.1. Classification (GTDB taxonomy): domain Bacteria; phylum Actinomycetota; class Actinomycetes; order Actinomycetales; family Microbacteriaceae; genus Agromyces. The sequence continues at coordinate 10,610 of NZ_CADDWM010000007.1, read as the reverse complement.
CGCCGACTGCCACGCAGGCGTCGTCCCGCCCAGCGGAACCACCGTCCACTGCGCCCGCGCGGTCGCCTCCGAGAGGAGCGCGCCCGTCGCGAAGGCCTCGTTCAGCCTGGCCGTCTCCTCGAGGTTCGACACCGCGCCGGCCGCCGTGCCGCCGCTGGAGCTCGACTGGTCGGAGTCGTCGACCACCACTGCGCAGTCGACCGCACCGGTCTGGGCGATGCCCGCCGAGTAGCCGCCGAGCACCCCCGGGTGCTCCATCACCTCGGGCGCGGGGAGGCGCGTGTCCTCGAGGCCGAGCGGATCGAACACGTACTGCTCGGCGAGCTCCGACCATGAGCGACCCGTGCGCCGTTCGAGCGCCTCGGTGAGCAGCATGATGCCGGTGCGCGAGATCCGCACCTGTTCACCGGGCGGGCCGGTACGGCTCAGGGCGAGCCCGTTCGAGAGCAGTTCGTTCACCGGCCAGTTGCGCTCGGGGTTCGAGACGAAGTGGCTGCGCAACGAGGGGTAATAGTCGGCGAGGCCCGACGTGTGGCGGCACAGCTGCTCGAGCGTGATGCCGTCGAGTCCCGGGATCCAGTCGACGTACTCGGCGACCTCGTCGTCGAGCGCGACCTCGCCGGAGTCGACGAGTCGCAGCAGGATCGTGCACGTGATCTCGGTGGTCACCGCAGTCATCCGGAACTCGGTGTCGGTCTTCACTGCCGGGGCGCCCTCGGTGAAGTCGACCGTACCCGAGGCTCCCGTCCACTCCCCCGCCCATGGAGCCCACACTCCGGCCACGCCCCCGCTCGAGCCGCTGAGCAGCACGGCCTGGTCGAGCACCGCCTCGAGCTCGGTGGTCAGGTCGTCGGGCAGCGAGGCGTCGACGGGATCGAACTGGGCCGCGGGATCGAGTCCGCCGCCCGTGCATCCCGTGAGCGCGATGGCGGCCAGTACGACGACGGCGGGAAGGACCCGCCGTCGTGTGCTTCGCAGACGTTCAGCCACCGAGCCCCCTGCCGTGTGTCCGCAGTGATTGTAACCCGGTGAGGTGGCGACAACCATTTCCGCCGTGGGGCGGCGTTCGAACCGGGTCGGGTGAGCTACTCGGCCTCGCTCGTGGGCCCGGTCGTGCCGGGTGGGTCGAGCGCCCCGCCGAGCTCGTGCACCGCGCCCGACATGAACCGCTCCACGTCGCGGTCGACCATGATGTCGTTCGGGCGCAGCGGCCGGCTGAGGTAGAGGCCGTCGAGCGCGGTGAGCCGGCTCAGCGCGACGTACGTCTGGCCGGGACTGAAGACCCGCGCGCCGAGGTCGACGATCGCCGATTCGTACGTCGCCCCCTGCGACTTGTGGATCGTCACCGCCCAGGCGAGTCGCAACGGGAACTGGGTGAACTCGGCGACGACCTGCCGTTCGAGCTTCTTGCGCACGGGGTCCCAGTCGTACTTGTACTTCTCCCAGGTGACGGGTGCGACCTCGTGCTCCTCACCGTCGATCTCGACCCGCACCTCCCGTCGTATCGAGGTCACGGTGCCGATCGTGCCGTTCACCCACCGCTGCGCCTCGGGGCCGATCGCCGTGTCGTTGCGGAGGAACATCACCTGCGCCCCAACCTTGAGCTCGAGCCGCTCGTCGGCGGGGAACGCCCGGCCGCCGAAGTCGCCGTTCACCTCGGCCTCGCTGGCCTGCGAATGCCCCGGCAGTCGATGCAGCTGCGTCGCGTTGATGCGGTTGACCATGTCATTGCGGGTGGCGAGCGTGATCGCTCCGTGCTCGGGCAGGGGCCGCCGTGCGCCGACATCGTTCAGCACGCCGGCGATCTCGGCGGTGACACGCCCGTGCCGCACCGCGTTCAGCATGACCTTGAACTCGTCGTCATGCTGGCGATGCACCTCGCCAAGCTCGAAGATCCGCAGATCGGCCTCGTTCCAGACGCGGGCGTCGAAGAACCACATCGACGCGTACGAGTCGGCGAAGTACCGCCGCTCGTCGAGATCCCCGGGCACCGGAGCCAACTGGTACGGGTCTCCGAAGAGCACGACCTGCGCACCCCCGAACGCCTCGTGCGGTCGCTGGCGGGCCTGCCGGAGCGACCGGTCCATCGCGTCCATGAGGTCGGCGTTCACCATCGACACCTCGTCGACGACGAGGGTGTCCATGGCGTTCAGGATCTTGCGCACGGCGTCGTTCTGGTCGATCTGGTGGTCGGCGATGACCCCGATGGGCAACCGGAAGAGCGAGTGGATGGTCTGGCCGCCCACGTTCAGGGCGGCCACCCCGGTCGGCGCGCAGATGACGATCTGCTTGTTCGTGTGCCAGTTCAGGTGGTTCAGCAGCGTGGACTTGCCGGTGCCTGCGCGACCCGTGACGAACACGTGGTCGCGGGTGCCCTCGATCGCCTGGAACACGGCGGCCTGTTCGCGGGTGAGGGTCACGTTCTGCACGGTGTTGCCTTCGAGCTGGCGATCGGATGCCGCGAGCGGCCCCGCGGCGATGGCGCCGAGTGGGCGCGCTCCCACTGTAGACCGCGCCGGCCGGTCGGGGCGCGAGCGCGGGAAGGGCTGGGGATACCTCGCCCGAGTCCGCGATGGGGCCCACCTAGACTTGTGCGGGTGGATGCATCAGGGGTGGCGAGGGGTCGGTTGTCACCCATGGCCGTCGGAGGCTGGGTGCTCCTCGCGATGCTGCTCGTCGGAGCCTTCCTCGCCGCGCTCGGCGGGCTCAACCAGACGATCTACGGGTCATCGAGCTTCGTCGAGCGCTACCTCGAGGCCATCGCCGACGACGACATCGCCACCGCGTCCACCACGCCGGGCGTCGCCCTCGACGCCGGCGAGATCGCGGCGCTCGGCCTCCCCGAGGGCGTCTCGACCGCCATGTTCCGCTCCGACGTCATCGCATCCGGGCCCGACGACGTGCGCATCGTCAGCGACATCGCGAACCCCGACGGCTCCCATTCGGTGACCGCGAGCTACCGCCTCGAGACGTCCATCGTCGAGACCACCTTCGACGTCCGCCCGATCGAACCCCTGTACGGCCTCCTGCACCGTTGGGAGTTCGCGGTGAGTCCCATCGCCGTCATCAACGTGACGGCGGCGCACAACCCGCTCTTCACCGTCGGCACGCTCACGCTCGACACCCGTGCGAACAAGACCGGCGACGAGCTCGCGGCTTTCACGCAGGTCGCGCCGTATCTCGCGATCGCGCCCGCCGTGTACGAGTTCGGGTACACGTCCGACCTGCTCGAGGCGGTGCCGACCGAGGTGGTGGTCGAGCCGGCCGCCAACGCCGCCGTCACGGTCGATTCCGTCCCCACGGCCACGTTCGTGCAGCGCGTGCAGCTGAAGGTCGACGAGTACCTGCAGCAGTGCACCGACCAGGAGGTGCTGCAGCCCGCGGGGTGCCCGTTCGGGATCCAGATCGACGACCGCGTCGTCAGCCCGCCGGTGTGGAGCATCGTCACGTCGCCCGTCGTCACGCTCGTGCCGGGCGAGACGGCGTTCGAGATGCCGCCCACCGAGGGCGTCGCCCACGTCTCCGTGGAGGTGCAGTCGCTCTTCGACGGCGAGTTCTCGCAGGTCGAGGAGGACCGACCGTTCACGCTCGCCCTCACGGCCTCGATCAGGCCCGACGGCAGCATCGCGATCCAGTTGAAGTGAAGCGGGGATGCCGCGGCATCCGCCCCCGGTCACCCCTGCCGGTCGTGGTCGGCGATCGCAGCGAGCCGCGCGTTGTACTCCTCGAGCTCGGCGTCGCCCGTGCGGTCGGCGTGGCGGTCGCGCCGCTTCGATTCCTTCTCGTCGCTTCGCGCCCACTGCACCGCGACCGTGATGGCGAGCGCCACCGTCGGCAGCTCACCCACCGACCACGCGATGCCGCCACCCACCTGCTGGTCGGCGAGCGCATCGGTGCCCCACCCCATCGCGCCGTACCAGTCGGCCAGCAGCAGCCCGGTGCCCGACATGATCGCGAGTCCGAAGAAGGCGTGGAACGCCATGGTGCCGAGCAGCAGCAGGAGCCGGAACGGGTACGGCAACCGGTACGGCACCGGGTCGATGCCGATGAGCGACTGCACGAACAGGTACCCGGTGATCAGGAAGTGCACGATCATCCACTCGTGCCCGATGTGGTCGACGATCGTCCACCGGAAGAGGGGTGAGTAGTAGAACACCCACAGCGAGCCCGCGAAGAGCACGGCCGCGACGATCGGGTTGGCGATGATGCCGGCGAACCTGGAGTGCACGGCGAGCAGGATCCACTCGCGGCCACCGCGGGAGCCGTCCTTCCTGGGTCGGATGGCGCGGGCGGCGAGGGTCACGGGCGCGCCCGGCACGAGCAGCACGGGCACGGCCATCGTCAGTGCCATGTGGGCGCCCATGTGCGCCGAGAACAGGTACTTCTCGTAGACGTTGATGCCGCCGCTCGTGATGTACGCCAGCAGCAGCAGGCCCGCGATCCAGAGGATCGTGCGGTAGATCGGCCAACGGTCGCCACGGCGCCGCAGGCGGATGACGCCGGCGACGTAGAAGAAGATGCCGAACCCGCACGCCAGCCCCCAGATGAGGTGGGGCCGCCACTCGGTGAAGAAGCGCCACCACTCGGGCCACGGTGGCAGCGGCTCGCCGGTCAGGATCTCGGCAGGGGTGCGGGCGAGCGAGCCGACGTCCTCGACGACCGGCGTGGCGGTGCGGGCCAGGGCGGCCGCCACACCCGACGCGATGCCCATGAACGCGAGCTCCACGACGACGAGGAGCCAGAAGTCCTTCTGCCCGGATGCCGCGGGGCCGGTCTTCGACGCCGGTCGAGGAGTGCGCGACGACGTCGCACGCGCGTCGAGACCCGCGGCATCCGCACGAACCATGCGCTCGATCAGGAACCGACGCTGCACGGCGCCGAACAGCCCGAGCACGATGAGGGCGGCGACCTTCGCGAGCACGAGCACGCCGTACTGGGTGGCGAGTTGGTCCCAGGTGCCGATGCGCAGGGCGGCGCTGGCGTAGCCCGAGAGTGCGACGACGATGAAGCAGATCAGGGCGACGGTGGAGTACCGGGTCAGCACCTCGGGGAGCCGATCGGGGCCGAGCTCGCGGCGAAGCAGCACGATCGTGAGGAGTCCGCCGAGCCACGCGCCCGCGAACACGAGGTGCAGCCCGAGCCCGGTGACCGCGGCGTCGTGGCCGGCAGCGCCCGCCGCATGGCCCTGCTGTGCCATCGGCACGAGCGCGAAGACGGCGAGCACGCCCACGAACACGAGGGCGGTGTGGTTGCGCACCGCGAAGCACAGCACCGTGACCGCCGCGGCGACGAGCGTCGTGGTGAGCCAGGCGCGTCCGAGTTCGATCGTGGTGATGAACTGCCCGAGCCGTGCGCCGAACTCGTTGCCGAGGTCGACGGGCGTGCCGGTCACGACGATGAAGGTGAACACGCCGGTCGCGGCGCTGGCCACGGTGAGCACCGCGGCGGATGCCGCGGCCACGTCGAGTGCCAGGTCGAACTCGCGTCGCTTCGGGCTGAGCGCCCACAGCGCGAGCACGAGCGCGCCGATCATGCCCGCCGCGCCGAGGTTCACCACGAGCTTCGAGACGGGGAGGCCCCAGCGGGCGACCGGGCCCGGATCCTGGATCGGGAGCGGCGCGGCGCCGCCGCCGTACGCGAGGCCCGCGATCAGCGCGAGGAGCGCGACCGCGAGCAGCACGGCAGGGCCGAGCACACGAACAGAGCGGGGCACCGAACCAGCCTAGACGGCGCGCCTGAAGGCGCGGCCTCCGAGGACCCCCGAGGGGTCGCCCGAGGGGGCCGCGCAGGGGCGCCGCACTCACTCCGGGGCGTAACGCAGGAAACGAGGACCTCGCCCGGCTGTGGAGGCAGGCGAGGTCCCCATCTCCTGCGTTGCCAACGCCGACGAGGCATCCCGGCGCCGAAACGACGGAGGGGCGCACGGCCGAAGCCGCACGCCCCTCGCAGAGCCTCTGATGCTACTTGACGGCAGCCTTGAGCTTGGAGCCGGCCGAGATCTTGACCGAGTGGCCGGCGGGGATGTCGATCGTGGCGCCCGTCTGCGGGTTGCGACCGGTGCGAGCGGCGCGCGAGGTGCGCTCGACGGCGAGCCAGCCCGGGATGGAGACCTTGGTGCCCGACTTGACGGACTCGGAGAGCGCCTCGAAGAGACCGCCGAGCACGGAGTCGACGGTGGCCTGGCTCTGGCCCGTCGACGCAGCGATCTTCGCGACGAGCTCGGTCTTGTTCAGCGACTTGTCAGCCATTGAGTGTCCTCCTCGGACTTTCGCTGTTCGGTACAGCTATCGATGAGAGTCTCGGGAACGATCGTTCAACCGCCCCCATGGCCGTCAGGCCGCCTCGAATGTAACAGAGATCCGCGGAATCTCGCGGATTTCCGGGACTTTTCGATGGATCTCGCGAGCGGTCCACATCGAGCGGATGCCGCACCCCGCCCTCGGCGGTCAGGTGCGGCCTGTGGCACGTCGTCGGATCCGCGGCTCGCGGGAAACTGACGCAGAGACGAGATGGGCCGACGAACGACGAAGGGCACGTCCTCGAGGACGTGCCCTTCGTGTCAAGCGTCTTCGCTCACCAGCTCGACTTGGTGATGCCGGGCAGCTCGCCACGGTGCGCCATGTCGCGGAAGCGGACGCGCGAGATGCCGAACTTCGAGAGGTTGCCGCGGGGGCGACCGTCGATGGCGTCGCGCGAGCGCAGGCGCACGGGCGACGCGTCGCGGGGAAGCTTCTGCAGGCCGACGCGAGCGGCCTCACGGGTCTCGTCGGTGCCGTTCGGGTCGACGAGCGCCTTCTTCAGCTCGAGGCGCTTCGCCGCGTACCGGTCGACGATCGCCTTGCGCTGCTCGTTGCGCGCGATCTTGCTCTTCTTCGCCATGTCTTAGCGCTCCTCTCGGAAGTCGACGTGCTTGCGCACCACGGGGTCGTACTTCTTGAGCACGAGACGGTCGGGGTTGTTGCGACGGTTCTTGCGGGTCACGTAGGTGTATCCGGTGCCGGCCGTCGAACGGAGCTTGATGATGGGACGGATGTCCTGCTGCTTCGCCATCAGAGCTTCACCCCACGTGCCTGGATGTCCTTGACGACGGCCTCGATGCCGCGGGCGTCGATCACCTTGATGCCCTTGGCGGACACGTTCAGGGTGACGTTACGACGAAGCGACGGCACGTAGTAGGTCTTCTTCTGCACGTTCGGGTCGAAGCGGCGCTTCGTCCGGCGGTGCGAGTGCGAGATATTGTGCCCGAAGCCGGGAACGGCTCCAGTCACCTGGCACACTGCTGCCATTGGTCTTTCCTCCAATACCGAGGGGCGGATGCCCCTCCCAAGGTCTCTTGTCTGCAGACGCAACCCCATCCGCTCGCGCGGTTCGATACTGGGGGATTGTCCACGGTCTGAGCGGTGGAAGCGCCCAGCCAAAGGGAGAGCTTACCAGATCGGCTGATCGCGGTTGAAATCGAGCGGATGTCGCGGCAGAGCGCTCAGCGGTCGGGGAAGTTCACAATGCTGCCGTAGAGCGGGTAGGCCGCGGAGAGCTCGCGGGATTCGGGCGAGATCAGGAGCTCATCGCCCGTCAAGGCCGAGAAGTCCACGGTGCCGACGAGGGTGAACCGCTCGTGGACGAAGGGCAGGCTCCGTCCCGCGAAGAGGTCGGGCTTGTCGAGGAGGCCGAAGTGCAGGTGCGGACCCTGCGAGGGCCCGGTGTTCCCGAGCTTGCCGACCACGTCCCCCGCCTCGACGGCATCGCCGACCGCCACCGTGAGACTGTTCGGCTGCAGGTGCCCGTAGGCCGCGTAGACGTCGGGGGCGATCTCGAGGATCACCTGGTTGCCGCCGAAGCCCTCCTTGGTCTCAGGGGGCGTGGAGTTGAACGGGATCGACTCCTGAACGCCGTCGTTGACCGAGACGACGGTTCCGTCGGCGACCGCCAGCACGTCCGCTCCGAAGTCGTAGAACTGCTCGTTGCTGCTGCCGTCCCCGTCGTAGACCCGATCGCCCTTCACCAGGGCCCAGTCGATGGCGAAGGTCTCGGCCGTCGCGATGCGGAGTCCGTCGATCGAGAGTCGAAGATCCCGGTGGACGTTGGGTGAACAGCATGCGGAGGTGGCGATCCACCCGTCGCCCGCGACGGGGGGTGCGATCACCATGGCGTCCCTGCGGTCGACGACGACCTCGGGACCGTGCACGACCTGATCATCGATGATCACGCCTCCAGGCAGACCCTCGGGGAGCGTGTACTCGATCCGGTGCGTCACGCGCTCGGGCGCGTCGCCGGGCGGCAGCATCAGGTCGACGTCCACCGAGACGGCCGCCGATGCGGCGACCACCGGGGACGGTGCATGGGTGTACAGCGACTGGGTCGCTGCCGCGAGGTCGCCCCCGTCGATCTCCTGGAGCTCTGCGCCATCCGGACCGATGACCGTCACCCCCGTCAAGGTCACCGGATCGCTGAACACGTTGACGACGAGGAGCCCGTACTCGACGTGGTTCATCTCGTCGCTGCCGAGGACGACCTGGGCGTCGTGGATCGGCTGGACCAGGATCGCGCTCACCTGGTCGGCCGGCTGGGAGGCTCCCGGTGCCGATCCCGGCGTCTCCGAGGCATCCGTCGCATGCGGCGTCGGAGTCGACGCCACGTCGACGAAGCCCGAGCACGCGGTCGTCACCGACGCAACCGCAACGAGGCCGGCCGAGAACAGCACGGAACGAACTCGCATCAGTCATCCCCCATCGGCGGCCGACCTCCCCGCCCTCCGCATCGGCTGATCGCTCGGATGCGGGTCCCCTCGACGGTGGAGGTCCGCGAGTGACGTGTTCACTGTCACTATACGCGGCGCTGTCAAGGAGCGCATGCGGCGCGGCATCCGCGGGCGTATCCTACGCGCATGGCGACGTGGGACGACGTGCGCGATCTCGCGCTCGCGTTACCCGAGGCGAGCGAGCACCTCTCGCGCGGCAACGCGCAGTGGAAGGTGCACGCGAAGGGTTTCGTCTGGGAGCGGCCCCTGCGCCGGGCCGACCTCGAGTCGCTCGGGATCGCACAGCAGCCGGGTCCGGTGCTCGGCGCCAAGACCGAAGACGAGGCAGTCAAGCTCGCGCTCATCTCCGAGGATCCCTCCGTGTTCTTCACCACGCCGCACTTCGACGGCTACGCCGCAGTGCTCGTGCATCTCGACCGCATCTCCCGGCGCCGGCTCGGGGAGGTCGTCGCCGAGGCGTGGGCGGCGGTCGCCCCGGCGCGACTCCTTCGCGAGCACTTCCGGCACGAGCCCGACTGAGACGCGGCGACGACGACGGCACCGAGCGCAGGTCAGCCTGCGAAGGACTTCGTGCAGTTCTCGCAGAGCCCGAAGACGTCGACGACGTGGGCGGCACTCGTGAACCCGTGCTCGGACGCCACGCGCTTCGCCCACGCCTCGACCTCGTCGGCGGCGATCTCGACGGTCAGTCCGCAGTTGCGGCAGATCAGGTGGTGGTGGTGGCCGGTGGTCGTGCACGCCCGATAGAGCGCCTCGCCCTCTGGCGACTGCAGGGAATCGGCCTCACCCCTCGCGGCAAGATCGCCGAGCGCGCGGTACACCGTGGCAAGGCCGATCGGGGACCCCGTCGCGTGCAGCGACGAGTGCAACGCCTGCGCGCTGATGAAGCCGTCGGTGGCGTCGAGCGCCTCGCGAACGGCTTCGCGTTGCCAGGTGTTGCGTTTCATGCGATGCGTGCATCCTCTGCGGTCTCCACGGGGATGGAGACTCGGTTCCAAGGTAGCCCGCGCAGCTTGGAGATGCCCAAGGCGAGCAGGAAGAACGCGGTCGCCGCGAGGGCGATCGACGGGCCGGCTGCAATGGCGAACGCGCGCGACGCCAGGACGCCCAGCACTCCCGACGCCGCACCGATCAGGGGCGTCGCCATCAGGATGCCGCGATACGTCGGCACGACCAGGCGCGCCGCCGCCGCCGGTGCGGCGATGAGCGCGATGGCGAGGATCGCGCCGACCGCCGGCAGGGCGCTCACGACGGTCGCGGCGGTGAGCGCGAGCACGAGCAGCTCGATCGGCCACTCGCGGTATCCGGCGGCGCGGAACCCCGCCGGATCGAACGTCGAGTACGCGATCTCCTTGCCGAACATCGCCACGAGCGCGACGGCGACGAGGGCGATGGATGCCGCGAGGAGAATATCTCCGTCGGTCACCGTGAGGATCGAGCCCACCAGCAGTGATTCCGCCCGCACGGGCACGCCGGGAAGGAGGGACTGCAGCAAGGCGCCGGCAGCGAACCCGCCCGTGAGCACGATACCTGCGGCGACCTGCGCGCCCTGGCGTCGCACCCTGGCGATGCCGGCCATCACCCCGACGAGGACGACCGAGGCAACGGCCGCCCCCAGCGGCACGCTGATGCCGAGCGCGGCTGCCGCCACCGCTCCCGGGTAGGTTCCGTGCGTGAGCGCCTGGGCGAAGAAGGTGCGACGTCGGAGCACGACGAGTGCGCCGACGAACCCGGCGCCGGCTCCGATGACGATGGCCGCGACGAGCGCTCGCTCGAAGAACCCCATCAGCGCCCCTCCCCCACGTCCGCGGGTCGAGACGTCCCCGCAGGTACGGCGGGCGCTCCTCGACCC
>NZ_CADDWM010000006.1 GCF_902809835.1 Agromyces sp. Marseille-P2726 | reverse complement strand
CCTTCGTGGGCGCCGGCTCGTTCTCGACCGGCCGCGGCGCCCACGAAGGAGCCTGGACGGTTGGACGCGTACTCCCGCGGCGGACTGCTCGGCACCGCGCTCGTCGGCGGCTTCGGGCTGCTGCTCATCGCCACGGTCGCGGTCATCGGCGCGTCCTGGTTCCTGAGCTCGCCGGTCGGCCGCGACTTCCTGGCCGCGTTCCCGGGCGAGTATCACCTGCCCGAGGGCGCCGAACCGGGGTTCCCGGCGTGGGTGCAGTGGCAGCACTTCTTCAACGTGTTCCTGATCGTGCTGATCATCCGGTCGGGCCTGCAGGTGCGCACCGAGAAGAAGCCGAGCGCGTACTGGACGCCGCGGTGGTCGAAGAACGGGCAGGGCAAGATCAGCCTCGCCCTGTGGTTCCATCAGTCGCTCGACATCCTCTGGCTCCTGAACGGCGTCGTGTTCGTGGTGCTGCTGTTCGTCACCGGGCACTGGATGCGGATCGTGCCGACCAGCTGGGAGGTGTTCCCGAACGCGATCTCGGCGGGGCTGCAGTACCTGTCGCTGGACTGGCCGACCGAGAACGGCTGGGCGAACTACAACAGCCTGCAGCAGCTCATGTACTTCATCACGGTGTTCATCGCGGCGCCCCTCGCCGCCGCCACCGGCGTGCGGATGTCGGGGCTGTGGCCGAAGAACGCGAAGACCCTGAACCGGATCTACCCGGTCGAGTGGGCGCGGGCGATCCACTTCCCGGTGATGCTCTACTTCGTCGCGTTCATCATCGTGCACGTCGCCCTCGTCTTCGCGACCGGGGCGCTGCGCAACCTGAACCACATGTACGGCGGCACCGACGTCGTGAACTGGGCGGGATTCTGGATCTTCTTCGCCTCACTGATCGTCATCGTGGGCGGCTGGATCGCCGCCCGACCATTCCTGCTCGCCCAGATCGCGAAACTCACCGGCAAGGTCAGCGCCCGCTGATGAGGATCGGTTCCGCGGAGGCAGTGGCTCGTCTGGCTGATCGGAAGGGAACTTCATGACGCTCACACTCGGGTTCAAGGCTTCGGCGGAGCAGTTTTCGCCGCGGGAGTTGGTGGAGATCGCGGTGGCGGCTGAGGGTCATGGGTTGGAGTCGGTGTGGACGAGTGATCATTTCCAGCCGTGGCGGCATCGGGGTGGGCATGCGCCGTTCTCGTTGGCGTGGAT
>NZ_CADDWM010000005.1 GCF_902809835.1 Agromyces sp. Marseille-P2726 | reverse complement strand
GGGGTGAGGGGGATTCGACCCGGAATGGGGGACCACCCGATCCGGCGTGCGGGCTGCGACCAGCGGAACGCCGCCGGTGGACATCCGAGGCTCGTCCCGCCATCGCGTGGAGCGGGGGACACCGGAGCGTCGTGGCGGTCAGCGGCCGTCGTCATCCTCGCCGAGCACGAGGCGCAGTCGCGCGAGCAGATCCGAGCGGGTCGTGACCCCCAGACGCCGCCGGATGCGAGCGATGTGGTGCTCGGCCGTTCGTGGCGAGATGAAGATCGCCGCGCCGATCTCCGCGTAGGTCCTGCCCTCGAGCACGAGCCGGGCCACCTCACGCTCGCGGGGACTCAGGCGGGCCTCGTCGGCTTGGGTCTCCGACGCGTCGGCTGACGACGCGCGGCCAGCGTCGTCGGACTGCTCTTCTGGATGGAGGCTCCGGGCGAGCGCGAGGAGCTGGAGCGTGTCTCGGTGCTCCGCCGCCCGAGCTGCCGCATGACCGGCGAGCCGGCCGGCATCCCACGGGTATCCGGTCGACGCGAGGTCGCGAACGGCGTGCTCCACGGCATCGACATCAACGTGGCCGGCGAGCGCGGCCGCCCAGATCCGTGCGGCCTCGGCGAGCCGGCTCGCGACCCGGTCGGTCGGAGCGTACTCATGCAGCGCCGCGGAATGCCGTTCGAGTCCGGCCTCGTCATTGCGCAGGATCGCCGCCTGGATCTCGGCCCAGTGCAGGTTGGTCGACCATGACGTCGGTCGCCCCGCCCGATCCAGCAGCTCCCACGCCGAGGCGATGGCGTCTTCGACGAGGTGCCACTCGTGCAGGCGTGCTCCGGCGACCGCGAGTTCCGCCAGGGCCGGGAAGAGCGTGAGGTCGACCGGCGCACTCGCGATGGTGGGGCGTGCGGCGTTCCAGGCTCGCACGAGGCTGGTGATGTCGTCGGTGCGGCGTGCGAGGCCGATGCGTACGGAGTGCGCGAGCACCTCGTCGCGGAGACCGAGGGGGCGGTGGCTCGACTCGGTGGCCTCGAGGAGCCTTCGCGCGCGACCCGGGCGGTCGGCGCGAAGTGCCACGAGCGCCTGCGTGAGTCGCAGTCGGTGGCGGAAGGCGGGTCCGCCCTGGCCGGCTTCACTCGCCGTGCGGAGCACATCGGCGGCGATGCCCAGTTCTCCGGCATTGAGCGCGACGTGGGCGGCGAGCACGGCAGGCACCACCGGGAGCGGGAGGATCTCCTCCGACTCGTTCATGACGTTCGACGCCTGCAGCAGCGTGGAGAGTGCGCGATCGAGAGCCCCGTCGAGGCTGGTGAGGACGCCCTCCGCCATGAGCGACACCGCGATCTGGGCCGAGGTCGGATACTCGACTTCGGAAGCGGCCGTGAGCAGTCCGCGGCCTTCCTCGACCATCCCGAGCACCGCGCGGCAGGCCGCGGCGAGCGGTGCCGTCGCGCGGGCGTCGGCACCGGTGAGGCCGATGTACGCGTCGGCTGCGCGCTGCAGCATGCCCTTGCGCGCCCAGATGGCGGCAGCGACATTGATCACGCGGGGAAGGTCGGGATGCTCCCTGCCGGTGAGCAGTCCGTCTACCAGGCGTTCAGCGGCCCGGATGTCGCCGGCCGCCCATGCGGCCTGCGCTCGCCGACCGGCCAGCGACGCGACATCCGCCCCCGCCTCGATCGCCGAGGAGTAGAGGCGCCACGCCTCCACGGGATCTCGGGAGACGGCCTCATCCGCCTGAAGGCGCAGCGCTTCGGCGACCCGAGGATCACGGAACCCGTGTCGGGCGAGCTCCACGGCGGTGACACCGAGCGGGATGCCCGCGGTTTCGATGGCGTCCACCAGCTCGCGCCGAAGTGGCCACAGCTCGTGCTCGGGCACGCTCTGCAGGACCGTCATGCGCACGATGGGCAGCAGCGACCCGTCGGGCGACACCATGCCCGAGGCGCGCGCGCCGGCCATCAGGGCGTGCAGATCGGCTCCGGCGAATCGGGGTGTCGTGGCGAGGGCCGGCCCGGAGACCGAGAACCCGACCGCGAGCGCCACGACGAAGTCGAGCAGACCACGGTCGAGGCGATCCAATCGATGCCGGAGGCGTTCCAGCGGAGCGCTGGGGAGCGGGCTCGACTCGCTGAGGTCCCACCCGTCCTCGTGCAGCGCGAGCAGCACCTCGTCGACGAACCAGGGGTTCCCGCGCGTCAGGTCGAGGATGCGGTCGATCTGGTCGGCCGGCAGCGGATCGCCGAGCAGGGTGGCGGAGCGTTCCCGGATACCGGATGCCGCGAGGTGCTGGAGCACGACGTGCGGACGCTCCCGGCCGAGGCGATCCACGAGATGCGCGACCTTCGCTGATCGGGGCCATGGTCGGAATGCGACGACGACATGCGGACCGTCCCCTCGCATGAGTCTGGTGATCTCGGCGGCGTCGTCATCCTCGAGGTGCTCCGCATCGTCGATGAGGAGCGCGCAACGTTCGCCATCGGATTCCACGCGCGCGAACTCATCCAGGGTCCGCGCGACACTGATGCCCTCAGCCTGCAGCGCGGCAGCGAGCTCATCGAGCAGCACCGACTTCCCGGATCCCCCCGGTCCCGTGATTCCCGCGTGCACGCGCGAGGAACCATTCGCGATCTCCTCGATGAGCGCCGTGACCTGGTTCCAGCCGACGGTGCCCGAATCCAACCCTGAAGGCGACGACAGCGTTCGGCTCATGGCACCACGGGCGGCTCAGTGGGGTCGACCGTGGGCTCTGGTTCAGGTGAGGACGTCGGCGCGGGCGACGGGTCGGGAACCGGAT
>NZ_CADDWM010000004.1 GCF_902809835.1 Agromyces sp. Marseille-P2726 | reverse complement strand
CCCCTGAACCCTGGGCGCGCGTACGCCATCGCTGACGTCAGGACCTTCGCCCCAACGGATCCGGCGCCGGCGGCTTACCGTGCGTGCCATGGGAGCGGTGCGTCGTACGCACCGCACCGGGGAGGGGTGAGACCGATGAAAGTACTGGTGGCCTACGCGAGCAAGTACGGCGCCACCGAGGGGATCGCGCAGCGCATCGGTGAGGCCCTGCGTCAGCGCGGGCTGGATGTCGACATCGTCAACTGCGCGGACTCGCCCGAGGCATCGGGCTACGACGCCTATGTCATCGGCGCGGCCGTCTACGAGGGCAGCTGGCGGAAGGATGCCAGGAAGTTCGTCGAGCAGAACGCCGACGTGCTCGCCGCGAGACCGGTCTGGCTGTTCAGCAGCGGGCCGGTCGGCACGGAGAAGGTCGACAAGGACGGCAAGGACGTGCTGAAGGGGGCCGAGCCGAAGCAGTTCGGCGAGTACGCGGAGTTGCTCCACCCACGCGGCACCCAGGTGTTCTTCGGCGCGTATCACCACGACAAGATCCGCGGTGGCGACCGGATCATCACGTGGATGCCGGTGGTGCGCGACCTGCTGCCGGAGGGCGACTTCCGCGAGTGGGACGTCATCGAAGGGTGGGCGAACTCCGTCGCCGATGACCTCGTGGCGGCTCGCACCTGACGGCAGGCTCCGACGGAAGCCGCCAGCCGCCGACCTGCCGCTTACTCGGCGGCGATGACGAGCTCGTCGAGCGGCTTCCGGCGTCGCGGCGCGACCTCGCGCTCGCGGAGGGCCTCCGGGAGCGAGTCGGCGTTGCCGAGCACGCCGATCGCGATGATCGAGACCACCTCGAGGGTCTCGGGCAGTTCGAAGGCCGCGGCGATCTTCGCGGCGTCGAACCCGCCCATCTGGTGGGTGTGCAGGCCCTCGTGCTGCGCCTGCACGGTGAGGTGCGCCACCGCCTGCCCGAGGTCGTAGCGTGCCCAGGGGCGCGGGCGGCCCTCGGCGTCGGCGGACTCGGCGATGTTCACGATGAGCACGGCGGCCGAGTCGGCCCATGTCTGGTTGTGGCCCCTGAGCGCATCGTGCACCGTGGTGAACGCCGCGGTGCCCCGTCGGGCGACAATGAAGCGCCACGGCTGCGAGTTGCTTGCCGACGGCGCCCAGCGCGCAGCCTCGAGCAGGGTGCGGAGCACCTCGGTCGAAACCTCAGCGGCCGGATCGTAGGCGCGCGGACTCCAGCGCTCGACGAGTTGCGTGATGAGCGGAGCCGTGGTGTCGGCTCGGCGTGAGCTGAGGTCGGTGACGATGGTCAAGGGCGCCGCTTTCGTGGGAAGGGGTGGTCCGGGCAGCGTCGCCCGCTCCATTACAACGCATGGAACCTGAGGGTATTCCGGATGCCGCAGGGCACCGGTCATCGCAGCGCGAGGCCGTGCCGGGCTCGATCGTTCCCTCCGAGTCGGCCCGGCACTCGGGCACTCCGGCACTCCGGCACCGACTTCTTCAGACGGAAGGTCCCGCCGAAGCATCTCGCCCTCTGGGGCGAAAGCTCCTCGCGGATTCCGGTCCGCCCTACGGGCGCGCCAGCTCGTCGCGGATCCCCGCCACGAACGAGTCGATGTCGGCCTCGCTCGTGTCGAACGAGCACATCCAGCGCACCTCGCCGCGTGCGGCATCCCAGTCGTAGAACCGGAACCCTCGGGCGCGCAGGCGGTCGGCGACCCCGAGCGGCAGGATCGCAAAGACGCCGTTCGACTGGGTCGCCTGCGTGAACCCCAGTCCGGGCAGCTCGCCGGCGGCGATGCCGGCGTCGAGCGCATCGCGGAGTCGCCGCGCCATGGCGTTCGCGTGCGACGCGCTGCGCAGCCACAGGTCGCCCTCGAGCAACGCGATGAGCTGCGCCGACACGAACCGCATCTTCGAGGCGAGCTGCATGTTGAGCTTGCGCAGGTACTTCAGGCCCTCGGATGCCTCGGGGTTCAGCACCACGATCGCCTCGGCGCCGAGCGCGCCGTTCTTGGTGCCCCCGAAGCTCAGCACGTCGACGCCGGCATCGCGCGTGAAGGCGCGCAGCGGCAGGTCGAGCGACGCCGCTGCGTTGGCGAGCCGGGCGCCGTCGACGTGCAGCTTCATGCCCCGCTCGTGCACGTGGTCGGCGATCGCGCGGATCTCGTCGACCGAGTACGCGGTGCCCAACTCGGAGGTCTGCGTGATCGAGACCACGAGCGGCTGCGCCCGGTGCTCGTCGCCCCAGCCCCATGCCTCGCGGTCGATGAGCTCGGGCGTGAGCTTGCCGTCGGCCGTCTGCACGGTGAGGAGCTTGATACCGGCCACGCGTTCGGGTGCGCCGCCCTCGTCGGAGTTGAT
This sequence comes from Agromyces sp. Marseille-P2726, assembly GCF_902809835.1. Classification (GTDB taxonomy): domain Bacteria; phylum Actinomycetota; class Actinomycetes; order Actinomycetales; family Microbacteriaceae; genus Agromyces. The sequence goes on along the minus strand of NZ_CADDWM010000004.1, from coordinate 113,554 downwards.
GTGCGCCGTCGACGCGCTGATGACCGCTCCCCAGCGGGGCAGCATCGACTGCAGGCCCGTCACGTTCGCGCCCGTGCCGTTGAACACCGGGAACACCTCGACACCCTCGCCGAAGTGGTGCGCGAACACCTGCTGCAACCGCTCGGTGTAGACATCCTCGCCGTAGGCGACCTGGTGGCCGCCGTTGGCGGTGGTGATCGCGGCAAGCACCTCAGGGTGAACGCCGGAGTAGTTGTCGGAGGCGAAGCCGCGAACGGCGGTGTCGTGGAGCTGATCGGTCACCGGACCATCCTGCCATTGCGCGGCCCAGCTGGGCCGCGGTGGTCGAGTAGCGCCCGGCGCAGCCGGGCCCGGTGGTCGAGTAGCGCCCGGCGCAGCCGGGCCCGGTGGTCGAGTAGCGCCCGGCGCAGCCGGACGCGTATCGAGACCCGAGGGGAGGATCTCGATACGCGTCGCCTGCGGCGTCGCTACTCGACCACCGAGACGCGTCGCTACTCGATCACCGGGCGGCGGCGCCACTCGATCAGCTGTGCCTCACCCGTGCAGCGCCTCCTGAAGACGCACGCGCGGGCCGGTCTTCAGCAGCGAGTTGCGGTAGATGCGCTCGCCGACGAGCACCGCGGCCGCCGCGGTCGCCACGAGGATGACGAGCGACAGGATCGGCTCCCACCAGGCGGCGGTGCCGAGGAAGACCCGCATCGGCATCCCGACCGGCGCCGAGAACGGCACGTAGCTCATGATCACGAGCACGACCGGGTTGTCGTTGAAGAAGATCACGAGGAAGTACGGGATCATCACGAGCATCGTCACGGGCGTCGTGACCGAGCCGATGTCCTCGGAACGCGACACCATCGCCGACGTCGCCGCGAAGAGGGCAGCGAGCATCACGAAGCCGATCGCGAAGAACACGACGAACCAGACGACGGATGCCCCGAGCCCGCCGAGCAGCACCCGCTGACCCGTGAGCAGCAGCCCGAGGATCGCGAGCACCGCGATCGCGATGATCTGCCCGAAGGCCATGACGCTGTTGCCGATCACCTTTCCGGTGAGCAGTGCTCGGGCCGAGACGGTCGACAGCAGGATCTCGACGACGCGGGTCTGCTTCTCCTCGACGACCGACTGGGCGATCGTCGTGCCGAAGGTCAGGGCCGACATGAAGAACACGATCCCGAAGCCGAATGCGACGAGGTAGGCCAGGCCGGGATCGGTCGCGGCGGGCTCGAGCACCTCGACGCCGGGGGCAACCGACAGTGCCCGCACGACCGCCGTCGGTGGCGAGTCGAGCCCGATCACGGTGATGCCGAGGGGATCGGATGCCGCCGGCACGACCACGGCCTCGACCTCGCCGTCGCGCAGCATCTGCTCCGCCTCCGCCCGGTCGGATGCCGCCACGCCGTCGAGTTCCTCGTTCCCGTCGACGACCGACGACGCACCGGCGACGACGGCGACCTTCGGCGGCTCGTTCTGGCCGCCGAAGATGCTGCCGAGCACGACGCTGGCGAGTACGGCGAGCATGAGCACGCCGGTCGACCAGAGGAACGCCTTGCTGCGGAACCGCATGGTGATCTCGCGCCCGGCGATGAGGGCGACGCTGTCGAGGAAGCGCGGGGTCCCCCGCTCTGCTGGCTGAGGAGCGCGCGAAGCACGCGTCTCGAAACCGCTCGAACCGCTCATCGTACGACCTCCTTGAAGATCTGGGCGAGCGTCGTGTGCTCGCGCGTGAAGCTGACGACCTCGCCGCGCGCGAGCGCCTCGGCGAGCACGGCCTGCCTCGCGGCATCCGATGCAGCCTCGAAGGTCGCCCAGCCGCCGTCGAACTCGATGACCTCGATTCCGGGGGCCTCGCGCAGCCAGCCGGCGTCGCCCGACATGAGCAGCTCCCATCGATCCGACCCGTGCTGCGTGCGCAGCGCATCCCGTTCGCCCGCGGCCCGGATGCGTCCGTCGGCGATGATCACGAGGTCGTCGCAGAGGCGTTCCACGATGTCGAGCTGGTGCGACGAGAAGAGCACGGGGGCACCGGATGCCGCGAACTCCGCCAGCACGCCCTGCACCGTCTCGACGGCCATCGGGTCGAGGCCCGAGAACGGCTCGTCGAGCACGAGCACCTCGGGCCGGTGCACGAGCGCCGCGGCGATCTGGGCGCGCTGCTGGTTGCCGAGCGAGAGCGACTCGATCGTGTCGTTCACGCGCTCGCCGAGCCCGAGCCGCTCGAGCAGCTCGAGCGCGTTGCGCCTCGCGGCGGCGGTCGACCACCCGTGCAGCCGCGCGAGGTACACGGTCTGCTCGAGCACGCGCATCTTCGGATAGAGGCCCCGCTCTTCGGGCATGTAGCCGAAGCGGCGGCGGTCGGGCTCAGTCACGGCCGAGCCGTCGAGCGTGACGGTGCCGGCGTCGGCGGCGAGCACGCCGAGGATGATGCGCATCGTGGTCGTCTTGCCGGCGCCGTTGCCGCCCACGAATCCCGTGAGGCGGCCGTCGCCCACGGTGAAGCCGACACCGTCGAGGGCGACGCGTTCGCCGTAGCGCTTGGTGATTCCGTCGAGTTCGAGCATGGTGTCACGCTACGGATGCCGCGGCGGGGCGGCATCCGTCTCGTGGCGGGTTTTCCTCGTCCGCCGTCCGAATGAGCGGTGTCGGATGTCGGTGGTCCTCGTTATCGTCGCCTGCGTGACCGAGGAGCAGAACCGGTCCGAAGGACCAGGGGCGACCACCGTTTCGCCGCCCGAAGGCGGCATGCGCACCTTCGTGCACGTGCTCGTCAACACGATGCTCGCGAACGTCACGACGAGCTTCCTCTGGTTCGCGCTGACGTTCTGGGTGTACCTCGAGACCCGCTCGGTGCTCGCGACCGGCGTCATCGGCGGCGCCTACATGCTGCTCATCGCCGCGTTCGGCATCGTCTTCGGCACGATCGTCGATCGGCACAAGAAGTACCGGGTGATGATGCTCGCCACCGTGGTCACGTTCGCCGCGTTCGTCGCCGCAGGGGTGCTGTACCTCACCCAGCCCGAATCCGCGCTCGTCGACCTCGGAGGCCCGTGGTTCTGGCTGTTCGCCGGAGTGATCCTGTTCGGGTCGGTCGTCGAGCACATGCAGAATATCGCACTCTCGACGACGGTCACGCTCCTGGTGCCGGTGGAGCGGCACGCGAACGCGAACGGCATGGTCGGCACCGTACAGGGCCTGGCCTTCATCGTGACGAGCGTGTTCAGCGGACTCGCGATCGGGCTCCTCGGCATGGGCCTGACGCTCGCGATCGCCATCGCGGCCACCCTGGTCGCACTCGTGCACCTGCTCTTCATCCGCATCCCCGAGGAGCAGCCGGTCGCCGAGGGCGGGGGTCGGCCCGCGGTCGACCTCCGCGGCAGCATCGCCGCGGTCCGGGCGGCGCCCGGGCTCTTCGCCCTCATCCTCTTTTCGACCCTCAACAACCTGATCGGTGGCGTCTACATCGCGCTCATGGACCCGTACGGTCTGACGCTCTTCGCGGTGGAGGCCTGGGGTGTCGTCTTCGCGGTCGCATCCACGGGGTTCATCCTCGGCGGCATCGTGATCGCGAAGTGGGGACTCGGGAGCAATCCGATCCGCACGATGCTGCTCGTCGTCGTCGGCATGGGGCTGCTCGGAGCGCTCTTCACGATCCGCGAGTGGTGGCTGCTCTACGCGGGCGGCATCTGGCTCTACATGCTGCTCATCCCCGCGGTCGAGGCGTCGGAGCAGACCGTCATCCAGAAGGTGGTGCCGTTCCGCCGTCAGGGGCGGGTCTTCGGGTTGGCGCAGGCGTTCGAGGCCGCGGCGGCGCCCATCACGGCATTCCTCATCGCGCCGATCGCCGAGTTCTGGGTCATCCCGTACCTGGATTCGTCGAGCGGAGAGGCGACGTGGGGTTGGCTCGTCGGCGAGGGCGACGCTCGCGGTATCGCCCTGATCTTCTTCTTCAGCGGGCTGGTGCTCGTCGCGCTCGCCCTGCTCGCGTTCCGCACCCGGTCGTACCGGTTGCTGTCGAAGCAGTTCATGCAGGGCGCGCCGGCACCCGCCGCGGAAGAGGTCTCAGTCGTCGAGTAGCGCGCGGCCGCTCAACGGCGCTCGCGCCGAGTGTGCTCGATCCGCCGACTCCGAGGGGCGCAACGCGAGCGCGAGCGGCGTATCGGGCACACTCGACGAGGGACCATCAGCTGACGGCTCCCGCGAGCTGCTCGGCCAGCATGTCGAACGCGGAGTCCCACCCGTCGTACACGTTGTCGTCACCCGGCTGTCCGGCGTGACCGAGCAGGTGGAACCGCATCTCGGTGCGGCCCTCGGGCAGCTCGCGAAGGTCGACGGTGATGACCGGCGCCTCGTCGTCGGGATCGCCGGGCGACGCCCACGTGAAGACCAGCCGCTCGGGTGGACTGAGCTCGCGGTAGACGCCGACCGTCGGGTACTCCTGGCCGTCGGCCGGATTCACCATGGTGTATGCGTATCGGCCCCCGACTCGGACGTCGAAGGCGATGCTCCCCGGCTTGATCTCGATGCCGCGCGGATGCCACCATGCGGAGGCCTCGCCCTCCGACGTCCAGGCCTCCCACACGGCGTCGCGGGGCGCGTCGAACACGCGCGTGATGGTGAACTGGCGCTGGCTCGTGGCGGTGTGCTCATTCATCGGTTCTCTCCTTCATGCTGCGGAGGTGCTCGTCGAGCAGATCGAAGCGCTCGTTCCACTCGGCTCGGTGGCGTTCCACCCAGGCGGATGCCTCGTCGAGCGGCTCGGTGCGCAGGGTGCACCGGCGCCACTGGGCATCGGCGGTGCGCTCGATGAGCCCGGCTCGCTCGAGCACCTTCAGGTGCTGCGAGATGGCGGGTCGGCTCATCGCGAACGGCTCTGCCAGCTCCCCGACGGTCGTCGGCCCGCCGCGGAGGCGCGAGATGATCGCGCGCCGCGTCGGATCGGCGAGCGCCTGGAACACGACGCTGAGCTCATCGTTCTGCCCGGCCACGTAAGCAACTCCTTAATTAATCATTTGCTTACTTTAGGCTTGTGCGCGGCTGGCGTCAAGCCTCGATCGGGAAATGCCGTGCCGGTGTTGAAGTTCCCGCACGAGCAAGGCGGGCCCGCGGTTTCGGCGAGCCGCCGCATCCGGAATGATCGGAACATGGCAGACCCGGTACGGAACATCCAGGCGGCGCTCGACTCGTTCGCCGAGCCGTGGTCGCCGCGCCGCCTCGCGAGCGTGAACGACTACGACGTGAAGCTGTTCAAGGCCCAGGGCGAGTTCACCTGGCACACGCACCCCGACACCGACGAGCTGTTCCTCGTGGTCTCGGGCCGGCTCGTGATCCAGCTGCGCGACGCGGACGGCGGCGACGTCGAGCTGGGGCCGGGCGACGTCTTCGTGGTGCCGCGCGGTGTGGAGCACTGTCCGCGTGCCGACGGCGAGGTGTCGGCCATGCTCATCGAGCCCCAGGGCACGGTGAACACGGGCGACACGCCGAGCGCGCGCACGGCGGAGCTGCGCGAGCTCGAGGAGTGAGCCGGGCGCGGCGGACACGAGAGCGGGCGCCCGACCACTTGGTCGAACGCCCCGCTTCGCATACGCCCGGTGCTCAGCCCTGGCCGTGCTTGCCGTAGGGGTTGAGCAGCGCCTCCTCGGTGCCGGGAACGATGCCCTCCTCGGTGGCCGTCGGATGCCCCTCGTCGGGCGGGAACGATTCCGTCATCGACATCGGCATGGCGCCGTTGCGGTAGAGGTTGTTCGAGCCCGTCGAAGGCTTCCAGGTGTTGGCGTCCCAGTCGGGCACGTAGTTGCGGTAGCCACCCGTGTTCACCTCGATGCGCAGCCCGCTCGGATCCCGGAAGTAGAGGAACGACTGCTCGCCGATGCCGTGGATCGACGGACCGTACTCGATGTGCACGCCGTTCTCCATGAGGACGTCGGCCGCGACGAGGAGCTCCTCGCGCGTGTCGATCCAGAACGCGTAGTGGTTGATGCGGCCGGGACGCGACGAGCTGTCGAGTACGACGCCGAGGTCGTGCGACTTCTCATTCGTCGTGATGACGGCGAAAACCGTGACGGGCGCCTCGTCGAGCTCGGTGTATGCCATGATGCGGAAGCCGAGGACGTCGTGATGCCACTTCGCGAAGGCCTTCACGTCGGATGCCGCGATCGTGACGTGATCGAGGAACCGCGGCGCACCAGCGACGCTGGACCGCTTCTCGGGGCGATCGGGGAAGATCGAGGCGTGCTCATCGGTGGCGTGGTACTGCTCGACGTCCCACGCCAGGCGGATGGTGTGTCCCCAGGGGCCGGTGAAGACGTATGAGCGGCCGCGGCCCGGACCCGATTCCGACCACTCGCCCGTCACGCCCGCCGCCTCGACGCGGCGTGCCGCCTCCTCGAGGGCCTCGGGACTCGTGGTGCGCCAGCCGATCTCGACGAGGGCCGGCTCAGGGCCCTCGGAGATCACGACGCTGTGGTGCGTGTAGTCGCCCCACGAGCGGAGGTACGCCTTGCCGCCTTCGCGACCGACCTCGCGGAGGCCGAGTCGTTCCTGATAGAACGCGACGGAGGCCTCGACGTCGGGCGCGGCGATCTCCACGTGGGACAGGTGTGAGAGGAGGGTGATCATCGTCGATCCTTCGTGACGGTGGCGGCCTCGGGCCGCGGGGATGGGGCGTGCCGGTGCGGCACTGCATCCACTCTGCGTGAGCGGTGAGCATCAGGGAAGCTGAAAGTGATGATGGTGCGAATCGATGTCGTTGATGCAAATCAATCTGCGATCAGTGTGCCGCCGTCGATGACGATGTTCTGTCCGGTCACGAATGCGCCGGCCGCTGAGGCGAGCCAGACCACCGCACCGGCGACCTCTTCCGGGCGGCCGAACCGCCCCAGGGGCGTGCGGCTGCGTCGAATCGTCCCGATCTCGGGGTCGTCGGTGATCGGCCGGGCGAAGTCGGTCTCGATCACGCCCGGGGAGATGGCATTCGCCCGGATGCCGCTCGCCCCCCACTGCACGGCGAGGTTCCGCACGAGCTGAGCATTTGCGGCCTTCGTGATGCCGTACCCCGAGAGGACTCGGTTCCCGCGCAGGCCGGCGAGACTCGACACGACGAGGAATGCGCCGCCGCCGGTTTCGGCGATCACCGGCAGAGCGACATTCGCGAGCTGCGTCACCGACCTCACGTGTAGGGCGAACATGCGATCGAGCGCGTCGATGCTCGTCGTGCCCGGTTCGTCGAGCGCGGTGCCGGCGTTGGCCAGGACGGTGTCGAGGCGTCCCCATCGGTCGACGGCGGCGCCGACGATTGCCTCGGATGCGCCAGTCTCCGTCACGTCGGCAGCCAGCCCCGCGACGGTCAATCCGCGCTCGCGCAGTGTGGCCGCCGCGGCATCCGGATCACTCTCGACCAGGCCGACCAAGAGCACCCGAGCTCCGGCGGCGGCAAGCGCTTCGACCGCCGCAAGACCGATGCCCGAGGAACCGCCAGTGACGATCGCGACCTGCCCGGCGCACGAGAACAGGTGGGCAGGCACGAAGGCCGAGCGCGCGTCGTCGTGCCGTGTCATCCGCTTCTCCTCGATCGCCTGCCGACAGCGTAGGGACGCGTGCTCGATCAGGTCATCGTCATTCCTGATGCGTGGCATCACGCAGACTCGGTTGCGCGACGATGGGAAGCCGGGACGTCGGCAGGGCCGGGACGTTCGCACGGAAGGGAGCACCGATGCACACGCTCGAACGTCGGAGCTACGTGGTGACCGGCGCCGCGTCGGGGATCGGCGCCGCCACCGTCGATGCACTCGCGGCCGCCGACGCCCGGGTCATCGCCGCTGACATCGCCTGGGATGACCTCGCGTCGAGTCGGGATGGCATCGAGCACGTCATGCTCGATGTCGCGGACCCCGCTGCCTGGCTGCAGTTCCGCCAGCGCCTCGCCCACGCCGGCCCCGACGCCACCCTCATCGACGGCCTCGTCAACGCCGCCGGCATCACGCGACGCGCACACCTCGACGACGTCACCGCCGACGACTTCGAGCAGGCCTTCGCGGTCAACTCGGTCGGGCCGGCCCTCGGGATCCAGGCGCTGGCACCACTCATGCGCAAGGGCGGGGCCATCGTGAACGTCGGGTCCGCCGCGGGGACCATGGCCCACTACGGCATCGCCTACGGCGCGAGCAAGTGGGCACTTCGCGGCATCACGAAGACCGCCGCGATGGAGCTCGGGTCCCGCGGCATACGGGTCAATCTCGTGAGCCCCGGGTTCATCGAGACCGCCATGACGCGCAGCGCCCCTGAGGCGTTCCGCGAGGTGAACCTCGACGCGACCCTGCTCGGTCGTACCGGCGAGCCCGATGAGGTGGCACGCGTCATCGTGCACCTGCTGTCGCCGGAGGCCTCGTATGTCACGGGAACCGAGATCGCCGTCGACGGCGGCCTCACCGGTCATGGCGGCGGCCTGCCCATCGCGCGATCCATGGGCTCTGGGCATCCATAGGACTGATGGAGTCCATCATCGATCTGGCCTTCACTGATACCGATCGACGCGCTTGACTGGGTGGTGCGCACTCAACGACGCGCGCCCGAATGGAGTTCACGTGACATCGTCGTCCGACGGCCTGGCCGCACCGTTCGCCCTCGTCCGCTTCCGCACGGGCGACGGATCGGACGCGCGGCTGGGTCTCGTCGCGGGCGACCGGGTTCGCCCGATCGGCCCCGACGAGCTCCGTGCACCCGATCTCAACGCGTTCCTCGCCGAGGCGCCCGAGTCGTGGGATCGCCTCCACACGGTTGCAGAGCAGGCGGACGCCACGTGGCATCCGCTCGCTGACGTCACCCTCACGGCACCGGTCACGCCTCGTCAGGTGCTGCAGACCGGGGCGAACTACCGCACGCACGTGATCGATCTCGTGGCAGCAGGCCGTGCGAAGAACGACCCGCGGCCGATCGAGGAGCTCCGCGAATGGGCGGCGGACATGATGGACCGCCGGGCGCGCGAGGGCATCCCGTACTTCTTCATCGGGCTGCCCGCCGCGGTTGTCGGCGACGACGTCGACCTGATGCTGCCCTCCTATAGCGACCAGCACGACTGGGAGCTCGAGCTCGCCATCGTCATCGGCCGCGAGGCGTTCCGTGTCGACCGCGAGCACGCCATGGAGCACGTCGCCGGATACACGATCGTGAACGACATCACGACGCGCGACCTGGTCTTCCGGGAGGACATGAAGGAGATCGGCACCGACTGGTACCGGGGCAAGAACGCGCCGGGCTTCCTGCCGACCGGACCGTTCCTCGTTCCGGCGTCGTTCGTCGCGAACCCGGGCGGCCTGCACCTCGAGCTCACCCTCAACGGTGAGACGATGCAGGATGCCACGACCTCCGACCTGCTCTTCGACCTCCCGGCGCTCATCGCCGGTGCCTCGCAGAACATGCCACTCCTTCCGGGAGACCTGCTGCTCACCGGAAGCCCGGCCGGCAACGGCATCGTCCACGGACGGATGCTCCGGGACGGCGACGTGATGGTCGGCGCGATCGAGGGCCTCGGCGCCCAGACCGTGCGCGCTGTGGCCGACCGTTCGACGAGCTCAGGGACGGGATCGTGACCGCCCCGACCGAAGACCCTGCAGAGCTCGACCGCACCGACCCCGCACGCCACGTCGCCGAGGCCGCCGAGGCGTACCGCAACTGGGGCCGTTGGGGCGACGACGACCGCCTCGGCACGCTCAACTTCATCGGCGACGCCGAGCGTGCCCGCGCCGCAACCCTCGTGCGCCGGGGGGCGAGCTTCTCGCTCTCGCAGCCCTTCGACATGAACGGCCCGCAACAGGGCTGGCGCCGCCGCACGAATCCGGTGCACACCATGCTCGACACGGGCACGGATGCCGCGGCCGGCACCCAGGGCTTCCCTCACGGCATCGGCGGGGCCGACGACGTCATCGCCATGCCGCTGCAGTGCTCCACCCAGTGGGACGGCCTCGGCCACATCTTCGACCGGGGCATGGCCTGGAACGGGCGACCGGCCGGGTCGGTCGTCACGAGCGAGGGCGACCTCGTCACGGGCATCGAGCACGCGGCATCCGCCATCATCGGCAGGGGCGTGCTGCTCGACGTTGGCCGGTTCCTGCGGCCCGAGGGAGCCGAGTTGCCCGACGGCTATGCCATCACGATCGAGGACCTGGAGGCGTGCATTGCGGCGCAGGGCGCGACGAGCGACGTCGGCCGCGGAGACCTCGTGCTCGTTCGCACGGGCCGCTACGCCCGAGCACTCCGCGAGGGCTGGAACGGCTATGCCGGGGGGCCGAGCGCCGGACTCTCGTTCACCACAGCCGGCTGGCTGCACCGCACCGAGATCGCGGCGATCGCGACCGATACGTGGGGCTTCGAGGTGCGACCGAACGAATTCGACGACGCCTTCCAGCCGCTGCATCAGGTCGTCATCCCGAACATGGGTCTCACGATCGGTGAGATGTGGGATCTCGAGGCGCTCGCCGCCGACTGTGCCGTCGATGGTGTCTACGAGTTCCTCCTCGTCGCACCGCCCCTGCCCATCACCGGCGCCGTTGGCTCCCCCGTCAACCCGATCGCACTCAAGTAGACCCGAATCTGCACAAGAAGGGACCCACCAATGACCGCTGTATCCCGCGTCGCCATCGTCGGCTCCGGCGTGGCCGGCACCGCAGCAGCCATCCTCCTCGCCGAGGGCGGCGTCGAGGTCGACGTCTTCGAGCAGAAGCCCGACCTGTCCGCCCTCGGCTCCGGCATCACCCTTCAGGGCAACGCCCTGCGGGTGTTCGACCGACTGGGAGTGTGGGGGAAGGTGAAGGAGGCCGGCTATACCTTCGACCAGACCGGCCTGCGGGCTCCCGGCCCCGACGCCCCGGTCATCGCGCAGATTCCCGACGCACGGACGGGCGGTCCCGAGTACCCGGCGGTCGCCGGCATGTACCGCCCCGACCTCGCCCGCATCCTCGCCGATCGGGCTATCGAGCTGGGCGCCCGGATCCACTACGGCACGACCGTGACGAGCTTCACGCAGGACGACGACGGCGTCGACGTGACCCTCTCCGACGGATCGACGGGTCGATTCGACCTCCTCATCGGCGCAGATGGCCTGCACTCCGACATCCGCAGGCAACTCGGTATCGACGTCCAGCCCGAGCGCACCGGAATGGGCATCTGGCGCGCCTTCGTGCCGCGCCCGAAGGACGTCACGCAGACCGACCTCTACTACGGCGGCCCGGTCTACATCGCCGGATACTGCCCGACGAGCGAGGAGATGATGTACGCCTATCTGGTGGAGCCCGCCCAGGATCGGCACCTGCTCTCGCCCGCGGAGGGCGTGAGAGTCATGAAGGAGCTGTCGCAGGCGTACGGCGGTCCGTGGAACGAGATCCGCGAGTCGCTCGATGACGCCTCACGAGTCAACTACACATGGTTCACGAAGCACGTGGTCCCCGAGGCGTGGAATCGCGGTCGGGTCGTCATCATCGGGGAGGCCGCGCACAGCTGCCCGCCCACTATCGCGCAGGGCGCGGCGCAGGCGGCCGAGGACGCGCTCGTGCTCGCCGAGCTGCTGCTCGACCGCGACGACGTCGATCAGGCGCTCTGGGACGAGTTCCACGCGCGACGGCTTCCGCGCGCGACCGAGGTCGTCGAGGCATCCGTGCAGCTCGGTCAGTGGCAGATCGACCACGTGCAGCACGCCGACGTCCCCGGCCTCATGCGACGCATCGCCACGCTCGTGAGCGAGCCGGCATGACCGCCGCATCGTCGCTCCACGCCGCGTCGCCCATCGTCGACGTGCACGCGCACCTGCTTCTGCCCGCGTTGCAGGCCGCCATTGCCGAGCGCGACCCCCAGGGCTTCGCGGCGGCGCAGGCGCTCGAGGCGCGCCGCAACGGCCACGAGAGCCTCGCCGCCTCGGGGCGCATGATCGGCGAGCGGATGCCGCTGCTCACATCGCTCGACGCGCGCCTCGGGGAGATGGATCGTCAGGGCGTCGACGCACAGGTCGTCTCGCCATCGCCGTCGCATTATTATCCGTGGGCCGGCGAGGAACTCGCCGCCTGGGCAGCGCGGGAGGCGAATCGCGCGATCGCCGAGCACGTCGCGGGCTCGCCCAACCGGCTGCTCGGGCTCGGACTCGTGCCGCTGCAGCATCCGCACCTGGTCGTCGACGCGCTCGACGACGCCATGGTCGCGAACGGGCTGGTCGGGGTCGAGCTCTCATCGTTCGCGGGCGACGTCGAGCTCTCCGACGAGCGGCTCGAGCCCTTCTGGATGCGCGCCGTCGAGCTCGACGCCATCGTGTTCTTGCACCCGTTCGGCTGCAGCCTTGACGAGCGGCTCGACCGCTATTACCTCTCGAACACCGTCGGACAGCCGGTCGAGAACGCCGTCGCGCTCTCGCACCTCATCTTCTCCGGCGTCTTCGACCGGCATCCGAAGCTGCGCATCATCGCGGCGCACGGCGGCGGGTACCTGCCGACGTTCCTGGGTCGGTCCGATCACGCGTGGCAGGTGCGTCCCGAGGCCCGCGGATGTCGCGAGGTGCCCTCGTCGTACCTGCGACGTCTGCGGTTCGATTCGCTCGTGCACACGCCGACGGCCCTGCGGGCGCTGGTCGAGGCGGTCGGCGCGGACCGGGTGCTGCTCGGCACCGACTACCCCTTCGACATGGGCGTCGATGACCCGGTCGAGCGCGTGCGCGACGCCGGTCTCGCGGAGTCCGACGAGCTGGCGATCCTCTCGGGGAACGCAGCCGAGCTGTTGCCGGCCCGACTCCGGGGCCGGGTGGTCGCGTGAGGATCGCCAGGTGGAGCCACGACGGTGCCGTCGGGGAGGGGTTCGTCATCGACGACCGTGTCGTGCGCTTCCCGCGCGGCATGACGGTGGCCGACGTGCTCGCGGCCGGGCTCGCCGAGCTGCCCGCGCTCGCCGCCGAGGTCGTGGGTGAGGCTGCGGCATCCGCTGTCCCGCTCGACTCCGTGGAGCTGCTCGCCCCGCTGGTGCCCGCGAGCGTGCGCGACTTCGTGGCGTTCGAGGAGCACGTCGAGGGCGTCACCGCTTCGGTCGACGGCGCGAGCCACGTGGCCGACGAGTGGTACGAGTTCCCGACCTTCTACTTCACCAACCCGCACTCGATCATCGCGACCGGAGCCGAGGTTCGACCGCCGGCGACCGAGCGGCTCGACTTCGAGCTCGAGGTGGGCGCGGTGATCGGCGCGGTCGCGGGCTCCGACGGCCGCGCCCTGGCACCGGCCGACGCCGCGAGCCACATCTTCGGGTACACGATCTTCAACGACTGGTCGGCCCGCGACGTGCAGGGACGGGAGATGAAGGTGCGGCTCGGGCCGGCCAAGGGCAAAGACTTCGCCACGACCCTCGGGCCATGGATCGTGACCGCCGACGAGTTCGACGACCTCGTCGACGATGAGGGCTTCCTGCCGATCCGCATGGAGGTCTCCGTGAACGGCCGCCGCGTCGGCAACGACCTGCTCTCGAACATGGGGTGGCCCTTCGGCGACCTCGTCGCCTACGCCTCGCGCGACTCGCGCGTCGTTCCCGGCGATGTGCTCGGGTCGGGCACGGCCGGCAACGGCGGGTGCCTCGCGGAGCTGTGGGGGCGAGCAGGAGAGCTGACGCCGCCCCCACTCGCCGCGGGCGACGAAGTGGTCATGCGGGTCGAGCGCGTCGGCGAGATCCGAAATGTCGTCGGCCGCGCTCACGGGGTTCCTGCCATCCCGCCCGCCCAGCGGCGCTCGCGGGCTCGCGAACGGACGTGACGGAAGGCGGTCAGGCCGCCTCGGACCGCAGATCGCTCGCCGCCTCGACGGCGAGGTTGCGCAGCCACTCGTGTTCGGGATCACGGCGGTGCACCGGATGCCACCACATCGCGTTGTGGATGGGTGTCGCCGCGAACGGCGGCTCCAGCACCCGCACGCCACCCACGTCGCGGGCGTAGTCCGCGAGTCCGGCCTGGATCAGCCCGAGGCGATCGCTTCCCGCGACGAACATCGGCATCGCCAGGAAGCTCTCGACGACCGCCTCGACCCGGGGCTCGATGCCGAGCTGTTGGATCTGCCGCGTGGCCGAGGTGAAGGCCGAGCGGGACAGGTACGTGAACACCCAGGGAAGTCGTCCGACGTCTTCGAGGGTCACCTCGTCGCCGATGGCGGTGTTGTCGTCGGAGGCGATCACCACCCACGTGTCGGTCCAGAGGTCGGTGAACGGCAGGTCGGTGAGAAAGCCGTGGGGCATGAGCAGGGCGTCGGAGCCGCGGAGTCGATTCGCGGCGTCGTCGACGATCTGCGGGTTGTGCATCATGAAGCGGAAGCGCACCCCGGGGGCACGATCCGCCGCCAGAGCGGCGATGCGTCGCCCCATTGTCGAGACACTGTAGTCGGAGCCGTAGATGGAGAACTCGCGCGTCGATTCGCTCGGATCCCACTCGGCCTGGCTCTCGAAGACCCGACGGGCGGCGTCGAGGGCCGCGGCGGTGTGTTCGGAGAGGCGCGATGCCAGCGGGGTCAGCTCATAGGTGTTCCCGGTCCTGGCGAGGATCGGGTCGTTGAAGTGCGTGCGGAGTCGGGCGAGCGATGCGCTGAGCGCCGGCTGGCTGAGATGCAGCCGTTCAGCCGCCCGCGTGACGCTTCGCTCGGTGAGCAGCGCGTCGAGTGAGACCAGCAGATTCAGGTCGAGCCTGGAGAGCGGGGATTGGTCGGCCACGTCGTCGTGTTCCTTCGGGTGAGGATGGACCATCAGTCTATCAGCGGCGTCTATCTTCCCCGCTAGGACATCGCGCGAGGTGATGCGTGACGACGTCAATTCCCAGCGGCGGCCTGCAGCAGTACGTCGCGCGCGAGCGCGAGATGACGGCGGGTCATGTCTGTGGCATCCGCGTCGACGAGCCATTCGTGTCCGCCCCACTCGCTGCACAGCGTCCCGGTGAAGCCCGCACGCGTCAGCTCCCCTCCGAGATCCCGGAGAGGGGCCGACACGCGGTCGTCGGTGTCGTCGAGATCCCAGAACTTCAGGTGGAACGCGCCGACGAGCGGAAGGATGTCGCGAAGGTCAGCGGCGTCCGATCGCCCGAATCGTACGAGCAGGTTCATGTACAGGGTGTGGATGGTGGGAGGAACCGTGCCCGATCGGAGTACCTCGACGACGACGTCGTTCGTCTTGGGGTCGCGCCACTCGTCGCGAAGGCGCGCGAGCAGGTGGTTCGGGATGCCCGCTGCAGCCAGCTGCTCGAGGTAGGTCGACGGGAGTGCCGGCATGAGCATGCTGATGTCGACCAGCAACCGCACGCGCGGCTCATCCAAGCGCGCGATCACGTCGATCGCGGCCGCCGCAGCAGCGGACGTGGGGGTCTGCTGCCCTTGGATCTCCTCGAAGAGCACGAGGTCGAGTTCCCCCAGGGTCGGGACCAGTCGCCGCAGGAGCGGCTCGCCGGCTTGGCCGATCGGCAACCGCACCGCGGTTGCACCGACGCGGCGTGCGGCGTGCAACTGGGGAAGGAGGAACCCGAGTCGTTCGTCATCGTCGCGGCGTCGGCCGGTGTCGAGCCAATCATCGAGGCTCGCACCGACGATGCTCACAGCGCCTCCCACGCCGTCGAGTCCACGTCGCAGCGCGTCCACTTCGATGTCGGCGGGCTCCGGGAAGGATCGCCAAAGCTGTCCGGGCTCCAACTCGATGACCGGGCTGACGCCGTCGGCCACGATTCCGACGGCGATGTCGGGAGCCGGGCGCTCGGCGCGGATCACCTCAGGGGTCCAGTTGAAGGCGCTCGCCGTCTGCGTCCATCCGCTGGGAAGTTCATCGATCACGGTGATTCCTCGAGGGTCAAGCGACATCGCGCGAGACCGATGTGGTCGCAGCCGGTGCATCCAGCACCAGTGACTGCGCGACGTGGAACGGCAGGGTGAGCGGGCCGTCGGTACCGGCCTGAAGGTACGGGATGACGAGCCGGAAGGACACGGCGACGTCGTGTGCGCCAGGTTCGAGCACCCGTGTCCCGCGAATCGCGACGCGATCCTGCAGGAACCACCAGCCCCGTTCTCGTGAGACGAGCTCGGACTCGATCAGGCGGTCGCCGAGCATGATGCGGAGCCCGTCGATGCGATCGCCATCGATCCTGACCTCGAGCTCGTGGAGGCTCGACAGCGGCAGCGACCGGATCCACGGCAGGCTGAGTCGGAGGGTGAACCCGTCGTCACTGGATGAGAGCGCGTCATCGCGGAGCGCGGCGAGCGTCACGGGCAGGTCACTTCTGCGCGGCGGGCTCGCCGGCGGCGACCCACTCGTCGAACATCTTCCGCACCATGGGCTCCAGGGTCGTCGGCCACCAGTCGCCGCCCTCGATCGCGTCACCGAGATCGTCGGGGGTCGGGATGGTGACCTGCCCAGTGGCCGCCCACTCCGCGCTGCGGGGGAAGAGTGCGCGGAACGCGGGGTGCCCGATGGCGGCGACGTTGTGACCGATGCCGATCGACACCGCACGACCGGCGCCGTACTCCACGGTCCAGGCGACCGGGTGCTCGTCGCCCATGCCCGGGAGAGCGCGCCACTGCGATGGCACCTGGGTGTAGCGCAGGGGATTGTCCCAGCCGGTGAGCAGGATGGTCTTCTTCACGTCGTCGGGCCATTTCAGCCCGACGTAGAGGTCGTCACCGTAGTGCGGGAACTCGGCGGGCCAGCCGGCGGTGATCGGATGTTCGTCGGCAGTGTGGAGGAGGAAGTCGTTGTTGGGGGCGCGCCGCGACGTGGTCTCGCGCATCACGCCGCCGAGGAGCCGCTCGTACTCGGGGTCCCACCCGACGCCGCCGGCGAGCGTCGGGTGGTAGGCGATAAAGCCCTTGCCGCTCGCGACGAATTCGAAGAGGGCTCGTTCCGCCTCGGGGCCGAATCGTTCCTCGGGTACGTCGCGCCAGGGATCGTGCCGGCCGTAGTAGTTCACGATGACGAGGTCGTACGGCTTCAGCGTGGCAGCGGTGGCGCCGCGGAACTCCTCAGTGACGCGCACGTCGAAACGCCCCGTGCCTTCCAGGAGTCGGGTGAGTGCGGGCGTGGTCGCACGCCAGTCGTGGTGCACGTCCGTCATTCCCGTGATGATCAGCGTCGAGATCTTGCCCCCGGGCATGTCCCACTCCTTCGTGTCTGGTGTGCAGCGTCGCTCACTTCAGACGAGAAGATACACTGTTATGTCAGAAGTAGGAAGAAGCCGTTCATGAGGCCATCGCGATGGCGTCGATCGACGGGCGACCGTGGGCGAACCATCGTGGGAACGTCGCGTCGAACAGCTGCTCGCGCACCATCTCGGCGCCACCGCGCAGAGGTTCCTTCTCATCGCCGTGGGATCGCACGATGCTGAGATCGCGCGTGGCCAGGGGCAGTGAGAGCTCGTAGACGCGCTGGCGGACCTCTGCGAGGAAGACCTCGCCTGCCGAGGACACCGCACCGCCGACCACGATCACCGCCGGGTTGAACATGTTCACCAGGGCCGCGATCGATTCCCCGACGAGCCTGGCCGACCTTTGGATCAGCGAGATCGCCAGTGCGTCACCGTCGACCGCGGCGAGCGAGATGAGCTCGGGCGTGATCTCGACGTTCTCCGCGACATGGCGTGCGAGCGGGCCGCCCGCGCCCTCCTCGACCGCGGCCTCGGCGTCGCGCTTGAGGGCCCATCCGCCGGCCTCCGCCTCGAGGCATCCGACCTTGCCGCAGCGGCATTGCGTCTCGGACTCGCGCACGCGCACATGGCCGATGTCGCCGGCCGCGCCGTTCGCGCCGCGGTGGATCCGCCCGCGGGACAGCAGGCCGGCGCCGATGCCCGAGCCGACCTTGCAGAAGATGAGGTCGAGCGCCTCCTCCTGGCGCCGAGCACGTTCACTGAACACGAGCAGGTTCACGTCGTTGTCGACCCAGGTCGGCGCGTCGAATCGCTGTTCGAAGCGGCGGCGAACGTCGAAGCCGTTCCACCCCGGCATGATGGGAGGGGCGACCGGGCGGCCGCTTTCGAAGTCGACCGGGCCAGGGATGCCGACGGCGACGCCCCACACGGGCACGTCATCGTGGCGCGCGAGGATCTCGTCGAGCATCTCGAGCGCCCGCTCGATGGTCTCGGCGGGCCCGCGCGCGATGTCCCACGGCTCGTGCATGTGGTCGACGATGTCGCCGTCGAGCGACGCGATGCCGACGCGGATGTGCAGAGCGCCGAGCGCGCAGACCACGATGCGGCCCTGGTCGGAGCGGAAGCGCAGGGTGCGCGGCGCTCGGCCGCCCGACGACGGACCGTAGTCGCCGTCGGCGAGGAAGCCCATCTCGATCGCCTGGTCGACTCGCTGCGTCACGACGCCGCGGCCGAGTCCGGTCACTCGACCGATCTCGGGGCGGGTGGTTGCCTCGCCGGTTCGCACGAGGTTGACGATGCGCAGCAGGCTCGTCACCTCGTCGGTCTGAGCGCCGAACCGAAGTGTGGACTCGCGTGTCATGTAGCGATTCTGACATAACGTCAGCGGATGTGAGCGAATCCGGGTGCAACTATGGACACGGATGTCCACAGCTTTTGTATAGTCATGACAGAAGTTGCGGTGAGCAAAGAGAGCGGGAGGTGGTCGAATGTCGCGCGGGGTCGGAGTGATCGGTGCCGGTCCGGGTGTGGCTGCCCTGCACCTCCCAACGCTCGCGAGGCTCCGCGACCGGTTCCGCGTCTCGCACATCTCGGACCGCGGCAGTGGACGCGCCGCCGCGCTCGCGGAGCGGCTGGGCGTCCCCGCGTCGCGAGGCGTCGCGGAGCTCCTCGCGGACCCGTCGGTCCAGGTCATCGCCGTCTGCAGTCCGCCGAGTGAGCACGCTCGGAACATCCTCGACGCCGTCGACGCCGGAGTGACGGCGATCCTCTGCGAGAAGCCGCTCGCCACCACAGCGGAGGAGGCGCACGCGGTGATCGACGCATGTCGGAGCGCGGGCGTCAGGCTGCTCGTGGCCACGAACCACTTCTACGACGGGGCATGGGATCGCGCGAAGCACCACCTCGTCGCGCTCGAGGGTGACATTCGCACGATCGCGGTGACGGTCGCCCTCCCGCCGAACGACCGGTACCACGCGGCCGTCACGGAGCTCGAGCCGGGCGCCGCGCCAGCCCGCAGCGGGCCCGACCTCGCCGACCCCGACCTGGCGGCGTCCGTCGTGCGGCAGCTCGTGCTGGGACTCGCCGTGCACGACCTGCCTGCGGTTCGGGACCTGGCACGCGACTTCGAAGGCGTCGACTTCGCCGTAGCGGTGCCGCCCATCGGGTACACCATCGGATTCCGAGCAAGCGGCATCCACGTCGTCCTGACGGCGGTCATGCTTCCCGACGGTCCCGACGCGCTCTGGCGACTCAGCATCGGCACGTCGGCCGACCGTGTCGACGTCGAATTCCCGCCGGCGTTCGTGCACGCCGGCAGCGCGACCGTGCGAGTTCGCGCCGGAGACGTTCGCACCACGAGCTACCGCCGCGAACCCGACGACGGCTACCTGCGCGAGTGGCAGGCCCTCGATGCGCTGCTCGAGGGCGCGGCCACGATGGAGTACCACGAGGTGCTCGACGACGCGCTGTTCACGATCGCCCTTGCCGACGCGGCGGCGGAGGCGGTTCGCCGCGGGGGGACGCCGTGAGTGCCCGAATCGGAGTCGTCGCCGAGCTCGACGAGTACCGCGCCGCGGTCGACGGCCTGCCGGCCAGGGCCACGCTCGTCGACCGGCTTGCCGGTGCGGTGGTCGTCGTCGACGGGCGGGGCGACTGGTGGCAGCCCGCCGAAGCCGCCGCGGCCGCAGGGGCGTCCGGGCTGGTCGTCGACGATCCCGGGGAGGTGCCTCGAACGGCACTCGGCGAACTCGCGGAGCGCATCGGGGTGCCGGTGGTCGTGCATCGCCCGCTCCTTCGCGCGGACCTCGCCGCCGCGGCGGTTGCACAGCGAGGCGGCGTCGCGCCGAGGGTGTTCGCGGCTGAGTGTGCGGGCGAGTCGGTGCAGTTGGTCGGAGCGGTCCGGGATGCGCTCGGGTGGCTTCGTGAACTGTCGGATGCCTCCCTGCGCGTCGTCACCGCGACGGTCAGCCCGACCGGCGGCACCGCACTGGTGCGGGCCGAGGGCACCGGACTCGTCGGATCCCTCATCATCACCCAGGCACGGCTCGGAGGTGCGATCGTGCGCGTGCAGGCGCTCGGAGAGACGGGCACCGAGGTCGAGCTCGATGCGCCGATGGGACGGCTGACGCTCACGACCACCACCAGTCGCGGACGGCTGATCGAGCCCGCCCTGTTCGAAGCCGGCGAGCGCAGCGCCCTGCGCCGCGCGATCGATGCCGTCACGGGCGGCGGCGCGATCCGCGATCTGGAGGATCTGCGGCACGACGCCGAGGCCGCGTCAGCCGTCTTCGGCCGGGATCAGGCATGGAACGACATTCTTTAGTTGAATTCTGGCGAAAGACTGCTTAGAATCGACCTGACGTCGGGATCCTCGGATCCGTTCCCGGTCGTGAGGCTGCGATCGGGGCACAGCCTGTCGCGTCGACGGCCGATCGTTCGGATCAACCACGTATGTCGCTTTCCCCGCTCAGGCTCCGCCTCCTCGTCGCGTCGCTCCTGACCGTGTCGTTCCTCGGAGCACTCGATCACACCGTCGTGTCGACCTCGCTTGCCACGGTGGCCGGCGAACTGGGTGCGCTCGAGCACATGAGCTGGGTGGTCGTGGGCTACACGCTCGCGAGCACGGTGCTCCTCCCCGTGCTCGGCAAGCTCGGCGACGTCGTCGGTCCCAGGCTCGTGTTCCTCACGTCGCTCGTCGTGTTCCTCGCGGCATCTGCCGCCTGCGGCTTCGCGCAGGACATGACGCAACTCGTCATCGCGCGCGTTGCGCAGGGCATGAGCTCGGCCGGTCTGCAGCTCATGTCGCAGACGATCGTCGCGCACGTGACCACCCCGAGGCAGCGCCCGCGGTACCTCAGCATCATCGGCGCCGCGTTCCCCATCGCAATCCTCGTCGGGCCCGTGCTCGGCGGGCTCATCACCGACTACTGGGGCTGGCCCTGGGTCTTCTGGATCAACCTGCCGCTCGGACTCGCAGCGTTTGCGCTCGCGGTGTTCGCGATCCCGCACGTGGAGGGCGCCACGCGCCGACGGTTCGACGTCGCGGGGTCGATCAGCTTCACGATCGCATTCGTCGCGCTCGTGCTCGCAGTGACCTGGATCGGCGACCCGGCCGTGCGACTCCAGGCCGTGGTCGCGTTCACGATCGCTGCGCTGACGTTCGCCGCCTTCTTCCTCATCGAGCTGCGCGCCGCGGAACCGATCGTGCCCCTGCGCCTCTTCGCCGACCGCACGATCGCGGCGGGCATCGCCCTGTCGGCCATCATCGGCATCGGACTCTTCTCGGTGACGGCATACCTGCCCACGTACTTCCAGATGGCGTATCGCACGAGCGCCACCGTCTCGGGACTGGTGCCGATCGCGACCGTCTTCGGCATGCTCGTGTCGAATCTCCTCACCGGGTGGCTCGCGAGTCGCACCGGCCACTACCGCGTGTTCCCGATCGTCGGCACCGTGCTGGGTGCAACCGGCCTGTTCGTCATGGCCCTGCTGCCCATCGCGTCACCGCTCTGGGTTCCCATGGCGGTCATGTTCGTCGTGGGCCTCGGCACGGGTTCGTTCATGAGCCTCGTCATCGCGGTCGTGCAGGACGCCGCGCCGCGCACCGAGACCGGCACCGTGACGGCGACCACGAACCTCGTGCGCCAGATGGGTTCGACGGTGGCCACGGCCATCGTCGGCGGCGTGATCGGGGTCGGTGTCGCGGCGCGCCTGCCGTCGACGTTTGATGCCTCGGCACTGACCCCCCAGCTGGTCCACGGGTCATCCGCGGCCGTGCAGGCAGAGATCGCGCAGATCTATGGCGACGTGATGGCCCCGGTGTTCTTCGCACTTGCCGTCACGTATGCCATCGGCATCATCGCAGCCGTCGCCCTCCCGCCCGGCCGGTTGTCGGACGAGCACGAACCATCGACGGATGCCGCATCCGAACCATTGACCGCATGAGCCTCGAAGAGGAGATCCTGATGTCGCACCACCCCACCATCGCCGTCGTCGGCAGCGGGCCGATCGGCTCCGCGTACGCCCGCCTCCTGCTCGAGGGCCATCCCGACGCCCGAGTCGTCATGTTCGAGGCCGGTCCCCAGCTGACCGACCGGCCGGGTGAGAGCGTGCGCAACATCGCAGACCCCGTCGAGAAGGCGCGGGCGCGCGAACTCTCGCAGGGACCCCAGGCGGGAGAGCTGCGCGAGTCGCTGGGGATCCCGGCCGCCAGCGTCGTCGAGGGCATGTTCACGGCACGGCAGGGGACCCACCTGCTCGACTTCGGCGGCGACGGGTCCGCGCACGCGCCGACGTTCCCCGCGGCCGCCGGTTCGACGAACGTCGGGGGTCAGGGGGCACACTGGACGTGCGCGATCCCGCGACCCGCGTTCAGCGAGAAGGTTCGGTTCATCCCCGAAGACGAGTGGGAGGAGCTCATCGGCACGGCGGAGCGCCTGCTGCACGCTCAGAGTGCGGCGTTCGCGGACTCGGCCGTCGGCGGCGCCATCCGGTCGCTTCTGGAGGAGGAGTTCGCCGGCGAGCTGCCCGACGGGTACGGGCCGAGCACGCTGCCCGTGGCCGGCGACCCGCAGCCCGACGGGACGATGCGCTGGGCCGGAGCCGATGTCGTGCTCGGTCCCCTGATCGAGCCCGACAGCCCGCTGGCCGAGCGGTTCGAGCTGCACGACCTCACGCTCGTGCGCCGCCTCGAGCACGAGGGAGAGGTCGTCACCGGCGTCACGGTCGAGGACCTTCGCACCAGGGTGACCTCGTTCGTCGCCGCCGACCTCGTCGTCGTGGCGGCCGACGCGTTCCGCTCGCCGCAGCTGCTGTGGGCCTCGGGCATCCGTCCACGGGCGCTCGGGCACTACCTCACGGAGCACCCGGTCGTCATCTCGACCGTCGCCTTGGACGCCGAGAAGATGGGTCGATTCGCAAGCGAGGAGCAGCTCGACGAGGAACTCGCACGGCGGGCGGAGAACCCCGCCGATCCGGTCGCGGCGGGGAATCGCATCCCCTTCTCGGAACCCGATCATCCGTTCTCGCTGCAGGTCATGTACTCCGAAACCACGCCGTTCCTCATGGAGCCGGGAACCCCGTACTCGGAGAACCGATGGGGGTACGTGAACATGGGCTACGGCATGCGCAAGCACCCCCGCTTCGAAGACGCCGTGACCTTCGACGACGACGAGCTCGACTATCGCGGGTTCCCGAACATGACGATCACCTACGAGCTGACACCGACGGAGCTCGCTGAGATCGAGGCGGCCACCGAGCGGCTGCGCCGCGCGGGCGATGCACTCGGCACCTTCGTGGCCGAACCGCGCCTCATGCCGAACGGGTCGAGCCTGCATTACCAGGGCACCCTGCGAATGGGCGACACCGACGACGGCACCTCGGTCGCCGACCCGTGGTCGAGGGTCTGGGGCTACGAGCGGCTCGTCGTCGGCGGCAACGCGCTCATCCCCACCGCCACGGCCATGAACCCGACGCTCATGAGCGTGGCGATCGCGGTGCGGGGCGCGCGCAAGGCGCTCGAGCAGCTGCGAACGGATGCCGCGGCATCCGTCACCGCCTGAATCCACGACAACGCGCAGAGAGCGAGCGACGATGCTTCTCGAAAGAGACCTGATCCAGTCCACCGGCTTCCGAAACGTCCGCGAGGGCGTGCGCGCGACCGGCTTCCAGTTCCGCGTGCGCATGCCCTCGTATCGGGGCATGGCCGCGTCGCTCGTCGACGGGATCGCGGTGCGCGTCGGCGACCTCGTCGACGTCGGCCCAGACGTGCCGCTCTGGACGTTCGGCGGCCGCACCTTCACGCTGACCGAGCTCTGGGAGAGCGACGGCGTGCGCTGGCCGCTCGAGGATGCGGCGATCGTGACGGTGCCGCTGGAGGGCGGATTGCCCGATGGAGTGCACGAGGTCTCGATCGAGCTGCGCCTGCGGATGTCGTACATCCCCGAGGAGCATCAGCCCAGCACGTATCGCGAGACGCGACACATCACGCTCTCGCCCGAGGCCGACGGCGGGCCGTTCAAGTACGGCGTCTCGCTGTACAGCTACATGACCGACTACGGCACCGTCCTCGACCTCGAGACGGCGCTCGCCCACATCGCCGACGCCGGCGCCACCGGCGTGGAGATCCTCGGCGAGGGCCACGTCGAGGGCTACCCCGAGCCCACGACCGAGTGGATCGATTGGTGGTTCGAGCTGCTCGAGCGGTACCGCCTCGAACCGACGAACTACGGCTCGTGGATCGACACGCGCCTGCATTCGAGCGGCCCGAACGCGCGCCGCCTCACGGTCGACGAGGGCGCCGGAATGCTCCAGCGCGACCTCCGGCTCGCGAATCGACTCGGGTTCCGGTTCGTGCGTCCGAAGATCGGTGTCGTGTCGGGCGACCTCGTGCCCGACCCGATCTGGACCGAGTCGGTCGAGCGCTCGCTCGAGTTGGCGCAGGAGCTCGACGTGGTGATCTGCCCCGAGATCCACTCGCCGACCCCGATCAAGCACCCGGTCGTCGACGACTACATCGACCTCATCGAGCGCACCGGCACCAACCACTTCGGCCTCCTGCTCGACACGGGCATCTTCCAGGACCGACCGATCCCGCTGCGGCCCGGCGAGCTCCCGGGCCAGCGACCCGCATTCCTCGACGGCATCGCGGTCGACCCGGCCGACATCGCCGGCATCGCGAAGTACGTCGTGTTCATCCAGGCGAAGTTCCACGACATCGACGAGCACCTCGAAGACCAGCAGATCCCATGGGAGCCGGTGCTCCGGGCGCTCAAGCACGCCGGCTACACGGGCTACCTCTCGAGCGAGTACGAGGGCGAGCGCGTCCCGTGGCGTTCGATCGAGCAGGTGCGACGGCAGCACTCCCTGATCCGGCGCATCGCCTCGGGGCTCGACTGAGCTGCGGCATCCGACCACTCAACATCGACCGAATCAAGAACGGACTCCCCATGCCGAACGGACTCATCCAGGAAGACAGCCTCCGCACGCACCCCGACGGTCTCGCCCTCGCGCTCACACTGCCGTGGTATCGCAGCCTGTGGCTCTCGTCGGTGACGTCGCTGCGACTCACGATCGACGGCGAGGAGGTGCCGGCCGACGACGTCGTCTTCGAACTCGACGGAGTGCGCTACACGCTCGACGAGCTTCCCGAGCAGTCCGAGGTGCTCTGGTACCTGCAGGCCCACCCGCTGCTCATCGCGAAGCGGGCGATGCCCGTCGAGCTCGGTGAGGCGCACGAGGTCGGCATCGTCGGCGAGCTGCGCCTGCCGTACATGCAGATCGCCCCCGGCTCCGATGGCGGACCGGGCCTGTACGTGCCGAACTTCGTCCGCCAGGCGCTCACGTTGACGGTCACGGACCGCGATGCGCCGGCTCCCGCGATGGTGTCGGATGTCGCGCCGCCGCCGCCCGCCACCGATGCCGATCCGTTCGAGCTCGGTCTCACCCTCTACTCGGCGAGCGCGGAGTTCCGCGCGGGCTGGTTCGACTTCGCGGGACTGCTCGACCGCGTCGCGGAGCTGGGCATCGGTCCGGGGATCGAGATCGTCGCGTCGCAGGTGCTGCCGACCTACCCGGTCGTCTCCGATGCGTTCGTCAGCACGTGGCGCGACGCCTTCGACCGCCACGGGTTCGATGCGAGCTCGTTCGGTGCGAACCTCGACATGGGACGGCGTCGCGACCGCGACATGACACCCGACGAGGAGTTCGAGTTCTCGAAGCTGATGTTCGAGGGCGCGAGCCGGCTCGGCTTCCCGCTCGTGCGGATCCAGTCGGCCAAGCCCGAGCTGCTGCGCCGCCTCCTGCCGGTGGCGGAGCGGCTCGACCTGCAGCTCGCGTACGAGATCCACGCGCCGATGGGTCCGAACGCCGAGCCGATCCTGAAGGTCCGCGAGACGTACACCGAGCTCGATTCGCCGCTGCTCGGCTTCGTCGCCGACTTCTCCGCGACCATGCACAGCATGTCGCCGACCCTGCTGCGCGCGGTGTCACGGGCCGGGCTCGACGCCGAGGCGGTGGAGCGCCTGCAGGCGATCTGGGCGACCGACGCGCCGATGCGCGAGCGCCAGGAGGAGTTCATCGGGTACCTGAAGGGGCGCGACTTCGACCCGGGTCGGCTGGGCTCCTTCGCGCACCTCGCGTTCAACATGCACGGCCACGTCGACCCGCGCGAGTGGGCCGACATCATGCCGCAGATCCTGCACGTGCACGCGAAGTTCTACGACATCGACGAACACGGCAAGGAGCCGGCGATCGACTACCCCGAGCTCGTGCGCGTCTTCGTCGAGGGCGGCTACCGCGGCTACTGGTCGAGCGAATGGGAGGGCCACGCCTTCGCCGAGCTCGGCGAGGTGGACCCGCTGCTGCTCGTGCGCAGGCAGCACGACCTCATCCGCGCGAGCATGCGAGCGGTGCAGCCCGCGAACGAGGCCGGGGTCGTCGGGGCCGACGCCGCGGCATCCGGCGGCCCCGGGTGAACCGATGACGACCTTCACGAATCCCGTGCTGGGCGGTGACCGCCCCGACCCCGCCATCATCCGGGTCGGCGACGAGTACTGGATGACCTACTCGTCGTTCGAATCGGCACCAGGCCTGCTGCTGTACCGCTCGACCGACCTCGTGAACTGGACGTTCGAGTCCGCCGCGCTGCCCGAGCCGCTCGGCAGCACGTTCGCGGTCGACATCGCTGAGCACGACGGGCGCTTCTTCATCTACATCCCGTTCATCCCGACGCCGTGGTCGAAGCTGACGGAGCCGTCGATCTTCGTGATCCACGCGCCGTCGATGGCCGGACCGTGGTCGGAGCCGATCGACCTCGGCATCCGCGGGGCCATCGATCCCGGGCACGTCGTCGGTGATGACGGCCGGCGCTACCTGTTCGTCAACGGCATCCGGCGCATCGCGCTCACCGACGACGGCCTCTCCACGATCGGAGAACTCGAGCACGCGTACGACGGATGGCGCTACCCCGACGAGTGGGTGACGGAGGCGTACGCCCTCGAGGGGCCGAAGCTGCTCCGTCGCGGCGACTGGTTCTACCTCCTGAGCGCCGTCGGTGGAACCGCCGGGCCCCCGACCGGCCATATGGTCATCGTCGCGCGATCGCGCTCGGTGCACGGGCCGTGGGAGAACAGCCCGCACAACCCGGTCGCGCGCACGCGAGACGCCGGTGAGCGATGGTGGTCGCGCGGGCACGCGTCCATCCTTCCGGGGCCGGGCACAGAGTCCGTCGATGGGGACTGGTGGATGGTCTCGCATGGGTACGAGAACGGGTTCCGCACCCTTGGGCGACAGATCCTGCTGGAGCCGATCTCCTGGACCGACGACGGCTGGCCTGTCGCGACAGCTGACGACATCGGTGCCCCGCAGGCCGCGCCGAGGGATGCCGCGCCGCAACGTGCCTCGTCAGGCTTCGACGACGACTTCACGTCGCTTCGCCTCGGCGAGCGCTGGGCCTTCCATGCGCCCGACCCCGGCGAGGCGCAGCGACTCCGCGTGGACGACGGACTGGTCATGCGCACCAAGGGGTCGGGTCCGGGCGACACCTCACCGCTCTGCATCCTCACGGGCCACCACTCGTACGAGGTGGAGGTCGACGTCGAACTCGGAGCCGGCGCGGTCGAGGGTGGGCTGCTGCTCTTCTTCAACAACCGGCTCTTCTGCGGCATGGGCATCGATGGCGAGAAGATGCTGAGCTACTCGGGCGGCCGGCGCACCCACTGGCGCGAACCCGCGCCCTCCGCTCGGCGGATGCGGCTGCGGATCCGCAACGAGGAGCATATCGTCACGTCGTGGTACCTCGTGCCGGGCGCGGAGTGGATCCGGCACGGCATCCGGTACGAGACTTCGGGGTACCACGTCAACACGGCCGCCGACCTGCTGAGCCTGCGGCCCGCGATCTACGCCGCCGGCGACGGCGAGGTGCGGTTCCGCGACTTCCGGTACACCCCGCTCGGCTGAGGCGTCCAGCGGTGCCGCCTCAGCGCACGACGAGCTCCACCGCCTGCGTGCGCTCCAGCCTGCTGCCGATGTGGATGCGGAAGAGCCCGGGCTCCACGACGAAGCGCGCAGGCGCGGAATCCGTCGACCAGAAACCGAGTTCGGCCGTTCCGAGTTCGAACGACACGGTGACCGTCGCGCCGGGCTCGACCGTGCGTCGCTCGAACGCGACGAGTCGGCGTACGGGCGGCGCCACGCTCGCGACGACATCCTCCAGGTAGGCCTGCACGACCTCATCGCCGGGGCGGCTGGAGGTGTTCGTGACCTCGACCTCGACGACGACGTGGGCGCCCGCTTCCAGCGTCTCGAGCCGCACCGTATCCGCCGAGATGCGAGGCGCGCCGTGCACGAAGGTGGCGTATCCCGAGCCGTGGCCGAACGCGAACTGCGGCCCGAGCTCGAGGTCGAGGTACTTCGACGTGTACTTCTCGTGCACGTTGTCGGGACCGTGGAGCCCGATGTCGACGGATGTTTCGTCGAGCGTGCCGCCCACGGTGGCGGGTCGGCCGGTGAGCTCGTGGGCGTAATGGATCGGCACCTGCGCAGACGACCTGGGGAACGACATCGGCAGCCGACCCGACGGTTCGGCATCGCCGAGCAGGATGTCGACGATCGCGGCGGCCGCCTCGGTGCCGCCGTGCCACGCGACGATGACGGCCGGCGCGCGGTCGATCCAGTCGGCGACCACGAGCGGCCGACCGGTCTCGAGCACGACCACGAACGGCGTGCCCGTGCCGGCGATCGCCCTGATGAGCTCCTCCTGCCGGCCGGGGAGGCGGAGGTCGCTGCGTGACGCGGCCTCACCCGTGAGTGAACTCGGCTCGCCTGCGAAGACGAGCACGATGTCGGCCTCTCGTGCTGCGGCGACGACAAGAGGGATGCCCGAGGCGTCGTCGTCGAGGAAGCGGACGCCGGGCGCCACCCGGAGCTCCGCCTGTGGCATCCGTTCCCCGAGCTCGTCGGCGATGCTCCCGGCCGGCGCCGCGAAGGACTGCGTCCACGCGCCGAGATGGTCGGCCGACTCGGCGTACGGGCCGGTCACGAGCACGCGGCGCGGACGCCGCAGCGGCAATGTGCCGTCGTTCTTCAGCAGGACCGCCGAGCGCGCCGCTGCGGTTCGCACGAGCCGTCGAGCCTCGTGGGTGGGTTCCGTCCGCTCATCCGCCTCGGGAACGTAGGGGTCATCGAACAGCCCGAGGGCCTCCTTCAGCGCGAGCACACGGCCAACGGCGTCGTCGAGGCGCGCGGGGTCGAGTCGATCCGGAGCGAGCTCCGACGGGTTCAGGTCACTCGGCGCTCCGCCCATCTCGACGTCGAGTCCGGCGCCGTACGCCAGCCGAACCGCGTCGGCGAGGTCGGCGGCGACCCGGTGCGGGATGAGGTTCCGCACGCCGTCGGCGTCGCCGACGACGATTCCGTCGAATCCCCATTCGGACTTCAGCACGTCCGTGAGCAGCCGTCGGTTCGCGTGCATCGGGCGACCGTCGACGGTGTTGAACGAGGCCATGACGGCGGCCGCGCCGGTCTCGACCGCCGCTCGGAACGGCTCGAGGTGCACATTGCGCAGGCGGTGCTCCGAGGCATCCGCCGTGTTGTAGTCACGGCCGCCCTCGGGCTGGCCGTACGCGACGAAGTGCTTGGCCGTCGCGGCGATGGCATCGGATGCCGCGAGTTCCTCGCCGTGGTAGCCGCGCACCATCGCACGGCCCATCTCGGCGGTGATGTAGACATCCTCACCGAAGCCTTCGGCAACGCGGCCCCACCGCGGATCGCGGGACACGTCGATCATCGGCGAGAACGTCCAGGTCACGCCGGCCGACCTCGCCTCGGCTGCGGCGAGGCGGGCGAGCTCGCGCACCAGGTCGCGGTCGAACGTCGCCGCCTGGGCGAGCGGGATCGGCGCCGTCGTGCGGTGCCCGTGGACGACGTCCAGCCCCACGAGCACCGGGATGCCGAGCCGGGTCTCCTCGACCGCAACCCGCTGCAGCGCGTTGACGGCGGCGGACGACCTGGGCCAGAACACGGAACCGATGCCGCCTCGCACGAGCTGCTTCGCCTCGTGGAGCGACGGGCGGAACACGATCTGCAGCTGGCCGAGCTTCTCAGCCCAGCTCAACCCGTCGATGAGCGCTCGGACACGGCGGCTCGGGGGCATCAGCGGCTCCTCGTCCTTGGGTGAACATGAATCGCCGCCCGGCGCACGAGGCACCGGGCGGCGACTGATCAGGATGCGATGGGTTGCTCAGTCGCCCCAGGCCGCGTCCATGTCGGCGAGCACCTGGTCCACGGTCTTCTGACCGGTCAGGAGGCCCTGCACTCCGACGCCGAGCGCGTCGTAGACGGCCGGGTTCGGCCACGTGGAGTTGGGCAGCCCGGTGAAGGCACCCGACTCGAGCAGCGCACCGATCGGCTCGTACTCGGGCAGGAGGGTGTCGGCGCTCACTCCGGTGATCGGAACGGCACCCGAGAGGTCGGCGTACTTCTGCGCCTGCTCGGGCTCAGCGACCCAGTCGAGGAAGTCCTGAGCGGCGGCCTTGGCGTCATCGTCGGCAGCGGCGTTGATCGCCCACGCGTAGTTGGCGGAGGCGAGGGTGAAGTCGCCCTGGCCATCGGCCGGGGGGAACGCCTGCACGGTGAGGTCGATTCCGGCGGCTTCGCCGATCGAGGTCGCGGCGCTGCCCGGGACGGCGGCCGTGAGCGAGGTGCCGCCGCCGATGCCTGCGGTGATGGCGTCGAACGTGCCGCCTGCTGCGCCGTCCTGGAAGCAGCCGCCCTCGTTCATCGCGACGACGTCCTCGAGGGTCTGCTTCCAGCCGCTGTCGGCGAACGTGACGTCGCCGGCGGCGCGCTGCTCATTCCAGTCGGGCGTCTCCTCGTACACGCGGGTCGCCGAGACGAGCTGCGCGAAGAGACCGGTGTTGAAGGGGATCGCGCCAGCGAGGACCGTGAACGACTTGCCGCCCGCCCGCGCGTCCGTGCACGCGGCGAGGAGGTCGTCGTACGTGGCCGGGTACTCGTCGACACCCGCCTCGGCTCCGGCGGCGGCGTTCCAGATCAGTCCGACGGGGGTCAGCGCGGTCGGCTGGCCGTAGATCTCGCCGTCCACCTCGTAGAGCGACTCCGTGCCCTCGGGGATCACGCCTGCCGACGTGTCATCGAGCGGCTCGAGGAAGCCCGCCTCGGCGAGCGTGATCACCGAGATGGGCTGGCCCGTTCCGGGCGAGAGGATCGCGACGTCGGCCGCGTTGCCGGCCTGGAACTGCGTCGTGACCTGCGTGTTGTAGGCGTCGGACGGGTATGGGATCACCTCGATCTCAGCGCCGGTCTCTGCCGTGTAGGCGTCCACCATCTGAGCGTAGAAGTCGTCGGCGTCGTTCGCCTGGGCGACCATGAGTGTGAAGCCGCCTGCGGACGCGCCGTCGGTGCTGCCGCTGTCCTCGGCGGCACCGCCGGAACAACCGGCGAGGACCATGACTCCGGCAACGGGGGCCGCGAGAAGCGACCACCGAAGCGACCTGGATGCGGGGTGCTGTGGCATTTCGGACCTTCCTGACGTCGTTGTCGCCAGTGGGCGGGCTCGACCTCTGGCTGCCCATTCAGCCTGACACACATTCGCACAATTCCGACATTAGTATCTGTGATGTGCGGCAATAGTCCCAGTGATTCCCGTTCGGGCCGGCCCGACCCTCACGTTCGCGGCGCGGACTCGGCGATCAGCACGACAGGTCCGGCCAGGCCGGCCGGAAGTGGCTCAGCGGATGACTCGAACACCGCGGTCATCGGCTCGAAGACGTCGCCACTCGCCGCGCCCGCCTCGGCGATCAGCCGATTCCGCCACGGCGTCGCGACCTCCACCTGGATGTCGTTCGGACCCGCGCGCAGCGCCGGCGTCACCTCGATACGGAACGGCGGTGTCCACGCCACACCGCACTCCGTGCCGTTGACCGTGACCCGGGCGATGTCGTGCACCGCGCCGAGGTCGAGCACGAGTCGCTCGGCCACGAGGATGTCACCCGGCACGTCCAGCTCATGACGGTAGGTCCCGATGCCCGAGAACGCCCTGGCGTCGCCTTCGGACTCGGTCCAGAGGCTCGGATGCGGAGACATGATGACTGCTCTCGCCTCCGGAAGCTGCAACTCCCAGTCGCCAGCCAGTGCGAGTCGTCGCTGCACCTGGGGCTCGGGGGGCGATTGCGCCGACGACGCCAGCACGAAACGGGAGCCGAAGGGCGGCATCCGGAGGCGGTAGGCCGCAGGCCCGTCGCCGGACCACCCGTCTGCCCGCAGCGGCTCGGCACGAACCTCCACCGGGTCCCACGCCACGAGGGGGGCAGCCTCCTCGGGCATGCGAAGCCGGAGCTCGATCGACTCGTTCGACGGGTTCGCCAGGAACGTCACGCGCCGACCTCCGATCACCCGCGCGATCTGCCGTACGGGCGGACCGTCGATCTCGAGGGCGGGCCGGATGCCCAGCTCGGCGAGCGCTGCACCGAGGTCCGCGTCTGCGAACACACGCCCGCTCGCCCGCCGCCCCGACCAGATCCGGTCGCAGACCGCCTCGAAGACTCGGGGGTCGTCGGCGAGCGATGGTGAGGCGGATGGGCGACGGCCGACCACGGTCGCGCCCGCGTCGAGGAGACGCTCGATCGCCAGGAGCGTCGCCAGCGTCATCCGATCGCTCGATCCTCCGAGGCAAAGGAGGCGATAGGCCGCGCCGTCCGCGACGAGCGAACCGTCCTCAACTCGGAGCGTGTCGATCAGCGCTCCGGGTCCCACGTAGTCGAAGTCGAAGCCCGGAGGTACCGTCGTGTCGACCTCGTGCTCGTAGAGCGCGGTGACCGGTGCCTCCTCGCCGACGAAGACCGCGACATCCACCGCGGGCCTGCCCATGCCGAGCACCGCCGAGCAGCGCGCGAGGTAGTCGATCCACGGTCTCGCGAGTCCCGACCAGGTCTCGTGCACGGTGAATGCCTGCCCCAGGAACGGCGCGAGCGCGATACCCGGCGGTGGCGCGTCGATCGGCTGGTGCGGTGACGTGTGGATGCAGAACCGGGTCACGCCGAGCGCTGACTGGAGGTCGGCGACGTGCTTGAGCGTGCGCGGTGTCGACGCCCACGGACGATCGAACGATGTGAACGCCTCCGCTCCCACCCAGGACTTGCCGTGCACGTGGGCCACGGATGCCGCGCCCTTCAGATCCGCGACGTAGGTCGGTCGCGGGCCGTCGTCGGCGTCGAAGGTCCACATCGCCCCCATCGGCACGTCGGCGTGCGCGCGCATCGAGAGGTCGTCGCCGAGCTGTGGTCGGCCGTCTTCGAGCGCCTCGGCGTAGTAGGCCATGCCACGGCGGTGCGCCTCGGCCGCGAGCGTTCCGTAGTACTGGGTGGAGAGCAGTTCCGTGATCGTGCGCCGGTAGTCGTACAGGAACCGGTCGGAGTCGGCCGGCCCGCTCACGAGCGTGCCGGTCAGGGCGGGCAGCCACGGCCTCGGGTCGTAGCCTCGAAGGCGCTCGAAGTGCTCGAGGATCGCGTCGGTCCAATTCTGCGGGCCGGACTCGATGCTGTCGCTCAGCAGCGCCGTGACCGGGGCGGTGCCGGGGCTCGCGGGCGACTCCTCGAGGCCGAATCGCCGCAGATGCGCGTCGAGGTAGTCGCGCACGCGCTCGCCATCGAGCTTGTCGACCTCCAGTCCGGTGGCGTCGGCGGGGGCCGGACCGTTCGTCTGGCCCGTGAGTGAGGCGCCGAGCCGCAGAACGGTCCAGCTGCCGGGCGGCGCATCCCAGCGCAGCATCCCGTCGCGGAGGTGCTCCGTGAGATCGAGCACCCCGTGCGGATCGACGGATCCCGCCGCTGCGTCGGCGTGCGTCGCCATGGCGAAGTAGTCTCCGACGACACCGAATCCCGCCTTGGCTTCGGCGGCATGGACGCGCCCGCCGCTGCGCAGCGCGAACTCCGAGACCTCGAACGTCTCGGCTGTCCTCAGGACGGGCGGGCGCCGAACGCCATCGGCGACCGGGGGAAGCGCGTCTGCCGCGCTCCAACCCGAGAGCACCAGCCGGAACCGCCGTGCGGTCGCGCCCGGAAAGCTCACGGTGCGCACCGGAATCGTCGAGGGCGGCAGGTGTGCGACATCCCGGTACTCGGCACCATCGTCGCTGGCCTGCAGGGTCGCCGCCGCCGGCGGAGCCGCGCCGAACCCGCGCGGACCGGGTAGCCCGACCACGACGGAACGCACGGTCACCGGTTCGGGGAACTCCTGCTCGATCCAGCCCGTCGACCACCCGTCGGGGTCGCGCGGCAGCGACACAGTCGATCGGTACGACCCGTCGACCAGGGGCGACGAGTCGGGGATTGCGGTCGACGCCGCCACCCGGGTCGGGATGAGCACGTCGTGCGCCGGACTCCGGGGGAATGCGATCACTCGCCAGTCCACGGCGTACGCCGGTTCGTCGTCGCCGGCTCCCCAACGGGGGCAGTCCTGGTACAGCCCGGGCACCGCGGGGAGTGGGGGCAGCTCGACCTCCACCGGTCGGCCTCCCGCAACGGGCTGCTCCGACCAGACGACCTTCTTCATCGCATCGCCAGGCTTCACCCACGGCCCACCCGCCGCACTCCAGCCCGACGAGGTCGCCACGGCGAATTCCATGCCGAGTTCCGCCGCCGTTCCCCTTGCCGCGTCGATCGCCGCGTTCCAGGCCCGCGTTCCTGGTCGAACCGGCGCGGGAACCACCAGCGGACCGCCCATCCCGCCGTCGAACATCTGCACACCGCGCACGCCCACCTCGTGGAGCCATCGCAGATCGCGCACGATGCCCGCAGGGTCGACGTTGCCGTCCATCCAGTGCCACCATGCCCGCGGCCGGGCTGCATCGGGCGGATCGACGAACGCTGCCCACAGGGCATCCGAATCATCCAGAGGCCCGGAAGGTGCGCGCTTCATCACGGATGAATCCTCCCAGCCGCCCTTGGTGAACGGATGATGGACGTACTTATACGCGATATCGGGATGACTAATGTGTGTTTCCGACGCAAGTATGTGATAGTGGGCGAAGAAGCGTTCGAGCCGCAAGAACGCTTGACGACGAGGTCAGAGAGCAGATGACAGTGACGATCGACGAGAGCAGCACTCGCACACTCACAGTCCCGCCTGAAGCGTGGAACACACCGCCGCCGCGGCGGCCCGGCAAGAAGGCGCTCATCAGCTACGGTCACTGGTGGTGGGCGCTCCCCGCGGTACTCCTCGTGATCGGCGTGCACTACGTCGCCACCCTGACGGGCGGATTCTTCGCCTTCACGAACTGGACCGGACTCGGCGAATGGTCGTTCGTCGGCTTCGACAACTTCGAGCGGATCTTCCAGGATCCTCTGCTGTTCGGCGCCGTGGTGAACACGCTGTTCCTCGCCTTCGCCTCGGTGATCCTCACCAATGTCTTGGGGCTGCTCTACGCACTCGCGATCAACCGCATGCTCAAGTCCCGGTACATCCTGCGCACCCTGCTGTTCATGCCGGTGGTCCTCAGCCCGCTGGCGGTCGCCTACGTGTGGAAATTCATCTTCCAGTTCGACGGCCCTCTCAACGGCTTCCTCGGCCTGATCGGACTCGAGGAGTTCCAGAAGGTCTGGCTGGCCGACCCCGCATGGTCGATCTGGGCCATCCTCATCACCGTGGTCTGGCAGCAGACCGGGTTCACGATGGTGATCTACCTGGCTGGACTGGCCAGCGTCCCGGTCGAGGTCGAAGAGGCGGCCGCTCTGGATGGCGCGGGCATCTGGCAGCGATTCTGGCATGTCGTCGCTCCAGCCATCCGCCCGTCGATCGCCATCGCCACAACCCTCGGAATCATCCAGGGCCTGCGGATCTTCGACCAGATCCTCGCACTCACCGGCGGCGGGCCGGCCGGGGCAACGGAGACACTCGCGACTCAGGTCTACAAGCAGGCGTTCTCGCTGGGTCAGTTCGGCTTCGGCTCAGCGCTCGCCCTCGTCTTGACCGTGATCATCCTCGCGTTCGCCATCCTCCAGCAGTACGTGACCCGCGACCGCGACGCCACCGGAAGGGCTTGACTCATGTTCCGCTACACCAAGGCCACCGCCCTTCGCGAGGTGCTCGTCTGGATCGTCACGCTCATCGGCCTGCTGCCCTTCTACCTGCTCATCGTGACCGCGCTCAAGCCCGACCAGGAGGTGCTCACGACCAGCGCCATCGCTCCGCCGTCGTCGGTCGACTTCGGCGCCTTCGTCGAGGTGCTCACGACTGGGGGCCGTAACAGCATCCCCATGAGCATCCTCAACAGCGTCATCATCACGGCCGGCGCGATCGTCGGTCTCGTCCTCCTCGGCTCAGTCGCGGCGTACGTCATCGCCCGGCGGACGCGCACCTGGACCAACCTCACCTACTACCTGGTGCTGATCGCGATCATCCTGCCCGCTCAGCTCGGCACCGTGCCGCTCTACATCGGAGCGCGATCGGTCGGACTCACCGGCAATGCCCTCGGCATGATCCTGTTGTGGATCGGCATCCTGCTGCCGCTGTCGGTCTTCCTCTACGCCAGTTTCTTCCGTGGGCTGACGACCGAGTACGAGGAGGCCGCCGTCATCGACGGGGCCTCGCCGACGCAGGCCTTCTTCCGCGTGGTGCTTCCTCTGATGTCACCAGCCACCGGCACGGTCGCGATCCTCGCCGGGCTCATCGTGTGGAACGACTTCTTCAACTCGCTGATCTTCCTCGGAGGCTCCGAGACACAGACGCTGCCCGTTGCGATGTACACGTACGTCGGCGGCCTGGTGTCGGCCTGGAACAAGATCTTCGCGGTGGTCATCATCTCGATGATCCCGATCCTGCTGTTCTACATGTTCGCCCAGAAGCGCTTCATCCAGGGCTTCGCCGGCGGCCTGAAGGGTTGACGGGTGCCGCGTCGCCGGCGATCCACGACCTAACCGACCTCCATCCCACCACGAAGGGCATCCATCACTCGTGTACCAGCTCGCACCCAACATCGAACTCCTCTTCACCGAGGCCGGCGACTACCACGACCGCGTGCGTGCCGCTGCCGCCGCGGGCTTCACCGCTGTCGAGATGTGGGGACCCACGGGGGTGGATGCTCCGGCGAAACCGAAGGACGTGCCGTCGCTCAAGGCGGCGCTCGTCGAGACCGGCACGCAGCTCACGGCGCAGCTCGCCGAGCCGCGCACGCAGTTCATGATCCCGCCGTGGGACCACTCGGAATTCTTCCGCAAGCTCGACGAGGGCGTCGCGATCGCGCACGACCTCGGCTGCCCGCGCATCGTCGTTGGCAGCGGCACGGGCTTCGGAGGCTGGAAGCGCCAGGTGCAGCTCGACAAGCTCATCGAGATCTACCAGAAGGCGATCGCACAGATCGACGGATCCGAGATCACGCTCGTTCTCGAACCCGTGAACGTGCGCGTCGACCACCCGGGCTCGCTGCTCGACCGCACGAGCGAGGCCGTGTACGTGGCGCGAGGAGTCGACTCGCCGTTCTTCGGCGTGTTGTACGACATCTACCACTCCGCCGTCGAGGGCGAGGACATGGCGGTCGAGCTCGCAAATGCCGGCAACCTCGTCAAGTACGTGCAGCTCGCCGACGCGCCAGGCCGGGGCGAGCCCGGTTCGGGGTCACTCGACTGGTCCGGCACGCTCGAGATCCTGCGAACGTCGGGCTACGACGGGCCCATCGGGCTCGAGTACTACCCGACGCAGGAGTCCGTTGCATCCGTCGCCCTGATCCGCGAACTGGCGGCGAGGGCGTGAGCTCGGCAGTCGCGACCCGGTATCCCGAGGTCGTCGATGTCGCCATCGTCGGCAGCGGTCCGACGGGTTCCGCCTACGCGCGCATCCTCAGCGAGGAGGTCCCGGGCGTGACCATGGTCATGTTCGAGGTCGGGCCGACGGTATCCGATCCGCCGGGCGCGCACGTCAAGAACATCGAGGATCCCGACGCGCGAGCCGCCGCGCAACGCGCCTCGGAGGGACCTGGTGCTGGCGCCGCGACCGTGAACTCGCCCGGAGCGGTCAAGAGCGGCGAACGGCGTGCCCGCCCGGGCACGTTCCTGCTCGAGGACGGCTATGCGTTCCCGGGCGAGGATGGCCTGCCCGTCGCCGCGATGTCGAGCAACGTCGGCGGCATGTCGGCCCACTGGACGGGTGCCTGCCCGCGACCCGGCGGCCGCGAGCGCATCCGGTTCCTGCCCGACCTCGACGAACTGCTCGACGAGGCCGACCGCCTGCTCGGCGTGACGGCCGACGCCTTCGACGGCGCTCCGTTCACCGGGCTCGTGCGCGAGCGCCTCGCGGCCGCGGTCGATGACGGCCGTGAGCCCGCGGCCCGCGTGCAGCGCATGCCGCTCGCGGTGCACCGCCGGCCCGACGGACGCCTGG
Organism: Agromyces sp. Marseille-P2726; assembly: GCF_902809835.1. Lineage (GTDB taxonomy): Bacteria > Actinomycetota > Actinomycetes > Actinomycetales > Microbacteriaceae > Agromyces. The sequence goes on along the minus strand of NZ_CADDWM010000004.1, from coordinate 75,054 downwards.
TCTGGTCGGGCTCCGACGTCGTGCTCGGCGATGAGACGCGCGGGAATCCCGACTTCCACCTGTACGACGAGTCACTGGTCACACGCGTGCTCGTCGACGGCGATGGTGCCGCGGGGGTGGCCGTGCGCGACCTGCGCACGGGCGAGACGCACGAGGTGCGAGCCCGTGCGGTCGTGGTCGCGGCGGATGCGCTGCGCACGCCGCAGTTGCTCTGGGCCAGCGGCATCCGCCCTGACGCCCTCGGCCGGTACTTGAACGACCAGACCCAGGTCGTGTATGCGGCCCGTATCCGCGATGTCGATCTCGGCGAGGGTACTGAGCACGCCGCGCCCGCGGAGGGCGGGCTCAGCGAGCAGAGCGGCGTGAGCTGGGTGCCCTACACCGACGAACTTCCGTTCCACGGGCAGATCATGCAGTTGGATGCCTCGCCCATCCCGCTCGCCGATGATGACCCGATCGTGCCGGGATCGATCGTCGGCCTCGGGCTGTTCTGCGCGAAGGACCTCCAGCGGGAGGACCGCATCGAGTTCAGCGACGACGAGGTCGACGCATACGGCATGCCCGCCATGCGCATCCACTACCGCCTCACTGATCGCGACCACGAGGTGCTCGATCGCGCGCGCGAGGAGATCGCGCGCCTCGGTGCCGCCGTCGGCGAGCCGCTCGATCCGCGACCGTTCACGATGCCCCTCGGCGCTTCGCTGCACTACCAGGGCACCACGCGCATGGGCGAGGCGAACGACGGCGAGAGCGTGTGCAACGTCGACAGCAAGGTCTGGGGCGTGCCGGGCCTCTTCGTCGCAGGCAACAACGTCATCCCGACGGCGACAGCGTGCAATCCGACGCTGACCAGTGTCGCATTGGCAGTCCGCGGGGCCCGTCGACTGGCGGGCGAACTTGTCGCCGATCTTGCTTCTGTCGAAAAAGAACATTAGAGTGAAGGAATGATGACAAAGATGTCCGGGAGGCTCTCATGATCTCCGATCGCATGATCGAAGCGGGCACGCTGACGACGGATGGCGCGCGCGCCGCCGTCGAGGTGCGCCTTCCGTGGTACCGGGCCCTTCCGGGCTCTTGCATCGCCGGCGCCGCGCTCGCCGTCGACGGCCTTCGGGCGCCAGCGGAATCACTGCGCTGGACCATGAACGACCGCACCTTCACCTTCGACGAGCTGGTCGACGAGACCGGCGAGTGGTGGTTCCCGACCGACTCCGCCGTGCTCTCGGGCGAGATTGCGGTGACGGCGGATGGAGCCGAGCACGAGGTCCGCGTCGACCTGACGCTCTACATCCCGTACATCGTCATCGGCGAGAACGAGGTGCTCCACATCGAGGAGCACGACACCAAGACCATGACGGCACGAGAGGTGGTCGCGGCATGAGCGGCGGACTCGGCACCCCCATTCAGGGCGTCACCCTCTACAGCTTCACCCGCGCCTTCCATGGGCGCCAGTACGACCTCGAGGGCCTCATCCGCAAAGTCGCCACCGAGGGCTATGGTCCCGGACTCGAGATCATCGGCTTCTCCAGCTTCCGCGGGTTCCCCGAGATCGACGACCGGTTCGCCGGTTGGTTCCGAGACCTCGTGGACGAGGTCGGCCTGGTCACCACCTCGCTCGCCGTGAACGCCGACATCGGCATCCACCGCGACCGCCTCCTTACACAGGATGAGCTCATCGAGTACATGCGCCGCCAGATCGACGCCGCCGCCAAGCTCGGCTTCCCGATCGCACGCGTGCAGATCTCGCTCACGCCCGACTCGATGGAACAGCTCGCGCCCATCGCCGAGCGCTACGGCGTCACGCTCGCCCTCGAGGTGCACGCCGACCAGTACGCGTCGCACCCGCGTATCCTCGCGCTTCGCGACCGCTACGAGCAGGTCGGGTCGCCGTTCCTCGGCTTCACCATGGACTGGGGCGCCACCGTCACCGGATTCGCACCGTCGCTGCTCGAAGCGTACCGCCGCCGCGGCGCGACCGACGAGCTGCTCGCGAAGGTCGTCGACCTGTGGAACGGCTTCTACGAGCAGGGCCCGCCCGCCGATCAGGCCGAGCACGGCCAGCGGTTCGGCGCCTTCATCGGGCTGGCCGCACAGAACGGCCGGCCCGACCTCGGTATCGACTTCGGTATCAACGGCACCGGCCTCTTCGGTCCGGCGCGCGTCGACGACTGGCTCGAGATCATGCCGTGGATCCGCCACGTGCACGGCAAGTTCTTCGGCATCGACGAGCGCGGCGAGGAGCCCTCGGTCCCCGTCCGCGACCTGATCAGCCTGCTCGTCGAGCAGGGCTACTCGGGGGCGGTCTCGAGCGAATACGAGGGATGGCACTGGAACCACTGGCAGAGCCCGTTCGAGATCATCGCGGCCGAGCAGGCCGTGCAACGATCGGCAGCCGAGGCATCCGGCTCTCGCATGATCACGGACGCCGCGGAAGCCCGCCGCATCCTCGACACCCACCTTGGAAAGGCAGTCCAGGCATGACCGACACGACCACTGGCATCGCGGGCACCGGGATCAAGCTGGGGACGACCCTCTACTCGATGACCAGCGAGTTCGCGGCCGGACTCTACACCCCCGAGACGCTGATCAAGGCAGTCCACGACGAAGGCATCGGCCCTGGCGTCGAGTTCAACATCGCGCAACTGCTGCGCACGTATCCCGATGTCGACGCCGATTTCGTTCGGCTCTGGTTCGACTCGCTCGAGAAGTACGGCCTCGAGGCCAGCGCCGTCGGAACCAACCTCGACATGGGCCGCCGCAAGGACCGCGACATGACGCCCGACGAGGAGCACGACTTCCTGGCGCGGCAGCTCAAGACCGCGCACACCCTCGGCTTCAAGAAGGTCGTCATCCGGTCGCACGGCAAGGAGCTGTTGCGCAGCCTCCTTCCGCTGGCGGAGGAGTACGACCAGTACCTCGGCTACGAGATCCACGCCCCCTCCGGCCCGAACGATCCTGCGGTGCTGCAGATGCGGGAGATGTACGACGAGCTGCAGAGCGAGCGGCTCGGCTTCACCGCCGACTTCTCCTCGACCATGCACAGCCTCTCGCCCATGCTCCTGCGCACGCTGAGCCAGATGGGAATGGACGAGAAGCACTTCCCAGTCATGGAGGAGATCTGGCACGAGCCGACGCTCATGCACGTGCGCAACCAGAAGTTCGAGGACTACCTGACCGCGCAGGGCGTCGACCCGCTCACGTTCGGACCGTTCACGCGCCTCGCGTTCAACATGCACGGGCTCGTGCCGCCCGAGGAGTGGTTGGACATCATGCCGCAGATCTTCCACGTGCACGCGAAGTTCTACGACATCGACGCGAACGGCGACGAGCCCGCGATGGACATCCCCCGCATTGTGAAGCAGTTCGTCGACGGCGGCTACACCGGCTACCTCTCCAGCGAGTGGGAGGGGCACGCGTTCGCCGACCTCGGCGAAGCCGATCCGATCGACCTCGTCAAGAAGCAGCACGCACTCATGCGTCGCGCGATCGAGCAGGAGGCCGGCACCCGTGTCTGAACAGATCACCGCGGCATCCGTCGCCGAACTGCAGGCCGAGATCGAGCGGCTTCGCACCGAGGTCGCCGAGGCCACCCGGCTCTCGCGCAGCGCCCACGACCGAGGCGCAATCGAGAACCTCTTCAACCGCTACATGTACCTGCACAACGCATTCCAGGACGAGCAGATCATCCCGCTGTGGGTGAAGCGCGGCACGCCGGGCATCCGGGCCCGGTACACGAACGCCGGACAGTACACCGACTACGACAGCGTCATCCGCTACCATCAGGGGCGGCCGACGCCGGTCGGCAAGCTCATCCTGCATGCGACGACCACGCCCGTCATCGAGGTCGCTGCCGATGGCGGGACGGCCAAGGGCGTGTGGATCATGGCCGGCACCGAGTCGGGCCTCACCGACCCCGAGGTCGCCAAGGCCTTCCCCGACATGTATTCGCCCGGTACCGTGCAGGGCAAGAAGGTCTGGGCCCACTGGGTGTGGTGCAAGTACGCCATCGACTTCCTCCGTCAGGACGGCGAGTGGAGGATCTGGAAGTTCCGGTGCTACGAGCTCGCCCGCGCTCCGTTCCACGAGGACTGGATCAGCTTCGGCGAGAAGAACCAGGCCGCGTTCGATCTCGACCTCATGTACTTCGGCGACGACGGCAAGCCGGTCTTCATGCCGCCGGCCGACGAGCCGGTGCCGAGCGAGTATCACCCGTATCACCCGTCGACCCGTCAGACGCTCGAGCCGGCGCCCCCCGTGCCGCACGAGACGTTCACCGACACCTTCAAGTAAGGCAGGCATCGCAATGGCCACCCACAACTCGCTCTTCTCCGAGCACGACGTCCGACGCGTCGAGAACGGCATCGCGGTCTCGGTGCAGCTGCCTTGGTACCGCAGCCTCTGGCTCTCGGCCGTCGACGACGTCGCCGTGACCGTGAACGGCGAGGCGATCCCGTCCGACCGGCTTCGCTTCGAGCTTCAGGGGCGCCAGTACCGCGTCGAGGAGCTGCCCCAGCAGTGGGACACGCTCTGGTTCGTCGCCGACCGCCCCGACGTGCTGATCGACCTCGGCCGCACCCCCGAGCCGGGAGTGAAGCTCACCGTCGAGGTCGTGTTGACCATGCGCCTGCTGTACATGCAGATCATGCCGGGCGTCGACGGCGGTCCCGGCCGTTACGTCACCAACCGCGTGCCCGTCGAGCGCCAGGTGGTGCTCGCATGAGCACCACCGACGGCGCGCCTCCCCGGCTCCGGGTTGCGATGATCGGCTACGGCTTCATGGGCGCCGCACACTCCCAGGGGTGGCGCACCTCTCCTCGGGTCTTCGACCTCCCCGCCGAACCCGAGATGGCGGTCGTCGTCGGCCGCAATGCGGCGGCGGTGTCGGATGCCGCGGCGAAGTGGGGCTGGGCCGAATCGGCGACCGACTGGCGGGAGGTGATCGGGCGGAACGACATCGACCTGGTAGACATCGTCACGCCCGGCGATTCCCACGCCGAGATCGCGATCGCCGCGCTGGACGCCGGCAAGCACGTGCTCTGCGAGAAGCCGCTCGCGAACACGGTCGCCGAGGCCGAGGCGATGACGGATGCCGCCACTCGCGCGGCGGCCCGAGGCATCCGTGCCATGGTCGGGTTCACGTATCGTCGCGTGCCCGCCGTCACGTTCCTGCGCGACCTGATCGCGCAGGGTGCGGTCGGACGCATCGCCCAGGTTCGCGCAAGCTACCGTCAGGACTGGCTCGTCGACCCCGAGATGCCGCTCGCGTGGCGCCTACAGAAGGAGCACGCAGGGTCGGGGGCGCTCGGTGACATCGGCGCCCACGCCATCGACCTGGCGCAGTTCGTCACCGGCATGAAGCTCGAGAAGGTGTCCGGTGTCGTCGACACCATCGTGAAGCAGCGTCCGCTGCTCGGGGCGGGCTCGGGCCTCTCCGGAACCGCAGCCGAGGGCTACGGGGAGGTCACCGTCGACGACGTCGCCATCTTCACCGGCCGCTTCGAGGGTGGGGTGCTCGGCTCGTTCGAGGCGACGCGCTTCGCGACCGGACGCAAGAACGCGCTCTCGATCGAGGTTTCGGGCGACAAGGGCGCGCTCGCCTTCGATCTCGAGGATCTCAACACGCTCTCCTTCTACGACCGCACGGCACCGAACCAGACGCAGGGGTTCACACGCATCCTCGTGACCGAGTCGGAGCACCCGTACGTGTCGGGCTGGTGGCCGGCGGGTCACATGCTCGGCTACGAGCACGGCTTCAGCCATCAGGTGAAGGACCTCGTGGAGGGGATCGTCGAGGGCGTCGATCCGCACCCGACCTTCGCCGAAGGACTGCAGGTGCAGCGTGTGCTGGCCGCGGTCGAGCAGAGCTCCGAACGCGAATCGGCGTGGGTCCGCGTCGGCGCGGAAGCGATGACCCCGAGCACCTGAACGAACCAGATGGAGGAGACGACGATGACCCGACCGATCACGCTGTTCACGGGCCAGTGGGCCGACCTGCCACTCGAGGAGGTCGCCCGCCTCGCCTCGGAGTGGGGATACGAGGGACTCGAGCTGGCCTGTTGGGGGGATCATCTCGACCCGTGGCGCTGGGACGACGACGCCTATGTCCAGGGGCGGCTCGAACTGCTCGAGCGGCACGGACTGAAGGTGTGGGCGATCTCGAACCACCTCAAGGGCCAGGCGGTCTGCGACGACCCGATCGACGAGCGTCACCGCGACATCCTCTCCGACCGCGTGTGGGGCGACGGCGAACCCGAGGGGGTGCGCCGTCGCGCCGCCGAGGAGATGCAGCACACCGCGCGGCTGGCCGCGAAGCTCGGCGTGAAGACTGTCGTGGGCTTCACGGGATCGAGTATCTGGAAGTACGTCGCGATGTTCCCGCCCGTATCGCAGGAACTCGTCGACGCCGGCTACGAGGACTTCGCTGCGCGCTGGAACCCGATCCTCGATGTCTTCGACGAGGTGGGCGTGCGGTTCGCCCACGAGGTGCACCCGTCGGAGATCGCCTACGACTACTGGACTACGAAGCGTACGCTCGAGGCGATCGGCCACCGCGAGGCATTCGGCCTGAACTGGGACCCGTCGCACTTCATGTGGCAGGACCTCGACCCGGTGAGCTTCATCCTCGACTTCCAGGACCGGATCTACCACGTCGACTGCAAGGACGTGAAGCTGAACGTCGGCAACGGCCGCAACGGCCGCCTGGGTTCGCACCTCGCGTGGTCCGACCTGCGCCGCGGATGGGACTTCGTGTCGACCGGCCGGGGTGATGTGCCCTGGGAGAAGAGCTTCCGTGCGCTCAACGCGATCGGCTACGACGGCCCGATCTCGGTCGAGTGGGAGGACGCGGGCATGGACCGCCTGACCGGAGCGCCCGAGGCTCTCGAGTTCGTGAGGCGCAACGCGTTCGCCGCCCCGACCGCCGCCTTCGACGCCGCCTTCAGCACACGCTGACGCGATGCGGCGGCCGCGCCGGAACTCGCGGGTGACGAAAGCCGCGCCGGCCGAGGCCCTACTTCCGCGCCCGCGCGAGTGCGCGTGACCCGGCGTACCATGCACTCGCGAGCCCGAGCACGGCGAGGCAGGTCATCGCAGTCATCGCCGGCAACGCCGTCTGGGTGCCGGCGATGCCGCCGAGCGGCGACGCGAGGGCGCCGAAGACGAACTGGGTGAAACCGACCAGCGCGGAGCCGGCGCCCGCCGCGGCACGCGCCTCGCCGACGGCGAGGGCCGATGCGCTCGACATCACCGAGCCGCAGCCCACGGCGAATGCACTCACGAGCACGAGATAGGTCGTCAGCGTCAGGGTGTCCGTGACCGTCAGGACGACCCCTGCGGCAGCGGCGAGCGCCTGCAGCGACTGGGCGATCCTGAGCGTCGCCGGCGCACCGCTCGGGTGCGCGATCCCCCCGTTGAGCCACGCGCCCGCCATGACCGAGACGGAGCTCAGGGAGAACGTGAGTCCGTACCCGAGCGGGGTGATGCCGAGCACGTCCTGCACGATGAACGACGATGAGCTGATATAGACCATGAGCGCGGCGTACCCGGCGCCGAACGCGACCGCATAGCCCATGAACACCGGATGCCGCAGCAGGCGGCCGATGTTCCGCGCGAGCGTGCCGAGGGTGAACGGGTGCCGACGCTCGACGGGCAGGCTCTCGGGAACGAAGAGCGTCGCTACGACGAGCATGCCGGTCGCCAGCACCGCGAGACCCAGGAGGGCGATCCGCCAGCCGCCCAGCTGGGTCAGGAGCGCGCCGAGTGGGCTCGCGACCGCGGGACCGAGGGCGATCATGACGAAGATCGCGCTGAAGGCGCGCACCGCCTGCGCGTGGTCGACGAGATCCGCGATCACGGCGCGGGCCAGCACCGTGCCCGAGGCGCCGGCGAATCCCTGAACCCCGCGAACGAGGATCAACACCTGAATCGTGGGGCTGACGGCGGCCAGGTAACAGCAGAGCGCGAACAGGGTCAGTGCGACGACGAGGGTTCGGCGTCGACCGAGGGCATCGGACACGGAGCCGATCAGCAACTGGCCGAGGGCCGATCCGGCGAGGAGCGCCGTGAGCGTGAGCTGCACCGTCGACGCGCCGACCCCGAGGTCTTCGGCGATGTCGGGGAACGCCGGGAGGTAGAGGTCGGTCGACAGCGAGCCCGCCATCGAGATGTACCCCAGCACCAGCATCAGCCCGGGGCTGATGCGCCGAGCCGAGCGCGCCCCGAGTCGGTCGCGCTCGTCAGGAAGGCCGCCCACGAGATCCTCTCGTCTGCCTACAGCGCGGTGTCGAGGGGCCAGCCCGTATAGGCCTCCGCGAGGAAGCGGCGGCCGGCCTCGGATTCGACGACGGATCGGAGCTCTCCGACCTGCCGGCGGCGATCGAAGTCGGTGGCGTCGGGCGCGACGTGCAGCATGCTCGTCATCCACCAGGAGAAGTGCTGCGCCTTCCAGATGCGCCGTGAGGCGGTCTCGGGGTAGGCGTCGAGCGGGCGCTCGTCGTTCTCGAGGAGCAGGGCGCGCAGCGCGCGGCCGAGCAGGATGACGTCGGCGACGGCGAGGTTCATACCCTTCGCTCCGGTCGGCGGCACCGTGTGGGCGGCGTCCCCGACGAGTGCGACCCGGCCGTGCCGGAGTTCGTGGGCGACGAAGCTGCGGAACCGGAGCACGTCGCGCTGGAAGATGTGCCCCTCCTTCAGGGTCGTGCCGGGCACGCGCGCTTGGAGGTGTTCCCAGAGCTCCTCCTCGGTGAACGACTCGGGGTCGACGTCGGGGTCGCACTGGAAGTACATGCGCTGCACGGTGTCGGAGCGCTGGCTGATGAGCGCGAATCCGTTGGGCGAGTTGGAGTAGATGAGCTCCTCCGAGCTCGGCGGCGCCTCGCAGAGGATGCCGAACCACGCGAACGGGTACTCCCGGAAGTAGCCGCCGGTCTGCGACCCCGTGACGGCCGTACGGGCGACGGACCGCGATCCGTCGGCGCCGACGACGAACTCGGCATCGATCTCGAGCGGCTCACCGTCGGCATCGGTGGCGAACACCCGCGGGCGGGCGCCCTCGGCGCCCTCGACGCGCTCAGCAGTGACGCCGAACCGAACATCCTGGCCCTCGGCGAGTCGCACTTCGATGAGGTCCTTGAGCACCCGGTGCTGCGGATAGAGCCAGACGCTGCGACCGACGAGCCCCTGGAAGTCGATCCGGTGCCCTTCCCCCTCGAACCGGAGCTCGATGCCGTCGTGCCGGTGCCCCTCGGCGAGGGCGCGCGAGGAGGCGCCCGAGGCATCGAGCACCTCGACGGTGCCCTGCTCGAGGATGCCGGCACGGATCGTCTGCTCGATCTCGTCGCGGCTGCGCGAGTCGATGACGACGCTCTCGATGCCCGACTTCGCGAGCAGGTGCGAAAGCAGCAGACCCGCGGGACCCGCGCCGATGATCGCGACCCGGGTGCGGACGGTGGTGGTCATGTCGTCTCCCTCGACGGTTGGATGCCTCGGATCAGTGTGCGGCTCGGCACGCGTTCCGAGCGTGCCGCTTCCCATTCAACGGGAAGCAAATCTCAGTCGACCCCGTCATGGCAACGAGCGGCCGAGGGATGCCTCGATGCGCCGGGCCGCCCGATGCAGCGCCGAGATCGCTGCATCCGGACGCGCCTCGCGGGGGAGCACGACCGACAACGCGGCGATCACCTCATCCGCATCGCGAATCGGCACGGCGACGCCGGTCGACACCGTCTCGACGGTGCCGGGCGCGACCACATGCCCCGCGCGGCGGACCTCGGCGAGGAGACGGCGCAGCTCCGCGGCATCCGTCACCGTCTCGGGGGTCAGCGCGCGCAGTTGGCCGCCGAGGACGCGTTCGCGCACCTCGTCGGGCGCGTACGCAAGCAGCACCAGGCCCGACGACGACGCGTGCAACGGCAGGCGCCCCGCGATACGGGTGATGTTCGCCCCGGCATCGGGATGCGAGAGCCGCTCGAGGAACAGCGCCTCGTCCTGCTCGAGCACCGCGAGTTGGGTGTGCTCACGGACGAGCTCCTGCACGGCCTGCATCTGCACGAGCGCGGCCTGCCTGAGTCGGAGCGCGGTGGACCCGCGCAGCGCGAGTTCCCACAGGCGGAGGCCGAGCCGCACCCGGTGATCGTCGTCGCGCTCGAGCAGCCCCACGGTGACGAGGTCGTCGACGATGCGGTGCGCCGTCGACGATGGCAGCCCCGAACGCCGGCTGATCTGCGACGCGGTCTGCAGCGTGCGGTCGGTCGAGAAGGTGTCGAGCACCCGCACGATCCGCTCGGTCATCGAATCGCCGCTCCGCGAGTTCGCCATGCTCTCAGCATCGCACCACTGCCGGCTCCGGCTGTGTCCGCTCAGCCGACGTACCGTCGGATCGCCCGTTCCAGCGTGATGGTGACGGTGGCGAGCGAATCCAGGTCGACCCACTCGTCGGCGGCATGCGCCCCGCCGCCGTCGACCCCGAACATGACCGTGTCGATGCCGGCGGCCTGCAGCAGGGCGCAGTCCGTCCAGAACGGCTCGCCGCGCCGGGTCGGCTCCCGGCCCGTGACGTCGCGGAAGCTCGCGGCGGCGATCGCTGCCAGGTCGGATGCCGCGTCGGCTTCGAACGTGCCGCGATGCGTGGTGATCTCGAGGTCGGCGCTGAAGGCGGCATCCGCTCGGCCGAGGTCGTCGAGGATGCCGCGGAGTTCCCGCTCGAACGTGATGTGATTCTCGCCTGGGATCGTGCGCCGCTCGATCGTGACGGCGCACGTGTCGGGATAGCTCGACGGCTCGGCGCCGCCCGCGATGGTGCCGGCGTGCACGTTGCCGGTGCCGAGCAGCGGATGCCGCGGACCCGAGGCGAGGCGAGCGCCGAGCTCGTCGATCGCGGTGAGCACGCGCCCCGCCTTGGCGATCGCGTCGATGCCGAGGTCGGGGCGCGATCCGTGCGCGGCTCGGCCGTGGACGGTGACCGTCGCCCACACGAACCCACGGTGTGTCGTGACGAGGTCGAGTCCGGTCGGCTCGACCACGACGGCTCCGTCCGTGACGACCGCCTCGAGCACCTCCTCGGTGCCGAGGCTGCCGTGCTCCTCGTCGGCGACGAGCGCGAGCACGACGTCGCCGCGGTGCGGCTCGCGGTGCGCGCGGGCCGCGGCGACTATCATCGCGGCGAGGCCGGACTTCATGTCGTAGGCGCCTCGGCCGTGGAGGGTCCCGTCGCGGAGCACGGGCTCGAGGCCGTCGCCCTCGTAGCTCGCCAGCGAGACGGTGTCGAGGTGACCGTTGAGCATGAGGCTTCGCCCGCCGCCGGCGCCACGGGCGACGGCGATGACGGACGGGCGACCGGGCGTCGCCTCGAGACGGCGGCACTCGAATCCGCACTCGGCGAGCCACCCGGTGACTGCGTCTGCGATGTCGGCCTCGCCTGCGCCGCCGGCGACGAGTGCCGGGTTGACCGAGTCGATGGCGATGAGTCGGCGGAGCAGCTCGACCTCTTCGGGGGCAGGCGAACTCATCGTCCTGCGGGAAGCGGATTGGCGAGCCGGCCCTCGGTCGAGAGCAGCAGCACGGTCGCATCGGGTCCGAGGTCGTCGCGGGGCCGAGCGTCGGCGAGCAGTGCGCGCACTCCCGCGAGTGTCGCGGCCCCGCACGGACCGGAGTCGATGCCGAGTGCCTCGAGGTCGTGCACCGCTCGGACCGCCTCCTCCTCGCCGACCGTGACGGCTGCATCGAGGCCAGCCGCCAGCACCGGCCAGGCAATGTCCGACGGCGTGCCGCAGTTGAGGCCCGACATGACCGTGTAGCTGGTGCGCACGCTGACGAGCCTGCCGGCATGGAGCGACTCGATGATCGGCGGCGCTGCCTCGGCTTCGACGCTCAGCACGATGGGCGCAGGCTCGGCCGAGCGGTAGTGGTGCACCGCGGCCTGCGCGAGCGATCCGACCCCCACGGGAACCGCGACGAGGCCGGCCTCGTCGACGCCGGCTGCGGCGAGTTGGGCGTCGGCCTCCTCGAACAGGGTGGAGTAGCCGTCGACGATCCACTGCGGCACCTGCGCGTAACCGGGCCATGCGGTGTCCTGGATCAGCACCGCGCCCGTTCCCGTGTGTTCCGCGGCCCGCCTGGCCGCGGCGACCACGTCGTCGTAGGGAATCGCGAGCTCGACGGTCTCGGCGCCCTCGTCGGCGATCGCCTCCTTCGCTTCGGCGCTGAGCGTGTCGGGGAACCAGATCTGCGCCGGCAGTCCGAGCAGCCGTGCGGTGTGGGCCACGGCCCGCCCGTGGTTGCCGTCGGTGGCCGCGACGAGCGGAACCGGCCGGTCGGCGGAGAGCGCTTCACGCAGGTCGTCGAGCGGCAGCGCGCGATCGGGGGAGCCGACCCGCGCCGAGAGCGCCCGGGAGATCGCGTAGGCGGCCCCGAGGATCTTGAACGCCGGCAGCCCCAGCCGCGAGCTCTCGTCCTTCACGAACACCCGGCCCACGCCCAGCTCGACCGCGAGGTCGGACACCTCGACCAGCGGCGTCGGGCCGTAGCCGGGCAGGCTGCGGTGGAACTCGACCACGCCACTCGGGCTGTCGGTGCGCCACGCGCGTGCGGCCGGCTTCCAGTACGGCGCGCTCATGCGTCGGCCTCCTCGGCGAGGCGCAGGAGCGTCGTGCCGAGCACCGAGATCCCGGCGGCGCAGTCCTCGGGCGTGGAGAACTCGCGCGGATTGTGGCTGATGCCGTCGTACTGTCCGCGCACGAAGACCATCGCGGTCGGGGCGATCGCGGCGATCTCCTGCGCGTCGTGACCGGCGCCCGACATGAGGCGCATCGTCGGGATGCCGAGGTCGGCCGCGGCATCCGATATCGCATCTTGAACGGATGCCGCGAACGGGACGCGCGCCGTCTTCGCCATGCGCCTCGTCTCCACGCGCAGCCCAGGCTGCTGCTCGGGCAGTGACGCGAGGAACGCGGCCAGGTCGGCTTCGGCCGCGGCCATGTGCCCGTCGTCGGGGTTGCGAAGGTCGACGGTGAGCTCGGCGCGGTCGGGCACGACGCTCGGCAGCCCGGGGGACGTGCTCACGTGGCCGACGGTTCCGCGGAGCCGTCCGTAGTGCCCCGAGTCGACCATCTCGCGGATGCGCACGATCACCTGCGCGGCCGCCAGGCCGGCGTCGACCCGCAGCTCGGTGGGCGTGGTGCCGGCGTGCGCCGCCCGCCCGTGGATCGTGACTCGCTGCCACGAGATCGCCTGCACGCCCGTCACCACCCCGACCGCGTAGCCCTGCTGCGCGAGCACCGGGCCCTGCTCGATGTGACACTCGACGTAGGCGTGCGGCGGTTCCAAGCGCACCGCACGTTCGCCCCTGAACCCGATGCGCGCGAGCTCGTCGCCGAACCGGAGCCCCCGCGCGTCGACCAGCTCGTACGCGTACTCGAGGCTGAGCCGCCCGGCTGCGACCGCCGAGCCCAACATGTCCGTGCCGAACCGCACGCCCTCCTCCTCGGTGAACGCGGCGATCACGAGTGGACGCCGTGTCGTGACGCCGGCGTCGTCGAGGCTGCGAACGACCCCGAGGGCACCGAGCACCCCGAGGCATCCGTCGAATGCGCCAGCGGTGGCGACGCTGTCGATGTGCGAGCCGGCCATCACCGGCGCGAGGTCGGGCTCGCTGCCATCGCGGCGACCGAAGATGGACCCCATCTCGTCGATGGTCACCTCGAGGCCGGCCTCCTCCATCCAACGGACGAGCAGCCGCCGTCCCTCGGCGTCGTCGTCGGTGAGCGACAGCCGGTCGACGCCGACGAGGCCGGTCGCGGCATCCGTGTACGCGCCGATCTGTGCCAGCTCCATGAGCGACGCCCAGAGCCGATCGGCATCGATGGCCAGCGTGCGCGTGCGCGAGCCGGCGGAAAGGGTTTCGGTCATGCCTCGACGTTAGGCGCCATCCACCCATCGATCGATAGCATGATTCTCACCAGTACACCTGCACTATTTCGAATGGTCACCTGATGTACGACCTGCATCGTCTTCGGCTGCTCCGCGAGCTGAAGCACCGAGGCACGCTCGCGGCGGTCGGCGAGGCGCTCGGGTACAGTGCGTCGGCGATCTCGCACCAGCTCGCGATCCTCGAACGCGAGGTGGGGGTGCCGGTGCTCGAGCCCGTCGGACGCCGGGTCAGGTTGACGGATGCCGCAGAGCTCCTCGTCGCGCACACCGAACGCGTGCTCCTCGAGCTCGAACAGGCGGAGGCGGCGATCGCCGCGAGTCGAACGGATGTCTCGGGGCACGTGCGCCTCGCGACGTTCCAGTCCGCGGCGCACACCATCGTGCCGTCCGCCCTCGATCGGCTGGCCGCCGCGCACCAGCACGTGGACGTCACCTTCCGCCACGTGCACGCGGAGCACGGGCTGCCTGCGTTGCTAGCGCGCGACGTCGACCTCGTGCTCTACGAGGAGTACCCGGGGGCGCCCGTCGCGCCGATCACGAACGTCCGCACGGAGCACCTGCTCGACGACCCGATGCTCATCGCGACGGCTGCCGGCTCGCGTGGACCGCGCCGGCTCGCCGACCTCGCCGGAGCACGTTGGGCGATGGAGCCCCCGGGGACACGGTCGAGGGACTGGGCGGTGGCGACCTGCCGCACGGCCGGCTTCGAGCCGCGTGTCGCCGTCGAATCGACCGATGTGCTCCTGCACGCGCGATTGGCGGCTCGTGGCGACGTCGTCGCATTCCTGCCCGCGCTCATCGCCGAGGAATCCGGCGGTTGCGCCGTGTCACCGAGCGGAGGTGCGCGGACCATCCGCCTCGCGCTCCGGACCGGCAGCGAGGCCAACCCGGCGATCGCCGCCGCGCGCGAGGCGCTGCGAAGCGCGGGCGTGCGGTCGGCAACGGCGAGTTGATCCCGGCCGGCGCTGGGTCGACCAGTGGCTGCCCGGTCAGCGAGCGCGCTCGGGCCCGCCGGTGACGCCGATGCCCGTCACCGCGGTGAGGAGGAACACGGAATCGTCGAGCGCGACGACCCCGTGCCGGCGGTGGGTCAGGATCTCGACGCGGCCGGCGTCGATCTCGGCGGGGTCCTGTCCGGTGACGCGAACCCGCCCCTCGAGCACCTGCAGGCTGGCAGCGTCGGGCGAATTGTGCTCGTTGAGCTCGACGCCCGCCCGGAGCGCGATGATCGACTGGCGGAGCGGACCGTCGCGGAGGATGAGTTCGGCGCTGCGGCCGTGCTCGGTGGCGAGGGCGGCCTCCAGGTGTGTGCGGGCGAGTTCGGTGAGGTCGGCCACGGGAGTCCTCCATCGGCGTGGGCATGCGTCGTCGACATGCTCATGCGGCCCAGTATGCCAAGCGGGCAGGCTTCGCGCAGCCGTCAGCCCGGTGCCGTTCGAAGTCATTCTCACGCCGACGGACGCACGACCCCGTTCTCGTACGCATAGACCACGGCGTGCACGCGATCGCGCAGGCCGAGCTTCATGAGCACCTTCGAGACGTGCGTCTTCACGGTGGCCTCGCCGACCCACATGCGCTCGGCGATCTCGGCATTCGACAGGCCCTCGGCCAGGAACTCGAGTACCTCGCGCTCGCGATCGGTGAGGGTGGCGAGTTCGGGGGTCGGGTCGGTTCTCGAGACGCGTCCGGTTTCGCCGGTCGCTCCTCGATCCGCAGCATCGCCAGCTCCTGGACCCGCAGCATCCACAGCGCGAGCGCCGACCCCAGGGCGCGCCGCCACCGCCTCGATGACCCGCCGCGTGACATCGGGAGACAGCAGTGCGTCGCCGCGTGCGACGACCTGCACCGCCTCGATGAGCTGCTCGGGGCTCGAGTTCTTCAACAGGAAGCCGCTCGCTCCGGCCTCGAGCGCCGAGAACAGGTAATCCTCGCGGTTGAAGGTCGTGAGCACGAGCACTGCGGGTCGGGATGCCGCATCCCCTGCGCTCGCGGTGATGCGCCGCGTCGCCTCGAGGCCGTCCATGCCGGGCATCTGCACGTCCATGCAGACGACGTCGGGACGCAGCTCGGCGACCTGCGCGATCGCCTCCTCACCGTTCTCGGCCTCGCCGACGACCTCGATGCCGTCCTCCGAGTCGAGGATCGTGCGGAACCCGCCGCGCACCAGGGCCTGGTCGTCGACCACGAGCACGCGGATCACGCGCGCACCTCCTCCCCGCGTCGCAGCGGGAACCTCGCCCGCACGAGGTACCCGCCCCGAGCGCGGGGGCCGAGCTCGATCGTGCCGCCCGCCGCGGCCACGCGCTCGCGCATGCCGAGCTGCCCGAGTCCGTTCGCGCCGCTCCCCTCGCGGCCCGCCCCCAGTTCGGCCGTATGCGCCGAGCCGGTGTTCGCCACCTCGACCTCCACCGCGTCATCCGACCACCGCACGCGCACGTCGGCGCTCGCGGTCGCCCCCGCGTGCTTGCGCACGTTCGTGAGCGACTCCTGGGCAATGCGGTACGCGCTCAGCCCGATGACCGGCGAGACCTCGCGCGGCTCCCCCACCACCGCCAGGGTCGTCGGCACGCCCGCTTCGGTGGACTCCGCCACGAGCTCACCGATGCGGTCGAGGCCGCGGGTGCTCGTGCTCTCGGCGGCGGGCTCCTCATCGCCGCGCAGGGTTCCGAGCAGGCCGTGCAGCTCGTCGACCGCCTCGCGGGCACTCGACTCGATCGCCGAGAGCGACGCGGCGGCAGCATCGGGATCCTTCGCGAACACCCGCCGGGCGGCGCCGGCCTGCACGCCGATCACCGAGACGTGGTGCGCGACGACGTCATGCAGCTCGCGCGCGATGCGCAGGCGCTCGATCGCCACGGCCTGGGCGCGGCTGCGTTCCCGCTCGGCGGCGAGTTCGGCGGTGCGCTGCAGCAGCTCGGCCCGCGAACGTGCCGAGCGGTACGCGGAATCGCCGAAGTACCACGCGCCGCCGAAGTAGAGCAGGTTCGTCAGCACATTGATCAGGCCGAACGCGAGATACGGCGAGATCACGCCGCCCTCGCGCGAGAGCTCGGGCACCTGCTCGGGGGTGAGCGAACCGATCACCAGCCCCCAGAACAGCCATGCGAACATCCCGACGACGATGACGCCGCGCACGATGTTGGCCCGCAGCCGACTGCGGCCCCACGCTCCCACCGTGTAGATCGCGATGAACAACGAGATGTTCGAGAACAGCGCTTCGCCGACCTCGGTCATCGCGCCGACGACGAAGGCGACGGATGCCACGAGCGCGACGATCTCGGGCCAGCGACGTCTGGCGGCGAGCGGCAGGCTCATGGCGAGCACCCAGAGCACCGACCCCCACCAGGGGGCCCCCTCGCCCCAGCCCGTGATGCGATACAGCACGACGCTGGCGGCCGTCGCCCCGGCGAGCACGAGCGCGAGTACGACATCGTCGTGGTACGCCGCGCGCGGCGGTCGAGGTCGCACCCACTCGACACCCTCCACGACGGGAGGCGGCGGGATCGCGGTCATCCCTCAACGCTACCGATCGCGGCTTCGAGCCGGATCCGTCGTGTGGCGGAGATCCCCGCCCCTCGCTCGCCCACGAGTCCTAGGCTTCTCGCATGAACGGCGAAGCGACCGCGATCAACCCCGAGGTGCCCCCGTCGGGCGACGGCTGCGTCGAGTGCCTCGCGGAATCGACGTGGTGGTGGCACCTGCGCCGATGCGCCCAGTGCGGGCACGTCGGGTGCTGCGACTCCTCGCCCCAGCAGCACGCATCGAAGCACGCGCGCGAGCTGGGCCATCCGATCGCGCGGTCGTTCGAGCCGGGCGAGCGCTGGTTCTGGAACTACGCGACGGGTGAGTTCCTGCGCGGGCCGCAACTGATGCCGCCCGACAGTCGGCCGGTCGAGCAGGGAGCCCCGGCGCCGAAGGCCCTCGTGCCGCCCGACTGGCGCTCGCAGCTGCACTCGCCGCCCCCCGACGAGACCGCCGAGGGTGACTGAGCGAGCGCGCGTCAGGAGCCCGCGCCTCGCCGCGGGCTGGCGCCGGGTGCGCAGCGTGTTCCGGCGCGAGACGCTCGGCAAGGACGCCCTGGCCGGCACGATACTGGGCGTCGAGAGCGTCCCCGACGGGCTCGCGATCGGCCTGCTCGCAGGAGTGAACCCCGTTTCGGGCATCTACGCGTTCCTGTTCGGCATGGCGGGGGCCGCGCTGTTCACCGGCAGCTCGTTCCTTGCGGTGCAGGCGACCGGTGCGATGGCATTGATCGTCTCGGATACCGACCTCGCGAGCCGTCCCGACGCCGACCGCGCCCTGTTCACGCTCGCCATGCTCACCGGCGTCATCATGATCGTCGCCGGCCTCGCCAGGGGCGGCCGGATGCTGCGGTTCGTGCCGACCGCCGTGATGGTGGGGTTCGTGACGGCGGTCGGGGTCAACATCGTGCTCGGGCAGCTGACGAACCTGACCGGGTACTCCGGGCAGGGCGGCAACCGACTCCTCCGCGCCGTCGACACCGTGCTGCATCCGTGGCAGTTCGATCTGTCGACGTTGGTCGTCGGAGTGGTCACGATCGCCCTGATCCTGGTGCTGACGCGCACGCCCCTCCGCTCGCTCGGGCTCGTGGTCGCGATCGCGGCGGGCTCCGGTCTCGCGGCGCTGTTCACGCTCGGCTTCGGATGGGAGGTGCAGACGGTCGCCGATGTCGCGGAGGTTCCGTCGGGCCTTCCGGCGCCCGCTCTGCCGAGCCTCGACGATGTCGCCTCCCTCCTCGTGCCCGCGCTCTCGCTCGCGTTCGTGGGCCTCGTGCAGGGTGCGGCCGTCGCCGGAAGCGTGCCGAACGCCGACGGGAAGCCGGCCGATGCCTCACGCAACTTCATCGGCCAGGGGTTCGGCAACATCGTCGCGGGTGTCTTCCGCGGCATGCCGGTCGGCGGCTCGATGTCGGCATCGGGCCTGATCGTCGCCGCCGGAGCACGAACCCGACTCGCGCTGTTCATCGCCGCCGCCGTCATGGCGCTCGTCATCCTCGTGGCATCCGCCGTCGTCGCCTGGGTCGCGATGCCGGCGCTCGCCGGCCTGCTCATGGTGGTGGGCGTGCAGGCGATCAAGCCGGCTCGCGTGCTGTCGGTCGCGAAGACGGGGCCGCTGCAGACGACCGTCATGGGGGTCACGTTCGCGCTCACCCTGCTCATCCCGCTGCAGTTCGCGGTGCTCGTGGGCGTGGGCCTCGCGGTCATCCTGTTCGTCGCGCAGCAGTCGAACCGCCTTCGCGTTCGCCAGCTCGAGCTCCACTCCGGCGGCCGCATGCGCGAAGTCGATCCCGTCGACATCGTGCCGGCGCACGACGTGGTGGTGCTACAGCCGTACGGCAACCTGTCGTACGCCACCGCCCCCGTGTTCGAGTCGCAGCTGCCGAAGGTCGACAGCGACTCCCGGGGGTCGGTCGTCATCGTCCGGCTGCGCGGGGTCGACGAGATGGGGCTGTCACTCGTCGCCGTGCTCGGCCGCTACCTCGACGACCTCGAGAAGCAGGGCTCGACGCTGTGGGCCGTCATCGCCGGCGAGCGGATCCGCAACGTGCTCGCGGCCGGCGGGCTGCTCGAACGCCTCAGCCCCGTCGGCGTGTACGAGAGTTCGGAGTGGGTCGGCGAGTCGGTGCACCGTGCGTTCCGCGACGCCCAGGACTGGGTGCGACATCGGAGTTCGCCCTGATGCCTCCCCGAGCGGGTCCGCCTCCAGGTTGCGCTCCGAAGAGAGTTCCTTGCGCCTGCTGACCCGAGGTGGCCGTCGACACCGAGACGTGCTCGGGTTCTCCGCCGCGGCATCCCGCCTCTTTCGGGTCGTCAACCGAAGACACCGACGAACGCTCGACTCCTGCCGACGATCGGCAGAACCGTCGTGGCGCTGCGTGGCCGTCAGGGGTCTTGGCCCCGCGCCACATGTGGAGCATGATGGGCGGGTGGCTCGGGGGGAGGGGACGCGATGACCACGCGGCGGCAGGCGGCGACGAGCCCGACTCCGACGCCGCGCCGGGTGCAGGGCGTGTACTACACGCTGATGCTCGGCAATACGCTCGCCGCCTCGTTCATCTGGGGAATCAACACCCTGTTCCTGCTCGACGCCGGGCTCTCGAACCTCGAGGCGTTCGCGGCCAACGCATTCTTCAGCGCGGGCATGTTCCTTTTCGAGATCCCGACGGGCGTCGTCGCCGACACGCTCGGCCGCCGTGCCTCGTACCTGCTGGGCACCCTCACGCTCGCCGTGACGACGGTGATGTACTGGCTGCTCTGGGTCTGGCAGTCTCCGTTCTGGGCGTGGGCCATCGTGTCCGTGCTGCTCGGGCTGGGCTTCACCTTCTTCTCCGGCGCCGTCGACGCCTGGCTCGTCGACGCGCTGAGGGCCACGGAATACCGGGGAAGCCTCGAGACGGTGTTCGGCCGCGCACTCATCGTGTCGAGCATCGCGATGCTGGCGGGGTCGGTGCTCGGTGGCGTGGTGGCGCAGCTGACCGATCTCGGGGTGCCGTTCCTCATCCGTGGCGGCGTGCTGCTCATCATGTTCGTCGTGGCCGCGCTGCTCATGCGCGACCTCGGATTCACGCCCGAGCGGGGTGCCGGACCGATCGCGGCAACGCGCACGGTCTTCCGCGCCTCGGTCAAGTACGGCCTCGGCAATGCACCGGTGCGATGGCTGATGCTCGCCACGCCGTTCACCGCCGGGGTCGGCATCTACGTGTTCTACGCGCTGCAGCCGTACCTGCTCGAGCTCTGGGGCGATGAGGGCGCGTACTCCATCGCTGGACTCGCTGCCGCGATCCTGGCGGGGGGCGGTGTCGTGGGCGGCCTGGTCGCCCCGTACGTGCGGCGGCTGTTCCGCAAGCGAACCTCTGCGATCCTGCTCGCCATCGGCTCGAGCGCCGCGGTGCTCGTGGCGCTCGCCTTCACCGAAGACTTCTGGCTGGCGATCGCGCTGATCACGCTGTGGGGCATCGCGTCGTCGGTCGACGACCCCGTGCACCGCTCGTACCTGAACGACATGATCCCCTCGAAGCAGCGCGCCACGGTGCTCTCCTTCGACTCGCTGCTCGGAAGCGGCGGCGGTGCGGTGTTCCAGCCCTTCCTGGGTCGTTCGGCCGACCTCGGCGGATACGGCGGCTCGATGCTCTGGAGCGGCATCCTGACGGCCATCGCGGTTCCCTTCGTGCTCCTCAGCCGTGCCCAGCAGGCACCGGCCGACTCGGCCGTCGAGGTCACCTCCTCGGGCTCCGCTCCGGGCGACGAGCCGGCGACGGATGCCGCGACGCCGCCTGCCTGACGTCACGTCATCGAGCGCCGAGACGAGCGTCGCAGGGGTCGGATAGCATGTCGGCAGACTTCGGCGCCGGATGGCGCCGCATGGAGGGCATGAGATGCGAAAGGTACTGCTGCTGAGCGGCGGCGTCGTCGCAGCCTTCGCCGCCGCCGTCTTCGTCGGTGCCGCCGCCGCCACCACCGGTGCACCGGTCTTCTACGACGCCCGCTATCCCGCGCCCGCGACGACCGAGCCCAGCGAGTACGACGTCGAGCAGGGCGTCACCGGTCCCGGTGATCCTGCTCTCGAAGAAGGAGCTGAGGCGATCGAGTCGCCGACGCCCGACGGCGCCACCGAATCGCCCACGCCGCCTGGCGCCCCGACGCCCACGCCGACTCCCGAGCCGACGCCCACGCCGGCCCCGACACCCGGTGCGACACCGACGCCCGCTCCCGACGAACCGGGCGACGACGACCCCTCGGTCGACGACCCCCCGATCGACGGTCCCGAAGCCTCGTTCGACCGGCCCGACCGGGGCACGCCCACGCCCGAAGAGCAGCAGGCGTGGCTGGCCTTCCAGCAGATCGTGCGCGAGTGCATGGCCGAATCGGGGTACGAGTACCTGTACTGGGAGTGGTGGAACCCCAGCTCCCACCCGACGAACCGCTTCGCGCCCATGCCCGCCGACCTCCCGCCCGACGAGGTTGCGGCGTGGGAGCTCGCATTGCACGGCGACGCCGGCGTGGGCGACGACTACCGTTGGCAGCAGGCCGGCTGCTGGGGCTACGCCGTGCACGTGACCGGCGGCACGAACTGAGGCGAGACCCCCGCCGCGACCTGATCCCGGTCAGTCGGCGGCGAGTTCGATGACGCGCCCGTTCAGCGACTCGGCATCCGAGTTCCAGAGCTCGACCACGGATGCCGCCAGTCGCTCCTCGAGGCCGGCGAGCGAACTCACACGGAAGATCGTGGCCGCGGCGGGAACCTCGGCCTTGGCGAAGCCCTGAGCGAGCGACCGCATCCACGACTCGCTGGCGGCCTTCACCGCGGTGTAGTTCGCACTGCCCGCCGAGGGCGCGGCAACCGTCGTGGACGAGACCATCGCCACCCGCCCGGCCCGAGACGCGACGAGGTCGGTCCAGAACGCGCGGCTCACGTGCCGCAGCGCCGTGAACGACCGCTCGAGCACGCGGTAGTCCTCGTCGGACTGCCCGAGGATGCCGCCACCGCCGCGCCACCCGCCCACGAGGTGGATGACGCCGTCGACCTCTCCGACGGAAGCGTGCACCCGCATCGCGAGCTCGAGCACCTCATCGCTGTCGGTGAGGTCGGCGCGTTCGCCCAGGATGCCCGGCAGCTCGGCCGTCATCGCGTCGATGCGGCCCTGGTCGCTGCCGACCGCGATGACGCGTGCGTCGGCGTCGAGCAGCGCCCGCGCGACCGCATGGCCGGAGGCGCTCGTCGCTCCCGCGATGAGCACCGTCCGGCCCGCGACGGTCATGTCAGGCATCGGGCGTGTTCGCCGTGATGCCCACCGTCGACTCGATGACGGGCTTCATCTTCTTGTCGAGGGCCTCGTAGAACATCGACAGCGGGAACTCGTCGTCCATCACGAGATCGGTGTAGCCCTTCGGCGGTCCGGCGAGCACCTCGCGCGGAAGGCCCTCGGCCCACACCGACGCGGGATTCGGCGTCAGCACGCTGCGCACGAGCTCGTAGGCGGCGAGCCAGTGCGCCGTCTTCGGGCGGTCGATCGACTTCCAGTACAACTCGTCGATCGCGTCGCCGAGTTCGACGACCGCGTCGGCCACGGCGTCCCAGTCGAAGCTGAGCGAGACATCCGTCCACTCCAGCACGTGCTTCTGGTGCAGCCAGGCGAACAGCAGCTGCCCGCCGAGCCCGTCGTAGTTTCGCACGCGCGAGCCGGTGATGGCGAAGCGGAAGATGCGGTCGAAGATCACCGCGTACTGCACGAGCTTCGCGTGCTCGAGCAGCTGCTGCTCGACGTCGGAGAGCGGCGCCGCCGCGCTGCCGTCGGTCGGCACTGTCGTCGACCTCGATCGCAGCGTGCGCTCGATCTTCACCGACTCGCGGAACGCGGTGAGGTCGCACCGCAGCTCCTCGAGCGAGTAGAGGAAGTACGGCATGCGCTGCTTGATCATGAACGGATCGAACGGCAGGTCGCCGCGCATGTGGGTGCGGTCGTGGATGATGTCCCACATCACGAAGGTGCGTTCCGCCAGTTCCTGGTCCTCGAGCAGGGAGGCCGCGTCGTCTGGCAGCTCGAGCTTCGTGATCTCGGATGCCGCACGCACGACGCGGCGGTAACGGGCGGCTTCACGGTCCTGGAAGATCGCACCCCACGTGAACGGCGGGATCTCGCGCATCGCCACGGTCTCGGGGAACAGCACCGCCGAATTCGTGTCGTACCCGGGGGTGAAGTCGACCAGGCGCAGCGAGACGAACAGCTTGTTCGAGTACTCGCCCGCTTCGAGTGCGGCGATGAACTCGGGCCAGATCGTCTCGACGATGAGCGCCTCGACGTGCCGGTCGGGCGAGCCGTTCTGCGTGTACATCGGGAAGACCACGAGGTGGCGGATCCCGTCGATGCGGTGCTGCTGCGGCTGGAACTCGACGAGCGAGTCGAGGAAGTCGGGAATCCCGAATCCCTCGGCCTGCCAGCGTCGGAAGTCGGCGACGGATGCCGCGAGGTACGCCCGCTCGTGCGGGAACCGCGGCGCGAGCGCCTCGATCGACTCCACGATGGCGTCGACGAGGGCGGACGCCTCCGTGTGGTCGCCCTCATCGGGCACCGATCCGTCCTTCACCTGGAGCGCCTGGAGCTTCGTCGCGGACTCCTTCAGGCGGAGCCAGGCCGGGTCGGTCTCGACGCCCGCTGCGAGCGCGAGGTCTGCGCGAGTCATCCCGTCTTCGAGAACCTCGGGTTCGCCGATGATGGCGTCGATCGTGATGTTCGACATGTGAGCCTCCGTTCCCGGTACGGCCGCGAGGGCGGCGTGGAATCCGGCCGATGTGCCGGCACTTCAAGGCTAGACGCGCGCTTCCCGCGATGTGTTGCGGGCCGGCGCCGCTTTCTTGCGTGGCGCCGAGAACCCGCGGCGGACTTCGCGAACCGGCGCACGCCTCCGCCATCGCCTGTCGGAGGGATGCCGCGTGCCGCTCAGCGTTCCGGTGGTTTGCCGTACTCCTTCACGCCGCGCCGGTACGGACGGATGATGACCGTCGCGCCCGCCTTCAGCAGCTTCATCGACTCGAGCCGGTCGCGATCGCTGGGCTTGATGTGGATGCAGCCGTGCGAGAAATCGAGTTGCTCCTCGAGCTTGCCGTTGTACTGGTCCTCGTTCGGCTGCGTCGTGTGGATGAAGACGTCGGTGTCGCCCACCTGGTAGCCGCGGGGACCGAACGGGTTCAGCGTCCAGCTCGACGGCACCAGCGGGGGCCGGCCGAGGATCTTCTGCCAATCGAGGATCAATGCTCGCGAGATCGGTTTCTTCAGCTTGAGGGTGTTCACCCACTTCCCGCTGTCGGTGCGGTACTCGACCTCCGGTCCGGTCGGGCCCGCGACCGTGCGCACCTCGGCGCCCCATCGGATCTGGGCGGCATCCCAGAACGGCCCGACCACCGGGGCGCCCTTGCCCAGCTTGTACGTGCCCGGCTTCGACGGATCGGCGCGATGACCGCTCTTCTCGACCCGCGACTCCCAGGGGCCGCCGCGAGCCGTGATCATCGCCGCGACGCGACCCTTGACTCGGGCGATCATCACCCCCATCGGCCACTGGGCAGGTCCGTCGTGGCCGTCGGGGTACCTGATCGTCACGGCGACCACGAACTGATCGGGCCGGAACTCCAGCTCGATGTCCTTCGGGTCGGGGTCGAACAGCTTCCCGAGGATGGGGCCGACCTTCATCGCCACCTTCGGCGGAGCGTGTTCGAGGTACCGCTTGAACGAGTCGAGCACGCGCCGGTCGTAGACCAGGAGCAGTTGCTCCAATCGCTTGGCCGAGATCGGCCCCACCTTGTCGCGCCAGAATCCCGTGACGTCGTCGCCGTAGCTGCGGTACGCATCCAGCAGCTCCAAGGCGGCCACTCCGTCCGCGGACTTGCCCGACATCGAGGCCTGGAATGCCGTCGCGAGCCGAGGGCCGTCGAAGGGATTGGGGCCGGTCGCACCCACCAGTCCGAGCTCGCGCAGCGGGGCGACCTGGTCGACGGCAGCCATGAGGCCGGGCGGGTTCTGCCCGTTCAGCAGGAACAACGCCCCGCCGTCGGCCGTCACGTTGCGCTTCTCGAGTTGCTCGAAGACACTCTGCGCGAACGCCGACCGCGCGACCGTTCCCGGGTGCTTCTGGCGCTGGGCGAACGCGAACGGCGCACGCTGGGCGACCATCGTGGAGACCGCGCGATTCCCGGCGAGCAGTTGCAGGTGCATCAAGCTCGAATCGCCGACGGTGGACGCGCCGGCGCGAGCAGGTGTGGTGCGACCGCTCGTCAGCGCATGCCGCTGCGCTGCGCGCGCGGGTTCCGTCATTTCCTCAGGATGTCATCGGGTATGCGGTGGCGCGTGCCCGTTGGGGATGCCCGAACGTGACGGCACGAGGGCAGCGTGATGGTTCGTTCGATGCACGCGGACGATTCGGCCCTGAGGAAAGCTCAGGAATTCCGGACCTCCGATGAGGGGGCCGCCCGGATCCGGTGCCCGAGCGCTGCTCCTACCTTGGCGGGTATCCCCACACCAGGTGGTGAACCCAACTCCCGAAAGGAACGGAGCAATGAACACACGAACGGCGGCACCGGTGGCCATCACCGTGTCGCTGGTAGTCCTCTTGAGTGGTTGCGCGGGCGCAACCGGACAGGGCGGCCAGGTCCGCGATGACCTGGGCCCTGCGGCGAACGCCGCACAGCAGGGACTCGTACACGGCCATGTCGTCGGCGCCGACCGCATCGAGCGGGCGATGCAAGCGGCCGCCGCGCGGTCCGTGAACACCGATCTCGCGCGAGCCCGGAGCGCTGAGAACCGCCGCCAGATGCACGCGAACCTGCAGGTCGACGTGACGGTGCCGTTCAGCGCCGAGGTCCGCCGTGAACTCCATGCGGGCCAGCCGGTCGGCACCACGGTCGAGGTCGGGGACGACCTGTCTCCCCTCGGAGGTGCGGACTGAACCCGCGACGCCTCCTTGAATCCGACGGGCGCGGCGAGATCCACTGAGATCTCCCGCGTCCGTCTGTGGCGCGTGCGGTCCCCGAGAGTGCACCGGTGGGCACCGACGACGTGACTGCCGCCCCGGTGCTCGCCACGTTCGCGTGGCCCACGCCGAGCACGCCATGATGAGGGCATGACCGATGCCCCCGCGCCGCAACGTGACCGCACCCTCATCGTCATCCTCTGCGTCATCGGCGCCTTGGTGGTGATCGCCCTCATCGTCGTGTTCACGCGCGGTGCCCCGGCCCAGCTCGATGCGTCCTCGCCCGAGGGTGTCGTGCAGCGCTATGCCACCGCCGTGATCGATGGCGATGAGGACGCGGCGATGGAGTACCTCGTGCCCGAACTCGCCGATTCCTGCGAGCGCGTCGATCCGGGCGTCCGCGATCTGCGGGTCACGCTCGACTCGACGGCCGAGCGCGAGGACACGGCCGACGTGCGCGTGCTCATCAGCATCTCGTACGATGGCGGGCTCTTCGGGTCATCCGACTACGAGGAGGAGGGCACGTTCGACCTCGTCGCCGACGACGGCGGGTGGCTCATCGAGTCCGCACCGTGGCCCCTCACCATCTGCATGCCGGCGGTGAGCTGATGACCGGCATGGACGCAGCGGCGACGAGCCCGGCACGCGCACCGTCGCCGAGCCCGACGACCGGGACGACGCAGGGCACCGTGCGGCGTCTCATCGTCTACACCCTCCTCTTCGCACTCGTCACCATCGCGGCGGTCGGCATCGCCGGCCTGCTCGCCCGGCTGCTGGAACTCGGTGACCGGCTCGCGGTCGGCGGGGTCGCTGATCTCGCCCTCTCGCTCGCGTTCGCACTCATCGGAGGTCCGCTGGCGGCGCTGCTCTGGTGGGTCGTCTGGCGTCGGCTCCGAGAGCCGGCGGAGCGCGAGGCGCTCGCGTGGGGCCTCTACCTGGCGACGATGTACACGGTGGCGTTGATCGTCGCGACATCCGCCCTGCTCGGCACCGCGATGGCGGGACTCGACCGGGAGTGGCGGCCGAGCGGCTTCGCGACCGGCCTCGTGTGGGCGGCGGTCTGGATCTGGCACCGATGGATGTGGCGGCACCCGGTCAAGCGTCCTGAGCGGCTGGCCACGGTGCCCGCCGTCGCCGGCTCGGTCTACGGTCTCATCATCGCCGTCGCCGGCGCCGTGAATGCGCTGGGGTCGCTGTTCGACACGGCCATCCGCGGGGCCTCCGCCCAGGCCCTGGCGGGCAGCCCGTGGTGGCAGGGCGTGGTCGACGGCCTCGTCTGGGCGGTGGTCGGCGCTGTCATCTGGTGGTGGCATTGGTACCGCGACGGGGCGAAGCGCCTGACGACCGGTCTCGCCGCCGTGGCGCTCATCGTCGTGGGCGTGATGGGATCGGGCATCCTCATGCTGGGCGGAGTCGGCACCGCGCTCGACGTCGGGCTCCGGTTGGCCTTCGACCCCGCCGACCCGGCGGCGCAGGTCCTCCGGCCGCTCGGCGTCGCACTGGCGGCCGCACTCGTCGGCGCCGTGGTCTGGGTGCATCACCGTGGCATCGCGGTCGAGCGGTCCGACGGAACTCGCCGAGCGAGCGCGCTCGTCATGTCGGCCATCGGCCTCGCCGCGGCCGCGTCGGGCATCGGCGTGGTGTTGAACGCCGTGCTCGCGGCGCTCGTGAGTCCGCTCGCGGCATCCGGCACTCGAGCCCTGCTCCTCGGGGGCATCAGCGCCCTTGCCGTCGGCGGGCCGACGTGGTGGCTGAGCTGGCGGCCGACCCGGCGCGTGAAGCCCGAGGAGATCGCGCAGACGTCTCGCCGCGTGTACCTCGTGGCTGTGTTCGGCGTCAGCGCCGTCGTCGCGCTCATCGCCCTGCTCGTCGTCGCGTACCGGCTGTTCGAGTTCGGACTCGACGCCGGCAGCGGTGCGAGCCTCGTCGACCAGGTGCGTGCGCCGCTCGGGGTCCTCGTGGCCACCGCGCTCGTGTTCGCCTACCACTTCGCTGTCTGGCGTCGCGACCGGGCGGTCATCGCCGCCGAGGGCCTCGGCACCGAGCGCCGCATCGGCCGGGTCATCCTCGTCGCTGCCGGAGACGCCGCGCCGCTCGAGCGGGAGATCGAGCGCGTCACCGGGGCATCCGTCACCGTGTGGCAGCGCGCCGCCGACGAGCCAGCTCCGGCCGGCGTCGGATCGGTGACGGATGCCGCAGCCGTCGTCGCGGCGCTCGACGGCGTCACGGCGAAGCGCGTGCTCGTCGTGACCGGCCCCGGAGACCCGGCTCAGGTGATCGCGCTCGCCGACTGACGGAGCGCACTCGATCCCGAGCGTCCCGCACGCGGTACCCCGCGCCCTCGACTTTCCCCGAGCTGCCCGATCTTCGCGAGGATCGGGCAACTCGGTGAGGCGGCGTCAGGCCCAGCGGCGCACGGCCCAACGCTCGAAGAGTCCCACGATCGAGTCGGTGAGCTTGCCGAGCAGCGCGAGCAGGATGATGGCGAGGATGATGCGGTCGATCCGCCCCGTGTTGCCCGAGTCGCTGAGCAGGAACCCGAGGCCCATCGACGACGCGATGAGCTCCGCAGCCACGAGGAACAGCCAGGCCTGCGCGAGTGCGAGGCGCAGGGCCGAGAGCACCGACGGCACGACCGCGGGCAGCTGCACCGTGGCGAAGAGCGGCGCGCCCCGCAGCCCGAAAGCCCGAGCCGCCTCGAGCAGCTGGCGATCGACGTGTCGCAGGGCCGCCGAGACGATCGTGTAGACGGGGAAGAAGGCGCCGATCGCGATGAGGATGATCTTCGACTCCTCGCCGATCTTGAACCACAGGATCAGCAGCGGCACCCATGCGAGCGACGGCACCGCCCGCAGGGCGCCCAGGGTGGGCGCCAGCAGCACGTCGCCGAGCCGCGACAGCCCGACGATCGCGCCGAGGGCCAGGCCGATCGCCGCGCCGAACGCGAAGCCGAGCAGCACGCGCTGCGTCGAGATCGCGATGTACTGGCCGAGCAGTCCGCGTTGGGCGAGGTCGACGGCGGCGAGCCACACCATCTCGGGCGACGGCAGCTGCGACACGGGCACGAGGCCCGTGGTCGTCACGAACTGCCAGGCGGCGAGCAGCACGAGCGGGAGGATCGCGCCGCCGACGGCGAGGAACCAGCGCCGACGGGTGAGGGGCACGGATGCCGCGGCGCCGCCGCGCTGGCGAGACGCTCGCGGCTCGCGCCCCGGTCGAGGTGCTCGCGGCCCCCGCGCCACCGCCGACGATCCGCGCGGTGGGGCGGCGACAGTCGCGGCGGGCGAGGGTTGCGTGCCCGTATCCGCCGCGGCCGCGAGCGTGCGCGCCGCGGCATCCGTCTTGCTCATCCGGACTCCTTCCTTCGTTCCCGGGGTCGTTTCCCGACAGATCTTCGGGCGAATCGCCGTGGTGATGGCGGAAAACGACCCCGGAGTGGGCTGGGGCTGCTTGACGCGGCCGGGCCAGCCGAAGCGGCTGGGGCTGCTTGACGCGGGCGGGCTACTCGAAGCGGCCGGGGTCGGCCTTCGTGACGAACTCGTCGTTGATCAGGGTCTCGAGCGCGTCGTCGACCTGCTGCTGCGTGGCGACGTCGCCGAGCTCGACGAAGATCGGCCCGATCTTGCCGAGCACCTCGAGCTGGGCCTCGCCCGGCACGGGATCGACATCGAGGTTGGAGCGCTCGGCGATGACCTTCGTCGCCACCGCGAGGTCGAGCCCGGCGACCTCGGCGAGGATCTCGGCGGTCTCCTCGGGGTTCTCGGCCGCCCACGCGCGGGCGGTCTCGTAGGCGTCGACGACCGCCTGCGCCACCTCGGGCTTCTCGGCGAGGAACGACTCCGTCGCGTTCAGGAACCCGTAGCTGTTGAAGTCGACGTTGCGGTAGAACAGCGTGGCGCCCTGCTCCTCGGCGCCGGCCATGATCGGATCGAGGCCCGACCAGGCGTCGACCGAGCCGTTCTGCAGGGCGGCCCACCCGTCGGCGTGCTGCAGGTTCTGCACGGTGATATCGGATGCCTCGAGCCCCTCCGCCTCGAGCGACTGCAGCAGGAAGAAGTACGGGTCGGTGCCCTTCGTCGCCGCCACCTGCTTGCCCTTCAGGTCCTCGACCGACGTGATCGCCGAGCCGTCGGGCGCGACGAGCGCCGCCCACTCGGGCTGCGAGTAGATGTCGATGACCTGGATGGGTGAACCGTTCGAGCGCGCGAGCAGGGCAGCCGAACCGGCCGTCGACCCGACGTCGATGGCACCGGCGCGCAGTGCCTCGTTCGCCTTGTTCGATCCGGCCGACTGCACCCAGTTGACCGTCAGGCCGGCATCCTCCAGCCAGCCCTGGTCCTTGACGATGAGGCTCAGCGGGTTGTAGGTCGCGAAGTCGATGTTGAGCGTCTGGCCCTCGAGCGAGACGGACTCATCGGATGCTGCGGGCTCGGCCTCGGCGGCCTGGCCCTCTCCGGCGACGCAGCCCGACAGGAGCAGGGCGGTCGCTGCGGCGCCCGCGACGAACGCGGGTCGGAGGAACGGGGTGCGGGTCGTGCGGGACATGTGACTCCTCAGTTGTGCTGGTCGACGAGCCGGCGCAGCCGGAGCATCGAGACCGGTGCGTGTCTCGATCGGACTGTGGTCGACTCGGTCGGCGGGTTCGGTCAGTACGGGTAGTGCGGAATGGTGGTCGCGGTCTCGACGCCTCGGGCCGTGCCGTGGCGGTCGATGCCGAGTCCGTCGAGCAGGCGCCCGCGCAGCTCGGCGAGTTCGGCGGATCCGCGATCGCGCGGGCGGCGGCCCGGCACGACGACCGTCTGCCGGATCACGGCGCCCGGCTCGTCGACCTCGGGTCCGAGCAGGATGACGCGATCGGCGAGCTGCAGGGCCTCATCGACGTCATGGGTGACGAGCAGCACCGTGGTGGGCTCGGCGGCGTGCACGTCGAGGAGGAGGTCCTGCATCCTCAGCCGCGGGAGCGCGTCGAGCGCGCCGAACGGCTCGTCGAGGAGCAGCACCTCGGGGTTGCGGGCGAGGGCCCGGGCCAGCGAGGTGCGCTGCGCCATGCCGCCCGAGATCTCGTGCGGCCGGTGGTCGGCGAACTCCGCCAGGCCCACGAGCTGCAGGAGTCGCGAGACCTGGGCATCCCTCACGCCACGCGAGGTGCCGCGCGGCAGTCCGAGTGCGACGTTGCGAGCGACGCTGCGCCACGGCAGCAGGCGGGGCTCCTGGAATCCGACCGCCGAACGCCGGTCGTACGGCTCCACCGGGCGGCCGTCGATCGCGACCTCGCCGCTCGACGGCTCGTCGAGGCCGGCGGCGATGCGCAGCAGCGTCGACTTGCCGCACCCCCTCGGACCCAGGATCGCGACGATCTCGCCCGCAGCGACCTCGAGCTCGATGTCGCGGAGCACCGCACGAGCGGATTCCGCCGGCCCGAACGATCGGCCGACGCCACGGAACGCGATGGGCGCGGCCGACGTGCTGCCGGCACCGACGGCAGCCGTGTGTTCGGTTGCGTCCTGCGGGATTGCGATCGTCGCCGTCATGGCAGCTCCTCGCTCGTGGGAAGGTCGGAGCCCCGAAGCTACCGGCGTGTCACGCAGCGCGTCGACCTTCCTCCGACCCGCGGCGTAACGGTGCGTTGCACGGCGTAACGTGGCGGGTTCGCGCCGGGCTGGTCGCTAGAGCAGCTTCTGCTTGAACAACGAGGCGGTCTCGTAGCCGAGCTCGTCGTAGAGCCGGATCGCCGGAGTGTTGTAGGCGAACACGTTCAGCCGCATCGACTTCGCGCCCTGGGAGCGGGCCACGTCCTCGGCGAGCAGCATCGTGGCGCGCCCGATGCCACGCCCGCGAAAGGCCTCGTGCACGGCGATGTCCCAGACCCACCAACTCATCGTGTCGCCGGAAGGTCCGATCCAGAGCCATCCGACGTCGTCGCCGTCGGCATCGATCGTGAACAGGAAGTGTCCATCGACCAAGCGACCGCCGGGGAAGAACTGGTCCTCCGAGAGCCGACGTGCCGCAGCGGCCTGGTCGGCGCTGTCGCCGGCTCGCACGCGCGCCGCCTCGTACGCGGCCATGGCGACGGGGAGCCAGGCGGCGGTCTCGTCGTCGGACTTCGGAACGAGTCGGATCTCGGGCGTCGTCATCCGCCCATCGTGGCATGCGGCTCGAGGAAAACGTTGAACCGATCGCTACGCGAGCTGGAAGCATCACGTCGGCGTCTGAGGGCGCGCGGGCGGTCACGCGGCGTGGGCGAAGATGGTGGGATGACGAGAACGGTTCACGGTGCGCATGCGCTCATCACGGGGGCGGCGGGCGGCATGGGACGCATGTACGCCGAGCGGGCGGTCGTCGAGGGCGCGGCATCCGTCACGCTGTGGGACCACGATGCGCCGGCGCTCGCCCGAGCCGTCGAGGAGCTCGGCGACGCGTCTCGCGGGGCCACGCGCATCCAGTCGTACGTCGTCGACGTCGGCGATCTGGGCGCGATCGCGAAGACCGCGCAGAAGGTGCGGAAGGAGGTCGGCAATCCCGACCTGCTCATCAACAACGCGGGCATCGTGCGCGGCAACCGGTACTTCTGGGAGACCGACAACGGCGAGGACACGCGCCCGACCATGCAGGTGAACGCCCTGGCGCCCATGTACATCACCCGTGAGTTCCTTCCCGGGATGATCGCGGCGGCATACCGCCCGGCGCGCATCGTGAACATCGCGTCGGCCGCCGGCACGCTCGCGAACCCGCGCATGGCGGTCTACGCGGCGTCGAAGGCGGCCCTCATCGCGTGGAGCGACTCGCTCCGACTCGAGCTCGAGCAGGCCGACCACGGCAACGTCAAGGTCCTCACGGTCACGCCGAGTTACATCTCCACCGGCATGTTCGCAGGAGCGCGGGGCCCCATCCTCGCGCCGATCCTCGCGCCCGAGGTCGTCGTCGACCGGGTGTGGCGTGCGATGCTGGACGGGCGGCCGCTGCTCGAGATGCCCTGGAGCGTCGGCCTCTCGCGCGCACTCCGCGGCATCCTCCCGACGCGGGTGTTCGACCGCGTGATCGGCGACGGGTTCGGCGTCTATCGCTCGATGGAGCGCTTCACCGGCCGGAACTGACGCTCGGCGGGGGCCGGTGACTCAGCGGGGCCGGCGAGAAGCAACCATGGCGGTGAGGATGCCACGGCCAGCGCGTCAGTCGTCGCCGTTGCCGTTTCCGTTGTTGCCGTTCCCGTTCCCGTTGTTCCCGTTGTTCCCGTTGTTGCCGTTGCCGTTGTTCCCGTTCCCGTTGTTGTTCCCGGGCCCGCTGTTGTCGGGATCGTCTTGGGGCTCCGGCTCTGGGGCCGGCTCCGGCTCGGGCGCCGGTTCCGGCTCGGGCTCAGGCGCCGGTTCGGGGGTCGCCGCGACGTCAGCCGCCTCGAGGTCGGCGCGCACGAGGTCCATGGCGGCACGGATCTCGCGCTCGCGGTCGGGGTCCAGGCGGCCGGCCTCGACCGCGGCGGTGACATCCCGGTCGAGCAGGGCGAGCGCTGCGAGCGCGCCCGCGAAGTCGCCGGCGACGGCTCGCTCGGCGACCTGCACGACCGAGCCGTGCAGCTCTGCGGTGGTGTCCTCGGCCGAGACGCACGCCGACATGCCGAGCGTGAGCGTGCCGGAGATGACCATGGCCGCGAGCACGCGTCGTCGGCCTCGGAGCCCACGTCGCGTCATCCGGTCACCGCCTGTTCGAGCTCTTCGAGGTGGACACCGAGCTGACCCGGCACGTTCGGCATGGGTTCGAGTTCGGCCGTGGTGTCGGGACCCATCAGGGCGGCGGAGATGACCCAGACCACCGCAGCCGCGAGCACGGCGAGGAGACCGATGACGATCGCGAGGCGAGCGCCTCGCCGGGAAGCCGTACCGCCGGGGGCACTCTGGGGGCGGACTCGGCGAGCGCGCTCCCGCTCACGTTCGGCCCGGCTCCCCGGAGCGGGTGCGTCGGGCGCCGCGACCGGCGGGCCGAAGAAGCTGCGGTCGGGTGCAGGCAGCACCCGCGTCGCGGAGGTCTGCTGCGTCGGTCGAGGCGATGCCGTCGGAACGATCGTGTCGGAGTCGGCGATCGGATCGCCCGTCGCCGGTGATTCCTCAGCTCCGCCCGGGTCGGCGACCGCGGCCGTCGGGATCTCGGCCACGTCGGAGTACGCGACGGTCGGTGCCGTCATCGGCGGCATCGGCGTCTCGTCGAGGCCGGCAGCTGCCCCCGCGACATCGATGGCGCTCGGACGATCGGCCGGCTCGCGAGCCGTCATGGTGCGGAGCAGGGCCACCCAGTCATCGCCGAGCGATGCCGGGATCTCGGGATCACGCGCGAGCCGGGCACTGGCGGCTTCGACCGCCGGGCCGGGGAAGGCGGTCTCTCCGGTTCGGGCCTCGAGCACGACGAGCCCGAGTGCGTAGATATCGGCCGCCGGCGTCGGCGGTGTTCCGGTCACCTGTTCGGGTGCCAGGTAGCCCGGGGTTCCCACGAGGAGCCCGGTGCTGGTGATCCTGGCGTCGTCGACGAGCCGCGCGATCCCGAAGTCGGCGAGCTTGGCGTTCCATGTGCGGGTGGGCACGTGAGAGGGCTCGAGCAGCACGTTCGCGGGCTTCACGTCGCGGTGCACGATGCCGCGTTCGTGGATGACGTGCAACGCCTCGGCGAGATCGGCGAGCACCGCGGCGGCATCCGTCGGGCTCAGCGGCCCGAGTCGAAGTGTCTCGCGGAGATCACGGCCGTCGATGAGTTCCATGACGAGGAACTCGCGGCCCGAGGCCGGATCCCGGGCCGCGTCGTACAGCCGTACGAGGGCACGATGCGACACGCTCGCGAACAGTGCCGTCTCCGACTTGCGGCGCTCGGCGTCGTCGATCCCCTCGGCGTTCTCGGCGAAGACCTTCACGGCAACCGAGCGCCCCAGCGAAAGGTCCTCGCCACGATAGACGCTCGCCATTCCTCCACGGCCGATCAGGCCGTCGAGGCGGTAGCGGCCGCCGAGAACCACTCCGGTGAAGGAGTCGCCCGCGACGCGGTCGGCTGAGGTCGTCACGAGTCCGAGAGTAGCCTTCGTGCCTGAACGTCGCCCGTTTCGGCTGACGGGTTGACGACGCGGACCCGCTCTGGAACTCTTGCGCCGGTCAGCCGAAGATCATCGGCACATCTTCGTCGTTCGGGCCATGCGCCAACTCGACGAGCACGGGGACGTGATCGGACGGCGCATTGCCCTTGCGTTCATTGCGGTGGATCGACGCATCGGTCACCGCGTCGGCGAAAACCTTCGAACCGAGGATGAAGTCGATGCGCATGCCCTCGTTGCGGGGGAAGCGGAGCTGCTTGTAATCCCAGTAGGTGAAGCCCTCGGGAACCCGCGGGCGCACCACGTCGGTCACTCCCGCGGCCTCCAGCGCGAAGAACGCCTGCCGCTCCTGCGGCGACACGTGCGTCGACACGCCCTCGACGACGGCCGGATCGCCGTTGTCCTGGTCGAACGGCGCGATGTTGAAATCGCCCATGAGGGCGAACGGTCGGTCGGGATGCGTGGATGTCTCGGTGCGCGCGAGGTCGGCGAGTGCGGCGAGCCAGTCGAGCTTGTACGTATAGTGCGGATCGCCCAACGAGCGGCCGTTCGGGACGTAGAGGCTCCACAGGCGGACCCCGTCGATGGTCGCGCCGATCGCACGAGCCTCCTTGGGGAGGTCGGGCCCCTCCTCACCCTTCAAGAAGCCTGGCATGCGGGGAAAGCTCGTCTCGACGTCGTGAATGGGGGAGCGGCTGGCGATTGCAACTCCGTTCCACTGGTTGAACCCATGGATCGCGAGCCCGTAGCCCTCGCGTTCGAACACCTCGGCCGGGAACTGCTCGGGCTTGCACTTGATCTCTTGCATGGCCAGCACGTCGACGTCTTCGCGCACCATCCAGTCGACCACGCGATTGACGCGGCTGCGGATCGAATTGACGTTCCAGGTGGCGATGCGCATGCGCTCCAGCCTATTCGGGGCTGCCGACCTTGAAACGCGAGCGGGCGCGCACCCCCGGAGGATGCACGCCCGCCCGGCGCCAGTGGGATCAGCAGGTGCGGAACGGCTCCCAAGGGTTGACCAAGTGCTGCAGGTGGTCTCCGAGCACGAATGCGTC
Source organism: Agromyces sp. Marseille-P2726 (assembly GCF_902809835.1). GTDB lineage: Bacteria > Actinomycetota > Actinomycetes > Actinomycetales > Microbacteriaceae > Agromyces. The sequence continues at coordinate 38,524 of NZ_CADDWM010000004.1, read as the reverse complement.
CGCGACCTCGAGGCTTTCGACGTGCTCCTGGACATCCGAGCTCACGCAGGTGGACGGGGTGACGTACACCGGCCCGCCGTAGAGGCCGGCGAGGGGCGCAGCGGCGAGAGCGTCGGGGAACTTCGCACCGCTGACGACGTAGGCGTAGGGCGCCCATGCACCGTCGAACACGATGTCCATGATCGCCATGCCGGTCTCGTAGCGGTCGGCCCCGCCGGCGCGCTCGACCACCGTGACCGAGGGCAGCGCCCCGATGGCGGATTCGATGCCCGGAGTGACGGCGCCCGCGCCACCGGCGATCCCGATGTCGAACGCGCCGAGATCGGTGAGCGCCTGGGCCGACGCCGGATCCAGGGTCGGTGCGGACCCCGGCACGATGAGCACCGGGATGTCGGCGGCGGCCGCGCCCGAGCTCGCCGCGAGGGCATCCGGGAAGTTCGCGCCCGTCGCCACCCACGCGGCCGGGGCGGTGCCGAACTCGCCCTCGACGATCAGGCGCGAGGTCTCGTAGCGGTCGATGCCGCCGTAGCGCGTGACCGGGGCGATCGTCGCGAGGTCGGCCTCGACCTGGGCCGACACGGCACCGGTGCCGCCCGCGATGACGATCCGCTCGGGAGAGAGTGCCTGCAGCGCGCCGTAGACGACGGCCGGCACGAGGGTCGGGTAGACGAGGAGCAGCGGTCCGCCGCAGTGCGCGGCGGCAGGCCCAGCGCTCAGCGCGTCGGGGAAGTCGGCGCCGTTGGCGATGAACGCGCACTCGATACCCTCGGGGAACGACAGAGCAAGGCCCGCAGCGGTCTCGTAGCGGTCCGGACCCGCGATCCGCCACTTCAGCAGCGGCTCGAGCTCCTCATCGATGCCCGACCGAACCTCGCCGTCGGCGATCGTGATGACCGGGGTCCATTCCAGGTACTGGCGGTTGTTCCAGAACTCGGTACGGAGCGTGGTGCCGGTCTCGTCCGCGAACAGCACGACGTACTCGCCGGCGGGCAGGCCGGTGATCGAGTACGCGCCGGTCTCGTCGGCGTCGGCTGAACCCGCCGGCAGGTACTCCCCTGCTGCCTCGTCCCAGCGGAAGGCGATGGCGAACCCGGTCGACAGGGGGCCCGCCGATGCGCCGTCCTTCCAGTAGGTGATCGTTCCGCTGATCGTTCCGCCGACGGCCTCAGCGCTCGCAGCGGCATCCGTGCCACTGAAGCGCTGGGTGGTCGCGCCAGCCGCGTCGCCGGCCTCGAAGTCGGCGAGGAACGCCTCAGCCGAACCTTCGGCGACCTTCGCGCGCAGGCTCGACGGCGCGTCGCCTCCCGCGTCATCGGGCGTCGACTTCGCGGGAGGGAAGGAGAGGTCGGGCGTCGGGTCGGTGGCGGCGTTCGCGGGGGCGATGCCGGCACCCAGGAGGGCCAGGGCGCTGACGAGCACGGCGGCACGTCGAAGCCCGGCCATGGCGGCTGATGCCATGGGGGAATCCATTCGGGTCGGAAGGTTGCAGGGGGCGTGTCGAAGACACTGCTCGCCAGCGTAGGGCTCGCGAATGGCCCGGCGCTACACCCATTTCCGGGTGACGGCCGAGCGCTCAGTCCGGCGTGATGGCCTGGGGGTCGTCCTCACCGGACTTCAGGAGCTCCAGTCGGGGCAGGACCACCCAGAAGGCCACCAGGATGACCGCCCCTGCGGCGAGCGCGATGATGCCGGCGAGACGCGACAGGGCCCAGTCGAAGATGAGGCTCGTGACCCCGACCACGAGGAGCGCGACCACGACGAGGTGCGCGACGAACAGCTTGTTGCCGAGGCTCACCACCCGGCCCTTCACCTGACGACCGAACAGCGTGCGGTGAAGGGTCACCGGGGCCAGGCCGATCACGGTCGCGAGACCGGCGAGCGTGACGAGGATGAGGTACAGGGTGAGCTGGTAGTCGTCGAGGTCCGCGAACCGGGGCTGGAAGGCGACGGCGAGCAGGAAGCCGCCGATCAGCTGCGTGCCGGTGAGGGCGACCCTGAGTTCTTGGAGGATGTCGGCCCAGTTGCGGTCGCTGCGCTCGTTGGGCGACTCGTTGCGTCCGTCGCCGCGACGGGCATCGCGATGGGACCGGCTCTCTCCCGCGGAGCGCTGCTCCGCTGGGGGCGATCCGGCGTGGCGGGGGCGATTCATGCCCGAATCGTATGCACGCCGCCCGGGGCGCGTTCAACCCCTTGCGCGGCCCAGCGGGAGCGATCAGAACGTCGCGCCCGGCACCCCCGAGATCGTGAGGGCGGCGCCGGCGACGAAGACCGCGATGATGAGCACGATGCCCAGCAGGGGGATCCAGAACGCGACCCGCTTCAGCACGAGCACCACCACCGCAGCGACGAGGGCGAGCATGCCGACGGCGAGCGGTCCGACCATCGCGATCAGCATCCCCGTGCCCATGCGGTCGTAGTCGCAGGTGATGCCCGACCCGCAGGGGTCGCTCGCGAAGGCGAGGAAGAAGGAGAGGAACGATGCGAGCAGCGCGGCGCCGATCATGAGCACGAGCAGCACGATGGTGAGCACCAGGTCCCACACGATGACCGGCCGCGTCGGTGAGACGGATGCCGCGTACGGCTGGACTGCCTCGGTCATGACGACCTCCCGTCCATCACTGGGCGCGCCGACAGCCGAATTCTGGCAGCGACCGGCGCAGACCTGCAAGGATCGGAAGGGAATCGGGAGGCGGCAAGAGGGTGAAGTTCAGCGTGGAGGGCGTCGAGGGCCTGCCCGAGGTCTCGAAGGGCGACGACCTGGCCGCCCTCATCGCGAATGCGGTGCGACTCGCCGACGGCGACATCCTCGTCGTCACCTCGAAGATCGTGTCGAAGGCCGAGGGACGCGTCGTGCAGGCCCGCGACCGCGAGGATGCGATCGAGGCCGAGACCGTGCGCGTGGTGGCGGTCCGCGAGCACGACGGCGGCGTGACGCGAATCGTCGAGAACCGGCAGGGCATCATCGGGGCGGCCGCCGGCGTCGACGCGTCCAACGCCCCCGACGGCACCGTGCTGCTGCTGCCCGTCGATCCCGACGCCTCCGCGAGAGCGCTCGCCACCGGCATCCGTGCCCTCACCGGAGCCGCCGTCGGCGTCATCCTCTCGGACACCCTCGGCCGCCCATGGCGCGAGGGGCAGACCGATATCGCGATCGGCGCCGCGGGCGTTCGGGTCTTCGACGACCTGCGGGGTTCGACGGATGCCTCGGGCAAGCCGCTCATGGTCACGATGCCGTGCGTCGCCGACGAGATCGCGGGCGCCGCCGAACTCGTCAAGGGCAAGTCGTCGGGGATCCCGGTGGCGGTCGTGCGAGGTCTCGGCCGCCTGGTCGGCGAGCTCGACCTGCCGGGCGCGCGCAGCATCCAGCGCCCGCCCGATCGCGACCTGTTCCGCATCGGGGCCGACGAGGCGTACAACGAGGGCTATCGCGACGGCTACGACGAGGCGCAGACGGAGGGCGCAACGGCGGTCGAGTAGCGCCCGGCGGAGCCGGTCGCGTATCCAGAGCCCGCGCATGACCGGTCTTGGTACGCCTGCTGCGCGGCCTCCTCGACCACCGGCGGTCCTCGGCAGGGCAGGATGGTCCCATGCCCGCCCACATCGGCTACGCCGCCATGCTCGAGCGTTTCCCGCCCGCCGAGGCGGTGGCGCTCGCCGCGCTCGCCGAGTCGCACGGGTTCACGGGGGTCATGGCGACCGACCACTTCCAGCCGTGGGTGCCGGCGCAGGGCGAGTCTTCGTTCGTGTGGAGTGTGCTCGCGGCGATCGGCGAGCGCACCACGGGTGACCTCGGCCCAGGGGTCACCACGCCGACGTTCCGCATGCATCCGGCCGTCGTCGCCCAGGCCAGCGCGACGCTCGCGTCCCTCTATCCCGGTCGGCACTGGCTCGGGCTCGGGTCGGGCGAGGCATTGAACGAACACGTCGTCGGGCCGTACTGGCCCGAGGCGCACGAGCGCATCAACCGCATGTTCGAGGCGGTCGACGTGATCAAGAAGCTGTTCGCAGGATCGCTCGCCGGTCGCGACGTGCGGCACTCGGGGCCGCACTTCCGGCTCGAATCGACGCGGCTCTGGACGATGCCCAACAGTGCCCCCGAGATCCTCGTCGCGGCATCCGGGCCGGTGACGGCGCGTCGTGCCGGGCGCACGGTCGACGGCTTCATCACCATGGGCGGGCCGACCGATCGGCTCGTGCCGTTGATCACGCGGTTCGAGGAGGGTGCGCGCGAGGCGGGACGCGACCCGGCGGCGATGCCGAAGGTCCTGCAGCTGCACCTCTCGTGGGCATCGACCGACGAGGAGGCGATGCGCAACGCGCTCCACGAGTGGCCGAACGGGGGCATGCGCTTCCCCCGGAGCGACATCCGATCGCCGTACGAGTTCGACCAGCTCGCCCGCACGGTGCGCCCCGAGGACTTCGCGGGACGCATGGTCGTCACCGCCGACCTCGAGGCGCACCGGGCCGACATCCAGCGCCACCTCGACCTCGGGTTCGACCGCATCTACCTGCACAACGTCGGACGCAACCAGGCGGAGTTCCTCGAGGTCTTCGGTCGCGACGTCCTGCCCGGCCTTCGCGCATGAAGTGGACGGTCGTGATTCCCGTGAAGGGCGTGCCCGCCGCGAAGAGCCGGCTCTCGCCCGCGGTGCCCGACGACGCGCGCGCCGTGCTCGCTCGCGCGTTCGCGCTCGACACGATCGCTGCGGCGCTCGGCGCGCGATCGGTCGGTCGCGTCATCGTCGTGGGCGCGGATGCGTCGCTCGCGGGCGGTGCCGAGTTCCTGCTCGAGCCCGAGGGCGACGCGCGTGGCCTGCTTCCGGCGATCCGACACGGGATCGCGCACGCGCGAGCTCTGCGGGTTGAGGAGGGCGCGGAGCGCCCGTCTCGAGCTCTGCGGGTTGAGCAGGGCGCGGAGCGCCCGTCTCGAACTCTGCGGGTTGAGGAGGGGGCGGAGCGTCCGTCTCGAAACCCGGGCGGCCGGGGGTCTCGAGACGCCGCTGCGCAGCTCCTCGGCCCGCAGGGACAGGATGCCGCGGTCGCCGTGCTGCTCGGCGACCTGCCGGCGCTGCGGCCCGAGGACCTCGATGCGGCCCTCCGCGCGGCGTCGCGGCATCCGCTCGCCTTCGTGCGCGACGCCGACGGCACGGGCACGACCCTCGCGACCGCCCGTGGGGGCGAGCCGTTCGAGCCGCGATTCGGGCCCGACTCAGCTGCGCAGCACGCCGCGGCCGGGTTCGTCGAGCTCGAGGCATCCGCCACCCCCGGTCTCACCCGCGACGTCGACACCGTCGATGCCCTCGAGGCCGTCCTCCACCATGGCGTCGGCGATCACACCGCTGAGGCCATCGCTCATCTGGCTGATCTGAAGGGAACATCATGACGCTCACACTCGGGTTCAAGGCTTCGGCGGAGCAGTTTGCGCCGCGGGAGTTGGTGGAGATCGCGGTGGCGGCTGAGGGTCATGGGTTGGAGTCGGTGTGGACGAGTGATCATTTCCAGCCGTGGCGGCATCGGGGTGGGCATGCGCCGTTCTCGTTGGCGTGGATGGCGGCGGTGGGGGAGCGCACTTCGCGGGTGCGGATCGGCACGAGTGTGATGACGCCGACGTTCCGGTACAACCCGGCGGTGCTGGCGCAGGCGTTCGCGTCGTTGGGGTGCCTGTATCCGGGCCGGATCGTGGCGGGGTTCGGCACGGGGGAGGCGTTGAACGAGGTCGCGTCCGCTGTCTCGTTTACACATCTCCGAGCCCACGAGAACCCGGAGCATATCCTATGCCCCTTTCTGTTTTAAAAAAAAAATGTAGACACAAAGTGACGTAGCGGAGAGAGAGATGACTACCGGGTTCCGGGGGGCGGGCGCGCAGGAGTGGCCGGAGTTCCGGGAGCGGTTCGCCCGGTTGCGTGAGGCGGTGCGCCTGATGCGGGCGCTGTGGTCGGAGGATCGGGTGAGTTTCGAGGGGGAGTACTACTCGACGCACGACGCGTCGATCTACGACCGGCCGGACGTGCCGGTGCCGGTGTATATCGCGGCAGGGGGTCCGACGGTGGCGAAGTACGCGGGCCGGGCCGGGGACGGGTTCATCTGCACCTCGGGCAAGGGTGCCGAGCTGTATGTGGACCAGCTGATCCCGGCGGTGACGGAGGGGGCTGCGGCATCCGACCGTTCGTTCGATGACCTGGACCGGATGATCGAGATCAAGGTGTCGTACGAGGAGACCGAGGATGCCGCGTTGGAGAACACCCGGTTCTGGTCGCCGTTGTCGTTGTCGAAGCAGCAGAAGCACGACATCACCGACCCGATCGAGATGGAGCGGGTCGCGGACGCGTTGCCGATCGAGCAGATCGCGAAGCGGTGGATCGTCGGCACCGACCCCGACCAGGTCGTCGCCGGAATCAAGCAGTACGTGGACTGGGGGTTCAACCACCTCGTGTTCCACGCCCCCGGCCACGACCAGCGCCGGTTCCTGGAACTGTTCGAACGCGACCTCGCACCGAGGCTGCGGGCCCTCTGAGCGAAGCACCGCCCCTGCGGGTCGAGTAGCTGCCGAAGGCGGCGTATCGAGGCCATGTCGCCGCTGCACCGGGTCTCGATACGGCCGCTTCGCGGCCTACTCGACCAGCAGACAGGTCAGCGCGCAGGCTTCACGACGAGACCGGTGCCGCCGCCGCGTCGCACCGGTTCGGCGACCGCGGTCATGAGCCCATTCTCGTCGACCTCGATGGCGGCCACGGCTCCGATCTCGGCCGAGGTCGTGAAGGTGTGCCCGTACCCTGCGAGCGCGGGCTCGTAGGCGTCGCGGAACGCCTGTTCGGCGGCGACGGCGGTCGTGTTGCGCTGCGATGCTCGTGGCGCGGCCACGGCCTCGGCCAGCGTCATGCCGAGGTCGATGCGGTTCATGAGCACCTGCGTCACCGTGGTGATGATCATCGACCCACCGGGCGAGCCGACCACGTACCGCACCTCGCCGTCGTCGAGCACGATCGTCGGCGACATCGACGAGCGCGGCCGCTTGCCGGGCTCGACGATGTTCGGGTCGGCCGGGTTCGGCAGGAAGCTGAAGTCCGTCAATTCGTTGTTGAGCAGGAACCCGCGGCCCGGTACGGTGATACCGGAGCCGCCGGTCTGCTCGATCGTGAGCGTATAGGCGACCGCGTTGCCCCACCGGTCGACGACCGAGAGGTGCGTCGTCGAGACGTTCTCGGTGTCGGCGAACTCCTCGAGCGCCGCCACGTCGCATCCGGCTGCATCGAGCGGTGCCGGGGCGACGGGCTTGACCGAAGCGGCATCGGGATCGATCGCGCACGCTCGCGCGTCGGCGAACTCCTGGCTGAGCAGGGTCTCGGTCGGCACGTCGACGAACGCCGGGTCGCCGACGTAGGCACCACGGTCGGCGAAGGCGTGGGCCGTCGCCTCGAGGTAGAGGTGCAGGCTCTGCACGGTCTGCTCGGCCGTCTCGGCCCCCAGGTCGAAGTTCTCGAGGATGTTCAGCGACTCTCCCACGGTCGTGCCGCCCGACGACGACGGCGCCATGCCGTAGACGTCGAGGCCGCGGTACTCGATGTGCGTCGGGTCCTGGAGGATCACCTCGTAGTCGCCGACGTCATCGGCCGTCATGAAGCCCGGGAACGCCGGGAGATCGGTCCCGTCGATGGTCTGGGGGTCCTGCACGATGGCGGCGATCTCGTTGGCGATCGCGCCCTCGTAGAACGCGTCGGTGCCGCGCAGCGCGATCTCGCGGAGCGTCTTCGCGAGATCGGGGTTCTTGAACGTGGACCCCACCGCCGGCGGTTCCCCATTCGGAAGGAACAGCTCGGCCGTGGCCGGGAACTCCTCGAACCGATCCTGGTTCGCGGCCGTCTGCTGGGCGAACGTCTCGTCGACCTTGAATCCCCGCGTCGCGAGCAGGATGGCCGGCTTCAGCATCTCCTTCAGCGACTCCGTGCCGAACTCGTCGAGCGCCGCCTCCCAGGTCGCGAGCGTGCCCGGAACGCCGACCGAGAGACCGGACGACACGGCATCGGCGAACGGAACCGCCTGGCCGAACGGAGTCGCAGGAGTCACGGTGCCGGGAACGACGAACGCGTCGCTCGGCATCGCGGCGGGCGCGGGCTCGCGACCGTCGATCGTGGGGACCTCACCGGGCGCGGCATCGAAGTACACGAAGTACCCGCCTCCGCCGATGCCGGCGCTGTAGGGCTCGGGGACGCCGAGCGCCGCGGCGGTGGCGACCGCGGCATCCGCAGCATTCCCGCCCTTGCGAAGCACCTCGAGGCCCGCAGCGCTCGCCTCGGCGTCGACGGATGACACCGCGCCGCCGAAGCCGGTCGACGTCGACGGTGCCGGCGGCGCGGGCCTGCCGGCCGCGGATGCAGGGGCGGTGGCGGCGACGGCTCCGACCGTCAGTACCGCGGCGACTGCGAGGCCCAGACTGCGAATCGCCGGGCGATGGACGACATTGACCATGAGTTCCCCCCGAAATGGGTACACGAGCCGAATGCCACCCACCGTAGACCCGGGCTCGAGCTCGTGGCAATGGTCGGGCGCGTTCCGGTCGGCCGGTGGCCCGATCTGCGGGCGGCCCTCGCATCCTGTGTGTTCACCATCGATCAGGTCCCGGATGCCGCGGGGCGGCGTACCCTGAATGCATGCCCGCGCACGACACCGGCGCCGCCCGGCGGCTCACCCGCTGGATCCCGGCGATCGCCGCGCCCGTCGCGATCGGCGTGGCCGTCGTGGTCGTGCCGATGCAGGCGAATGCGGCCGTCGACCTCCCCGACCTGACGCCCGAGGAGCTGCTCGAGCTGGCCGCGTCGAGCGACGTCGACGCGCTCTCGGGCACGATGGAGCAGACGTCGGAGCTCGGCTTGCCCGATCTCTCGGGACTGACCGGCGCGATGGGCGGCCGCGGCTCCGACGACGGCACCGCGGCATCCGCCACCGACCTGGACGACGTCGTCTCGCTCGTGACCGGCACCCACACCGCGCGCGTGTACCTCGACGAGTCGAACGCGCGCCTGCAGGTGCTCGACCCCCTCGCCGAGCGGGATGTGTACGTCTCGCAGCAGGGGGTGTGGGTCTACGACTCGCGGGCCCAGGCCGCGACGCACGTGACTCCGCCGCCGGCCGCCGACGTCGAGGCGCTGAAAGCCGAGCTCGAGGCGTGGGGCGAGGCGGCACGGGCGCAGGTCGAGGCGCAGTACGGCGCGCCCCTGCCGAACCCCGGCGAGGTGCTCGACCGGGCCCTCGCGAAGCTCGACGAATCCACCGACGTCTCGGTCGGCACCGATGCCCTCGTCGCTGGGCGCGAGGCGTACGAGCTCGTGCTCGAACCGCGCGATCCCGATACGCTCGTCGGCTCGGTGCGGGTGGCGATCGACGGTGACACGGGCGTCGCGCTCGCGGCATCCGTCACCGCTCGAAACGTCGAAGAGCCGGCATTCAGCGTCGCCTTCACCGACATCTCCTTCGAGGCCCCCGATGCCTCGGTGTTCGAATTCACCCCGCCTGCCGGGACCGAGGTCACCGAGCATCAGGTGCCGCTCCCGAGCGTGGCCGAGCTCGAGCAGTGGAAGGCCGAGGCCGAAGCGGGTGCGGTCGCCCCCGAGGGGATGCCGCGTCCGGTCGTGCATGGCGAGGGCTGGTCGGCCGTGGTCGAGCTGCCGGCCGGCGAGGGCGGGGCGAAGGGGCTCGGCGGTGAGGCATCCGCAATGCTCGACGGACTCACGACGCGGGTCGACGGCGGACGCGTCGTGCAGACCTCGCTAATCACCGTGCTGTTCACCGACGACGGCCGCGTGCTCGCCGGCGCCGTGACCGCCGACCACCTGCTCGACGTCGCGGCGAACGGTCGCTGAGGGCGCCGCGCGTGCCAGTCCTGGCGATCGAGACGCACGGCCTCACGAAGCGCTTCCGATCGCAGCTCGCCGTCGACGGCATCGACCTCGCGGTGCCGCGCGGGACCGTGTTCGGGTTCCTCGGGCCGAACGGGTCGGGCAAGACCACGACCATCCGGATGCTGCTGGGGCTCGTCGCGGCGACGGCCGGTGATGCGCGCGTGCTCGGTGCGCCCATGCCGCGCCACGTCGACACGGTGCTCCCTCGGGTCGGATCGCTCGTCGAGGGCCCCGCGTTCTCGCCGTACCTCTCGGGTGAGGCGAACCTGCGCCGCTTCGATGCGGCCAACCGCCATGCGCCACGACGCACACGTGCCGCTCGGGTCGCCGAGGCGATCGATCGAGTCGGCCTGTCCCACGCGGCGCACAAGAAGGTGCATGCCTACTCGCTCGGCATGAAGCAGCGCCTCGGGTTGGCGAACGCGCTGCTCATGCGGCGCGACCTGCTCGTGCTCGACGAACCCACGAACGGGCTCGACCCGCAGGGGACGCGAGAGGTGCGGGCGCTCATCCGCTCGCTCGCCGGCGACGGCACGACCGTGTTCGTGTCGAGCCACCTCCTGGCCGAGGTCGAGCAGGTCTGCTCGCACGTCGGCGTGATGAGCGCCGGACGTCTCGTAGCGCAGGGCACGCTCGACGAGTTGCGTGCCGTCGGGGAGTCGCGGGTCATCGTCCGCACGCCCGACGCCGGAAGGGCCCGCGCTGTGCTCGCGCAACTCGGGCTCGGGGACGTCGGTGGCGGCGGTCGAGCGGATGCCACGACCGACGTCGTCACGGCCGCGATCGAGGCCGCGGCGCCCGCTCCCGAGCAGATCGTGGCGGCGCTCGTCGGCGGCGGCGTTCGGGTGCGCGGCTTCGAGGTCGAGCGTGCGAGCCTCGAGCAGCGGTTCGTCGAGCTCACGGGCGAGGGGTTCGACGTTGTCCAGTGAGGTGGATGAGGGCGCGACAGCTGCGAGTCGAGGAGACCGCGAAGCGGTCGTCTCTGCGGGTCGACGAGACGGGGAAGTGGACGTCTCTGCGGGTCGAGGAGACCGCGAAGCGGTCGTCTCGAGACCGGATGCCGCTGACGTGGGTCTCGAGACGCCGGCCGGGCCGGCTCCTCGACCCGCAGAAGCTGTCGACAGCGGCACGCTGTCGCTGCTCGGCTCCGAGCTCCTCACCCTCTTCCGTCGGCGGCGCACCTGGGCCATGATCGGCGCCCTGGCGCTCATCCCGATCCTCATCGGCATCGCGCTGCGCCTCGCGGGGCCGGCGCCCAGCGGCCGGGGTCCGGCGTTCCTCAGCCAGATCACCGAGAACGGGCTCTTCGTGGGCATGACCGCGCTCGTGGTGGCGATCCCGCTGTTCCTGCCGCTCACGATCGGCGTCGTTGCCGGCGACTCCATCGCGGGTGAGGCGAGTCACGGCACCCTGCGCTACCTGCTCATCGCCCCGGCAGGGCGCGTGCGGCTGCTGCTCGTGAAGTACGCGGCGGCGGCAGCGTTCTGTGCCGCCGCGACCCTCACCGTGGTGATCGCGGGCACGCTCGTCGGACTGGTGCTCTTCCCGATCGGCCCGATCACGCTGCTCTCGGGCGTGACGGTGAGCATCGCGGAGGGCCTGCTGCGCTTCCTCGCGGTCGCCGCGTACGTCACGGTGTCACTCCTCGGGATGTCGGCGATCGGGCTGTTCCTCTCGACGCTGACGACCGTGCCGGTCGGCGCGATGGCCGCGACCGCCATCCTCGCCGTGGTGTCGCAGATCATGGACGCCCTGCCGCAGCTCGAGACGCTGCATCCGTGGCTCTTCACCCACTACTGGCTCGGCTTCGGCGACCTGCTGCGCGAACCGCCCGTGTGGGACTCCTTCGTCGATAACGCCGTGCTGCAGGCGGGCTACGTCGTGGTATTCGGCGCACTCGCCGTGGGGCGGTTCCTCACCAAGGACGTGCTCTCGTAGCCGGCGCGCCACGAGCAGCGGCATGGCCGTGGTTTGGTGGATCGCGGCGCGAGCGGAAGGGCGATTCTCTCCCGCGGAGTCGCGGCACTTCGGCACTTCGGCACTTCGGCACCGGGAATCACGGAACAGGATGCTCTTCTGATGTCGTCACGGCGAAGAGGGGCACGCGCGCTCGTGCTCGACGCGGGGTTGCACGTCGAACCACGGTGACGCGGTGACGCGGCGACGCGCGGGGATCGCTCGAGGCGCCATGCCGCAAGCGCACGAGGGTCACGCGCTCGGTGCCGTCGCCGGCTCGGACGCGCGGCGCTCGCCGAAGCTCGGTGGCAGTTTGCAGAGGTCGTAGTAGTAGCGCTTCGGCGTGGCCTCGTCGGTGTCGTCGACGACCACGTTCACGCTCGCGTGGGGCAGTTCGTCGCCGGCGAGCGTCCAGACCGAGAAGTGCCAGATCCCACGCACGGCGAGGTTGAGCAGCCGCTGTCCGTCGACGACGAGCACGGTGTGGGGATCCTCGGCGCCCGGCAGCGTGCCTGCGCGGAACGGGTCGACGGTGTTCGCGCGCAGCGTCGACTCGTCGACGTCGCCGAGCGAGACTCGCACCGCACGCTGGCCCTTCTCGACCAGCACGGCGGCCAGGTCGTCGGCGAACCGGGTCGCTCGCTCGGCGGACGCTCCCTCGACCGCGAGAAGCCGCCGGCCGGCCCAGGAGTTGTGCAGGAACTCGTCGGCGATCGACTCGAGCAGCTCGCGTCGGGCTTCGGAAAGGGGGGTCGGCTCGTTCATGCGGCCAAGGCTACGCCTCGGCACGTCCGGCGACCACGGGTGGTGACGGCGGCACCCGCTCGTCGGAGGGATCGCCGGCGACCCCGGAGTACGCGATGAGCGGCCGTCCCGTCACGGGATGCTCCAGCACCTCGGCGTCGACGCCCCAGACGGCGCGGATCAGGGCGGGCTCGAGTACGCGTCGCGGGGCTCCGGATGCCACGACTAGGCCACCCTGCAGTACGACGACGTGGTCGGCGTAGGCCGCCGCCAGCCCGAGGTCGTGCAGCGCGGCGAGCACCGTGTGCCCCCGGGCGGCGAGCCGCCGCAGCAGGTCCAGACTCGAGAGTTGCGCCCGCACGTCGAGGTGGTTGGTCGGCTCGTCGAGGAGCAGCAGCTCGGGCTCCTGCGCCAGGGCGCGCGCGAGGTTCACCCGTTGGCGCTCGCCGCCCGACAGGGTCGAGTAGTCGCGATCGGCGAGCGGACCGAGGTCGAGCTCCTCGATCGACCGGGCGATGACCGCGTGGTCGCGTTCGCCGAGGCTCGACCACGCGCCGACGTGGGGCGTCCGGCCGAGTGCGACGACCTCGGACACGCGCAGGCCCGGCGCCTCGGCGACCTCCTGCCCCGCGAGGGCGACGCGACGCGCACGGTCGCGGCGGCGCAGGGTAGCGAGATCGTCGCCGCCGAGCGCGAGCGCACCGGCATCCGCTCGCTCGACGCCCGCGATGAGGTGGAGGAGGGTCGACTTGCCAGCGCCGTTCGGGCCGAGCAGGGCGCCGACCGACCCCGAGGGCACCGTGATGTCGACCCCGTCGACGATGAGGCGGTCGCCGCGGGCGAATCGGATGCGGGCCGCGTCGAGGCCGCCGAGCCCCGTCGGGCCGCCCGGCGAACCCTGTTCGCCGAGGCCGTCGAAGCGATTCACGAGAGCCTCCGTCCTCGGAGCAGCAGCACCGCGAAGACCGGTCCGCCGATGAGCGCTGTCAGGATGCCGACCGGCAGCTCACGTGGATCGAAGAGCGTTCGCGCGCCGGTGTCGGCCCACACCAGGAAGATCGCGCCCGCGAGCGCCGACAGGGGCAGCAGCGCGCGATGCCGGGAGCCGACGACGAGCCGCACCGCGTGGGGAAGGATCAGCCCGACGAAGCCGATCGAGCCGCTGACCGAGACGAGTGCACCGGTGAGCAGCGCGGTGCCCGTCAGGAGCAGCACCCGGCTGCGGCCCACGTGCACGCCGAGGGCGGCCGCCGCCGTGTCGCCGAACGCGAACGCATCGAGGGTGCGTGCGCTCGCGACGAGCGGGACGCCGACGAGCACGACGGCACCGCCCGCGATGGCCACCGAGGTCCAGTCGGTGCCCGCGAGCGAGCCCAGCAGCCAGTTCAGGATCTCGCGGTAGCTGTCGCCGGTGGCGCTCCAGAAGATGACGAGGCTCGTGATCGCGCCGAACACGCTCGTGACCGCGAGGCCGGCGAGCACGGTGCGGGTGGGAGTGAGCCGGCCCGCGCCGGCGCTCGCCAGGGCGAGCGTGGCGACGAGTGCGACCAGGGCGCCGACGAAGGCGGCGACCGGGAGCAGGAGTCCGACGCCGAGCACGATCACGATGACGGCGCCGACGGACGCGCCCGACGAGAGTCCCAGCAGGTACGGGTCGGCGAGGGGGTTGCGGGTGAGGGCCTGCATGACCGCACCGCAGAGTGCGAGGCCCGCGCCCACTGCGGCGGCGGTGAGGACCCGCGGCATCCGCAGCTCCCAGACGATGCCATCGCGCAATGGGGTCAGGGTCGGGTCACCGATGCCGAGGTGCGCGAGCACGCTCGCCCAGACGTCGGCGGGGCTGAGCCCGGCGGGTCCGACGGTGACGGTTACGACGACGGATGCCGCGAGCAGCACGATCAGGCCGGCGACCCAGAGCCCCGTGCGGAGGCCCGGCCGGGCGGGGGTCTCGAGACGCGTCGCCTCCGGCGGCGCTCCTCGACCCGCAGTGGTCGTATCGAGATCCGGATCGTGGGGGGTCTCGAGACGCGTCGCCTCCGGCGGCGCTCCTCGACCAGCAGAGGGCGCCATCAGTACCCCAGGCTCGCGAGCTGGTCGACGATCGACGCCACCGCGGCGACGTTGCGGACGCCCGCCTCGGTCGACGGGAAGTCGACCACGACGTACCGCTGCTGCTGCACGGCGGGCAGCGCCGCGGTGGCGGCGTTCTGTTCGAGGTGCGCGATCTTGCGTTCGGCCGTGTTCCACGGGGCGTCGACCAGCACGATGACGTCGGGGTTCGCGGCGACGATCGCCTCCCAGCCCATGGGGGTCCAGGTGTCCTCGACGTCGGCCGCGACGTTCTCGAGCCCCGCGGCCTGCATGATCATCTGCGGGGCGCCGATGCCCGCGCCCACGTAGGGCGTGTCCTCGCCCGACGAGTACCAGAGGGCGGTGAGGCCGGCGTCGTTCGGCTCGATGGCGTCGAGCTCGGCGCGCTGCTCGGCGACGAGGTCGGCTGCGGCATCCGGAGCACCGAAGATGGCCCCGGCCT
Organism: Agromyces sp. Marseille-P2726; assembly: GCF_902809835.1. Taxonomy (GTDB): domain Bacteria; phylum Actinomycetota; class Actinomycetes; order Actinomycetales; family Microbacteriaceae; genus Agromyces. The sequence goes on along the minus strand of NZ_CADDWM010000004.1, from coordinate 23,395 downwards.
CCTCGAACTCGCGGAACACCTCGTCGAAGGTCAGCGGATTCGGCATGTATCCGTCGCCCTTGCAGGCGGCCGGGGCGACGTACGTGGCGACGCCGAGCTTCGCGAGCGTCTCGCGATCGCCCGCGCCCTCGGCGGTGAGGTTCGACTCCCAGCCCGCGAAGACGAGGTCGGGTTCGGCCGCGAGCGTCGCCTCCTGCGACGGGACCTTGTCGGAGAGCACCTCGAGGCCGGATGCCGCGGGCTCGAACTCGTCTGGCACGGGCCCGTCCCTGAACGCGGTGCCGACGATGCGATCCTCGAGGCCGAGCGCCAGCATCAGCTCGAGCGTCGACGACTTGATGGTCACGACCCGCTCGGGCGCCGTGTCGAACGTCACCTCGGTACCGCAGTTGTCGATGGTGAGGGGGAATGCGGATGACGCCGGGCTCGCGGCATCCGTCTGGGTGCTCGTCTCGGCGGCGCCGGCAGTGGCGCAGCCGGCCAGCAGCAGGACGGCGAATGGGAGCGCGACGACCGCGGGGGTGCGGCGTGTGGGCATGGGGGCCTCCGGGACGTGTGCAAGTGGCGTTCCGACGTGGTCGGCGACTCGCAGCCCAAACCCGGGCCACACGCACCGATCAGATTCAGACCGGCGGTCGGCTCCATCGTAGACCCGCGGCGGGCCGCCGGTCACCTCCGCCGTCAGGTTCAGGCGAGGCCGAGCATGACGGATGCCGCGACCGCGAGCACGATCCCGGCGCCCTGCACCGCGTTGACGCGCTCGCGCAGCAGCACCCACGCGAGGAGCACGGTGGCGACGGGGTACAGGTTCACGAGCACCGCGACGACCGCCACGCTGCCGGCATGCAGCGCGATCATGAGCAGCACGTTCGCCCCGCCGATGAACAGGCCCGCCGTGGCGGCGAGGAGGCGGGCGCGACCGCGCTGCACGGTGTCGTCGACGCTCAGGTAGGCGGCACCGGGCGACGGAATCGGGGAGAGACCCGACGACGCGTGCGCGGGTTCGTGCGAATCGAGCACCGCGACGCTCCGGCGGACCGCGGGCACCGCACGCGCGAGCGCCATGAGCCCGGCGAGCAGCACGAACCCGAGCGGCGTGTCGAGGAAGACGGGAACCATCCCCGCGTCGTCGGGCACGTTGTCGAGCGCCACGGTGGCCAGGCCCAGGCACACGCCCGCGACGACGGCGAAGAGCACCGTGCGCGGACGTGCTCCGCGAGTCGTGACCCGGCGTTCGACGCCGATGAGCACCGAGCCGACGATCGCGAGCACGATGGCGATCCACGCGATCGGACCGAGGTGGTCGCCGAGGACGATGGCGACCACCACCGGCACGGCGGAGCTCAGCAGTGCCATGAGCGGCGACATGAGCGAGATCGGGCCGGCCGCGAGCGCCGCATAGAACGCCAGGAATCCGACCGCGGCGAGCACCCCGGCGATGAGGCCGCCGGCGACCGCCGCCTGGGACCAAGCCCCGCCCGTGACCAGCAGCGCGATGACGAGCACGACCGTCGCGAAGGCGTAGTTGATCGTGCTGGCGGCGAGTACGGGAATGCGGCGGGCGGCGACGCCGCCGAAGTAGTCGCCGACGCCGTAGAGCAGCGCCGAACCGAGCGCGAGCACGACGATGAGGATCACCACGACAGTCTGCCGTGACCCGCCGAGATTCGGTGCAGTCAGGCCGGACGCGACCGGACGACGTCGCCGAGGTCGATCGCGGCACCGGCGAGGGCCGCCGACGTCTCGAGGTCGCGCATCCAGAGGGGAACGGATGCCGCGAGCAGGCCGGCTTCCTCGAGCGGCCCGACCGCTGCGGCATCCGTCTCATCGACGAGCCATCCGTCGAGGAGCCCGCCCGACCGGCGCGAGCCGTAGTGGAGCCCGACCGCGTCGGCGGAGGTGTCGACGCCGATCACCGGGAGGCACGCGTCGGCCATCCCGCGCACGACCTTGCCGCCGATGATCGGGGAGACGCCGATCACGGGCGCGGACGTCGTCGCGATGGCGTCGCGGATGCCCGGCACCGCCAGGATCGTGCCGATCGACACGACGGGATTCGACGGCGCGAAGAGCACGAGGTCGGCGTCGGTGATGGCTTCGACGACGCCGGGAGCCGGGCGCGCGCGATCGATGTTCCGCTGTCGGAAGGCGATTGCGGGCAGCGTCGCACGGTACCTGGTCCACCACTCCTGGAAGTGCAACTCGCGTGTGCTGTGCGGCGTCTCGGGATCGGGGACCTCGACGCAGGTATCGACCTCGGTGTCGGTCGCCGGAATGAGTCGCACGCCGAGCGGCCAGCGGCGCTGCAGGCGCTCGGCCACCTCTGACGGCGTCGCGCCCTCACGCAGCCACGCCGTTCGCGCGAGGTGCGTGCCGAGGTCGAGGTCGCCGAGGGTGAACCACGGCCACCCCACACCCCATTCGCGGAGCTCGGCGGCGACGCGCTCGGTCTCGCCGGCCCGGCCCCATCCGCGCTCGGTGTCGTTCACGCCCGCGAGCGAGTAGAGCAGCGAGTCGAAGTCGGGCATAAGGCGCACGCCGGCGAGCCAGAGATCATCGCCGGTGTTCACGATCACGATGACCGACGCGTCGGGGTCTCGTCGCGCGCACTCCTCTCGCACGCCGCGCACGAAGCGCGAGCCTCCCACTCCGCCCGCGAGCACCGTGATCCGCACGGAGCCACTCTAGGGCGGCGGATTCGCGCCCGCGGCATCCGCTCGCTCTGGTAATCCCGGCGCGACGGGTACACCATGGATGCACGGAACCGCACCGGCGCGGGAGGCCTCATGAACTCGGTACCCACCTCGAACCACCGGACCATCGCCCTCGTGGGCGGAGCAGGCTCGGGCAAGACCACCCTGGCGGAAGCCCTGTTGCATCGCGCGGGTGCCATCCCGAGGGTGGGCACCATCGAGCAGGGCACGACGGTCTTGGACCATGAGCCCGAGGAGATCGCCAGAGGCACGACCCTCGGGCTCTCCCTTGCCTACCTGAGCTGGCCGACCACCGGCGACGAGGAGTGCGCCATCACGCTGGCCGACACGCCGGGGCGCGCGGACTTCGTCGGATCGCTCGACACGGCACTGGCGGCGGCGGATGTCGCGCTCGTGGTCGTGAGCGCCGTCGACGGCGTCACGGCGGGCACACGGTTCGCATGGAGCGCCGCGGAGGCCGCCGGAGTTCCCCGCATCGTCGTCATCACCCAGGAGGACAAGGCGCGCGCCGACTTCCACCGCGTGCTGGCCGAGCTTCGCTCCGCATTCGGCCAGCACCTGTGGCCGCTCGAACTGCCGCTCGGCGAGGAGCAGTCGTTCCACGGGGTCGCCGACGTGCTTCGCGAGCAGGCGCTCGACTACGACGAGACGGGCCACCATCACGACGGACCGGTGCCGGCCGAGGTCGCCGACGAGGAGCACCGGATGCACCTCGATGTCACCGAGGAGATCGTCTCCCACGACGACGAGCAGCTCGAGGCCTATCTCGAGGGCAAGGAGCCGTCGGTCGAGGAACTCGAGCGTTCGCTGGCCCGCGAGGTCGCGTCGGGCGGCGCGGTTCCGGTCGTCGTGTGCTCCGGCGTCACCGGCACCGGGGTCGACCGCGTCGCCGACCTGGTCTGCGCGCTGTCGCCGTCGGCCCTCGAGCGTGAGGCGCGAATCGTGATCGGTGGCGCCGACGACGGCACGGGTGGCACCGAACTCGAGGTCGCGCCGAACCCCGACGGCGAGACACTCGTGCACGTGTTCCGCACCGTGGCCGACCCCTTCGTCGGGCAGGTGTCGATGCTCAAGGTGCTCTCGGGCGTGCTCCGTCCGAGCGACCGGTTGCACAACGCGACCACGGGGGCCGACGAGCGCATCCACGGGCTGTTCCGGCTGCGCGGCGCCGAGCACCTGCCGGTCGACGTGCTGCGCGCGGGCGACGTCGGTGCCGTCGCCAAGCTGACGGGGTCGCCGTCGGGCTCCCTGCTGTGGTCGCGCGCGAGCGGCACCGCGCGCCCGGCGCCGCTGCCCAACCGTGCGGCCGTGTTCGCGGTGAGCCTCACGCCGGTCTCGCAGTCCGACGACGAGAAGATGTCGACGGCGCTCTCGCGGCTCGTGGCGGAGGATTCCACGCTCGTCATCGACCGGGCCGGAGACCAGACGGTCCTGCGCGGTCTCGGCGACATGCACGTGGCCGTCGCGGTGGAACGCCTCGCGCGCGTCTTCGGCGTGCACGTCGACACGGCTCCGGCGCCGGTGGCCTATCGCGAGACGATCGCCGGCTCGGCCGACGTCGAGGGCAAGCTGAAGAAGCAATCGGGGGGCCACGGGCAGTTCGCCGTCGTGCAGCTGCGCGTCTCGCCGCTCCCCCCGGGCGAGGGGTTCGAGTTCGTCGACTCGGTCGTCGGCGGAGCGGTGCCGCGCACGTACATCCCGGCCGTCGAGAAGGGTGCACGCGATGCGCTGGCGACGGGCGGACCGCAGGGGCATCCCGTCGTCGACGTGCGGGTCGAGCTCTACGACGGCAAGGCGCACTCGGTCGACTCGTCCGAGATGGCGTTCCGCACCGCGGGGTCGATCGGGGTGAAAGCGGCGCTCGCCGAGGCCGGCACGGTGCTGCTCGAGCCGGTGTCGACCGTCACCGTGACGGTGCCGCCCGAACTGCAGGGCACCGTGCTCACCGACCTGTCGGGTCGCCGCGGCCGGGTGAGCGCGACCGAGACCGCCGACGACGGCCGGGCGCGCGTGGTGGCGAGCGTGCCCGAGGCCGAGCTCGCCCGCTACGTGCTCGACCTGCGCTCCATGACGGGCGGCCAGGCCGAGCTGACCATCACGCCCGACCGGTACGTGAAGGCGCCGAACCCGGCCAAGGTCTGACCGTCCCTGCATCATCCCCCAGGCGGCGTTGCGGAGCCGCACCGAGCACGCTGGTCGACGAGCGACGTCTATGGAATTATCGAGGCGTATAATAACTGTCCTTATAAACGCATATGAAAGGTGATACGTGGAGGTCTACGGTTCGAATCCGTTTCGCCCCGGTGCCGGCCGTGTGCCACCTGAGCTTGCCGGCCGAGACGCGATACTCGATCAGATCGGCTCCGTGATGAGACAAGTTGTCGAGGAGTCCGAAGGCGACCGACCCGTAGTCATCTCGGGCCTCAGAGGAGTCGGTAAGACGGTGCTGCTCAACGAGTTCGTGCGGAACGCGCATGATTCGCGGAGTTGGATCGCCATCAAGGTGGAGGCGGTCGCGGGTGGCAGCCTGCAGCGAGCGCTTGCGCAAGCCCTCTACCTCGAACTTCGGAAGCTCGCGGGTCCGGGCGACCAAGTCCGCGAACGCGTCACAAGGCTGCTTCGAGTCTTCCGATCCTTCCAGATGAAGGTCGACCCGAACGGCACCTACTCGTTCGGCTTCGAAATCGATGCGATGCCCGGTCGGGCTGACACCGGCGACTTCGAGCGGGACATCCTCGACCTCTTCGAGGAGCTCGGCGAGACAGCGCGGGAACTCGGAATGGGAGTCATGGTAGCCGTTGACGAGTTGCAGGATGCGTCGAGGACCGACCTCAATGGATTGAACGTCGCGCTCCACACCTTGGGTCAGGCCCCGCGTCCGGTGCCGATCCTATTCATCGGAACCGGCCTGCCTTCCCTTCCGTCAGTCCTCGCAGATGCCACGAGCTATGCCGAACGCCTCTATGACTATCGGAGCCTCGGCCTATTGAGCGACTCCGAGACTACGGCAGCGCTCGTTCGGCCCGCAGAGGCGCGGAATGTCCAGTGGAACGATCAGGCGCTCGAGATTGCGCGGGAGGCGATCGGCGGGTATCCGTATTTCGCCCAGGCGTGCGGCAAGCATGTCTGGGAGGCGCGCGCCATCGCCGACCGCATCGATGAGGACGATGCGAGAGTCGGGATCCAGCTTGCGCGCGATGAGGTCGACCGTGGCCTCTATCAGTCGCGATGGGACCGAGCGACCCCTGCCCAACGGGAGATGATGAAGGCGATGGCTCTCGACGGTGGCGAGCCTTCCGCGATCCAGGAGCTTGTTGCCCGAACAGGCAAGGCCCGCACGAGTGACCTCTCGGTCTCACGGAATGAGCTGATCAAGAATGGCCATATCTTCGCGCCCGACCGTGGCTACGTGGCGTTCACTGTTCCGGGAATGGCGGACTTCATCACCCGCAAGTACTTGGATTAGTTCGCTTCCGCACACTGCTTCGGCACTCATCCACGGCGCTCAGTAGCCGCGCCACGCCAGGCGCTGCGCGGCGGCAGCGAGAGCGTCCGCCACCTCCTCGGTGCCCGAGCGGAGCGCGCCGACGGTGACGCGCACGAAGTCGCCGCCCGTGCGAGCACGTATGCCGTTCGCGGCATCCATCGGTTCCGTTGCCGCGAGGAACGGCGTGCCCGCGGCGACGCGGATGCCCGCGGCCGCGAGCTGCACGAGCGCCGATCGCTCGCTCAGCACCGGCATCCAGAGGTTGATGCCGTCGGCGGGCACCACGTCCACGCCGCGGGCCCGCAGAGCGTCGCCGAGGGCTCGCTGGCGCGTGTAGTACTGCCGCCTGGCGTCCGCCACGGCGCCGATGGCCGTGGGGTCGGTGAGCAGGTCGAGCAGGATCGTCTGCAGCATCCGGGATGTCCAGCCCGGGCCGAGCATGCGGCGGGCGGTGATGCGGTCGATGAGCTGGCGCGGGCCGCCGAGCGCGGCGATCCGGAGGTCGGGGCCGTGCGACTTCGAGAAGCTGCGCACGTGCACGACCCGACCGGGCAGCGACGTGCCGAGCGAGACGTCGCCCTCGGTCGAGATGAGACCCGAGTGATCGTCCTCGATGACGATGAGGTCGTCGACGTCGGCAGCCGAGCGGATGACGCGAGCGAGGTCGGCGGCGCGCTCGGGTGTCATCGACGCGCCCGTGGGGTTCTGCGCGCGCGGCTGCAGCAGCACGGCGACCGGACGGAGACGGAGGGCGCGCGCGAGCGAGACGGGAAGCACGCCGTGCTCGTCGAGCTGCACGGGCACGGCCTCGACGCCGAGCACGTCGAGCAGGTCGAGGAACGGCGGGAAGCCGGGACTCTCGACGACCACCCGGTCGCCGAAGCGAAGCACCTCGTCGAGCGTGCGCGAAATCGCGTCGAGCGCCCCGTCGACGACCATCAGGGCCTCGGGTCGCGTCGGCAGCGAGTCCGCGAGCACCTCGGCGAGGGCCGGGATCACCGGTTCGGCCTGGTAGCTGCCGGTCTCGGCGCGGGTCGAGACGCGCGAGAGCGCCGGTCCGATCGCCGGCAGGAGGAGTGGATCGGGCGTGCCGCGTGACAGGTCGAAGCGTACCGGGTCGTTGGGCGGTGCCATCCCGCGCATCCGGGGTGCGAGCCAGCCCGGCGACGTCTGCCGCACGAAGCTCCCCGCTCGACCGCGCGACTCGATGATGCCCGCCCGCGAGAGCGCCTGCCAGGCCTGGCTGACGGTCGCCGGGCTCACTCCCAGTTCGGTGGCCAGGTCGCGCACCGTCGGAAGGCGCTTGCCCTCGGCGAGCTCCCCGGTGTTGACGAGGCGGGCGATGACTCCGGCGATTCCACGCGGGCTCGTGTCGGGAAAGGCCGTGCGTGTCATCAGGGGCGGCAGATCCGCACCGATATCCGACATGACCGTTGCCTCCTCACGACGCACAGGACATGATCATTAACCACAGCGTCACGGAGTGAAACACAAGAGAAATGTTCACGCCGAACAATAACAGAAGAGGCACACCCCCCTTCGGCACACCGATCCACCCCTCGACGCCCTGACACCGCCCGGTGCACCGACGCACCGGGCGACGGCAACGGCGCCGACCGACTCAGGAGGCAACATGACGATCGTCCGAGCAGCCATCACGCAGACGACGTGGACGGGCGACAAGGAGTCCATGCTCGACAAGCACGAGCAGTTCGCCCGCCAGGCCAAGGAGCAGGGCGCCCAGGTGATCTGCTTCCAGGAGCTGTTCTACGGTCCGTACTTCGGCATCACCGAGGACGTGAAGTACTACGACTACGCCGAGCCGGCCGACGGCCCGATCGTGCAGCGCTTCGCAGCGCTCGCCAAGGAGCTCGGCATGGTGATGATCCTCCCGATCTACGAGGAGGACCAGCCCGGCGTCTACTACAACACCGCGGTCGTCGTCGACGCCGACGGCACGATCCTCGGGAAGTACCGGAAGCACCACATCCCGAACCTCGACAAGTTCTGGGAGAAGTTCTACTTCCGGCCCGGGAACCTGGGTTACCCCGTCTTCAACACGGCCGTCGGCCCGGTGGGCGTGTACATCTGCTACGACCGGCACTTCCCCGAGGGATGGCGCGAACTGGGACTGAACGGCGCGCAGATCGTCTTCAATCCGAACGCCACGAAGCCCGCGCTGTCGAACCGCCTGTGGGAGATCGAGCAGCCGGCCGCCGCCGCCGCCAACGGGTACTTCGTCGCTGCCCCCAACCGGGTCGGCACCGAGGACAACGAGTACGGCGACCTCGCCGTGACGTTCTACGGCTCGAGCCAGTTCGTCGATCCGCGCGGCAACCTCGTGGGCGACTACGGCTCCGACGAGCATGAAGAGGTCGTGATCCGCGACCTCGACCTCGACCTCATCCGCGAGGTGCGCAACACGTGGCAGTTCTACCGCGACCGTCGCCCCGACTCCTACACGGCCATTCCCAAGCCGTAGTCCACTCCGGGGGTTGAGGAGCGCCGAAGGCGTGTCTCGAAACCCTCAACGACCGGTTTCGAGACGGATGCTCCGCGTCCTCCTCAACCCGCAGACCTGAAGGAGAGCTCCACACATGACGACAACCCTCATCTCCGGCGGAACCGTGGTGAGCGCGACCGGGCGCGCCGCGGCCGACGTGCTCATCGACGGCGAGACGATCCGGGCCGTGCTCGAGCCCGGGAGCACACTGCTGGGCACGGATGTCGCGGCATCCGTCGACCGGGTCATCGACGCGACCGGCAAGTACGTGATCCCTGGCGGCATCGACGCGCACACGCACATGCAGTTGCCGTTCGGCGGCACCGAGGCATCCGACACCTTCGAATCGGGCACCCGGGCGGCGGCGCACGGCGGCACCACGTCGATCATCGACTTCGCGGTGCAGACGTACGGGCAGCGCATCGAAGACGGGCTGGCCGCCTGGCACGAGAAGGCGTCGGGCAACTGCGCGATCGACTACGGGTTCCACCAGATCGTCGGCGAGGTCAACGACGCGTCGCTCGCCGCGATGAGGAGGCTCCCCGACGAGGGCGTGTCGAGCTTCAAGCTCTTCATGGCGTATCCGGGGGTGTTCTACTCGGATGACGCGCAGGTGCTGCGTGCGATGCAGGTCTCTCGGGACACCGGCATGCTGACGATGATGCACGCCGAGAACGGTCCGGCGATCGACGTGCTCGCGGCGCAGCTCATCGAGCAGGGGAAGACCGATCCGTACTACCACGGCATCGCCCGCGCGTGGGAGATGGAGGAGGAGGCCACCCACCGGGCGATCATGCTCGCGAAACTCACGGGCGCGCCGCTCTACGTCGTGCACGTGTCGGCGAAACAGGCCGTCGAGCAGCTCGCCTGGGCACGCGACAAGGGGCAGAACGTGTACGGCGAGACGTGTCCGCAGTACCTGTACCTCTCGCTCGAAGACCAGCTCGGTGCGAAGAGCGACGAATGGGGCGCCTTCGAGGGGGCGAAGTGGGTCTGCTCGACGCCGCTGCGAAGCCGCGAAGAGGGCCATCAGGACTCGATGTGGCAGGCGCTGCGCACCAACGACCTGCAGATGGTCTCGACCGACCACTGCCCGTTCTGCATGAAGGACCAGAAGGAGCTCGGGCTCGGCGACTTCCGCAAGATCCCGAACGGCATCGGCTCGATCGAGCACCGCATGGACCTCATGTACCAGGGCGTCGTGACCGGTGAGATCACGCTCGAGCGCTGGGTGGAGCTCACGAGCACCACGCCGGCCCGCATGTTCGGCCTCTACGGCACGAAGGGGGTCATCCAGCCCGGCGCCGACGCCGACATCGTCGTCTACGACCCGAACGGCCACACGTCGATCGGGCTCGAGAAGACCCACCACATGAACATGGACTACTCCGCGTGGGAGGGCTACGAGATCGACGGCCACGTCGACACGGTGCTCTCGCGCGGAAAGGTCGTCGTGGACGGCGACGAGTACCTCGGCGCGAAGGGCGACGGCCGCTTCCTCAAGCGCGGCCTGAGTCAGTACCTCATCTGAACACCCCTGCGGGTTGAGGAGGCGTGTCAGCGCCGTCTCGAAACCCGAACCCGATGGTTTCGAGACGCCGCCTGCGGCGGCTCCTCAACCCACAGAACACGAAAGGAGCACGGGATGGAATTCGGAGCGGTCCTCCAGACCAACCCGCCGGCGTCCCGCACCGTCCAGCTCGCGAAGCTCGCCGAGGTGCACGGGTTCACGCACGTGTGGACGTTCGACTCCCACATCCTGTGGCAGGAGCCTTACGTCATCTACAGCCAGATCCTGGCCGAGACCGACCGCATCAAGGTGGGCCCGTTCGTGACCAACCCGGCCACGCGCGACTGGACGGTGACGGCGTCGGTGTTCGCGACCCTCAACGAGATGTTCGGCAACCGCACTGTCTGCGGAATCGGGCGGGGCGACTCCGCCGTGCGGGTCACCAACGGCAAGCCCACCACGATCAAGGAGCTTCGCGAGTCGATCCACGTGATCAGGGAACTGGCGAACTCGCGTCCGGTGGAGTACAACGGGTCGACGATCCAGTTCCCGTGGAGTCGCGGATCCGAGTTGGAGGTCTGGGTCGCGGCGTACGGGCCGATGGCCCTGACCGTGGCTGGCGAGGTGGGCGACGGGTTCATCCTGCAGCTCGCCGACGTCGACATCGCCGCCTGGATGATCAAGCATGTGCGGGATGCCGCGGAGGCGGCGGGCCGCGACCCGATGTCGGTCAAGTTCTGCGTGGCGGCGCCGTTCTACATCGGCGACGACTGGGAGCACATGCGCGACCAGTGCCGGTGGTTCGGCGGCATGGTGGGCAATCACGTCGCCGACATCGTCGCGAAGTACGGCAAGCACGGCACGGTGCCCGACGCCCTGACCGACTACATCAAGGGCCGCGAGGGCTACGACTACAACGAGCACGGGCGAGCCGGCAACGTGCACACGGACTTCGTCCCCGACGAGATCGTCGACCGCTTCTGCCTGTTCGGCACGGCCGACCAGCACATCGACAAGCTGAGGCAGCTGGCGGAACTCGGCGTCGACCAGTTCGCGGGCTACCTGCAGCACGACAACAAGGAGGAGACCCTCCGCGTCTACGGGGAGACCGTGATCCCCGCGATGTCCGAGCACATCACGGCCAAGGCATGACGACCGTCCAATCTGCTGGTCGAGGAACGGGCGAAGCCCGTGTCTCGAGACCCGGCGAGCCGGGCGACCGAAGGGTCTCGAGACGCCCTTCACGCTCCTCGACCCGCCGGCTCCTGACCGTGCTGTGGGGGGTCGTCGGAATCCTCGTCGTCGTGCTCATCTGGGAGGGCTACAAGCTGCTCGCCCCGGCCGATGGCGTGGTGATCGGCGGTGCCCGCGTGCTGCCCCGGTCGACCGACCTCGCGATGCCGCACGTCTGGGACATGCTCGCCCGTCTCGCCGAACCGGTCACACGCTCGGCTTCGGCGCAGCCGCTCTGGCTCGTCATCACCCTCGGAGCGCTCACGACGCTGGGGATCGCCGCGGTGGGTTGGCTTGTCGGTCTCGTCGTGGGGATCGGGCTCGCCCTCGTGATGCAGCGCTGGCGCATCGCCGAATGGGGCCTGCTGCCGTGGATCGTGCTCAGTCAGACCGTTCCGCTCATCGCCTTCGCGCCCGTGGTGAAGAGCTGGGGCTCGAGAGTCGAGATCGGCTCCTTCCAATGGCAGGACTGGATGTCGGTCGCCCTCATCGCGAGCTACCTCGCGTTCTTCCCCATCGCGGTCGGAGCGCTGAAGGGGCTCCAGTCGCCCGACCGCATCCACGAGGAGCTCATGCACGTGTACGCGGCCGGCTACTGGTCGACGCTCGTCAAGCTGCGGTTCCCGGCGGCGGTTCCCTACCTGCTCCCAGCACTCCGGCTCGGGGCCGCCAACGCCGTCGTCGGCGCCGTCGTCGCCGAGGTGTCGACCGGCCTGCAGGGTGGCATCGGGCGCCTGCTCATCCAGTTCGCCGGCCAGGCGTCGGGCGACCCGGCGAAGGCATGGGGACCGATCTTCGGCGCGATCGTGCTCGGGCTCGTTGCCGCGGGCTCCGTCGCACTGCTCGGCGTCATCCTCAAGAACTACCGACGAACGGAGGAGGCCGCATGAGCCTTCACGAGTCCCAGACCGGCCCCGGGTTTCGAGACGGCGCCGGCGCGCCTCCTCAGCCCGCGGAGGCCGCGGTCGAGGTGAGCGGTGTCGACAAGGTGTTCCAGACCCGTGCCGGCGACGTGCACGCGCTCGAGTCCGTCGACCTCAGCGTCGCAGCCGGTGAGTTCGTCTCGCTCATCGGCCCGAGCGGCTGCGGCAAGTCGACGCTCATGCGGCTCATCGCCGATCTCGATGAGCCGAGCGTGGGCAGCGTCACCGTCTTCGAGAAGTCGGCCAAGCAGGCTCGACTCGACCAGGAGTACGGCATCGCGTTCCAGTCGGCCGGCCTCCTGCCCTGGCGCACGGTGTCGGCGAACGTCGCCGTTCCGCTCGAGCTGCATGGCGTGGCATCCGCCGCCCGTTCCTCCCGCGTGGCAGAGCTGCTCGAGATGGTGGGCCTCGCCGATTTCGCCGACCGTTATCCCGATCAGCTCTCGGGCGGCATGCAGCAGCGCGTCGCGATCGCCCGCGCGCTCGCCGAGCAACCGCGACTGCTGCTCATGGACGAGCCGTTCGGCGCCCTCGACGAGATGACGCGCGAGAAGATGCAGACCGAGCTGGTGCGCATCTCGGCCGAGACGGGGGCCGCGGTCGTGTTCGTGACGCACTCGATTCCCGAGGCCGTGTTCCTCTCCGACCGCGTCGTGGTGATGTCGCCGCGGCCCGGCCGCATCCGCGAGATCGTCCCGATGCGGCTCGGTGCCGACGCCAGACGGGCTGCGCGCACTGAAGAGCTGCGCGAAGAGCGCGCGTTCTTCGACATGGTCACTGCGGTGCGCGAGGCCCTGCACGGCGGCTCCCCGGTGGCGTCCGGCGCCCGCGGAGTGGAGACGAGATGACGGCCACCGCGTCCGTGCCCGTGGGCGACCGACGACCCGGTTCGCGACGCATGAGCCCGCGCACCGAGACGACCCTGCGCGTCGTCGCGCCCATCGCCGTGGGGCTCATCGTGCTCGGCATCTGGCAGTTCCTCGTGAGCGTCGTCGGTGTCTCCGACTACCTGCTGCCGAGCCCCGCCTCGATCATCGAGGAGTTCATCGCCTACTGGCCGTCGATCGCGGCGGCGATGCTCATCACGGGCATCAACTCGCTCGTCGGCCTGATCGTGGGTTCCATCCTCGGCATCCTGCTCGCGGCCCTCGCGGCCCGCTGGCGGGCGATGGACCAGATGAGCGCCCCGCTGGTCGCGGCGCTGGCGGTGATCCCGATCGTCGCCCTGGCGCCCGTGCTCAACTCGATGTTCGGCGCCGACAGCCAGTTCGGCCGCCAGGCGATCGCGGCGCTCGCGTCGTTCGTGCCGGTGTTCCTGAACACGCTGCGCGGCTTCCGGCAGACGCAACCAGTGCACCGCGACCTCATGAAGGCGTACGCCGCGACGTCGGGTCAGGTCCTGCGCACGCTCACCCTTCCGACGGCGCGACCGTTCATCCTCACGGGCATCCGCATCGCCTCGTCGCTCGCCGTCATCTCGGCACTCGTCGCCGAGTACTTCGGCGGCCCGCGCGGTGGGCTCGGTGCGCAGATCTCGACGTCGGCCGCGTCGAGCGCATACGCGCGGGCATGGGCCTACGTCGTGGCATCCATCGTGCTCGGCCTGCTCTTCTACCTCGTCACGCTCGGCCTCGAACGGCTGCTGCAGCCGCACGCTCCTCGAAGGGGGCCGCGATGACCACCCGCCCCGAGACCCCCACCACCGCACGCACCGAGAACAGGAAGGCACTGACATGAACCACAGCAGACGTCGCCTCGCGACGATCGGAGGGCTCGCGCTCGCGGCATCCCTCGTCTTCACCGCATGTTCGGCCGGCGGCGGGTCGGGTGAGACCGACGGCGCCGACGGCGGCGGCGGCGACCTCACGCCGGTGAAGCTCCAACTCCAGTGGCTGCCCCAGGGCCAGTTCGCCGGTTACTTCGCGGCCCAGGAGCTCGGCTACTTCGAGGAGGAGGGTCTCGACGTCGAGATCATCCCCTCGGGCGGCGACATCGTGCCGCAGGACGCGCTCGCGAACGGCGACGTGGACTACGCGATCGCCTGGGTGCCGAAGGTGCTCGGCTCCATCGAGCAGGGCGCCAACCTCACCGAGATCGCACAGATCTTCCAGCGCTCGGGCACGCTGCAGGTGTCGTGGGCCGATTCGGGCATCACCTCGGTCGCGGACTTCGAGGGGAAGAAGATCGGATCGTGGGGCTTCGGCAACGAGTGGGAGATCTTCGCGGCCATGGCCGATGAAGGACTCGATTCGACGACCGTGCAGATCATCACGCAGGACTTCAACATGAACGCGTTCCTGCAGGGCGACATCGACGCGGCTCAGGCGATGACCTACAACGAGTACGCGCAGCTCCTCGAGACGGTGAACCCCGACACCGGCGAGCTCTACCAGCCCGAGGACTTCAACGTCATCAACTACGAGGACACCGAGGGCGCCATGCTCCAGGACGCGATCTGGGCCGACACCGAGCGTCTCGAGAACGACGAGGAGTACCAGGACACCACGGTCGCGTTCCTCAAAGCCGTCATCAAGGGCTGGATCTACGCGGCCGAGAACCCCGAGGAGGCGTCGGAGATCACCATCGCCGCCGGCTCCGGCTGGGGCCCGAGCCACGAGCTCTGGATGGTCAACGAGACCAACAAGCTCATCTGGCCGGCGCCTGACGGCATCGGCGTGATCGACGAGGCGGCGTTCCAGAAGACGGTCGATGGCGCGCTCGCGGCCGTGAACGAGACCGGCGCCCGTCTCATCACCGAGGAGCCGCCGGCGACCGCCTGGACCAACGAGTACATCCAGCGGGCGCTCGACGAGCTCGAAGGCGAAGACCTCGACCTCACCGGAGAGGGCTTCGAGCCGATCGAGGTCGAACTCCAAGAGGGCGGCAACTGAACCCTCCCATCGCTGATCGAGGAGCGCCGCCGTCGGGCGACGCGCATCGAGATCCGGCTCCCATCGCTGATCGAGTTGCGCCGCCGTCAGGCGACGCGTATCGGGATCGATCGCCGGTCTCGGTACGGTCCGGCTGCGCCGGGCGCGCTCCTCGATCACCGGATGCGAGAACATCCCCCGAATGAAAGGCAAGGAAGCCATGACCAATCTCGCCGAGGACCTCGACGAGCTCGCCCGCACGCTCGATCGCGATCACGTGTTCCACTCGTGGTCGGCGCAGTCCCAGCTCTCGTCGCTCGTGGTGGCGAGCGGGCGCGGATGCCGCGTCTGGGACCACGCCGGACGTGAGTACCTCGACTTCTCCAGCCAGCTCGTGAACGTCAACATCGGCCATCAGCATCCGGCCGTCGTGCAGGCGATCCGGGAGCAGGCGGAGCTGCTCACGACCATCGCGCCCTCGACCGTGAACCTCGCCCGGGGTGAGGCCGCCAAGCGCATCATCCACCGCGCGCCGTCGGGCTTCCACAAGGTGTTCTTCACGAACGGCGGCGCCGACGCGAACGAGAACGCCATCCGCATGGCGCGCCTGTACACCGGGCGCGACAAGGTCCTGTCGACCTACCGGTCGTACCACGGCAACACGGGGGCCGCGATCGTCTCGACCGGCGACTGGCGCCGCATCCCGAACGAGTACGCGCGCGGGCATGTGCACTTCTTCGGTCCCTACCTCTACCGTTCCGAGTTCTGGTCGACGACGCCCGAGCAGGAGTCGGAGCGCGCGCTGCATCATCTGCGTCGAGTGATCGAGGCCGAGGGCCCGTCGACGATCGCGGCGGTGCTGCTCGAGACGGTGCCCGGCACCGCCGGCATCATGCTGCCCCCGCCGGGGTACCTGGCGGGCGTGCGCGAGCTCTGCGACCGGGACGGCATCATGCTCATCCTCGACGAGGTCATGGCGGGCTTCGGCCGAACCGGCCGGTGGTTCGCGCTCGACGGCTATGACGTGCGCCCCGACCTCATCACCTTCGCGAAGGGCGTGAACTCGGGCTACATCCCGGTGGGCGGGGTCGTCATCTCCGATCCGATCGCGGCGATGTTCGACGACCGCGTGTTCCCGGGTGGGCTCACATATTCGGGGCATCCGCTCGCGATGGCCTCGATCGTGGCGGCACTCGACGCGATGGAGTCGGAGGGCATCGTCGACAACGCCCGCGTCATCGGCGAGACCGAGATCGGCCCGGCGCTCGCCGAGCTCGCCGACAAGCACGCGGTGATCGGCGAGGTGCGCGGCGAGGGCGTGTTCTGGGCGATGGAGCTCGTCGCCGACCGCGACTCACGTGAGCCGCTCCCCGCGGCCGTGATGGGGCGTCTCAAGTCCGCGATGGTCGAGCGCGGGCTCCTGCCGTTCGTGCAGGACAATCGAATCCACGTGGTGCCGCCCTGTGTGGTCACCGCCGACGACGTCGCCCAGGCCATGGCGATCTACGATGAAGTATTGAGCACTGCGCTCGAAGGAGAGGCTGACTCATGAGCCAGACAATGACTGAAACCCAGGCTGCCGCCGCCGGCACAGAGACCGTCGACCACTGGATCGACGGGGCATCCGTCGAGGGGTCGTCCGACCGCAGCGGACCGGTGTACAACCCCGCCCAGGGCGTCGAGACCAAGCGCGTGCGCTTCGCGTCGACGGAAGACGTCGACCTCGCGGTGCAGGCCGCCGCCCGCGCCTTCCCCAAGTGGCGCGACACCTCGATCGCGAAGCGGCAGGCCGTGATGTTCAAGTTCCGCGAGCTGCTGACGGCACGCAGCGATGATCTCGCCGCGATCCTCACGAGCGAGCACGGCAAGGTGCTGTCGGATGCTGCGGGCGAGATCGCGCGCGGGCTCGAAGTCGTCGAGCTCGCCTGCGCCATGCCGGGGTACACGAAGGGTGAGTACTCCGAGAACGTGTCGACCGGAATCGACGTGTACTCCGTTCGTCAGCCGCTCGGCGTCGTGGGCATCATCAGCCCGTTCAACTTCCCGGCGATGGTGCCGCTGTGGTTCTTCCCGCTCGCGATCGCCACCGGCAACACCGTGGTGCTGAAGCCGTCGGAGAAAGACCCGTCTGCCGCAGTGTGGCTCGCGAAGCTCATGCAGGAGGCCGGCCTTCCCGACGGCGTGCTGAACGTCGTCCACGGCGACAAGGTCGCGGTCGACGCGCTGCTGGAGCATCCGACCGTCCGTGCGATCTCGTTCGTGGGTTCCACGCCGATTGCGCAGCACATCTACACGACCGCGACGGCGAACGGCAAGCGGGTGCAGGCGCTGGGCGGTGCGAAGAACCACATGCTCGTGCTGCCCGACGCCGACCTCGACCTCGCGGCAGACGCGGCGGTGAACGCCGGCTTCGGGTCGGCGGGGGAGCGCTGCATGGCGATCTCGGCGCTGGTGGCGGTCGACTCCATCGCCGACGAGCTGGTCGAGAAGATCCGCGAGCGGATGTCCCGGCTGAAGACCGGTGACGGCACGCGCGGCTGCGACATGGGTCCGCTCATCACGCGCGAGCACCGTGACAAGGTCGCCGGTTACGTCGACGTCGCGGCATCCGACGGTGCCACCGTGGTGGTCGACGGACGCGACCCCGACGTCGACGGCGACCCCGACGGGTTCTGGCTCGGCCCCACCCTCGTCGACAAGGTGCCGACGTCGTCGGCGGTCTATCGCGACGAGGTGTTCGGCCCGGTGCTGTCGGTGCTGCGGGTCGACGGCTACGAAGACGGCGTCGACCTCATCAACTCGAGTCGCTACGGCAACGGCACCGCGATCTTCACCAACGACGGCGGCGCGGCACGCAGGTTCCAGCGCGAGGTGACGGTCGGCATGGTCGGCATCAACGTGCCCATCCCCGTGCCGGTGGCGTACCACTCGTTCGGTGGGTGGAAGGACTCGCTGTTCGGCGACGCCAAGGCATACGGCGCGCGCGGGTTCGACTTCTACACGCAGGAGAAGGCCATCACGTCGCGCTGGCTCGACCCGAGCCACGGCGGCCTGAACCTGGGGTTCCCGCAGCACGACTGAGAGCGCGGTCGTCACGCAGACGGGAGCGCGTCGCGCAGCATCTCGAGCGCGGCGCGCACCGTCTGGTGCACGACCTCCGATGGTTCGCCCTCGAATCGGAGGTGGGCGTCGCGGATGTCGCCACGTACCGTGACCGCCGCGTAGACGCTTCCGGCGGGTTCGTCGCCATCGGGCTCGGGGCCCCCGACGCCCGTCACGGCGACGGCGGCGTCGGCATCGAGCAGCTTCGCGACGCCGGTCGCGAGTTCGCGCGCGCACTGCGTCGAGTTGACCGAGTCGGCCCGAACCCCGAGGACCTCGCGCTTCACGGACTCCGCGTAGGCGACGAGGGCCCCGCGGTACCACTCGGATGCCTCGGGTGCCGCGCCGAGCGCGTTCGAGATGCCGCCCGTGGTCAGCGACTCGGCTGCGGCGACGGTCATGCCAGTCGCGCCGGCCCGCCGAGCGATCTCCTCGGCGATGTGCGCGAACTCCTCTGCCGGATCCTCCACGTGTCCCCTCCTCGGTGGTCCTCGGTCGTTCAGTGGTCGATGCGCCGACCCGTGGCGAACGCGGCGATCGCGGCCTGCGCCGCCGGCGTCTCGATCGCGGCGCCGATGGTGCGTGCCTCGTCGTCGAGCGCGTCCTGGAAGTCTCGGGTGAGCCCCGAGCGCATGAGCCGCTTGGTCTGCCCGAATGCGGCGGTCGCCCCGCTCAGCCACGAGTCCGCGATCTCCCGGGCTCGCGTGTCGAGTGCGTCGGGTGCGACGACCTCGGCGACGAGTCCCCAGTCGAGCGCCTCGCTCGCCGAGAGCGTGCGTGACGTGAGCGTGAGCTCGAGCGCTCGACGCGTGCCGATCGCCTCGGGCAGCAGGGTGCTCACGCCGCAGTCGGGCGTGAGTGCGATGTCGGAGTACCGGCTCGCGAAGGTCGCGTGATCGGATGCCACGATGATGTCGGCGACGAGCATGAACCCGAGCCCACCCCCGGCGACCGGACCCTGCACGGCCGCCACGATCGGCTTCGTGCTCTCGCGGAGCACGCGGTGGCCGTCGTGGATGCGGTCGGCCAGCGCGCGCACGACCTCGCCGGTGCTGTGGGCGGATGCGTCCCCGCGCCCCTCACCCGACCCCAGTGCCGACATGGCCAGCACGTCGCCGCCGGCGCAGAAGGCGCGTCCGTTCGCATCGAAGAGCACGGCGAGGATGTCGTCGCGGTCGGCGATCTCGTGTGCGAGCGACTGCCACAGGCCGATCGCCTCGGGATCGACGGCGTTCAACCGCGCCGGCCGGTTCAGGGTGAGGTGGGCGAGCCCATCGGTCACGTCGAACAGGATCGCGTCATCGCTCATGGAGGTGGAGTCTAGTGAGGTGGTCTGAGGCGTGAAGGCCGCGACCACTTCTGAGGACGTCGGCTACAGCCCAGGCGGCCGACGACCGCTGATTCGGTGAGGGATGGTTTCCGCGGTTCAATCGATTGGTGAGCATCGCAGTGAGCACGCCGACGATCCATGACCTCGAACACGTGGCACGTGTGCTGGGCGGGTGGCAGCGCGACGAAGGGCCGCTGCAGCTCCATCCTGGTGATCTGGGCTGGTACTCCAGAAAGGGCGCTGCCGCGACTGCGGCGGCACTCCGCATCTGGTCGGCAGGGAGCCAGATCCTCGCCGTCGGGCTGCTCGACGGTCCACAGCTTCTGCGCATTGCCGTCGACCCTGATCAGGGAACGGCAGAACAGCTGGCACGTCACCTCGCCATCGACGTGGACGACCCGCAGCGCGGTGTCCTCGATGCCGGCCACGCAACGATCGAAACGCGAGGCGCCGAGCGATTGTCGGGGTTGCTCGTGGAGCATGGATGGCAGCCGGATGAGTTGTGGACGTCACTGCGTCGCGATCTCTCCGAACCGGTGCCAGCCACCGCTGTACGTGTGGAGACCATCGGACTGAGCCAAGCCGATGCGTTCGTCGAGGTTCACTCGTCGGCATTCCGGGACACCCCGCTCACCCCTGAGGAACGAAGCGCGTACGCGAGAAGGTGGCGAACGATGACCACGGGTCCGTTCAGAGCCTCGGCGCGCACCTTGGCCGCCTTCGATGATCGTGGCCAAGCTGTGGCCGTCGTCACGGTATGGTCGGCAGGGCCAGGTCGCCCCGGGCTGGTGGAACCGATGGGAGTGCGGCGAGACCACCGAGGCCATGGCTATGGCACCGCGATCACCATGGCTGCTGCGTCGGCTCTCCGCGAAATGGGTGCATCCAGCGCCGTCGTGGGCGCCGAGAGCTCGAACCTCGGGGCGGTGGCGACGTATCTCGCTGCCGGATTCACGGCGGGTCAGCAGGTCGCCGACCTGCGCCGCACCGCCTGAGAGCGAACACTCGGGGCAGCGCGGGTGCGCAGGCTCGGCCGACCACGCTCGGGCTCGGGTTGGTCGGGGTCGTTGTGCCGGTGGCATCCGACCTCGATGCCCTCGTCGACCGCCTCGGGTCCGCCGACGTCACGCACGAGCGAATGGATGGCGCACCGAGCGTCGCCGAGCCACGGCGGACGCCGGTGGTCTTCACGGTCGTCGCCTGAGCCATCGTTGAGTCAGGCGGTGGCGCGGGTCTCGGCCAGGCGCGCGGCGCGCGTGACGAGCGCGTCGACGACGGTGCGCACGGCGAGTCGCTCTGCGACGTCGGGGCGCATCAGCGCCACGATCAGGCGCGACGACTCCACGCCGCGGATCGGCTTCAGCACGATGCTCGACGGAACCCGGCTCGAGGTATAGCGCGGCACGAACGCGATGCCGAACCCGGCCTCGATGAACGCCTCCATGATGCGCATGTCGCTGAAGCGCTGGCTCACCGTCGCGCGTCGCCCGGCCTGCTGTTCTATTGCGTGGAGGATGCGCTCGAACGGGTACCCGGGCGGCACGCCGAGCCACGTCTCGTCGACCAGGTCGGCCGGCGTCACGTAGGCCCGGCCGGCGAGTCGGTGGTCGGCGGGCAGGCCGATGTCGAGCGGCTCGGTGAGGAGCGGCACAGCCGTGAGCCCGCGACCGCCCCACGGCAGCACGCCGGGCATGGTGTGGGCCAGCACGATGTCGTAGTCGGAGGTGAGATCGGCGAACTCGGCGAGTTCAGGGTCGAGGTCGGTCGCCTCGACCTCGAGGTCGGGGACCGCCTGCAGGTCGGTGAGCGCGCCCGGAAGCACGGCGGCGCCCATGGTGGGGAACGTGAGCAGCGTGACACGGCCGCTGGGATCATTGCGGAACTCGTCCCACAGGGCCGAGGCGCGCTCGAGCGCCACCGCGACGTCGGCGGCACTGCGCGCGAGGGCCTCGCCGGCGCTCGTCAGCACCAGGCCGCGGCCGCTCCGCTCGGTGAGCGGCATGCCGGCCTCGCGTTCGAGCACCTTGAGCTGCTGCGACACGGCCGACGGAGTGCGCCCGGTCGCCTCTGCGACGGCGGTCACGCTGCCGCGCTCGGCGAGTTCTCTCAGCAGGTCGAGCCGTCGCACATCCATGTAGTAATGCTACATCGTCCATGAAGCATCGTGAGCTTGTGCTGCAAAGTTTCCTGCGCAACAATAAGTACGTCGAACACGTGCAACGGCGCATCCGTCGCTCGACGAACAAACGCCACTTCTTCGAAAGGAACCAACGTGTTCACCGTCATGCTCATGCTTGGCATCGTGTCCGCCGTCGGTATCGTCAGCTCGTTCGTGGTCACCGGCCGCGACGGCTACCGTCGCCAGCCGCGCGAGACGTTCGCGAAGACCGTCTAGGTCGTCGCCAGCGCACCGGCACCGTCCCGATGCAGGGCCGTTTCGTGGGGGAGGGACACTCCGCGACACGGCCCTTCGTCGTTCCAGCCCGTACGACTCCGGCGCCGCAACGGCTGGGTGCGGCATCCGACTCTGACGTCGGAGCGCCGCCGACGTAGAGTATTCGGGTGACCATGACGCCTCTCAACAGCACCGACGCGCGTCGGCGGCTCATCGACCACATCTCGGCCGATGCGGTGTTCCATGGCGACTTCACCCTGACCAGCGGCAAGAAGGCGTCGTACTACGTCGACCTCCGCAAGGTCAGCCTCGATCACCGAGTGGCCCCGCTCATCGGCCAGGTCATGCTCGATCTCATCGCAGAGATCCCCGATGTCGCCGCCGTCGGCGGCATGACCATGGGTGCCGATCCCATCGCGGCCGCGGTGCTGCACCAGGGTGCCGCGCGCGGGCTCGCCTACGACGCCTTCGTCGTGCGCAAGGAGCCCAAAGACCACGGCCGCGGCAAGCAGGTCGAGGGTCCCGATGTCGCGGGAAAGCGCGTGGTCGTGCTCGAGGACACCTCGACGACCGGCGGCTCGCCGCTGAAGGCCATCGAGGCGCTCAACGCCGCCGGCGCCGAGGTGGTCGCCGTCGCCGTCGTCGTCGACCGGAACACCGGTGCTCGCGAGGCCATCGAGCAGGCTGGTGTGCCGTACCTCGCCGCCATCGGCCTGGAAGACCTGGGACTGCCCTGATGAACGACGACGGCAGAGAGCGTCACGACGGCACGGAGCCCGACGACACCGACTGGTTGCTCGCACAGCTCGCGAACGCCGGTATCGACGAGCAGGAGGAGCCCGACGTCGAGCCGGCCATCGAGCCGATGGCCCAGGTGGATGCCGCGCCCGACGTCGCTCCGCAGCAGCGAGTCGCCCCGCCAACGGCTTCGCAGCCTCCCCTCGAGGCGGCGTCCGAGCCGCCGTCGCAGGGCGAGGAGGTGCTCGACTGGTTCTCGGTCGCGGATGGGCCGGCTGCGTCGAATGCCGACGATGCCCGATGGAGCCCGCCCTTCACGATCGACGAGCCCGGCGAGGCGCCGCCGGCGCCGGCGCCCGCGCGGCCGGCAGCCTCAGCTCCGCCCGGTCCGGTCACCCCCACGGCCCCGTTCGCACTCACGTGGAAGGCCGGCGACCTCGAGTCCGAGGACGCGATCCGTGAGGCGTTCCATGGCGCGTCCGACCCGGTTCCGCCCCAGCAGGCTGTGCCACCGCACCAGCCACCGGTGGCGCGTCAGTCCTTCACGCCGCCCGCGCACCCCACGGCGCCCATCACCGCCCCTGCCGGGT
>NZ_CADDWM010000003.1 GCF_902809835.1 Agromyces sp. Marseille-P2726 | reverse complement strand
GGTCGAGACGTCCCCGCGGGTCGAGGACCGCCCGCCCCCGCGGGTCGAGGAGCGCCCGCCGTCCCTGCGGGTCGAGGAGCGCCCGCCGTCCCTGCGGGTCGAGGAGCGCCCGCCGTACCTGCGGGTCGAGGAGCGCCCGACGGAGTCGGACGCGTCTCGAGACCCCCGCGCCCCGACACCGCCCGCCGAACCCCGAACACGAGCAGCACGACGGCGTACCCGGCGATGAAGGTCGCGACGATCGTCGCGCCCGCGGGGAGGTCGATTCCCGCACCGACCGACGCGACGAATCCGAGCGAGAGCCCCAGCCACGCGCAGACCGCTCCGAAGCCGGCCGCGATGGGGAAGAGCCACCAGAGTCGCTGGGTGACGAGGCGCGCCGTCGCCCCGGGGACGATGAGTACGGCGAGCACCAGCAGCGTTCCGACCGTGCTCGCCGCGGCGACGACCACGAGCGCGACCGCGCCGTTCAGCACCAGGTCGAGCCGGAGCGCCGAGTCGCCGGCTGCCCGGCTGCCCCGCGCATCGAACGCGCGGAACAGCTGCTGCTTCATCGTGATCCCCACCGCCAGGAGTGCGACGGCGCACACGACGATGAGCGACGGCACTTCGCTCGGCGGGATCGTGAGCACCCGCCCGAACAGCAGGGCCTCGAGCTCGCCCGCATAGTCGTCGCTGCGCGACACCACGATCACTCCGATGCTGAAGGTCGCCGTGAGCACGATCGCGATGGCGGCGTCGGACGTGATGCCGGCGCGATCGAGCCAGGTCAGCACGATGGCGGCCGCGAGTGCCGCGATCGACGCCCCGGGTACCAGGCCCGCGGTGCCGGCCACCGCGAGTCCGATCGCCAGGCCGGGGAACACGGCATGGGTGAGCCCGTCGCTGAGGAACTCGAGCCCCCGCAGGTTGACGAGCACGCCGATCACCCCCGCGACGACGGCGAGCACCAGCATGACGAGGAGCGCGCGCCCCATGAACGGGATCGCGAAGGCGCCGAGCAGCGCGTCGCCGATGTTCATCGACGGCCACTCCCCCACCCGGCCGGGAGCGGATGCCGTGAGTATGCCGCTGGCGGCATCAACGACCCTCGTGCCCGGGGACGACGAGGGTGTGCTCGTCGATCTCGACCTCGACGCCCTCGAAGCACGCCTGCACGTTGCCGAGGGTGAGCACCTCGTGCACCGGGCCGAACGCGAGCTGGACACGGTTCACGAGCACGACGTTGTCGCACACCTGCTGGGCGAGTTCCAGGTCATGCGTCGACACGAGCACCGCGACATCCTGCTGCTTCAGGAGCTGCAGTGTGCGGACGAGTGCGTCCCGGTTGGGCTGGTCGAGCCCGTTGAACGGCTCGTCGAGCAGGAGCAGGCGCGGATCCGACACGAGCGCACGCGCGAGCAGGCCCCGTTGACGCTGACCGCCCGAGAGCTCACCGAACCGCTTCTTCGCGAGACCGGTGAGTCCGACGGTGTCGAGTGCGCGACGCACCGCCGCACGATCGGCCCGCCCCGGCCAGCGCAGGAAGCCCAGGCGAGCGAAGCGACCCTGCATCACCACCTGTTCGAGGCTGATCGGGAAGTCGGGGTCGAGTTCGGTGGTCTGGGGAAGGAAACCGATCATGCCGGGTGCGGCATGTCCATTGCCAGCGGCGTCGGTCGTGGCATCCGTCGACTGCACCGCACCGGTCACCCGTCCCGATGTTCGCGGGACGAGGCCGAGCAGCCCCTTCAGGATGGTGGACTTGCCGGCGCCGTTCGGGCCGATGAGTGCCGTGGCCTCCCCCGGGCGGACCTGGAAGTCGAGGCCCGAAACGCCCTCGCCGCCGGGGTACGTGAACGCCACACCCTCGAGTCGGACAACCGGGGAGTCGTTCATGCGGTCATCATCGCAGGAGCTCGGGGAGCGGGGAAGGCGTGACGCCCCACGACTCGAGGATGAGCCGGGCGTTGTGCACCTGGCTGCCGACGTACGTTTCGCCGTCGGAGCCGGTGCCACCGAGCGAGTCGCCGTAGAGCGCGTCGTCACCGGAGTACACGGTGACGCCGGCCTCCCGCGCGATCGTCTCGGCGGCTTTCGGGGAGATGGAGGCCTCGGAGAACACCGCCCGCGCGCCGGTGGCACGGATGTCGGCGACGAGGTCGTCGATCTCGGCGGCGCTCGGCTCGGCGTTGTCGTCGAAGCTCGGGATGACGCTGCCGACGAACGTGATGTCGTAGGCGTCGATGAAGTACGTGAACGCGTCGTGGTTGGTCACGAGCAGGCGCTGGTCGACGGGCACGGTCGCGACGTTCTCGCGGATCCACGCGTCGAGGGCCTCGAGCTCGCCGAGGTAGGCGTCTTCATTGGCGGCGATGGCCTGCCCGTCGACGCCGGGAACAGACTGCAGCCCGTCGGCGATGGTGCGCACCATCTGCTGCGCGAGGCGGGGGTCGGTCCAGATGTGGGGGTTGCCCTCGGCCTCATCGTGGGCGTCGAGGTCATCGTGGTCGCCGTCCGCATCAGCGTCCGCGTCGGCGTCGTCGCCGGCGTCGTGCGTGTGGTGAGCGTCGGCGTGATCGGTGCCGAAGAGCTCGATGCCGGTGCTGGCATCGATGAGCACGCCGTCGAAGCTCGACGCGCTCACCGCGTCGTCGAGCCAGCTCTCGAGGCCCGCGCCGTTGACCACGAGCGCGTCGGCGCCGGCGAGCTGGAGCAGTTGCGCGGCCGACGGGTCGAACCCGTGTGCGCTCTGCCCCGGTGCGAGCAGCTGCGTCCCCGTGCCCGACTCCCCCACCAGTTCTCGCGTGAAATCACCCCCCTGGGTCGTGGTCGCCACGATCGACGGGCCACTCGTCGAGTCGGTCCCGGATGCCCCGGGGCTGGCGCACGATGCCAGCACGAGTGCGCCCATGACGAGCGCCGCCACCTGCAACGGCACCGCCGTGGCACGACGAAGTGGGCGGTCTGATGGCCTGGGCATGGTGCGACGTTACGCCTATTGATAATGATTGTCAGAACCATCAGGCCCGGTGCAGCCGTCGGCGGCGGCCGGCCGGTCGTCTGCCGTCACATTGTGGATCGAGTTCGCATGTTGTCGTACCGGCGTGCGAGCATGAAGCACGTGGATACGACGACGACCCCCATCACGTTGCATCCGTTCACCGTCGCCGATGCCGAGCGCCTGCTCTCCGGCGAGGTCGATCCGCACGACGGGTGGGAGGGCGGTTACGCCTTCACCGACGAACCCGAGCTCCTCAGCGAGTACGTGCGCGCGGTGCGCGAATCCGGCGATCCCGCCCCGTTCGGCCCCCACCTCGTGCGGCGATCGCACGATGGCGCGACGATCGGCGGCGTCAACCTCTTCGGACCGCCGGGCCCCGACGGCGCCGTCGAGTTCGCCTTCGGCCTGGTGCCCGCCGTGCGCGGCCAGGGGCTCGCGATCCACACGATCGCCGAGACCCTCGAGCTCGCGAGGGCGGCGGGTGCGACCATCGCCCGAGCCGAGTGCGAGATCGCGAACCTGCCCGCGCGCCGCGCGCTCGAACAAGCGGGGCTCGTCGAGGTCGAGCGCGACGACGACTCGATCACCTTCGAGATCCGGTTCTGACCCGCCCGACGCCGGCGAGTCCCGACTTCACTCCAGGAGCAGCGCCGGCTCCTCGATGATCGACGCGACATCCGCGAGGAATCGACTCGCCACGTCGCCGTCGACCACGCGATGGTCGAACGACGCGCCGACGGTGGTCACGAACCGCGGGCGCACCTCGCCGTCGACGACCCACGGCTTCTGCTTGATCGTGCCGAGCGCGACGATCGCGACCTCGCCGGGGTTGAGGATCGGCGTCCCGGTGTCCATGCCGAACACCCCGATGTTGGTGATCGTGATGGTGCCGCCCTGCATCTCGGCAGGTTGCGTCTTGCCCTCGCGCGCCGTGAGCGTGAGCTGCTCGATGGCGGTCGCGAGCTCCACCATGCTCATCGCCTGGGCCTCCTTGATATTCGGCACGATGAGTCCGCGAGGCGTCGCCGCCGCGATGCCGAGGTTCACGTAGTGCTTCACGATGATCTCGTCATCGGTCCACTGCGCGTTGACCGACGGATTGCGCCGCACGGCCCAGATCATCGCCTTGGCCATGATGAGGAGGGGAGAGATCTTGACGCCGGCGTAGTCGGGGGAGGCCTTCAGGCGCTTGACGTATTCCATCGTGCGCGTGGCATCGACATCGACGAAGACGCTCACATGCGGCGCTTGGAATGCACTCTGCACCATGGCGCTCGCGATCGCCTTGCGCACTCCCTTGACGGGGATGCGCTCTTCGCGGTCGGCCGGCCAGTCGGGGGTCTGGATGTTGCGGAACACGCTCGCCTGGCTCGCCTCGCGGATCACGTCATCGCGCGTCACATCGCCGATCGGACCGGTTGGGGTGACCCGAGACAGGTCGACGCCGAGGTCCTTCGCGAGCTTGCGGATCGGCGGCTTCGCGATCACCGGAACGCCATGGTCGGGGCGCAGGGAGGGCGCCGGCGGCGCTGCGACCGGGACGGCGGGCGGGCGGGCGGCCGTCGCCGCAGGCGGTGCCGGCTCGGGCGGGCGGCTGGCCGACGGCGCCCTCCC
>NZ_CADDWM010000002.1 GCF_902809835.1 Agromyces sp. Marseille-P2726 | reverse complement strand
CGTGAACCCCGTCATCCGTGGTGCTCCTCGAACTCGAGGGCGGAGCCGGGGGCCGACGTGGCGGGGGAGTCGGGGCTGCTCGCCGGCTCGGGCAGCGGGCCGGCAGATCGATCCCCGCGCACCCGCTTCAGCACGTTCTCGGCGCTGATCAGGCACATGGGCAGGCCGATGCCCGGCACGCTCGAGCCGCCCGCGTACAACAGCCCGCGCACGCGTCGAGAGCGGTTCGTGCCCCGCAGGAAGGCACTCTGCCGAAGCGTGTGCGCGGGTCCGAGGGCGCCGCCCTGCCACGAATTGAGTTCCTCGGCGAAGTCGGCGGGCCCGATGGTGCGTCGCACGACGATGCGGCGCGCGAGATCAGGGGTTCCGGTCGCGTCGGCGATGCGCGCGATCGCCCGGTCGGCGGCATCCTCGACGAGCCGATCGCCGGTGCCGTCGACGCCGCCGCGCCCGATGGACGGGTCGGCCGGGACGGGGATGAGGATGAAGAGGTTCGTGTCGCCCGCCGGGGCGACGGTGGGATCGCTCGCACTCGGCATGCAGACGTAGAACGAGGCCGGGTCGGGAATGCGGGGGTCGTCGCCGAAGATCTGGTCGAAGTTCGCGCTCCAGTCCTCGGTGAAGAACAGCGTGTGATGTGCGAGGCCCCGCACCTGGCTACGCACGCCGAGCATGGCGAGCACCGCGCCCGGACCCGAGGTTCGACGCTCCCACCACGATTCGGGGTAGGTCTGCGCATGGGCCGGCAGCAGCCGCGTCTCGGTGTGGTAGAGGTCGGCGGCCGAAACCACCCGCTGCGCCGCGACCTGGTGGAGCTCGCCGTTCGGGTCGCGGTACCGCACGCCGGTCACGGCCGGCGAGCGCCCGTCGGTGACCTCGATGGCCTCGACCGAGGCATCGGTGAGCAGCTCGACGCCGGCTCGTTCGGCGACCGCCGCGATGCGCTCGATGAGGGTGGTGAAGCCGCCCCGCGGGTAGAGCACGCCCTGCTCGAGGTCCATGTGGCTCATGAGGTGGTACATGGCCGGCGCGGCGTCGGGCGACGACCCGAGGAACACCGCCGG
This sequence comes from Agromyces sp. Marseille-P2726, assembly GCF_902809835.1. Taxonomy (GTDB): domain Bacteria; phylum Actinomycetota; class Actinomycetes; order Actinomycetales; family Microbacteriaceae; genus Agromyces. Next base: position 102,908 of record NZ_CADDWM010000002.1, on the reverse strand, counting down.
GTACCCGAGCACCTGCTGCAGGCGGCGGTCGGCGACCGACTGCCCGGCGAAGCGGTCGAGCGGTGTGGCGAGCAGACGCGCGAGCCGGCCGGCGCCGCGGAGCACCTCGGGGGAGAGGAACGCCCACGGGTCGTCGAAGTTGGTGTACAGGAATCGTCGCCGGGCGATGTCGTACGTGGATGCCGCGGAGTCGAGATAGCGCTCGAGGCGAGCGCCGGCGCCCGGCTCGACCGACTCGAAGAGCGCGACGTTCTCGCTGCGGGTGGCCCGGATGTCGAGTGGCTCGGCGTAGCCGTCGCCGTAGACCCGATAGCCGGGATCGAGTCGGATGAGATCGAGCTGATCGGCGGCGCTCGTGCCGAACAGCCGGAAGAAGTGGTCGAAGACCTCGGGCATGAGGTACCACGACGGCCCGGTGTCGAAGCGGAACCCGCGGCGCTCCCACGAGCCGGCCCGGCCGCCGAGCTCGCTTCGCGCCTCGAGCACGGTGACCGGGTGTCCGTCGCGCGCGAGCAGCGCCGCCGTTGCGAGACCGGCGATCCCCCCGCCGATCACCACCGTGCGGTCGGAATCCCGCGTCACCGTCATCGTCGCACCGCGCCGGAGGTGATCGCCGATCGCACCGCGATCGCGAGCTTCTCACCGTCGGGCACCCGGATGCGCGTGGCCATGAGCTGCGCCGCCGGAGTGCTGCGGCATCGCCGGGCGAGCTGCAGGAACAGCCCGTGTGCCGCTGCCACGGCGGGTCGCGCGCGCCGCGGCAACTCGGGGATGCTCCGCGCCGCGATCGCGAGGTCGCGCTCGATGTCGTCGAGGATGAGCGTCTTGTCGGCCTCGCTGAACGCGTCGGGATCCACCCACGGGAAGTAGTTGCGCCCGAGTTCGTGCCAGTCGACGGAGAAGTCGCGGAGGAAGTTGATCTTCTGGAACGCGGCACCGAGGTGCGCCGCGCCCTCCTCGAGCCGCGCACGCCTCGCGGCATCGGCCGGTTCGCCGATGAGGAAGACGGCGAGGCACATCAGCCCGACCACCTCGGCGGATCCGTGGATGTACGTCGCCACTTCGGGGGCATCCATCGGCGTGGAGTCGAGGTCACGTCGCATCGATGCGAAGAAGGGGCGCGTGAGCCGGGTGCCGATGCCGGCCTGGCGGGCGGTGCCCGCGAAGGCGTGCACGACGAGGTTCGTCGAGTAGCCGCGGAAGAGCGCCGCCTCGGTCTCGGACTCGAGCCCGTCGAGCAGCCCGAGCAGGTCGTCGTCGTCGAGCCCCGCCTCACGAGCCGTGCCGTCGACGATCTCGTCGGCCACGCGCACGAGGGCGTAGATCGACCGGATGTGGCGCCGCGACGAGGGATCGAGCAGGCGAGCGGCGGCACCGAACGAGGTCGAGTAGCGGCCGATGACCACGGCCGCGCTCGCCTCGGCGGCGTCATCGTAGCGGCGGAGGAGCCCGCGGTCGTCGTTCATCGCGAGCGCTCCGCAGCACGCTCGGCGAGCTCGGCGAGGGTGACCTTCAACGCGTCGGGGAGCTCGGCCGCGTCGAGCTCGAACCTGGCGAGCGCGACGTGCTCGTCGGCGAGACGCCGCGCCGCGTCGAGCGCGCCGCAGTCGAGGAGGGCGGCGCGCACCGAGTCGGCGCCCTCGTCATCGAGCGCCGGGTCGCCGAGTCGTGTCGAGATGAACGGCCAGGCGTCGGTCGTGGCGGCGTGCGCGGTGAGCGCGGTCTGCTTTCCGGAGCGGAGATCGGAGGTCGTCGACTTGCCGGTCACCGCCGGGTCGCCGAAGACGCCGAGGATGTCGTCGGTGATCTGGAAGGCGACGCCGACGAGGCGGCCGAATCGTGCTAGCGCCTCGACCGAGTCGTCGGGTGCGCCCGCGAGGATGGCGCCCGCCGTGAGCGGGCACTCGAACGAGTAGACCGCCGTCTTGTGCTCGAGCGTCGCGAGCACGAGCTCCATCGGTTGGGCCGCCATCGATCCGGCGGTCACGACGTCGGCGAGCTCGCCGGCGGCCGACACGAAGACGGCACGGTCGAGCACGTCGAGGAGGGCGGCGCGCCGGGCCTCGGGGATGGGGAGCAAGGCGAGCTCGCGGGGGGCGAGGCTGAGCGCCAGGTCGCCCGCGAGCACGGCGGCGGTCTCGCCCCACTCCCGGCTCCGGCGGGGGTCGACGCCGCCGGCGCGTCCGCGCTGCGCGAACCGGGCGGCGATGGTGGGTCGTCCTCGGCGCACGACGTCGCCGTCGATGACGTCGTCGTGGATGATGAACGCCGTGTGCAGCAGTTCGAACGCGATCGCCACGCGGGTGACGAGGGCCTGGTCGGCTCCGCCGAACCCCTCGTAGGCGCAGTTCACGAGGTGGGGACGGATGCGCTTGCCGCCGGCCATCTGCTGCTCGAGCGATTCCCAGAGCCGCGTGTAGTGGTCGCCGTACCGACGGGAGCGGATGAGGGTCTCGGCGAACAGCGTGCGAAGCCCGTCGTCGACCGTCGAGGTGAGCAGGTCAGTCATGGAACAGCTCCAGCTCGCGAGCCTGCAGCACGAGCCAAGGACTGAAGGTCCAGGGGGCTGCGTCGACGGCGCGACGGAGGCGATCGGGCGTCACCCAGATGTGCGACGCGACCTCGCGAGGGTTCGGGTCGGGCTCGTCGGTGGTCGTGGCGAGGTACACCGGGCAGAGCTCGTTCTCGACCATCCCGTTCTCGTCGGTCGCGCGGTAGCGGAACAGCGGGAGGGCCAGCTCGATGTGGTCGAGGTCGATGCCGAGCTCGAAGTCGGCCCTGCGGCGAACGGCGGCCATCAACGTCTCGGCGGGCTTCGGGTGACCGCAGAACGAGTTGGTCCAGACGCCTGGCCATGTCTGCTTGGTGAGCGCTCGTCGGGTCACGAGCACCTCGCCGAGGGGATTCAGCACGTGACACGAGAAGGCGAGGTGCAGCGCCGTGTCGGGGCCATGCGCGGCGCTCTTCGGCGCCCGGCCGATCGGAGTGCCCGCCTCATCGAGCAGCACGACCTCGTCTTCGAGATCTTCGATGGTCTTCATGTCCCCCGCCGTCCGTTCAGATCAGTTCGCTAACTCAGTTAGTGAATTCGCTAACCAAGTTAGTGATCTGACGATAGCATTGGTCCATGCCGAGCGGAAGAACCGAACGCAGAAGTGATGATCACTACTGGTACGACGCGGTGGAGCCCTCGGCCCTCGCCCTGCTCGAGAGCGTGCGCCGCCACCGCGCGGCCGAGGCCGCCATGCGTCGACGCATCCGTGACGACATGGATATGGGCGACACCGACCTCGCCGCCCTCCGGTGGATCATCGAGAACGAGCGGGCCGGTCGCGCCGCGACCAGCGCAGGGATGTCGCGCGCACTCGGCATCACCACGGCTGCGACGGTGAAGGTCGTCGGCCGACTCGTCGCCGAGGGGTACATCGCTCGCAGCAACCATCCGTCCGACCGTCGTGCACTGCTGCTCAGCACCCTGCCCGGGGCCCACGAGCGACTCCGGCGCGCGCTCGGTCCGATGCATGAGCGGATGCTGCGGCTCGCCGAGTCGCTCGAGCCCCGCGATCGCGAGGTCGTCATCCGCTTCCTCGAGCGGCTCGCCGCGATTCTCGACGAGGCGCCCGGCCGCGAAGCAGAGGTGGCCCCATGAGCCCGCGTCGCGTCCTGGTCACCGGCGCGACCGGGTACGTCGGCGGGCGCGTCGTGCCGCAGCTGCTCGCCGCAGGCCACGACGTCACGGTGTTCGTGCGCACGCCGAGCAAGCTGCTCAACGCCCCGTGGCGCGAGCGCGTGACGGTCAAGCGGGGCAGCCTCGACGACGAGGCCGCGACATCCGACGCCCTCCGAGGCATCGATGTGACGATGTACCTCGTGCACTCGATGAGCGCCGGTGGCGCGTTCGAGCGTGCGGAACACGAGAACGCGGCCATGTTCGCGCGAGCCGCGGAGCGACACGCAGTGTCGAAGATCGTCTACCTCGGTGGGCTGCATCCACAGGGCGTGGCCCTCTCACGGCATCTCGCCTCGCGGAAGGCGGTCGGCGACATCTTCCTCGGCTCGGCGGTGCCGGCCGTCGTGCTGCAGGCCGGCGTCATCATCGGCTCGGGGTCGGCCTCGTTCGAGATGATCCGGCACCTCACCGAGGTGCTGCCGTACATGCCGGCGCCGAGGTGGGTGCGCAACTGGGTGCAGCCGATCGCGATCCGCGACGTGCTGCGATACCTCGTCGGCGCCGTCGACATGCCCGACGACGTCGACCGGACGTTCGACATCGGCGGTCCCGATATCCTGCGATACGGACAGATGATGAACGGGTACGCCGTGGAGGCGGGACTTCCACAGCGCCCCATCGCCGCTCTGCCCGTGCTGACGCCGTGGCTCGCCGCGCAGTGGGTGAACGTGGTGACGCCCGTGCCGCGGTCGATCGCCGTGCCGATCATCGCCTCGCTCCAGCACGACTGCGTCGCCCTCGAGCACGACATCGACCGCTACATCCCGCCGCCCCGCGAGGGGCTGCTCACGTATCGGCAGGCCGTCCGTCTCGCGCTCACTCGCGAGGCCGAGGGCATGATCGAGACGAGCTGGCAGAACGCGACCGTGCCCGGCGCGCCGAGCGATCCGCTGCCCACCGACCCATCGTGGGCGGGCACCACGGTGCGCACCGACGTCCGCGAACGCACCAGCGCAGCGCCGCCATCCGCCGTGTGGCACGTCATCGAGTCCATCGGCGGCGCCAACGGGTGGTACTCCTTCCCGCTCGCGTGGGCTGCCCGCGGTTGGATCGACCGCATCTTCGGCGGCGTGGGCATGGGCCGCGGGCGGCGCCACCCCACGCAGCTGCACACCGGTGAGGTGGTCGACGTGTGGCGGGTCGAGTCGATCGAGCGCGGCCGGCGTCTGCGCCCGCGCGCCGAGATGAGGATGCCCGGGCGCGGCTGGCTCGAACTCGAGGGCTCGGATGCCGCGGGCGCCGGCTCCCGCTACCGCCAGACGGCGATCTACGTTCCGAAGGGGCCCGCCGGGCGCCTCTACTGGGTGCTCCTGCTCCCGTTCCATGGCATCATCTTCAACGGCATGGCGAACCGGATCCTCGAGACGGCGGCGGCCCGGGCATCCGAGGCGGCCGCCGCGTGAGGCTGTGGTCGGTGCATCCGCGGTACCTCGATCGGCAGGCGCTCACCGCGTGCTGGCGTGAGGGCCTGCTCGCCCAGGCGGTCATCCTCGAGCCGAGCCGCGGCTACTCGCGGCATCCGCAGCTCGAACGGTTCCGTGCGGTCGAGGATCCGATGGCGGCCGTGTGCAGGTACCTCGCGGCGGTCGCCGACGAGGCCGAGCGGCGCGGATACCGTTTCGCTCGGGAGCGGATCCGCGACCCGCTCGCGACGGCGCCGCCGATCGCCGTCACGACCGGCCAGCTCATGTTCGAGTGGGCGCACCTCATGTCGAAGCTGGAACGGCGTGCCCCCGACCTCCGGCGCGCCTGGCAGCACGTCGAGGTTCCCGACGCGCACCCGTCGTTCCACGTCGTCGCCGGGCCCGTCGCCACGTGGGAGCGCGGGCTGCCGACGGCGTAGCGCGGGGTGCCTACGGCGTCGCGTTGCGTGCCGACGGCGGAGTGCGCCGACGAGCCGTGATCACGCGAACCACGACCGCGGCGCCGAGCACGACGAGGGCGGCGATAACCGCGGCGATCGCGACGGCCGACGACGCGGGCGACCCCGTCGACCGGGCCACCGCCAGCCAGGCGAGACCCCAGGCGAGCGCCACCGCGGGCGCGAGTCGGCCGCGGCCCCAGATGGCGGTGCCGACGCCCGCCAGGCCGGCGAGGGCGACGACCCCGACGCCCCAGGCATCGGCCGGCAGCCCGGCGCCCGAGAATCCGATGGCGGTCAGCCAGGCCGTGATGTTCGCCGCCGTCGCGATGGTCACCCAGCCGAGGTAGAGGCCGATCGTGCCGTCGATGACGACGGCGTCGGTGATCGCTCGGATGCCGGATGCCCCGTCGTGCGGCGTACGGCGCACGAGCACGAAGGCGATGCAGAGCACGACGAGCAGGGCGACGATCACGACGACCGAAAGCCCCAGCAGGTCGGCTTGGACGCTGCCGATCCACGCGGCGTTCAGCGCGAGCGAGGCCGCGACCCAGTACCCGACCCTGCGGTGAATCGGCCGCGCACCCTGGCCGGGGAGCGCCTGCCACACCGTGTACGCCGCGAGCCCGAGGTAGATCACCGACCAGATCGAGAACGCGGGGCCCGCGGGAGCGATCAGCGTCGCGTCGGCCGCGAGGGCGCCGCCTGCGGCATCCGGAATCGCCTGGCCGCCGAACGCACCCGAGCCGATCGTCGCTCCCGCGATCGCCGCGACGGCCGTGGCGATCACGACGATCTGTCGAACCCGATCCGCTGTCCGTGTCTCTGCTCCCACGGCCCCACCCTAGGCGGAGGGCACGGCCGCTCGTGGCGACGGACGGAACCCCTTGCGGCCCCTCCGGTCACGGTGGTATCGCCCGCGACGCCGTGCTTCGTGGTGGTGCGGTCGCCGACCGTGCCCGAAATGACGCCGCCACGCCAGCCGGTACTGGCGAGGAACGCGGTTTCGAGCACACTCGGCGGTGGTGCGAGCTCCTAGTGGTAGCGGCCGCTGTACGCGTTGATCGCGGGCTGTCCGCCGAGGTGGGCGTACAGCACGTTGGCGTCACGGGGGATGGCGCCGCTCGTCACGAGGTCGATGAGTCCCGCCATGGACTTGCCCTCGTAGACCGGGTCGAGGATGACGCCCTCGAGCCGCCCGGTGAGCCGCATCGCCTCGTCGGTCGACTCGACGGGGATCCCGTAGTCGTCGCCGGCCCAGCCCTCGAGCACGGTGACCTCGTCATCGCGCAGGGCGCGCCCGAGCCCGATGACCTCGGCGGTGTTGCGTGCGATGCGCCCAACCTGCTCGCGGGTCTCGTCGATCTTCGCCGACGCGTCGATGCCGATGACGCGTCGCGGCCGCCCGCCGAAGTTCTGCTCGAGGTCGGCGAACCCCGCGATCATCCCCGCCTGCGTCGAGCCGGTGACCGCGCACACGACGATCGTGTCGAAGAACACGCCGAGCTCGCGCTCCTGCGCTGCGACCTCGTGCGCCCAGTTCGCGAACCCGAGACCACCGAGCGGGTGATCGGAGGCCCCGGCCGGGATTGCGTACGGCGTACCGCCCGACGCCTCGACATCCGAGATCGCCTGCTTCCACGATGACTTGAAGCCGATGCCGAACCCGGCGGGCGACAGCCGCACGTCGGCGCCCATGAGCCGCGAGAGCAGGATGTTGCCGACCCGGTCGTTCACCGGATCGGGCCAGTCGACCCAGCGCTCCTGCACGAGCACCGCCTGCAGCCCGAGGTGCGCGGCGACGGCGGCCACCTGCCGGGTGTGATTCGACTGCACGCCGCCGATCGACACGAGCGTGTCGGCGCCCTTCGCGAGCGCGTCGGGCACCAGGTACTCGAGCTTGCGGGTCTTGTTGCCGCCGAAGGCCAGGGCGCTCGAGACATCCTCGCGCTTCATCCAGATGCGGGGACCGCCGAGGTGGTCGCTCAGCCGGTTCACCGGATGCACGGGGCTCGGCCCGAACGTCAGCGGGTGGCGCGGGAAGTCGGCGAGGGCCATGGTGCTCCTTCGATCAGCGATTCCAGGCGTGCAGCTTATCTGGGTTGAGCACGATCCAGACGTCGTGGATGCGCGCCTCCGCGGTGCCGAGCGCGACGACGCCGATCACGCGGCCGCCCTCGGTCACCGCGAATCCGGCCGCGCCGTTCACCTCCCGCTGCTCGATCGCGACACCCGGTCCGGCCTTGGCGATGACGCCGAGGAGGAAGCGGGCGACGTTGTCGGCCCCCACGACCGGGCGCAGGGCGGCGCGCACCCGGCCGCCGCCGTCGCTCACCGACACGACGTCGGGGTCGAGGATGCTGATCAGCTGCTCGAGGTCGCCGTGCTCGCACGCCGCGCGGAACGCGCGCACGAGCCGCTCGTGCTCGCTCACCGGCGCCGGTCGGCGTCGCAGCTCGCGGACGTGCCGTCGAGCGGAGGCCGCGAGCTGACGGGTGGCCGCGGGAGAGCGACCGACGGCCTCGGCGATCTCGGCGAACGGCACCGCGAACACCTCGTGCAGCACGAACGCCACCCGTTCCGCCGGGGTCAGCGACTCGAGCACGACGAGCAGCGCCATGCTCACGGAGTCGTCGAGCGCGACGCGGTCGAGCGGGTCGATCGCCGGTGACGAGCCGGCCGCGGCATCCGTCGGTACCGGCTCGGGCAGCCACTCGCCGACGGACCGTTCCCGCCTGGCCGGCGCCGAGTCGAGCAGGGTCAGGCAGAGGCGGGATGCCGCGGTCGTGAGCCACGCGCCCGGTCGCTCGATCGCGGCCCGCGCCTCGTCGTCGAGCCGGTACCAGCGCTCGTACGCCTGCTGCACCACGTCCTCGGCGTCGTTCCACGACCCGAGCATGCGGAACGCCAGGTTCATGAGCCGCCGGCGTTCGCCGAGGACGTCACGGAGTTCGTCGGTTTCCACATGCGGCATGCTCACATCCTCACATTCCGGTGCGGCATCCGGTCGTAGGGGATGTGAACACTACGGAAGAATCGGTCCGATGAGGATCGCCATCGCCGGCGGAACCGGCATGATCGGACGACACGTCGTCGACGTCACGCGGGAGCGGGGGCATGACCCGATCGTGCTCACCCGATCGACCGGCGTCGACCTGACCACCGGCGAGGGCCTCGCCAGAGCGCTCGACGGATGCGACGTCGTCATCGACGTCACCTCGGTGCGCACCACCTCGGCGAAGACCTCGCGCGAGTTCTTCGGAGCCGTGACGCGAGACCTGCTCGCCGCCGAAGCGGCTGCCGGCGTTCGCCACCACGTCGCGCTCTCGATCGTGGGCGTCGGCGACGCGCCGTTCGCCTACTACGCCGGCAAGGCGTTGCAGGAGCAGCTCGTCGCCGCCGGAAGCGTGCCCTGGACGCTGCTGCGGGCGACGCAGTTCCATGAGTTCGCGATGCAGATCTACGAGCGGATGAAGTCGGGTCCGGTGGTGCCCGTGCCCGCCATGCGCTCGCAGCCGGTGGCGGCGAGGGAGGTGGCCGAGCGCCTCGTCACCCTCGCGACGGCCGAGCCGGCCGGATGGTCGCGCGACCTCGCCGGGCCCCGGGAGGAACGCATGGCCGACCTGGTCCGGCGTTGGGCCGAGCGCGCCGGCAAGCCGGGCCGGGTCGTCGAGGCGCCGCTTCCCGGTGGCTTCGGTCGGGCGATGCGCGACGGCACCCTCCTGCCCGGACCCGACGCCGACCACGGCGTGCAGACCTTCGACGAGTGGCTGGCGACGGTGGCGCCCGCCGCGCCGCGCTGACGGCCGGCGCCGGCCCGCGGCATCCGCCCGTCAGATGACTGGCTCGGTCTGCTGCACCGGCACGCCCGCGTAGTGCGCGTGCACGAGGATCGGGAGGTGGTCGGACGACCCGCGCGGCAGCGTCTCGACGCCGGCGATGTCGAAGCCCACGGATGTCGCGAGGTCGAAGTGCCCCCGGAAGAACTTGTAGCGCGTGTACGTGCGGCTGTCGCTGAGCGACAGCTCGTATCCGACCTCGCGCACCTTCGCGGCCAGGTTGTCCTTGAACACGGGATAGTTGTAGTCGCCGACCATGAGGGTCGGCAGGTTCGGCCCGAGGAACTGCAGCTCGGCGAGGGCCGACCTGATCTGGTGGCGTCGCAGCGAGTTCAGGGCGGTCAGCGGCGCCGCGTGGAACGACGCGACGACCGATTCTCGCTGCTCGAGGAGGTCGTGCAGGCGAACCGCGAGCAGGCGTTCGTGCGCCGGGCGAAGCAGGTGGTCGTGCAGCGACTTCTTCAGCGCGAAGGCACGCACGGCGCGAAGCTCGAAGAGGTCGGCACGGTAGTACACCGCGAGCCCGAGTCGATTGCCCGTCGTGGAGTGGGCGAGCCGCAGCTTGCCGACCTCCTCGGCGAGGCCCGTGGTGTCGACCTCCTGCAGCGCGATGACGTCGGGGGAGTAGCGCTCGTCGAGCGCAGCGAGTTCCGCGATCGCGCGGTGCTTCCTCAGGTTGTAACTGACCACCTTCATCGTTTCCAGCCTATGCGTGGTGTCGGTACCCGATGACAGACTTGACCTCGTGCTCCTCGACGAGATAGTGGCCACGACCGAGGCGGTCACCGCGACGAGGTCGCGGCTGGCCAAGGTCGACGCGCTGGCGGCGCTGCTGGGTCGGCTCGCGCCCGACGAGATCGCGCCCGCCGTGGGGTTCCTCGTGGGCAAGCCGCGGCAGGGCCGGGTCGGCGTGGGCTGGCGCGGGCTGTCATCGATGATGGGCCCGCCCGCCGACACCCCGAGTGTCACGGTCACCGAACTCGACGAGCTGCTCGAGCGGCTCGCCGCGGCATCGGGGTCCGGGTCGGTCACCGCGCGCGCCGGCGACCTGCGCGAGCTGACCTCGCGAGCCACCGAGCGCGAGCAGGGATTCATCTCGCGGGTCATCCTCGGCGAGATGCGCACGGGCGCGCTCGAGGGCGTGCTCACCGACGCGATCGCGCGTGCGGCCGATCGCCCGGGCGACGTCGTGCGGCGTGCGGCCATGCTCTCGGGCGATCTCGGCGAGACGGCGCGGCTTGCGCTCACCGGCTCTGCCGACGAACTGGCCGAGGTCGGGCTCGTCGTGGGCCGCCCGGTGCTGCCGATGCTCGCCGCGACGGCGCCCACGCCGGCGGCGGCGATCGAGGGCACCGGTGAGGCATCCGTGGAGTACAAGCTCGACGGGGCCCGCATCCAGGTGCACCGAGCGGGCGACGACGTGCGCGTCTTCACGCGCAACCTCGCCGACATCACGCATCGGCTGCCCGAGGTGGTCGAGGTCGTGCGCCGCATGCCCGTGCGCGACGTGATCCTCGACGGCGAGACGCTATCGCTCGACGAGGACGAGGCGCCGCGCCCGTTCCAAGAGACGATGTCGCGGTTCGGCGCCGAGCGGGCTCGCGAGGTGCTGCTGCATCCGTGGTTCTTCGACGTCCTTCACGTCGACGGGCGCAACCTGCTCGACGAACCGCTCTCCGTGAGAATCGAAGAACTCGAGCGCATCGCCGGGCCGCATCGCATCCCGGGTGAGATCACCGCCGACCCCGAGGTCGCCGAACGGGTGTCGCGCGACGCCCTCGCCGCCGGGCACGAGGGCATCGTCGTCAAGGCGATCGGCTCGCCCTACGCAGCCGGCCGCCGCGGATCGAGCTGGGTGAAGGTGAAGCCCGTGCACACCTACGACCTCGTCGTGCTCGCCTGCGAGTGGGGGTCAGGACGGCGCACGGGGTGGCTGTCGAACCTCCACCTCGGCGCCATCGACCCGGTCGGCGAGTTCGGCGAGCCCGGCGAGTTCATCATGGTCGGCAAGACGTTCAAGGGCCTGACCGACGAGTTGCTGAAGTGGCAGACCGAGTGGTTCCCGAAGATCGAGGTGCGGCGCACGCCCAACACGGTCTGGGTCGAGCCGGTGACCGTCGTCGAGATCGCGATCGACGGTGTGCAGCGCTCGCCTCGTTACCCTGGCGGCATCGCGTTGCGGTTCGCGCGGGTCAAGCGGTACCGCGACGACAAGCGGCCCGAAGACGCCGACACGATCCAGACGCTGCGCGGGTTGCTGCGGGCGTGACGGCATGGTCGACCCCATGGTGCATGGCTCAACGAAAGACTGCTGAAAAGAAGGACGCCCGCCGATATCGAACCGGGCGTCGAGCGGCGTCCTTCTTTTCAGGAGTCGCGCAGGTCCGAACGCATCTTCGCTTCGGCTACTCCAGATCGGAGATGTCCACGCCGGTCACCGGCACGCCGGCCCGCTCGTAGACGAGCGAGATCGCGCCCTTCGGGAACGCCCTCGGCGGCTCCGCCAGCGTGAAGGCGGCCGGGACCACGCCATCGAAGACGCGCTTGCCGGCGCCGAGCGTGATCGGGTACACGAACAGGTTCAATCGGTCGAGGAGGTCCGCCGCTACGAGCGACCGCACGAGCTCGCCGCTGCCGATGACGTGGATCTCGTCGAACCGGTCCTTGAGGGCGCGAACCTCGGTCGCGACATCCGTCAGCACCGTCGTTCCCTCCCACGTGGGGTCGGTGAGCGTCCGTGACACGACGAACTTCGGCACCGCGTTGAACTTGTGCGCGATCGGGTCGGGGCCCTGGGTGGGCCAGTAACCGGCGAAGATGTCGTACGTCTTGCGACCGAGCAGCAACGCATCGAGCCGATCGATGCCCGCACCGATCACCTCGCCCGACTCCTCGTCGAAGTACGCGCCCTGCCAGCCACCGAGCTCGAAGCCGCCCTCGTGGTCCTCGTCGGGGGCGCCGGGTGCTTGGAAGACGCCGTCGAGCGTGACGAACAGGTCGGCCGAGATGATTCCCATGGTGTGCTCCTTCGAGTGAACGGCGACCGGATGCCGCCTCTCCCTGTGCATCGAACGGGATCGCGCGGATTCGACATCCGCTCATCCAATCTTTCGCGGCCGCGTGCGAGCGTCAATGACCGTCGACGAGCGAGGCGCTCCCCGACGAGGAAACGGCGGATGCCGCCCCGAGACCGGGCGGCATCCGCCGTCGTGAGATGCAGGCGGTGAGGCCCGGGGTGCGTGACTACGCCGCGATCTGCTCCTCGGCGGCGGGCTCGCGCACCGTGCGGAGTGCCTCGGCCCACGCCACGAGCTGGTCGAGCATCGTGGTCACGCCGGGCAGGTGGTACTCGGCCGGGGTGAAGGTCGAGAAGTCCTTGAAGTCGGTCATCAGCGAGAACGCGAGCTGCTGGCGCACGGTCGCGAGCTGGAGCTCGGCGGCGACGAGACGCAGGTGCTCGACGGCGCGGGCGCCACCGAGGCTGCCGTAGCTGACGAATGCCGCGGCCTTGTTGTTCCACTCGTTGTAGAGGTAGTCGAGCGCGTTCTTCAGGGCGCCCGAGGTCGAGTGGTTGTACTCGGGAGTGACGAAGATGTAGCCGTCGTAGTCGGCGATCGTGGCCGACCACTTCTTGGTGTGCTCGTTCGCGTACTGACCGAACGCGGCAGGCGCGGCCTCGTCGAGGTGCGGGAGGTCGAAGTCCTTGAGGTCGACGATCTCGAACTGGGCATCCGTGCGGGACGCGGCCTGCTCGAGCACCCACTCCGCGACGGCCTGGCCGTTGCGGCCGGGGCGGGTGCTTCCGATGATGATGGCGATCTTGGTCATTCGCTTCGCTTTCCGATGGTTCAGTGGTTCGGATGTCGCGGACGGGCGGTCCTCCCACGACAAGACGCGCCTCTCGACGCGTCCAGCGAGTGCAACTCGGCGATGACTCGATCTATTCCTTTGCATGGAAATCTCGGGAAACGGAGTTGATCGGGCCGCCGCGCCCGTTAGTTGACCGGCGCGATGGTGAAGTCGTCGACGAGTTCGGGCGGGCAGGCCGCGGATGCGGCATCCGCCCCAGCGATGGCAGCGAGCCGGTCGAGCGTCGCGAGTGTCGCGACCCGGTCGCCGAGCGCCCACCGCGCATCGACGAGCGCCGTGAGGGTCGACGACTGCAGGTCACGGTTGCCACCGGCCTCCGCGACCGAGAGGGCTTCTTCGAGCAAGCCGACCCTCGCCTCGGACGGAACGCGCCGCGCCTGCAGCGCAAGGCTCCGCGAGAGGCACCGGAGGTCGCCCAGCCGGCGGAAGGTGCCGATGAGTGCCGCGATGTTGTCGCCCTCCGTCGGGTCGTCGCGATGCAGCTTCGCTCGAACGAGGTACGCGTGCGCGAGTTCGTGCTCGTTCCCGACCGAGTGCGCGTAGGCGATGCACTCCGACACCAACTGCTCGGCGCGATCGAGTTCGCGCCCCGAGTCGGCCGCCGCGAACGCGAGCATGAAGCGCGCGTTGTTCACGTGCATGGCATCTCCCGCCAGCGCGAAGCCACGCATCGCGGCCTCGAACTCGTCCATCGCCCGCTCGGTCTGCGGAGGTGTCGCATGGCGGAACGCGATGCCGCGCATCTGGTGGACCGCCGCGAGCTCCCATGAGTCGCCGAGCGAGCTGGCGATCCGCTCCGCCTCGTCGAGGTGCTCGTGCGCGGTGTCATCGCGGTCGGCGTACGCGTCGGCCATGCCCGCGAGGTGGTGCGCCGCGAGCCGAGCCCGATCGTCGCCGTCGCCACCGGCGAGTGCCATGGCGCGCTGCGCGAGCTCGCCGACGAGCTCGACGTCGAGGAAGGCGAGGGCGTTCCCCATCAGCAGCAGCTGCTGGGGGGTCGCCGATGCGAGCACCCGCTCGTCGCGCGCGGCCATGGCGATGGCGCGAACGCTGTCGACATCCGACCCGTACTGCTCGACGCCGATCGACAGGTCGGCCGCGAGCGGCAGGGCCGACGGATGCTTGGCGGCGAGGGCCCACCGCAGGGCGGCGTTGACCTCGGGGCAGAGCGTCGCCGAGAGATCCAATGCTCGGGCGCTGTCGTCGGTGCGGGCGGTGACCACGAACTGGTCGGTGATGCGCTGCATGTACACGGCGTGCTGTTCGAGCACCTCGCGGATGACGGCCGGATCGGTGCGGGCGTGCACGAACTCGCGCATCACGGCGAGCAGCCGGAACCGGCGCGGCGAGCCGCCGGTCGCCACGAGCAAGGAGTGATCCAGCAGCCGCAGCACCGTGCCCTCCGCGCCGGGGTGCGTCACGGCGGACGCCAGGTCGATGTCGAACGTGCGAGGCAGGGCCGCGAGCCGGCAGAGCACGTCGCGTTCCTCCTCGGTGAGGAGGTCCCAGGTCCAGTCGAAGGCGGTCTCGAGGGTGCGGTGCCGCCCCGCGGGCACGGCGCGGTCGAGCGTCGCGAAGTCGCGGTCGAGCCGCTCGGCGAGTTCGGCGAGCGACAGGTGGCGCGCGACGGCCGCGGCGAGCTCGATGGCGAGCGGGAGGCCGTCGAGTCGCTCGCACACGTGCGCGGCGAGCGGGAGGCCGTCGAGGCGCTCGCACACGTGCGCGGCGAGCTCGAGGTCGGCGGTCGACAGGCGCGCCGCCGCGGCACCTCCCGACGCGCCCAGGCGGTCGAGGAACATCGTCACCGCCGGGGCATCCGTGCCCCCGACGGGGAGGGGAGCGAGCGGATACACCGCCTCGAGGTCGTCGCCGATCGGCGTGCGCGAGGTCGTGAGTACGCGCAGGCCGTTCGCCCGTGCCTGGGCCCGCGCCACGAGTTCGCCGACGGCCGGCCCGACGCGATCGACGTTGTCGAGCACGAGCAGGTACGGATGCGATGCCAGCGCCATCACGACGGAGGTCGCGGCATCCGCCCCCGGCACGGCCTCGAGGTCGAGGGCCCGCGCGATCCTCGCGACGACGTCGCCCGGCTCGGCGTGCTCGAGTTCGACGATGACGGGCACGTGCTCGCTGCGGCTCGCGAACTCGAGGGCGAGGCGGGTCTTGCCCACGCCACCGGGCCCGACGACGGTCACCCAGCGCTGCTCGTCGAGCAGGTCGGCGAGCGTCGCGAGGTCGGCGTCACGTCCGACGAAGGCGTTGCGGGGCAGGCGAACGGATGCCGCACGCTCCCGCCGCTCGGCGGCCGCGGCCATGAGCTCCGCACGGCTCTCGGCCCCGAGCTTGCGCTTCAGGCTCGCGATGTGGCTCTCGACCGTGCGCACCGAGATGAACAACTCCGCGGCGATCTCGGGGTTGCTCAGGCGCCGTTCGATGGCGGCGAGGACCGCGCTCTCGCGGGCGGTCAGCGTGTCCGTACGGGCCGACACGGCGCCAGTCTAGGACCGCGCGCCGGTCGCCGCACCGGTTCGGGCACGCCCCCGTTCGCGGGTGACGGTGCGAGCATTCACCCCGTGGATGCGGGCGGCGCCACCAGACGGCCGAAGCGGCGGGGAAGGAGGGCACGGATGCCGCGGCGCGGGCGCGCGGCATCCGTCACCCCCTCGGCAGCCTCAGCGACCTCGGCGATGCGTCGCCGCAGCTCGAGCTCGCGCTCGAGGCGGGTCTCGTCGAGTCGGCGGAGGTCGAGCGTCGTGTAGTGGTTGCTGAGGTGCATGATCGTCTCTCGGGTTCGTTGTCGTGCGGGTGGTCGCCGGTCAGCGCACGCGTGCGGTGACGAGCAGGTACTCCCACTCGATCGCGTCGCCCGGCTTCTCGAGGCCGTGCGAACGTGCGAGCTCGGCGAGCGCGGTGTCGAGTGCGTGCACCTGCTCGGGGTCGTCGGCGATGCGGTTGTACACCGAGATCGTCGGTCCGTAATGGTGCTTGAAGTAGTCGCGGAACGCCTCGCCCGAGTCGAACCGGTCGATCACGACGGTCTCGCGCGTGACGGTGAGGTCGCTCACGCGGTCGCCCAGGAGGTCGCGCACATGCTGCTCGTCGCCCCAGAGCGGAGCGGGCTGGGCGCCCTCGGGCAGCGGCGGAGCGTACGGCTTCATGGTCTTGAACATCTGGCCGATGAAGCCCTCGGGGGTCCAGCTGATGAGGGCGATTCGCGCGCCGGGCTTCGAGACCCGCACGAGTTCGTCGGCGGCACGCTCGTGGTGCGGCGCGAACATCACGCCGACGGTCGAGAGCACGGCATCGAAGGCGTCGTCGGGGAAGGGCAGGGCCTCGGCGTCCGCCTCGCGCCACTCGAGCTCGGCGCCCGCTTCGGCGGCGAGACGCCGGCCGACGTCGAAGAGCTCGGGCGCGAGATCGCTCGCCACGACCATCGCGCCGCGGAGCGCGGCGGGGATGGCGGCGTTGCCGCTGCCGGCGGCCACGTCGAGCACGCGGTCGCCGGGTCGCACGTCGGCTGCGGCGACGACGCGTGGGCCGAGCTGCCAGATGAGGTCGGATGCGAGGGTCGGGTAGTCTCCCGACGCCCACATGGCGCGGTGCTTGGTCTTCAGGGCGCGGTCGGCGTCGGCGCGATCGGCATCGGTCTGGACGGGTGCTGCGGTCTCGGTCATCAGTCGTCTCCTCGACGGTGGATGGGTTGGTGTGCCCAGCGTCCTCTCGCCCGGCATCCGCCGCATCCGTGCTCTGCACGGAGATTTCCCCCGCGCCGGCTCGCAGGCGGTGTGGTGCGGCGCGGTGCGGTGCGGTGCGTTCCGGGATGGGTCTCCCTTCTGCGCGCGTCCGGCACTTCGGCACTTCGGCACTTCGGCACTTCGGCACTTCGGCACCTCGGCACTTCGGCACTTCGGCACCGCCTTCGAAAATCGGGAACACGACTTCCGTGCCTCGGCGGCACTCGGGGCCCGGCGACGCGCGCCGTCGGTGAGCGGTGTCGCCGGCCCGTCGGGCGCGACGTGTAGCGTTCGCCCAGCCGGCCCCGCCTATGGTGGGAGCCATGCACATCGCCCTCATCCGCCACGGTCAGACCGACTGGAACCTCCAGGGGCGCATGCAGGGACGCAGCGACATCCCGCTGAACGAGACGGGGCGCGAGCAGGCCCGCGTCGCGGCATCCGCCCTCTCGTCGGAGCCGTGGGACGCCATCGTCAGCTCCCCGCTCGTGCGGGCACGCGAAACCGCCCAGCTCATCGGGTCGGCCCTCGGCGTGCCGCTGGCCGCAACCTACGACGAGCTCATCGAGCAGGAGTTCGGCGAGGCCGAGGGCGTGCTCGTCGCCGACCTCGATGCGCGCTGGCCCGACCGCGACTTCGCCGGCAAGGAGCCCGATGAGCGGGTGGGGCCACGCGGAATCCGTGCCCTCGAGCGCATCTCGGTCGACCTCCCCGACTCGCGGGTGCTCGTCGTGACCCATGCGATGGTGATCCGGCACACGCTCGCGGCCATCTCAGGACATGCCGAGCGGCGCTACCCGAAGCTCGAGAACGCGTCGTCGTCGCACGTGCGCTTCACGGATGCCTCGTGGCGCGTGATCACCGTCGGCGGCGTCGACTTCGCCGACGTGCTGCCCGGCCTCGGCGACCCGATCACGGGGATGCGCCTCGCGAGCTGACCCCGAGGCGGCGCCCGGCCGGCCGCGTTGAGCGACCTCCGTCAGCTGTTGGCGTGGAGCCGCTCGAGCCCGTCGAGGATGAGGTCGAGTCCGAACTCGAACTCGAACTGGTCGTCGCACCAGCCGAGCGTGGAATCGGGGTCGTCATGAGCGACCACGGCGAGCATGGCGGCGAGATTCGGAACGTGCTCGGCCATTTGCCCGAGCGCATCGGCGTCGCCCGCGTCGGCCGAGCTTCCCTCGTCGCCGAGCTCCTGTGAGAACCCGAACGCGCGGCTGCCCAGCGCATGCATAGCGTGGTGGATGAGGTCGAACGAGAGCCCACCCGATCGCAGGGTGCCCACGACGGCGTCGACGTACCGGGCCTGCGCGAGCCCGAGACCGCTGCGCGTGTCGAGCAGCGCCGGGACCCACGGATGCCGCAGCATCACGCGTCGGGCAGCCACGATGCGGTCGCGCAGCGCCGCCTTCCAATCGGGGTCGGACTCTGCGGGCGCTTCGAAGGCCCCGACCTCGTGCTCGACCTCGCGGAAGACGAGGTCGACGATGCCGTCGAGGATCGCCTCCTTGTTCGGCACGTGGTAGTAGAGCGACATCGGTTCGACGCCCAGCTGCTCGGCGAGCCTGCGCATGGTCACGAAGGCGACGCCGGCCCCGTCGGCCAGGTCGACGGCGGCGCGCAGCACGCGCTCACGCGTCAACGGCGCGCGGCGCTCGGTGGTCGTCGGAGGAACTTCGCTCTGGACATCCATCGGGTTCGAGTGTACCTTACGACGTAAGGCATACACCGTAAGGTAAGGGGTCGTCATGACGACAACAGGTGTTCAGGGCACGCGGATGCGGGCCGCGGTCGCGCGACGGTTCGGCGCGCCCGAGGTCGTGCAGGTCGAAGAGGTGCCGAAGCCGACACCGAAGCCCGACGAGCTGCTCGTGCGGGTGCACGCCAGCACGGTG
The DNA here is from genome assembly GCF_902809835.1 of Agromyces sp. Marseille-P2726. Lineage (GTDB taxonomy): Bacteria > Actinomycetota > Actinomycetes > Actinomycetales > Microbacteriaceae > Agromyces. Next base: position 83,982 of record NZ_CADDWM010000002.1, on the reverse strand, counting down.
AGCATCGCCGACCACCGCCTCCGCACCCGAGACGTCCCCGACGGGCTCGGATTCCTCATCCCGCTCTCGCTCGGCGTGTTCCGGCCGCGCAAGCGCGTGCTCGGAATGGACGTCGCCGGTGTCGTGGAATCGGTCGGCGGTGCCGTCACGGGCTTCGCGCCGGGCGACGAGGTCATCGCGATGCTCGGTGGATCGTTCGGCGGGCACGCCGAGTACGTCCGCGTTCCTGTCTCGAAGGCGATCGCCCCGAAGCCGTCCAGCCTCAGCATGGAGGAGGCGGTGGCGCTGGTGTTCGGCGGCCACACGGCGCTCGCCTTCCTCGCACATGTCGAGATCAGTTCGGGAACCGAGGTGCTCGTGAACGGGGCATCCGGCGCCGTCGGCAGTGCGGTCGTGCAGCTCGCGAAGCTTCGCGGCGCACGCGTCACGGCCGTGTGCAGCGGTACGAATGCCGATCTCGTGCGCTCGCTCGGCGCCGACCGGGTCATCGACTACACCATCGACGACTTCGCGGCGAACGGCGAGACGTACGACGTGATCGTCGACTGCGTCGGCAACGCCCCGTTCGAGCGCGTGGAGGGGTCGATCGAGCCCGGGGGAGCACTGCTCCTCGTGATCACCGACCTCAAGGGCGTGCTCTCGGCGAAGCGGCACAGCCGGCGCAGCGGCAAGCTCGTGACGATGAAGCTCGCGCCGGTCAGCAGCGAGGACTTCGCCGAGTTCGCCCGGTTCGCCGAGTCGGGCGCGTTCCGCCCGGTGATCGATCGCGTCTACGACCTCGACGACGTCGCCGAGGCCCATCGATACGTCGACACGGGGCGCAAGCGCGGCAATGTCGTGCTGCGGATCGCCTGACCGCGCCGAACCGCGACGAACTGCCGCACCCTGCCACAACCCGACGTACAATGCGGAAATGGAGGCACCGGCAAGTACCACTCTGGTCGTCGTCGGCGACGAGTCGACGTCGGCCATCCATGCCCTCGAGGGATACGCGAACGTCAGAGCCTTGGCGTTCGACGGCATTCCCGACGACGAGGTCGCGCGCTGGTCGGCCACGGCCGACGCGCCCTACTTCGTGCACGACCACGATCCGCTGGCCCACGTGGCGGCCGCCTGGGTCGAATTCTTCGACGACCAGTCCACGTACGGCGTGCTCGAGCTCGAGATCGATCGAGCCGTCGAGGCGGCCGAGCGGCACGAGATCACCGTGCCCGACTACTACGTCGTGCTGCACCCCGAAGACCTGCGTCCGACGTGGCAGCACTGGTGGCTCGGCGTCCTCGCCTCGGCGGCACCCACCCGGGTCATCCCGTGGCCCGATGCCGACGACTCGTTGGCACGCCTCCTGCGTCACCTGCCCACCGGCCGGGCCTGGCCCGAGATGGAGTCATGGCTCCCGGGCGTCGTCGGCGCCGTGCCCGACCGGGTCGGCCTTCCCGGCTCCTGAGCGAGCGGATGCCGCCGCAGCCGGCACGGCGGGCAGCCAGCACCCGGGATGCCCCGCGGCATGACGAGCCACGGGGCATCCGTCGTGTTCGTCAGCCGTGCACGCGCAGGTCGACCCACACCGCCCGGTGGTCGCTCGACGGGAATGGGAACACACCCGTGAGCGCCGACAGCGGGTCGGCCTGCAGCGGCCAGAAGACACCGGCGTCGAGCACGCGCAGGTCCTTCGACGGCAGCACGTAGTCGGCGCGCAGGTTGCCCGGCGCGTTGTCGTTGAAGTCGGCCGTGTCGAAGGCGGGGTCGCCCCGGTGCGCGAGGTTCGCTCCGCCCTGCAACGCGGATGCCTCGACCGCGCCCTCGGAGGTCGGCAGCGGGTCGTGGATGCGCGGGTGGTCGAGCAGTTGGTCGATCGCGGCCGCCACCGAATCACCGTCGAGCGGGTCGGCGTTCTGGTCGCCGAGGATGACGAACGACTCGCCGGGCTTCAGTCCGCCCATCGTTCCCTTGTCGTCGTAGATGTAGCGCGACGCCTTGCCGGGCCGCACGTAATCGGCCCAGAACCGGATCTCGTCGTGGTTGCGCAGCCCGTTGCGGTCTTCCGCGCCGTCGAACGTCGGCGGGGTGGGGTGCGACGCGAGCACGTGCACGGTGTTGCCGTTCACGTCGACGGGAATGTCCCAGTGCGACTTGCTCGAGAGGCGGAACACGTTGAGCTCCGCAGCCGAGTACCAGTCGGCCGGTGCAGCCGTGTTCGGGTCGTCGGGCAGCAGCGCGCCTGGCATGTCCTTCCAGAGGAAGTTCTGGAAGGTGCGCACCTGGTCTTCGAGGATCGGGTACTTCGAGAGCACGGCCATGCCGAACTGGCCGGGGAAGAGCCCGAAGCCGAAGGCGTCGTCACCCCCGCCGACCACGCCGTCGTTGTTCAGGTCGAAGCCGCTCGGCACGCCCGTGTTCGACGGCGCCACGAACGCGTACGGGTACTCGACGGGGTCGGCCCCGCCCTGCGACACCTCGAGGTAGTTGTCGCGGAACAGGTCGGCGGCCACACCGCCCTCGACGAAATCGAACTCGTTGAGCAGCACGATGTCGGGGTTCACGCGCTGGATGATCTCGGCGACCGTCTGCGCCTGGTCGTTCGTGCCGGTCTCCAGGTCGGCGACGAGCTGGCCGGCTGCGTTGCGGTTCAGCGAGAGGTTGTAGGTCGCGACCCTGAGCTCGGTGGTGCCGCGCCCGTCGGGCGGAGCGGCGGCGGCCGGTGCGGCCGCGAGCGTTGCGGCGGCAAGGGCGCCGACCGCCGTGGCGGTCAGGGCGGCGTGGATCGGGCGTCTCGTGGACATGCGAACTCCTTCGTCTGCTCCTCGGCGAGCGATGCCTCCCACGTTAGGCACGCCCGGTGACGAGCGGAAGAACGAAAGCCGAGCGGATGCCGCGGCGACGCGTCAGCGCTCCGCCGTGGACTTCAGCGACCGCAGCATCCGCTCGCTCTCGCGCGTGTACCTCGTGACGATGAGCGAGCGCAGCAGCGCCAGCCGTCGGGGGATCCCCAGCTCGACTCTGCGGGTGACGCGCGCACCCGTCGCGGTCGGCGCCACCGACATCGACACCGTGCTCCCGATCGTGCCCGCGAACCGCGGCCGCAAGATCATGGGCTGTCGGAACGCGATGACATCGGGACGCGCGAGCGCGATGACGACGCCTCGTCGTGTGCCACGGCGGCTGCGCTCGACGTACGTCGTGCCGACGGCCACGGGTGGGGGAGAGATCTCGCTCGTGCCCTCGTAGTCGCCCGCCGACGGGAGCCAGCGCCCGTAGCCGTGCAGGTCGCTGACGAGGTCGAACACCGCCTCGGGCGACGCCGCGATGTCGACGTGCCGCTCGATGGTCGTGGTCATGCCCCCAGCCTCCCACCGGCGGCCGCCCGCGCATACCGTTCCGACAGGGTCTGCAGCAGCGGGACCAGCTCGGGCGGGGACTCCACCGTGAAATCCATGCCGAGCATGCCGATGTACGCGCCGATCGTGTCGAGCGAGTCGGCGCCCGTCACCAGCACCGACTCCGACTCCGAGACGGCCTCGACGACGCCGACCGCGGGGTTGATGCGAGCGAGCACGGCGTCGGCGGATGCCGCGATCCGCAGGCGCGCGTGCACGTTCCACCCGCTCGCGGCGATCGAGCGCATGGCGAAGGCGGTGTAGTCGCCGCCGGGCAGCGGCGTCGGGGAGAATCGACGGCGCGTCGGCATCCGGGGCTCGATCCAGTCGGCGCGGTAGGTGCCCCACTCGCCCGAGCCGGGATCGCGCCCGACCAGGTACCACCGCCGGTGCCAGCTGAGCAGCCGGTACGGCTCCACGAGCCGCGGCGTTCCGCGATCGACGAAGCGGAACCACTCGACGTCACGGATGGCGGCGGCGATCGCGGCGAGCACCGCCGGGTCGACCTCCGGGTCGGGGGCATCCGTTCCGGTGTTCTCGGGCGCGCGCTCGACGACCGACCCGATCGCCGTGACCACGGGCCGCAGCCGCGACGGCAGCACCTGCTCGAGCTTGGCGAGGGCACGGGCGCTCGACTCCTCCACGCCGGCGACGCCCGTGGCCTCGCGCAGGCCGATCGCGACGGCGACCGCCTCGTCATCGTCGAGCAGCAGGGGCGGCAGTTTGCCGCCCGAGCCGAGCCGGTAGCCGCCCGCGGAACCCCGGGTGGCGTCGACGGGGTAGTCGAGCTCGCGCAGCCGCTCGAGGTCGTTGCGGATCGTGCGCGTCGAGACGCCGAGCCGCTCGGCGAGTTGCGTGCCCGTCCAGTCGCGTCGCGACTGGAGCAGGGAGAGCAGGGCGAGCATCCTCGCGGCCGTATCCGACATGCCTCGATCTTCTCGTTCTTTTAGGAAGTGAACGTGCCTGATTCGACCGTAGCGTCGAAGGCATGACGAACACCACGAGCACCACCGCGACGACCGACATCCGCCCCTTCCGCGTCGAGATCGACCAGGCCGACCTCGACGACCTCATGGACCGCCTCTCCCGCACGCGCCTGCCGCAGCCGGCTCCCGTCGACGACTGGGACTTCGGAACCCCGAACGCCTACCTCCGCGACGCCGTCGAGCAGTGGCGCACCAGCTACGACTGGCGCGCCGAGGAGGCGCGCATCAACGCGTTCCCGCACTTCACGACCGAGATCGACGGCCAGCCGATCCACTTCATCCACGTGCGCTCGCCGCACGAGGGCGCGACACCGCTGCTGCTCGCGCACACCTACCCCGGGTCATCCGTCGACTATCTCGACCTCATCGAGCAGCTCGTCGACCCGGTCGCATACGGTGGCCGCGCCGAGGACGCCTTCGACGTCGTGGTGCCGGATGCCCCGGGGTTCGGCTTCTCGAACCCCGTGACCGAGGCGGGGTGGACGACCGCGCGAGTCGCCCGCGCGTACGACGCGCTCATGCGCCGCCTCGGGTACACCGAGTACGGCATCCACGGATCCGACAATGGCGCGCTGGTCGCCCGCGAGCTCGGACTGCTGAACCCCGACGGCTTCCTCGGCCTGCACGTGCTGCAGCTCTTCTCGTTCCCGTCGGGCGACCCGGCCGAGTTCGAACAACTCGAGCCGCAGGACTACGCCGGTCTCGAGCACATGCAGTGGTTCCAGTCGGTGGGCGGGTACAACACCATGAACGCGAGCCGGCCGCAGACCGTCGCCGTCGGCCTCAGCGACTCACCGGTGGGGCTGCTCGCCTACAGCGAGCTGTTCAACTCCTTCGGCAACGGCACCTCGCTGGTGCCGCTCGAGAAGATCCTCACCGAGGTCAGCGTGAACTGGTTCGCGAACGCCGCCGCCGGCATGAGCCGGGTCTACCTCGAGGACGCCCGCCGCCAGGCTGAGCCGCAGGTCAACGCAGCCCCGACCGGCGTCGCCGTCTTCAAGGACGACTTCCAGACGATCAGGGTCTTCGCCGAGCGCGACAACTCGAACATCGTGCACTGGAGCCGCTTCGACCACGGCGGCCACTTCGCCGCCCTCGAGGTGCCCGACGACGTCGTGCGCGACATCCGGGCGTTCTTCGCGACGGTGCGCCCCGCTGGTTGACGAGCCACCACCGCGGGATCGGCACCCGAGCGTTGCCGATCCCGAGGTCGGCTCGCATACTGGCACACGTGACCGCCCAGCCCGCCGCCGCTCCGACACGCCGGAGGCGGTCGTATGCCTGGGCGGTGCTGGCCCTCGTCGTCCTGGCCGCGATCACGGTCGCCGTGGCCGCGGTGCAGGTGTTCGATGCCGCGAACGCGCGGTACGACGAGGCGGTCGCCCGGCACGCCTCGGCATCGGCTGCGGCATCCGAGGCCGTCGCCGATCTCGAAGGGGCGGCAGCGGATGCCGCGGAGCCGCTGCCGATCGGGCAGGCGATCGTTGCGGCGGCGGCCGACGGGTACGCGGATGCCGCGCTGAAGGAATCCCTCGCGGCATCCGTCACCGAGCTCACGTCGGCTGTGGAGGACCGGGCCTCCGACGTGGACCGTGCGCCTGCCGAGCGCGTCGGCCCGAGGCCGACGTGGTTCGCCGACCTCGATCGCGAGGCGGAACGGCTGGACCGTGACTCGCGGCGGCTCGAGTCGGCTGCCGAGTCCGCGGCGGCCCGCGCGAGTGAGCTGCAGGAGGCGAGCGAGCGGGTGGTCGCCGAGGGTTCGGCGCTCGTGGAGTCGGTCGCGGCGTCCGCGCCATCCGTCGACGCGGCCACGGTGTCGGCGAGCAACGGCGACCGACTCGCCCTGAGAGCCGCCATCGGCGAGGTGACGGCGATCGCCGCGCAGGCCCCGTGGAGCCTCGCCGCAGCCGCCGAGATCCAGGAGTATGTCGTCGCAGCGAGCGCCGCACAGGCTTCGCACGCCGCAGAGGAGGCCGAGAACGCGGGCCCGCTCGCCGAGCAGCGCGCCGCCGCCGAGGCGTTCGCACACTCGCTCGCGGGCGGGGTGCTCATCGAGATCGACTGGGCCCCGATCGTGAACGGCTTCGGGTCGGGCGGTTCGTACGGCGGCTGGGCGACCTGGGAGCCCGGCGGCGGAGTGGCCACGATCCAGCTCTCGGATTCGGTCGCGGAGCTGTGGCCCTCGGATGGCGTGCAGTCGCTCATCGCCCACGAGGTGGGGCACGCGATGATCGCGAAGTGCCCGTGGGGCGTTCCCGAGCCGGCGACCCGCGAGGCCAACGAGGCGTGGGCCACCGCATGGGCGATCGGCATGGGGTTCCACGCCGATGGGAACGGCGAGAGTCTCTACGGACGCCCCTCGGATGCGCTCATCGAGCAGACGCTGGCGTGTCGCTGATCGGCGGCCCCGGATCGCCCGGCGGCACGTCGGCGGTCGAGCGAGGTCGCCAGAGTGCGACCACCGTCACGACGATGATCGCGAGCGCCACGGTGACGAGCGCCAGCAGCATCCAGTCGCTCGGGCCGGTGCCCGAAGCGAACGCGACGCCGACGACGACCGTGGAGCCGATGCAGCCGAGCGATCGCGCCGTCTGGAACAAGCCGGCGGCCTCGCCGACCTGGTCGGCCGGCGCGGCGACGTAGAGCGATTGGGTGAGTGAGATGAGCACGAGCACGTAGGGCACGCCGATCGCCGCGGTCACGAGGAGCACGAGCCACGGTGCGGTCGATACCCCGAGCAGGAGCAGCGCCGTCGTCGCCACGGCGAGCGCGGTCGTGCCGACGATGACGGCCGTGCGCAGGCCGCGCTTGTCGATGAGGCGCTCCGCGAACGGCGCCAGCACCGCGTTGAAGGCGGCGAGCGGCACGAGGAGCACGCCGACCAGGTCGGTGCTGTACCCGGCGTGATCCTCGAGGTATTGGGGAATGCCGAACAGCGCGCTGTAGAAGACGAGGGTCGCGAGGATGAACGAGACGTAGACGCGCACGAGCGGCGCGTTCGCGGCGAGCAGCCGCAGGTCGATGAACGGCACCTTGCAGCGCAGCTCCCGCCACGCGAACAGGGCTCCGGATGCCGCGGCGACGGCGATGAGCAGCCAGTTCGGGTCGGATGTGAGGTCGAGCAGGAACATGAGCAGGGCGACGACCGTCACGCTGAACGCGAGAATGCCCGGGATGTCGGATTCGGCGAGGGTCTTGCGCAGCGGCGTCCTCGGCCGCGGTTCGTCTCGGGGGGCGAGGATGAGCGTGCTCACGATGGCGACGAGCGCGAGCGGGACGTTGATCCAGAAGATGGCCTGCCATCCTGCGAGCACGAGGAGCACGCCGCCGACCACCGGTCCGATCGCGGCCGTGCTCGTGTCGACCAGCTGGATGCGCCCGATCATCTTCGGCGCGCTGCCCCCCGACACAGCGGCGATCGATCGGAGCATCGCCGCGGCCGACGGAAAGGTCGTCGCCGTGCCGATCGCGAGGAGCACTCGCGCAGCGGCCACCCATTCGATCGTCGGCGAGAACGGGCCGAGTGCGCCCGCGACGATGACGAGCACCGTGCCGGCGATGAACACGCGGCGCGGGCCGTACTGATCGGCGAGCCGGCCCATCAACGGCTGCAGCACCGCCGACGCGAGGTAGAAGAGCGAGATGACCCACGTGACCGTTGCGACGTCGACCGAGAACTCCCGGCGCAGTGTGCTCAGCGCCACGGCGACCATGCCCGAGTTCAGGGCGCTCAGTGCGGTGCCGGTGCAGAGCGCGGCGATCGTCCACGCCGAGTGTCGGGTGGCCCCGGAGGGTCTGGTCGCCCGATTCGCTTCGCGGGTCATGTCGGCTCGATGCCGCTCAGCTCGGCGAGCCTCGCCAGGCCCGGCCGCGTGTGGGTCTGCACCCGATCGAGCGTGTCGTCGAGTCGGGCGGAACGAGGAGCTCCTGGCGCGATGCGGGCGGGATTGAGTGCGACCGTCGACGCCCAGGCGGCGATGTCGGCTTCGGATCCGAACTCCCTCGCGTTCCGGGCCCCCACCACGGTCATGCGCGCCCAGGCGGCCATCGAGTCGGGATAGGGAGACGGCCGGCACAGCCGGTTCTTCTCGTCGTCGTCGTCGCGGGTCGCCTCGACGTAACCGATGAGCGCCGCCCCGAAGCACGGGAACCCCGCCCGGATGGGCTGCAGCGTGATCGCCTCGGGCGCCCAGACGGGAATGAGCGGCCGGTAGATGAGGCCCTCACCCGCGCAGTGCACGACGAGCGCGTCATCAGCGATGGTGACGGCGCCGTCGGCGAGCTCGATGCGTCCGCGTTCGACCCGCGCGATGTGCCCGAGCCGGACGACCTGCTCGATGGTGCGCAGCAGATCGAGTTCCCAGGCGGCCAGGGTGGGCGTCTTGGCCATCATGGGTGTCACCGCGCGGTCGATCCGGAGCATGATGCCGGCGTCCTCGAGGCGCAGGAAGAGGTCCTCCAGCGATGCGGATGCCTCGGCCGCCTGCATCGTGTCGGCGACCATGCCGAGGAAGACCTCGGGTACCGGCTGGATCACCGCGCGATTCAACATCCACGGCTCTCGAGGCCGCACCCAGCAGATCGCGTCGGGCTCGACGCCGCCCGTCAGGAGCCAGACGCAGGCGTCGGTCGCCGTCTTGCCCGACCCGACGATCACGTACTGGCTCGGAGCATGCTCCACGTGCGCCAGCTCGTTGACGGGAACGACGCTGGCGTCGTCGGCGACGCCGAACGGCGGCGGCTTCTCGGCCGGAACCCGGGGGGCGAGGTAGTGCGCGTCGACGATGCGGCATCCGTCGGTGACGGTGAACCGCTCGCCCGACACGCGGGAGACGAAGGTGCGGTCGCCGACGTACTCGCTGCCCGGGTAGAACTCGACCCGGTCGGATTCGAGCAACCGGTCGGACAGCACATCCTCGTAGTAGGCGCAGATCTCGGCCTTCGTCGCGCGTTCCTGCAGGCCGGCCTCGGGGCCGCGGTGCTGCACGCGACCGCCGCCGAGCAGGGTCGAGGCAACGCCGTAGAGGGCCGACGCCTGATGCAGCCGAACGAACGGATACGCCTCGAGCCAGTGTCCGCCGACGCCGTGGCGACGGTCGATGAGGGCGATTCGCACGTCGTCGGCGTGCTCGATCAGGGCGTCGGTGAACGCCATTCCCATCGCACCGGCACCCACGACGAGGTAGTCCGCGTCGACCACGTGGGTCACGAGTCCACTCAAGCACTCCGGCGGTCGGGTCGTCTACGGATCCGTCGCCATGCGCTGCGACGCCGGCTCGCGGCATCCGTGAGCTTCGTGCTCCCAGCCGGCGCCGCTATCGTCGAGAGTCGTGACCACGACGAAGCCCCATCGCGCCACCGAGTGGTGGAAGGCACGGCGCAGGCGAGTGCTGTGGTGGGCGGTCATCTCGGTCGTCGTGCTCGCCGTCGTGGTGCTCGTCGCCCGGTGGCTGCGCGGCCTGCCGGCGGTCGAGCAGTTCATCGAGACGTACCCGGGCGTGGTGCCGCCACCCGACGGGACGCCCGTCGGCATTCCCGCCTGGCTGGGGTGGCAGCACTTCCTGAACGCGTTCTTCCTGCTGCTGCTCGTGAAGACGGGCTTCGAGCTGCGATCGAAGCGACGGCCGCCGGGATTCTGGACCCGCGACAACACGCGCTGGCCGCGCACCAGGCGCGCCCCGAGGCGACTCGGGATCTATCTGTGGCTCCACCTCTGGGTCGAGGCGCTGTGGGTGCTCGTCGGCGTCAGCTACGTCGTGCTGCTCTTCGCGACGGGGCAGTGGCTGCGGATCGTGCCGGTCGACTGGGCCGTCATACCGAACGCGCTGTCGGCCGCGCTGCAGTACGCGTCGCTCGAGTGGCCCACCGAGGACTCCTGGGTCGTCTACAACTCGCTGCAGCAGCTCGCGTACTTCGCCGTGGTGTTCATCGCGTCGCCGCTCGCGATCGTCTCGGGGCTTCGTCTCTCGTCGGTGTGGCCGCTCGAGGGACCGCTCGTGCGAGGCTTCCCCGAGCGGCTCGCGCGGGCCGTGCACTACCCGGTGATGCTGTTCTTCCTGGTGTTCACGTTCGTGCACGTGGTGCTCGTGTTCACGACGGGCGCGCTGCGCAAGCTGAACCAGATGTACGCGGGCCGCGATGTCGACGACTGGGTGGGGTTCGCGGTGTTCGCGGCATCCGTCGTCGTCATGGTAGCGGCCTGGGTGCTCGCGAAGCCGCCGCTGCTGAAGCGCATCGCTGCGAAGTCGGGCCGCGTGCAGGGCTGACGACGGCGGCCTGGGCCGGGCGTGGGGATGCCGCTGGGGCGGCGTCGCCCGCGCGGTTCGGTCATTCCTGCCTGCGCTGCCCGCGTGCCCTTCCAGACCCCGACTCGTCCGCCCCATCCGAGCTTCCGGCGGCCGCACCCGGAGATCATCGAGGATATGTTCGAGTGCGGGTGGTGCGCGCGAGGATGGGGGCATGCCGGAACCGCTCCCTGACATCACCGGATTGACCGGGGTGTTGCGCGGGTTCGGGGTGTCGCCGGCCCTGTTCCGGGCGGCGGATGACGCCGCGCTGGTGGCGGCGCTCGAGGCGATTTCGGAGTTGCGGCACGAGGCCGAGCGGGTGCGGGCGCTGGCCGCAGCCGAGGTGGCGCGCCGGTCCCGCGTGGCGTTCGGGCAGCAGGGGTTGGCCCGGCGGGCCGGACACGTCTCGGCGGGCGCGATGTTGCAGCAGATCACCCGCGCCACGAAGCGTGACACCGCCGCCCTGCTCGCGGTGGGCGAGCTGGTCGCCGAGACCGGGGCGGCGGCGGAGTTCGACCGGCGGCGCGTCGCCGCCCCCGGCGCCGCAGCCGTGCTGCCCGATGTCGCCCCGCCGTGGTACGCCGCACTCTCCGCGGCTGTCGTCGTCGGGGAGTTGACGGTGGCGGTGGCCGACGCGATCCGGTCGGGCCTGGGCGAGCCCGGCGGTGACGCCGACGAGGAGTCGTTGGCCGCCGAACTTGACCGGCTGATCACCGCCTGCCGTGACGGCCGGGCGCATGCCGACGCGGCCCGGCTCGCGGCCCGGCGGGCCCGTGACCGTATCGACGCCGCCGGGGTGGCCGCCCGCGCCCACGCTCAGCTGGAGCGACGGTACTGGCGGGTCTGGCTGAAACCCGACGGCATGGTCCGCGGCGAGTTCGAACTCGACCCCGAAGCCGGCATGCTGGTCAAAGCGGTCTTCGACCAGCTGACTCATCCGAGACAGGTCGAACCGCGGCTGCGGCGCGGGTTCGGCGACCCCGTGCATGGGGATACCGCATACGCCGACGCCAAGGCGATCAGGGAGCGCAACGCCGCCGACGGGCTGGTGCAGTTGCTGCACGCGGGCGCCACCGTCGACCCCGGCCAGGTCGTGAACCTGACGAAGCCGGCGGTGCGGATCGTGGTCAACGCGCACACCCTCGGCACGGGGCACGGCACCGGGATGCTCGAGGGCCACCCCGGCCGGATCCCGCTCGCCGCCGTACACACCGGGCTGTGCCAGGGCTATCTGCCGATCCGGTTCGACCACGACGGCGCCGTGCTCGACCTGGGCCGCGAGGAGCGACTGTTCACGCCGATGCAGAAGGCGGTACTCGCGGTCCGCGACGGCGGCTGCATGGATCCCGACTGCACTCGCCCGCCGTCATGGTGCGAAGCCCACCACACCGACCACTGGCAGCGCGACCAAGGCCGCACCGACCTCGCCGACGGGATCCTGCTGTGCCGACGAGACCACCTCCGCTACCACAATGAAGGCTGGGAAGTGCGCCGCGAGGGCACCACCTACTGGCTCATCCCACCTCGCAACGTCGACCCCGACCGAACCCCGAGGCTGATGCGACCGAAGACCCCGGCAGACCTCATCAACCCCATCGACCCGGCACGACTGCCGGCCCCACGTGTAGCGGCGGCGACAACACGAGAACGAGAACCAGCAGCCGAACGAGAACGGGAACGGGAACGGGAACACGAGGGTGGGCAAGGGCCCGGATCCGACCGGAACGCCGCATGACCGCGCAACGAGTGACGCGCGCGGGCTGGCGCGGTAGCGTGCCGTGGGTGACCACCTCGACCACTCCGCTCATCGAAGAAGCGGAACTCGACGACCTCGAACGGGAGTTCGTCGGGCGCGTGCGCGGCCGAGTGCTCGAGATCGGCGCTGGTGATGGCGAGAACTTCGGGGCGTTCGATCCGGGAGTCGAGTGGGTGGGACTCGAGCCCGACGGAAAGCGACTGTCCGAACTCGCGACCCGGGCGCGGGAATGGCGGCACACGGCGGCTCCTCTCGAGGCCCGAGCCGAGTCGATCCCGTTGCCCGACGCGTCCGTCGACGCGGTCGTCGGCACGTACGTGCTCTGCTCCGTCAGCGACCAGGCGACCGCCCTCGCCGAGATCCGGCGCGTGCTGGTGCCCGGCGGACGCGTGGTGTTCGTCGACCACGTCGTCGCGCCGCCGCGCACCCTGAAACGCGTGATCCAGCGAGTGGCGACACCGTTCACGGCTCGCTTCCATCACGGATGCCACTGGGATCGCGACACCGAGCGAGCCCTCGTCGAGGCGGGGTTCACCGGCGGCGACGTGCGGCGACTCCGGGTGCGCTCGATGCCGTTCGGTCCGGTGCCCATGCTGCTGTTCGACGGCACGGCGTCCTGAACCCGGTCGGCGACGAGCCCGTCAGGTGCCGGGCGGCGGTTGCCCGCTGGCGGGCGGCGGCCCTGCGGTGGGCGGCCCTGCGGTGGGCGGCCCTGCGGTGGGCGGCCCTGCGGTGAGCGGTTGCTGCTGCCTCGCGGCCGCATCGAGCACCGAGCGCGCCAACAGCGTCGACCCCGCGACCGCGGCCGGCATCGTGATGATCGCGCCGAGCGGAACCATGAAGCACAGCTGCGTCGCGATGCCGAAGCCCAGCAGCTTCGCTCGATGGCCGCGAAGCAGGCGTCGTCGCACGCCCGAGCGGATGCCGCGAGCCTCGAACGCCCGCGAGCTCAGCTCGGTCGCGAGCAGCCGCCCCGAGAGGATCACGCCGAGCGTCGGCGCGAGCACCCCGCCGACGACCGGGATGAATCCGCTCAGCACGACGCCGATCGCCGTCACGAGGCCAAGCGCGATGAGCACGATGGAGTCGCGAACCGAGCGCCAGAATCCGCCGCCCTCGTCGGGCACCGTTCCGCCGAGCTCGACCTCCACCGCCCGCCAGATGCGCTCGTAGAAGGGATCGCCGACGGCGAGCGTGAGCGCCGTGAAGGTCACGGCGGCCAGCACGATGGCGGCGGCGAAGATGATCGCGCCGATCGCGGCACGCACGAGGTCGGGCCACGGATCCGTCCAGTCGTCGGCGAAGGGCGTGAGCCAGTCGGTGAGGAACGGCATGTTGAAGCCGAGCGCGACCAGGGCCGCGCCCACCACGATCGCGACGATCGCTGCTGGAACCAGTCCGAGCGCCATCGCTTCGGGCCGCCGGGCCCAGAACCCGAAACCGCGGAAGAGCATCCCGACCCCGGTGAAGAAGCGACCGATCATCCTCGCCAGCTTAGAGGTCGGTCGCCTGCGCGGCGGCTCGACGCCTCCGCACTGACGTACCCCTGTGGTTGGCTGAGTCGATGACCCCGGAATCCACACTCGATACCTCTGCCGCGCCATCCGTCGCGGCCGAAGACGCCACGTCGAACGCGAAGGATCTGAGCCGGTGGCTCTTCCTCGTCATCGGCGTGGCGTCGGCCCTCTTCGGCCTGCTGCCCTGGCTCATCACCGGCCTGCGCCTCCCGTTGCAGAACCTGTGGGCCGTCGAGACCCTGCCCGACGACATGCCGTTGGCGCTGCTGCCGTTCAGCCAGTACCACCTGACGATCATCGCCGCCCTCATCGTCATCGGATCGGCCACCGCCGGTCTCGTCGCGCGCGCCCTGCGCGACCGGACCCCGAGGGGCGGACTCGCGCTCTTGGTGCTCGGTGTGGGAGTCGTGCACCTCGTGGCCGTCACGCAGACCGCGATGGTCGTCGCCGGCGGCCTCCGCGACGACCCGATGTCGGAGCTCTACCTGACGGGCGTCACCGCGGTCGCCGTCACCGCGGTCGCCCTCGGTCTCGGCGTGCTCGGGCTGATCGCGCGGGCGCCCAGGGCCGGCGCCGTCATCGGGTTCACCGTCGCGGCGCTGCTCTCGAGCGGATGGCTGCACGCCCTCCTTTCCCCGCAGGGTCCGGCGTTCGCCGGCGAACCGCCGTGGTTGTTCGGCGCGGTGCGCTGGGTGGCGCCCGTGCTCATCGGCGCGGCGATCGCCTGGGCCGGAGTGAACACCATCGGACGGATCATCGCCGCGGTTGCGAGCCTGGCGATGCTCTGGATCGCTCCAGCCCTGATCACCGGTGCGACCAGCGCCATCGGCAGCCGGGTGCTGGCTCGGCACCTCGACGAGATGCTCCACTACGGCATCGGGGTGTTCCGCATGGCACTGCTCGAACCGTCGCTGGTCGTGCCGCCGCTCGCGGTCGCGGTCGTCGTGGCGGCGGGCGGGCTCGTTCTGCGTGCACTCAGGCGGGATCGAGTGCGTCGAGCACAGACGTGAGGTCGCGGTGCAGGTCGTCGACGTGCTCGAGGCCGACCGACAGGCGGACGAGGCCCTCGGGGATCGTCGACTGCTCGGCGGGCCACCGCCGACGTCGTTCGAGCGTCGACTCCACGCCGCCGAGGCTCGTGGCATGCACCCAGAGCTTCGTGCGCTCCGCCAGCGCCTCGGCCGGCTCGGCTCCGCCGCGCACGACGATGGAGATGATCGCGCCGAATCCGGGGTAGCGCACCTCCTCGAGGGCGCGGTGTCCGGTGAGTCGGCGCACGAGCTCCTGTGCGTTCGACTGGGCGCGCTCGACGCGCACGGGCAGCGTGCGCAGGCCGCGCAGCGCGAGGAACGTCTCGAGCGGCGCCGGGATCGCGCCGTACATCGAGCGGTGCCCGACGAAGGCCGCTGCAAGGTCGTCGGATGCCGCGACCGCCGCCCCCATGAGCACGTCGCTGTGGCCCGAGATGTACTTCGTCGCGGAGTGCACGACCACGTCGGCGCCGTGCTCGAGCGGACGCTGCAGCACCGGCGTCGCGAACGTGTTGTCGACCGCGACGAGGGCACCGTGCTCATGAGCCGCGGCCGCGATCGCCGCGATATCGGCGACCTCGAGCGCCGGATTGGTGGGGGACTCGATCCACAACATCGCGGCCCCGGCTGCGGCATCCGTCACGGCATCCGTGTCGGAGATGTCGACGAACACGGCCTGGATGCGCCTCTTCGCGGCGAGCTCCTCGAGCAGGCCGACGGTGCCCGTGTACGAGTGGCGCGGTGCGACCACCGTGGCACCGGGCTCGACCAGGTCGAGCACCGCCGTGATCGCGGCCATGCCCGAGGCGAAGGCGACGCAACGCCCGCCCTCGAGCGCGCCCAATGCATCCTCGAAGGCCGCCCAGTTGGGATTGCCATAGCGGCCGTACCGCAGGTCGCCGTTCGCGACATAGGTCGACGTGAGGTGGACGGGCACGTTCATCGGCGCATCCGGGAGGTGCGGCGGCCGGCCGGCGATGATCGCCAGCGTGTCGGGATGGAGCGTCGGGCCGCCGGCGGGGTTCGCGTCATGCACGTGGAGGTCTCCGATCGGGTCAGGCAACGCGGATGCGGCATCCGCTCTGCGCCCGGTCAGCGTACTCGCTTGCGCCCGGCGTCGCCTGCCGAAGGAGTATCATCTACGAAAAGTCATATTCACCCACGAAAGCCGTCGAACATGTCAGCGCTCACCTCGTCCACGCTCGCCGACCAGGGCGCCGCCCGCATCCGCTGGATCCGATCGCGGATGCCGCTGCTCGCCGCGGCTCGGGCGGAGTTCGCCGAGCGACGACCGTTCGCCGGCCGCAGCGTCGGCATGTCGCTGCACCTCGAGCCGAAGACCGCCGTGCTGCTCGAGGTCCTCGCGGCCGGCGGCGCCGAGATCGTCGCGACCGGCAATCACGGCTCCACGCAGGACGACATCGTCGCCCACTTGCGAGCCACCGGCATGACGGTGTTCGGCCGACGTGACGACACGCTGGCCGAGCACGAGGCGAACGTCGCGGCGGTCGTGGCCGCGCGCCCCGGAATCCTGCTCGACAACGGCGCCGACCTCGGGGCCGGCGTGGGCGCGGCAGGCACGGCCGGCACCGTGATCGGCGGCACCGAGGAGACGACCAGCGGCGGCATCCGCCTGCGCACCGAGCTCGCAGGCCGTGTGCCGTTCCCGACCATCGTCATCAACGACAGCCCGCTGAAGGCGATCGGCGAGAACCGGCACGGCGTGGGCCAGTCGGTCGTCGAGAGCGTCATGCGCATCACGAACCTGATGATCCCCGGCCGCCGATTCGTGGTCGCCGGCTACGGGTGGTGCGGGCGCGGCATCGCCCAGTACCTGCGTGCATTCGGCGGGCGGGTCGCGGTCGCCGAGATCGACGAGCTCAAGGCGTTCGAGGCCGCCCTCGACGGCTATCGCGTCGGCGAGCTCGCCGACCTCGCCGAATGGGGCGAGTTCTTCATCACCGCGACGGGGCAACCCGGCATCATCACCGACGAGATCGTCGACCGGATGCCGAGTGGGGCCGTGCTCGCCAACGCCGGCCACTTCCCGTGGGAGATCGACACGGCCGCGCTCACTGGCCGTGCGACCGCCGTCACCGAGCTCGACACCGCGATCGAGCGCATCGAGCTGCCCGACGGACGCGAGATCGTCCTGCTCGCGGGCGGCCGCATGGTGAACCTCGCCGGACGCGAGCCCAAGGGCAACTCGATCGAGGCGATGGACCTCGGATTCCTCCTGCAGGCGCTGTCGCTCGAGCGGGTCGCCACCGCCGCCGATTCCCTCGTGCCGGGCGCCCAGCCGGTGCCCGATGACCTCGAACGCGAGATCGCCCGACGTTTCGTGCGGGCACTCGGCGCCGACCGCTGACGGGAGCCCAGAGGCATCCGATGGCTCCCCGCACCCCTGACTACTCGGCCCCCGCGCTCGACAAGGCGCTCGACATCCTGGAACTGCTCGCCGACCAGGCCGCCGGGCTCAGCCAGACCGAGATCGCTGACGCGGTCGGGCGCAACGTGAGCCAGATCTACCGGGTGCTCGCCACGCTCGACCGGCGGGGCTACCTCACGCGCGACGAGCACTCCGGCCGCTACGTGCTCTCGATGGCCCTGTTCGACCTCGCCCACCCGCACCCGCCGGTGCGCGGACTCGTCCAGCTCGCGGCGGGCCCCATGCGCGCGCTCGCCGACCGGATTCGGCAGTCCTGCAACCTCAGCGTCGACGACGCGGGCAGCGTGCGCGTCATCGCCCAGGCCGAGTCGCCGGCCGACTTCGGCTACCACGTCCGGGTGGGTGCGCTGTTCCCGATCGACACGACCGCGACCGGTGCGGTGCTCACGGCGGGCCGAACGGATGCCGCGGCGCCCGCGCCGTCCGAGGCCCGCGCGCTGCGCGCCGGATACCTCACCCGTCCCGACCGACTGCAGGCCGGCGTCACCGATGTGGTCGTGGCGATCGCGGGACCGTCGGGTGAGACCATCGCCGCGCTGACCGTGCCCTACGTCGCGACCTCGTACAGCACCGTCGACCTCGACGAGGTCGTGTCCGCCGCGCGTGCGACCGCGGCCGACATCTCCGAACGGCTCGGGAGCCTGCCTAGGCGATGACGCCTCGGTCGAGGAGGTCGCGCAGGCCCGACGTGAACTTCTCGCGACCGCCGTGCGCCGGGTGGCGGACGTGCGGGACCGACAACCCTTCCCGCGCGAGCGTCGCGCGCGACACGTTGCCCACGGCGACGACGGAGGTGATCGGGAACACGTCCATCAGCTCGCGCCACGCCCACGCCCACGCCGCGGTCTCGGTCACCGAGGGCGTGCGATTCGACCGCGGATCGCCCGGGCGGTGCGGGTGCAGGGGGTACGCGCTCCAGAGCACCGGGAGGAAGTCGAGCTCGACGAGGGCGTTCCACATGACGGTCGCGGTCGGCTCCGCGGCGATGCCGGCGGCATCCGGGATCTCGTAGCCGTGCCCCGTGCCGAACAGGTCGAAGTGCGGGATGCCGCGGCGCAGGAGCACGGCGTTGGTGAACGGGACGCCCGTGATCGCCATCCCGCGGTACCCGGGGGCTTCGCCCACGAGCAGGGTCGTCGGGCGCCGGGCGGCCAGCTGCTCGAAGTAGCGCGCGAGGTTCCGCCGACGGATGGCGTTCCCGGGCCGGCCTCGGTCGAAGAAGTTCGCGCTGTTCGGGCCGGCCGGGCTCACCGTGAGCCGCTCGATGAATGCAGCGATCGCGTCGTTGGACATCACGAGAGCGTACCCGTGCGCGCCGCGTCGTCAGAAGGCGCGGTCCGACGCACTGTGGCGCATCCGCGGCCGTGGGCATCGTCGCCCCTACGATGAGCCGCATGCGCAACGACGTGCGGCGGCGGATC
Organism: Agromyces sp. Marseille-P2726; assembly: GCF_902809835.1. GTDB lineage: Bacteria > Actinomycetota > Actinomycetes > Actinomycetales > Microbacteriaceae > Agromyces. The sequence continues at coordinate 65,158 of NZ_CADDWM010000002.1, read as the reverse complement.
CTTCCGGGGGCTGCCGCGATCCTCATGACCCTCGCCGCCCTGACCGCCTGCAGCGTTGTCGGCGCCGGCGACGCCAGCTCCTCCGTAGCCCCCGAGACGTCGCCACCACCAGCCACGGCTTCGGCGTCGCCCTCGGAGCCGGCCGAATCCGACGGCGCCCTCCCGAACGCGCTCCCAGCCGAACCGGGCGACTGCCCGCTCGACCGCTCCGCGCCCGGCGTGGTGACCTTCGTCGTGACCGCGGACGACGATTCGACGCCGATCGACCTCACGTACTCGGTGTTCCGCCCCGATGCGGACCCCGAGATCCGCAGCACGACGTCCGTCGGCCCCGCGGTCGCGCTCCTCCAGACCAACTGCGGCAACCAGGCGGCATCCGCACCTTGGACCTTCGTGGCCACCAGCGCCACCGGAGGGAGCCTCGCGTGTGCGGTGTTCTACGGGGGCAAGCTCGTCAAGTCGGCCAGTGACTACGCCGAGGGAGACGTCGCGCGCGGAACCGCGGTGGACTGCACCTCCCACCCCGGAATGTAGGCGGGCCGATCGCGCCCGCGCGGCGTCACCGATTCTTCGAAGCTCCCATGAACCTCGACTAGCCTCGAAGCATGAGTCGCACCGTCTGGACCATCCTCGGCGTCATCGCCGCCGTGCTCATCGCGTGGTTCATCGTCGACCTGCTCTTCAGCCTGCTGTGGTTCATCGCCAAGCTCGCGATCGTCGCCGTCGTGGCGGTCGTGGTGTTCTTCGTACTTCGCTCGCTGGTCGCTCGCCGCGATGATCGGCGGTCGATCGAGCGCTGAGCGCCGAAGACCGTCAGCACGAGCATTCCGAGCACGAGGTCGGTCGAACCGGCGCCAGGCGACGCCGTCTCGGCCGACGCGGGCCAAACGTCCATGAGGTTGTAAGCCACGGTTGCCGGCTGGCACTCATCGATTAACCGACATCGCTCGACGAGGCCAGCGATCGCGGGACCGAACAGAGGAGCAACCATGTCCGAACCCACGCTCTACGACCGGCTCGGTGGCGTCTTCGCCATCGCCGCGGTCGTCGACCACTTCAGCGACGCCGTCGTCCAGAACCCGATCGTCGGTCAGCAGTCGCAGAATCCGGCCCTGCGGGAGTGGCACACCCAGAATCTGGGCAGGCTTCCGGGCCTGAAGTTCATGCGCACCCTCTGGGTGTGCAACGTGGCCGGCGGGCCGTTCCAGTACACGCCCACCGTGCCCGGCAGCACCACCCTCGGGCTCGAGGAGGCGCATCGCAACCTGCGCATCTCTCCCGAGGAGTTCGACGAGGTGGCGGCCGAGCTCGGCCGCACCCTCGATGTCGTCGGCGTGCCACAGCGGGAGAAGGACGAGGTGCTCGCCGCCTTCGCCGCCCACAAGGCTGAGGTCACCGCCGGATCCGTCGCTCCCGTGCCGGCGGGCTGACCTCGCTGCGTGAGCCGCGATCGAAACGCAGGAGAATCCGCATCACGAGGCCCCTCAGCCGCCCATACCCCGGATTCTCATTCGTTTTCGACGCTGATTCAATGGAGGGATGCGCATCGTCGTGCTGACCGGCGCCGGGATCTCGGCGGAGAGCGGAGTACCCACGTTCCGCGACGCGGGCGGGCTCTGGGAGGGGCATCGCGTCGAGGATGTCGCGACACCCGAGGCGTTCGAGCGTGACCCCGACACCGTGCACAGGTTCTACGACGCGCGTCGACAGGCGTCCGTGCTCGCCGAGCCGAACGCGGCGCACGGCGCGCTCGCCCGCCTCGAGCAGGAGCTCGGCGACGACCTCCTCGTCGTCACGCAGAACGTCGACGACCTGCACGAGCGAGCCGGTAGCCGCCGCGTCGTGCACATGCACGGCGACCTCCTGACCGCGCTCTGCAACGCGTGCGGGGCACGTACGCCCATCACGGTCGACCTCATCGAGCGTCCTCCGTGCCCCGAGTGCGGTGAGCGGATGCTGCGACCCGACGTGGTGTGGTTCGGTGAGATGCCGTACGAGCTCGACGCGATCGACGAGGCGTTGGTCGCCTGCGACGTCTTCGCCGCGATCGGCACCTCGGGCGCGGTCTATCCGGCCGCCGGCTACGTCATGACGGCGGCCGCCGCGGGCGCCAGCACGATCGAGCTCAACCTCGCCGCGAGCGAGATCACGCCGCTGTTCGACGAGGTGCGGCACGGCCCGGCGACCGTCGTGGTGCCGGCCTGGGTCGACGAGGTGCTCGCCGAGCGCGGCTGATCCGCGAGCTCGACCGCCGACTGCAGGAACGTCCGTGAACACGCCGTGTGACGGTGCGGGTGCCCGGTCACGTGCCGAGAATCCTCCGGTCGCGGGAGGGCACCCGACGTCAGTCGTCGAACGCGACGGCCCGCACGGGCGCGCCGTCGACGCCGAGCCGCAGGGGGAAGATCCCGACCCGCACGCGCGACGGCAGCCCCTCGAGCCCGGTGAGGTTCTCGACGATGAGGCCGTCGGCCCCGAGCACCACTTCGTGCACCGGGAAATCCGTCGTGCCCGCGGCATCCGTGGGGTCGGGGCTCAACGTGTCGACCCCGAGCACTCGCATGCCCCTCGCCATGAGCGTCCGCGCGGCATCGGGATGGAGCGCCGGATGCCGCAGCGCCCGCTCCGACCCGAAGAAGCGCCACCACCCGGTGTCGACGACGACGATGGGCGGGACGCGCTCGGGCAGGTCGGAAGCTGGGCCGGCCGCCGCCGCCAGCTCGGGCAGCCCGTACGTCGCACGATCGCCGAGCCCGTCGACGTGCAGCACGAGCGCCTCGCCGACGAGCTCGTCGAGCGCGACCTCCGCCATCGTGCGCCCGCCGGCCACGGTGTGGGCCGGGGCGTCGACGTGCGTGCCCGTGTGCGACCCGAGGTCGAGCCTCGTGACCGCCGCGCCGTCGCGCTCGAGCTCGAGGGCTGGCGCGAGGTGCACGCCGGGGTCGCCCGGGTACACCTGCATGCCGCTCTCGATGGGATGACTCAGGTCACGCATGCGGCGCCGGCTCCGCCGCGGCATCCGCGAGGTGTCGGCTCTCGACCTTGGGCTGCTTCGAGCGCTCGCGCAGCGACAGGAGCAGGTAGAGCACGAACGTGACCGCGAACGACGGGATGGTCGCGCCGATCGGCGTCGGGAACGCGTACGTCCAGACGTAGGCGCCGACGGCGCCCACCGCCCACGCCGCGATCGCCGCCCAGTTGACGCCGGCGGTGTACCAGTAGCGTCCCTGCTTCGGCTGCAGGATGTCGGTGGTGTACGCGCTGCGCTTCACGATGTAGTAGTCGGCGATCATGATCGCGAACACCGGGGCGAACAGTGCGCCGATCGTCACCAGGAACGCGGTGAACTGGTCGAGCAGCCCGAAGAAGGTCGAGCCGATGATGGAGATGATGCCGACGATGATCGCCGTCGGCAGGAACTTCAGCTTCTTGCGGCCCGGGAGCGCGTTGACGACGGTGGTGACCATGCCGTAGACCACCATCGTGTTCGTGGCCATCACCGACAGGAAGATCACGATCGCGAGGGGTGCTCCGAACGGCTCCACGATGGTCACCGGGTCGAACGGGATCGCCTCGTCGCCCGAGAGCACCACGTACCCGATCGCTGTCGCACCGAGCACCATCGCGAGGGTCGTCGAGAGCGAGTAGCCGACGCCCGAACCGATCATGCCCGCCCGGTTCGACTTCGCGAAGCGGTTGAAGTCGGCCGACAGCACCGTCCACGAGATGGCGGTGGCGATCACGACGTCGAGCACGAGGATCGGCGTGTACCCGATCGAGGCGTCGGCCGGGATCGCGAGGTACTCGGCGGGCGCGAACGTCGTGAACGCGGTCACGAAGATGTACGCCATGATCGCCAGCATCAGCACGGCGAGCCACGGCTCGACCTTCGCGATGCCCTCGTGCCCGAAGATGGCCAGGATCACGACGATCGTCTGGCAGATGATGGCGAACATCACGGGGCTCGAGAACCCGGTGACGGATGCCACGAGGAAGTCGAGCGCGATGCCGGCGAGCATCGCCTGCACCCAACTCCATCCCATGAGGATGATGACGTTCGCGGTGACCGGCAGGAGGCTGCCGCGGGTGCCGAAGGGGCCGCGGGTGAGCGCCATGGTGGGCAGGCCGGTGCGGGTGCCGATGTTGCCCACCGTGATGAGCACGGCGGCGCCGACGAGCGTGCCGAGGATGATGAGCAGCACGACCAGGCCGTAGTCGACGCCCGGCACGAAGAGCGTGCCGGTGAGCAGCGTCGTGACCACGAGGTTCGCGGCCAGCCAGATCATGAGGATGCGGGGCAGCGAGAAGCTGCCGCGCACCGGACCGGCGTCGTCGGAGTTTCGTTCGAGGTGCTGTTCGAGACGGGTGTAGAGCGACATTGCTGGACTCCTCGGGTCGGGTCAGGCCGCGGCTGGGTCGCCGGCGGCGGGCAGGGGGGAGAGGTGCTCGTGCACGGCGACGAGGCCCGTGGCATCCGCTCGGAACACGATGGTCTCGCGCTCGCGGTAGGCGTCGCCGCCGTCAGCGGTCTCGACGGAGGTGTCGACGGTGTGCGTGAAGACGGCGCCGCCCGGGAACGCCTGCACGTGCCGGTCGGTCGAGGTGCACGACACGACGCGCCAGCCGCCCTCGAGCCACTCGGCCCAGAGCCGTTCGTACGCGGCCCGGTCGTCGAGGCGCGCCGGCTCGGTGTGGAACACGAACGTGGCGTCGGGGGAGAAGGCGGCGAAGTAGCGGTCGCCGTCGGTGGCGGCGAAGGCATCGACGATGGCGGATGCCGCGGCCTCGACCTGTTCGCGGGTGGGGGTCGTCGGTTCGGGCATCTCGTGGGCTCCTTCGCCGGGTGAGGTGGGTCTCGATACGCGTCGCCTCGCGGCGCTACTCGAGCGCCGGAAGCAGCGGGAGGGCGATGGTGGGGTCGCCGCCGGGTTGCATATCGGACAACATCCAGTACTGTTGGGGAAACCTGCGGCCAGAGTATGCCCGGCCCGCCATCGACGTCAAGGGAGGAGGGCCGCATGCGCCCGATTCACCCCACCGCTGACCCGAACGCCACGCCGATCGGCGCGAAACTGCGCAATGCTCGCATCGCCCAGGGGCTCACCCTCGCGCAGGTGGCGATGTCGAGCGGGCTGAGCAAGGGCTTCCTCAGCCGGGTCGAGCGCGACGAGGCGTCGCCCAGCGTCGCCACGCTCGTGCAGCTGTGCCAGGTGCTCTCGCTGCCCGTCGGCGCCTTGTTCGCCGAGCCCGAGATCCAGCGGGTCACCCGGGCCGACGCGCCTCACATCAACCTCGGCGGCGTCGGTGCGACCGAGCTGCTCATGTCGCCGCGCGGCGAGGAACGGGTGCAGCTCCTGCGCTCATCGCTCGAGCCCCGAGCGCACGGCGGTCACGAGCTGTACACCGTGAACTGCGACGTCGAGGTGCTACACGTGTTCTCGGGTTCGGTCACCGTGCGCTTCGCCGACCGATCGGTGCGGGTCGAGGCGGGCGACGCGCTCACGTTCCCGGGTCGCGAGCCGCACACCTGGCACGCCGACGATGCGCCGGCCGAGGTGTGCTGGGTGCTCGCGCCCGCTCCGTGGAGCGGCTCGGCGTAGCATCCGTCGTCCGCGAGGTGACTCCGAGTCCCTCTACCATGTGCGGCGCACCGGGTGAAGGCCTGCGGGCCCCACAGGGCGCAGACGTACAGTCGACGCATGGTCTTCCGACGCGCACGCCGCAACGTCGACACCCGGGCCGCGCCCGGAGTGCGTGCGGCCGTGCCCGGAGCGCGCGCCCCCGCGCCCCCCGAGGCGGCCGCCACCGCCCGACGCGCCGCCGGCGATCCGATCTGGCACGACCGACTCGGTCGCTGGTCGATCCGGAGCCTGCAGGTCATGCTCGTCGCCGCACTGGGCGCCATCGCCGTGTGGGCGCTGGTGCAGGTCAAGCTCCTCGTCATCCCCGTGCTCATCGCGCTCATCGTCGCCGCGGCGGCGAGTCCGCTCATCGGCTGGCTCCGCCGGTTCATGCCGCCGATCCTCGCGGCCTGGGTGACCCTGCTCGGCGGCATCATCGTGCTCGGCGGCATCGTCACCGCGATCGTGTTCGCGGTTCGCAACCAGTGGGGACCGCTCGTGCAGTCGGCGTCCGAAGGGTTCGACGACCTGCTGGCCTGGGTCGAGACACTGCCATTCTCGATCGACCGGATCCAGGTCGAGCAGGCTCGCGACTCGGTCGTCGACTTCCTGACGAGCGCGGAGTTCGGACGGGGCGCCCTCGCCGGCGTGTCGGCCGCGGCCGAGGTGATCACCGGCGCGCTGCTGATGCTCGTCGTGCTGTTCTTCTTCCTGAAGGACGGCGACCGGATCTGGGCGTTCTTCATGCGCCCGTACACCGGTGCGCGCCTCGAGCGCGGTCGGCGCATCGGAGTCACGAGCGTCAAGGTGCTCGGCGGCTACGTGCGGGGCACGGCGATCATCGCGCTCGTCGACGCCGTCGCGATCGGCATCGGCCTGCTGATCCTCCAGGTGCCCCTCGCGCTGCCGCTGGCGGTCATCGTGTTCCTCGGCGCGTTCATCCCCCTCGTGGGCGCCACGGTCGCCGGCGTCCTCGCGGCGCTGGTCGCGCTCGTCGCGAACGGTCCGATCGTCGCGCTCATCGTGGTGGCGATCGTGATCGCGGTCAACCAGCTCGAGGGCGACCTCCTCCAGCCGGTCGTCATGGCGCAGTCGCTGAAGCTGCATCCGCTCGTCATCCTCATCGCCCTCACGGCCGGCACCATCATCGGCGGGATCATCGGAGCCGTGCTCGCGGTGCCGCTCACGGCCGTGGGCTGGGCGATCATCAAGGTCTGGGATGCGCCCGATCCATCGATCGACGAACGCAAGCCGTTCCGGTTCAGGCGTCGTCGAGTGGGGGATGCCACGACCGACGGGCCTGCGCTCCCGGCCGACTCGGCCGGCGGCACGCCCGTCGCCTGACCCGTCGACCCCGCTCGGTTACGGTTGGCCGTGGACCCGACCCACGTCGACTACGTGGATCGGCCGTCGACCTCCTCGGGACTGCCCGGCACGGTGCCGTCCATCGACCTGGACTGCGTGAGCCCGTCGTTCGGCCGCGTGCCCACGTCAGCCAGCCGCTGCCGCTCCAGCTCGAGCGCGCGGATGAGCGTGACCGAGTCCCATGGGCCCTTGTGGCGTCGCTCGCCGACGAAGAACGTCGGCGTGGAGTGCAGGTCCATGAGCTCGGCGTCGAGCACGTCGTCTTCGACGCGACGGATGACGCTCGGTGAGCGCAGGTCTGCGGCGAACCGGTCCATGTCGAGGCCGAGATCGCGCGCGTAGGCGAAGAGGTCGTCGGTCGCGAGCCGGTCCTGGTTCGCGAACATGGCGAGGGCGAGGTCGAGGAACCGACCCTGCAGCCCGGCCGCCTCGGCGGCCTGCGCGGCCTCCCTCGCGTGCGGGTGCATCATCTCGAGCGGCAGGTGGCGGAACACCCAGCGCACGTCGTCCCCGAAGTGCTCGATCACGAGGTCGATCGAGCCGGTCGCCCGACTGCAGAAGGGACACTCGAAGTCCCCATACTCGACGATCGTGAGCGGTGCGTCGGGGCGCCCGCGGAAGTGGTCGCGTTCCACGTCGACCGGGCGCACCAGCTTCGCGCCGATCAGCTCAGGTGGCCGAACCCGGTCGGCGACGGCGAAGACGGCCCATCCGAGCAGGAATGCGATGACGGATGCCGCGAGCACACCGACGCGGGCGAGGTCCTGCGCCGCTTCATCGGCGATCGCGAGCTCGATGATGAACAGCGAGATGGTGAACCCGATGCCCGACAGCGCAGCGCCGCCCGCGATGCGCGGCATCCCGAGACCGGGCGCGAGCCGCCCCAGGCCGAATCGCTGGACGAGCGCCGTCGCCCCCGCGATGCCGATGAACTTGCCGACCACGAGCCCGGCGATGACACCCCACGTGAGCGGCGAGACCGCGGCCTGGGCGAGCGTGGTCGGATCGAGCCGAACCCCCGCGTTCGCGAGCGCGAAGAGTGGCAGCACAGCGAAGGAGATGTAGGGCGTCCACTCGGTCTGGAGCCGTTCGTTGATCGAGATGGAGTTGCGGAGGCTTCGCGTCGCCTCCCGTGCGTAGACCGAGTTCGGCGACTCCCGGAAGGCGCGAGCCAGCTCGGCCACCCGTTCGACGTCCATGCGCCTCGGGGAGTACACCGGGATGAGCAGGGCCACCGCGACGCCCGCGAGCGTCGGGTGCACCCCTGCCGCGAAGAGCGCCAGCCAGAGCCCGAAGCCGAGGAGCGCGTAGGCGGGACCCCGTCCTGCGGGAAGGAATCGGACGAGCGCCAGGGCGACGAGCAGCACGCCGACGAGCAGGAGCGGCACGAGCTCGATCCCGTTGTTGTAGAACACGGCGATCGCCGCGAGCGCGCCGACATCGTCGACTACGGCCAGCGTCAACAGGAACGTGCGAAGGCGCGCCGGGTACTTCGGTCCGATGATGGCGAGCGCGCCGAGGAGGAAGGCCGTGTCGGTCGAGATCACGACGCCCCAGGCGTGCGCCTCGCCGGAGCCGAGATTGAACATCACGAAGATCACGGCCGGCACCACGAGACCGGCCACGGCCGCGATCACCGGGACGGCGGCCCGGGAGCGGTCGGTGAGGTCGCCGATGGTGAACTCGCGCTTGACCTCGAGCCCGACGAGGAAGAAGAAGAACGCCATGAGCCCGTCGTTGACGAGCGCATGCAGCGTGAGGTGCGCGTCGAGTTCGCCGATCGAGAGCTGCACCTCGGTGTCCCAGAACGCGTCGTACGTCGCGCCCCACGGCGAGTTGGCCCAAACGATCGCGATGACCGTGAACAACAGGAGCAGGAACGCGGCCTTGCGGTCGCCCGCGGCGAGCTTCCTGGCGTGACGGCGCGCAGCCGCCGGCCCTTCCGTCGTGACCTGGGCCGAGGTCATCCGCTCAGCGCGGCGCCTTGACCATCGACCAGGCCGCGGCGACGCCCAGAACGGCGACGACGGCGGCGATCACGCCGAGGATCGACCAGAGCACGAATTCAGGGGACATTGCCAAACCTCCGAAAGTCTTGGGCTCCATTCTGTCCTGCGAGTGCACCGTTCTCCAGTTCACCCGATTCGGATCGGGAACCTCCCCCGGTTCGGATCGCGAACGGCCGGCGAGTCAAGCGGTTGACGGAGGTCGCGCCCCGCCCGACGCTGAGAGGAGAACCGAATGAGGAGCGTGCACCATGACCGATCCCGGCACCGATCGGACCCCTCGGCCCCGTCCTGCCGACGCCCCGCAGCCGACGGGCAAGGACGGCGAGATCCACGAGGGCCCCGACGTCAACGACCTCGACGCCGACAACGCGGTCGAGGCTGACTCGATCGAGACGCTGCAGCCCGACAACCCGCCCGCGTAGGTGAGGCTCACCTAACCAGAAACCCGGCGTGATCTGCGGAAAAAGTGAGTCGGAGTGCTGCGGCGTCACGTGTTCGGCGCTAGCATGCCCGATATCCCAGCGGTCGAGGCCCACGTGGAGGACGCCATGAGCATGACGCTCGACGAACTGCCCGCCGTCGCCGAATGCTCGGTGGCCGGGTGCTCGTACAACGATCACTCGCACTGCCACGCCGCCGCCGTCACCATCGGCGGGTCGGTGGGCGATGCCGAGTGCGCGACGTTCATCCCGCTCGGCATGGAGGGCGGGCTCGACAAGGGGCTGACGCACGTCGGCGCGTGCCAGCGCGCGGAGTGCGTGCACAACTCGAAGCTCGAGTGCACGGCGGCATCCGTTCGCATCGGTCCCGGCGTCGACGACGCCGATTGCCTCACCTACGAACCGGCTTGAGCCGAGCGCGCCGATTCTGCTCTGAGCGGATCCGGCTGTCGAGCCAGCCGACCGGCGGATAGCCTCTCGGCATGGGCGACGTCGTCGAGTTCTCACCACCCGCCGGCCGCAGGTCGAGGCCGTTGTGGCGCCACGTGCTGGGAGAAGTGCTGCGCGGCGAACGCCTCGAGCAGGAGCGGATCCTCACCGAGGTCGCCGCGGCCGCCGGAGTGTCGCCGCAATACCTCTCCGAGATCGAGCGCGGGCGCAAGGAGCCGTCATCGGAGATCCTCGGGTCCGTCGCGGGCGCGCTCGGGCTCGACCTGCTCGATGTGGTGGCCCGGGTCGCGAGCCGCCTCGGCGGGAGCCCCGTGATGCTGCGGCATCCACTCGATCTCACCGGCTCGGCTGCCGGTGTCGTGGTCGTTCCCCCGGGCGGGGGAAGCGCCATGTCGTCGCCGACGGACGCGTTCCTTCTCGTGGCCTGACCTTTCCCGGGTTTCTAGGACGCGTTTCCCTTCCCGGGTTCGTAGGACGCGTTTCCCTTCCCGGGTTTGTAGGACATTCGGCGCTTCGTAGGACGCGACGCCGCCCACTCGTCCTACCGAGCGGCCGTCGTCCTACAAACCCGTTCGGGTCACGCGGCCCCATTGGGGTCACGCGGCCCCATTCGGGCCACGCTGCCCCATTCGGGTCACGCGGCCCCATTGGGGTCACGGAAACCCGTTCGGGTCACGCGGCCGGGATTCCCGCCGGTGTCGACAGCACGCGGTCGACGAGCCCGTACTCGACGGCGGCGGCGGCCGGCAGGATCAGGTCGCGGTCGGTGTCGCGCCGCAGCATTGACGGGTCGCGCCCGGTGTCGGCGGCGAGCGCCGCCTCCAGCTCGGCCCGCACGCGCACCACCTCGTCGGCGTGGATGATGAGGTCGGGGATCGCGCCGCGGCCCTGCGTCGACGGCTGATGCAGCACGACGCGGCCGTGGGGGAGGATGCCGCGCATCCCCTTCGCGCCTCCGGCGAGGAGCACCGCCGCCGGCCCGCCCGCCTGGCCCACGCACGTGGTCGCGACATCCGGTCGGATGTGCTGCATCGTGTCGTACACCGCGAGCGCAGCGCCCGGCGATCCACCCGGCGAGTTCACGTAGAGGCTGATCGGCGTGTCGCTGCCGTCGGAGGCGAGGTGCAGCAGCTGCGCGATGAGCGCGTTCGCCACGCCGTCGTCGATCTCGGTGCCGAGGTAGACGATGCGCTCTGAGAGCAGTCGGCTGTAGACGTCCATGGTGCGCTCGGTGTTGCCGCGCTTCTCGACGACGTACGGAATCGTGTAGCTCGTCATGCCGGCACCTGCAATCCGGTCGTGGGTCGCGGGACCCGGGGGAGCATCTCGTCGAAGCCGTCGACGACGCGGTCGAGGAAGCCGTATTCCACGGCCGCGGCGGCGGTGTACCAGCGGTCGCGCGGCGAGTCCTCGATGATGCGCTCGATCGGCTGGCCCGTGTTCTCGGCGGTGATGGCGAGCACGGTGTCGCGCGTGAAGCGCAGGTCGTCGGCCTGCAGCTCGACGTCGACCGCGGTGCCGCCGATGCCCGCCGAGCCCTGGTGCATGAGGATGCGCGCGTGCGGCAGGGCGAAGCGCTTGCCGCGGGTGCCCGCCGAGAGCAGGAACTGCCCCGCGCTCGCCGCCATGCCGACGGCGATGGTCGCGACATCGTTCGGGATCGATCGCATGACGTCGGCGATGGCGAGCATCGCCGTGACGGAGCCGCCGGGCGAGTTGATCCAGAAGCGGATGTCGCGACGCGGGTCGTCGGCGGCGAGGGTGACGAGCTGCGCGCAGATGCGGTTGCCGCCGGCCTGGTCGAGCTCCTCGCCGAGCACGACGATGCGCTCGTGGTACAGCCGGCGGGTCAGTTCGACGTCGATCGGGTGGATCGGTGGGGATTCGGTGTCGGTCATGCCTCCAGCGTGCGACGGTCGCGGCATCCGTGGGGTGGATGCTGCCGTGAGCAGTGCTGCTGTCGGCGGAACCGTCAGCCCGCGCGAGCGAGCGCCGGGCCCTCGCTGAACTGGCAGGAGGTGGCGGTGAGGCGTTCGTCGGGATCGAGCTGCGCGAGCACGGCGCCCGCGATCTCGTAAAGCTGCCCGAGCTGCTCGGGCGTCAGCGCGTCGAGCACGTTCGCGCGCACCGTGTCGACGTGACCGGGCGCGGCGCTCTCGAGCAGGGCGAGGCCCGTCTCGGTGATCGTGGCGTTCGTGGCGCGACGGTCTTCGGGACACGGGTGGCGCTCGATCAGCCCGCGCTCCTCGAGGCGGCGGGCGACGTGCGAGAGGCGGGGAAGGGTCGCGTTCGTGCGGGCCGCGAGTTCGGTCATGCGCATGGTGCGATCCGAGGCATCCGCAAGGGCCATCAGCGCGCCGTACTCGAAGTGGGTCAGGCCGGCGTCGCGCAGGAGCTGCGCGTCGAGGGCGCCCGGCAGCAATTCGGTGAGTGCGACGAGGCGCACCCAGGCCGCGGACTCCTCGGTGCTCAGCCATCTCGTCTCGGTGCTCATGCACCCATCCTACCGTATTAGTTGACGCAACAACTGAACTGCGCTATGGTGTTAGTTGTAACGACAACCAACGCGTCGCAGGGCGCGAGGAGGAGCACAATGACCACCGTCAGCATCATCGGTTCGGGCAACATGGGCACCGCGATCGGCGGCATCGTCGCCGCGGGCGGCAACACCGTCGAATTCGTCGGCCGCGACGTCTCCGAGCCCATCAACGGCGACATCGTCGTGCTCGCCGTGCCGCATCCCGCACTCGCCGAGATCGTCGAGGCGCGCCGCGACCAGCTCGCCGGCAAGATCGTCGTCGACATCACGAACCCCCTGGACTTCGAGACGTTCGACTCGCTCGTCGTCCCCGCCGACGGCTCCAAGGCCGCCGAGCTCGCCGAGCAGCTGCCCGAGTCCCGGGTGCTGAAGGCGTTCAACACCAACTTCGCGGCGACGCTCGCATCGAAGACCGTGGGCGGCCAGCCCACCACCGTGCTCATCGCCGGTGACGACGAGGTGGCCAAGCAGGCCCTCGCCGATGTCGTGCGCGCCGGTGGCCTCAACGCCATCGACGCCGGCCGCCTGAGCCGCGCCCGCGAACTCGAGGCCGTCGGCTTCCTGCAGCTCACGCTCGCGGTGCAGGAGAAGGTCGGCTGGAACGCCGGCTTCGCGGTCGCCGCCTGACGACCCCGACCCCACGTCAGCTCGTCGCCATGCCCCGAAGGTAGGCGAGCTGAGCCCGAACGGATGCCTCGGCTGCGAATCGCACCGAGGCATCCGTGTCTGCATAGACCACGTCGGTGACCGCTTCGGGCGAGGCGTCCTCGCCGAGCTCGCGGAGCGCAGCCCGCACCTGGTCGAGACGTTGCGCCCGGTGCGCGAGGTAGTCGTCGCAGACCGACGCGAGGTCGCGCAGCACCGGACCGTGCCCGGGCAGCACCGCGACCGGTCCACCGGCGGCCCGGGCGTGCGCGAGCAGACGCTCGAGCGACGCGAGGTACGGACCGAGCGCGCCGTCGGGATCCGCGATGATCGTCGTGCCCCGCCCGAGCACGGTGTCGCCCGTGAGGATCGTGCCGTGGTCGTCGTCGTGCGGCAGCGCGAAGCAGACCGAGTCGGAGGTGTGGCCCGGGGTCGCCACGACGTCGAGCTCGACCCCCGCCGCCGTGATGCGCTCGCCGTCGACGAGCGGGGCGGCGCCGACGCAGTACGTTGCGTCGATCGCGCGCACGGGCGCGCCCGTGAGCTCCGCGAACTCTGCGAGCGCCTCGCTGTGATCGGCGTGGTGGTGCGTGAGCAGCACGAGCTCGACCGGCCCGTACGAGGCGAGCCGGTCGAGGTGCGCGGCATCCGACGGCCCCGGATCGACGACGATGACCGACGTCGAGCCCTCGGAGCGCAGCACATAGGAGTTCGTGCCGTCGAGCGTCATCGGCCCCGGATTGGGGGCTCGCACGAGCGTCGCGAGCGGAGAGACGGCCTCGTCGTCGGTGTGCCGGAGTCTGGACAGCTGCATGCCCGAAGTGTAGTCGCGCCCGGTGCGACGACGGCGTCGCGACCGGTGCGCCAGCCGGGTGACGGGCCTAGTCTGAACACATGGACAGCGACCTTGAATCCCTGATGAACGACGAGGTTCCGGGCTCGGCCGCCACCGTGGTGCTCCTCCGCGACGGTGAGCGCGGCCTCGAGGTGCTCCTGGCGGAACGCCCCCGCGATCGCGGCTCGTTCGCGGGCGCGTGGGTGTTCCCCGGCGGTGCGGTCGACGAGGCGGATGCCGCGGGCGGGCGACTCGACACCGAAGACGCCGCTCGACGCGCCGCCGTGCGCGAGACCCGCGAGGAGATCGGACTCGAGCTCGACCGCTACGACCTCGTGCCCTTCTCGCACTGGACGCCCCCGAAGGGATCGCCCAAGCAGCTCGGCACCACCTTCTTCGCGGTGCGGGTTCCCGACGGCGAGATCCGTCCCGACCCGAATGAGGTGATGGCGGTCGAGTGGATCCGACCGGTCGACGCGCTCGATCGGCACGCCGCCGGCAGCATGACGCTGTGGCCGCCGACCTGGGTCACCCTGCACGGACTGCAGCGCGCGGCATCCGTCGAGGAGGCGTTGGCCGAGCTGAGCTCGGGCGACGTCACGCCGTACGTCAGCCGGTTCAGCGACGACCGCTCGACGGTCATCTGGCAGGAGGCGACGAGTACGAGGCCCAGCGCGAGCACCAGGACGACCGCCCCGACGTTCCCGACGATGCGCCCGACGCCCAGGGCAACCAGCACCGGCTCGTGATGGACCGGCTTCCGTGGGTCTACATCAACACGCTGGGAACCGGATTCTGACGGGGTGACCGTCGACGTCACGGTCGTCGGCAGCGGCCCGAACGGGCTGGTCGCCGCGGTCGTGGCCGCCCGAGCCGGGCTGTCGGTGCGACTGCTCGAGGCGGAGTCGTCGATCGGCGGCGGCCTGCGTTCGGCCGGGATCACCCTGCCCGGGTACTGGCACGACGTCTGCTCGGCGGTGCATCCGGCTGCGCTCGCCTCGCCCGCCTTCCGAGTGCTCGGGCTGCTCGACCGGATCGACTGGATCGTGCCCGAGGCTTCGTACGCGCACCCGCTCGACGGTGGCCGGGCGGGCGTGGCCTGGCGCGACCTCGATCGAACGGCCCAGGGCCTCGGACCAGACGGGCGGGCCTGGCGCCGGCTCATCGCGCCACTGCTCGCGCGCCGGCGCGGCGTGGGCGAATTCACCGGTTCGCAGCTGCTGCGCGTGCCACGCGACCCGATCGGCGTGCTGCGGTTCGGACTCCGCGCGCTCGAGCAGGGCACGTCGGCCTGGAACTCGCGATTCTCGGGCGACGTCGCGCCCGCCCTCTTCTCCGGGGTCGTCGCCCACGCCGCTGGCCCCATGCCGTCGCTCGGGCCGGCGGGCGCCGGGCTCCTGCTCGCCATGCACGCGCACGGCGTGGGATGGGGCTTCCCGAGGGGCGGCTCGCAGGTCATCGCCGATGCGCTCGCGAACGAGTTGCGCGCGCTCGGCGGCCGGATCGTGACGGATGCCCCGGTGCGCCGCCTCGCCGAGGTGACGGGAGGTGCCGGGGTCGTGCTGCTCGACACCGCGCCCGAGCTCCTGCTCACGGCCGATCTCCCGTGGACGTACCGGAGCGCCATCCGGCGATACCGCTACGGTTCGGGCGTCGCGAAGGTGGACTTCGCGCTCAGCGGTCCCGTGCCGTGGACCAACCCCGAGGTCGCGCTCGCGCCCACGGTGCACCTGGGCGGCAGCCGAGAGGAGATCGCCGCGGCCGAGAACGCGGTGGCGCGCGGGCTCCAGCCTGGAGTCGACGACGCGGCGCCGCGGCATCCGTACGTCCTCGTCACGCAGCCGAGCGTGCTCGACCCGACCCGTGCGCCGCGCGGCAAGCACGTGCTCTGGGCGTACACCCACGTGCCGGCCGGGTCGACGCTCGATGCCACCGAGCTCATCACCCGGGAGGTGGAGCGGTTCGCGCCCGGATTCCGCGACCTCGTGCTCGGCTCGGCGCACCGCACGGCGACCGACCTCGCCGCGCATAACGCCAACTACGTCGGGGGAGACATTTACGCTGGCGAGTTCAGCATGTGGCAGCTCGTGAAGCGTCCGGTGGTGTCGCCGAAGCCGTGGCGCACGCCGCTGCCGCGGGTGTACCTCTGCTCGAGCGCGACGCCGCCGGGGCCAGCCGTGCACGGGATGAACGGGTGGTACGCGGCGAAGCTCGCGCTGAAGGAGCACTTCGGCATCGAGTGAGCACGCATCGGTGGTCGAGTCGTGTCGGCGCGGGACGGCGGGTCTCGATACGCCTGCGTGCCGGGTCTCGATACGCCTGCTTCGCGGGCTACTCGACCACCGGGCCTGCTTCAGCGGGTGCTCGACCACCGGACGGGCCGCCGGGTGCTCGACCACCGGATGGACGCGGGCGTAGCGTGAAGACGTGGACTGGGTCGGCTGGTTCGACGCGCACGACTACGAGATCGCCCGCCAGATACTGCAACGCGGGGTGGGCGCGCTCGCGTTCGTCGCGTTCCTGTCGACGCTGAACCAGTTCCGTCCGCTCCTCGGCGAGCGCGGGCTCCTGCCGGTGCCCGAGCTGCTCCGCCGGGCGTCCCGGTTGCGCGGTCCGAGCGTGTTCCGGTGGGGGTACACCGATCGGCGCCTCGTCGCGCTCGCGATCGCCGGGCTCGTGCTCGCGGCATCCGTCGTGATCGGCCTGCCCCAGCTGGGGCCGCCGTGGGTGCCGATGCTGGTGTTCCTCGCGCTCTGGATCGGCTACCTCTCGATCGTGAACGTCGGGCAGACGTTCTACGGGTTCGGCTGGGAGATGCTGCTGTGCGAGGCGCTCTTCACGGTGGCGTTCCTCGGGTCGAACGACCAGCCGCCGCCCATCACGATCCTCGTCGCCATCTGGTGGCTCGTGTTCCGCCTCGAGTTCGGCGCCGGCATGATCAAGATCCGCGGCGGCCGCGAGTGGCGCGACCTCACGGCGCTCATGTACCACCACGAGACGCAGCCCATGCCGAACCCGATGAGCCGGCAGGCGCACCTGCTGCCGAAGTGGTTCCACCGCGGTGAGGTGCTCGGCAACCACTTCGCCCAGCTCGTCGTGCCGTTCTTCCTGTTCGTGCCGGGCCCGGTCGGCTCGGCGGCCGCCGTCATCGTGATCCTCACCCAGCTGTGGCTCATCGTCACCGGCAACTTCGCGTGGCTCAACTGGATCACGGTGGTGCTCGCGACATCCGCCATCTCGGACTCGGCGTGGCACTGGGCGATCCCGGCGATTCCCTCCGACCTGGGCACGGATGCCGCCACGACGCCGCTCTGGTGGGCGATCGTCGTGCTCGCGGCATCCGCCCTGCTGCTCGTGCTCAGCTGGTGGCCGATCAAGAACCTGCTCTCTCGGCGTCAGCTCATGAACGCGAGCTTCAACCGGTGGATGCTCGTCAACGCATACGGGGCGTTCGGCACCGTCACGAAGCGGCGCATCGAGATCGTCATCGAGGGCACGCTCGCCGAGCGGCCCGACGCCGACGCGGACTGGCGCGAGTACGAGTTCAAGGGCAAGCCCGGCGATGTGCGGGCGGTGCCGCGCCAGTGGGCGCCGTACCACCTGCGGCTCGACTGGCTGATGTGGTTCCTGCCGCTCGGGCGCATGTGGGAGCCGTGGTTCGAGGTGTTCCTGCTGCGGTTGCTCGAGGCGGATGCCGCGACCCTGGCGCTGCTCGCGCGGGATCCGTTCGACGGGGTGCCGCCCCGGTGGGTTCGGGCGCGGGCGTACCACTACCGGTTCACCACTCGCGCGCAGTTCCGCGAGACCCGCGGGGCGCGGTGGACGCGCACGCTGGAGGGCGAGGTCATCGGTCCGGCGGCCCTGCCAGAGCGTGCCTAGGTGATCGGCGGGCTGAGCACAACCCCCCGTTCGGCGGCGGAGGGCCTCGTTACGCTGGCAACACGCATGAGTCAGTCGATGCGGAGTACGCCACAACCCGAGACGTGCGGCACATCAGGAGATGACCATGATCGACCACAGCCCGGCGGAGACGGCCTCGGCCATACCCGTGTCCGACCGCCGACAACGTTACGACTTCCGCGAGCATATCGGCTCCGGGGGGATGGCCGACGTCTACCGCGCGCGCGACACCGAACTCGGACGCGACGTCGCGGTGAAGGTGTTCCGCACCGACGACGACACCGTCGCCGACCTGCAGCGCCGTGAACGCGAGATCCGGATGCTCAGCCAGCTCAACCACCCCGGGCTCGTCGGGCTCCACGACGCCGGCACGCTGCTGCACGAGGGCAACCCCCGCCGCTATGTGGTGATGGAGTACGTCGAGGGCCGCTCGCTCGCCCACCGGATCGCGCGAGGCCCGCTGAAGCCGCGGCAGGTGGCCGACCTCGGCGCCCAGATGGCCGATGCGCTGAGCTACGTGCACGGGCGGTCCATCGTGCACCGCGACGTCAAGCCCGAGAACATCCTCATCGCCGAGGTCCCGACGCTCGGGTACACGCTCATGGCGAAGCTGGCCGACTTCGGGGTCGCCCAGTTCATCGACGGCTCCCGGCTGACGAGCAACGGCGTCATCATGGGCACCGCGGCCTACATCTCGCCCGAGCAGGCCCGCGGCGAGGAGGTCGGCACGCCGAGCGACATCTACTCGCTCGGTCTCGTGCTGCTCGAGGCGCTGCGCGGAGAGCGCGAGTACGCGGGCAGCGCCATCGAGGCCGCCCTCGCCCGCCTGCATCGCCCGCCGAGCATCCCCGAAGAGCTGTCCGACGAGTGGAAGATCCTGCTCGAGGCCATGACGGCGAGCGACCCGGCCGAGCGGCCCACGGCGCACGACGTGGCGGCGACGCTTCGCGACATCATCCGCAGCATGATCATGACCGGCCGCGGCAAGCACGAGGTCACGCGTCGTCGTGCACCGCGTGCGGCTGCGTCGCGTCGCGTCGGCTCGCGCGCGGGCTCGGCGACGGTGGCGAGTGCGCTCGCCGGAGGTGCCCTCGTCGCGGTCAGCCTCGTCGTCGGAACCGCCGTCGGTGTCATCCCCTTCTGACGCCGACTCGACCGCGCTCGAGGAGGTTTCGGCGCGGCGCGCGGCGGCGATGGCTCGAGCGCGTAGCGTCGCAACCATGTGGAGACGCAAGCGACCACTGGAGCTCGAGGCGCCGCCGCCTGCGGCCGAGGTCACCGCAAGCGCGCACAACGAAGCACCCGAGCTGCGCATCCGGGCGTTCCGGATCGGATTCGTCGGAGCGCTCGGGGTGCTGCTGGCCGTGCTGCTCGGTGGGATCGTCGGGCAGCTGGGCACGGTCATCCTCTACGTGGCGCTCGCGCTGTTCCTCGCGCTCGGCCTCGACCCCGTGGTGAGCTGGCTGCAGAGCCGGGGGATGCATCGCTGGGTCGCGATCCTCGTCGTCTTCATCGTGGTGATCGGCATCTTCGTCGGCCTCATCGCCACGATCGTCCCCATCGTCATCGAGCAGACCACGATCATCGTCGAGGACTGGGACTCGATCGTCGAGAACGTGCGGAACAGCGACTTCGTCGCCTGGCTCAACGCGCTGAGCGGCTCGGGAACGACCATCCAGGACGCGATCGACTCCGCGGGGGAGTGGCTCGCCGACCCGGCGAACCTGGGCGCCCTCGGCGGCGGCATCCTCGCCGTCGGTGCCGGCATCGCCGGTGGCCTCACCGGTGCCGTCATCGTGCTGATCCTCACGCTGTACTTCCTGGCCTCGCTCGACTCGATGAAGCGCTACGCGGCCCGGTTCGTGCCCGCCACCTCGCGCTCCTCGTACCGAGCGGTGTCCGAAGAGATCACCGGGTCGGTCGGCCGCTACGTCATCGGCCAGGTCAGCCTCGGCGCCATCAACGGAGTGCTGAGCCTCATCTACCTCTCGATCATCGGCGCGCCGGCCCCGAT
Organism: Agromyces sp. Marseille-P2726; assembly: GCF_902809835.1. Lineage (GTDB taxonomy): Bacteria > Actinomycetota > Actinomycetes > Actinomycetales > Microbacteriaceae > Agromyces. The sequence continues at coordinate 45,340 of NZ_CADDWM010000002.1, read as the reverse complement.
CCTGCTCGCATTCATCGCGTTCCTGTTCTCGCTCGTGCCGCTCGTCGGAACCCTGACAGGCGCGGTCATCATCTCGCTCGTCTCGCTTGCGGCGTCGCCGGCGACGGGCCTCGCGGCGGCCATCTACTACCTGATCTACATGCAGGTCGAGGCCTACGTGCTGAGCCCGCGGATCATGAACCGTGCGGTGGCGGTGCCGGGCGCCCTGGTCGTCATCGCCGCGGTCGCCGGCGGGACGCTGGGCGGCGTGCTCGGGGCGCTCGTCGCGATCCCCGTGGCGGCGTCGCTCATCATCATCATCGAGAAGGTCGTGTTCCCGAGGCAGGACGCGATGTAATCGCGCGACTCGCCACTGCTGCCGAAGAACGCCGCGGTGTCGGAGCCGCCGAGGGGATCGACGGATGCCGCGAGGCGCGACCGCGACGTCCGTCATCGCATCGGGCTTCAGGTCCGCATGATGGAGCCGCCGGCGCGCACCCGCGAGACCGCGTCGACGGTCGCGGCGAGGATGAGCACGCCGCCCGTGACCACGAGGTTGACGCCCGCGGGCAGGTTCAGCAGGCCGAGTCCGTTCGTGATCACCGCGATCACCAGGGCACCGATGGCCGCGTGCAGCAGGCGGCCGCGACCGCCGAAGAGGCTCACGCCGCCGACCACGGCGGCGGCCACGCCCGACAGCACGATCTCGCGACCGGCCGCCGCATCGACGGAGCCGACCTTGCTGATCGAGAAGAGTCCCGAGACCACGGCGAGTGTCGAACAGACGATGAAGGCGCTCCAGCGGATGAGCATGACCTTGACGCCCGACCGGCGCGCGGCCTCGGCGTTGCCGCCGATGGCGTAGAGGTACCGCCCGAACTTGGTGCGGTCGAGCACGAACGTGCCGATCCAGAGGATGAGCAGCACGATCGGCACCACGATCGGCACGCCCTCGACGACGCCGACCGATTGGCCGCGGTTGCGGCTGAGGATGGCGACGGCGGCGCCACCGATGACGGCGATGACCGCGAGCTTGATCCACACGAGGGCGATCGTCCGGTTGGGCACGCCCGCACGGCTTCGGCGCGCGCGATCCCAGAACGAGGTCGCGGCCGAGACCGCGATGACCACCGCGAGCATCGCCCAGCCCGCCCAGACCGGCAGGTTCTGGTTCTGGATGGCGGTGATCTCGGGGATCTGCACCCGGTAGAGGCCGCCGGCGCCGATGATCATGAGCGTGACGCCCTGGTACCCCAGGAACAGGCCCAGGGTGACCACGAACGACGGGATGCCGACCCTTGCGACGAAGAACCCGATGAACGTTCCGGTGAGGATGCCGGCGGCGAAGGCGATCGCGAGGGCGAGCGGCCACGGCACGGCGTGCACGTTCACGAGCACGATGAACAGCGCCATCGTCATGCCGCTCGTGACGCCCGCCGACAGGTCGATCTCGCCGAGCAGCAGCACGAACACGAGCGCCATGCCGAGCATGACGAGCGTGGCCGCCTGGGTGAGGAGGTTGGCGAAGTTGCGCTCGGTGAGGAAGAACGGGCTGAGGAAGCTGAACAGGATCGTCAGCACGACGAACCCGCCGACCGCGGGGAGCGCCCCCATGTCGCCGCTGCGCAGCCGCTGGAAGTAGGCACGCATCTGGTCGCCGACGGTGCCCTCCTGGCCGCTGCCGATGAGGTCGGGTGCGACGTCGGTGGCCGAGGTGTCGGGCGCGATCGTGCCGGGAGGTGTCGGGTTCACGTTCATGCGTTCATCCCCTGCTGGGTCTTGGCGCCGGTGATGTAGCCGACCACGTCGTCGCGCGTGGTCTGCTTCGCGTCGAGGGAGGCGACCATCTGGCCCAGGTAGAGCACGTTGATGTGGTCGGCCACCTCGAACACGTCGACCAGGTTGTGGCTGATCAGGATGACCGCGACGCCCTGCTCGGCGAGGCGGGTCACGAGGTGCAGGACCTGTTCGGTCTGCGCCACGCCGAGGGCGGCGGTCGGCTCGTCGAGGATGACGACCCGCGCCTTCTTGAGCACCGCGCGCGCGATCGCGACCGTCTGCCGCTGTCCGCCCGAGAGGCTCGCCACCTTCTGGCGTACCGACTTCACCGTGCGCACCGACAGGGATCGGAGGGTGTCGGATGCCTCGCGCTCCATGCGTCCCTCGTCGAAGGTGCCGAACCCCGTCTCCTCGCGGCCGAGGAACATGTTCTGCACGATGTCGAGGTTGTCGCAGAGGGCGAGGTCCTGGTACACCACCTCGATGCCGAGCCGCGAGGCGTCACGGGGAGTGTGCAGGGTGACCGGTTCGCCGTCGAAGCGCACGACGCCGCCGTCATACGGCTGGACGCCTGCGAGCCCCTTGATGAGGGTCGACTTGCCGGCGCCGTTGTCGCCGACGAGGGCAGTGACCCGACCCGGATAAGCTTCGAGGGCGACGCCTTTCAGCACGCTGACCGGGCCGAAGCTCTTGACGACTCCCTCGAGTTCGATGATCGGCCGGGCTCGGGTTCCTGTATCGATGGTCGTATCCATGACCGTGTCCATGCCGGTTCCTTTCGACGACGCTGTCTGGCTCTCAGTGTGGCACTCGGCAGCCGCGCACGGGAGCAGGGGACCGAGGCCCCGGATCCCGACGGACACGCCGCCGGGCCCGGGGCCCCGTGGATGGTTCGACTATTGGATGCCGAACTCGGCGCACTTGGCCTGGACCTCGCCCTGGCACAGCTCGGCGGGGTCGGCGTCGCCGGCGTCGACGACCTCGACGACCTCTTCGGGCCCGACGAGCTGGGGCGTCACGGCGATGTACGGCGTGCCGTCCTCGAGCTCCTGATCGGCCTCGGGCGTCTCGCCCTCGAGCAGCGCGATCGCGAGCTCGACTGCGGCGTCCGCCTCCAGCTTGATGGGCTTGTACACGGTGGCGGTCTGCTTGCCGAGCAGCACGTTCTGCAGGCCCGCGATCGAGGCATCCTGACCCGAGACCGGAACGACCAGGCCGTTCTTGTCGAGGATCGTGATGACGCCGGCCGCGTTCGTGTCGTTCGCGACCCAGACCGCGTCGACCTGTCCGCCGAGCGACGTGAGCGCCTGCTCGAAGTTCGTGGCCGACTTCTCGCCGTCCCACACACCCGGGGGCTCGGCGGCCGGCTTGATGCCCGCTGCCTCCATGACCTCGACGGCGCCGTCGTGGAACATCTTCGCGTTGCCGTCGGCCGGGTCACCGCCCATGTACACGACGACCGCGGTCGCGGGGTCCTTTCCGGCTGCCTCGAGGCCCTCGACGATCGACTGGCCCTCGAGCCGCCCGACCTCGAGGTTGTCGAACGACACGTAGTAGTCGGCGCCCTCGATCGGACGGTCGTAGGCGATGACGGGAATGCCCTCGGCCTTGGCCTTCTCGGCCACCGCGGCGCCTGCGCCGTTGTAGTCGACGAGCAGCATCACGCCGCAGCCCTTGCTCAGCTGCTGGTCGGCGATGGTCGCGTACTTGTTCGTGTCGCCCTGGGCGTTCTGGATGTCGGTTTCGAACCCGGCCGCCTCGAGCCCGTCCTGCAGGTACGGACGGTCGTTGTTCTCCCAGCGCGGCGAGGACGCCGCGTCGGGAAGGATGACACACGCACGGGCCGCGGCCGCGTCGGCCTCGCCGGTCGCATCGCCGCCGCCGCCACCGCCGCTCGAACAGCCTGCCAGCAGTAGCGCGGAGATTCCGGCGAACGCCGCGGCAGACACCAATGAAGATCGCTTCATCGTGCTCCCCATTCTGTTGGTGAGGTCGACCCCTCACGGTCGCCGTCGTCGGCAATGACTCCGGCACAGCCCATGATGAACCCAAATGTGGTCTGCGCAAACAAATGGTTCATAACACTTGCGTAACCACCCGGTCGCTCCTGGGCAGGACATCGCCGCGAACAGGCGCGGCAACGATAGAGCGCTCTCTCGATCCTCCCCCGGACTGGAGCGTGGCGAACCCCTCCGAGCCGGGAGCGAACGGGATCAGAACCAGATGCTGAGCTGCGGCGTGCGCTGCGCGTGGAACATCCGATCCGCGAGATCGAGCGATCTCGGCCGGAGCTCGCGGATCCGCCCGGCGCGACCGAGCACCGACGGCCGGACACCACCGAGGTAGATCGCCGCCAGCTCCTGCACGCCGAGTCGCAGCCGCGGCGTCGAGCGAGCGGATGCCCCGGCGCGTGCGCCGTCGACGAGCGTCACCTCGGGACGGCCGCGATCGTCGACGACCAGGTCGACAGTGCACTCGGCGTGCCCGAGGTCATCGTGCACCTCGAGGCGGAGGGTGCCGGCCGCGCCGTAGATGCGTGCCGACAGCGCGGCGACCGGGTCGAGCACACGAAGCCACAGGTGGTCGACGACGTTCGAGAGGGTGATGGCACGGGGGTCGTCGATGAGCCAGTGCAGCGGCTCGTCGACCGAGCGGAGCAGTCCGCGCACGCCCGTGACGAAGTCCTGTTCGACGAGGAAGCGCCAGAGGGCGCGCTCGGCGTCGTCGGTGGCCGCGGCGAGCGAGTCGAACTCGAGGATGCCGGGCTCGTTCGGCTCCCGCCGGATGCGGTAGGTGGCGAACCCCTGCGGTCGGCCGTGCTCGTCGTCGTAGCGCACGACGCGGATCGCCCGCGACCGCTCGCTCTCGGGGTCGAAGAGGCCGAGCATGCGGTCGAGGAGTCCGGGCCATCGATCGACCTCACCGGGAGTGCGCGCGACCGCCCGTCGGGCGATCGCGGGTGCGGCCTTGCGCAGGGCCGCCGCGTCGACGAACTGCACGCGGCCCGGGGTGTCCGGGCCGATCCAGCGCACCCGGCGGCGATCGACGTGCAGGGTCGCCGCCTGCGCCGCGGGCGCATAGCCGTATCGACCGTAGATCGTCGCCTCGGTGACGGTGAGCATCGCCACGGCGGCACCGGCGTGGCGCGCGTTGGCGAGTTCGCCGAGCATGAGCGCGCGGGCGATGCCCCGACGCCGATGCGTCGGCGAGACCGTGACCGAGCTCACCGCCCAGGCGTCGACGCTTCCGGCCCCGGGGACGCTGAGTCCGGTCGGCCACGACGAGACCGTCGCGACCGGAACGTTCGGTTCGGCCAGACCCGGGTCGTAGACGCCCTGCACCCGGCGGTCCCCGAGCACCCGGCGGTCGTGGTCGCGTTCGACGGCGGTGGGCCGCGCGTGGTGGAAGCCGCGGAAGTCGGCCTCGATCCATCCGTCGATGGCCGCGTCGTCGGAGGCGTCCACCAGTCGGTACTCGAGTCCCTGCGCCGCGAGGTCGGCGGAGGTTCGTGAGTCGACCGGGAAGCTGCGGGGATCGAAGGACATCTGGCCAGCGTAGCGAGGGACGCTGTGCCGGTCGGATGCCTCAGCCGCCCGCGTGCTCGCCGAGATGGCGATGCACCGACGAGATGACCACCGACCCCTCGCCGACGGCCGACGCCACGCGCTTCACCGATCCGCGGCGCACGTCGCCGACGGCGAAGAAGCCGGGCACGGAGGTCTCGAGCGGGGCGGGCTCGGTTCCCTCGGCGCCCAGCCACGCCCGCCGCCCGCCCTCGGCGAGCACCTCGGGCCCCGTGATCACCGACCCCCATCGGTCGCGCAACACCTCGGGGGCCAGCCACTCGGTGTGCGGACGCGCGCCGATCGTGATGAACACGGCGTCTGCGCCCATCTCGCGTCGTTCACCCGTCTCCGTCAGCTCGAGCACCACGTGGTCGAGGCGGTCGGCTTCGGCGGCGCCCGCGTCGACCACCCTGGTTCCCGTGATGAGCCCGACGCCCGCGGCATCCAGCTGGTCGATGAGGTACTTCGACATGCTCGCGGCCGGCGACTCGCCGCGCACGACGAGCGTCACCGAGCGTGCGTACCTGGCCAGGTGCAGGGCCGCCTGCCCGGCCGAGTTGCCGCCGCCGACGACGAGCACGTCGCGCCCCGCCTGCCCTCGCGCCTCGACCGAGGTCGCGCCGTAGAACACCGAGGCGCCCACGAACGGCTGCAACCCCGGCGCGGCGAGCCGGCGATAGCTGACGCCGCTCGCGAGCACCACGGTGCGCGCACGGACGACCTCGTCGGGAGCCACCTCGAGCTCGAAGCCGCCGCCCTCGGACACGCGCATCGCCGAGACCCGGCGGGTGTGCCCGAACTGCGCGCCGAACACCCACGCCTGCTGATACGCCCGCTGGGCGAGCTCGGCACCCGAGACGCCCCGCGAGAAGCCGAGGTAGTTGCGGATCAGTGAGCTCGATCCGGCCTGCCCGCCGATCGATTCGGCCTCGAGCACGAGCGTGTCGAGGCCCTCGGATGCCGCGTACACCGCCGCGGCGAGTCCGGCCGGTCCGGCGCCGACGACCGCGACGTCGACCGTGCGATCGGGCAGCGAGGTCGTGAGGCCGTAGGCGCGCGCGAGCTCGGCGTCGTCGGGATCGACGAGGATGCTGCCGGCCGCGGTGCGCACGAGGGGAACGCCCGCGTAGTCGACGCCGGCCTCGGCCAGCAGCGCGAGCGCGTCGGGCGACGCCGGATCGAGGTGGTCCGACGGCACGCCGGCGCGCGCGAGACGGCTCCGCAGGGCGTGGGTGCGGGGCTGGGCGTCGTCGCCGATCACGGTGAACGCGCGGTGCCGCTTGCCGACCGACGCCTCCCACTCGCGGAGGAAGTCGGTGACCGCGCGGTGGAACGACTCGTCGGGCGAGTGCACCGGCCGCACCACGTAGTAGTCGATCTGCACGTGCGACATGAGCCGCAGCACGTCGTCGGCGGTCCGGCGATCGGCCCACGATCCCCATTCGATGACGAGGCCGCGCCGGACGTCGGGGAAGCTCCGCCTGGCCGCCGCGAAGACGTTGTCGTGGTCTCCGACCGGTGAGGCGTCGTCGGCGAGGATGAGCGCGAGGTCGTCGCCGGCGGCATGCAGTTCCCCGATCGCCGCGACCCCCTCGGCTGGGCTCGCGGCATCCACGATGCGGTAGTCCTGTGCGTACCGCCGGCCGAGGGGCTCGAGGAGCGCTTGCCGACCCCGCTCGTCGGCGGAGACGACCAGGATGGCGGTGGAGGGTGGCGCCGGCGCGTGAGCCTCCATGGTTCCCCCTCGGAGCGTCGCGAGTGCGGCGGCGGCCCCGGCCGCACGCCGCGAGTGTACCGCCGGGCCGCGAGGGCGCACCACCGGCGTCCCGGTCGGGGTTTACAGGCGGATGCCGCGAGGAACAGACTTTCACCATGAGTCCGGTCGACGGGGTCATCCGCACGCCCGACCAGCGCCTGCGCGTCTTCGTGAGCTCGACGCTCCGCGAACTCGCCGCCGAGCGACGCGCCGTCCGAAGCGCGATCGAGCAGTTGAACCTCGCCCCCGTGATGTTCGAGCTCGGAGCGCGGCCGCATCCGCCACGCGACCTCTACCGCGCGTACCTCGCGCAGAGCGACATCTTCGTGGGCCTCTACGCGCAGCAGTACGGCTGGATTGCGCCGGGCGAGGACATCTCGGGCCTCGAGGACGAGTACCGCCTGGCGCGGTCCGACATGCCGAAGCTCGTCTACGTCAGGGAGAACGGCGACCGGGAGCCGCGTCTGACCGAATTGCTCGAGCGCGTACGGGCCGACGACCACGCGTCGTACGTCTACTTCGCCGATGCCGACCAGCTCGGCGAGCTGGTGCGCGGCGATCTGGCGACACTGCTCGCCGAACGGTTCGCGCAGGCGTCATCGTTCGTCGACGACACCGGCGCGTCGATGGACGGAGCAGTGGTGCTGCCGGCGGCGTTGACCTCCCTGATCGGTCGCGAGCGCGAACTGGAGGCGGTCGTCGACCTGCTCTCCGACGATGACGTGCGTCTCGTCACCATCACGGGCCCCGGCGGAATCGGGAAGAGCCGACTGTCGATCGATGCCGCGAACCGCATGCACGACCGATTCCCCGGTGGGATCGCCTTCGTCGACCTCGCTCCCGTGACCGACTCCGAGCTCGTGCCGGCGGCGATCGCGAACGCGCTCGGCATCAACGACGTCGGCGACGGCGACCTCGACGCGAAACTGCGCATGGCGTTGCGCGACCGACGCATGCTGCTGCTCCTCGACAACGTCGAGCAGGTCGTCGACGCCGCCCCCGAGATCAAGTCGCTGCTCACGGATGCCCCGCACCTGACCGTGCTCGCCACGAGCCGCGTCCTGCTGCGCATGACGGGGGAGCACGGGGTCGAACTCGGCCCGCTCCCGCTCCCCGACATGCGCCACGGCGCGAGCGTCGGGCGGGCGCTCGCCTCGCCCGCGGTGAATCTCTTCGTCGAGCGCGTCCGTGCGGCGAAGCCCGACTTCGAGCTCACCGACGAGAACGTCGAGGATGTCGAGCGCATCGCGATCGCCGTCGACGGCGTGCCGCTCGCGCTCGAGCTGGCCGCCGCGCGGGCTCGGGTGCTCACTCCGGCCGAGCTGCTCCAGCGGCTCGACCAGCGCCTGCTCGTGCTCGGTGGCGGGGCCCGGGACCTTCCCGAGCGGCAGCGCACGATCCGCTCCACGATCGAATGGAGCACCCAGCTGCTCACGCCCTCGCAGCAGCAGCTGCTCGCCCGGCTCGGACTGTTCGCCGGAAGCTGCACCCTCGACGCGGCCGAGTGGATCGCCGACGGCATCCCCGATGGCGACACTCTCGACGATCTCGCCGCGCTCGTCGACGGGAGCCTCGTGCGCCAGCAGGACCGCGGCGACCGAGCGGTGTTCTCGATGCTGTCGACTGTTCGGGAGTACGCACTCGCCCAGCTCGACGCCGGGCCCGACGCTCGGGCGCTCCGCGACCGGCATGCGCAGTACTTCATGCGGCTCGGTGAGGACGCCGAGCGGCAGCTCGAGGGCCCGAAGCAGCTCGAGTGGATCAACCGGCTCGCCGAAGAGGGCGACAACCTGCGAGCGGCCGCCAGGCACCTGCTCGACACACGGCAGTGGGCGGAAGCCGCCCACTTCGCCTGGACGCTCTACGTCTTCTGGTGGGTCGACGGGCACCTCGGTGAGGTCCGGGCGTGGATGCGCGAGCCGCTCGATTCGGGCGACGAGCTCGATGACGTGACCAGGGCCACCGCGCTGTACTTCACCCGCGCGATCGGGTTCTGGCAGAACCCCGATGATGGCGTGGTGCCCGGGCTCCAGGAGAGCGCCGCGCTGTTCCACCGTGAGGGCGTGCGTTCGGGGGAGGCGCTCGCGCTGATCTCACTCGGGCTCGCCCTGCTCGCATCGCGGGTGCCCGACATCGCCCGTGCCGGCGAGGCCCTCGGCACGAGCCTCGCCCTGTTCCGGGAAGCGGATGACGCCTGGGGACAGGCGATGGCCCTCGTGACCATCGGTCGCGTGGAGGTGCTGACGCAGGACGTGCCGACCGCGCTCGCACGGTTCGAGGAGAGCCTCGAGCTGGCGCGGCGGCAGCGTGACGACCTCGGCGTGTCCATCTCCCTCCACCACCGCGGTTGGGCGAAGCTCCTGCTCGGGGACCTCGAGACCGCCCGCACGTGCTTCGACGAGTGCCTCATCCTCTCGGCGGCCCTGCACCACGACGAAGGGGTCGCGTATGCGCTCGAGGGACTCACCGCGGTCGCGGCGGCGAGCGGTGATCCGGCTCGGGCCGGCACGCTGCTCGGGGCTGCGCAGGTGGTGCGTGAGCGCACCGGCCTCTACAACGCCCCGTCCTTCTCGTTCCACCAGCAGTTCGTCGACGGCGTGCTCGCCGGGCCCGGTGCCGACGCGTTCGAGTCGGCACGGGAGCGAGGGCGGCACCTGCACGTCGACGATGCGGTGACGTACGCGCTGGGGCGCGATCGAGTCGAGGCCGCGGCATCCGCGACCTTGACGTAGGCCGCCCGGGCCGAACTGAATCCGAGGAGCACTCATGAGCGACGTCGAACCGCGACACGACGAGCGCCACGCTCGACCTTCCGACCCGGCACCGCCCGAACCCGCCGAGCGGCGGCACAGCGAACCGCTCGCCGATCGCCACCGGGCGGGAGCGACCGACCGCGTGCGACCGTTCACCCGCGTGCTCGCGTACGTGGTGCTCCCCTTCCTCGTGGCCGCTGCGTTCCTGCTCCTCGTCCTTCCCGGCGGCACCGAGCAGCACTTCGCCTGGACCATCAATCCGCCGATCACGGCCATGCTCCTCGGGTCGGCGTACGCGGGCGGCATCTGGTTCTTCGTGCAGGTGGCCGTGCAGCGGCGCTGGCATCGCGTGCGGCACGGCTTCCCTGCCGTGCTCGTGTTCGCCACGCTCGCCGGCATCGCGACGTTCCTGCACTGGGATCGGTTCCACTTCGGCCACATCTCGTTCATCACGTGGGTCGCCCTCTACGTGACGACGCCCGTGCTCGTGCTCATCGCGATCATCGTGAACCTCCGCGAGGACGACGGCGCGCCCGAGGGCGATGACGTCGAGATCCCGGCGCCGTGGCGGTACCTGCTCGCGTTCGTCGGTGCCGCGTCATCCGTCACCGGCCTCGTGCTCTTCATCGCCCCGCAGGCGTTCCTCGAGACGTGGGCCTGGGACCTGACGCCGCTCACCGCGAGGATCGTGGGCACGGTGCTCACGCTGCCCGGCTTCGTGAACATCTGGATGCTGTGGGACAACCGATGGTCGGCCTTCCGGCGGGTGTTCCAGGCGCAGCTCGTCTGCCTCGCCTGCATCCTCATCGCGATGGTGGTGCGGTTCGGCGACTTCGTGTGGTCGCGGCCGAGCGCGTGGGTGTTCGCCGTCGGCATGGTGGCGTCGGTGGCGGTGTACCTGACCTTCTACCTCTCGCTCGAACGGCGTCGCGCAGGCTAGTTTGGGGAACGGGTCCGGCGCCCGGTCCGGACGGAACGGGAGAGCGATGGACTGGACCTCACGCCATCTCGTGGACGCCTACGTCTTCGGGTATCCGCTGGTGTACAACCTGTCGAGCATCCAGGCGATCGCGACGCATGGCCTCGGCTCACTGCCGCCGGCCCGGTTCAACGAGTTCGCGCACGCGACCGGGCTCGCGTCGCCGGCCGACGCCTTCGTCAGCGTGAACAACGACACCGTGTACTCGATCGGCCTGCTCGACCTGTCGGGCGGCCCGCTGCTGCTGCACGTGCCCGACACCGATGGCGCCTACTACGTGCTGCAGTTCGTCGACGCATGGACGAACAACTTCGCGTACGTCGGTCGTCGTGCCACCGGAACCGGCGAGGGCACCTACCTCATCACCCCGCCCGGTTGGACGGGAACAGCGCCCGACGGTGTGCCGACGATCGAGTCGCCGACAGACGTCGCCGCGATAGTGGGCCGGCTCGCGGTCGACGGGGCCGACGACCTGCCTCGCGTGCGTGCCCTGCAACAGCAGTTCACCCTGACGCCGCTCGAGGGGAACGGGCCGTTGCGCGGGCTCCCGCAACCGCATGCCGACCTTCCCGAGCACCTGCGGTTCTGGGAGCTGCTGCGGGTGTGGAGCCTGGCCTTCCCACCGGCCGCGGCCGATCTGGAGTTCCTGCGGAGGTACTCCGACTACGGGCTCACCGATCACGGGAACCCGTACGGGGTCGTGGCGCGCGATCTCGACGAGCATCTCGCGCACGCCTTCGCGGGCGGACGCGAGGAGGTCGAGGAGCTGTCCAAGCCCGATGCCGCAGCGGCCGTGAACGGATGGCTGGGGTGGCCGCACGGCTTCGACTACAACGTCGACCACCTCGGCCTCGGAACGATCGACGCGCCCGAGTGGAAGGTCGCCGACCGCGCCGAGTCGTACGTGCTGCGGGCCCGGTCGGCGCGGAACGGCCTGTGGGGCAACCACGGCTACGAGGCCTACTACGCCGAGGTGTTCGTCGATGCCGACGGCAGGCGGCTGAACGGCGAGCACGCCTACGAGCTGCACCTTCCCGAGCCGCCGCCCGCCTATGCGTTCTGGTCGATCACCATGTACTCGACGCCCGAGTACCTCCTCGTCGAGAACCCCATCCGGAGGTACTCGATCGGCGACCGGACACCCGGCATCGTGACGGGCGATCCGTCGACGGGCTCCGGGCAGGCCGGTTCGATCACCATCCGCATGCAGCGGGAACGCCCCGACGACCCGGCCGCCGCGGCGAACTGGTTGCCGACGCCCGAGGGCGACTTCCGCCCGATGATGCGCATCTACCAGCCACGCGCGCAGGTGCTCGACGGAACCTTCGAGTTGCCGGCGATCACGCGCCTGGGGTGACGCGGATGCCGCGGTCCACCCGCCCATCGTTCGATCCCGAGCTCGCACCGGCGCTCGACGGCCTGCCCCGCTTCTTCACCACGCTCGAGCCCTCGGCGATCGGGGAGTTCCGGGCGGCGACCGCCCGGGAGCGGTCGTCGATCGAGGACGTCGTGGCCGGGCGTCCCGTGGAGGTCGTGGACCACACGGTGCCGGGCTACGACGGCGGGGAGATCACCGTCTCGGTGGTGCGCCGCACAGACGACGCCGGTTCGTCGGCGCCTCGAGCCGGGTCGGCGCTTGACGGTGGCTCCACTCCCGGGATCTACCTGCTGCACGGTGGCGGCATGGTCGGCGGGAGCCGCTGGGCGGTGGTTCCGATGCTCGTCGGATGGGTGCTGGAGCATGGTGCCGTCGCGGCATCCGTCGACTACCGACTGGCGCCCGAGTTCCCCGATCCGGTACCCGTGGAGGACGCCCTCGCCGGATACGAGTGGTTCGTCGCCCGAGCGGGGGAGCTCGCCTTCGACCCGCAGCGCGTGCTCGTCGGGGGTGTGAGTGCCGGAGGCGGCCTCGCCGCCGGAACGATCCTGCTCGCGCGGGACCGCGGGATCGCGATGCCGGCGGCGCAGCTGCTCATGTCGCCGATGCTCGACGACCGCAACGACAGCGATTCGTCGCGTGAGCTCGATGGCGTCGGCGTGTGGGATCGCACGAGCAACGAGACCGGCTGGACGGCGCTGCTCGGCGACCGGCGCGGCACCGACGACGTGACGATCGCCGCCGCACCCGCACGCGCCGCCGACCTGGCGGGCGTGCCGCCCACCTACATCGACGTGGGCAGCGCCGAGGTGTTCCGCGACGAGGTGGTCGCGTTCGCGACGAGGATCTGGGCGGCCGGCGGCTCGGCCGAGCTGCACGTGTGGCCGGGCGGGTTCCACGGATTCCAGGGCATCGTGCCCTCGGCGGCGGTGTCGCAGGCGGCCGTGCAGGCCCGGGATGCCTGGGTGCGCCGGGTCCTGAGCGCCTGATCACGGCCCGGTTCAGGCGCCTGCCGGTGTGGGCGCTGCCGGTCGCTGCCGAGTCAGTCGCCGGCTGAGCCGTCGGCTGAGCCGTCGGCGGGGCCGTCCCACACGATCGTGCCGTCGGCCCGCACCCGGGCGCCCTCGGAGACGGGATGGCGCGTTCGTCGGCCGTCGTGCATGAGGTGCTCCACGTCGCCGTGCCGCTGCAGCACGACGACATCCGCGACGAGCCGCCGATGGCAGCGCCACCAGACGCTCTCGCTGCACATCATCGCCGTCGTGGTCTCGTGCGCCTGCGCGAGCAGCTCGTCGAGGGCCGACGAGAACTCGGCCGTGCGGGTGTGCGCGGCGTACGCGGCGAATTGCTCGACGCGCCACCACGGGTCTTCGCGCGGCGCGTCGGGGGCGAGCCGGCGTCGTCCGCCGAGGCGCTCGTCGACCCGGTACTCGAGACCCGCGTCGGGCAGCCACTGCGCCATGGCATCGCGTCCGACGTCGGGATTCCGTCGGCTCCCCGGGAAGCGACGGATGTCGACCACCGCTCGGACGCCGGCCGACCGGAGGAGCTGGGTGAGGCCCTGCCGATCGAGCCGACCGTGGCCCACGGAGAACAGCATGCTCGCGATTCTGCCCGACCCGAGTGCGAGCTCGCCCTCCGATGCTGTCGCGCGTCGCCGATCGCCGCCCATCTCGCGACGTGACCGACGTACGGCGATACGATGCACCTGAGAGCGGAGGGGGCGACATGCGCGCGGTCATCCTCAGCGGCTCGGGCCGCTATGCCGACCCATGGCACCGCTTCGACGAGACGAGCGCCGCGCTCGCCGGGATCGTCGCGGGCGCCGGATACCGTGTCGAGGCGAGCGATGACCTGCTCGGTGGGTTCGCCGCGCTCGACGACATCGATCTCGTCGTGGTGAACGCGGGAGACCCCGACGGCCCGATGCCCGAGGGCGCGGCCGACCCGGGCCCGGTCGACGAGTCGCGCGTTGCGGCGGCGACGGCCGGGTTCGAGGCTGCGCTCGAGCGCGGCATCGGCATCCTGGCCGTGCACGCGGCCGCGTCGACCCTGCGCGAAGTGCCGGCGTTCGGTGCGGCGCTCGGCGCGCGATGGGTCGAGGGCGAGTCCTGGCATCCCGAACTGGGCGACGCCCGGGTGCATGTCGTCGGCTCGCACGCGATCGCCGAGGGCCTCGCCGACTTCACCGTGACCGATGAGCGGTACGCCGGACTGCGGCTCGACGGCGTGATCGAACCGATCGCCGAGCACGAAGACGGCGGCATGCGGCATCCGCTGGTCTGGGCTCGGGAACTGGGGCACTCCCGGCTCGTGTACGACGCGCTCGGCCACGACATTCGCTCGTACGAATCAGCCGAGCATCGTGAGTTGCTCGAGCGCGCGCTGCAGTGGCTGTCGCGCGTGCCTGCGCCGACCTTCGACGCGTCGTGACGCGCGTCGTCGTCGCTCCCGACTCGTTCAAGGGCACGGTGAGCGCCGCGGATGCCGCGGCTGCGCTGGCGGCCGGATGGCGCGCCGTGCGCCCACGCGATGAGCTCGTGCTGCGACCGATGGCCGACGGCGGCGAGGGCACGCTCGACGCCTTCGCCACGACGGTGCCGGGCGCTCGCCGGATGCCGGTGCGCGTGCGCGGGCCGGTGGGAGCGCAGCCCGACACGGTCGAGACGCACGGGGTGCTGCTGCCCGACGGCACCGGCGTCGTCGAGCTCGCGGCGACCTCGGGCATCACGCTGCTCGATCGACTGCAGCCGCTCGACGCGCACACCGCGGGATTCGGCGACGCGATCGCCGCGGCGCTCGATCACGGCGTCTCGCGGCTGCTGCTCGGGCTCGGCGGCTCGGCGTCGACCGACGGCGGGGTCGGCGCGCTCGCCGTGCTCGGCGCACGGTTCGCGGGTGCCTCAGGTCGGCCGATCGGGCTCGGCAACCGGGGCCTCCGGGCCCTGCACCGGGTGGATCTCTCGCCGCTTCGGCCGGTGCCGCCGGGGGGCGCGGTGATCCTCGGCGACGTCACGAATCCGCTCCTGGGGCCATCGGGGGCCGCGGCGGTGTTCGGACCGCAGAAGGGGGCGGATGCCGCGACCGTCACGGTGCTCGAGGAGAACCTCGCGCGACTCGTGCGCCGGATGCCGTCGTCGGTGCGACCGCTCGCCGCCGTTCCCGGCGCCGGAGCCGCCGGTGGTGCGGGCTTCGGCCTGCTCGCGTGGGGCGCGACCATGGGCGGCGGGGCGGCCGTCGTCGCGGACGCCATCGGGCTGCCCGAGGCGATCAGGGGCGCCTCGCTGGTGATCACGGGCGAGGGCCGGTTCGACGGTCAGTCCGCGGCGGGTAAGGCGCCCACCGAGGTGGCCGCACTCGCGCGGCAGGCGGGCGTGCGCACGGCGCTGGTCGCCGGGGCGGTCACGGCCGAGCCGCGCGGGTTCGCGGCATCCGTCGCCCTCGTCGATCTCGCCGGCAGCAGCGCCGTCGCGATGACGGAACCGCGTCGGTGGCTCGAGGCCGCGGGCGCGCAGTTGGCGCGCTCGGTCGACCTGCCTGGCTGACGGCGCTGCTGCGCCACGCGAGCACCCTCTGCGCCACATGGACTGGCGCAGAGGACGCCGCAGGGGCGCAGTGACGGTGAGGTCAGCGCTTGGTCGGGTCCCGGTCGGTGCGGATGAACTTGCCGTGCCGCTCGGACGCGTCGTGCGTGATCGGCCCGTCCAGCGTCTCGACGTAGTCGCCGACCACGTCTTCCTCGTCGTCGGGCGCCCCGTCGGTGCGCGTGTACCGCCCGGCGACGGTGCGGACGTGCGGCGCTTCGCCGTCACGTTCGGTGTAGCTGCCCTCGAGGCGGTCGGTCTCGGTCTCGGGCGTCGACTTCGGCCGCTCGACCGGTTCGTTCTGGTCGGACATCTTTCTCCCTCACTCTCACTCGCGGCGATTCGCGGGGCGTCGTATGACGCGACGTCGTCTCCTCCTGATGCTACGCGTGTTCCGCATCCGCGTCACCGGGGCTCGGCGCGGGGGCTCGGCGCGGAGCGCTTCCCCGGGCCATCGGATCTGGACACGCAAGCTCGCACGCGACGAGACTGAAGCGGAGCGACCATCGGCAGCAGCGGCTCGAGCACTTGCTGGCTCGCATCCGTGATGCCGATGGGGCGACTTATGTCGCATTCATGGATGCCGCGGTTGAGGCCATCGTCCTCAACCACCTGGGCTGGGAGCGGTTGCTCAGCGGCGACGCCGAAGGTGCCCGGGGATGCTTCACCGAGCAGCTGCTCATCTCCTCGACCTTCGGACACGAGGAGGGATTCGCCTACGGGCTCGAGGCGGTGTCGGCCGTCGCGGTGACCGGCGACCTCGACCGCGCGAGCCGGCTGTTCGGTGCCGCCGAGACGGTGCGCGAGCGCAAGGGTTCTCGCTGCACGGCCAGATCCTCGAGCAGGCGCTCGCCGGCGGCGGCACCGAGGCCTTCGAGCAGGGGCGCCGCGCCGGACGCAGCGCCAAGCTCGCCGACACGGTCGCGCTCGCGCTGTCGTGATCGGGTGCGAATCGGTTGGGCATTCGGACCCGATCCAACGGCCACGACGATCAGGTCTGGACACGGACGATCCTGGAGCAGGAGACTGTGCACATGAGCCGGGTCGCCGGCGTAATCAGGACACCCGACCAACGACTACGCGTGTTCGTCAGCTCGACGCTGAAGGAGCTGGCGCCGGAGCGACGTGCGGTGCGAGCGGCGATCGAGCGACTGGCGATGGCGCCGGTGATGTTCGAGCTCGGGGCACGTCCTCATCCGCCACGCGAGCTGTACCGTGCATACCTCGAGCAGAGCGACATCTTCGTCGGCATCTACTGGGAGCAGTACGGCTGGATCGCGCCAGGTGAAGAGGTCTCCGGGCTGGAGGACGAATGGAACCTCGCGCCCGACATCCCGAAGCTCATCTACCTCAAGCGGAGTGAACGTCGGGAGGAGCGGCTCGAGGAGCTGCTCGCTCGCGTCCGGGACGCTGACGGGGCATCCTATGTCCAATTCACGGATGCCGCGGAGCTGGCCGACGTCGTCACCGCCGACCTCGCGACGCTGGTCGCAGAGCGGTTCGACGCTGCCGACTCGCGACGTGGGCCACTCGTCGAGGCACCGCCGGATGTTGCGTCCACCGAACTCGTGCGACTTCCGTCACCGGTGACCCGCATGCTCGGGCGCGAGGTCGAGTTCGACACGGTCGTCCGGATGCTCGCTGTCGACGGAGCTCGGCTGGTGACGATCACCGGTCCGGGAGGCATCGGCAAGAGTCGCCTGGCAATCGCTGCCGCTCGCTCGGTCGAGACGTCGTACCCGGACGGCACGGCCTTCGTGGATCTCGCTCCGGTGAGCGACCCGGACCTCGTGATCCCTGCGATTGCTCAGTCGCTCGGCATCCGGGACACCGGAGATCGCTCGCTCGACGAGAAGCTCGGCCCGGCATTGGCCGATCGGCGGCTGCTGCTCGTGCTGGACAATGTCGAGCAGGTGGTCGAGGCCGCGCCGCAGATCCGGACTCTTCTCGCCGGCTCGAGGATGTCGATGCTCGCGACGAGTCGAGTGCTCCTGCACGTCTCCGGCGAGCAGAGCATCGAACTTGGACCGCTGCCCGATCTCGCGGCCACCGGCCTCTTCTTGGAGCGTGCGCGGGCCGTCAAACCCTCCTTCGAACGAACCGCGACGAATGCTTCGGCAATCGCGGCGATCGCCGCCGCGTTGGACGGCATCCCGTTGGCACTCGAGCTCGCTGCCGCTCGGGTTCGCGTGTTCACTCCGGTCGAGATCCTCGCGCGACTCGATCATGCCCTGCCGCTGCTGGTCGACGGTCCGCGTGATGTTCCAGAGCGTCAGCGCACGATCAGAGGAACCATCGAATGGAGCGCGCGGCTCCTCCGGCCCGAGCATCGCCAGCTGTTCTTCCGGATGGGTGTCTTCCGGGGTGGATTCGCGCTCGACGCAGTCGAATGGATGGCCGAGGGACTCGAGGCCACCGATGCGGTCGAGGCGCTGGGGGCACTCGTCGAGAGCAGTCTCGTTCGCGAGACCGATCACGGCAATCGAGCATGGTTCACGATGCTCGCCACAGTGGGGGAATACGCACGCGAGCAACTCGACGCTCGCGGCGCGATCAGCGAGTGCGAGGAGCGACACGCGCGCTTCTACCTGAAGCTCGCCGCCGATGCGGCCGGACCGCTGACCCACATCGACCAGGATGAATGGATGTCCCGGCTCGTCGATGAACGTGACGGGATTCGAACCGCGGTCACCTATTTCCTCGCCACGCACCAGTGGAACGAGATCGTGGAACTCGTCTGGGCGCTTCTTCCGTTCTGGTGGATCTCCGGCCAGTTCGGCGAGGTCTCGGCTTGGCTGAAACGACTTCTGGAGCCAGACGTTCGGCTTGCCGAGCACCTCGACGCAATCGTGGTGTTCTCCGTCAATGCGATCGAGTTCACCTCTCAGAGCGCGCCCGATCCGGGCTTCATACCCGTCTTCGCGGATTGCGTCGAGCGCTTCCGACGACTGGGTGACGAATCCGGAGAGAGCGCAGCCCTTCTCTCCCTTGGCATGGCTCAACTGATGCAATCACCGCCCGACACCGACTCGGCAGAGAGCACGCTCAGACGCTCCGTTCAGATGATGGAGCAGGCCGATAATCCGTTCCTCCGCGTGACCGTCGGGCTGGTTCTCGGTCAGTTGGAGCTCATGCGCGGCAGGACTTCCGCCGCCGTTGAGAACTTCGAGATGATCCTGGCGCTCGCGCGAAGCAACGGGGACCGAGTGAACGAGTCCGGAGCCCTCAACTACTTGGGCTGGACCAAGTTGCTCGCAGGTGAGAGGGTCACCGCTCGAGAACTCTTCTCGGACACGCTACTTCTCACGACCTCTACCGGGAGTGAGTGGGGCACGGCGTACGCACTCGAGGGATTCTCGGCGGTCGCCATGATGTCGGGTGACCTCTCGTTCGCCGGGCGGATGCTCGGTGCGGCCGACACCATCCGGGAACACAAGGGCATGCTCGCAGTATCGACCCTTTCGTTCTTCCAGCCGATTCTGGCGCGCGTCCTGGATGGGCCGGGAGCGGCGGAGTTCGAGGCGGCTCGAGCAGTCGGTCGCGAGACAGTACTCGCCGACGCCGTCGAGGCGGCGCTCGCGTGGATCGTCCCGGTCGATACGCCTCAGTCTGGAGCAGAGGTGGCCGCAGTCCCGGCCGCCCGTTCGGAATAGCGTCGACGGATCTCAGGGCGGGTGTCGACGTCGAGCGTGGCCACCATCTCGATCGGCCACGAGGGACGCTCGCCGGTGCGCACCCACGCCGCCTGGCGCGCCGCGCCGTCGGCGACGTACTCGCCGGGTTGGGGCACCGTCACCGGCACGTCGAAAACCTGCGCCGCGACTCGCTGCACCGCGGAGTTCTGGGCCGCGCCGCCGATCAGCAGCACCCGCCGCGCCTCGACGCCCTGACCGCGCACGGCATCGAGCCCGTCGGCGAGTCCGCAGAGCATGCCCTCGACCGCCGCCCGCGCCAAGTTCGGCCGAGTCGTGTTCGCGAGGGTGAGCCCCGAGAACGAGGCCGTCGCGTCGGGCAGGTTCGGCGTGCGCTCGCCCTCGAAGTACGGCACGAGCACGACCCCGGATGCCCCGGGCTCGGCGTCCAGCGCGAGTCGCCCGAGCTCGGCGTGGTCGACGCCGAGGAGCCGAGCCGTCGCGTCGAGCACCCGGGCCGCGTTCAGCGTGGCGATGAGCGGAAGGAAGCGCCCCGTGGCATCCGCGAACCCTGCGACCGTGCCCGAAGCGTCGGCAATGGGGGCATCCGTCACGGCGAAGACCGTGCCGCTCGTGCCGATCGAGACGACGACGTCGCCGGATGCCGCGTCGAGCCCGAGCGCGGCCGCCGCATTGTCGCCCGCGCCCGGGCCGACGAGGATGCCGTCGGGCGTGCGGCCGGCCACCTCGCCGGGGCCGAGCACGCGCGGGAGGATCGCGTCGTGCCCCAGCGCCCCGGCGAGGAGTTCGCGGTCGTATCCGTCGGCGCCCCAGTACGCCGTGCCGCTCGCGTCGGAGCGGTCGGTCGTGAGCTCCTCGAGCACGGGACCCAGCGGCGACTCGCCCGCAGGGCCGTAGCCGCGCAGGCGCCACGTCAGCCAGTCGTGGGGCAGCGCCACCGCCGCGACCCGGGCAGCCGCGTCGGGCTCGGCGTCGCGCAGCCACCGCAGCTTCGTCGCGGTGAAGGAAGCGACGGGCACGACGCCCGTGCGGCGGGCGTACTCGTCGGCCCCGACCTCGGCGATCAGGTCGCGCGCTGCCTGCGCAGAGCGAGTGTCATTCCAGAGCAGGGCATCCCGGATGACGCGGCCCTCGTCGTCGAGCACCACCATGCCGTGCTGCTGCCCGCCGATCGAGATCGCCTCGACGCCGTCGAGGCCGCCGGCATCCGTGAACGCGCTGAGCAGCGCGCCCCACCAGGCGGCCGGGTCGACCTCGGTGCCGTCGGGATGCGGCGCGCGACCCGCACGCACGAGTGCGCCGGTCGCGGCATCCCGGATCACGACCTTGCACGACTGCGTCGACGAGTCGACGCCGGCGACCAGTGCCATCACCCACCTCCCGTGTTGTCAGTCCCGTCGGTTGTCAGTTCCTGCGCCGAGTGTGCCCGATTCGACCGAATGGCACCGGCTGAGCGGGCACATTCCAGTCGTTTCGGGCACACTCGGCGATACAGGGAAGGGGAGTCAGCGCGCCCCGAGCAGGTGCTCGGTCGCGAGCTGCTGCAGGCGCACGAACCCGAAGCCGCGGCCGCCCAGGTAGGCCGACGCGTCGAAGTCCTCGAACGCCGAGCGGTCGGCGAGCAGGTCGTGGTACGTCTCGCCCCACTCGAGGGTGGGCACGGCGAGCTCGGGCACGCGCGCGGCCTCGAGGGCCTCCTGCACCTCGGGGTCGGCACGAAACGCCGCGGCCCGCTCCTTCAGCAGCAGGTAGGTGCGCATGTTCGCGGCGGCCGAGTCCCACACGCCGGTCTCGTCCTCGGTGCGCGACGGCTTGTAGTCGAAGTGGCGCGGACCCTCGTAGGCCGGGCCGCCGTTCGGGCCGCCGTTCTCGAGCAGGTCGACGAGCGCGAACGCGTTGTGCAGGTCGCCGTGGCCGAACACGAGGTCTTGGTCGTACTTGATGCCGCGCTGTCCGTTGAGGTCGATGTGGAAGAGCTTGCCGTGGTAGAGCGCCTGCGCGATGCCGGCGGCGAAGTTGAGCCCGGCCATCTGCTCGTGTCCGACCTCGGGATTGAGGCCGACGAGCTCGGGCCGCTCCAGCGACTCGATGAACGCGAGCGCGTGCCCGACGGTCGGCAGCAGGATGTCGCCACGCGGCTCGTTCGGCTTCGGCTCGATCGCGAACCGGATCTCGTAGCCCTGGTCGGTCACGTACTCGCCGAGCAGGTTCACCGCCTCGCGGTACCGCTCGAGCGCCGAGCGGATGTCCTTCGCGACGTCGTACTCGGCACCCTCGCGTCCGCCCCACATCACGAACGTCTTCGCGCCCAGTTCGGCGGCGAGGTCGAGGTTGCGAAGCACCTTGCGCAGCGCGAACCGGCGTACCTGCCGGTCGTTCGACGTGAATCCGCCGTCCTTGAAGACCGGCGCGCTGAAGAGGTTGGTCGTCACCATGGGCACGACGATGCCGGTGGCTTCGAGTGCGCCCTTGAGGCGGTCGATCTGCGTCTGTCGCTCGGCGTCGCTCGAGCCGAACGCGAACAGGTCGTCGTCGTGGAAGGTCAGGCCGTACGCGCCGAGTTCGTCGAGCTTCTCGACGACGTGGACGACATCGAGCGGATGCCGCGTGGGGCCGCCGAACGGATCGGTGCCGTTGTAGCCCACGGTCCAGAGGCCGAAGGAGAACTTGTCTGCACGGGTGGGCGCGCTGGCCATGGAGGGATCCGCCTTTCAGCGTCAGCGATGATTTGTTGGCAGGTACAACATAAGCGCAGGCGCCAGCCAATGCAAGCCCGCCGCGGGTCGCAACTTTCGACACTAGACTTCGAAACATGTCATCGGATGCCGCGACCGACCGCGTCACGCTCGCCCAGATCGCCGACGAGGCGGGCGTGTCGCTGTCGACGATCTCGAAGGTCCTGAACGGCCGGTCGGATGTCGCTGCGGCCACCCGTGCCCGGATCGAGGAGGTGCTCTCGGAGCGAGGGTACCGGCGTCGCGGCGCCGGACGTTCCGAGTCGCGCGCCGAGCTCATCGAGCTCGTCTTCCATGAGCTCGATCCGATCTGGTCGATGGAGCTCATCGACGGCGTCGGAGCGGTGGCGAAGGAGCACGGCCTCTCCGTCGTGCTCACGGTGAGCGGGAGTCGCCACTCGCCCGACCCCGACTGGATCGACGGCGTGATGCGGCGACGACCCGTCGGCGTCGTGCTCGTGTTCAGCGACCTGGTGCCCGAGTACCGGGAGCGGTTGCACGCCCGCGCCATCCCGTTCGTCATCGTGGATCCCGCGGGGGATCCCTCGCCCGACGCGCCGTCGGTCGGCTCGGCGAACTGGTCGGGCGGGCTCGCCGCCACCCGGCACCTCATCGAGCTCGGGCACCGGCGCATCGCCGCCATCACCGGACCCGCCGACATGATGTGCTCGCTCGCCCGCGTCGACGGCTACCGATCGGCCATGGGATCCGAGGGGCTCCCCATCGATGAGTCCTGGATCCGCTTCGGGGACTTCCACGTCTCGGGCGGACGGAACCGAGCGCGCGAGCTGCTCGACGCTGCCGAGCGGCCCACGGCCATCTTCGCCGGCAGCGACATGCAGGCACTCGGCGTGCTCGAGGCGGCGCGCGAGCGCGGCATCCGGGTTCCCGAGGACCTCTCGGTCGTCGGGTACGACGACATCCCGCTCGCCGCCTGGCTCACGCCGAAGCTCACCACGGTGCACCAGCCGCTTCGGCGCATGGGGGAGGAGGCGGCCCGGCTCGCGATCCGCCTCGCCGACGAGCCGGTCGAACCGGGTGCCCCCACGCCCCGGATGGACCTCGCGACGAGCCTCGTCGTGCGCGAGAGCACGGCGCCGCCGGCCGGCTGATACTCCGATGGTCGAGTAGCGGGCCGGAGGCGCCCCTGCGGTGGTCGAGTAGCGGGCCGCAGGCGCCCCTCCGGTGGTCGAGTAGCGGGCCGCAGGCACGCGTATCGAGACCGGGTGGGGGATCTCGATACGCGTCGCGCTGCGCGCGGCGCTACTCGATCAGCGGGTGTCGCGCTGGCGCCTGCGGTGGTCGAGTAGCGGGCCGCAGGCACGCGTATCGAGACCTGGTGGGGGATCTCGATACGCGTCGCGCTGCGCGCGGCGCTACTCGATCACCGGGGGCGCGCTGCGCGCGGCGCTACTCGATCAGCGGGGGCGCGCTGCGCGCGGCGCTACTCGATCAGCGGGTGTCCCGCTGCGCGCGTCCGGTGGCCGACCGGAGAGGCCTCAGCCGACCGTGACCGTCGGGTGCAGAGCCCGGGTGTGGTCGACCACGCGCACGGGCCCGGTGATGCGGACCTCGTGACGGTACACGAGGTCGGCGCTCGAGCGCCCGACGCTCAGCACGATCGCACCCGTCTCGACGATGCGTTCGCCCGAGCGCGACGTGAACGACGTCAGGTCGGCCGGCACGCCGAACGCGACCTCCGCCGACTCACCGGGTCCGAGCTCGACGCGGGCGAATCCGATCAACCGCTGCACCGGCCGCACGATGGAGGCGACCGGGTCGTGCAGGTACAGCTGCACGACCTCGGTGCCGACCCGGTCGCCCGCGTTTCGCACGCGCACGCGCACGGTCGCCGTGCCGTCGCCCTCGATCGTGTCCTCGTCGCCGCCGAAGGACGACCACTCGAAGCGCGTGTATCCGAGCCCATGCCCGAAGGCGAACGCGGCGGTCGGGTCGATGTTCGACACGTCGCTCGCCTGGCCGAGCGGCGCCGCGAGGTACGTCGTGGGCTGGGTGCCGGGCGTCGCCGGGATCGACACGGGCAGCCGCCCGCTCGGGTTCACCCGGCCGCTCAGCACGCCGGCGATCGCCGGAGCGCCCTCCTCCCCGGCGAAGAACGCCTGCACGATGCCGGCTGCCTCCGAGACGGCCCGCCCGAGCGCGTACGGCCGCCCCGCGAGCAGCGCGAGCACCGTGGGCGTCCCGGTGTCGAGCACCGCGTCCACGAGCTGCTGCTGCGCGCCGGGCAGGTCGAGCGTCTCGGCGTCGCACCCCTCGCCGCTCGTGCCGCGACCGAACAGCCCCGCACGGTCGCCGAGCGCGAGCACCACGACGTCGGCGGAGGCGGCCAGCGCCGCGGCATCCGCGAGCCCGTCGGTCTCGCCGCCGTCGACCGTGGTTCCGACGAGGTGACGGATGTCGCTGCCGGGGAACTCGGCCCGAATGGCGTCGAGCAGCGACGGGATCCGGATGCCCATCTCGACGCCGGGGTGCTGCGTCACGACGTGCGTCGGGAACGAGTAGCAGCCGAGCATCGCGTACGGGTCGTCGGCGTTCGGCCCGATGACCGCGATCGTGCGCGGAACGGATGCCGCGAGCGGCAGTGTGCCGTCGTTGCGCACGAGCACGACGGCGCGCTCGGCGAGCTGGCGCGCCAGCTGGCGGTTGGCGGGCGGATCGAGGTCGATCGTGCCGCGAACGGCCGCGGCATCCGCCAGGTCGACGCCGTCGAGCGCCGGGGGCACCGGTGTCCATCCGGGGTCGAGCAGTCCGAGTTCGGCCTTCTGCCGCAGCACGCGCCGCAGCGCCGTGTCGATGAGCGCGACATCCACCGCCCCCGATGCCACGGCCGCGCGCAGGGGTTCGCCGAACGCCTTCACGGTGGGCAGCTCGACGTCGATGCCGGCCTCGAGCGCCGCCGCAGCGGCATCCGCCCACGTGTCGGCCACGCCGTGCAGCAGCTTCAGGAACGCCACCGCGAAGTAGTCGGCGACGACCGTGCCGTCGAAGCCCCAGGTCTCGCGCAGCAGTTCGGTCAGCAGCCAGCGGTCGGCCGCGGACGGCACGCCGTCGACGTCGGAGTACGAGTTCATGACGCTGCGAGCGCCGCCCTCGCGCACGGCCATCTCGAACGGCGGCAGCAGCACGTCGCCGAGCTCGCGAGGTCCGACCGAGACGGGCGCGAGGTTGCGTCCCGCCTTCGACGCTGAGTAGCCGACGAAGTGCTTCAGGGTCGAGACGATGCCGGATGCCTCGAGCCCGCGCACGTACGCAGTGCCCACCGTGGCGACGAGGTACGGGTCCTCGCCGATCGTCTCCTCGACGCGGCCCCAGCGGGCGTCGCGCACGACGTCGAGCACGGGCGCGAGCCCCTGGTGGACGCCGACCGCTCGCATGTCGTCGCCGATGCGCCGCGCCATGCGCTCGACGAGCGCGGGGTCGAACGTCGCGCCCCACGACAGCGGCACGGGATACGCCGTCGCGCCCCAGGCCGCGAAGCCCGCGAGGCACTCCTCGTGCGCGATGGCGGGGATGCCGAACCGGTTCGCGGCGACGATGCGCTCCTGCATGCGAACGAGCGAGAGCGCGCCGACCGCAGCGTCGACGGGCGCCGTGCCGAACGGGCGGGTGACCTGTCCGAGCCCCGACGGCAGCAGCTCGTCGAGGTCGACCACGTCGTTGAGGTCGTGCTGGTGCGGCGCCACGTCGGCGTGGCCGTCGTCGGACGCGCCGACCCACACGCCGTAGAGCTGGGCCAGCTTCTCGTCGAGGGTCATCGCCGCGACGAGCGCGTCGACGCGCTCGTCGAGCGGGCGCGCAGGGTCGCGCCACGCGGCATCCGTCGATCGATCGTTCAAGGTCGTCATCCCTTCACCGCCCCCTGCAGGCCGCCGACGATGCGCCGCTCGGCCAAGGTGAAGAACAGGATTGCGGGGAGCATTGCGAGCGCCGTGTAGGCCAGCACGCCGGTGGTGTCCTGCCCATACGCCGTCGAGTAGAACTGCACGCCGAGCGGCAGGGTGTAGTTGTCGATGCCGGCACCGCCCGCCTGCAGCACGAACAGCGGCAGGAGATAGGCGTTCCAGCTTCCGACGAACGCGAGGACGCCGACCGTCATGAGACCCGGCATCGACAGGGGCAGCAGGATGCGCCAGAAGAACCCGACCCGACTGGCGCCGTCGACCAGCGCGGCGTCTTCGAGCTCGACCGGGATGGCGCGCAGGAACGGCGTGAGGATGATGATCGTCAACGGCAGCGCGAACGCCACCTGCGGGACGATGAGCCCCCACCAGTTGCCGAAGAGGCCCATCTGCCGCAGCAGCACGGTCAGCGGGAGGATCGAGATCGTGAGCGGGAACAGGAGCCCGGTGGTGAACAGTGCGTACAGAACCCCGCGGCCCCTGAACTCGTACCGTGCAATCACGAACGCGGCCATGACGCCGAGGAGCATGACGCCGATGGTCGTGCCCAGGGCCGTCACGGTGCTCGCGAGCACCTGGTTCCAGAAGCTGGAGTCGCCGAGCACCCGCGCGTAGTTCTCGACCGTCCACGGGTTCGGCAGGCCGGCCGGATCGGTGAAGAAGTCGGGGTTGGTGCGGAAGCCCGAGATGAAGACGTAGATCACGGGTCCGATCGCGACGGCAACGACGGCGAGCGCGACGACGTAGACGACCGGCTGGCCCCAGTCGATGCGGCCCCGGCTCGCTCGGCGCCTCGGGGTGGATGCCTCGGATGCGGGCGGAGTGGCGGTGGTGACGGTCACGTGCGTTTCCCTCCCGTGAGCGAGCCCTCGAGGTCGCGCCGCAGCGCGAAGCGCTGGTAGCCCAGTGCGATGAAGAGGGAGATGAAGAACAGCACGACGGCGACGGCGCTGCCGAAGCCGATCTGCGAGACGTTCAGGCCGTACTTGACCATGTAGACCGCCATGGTGTTCGACGCATTGAGTGGTCCGCCGCCGGTCACGATCCACACCATGTCGAAGAGCTGCAGCGAGCCGATGATCGACAGGAAGGCCCAGATGCGGATGGTCGGTCCGAGCAGCGGCACGGTGATGTACCACTGGGTCTTCCACCAGCCGGCGCCGTCGAGGGCGGCCGCTTCGTAGAGCTCCTCGGGCACGCCGGCGAGGCCGGCGAGCATGAGGATGATCGCGAGACCCAGGTACTTCCAGGTGAGGATGCCGAACATCGTCCACATCACCACGTTCGGGTCCGCCAGCCACGCCGGGGGGTCCTGGATGCCGATCCCCTGCAGCATGGTGTCGAATGGGCCCCAGCGCGTGGGGGGCACGGACTGCAGCAGGATCTGCCACGCGAGGCCGGCGGTGACCTCGCTGAGCACGTAGGGCACGAAGATGAGGGCGCGCAGCATCCCGCGGAAGCGCAGGCGCCGGTTCATGAGCAGGGCGACGAGGATCGCGATCGGTCCCTGGACGAGCAGGGACAGCACGATGATGAAGAAGTTGTTGTAGACCGAGGTGTGGAACACCGGGTCGGTCAGCAGCCTGACGTAGTTGTCGATGCCGACGAATCGGTCGAGTGGGCCGAGGCCGTTCCAGTTGAAGAAGCTGTAGTACCCCGCCAGCAGCACGGGAAGCAGGACGAAGACGACGTAGACGATCACGGCCGGCCCGGCGAAGAGTGCGACCTCGCGTCGCTGACCGGCGCGGGCTCGGTTGCGGCGCCTCGTGCTGGGTGCAGGGGCCGGGCCCGCGGCGGAAACCGCGGGCCCGGTCGTTTCGGTTGCGGTCATCGGCTAGAGCGTGGCAGCCGCGGCGTTCATCGCCTCGGGGATCTGCTCCGGCGTGCCGTTCCCGAACATCAGGTTGACGATCGCGTCGTTCATCGCCTGGCCGATGACCGGGCCGTACTGCGTGTCGAGCCAGGTCACGACGAGCGAGGCGTTGACCGTGCCTTCGGCGATCTGCTTGAGCACCGGGTCGGTGATGCCGGCCTCGGCGCCTGCGACCGTCGGGATCTCTCCCGTGGCGGCGAAGCGCGTCTGCACGTCTTCGCTCATGACGTACTCGAGCAGCTCGAGCGTCTCGTCGGGAGCGTCGACGTAGACGCCCCCCGCGTCGCCGGAGCCGAGTGCCGCCCCGGGCTCCCCCGCGGCGCCCTCGATGTCGGGCACGGGCATCCAGGAGAGCCATTCGGGTGCCGGCGGGTTGTCGGCGGGAGCGCCGGGAACGAGCTTCGCGACCTCGCCGCGGTGCCAGGTGCCCATGAGCTCCATCGACGTCGTCTGCGCGGCGAGCAGGCCCGCCGCGCTGTTCGGCACGCTCTGGGCCGGCGTGCTCGTGGGGTTCGCCTGGAACGGCAGGTCGCCCTCGAACCCGTCCATCCACGACTTCAGGTTCTCGCCGGCCTCGACGAAGCAGGCGTCGCTGAAGTCGAGCGTCTCAGCCGCCTTCTTGAGCGAGTCGCCCGAGCACGTCTTGATGGCGAACTGGTACCACCAGTGGGCCGCCGGCCAGCCGTCGCCCGCGCCGACGCCGATCGGCGAGACGCCCGATTCGGCGAGCTTGGTGATCGCTTCGCCGAACTCGTCGAAGGTGGCCGGGGTCTCGGTGATCCCCGCCTGCTCGAACTGGTCGGAGTTGTACCAGATGCCCTCGATGCCGAAGCGGAAGGGGATGCCGTACTGCTTGCCGTCGACGTTCCAACCGGTGCCCGCACCGCCCACGCTCTCGACGACATCGGTGAGGCCGCTGAGATCCTTGAGGTAACCGGCCTCGACCTGGGCCTTGATCTCGCCCTCGGCCCAGACCATGAACAGGTCGGGGGCGGCGTCGCCGCCCGCCTGGAGGGCGTTCGGAATCAGGGTGCGCTGGAGGTCTTCGTTCTGAAAGGCCTCGACATCGACGGTGACTCCGGGGTGGTCCGCCTCGAACTCGGCCGCGACCTCCTCCCAGAACGACTTCAGGGGTTCGCCGGTGCCGTTGTGCCACCACGTGACCGTGACGTCGCCGCCCGTCTCTTCGGGACCGCTGGAGCCGCTGGCACACCCACTGAGCGCGGCGACGGCGAGGCCCGTGGCGGCGGTGAGCGCGACGAGCCGGGTGCTGCGTCTGTTCATCATTGAACCTCTCGAAAGTTTCGATATTTGAATCGAAAGTGATCTGGACGTCATGAATATACGTCGCTTCAGATTTGGGGTCAAGCGCAACAAATACCGGCGCGCCGGATCGTCACCAAGCCGTGACCCGCCTAGAGTTGACCCGTGACAGACCGGGCAGGCACGTTCGACGGCGTCCACCGTCGAAACCTTTCGAAGGTGCTCGGCCTCGTCCACCTCGAGGGGCCGCGGTCGAGGGCGCGACTGACTGCCGCGACCGGGTTGAACCGTTCGACGGTGGCTACCCTGGTCGCCGAGCTCGTCGAAGCAGGCCTCGTCATCGAGCAACCGCCCGATCCCACGAATCGCGTGGGCCGACCGTCGCCGGTCGTCGCAGCTGACCCGAGCGTGCTCGCCATCGCGGTGAACCCCGAGGTCGACGCCGTCACGATCGCCGCCGTGGGCCTGCACGGCGCGATCCCGGTCCGCGAGCGGATCGAGGTCGACGTGCTGCCGACTCCCGAGGCAATCGCCGAGCTCACCGCGGCGACCATCGATCGATGGCGCGCGGGGCAACTCCAGGGTGCGCGGATCGTCGGCGTCGGCCTCGCGGTTCCCGGCCTCGTGCGCGCCGCCGACGGACTCGTGCGTTGGGCTCCGCACCTGGAGTGGTCGGATGCCCCGCTGCGCGCGCTCGTCGAAGCGGCGACCGGCCTACCCGTGGCCGTCGGCAACGACGCGAGCCTCGGCGCCCACGCGGAGCACCTGTTCGGCGCCGGCCGAGGCGTCGACGACCTCGTCTACCTCAACGGCGGCGCCAGCGGCATCGGCGGCGGCCTGATCGTGCACGGCCGACTCGTCGGGGGCACCGGCGGGTATGCCGGGGAGTTCGGACAGAACCGGCCGGGCTTCGCCGAACCGGGGGATCGTCGCGCGGGAGCAGACGGGGTGCTCGAGGACGAGGTGTCGCGGGCCCGCCTGCTCGACGTCGTCGGACTCACGCACGTGGATGAGCCCACGCTCGCCGCGGCGCTCGCGGAGTCGGACGACCCCGCGGCAGCCGATGAGCTCGCACGCCAGCGCCGTGTGCTCGCTGCCACGCTCGCGAACGCCGTGAACGCCCTCAACCCCTCGCTCGTCGTGCTGGGCGGGTTCCTCGCGACCGTCGCCGAGAGCGACCTCGACGACCTGGCTCGGGCGGTCGAGGCGCAGACCCTGGCGGCGGCCTTCGAGGGAGTCGAGATCCGCGTGGCCGCCCTCGGGGGGGACCGGCTCATGATCGGCGCGGCCGAGGCGGCGCTCGCCCCGCTGCTCGCCGACCCGCTTGCGGCACGCTAGGCTGTACCGTAAGTCGAATCGATTCGAGGCCCGAGCGGCCGACGTTCGTTCCCCCGGCGGCGCCCCACCCGTGGCGCCGCCGTTCTGTCCCCACGGCGCCCGAGGGCGTGCGCCATCCCGTCCACAGCACGCCCAGGAACCGCCTTGTCCTCAACGAGCTCCATCCCCATCGTTCGCCCCGACGACCACTCGACGTCGACGCACCCGGGCGATCTCCTCACCCGCCGACAGCGACTCGTCTACGTCCTCGTGCTCGGCGCGCTCACCGCGCTCGGGCCCTTCACGGTCGACCTCTACCTGCCCGCCTTCCCGGTGCTGCAGGACGAGCTCGGCGTCTCGGCCGCAGCGGTGCAGCTCACGCTCACCGGCACCATGATCGGCTTCGGCCTCGGGCAGCTCGTCGTTGGACCGTGGAGCGACAAGGTCGGCCGGCGCCTGCCGCTCATCCTCGCCACGACCCTGCACATCGCGGCATCCGTCGCTGCGGCCCTCGCACCCGACATCACGTGGCTGCTCGCGTTCCGGCTGCTGCAGGGGTTCGGCGCTGCGGCCGGCGGCGTCGTGGCCATGGCGATGGTGCGCGACCTGTTCGGCGGCAAGCCGCTCGTGCGCATGCTCTCGCGCCTCGCGCTCGTCAACGGCCTCGCGCCGGTGCTCGCGCCGGTGATCGGCTCGCAGCTGCTCGCGGTCGTCGACTGGCGAGGCGTCTTCTGGGTGCTCGGCATCTACGGCGCGGTGGTCCTCGCGGCCGTCGCGTTCTTCATCGTCGAGACGCTGCCGCGATCGCGTCGGCATGTCGCCGGGCACGCGACGCTTCGCGACCGGTACGCGGCGCTCTTCCGCGACCGCGTCTACATCGGCGCGATCGTCATCGGCGGTATGACGTTCACGGGCCTGTTCGGCTACCTGTCGACGTCGTCGTTCCTCTTCCAAGAGCTCTACGCGTTCACCGCGCAGGAGTACGGGCTGCTGTTCGCCGTGAACTCGCTCGGCGTGATCGCGGGCGTGCAGACCAGTGCGCGCCTGATGCGCGGCTCCGCGCAGCCGCAGTGGATCCTCGCCGTGGCGACCATCGCGCACCTGGCCATGGCGACCGCGATCATCGTGCTCGACCGTGCCGGTGCCGGCTTCTGGGGCACCGCGATCCCGCTCTGGTTCTTCATCCTCGCCTGCGGGTTCGCGTTCCCGGCCGTGCAGGTGC
This sequence comes from Agromyces sp. Marseille-P2726, assembly GCF_902809835.1. GTDB lineage: Bacteria > Actinomycetota > Actinomycetes > Actinomycetales > Microbacteriaceae > Agromyces. Next base: position 13,583 of record NZ_CADDWM010000002.1, on the reverse strand, counting down.
TGGCGCTCGCGCCGCACGGGGCCGAAGCGGGAACGGCCGCATCACTCCTCGGCGCGGTGAACTTCGGGCTGGCGGGCGCGCTCTCGCCGCTCATCGGCATGCTCGGCGTCGGAAGCGCGACGCCCATGGCCTCGGTCATGGCCGCCGCGGCGGTCGTGGCGATCATCGCGCTCTGGGCGTTGGTGCGGCCGCGGTCGGTGCCGCCGCTCGGCGACTGAACGGGGGCGGATGCCGCGGCATCCGTTCCCCCCGTTGACCCCCCGCCTCGCGTGGTCACCGCACCGAGAGTGCACTCGTCGCCCTCGGTCGGGCGGGAGGTGCACTCTCGATGCGGATGGCGCGATGGCGCGATGCCCCGACCGAAGCGCGCTGCGCGTCGCCTGTCAAGGCCGACTTCCGCGGGCCGTCTCGCCAGTACCGTGGTGGGATGACGGACCGCGACCACGACCAGTCGAGGCCGACACCCGCGCCGGAGCCGGCGGCCGACGCGCCCGACACGGCGCAGGAGGCGACGGGTCACGATCCGACACCCACGATCGCCGACGACCTCAAGCCAGAACAGCGGGAGGCGCGGGCGAAGCGGATCGGACGCCGGGCGCCGGTGATCGGCGGTGTCGTCGCCGTGGTCGCGGCGGCCCTGCTCGGCCTCATCGTGTCGGCGCGGCGAGACTTCCTGTTCGAGTTCGACGAGGAGTGGGCCGAGGACGTGCTGGCGGTCCGCGGGCCGGCCGGCGACGTCTTCTCGTACTTCATGAACGCCCTCGGGGGCGGCATCGTGGGAGTCTTCGTCGTGCCGATCGCGGTGGCACTGGCGCTTCTCATCTTCCGCCGACCGTGGGGGGCGCTGTACTTCATCGTCGCCTCGGCCGCGAGCGCCGGGGCGGTGCAGCTGCTGAAGAACCTGTTCGGCCGGGCCCGCCCCGAAGACATCATCGTGGCATCCGACTTCGGTTCATTCCCCTCAGGGCATGTGGCGAACGCCGCGACCATCGCCGTGGCGCTCGGGGTGATCGTGCCGCACGTCTGGGTCTGGATCTGGGGCGCGGTGTACACGTTGCTCATGGCGGCGAGCCGCACGTACCTGGGTGCGCACTGGCTCTCGGACACCGTCGGCGGGATGCTCGTCGGGGCAGGTGTCGCGCTGCTCGTGTGGGTGGTGTTCGCGACCCCGCTCGAGCGTGAGCGCCTCGAATGGACGGCGCGCCTCGCGGCGCGGAACGCCGCGCGGGCCCAGGCCCACATCACTCCGCCCGCCAAGCGCTGAGCCCGGCGTGATTCAGCCCGCGGTCTGCGCCGGCGCCGCGGCCTCCACGAGTTGCAGCACGCGCGCCGCCACGCTCACGGCGATCGCCGCGGGCTCCTTCGAGTGGATGCCGTCGATGCCGATCGGCGTCGACACCCGGGAGAGGTCGTCGTCGCTGAAGTCCGCGTCACGCAGCTGCGCGCGGAACCGCGCCCACTTCGACCGTGACCCGATGAGCCCGATCGAGCCGAGGCCTGGGGTTCGCAGCGCCGCTTCGACGATCGCGAGGTCCTCGACGTGGTCGTGCGTCATGACGAGCACGTGCGCACCGGGGGGCAGGTCGGCGAGGGCCGACTCGGGCACCGGCGCGACGACGAGCGAGATCGACGCGACCGCATCGGCGAGTGCCCCCGAAGCCCCTGGCACGCCGACTCGCTCGGGGGCCAGCATCGACGCGCGCGAATCGACGAGCGAGAGCTCGATCTCATGCCGGCTCAGGATGCGTGCGAGCTCGAGGCCCACGTGGCCCACCCCGAAGATCGCCACCGACGGCACGATCGGCACGGGCTCCAACATCATGGTGACCTCTCCTCCGCAGCATTGCACCCCGTAGTCGGTGACGGCCTTGTCGCTGAGCGTGAGCCTCAGCAGCTGGGGCTCCGTCGTGCCCGACGCCAGCATCTCGCGGGCCCGGTCGATCGCGGTCGCCTCGAGATTGCCGCCGCCGACCGTGCCGTGCGACGTCTCCGGTGCGACGACCATCTTCGCGCCGCCGTTGCGCGGCGCGTGTCCCCGCACCATCGCGAGCGTGACGATGACTGCGGGCGTGCGCGCCGCCCGCAGCTCCTGCAGCGCAGCCAGCCAGTCCATCGCGGCCCGACTCAGCGGCGGTGTCGTGCGAGTGGCGCCAACACGGGCCCCGGCGGTGGCGACTCGGATGCCGCGGCATCCGTCGGCCCTGCCTCGTCGCCGCTCGACGCAGCCCCGGTCGCGTCGACCTCCGCGACCTCCGCAGCCTCGCGGGCCCGCTCCGCCTCCTCGATCGCCCAGAATACGGCCTCGGGCGTGGCGGGCGACGCGAGCACGACGCTGTGCCCGGGAGGCCCGAACGCCGCGATCGCCTCGCGAAGCGCCTCGCGCGCGCTGAAGGCGAGCATGAGCGGCGGCTCGCCGACCGCTTTCGAGCCGTAGACCGCGCCGTCCTCGGCGGCACCCTCGAGCAGCGAGACGTTGAAGACCTCGGGCATCTCCGAGAGGCTCGGCAGCTTGTAGGTGCTCGCCGAGGGAGTGATGAGCCGCCCGCGCCCTGGGCCGTCGCTCTCGTCCCACCGCAGGTCCTCGAGCGTCAGCCAGCCAACCCCTTGCACGTATCCGCCCTCGATCTGACCGAGGTCGATGAGGGGCGAAAGGGTGTCGCCCACGTCGTGCACGATGTCGACGCGTCGCAGCCGAGACGTGCCCGTGTCGCCGTCGACCTCGACCTCCGTCGCGGCGGCGCCGTAGGCGAAGTACTTGAACGGCTCGCCGCGCATCGCCTCCTGATCCCAGTGGATGCCCTCGGTGCGGTAGAACCCCGCGGCCCACAGCTGCACGCGCTCGTGGTACGCGATGCCCGTGAGCTCGTCGAACGCCACGGCACGGTCGGGCTGGGTGATCGCCGTCACCTTCCCGTGCGAGAAACGGATGTCGCGGGGATCGGCGTCGAGCAACCGCGCCGCCACATCGGCCAGGCGCCGGGTGATCTGCTGGCAGGCATCCTTCACCGCACCGCCGTTCAGGTCGGAGCTCGACGACGCGGCCGTGGCCGACGTGTTCGGCACCTTGTCGGTGCGCGTGGGCGCGAGGCGCACCGACGCCAGTGGCACGCCGAGCGCGGTCGCCGCCACCTGCAGCATCTTCGTGTGCAGACCTTGCCCCATCTCGGTTCCACCGTGGTTGATGAGCACCGAGCCGTCCTTGTAGACGTGCACCAGGGCGCCCGCCTGGTTGAACGCGGTGAAGTTGAACGAGATGCCGAACTTCACGGGCGTGATCGCGAGCGCACGCTTCACGTCGTCGTGCCGGGCGTTGAATTCGGCGATCTGGGTACGTCGCGCGTCGAAGTCGCTGCGCGCTCGCAGCTGCGTCCAGATCGTCTCGAGGCGCTCGGGGTGGCGAACCTCCTGGCCGTACGGCGTCAGCTGGCCGGGCTCGTAGAAGTTCCGCCTCCGCAGCTCGGCGGGGTCGATGCCGAGCAACGGCGCCACCCGGCCCAGGATGTCCTCGATCACGAGCATCCCCTGCGGGCCGCCGAACCCCCGGAAGGCGGTCTGCGACGTCTTGTTCGTCAGGGCGATCCGCCCCTGCGCCAGCACGTTCGGGATCCAGTACGCGTTGTCGATGTGGCAGAGGGCCCGGCCGAGCACGGGATCCGACAGGTCGAGGCTCCAGCCGCCATCGGAGGTCAGCGTCGCCTCGAGCGCGAGGATGCGCCCGTCGTCGTCGAATCCGGCCTTCCACGTCGCATGGAACGGATGCCGCTTGCCGGTCATGATCATGTCCTGCTGCCGCGTGAGCCGCAGCCGAACGGGCCGGCTGGTCAGCACCGCGCCGAGGGCCGCGATCGCCGCGAACCCGTGCGGCTGCATCTCCTTGCCGCCGAAACCGCCGCCCATGCGCAGGCACTGCACGGTCACGCCGTTCGACGGGATGTCGAGCACGTGCGCGATGATCTCCTGCGTCTCGGTCGGATGCTGCGTGCTCGATTGCACGAACACCTGGCCCTCGGTGTCGACGATCGCGAGGGCGGCGTGCGTCTCGAGGTAGAAGTGCTCCTGGCCGCCCATCTGGGTCACGCCCTCGAACACGTGCGGGGCCTCGGCGAGCGCGCGCTCGGGGTCGCCGCGATGCACGGTGCGCGTCGCGCCCTGGAACGAGCCCGCCTCGATCGCCTCCGTGACCGCGACCACTGACGGAAGCGGTTCGTAGGTGACGACGACGGCCGCCGCTCCGAGCCGGGCCGCCTCGGCGGTCTCGCCGAGCACCCAGGCGAGGGCGTGGCCGTGGTACATCGCCTCCGACGGGAACAACGGCTCGTCGTGCTTGATGCCGGCGTCGTTGATGCCCGGCACGTCGTCGGCGGTGAGCACGCGCACCACCCCGGGCACCTCGTAGGCGGGCGCGACGTCGAGCGACACGCGCGCGTGCGTCTGTGCCGACTGCACCGGCCACGCGGTGAGCACTCCGGGGGTCGTCGCGGCGACGTCGTCGGTGTACACGGCCGCGCCCGTGGCGTGGAACGCCGCGCTCTCGTGCGGCATGTGCAGGCCGACGACGGGGTCGATCGGGCGTTCGGCGAGTTCGGTCATGCCGGTACCTCCGCTCGCTCGGGGGCCGTGGAACGGTAGAGCCTGACGAGCGACCGCTGCATCATGACGGCCCGGTACTCGGAACTCGCTCGCTGGTCCGACATCGGGGTGCCTTCCGAGCCGAGCACGGATGCCGCGGCACGCACGGTCTCGAGCGTCCACGGGCGCCCGACGAGCGCCTCCTCGGTCGCGTTCGCCCGCAGCGGCGTCGCGGCCGCGCCCCCGACGCCGATGCGCGCGGTCGTCACCTCGCCGTCGTCGAGCGTGAGGGCGAAGGCGATCGCGACGCTGGAGATGTCGTCGAAGCGTCGCTTCGCGATCTTGTGGAACGCCGTGAGCGGCGCGAGCGGCCGCGGGATGCGAACCGCGCGGATGATCTCGTCGGCGCTGCGCACGGTGGTTCGGTACCCGGTGAAGTAGTCGGCGAGGTCGACCTCGCGCTCACCCGACTCGGAGACGAGCACGACGGATGCCCCGAGCGCGAGCAGCGCGGGCGACGTGTCGCCGATCGGGGAGGCGGTGCCGAGGTTGCCGCCGATCGTCGCGCGATTGCGGATGAGCGGGGACGCGAATCGCGGGAACAGCTCGGCCAGGAGGGGCACGCCACCATCGAGCCGGTGCTCGACCTCCGAGAGCGTGAGCCCGGCGCCGAGCTCGATCAGGTCGTCACTGATGCTGATCGCGCGGAGCTCGGGCAGCTGGTCGATCGCGATGACCGTGTCGGCGCGGCGGCCGCGCAGGTTCACGTCCACGCCCCAGTCGGTCGCGCCGGCGACGAGCACGGCGTCGGGGTGCGCGGCGAGCTCCGCGAGCGCTGCGTCGAGCGTTGCGGGTCGGATGAAGCGGCCGACGTCGGTCTCGAGACGCGTGTGGCTCGGGGCGGGTGCCGGCTCGGCGCGTCGAGCGGCGAGCGGATCGTCGCCCTCGGGTGCGCCGAGTGCGAACGCGGCGTCGCGGATCGGACGGTACCCCGTGCAGCGGCAGAGGTTCCCCGAGATGGCGTGCAGGTCGAACCCGTTCGGCCCGGTCCACCCATCGGAGTCGCCCGATTCCGGCGAGACTTCCGCAACTCGAGAGGAGCGGTAGTACTCGGCGGCCATGCTGCAGGCGAATCCCGGCGTGCAGTAGCCGCATTGCGATCCACCCGCCGCGGCCAGCTCCTGCTGCACCGGATGCATGGCCTCGGGCGTGCCCAGGCCCTCGGCCGTCACGATTTCCTGGCCGTCGAGGGCCGCGGCGGGCACGAGGCACGCGTTGACCGCCGTCCACATGGTGCCGCCGTCGTCGGACGGGGTCGCGATGAGCATGGCGCACGCACCGCACTCGCCCTCGGCGCAGCCTTCCTTGCTTCCGGTCAGGCCCGTCTGGCGCAGCCAGTCGAGCGCGTTCGTCTGCGGCTGCACCCCCGCGAGCGGGCGGCGTCGGCCGTTGACGGTGACGGCGATGTCATCCATCAGGGAAGTCTACTGCGCACGCTTCCCGCGCCGCCGCATGTCGGTACGACGGAAATCGTCGCGACGCGAGCGTCGCAGTCCTCGTCCTCGCGCCGCTCGTGCGGGATGATGAGCAGGACGCGAAGGAGCGGCATCCGATGACCATCGAACTCACCCGGGCCACCGGTGTCGCGGGCGGCGACGAGATCCTCAGCACCCAGGCGCTCGAGTTCGTCGAGGAGTTGCATCACCGGTTCGACCCTCGCCGACGTGAGCTCCTCGGGGCACGCACCGAACGCCGCGCGAGGATCGCGGCGGGCGAAGCGCTCGACTTCCTCCCCGAGACCCGCGAGGTCCGCGACGGCGACTGGCGCGTGGCGCCGGCACCCGAGGCGCTGACCGATCGCCGCGTGGAGATCACCGGTCCCGCGAATCCGGCGAAGATGGCCATCAACGCGCTGAACTCGGGCGCTCGCGTCTGGCTGGCCGACCTCGAGGACGCGTCCAGCCCCACGTGGGACAACGTGATCGGCAGCGTGCTGAACCTGCGCGACGCCGCCCGCGGCACGCTCGCGTACACGTCACCCGAGGGCAAGGACTATGCGTTGCGCAGCGACATCCGCAGACCCACCGTGGTGACCCGGCCACGCGGCTGGCACCTGCCCGAGCGTCACGTGCTCGTCGACGGAGAGCCGGCGTCGGGCTCGCTCGTCGACTTCGGGCTGCACTTCTTCCACACCGCGCAGCTCCTGCTCGACGGCGGCCGCGGGCCGTACTACTACCTGCCGAAGCTCGAGAGCCACCTCGAGGCGCGCCTGTGGAACGACGTGTTCCTGTTCGCGCAGGAGCGGCTCGGCATCCCGCGCGGCACGATCCGCGCCACCGTGCTCATCGAGACGATCCCGGCGGCCTTCGAGATGGACGAGATCCTCTTCGAGCTGCGCGAGCACGCGTCGGGTCTCAACGCCGGCCGTTGGGACTACCTGTTCAGCATGATCAAGGTCTTCCGCGATGCCGGGCCCGCCTTCGTGCTGCCCGACCGCTCCGCGGTCTCGATGACCGCGCCGTTCATGCGCGCCTACACCGAGCTGCTCGTGAAGACGTGCCACCGACGGGGTGCGGCCGCGATGGGCGGGATGGCCGCGTTCATCCCGAACCGCCGTGACCCCGAGGTGACGGATGCCGCGATCCGCAAGGTGCGCGACGACAAGCGGCGTGAGGCGAACGACGGGTTCGACGGATCCTGGGTCGCGCACCCCGACCTCGTCGAGATCTGCCGCGAGGAGTTCGATCGCGTGCTCGGGGATCGCCCGAACCAGTTCGACCGGCAGCGCCCCGAGGTGTCGGTGTCGGCCCAGGATCTCCTCGACGTGGCATCCGCCGGCGGTGAGGTCACCGAGGCGGGCCTGCGCAACAACCTCTACGTCGCCGTCGCGTACGTGGCCGCCTGGCTCGGCGGCAACGGTGCGGTGGCCATCCACAACCTGATGGAGGATGCCGCGACCGCCGAGATCTCGCGCTCGCAGGTGTGGCAGCAGCTGCAGAACCGCGTGGTGCTCGCCGACACGGGGCAGGCCATCACGCCCGACCTCGTTCGCTCGGTGCTCGCCGAGGAGGTGGAGCGCCTGCGCGGCGAGGTGGACCCCGAGCGCTTCGCGACGCTGTACGAGCCGGCGGCACGCCTGATCGGCGATCTCTGCCTGTCGAGCGACTACGTCGACTTCCTCACGCTTCCGGCCTACGAGCTGCTCGACTGACGACGGGATCGAGGATGCGCACAACCCGAGCCACCCCAACTCCCCGCACGGCACTCGCCCGAGCGGAGCTCGCGGCGATCGAGCGTCGCCTCGCCGCGACCGACGCGCTCCTCGAGCGGGCGTACCCCGGAGACACGGGTGCGCGCCAGCCCGTGCACACCGCCTACGTGCCCGGCGACAGCTACACGCCCGTGCTGCCCGCCGACTGGGGCCGGGCGGCGCTCGAAGCGGCCGACGAGTACGGTGGCGTCGCGTCCGTCGCGACCCTCGTCGGCATCGACGAGGCGCTCGGCGAACGGATCGCGCCCCTCGTGCGCGACAAGCTCCTGCGCGAACCCATCGAGGACCTCCGCATCGACTTCGAGGACGGCTACGGCGACCGCGGCGACGACGTCGAGGACGCCGACGTGGTCCGCGCCGCGGCCCGGGTGGAGGCCGCGATGGCCGGTGGGATCACTCCGCCGTACATCGGCATCCGGTTCAAGAGCCTCGAGGCGTCGACGCGGGCCCGCGGCATCCGAACCCTCGACCTGTTCATCGGCGGCCTGCTCGAACACGGCGACCTTCCGCCGGGCCTCATGCTCACCGTGCCGAAGGTGAGCACCGTCGCCCAGGTCGAGGCGATGGTCGAGCTGACGGCGGCGCTCGAGCGCGCGTACAAGCTTCCCGAGGGCCGGCTCCACTTCGAGGTGCAGGTCGAGACGCCGCAGCTCGTGCTCGCGCACGACGGCACGTCGCCGCTCGCGTGGCTTCCGCACGTCGCGAGCGGACGCCTGATGGGGCTGCACTACGGCACCTACGACTACAGTGCGGCGATCGGGATCCCGGCGCGCTACCAGTCGCTGCGGCATCCGGCGGCCGACCTCGCCAAGGAGTTGATGCAGCTCGCGGTCGCGGGCACCGGGGTTCGGCTCTCCGACGGGTCGTCGAACCTGCTGCCCGTCGGCGACCGCACCGAGGAGGCGTGGCGCACGCACGCGCGGCTGGTGCACCGCTCGCTCGAGCGCGGCTTCACCCAGGGGTGGGACCTGCACCCCAACCAGCTGCTGACGCGCTACCTCGCGACGTACGCGTTCTACCGGGAGGGCTGGCCCGAGGCTTCGGTTCGGCTGCACGACCACGACGAGCGGCGCACCGATGGGGCGGTGCTCGACGAGCCGGCGACGGTGCGCGCGCTCGCCGGCTTCGTGCTGCGCGGCATGCAGTGCGGCGCGCTCACCGCGGCGGAAGTGGCCGCCGAGACGGGGTTCGACGCGCACGCCCTCACGCGGCTCGCGCATCCGCGTATCGATCGACCGCAGAGACCCCAGGAGGTGTCATGACGTACTACACCCCGCCGGGCGGGCTGCCCGCGCAGACCGAACTCCTGACCGACCGCGCGATCGTGACCGAGGCGTACACCGTGATCCCGAAGGGCGTGCTGCGCGACATCGTCACGAGCAGGCTGCCGGGCTTCACGAGGACGCGATCGTGGATCCTGGCGCGGCCGATCGCGGGGTTCGCGACGACCTTCGCGCAGCTCATCGTCGAGATCGCGCCCGGCGGCGGTGCCGAGCGACCCGAGCCCGAGGCCGGCGTCGAGGGGGTGGTGTTCGTGACGGCGGGGGAGCTCACGGTGACCTTGGGCGATGACAGCGGTGCCGGCGGCGATTGGGACGGCAGCGGCTCGCGCCATGTGCTCGGCCCGGGCGGATACGCGTACCTCGCCGCCGGCGCGCCCTGGTCGGTCGCGAACGAGGGCGACGAGTCGACGTCGTTCCACTGGATCCGCAAGGCGTACGAGCCGGTCGAGGGCATCGACGCACCCGCGTCGTTCATCACGAGCGACGCCGCCGTCGAGGCGCAGGCGATGCCCGACACCGACGGCGCGTGGGCGACGACGCGGTTCGTCGATCCCGACGACCTCGCGCACGACATGCACGTGAACATCGTGACGTTCCGGCCGGGCGGGGTGATCCCGTTCGCCGAGACCCACGTGATGGAGCACGGACTCTTCGTGCTCGAGGGCAAGGGCGTCTACCGGCTCAACGGCGACTGGGTCGAGGTCGAGGCCGGCGACTTCATGTGGCTGCGCGCGTTCTGCCCGCAGGCCTGCTACGCGGGTGGTCCGGGGCCGTTCCGGTACCTGCTCTACAAGGACGTCAACCGCCAGGTGCGACTGACGGGGCCCGGCGCGGGGCCTGCCGAGGGCGTCCGGGCCGCGAGCCGATGGGGATGAGCGAGCGGATGCCGCAGCCGCCCGGCTCCGGGGCATCCGGGCCGCCCGCCGACCTCGTCATCCGCGGCGAGCGGGTGCTCATCGGCGGCGCCTTCGTGCCCGCCGAGGTCCATGTGCGCGGCGGCGTCATCGTGGAGGTGCGAGTCGCCGTTCCCGTCTCGTCGACTCCTGAATCGAAGGACGACCGCCCGCCCGACGACGACGTCCCCGTCTCGTCGACTCCTGAATCGAAGGACGCCCGGCAGCCCGAGGAAGGCGTCCTTCTTTTCAGGAGTCCCGCCGGACAGAACCCCTCCGCCCAGCACCTCTCCGCCCAGGATCTCGACCCCCGGTCCGGTCCGGAGTCCGCCGTCGCCGCCCCCGCGCGAACGATCGAACTTGCGCCCGACGAGGTCCTGATCCCGGGGCTCGTCGACACGCACGTGCACGTCAACGAACCCGGCCGCACCGAGTGGGAGGGCTTCGCGTCGGCCACGCGGGCCGCCGCCGCGGGCGGGGTCACGACGATCATCGACATGCCGCTGAACAGCATCCCGCCGACGACCTCGGTGCCGGCGCTCGAGACGAAGCGAGCCGCGGCGGCCGGCGAGGTCTTCGTCGACGTCGGATTCTGGGGCGGCCTGGTGCCCGGCAACCTCGACGATCTCGGGCCGCTCGTCGCCGAGGGCGTGTTCGGGTTCAAGTGCTTCCTCGTGCATTCGGGGGTCGACGAGTTCCCGGCGGTGACCGCCGACGAGATGGAGTCCGCGATGGCCATGCTCGCGGCATCCGACTCGCTCATCATCGTGCACGCCGAGGATGCCGCGCTCATCGATGCCGCCCCGCACCCGCACAGCAGGTCGTACGCCGACTTCCTCGCCTCCCGGCCGGGCACGGCGGAGGATGCCGCCATCGCCGCCGTCATCGAGCGAGCCCGACGAACGGGGGCCGCGGCGCACATCCTGCACCTCAGCTCGGCCGACGCGCTCGAGCGGATCGCGGAGGCCAAGCGCGACGGCGTCGACCTCACCGTCGAGACGTGCCCGCACTACCTCACGCTCACGGCCGAGGAGGTGACGCCGGGGTCGACCGCGTTCAAGTGCTGCCCGCCGATCCGGGAGGCCGCGAACCGCGAGGCCCTCTGGCGCGGGCTCGAGGAGGGCGTCATCGACTTCGTCGTCTCGGACCACTCGCCCGCGACCCCCGACCTGAAGTTCGCCGGCGACGGCGACTTCGTCGAGGCGTGGGGCGGCATCGCGTCGTTGCAGCTCGGGCTCCCGCTGGTCTGGACCGAGGCGCGGCGCCGGGGCATCCCGCTGGCCAGGGTCGTCGAGTGGATGTCGGTGGCCCCAGCGCAACGGGTGGGCCTCGCGGCGAAGGGCGCGATCGAGGTCGGCCGCGATGCCGACCTCGTCGTGTTCGCGCCCGAGCAGACGTTCACGGTGGATGCCGCGGCCCTCGAGCACCGCCACCCCGTGTGCGTGTACGACGGGCGCGAACTCGCGGGGGTGGTGCGCACGACGGTGCTGGCGGGCGAGCCGGTCGATCGGGCGTCGCCGCGTGGGCGGCTGCTGCGGCGAGACGAGCGGCTGCCGCGGCGAGACGAGCGGCTGCCGCGAAGAGACGAGCGGCTGCCGCGAGGAGACGAGCGGATGCCGCGTGCCGGCGTCGCGGAGGAGGGAGCGCGCGATGCGGCTCGATGAGTTCAACGACGCCGACTGGGAGGACGCGGTCGAGATGCTGCGGCCGTGCGTCGACGTGCAGCGCTGGTGCGAGGAGGTCGCCGACGGGCGGCCGTACGCGTCGGTCGACGACCTCGTCGGCGCGGCGGGTGACGCGGCGGCGCCGTTCACCGCCGACGAGGTGGAGGCCGCGCTCGCGCATCACCCGCGCATCGGCGAGCGTCCCGCCGGTGACGATGTCGAGGCCGCGATGTCGCGTCGCGAGCAGTCGGGGGTCGATCCGACGGATGCCGCGACCGCCGCCGCGCTCGCCGAGGGCAACCGCGCGTACGAGGCGCGGTTCGGGCGCGTGTTCCTCATCCGGGCGGCGGGGCGCTCGTCCGCCGAGATGCTCGCGGCGCTCCACGAGCGGCTCGGCAACACGCCCGCCGAGGAGGACGCCGTCGTCGCCGAGCAGCTGCGCGAGATCGCGCTCCTGCGCCTGAGGGGACTGTTCACGTGAGGGGTATGGTCGCGGCATGAGCGCCTCGCAGATCACGACGCACGTGCTCGACGCGACGAGCGGCCGTCCGGCGGCGGGGGTCGGCGTCGAACTGCTCGCCCGCTCGCCCGGGGGCGGCGACGCCGAATGGCGCGCGGTCGCGGCATCCGTCACCGATGACGACGGCCGCGTGAGCCGGCTCGGCCCCGACGCCGTGCCCGCGGGCGAGTACCGCCTGCGGTTCGACACGGGCGGCTACTTCGCCGCGCGCGGCACTGACACGTTCTACCCCGAGGTGCTCATCGACTTCGTCGTCGCCGAGGAGGGGCGGCACTACCACGTGCCGCTGTTGCTCAGCCCGTTCGCCTATTCGACCTACCGAGGGAGCTGACCATGGCCGAGCCCGCCCGCGACCCCGAGCAGCCCGCCCGCGATCCCGAGCACCCCGCCCGCGATCCCGAGATCGTCCTCGGGCCGAACCAGTACGGCAAGGCCGAGGTGCGCGTGGTCAAGGTGACGCGCGACACGGCGCGGCACGAGATCGACGACCTCAACGTCACGTCGCAGCTTCGGGGCGACTTCGCGGCGGCGCACCTCGAGGGCGACAACGGGCACGTCGTCGCGACCGACACGCAGAAGAACACGATCTTCGCGTTCGCGCGCGACGGCATCGGATCGCCCGAGGCGTTCCTGCTGCGGCTCGCCGACCACTTCACGAGCTCGTTCGACTGGGTCACCGGCGGGCGCTGGGAGGCCGAGCGCTACGCGTGGGACCGCATCATCGCGCACGGCGAACCGCACGATCACGCGTTCGTGCGGTCGGGCCAGGTGGTGCGTACGGCGGTCGTCGTCGCCGACGGCGCCACGCGGCATGTGATCGCGGGCCTGCGCGACCTCACGGTGCTGAAGTCCACCAAGTCGGGCTTCGAGGGCTTCCCGCGCGACCGGTACACGACGCTCGCCGAGACCTCCGACCGGATCCTGGCCACGGATGTCGCGGCGCGGTGGCGCTACGACGGCGCCGCGCTCGCGGCATCCGACCGCTTCGACTACGACGCGACCTACGAGCGCGTGCGCGCGCTGCTGCTGGAGGCCTTCGCCGAGCGCTACTCCGCCGCGCTGCAGACGACGCTCTTCGACATGGGGAGCCGCGTGCTGGAGCGGCACCCCGAGATCGCCGAGATCCGCCTCTCCATGCCGAACAAGCATCACTTCGTCGTGGACCTCGCTCCGTTCGGGCTCGACAACCCCAACGAGGTGTTCTTCGCCGCCGACCGCCCGTACGGCCTGATCGAGGCGACCGTGACCCGCGGCGGCGCCTCGAGTCCGGCCGCCGCCTGGGAGGGCATCGCGGGCTTCTGCTGAGCGGATGCCGCGGCATCCCGCCCTGCGGCGGCGCCCTTGCGCGCCCTCCGCGCCTACGCCGTTCCCGCCCCTTGGGGC
>NZ_CADDWM010000001.1 GCF_902809835.1 Agromyces sp. Marseille-P2726 | reverse complement strand
AACCCGAACCCGAGCCCGTGGTGCCGGCGACCACCGTGGCGAACACGGTGCCGTCCGCACCCGAGCCAGACGAGGCAACCGACGAGGCGCCATCCCCGGTCGCGCGCGAGATCGCCGAGACGGGCTACTTCTGGAACCTGACGCCCGATCCGTCAGCCCCCGACCCCTTGGCCGAGCAGGACGCGACACCCTCCTTCGACGAACCGGCTGAGGCCGCCGACGAAAGGCGTGACGAGACGGCGTTCGAGGAACCCGATGCCCAGGAACCCGCCGTCCAGGAACCCGCTGTCGAGGAACCCACCTTCCACGAACCCGCGTTCCCACGCGCCGCGAACGAGCAGGCGCCCGAGTTCGACGATCCCGAGCCGACCTGGTCCTTCGTCGACGACGCACCCGCAGGCCGACCACTCGGACACGCCGAGGCCCAACGCGCCGGTGAGCAGGACGATGACCACGACCCGCTGGCGGCGCTCTTCGGCGCGACGTCGTCGCAGCAGCAGCCGAGCGATCCCTGGGCAGGTCGCCCCTCCGCGTCCGACGCGGAGGGCCGCCTCGACGCCACCTTCGCCGCCGCCCGGGCGGCGCCGCGCACCCCTCCACCGCACGCCCGACCCCCTGCCGAGAGGAACGCGGCGCACGCCGGTGCCGCCGTCCCGCCACCCCGTTCCGGGGGTCCCGCGTCGCCCGCGCCTCCCGACGGCCCGCGCGGAGGCAGCCGCACTACTCGTACGCTGCTGTGGATCGGGGGCGGGCTCGCGGTGCTCGTGCTGCTCGCCGGACTGTTCTGGGTCGGCACCCTCCTCTCGGGCGGCGGTGCCGAGCAGCAGGCCGCACCCACCGCGTCCGAGGCGCCCGCAGCGACGGAAGCGGCGGCTCCGACCGCGCCGCAACCGGTCGGCACGCATGCGTGGAACACGCTGTTCGGTGGCGAGTGCATCGACCCGTTCGTCTCCGCGTGGGAGGAGGAGTTCTCGGTCGTCGACTGCGCCGACCCGCACGCGGCACAGCTCGTCTACCGCGGCACGTTCGCCGACGACTCGGCGGCGCCGTTCCCGGGCGAGGCCGAACTCGCCTCGCAGATGAACCTGCTCTGCACCGCGCCCGGCATCATCGACCTGGCGACGGTGTCGGGCGTCCCCGATCTCCAGGTCCAGGCGAGCTTCCCGGTCACCGAGGAGCAGTGGGCCGACGGCGACCGCACATACTACTGCTTCGCGTACCGCTCGGGCGGCGAGCCGATGTACGGCAGCATCGCTGGCCCAGGCCCGGCCGCCTGACGTGGGCGCCCGCGGTCGCGTCGTCGTCGTCGGGTCCCTCAACGTGGACTCGACGAGCTACGTCGAGGAGTTCCCCGGCCCGGGCGAGACGGTCCTCTCGCACGGCTTCCGCGTGGCCCTCGGAGGCAAGGGCTCCAACCAGGCGGTCGCCGCGCAGGTCGCGGGTGCGGCCGTCGAGTTCGTCGCACGGATCGGGTCGGATGCCGCGGGGGACTTCGCCATCGCGACGCTCGAGCGCTTCGGCCTGCCGACGTCGGCGATCGTGCGGGGCGCCGATGCCCCGACCGGCGTCGCCCAGATCACGGTCGCCGATTCGGGCGAGAACACCATCATCGTGACCGGCGGCGCGAACCTCGAGCTCACCGCGGTCGTCGTCGAAGCGGAACGTGATCGGTTCGCGGCGGCGGACCTCGTGCTCACGCAGGGCGAGCTGCCGGTGCCCGCGATCGATCGTGCTGCCGCCATCGCCCGGGACACGGGCGTGGGGTTCGTGCTGAACCTCGCACCTCCTGCGGCGGTCTCCCGGGACACGCTCTCCACGGCGGACCCGCTCGTCGTCAACGAGCACGAGGCGAGGGCGGTCGGCATCGGGTCGGATGCCGCGAATCCGTCGTTGGAAGAATGGCGCGAGCTCGCGGCATCCGCCGTCGGTGCCGTGTCTCGGTCGGTGGTCGTGACCCTCGGTGCGACCGGGGCGGTGGCGGCATCCGTCGACGGATCGTGGGCCGTGAATCCGCCACGGGTCACGGCGGTCGACACCACCGGCGCGGGTGACGCGTTCACCGGCACACTCGCGGCGTTCCTGGCCGAGGGCAGGTCGCTCGAGGAGGCACTGCGCATCGCCGTGGCCGCCGGCGCGCTCGCCGTGCAGGCGCGCGGCACCGTCGACTCGTACGCGACGCGCGAGGCGGTACTGCACGCGGCCGGCGTCGCGGACACGACGACCGCCACCGCGGAAGGAGGGGAATGACCATGCCCGTGCCGGTGATCGTCGACTGCGACCCGGGGCACGACGACGTCTTCGCGCTGTGGCTCGCGGCGGGGCATCCGTCGCTCGACCTGCTCGCGGTCACCACGGTGGGTGGAAACGTGCCGCTCGAGCACACCAGCCGCAACGCGCGCATCGCATTGACCATCGCCGCCGTGGCGGGGGTGCCGGTCGCCGCGGGTGCCGCCGGGCCCATCGCCCGCAAGCTGGAGACCGCCGAGTCGATCCATGGCGAGAACGGCCTCGGCGGGCCCGACCTGCCCGAGCCTGCCGAACCGCTCGACGACCGGAGCGCGACCGACCTCATTGCCCAGACGGTGCTCGGCTCGCCCGAACCGGTCGCGATCATCGCCACCGGTCCGATCACGAACATTGCGATCGCACTGCGCGACCGTCCCGAGCTGCTCGGTCGCATCCGCGAGATCGTGTGGATGGGCGGCTCCACCGAACGCGGGAACTGGACCCCGTACGCCGAGTTCAATGCGTGGGTCGACCCCGAGGCGCTCGCGCTCGTCGTCGGCAGCGGCATCC
This sequence comes from Agromyces sp. Marseille-P2726, assembly GCF_902809835.1. GTDB lineage: Bacteria > Actinomycetota > Actinomycetes > Actinomycetales > Microbacteriaceae > Agromyces. The sequence continues at coordinate 115,190 of NZ_CADDWM010000001.1, read as the reverse complement.
GATTCACCATGGTCGGGCTCAACGTGACGCATCAGGCGCTCGTGACCGGCGCGGTTCGCGAGCGGCTCGCGGCCATCGGCAACGCCACGGCGAGATTCGGCGACGAGCTGCTCGAGTTCTTCTGCCGCACGAACGAGGAGGTGTTCGGCATGCCCGACGGCCCGCTGCACGATCCGGTCGCGGTCGCCGTGCTCGCGGATCCCGGATGCCTCGAGCTCACGCACACCCGCCTCGACATCGAACTCGCCGGAACCGAGACCGTCGGCGCGACGAGCGTCGACCTGGGCGGCGTGCTGCGCCGCGAACCGAACGCGTGGGTCGCGGCCGGGCTCGACGTCGAGCGCTTCTGGACCGGACTCGCCGACGCCGTCGCCCGACTCGCCTGACGAGCCGACTCGGGCCGGGCAACCCCTACAGCTCGACCTCGACCGGGTCTGAGCCGACGAGCTCGTGCACGCCCGCGAGGATCTCGTCGGGCCGGAACGGGTACCGTTCGATCTCGGCCTGGTCGCTGATGCCCGTGAGCACGAGGATCGTGTGCAGCCCGGCCTCGATGCCCGCGACGATGTCGGTGTCCATGCGGTCGCCGATCATCGCGGTGTTCTCGGAGTGCGCCCCGATCTTGTTGAGTGCCGAGCGGAACATCATCGGGTTCGGCTTGCCCACGACGTACGGCTCCATCCCAGTGGCCTTCGTGATGAGGGCGGCGATGGCCCCGGTCGCCGGCAATGGGCCCTCGGCGCTCGGCCCCGTGGCATCGGGATTCGTGACGATGAACCGCGATCCCCTGCCGATGAGCCGGATCGCCTTCGTGATCGCCTCGAAGGAGTAGTTGCGGGTCTCGCCGACGACGACGAAGTCGGGATCGGTCTCGGTCATGATGAACCCGGCGTCGTGCAGCGCGGTGAGGATGCCGGCCTCGCCGAGCACGAAGGCGCTGCCGCCGGGCAGCTGCTGTTTCAGGAAGTCAGCGGTCGCGAGGGCTGATGTCCAGAGTCGCTCCTCGGGCACGTTGAGCCCGCTGGCCCGCAGCCGGGCCGAGAGGTCGCGCGCGGTGAAGATCGAGTTGTTCGTGAGCACGAGGTAGGGCGTGCCCGCGTCCTCCCACTGCTGCAGCAGCTCGGCGGCGCCGGGCAGTGCGTGGTTCTCGTGCACGAGAACGCCGTCCATGTCGGTGAGCCAGCTCTCCACCTCTTCACGTCGTCCCATGGCGCCAAGCCTAGGGCGCGCACCTCAGTGACCAGTGAACGACGGATGCCGCGACCCCGCCGCAGAGCTCAGGCGAACACGTCGGCGGAGGCCAGCGCGAGGTGCACGGATGCCACGGCACTCGACCCTTCGCCGACGGCCGCGGCGACGCGCTTCATCGAGCCGCGGCGCACGTCGCCGGCGGCGAACACCCGCGGCAACGACGTCTCGAACGGCAGCGGCATCCGCCCGAGCTCGCGCCACGGCTCGCCGAGGCCGATGACATCGGCGCCCGTGTGCACGAACCCGTGCTCGTCGCGCTCCACGTCGGTGAGCCAGTCGGTGGCCGGCTCCGCGCCGATGAAGCAGAAGAGCCCGCGACAGTCGACGGTGCCCTCGGCCACCCCGGTGAGGGTCACTCGCTCGAGCTCCCCATCGCCGTTCAGCCCGACCACCTGCGTGCCGGTGTGCACGTCGATCCGCGGATCCTCTTGGATGCGGTCGGTGAGGTAGCTCGACATCTGCCGCCCGAGGTCGTTCCCTCGCACCACGAGCCGCACGTGGCATCCGTTCGCCGCGAGGGCGAGCGCCGCCTGGCCGGCCGAGTTCGCGCCGCCCACGACGACGACGTCCGACCCTGCCATCTGCCGCAGCTCGAGTGCGGATGCCGCGTAGTAGATGCCGGCGCCCTCGAAGTCCTTCCACCGGTCGAGGTCGAGCGAGCGATACGCGACACCGGTGGCGACGACGACGGCGCGGGAGTGCACGAGCGCGCCGTCGGTCAGCGTGAGCTCCAGCTCGCTCCCGTTGTGCTCGAGCCGCATCACCTCGCAGGGCGCGACGACCCGCACGCCGAACTTGAACGCCTGCAACGATGCCTGGGAGGTCAGCGCGTCGCCGCTCACCCCGAACGGGAAGCCGAGGTAGTTCTCGATGCGCGACGTCGCCGCTGACTGGCCGCCGGGTGCGACCGAGTCGAGCAGCACCGTGCGCAGGCCCTCGGATGCGCCGTAGATGGCCGCGGCGAGTCCGGCCGGCCCGGCCCCGACGACGGCGAGGTCGACGGTGAAGTCGTCTTCGGCCGCGTACGCGAGACCCAGGAGTTCGGCGAGGTGGCCCGGCGTTGCACGCAGCACGTTCTCGCCCTGCACGATCGCGACCGGGAGGTCGTGGCGCGTGAACCCGTGGCTCTGGAAGGCCGCCGCCCGCTCGGGGTCATCGGTGTCGACCCACGTGTGCACGAGGTCGAGTCGCTCGGCATACCGGCGCAGCGCCACCGCCTCCCGGGATCGCGACGAACCGATGATCTTCAGCGTCCATGCGGCCGGCCCCTTGCGCAGCTCCTCCCGGCGAGCCCAGAGGGTCCGCAGCATCAGGTCGCACAGTTCGTCGTCCTCGGCCATCATGCGCTGCAGCGCGTCGTGATCGACGCGGAGCATGCGGCCGGGCTGCGAGACGCGGGCGGTGAGGAAGGCGCGCTGGCCGTTCAGCAGGCCCAGCTCGCCGACGAAGGTGCGTTCGCCGAGCGTGGCGATGAGCGTCTCCTCGACCCACCTCAGCTTCTCGCGCACGACGTCGACGGCGCCGGTCTCAACGAGGATCAGGTCGTACCAGCGATCACCCGAGGCAAACAGCACGTCGCCCACGGCGGCGTCGATCGGCGCGCCGTAACTCACCAGGCGGTTCCACTGCGAGTCGGTGAGGACGGGGGAGATTGAGGTTCCTTCGATTCCCATTGCACCATCATGCGCGCTCGACGCCGGTGACGGGAGGGCGGGTGCGAGGGTGATCCGCTCCGGCTACGCCGAGATCCAGATGGCCGCGGCGGCAGGGCGCGGCAGGGTTCGGCGCTGCCCGCCGATCGACACGGTGACGGATGCCGCGGACGACTGCGCGACCGCGACCTCGGTGTCGAGGCCGACGCCGGCGTCGTCGAGAGTGCGGAGGACGGCCGGATCGCGGTCGCTGATGCGCACGACCGTGCCCGAGTGGCCTGCCGCGGCATCCGCCAGCAGCACCGTGGGCCGACGCTGCACTGATCCGTCGGCGGCCGGAATCGGGTCGCCGTGCGGGTCGCGAGCCGGACGACCGAGCCGCGCGTCGATCGCCTCGAGGAGCCGATCCGAGATCGCGTGCTCGAGCACCTCGGCCTCGTCGTGCACCTCGTCCCAGGCGTAGCCCATCTCCTGCACGAGCCAGGTCTCGATGAGCCGGTGCCGGCGCACCACCGCGAGCGCGCGGGCGGTGCCGGCATCCGTCAATCGAACGGCACCGTACGGCACGTGGGAGACGAGCCCGGCGGCCGCCATCTTCTTCACCATCTCGGTCACCGACGACGGCGCGATGCCGAGCCGGTCGGCGAGGGCCTTGGGCGTGATGGGGTCGGGCTGCCACTCGGTGTGGGAGTACACCGTCTTGAGGTAGTCCTCGATGGCGAAGCTCGTGGCAGGCATCGGCCTCAGGATAGCGGGACGGTGGTCGTCAGGCGCCGGTGAAGACGAGGTAGAGCAGCACGCCGTTCAACGTGATGAGGAACACGGATGCCGCGATGCCGGCCGTCGTCGTCGCCCAGTGGTTCGCGAAGCCCCCGAGCACGTCCTTCTTCCTGGTGACCGCGACGAGCGGGACCAGCGCGAACGGGATGCCGAACGAGAGCACGACCTGACTCAGCACGAGGGAGACCGTCGGATCGAACCCGAGGGCGAGGATCACGAGCGCGGGCACCAGGGTGATGAGCCGGCGGGCGAGCAGCGGGAAGCGGATGCGCAGCAGGCCGTGCATGATCTCGGCTCCGGCGTAGGCGCCGACCGACGTCGAAGCCAGGCCCGAGGCGAGCAGCCCCACCGCGAACAGGGTGGCGATCACCGGACCGAGCGACGCCTGCAGTGCGGCGTAGGCTCCCTCGAGGCTGTCGGTGCCCTCGACGCCCGCCAGGTTGGCCGCGGCGAGCAGCAGGATGCAGAGGTTCACCGAGCCGGCGATGAGCATCGCGATCGAGACATCCCACCGCGTCGCACGAAGCAGCAGTCGGGTCGGGATGCCGCGACCGACCTCGATGGGCTCCTCGACCTCGTGGCGCCCGGGGTCACCGCCGGCGGGCCGGCGGCCCGGGGCGAAGCGGTCGCGGCTCAGCGCCGAGTGCGCGTAGATGGCGTGCGGCATGATCGTGGCGCCGAGGATGGATGCCGCGAGCAGCACCGAGTTCGCGTCGGCGAAGCGCGGCACCAAACCCGAGAGCAGCCCGGCGGGGTCGGGCGGCGCGACGAACACGCCGACGCTGAAGCCCACCGTGATGATCACGAGCAGCCCGACGATGACGAATTCGAACGGACGCGCCCCGCGCCGGGACTGGATGACGAGCAGCACGAGCGAGACGCCGCCCGTGATGAGTCCGCCCCACAGCAGCGGCACGCCGAACAGCAGGTTGAGTGCGACCGCGCCGCCGATGACCTCGGCGAGATCGGTCGCCATGGCGACGAGCTCGGCCTGCAACCAGTACGCTCGGCGGCCCCACCTGTTGCCCAGACGTTCGCCCAGCACCTCGGGCAGGCTCTTGCCGGTGACGACGCCGAGCTTGGCCGAGAGGTACTGGATGAGCCAGGCCATCACGTTGCCGAGCACCACGACCCAGACCAGCAGGTACCCGTACTGCGCACCGGCGGTCATGTTGCTCGCGACGTTGCCGGGGTCGAGGTAGGCGACGCCGGCAACGAGGGCCGGGCCGATCAACCAGGCCACGCGGGGTACTGAGGGGCTCGGAGGAGGCACGGCCTTCCCGCCTTCGGCAGCGTGCGTGGCGGACGCGGACGCGGACGCGGGGCCGGGCAGGTCTTCGCGTTCGGAGGTACGCGTCAGTGCGGCATCCGGTGATTTCGGCATACCGAAATCGTAGCGATATTTCGGGAAACCGAAAGCCCCGACACCCCCGCGCAGCAGACGCACTTGCCCACCGAACGGGGTCCTTTCCGCACCGGCGAAACCCGAGTAGCGTTCGCGCGTGGCCGGCCTGTGACTACCCGATCCGAGGGGCCACCGACCGCCTCATGTCACAGAGAGGTGAACATCATGAAGCGAATCACCATCGGATGCGTCGTGGCGCTGGCGCTCGTCGTCGGCGGAGGGGGAGCGGCCTTCGCCGGAGAGACGGGCGGCAATGGCAAACCGGTCCCGGGCGCGGACCGGGCGAACTCCGCCTGTGCGTTCTCGGGTCGCGACCTGCCCGACGAGATCGAAGACAACCCGACCGAGAACGAGAACGACGACTTCGTGACCGGCGGACACGTGCAGAGCTACGGCCAGTGGGTCCGTGGCGGATTCAAGGGTGTCGTGCCGAGCCCGGGTGACGCCTGCCGCGGTGGCTTCGAATTCGGGGGTTGAGTGATCGCTCACGCTCCACCACCGGTCCCGGCGTGAGCGCGCCGGGGCCGGCTGCGTCGCAGCCGACTAGCCTTGCCTCGTGACTGCTGCCGAGCCCGAGCCCGAAGCCGACGGCGCCGACGAGGGCACGTCGTACTCGCACGGCGTCGGGCCGTGGCCCGGCGGACGCGATGCCTGGCCCGTCGGCGAAGAGTACGATCCCGAGTTGCTCGAGCGCGGCGACACGCGCAACGTCATCGATCGGTACCGCTACTGGCGCATGGAGGCGATCGTCGCCGACCTCGATGCGCGGCGGCATCCGTTCCATGTCGCCATCGAGAACTGGCAGCACGACATGAACATCGGTTCCATCGTGCGCAGCGCCAACGCGTTCGCGGCCGACACCGTGCATATCATCGGCCGGCGCCGCTGGAACAAGCGCGGCGCGATGGTCACCGACCGCTACCAGCATCTCGAGTACCACCCCGACGTCGCGGGCTTCGCCGAGTGGGCGCGAGCGGCATCCCTGCCCATCGTCGCCGTCGACAACGTGCCCGGCGCTGTGCCGATCGAGGCGTTCGCGTGGCCCGAGCGGTGCGTGCTGCTGTTCGGCCAGGAGGGGCCCGGACTCTCGGCCGAGGCGCAGGCGGCGGCCGACGTCACGGTCGAGATCACGCAGTTCGGGTCGACCAGATCGCTCAACGCGAGCGCGGCAGCGGCGATCGCGATGCACTCATGGATCCTGGCGCACGCCGAGCGGCCGACGGGGTTCCGCTCGACGCTTCCCGAAGCCTGAGCCCGAGCTGCCGGTCGCCCAGTAGCGTGGGGGTTATGGCCACCCTGGTTGATCGCGGCATCCCCATCACGTCCACGGAAGAGCTCGAGGCGGTGGTCGGCACTCCCGAGCCCCACGTCGCCGCGAAGACGCGGGATCGACTGCACGAGGTCGACCGGCTGTGGCTCGCCGCCGCTCCCCTCGTGTTCATCGCGACCGCTGACGACCGGGGCGACGTCGACGTCTCGCCGAAGGGCGACCCGGCCGGCTTCGCGCTCGTGCTCGACGACACGACCATCGCCGTCCCCGAGCGACCGGGCAACCGGCGTGCCGACGGGTTCCGCAACATCCTGCGCAACCCCCACGTGGGCATGGTGTTCGTGATCCCCGGCCGGGGCGACACGCTGCGCATCAACGGCCGCGCGACCATCGTGCGCGAGGCGCCGTTCCTCGACGACATGGTGGTTCGGGGCCATCGCCCCGCGCTCGCGCTCGTCGTCGACATCGACGAGGTGTTCTTCCACTGCTCCAAGGCATTCCTCCGATCCAAGACCTGGCAGCCCGACACCTGGGCGCCGGATGCCGCACCGAGACGTGCGGTGATCGCCCAGGCCGTCGAGCGCCGGGGCGAGTCGATCGACGCGCTCGACGCGTACTACGGCCCGTCGTACGCCGATCGCATCTACGGGTGACGGGGCCCGCTCGCCGCCGTGCGGTCGCGGCATCCTGAAACCCCTTCACGTGGCATCCGTTCGCCGTTAGCGTGGCTGGATGACCGAGATCACCGACGACCTGCCCGCTCGCCTGCTGCACGAGGAGCACGCCGGATGGAGGGCGATCCTCGACGGTCGGGGCGGCGAGCACTACCAGCGCGCGATGACGCGCGACGCCCTCATGGTGGTCGAGGGGGCGATGCTCGGACGCGACGAGATCCTCGCGGCGTTCCGCAGCGCACCGCCGTGGGACTCGTACGAGCTGCACGAACCCGCGATCATCCGACTCGGCGACCGGGCGGGCATCCTCGTCTACCGGGCGGTCGCCCGTCGCGGCGACGACACCGCAGAGCTGCGCATGTCGACGACATACCTCTACGAGGATGGCGCGTGGCGGGTCGCGGCGCACCAGCAGACGCCGGCCTGACGGCCGGTCACAGCCGGCCCAGGCCCGTGCCGATGATCACGACGCCGATGAGCAGGAGGATCAGCGCGGTGACGGCTCCGCTGTTGCGTGCGACCCAGTCCTTCATGGCGACGAGCCGGGGCTCCATCCGCGCGGGAGCGGCGAGCGTGACGATGATCGGCACGGCGACGGTCGAGGCCCCGACGATCGTGTAGATCGCGATCGCCACCGCCGACTCGGGAAGGGTGAGGCCGTCGCCGCGAAGCGCGAGCCCGGCCGCGATCGCCAGCAGCAGCCCCTTCGGGCGCACGTTGAGCCCGAATGCGACGCCGAACGACGCCCACGGTCGGAACGACGAGACCGCGTCGAGCCACTTGGGCATCGCATCCGTCGGATGACGGCGCACGCGCACCCAGGCGATGATCGCGATCACGACGAGCGCCGCGCCCACGATGATCTCGCCGACGCCGATCACCGTGTCGGGCCGCCGCTGCGACCGCGGCGTCGGGATCGCCTGAGCGCCGAGGGTGCAGAGCGTGACGACCACCGCCATGCCGAGCACCCATCCGAGCAGGAAGGGCAACGCCGACCGGGAGCGGTTCGGCGAGAGCAGGATGAGGATGGTCGCCATGATCGGCACCGAACTGATGGCGACCGCGAGCGCGATCGGGAGGATGTGCCCGAGCGCCTGCAGCATCGTTCCCTCCCCTCCTCTCTTGTAGTGCCGGCTATTGCAGTGCCGACGTGAGCCTCGCGACGCCGTCGAGGAACGTCGCCGACGCGGGTTCCCGCTCCCACGCGTCGAGCGTGAGTTCGCGCCCGATCGCACGATACCCGGCCTCGACCTCGCGCATCTCGGCCACGAACGACGACCCTCGCACGAGCAACGAGATCTCGAAGTTGAGGTTGAACGATCGGATGTCCATGTTGCTGGAGCCGATCACGGCCACGTCATCGTCGATCGAGAGGTGCTTCGCATGCAGGATGTACGGACCCGGGTAGAGGAAGATGCGCACGCCCGCGCGAAGCAGCGCCCCGTAGTACGAACGCTGCGCGTGCCACACCGATCCCTGGTCTCCGATCTCCGACACGAACAGCTGCACCTCGAGACCGCGCAGGCGCGCCGAGGTGATCGCGTACATCATGGCCTCGTCGGGCACGAAGTACGGGCTCGTGATGATGACCTGCTCCTGGGCGGCGTTCACCAGGCCGAGGAAGAGGCGAAGGTTGTTCTCCAATTCGTAGGCGGGGCCGCTCGGCACGACCTGGCAGACCAGCGCATCGGGTGCGGCGTCGACGGGTACCTCGGTCACCGGCACGTGCTCCTCGACGAGGAGGTTCTCGTCGGTCTCGGCGTACCAGTCCGAGAGGAAGACCGCGTTGATCGCCGTGACAGCGGAGCCCGTGACCCGCGTCACGAGCTCCTGCCACTTGAGCCCCCGCTTCAGGTTCTTCGGAGAGTCGTAGCTGCGGTCGATGAGGTTCTGCGAGCCGGTGTACGCGACGCGGCCATCGACGACCACGAGCTTGCGATGGTTGCGCAGGTCGGGTCGCTGGTAGTGACCCTTGAACGGCTGCACGGGCAGCAGGTACCGCCAGACGACGCCGATCCGGTCGAGCTCGGCCACGGTCTGTTTGTGGATCGGGATCTTCGCCGACGCGATGTGGTCCATGAGGAGCCGCACCGTGACGCCGCGCTGCACCGCCCGTTCCATCGCGGCGAAGAAGCCTCGCGTGGTGTCGTCGAAGGCGACGATGAAGAACTCGACATGCACGAAGCGCTCGGCGAGGTCGACGTCGGCGGCCATCCGGTCGATCGACGCCTGGTAGTCGCCGATGAGCTCGGCTCCGTTCCCGCCGGTCGCCGGCAGGGCGCCGAGCACTCGGTTCTGCTCGGTGATCGTGCGGAACCAGGTCGGCCACGTCCACGGGTCGACATCGAGCTCCGCAGCCTCGGCGCGCCGCTCGATCATCGCGTTGATCTCACGCTGCCGCTGCATCCGCTTCCTCGGCAGCTTCACGCTGCCGATGAGCAGGAAGAGGATGATGCCGACGAACGGGATGAGGAAGATCGCGAGCAGCCACGCCATCGCGGCGGTCGGCTTGCGGTCGCGCGGGATGATGATGAGTGCCGCGATGCGGATGGCCAAGTCGGCGAGGATGAGGATTCCGCCGAGCAGGTTCCCCAGCTCGGCGCTCACCTCGGCACCCCGCCCGGTCGTGGTCGAGCGTCAGCCATCGCGTCCTCCCCAGTACGGTCGCGGAGCAGTTGACTGAGTATCGCACCGCCGTCCGTCTCCGGGACAGAGGCGAGGGCGAGCGGTGTCCACATGCTGCGGGTAGAGGAGGCGCGCAGCGCCGTCTCGAAACTCCGCTCGGCTCAGTCGGTGCCGAGGTCGAACGCCGCGGCCTCGAGTGCCGCCTCCGTGGCGTGCTCGAGTTCGGTCTCGGGCTCGCCGGCCGAGATCTCCAGGCCCTCGCCCGACTTCAGGTCGCCCACGAGCTCAGCGGTCGCGCCGCCGACGATGCCCTGCGTCGCGTACTGCTCGAGCCGCGCGCGCGAGTCGGCGATGTCGAGGTTGCGCATCGTGAGCTGGCCGATGCGGTCGTCGGGGCCGAACGCGGCGTCGCCCACGCGCTCCATCGACAGCTTGTCGGGGTGGTAGCTGAGCGCCGGTCCCTCGGTGTTCAGGATCGTGTAGTCGTCGCCGCGGCGCAGGCGCAGCGTCACCTCGCCGGTGACCGCCGAGCCGACCCAGCGCTGGATCGATTCGCGCAGCATGAGCGACTGCGGGTCGAGCCAGCGTCCCTCGTACATGAGGCGACCGAGCCGACGACCCTCGGCGTGGTAGTTCGCGATCGTGTCCTCGTTGTGGATCGCGTTGAGCAGGCGCTCGTACACGATGTGCAGCAGCGCCATGCCGGGTGCCTCGTAGATGCCGCGGCTCTTCGCCTCGATGATGCGGTTCTCGATCTGGTCGGATGCCCCCAGCCCGTGCCGCCCGCCGATCGCGTTCGCCTCGTACACGAGTGCGACCGCGTCGGGGTACTCGGTGCCGTTGATCGCGACCGGCCGGCCCGCCTCGAAGCGTACGGACACCTCCTCGGTCGCGATCTCGACGTCGTCGCGCCACGCCGCGACGCCCATGATCGGCTCGACGATGTCGAGGCCCGCGTCGAGGTCTTCGAGCTTCTTGGCCTCGTGCGTGGCCCCCCAGATGTTCGCGTCGGTGGAGTACGCCTTCTCGGTGGAGTCGCGGTACGGGAACCCCCGCGCGACGAGCCACTCGCTCATCTCCCTACGGCCGCCGAGTTCGGTGACGAACGCGGCGTCGAGCCACGGCTTGTAGATGCGCAGGCGGGGGTTGGCCATGAGCCCGTAGCGGTAGAACCGCTCGATGTCGTTGCCCTTGTAGGTGGAGCCGTCGCCCCAGATGTCGACCCCGTCTTCTTTCATGGCGCGTACGAGCAGCGTGCCGGTGACGGCGCGGCCGAGCGGCGTGGTGTTGAAGTACGTCTTGCCCGCCGAGCGGATGTGGAACGCGCCGCACTGCAGGGCGACGAGTCCCTCCTCGACGAGTGCGGCCTTCGCGTCGACGGCGCGGGCGATCTCGGCGCCGTACTCCTTGGCCCGGCCCGGCACCGCGTCGATGTCGGGCTCGTCGTACTGCCCGATGTCGGCGGTGTACGTGCACGGCACCGCACCCTTCTCGCGCATCCACGCGACCGCCACCGAGGTGTCGAGGCCGCCCGAGAAGGCGATGCCGACGCGTTCGCCGACAGGAAGGGAGGAGAGCACTTTCGACATGCGCTCAAGCCTACTTCGCGCGGATGCCGCGGCCTGCGCGGGTGCGTTGGACCGCACCGCGTCTGAACCGGCCAATAGACTCGCGGGACCGGTCGCGGGCCCACCACGCCAGCTCTCGTCGCATCCACTGGACGGACCGGGTTGCCGACCCGACCGGTCGGCTGCTCACTCATCACCAACGGAGGAATGAATGAAGAAGAACAAGGTGATCGGCGCGGCATCCGCAGTGGCCCTCGCCGTCGGTCTCATCGGCACGGCTGTCGCACCCGCGGCGGCCGAGTCCGGCCCCGAGACCACGTACCTCGTGCTCGCACCGCAGGGCAAGAGCACCGACAAGGCTGCGGCGCGGGTCGCAGCGGCCGGCGGCAGCGTCGTCGCCGCATACGACCAGATCGGCGTGCTCGTCGCTCGGTCGTCGAGCACCACGTTCGCCGACGCGGTGGTCGGCGGGGGTGTGCAGTCCGTTGCATCGACCGAGGGGCTCGGCACGACGCTCATCGACGATGAGGTCGCCGAGGTGGTCGACTCGGCGGCCCTCGAGGCGACGGGCGATCCCACGGGCGAGCCGCTCTGGAACCGCCAGTGGGACATGGCGCAGATCGACGTTCCTGCTGCGCACGCCATCACCACCGGTGACCCGTCGATCGTAGTGGGTGTGCTCGACTCGGGCATCGACGCAACGCACCCCGACCTCGCGACCCAGGTCGCCAAGGACCAGAGTGCCTCGTGCATCGGCGGTGTCGTCGACACGAGCCAGGCCGCGTGGAGCCCGACGACGTCGTCGCACGGCACCCACGTGGCGGGCACCATCGCCGCCGCCATCAACGGCATCGGCATCGCGGGCGTGGCACCTGGCGTGAAGGTCGCCTCGGTGAAGGTCGTCAACGACGAGGGGTTCATCTACCCCGAGGCCGCGATCTGCGGTTACCTCTGGGCCGCCGACCATGGCATGCCGATCACGAACAACAGCTATTACATCGACCCGTGGGAGTTCAACTGCGTCAACGACCCGCGCCAGCGCCCCGTCTGGCAGGCGGTGCAGCGCGCGCTGAGCTACTCCGCGAACAAGGGCACCCTCACCGTCGCTTCGGCGGGGAACAGCAACGTCGACCTGCAGCACAAGTTCATCGACGCGGGAAGCCCGAACGACGGCAGCTCGCCCGTCGAGACGCGCGAGATCAACAACGCGTGCCGCGACCTGCCTGCGGAAGCCCCCGGCGTGGTGACCGTCTCCGCCGTCGGCCCCGGCGAGGTCAAGAGCTACTACTCGTCGTACGGTCAGGGCGTCGTCGACGTGGCGGCTCCCGGCGGTGACACGCGTTGGCGCAACCCGGCGGTTTCGACGACGACGGATGCCGTGCTCTCGACGGTCCCCGGCGGATGGAGCTACTCGCAGGGCACGTCGATGGCCGGCCCGCACGCTGCCGGCGTCGCGGCCCTCGCCCTGTCGGCGCACCCGGGCATGCAGCCGGGCCAGCTGGCGTCGTTCCTCGAGCGCACGGCGACCCCGCTCCCGTGCCCCGAGGGCGTCTACGACCCGCGTCCGGGGCTGCCCTACCAGGCGACCTGCACGGGCGGGAACCGCAACGGGTTCTACGGCGCGGGCAACGTCAATGCGCTGAACGCGGTGCAGTGATCGCCTGAGCCGAGCGGTCATGAGGGGCCGGGCCGAGCGTCCGGCCCCTCTGCGCTGCCTCGTGGTTCACAGGCCCACAACGTGGTTCACGGGCCCGAAACGTGCCCACGATAAGGTTGAGTGTGGCCGCAGACGAACCAGCAGAGCACGAGCCCGCGCTCGCCGACGAACCCGACGTGCGCCAGGCACTCGCCGAAGTGGATCGAGCCTCCATCGCGTCCGTCGTGGCGCGGCATCCGTCGTCGCCTCTCGCGTGGGCCGAGCTCGCCGACGTCGCCGACTCCGAGGGGCGCTGGGTGGAAGCTCTCGCCTTCGCCGCGATGGCCGTCGACCTGGCCCGCGAGCAGCTCTCCGCGGCCGGGTGGACGCCCGGCTCCCGCGTGCCCTGGTCGGCCGAGCCGAACCGGGCGTACCTTCGCGCACTCGACGCGAAGCGCCGCGCCGCTCTCCAGCTCGGCCTCGACGAGCGCGCGTCCCGGCTCGCCGACGAGCTCGCCTCTGCCGATGCCGAGGCACCGGCCCGCATCCGTTCCGAGTTCACGCCGACCCAGCTGATGACCGTCGTCGGGGCCGACGGCGTGTTCGATGCGGCATCCCGAACCGAAGGCCACACCGGCGAGCCGCTCGCCGACCCCACCGCCGACGCGGCAGGAGAGGACTGAGATGCCCGCAGCCGTACTCATCGGGGCGCAATGGGGCGACGAGGGCAAGGGCAAGGCGACCGATCTGCTCGGTTCACGGCTCGACTACGTCGTCAAGTTCAACGGCGGCAACAATGCGGGCCACACCGTGGTCATCGGCGACGAGAAGTACGCGCTGCACCTGCTGCCGTCGGGCATCCTCACCCCGGGCGTCACGCCCGTCATCTCCAACGGCGTCGTGGTCGACGTCGAGGTGCTGTTCGAGGAGCTCGAGGGCCTCGAGACCCGCGGGGTGGATGTCTCGAAGCTCCGCATCTCGGCCAACGCCCACCTGATCACCCAGTACCATCGCACGCTCGACAAGGTGACCGAGCGATTCCTCGGCAAGCGCCAGATCGGCACGACCGGCCGCGGCATCGGGCCGACGTACGCCGACAAGATCAACCGCGTCGGCATCCGCCTGCAAGACCTCTTCGACGAGAACATCCTGCGGCAGAAGGTCGAAGGCGCTCTCGACCAGAAGAACCACCTGCTCGTCAAGGTCTACAATCGCCGCGCGATCGGCGTCGACGAGATCGTCGACGACCTGCTCTCGTACGTCGATCGGCTGCGGCCCATGGTCACCGACACGTCGCTGCTGCTGCACCAGGCGCTCGAACGCGGCGAGACCGTGCTGTTCGAGGGCGGCCAGGCCACCATGCTCGACGTCGACCACGGCACGTACCCGTTCGTCACCTCGTCGAACGCCACGAGCGGCGGCGCGGTCACCGGTTCCGGCATCGCGCCGAACCGCATCGACCGCGTGATCGGCGTGGTGAAGGCGTACACGACGAGGGTGGGCGCGGGTCCCTTCCCCACCGAGCTGTTCGACGAGTGGGGTGAGTTCCTCTCCGAGAAGGGCGCCGAGTTCGGCACCACCACCGGCCGCGCTCGCCGCACCGGGTGGTACGACGCGCCCATCGCGCGGTACGCCGCCCGCATCAATGGCGTCACCGATTTCGTGCTCACGAAGCTCGACGTGCTCACCGGTCTCGAGAAGATCCCCGTTGCGGTCGCCTACGAGGTCGATGGGCAGCGGGTCGACGAGGTGCCCGTCTCGCAGTCCGACTTCCACCACGCCGTGCCCGTCTACGAGGAGTTCCCGGGTTGGACCGAAGACATCTCGGGAGCGCGGGCGTTCGACGACCTGCCCCCGAACGCCCAGAGCTACGTGCGCGAGCTCGAGGCGATGAGCGGTTCACGCATCTCGGCGATCGGCGTCGGCCCCGGTCGCGATGAGATCGTGCAGGTGCACGACCTGCTGACATGAGCGAGGGCGGATGCCGCGACTGCGCGGCATCCGCCCTGCTCGGTTGTTCGTGGTCGGCGGCCTACGGCTCGGTGCCGATCTTCTTGTCGATGTTGTCGCGCACCTCATCGATCTTGGCGTCGTGCTCGTCGGGCGCGACCTTCTTCGCCGCACCGGCGACGCCGTCGAGGATCTTGTCGCTGATGTCCTCGGCCTGCTCGCTGTTGAGGGCCTCGTTGATCTTGTCCTTGTTCTCCTCGACGAACTCCTGCGCCTTCTTGCTCAGGTCGTCCAATGCACCCATGTCCGCCACCATCCCACCTGTCGGATCGATACCCTCGTCATGGTAGAAGGCGGCACCTGCCCTGCGGAAGTGCTGGGAACGCCTGCCGTGCCAGACTCGTCGGGTGACCGCGATCCGCCCCGCCGACGAACCGCTCATCGGCCGATTCGTCCAGCTCACCCCGTTCGTCTCCGAGGACATCCCGGCGTTGCATCGCGCCATCGGGCACCCCGACGTCTTCGCCGGCGGCTACGGCGGCGGTCCTGCGGGTCTTCCTGCCGACCTGCCGGCGTTCGACGCGTTCGCCCGCGGGTACTACGCGGGTGGGCCGGCGGCCATGCCGTGGACCGTGCGCATCGAGGGCGGGCCCGACCACGGTGCGGTGATCGGCGCGACGAAGCTCGGCGACCTCGACCTCGCCGACGAGTCCGCTCATATCGGCTGGACGGCGTACGATCCGCGGGTCTGGGGCACCGCCGTGAATCCCGAGGCGAAACTGCTGCTGCTCGGGCTCGCGTTCGACCACGGCTTCGGTCGGGTCAAGCTGCAGGCCGACGCGTTGAATGCCCGATCCCGCGCCGCGATCGCGAAGCTCGGGGCGCAGTTCGAGGGAATCGCGCGCCGCGACAAGCGCCGTGCCGACGGGTCGTTCCGTGACTCCGCCGTGTACTCGGTGATCATCGACGACTGGCCGGCGGTGCGAACTCGGCTCGAGGCGCGACTTGCGGCCTGGGGCGACCGGCCCGTCGACCTGCGTTCCAGCATCGAGTAGTCCCGTGCACGGAACTCGCGCCGCAGGGACGAGGACGCGCGGCGCATCCTCGTGACAGCTGTCAACCGGGGTCACCCTGATCACGTTCGTCGCTAGGGTTGCCCGCGGAAGGGGGCGCTGCAATGACGTCGATGAGATTGGCGGCAGGCGCGATCGCGGCGGTACTCGCCTTGTCGGCGTGCGCCCCGACCTACGACCAGGAGACCCAGCAGAGTTTCCGACGGCAGGTGGTTGCCGTCAGCAAGGCGAGCGCCGCCGGCGACTGGCAGGGCGCCGTCACCCAGCTCGACGTACTCAGCGAGGAGCTCACCGCCGCACGCGCCGACGGGAAGGTCGACGAGGAGCGATTCAACCAGATCGTCACCGCCATGGACCTCGTCCGAATGGACCTCCAGGCTGCGATCACGGCCGCGGCCCACGAAGCCGAGCGGCAGCGCCTCCAGGAACAGCAGGCACAGCTCGAGCAACAGCTCCAGGACGTGCAGTCGCAGCTCCAGCAGCAACTCGACCAGCTGCAACACCAGAGCAGCGGCTCAGGCGGCGACGACGAATCGGACGGAGATGGCCCGAAGGACAAGGGCGGCAAAGGCCCGAAGGACAAGGGCGACAAAGGGAAGGGGAAAGACGGCAAGGGAGAGAAGGACTGAACGGTCGTGGCCGCGGTCGGGCCGGTCACCCCGGTTCACCGACGGGTTGACCTACACCAACCCCAGTTTTTCGCGGATCACGTCGTCGTCGCCACTGTCGAGGTCGAGCACCTCCCCCGTTTCGTGCTCCGCCGACCAGTCTCTGTCGTGCTGGTTCATCGTGTACGCCAGCATCCAACCGTCGGGTGTCAGGATCATGCTCAGTTCCCGACCGTCGCTCCGTGTGCGCGCGGCCGGATGGGCTTCCACCAATTCGTTGATGCGATCGGTCAAGTCCTGCAGTTCCTCGTCATGGTGTTCGGTCGTTCGAGCCACACGGGCGAAACCGACCACGGCTTGCGTCTTGCCTCCTTTCCGGCAGATCAGTTGGTCGCCGATAATCCCCCATGTGTAACCGCCCTGTGGTGGTAGCACGGTTCGCCCCCCTTATTCGTGTTGATCACTTCACTGGGACTCCCCTCTCACCGTCGACAGGGGACTCCGTTACCCACCGCACAGCCTCGCGAAGTTCCGTGGCCCCGTCGACGGCTTGATCGCTTTGCGCGTCACTGGCAGGCTCGAAGGTTTACGCCAACGGCACAGGTGAACTCCAGTTGTGCTCAACTACATGTTGATCATGTGGCCCGCGAGGCCGTGGAATCCCTCCTGCAAGGCCTCCGACAGCGTCGGGTGCGTGTGCACGTTGCGTGCCAGCTCGAGCGCCCCGAGATCCCACTTCTGCGCGAGGGTGAGCTCGGGCAGCAGCTCCGAGACGTCGGGGCCGATGAGGTGGCCGCCGAGCAGCTCGAGGTACTTGGCATCGGCGATGAGCTTCACGAAACCGACCGGGTCGCCCAGACCATGCGCCTTGCCGTTCGCCGTGAACGGGAACGTCGCGATTTTCACGTCGTACCCCTCATCGCGGGCCTGCTGCTCGGTGAGTCCGAAGCTCGCGACCTGCGGCGAGCAGAACGTCGCTCGCGGCATCATGCGGTAGTCGCCGAGCTCCATCGTCTCGGCCCCGCCGATGGTCTCGGCCGCGACCACGCCCTGCGCCTCGGCGACGTGCGCGAGCATGAGCTTGGCGGTGACGTCGCCGATCGCGTAGATGTGGGGCACGTTCGTGCGCATGAGGTCGTCGATGGCGATCGCGCCGCGGTCGGTGAGTTGAACGCCCGTGGCCTCGAGGCCGAAGCCCTCGACGTTCGGCGCGAACCCCACGGCCATGAGCACCTTGTCGACTTCGAGCGATCCCGGCTGGCCGTCGGCGCCCTCGTACGTCACGGTGACGGATGACCCGTTGTCGGTGACCGTCTGCACCTTCGTCGAGGTGAGGATCGGCACGCCGATCTTGCGGTACTGCTTGGTGATCTCCTTCGACACGTCGACGTCTTCGTTCGGCAGTGCCCGGTCGAGGAACTCGATGATCGTCACGTCGACGCCGTAGTTGCGCAGCACGTACGCGAACTCCATGCCGATGGCCCCGGCGCCGACGATCGCGATCGAACGGGGGAGGTCACGGGACAGGATCTGCGTCTCGTACGTCACGATGTTCTGCGAGAGCTCGACCCCGGGCAGCAGCTTCACGCGCGAACCGGTCGCGATGATCGCGTTGTCGAACGTCACCGTCTCGGTCGACCCGTCGGCCTTCGTCACGTCGATCGTGTTCGCGTCGCGGAAGGTGCCGCGCCCGTCGAACTCGGTGATCTTGTTCTTCTTCATCAGGTAGTGCACGCCCTTGACCCGGCCCTCGGCCACCTGTCGGCTGCGGTCGTAGGCGACCCCGTAGTCGAAGGTCACGTCGCCGCTCATGCCGAACTGCGCGGCCTGTGCGTGGAAGATGTGGGCGAGCTCCGCGTTGCGCAGGAGCGCCTTCGAGGGGATGCATCCGACGTTCAGGCACACCCCGCCCCAGTACTTCTCCTCGATCACGGCGGTGCTGAGCCCCAGCTGGGCGGCGCGCACCGCGGCGACGTACCCGCCGGGACCGGCGCCGAGGACGACGACATCGAAATGGCTGGTCATCCCGTCAGCCTAAGCGGCGCGGCGGGGTCGGCGCCAAGTGACGACGGATGCCGCGCCGCCGCGTTCCGCGCCGCAACTGCCGACCTTCAGCGGATTCCGGACAGGCACCTCGGGATCGCTCCACGCCGGTCGGTGGGCGGGCGTACGCTGCATCGGTGAGCACAACCACGACCATCGATCGGCAGGGCGCCGCGCCCGCGGCATCCGCTTCGAAGCATCCCGGCCGGCTGTCGACGTGGCTGCAGTTCCTCGCGATGGGCGCCGTCTGGGGAGCGAGCTTCCTCTTCATGAAGGTGGCGCTCGAGGGCGTCTCATTCGGGCAGGTCGCCTGGTCGCGCACGCTGCTCGGTGCGATCGCGCTGGGCATCATCGTGCTCATCACCCGGCCACGGGTGCCGCGCGAAGACGGCACGCCGGGCCCGGTGCTGCCCCGCGAACGCGTCGTGTGGCTGCACTTCCTCGTGGTCTCGCTCACCACGTGCGTCATCCCGTACATCTGCTTCGCATGGGCCGAGCAGTTCGTCTCGTCGAGCCTCGCGTCGATCTACAACGCGACGACGCCGATCATGACGGCGCTCATGGCGACGCTCGTCTTCCGGGTCGAACGGCTCGGCCTCGGCCGGTGGGCGGGCGTCGGTGTGGGCATCCTCGGCGTGCTCGTGATCATCGGGCCGTGGCAGTACCAGGCCATCACCGGCAGCCTCGCCGGCCAGCTCGCGTGCCTCGTTGCGACCCTCTGCTATGGGTTCACGTTCGGCTACCAGCGGCGATTCCTCAGCCAGCGGCCGATCGCACCGGCGACGTTCGCGTTCCTCTCCATCGGCGTCTCCGCCGTCGTGATGCTCGCGCTGACGCCGTGGCTCGCGCTGTCGCCGATCGAGCTCGACTGGACGATCGTCGGCTCACTGCTGGCCCTCGGCGTGCTGGGCACCGGCCTCGCGTACATCTGGAACATCAACGTGCTGCGCGCCTGGGGCCCGACCGGAACGTCGACGGTCACCTACGTGACTCCCGTGGTGGGAGTCGCGCTCGGCGTGATCCTGCTGGGCGAACGGTTCTCGTGGCACGAGCCCGTGGGCGCCGTGCTCGTGCTGTTCGGCATCCTGCTGACGCAGGGCCGGCTCCCGATGCCCCGCCGGCGCACTCCGGTGGTCGAGTAGCGCCCTCAACGCCCCGGTGGTCGAGGAGCGCCCGCCGCACTCCGGTGGTCGAGGAGCGCCCTCCGCACTCCGTGGGTCGAGTAGCGCCCGCCGCGCCCCGGTGGTCGAGTAGCGCCCTGCGCACTCCGGTGGTCGAGTAGCGCCCGCCGAAGGCGGACGCGTATCGAGACCCGATGCTCGCAGGCAGACCTCGACACGCGCTGGGCATTGCCCGGCGGTACTCGACCAGCACATGCAACTTGACAGGCGGTCCCCTACATGGTTGGTTAGTTACACAAGTAATGAACCAACAAGGTTCGGTACGCGCACCAGATAGGCCGGCATGGACGAATCGCGACCGATCTTCCTCCAGATCGCAGAACAGGTCGAGAACGACATCATCGACGGCTCGCTGCCCGAGGGCAGCCAGATCCCGTCGACGAACGAGTTCGCCGCATTCCTCCGAGTCAACCCGGCCACCGCACTGAAAGGGGTGAATCGCCTTGTCGATGACGGAATCGTGGAGAAGCGACGGGGGATCGGCATGTTCGTGACCCTGGGCGCGAGGGCACGGCTCATCGAGCGTCGCAGGGCTCAATTCGCCACCGAGTACATCAGACCTCTCATCGTCGAAGCCGAGAAGCTCGGCATCGACATCGACGAACTCGCGGGGCTCCTCCGCGCGGAAAGGATCAACTCATGACCCGCACCGTGGTCCGCGCCAGCGGACTCACCAAGCGATACGGCTCGTTCACCGCCGTCGATGCGGTCGACTTCTCGCTCGAAGAGAACCGCATCTACGGTCTGCTCGGCCGGAACGGCGCCGGCAAGACCACCGTGATGCAGATGCTGACCGGCCAGATCTTCCCGAACGGCGGAGAGCTCGAGGTGTTCGGCCGCGCGCCCGCCGAGCATGCCGATGTGCTGCGGCGCATCTGCTTCATCGCGGAGTCGCAGCGCTACCCCGACAGCTTCAACGCCTCGCACGTGTTCACGGCGGCACCGTGGTTCTTCGAGAGCTGGGATGCCGCGTTCGCCGAGCGCCTCGTCGACGACTTCCGGCTCCCGCTCAAGCGGTACATCAAGAAGCTCTCACGCGGACAGCTGTCGGCGGTCGGCGTCATCGTCGGTCTCGCGTCCCGGGCACCGCTGACCTTCTTCGACGAGCCGTACCTCGGCCTCGACGCCGTCGCGCGGCAGATCTTCTACGACCGGCTCCTCGAGGACTACGCCGAGCACCCGCGCACCATCGTGCTCTCGACGCACCTGATCGACGAGGTCGCGAACCTCCTCGAGCACCTGCTGGTGATCGATCAGGGTCGAATCCTGCTCGACCGCGACGCCGACGAGGTTCGCGGCTCGGCCACGACGGTGGCCGGCGGCCGAGCGGCCGTGGAGTCGTTCGTCGCCGATCGGGCAGTGATCGGCCGTGAGGGCATCGGCGGACTGGCATCCGTCACCATCGACGGCCGCCTGAGCCAGGCCGACCGCATCCAGGCCGCCGAACTCGGCTTGGAGCTGGCGCCCGTCTCCCTCCAGCAGCTCATCGTCCACATGACCGGCACCGACCTGCGTGCCGACGCAATCGAACAGGAGGTGGCCGCATGACCGCCGTCATGGACCGACCGCTGGTCGGCACCGAGCCGCGCTCGCGGTTCCAGGAGATCTGGCGCATCGTGCGCCTGCACGCCGTGACACCCTCGGTGTTCTTCGGGATTCCCTGGATCATCCTCGGCGGCGCGTGGCTCGTCATGCTCGTGATCGGCATCATCGTCACGGGTGCGGGCGCCGATCCCGTGGCGATGGGCGAGGGCATGCGCTACAGCTGGGCGGTTCTCTCGCCCCAGTGGTACCTGATCGCCGTCGGCGTGCAGGCCATCGGCATGACGCTGTCGTTCGCACTGGGATTCGGGGCCACCCGGCGCGACTTCTGGCTCGGCACGAGCCTGATGTTCGGCATCGTGTCACTGCTGAACGCCATCGCCATCGCCACGCTCGTGCAGATCGAGAAGGCGACCGGGGGCTGGTGGGTCGGCATCTCGATGTTCGACGCACTCTGGTACGGACAGGACGGGTGGCTGGTCGACTTCTACACGACGCTCGCGCTCCAGCTCTTCGTGCTCTTCATCGGAGCGAGCGTCACGACCGTCTACCTGCGGTGGCGGATGCGCGGCATGCTGGCCCTCGCGGCCGGTGCCATCGCCCTGGTGCTCGGCGTGGTCGCCACGTTCACGTTCACCGAGAGCTGGCCGGCGGTGTTCGACTGGTTCATGGGCCTCGGCGTCGTGGGCGTCTTCACTCTCGTCCTCGGACTCGCCGCGATCTGCGCGATCGGCGGCTACCTGGTGATCCGGCGGGCGACGCCCCGCTGATCGCCGGCACAGACCGCGGCGCGGCATCCGATCGGGGACTCGGATGCCGCGCCGCACTGTCGTCTCGGAGCCCTCGGGGCGGCGCATCGTGGTTCTCGACTCGAGCAGGTCATCCTCGAGAATGACGGATGCCGCGTGATGATGCGACTGCGGCCCGACGCGGGCGCCGCGCCCGCCACGGCAGGCTCGAATGCATGAGTTCCTTCGTGATCGAGGCATCCGGCCTCAGCAAGTCGTTCGGTCCGACCCGCGCACTCGCGGGGGTCGACCTGTCGGTTCGAACCGGGGAGTCGCTCGCCATCATGGGCGCATCAGGTTCGGGCAAGACGACGCTGCTGCACTGCCTCGCGGGGATCACCCGTCCGGATGCCGGGACCGTCGGCTTCCGGTCCGGCACCGGACAGGTGGAGATCACGGGACTCAGCGAGCGCGAATGTTCTCGACTGCGCCGGGAGGCGTTCGGGTTCGTCTTCCAGCAGGGGCTCCTCATTCCCGAGCTCACGGCGGTCGAGAACGTCGCGCTCGCACTCATGCTGAACGGGATGCCGCGGGGGCGCGCCGAGCAGCACGGTCGCGGATGGCTGGCCGCCCTCGGCCTCGCCGGCATGGAGGATCGCCGCATCGGGCAGCTGTCCGGCGGGCAGGCGCAACGCGTGGCGATCGCGCGGGCGCAGGTGACCGGGGCCTCCGTGGTCTTCGCCGACGAGCCCACGGGTGCCCTTGACTCGACCACCTCGTCGGAGGTGATGCAGGCGCTGCTCGACTCCACCACCGGCCAGGGACGCACCCTGGTGCTCGTGACGCACGACGCCAGCGTCGCCACCCGGTGCTCGCGGATCGTCGACATGCGCGACGGACGCATCGTCGGCGAGCGGGTCGGCGCGGCGGAGGTGGCCGCGTGATCGCCGGGGTCGGGTGGCTGCTCGCGCGTCCGGGCACGACCGGAGCCACGGCAACCGCCCTGCCCGTCGTCGCGTTCGCGATCATGACGGCACTGCTGCTCACCGTGATCGGCGGGGCCCAGTCGTTCTGGACCTGGACCGACGACATCGCCGTGACCTACCAGGCGCTCGCCGTGATCGCGCTCGTGCTCCTCGTCGCGCCGCTCGCCTCACTCGGCGGGGCCGCCGCCCGCCTGTCGGCTCGGCGACGCGACGACCGACTCGCCACGCTGCGGCTGCTCGGCGCGACGCCCGAAGCCGTGTCCGCGCTCGCCGTCATCGAGTCGGTCGTGCTCGCAACGCTCGGCGCGCTCGTGGGAGTCGTCGCGTACTTCGCGCTCGTGCCGCCGCTGGCGCTCATCCCGTTCCGCGGGGAGGCGCTCGGCGTGGAGGGTGTGCTGCTCGGTTGGCCGGCGCTCATCGCCGTGCCGGTCGGCGTGTCGCTCCTCGCGGCCGTGAGCGCCGTGGTCGGGCTCCGGCTCGTGGTGATCTCGCCGCTCGGCGTGCGGACCCGCCAAGATGCCCCGAAGCTGCACTGGCTGCGCCTCCTGGTCGGAGTCGTCGTGGTCGTGCTGGCCGTGGGGATCGTCGCGGTGCTGCGGGTCGCGGCATCCGCGGTCCTGATCCTCGCCATGCTCGGCCTCGCGTTCGGGGCGGCGCTCGCCGTGCAGAACCTCGTCGGACCGTGGGTCATCCGACTCGTGGCGCGAGCGCAGGTTCGGACGGCCAGGACTCCCGCGAAGCTGCTCGCCGCGCGCACCGTGCTCGAGTCGCCGAAGGCGGCGTGGCGGCAGGTGTCGGGTGTCGCCATGACGAGCTTCATGGCCGTCTTCGCCGGGTCGGGCGTGGCGGTGCTGAACGCGTTCGGCGAGGCACCCGACCTGGAGTCCAGGCTGCTCCTCGACGACATCCGCACCGGGATCCTCATCACCGTGATCGGGTCCTTCCTCATGGTGGCGTGCTCGGTCGGCGTGAACCAGGCCGCGGCGATCCTCGACCGGCGCGATCTCTACGAGTCGCTCGCCAAGCTCGGCATGCCGACGAGCACGATGGATGCCGCTCGCCGACGGTCGGTGATGTCGCCGCTGCGCATCACCGCCTTCGGTGCGGCACTCACCGCCGCCGTGGTGATGCTGCCCCTCACCGGCGTGACGCTGATCGTCGCGCCGCTGTCGCTGGCGGTGATCGCGGCCGTGCTCGCCGGTGGCATCGGCGTCGTCTGGCTGGGACTCGCGGCGACGCGTCCCCTGCTCGGGCGCGCGGGTAGGGTCGAAGCATGACTGACGGCGCCATCGACGAACGCGATGCCGCGATGAGCGAGCTGCTCGGCATCCGCTCGAGCATCGACAACATCGACGCGGCCCTCATCCACCTGCTCGCCGAGCGCTTCAAGTTCACGCAGCAGGTCGGCCGCCTGAAGGCCGCGCACGGCCTCCCGCCGAGCGATCCCGATCGCGAGAAGCGTCAGATCGCCCGCCTCCGGGCGCTCGCGGTCGACGCTCACCTCGACCCGGCGTTCGCCGAGAAGTGGTTCAACTTCGTGGTCGCCGAGGTCATCCAGCACCACGAAGAGCTTGCCGTCACCAACGGCACGGCCGACGAACTGTGAGCTGGTACCCGCTCCCGCTGCCGTCGCTGACCGGGCGTCGCTACCTCGTGACCGGTGCGAACGCGGGGCTCGGGTTCTTCACGGCGGCGCGGCTCGCCGGTGCCGGCGCGCATGTGGTGCTCAGCGGGCGCAGCGCCGAGCGGTTGGATGCCGCGGCGGCGGCCATTCGCGGTGTGCGGGCCGCGGCATCCGTCGAGACCATCGTCATCGATCAGTCGTCGCTCGAGTCGGTCGCGGCGGGAGGCGAGCGATTGCTCGCGTCGCCGCCCCTCGATGGCGTGGTGGCGAACGCCGGCATGGTGCATCCGCCTCGCAGGCGGCGCGAGTCGGTTGACGGCAACGAGCTCGTGCTGGCGACGAACGTGCTCGGCCACTTCGCGTTGCTCGGCCGGATGCTGCCGCACCTCGCCGAGCGGGCCCGCGTCGTCTCGCTCGGGTCGCTCTCGACCCAGCTCTCGACATTCCGTGTCGACGATCTGCAGCTCGAGCGCGGATACGACCCGTGGCGGGCGTACGCGCAGTCGAAGATCGCCGCGCAGGCGCTCGGGTTCGAGCTCGATCGGCGCATCCGTGCCGGCGGGATGCCGGTGCTGAGCGTCGTCGCGCATCCCGGCTACTCGATCAGTGGACGCACCCCGAAGGTCCCCGGCGTGAAGGAGCCGTCGCGCGGTCAACGATTCGTGGATGCGCTCCAGGCGCCGTTCGCGCAGGGCAAGCACCGCGGCGCCGAGATCGTGCTGCACGCCCTCACGGCACCCGAGGTCGAGAGCGGTCAATACTGGGGGCCGCGCCTGCTGACCCGGGGCGAACCGACGCTGCACGTGCCGACGCGCGTCTCGGTCGACCCGCTCATCGGGGCGCGTGTCTGGGCGTTCGCCGAGCAGGCGACCGATCGAGCGTTCAAGGTCGGCGCACGCGCCGGCGGAGCTCGATGACCGTGACCCGCCGCTGGACGTCATCGCCGCGCGTGCGCCGGGTGCTCGCCCGCGTGGTGGTCGTCGTCGGCATCCTGCTCGCCGTGATTGCGATCGTCACCGGTCGGTGGGCGCTCCTGTTCGCCGGCATCATCGCGATCGGGCTGGGGGCCGCGCTCGGGCCCGCGCGGATCCGCCGCGACGACTGACCGCCGCGTGCGATTCACCTGCGGGCAACCGCCGCTTCGCGTGTGGTTGCACCGTGGTACGTAGCCTCGACCGAGTCCACATGCGGCGTTCGCCGCCCGCATCATGGTCACGCGGCACGACGCCGCCCGCTGGAGGACTCGATCATGTCCACACACCGACGTGCGGCGGATCTCGCCGTGGACGGCCCCTGCCCCGACGACGAGTTCGACGAGTTCGACGAGCTCGACGAGCTCGACATCGACCTCCTCGTCGACGCACTCGGCCTCACCGCTCGTCGGGCCCGCCGTCGCTCCACCCGATAGCGACGGTGCACACCATCCAACGAGTCGGAGCTCGCGATCTCATCATCAAGCCCTCCCCGTCGCCATGGTCTGGAACTCGCCTGACCGGCCGCACGACGCGCTGGCCGCGCCCGAGGTTCGACGAGCTCGTCGGTCCGACGCACCCGCTCGCCGAACTCGACATGGCACTCGACGAGGCGTCCAGCGGACTGTTCCATCGCGTCGGCGTCGAACCCGGCCGGCGTCTCGCGTGAGCCGCTCCTCGACGAGCGACTCCTCGCCGGATTCGGTGCCGGAGTGCCGGAGTGCCGGAGTGCCGGAGTGCCGAGGTGCCGACGGACGACGCGGAAGAAGCATGCTCGGAAGGCTGCCACAGCTCCGCTCGACGCGAAGTGTTCCGGGGAGCGAGTGGATCCCTCGACGTGGCCCCGGGATCCGGGCAGCATGGGGAGATGATCAGCAGGGAGCTTGCGCTCGCGCTCAGGGACGCCGGGCTCGTCTGGCACCCCGAATCGGGCGACCGCTTCCAGCTCGACCTGGCCGATGAGGTGGAGGCGGAGGTCGAGGCCGATGTCTTCACGGTGAGCGAGATGACGATCGAGGCGCGGCGCTACCCCACGGGCACGATCCTCGCCTTCAACGGCACGACCGAGTGGGCGCTCGACTCCGTCGCGTTCGCCGACGCCGTCTGGCTGCCGCGCGAAGACCAGCTGCGCGAGCTCCTGCGTGCGACGTTCCGCTCGCTGCGGCGACTCCCCGACGCCTTCGAGGTCGAGATCGAGCTCGCGGGGGAGCGGCGGCGCTTCGAGCATCCCGATGTCGCCGAGGCGTACGGACTCGCCCTCCTCGAACTGGTGGGCAGGTCGCGATGACGGATGCCGCGAACCCGCCGCGTCCCGTCGACGCTGGCGCGGCGCACGACGCGGTGTCGCGAGCGGCGACCGCCGTCGCACGGGCGGTCGCGTCCCTCGCCGGCGCCGACGCCCGCACCGAGACGCTCGCGGAGCTCGTGCCGGGGCGCCGGGTGCTCGGCATCCCGCGTGCGGCACGCATGGCCGCGATCGGGCGCGTGTGGCGCCTGGGCGTGGTGCTGCTCGACGCCGACGGCGCCGTGTACGGAACCGGCCGCGTCATCCGTGCGGAGCGTCCGGCGCGGAAGAGCATCACGGCGAACGCGGTCGCCGAGCAGCGCGCGCTTCGCGCGGCGGCGATCAAGGGCGGCATCCCCGAGGGCGAGACGGTGGACTTCGCGGCGCCTCCGGTCGATTTCGATGCGCTCGCCCACACCGGGGCATCCGGCCCGCTCGTGCTCGGCGGCGACGGCCGCGGCGGCGCCAAGGTGCTCGTGCGATGGAGTCCCACGCAACCTGATGCGCTCATCGGGTTCGAGGCGTACCTGATCGATCGCGTCGACCTGCTCGTGCACCCGCCCGCAGGTGCATGAATCCGCTCGCGGGTGACGCGGATCGGTTCTCCTGAAGCGGGCGAGTCCTCGGGGTCGGGGGAGTCTCCGAGTCGGGCGAGTCCTCGGGGTCGGGTGAGTCCTCGCGGTCAGGAGTCGCGAGGGGGTCCGTCCTCGTCGCGAGCACCGCTGGGCTCGAACCCGAACGCGGTGATCGCCGGAAGGGACCCGGCGACCATGCCGTCGAGCACGAACCGCTCGTGGTGCACGACGTTCGCGGGCAGGTCTTCGAGGTCGAACCAGCGCAGCTCGTCGGCCTTGGGCTCGAGCAGCCGCGGATCGCCCGACCACGCTCGGCACGCGAAGAAGAAGTCGACCCGCTGATCGATGGCGGCGTCGGATCCGGTGCGGTGCATCGCCGTGAGCGGCGTGAGCGCCTCGGGCGCGATCGCGACGCCGATCTCCTCCGCAGCCTCGCGGATGAGGCCGACGACGACCGACTCGCCGGCCTCGACGTGGCCGGCCGCCGAGGCGCCCCACCATCCGTCGTAGTACCCGGTGCCCGCTCGCAGCTGCAGCAGCACTCGGCCGCCGTCGAGCAGGAACACGTAGGCGGCCGGGATGACGGTGAAGCGGCCGTGCTCGGCGGCGTAGCCCGCCGTGTACTGCTGCCGCCCCTCGCTCATCGCCGAGTCCGCGCCCGCCCGCCGCCGCGCCGCACGTCAGGACCCGACGACGCGGCCGAACGCGTCGGCGAGGGGCGCACGGTTGACCGAGCGGAGCTCGCCGACCGGCACGGTGAACAGGCCCTGCACCTCGAGCGCGCCGGAAGCGGCATCCGTCACGCCGATGCGACGAACGGGATAGCCTCGGCCCTCGCAGAGTCCGCGGAACTTCACGTCGTCTTCGCGAGGAACCGACACGATCACCCGCCCGGCGGACTCGGAGAAGAGCATGGTCGCCGCGTCGATGCCGGCGTCCTCCATCGCCTCAGCGAGCACGATGCGCGCGCCGGCGCCGAAGCGGCCGACCGCCTCGGCGAGCGCGACCGCGAGGCCGCCGTCGCTGAGGTCGTGTGCGGAGTCGATGAGTCCCTCGATGGCCGCGGCGTTGAGCAGCTCGGCCAGTGCCTTCTCGCGGGTGAGGTCGACCGCCGGCGGGCGCCCGCCGAGGTGCCCGTGCACGACGTTGGCCCATGCCGACCCGTCGAGTTCGGAGAGCGTGTCGCCGAGCAGGTAGATGTTGTGGCCGTCGTCCTGCCAGCCCGAGGGGATGCGCCGCGCGACGTCGTCGATGACGCCGAGCACCGCGATCACGGGGGTCGGGTGGATCGGCACGTCGCCGGTCTGGTTGTAGAAGCTGACGTTGCCGCCCGTGACGGGGATGCCCAGCTCGAGGCATCCGTCGCTGAGGCCCTCGACCGTCTCGGAGAACTGCCACATGACCTCGGGGTTCTCGGGCGAGCCGAAGTTCAGGCAGTCGCTGACGCCCATGGGCGCAGCTCCCGTGACCGCGACGTTGCGGTACGCCTCGGCCAGCGCCAGCTTCGCGCCCTGGCGCGGGTCGAGCTGCGAGTAGCGTCCGTTCGCGTCGGTGGCCACCGAGACGCCGAGTCCCGACTCCTCGTCGACCCGGATCATGCCGGCGTCGTCGGGGTAGCTCAGCGCGGTGTTGCCGAGCACGTACTTGTCGTACTGGTTCGTGACCCACGCGGCATCCGCCTGGTTGGCACTGCCGATGAGCCGGAGGAACTGCTCGCGCAGCGCCTCGGGCGTCTGCGGGCGCTCGAGGTCGGATGCCCCGTCGGCCTGCAGCGCGTCGAGGTACGACGGGTAGGCGACGGGGCGCTCGTAGACGGGCCCGTCGACTGCGACCGTGCGGGGGTCGACGTTCACGATCTCTTCGCCGCGCCAGGTGATCGACAGGCGGCCCGTGTCGGTGACTTCGCCGAGCACGCTCGTCTCGACGTCCCACTTGCGCACGACCTCGAGGAAACCATCGAGCTTCTCGGGGCGCACGATCGCCATCATGCGCTCCTGGCTCTCGGACATGAGGATCTCTTCAGGCGTGAGCGTGGGGTCGCGCAGCAGCACCTCGTCGAGCACGATCGACATGCCGCCATCGCCGTTCGACGCGAGCTCGGACGTCGCGCACGAGATTCCGGCCGCGCCCAGGTCTTGGATGCCCTCGACGAGGTCGCCGGCGAACAGCTCGAGGCAGCACTCGATGAGCACCTTCTCGGCGAACGGGTCGCCGACCTGCACGGCCGGACGCTTGGTGGGGCCGCCCTCGGCGAACGTGTCGGACGCGAGGATCGACGCGCCGCCGATGCCATCGCCGCCCGTGCGGGCGCCGAAGAGCACGACCTTGTTGCCGGCGCCCTTCGCGTTGGCGAGGTGCAGGTCTTCATGCCGAAGCACGCCGACCGCGAGGGCGTTCACGAGCGGGTTCGCCTGGTACACCGGGTCGAACCAGGTCTCGCCGCCGATGTTCGGCAGGCCGAGGCAGTTGCCGTAGAACGAGATGCCGCTGACGACGCCGTGCACCACGCGAGCCGTGTCGGGGTGGTCGATGGCGCCGAAGCGCAGGGCGTCCATGACGGCCCCGGGCCGCGCGCCCATCGAGATGATGTCGCGCACGATGCCGCCGACGCCGGTCGCGGCGCCCTGGAACGGCTCGATGTAGCTCGGGTGGTTGTGCGACTCGATCTTGAACGTGACCGCCCAGCCCTCGCCGATGTCGAGCACGCCCGCGTTCTCGCCCATGCCCACCATGAGGTGCCGCTTCATCTCGGGCGTGACCTTCTTGCCGAACTGGCGCAGGTAGATCTTGCTCGACTTGTAGGAGCAGTGCTCGCTCCACATGACCGAGTACATCGCGAGCTCGGCGCTCGTCGGGCGGCGGCCGAGGATGTTGCGGATGCGCTCGTACTCGTCGGGCTTGAGGCCGAGCGCCGCGTAGGGCTGCTCCTTCTCGGGCGTGCTCGCGGCGACCTCGACGGTGTCGAGCTTCGCGGTCCCTGAGCCTGCCGGGGTCCCTGAGCCTGCCGGGGTCCCTGAGCCTGCCGCGGTCCCTGAGCCTGCCGCGGTCCCTGAGCCGGCCGAAGGGGGCGTCTCCTGCGCGGCCGGCATGGCCCCTGAGCCGGTCGAAGAGGCGGGGGCTTCAGTGGTCACGGGTGCGAGCTCCAGGGACGGCGGCGAACGGATGCCGCGGGGCGGGTGCCGGACCGTGCAAGTCTCCCCGCGCGCGTCGCCCCCCGTCGGCGCTCGCACGCCCAGTGCCTGCCGGCCATGTGGCAATGCTCTTTCCCCCGCCTCGCGGCACCTGGCGCCCGAGCGGCACGCCCACATGACCCGGCGGACCTGCATCGACGGTGACGCCGACCGCCGACCGCACCGTGCGGTCGGCGAGATGACGGCCGACCAGGTGGTGCGGTGAGATGTTACCCGGACGCGGGCGCTGCTCGGGGTCGAGATGCGGCGGCGGAATGAACCAGCTGCGATGGTTGCGGATCTCGATACGCCAGCCGTCGTCGTGGACGCGATGGTGATGATGCGTGCACAGCATGATTCCGTTGGCGAGGTCGGTGGGGCCGGAATCTCGCTTCCACCAGCGGCGGTGGTGCGCCTGCGTGTGCGAGGGCGGGCGCATGCAGCCCGGCCACGCGCAGCCGCCGTCGCGCTCGAGCAACGCGAGCTTCTGCGCGGCGGAGAAGAGCCGCGACGATCGGCCCAGGTCGAGCACCTCGGAGCCGCGGACCAGCATCGGCGTGATTCCGCACGCTGCGATGAGCTCGAACGCGGTGGCCGCGGAGACGGGCTGGTCGATGCCGTCGATCGTCGCGTGCCCCCGGCGGGACTTCAGCCCTTCGACGTCGATGCGGGTGACGACGACGGTGGACCGGAGCGCCGCGGGTGCATCGGCGCTGGAGAGTGAGAGTCGGGCGATGTCGGCGAGGGCGTCGGCGTTCATCTGGGGGATCGTGCGGTCTTCGGCGACCAACGGATCAGCCTGTACGGGACCCGCGGATCCGTCGGACGACCCGGTTTCGCCGAAGGGCCGCTTTGCGTCGCGAGCGCGATGCAACTCGGCGCCGACGAGCGTCTCGATCGCGAGCTTGATCGGTGCGCCGTTCGCGGGGTCGAAGGCGCCCCGAAGGTTGATCATGCCGCTCGCGTCCTCCCAGACGGAGAGTGCTCGGCGCGACCGGAGTTCATCTTCGCGCGGCTTCACGCCGTCGGGGTCGAGATGCGCCTCGAGCTGTTTCACGAGTCGGGTGACGCCGTCGACGCCGACGTGTGCCGCACGGTCGACGAGCAGCTCTTCGGCAGCGTCTCGTTCGTCGCGTGCGACGCTCGGCGAGAGGCCGTCGAGGAACCGCCGTATGACATCGGCGGCGACCACCGAGATCGTGGCACCGTCGAGCGCTTGGGCCAGGCGCGGGTGGCGCGCGGGCAGGTTCTCGCCCGAGAACGACTCACGTCTGCTCGTCGCCCGGCCGAGTGTGACGAGCCGTGCGGCATCGGAGTAGCGCCCGCCGGTCGCCTGCGCGATGAGGCGCTCGGCGGACGGGTGGCCGTGACGTCGCGCCAGGTCGGCGTCACCGCCGCGCGACCGTTCAGCCACGCCCGCGGCGCACCGGGCCTGCAGGGCTTCGACGCGGCGGCCGAGCCGGGCCAGCGCCTCGGCTGCCCGCACGAGCCCGTCGTCGCTCATGGCGAGGACGTCGCCCTCTGCGTCGGATGACGACCCGGGCAGTGCGCCGGCCCAGGTTTCGAGCACTTCGCCGCACGCGACCTCGAGCTCGAGGAGGGCGGCGGGGGTGCTCGACATGCTCCGATTCTAGCGGGATCCGGACATTCAATCGAAGATACCTTCGATTGTGGAGAAGTCGGAAAGGGTGATTCCCACAACCTCCGCCGGTCGTCACGCCTCGCGGCCTCCGGGCGGGCCGATCACGAGGAGGGCGGCGAACACCGCCGCGATTCCGACGGCAGCGACCACGGTCAGGAGCACCGGGCGAGCGAGGAACCAGCGCAGCATCCGGTTCACCCAGGTTCCGTCGGCGGGGTGGTCGCCCGCCTCGTGCCGCCAGCCGCCCTCGAGGCGACCGCGTCGGATGAGCCAGAGCTCGAACGGGATCGTCGCGTACGGCACGACCGCGGTGAGCACGGCGAACGCCATGAGCCCGATGCTCCAGCGCTGGTTTACGCCGACGAGCACCGCCTGGAAGGCGTAGGCGAGGAACACGAAACCGTGGATCGATCCGCCGACGAGTACCGCAGCGTCGAGGCCGGCCGCGTACCTGAGGACGAGGGCGGTGATGAGGATGGTCCAGGTGACGGCCTCGGCGAATGCGAGGATGCGGAAGAGGCGCTTCGGTGACACGGATGCTCCATGGCTCGGGAGTCTCCATCGTGTCAGGCGGCGGCTGGGAGGCGCATCGAACGAAGGTCGGATCGCCCGTGGCGTCTCGAATCGCCCGGTGGGAGACTCGGACCATGGCGAAGCACGATCCCCAGGTCGACGCCTGGTTCGAGACCTACGAGAATCCGCAGCGCGAACTCGTGCTCGCCGTGGGCGAAGCGATCCTGGATGCCGATGAGCGGATTGCCGAGACGATCAAGTGGAAGCCTCCTCTCGAGGGTGGCCCGCATCCTCGACGCCGACGAACTCGACGCGATGACGGACGCCCTCCAGCGACTCATCCGGCAGTGGCTCGTGCTTCGTGACGGACCGGGCTGAAGGCGGGAACATGGGGAGCACCGACGACGGGCCGGCAGGCTCCCGACGGGAATCCCGGACGGGTCGTGTGTCGCGCACGGTGGCGACCGAGGCCGCGCTCATGCTCCGGGCCTACCGCTCGGAGTCGGCGATCTACGGGGTCGTGCTCGTGAGCTCGCTCATCGCCATCGCCTGGCGTGAGAACACCGACCTCGGGGTACTCGTGTTCACGCTCGGCGCCGTGGTCGTGTTCTGGCTTGCGCACGTCTATGCGGGCACCATCTCGCGCGAGGACACCGGTGCACCGCGGCTGCGCGCCATTCTCGCGGCGGCCCGCTCCTCGGCCTCGCACTCGTCGGGGATGCTGCTCGCGATGATCCTGCCGACGATCTTCCTCGTCCTCGCAACCCTCGGGTGGCTCGACGAGTACGTCGCCTACTACCTCGCGCTCTGGGTGGGCACCGTCGTGCTCGCGATCATCGGCTGGTGGACGGCGGCGCGCCGCGGCGGCCACTGGGCCTGGCGGCTCCTGAGCGCGCTCGTGACGGCCAGCCTCGGGCTGCTCATCATCTGGCTGGGATCGATGGTGCACTGACGACTGTGGGATCGGCGTCGTCGGGCCCGGGTCGGCGATCTCAGTCGTCGCCGAGCGGCGAGTGGTGATCGAACGCTCGCTCGCCGTGCTTCCAGTAGCCGGTCACGGCGATCTGCTCGGTGGGCAACGCCAGCTCGCGGCGCAGGCATCGGCGCACGTCGGCCATCGCCCCGGCCTCGCCCGCGGCGAAGACGAAGGTGCGTGGGCCGATCTCGCCGAGCGCGCGGACCGCGTCGATGAGGTCGTCGGGCCGGTCGACCCAGGTGACGGATGCCGCGCCGAGCAGGTCTGCGTACTCACCCACGCCGGCGCGGTCGGCGGCGACGACCACGCGTACCTCGGCACCCTCGGGCGCGCCCGCGACCCAGCGAGACAGCGCCGGAAGGGCGGTGGCGTCACCGACGAGCACCAGCCCGTCGATGTCGTGGGGCAGGCCGCGCGAACCCCTCGGGCCACCCATCGCGACGACGTCGCCCACGGCGACGCGTTCGGCGAAGACCCGTGCGGGACCGGTGTGCTCGTGCAGCACGAAGTCGAGATCGAGTGCGGCGTCGTCCGATGCGGCGGGCCTCGGCAGCGGAGTGAAGTCGCGCGCAATGGGCGCGGATCCGGCCGGACGGACGACTCGCCCGTCGACGACGGTGGGCGCCACCAGCTCACCGGTCTCGGGATCGGGCAGGAACAGCTTGACGTGATCGGTGGGGCCCAAGCTCGAGAAGTCGTGGAGGTCGGGCCCGCCGAGCGTCACGCGGCGGATCTGGGGACCGACCTCGCGAACCGCCGTCACCTCGGCGGCGCGGATTCGGAAGACGTGACGAGTTCCCTCACGGGTGAACGCAGGGGCGGGGGGCGTGGAGGCAGTGGCCTCGGGCATGCGGACTCCTTGTGGTGCCATGCGGGCACCGTCGACGGGCGCGCCAAGTGCTGACCGCGCCTCGTCCATTCTCGGCCACGTACCGGAGAACCCGCTCAGAGCCGGAGACTCGCATCAGACGTGGACGAATGGCGTACAAATGTTACGCGGTGCGGACAACCGTCTCTTGTGAAGCGGAGATGAATCTCCGTAGGCTCCCCTGCAAGCCCTCGGAACGAACGGCCCGCTCGGCCGGGTTCCGAGGGCTCGTGTCGCCAATCGCGGCATTCCGTTTGCAAGGGAGTCAACGATGACCATCAGCACGAGACCACCGAAGCGCCGCCGACGTACCGCTGTCGCGCTGGCGGCCGGCGCCGCGTTCGCCATCGCAGCGCCGCTCGCCGCGACCGCACCGGCCACGGCCGACGCGAACTTCCCCTCGACCGAGGGGAATACGAACATCGCGAGCATCCTCACCTACGCGGATGTCGTGAAGGAGCTCGACCGGCTCGAGCGCACGTCGCGGTTCGGAATCGACGTGTCGACCCTCGCCGAGATCGGCACCGCGGTCAACACGTCCGAACAGGGGCGCGACCTCTACGTCGCCACGGTCGGCGACGGGCCCGAGGCCGTGTGGCTGCAGGGTCGCATCCACGGCAACGAGCCCTACGGCGCCGATTCGCTGCTGGCCGTGCTCAAGGAGCTCGGCACCAACGGCTCGCCCGACTGGGCGCTGCTGCGCGACACGTACACCTTCCACGTCATCCCGACGTACAACCCCGACGGCACCGACCTGAACATCCGCCACACGATCCTGCAGGACGGCTCGAACAAGCGCATCGACCTCAACCGCGACTGGGGCGTCGGCAAGTTCGAGGCCACCGAGTCCGAGGCGTTCTACGAGTACTGGACGATGGTGGACCCGGCCTTCGCCATCGACATCCACCACCAGGGCCTGAAGCGCGAGCGCGGCGACGGCGACGAGGTGACGCTGTCGCTCGGCATCTCGCTGGCCCCCGGTGGGCCGACGCTGCCCGGCATCGAAGGCGGCGCCTACGACGTGCTGACCCGTCAGATGCAGGTGCACGTCTATGACGAGCTCTCGAAGTACGGCTACATCAACATCGATCGCTACGACGTCGGCCGCGGCGTCGAGATCGACATCAAGGGCGGCGTCGTGTCGGCCATGATGCTCGGCCTCGACTACAACGGGCTGAACCCCGAGGGCCACAGCAACCCCGCGATCTTCTTCGAGACGAGCGGCAACTCGTCCGACGGCAGCCTCGGCCAGAAGGCGCGCGGCAAGTCCATCAACCAGAACGTGCTCGCCCTCAAGGAACTGCTCCTCGGCATGGCGACCGGCGAGGTCCAGCAGGAGGACGCGGCTCGCTGGGACGAGATCCCGCACGCCCCGGTGACGGCCTACCAGACCGACGACGGCATCATCCCGGCGTCGTTCTGACGCGATGACGAACGGCGGCAGGTTCACGCATGGGACCTGCCGCCGTTCGGCGTCTGCCGAAGGCTGGAGTCAGGCCTCGACGAGCGCTCGCCGCACGACCGACGTGAAGAACCCGAGGCCGTCGACGCCCGACCGCATCGCGGCGGCAGTGTCGGGACCGAAGCCGGGCTCGACCGCGTGCTCGGGGTGCGGCATGAGCCCTACGACGTTGCCGTGTTCGTTGGTGATGCCGGCGATGTCGCGCAGCGATCCGTTCGGGTTCACGTCGACGTAGCGGAACACGACCCGCCCCTCGCCCTCGAGCCGGTCGAGCACGTCGTCGGAGGCGATGAACCCGCCCTCGCCGTTCTTCAAGGGAATGGTGATCTCCTGCCCCTGCTCGAACCCGCTCGTCCAGTCGGTCGAGGCGTTCTCGACCCGCATCACCTGGTCGCGGCAGATGAACGCGCCGTGGTCGTTCCGGATCAGCCCGCCCTCGAGCAGGCGTGCCTCGGTCAGCATCTGGAAGCCGTTGCAGATGCCGAGCACGGGCATGCCCTGCTTCGCGGCATCCGCGACCTCGTTCATGATGGGGCTGAGCGAGGCGATCGCGCCGCAGCGCAGGTAATCGCCGTAGCTGAATCCGCCCGGCAGGACGAGCGCGTCGACACCCTCGAGGTCGTGCGACCCGTGCCACAGTGCGACGGGCTGAGCGCCCGCGAGTCGAACCGCCCGCTGCGCGTCGCGATCGTCGAGCGAGCCGGGGAAGGTGATGACACCGATGCGCATGTCGTCTCCTCTCAGTGCGTCTCGCCGGCGGGAGCGACGTACCCGGTGTCGGTGTGTTCGGATGCCGCGTGCACGGCCTCCTCGGCGAGCTCGGCGTTCGACTGCTCGAAGTGGATGCCCACCACGTCTTCGATGACCGAGTTCGAGAGGATGTCCTCGGCGATCTGCCGGACGCTCGCCTTCAGCGCGTCGTCGATCGGGCCCTCGACCGAGAGCTCGAACCGCTTGCCGATGCGCACGCCGGTGATCGCTTCGTGCCCGGTGCGGGCGAGGGCGCCGACGACGGCCTTTCCCTGCGGGTCGAGCAGTTCGGCCTTCGGCATGACCTCGACGACGATGGTGGGCACTGCGGTGCTCCTTCGGTGGGGGGTGGGGATGCCTCGATTCTATCGGCGCGGCGCACGCCCCTCGACCGTGGCGAGGTCGCCGTAGACTGCGGCCGTGGCTCGCCGATGGGCAGGGCGCGAGCGGCTGACGGCCGCCGACGCGTCGAACATCGTGATGGACGCGCCCGACCAGGTCAACGCGTTCCTCATGGCCGGCGTGCTCGCTCCCGGGGGCCCGATCGGCTCCGACGGCTCGGTGGATGTCGAAGGGCTCCGCGCCGCGGTCGCCGCGGTCATGCCATCCACGCCGCGCCTGGCTCAACGAGTGGTGCCCGACGGACGCGGCTTCGCGTGGGAGCCGGTGCCGCTCGACCTCGGCCGCCACGTGCGCCTGGTCGACCAAGTCGACGGCCTGCCCGGGCTGGAGGCGCTCTGCGCGCGACTCATGGTGACGCCGCTTCCGCTCGACCGGCCGCTCTGGGAGCTGCTGCTCGTGCCGGGCGTCGCGCCGCAACGCGTGGGCGTCGTGTTCCGCATCCACCACGCGATGGCCGACGGACTCGCCGCGGTGCGGCTCATCCAGCTGCTGCTGCGTCCGGCGACGGGCGAGACGGATGCCTCGTCGTCGCCGTCTCCCGAGAAGGCCGCCGCCGAGACGTCCACGACCGGCCTGCCGATGCGGCCGCCGGTGCCCGTGCACCGCACCCTCCGCACCCGGCTGCGGACGCTGGCCTCGGGCTGGGAGCGCACCGCCGCGGTGCTGCGCCCGGCGGTGCCGCCCACCGTGCTGCTCGGCCCGATCGGCCCGCGCCGCGGCGTCGCGTTCGTCGACACGCCGCTCGGGGCACTCGACGCGGGTGCCGACACGGTCGGCGCCACCGTGAACGATGCGCTGCTGGCAGCGGTGGTCGGGGCCGCCGAGGCGGCGCTCGGCGCCCGGGGCGAGCCGGTGCCGCCGGTGCTGCCGGTGAGCGTCCCGGTCGCGCTCGCCCAACGTGGTCGCTCGGGCAACGCCGTCGGGGTGATGCTCGTGCCCCTGCCGACGGGTGAGGCCGAGGTCGCGGTCCGCCTCCGCCGCATCGCCGCGTTGACGCGGGAACGCAAGGCCGACGCGCGCTCCCGGGGGTCGTTCGAGCTGACGCGGACCCGGTTCGGTGCGCGCCTGTTCATGCGGCTGGTGCGGCATCAGCGACTCATCGTCATGTTCGTGACCAACGTGCCGGGCCCGCGGCATCCGCTCGCGCTCGCCGGGGCGCCGCTCGAACGGGTCTGGCCGCTCGCGGCAATCCAGGGCAACGTGCGGCTCGGCGCCGCCGCGCTCTCGTACGACGGCGTGCTCCGCTGCGCTGCGCACTGCGACGCCGACGCCGTGTCGGCGAAGGTCTTCCGCGAGGCGCTGCGGAGCGAGCTGGCCCGGGTGGCGGCGCTCGCCGAGGGCTCCGGCTAGCGGAGACCCGCCGTCACGTTCGGGAGATCACGAGGTACGCGAAGTACGCGAGATATGCGCTGACGAAGATGGCGCCCTCCAGCCGCGACACCCGCCGATGGCTGATGAAGACCGGCATGCACGCCAGTGTCGCGGCCACCATGACGGGGATGTCCACGAAGGCGAGCTCGGGCGGCACGGGGATGTCGCCGATCGGCACGACGCTCGTCACGCCCAGGATCAGGAGGATGTTGTAGACGCTCGACCCGATCAGGTTGCCGACGGCGATGTCGCGCTCGTTGCGGAGCGTGGCCACGATCGCGGTGACGATCTCGGGCGCGCTCGTGCCGATCGCCACGATCGTCAGGCCGATGAATGCGTCGGACACGCCGAAGAGGCGGGCGAGCTCGACGGCGCCGTCGACGAGCCAGTCGGCCCCG
This sequence comes from Agromyces sp. Marseille-P2726, assembly GCF_902809835.1. Classification (GTDB taxonomy): domain Bacteria; phylum Actinomycetota; class Actinomycetes; order Actinomycetales; family Microbacteriaceae; genus Agromyces. Next base: position 76,211 of record NZ_CADDWM010000001.1, on the reverse strand, counting down.
AAGCCGATGATGACGAGACCGACGAGGAGCATCACCGCGTTGACGAGCAGCTGCCTGGTCGGGTGCTTCGTGAGCCGGACCGCGTACTCCTCGTCGAACTCGGCGCGGACGGCCACGCTCTCGCGTCTCGCATTTCGCACCGTCAGCACCGTGAAGAGGACCGCGCCGGCGATGAGGATGACCCCCTCGAGCGTCGTGAGCCACCCATCGAGCCCCATGAGGAAGAGGACGAACGCGGCACCGATGATGAACGGCAGGTCGAACCTGATCGTCTGGCTGCCGAGCGGCAGCGGCCGGATCACCGCGACGAGGCCGAGGATGAACAGCAGGTTGAACGTGTTCGTGCCGGCGATGTTGCCGACGGCGAGCGCGCCGTTGCCCTGGAGGGCGGCATCGATGCCGACCGCGAGCTCGGGAAAGCTCGTGCCGATCGCGACGATCGTGAGGCCGATGATGAGGGGCGAGATGCCCAATCTCGCCGCCAGCTGGGCGCCGCCTCGCACGACGAGCTCTGCTCCCCCGATCACGGCGACCACGCCGACGATGAAGACGAGGGCGGCCATACTTCACCATATCGGCGGGTCCACCGGCCCCCGATGCGACCGCCGGAGGCTCAGCGGCGCAAGGCTCCCCGCACGATCGAGCCCAGCCACACGAGCACCGCGACCGCGGCTGCGCCCGCGAGCACCGCCACGAGCACGGGGTGCTCGCGATACTTCACCTCGAGCCACGGGCCGGCGTCCTGCATCGCATCCTCCACCTCGCTGCGCGACTCCCGAGCGGGCGTCGACGCGCTGCTCGCGGCGTCGGCCACCGCCGCTGCGCCACGTCGGGCAGCCTTCGCGGCGGCGGACTTCATGGCGTCGAGCGTCTCGGCGGTCTCCTGCGACGCGCGGTCGGCGGCCGCCCTCGCCTCGTCGATGGACTGCTGTGTGCGGTCGTCACCGCGCTGCGCGTCGACGCCGCTCATCGCCGCCGACCCAGCCGTCGCGTGACGGCCGCGAGCAGCACGACGGCGCCGACCGCTGCACCGATCACCACGCCGGGACGCCGGCGGTACTCCTCCTTGATCTTCTCGGTCCACTCGCCCGTGACGCGCTTGGCCTGGTCGGCGAAGTCGTCGAGATCAGCCTGCTGCGCAGCGTCACGCAGCGTCGCGCCCGCCTGCTTCGCGGCATCCGTCAGCCTGCTTGCCGGCGATCCCGAGGGCGCACCCACCGAGTCGACCGGTTCGCGGTCGCCGGGGTGGCGATCCTCGCCGGGGCCGGCCGGCGCGGCCGTGGCCTCGCCCGACGTCGTGCCCTGCGGTCCAGTGGGTGTCGTCTGCTCATCGCTCATGCTCGTCGCTCCTTCGGTCGCAGCGCGCCCCGGCGGTCGAGGGCGCTGAGTCCCTCTCAGCATCGCCGTGCGCACTTCCGACGTCGAGGGCGTTGACACGCGGCGACGAGCCGTTCATGCCGCCGGACGGGATCCGGCCCGGTCGGCCTTACGCCAGCCCGGCCCGCTCGGTGAGCACCTCGCGCAGGATGTCGCGGGTTGCGGCGAGCCCGCGGTGCACCTCCTCGAAGCTCGTCGACAACGGGGACAGGCCGATCCGCAGGCCTCCGGGGTCGCGGTAGTCGGGGATCACGTCGCGCTGCCAGAGCCGGGCCGTCACCTCGCGCATGGCGAAGTGGTTCAGCGTGACGTGTCCGCCGCGCTCCTCGGGATCGATCGGGGATGCGAGGGTCACGCCGAGCGGGCCCAGCCACTCGTCGGCGACCGTGATCGCGAACGACGTGAGCGCGACCGACTTCGCGCGGATCGCCGGCATTCCCGCCTCCTCGATCATCGCGAGGGTGTCCTCCATGGGAAGCATCCCGACGATCGGCGGCGTCCCGCTGATGAAGCGACGGATGCCGCGAGCCGGCGTGTACTCGGGCCCCATCCCGAACACATCGGCCGTGCCCATCCACCCCTGGATGGGCTGCGCGAGAAGGCCCTGCAGGTCGTCGCGCACGTACGCGAAGGCCGGCGAGCCGGGTCCGCCGTTGAGGTACTTGTAGGTGCATCCGACGGCCAGGTCGAACTCCCAGTGGTCGGCCCGCACGGGAACCGAGCCCGCGGAGTGGCACAGGTCCCAGAGCACGAGCGCGCCGGCGTCGTGGGCGATGCGGGTCAGCTCGGGCGCGTCGGCGAGGTACGCCGATCGGTACGCGACATGGCTCAACACGACGAGCGCGGTCTCGGGCCCTGCGGCCTGGGCGAGCTGTTCGGGCGTCACCCCCGACGCGGTGTCCACGTCGATCCAGCGCAGTCGCATGTCGCGCTCCCGAGCGATGCCCTCGAGCACGTAGCGGTCGGTCGGGAAGTTGTCGCGATCGACGATGATCTCCCGGCGGGCGGGGTCGCGGGCCAGCTGCGCGTCGACCGCGGCCCTGGCGAGCTTGTAGATGAGCACCGTGGTGGAGTCGCCGATGACCGTCTGCCCGGCCTTCGCCTCGATCACGGCGCGTCCGATGCGGTCGCCGATCTCGAACGGCAGCTGCATCCACGCTTCGTCCCATCCGCGGATGAGCCTGCCGCCCCAGTCGTCGTGCAGGAATCCAGCCATGCGGTCGATCGCCGACCGGGGCGGACGCCCGAGTGAGTTCCCGTCGAAGTAGACGAGGTCGGTTTCGGCTCCCGCGAACCGCTTGCGGTAGTGCGCGAGCCCGTCGGCTCGGTCCATCCGCCGGGCGTACGCGAGGTGGGGGTCGAGCGTCACAGGTCCTCCAGGTCTTCGGCGGGCACGATGCCGGCACCCGTGAGCCACCGCGCCAGGTCGGCGGGCGTCTCGGGCGGCGGACCGGGCACGAACGTCGCGATGGCGTCGGTGCGAGTGCGGCGCGGCCACGGGTCGGTGAGTGCGGTGAGCACATCGGATGCCGCGAGCCCGGCGGCGACGAGGGCGGCGACCTCCTCGGGATTCACGCCGAGCGGCTGCTCGCCGTTCCCGAGATCGGTTCCGTAGAGCACGCGTCCGCCCGCCGCATGGAACCTCGCGAGGTTGTCGATCGCACGATCGCGATCGGGCGACGGCGCACCGTAGCTGGTCACGAAGATGGTGGAGATCCAGCGCTGCCCCGCGGCGATGGCGCGAGCCAGCAGCGCATCGTCGACCTGCTCGGTGAAGGGCGTGTGCGCGAGCACGTCGACGCCGGCGTCGACCGCGAGCCGCGTCATCCCGTCGCCCTCGACGTGCGCGACGACCGGAAGCCCGCGCTCGTGGGCGGCGGCGACGATCGCATCGAGCGTTCGCCGGTCGAACACCGGTCCGACGTCCGCGTTCAGTGCGACCTTGACGACGGATGCCCCGAACGACTGCTGCTCGCTCACCGCGATCGAGACGGCGTCGGGCAGCGCTGAGCGCCCATCGCCCGCCACTGGGTCGAGCTCGCGCGCCGATCCGGCGGGCGCCCACGGCCGGCCGACGGGATACCCGCCGGGAGCCGTGAGGAAGGTGCCCGCGAAGTCGACCTCGGGCAACCCGTCGCGCTGCCGACCGGCCGCGACGAGCTCGAGCGGCGCCCCGAGATCGACGACCCCGGCGATCGCGGTGTCGGCGAGCGCCTCGGCGCCGACCAGCATGAGGTGCACGTGATGGTCGACGAGCGGCGGCAGCGCCGTGCCGACCTCGCCGGGGTGCTCGCCGCTCAGCGAGCGACGGACCCGGCGGGCGAGCGGGCCGAGCGCTGCAAGGGGGTCACCTCGGGCGACGTCGGGGTGCGGCATCCCCGGCGTTCGCCCGACACGACCCCCGTACGAGGCGGAGCTCTGCGAATCGGCGGCGCGCGGCATCCGTCACCCCGGGATCTCGGTGCGCACGGCGTAGAGCTCGGGGAAGAACGTGAGCTCGAGGGCGCGCTTCAGGAACGGTGCGCCGCTGGATCCCCCGGTGCCCGTCTTCGAGCCGATGATGCGCTCCACCGTCTTCAGGTGGCGGAATCGCCAGAGCTGGAAGTTCTCCTCGAGGTCGATGAGCTCCTCGCAGGTCTCGTACGCGGCCCAGTTGTGGTCTGGATCGGCGTAGATCGTCGCGAACACGGGGACGAGCTCGGGGTGGTACGTCCAGGCGAGGGTGACGTCGCGCTCGAGCACGTCGGTCGGGATCGCGTACCCGGCGCGGGCCAGCATGCGGAGGAACTCGTCGTAGAGGCTCGGCGACTCGAGTGCATGCTGCAGCATCGCGCTCGCCGAGGAATCGGACTCGAAGATCTGGAGCATCTTCGCGTTCTTGTTGCCGAGGACGAACTCGACGGCACGGTACTGTGCCGACTGGAATCCGCTCGCATTGCCGAGCACGCCGCGGAACTGCCCGTACTCGCTGGGTGTGAGCGTCGCGAGCACCGACCACTGCTCGGTCAGCGTCTTCTGGATGTGCTTGACGCGCGCGATGCACTTGAGCGCCTGGGCGAGCTCATCGGACCGGAGCAGGTCGCACGCCGTCTCGAGCTCGTGCAGCACGAGCTTCAGCCAGAGCTCGGTCGTCTGGTGCTGGATGATGAACAGCAGCTCGTCGTGATGCTCGGGCCGCGAGATCGGCCGCTGGGCGGAGAGCAGCGTGGGCAGGTCGAGGTAGCCGCCGTAGCTCATGCGGTCGCTGAAGTCGGTGACGACGGATGCCTCGATGCGGCGGGTGTTGCCGGCGACGGGCTCGTCGGGTACATCGTTGTCGGGCACGACGTCAGCCTAATAGCCATGCGCCCCAGCGGTTCGGGCGCGACGGGCGCCCCCTCCCGGCCGGAGCCGGCTGATGCCCGCCGCGCCGCGTCCCTCCCCCCGAGGGCCGCCGGCCCCGCTTCAGCGAAACGGAGTCGACTCTCCGAATAGTACCTGGTCCGCACCGCGGAGGAAACTCGGGGCGGAGAGTGCACTCCGGGCGTACAGTGAATTCGTGAACTCGACGGCGTCGACCCGACGCGACGCGCGACGCAACCACCAACGGCTCCTCGCCGAGGCGAGGAGGCTCTTCGCGGAGCGCGGCATCGAGGCGCCGCTCGACGAACTGGCCGTCCGGGCGGGCGTCGGCGCCGGCACGGTCTACCGGCACTTCGCCAACCGCGACGCCCTCGTGCGGGAGCTCTACGACATCGGCGTGGGCGAGTTCCGCGACCTGCTGCCCGAGATCACCGAGGCCGAGACCGGATGGCTGTCGGTCGAGCTCTACCTCGAGCGCCTGGCCGAATGGCTCGCCGAACGGCCGTACGTACCCGGTGTCATGCGCCGAATGTCCGAGATCGATCCCGAGTACCGCCCCGGAGCCGAGTTCGAGGACGTGATCAACGGCATCGTCGATCGGGCGAAGTCGGAGGGCTCGCTCCGCCCCGACGTCACCGGAGTCGATCTCGCCGTGCTCGTCGACATGCTCGGCTCACTCGGCCAGTACGGGGGCGCCTACCTGCCGTACTGGCGGCGCCAGCTCGTCATCGTGCTCGACGGTCTTCGCGCCGGAGCCGACCCGACGCCGTTGCCCGGCGTCGGGCAGGCGTTCGACGAGTTCCACGACATGACGCACGCGAGGTCGCCGCGACCCGGCCCGACGGTGATCGAGTAGCACCCGGCGCAGCCGATGCGTATCGAGATCCGCGTCTCGATACGCGTCGCCTTCAGCGCGCTACTCGACGTCCGACGCCGCGCGCACCTCGACGAGGTTCGCCCACGGGTCGTCGAACGCCAGTGTGCGACCGTCGTCGCGCGTCTCGACGCCGTAGTGCGACATCCGCTCGCCGAGCTCGCCGAGGTCATCGGCTCCGGGCACGACGATCTCGACCTTGCCGAGGCCCAGGGCCGGGCTGCGACGGCCGGCGCCCGCGCTGTTCCAGGTGTTCATCGCCATGTGGTGGTGGTAGCCGCCGGCCGAGACGAAGAGCGCCTGACTGCCGTACGTGGTGGTCGTCTCGAAGCCGAGGCGATTCACGTAGAACTCGCGTGCACTCGGGATGTCGCCCACCGAGAGGTGCACGTGGCCGACGATCGCGTCGCCCAGCCCGGTGCCCGCGGTCGCGGCATCCACTGCGCCCTGGCTCAGGTGCTCTGCGAGGTAGCGGTTGGGGTCGAGGAAGATGGTCGCCATCTCGACCTGGCCGTGCACCCAGCTCCACTGCGAGCGGTCGCGGTCGAAGTAGAGCTCGACGCCGTTGCCCTCGGGGTCGGTGAAGTAGAACGCCTCGCTCACGAGGTGATCGGAACTGCCGGTGAACGTGCCGGGGTACCGGATGGCGACCGAGTACACGGCGGCGGCGAGCGCCTCGCGCGTGTCGAAGAGGATCGCCGTGTGGAAGAGGCCGGCGCTTCGCGGCGATGCGTGCTTCAGCTCGGGCGCGTACTCGAGGATGACGACCGGGGTCGTGCCGCGGCCGAGCACCGCGACGGGGCCGTCGTGGCTGAGGAGCTCGAGGGTGACGCCATCGCGGTAGTAGCGGATCATGCCATCGAGGTCGCCGACCCGCAGCGTGACGGCCCCCATGCCGGTGTCGGCGGCCAGCAGGCCGCCGGTTGGGAGTTCATTGGTTGTAGTCACAACTATTGCAACCGGTGTGTCGCGGCGGGTATTCCCGCTTCTGCACGTGGCATCGGAGGCCCCTCAGGCTGCGCCGGTGAGGCGTTCCACCAGGGTTCGATAGCGGTCGGCGGTCTGCTCCACGATCTCGTACGGCAGCGTGGGTGGTTCCTCGACGGCCTCACGGTCCCAGTTCGTCGCGAGCCAGTCGCGCACGATCTGCTTGTCGAAGCTCGCCATGCGCAGCTCCGGCGTCGCTTCGGAGACGTAGCCTGCGGCATCCCAGTACCTGCTGGAATCGCTCGTGAGCACCTCGTCGGCGAGGGTCACGACACCCGTCTCGCGGTCTGCACCGAACTCGAACTTCGTGTCGGCGAGGATCAGTCCGCGATTCTCGGCGATGGCGGATGCGCGCGCGAAGATCTCGAGCGACAGGTCGCGCAATCGGGTCGCGACCGGCTCGCCGACCAGCTCGATGGTTCGCTCGAAGGAGATGTTCTCGTCGTGCTCGCCGAGGGGCGCCTTCCATGCGGGCGTGTAGATCGGCTCGGGCAGCCGGTCGCCGTCGACGAGCCCCTCGGGCAGTCGGATGCCCCCGATGGCGCCCGTGGCCCGGTACTCCTTCCACCCACTGCCCGTGAGGTAGCCACGCACGACGCATTCGACCGGGAACATGTCGAGCGTGCGGCAGAGCATGGAGCGGTCGGCGATCTCGCCCGGGATCTCGGGCAGCCCGCGCTGCTCGTGCGGCGCGGCGAGATGGTTCGGCACCTCGGGCAGCTGATCGAGCCACCAACGCGTGAGGCGGGTGAGCAGCGCCCCCTTGCCGGGGATGGCCGGCTCGAGCACCTCGTCGAACGCGCTCACCCGGTCGCTCGCCACCACGAGCACGACCGGCGAGAGCTGCAGGGGATCGCCCGTCCACGAGTCGTCGTCGGTCATCGCCGCCGTGGGAACATACAGGTCGCGGACCTTGCCCGAGTAGACATGGGTCCAGCCGAGCAGGTCTGCGGCGTCGGTCATCGTCGTGGCTCCCCTCAGCCCGCCACGCGGGCCGCGATGTCGGTGCGGTACTGCCCGCCTTCGAGCCGCAGGTGGCCCAGTGCCTCGTAGGCACGCTGCCGTGCCACGGCGAAGTCGCTTCCGACGGCGACGACGTTGAGCACGCGACCGCCGGTCGCGACGAGCGGCGGCCGGCCACCCGCCTCGGGAGTCGCGCCGATGGCCGTGGCCGCGTGCGCGAGGTGCACCCCGGGCACGGATGCCGCGGCGTCGGCCCCCTCGATGACCCGGCCGGTCTCGGGCGCCTCGGGATATCCCTCGCTGGCGAGCACGACCGTGACGGCGGCATCGGAGCGGAACACCGGACGCGCCATCGACCCGCACCCACCCGTGGCCGCGGCATACATCAGGCTCGACAGCGGGGTCACGAGGCGGGGCAGCACGACCTGGGTCTCGGGATCGCCGAATCGCGCGTTGAACTCGATGACCCGGATGCCCCGGGGTGTGATGATGAGCCCCGCGTAGAGCAGCCCGATGAACGGAGTCTGCTCCTCGGCGAGCTGCCGCACGGTCGGCAGCGCGATCGTCTCGATCACCTCGTCGACGAACGCCTGCTCGCTGCCGAAGTCGTCGGCGAGCCAGGGCAGCGGCGAGTACGCCCCCATGCCGCCCGTGTTCGGGCCCCGGTCGCCGTCGCGGAGTCGCTTGTAGTCCTGCGCGGGCGCGAGCGGCAGCACGTTGGAGCCGTCGGAGATGAGGAACAGCGACACCTCCTGGCCGTCGAGGAACTCCTCGACGAGCACCGGCCCCTGTTGCAGGTAGTGCGTCGCGTGCGCGAGCGCGGCGTCGCGGTCGTCGGTGACGAGCACGCCCTTGCCCGCCGCGAGACCGTCGGCCTTGATGACGTGCGGCGTGCCGAACTCGTCGATCGCCTGCTCGACGTCGGCGAGGGTGGTCGCGAGCGTCGCTCGCCCGGTCGGCACTCCCGCGGCCTCCATGACGCGCTTCGCGAACGTCTTCGACCCCTCGAGCGCGGCGGCGGCCTTGCCGGGGCCGAACACGGCGATGCCGCGGGGCCGGAGCGCGTCGGCGACACCGGCGACGAGCGGAGCCTCGGGACCGATCACGACGAGTTCGATGTCGTTGTCCATGGCGTAGTCGGCCACGATGACGGGGTCGGTCGGGTCGAGCGCGATCGTGGTGACGCTGCCACGCGAGGGCGAGGTGGCGGATGCCGCGATGCCGGCGTTGCCGGGAGCCGCGATGATCTCGTGACCGGCCTCCTCGTCGAGCAGCGCGAGGATGATGGCGTGCTCTCGCGCGCCCGAGCCGAGGACGAGGATTCTCACCGATTCAGGGTATCGGATGGGTGCGAGCCGTCCCCGTCGATCCAGCCTGTGCGGCGCGCTCGAACCGGGGCGCGCCGCCTCGCTGCGGCGGTCGACGGCGAGCGCGTTGGTATGTTGCGGCCGGGAGCGGGGGAGCACTTCCAGGAACCCGCCCGTCGGGCGAGGCTCCTCCGACCGCTGATGGACGTGAAGCCCGGCGACGTCGAGCACCGGCCGGCCGGCCGAGCGCCTCGGGTGATCTCGCGCCGGGTCCTGCTCGCGGGCCTCGCCGCGGCCGCCACCGGTGCGCTCTCCGCTTGCGCACGTGTCGATGCGCCAAGTTCGCATGCCGTTCAGGCGTCCGCCGCGCCTGATGCCGCAGCACCAGGTCCGCAGCCGGCGCAGGCGCAGGGACCGATGCAGCCGGCGCCGCTCGCCCCGCTCGTCGAGCGCTTCCCGGTTCCGAACGAACCCATCAGCGGACTGCCGACCGACGCGCCCCTGCTCGCCTGGACTGCCGATGACGGCACGAGCTCCGAGGTGATCGCGGCATACGCCGCCTTCGCGGCCGCCACCGGCACCCGCCTGACGTTCTTCGTCACCGGGACCTACCCGTCCTGGGCCGAGAACGCCGAAGTGCTCCGCCCGCTCGTCGACGCCGGCCAGGTGCAGCTCGCCAACCACACCTGGAGCCATCCCGATCTCACCTCGCTGTCCGACCAGGACATCGTCGACGAGCTCCAGCGCACGCACGACGACATCGGCGAACGTTTCGGCGTCGATGCTCGGCCGTTCTACCGGCCGCCGTTCGGGTACTACGACGATCGCGTCATGGCCGTGGCCTCGGGCATCGGGTACACCACGCCGACGCTCTGGTGGGGATCGCTGGCCGACTCGGGCCTGGTCTCGGAACAGCGGATCGTCGAACTGGCGACGGAGTGGTTCCAGCCGGGGCACATCGTGATCGGGCACCTGAACTTCGATCCGGTCACGCGCGTGTTCGCCGAGCTCCACGCCATCATCCGGGAGCGCCGGCTCACGACGGTGACCCTGAACGACGTGTTCTCGAGCGACCAGCACCCGTGACCCCGCCGCCGGGTGTCGTCGGAGTGCGGGAGGATGGAGCCATGGCACGAGCGCGGATCGACGACGAATTGGGGCGGGCCGCCCTCACGACGGTGCAGGCGATCACCGAGAAGAACGGCGGCGTCGCCGACGCCGACCGGCTTGCGGCATCCGTCGACCGCACAACCGTCGCGTTGGCGGTGCGGTACACGCTGCAGCTGCTGGCCGAGCAGGCACCCGGCGCCGCCGTCGAGGTGCGCGTGCCGCCGCACGCCGCGGTGCAGTGCATCGAGGGACCCAAGCACACTCGCGGCACGCCGCCGAACGTGATCGAGACCGATGCCGCGACCTGGCTCGGGCTCGCTACGGGCGAACTGTCGTGGGCCGATGCCCGCGCCGCCGGACGCGTGCAGGCGTCGGGTCAGCGTGCCGACCTGAGCGAGCAGCTGCCGCTGCGCCCCTGAGTTGGTCGCCCAGCCGCTCTCACCCTGATCCCCACGGCGTCAGACCCGAGACCCGACGGCATCAGAGCGGAACGGCCTCGCGCTCGAGCCGCTCCAGGCGGTCTGGTGCGACCAGGCCGAGCGCGGTCACGTCGTGGAATTGCACCGTGACTCCAAGCAGTCGCTGGGCGTCATGAATCGCATCGAGCACATGCCAGTCGTCGGCGGTCAGGTCGGTTTCAACGAGCAGCTCGAGCAGATCGGCGTCGTCGTCGCGCCAGCGATCTCCGATGATGCGTGGACTGCGGCCGCCGTGCCTGGCGAGCAGAGCGAGGAGGTCGCTGCGTACGACCGTGAGACGATCGCGGAGCGGGAGCGACATGAGGTCGCCACCGGCCGCCGCGAGGAGGCGCGCACCCTCGGTCGATCCCGAAGCTGCTGCGGCACGTTCGGCCGATGCAGCGGCCCCTCGCCTGATGTCGTGCTCGTGCAGGTCGATGAAGGTCCGCACCGCATCGCGGACGACGTCCTTCTTCGTACGCCGCAGGACATGCGCCAGGTCGGCGGCCATTCGATCGGTTTCGGTGTGGATCTTCACGGTCCGCTCGGGCATGGTCGAACCGTAGCCCGGCGGCTCACCACGTCGAGGGCGTTGCCGGGCCGACGTGACGAACCGGTCGAACCCCGCATCTGTGGAGGCCGAGTTGTCGGATCTCGGATCCCAGGCCTCAGCTCCGAGATGGATTCTGCAACGCCGAGACGGCCTCTCTTCGGAGGTTGCGGTGCCGAAGTGCCGAAGTGCCGAAGTGCCGGCCGCGGGCGAAAGGAACGGTCTGTTCCTGGGCCCGACGCGGGCCCGCTCGAGGTGCGCGACAATGGAGGGGTGAGCGGAACCCAAGACTCTCCCGAGCAGCCCGACCGCACCCCAGTGGTCCGGTACGACTTGCACCCGGCAGAGCCGGTCGAAACGGATGTCACGAGCGACACGGTCACGGTGCGCCGCGCGCCGCGGTATGGACGGTTCATCCTGCTCGGCGTGATCGTCGGAGCGATCGTCGCGCTCATCCTCACGTTCGCGTTCACCGGTCAACCGGTGGAGGGTGAGCTCGTGCAGTTCGACAAGGGCCAGGTCTTCGGGTTCCTGCTGCTGGTGTGCGGCACCATCGGTGCTGCACTCGGCGCCGTCGTCGCGCTCCTCATCGACCGCTCGTCCGCGCGGCGCGCCCGGTCGGTCGCCGTCGAGCACGAGTCCACGCACCGCGTCGACGAGTAGCGGTGCTGGTGCCCGGAGGGGGCGGCGCCACAGGGCGGAGCTCAACCGAGCTCAGCTGAGCTGCGTCTTCTCCACCCACTCGAGGTACTCCTCGGTGACGGTGCCAGTGATGTAGTCGCCCGTGAAGCACGACAGGTCGAGCTGGTCGATGTCGGTGCCCTGCGTGATCGCCGCCCGGAGGTCGGCGACCTCCTGGTAGATCATGTGGTCGGCGCCCAGCTCGCGCGCGATGTCGGGGATCTTGCGTCCGTGGGCGATGAGCTCCTGCCGGCTCGGCATGTTGATGCCGTACACGTGCGGGTACCGCACCGGGGGAGCGGCCGAGGTGAACGTCACCTCGTTGGCGCCCGCGGCGCGAGCCATCTCGACGATCTCCTTCGAGGTGGTGCCGCGCACGATCGAGTCGTCGACGATGAGCACGTTCTTGCCCTTGAACTCGGTGCCCATCGCATTGAGCTTCTGGCGCACCGAGCGCTTGCGCTGCGCCTGGCCGGGCATGATGAACGTGCGGCCGACGTAGCGGTTCTTGTAGAAGCCCTCGCGGTACTCGATGCCGAGCTTGCGGGCCACCTGCATCGCGGCGGGGCGCGAAGAGTCGGGGATCGGCATGACGACGTCGATGTCGCCCTTGTCCATGTGCGTGGCGATCGTGTCGGCGAGCCGCTCGCCCATGCGCAGGCGCGCCTCGTAGACCGAGATGCCGTTCATCACGGAGTCGGGGCGGGCGAGGTACACGTACTCGAACGAGCACGGCACGAGCCGCGGGCTCCTGGCGCACTGCCTCGCGATCATCTCGCCGTCGAGCGTGATGAACACCGCCTCACCGGGTTCGACGTCGCGCACGACCTCGTAGTCTCCGTTCTCGAGCACGAGCGACTCGGATGCCACGATCCACTCGTCAGCACCGGCATCCGTCGTGCGCTTGCCGAGGATGAGCGGCCGGATGCCGTACGGGTCCCGGAACGCGAGCAGGCCATGCCCCGCGATCATGGCGATGACCGCGTACGATCCCTCGACGCGCTCGTGCACCTGCGCGACGGCCTGGAACACCTGGTCGGGATCGAGCTCGAGCCCCGTGATCAGCCCCTGCAGCTCGGTGGCGAGCACGTTCAGCAGCATCTCGGTGTCGCTCGTCGAGTTCACGTGACGCCGGTCGATGTTGAACAGGTCGGCCGACAGCTCGCGCGTGTTCGTGAGGTTGCCGTTGTGCACGAGGATGATGCCGTACGGCGCGTTCACGTAGAACGGCTGCGCCTCCTCCTCGCGCTCGGCCGCGCCCTTCGTCGTGTACCGCACGTGGCCGAGGCCCATGTTGCCGAGCAGCGAACGCATGTCTCGCGTGCGGAACGCCTCACGCACCTGCCCGCGCGCCTTCGTCATGTGGAAGACGGGGCCGTCGGCCGTCGCGATGCCGGTGGAGTCCTGGCCGCGATGCTGCAACAGGAGGAGGCTGTCGTAGATCTGCTGGTTGACCGGCTCGGTGGAGACGATGCCGACGATGCCGCACATTCGAGCGATGGCTCCTCGGGGGTCGGGTGAAGCGTCCGAGTAGGACGATCCATCCTCCCACACCTGCGCGTGTGAGCCGGCTGAGCGGATGCCGCTGCTCAGGTGAGCGGCAAGGCGGACGCCGATGCCCGCGGCATCCGTTGCCCCCGCCGAGCTACCGCGCGTAGCGCTCGACGAAGTTCCGCAGCATCCGGTTCGGGTGCGACACGGGAGCACGCCGCACCGACGCCATGGTCGCCTCGATCTCGTCGTCGGCGAAGTATCCGTAGCCGCTGTAGGCGTGGATGCGCAGGACGATTCCGTCGAGGTCGAGCTCGGGGTGGAACTGCGTCGCGTACACGTTCTGCCCGACCCGGAACATCTGCACCGGGCAGGTCGGCGACGAGGCGAGCCGTATCGCCGTCGGCGGAAGGGTGCGGATGGCCTCCTTGTGCCCGACGAAGGCGTTGAACGTCGAGGGCATGCCGGCGAGGAGCGGGTCGGACGCCCCGGCCTCGGTCAACGTGACCGGCACGACGCCGACCGGCTCCGAGTACGTGCGGTCGATCGGTGCGCCCTGGTGGGCGCCCAACGTGCCGACGCCATAGCAGGCGCCCAGGAACGGGAAGTCCCGAGGCACCACCTCGTCGAGGAGGGCGCGGAACTCCGCCTCGACCCGGTGCTGCACCGGCGACTTCAGCTCGGGCGGGTCGGAGGCGTTGAACGGTCCGCCACCCACGAAGATGCCCGACAGGGCGTCGAGGTCGAGCGGCGGCATGGGCTCGGCCTCGAGCCGGACCCGAATGAGATCGCGCTCGTCGAGCCCGGCGTAACGCAGGAAGAGCTCGTACTCGGCGTCGGCGGCAAGGTCCTCCGCCCGCGTGGCGAGGAGGACGAACGGCTTCACGGCTCCCACGATATTCCCCGGTCGCGGCGCGCGTCAGGCCGAAGCCCGCCGCTGGTGCTCCGCTCAGTACTCCGACGGCCGGGGGAGCACCGCCATGGTGCAGCGTGAGACGCACACGAGGCGTCCCTGCTCGTCGGTGATGCGGATGTCCCACACCTGCGTCGTGCGGCCCCGGCTCAGCGGCCGCGCCTCGCCGTAGACCCAGCCCTCGGCGACCGGTCGCACGTGGTTGGCGTTGATCTCCATGCCAACGCAGTAGAACGACTTGGGGTCGACGGTGAACGTGGAGCCCCAGCTCGCGAGCGTCTCGGCGAGGGCGACGGATGCCCCGCCGTGCAGCACGCCGCCCGGCTGGCGGGTGCGCCCGTCGACCGGCATGCGGCCCCGCAGCGAGTCCTCGGTCAGTTCGGTCAGCTCGATGCCGAGGGTGTCGATGAGGGTGCCGTCGCGACGGGTCTTCGCCCAGTCCAGTGCGGCGTCGTCGAACCAGATGCTCATGGCGTCGAGTCTGGCATGCGGTCGTCGAGTAGCGCCGCCGAAGGCGCCGCGTACCACCCCGGTCGTCGTGTAGCGCCGCCGAAGGCGCCGCGTATCACCCCGGTCGTCGAGTAGCGCCGCCGAAGGCGCCGCGTATCGAGACGTCACCCACTACGCCAGCTCGGCGATGATCGGGTGGATGGCATCGTCGAACGCCGAGGCATCCGACCTCAGCGAATCCGTCACCGCGACGCTCATTGCGCCGATCCACCACACCCCGGGAGCTGCGAGCGGCAGCACCTCGACGTTGAGCTCGAACGAGTGCGCACGCCGGCCGACCTCGCGTTCGTGCTCGGCGATGGTGCCCGCGTAGGCGCGGTACGAGTCGCCGCGCCGCGACGCGGATGCCGAGCGGTAGCCCTCGTGCGCCCAGTCGGCCCACGCGCGAGCGGCCTCGGCGTGGGGCACGACCGCCGCCGCGAGCACCTCGGCGCCCGAGACCGGCAGCGCGACCTCGGTGTCGTAGGCGTCGACGAGCTCGAGCGGGACGGGCGATGGGTGGGCCTCGGGCTCGACGGTCATGGCCCACCAGGCGCGCCACTGGCGTTCGAGCAGATCGTGCTGGTCCATCTCGAGGCGGGGACCGACCGGCCCGACGTCGCGGAGGTGGGGCAGTTCGACGGGGGAGGCGATCGCGAGCACATCGCGCAGGTAGAGGGCGAGGAGCACCGAGCGACTCGCATTCTCACGAATCACCCACGACGGCGTTCCGCCCGCGTGCATGGCGATATTCTACGTCGGCGCACGGTCAGGCCCGGGTAGGCGGGGCGGGTGATCGAAGCCGGGCGGGTAGCCTTGCAGGGTGACCGCGAACTCCTCCTACGCCGCCGCCGGAGTCGACACGCGGGCCGGCGACCGGGCCGTCGAGCTCATGAAGGAGGCGGTGGCCAAGACGCACGGGCCGAACGTGCTCGGCGGGGTCGGCGGGTTCGCCGGTCTCTTCGACCTGTCGTTCGCGAAGCACTACGCGAAGCCCCTGCTCGCGACCTCGACCGACGGCGTCGGCACCAAGATCGCGATCGCGCAGGCGCTCGACAAGCACGACACCATCGGACAGGATCTCGTCGGCATGGTCGTCGACGACATCGTCGTCGTCGGAGCGAAGCCGCTGTTCATGACCGACTACATCGCGTGCGGCAAGGTCGTGCCCGAGCGCATCGCGACGATCGTCACCGGCATCGCACGCGCCTGCGCCGAGACCGGCACCGCCCTCGTCGGCGGCGAGACGGCCGAGCACCCCGGACTCATGGGCGTCGACGACTACGACGTGGCCGGCGCCGCCGTCGGTGTGGTCGAAGCCGATCGGCTGCTGGGTGCCGAGCGCGTGCGCGACCGAGACGCGGTCATCGCCATCGCGTCGAGCGGCCTGCACTCCAACGGCTACTCGCTCGTTCGCCACATCCTCACCGGTCGGCAGGTCGACTACGCCGACCAGTCCGCTGATCTCGGCGCCACGTGGGGTGAGGCGCTGCTCGAGCCGACGCGGCTCTACTCGGGGCCGCTCGTTCGCCTGCTCGAGAACGAGCGGCTCGGGGCATCCGTGCACTCGCTCTCGCACGTCACGGGCGGCGGCATCGCAGCGAACCTCGCCCGCGTGCTGCCGCCGGGCTCATGGGCCGAGATCGACCGCGCGACCTGGTCGCCCGCGCCCGTCTTCCGCGTGCTGAGCGACCTCGCCGGCACCTCTCTCGAGAGCGCCGAGGGCACCTGGAACCTCGGCATCGGATTCCTCGCCATCGTCGAAGCGGATGCCGCTGCCGACGTGATCGCCGAACTCGGCGCGCTCGGGCTGCCCGCCTGGCAGGCGGGCACCGTCGCGGTGGGGCCGCTCCCACGGGGCGACGCGCCCGACGACCGGTGGGAGCAGGGTGCCAAGGGCGTCGACGGCGGTGCCGTGCGGCTCGTCGGATCGTACGCGTCATGACGATGCGCGCCGCCGTCTCGATCGGCATCATCTGCACGACCCCGCCCGAGGTCGTGCGCGCCCTCGCTCCGCGCATCGAGCGCCTCGGGTTCTCGACGCTGTGGATCAACGACCTGCCTCAGGCCGACTCGCTCGTCGGGCTCCGCGCGGCAGCCGCTGTCACGCAGACGCTCGGGCTCGCGACGGGTGTGATCCCGCTCGACCGCCGGCCGGCCGACGCGCTCGACCTGGGCGGTCTGCCCGCCGAGCGCCTGACGCTCGGCATCGGCTCGGGGCGTGCGCGGCATCCGCTCCGTCTCGTCGAGCACGGCATCGAAGCCTTGCGAACCCGCACCGAGGCGCGGGTCGTCGTGGGTGCGCTCGGCCCCAGGATGCGGCGTCTCGCCGCCGAGCGATCCGACGGCGTGCTGCTCAACTGGCTCACGCCCGATGCCGCCCGCAAGGCCACGACCGAGCTGCACGAAACCGCGGCGGCGGCGAGTGTGCCCGAGCCCGGGCCGCGCGCCGTGCTCTACGTGCGTACGATCGTCGAGCCCGCCGCTCGCCCCGTGCTCGAACGCGAAGCGGCCGTCTACGAGGCCGTGCCGTCGTATGCGGCAAACTTCGAGCGCCTCCGCATGCGCGCCATGGATGCGACGCTGACGGATGCCGCGGGGCTCGCCTCGTTCGATGTCGTCGACGAACTCGTGCTGCGGGCGATCACTCCCGCGAACTCGCTTGCCGAACTCGAGCGTTTCGTCGAGGAGACCGCGCGCTGGCGGTCCGAGATGGCCTAGGCTCCGCGTGACGCGCGGAATTCGGGGTTACGCGCGCTGCTCGTCACCGGTGACGTAGGTGTCGTCGTCGTCGGCGTACTCGGCCCACTTCGACGCTTCATCGGTGTAATCGTCATGCCGCGAGCCCGTGAGCTCGCGCTCAAGCGCCGTGTAGTCGGTGTTGGGGCTGAAGTACTTCAGCTCCCGAGCGACCTTCGTGTGCTTGGCTTTCTGACGGCCGCGCCCCATGCGTGACCCCCTTACGACATCTGGCCGGGTGGGATGGCCTTCACCCGGCACTCATCTGATAAATGGAATTCGTCCGGCTGCCAGTTTAGCACCGAGGGCAGACCCGTCCGGCCTCTTCCACAGCACCGCCGTGTGACCCCGTCGTGTGATCCCTTCCTGCGGCGCGGGACTGCCGACGGGTCGTCCACCTCCGTGGGTGGTCGTTCAGCAATCCATGCTGAGATGGTCGGGTGATGAGCCCTGAACGGGTCGCCCCCGAACGCGTGAAGGTCGTCGTCATCGGTTCCGGACAGGCGGGACTCTCGGTCGCCTACTACCTGCGGCGATTCGAGCTCGTCGCCGACGATGACTTCGTGATGCTCGACCGCGGCCCCGGGCCGGGTGGAGCGTGGCAGCATCGATGGTCATCCCTGCGCCTCGGCACGGCGCACCGGGTGAACGACCTCCCGGGCATGGGCGAGCTCGGCCTGAGCTTCGACACCGCCGACCGGAACCTGCCGGCCAAGGAGGTCGTGGCCGACTACTACGGTCGCTTCGAACAGCACTTCGACCTGCGGGTGCGTCGCCCGATGAGCGTGCGACGCGTGTCCAACGCCGGCGCCGATCTGCTCGTCGAGTACGACGATCTGAGCCCCCAGCCGGTCGAGGAGGAGAGGGCCAAGGGCCTGTTCGGCCGGCGTCGCAAGACGTTCCAGGAGCCGAAGCCGACGCCGCCGCCCCGGCACGAGATCACGACCCAGTTCCTCGTCAACGCGACCGGCACTTGGGGGTCGCCGTTCGTGCCCTACTACCCCGGCATGGCGGACTTCGAGGGACGGCACCTGCACACCTCCGACTACACCGGTGCAGAGGAGTTCCGGGACCAGCACGTCGTGATCGTGGGAGGCGGCACCTCCGCGATCGGCTTCATGCTCGAGCTGGAGGATGTCGCCGCTGGACTCACGTGGGTCTCGCGACGCCCGATCGACTGGCTGGATCGTCAGGAACTGGATCTCGAGGGAGCCTCCGCAGCCGTGGCCATGCAGGACGAGGCCGCACGGTCGGGTCGGGCATTGCCGAGCATCGTGAGCGGCACCGGCGTGCCGAAGAGTCGCCGCGTCGCCGCGGCGATCGACCGCGGTCTGCTCATCGCCCGGCCGATGTTCGACCGCATCGAGGCCGACCGGGTGGTCTGGGACGGCAACGGCAACGGCGGCCAGGGCGGAATGGCCCGCGCGGATGCGATCATCTGGGCCACCGGATTCAGGCCCGAGCTGCGCCACCTCGCCCCGTTGCGGCTGCGCGAGAAGGCGGGCGGCATCACGGTCGGCCAGGGCGCGTCGTGGAGCGATCCGCGCATCTTCCTCGCGGGCTACGGTCCGCAGGCGTCCACGATCGGCGCGAACCGTGCAGGGCGCATGATCGCGCGCCAGATCATGGCCATGCTCTAGCCGCATCTGCTGGTCGAGGAGCGCGGCGCACGGCGGCGCGCGTCTCGAGGGGCTGGCTTGGGCCCCGTCTCGATACGCGTCGCCTTCGGCGGCGCTACTCGACGACCCGTTTGCTTCGGCGGTGCTCCTGGACGACCGGTTTGCTTCGGCGGCGCTACTCGACATTGAGAATGGTGGTGGCGGTCTCGGGTTGGGTCTGACCTGCTACTCGACGGACTCGTTGTGATGTCATTCGGCCGATTTGTCGGCCCTGCTCGGGGCTTGTCGATCACGTCGGTTCGGGAGACCGGGCCGGGCGTGGGATGTGACCTAATAGGACCCTGTCCGCCGACTCTTCAATGTCTTGTCCGCCCGGCCCGGTGCGGTCATCCGATCGATCACTCGAGAGGAGACACCCATCATGCTACCCACCCCGAACGCGCCCGTCCCGGGCACGACTGTCGTCGTCGGTGTCGATACGCACACGGACACCCATCACGCGGCAGTGCTTGATCTGAACGGCCGGCTCGAAGGCGACGCCGCGTTCCCGGCGACGCCGGCCGGTTACCAGGCACTGGTGGACTGGGCCGGCTCGTACGGGATCATCGACCGGATCGGGGTCGAGCTGACCAGCTCGTACGGTGCCGGCTTGACTCGGGCGCTGACCGGTGCAGGGATCCACGTCCTCCAAGTGAACACCACCGACAAGGCCACCCGCGCCCGACGCGGCAAGGACGACCGCAGCGACGCGATCGCTGCCGCGCAGAAAGTCCTCGCCGGGATGGCGACCGCGATCCCGAAGGACACCACCGGTGTCATCGAATCGATCCGGATGCTGACATTGGTGCGGAATTCCGCGGTGAAGTCCCGCACGCAGGCGTTGAACCAGATCAAGGACCTCCTCGTTACCGCGCCCACCCCGCTGCGGGAACAACTCCGCCGATTCAGCCTGCCCACGATCGCGAAACACGCGGCCGCACTCCAACCCGACACCGGGCGGTACGCCGATCCGGCACACGCAGCCGAGCATGCCCTGAAACGTCTCGGTCACCGCGTCGCCGCCCTGAACGACGAGATCACCGCCGCAGATCAGGAACTACGCGCCCTGACCACGGCGACCGCACCAACTCTGCTCGCTCGTCCCGGGCTGGGCGTCCACACCACCGCCCAGTTCCTGATCACCGCCGCCGAGAACATCGACCGGATCACCAGCGACGCCGCATTCGCCAGACTCTGCGGAGCCGCACCCGTCCCAGTATCGTCCGGACAAACCCACCGGATGCGACTGCACCGCGGCGGCGACCGGCAAGCCAACCGAGCGCTGCACATGATCATCATCGGCCGGATGAAGAACGACCCCGACACCCGCGCCTACATCACCCGAAGACTCACCGAAGGCCTCTCAAAACGCGACACCATCCGCGCCCTGAAACGCTACGTCGCCCGCCAAGTCTTCAACGACCTCAAAACCGACCTCACCAAGAATCGACATCCATAGGACCATCGACCGGTGGCCTGCGGGCGCTACTCGACGACCGGTGGGCTTCGGCGGCGCTCCTCGACGACCGGTGGCCTACCGACGGCGCTTGGCCGGCGTCTCGGCGAGCTGTCGGCGCGGCACCGGCCGCACGGGCTCGCCGCGGCGATCCTGCCCGGGCAGCGGCCGCGATCGCCGGCCGTACAGCAGGTCCGACGAGTCGAGCAGCCACGGCACGAGCGCCACCGTCACCCCGTGCACGAGCAGCAGCTTCTGCCGGATGCGGCGGGACTTGTGGTTGTGCAGGAGGTTCTCCCACCAATGCCCGACGATGTACTGCGGGAGGTACACGGTGATGACCTCGGCCCCGAACTGCTCGCGGCGCGACTTGATGTACTCCATCAGCGGGTGGCTGAGGTCGCGGTAGGGCGACGAGAGCACGCGCAGCTTCACGTGGATGTTCTGCTTGACCCAGTCCTTCTTGAGACGCTTCGTCTCGTCGTCGTCGATCGACACGTGCACGGCCTCGATGGAGGCATGCCGGGCCGCGATCGCATAGTCGAGCGCCTTCAGCGTGGGCTTCTGCATGCGTCCGACGAGCACGATGGCGTGGTCGCCTGCGGCGCCGAACGTGGTCGTCGGGTCCACCGCGATCTCCTTCTCGACGTCGCGGTAGTACCGGTTCACCCCCAGCATGAGGAAGAACAGGATGGGCATCATGACGAACACGATCCACGCGCCGTGCGTGAACTTCGTGACGGTCACCACGATCAGCACGACCGCGGTCATGACCGCGCCGAGCGCGTTGATCGCGAGGGCTCGCCAGATGGCGGCCGGGGAGAGCGGCTTCGCATCGGCATCCGCTCGCGCCTTCGATGCCTTCGACCTGGCCGACGCCTTCGACCTGCTGGACCCCTTCGAGCTGCTGGTCGCCTTCGACGCCGGATGCCGCAGCCGGCCCAGTTCCGCCATCCAATGCCGCACCATGCCGGTCTGGCCGACCGTGAAGGAGACGAACACGCCGATGATGTAGAGCTGGATCAACACGGTGAGGTTCGCCT
Source organism: Agromyces sp. Marseille-P2726 (assembly GCF_902809835.1). Lineage (GTDB taxonomy): Bacteria > Actinomycetota > Actinomycetes > Actinomycetales > Microbacteriaceae > Agromyces. Next base: position 54,773 of record NZ_CADDWM010000001.1, on the reverse strand, counting down.
GGAACACCACCAAGATCACGGATGCCGCGAGCGCGAGGATCACGACGCCGTTCGAGTAGATCAGCCGGTCGCCCCGCGTCGACAACGACTTGGGGGCGTAGCCGTCGCGCGCGAGCACCGATCCCAGCAGCGGGAACCCGTTGAAGGCGGTGTTCGCGGCGAGGAGCAGCACGAGCGCGGTCGCGACCTGGATGACGTAGAAGAACACCGTGTCGCCGCCGAAGGTCGCGGCCGCCACCTGCGCCATGAGGCTCGGCTGCGGCTCGGTCGCGCAGTCGGTCCACCCGATGAGCTGGCACGGATTCTCGGCGTAGTGCACGTTCGCGATGAGCGCGAGTGCGGTGAGACCCGCGAACAGCACGATCGCGATGCCGCCCATGAGCGTGAGGGTCGCCTGCGCGTTGCGGATCTTCGGTCGCCGGAAGGCCGGCACGCCGTTCGAGATCGCCTCGACACCGGTGAGCGCGGAGCATCCGCTCGCGAACGACCGCAGCAGCAGCAGGATGATGCCCGCCTGCGTGAGCGACTCCGCCCCGACGCCGAACGCGGCCGACTCGGCGATGGGGGCGTCGCCGAACGCGGTACGGGTGAGTCCGACGACGATCATCACGAAGACGCTGCCGATGAACAGGTAGGTCGGCAGGGCGAACGCCTTCGACGACTCGCTGACGCCCCGGAGGTTCACCGCGGCGAGGATGATCACGAAGACCACCGCGATCTCGACGCGGAACGGGTTGAGCTCGGGGAATGCCGAGATGATGTTGTCGACGCCCGACGCGACCGAGACGACGACCGTCATGATGTAGTCGACGAGCAGGGCGGATGCCACGACGAGGCCGGCTTTCTCGCCGAGGTTGCGATTCGCCACCTCGTAGTCGCCGCCGCCCGATGGGTAGGCGCGGATGAGCTGCCGGTAGGACGCCACCACCGTGACGAGGAGCACGATGACGGCGAGCGCGACCCATGGCGCGAAACTCAGGAACGCGAGCCCGCCGATCGTGAGGATCATGAGCAGTTCCTGCGGCGCGTACGCCACCGAGGACAGCGGATCGCTGGCGAAGATCGGGAGCGCCAAGTGCTTCGGAAGGAGTTGCCCCTCGAGCTTCTCGGTCGGAAGGGGGTCCCCGATGATCCAGTGTTTGGGAGATTTCAGTTCGGTGGGCGGTGCCTCCGCCTCATGTACCACGGCGGATCACACTACGCCCCCGGCGGCGCGTGTCAAGGGGCATGCGTCCCGCGTCAGCGGGCGAGGAGGTACGCGGCCGCCGCCGCGGCCAGCCCGAGCGTCAACGTCACGACGACGTTGAGGATCGCGGCTCGCCGGCGACCGCCGTCGGCGAGCTCGATCGTCTCCACCGTCCACGTGCTGAACGTGGTGAGTCCGCCGCAGAAGCCGGTGACGAGGATGAGCCGCAGGTCGCCGTCGAGGGCTGCCCGCTCCGTGAGGCCGATGAGTGCGCCGGCGACGCCGGAACCGACGACGTTGACGATCAGGATGCCGCCCGGCAGGTGTCCGGGGCGTACCGGAAGGGCGCGCGAGAGCCGGTAGCGGAGTACGGCGCCGACCGCGCCGGCTACGAGCACGGCAACCACGATGAGCGGGGAGAGGGAGCCCGTCACAGGGGCTCCCCGGCATCCGTGACCTCGGTCGGCATGGGACGGTGGGCGATGAGCGAGCCGATGCGCAGCCCCGCGGCGGCGAGGGCGAGCCCGGCCACGACCGAGCCGAGCAGGTACGCCGCGGCGACCCACGCCTCGCCCGCGCGCGTGAGCACGATGAGCCCGGCCATCACCGCCGAGAGCGTGGTGAACGAACCGATCACCCCCGATCCGAGACCGGCCTTCAGCCAGGTGGGCGTCGACGGGCGGGTCCAGACTCCGCCCGCCAGCCAGCCCAGCACGAACGAGCCGACCAGGTTCACGACGAACGTCTCGACCGGGAACGCTGCGTCGTCGTGCGGGAACGCGAGGTCGAACGCCAGGCGCAGTCCCGTGCCGATGACGCCGCCCACGGCGACCGCGAGATAGGCGCGCACCCCTGCAGGCTACGCCGTGCGCTCGGCGAGCTCGATGACCCAGTCGTTCGTGTGCAGGATGTTGCCGGGGGAGACCTCGAAATCGAGCTCACCGAGCAGTGCGAATCCCGCCTTGCGGCAGACGGCGTTCGACGCCGGGTTGTCGACGCGCGGATAGGCGTGCACCGGGAGCGTCTCTCGGGCGGCGCGCGCCCGGTCGAGCATGGCGACGACGGCGGCCGGCGCGATGCCGCGCCCGCGATACTCCTGCTCGACCGACCAGCCCGCCTCGAGCGCCGGCTCCCCGCCCACGTCGTGGTGCCAGTAGCCGACGAGCCCGACGCCCTCGGGATGCCCCGGGATCACGATGCGGAACTGGCAACCGGTGCCCTCCCGCTCGAGGCGAAGGTATCGCTGGTGACGGGCGATCACCTGCTCGTCGGTCTCGACGCCGCCCATCTGGTCCATGAGTTCGGGCGTGTTGGCGCGTCGCACGAGATCGAGGTCGTCGGACGACAGGGGAACGATCGCGACGTCGGTCATCTGCTCATCGAACCACGGGCCGCCAACGCTGGCCAGCGGTGATCGAGTAGCGACGGTCGAAGGCCGACGCGTATCCAGATCGGCACGCGAGGTCTCGATACGCCGCCGGCTTCGCCGGGCGCTACTCGACCACCGGGGTCAGCGCTCGGCGAAGGTGGCCAGCACGTCGGCGCGAACCTGGGCGAGGCGAGCCTTGAGCAGGTTCACCGCCTCCGAGCTCACGCGTCCGCGATGCGCTTGGTTGCGAAGGTCGGTGCGCACCTGCTGGCGGAACTCGTTCAGCACGAGATCCGCCTCATGCACGGCACGGTTCGAGTCGACGTGCGGGTTCGCCGTACCGCCCGCACCCGCGTCGCTCGCCGGGGTGCGCGTCGCCGCGCGCTTGGCCTCGCGCGCGGCACTCGCGAGCTCGGCGCGGAGCGAGCGCATCGCGTCGTTGACCTCAGCGCGCACGCCGTCGGCGAGCCGACGAACGGAATCGGTGAGGTCGTCCTCGATGGCGTCGAGCTCGTGGCGCCGTGCGTCGAGCTCGGCCCGACCGGCATCCGTGATCTCGTAGACGGTCTTGCGGCCGTCGGTCGACTTCGTGACGAGACCCTCCTCCTCGAGCTTCGCGAGGCGCGGGTAGATCGTGCCGGCGCTCGGGCTGTACGTGCCGCCGAACCGGTCGGAGAGGGCCTGGATCAGCTCGTAGCCGTGGCGCGGCTGCTCCTCGAGCAGCGCGAGCAGGTAGAGCCGCAGGTGGCCGTGGGCGAAGACGGGCGGGGTCATGCCGAGGCACCGCCCTCGTTCGCGTCTGAACCCGCCGCGGCATCCGTCGCCCTCGTGCTCGAGCCGCCGCTCGTGGAGGCGCCCGCGTTCACGGGAGCCCGGTGCATGACCGAGATGTTGCCCGAGACGCTGTTGGCGCCCAGGTCGAGCCACCGGCCGGCGAGCTCGCCGACGACGCGCTCGAACCCCTTGCCGAGCACGCCCTTGATCGACGAGTCCTCGAGCAGCACGGTGCCGCCGACGGTGTTGATGCGGTAGCGCGCACCGGAACCCGGAACGAAACGCACGGTGAGGTTGCCGGACACGGTGTTCGTGTCGATACGGTCGGGCGTGCCGTACGCGTCGACGATCATGCTGCCTGAGACCGTGTCGGCGTTGAACGCCACCACGTCGCCCGTGGCGACGACGTCGCCCGAGACGGAGTGCGCGGTGATGCGCCCGGTGTGGTTGCCGGCGGAGATCTCGCCCGAGACGCTCGAGAGCTCGACGTCGCCCTCGTGGCTGTCGAGCACGACATCGCCCGAGACGGTGCTCAGCTTCGCGTCGGTCTGGAATCCCGAGACGAGCGCCTCGCCCGAGATCACGCCGAGCTTCATCGCCACGTGACGCGGCGCGAGGATCGACACCTCGGCCTTCGCGTTGCCGACCCAGCCCTTGAACGCCTCGATGAAGTTGTCCCAGCGCAGTTGCGGGTGGTCGATCTCGAGGGTGTCGCCGTCGATCTCGATCCTCAGCTCCTTGCCGGTCACGCCCGAGACCTCGACACGTGCGCCCGGCTCGTCGTGGGCGATGACATCGACCTTGCCTCCGATGAGGCTCACCTTCAGCTTGCGTACGAGCTCGATGTCGATGACCCGGCTCTCTCCGGGCGCGATGACCCACTTCTCGATGGCCATGGTGTACTCCTTCATTGCCGGGGGCGGATGCCGCGGCATCCGGCCGGCCCTTGAAACCTGTCTCGCGATATATCGCGTTTCGATGCCTTCACGATATATCGCGTCTCCGCCGGGCGCAAGGCCGGAGCGGAAATCGACCTGGTCGGATCGAGGTTCGGTGGTTGACCTTGACGCCGCGTCAACCTCTAGCGTGGCAATCGCGGGGGAGCAACCCCGACGATCGTGAGAGGAGCCCGCCGTGGACTGGTCGATCCAGGAGATCGCCAAGCTCGCCGGCACGACGAGTCGCACCCTTCGTCACTACGACGACATCGGGCTGCTCGCGCCGGCGCGCATCGGCGCGAACGGATATCGGTACTACGACGAGCCGGCGCTCCTGCGACTGCAGCGAATCCTGCTGCTGCGCGAGCTCGGGCTCGGGCTCCCCGCGATCGCCGACGTGCTCGCCCAGGAGGAGAGCGCTCCGCACGCCCTGAGAACCCACCTCGGTTGGCTGCAGCAGGAGCGCGACCGACTGGCGCGGCAGATCGCGTCGGTCGAACGCACCATCGGAGCACTAGAAGGAGGTGAACGACTGATGGCAGAGAACATGTTCGACGGCTTCGACCACACGCAGTACAAGGAGGAGGTCGAGGAGCGTTGGGGCAAGGAGGCGTACGCGAAGAGCGACGCGTGGTGGCGCTCGCTGACCGCTGAAGACAAGGCGGCCTGGCAGCAGCGCGCGACGCAGCTCGGCGCCGACTGGATCTCGGCGCACGAGCGGGGTGTCGACCCAGCGGGAGAAGAGGCGCAGGCGCTCGCGCAGCGCCACTTCGACTGGCTCCGCGACATCCCCGGCACACCCGGCGGCGGCGCGGGCGGCCCGTCGAGGGAGTACTTCCTCGGCCTCGCGGAGATGTACGTGGCCGATGAGCGCTTCGGCGCGAACTACGGCGGCCGCGAAGGCGCCGAGTTCGTCCGCGACGCGATGACCGCGTACGCGGAGCGCAACCTGTAGCGCCGCTCACCGGTCGTCGAGTTGCGACGCGCGGAGCGCGACGCGTATCGAGACGCGGCATCAGGTCTGTCGGTCGTCGAGTTGCGACGCGCGGAGCGCGACGCGTATCGACGCGGCATCTGGTCTTTCGGTCGTCGAGTTGCGACGCGCGGAGCGCGACGCGTATCGAGACGCAGCGTCTGGTCTGTCGGCCGTCGAGTTGCGACGCGCGGAGCGCGACGCGTATCGAGACGCGGCATCTGGTCTCGATACGCGTCGGCCTGCGGCCGTCGCTACTCGACCACCGGCAGGGGCCTGGTCATCGGGTCTCGATACGCGTCGGCCTGCGGCCGGCGCTACTCGACCACCGGCAGGGGCCTGGTCATCGGGTCTCGATACGCGTCGGCCTGCGGCCGGCGCTACTCGACCACCGGCAGGGGCTCGGTCATTGGGTCTCGATACGCGTCGGCCTGCGGCCGGCGCTACTCGACCACCGGCTGGCCGCCGCTTCCGCGGTATCCGTTCGCGGTGCTCGTTCCGCACGCTTGATCGCGAACAGCGGGATCGTGTAGCCGCAGAGCGGCCCGATCAGGAGCGCGAAGGCAACGGTGCCGATGCCGGCGTTGCCGCCGAGCAACCAGCCCGCGCCGAGCACGAAGACCTCGATGCCCGTGCGGACGATCCAGATCTTCCAACCGGTGACGCGGTGCAGGCCCGTCATCAAGCCGTCGCGCGGTCCAGGGCCGAAGTGCGCACCGATGTAGAGCCCGGTCGCGATCGCGAGCACCACGATGCCGGCGGGGAGCAGGAGGACCCGCACCCACAGGTCGAGCCCCGGCGGGATCAACCACAGTCCGACATCGGCGGCCGGCCCCACCAGAAGGGCGTTCATGACGGTGCCGAACCCGAGCCGCTGCCGGATCGGGATCCACAGGAGCAGCACGACGCCGCTCGTGATGACCGTGATCAGGCCGAAGCTGAGCCCGGTCTGCTTCGCGATGCCCTGGGTCAGAACGTCCCACGGGGCCACGCCGAGCTCGCCGCGCACGATCATCGCGATGGCGATGCCGTACAGGAACAGCCCGACGAAGAGCTGGAGGAAGCGGCGTACGAGCACCGGAGCAGGATCGGAAGGCCGGCGGAGGAGGCGAAGCATGGAACCAATCCAATTCCAAGATTGGCCTTTTCGCAAAGTACCAATCACCGTAAAGTGGCTTTATGGCTGACCTCGCGCTCACCGCGCGGTCGCTCGAGCTCCTGCTCGGCGACTGGCGCGGAACCGGAAATGCCTATGAAGCACTCGCCGAACGCATCCGGCTCCTCATCGTCGACGGGCGTATCGCCGTCGACACGCGCATCCCCGCCGAGCGCGATCTCGCCGAGCGCCTCGGCATCAGCCGCACGACGGTCACGGCCGCCTACCGTCACCTGCGGGAGCAGGGGCTGCTGCACAGCGTGCGCGGGTCGGGCAGCGTCGCCCGCCTCCCGGGTGCGCCCGCGATCCTCCCGGCTCCCCTCGAGAGCGAGTACATCGACTTCTCGAAGGCGTCGCCGTCGGCACTGCCGTGGCTCCCCGATGTGGCCCGGCAGGCGGTCGACGACCTTCCGGGCTACCTGGGCGACGCCGGGTTCGACCCGATCGGCCAGATCGTGCTCCGCGAGGCGATCGCCGATCGGTACACCACGCGGGGGCTGCCCACCTCACCCGACCAGATCATGGTCACCATCGGGGCCCAGCACGCGATCGCCCTGCTCTCGCGTGCGCTCGTCGGTCGTGGCGACCGCGCGCTCATCGAGGTGCCCACGTATCCGCATGCGTACGAGGCGTTCCGCGCGGCGGGAGCGCGTCTCGTGCCGGTGCCGGTCGCGCCGCAAGGTCGGGGCGTCGACGAACGCGAGGAGACCGCGGCGCTGGTGCAGGCGATCCGGCACTCCAATCCGGTCGCCGCGTACCTCATTCCCGATTTCCAGAACCCGACAGGCCGCACGATGAGCCGCGAGGCGAGGGCGCAGGCGCTCGATGCGGCGGCGCGCCAGGGCACGGTCGTGATCGCCGACGAGACGACCGCGGAGCTCGACATCGATCGTGCGCGAGCGTTCCCGCCCATGGCGGCCGACGGCGCGGCGGTCATGGTGGGCTCGGTCGGGAAATCGGTCTGGGGCGGCATCCGGGTCGGCTGGATCCGTGCCGATCGCCCGCTCATCCGACGCCTGCTCGCCGTGCGTTCGCCGGGCGACCTCGGCACCCCGATCCTCGAACAGCTCATCGTCACCCGCCTGCTCGGGCGCATGGACGAGATCATCGAGCTTCGTCGCGAGCAGCTGCGCGCCGGTCGCGATCGGCTCGAGCGCCTGCTCGCGACCACCTTCCCCGAGTGGGACGTGCCACATGTCGACGGCGGCATCGTGACCTGGATCGGTCTCGGCTCGCCCGTCAGTTCGCAGCCCGCGCTCGCCGCTCGGCGCGAGGGGCTCATCGTGGCCGCGGGGCCGCGCTTCGGCGTCGACGGGGCATTCGAGCGGTTCCTGCGCCTGCCGATCTGCTACTCCCCCGAGACGACGGATGCCGCGGTGGCGGCGCTCGCCCGAACGTGGCGATCGCTCGCGCACTCGCCGGTGGTCGAGCCCGAGCCGGCCCTGCTCGCGTCGGTCGTCTAGGGCGGGCACGCCCGAAGAGCGGGACGGCGTCGGTCCCCGAACCCTCCGCCGCCCCGCCGTCCTCTCACGCGGTCAGCGCCGCATCGAGAACCTGCGTGCGCCCACCGCGGCCAATGCGACCCCGCCGAGGATCGCGAGCGCGATCATCCCGAGGTCGGCCATCGCCTCCACCTCGCTGAGCGGGCGACTCGCGGATGCCGCGATGACCGACGTTCCCGGCGCGCTCGCCGTCGACGCGGCGATGCACATCTCGCCCTGATCCGACCCTTGCGGCGACCCGACGGCAGCGGTGGCGTCGGTCGGCTCGACCGATTCACTGCGACCCGTGTCATCGGTCGGGACAACCGGACGGATGCAGTCCCTCGGATCACCGGGATCGGTCGGGTCGGCCGGGTCCTTCGGGTCGGCCGGGTCCTTCGGGTCGGCCGGGTCCTTCGGGTCGGCCGGGTCCTTCGGGTCGGCCGGGTCCTTCGGGTCGGCCGGGTCCTTCGGGTCCGGGTTGCCCGGCACGACGATCGTCGTCGAATCGTCCGTCGTGCTGTCGCCGATCACCGAGACGGCGTTGCCGCCGATGGTGATGGGCAGGGACAGGTTCGGAACGAGCTGTGTTCCCCCGAGCAGCCCGTCCGAACCGTCCGTCAGTGCGGAGCCGCCCCCGGCTCCGGGTAGCACGACCGTCGTGGCATCCGTCGACGTGCTGTCTCCGATGACCGAGACCGCGTTGCCCGCGATCGTCACGGGCAGGTCGAGGTCGGCGAGCAGTTGCGTGCCGCCGAGGATGGAGTCCTCGCCGTCGGTGACGGCTGATGGGGCACCGCCCTCGCCTGAGCCGCCTGTGGCGACCTTGGTCACGACGTCGTCGGTCGACGAGTCGCCGATGACCGAGATCGCATTGCCGCTGACGGTGATGGGGAGCGACACGTCGATGAGCGCCTGCGTCCCGCCGAGGATCGAGTCCTCACCCGACGTGACCGCCCAGATGCCGTCGTCGCCGCTCGTCTCCGAAGCGTGTGCGACGCCGGCCCCGAGGAGCATGAGCCCCCCGGTGAAGAGGGTCGCGTACAGCGCCCTCAGAGCCATTCTCTTCATGTTCCAGTCCTCCTGACTGATGGGAGTTGTCGCTCCCGGGCAGGGAGCGATGACCGTCTTCCGCCGAAGCACGAGGGTTCGTGCCGGCGGACCGGTTCCCGTCAGTCAGGGGTGGAATCGGTGTCGTACACCGGCGACGACGGCAGTTCGTCGTCGACCGAGTGGAGCACCAGCGATGCGAGCGCGTCGAGTTCGAGGGCCGCCGACGTCGCGTCGGAGGTTCCGGATGCCCCTGCTCCGGAGCCAGAGGCGCCGGTACCGCCCGCGCCCGAACCGCCCTGGGGAACGGCGGGCACGGCTGGCGCCTCACCGCGGAGTGGACCGCCGCCGCCGGCAGGCGCGGTCGTACCGCCGGCCGTGCCGCCCGGCCCAGCCGGGCTCGCAGCACCGGGCCACGAGCCGATCGCCTGACCATGCGCCGCCGCGGTATCCGAAGCGCTCGGAACGGGTGCGCCGCCGCCCGGCGCGACCGACGGGCCGGGCGCCTCGGTGCTCGGGGCGAGCGGAATCTCGGGCAGCTGGGGGATCACGCCGCTGCCCTCGGTCGGGAGCCGTGGCGCCGATCCGACCACGGTGGCCAAGGTGCCGTCGACGAGGCCGGCCACGGGGTCGACGACGCTGCCGAGCGCGCCGTCGCCGACCAGGCCGCCGACGATCGGCACGGCGCCGACCGCACCGTCGAGCAATTCGGTCGCCGGCGTGGTGATGGTGCCCACAACGCCGCCACCCATGAGGTCGGAGGTGTCGACCAGGTCGGCGATCGCACCGCCGACGGGCGCGGGCGCGTCCGCCACGACGGGCTCGAGCACCGCGGACACCGGCTCGGCGACGGTGTCGACCGCATTGCCGAGGGCTCCGCCGACGGCGCCGGTGATCGAGGTCACGCCGCCGAGCGCGGAACCGGCCGTTCCGAGGAGTCCGGAGGGATCGCGTTCGTCGGCGGCGGCGCTCGACGTGGACGAGAAGAGACCGATGATCAGCCAGGCGGCGCAGATGACGAGCGCGAGGAGCACCCAACGAAGCCACGGCACGTGCCGAGCGGCATCCGCTGACCCTGACCCCATCGCACCCCCTGATCTGGTCTCGACCGTACCGAAACGGGCGGGCGTTCGTCCAGCATCGCCGCGCGTGCCGGCATGTCGGCCGCCTGACTCCCAGCTGCCCGTGACATCGGGAGCCCACGCCCCTGCGAGAATCGTGGGATGCACCTGCTTGCCGCGCTCAGCATGAGGAACCGGGCGCTGATCGCGTTGGTGACGGTCGTCGTCGCCATCTTCGGCGGCATCGCCCTGACCAACCTCAAGCAGGAGCTCGCACCCTCGATCGAGTTCCCGCAGCTCTCGATCGTCACGTCCTACCCAGGTGCAGCGCCCGATGTCGTGAACACGGATGTCTCCACGCCGATCGAGACGGCGATCCAGGGCATCACGGGGCTCGAGTCGACCTCCACCACGAGCTCGACCGGCCTCTCGCGCGTCACGGCCGTGTTCACCTACGGCACCGACCTCGCCTTCGCCGAGCAGAAGCTGCTCTCGGCGGTGAACCGCATCGCCGGTGAGCTTCCCGAAGACGTCGACCCGCGCGTGCTCGCGCTGAGCCTCGACGACTTCCCGGTGATCGCGGTCGCGGTGACGGGCGCCGACGACGTCAGCGCGCTGTCCGACGAGATCGACCGCACGACCCTCGGCGAGATCCGCGACCTCGATGGCGTGCGTGACGCGAGCCTCATCGGCGACGTCGGGCAGCGCGTCACGATCACCCCGAACCCGGCCGAGCTCGCGGCCCGCGGCATCACGCAGCAGGCCATCCGCGACGCGCTGCAGCAGAACGGCCTGCTCGTGCCGGCGGGAACCATCACCGAGGGCGACTCGACCTTCGCGGTGCAGACGGGCGTGGTGATCGGCAGCGTCGACGAGATCGCGGCCCTGCCGGTGCTCGGTGCGACGGAGACGGAGACGGTGACGGATGCCGCCGGCGACGAGTCCGAGGCGGACGGCGGTCAGGCCGCGCTGCGCGTTCCCGTCGCCACGACCATCGCCGACGTGGCATCCGTCGAACTCACCGACAACCCGGTGACCAGCATCTCGCGCGTGAACGGCGAGCCGGCGCTCACGATCACGGTCACGAAGCTGCCGGCCGCGAACACGGTCGAGGTCTCGAACGCGGTGCGTGAGCTGCTCCCCGAGCTCGAGGCGAGCCTCGACACCACGAACCCGGGCGCCTCGTTCACCGTGGTCTTCGACCAGGCGCCGTACATCGAGCAATCGATCGAGTCGCTCGCCACCGAGGGCCTGCTCGGACTGGTGTTCGCGGTGATCGTGATCCTCGTCTTCCTGCTCTCGGTGCGCGCGACGCTCGTGACGGCGATCTCGATCCCGACCTCGGTGCTGATCACCTTCATCGGGCTCCAGGCCGCCGACTACACGCTGAACATCCTGACGCTCGGCGCCCTCACGATCGCCATCGGCCGCGTGGTCGACGACTCCATCGTCGTCATCGAGAACATCAAGCGGCACCTCGTCGAGGGCGCCGACAAGGCGTCGACCATCGTCCGCGCGGTGCGCGAGGTGGCCGGGGCGATCACGGCATCGACGATCACGACCGTCGCGGTGTTCCTGCCGCTCGCGCTCGTCGAGGGCGTCACCGGCGAGCTGTTCCGACCGTTCTCGTTCACGGTGACCATCGCGCTGCTCGCCTCGTTGCTCGTGTCGCTGACGATCGTTCCCGTGCTCGCGTACTGGTTCCTGAAGCCGGCGAAGCTCCGGCGCACGGGCCCCGAGGCGGAGGCCGGCGTCGAGGAGGCGCGCGAAGCGGAGCTCGCGGCGGCGGCGTTCGTCGACGACGTGTGGCTCGCGCCCGAGCTTCGGGACGCCGACGGAAACACGGGGCTCCGGCCCAAGCCCGCCACGGTGCTCGCGGAGCCCGTCGGGAGCACGGCGAGCGAGCCCACGCGACCGGGCGCCGGCGGCGCCGGCCGTGCGGCGACGCCCCCTTCACGGGGCTCGGCGGGCGTTCCCGACGAGCTCGAGCACCCGACGCGGCTGCAGCGCGGCTACCTGCCGATCATCGAGTGGACCCTCAAGCACGGCGTCGTCACCCTGGTGATCGCGGTGCTGATCCTCGGCGGCACCATCGCGCTCGTGCCGTTCATGAAGACGAACTTCCTCGGCTCGAGCGGGCAGAACACCTTCCAGGTGTCGCAGGAACTGCCCGTGGGCACGAGCCTCGAGGCGATGGACGAGGCGTCGCAGTCGGTCGAGCAGGTGATCCGCGACACCGAGGGCGTCGAGACCGTGCAGACGTCGATCGGCTCCGGCGGGCGCGGGCTCGCGGCCGCCCTCGGCGGCGGTGGCGGCTCGACCATCACGTACTCGATCACGACCGACGAGGACGCCGACCAGGACGCACTCCAGGCGTCGGTCCGCGCCGAGCTCGCCGAGCTCGACGACGTCGGTGAGATCACGCTCGCGGCGGCCAGCGGCTTCGGCGCCTCGAACGACATCGAGGTCGACGTGACGGCGTCGAACGCCGAGGACCTGCGGGCGGCGACCGACGCGGTGCAGCAGGAGCTCGACTCGCTCGACTTGCTCGCCCAGACCAGCTCGAACCTGTCGGAATCGCGCCGCTACATCGCCGTGGAGGTGAACCGGGCGGATGCCGCGGCCGCGGGCTACTCCGAGGTCGCGCTCGGCGGCATCGTCTCGGCGGCGATGCAGCCGCAGCCGGCCGGCTCCGTGGTGATCGACGAGAAGACGCTCACGATCTACCTGGCGTCGCAGGATCCGCCGTCCTCGGTCGAGGCGCTCTCGGCGCTCGGGATCCCGACGCCGACCGGGATCGTGCCGCTGGCCTCGCTCGCGACCGTCGCCGAGGTCGACGGACCGTCATCCGTCACGACCGTGCAGGGCCTTCGCAGCGCGACGATCTCGGCGACGCCGAACGACGACGACCTCGGCACCGCGAGCGCGCAGGTGTCGGCGGCCATCGAGGCCGCCGACCTGCCGGCGGGTGCCTCCGCCGCCATCGGCGGCGTCTCCGCCGACCAGGCGGAGTCGTTCTCGCAGCTCGGGCTCGCGCTGCTCGCCGCGATCCTCATCGTCTACATCGTGATGGTCGCGACGTTCCGCTCACTCCTGCAGCCGTTGCTCCTGCTCGTGTCGGTGCCGTTCGCGGCGACCGGTGCCATCGCATTGCAGGTGATCACCGGCATCCCGCTCGGCGTCGCATCGCTCGTCGGCGTGCTCATGCTCGTCGGCATCGTCGTGACCAACGCGATCGTGCTCGTCGACCTCGTGAACCAGTACCGCGACCGTGGCATGAACGTGCGCGACGCCCTGCTGCACGGCGCGTCCCGGCGTCTGCGTCCCATCCTCATGACGGCGCTGGCGACGATCTTCGCCCTGCTGCCGCTCGCGATCGGACTCACCGGCAGCGGCGGGTTCATCTCGCAGCCCCTCGCGCTCGTCGTGATCGGCGGCCTGGTCTCGTCGACCGCCCTCACCCTCGTCGTGCTGCCCGTGCTCTACGATCTCGTCGAGGGTGGTCGGGAGCGCCGTCGCGCGCGCCGCGCCGCGAATGATGCTGATCCGGTGATCGTGTAGTGCCGCCGCAGGCGACGCCGATCGGGGGCCCCTGGGGCTGGTCTCGATACGCGTCCGGCTTCGCCGGGCGCTACTCGACCACCGGTGGTGCAATACGCGTCCGGCTTCGCCGGGCGCTCCTCGACCACCGGTGGTGCAATACGCGTCCGGCTTCGCCGGGCGCTACTCGACCACCGGTGGTGCGAGCGCGGCGGCCTTCGCGAGCAACGCGGCCCGTTCGCGCTCGTTGCCGGTGAGCCGCGCCGCCGCCTCGAACTCGCCGCGCGCCTCGTTCGAGCGCCCGAGACGCGAGAGCAGCTCCGCACGCACGGCGGGCAGGCCGGGGTAGCCGGCGAGCCGGCCCGATCGCTCGAGGTCGTCGACGATGCGCAGCGCGCTCGCCGGGCCGGTCGACATCGCCACGGCGACCGCGCGGTTGAGCTCGACCACGGGCGACGGCGCGAGGCGGCCCAGTGCCTCGTAGAGCACGACGATGCGTGCCCAGTCGGTCTCGTCGGTCGAGGCCGCCACCGCGTGGCACTCGGCGATGGCGGCCTGCAACCCGTACGAGGCGCGCCCGCGCCCGAGGCGGTCGGCCCGGGCGAGTGCCGCGCGGCCGCGCTCGATCTGCGCACGGTCCCATCGGGAGCGATCCTGCTGGTCGAGCGGCACGGGCGTCCCGTCGTGCGCGACGCGTGCCCGGAACCGCGACGCCTGGAACTCCATGAGCGCCACGAGCGACTGCGCCTCGGGCTCGCGCGGCATGAGCCCCGCGACCATTCGGGCGAGCCGCAACGCCTCGGCCGAGACATCCGGCCTGGTCCATTCCTCGCCCGCGGCGGGCAGGTACCCCTCGTTGAAGATCAGGTAGAGCACGCTCAGCACGGAGCCGAGGCGTTCGGCGTACTGCTCGGGGTCGGGCACCGCGAACGGCACGTTCGCGGCGGCGAGCGTCTTCTTGGCTCGCACGATGCGCTGCTGCACGGTCGCGACCGGGACGAGGAAGGCGCGCGCGATCTCCTCGGTCGTGAGGCCGCCCACGATGCGCAGCGTCAGGGCGATCTGCGCCTCTCGCGAGAGCACGGGGTGGCACGAGACGAAGATCAGCCGCAGGATGTCGTCGTCGATCGTGTCGGGGTCCCAGAACTGACCGGATGCCGCGCCGTCCTGCTGCTCGAGGTCGCGCGCCATGGCGGCGTACCGCTCGTCGAGCCGCTCGCGCCGGCGCCATCCGTCGATGGCCCGGCGTTTCGCAACCGTCGTCAGCCACGCGCCGGGGTTGTTCGGAACGCCCTCCGACGGCCACTGCCGCAGCGCCTCGAGCATCGCCTCCTGCGCGAGGTCCTCGGCCTGTCCGACGTCGCCGACGAAGCGCGTCAGCGTGGCGATGATGCGCGCCGATTCGATGCGCCACACCGCGCCGAGCGCCCGACGGGCGCGGTCGGCATCGGGGTTTCGAGACGTCGACGTCGTCGGCTCCTCAACCCCCGAAACGTGGACCGCGCCCGAGGCATCCGTCGTCATGGAATCAGCCGTTCGAGCCCGCGGCCTTCTTCTCGAGCTCCTCGCGCCAGCCGGCCTCCTTCTGGATCCACTCGTTGTCCTGCGGGAAGTCCTCGAGCTCGTTGACGCGACGCACCTCGAGCTTCGAGCCGGGACCCAGCGGGCACCGCTTGGCCCACTCCGCAGCCTCCTCCTTGCTCGAGACCTCGATCATCCAGAAGCCGTTGAACAGCTCCTTCGCCTCGGCGTAAGGACCGTCGGTGACGACCGGCGGGGTCGAGTCGAAGTCGACCACGAAGCCCTCCTCGACACCCGCGAGGCCTTCGCCGCCGATGAGCACGCCCGCCTTCATGAGCGACTCGTTGTACGCGCCCATGGCCGCGATGATCTCGTTGAAGTCGAGGTCCTTCGACGCCTCGATGGCCTCCTGGCTGTCGCGCATGATCAGCATGTACTTCATCGTGTTCTCTCCCTGTCGTTGCGGGCCGACGTGCCCGCCTTCACTCTGGCGTCGAACGGCGACGCCGCCGATCGACATCACGCCCAGAATTCTTCGAGCATCCGCGATGCTGCACGCGCTGCGCCACTACAGCACCCTTCGCGCCAACTCGAGTGGCGCAGACGAGTCGCAAGTGGCGCAGCGGCGGGTCAAGCGATATTCCGCAGGGAGCCGCTGAGGCGCCAGACCTCACGTGACGCCGGGGCCGAGCGGCGTGCCCTGGTGGAACACGAGTCGCGGCCGGTTGCCCGAGATGCGCCAGAGCGAGCTGCGGCGGCTGCGCTCGCCGTTCGCGTCGAGCGTGTAGGTGAGCAGCGCCAGGTCGGGCGCCACGAGCTCGACGTGCTCGCCCGTGACGACGGCCGACTGGAGCTCGACCGCGTCGGATCCCGTCATCACGTCGATCAGGGCGTCGCGCGTCCAGAGCCGGCCGCTCTTGCCGATCTCTCGGAAGGATTCGTGCAGCAGTTCGCCGAGCGATTCGGGGTCGCCTCGCACCTCGGGTTCGAGCAGTCGCTTCTCGGCGCCCGCGACGAGCACCGCGATCGAGTCGTCCATGCCCGACACGCTACCCGTCCACGGTGCCGTCGCCCAGATCGGAGCCGAACGCCTACGGGGCGATCGCTGTCTGCCGAACCGGCGGCGACCCCGTGCTGCCGACCCGCTCGAGCACCGACCGCGCCGACGACTCGGGGCGCAGGTCGAGGCGACGCAGCAGCTGCGCGTTCGCCGCGACGATGATCGTCGACAGCGACATCAGGAGGGCGCCGACCGACATCGGCAGCACGAATCCGATCGGGGCGAGCACCCCCGCCGCGAGCGGCACCGAGATCAGGTTGTAGCCCGCGGCCCACCACAGGTTCTGCTGCATCTTGCGGTAGCTCGCACGTGACAGCTCGATCACCGAGAGCACCGAGCGGGGGTCGGATGACGCGAGGATGACGCCGGCCGATGCGATCGCGACATCCGTGCCCGCCCCGATCGCGATGCCGACATCGGCCTGCGCGAGTGCCGGCGCGTCGTTCACGCCGTCGCCGACCATCGCGACCGAGAGGCCCTCGCGCTGGAGTTCCTGGACCTTCGCGGCCTTGTCCTCAGGGCGTACGCCGGCGAACACGCGATCGATGCCGAGCTGGGCGGCGACGGAACGGGCGACGGGCTCCGCGTCGCCCGTGATCATCACGACCTGGATGCCCAGCGCGTGCAGCGCATCGACCGCCTCGCGCGACTCGGGCCGCACCTCGTCGGCGAGCGCGATGGCGCCCACGACCTCGAGGTCGCCCGAACCGGCCGATGGTCCGACGAGCACGTGCAGCACGGTCTGGCCCGCTTCGTGCCAGCCGGCGGATGCCGCGAGCGGCTGCTTCCCCTCACGCGCGAGCAGCCCGGGGCCGCCGACGTGCACGGTGCGCCCGTCGACGAGCGCGCGCACGCCGATCGCGGCCGAGGCCTCGAAGTCCGTCGCGGACGACACCGTGAGGCCGCGCCGCGAGGCATCCGCGACGATGGCCTTGGCCAGGGGATGCTCCGAGAACGACTCCGCCGCAGCGGCGAGCGCGATCAGCTGGTCGGGGTTGAAGCCCGGCGCCGCGAACGCGTCCGTCACGGCCGGTTCGCCCTTGGTGAGCGTGCCCGTCTTGTCGAAGAGCACCGCGTCGACGGTGCGCATGGTCTCGAGGGCGAGGCGATCGGTGACGAGCACGCCTCCGCGGGCGGCTCGCTCGGTCGCGATCGAGACGACGAGCGGAATGGCGAGGCCGAGCGCGTGGGGGCACGCGATCACGAGCACGGTGATGGTGCGCACGACGGCGTCGTCGGGGTTGCCGAGCAGGGTCCAGACGATCGCGGTGATGACGCCCACCCCGAGCGCGAACCAGAACAGCCATCCGGCGGCACGGTCGGCGAGGCGCTGCGCACGGGTGCTCGAAGCCTGCGCCTGGGCGACGAGGCGTTGGATGCCGGCAAGGGCGGTGTCGTCGCCCACGGCCGAGACCCGCACGCGGATCGCGGTGTCGGTCGCGACCGTGCCCGCGACCACGTGGTCGCCGGGGCCGCGGCTCACCGTCGTGGACTCGCCGGTGATCATGGACTCGTCCATGGCGGCGGTGCCGTCGACGACCTCGCCGTCGGCGGGCACGCGTCCGCCGGGACGCACGATCACCACGTCGCCCACGCGCAGCTCCGACGGCGACACGATCTCGACGGTCGACGTGCCGCCCGCACCCCCGGCGGGCGAGCCCGTCGAGACCACCCGCTCCGCCTCGTCGGGAAGCAGCGCCGCCAGCGCGTCGAGCGCCGACGAGGTCGCCGCGATCGAGCGCATCTCGAGCCAGTGGCCGAGCAGCATGATCACGATCAGGAGCGCCAGCTCCCACCAGAAGTCGAGGGCGTGATCGAGCACGCCGAGGGTCGCGCCGAGCGAGGCGAAGTACGCCACGGTGATGGCGAGGCCGATGAGGAGCATCATGCCGGGCTGGCGGGCCTTGAGCTCCGACCAGGCGCCGGTGAGGAACGGGCGGCCGCCCCAGAAGTAGAGCACGGTGCCGAGCACCGGCGAGATCCACGGGATCAGCGCGTTGTCGGGCAGCGAGTACCCGATGATCCCGGCGAACATCGGGCTGAAGAGGATCGTGGGCACCGCGAGCACGAGCATGATCCAGAACAGGCGCCGGAACTGGCCGACGTGATCACCGTGGCCGCCATGGCCCGCGTGCGCGTCGTGCTCGGCGTGCGCGTCGTGTCCGGCGTGCATGTCGTGTCCGGCGTGCGCGTCGTGCCCGGCGTGCGCGTCGTGTCCGGCGTGCATGTCGTGTCCGGCGTGTGCCTCGTGACCGGCGTGCGCCTCGTGCCCGGTGTGCGCGTCGTGCGGGGCGCCGTGCGCACCGGGCGATTCGGCCATCGTCCCGGTCGTCCGAGCATCCTGCCCATGGGGGTGTCCGCCATGGTGTTCGTGCCCGCGTTCGTGTATGTCGTCGCCGGTCATGTGCATCGATTGTCCTCCCTGATGCTGGCTGCAACCAGATACCCCAGCCGGGTATTCCGTCCTTGCGGAGGTGAACCGGCACCCAGAGGATGAGGGCATGCCGAATCGCTCGGAGGCCTCGATCGACCTGCCCGATGTGCCTGATCCGGTGCGAACGGATGCCGCAGCCGTCGCACGCGCTCTCGGCGTCGACCCCGACCGCGGCCTTTCGAGCGAAGAGGCATCCCGGCGGCTCGCCGAGGCCGGCCCGAACGAGCTGCGCAGCACCCGGCGCAATCCGCTGTGGCGGCGGATCCTCGCTCAGTTCACCGACCCGCTCATCCTGCTGCTGCTCGTCGCCGTCGCCATCTCGTTCATCGCGTGGCTCCTCGAGGGAGCCGACGGCCTGCCGATCGACGCGATCGTGATCCTCGCGATCATCCTGCTCAACGCGGCGCTCGGCCTCATCCAGGAGGCCCGCGCCGAGAACGCGGTGGCGGCGCTCTCGGTGATGACCCGCGCCCAGTCGACGGTGCTGCGCGATGGCGAACTGACCTCGGTGCCGAGTGCGGAACTCGTGCCCGGCGACATCCTCGTGCTCGCCGAGGGTGACCAGGTCGGAGCCGACGGCCGCCTGTTCCGTGCGAACGCGCTTCGTGTCGCGGAGGCGTCCCTCACCGGCGAGAGCGCCGCCGTCGAGAAGCGCCCCGCAACGATCGAGCGCTCGGAGGCGATCCCGCTGGGCGATCGCACCGACATGGTCTACAAGGGCACGGCAGTCAGCCGCGGAACCGGGCGCGCCATCGTCACGTCGACCGGCATGTCCACCGAGATGGGTGCCATCGCGACCATGCTCGACGAGACCGTCGAGGAGCCCACACCGCTGCAGAACGAGGTCAACCACCTCGGCAAGCTGCTGGGTCGCATCGTGGTGGTGATCGCCCTCGTCGTGATGATCACGATCGCGCTCCTCGAGGGCATCAGCACGCCGACGGATTTCGTGCAGGTGCTGCTGCTCGGCGTCTCCCTCGCCGTGGCGGCCGTGCCCGAGGGCCTCCCGGCCGTGCTGTCCGTCGTGCTCGCGCTCGGGGTGCAGCGCATGGCGAAGCGCAACGCGGTGGTGAAGAACCTCTCGAGCGTCGAGACGCTGGGGTCGGCATCCGTCATCTGCACCGACAAGACCGGCACGCTCACGACGAACCAGATGACGATCGAGCGGGTCGTCACGGCGTCGGGCACCGTCGATCTCAGCGGCGTGGGTTATGCGCCCGTCGGTCGTGCCACGAGCGGCGGATCGGAGGTCACGGAGGGCGAACTGCACCGCGAGGCGCAGTTCGTACTCGGTGCCGGATCGCTCGCCAACGACGCGCAGCTCGCCGAGCACGACGGTGAGTGGGAGATCCAGGGCGATCCGACCGAGGCGGCGTTCCTGGTCGCGGCCCGCAAGCTCGAGGGGACGATCGAGCGCACCTCGCACTACGGCCGTGTGGGGGAAGTGCCGTTCAGCTCCGAGCGCAAGATGATGTCGACCGCCCACCGGCATGAGAACGGTGCGGTGCTCCTCTTCAGCAAGGGTGCGCCCGACGTACTGCTCGAGCACTGCTCGCACGTGCAGGTCGGCGATGCCACCGTGCCGCTCGACGCGGAACGCAGGGCACGTGCGCTCGCCGCCGTCGAGGCGCTGTCGGATGCCGCGTTCCGCACGCTCGGCGTCGCGTACCGTCCGGCGCCCGAGCTGCAGAACATGTCGGGCGGCGAGGACCGGCCGCCGATCGACGAGTCGTACGAGCACGACCTCGTGTACGCCGGCGTCGTCGGGATCATCGACCCGCCTCGCCCCGAGGCACGACCCGCGATCGCCGAGGCGCATACCGCCGGCATCCGGGTCATCATGATCACCGGTGACCATCCCGCGACGGCAGCGCGCATCGCTCGTGACTTGGGCATCATCCCCGAGGACGGGGTGGCGCTGCCGGGCGTCGAGCTCGATGGCATGGACGAGCAGCGGCTCCGCGAGACCGTTCGTGAGGTGTCGGTGTTCGCGCGCGTGGCGCCCGAACACAAGCTGCGCATCGTCGACGCGCTGCAGGCCGACGGGCACATCGTGGCCATGACCGGCGACGGCGTGAACGACGCGCCCGCGCTGAAGTCCGCCGACATCGGCGTCGCGATGGGCATCACGGGCACCGAGGTCACCAAAGAGGCGGCGAAGATGGTGCTCGCCGATGACGACTTCGCGACCATCGTGCACGCCGTGCGCGAGGGGCGGGTGATCTTCGACAACATCCGCAAGTTCCTGCGGTACCTGCTCTACTCGAACATGGGCGAGGTGCTCACCGTGTTCTTCGGCATCGTGTTCGCCGGCGTGCTGGGGCTCTCGGCGGCATCCGAGGGCGAGCTCGTGCTGCCGCTGCTCGCGACGCAGATCCTCTGGATCAACCTCGTCACCGATTCGGGGCCTGCGCTGGCGATGGGCGTCGATCCCGAGATCGACGACGTCATGGCCCGCCCGCCGCGAGGACTGCACGACCGCGCGATCGACACCGGCATGTGGATCGGGATCGCCGTGACGGGCTTGGTGATCTCGGTCATCACGCTGCTGACGATGGACATCTTCCTGCCCGGCGGGTTGATCCCGGGCGGCACGGACACGCTCGAGGTGGCCCGCACCGCCGGCTTCACCACGCTCGTGTTCGCGGGGCTGTTCACCGCGTTCAATGCTCGCTCAGCCTCGTCGAGCGCGTTCCGCGGGCTGTTCGCGAACGGATGGCTGTGGGGGGCCGTGGTGCTCGCCGTCGTGCTGCAGGTCGCCGTCGTGTTGCTGCCGCCGCTGCAGGTGGCGTTCGGCACGGCATCGCTCGACGGAGCGCACTGGCTCGTGTGCGCCGCGATGGCGTCGATCGTGCTCTGGGTCGAGGAGCTTCGGAAGGTCGGCATCCGGGTGCTGGAGCGGCGACGCCGTTCGGTGGTCGAGTAGCGCCGCCCGCAAGGCGCGCGTATCGAGACCCAGCGGCTCCGTCCGATCTCGATACGCGTCCGGCTTCGCCGGTCGCTACTCGATCACCGCAGTGGTTCGCGCTACGAGAACACGCGAGACCGCGGCATCCGATCGTGATGTGATCTCGGAATGGACATCCTCATCCTCGGTGGCACCCAGTGGCTCGGACGCCGTCTCGCGCAGCAGGCGATCGCCCGCGGACATCGGGTGACGTCGCTCGCCCGCGGTGAGGCGGGAGCTGCCGCCGACGGGAGCGTGCTCGTACGCGCCGATCGTTCGCGGCCCGGGGCCTACGACGAGGTCGTGCGGCACGATTGGGACGCCGTGATCGACGTCACCCGGCAGCCCGGTTTCGCGCGTCGTGCCGCGGCCGAGCTCGGCCCGCACGCCGCGCACTGGACCTTCATCTCGTCGGGCAACGTCTACGCGGCGCACGATCAGCCGGCTGCCGACGAATCCGCTGCTCTGATGCCGCCGCTCGAGGCCGGCGAGTCCACGCCCGAGACGTACGGCGAGGCGAAGTCGGCGATCGAGCTCGCGTACCGCGAGGCCGTCGGCGAGCGACTGCTCGTCATCCGCCCGGGGCTGATCGCGGGGCCGGGCGACGCCTCAGGTCGTACCGGATACTGGGTCGCGCGTGCGGCTCGCGATGACGAGCCGATGCTGGTGCCCGACATTCCGGATGCCGCGGTGCAGGCGATCCACATCGACGACCTCGTGCGGTTCACGCTCGATTCGATCGAGCGGCGGCTGACCGGTGCGTTCAACGCGGTGGGCGATCGCGGAACGTTCGGCGACTGGCTCGAGCTCTCACGCGAGGTCGGCGGACATCGCGGAGACGTGGTGCCGGCGCCGTCGGCGTGGCTGGAGGCGCAGGGTGTTGCGGAATGGTCGGGGCCGGAGTCTCTTCCGCTCTGGATCATCGACCCGTCGTGGAGCGCGTTCCAGGATCGTTCCAACGCGGCGGCCAAGGCGGCCGGGCTGCGCCTGCGCCCTGTCGAGCAACTGCTCGCCGAGGTGCTCGAGTGGGAGCGAGGCGAGGGACTCGAGCGTGAGCGCGGCGCTGGGCTGAGCGCCGCACGGGAGCGCGAACTGCTGGCGGTGCTCCGCGGCTGAGTCAGGCGACCGCGGTCGGAGTCACGGCCGCGAGCGCCACGGCGGCGAAGGCCGCGACGGCGAGCGGCGTCGGGATCGTCTACCCGAGATGCCACCGGTCCCGCATCAGCGGGATCCTTCACGGTCCCACATCCGATCGTCAACGGCGCACCCTATAGCGGAGATGAAGCACCCGGTTGCCCAGGACAACGACATCTGGGTCTTCGAGCAGGTGCTGCGAAACGACGGAGCCGAAGTAGCGCTTGCCGGACCCGAGCACGACGGGTGCGACGTCCATGCGTACCTCGTCGACGAAACCCGCGGCGAGCACCTGGCCGCCGACGTCGCCTGCTGCGACCTCGACAGTGCGGTCACCCGCGAGCTCCTTCGCCATGGTCACGGCAGCCTCAATGCCGTCGACGAAGTGGAACGCCGCGTTGGGGCCCCAGCCCTCGGGCGTCGGCCGGTGTGTCACGACGACGACGTGGTCGATCCCGCTCGGAGGCTTGCCGTCCCAGCCGTCCGTGATGTCGAAGACGTGGCGGCCGGCGATGGTCACCCCGATCTGGTCCCAGTACGGCCGGATGTGTTCGTAGGACGCTTGCGACACGTTCAGGACGCCGCTGTCGTCCAACGGCACGTCACCGCTGACCAACCATTCGAACAGGGGACCGGGATCGTCGTTCTCAGCCGCAATGAACCCATCCACCGAGACCGACGCATTCATGACCACTTTCCCCATGAGTTCCTCCTCCGTTCGGAGTCCCAAGTCTCGTGCGTCGCGTGTGGTCCCTCTTGTAAGAAATCAATCGGCCGGCAGCGGCCAGCCCTCAAGCGCGTGGTCGGGATGCTCGCGGAGAAAGCGCTGCCGGACTTCGACATACCGCGTCGGCGTGAGCCCGGTGAACTCCCGGAACTCGTGGACGAAGTGGGCCTGGTCGAAGTAGCCTGCGCCAGCGGCAACGTCGCCCCAGTCGACAGGTGCGGCCACGTCGATCGCCAACACGGTGGCGGTGAATCGGTAGCTTCGCGCCAGCCGCTTCGGCGTGACGCCGATGACCTCCTTGAACCGCCTCGCCAAGTACGTGCTGCTCGCGTGGGCTGCCACGCCGAGGTCGCGGATCGGCACCGCTCCGCCGGTCTCCGCGATGGCGCTGCTCATGTGGCGGACGATGCCCAGGCCGTTGATCGCGCGCAGCCGCCGAACCAGTTCCTCCTCGAGCAACATCAGCATCTCGTGCGGTGCGTGCGCCGCGATCAGTCGGCGTCGCAACTCCGAGATGGCGGGCCGGCCCCAGATCTGCTCCACCGTCGCCGGACGGTCGCACAACTCGGCCGCGGGCATCGGAAGAAACGGTGCGAGCCCCCACGGCCTGAAGTGGACGCCCACGGACCGAGTCGGAGATGGGTAGCCGAACTCCCACGCACGGGTGGGCGTGGCGACCGCGCAGCCGTCGGCGTATTCCACGGCTACTGCGTGGCTGCCTGCGCGGATGACGAATGGCGCCCCGAGGTTGACGATGAGCAAGGGCGCGGGCGCCGCCGGCAGCATCAACCGGGAGTACGGCGGCGCGCCCTCCAGGTAGTAGAGGTCGTCGATCAGCCCGTCCAGCGGCGGACCGGGCACCCTGGACACATACTCCACACTGACATCATCCCCGACGGCCCATCTGACATCACGCGCGGCCGCAAGCATCGAGCCGACGCCACTGACCGGAGGCGCCCCGATCCGGCGCCTCGGTGATCGGCTACCGTCGTGAGCATGGCGACGACGCTTTCGCACGATCCCCTGTGGCCCCGCGCGGGCGGGTGGGCGCCGCTGCCGGCCCTTCGACAGGCTCAGGCACCAGCTGAGCCCGCGGCATCCGTCGACCTCGCGATCCTGGGGGTGCCAGCCTGGCGCACGTCGCTGTCACCGACGAACGCGCACGCCACCCCGGCCGCGATCCGCGAGGCGCTGCGACGGTACAGCCCCGCGCTCATGCCCGATCGGCGCGCGGCCGTCGACCGCGGCATCGGCGCCGAGGCATCCGACCCCGTCGACCTCGACGAGCTGCGGTTCGCGGATGCCGGCGACATCGACGAGCCCGACAGGCACGAGGGGGAGTCGCGGACGAAGGCGGCGGTCGGGGCGGCACTCGAGCGGGCGGCCACGCTCATGGCGCTCGGCGGCGACAACTCGGTCACCGTCGCGACCGCGCTCGGCGCCTGGGGCGACGACCTCGACCGCGCGGGCCTCGTCACCATCGACGCGCACTACGACCTGCGCGATGGCGTGTCGAACGGATCACCCGTTCGCCGGCTCGTCGAGGCGGGGCTCGATCCGCGCCGCATCGTGCAGATCGGCATCGCCGACTTCGCGAACTCGGCGGCGTACGCCAGGCGCGCGCTCGAGCTCGGCATCACCGTGATCCACCGCGATGAGCTGCACGGCCGGCGCCCGGCCGACGTCATGGCCGAGGCGCTCGACATCGCCGGCGCCGCCGGAGGCCCGGTCCACCTCGACGTCGACGTCGACGCGTGCGACCGCTCGGTCGCTCCGGCGTGCCCGGCCTCGGTGCCCGGCGGGCTCACGGCGTGGGAGCTGCGGGCACTCGTGCGCGCCGCGGCATCCGATGACCGCGTTCGCAGCGCCGACCTGGTCGAGATCGATGCGACGATGGATGCCGCAGACCAGCGCACCGTGCGACTCGCCGCGATCTGCGTGCTCGAGTTCGCCGCCGGGCTTCGGGCACGCGACCTGGCCCCGGGTGGCAGACTCGACCCATGAAGACGCTCCTGCTCGTCCGTCATGCCAAATCCGACTGGGGCCATCACGGCCTCGACGATCACGAGCGACCGCTCAACGGCCGCGGGCAGCGGGATGCGCCCGAGATGGGACGGCGGCTGGCCGAACGCGGTGTCGCCCCCGACGTGATCCTCTCGAGCACCGCCGTGCGGGCGCGCACGACGGCCGAGCTCATCGCCGAGGCGATCGGCTTCGGCGCCGCCCGGGTCATCACCGATGAGCGGCTCTACGCGGCATCCGCCGATGAGGTGCTCCGTGTGGTGGGCGAGCTCGACGGCGACCTGTCGGTGGCGATGGTCGTGGGGCACAACCCCGAGATGGCGTCGCTCGCGCATCGCTTCTCGGAGGAGATCCACGAGATGCCGACGTGTGCGGTCGCGGAGTACACGTTCGCTGTCGACGCCTGGTACGAGCTGGAGGATGCCCTGCCCACCAGCGTGTGGGTGGATACACCGCGGTCGTAGGGCGCCGGCCTGCTGCTGTGCCGGCGGCGGCCGGCAGGGCGGGCTCGCGAAATGCATGAGAATCCGGCCTCTGCACCGTCAGTCGAGCCCATGAGGCGGATGCTCATGCATTTCGTCGCGCCTCACTCCGGCGACGCCGCGAGCATCCGTTCCACGTACGGCGTCGCGGGCGACGCCCGCAACTCGTCCAGCGCGCCGCGCTGCGTCACGCGGCCCGCCTCGAGCACGAGCACCGAGTCGGCGAGGGCAGCAGCGTCCGCCGGGCTGTGCGTCACGAGCACCGTCGCCCCACCGAACTCGCGCACGTGGGTGGCGAGCTCGGCCCGCATCTCGTCGCGGATCTCGATGTCGAGCGCCGACATCGGCTCGTCGAGCAGCAGGACCTCGGGGTCGGCGGCGAGTGCGCGGGCAAGGGCGACGCGCTGGGCCTGTCCGCCCGAGAGCTGCGCGGGCAGACGGTCGGCGAGATCGGCGAGCCCGTAGCGTTCGAGCCAGGGCTCGGCGGCGGCGCGAGCAGCGGCACGGGCGCTGCCGCGCACCCGTGCGGCGAAGGCGACGTTATCGTGCACGCTCAGGTGCGGGAACAGCACGTAGTCCTGGAACACCACCCCGATGCCGCGATGCTCGGGCGGCAGCCCGTCGATGGCTCGTGACCCGATCGACACGTGCCCTGACGAGAGCGGAACCAGCCCCGCGACGGCCGCGAGCAGCGTCGACTTCCCGGCCCCGTTGGGTCCGATGATCGCGAGCGGATGCCCCGGCTCCACGTCGAACGCGGCCGCGATGCGCTGCTCGCCGCGCGCGACCTCCACGTCGGCGTGGAGCGATGGCCGGACCGGTGCCGCACCGCCGTCGCGCGCGGCATCCGTCGCCGTCATCCGCGGACCCCTGGAAGCCATCGATCGCGCAGCCCGAGCAGCACCCCGATCGACACCGCGAGCAGCAGCAGCGCGAGTGCGACCGCCTCGGCGGGGTCGGTCTGCATCGCGAGGTAGCTCGCGATCGGCAGGGTGCGGGTGACGCCGGGCAGCGAACCGGCGAAGGTGATCGTCGCGCCGAACTCGCCGAGGGCTCGCGTGAAGCACAGCACCGCGCCGGCCGCGACGCCGGGCGCCACGAGCGGCAGCGTCACGTGCCGGAACACCTGCCACCGAGAGGCGCCGAGGGTGGCGGCGGCGAGCTCGGTCCGCCGGTCGGCCGACCGCAACGCACCCTCGACCGCGAACACGAGGAACGGCAGCGACACGAACACCTGTGCGATCACCACGGCGCCGGTCGTGAACGGGATCGTGAGCCCGAACCACTGTTCGAGCGCTGAGCCGACGAGTCCCCGGCGTCCGAGCAGGAGCAGCAACGCGATGCCGCCGACCACCGGGGGAAGCACGAGGGGCACCGTCACCGCGGCCCGAAGCAGCCGGCGGGGGAGCGTCGGCCATCCGGTGGCACGCGCCAGCAGGGCCGCGAGCGGGACGCCGAGCACGAGGCACACCGCGGTCGCCATGATCGCCGTCCCGAATGAGAGCACCAGCGCCGCGATCACGGACTCGCGTACGAGCAGTTCGGGCAGGTCCGCCCACGGCGCACGCACGATCAGCGCGATGATCGGGAGCACCAGCACCGCCAGCCCAGCGATGGCGAGCACCGCCACCGGCCACGCGAGCCGGCCAGGGGCGTGCGCGGTCGTCCGCGCCACTACGGCGCTCCGAACCCGAACCGGTCGAGCACCGTTCGGCCCTCGGCGCCGGCCACGAACGCCACGAAGGCGGCCGCCGTCGCGGGCTCAGCGGCATCCGTCAGCGCAGCGATCGGGTACCGGCTGACGACGGATGCCGCGTCTGGAACCTCGATGCCCTCGACCGAGCCACCCGCCGAACGCACGTCGGTGCGATAGACGAGGGCCGCATCGACCTCGCCGAGCGACACCTTCGTGAGCACCGCCTTCACATCGGACTCGAGCGTGTCGGGTGCGGCGGTCACGCCCTGCTGCCGGAGGAGCTGCTCCGATGCGGCTCCGCACGGCACCGAGACGTCGCAGAGCGCCACGCGCAGCGAGGAGTTCGCCAGGTCGTCGAGGCCGGTCACCGCGGCGGGGTTGCCGGCCGGCACGACGAGTTCGAGCGTGTTCGTGGCGAACACGGCGGGGTCGACGGCGAGCCCGGCATCCACGACCGACTGCATCGGCGGCTCGGCGGCCGACGCGAAGACGTCGACCGGCGCGCCCTCGGCGATCTGCTGGGCGAGCGTTCCGCTGCCGCCGAAGTCGAGCACGACCTCGACCGACGGATGCTCCACCTCGAACTGTGCTGCGAGCTCGTCGAACGCCTCGGTGAGGGATGCCGCAGCGAACACGGTGATCGTCGCCGGGTCGGCCTCCGAGGTGACCGTGCCCGACGTAGCCCCGGAGCCCCCTGCGTTCGATGCGCACCCGCCGAGTGCGGCAGCGAGGAGCACGGCGAGCGTCGTTGCGATGCGCCGCGGCATCCATGTGTTCATCATGTGCCGGACCCCGGCGGCAGTTCGATGGCGACGTTCGTCGCCTTGACGCTCGCGGCCGCCAGCATGCCGGGCTCGAGGCCGAGCTGGTCGGCGGCCTCCCGGCTCATGAGCGAGACGACCCGGAACGGCCCGGCCTGCAGGTCGACCTGCGCCATGACGCCGTCGCGCTGTACCCGGATGACGAGTCCGACGAACCGGTTGCGGGCCGACGCGCGGGCAAGCGGGAACGCCTCCGCGAGCGCGGTGCCCGTGCCGGCCTCGGCCATGAGCGGCACCAGGTCGGTGCCCTCGACGACGAGCATGCCGTTCGCACCGCGCGTGGTTGCGAGGCGGCCCTGAGCGGACCAGCGGCGTACGGTGTCGTCGCTGACGCCGAGTAGAGCGGCCGCCTCGCTGATGCGGAACCGCGTCACGGCTGCATCCGCACATGCGTGTCCATGCCGGTAGCATAGCCGCGAAAGCGGCGAGCCGACGCCCGAGGATGCTCCCCCGTAAAGCCTGAGAGAATCGAGGCATGGCCCCGATCGACCCCGACTCGCCCCGCTACGCCCGCCAGCGCGTGCTGCCGGGATGGGGCCCCGACGCCCAGCGCAGACTCGCCGAGGCGCGCGTCGTCGTGCTCGGAGCCGGCGGGCTCGGCAGCTTCGTCGTGCCGGCCCTGGTCGCCGCCGGCGTCGGCACCCTGGTGCTCGTCGACGACGACGACGTCGACCTCACGAACCTGCACCGCCAGACCATCCACATGCCCGCCGACATCGGCCGCCCCAAGGTCGATTCGGCAGCGGATGCCGCAGCCGCCCTCTCCCCCGACACCGATGTCGTCACTCTGGCGAGGCGGGTCCACGCCCCGAACGCCGCCGACATCCTCGCCGGGGCCGAGCTCATCGTCGACGGCACCGACGACCTGTCCACGACGTATGCAGCGGATGCCGCGGCGTCCCGTCTCGGGATTCCGCTCGTGTGGGGATCCGCCGCCCGGTTCTCAGGACAGGTCGGCGTCGCCTGGGACGCGCACGGCATCTCGTACCGCGATCTCTTCCCCGAGCCGCCCGCCGACGGCGGCCTGAGCTGCGAGATCGACGGCATCATGCCCACCGTGTGCACGGTGACGGGCGGTCTCATGGCGGGCGAAGCGCTGAAGCTGCTGACGGGCGTGGGCGAGCCGCTCCTCGGAAGGGTCGCCGTGTTCGACGGCCTGACCGGGCGTACGCGCGAGATCGTGTATCGGCGCGCGGAAACGGGGGTGGGTCTCGAGACGCGTCCGGCTACGCCGGGCGCTCCTCGACCCGCAGAGGCGGCTACGCCGGGCGCTCCTCGACCCGCAGGGCCGGCTACGCCGGGCGCTCCTCGACCCGCAGGGGCGGCTGCGCCGGCTCCTCGACCCGCAGGGGCGGCTACGCCGGGCGCTCCTCGACCCGCAGCAGTGGCCCGACCCACGAGATCGCGTGACATGTCGGCCGAGGAGGTGGCGGCCGAGCTCGAGCGCGACGACGCTCCGCTCCTCCTCGACGTGCGCGAGCCGTGGGAGGCCGAGATCGCGTCGATCCCGGGTTCGACGCTGATCCCGTTGGGAGAGCTCGGCGCCCGCGCCGTGGAACTCCGCGGCGCGGCATCCGTCATCGCATACTGCCACCACGGGGTCCGCTCGGCACGCGCCCTCGACCTGCTCGACGCGGCCGGAATCTCGAACGCGAGGCATCTCGCGGGCGGAATCGAGGCGTGGTCGCGCACCGTCGACCCGAACGTCGCGCGGTACTGATGACCGACCGCATCCCGGTCGACGAGCACGCCGCCTTCGTGCGGTCACTGCTCGCAGGGCTCGGGGCTCGTCCGACGGAGCGGGTCGCGCTGGCCGGCGCGCTCGGTCGCATCACCGCGTCGCCCGTGGAGTCGCCGGTCGCCCTGCCTCCCTTCCGCAATTCGCAGATGGACGGCTTCGCGGTGCGTGCCGATGACGTGACGGATGCCCCGGTCTCGTTGCCGATCGTCGGCGAGATCGCCGCGGCGCCCGGAGTGCCGGCACCGCTCGTGCCCGGCACGGCCGCGCGCATCATGACCGGCGCGATGCTGCCCGACGGTGCCGACGCGGTCGTGCCCGTCGAGGACACCGAGCCGGTCGGTGGCGACGTGGTCGGTGTGCTCGTCCTGCGTCCTCGACGGGCGGGGGAGTACGTGCGCGAGGCCGGTTCCGACCTCGCCGCCGGCGAGGACGTGCTGCCTGCCGGCATCCGGCTCGCGTCGCGCCATCTCGCGGCGGTCGCGGCATCCGGCCTCACCCATGTGTTGGTGCGCGAGCGCGTGCGGGTCGCGGTCATCAGCACCGGCAGCGAACTGGTGGCGCCGGGCGAGGCGCTCGGCCCGGGGGAGATCCCCGACGCGAACGGCGTCGCACTCGTCGCTGCGGTGCGCGCGGCCGGCGCGGTGGTCGTGCACGAGGGGCGGGTCCGCGACGATGCGAACCGGCTGCGGGGCGAACTCGATGCCGCCCATGACGCCGGTGCCGAACTGGTGCTGACGAGCGGCGGCGTCTCGATGGGCGCCTACGAGGTGGTCCGCGAGGTGGTGGTGCCGCTCGGCGGGTGGGTCGGCACCGTGGCGATGCAGCCGGGCGGGCCGCAGGCGGCGGGCGCGTATCGCGGCATGCCGGTCATCGGGTTCCCGGGCAATCCGGTGAGTGCGCAACTCTCGTTCGAGCTGTTCGTCGCTCCAACGATGCGGGCGATCGCCGGGCTCCCACCAGCGGAGCACGCGCGGCTCGAGCTCGCGGAGCCGCTGCGGTCGGTCGCCGGCAAGCGCCAGTTCCTGCGCGGCCGCCGCACCGCCGACGGCCGGGTGGTCGTGGTCGGTGGGCCCGGATCGCACCTCGTGGCGGCGCTCGCGGCATCCGACCTGCTCATCGTCGTGCCCGAAGAGGTCGAAGTCCTCGACGCGGGCGCGCTCGTGGATACCGTGGAACTATGACCTCGCTCACCCACCTCGACGACGACGGCCGTGCTCGCATGGTCGACGTCGGCGCCAAGCCCGTGACCCGCCGGGTCGCCATCGCCGAGGGCCGCCTCGACACGACCGCCGAGGTCGTCGCGCTCGTCCGCAGCGACGGCCTGAAGAAGGCCGACGTGCTGCCGACCGCTCGCATCGCCGGCATCTCGGCGGCCAAGCGCACGAGCGAGCTCATTCCGCTCGCGCACATCGTGCCCCTCGACGCGGTGTCGATCGACTTCGGCTTCGAGGAGGCCGCCGTGACCATCCGGGCGACCGCGTCGACGACCGCGCGTACCGGCGTCGAGATGGAGGCGCTCACCGCGGTCGCGCTCGCCGGCCTCACCCTGCACGACATGGGGAAGGCCGTCGACCCGGCGGCACAGCTCGGCGGCATCCGGCTCGTCGAGAAGCGGGGCGGCAAGGGCGGGGTCTGGCGAGCGGATGCCGCGGGGTCGGGTGGCGAGGACGAGGCGGGTTTCGAGACGCGACCGGCTGCGGCGGGCGCTCCTCGACCCGCGGGATCGGCGACCGTGCTCGTGGTCTCGACACGAGCCGCCGAGGGAGTGGCCGACGACCTCACCGGACCGGTCATCGCCGCCTGGCTTCGCGAACGCGGATTCGACCCCGGCGAGCCGGTGGTCGTCGCCGACGCCGACGTGTCCGACGCGATGCGCCGCGCGGTCGCGGGGTCGCCGGCCGTGCTCATCACCACCGGCGGCACCGGCGTGAACCCCGGCGACGAGACCCCCGAGGCGACGCTCGCCGTGCTCGATCGCGACCTGCCCGGCGTGGCCGAGGCCATCCGCAGCGCGGGACGCGTCGCCACGCCGACTGCCGCGCTGAGCCGCGCGCTCGCCGGGGTCGCCGGACGCACCGTGGTCGTGAACCTGCCCGGCTCGCGTGGTGGCGTGGCCGACGGGCTCCGGGTGCTCGACGACCTGCTCCCCCACCTGCTCGACCAGGTCGCGGGCGGCGACCACGGGCCGCGCGACACCTCGGTGCCCGAGGCCGACATGGCCGAGGCGGCGTCAGCGGATGAGGAGGCGTCGGATGACTGAACCCGAGGTCCTCGCGCTGGTGACGTCCGAGCGCATCGTCCGGTCGGCGATCGAGGCGTTCGTGACCACGCGGCAGGATGGCGCCGTCGTGACGTTCGAGGGGATCATCCGCGATCACGACCACGGCGCATCCGTCACCGCGCTCGACTACGAGGCGCACCCCGAGGCCGAGCGCTTCCTCCGCGAGACGTGCGTCCAGGTCGCCCGCGAGACCGGGCTTCGCGTCGCCGCCGCGCACCGGGTGGGGGCGCTCACGATCGGGGATGTCGCGCTCGTGGCATCCGTCGCCGCCCCGCACCGTGCCGAGGCGTTCGCGGCGTGCGCGCTGCTCGTGGACCGCATCAAGGAGCGCACGCCGATCTGGAAGCGCCAGCACCTCGAGGGCGGCACCACGGAGTGGGTCAACCTCTGACTCAGGCGCTCCGACTCAGACGGCGGCGCTCGACGCCGAGAGCGCTTGCCGGCGCACCGCACCCGGCGTCGTTCCCATCGTGCGGGCGAACGCTCGGGTGAAGGCCGCCTCCGACTGGTAGCCCAGTTCGGCGGCGACCTGTGCCACCGTGGCATGATCATCGCGCAACCGGCCTGCCGCGACGGTCATGCGCCAGCGCGTCAGGTAGGCCATCGGCGCCTCGCCCAGCATCCCCGAGAATCGCGCGCTGAACGAGGACCGCGACATCGTGGCTGCGCGTGCGAGCTGTTCGAGGCTCCAGTCGCGGCCGGGTTCGGCGTGCATCGCCTCGAGCGCGCGGCCGATCCGGTCGTCCTGCAGCGCCAGCAGCCAGCCGTCGCGACCGGTGGGATCATCTGACAGCCAGGCGCGGATGGCCTGCACGACGAGGACGTCGGCGAGCCGCGTCGCCACCGCCTCCGCGCCGGGCTGGGCGCGGGTGAGCTCGTCGGCCATGAGTCGGAGGGTGTCGCGGATCGACGACGCCATGGCGGGCGCATCGCCGCGCACCGTCAGCACGCTCGGCAGTCCGCGGACCAGTTCGCGGGCGGCAGGGTCATCGAACGCGACGATCCCGCAGATCAGACGCGTCGCCCGCCCGCCCCCGCCGTGCCGGAGCACCGAGTAGTGCGGGCCCAGGTACTGCTGCGGAAGCCGATCCACTCGGGGTGACGGCCCGATGCCGGGCGCACTCATGATGTCGTGGCCACGGCCGCGGGGCACGAGCGCAAGGTCGCCGGCCCGGAGCTCCACGGGGTCGGCGCCGTCGACGCGCAGCCAGCACGAGCCGGTCGTCGGCACGTGGAAGCTCACCGAGTCGGCGATCGCCGGCATCTCCAGGCCCCACGGCTCGGTGAGCTCGGACCGGCAGTAGAAGACCCCGCGCATCCGCAGCGTCTGCAGGACTCGCGCGATGCGGTCGCGGCCTTCCCACGGTGGTGTGGCATCCATACCTCGATTCTGCCCGCTGTCCTCATCGAACGTCCTCGAGCGCTGGACGAATGAGCAAGGATCGCGGATCTTCCGGCATGGTGCGACCGCTCGGGTCCTCCTACCGTCGGTTGCACGAACAACCTCGATGAAGGAGTGGAACATGTATGCAGTAGCAGGAGCAACGGGACGCGTCGGATCGGCAACGGCACGCGAGCTGCTCGCCGAGGGCGCGGCGGTGCGGGTCCTCGTTCGAGACCACCGACGTGCCGCGGAATGGATCCGGCAGGGCGCCGAGGCCCGCGTCGTCGACCTCGCCCGATCGACGAGCGCTGCAGCGGGCGATCGAGGGGTGCGACGGCTTCTTCGCGCTCCTCCCGTTCGACCTCACGGTCGACGACCTCGACGCCTACGCCGACGTGATCACGGCATCGGTGGCGGGGGCGGTCGCCGACAGCGGTGTTCCGCACGTCGTGATGCTCTCGGCCGGGGGAGCCGACCTCGCCGAGGGAACCGGCCCCATCTCGGGTCTGCACCGAATGGAGCAGGCCCTGTGGTCGACGGGAACCGTGCTGACCGCACTCCGGTCGGGGCACTTCCAGGAGAAGGTCGGCGATCTCATCGAGGCGGCGCGCGCCGGCGTGTACCCGGTCTTCGCCGCGTCGGCCGACATCCCCGTTCCGATGGTGGCCACCCGCGACCTCGGGGTCGCGGCCGCCCGGGCGCTGAGGTCGCCGGATGCCGCGGGTGCGGCGATCGACGTGCGCGGGCCTGCGTATTCCGAGCGGGAGGTCGCGCGCGTGCTCGGATCGGCGCTCGGACGGGAACTCGACGTGGTCGTGCTTCCCGAGGACGCGTGGGTGCCCGCGCTGACCGACGCCGGATTCCGTCCGCACGCGGCCGAGAGCCTCGCCGCGCTCTACCGCGCCGACGCGAGCGGGCTGCTCGCACCTCGCGCGGAACGCGCGATCGACGTCGACACGCCGATCGAGACCACGATCGCCGCCCTCGTCAAGGGCCGGATCGCGGCCTGATCGTCGGCTCCCCTTCGCCGCTCAACCGCCGGCGAAGGGGGGCAGCACGTCCACCTGCGCCCCGAGGGGGGCGGCACTGTCGCGGTGCACGACCCCGTCGACGAGGAACGAACCGTTCGCGACGACCCGCGCCATCGCGTGGCCGTAGCGGGCGACCAGGAACTCCTTGAGCTCGCCGACCGTCGTGCCGGCGGCGTCGGTCGCCAGGGACTCCTCCTCGAGTCCGGCCGCCTCGGCCGCCGCGGCGAAATAGCGCACCAGCACTGCGGTCCGTGCCGTCACGGATGCCTCGACCACGGATGCCTCGACCACGGATGCCTCGCCCACGGATGCCTCAACCACCGATTCCTCCCATCGAACGTGCGGGCCGCACGAAGTCGGCGGCGTCGATGCCGTGGCCCGCCTGCTTCCCCCACATGGCCGCCCGCCCCCGGTCGGCGAGCTCGGCGTCGGACGCCCCGGCTCGCAGCATGCCACGCAGGTCGGTCTCGTCGTCGCCGAACAGGCACGAGCGCACGGTGCCCTCAGCCGTCAGGCGGGTGCGATCGCACGCAGAGCAGAACGACCGGGTCCCCGACGCGATGATGCCGCCCGTGGCCGGTCCGCCATCGACGAGCCACTCCTCGGCGGGTGCCGACGGGTCGTCGCGTCCGGCCGCTTCCAGCGTGAACCGCGTGCGAAGCACCTCGAGCAGCTCTTCGGCGGCGACCATGTTGTCGCGCTTCCATGTCTCGTCGGCATCGAGTGGCATCTGCTCGATGAAGCGGAGGCGGCATCCGTGGTCGATCGCCCAGGCGAGCAGTGCCGGCGCATCGTGCAGCGTCTCGCGCATCGCGACCGCGTTGATCTTCAGCGGGCCGAGACCGGCCCGGTGGGCCGCGGCGATGCCGTCGAGCACACGGGGCAGGCGGTCGCGCCGGGTGAGGCGGGTGAAGTGCTCGCGATCGAGGGTGTCGAGCGACACGTTGACTCGCGCGAGGCCGGCGTCTTTCAGCGCCTGCGCCGAGCGATCGAGTCCGATGCCGTTGGTGGTCATGGAGAGCGGGGTTCCGGGCGCTGCCGCAGCGCTCAACGCGATGATGTCGACGAGGTCGCCGCGGGTGAGCGGCTCACCGCCCGTGAACCGCACCTCGCGGACCCCGAGGTCGTGCACGGCGATACCGACGAGTCGCGCGATCTCGGTCGCGGAGAGCAGTTCGTCGCGCGGGATGACGGGCAGGCCCTCGGCCGGCATGCAGTAGGTGCAGCGCAGCGAGCACGCCGAGGTGATCGAGATCCGCAGGTCGTGGGCGACGCGGCCGAAGCGGTCGATGAGCCCGGGCACGTCGGGCCGGCCGTCAGTCGGCGGGGCCTCGGCGGGCGACCGCCGCACCGTCGGCATGCCGAGTGCGAGCGTGGTCATACCTCCACCATACGTGTCGATTCCCGCGCCGCGTCGGCGCTGGTCGCCCTGCGGCAGTGCGATCAGCGGCCCACACGACTCCTCGAGCGCTGCTCGGGTGGGGCCATCGGCTCCCATCCGCGACGAGCGGGTCGCGCCGCACGTCCGCCGTCGCCTGAGCGGTACACGATGTAGGGCCGGAACAGGTAGCCGACGGGCGCCGAGAACACGTGCACGAGTCGGGTGAACGGCCAGAGCGCGAAGAGCGCGGTCGCGGCGAGCACGTGCAGCTGGAACGCGAGCGGGACCTCGGTCATCAGCTCGGGCTGCGGCTGGAAGAGGATGAGGCTCCGGGTCCACGGTCCCACCGTGCCGCGGTACTCGTAGCCGGCGCCGAACACCTGGTAGAGCACCGTGGCCGCGGTGCCGAAGGCGATGGTCGCGCCGAGGAACACGTACATGGTCTTGTCCATGCGGGTCGTGGCGAGGAAGACCGGTCCGGTGGTCCGCCGGCGGTAGATGAGGATCGCCAGCCCCCCGATGGTGAGCACGGCGGCAGCCGTGCCGAGCACCGTCGCGCCGATGTGGTAGATCTCGTGGGAGATGCCGATCGCCTCGAGCCACTCGGCAGGCACGAGCAGTCCGACCGCATGGCCGATCAGCACGAACAGGATGCCGAGGTGGAATGCGGGCGACCCGATGCGCAGCAGACGGTTCTCGTAGACCTGGCTCGAGCGCGTCGTCCAGCCGAACTTGTCGTAGCGGTACCTCCAGATGTGCCCCACGATGAACACCGCGGCTGCGGCGTACGGGAAGGCGACCCAGAGCAGGATGTCGAGCGGGGTCATGAGCGCACCTCCGCAGCTGCGGCGCCGACCGGGATGAATGGCGGCAGTTCGACCGGTCCGCCGAGGCCGACCGATTCGGTGGGCGGACCCTCGTTGATGAGTCGCAGGTACCGTTCGCGGGTGCGCTCGTCGATCTCGGCGAGCGACATCCCGACCGCCTCGATGAGATCGGCGTACGGGCTGCCGACCGCGAGCAGTGCTGCGCGCAGCACCTCGATGCCCTCGCGATGCGAGGCGAGCAGCCGGTCGCCGACCGGCGATCCGCTGCGCGCCGCGAACTCGAGCACCGCGGGCAGATAATCGGGCAGTTCCTCGGCGTCGAACTCCCATCCGGCCGCGCGATACGCCTCGAGGAACGCGACGAGTGCCGCGCCCCGCCGGCGTGTGTCACCGGCGGCGTAATAGCTGAGGTACATGCAGCACTTGCGCTTGAGGTCGAACGTGGCGACGTAGCGGCGCTCGCGTTCGGCGGGCTCGAGCGGCTCGATGTCGTCCAGGAATGCGAGGAGCACGGCGCGCACCGGTGCGGGCAGCGTGCCCACCTCCCGGCGCAGCACCTGCAGCCGGTCGCCATAGGCGGCGTCGGGGTAGTCGAGCAGCAACGAGACCGCCATCTGCGTCGTCGCGCGATCGGCAGGCGACATCCGCACCGAGCGCACCGGCTCGGGCGCCTGCCGCACGCGGATCTGGGGCGTTCGGATGCCGCTCATGACGACGACTCCGGCGAGCGCGGCCCCGAGGGGCCCGACCCCGACGTCGACCCCGATGCCGCCGGGTTCCCGGGCGCCTCGGGCGTCCCCGGCCCGGACCGCGGCGGGAACAGTCCCTCGGGCGGGTCCCCGAGCCCGTCCCAGTTCAGCAGGTTGACGCGCCCGGGCGTCGATGGGCGGTCGGCGGTCTGTCGGCTCTGCAGCACGTGGAAGTTCTCGACCGCGACCGGGACCTGCGGCCCGCTCGACGAACCGAACGGGCCGGCGCCGCCCATGCCGGGGCCGCCGTCGTAGTCGAGCGAGCAGGCGATCTCCTCGAGCGCCTCGGCCTGTTCGACATGCGCCGTCGGGATCACGTACCGTTCCTCGTACTTCGCGATGGCGAGCAGCCGGTACATCTCCTCGATCTCCGCCCCCGTCATGCCGACGGACGCGGCGATCGACTCGTTCCGCTCGTCGCCGAGGTTGATGTCGCGCATGTACGAGCGCATCGCCGCGAGCTTGCGGAGGGTGGCCTGCACCGGCTGCACGTCCCCGGCCGTGAACAGCCCGGCGAGGTACTCGACGGGGATCCGCAGCCGGTCGATCGCGGCGAACAGGGTGCGGGCGTCCTCGCCGTCGGCACCCGAGTCGGCCACCACGTCGACCACCGGGGAGAGCGGCGGGATGTACCAGACCATCGGCATCGTCCGGTACTCGGGATGCAGCGGCAGCGCCACCCGGTACTGCTGGATGAGGCGCCAGATGGGGCTCTGCTGGGCCGCGTCGATCCAGTCGTCGGGGATGCCCTCGGCGCGGGCGGCGGCGATGATCGCGGGATCGTGCGGGTCGAGGAACACCGATCGCTGCGATTCGAGCAGGTCGTGCTCGTTCTCGACGGATGCCGCGGCGGCGACCCGGTCGGCGTCGTAGAGCACGAGGCCCAGGTAGCGCAGCCGTCCGACGCAGGTCTCAGAGCATACGGTCGGCAGGCCGACCTCGATGCGCGGATAGCAGAGCGTGCACTTCTCGGCCTTGCCGGTCTTGTGGTTGAAGTACACCTTCTTGTAGGGGCATCCGGTCACGCACATGCGCCAGCCGCGACAGGCGTCCTGGTCGACGAGCACGATGCCGTCCTCGACGCGCTTGTACATCGCGCCCGACGGACACGATGCGACGCACGACGGGTTCAGGCAGTGCTCGCAGATGCGCGGCAGGTAGAACATGAACGTCTGCTCGAACTCCATCGCGACGTGCTCGCTCATGTGCTGCAGGACGGGGTCGGATGCCGCGGTCTCGGTCGATCCGCCGAGGTTGTCGTCCCAGTTCGCCGACCACGAGATCGACATGTCGTCGCCGGTGATGAGGCTCTTCGGCTTCGCGACGGGCGTGTGGTCACCGGCCGGCGCGTTGAGGAGCATGTCGTACTCGTAGGTCCACGGCTCGTAGTAGTCGTAGATCTCGGGCAGCTTGGGATTCGAGAAGATCTTCGAGATCTTCGAGATGCGCCCGCCGGCCTTCAGCTTGAGCCGGCCGCGCTTCGTGCGCTCCCAGCCGCCCTGCCAGCGCTCCTGGTCTTCGTAGCCGCGCGGGTAGCCGATGCCGGGCCGCGTCTCGACGTTGTTGAACCAGACGTACTCCACACCCGTGCGGTTGGTCCACGCCTGCTTGCAGGTGACGCTGCACGTGTGGCATCCGATGCACTTGTCGAGGTTCATGACCATCGACATCTGCGCCATGACCTTCATCAGTACGTGACCTCCTGGCTGCGGCGGCGGATGACGGTGACCTCGTCGCGCTGGTTTCCCGTCGGTCCGAGGTAGTTGAACGCGAATGCGAGCTGCGCATACCCGCCGATGAGATGGCTCGGCTTCAGCAGGATGCGGGTCAGCGAGTTGTGGATGCCGCCGCGCAGGCCGCTCGTCTCGGCGCGCGGTACGTCGACGGTGCGGTCCTTCGCGTGGTACATGTACACGGTGCCCTCGGGCATGCGGTGCGAGACGATCGCGCGCGCGACGACCACGCCGTTGCGGTTGTACGACTCGATCCAGTCGTTGTCGCGCACGCCGATCTTCGCGGCATCCTCCCGGCTCATCCAGATCGTCGGTCCGCCCCGAGAGAGCGACAGCATGAAGAGGTTGTCCTGGTACTCCGAGTGGATCGACCACTTCGAGTGGGGGGTCAGGTACCGCACGGCGACCTCGGCGTGACCAGATGACGCGGGCGCTCCGCTCGGGTCGGTCGAGCCCACGGTCGGGGAGTCGCCGAACAGCCGGTGCAGGTCGAGCGGCGGGCGGTAGACCGGGAGGTTCTCGCCGAGCTCGTGCATCCAGTCGTGGTCGAGGAAGAAATGCATCCGACCCGTCAGCGTGTGCCAGGGCTTCAGGTGCTCGACGTTGATCGAGAACGCCGTGTACCGCCGCCCGCCGTGCTCCGACCCCGACCACTCGGGCGAGGTGAGCACGCTGACGGGCCGCGACGACACGTCGGCGAAGGTGATCCGGGATGCCTCGTGGTCCTCGGCCAGCTGCGCGATGCGCTGCCCGGTCTTCTGCTCGAGCTGGCGGAAGCCCTGCACGGCGAGGCGCCCGTTCGTGGTGCCCGACAGCGCGAGGATCATCTCGCACGCCCGAACGTCGGTGTCGAGCCGAACGGCACCCGCGGTGGGTCCGTCGAGCACGATCCCGTTGCGCCGCGCGAGGTCGGCCAGCTCGGGCTCGGGATGGAAGGTGATCGCCTTCGTGACCATGCCGAGCTCCCGCGGCAGCGGGCCCAGCGAACCGAACCGGGCGGCCGTGGCGGGGTAGTCGCGCTCGACCACGACGAGCTTGGGCATCGTCACGCCCGGCACCAGCGGTGCCCCGTCGACCACCGCGCCGTGCGGCGTCGCCATGGCGTCGGGCGTGTCGTGCTGGAGCGGTGCCGCCACGAGATCACGGCGGACCCCGAGGTGCACGGCGGCGAGTTCGCTGAAGCGCTCGGCGATGGTCTTGAAGATGTCGAAGTCGGTCCTCGTCTGCCAGGGCGGCGCGATCGCGGGGTTGAACGCGTGCACGAACGGATGCATGTCGGTCGACGAGAGGTCGTGCTTCTCGTACCAGGTCGCAGCGGGCAGCACCACGTCGGAGAACAGGGTCGTGCTGGTCATGCGGAAGTCGCTCGTCACCAGCAGGTCGAGCTTGCCCTCTGGCGCCTCGCGCCAGGCGATGTCGCGCGGTCGCCGCTCGGGTGGTGCCTCGGACGCCAGCACCGCGGCATCCGTGCCCAGGAGGTGCTTGAGGAAGTACTCGTTGCCCTTGCCCGAGGAACCGAGGATGTTGGCCCGCCACACGTTGACGACGCGGGGGAAGTTCTCGGGTGCGTCGGGGTCCTCCACGGCGAAGTGGAGGCTGCCCTCCTTGAGCCGCCCCATCGCGTAGTTCGCCGGGTCGTCGCCTACGGCATCGGCCTCGTCGACCAGGTCGAGCGGGTTTCGGTCGAACGTGGGATAGCTCGGCATCCACCCGCGCTTGACCGACTCCACGAGGCAGTCGGCGGTCGTGCGACCGGCGAAGGCGCCCCTCGCGAGCGGTGACGCGAGCCGGTCGGCGGGAAGGCCGTCGTACCGCCACTGGTCGGTGGCGAGGTACCAGAACGCCGTGCCGATCATCGCGCGCGGGGGCCGCGCCCAGTCGGCCGCCGTGCCGTACTGATTCGAGCCGGTGAGCGGCCGGACCTTCTCCTGCCCGACGTAGTGCGCCCAGCCGCCGCCGTTGACGCCCTGGCATCCCGTCATCGTGGTGAGCGCGAGGAACGTGCGGTAGATCGTGTCGGAGTGGAACCAGTGGTTCGTGCCCGCACCCATGAGGATCATCGAGCGGCCGCCCGAGCGCTCGGCGTTGTCGGCGAATTCACGGCCGATGCGCTCGGCCTTCGCCGCCGGCACCGACGTGATCTCCTCCTGCCACGCGGGCGTGCCGGGCGACGTGGGGTCGTCGTACCCCGTCGGCCAGAGCCCGGGAAGGCCGAGGGACTCGCGCGGCACGCCGTACTGCGCGAGCAGCAGGTCGAAGACCGTCGTCACGGTACGGCCCTCGACCGTGGCGACGGGCACGCCGCGGCGGACCACTCCGGCGCCGCCTTCGTGCTCGCGGCCCGGCTCGGGCGCGACGTCGAAGCGCGGCAGGTCGACGGCGACGGATGCCCCGCGCCACTGCTCCCCGTCGGCGATCGACAGCAGGGGGTCGATGTCACCGAGGTCGAGGTTCCATGCCCCCTCGTCGTCGGCGCTGAACCGGTGCCCGAGCGACCCGTTGGGAACGACCGGCTCGCTGTTCGCGGTGAGGAGCACGGTCTTGAACTCGGCGTTCGTCGCGCGGGCGGTGAATCCGCCGAGGTCGGCCGCCGTGAGGAACTTGCCCGGCACCCACGCGTCGCCGCGCTCATCGAGGGTGATGAGGTACGGGGCATCGGAGAACCGCTTCAGGTAGTCGACGAAGCGCGGGGTGCGTCGGTCGACGAGGAACTCCTTCAGGATCACGTGACCCATCGCCATCGCGAGCGCCCCGTCGGTTCCGGGGTGCGGCGCGAGCCATTCGTCGGCGAACTTCGTGTTGTCGGCGTAATCGGGTGAGACGGTGATGACCTTCTGGCCGCGATAGCGCGCCTCCGCCATGAAGTGGGCATCGGGAGTGCGGGTGACGGGCACGTTCGAGCCCCACATCATGAGGTACGACGAGTTCCACCAGTCGGCCGACTCGGGTACGTCCGTCTGGTCGCCGAAGACCTGTGGGCTCGCGACGGGCAGGTCGGCGTACCAGTCGTAGAACGACAGCATCGTGCCGCCGATGAGGTTGATGAAGCGGGCCCCGGCCCCGTGCGAGACCATCGACATGGCGGGGATCGGAGAGAACCCCGCGATGCGGTCGGGCCCGTAATTCTTGATCGTGTGCACGTGCGCCGCTGCCACGATCTCGGATGCCTCGTCCCAGGTGGTGCGGACGAGGCCGCCCTTGCCGCGCGACCGCTTGTAGGCCCGGGAGCGCTCGGGGTCGTCGGTGAGGTCGGCCCACGCCAGCACCGGGTCCCCCAGTCGGGCCTTCGCCTCGCGATACGCCGACACGAGCACGTCGCGAACGTACGGGTAGCGAACGCGGGTCGGGGAGTACGTGTACCAGCTGAAGGCGGCGCCTCTGGGGCATCCGCGGGGCTCGTACTCGGGGGAGTCGGGACCCACGCTCGGGTAGTCGGTCTGCTGGGTCTCCCACGTGATGATGCCGTCCTTGACGTAGACCTTCCACGAGCAGGAGCCCGTGCAGTTGACGCCGTGCGTCGAACGCACCACCTTGTCGTGCGACCAGCGGTCGCGGTAGAACGCGTCGCCCTGGCGCCCGCCCTCGAGGTAGACCGAGCGCTGGTCGGGCGAGACGCTGCCCGGCCGCACGAACCGGCCCATCGACAGCAGTGCGGAGGCGAGGGGCCCGTCGGTCGCCGGCTCGGTCGAGGTGCTGGTCGCTTGGCTCACAACGGCCCTCCCGGGGAACAGGCGGCAAGCGTCACCCTGAGGCTCGGCGTCACTGCCGCGGTCTTGGCCCCATTATGCGCTGTGTTGCGATGCACGGGAATGGAGGCCGCCGGAACCGAGCCGATTCGACCGGAGGATCCCCGCCGGATGTGCTGGCGCGCCACGCGGCGCGCGGATATGGTCGGCACCAGCAGTGCGACACGACGATCTCGCAGGGCAAGGGGGCCGACATGCAGGCAACGTCGACGCAACCGGAACGCACCGCGCTGCGAGGTCGATTCGGCCAGGTCCTGCTGGCGACCCTCGCGTCGACGGTCGGATTCTGGGCGTGGATGGTGATCGCGCCGCTCCAGAAGACGTACGCCACGGAGATGGGCCTCGATGAGGGCCAGATCTCGCTCATGCTCGCCATGCCGGTGCTGGTGGGAGCGCTCGGGCGCATCGTCACCGGTGCCCTCACCGATCGGTTCGGCGGGCGCAGGATGTTCACCTTCGTGCTGCTCGCGGCCGTTCCGCCCCTGCTGCTCGTCGCCTTGGCGGGCGTGCTGGGCAGCTTCCCGCTGCTGCTCGTGGCGGGCTTCCTCCTCGGTATCGCCGGCACCGTGTTCGCCGTCGGCGTGCCGTTCTCGAGCGCATGGTACGAGCCGAAGCGCCGCGGTTTCGCGACCGGCGTGTTCGGCATGGGCATGATCGGCACCGCGGTCTCGGCGTTCTTCACGCCGCGGCTGGCGGAGAGCATCGGGTACCTGCCGACGCACCTGCTCATCGCGGCGATCATGGTCGCGACCGCGATCGTGGTGTGGCTGTTCCTGCGGGATTCGCCGCTGTGGGAGTCGAGCCACCAGCCGCTCGTTCCGAAGGTCCTCGGCGCGCTGCGGCTGCCCATCACGTGGGAGATGTCGTTCCTCTACGCGATCGTGTTCGGCGGCTTCGTCGCGTTCTCGACCTTCCTGCCGAAGTACCTGACGACGATCTACCCCGACGAGGTCGATCCCATCGGAGCGGGCACGCGCACGGCCATGTTCGCCGCCGCGGCCGTGATCGCCAGGCCGATCGGCGGCGTGCTGTCCGATCGCTTCGGGCCCAAGATCATCTCGCTCATCTCGCTCGCGGGCATCGTGGCCCTCGCCTATATCGTCGGCCAGCAGCCGCCCGAGGGCATCGTCACCGGCGTCACCTTCCTCGCGATGGCCGGGGCGATGGGACTCGGAATGGGCGCGGTCT
Source organism: Agromyces sp. Marseille-P2726 (assembly GCF_902809835.1). Classification (GTDB taxonomy): domain Bacteria; phylum Actinomycetota; class Actinomycetes; order Actinomycetales; family Microbacteriaceae; genus Agromyces. Next base: position 10,340 of record NZ_CADDWM010000001.1, on the reverse strand, counting down.
TCGCCTGGGTCGGGCCGTCGACGCCGAAGGACAAGGTGGGGGCGGTCACCGGTGTCGTCGCGGCGGCCGGCGGCCTCGGCGGGTACTTCCCGCCCCTGGTGATGGGTGCGACGTACAACGCCGAGACGAACTCGTACGCGCTCGGGTTGTGGCTGCTCGTGCTCGTCGGCGCGTTCGCGCTCGTCGTCGCGGGCATGCTGCGCGACGCGCGACCGAGCGCCTGAGCACCCCGGTCGATGGTCCTATGGATGTCGATTCTTGGTGAGGTCGGTTTTGAGGTCGTTGAAGACTTGGCGGGCGACGTAGCGTTTCAGGGCGCGGGTGGTGTCGCGTTTTGAGAGGCCTTCGGTGAGTCTTCGGGTGATGTAGGCGCGGGGGTCGGGGGCGGTCTTCATCCGGCCGATGATGATCATGTGCAGCGCTCGGTTGGCTTGCCGGTCGCCGCCGCGGTGCAGTCGCATCCGGTGGGTTTGTCCGGACGATACTGGGACGGGTGCGGCTCCGCAGAGTCTGGCGAATGCGGCGTCGCTGGTGATCCGGTCGATGTTCTCGGCGGCGGTGATCAGGAACTGGGCGGTGGTGTGGACGCCCAGCCCGGGACGAGCGAGCAGAGTTGGTGCGGTCGCCGTGGTCAGGGCGCGTAGTTCCTGATCTGCGGCGGTGATCTCGTCGTTCAGGGCGGCGACGCGGTGACCGAGACGTTTCAGGGCATGCTCGGCTGCGTGTGCCGGATCGGCGTACCGCCCGGTGTCGGGTTGGAGTGCGGCCGCGTGTTTCGCGATCGTGGGCAGGCTGAATCGGCGGAGTTGTTCCCGCAGCGGGGTGGGCGCGGTAACGAGGAGGTCCTTGATCTGGTTCAACGCCTGCGTGCGGGACTTCACCGCGGAATTCCGCACCAATGTCAGCATCCGGATCGATTCGATGACACCGGTGGTGTCCTTCGGGATCGCGGTCGCCATCCCGGCGAGGACTTTCTGCGCGGCAGCGATCGCGTCGCTGCGGTCGTCCTTGCCGCGTCGGGCGCGGGTGGCCTTGTCGGTGGTGTTCACTTGGAGGACGTGGATCCCTGCACCGGTCAGCGCCCGAGTCAAGCCGGCACCGTACGAGCTGGTCAGCTCGACCCCGATCCGGTCGATGATCCCGTACGAGCCGGCCCAGTCCACCAGTGCCTGGTAACCGGCCGGCGTCGCCGGGAACGCGGCGTCGCCTTCGAGCCGGCCGTTCAGATCAAGCACTGCCGCGTGATGGGTGTCCGTGTGCGTATCGACACCGACGACGACAGTCGTGCCCGGGACGGGCGCGTTCGGGGTGGGTAGCATGATGGGTGTCTCCTCTCGAGTGATCGATCGGATGACCGCACCGGGCCGGGCGGACAAGACATTGAAGAGTCGGCGGACAGGGTCCTATTAGGTCACATCCCACGCCCGGCCCGGTCTCCCGAACCGACGTGATCGACAAGCCCCGAGCAGGGCCGACAAATCGGCCGAATGACATCACAACGAGTCCGTCGAGTAGCAGGTCAGACCCAACCCGAGACCGCCACCACCATTCTCAATGTCGAGTAGCGCCCGGCGCAGCCGGACGCGTATCGAGACGGGCCCGCGTCTCGGTCGTCGAGTAGCGCCCGGCGAAGCCGGACGCGTATCGAGACGCGTGTCGTCACACTGGGACAGCGCCGCGACGTCTGCGAGCACTGAGCCGCCGTATCGTCCCGCGAGCGGATCGCTGAACGCGACCCGGCGACGCTTGACCCCACTGGGCGTCGAACCGTCTCGAAAGCCGATCCCTTCGGGAGAACACGCGGAATCTACCGGTTCAGTCAGAGAAGAGATTCCTCCTGTGCAGAGGGACGCTCAACGGGACGTCCTTGTATTCAGGAGTCGGCCCGAGGACCGGAGATTCGGCTACCAGAGCGCTGATGCCTACCCGTCGGCGGGCCAGCTCTCGGCGAGGGCGCTCGCTCGAGCGGACAGGTCGGCGAGCGAGCCGTTGCCGGCACCCACCGCGAGGCCCACGACGAACGTACTGAGCGGGGCGGCCGGTCGCGCCACGCCGTGGGCGATGTCGCGGGCGAGGTCGAGGATGGTGCCGACCGGAACGGTGGCGGGGTCGATGCCGAGTTCGGCCGCCAGGGCGGCGAGCCACCGGTCGAGCGTGTCGGGGGACTGCTGGTCGTTCACTGCGCCGCCTCCTGTTCGGTGGAGCGGGCTCGTTCGAGGTCGCTCCACGTGTCGATGTCGTGGGTGCTGCCGCCGTCGGCGACGAGGGTGAGGTCGAGGGATGCCGCGAGCCGCCGCATCGACGCACCCGTGACGCCGCGCTCGAGTTCGAGGACGTCGAGCGAACGCTCGAGCGACGAGCGCGAGTAGATCGCGGCGAGCCACTGGGTGTTGCCGTCGGCGTCGACGAGGCACACGCCGTCGCCGACGCTCGCCTCCGAGCGTGCCTCGCCCAGGCGCCGCGTGGCGTCGTGGGCGTCGGGCATGTCGCGGGCGAGCACGAGGACGTCGTCGTTCGGTGATCGAGTCGCGCCGCGCGCAGCGCGACGCGGATCGAGATCTGGGTCGCCCGGTCTCGATACGCGTCCGGCTTCGCCGGGCGCTACTCGACCACCGGGGACGCCGAGCGCCGCGAGGCCCGCGGCGACTGCTGCGACCGGGCCGCCGAACGGTGGGTCCTCGCGCACCACCGTGCAGCCGGGCGCATCCAGTTCGGACGGACCGACCACGATGATCCGAGCGCATCCCACCGTTCGTGCCGCATCGATCGCGATCGAGAGGAGGCTCCGACCACCGACCACGAGGTCGGGCTTGCTCGCGCCGCCCAGCCGCTCTGCACGCCCGCCTGCGAGGATGATCGCGTCGAGCGGGCCGGGCGCACCAGCGGGGTTCATCGCGTGACCGCCACCTCGACCGTGTCTCCCTCGGCGACGTGCTCCATCTCTTCGGGGACCACCGCGAACCCGTCGGCGGCCGCGAGCCCGCCTACGAGGTGCGAGCCGGAACCGCCCGCGGTCGCGGGACGTACGGTCGGCCCGTCGGCTCCTTGGCCCACCACGATCGGCATGTACTGCCGCTTGCCGCCGGGCGACCGCCAGCCGACCTCCGCGACGGCTCGCCACGTCGGCCGCATCACCTCGGCGCGTCCCTGCAGGCGCAGGAGCGCCGGGCGGACGAAGGCCTCGAACGACACGGCGACGCTCACCGGGTTGCCCGGCAGCCCGAAGACCGGCGTGCCGTCGGACAGGGTCCCGAATGCCTGCGGCTTGCCGGGCTGCATCGCGACCGTCGCGAAGCGAACCGTACCCAGTTCGCCGAGCACCTGGCGCACGACGTCATGAGCGCCGACGCTGACACCGCCGGCGAAGACGACCAGGTCGCACGCCCCGCGTCGATCGAGCCAATCGCGAAGCGCCGCGGGATCGTCGGCGAGGCGTAGCCGCTCGCTCACGACGCAGCCCGCCTCGGCCACGAGCGCCGCGAGCAGCAGCGAGTTCGAGTCGTGGATCATGCCCCGGCCGAGCGGCCGCCCTGGCTCGACCAACTCGCTCCCGGTGGCGACCACGGCGACCCGAGGGAGGGCGGTCACGGGCAGCTCCGCGTGGCCGGCGGCCGCCGCCGCGGCGATCCGGCGGGCACCCAGCGCCATGCCCGCGGTGAGGACCCGGTCGCCGGTGCGCAGGTCCTCCCCGCGGAGGCGGATGTGGTGGCCCGGGCGGGGAGCTCGGCGGATCGCGACGCGCGTGGCGGCGGCATCCGTCAGCTCGACCGGGACGACGGCGTCGGCACCGGGCGGAATGGGCGCGCCCGTCATGATGTGCGCGGCCTGGCCGGCGCCGATCGAGACGTCACGCGCGGGACCGGCGGGCAGGTCGGCGACCACGTCGAGCACGACCGGGGCGTCGGAGCCCGCCGTCGCGACATCCGCGCGGCGCACCGCGTAGCCGTCCATGGCCGAGTTGTCGAACGACGGCAGGTCGACGAGCGCGTCGACGGAGGTCGCCAACGTGCGGCCCGCGGCATCCGACAGCGGCACCCGCTCGACACGGGCGACCGGCGTGACCGTCGTGAGGACCCGCTCGAGGTGCTCGTGCACCGGGATGAGGGTACCGACGCCGTCGGGCGCCGCCGGGGTGGTCGGCATACTTCCACGCTAGTCGACCGGTGACAGCGGGTGCCCCGGTCACTAGACTCCCGCCATCGGGGAGGAGGACGTCATGTCGTTCATCACCAGGGGATTCAGCGGTCGCAGTCGCGAACACGACGACCGGCTCCCACCCGGCCAGACGCTCGTGCACGATTTCCCGGTGCTGTCGGCAGGACCGACCCCCGACATCGACACGGCCGACTGGGAGTTCACCGTGCGCGCCGAATCGGGCGAGCGCAGCTGGAACTGGGACCAGTTCATGTCGCTCGAGATCGACGAGGTCGACACCGACAGCCACTGCGTGACCCACTGGTCGAAACTCGGCACCAAGTGGCGCGGCGTGTCGCTCGACACCATCTTCGAGCACGTCGAGACCGACCTCGACTACGTCATGGCGCACAGCTATGGCGGGTACACCACGAACGTGCCGCTCGACGAGCTGCTCGACGCCAAGGCGTGGATCGCGTTCGAGTTCGACGGCGAACCGCTCGAGGCCGAGCACGGCGGACCCGCGCGACTGCTCGTGCCGCACCTCTACTTCTGGAAGAGCGCGAAGTGGGTGCGCGGGCTGGAGATGATGGACCAGGACGAGCCCGGCTTCTGGGAACAGAACGGCTACCACATCCACGGCGACCCCTGGAAGGAAGAGCGCTACTGGTGACCGACTCGGTCGGTTCCTCCGTCGGCCGGGTGACGGATGCCGCAGCGGGGCCCTCGTCGGTTTCGCCGATCGCCGCCGTGCCACGCTCCGGATGGCACGTCGCGACGGTGGTCGCGGCCCGCAAGGAGACGCCGAACGCGGCACGGCTCGAGCTCGACGTCGACGGATGGCCCGGCAACGCCGCCGGGCAGCACCTCGACATCCGGCTCACCGCACCCGACGGCTACACGGCGACGCGCTCGTACTCGATCGCGTCGTCGGGTCCGGGTGCCCGGGTGACGCTCGCGATCGACAAGCTGCCCGACGGCGAGGTGTCGCCGTTCCTCGTCGACGAGGTGCGCGAGGGCGACATGCTCGAGGTGCACGGGCCGCTCGGCGCGTTCTTCGTGTGGCGGCCGGCGGCCGAACGCCTGGCGGTCGACGGTGTGCGGCCGGTGCAGCTGATCGCCGGCGGGTCGGGGGTCGTGCCGCTCTTCGCCATCGCGAGCGCGCATGCGGCGGCCGACGATCCGACGCGATTCCGCCTCCTCTATTCCGTGCGTACGCCCGACGACATCTACTTCGCCGACGAGCTCCGGGCGCTCGCGTCGGCGTCGGCGCCGTTCCAGGTCGACTACGTCTACACGCGGCGAACGCCCGAGGGCTGGCCCACGGCGCCCGGGCGGATCATGCGCGACACGCTCGAGGCCGCGGTGATCCCGGCTGCGGAGCATCCGCTCGTCTACGTCTGCGGTTCGACGGGATTCGTCGAGCGCATCGCCGACTGGATGGTGGAGTTCGGGCACGATCCACGTTCGATCCGCACCGAGCGCTACGGAGGCTCGTGATGACCCATCTCGACGGCAACTCGCTCGCCGGACCGCTCGCGGAGTACTTCGCGTTCGACGTGACGATGGCGGTCGCGCGGTGCGACGGATGCGGCACCTCGGCCGAGCTCGCTCGGGCGATGGTCTACCCGAGCGGTGCCGGCACGGTGGTGCGGTGCGGCACGTGCGACCGGGTGCTCATGACGGTCGTCGAATCCGAGGACCGGGCGTGGATCCGGTTCACCGGGGTCGGCGCGATCGAAGTGCGCCGAGACCCGCTGGTCGACGAGCGGCCGGCGTAGCCGGACCTGTCTCAACTCCGACCGATCTGCGAGGCTGGGGCGATGTGGATCGGCTGGATCGAGTTCGACCTGCTGCTCGGCGACGTGCACTCGTTGAAGGAGAAGCGAGGCGTGCTCCGCCCGATCCTCGCCGACCTTCGGCGAACGACCGAGGCGAGTGTGGCCGAGGTCGCTCAGCAGGACCTGCATCGCCGCGCCGTCATCGGCGTGGGGGTCGTGGCGTCGGGGGCCGAGCGGGTGACCGACACGCTCGACCGCGCCGAGCGTCTCGTGGCATCGCGTCCCGACGTCATGCTCCTCTCGGCGCGCCGGCGGCTGCGTCGGAGCGACGACGACTGATCACGCGACGAGCGCTCCGTCCTTCCACACCGATGCCACGAGCGGAACGCCCGGCCGGTACGCGAGGTGCACGTGGCTCGGCGCATCGAGCAGCACGAGGTCGGCGCGCGCACCCGGGCGGATCACGCCCACATCCGTTCGCCGAAGCGCCGCCGCACCGCCCGCGGTCGACGCCCAGACCGCCTCGGCCGGGGTCATCCGCATGTCGCGCACGGCCACCGCGATGCAGAACGGCATCGAGCTGGTGAAGCTCGATCCCGGATTGCAGTCGCTCGCGAGCGCCACCGTCGCGCCGGCGTCGATGAGGCGACGTGCGTCGGGATACGGCTGGCGGGTCGAGAACTCGACGCCCGGCAGCAGGGTGGCGACGGTGTCGGATGCCGCGAGGGCCGCGACATCCGCGTCGCTCAGGAAGGTGCAGTGATCGACGGATGCCGCGCCCAGCTCGACCGCGAGGCGCACTCCGTCGCCCTCGCCGAGCTGGTTGCCGTGCACGCGCACCCCGAGGCCGACGGCGGCGCCCGCCTCGAGCACGCGACGGGACTGCTCGGCCGTGAAGGCGCCGCGCTCGCAGAACGCGTCGATCCACTTCGCGTGCGACGCGCACGCGTCGAGCATCTCGCCGACGACGAGGTCGACGTAGGCGTCGGGGCTCTCGGCGAACTCGGCCGGCACCACGTGCGCGCCGAGGAACGTGACCTCGGCGGTGACCTCGCGCGCGAGGCGCACGAGCCGCTCCTCGTCGGCGACCGACAGGCCGTAGCCCGACTTGATCTCGAAGGTCGTCGTGCCCTGACCGTGCAGCCCGGCGACGAACTCGGCGAGGCGGGCCCGCAGCTCGTCGTCGGTCGCGGCGCGCGTGGCCGCGACGGTCGTGCGGATGCCGCCCGCCTCGTAGCGGCGCCCGGCCATGCGTGCGGCGAACTCCTCCGCCCGGTCGCCGCCGAAGACGAGGTGCGTGTGCGAGTCGACGAAGCCGGGGATGACCGCTCGGCCGCCCACGTCGACGATGTCGGGTGATCGAGTGGCGCCCGGCGAAGCCGGACGGGTATCGAGATCTGCTGCGTCTCGATACGCGTCGCCGCCGGCGGCGGCGGCGCCACTCGACGCCCGGCTGCCGACCCACGTGATGCGGCCATCTTCGAGGCGCACCGCGGCGTCGCGGATGATGCCGAGCGGGCCGCCGTCGCGGTCAGGTGCCGGATCGTTCGTGACCAGCTCGCCGATGTTCGTGATGAGTGTGCGGCCGGCTCGCGGCATCCGTCAACCTTCCATCATGGGCACACGCAGACCGCGCTCGCGAGCCACCTCGACCGCACGGTCGTAGCCGGCGTCGACGTGCCGCATGACGCCCGAGCCGGGGTCGTTCACGAGCACGCGAGCGATCTTCTCCGCCGCGAGCTCGGTGCCGTCGGCCACCACGACCTGCCCGGCGTGGATGGAACGGCCGATGCCGACGCCGCCGCCGTGGTGGATCGAAACCCACGTCGCGCCCGATGCCGTGTTGAGCAGGGCGTTGAGCAGGGGCCAGTCGGCGATCGCATCGGAGCCGTCGGCCATCGCCTCGGTCTCGCGGTAGGGCGAGGCCACCGATCCCGAGTCGAGGTGGTCGCGGCCGATGACGACGGGCGCCGAGAGCTCGCCCGAGGCGACCATCTCGTTGAACCTCAGCCCGGCGAGGTGGCGCTCCTTGTAGCCGAGCCAGCAGATGCGCGCGGGCAGGCCCTCGAAGTGCACCTTCTCGCCCGCCTGCGTGATCCAGCGGCGCAGGTGCTCGTCGTCGGGGAAGAGCTCGAGGATGGCGCGGTCGGTGGCCGCGATGTCGGCGGGGGCGCCCGAGAGCGCCGCCCAGCGGAACGGTCCCCTGCCCTCGGCGAAGAGCGGCCGGATGTAGGCGGGCACGAAGCCGGGGAACTCGAACGCGCGGTCGTAGCCGCCGAGCTCGGCCTCGCGGCGGATCGAATTGCCGTAGTCGAAGACCTCGGCGCCCTCGTCCTGGAAGCCCACCATCGCGGCCACGTGCTTGGCCATGCTGCCTCGAGCGCGGGCGGTGAAGCCCTCGGGGTCGCGTTCGGCCTCAGCGTGCCAGTCCTCGAATGCGACGCCGACCGGCAGGTACGAGAGCGGATCGTGGGCGCTCGTCTGATCTGTGACGATGTCGACCTTCAGGTCGCCGGCGCGGTGGCGCAGGAGCAGGTCACCGAACACGACGGCGGCGTTGCCCACGACGCCGACCGACAGCGCCTCGCCCGCGGCCTTCGCCGCCGTGACCCGTGCGATCGCGGCCTCGAGATCGGTGGTGTACTCGTCGAGGTAGCCGTGCTCCACGCGGCGCTGCAGGCGCGACTCGTCGACATCGACGATGAGCACGGCACCGCCGTTCATCGTCACGGCCAGCGGCTGGGCGCCGCCCATGCCGCCGCATCCGGCGGTGAGCGTCAGCGTGCCGGCCAGGCTGCCGCCACCGTGCTCATCCGACTCGCCCTTCCGGGCGGCGAGCGCCCGGGCGACCGCCCCGAAGGTCTCGTACGTGCCCTGCAGGATGCCCTGCGTGCCGATGTAGATCCAGGAGCCGGCGGTCATCTGGCCGTACATCGTGAGCCCGGCCTGCTCGAGGCGGCGGAACTCGGGCCACGTCGCCCAGTCGCCCACGAGGTTCGAGTTGGCGATGAGCACGCGCGGCGCCCACTCGTGCGTGCGGAAGACGCCGACGGGCTTGCCCGACTGTACGAGCAGCGTCTCGTCGGACTCGAGCTCCTCGAGCGTGCGCACGATGGCGTCGAACGCCGCCCACGACCGGGCGGCCTTGCCCGTGCCGCCGTACACGATGAGGTCCTCGGGGCGTTCGGCCACCTCGGGGTCGAGGTTGTTCATGAGCATGCGCAGTGGCGCCTCGGTCTGCCAGCTCTTCGCGGTGAGTTGCGAGCCGCGTGCGGCGCGCACGGTGCGGGTGGGTGCATCGGTCATGATCCGATCACAGCGCACCCGGCACCAGTCGACAACGGATGCCGCGGTGCGGTCGTCCGGGATCCCAGACGCCCCGGCGCATCCCGGTGGGGCGGGCGGACTCAGCCGAGCGTCACGCCGCGGGCCGCCATGAACGGGATCGCGTCGACGGCCGTGCCGTCGAGGTGCACCTCGAAGTGCAGGTGGCATCCGGTCGATGCACCGGTGGTGCCGACCGTGCCGATGAGCTGGCCCGCTGTGACGGCTTGTCCGGGCGAGACGAGGATGCCGCCGGGCGAGAGGTGTCCGTACCCGGTGTCGACGCCCTCACCGTGCTCGATGAGGATCCAGTTGCCGAGGCCGCCGTTCGGCCCGGCCGAAAGCACGACGCCGTCGGTGGCGGCGAAGACCGGTGTGCCGCAGGATGCCGCGAGGTCGGTGCCGCGGTGGAAGTCGTTCACGCCGGGCAGCGGCTTGTTCGGCCGCGGGCCGAAGCGGTCGGTGATGCGACCGGCGACCGGCGACGACCAACCCTGGGCGCTCAGCTGACCGGAGTCGGCGGGAAGGGATTCGAGCAGCAACGAGACATCGCTCGACGCCAGGCGGGTGTCGAGATCGCGCGACTGCAGGGTGGTCAGCGCCTGTCGTGCCGCCGCAACCGCCGCCTCGGCGCTCGCGACATCGGCCTGGCGGTCTTCGACGGGAACCGCGTCCACCGCCTCCCACGCGGCGTCGGCCCGAGCCTGGGCGGCGTCGGCGGCGTCGCCTCGGCGCTGGGCGATCTCGAACAGCTGGTCGGCGTCGCCGTGGATCTGCGCCACGCGCGCCACGCCGCCGAGTCCGGCGAGCAGGTCGTGACCGGCGCCGAAGACGGCATCCATCGAGGAGAACGTCGTGCCGTCGCCCTGTGCGGCGGCGAAGTAGGCGCGCATGGCGGCATCGGCGTCGAGCTGCGCCTCGTCGGCGACGAGCTGCAGTCGCTCGGCGATGGCGCGGGCGACGTCGCGGGTTTCACGTGCATCGGCCAGCGCCGCCTCGGCACGACGGAGGTCGGCCACCGCGGCGTCGAGCCGCAGACGCGCCTGGGCGAGGGCCGCCGTCTGCGGGTTGGCACTGCCGCTCGTGCGCACGACCGTCGAG